>KK211224.1:0-293922 GCA_000621185.1 Franconibacter pulveris DSM 19144
CCTGACCCCATGCCGAACTCAGAAGTGAAACGCCGTAGCGCCGATGGTAGTGTGGGGTCTCCCCATGCGAGAGTAGGGAACTGCCAGGCATCAAATAAAGCAAAAAACCCGGTCTTATGACCGGGTTTTTTGCTTTCTGTATCCTGTCTGCAGTCATTTTGGCTAACCCTTACCGGGAGATAACTTAGCAAACGACACTTCAGACAACCTCATGCAATGAATAATAAAAGGCCATCCTGGAGGATGGCCTTTTTACATTGGAAAAAGTTAATGGATCACCTGAGACAGGAACGCTCGGGTGCGCTCCGACTTAGGATTAGCAAAAAATTCATTTGGGGGCGCCTGTTCAACGATTTCTCCGCGATCCATAAAAATGACACGATCGGCGACAGTGCGAGCGAACCCCATCTCATGTGTTACGCAAAGCATCGTCATGCCCGATTCTGCCAGACCAATCATTGTATCTAACACTTCTTTCACCATTTCTGGATCAAGAGCAGAGGTCGGCTCGTCGAAAAGCATAATTTTGGGCTTCATACATAACGAGCGCGCAATGGCGACACGCTGCTGTTGCCCACCTGAAATCTGGCCTGGAAATTTATGCGCATGTTCCGCAATACGTACGCGCTCCAGGTAATGCATAGCAAGCGCTTCAGCCTCTTTCTTCGGCAATTTTCGCACCCAGATGGGCGCAAGAGTACAGTTTTGCAGCACGGTAAGGTGAGGAAACAGATTGAAATGCTGAAAGACCATGCCGACTTCAGTACGTACGCGCTCGATATTGCGCAGGTCATCATTCAGTTCAATACCGTCTACTACTATTCGTCCCTGCTGATGTTCTTCAAGATGATTAATGCAGCGGATAGTGGTCGATTTACCCGAACCTGAAGGGCCGCAGAGAACGATACGCTCGCCTTGTTTAACTTTAAGGTTAATATCCTTCAGCACATGAAACTGCCCATACCATTTATTCACATTTTCGAGCGTAATCATCGCATCGGTAGCTGGCGTGGTTATATGGCTCATAAATTTCCTTAGTGCGGTGTACGCCCGGTGTTAAAGCGCTTTTCCAGATGCTGGCTGTAGCGCGACATGCTGAAACAGAAAATCCAGTAAACCAGCGCGGCAAAAACATAGCCTTCGGTCGACATTCCCAACCAGGCCGGGTCGACCGTTGCCTGCTGCACGCTGCTGAAAAGATCGAACAGGCCGATGATGATGACCAGACTGGTGTCTTTAAATAACGCGATGATGGTATTCACGAGGCCCGGGATGACGAGCTTTAACGCCTGCGGAAGAATGACCAGCCCCTGCGTTTTCCAGTAACCCAGCGCCAGCGATTCCGCGGCTTCGTACTGGCCTTTCGGCAATGCCTGCAATCCCCCGCGCACGACTTCCGCAACATAGGCGGACTGAAATAAAATCACGCCTACCAGCGCACGGACCAGCTTGTCGATGCTGGTGCCTTCAGCCATAAACAGCGGCAGCATAACGGAGGACATAAAGAGCACGGTGATTAACGGCACGCCGCGCCAGAACTCAATGAAGATCACCGACAGTATCCTCACGACTGGCATACGCGAGCGTCGCCCCAGCGCCAGCAGAATACCTAGCGGCAGCGCGCCGGCAATCCCGACAGAAGCGATAATTAACGTAAGCGTAAGCCCGCCCCACTGACGCGTTTCCACCCGCTCCAGCCCAAGGAAACCACCGTACAGCAAGCCCCATACGACTAACGGGTAAACCACCGCGCAGCAGGCAATATAACGTCCGCGTGAAGGAAGCCCCTTCCAGAACATCAGTGCGATAGAAAACAGGCCGATAATCAGCGCCACGTTAATGCGCCAGCGTTGATCGTGCGGATAAAGCCCATACATGAACTGTCCGAAGCGGGCGTGGATAAATACCCAACACGCGCCTTCTTTGGTGCAATCCGCTCGCGTCTCGCCGGTCCAGTTAGCCTGAAAAAGCGCCCAGTTCAGCAGTGGCGGGATAAGCTCCCACATCAGCCACAGGCAAAAAATCGTCAGTAGGCTATTGCTCCAACTGGAAAAGAGATTCTTACGCGCCCAGGCAATAGCGCGTCCAGAGCCTGCCGGCGTTGCCGGGGTATCCGGTGACAATAAAACTTTCGACATAGGATCCTCAGCGCTCTATCAGGGCGATACGTCGGTTATATATATTCATCAGTAATGAAATCGTCAGGCTGATGATTAGATAAACCGACATGGTAATAGCGATGGTTTCAATCGCCTGGCCAGTCTGGTTAAGCACTGTGCCGGCAAACAGCGACACCATATCGGGATAACCGATAGCGGCCGCCAGTGAGGAGTTTTTTACAATATTGAGATACTGGCTGGTTAACGGCGGAATAATCACCCGTAGCGCCTGCGGTATGATGACCTGGCGTAGCGTTACCGGATTGGGCAGGCCGAGCGAGCGAGCCGCTTCGTGCTGGCCGTGCGGTACCGACTGAATGCCGGCGCGGATGATTTCCGCTATGAATGCAGAGGTATAAACCGAAAGCGCCAGCGTCAGCGCCGCAAGCTCGGGAATCAACGCAAGGCCGCCGCGAAAGTTAAAACCGCGTAGCTCTGGCACGTCCCAGTGAAGCGCCGGGCCAAAGGCAAGGTGCGCCGCTATTGGCAATCCTATGATAAGCCCAAGGGCAACAGGCCATGTACGGCGCAACTGACCCGTCTTTATTTGATGCTTGCTGTTAAAGCGATAAAGACCCACAGTCACCACGACGGCAACCACCAGCGCGACGAAAAACGCCATAAGCCCTTCACCCATCATGGGCGCAGGCAAATAAAGCCCTCGGTTGCTAAGGAACATCAGATCAAAGGCATTGACCGCCTGGCGAGGCCCTGGAAGGTTACGCAACACAGCGAAATACCAAAAGAAGATCTGTAGCAGCGGGGGGATATTGCGGAACGTCTCAATATAAATCGTGGAAAGCTTTCGCAGCAGCCAGTTTTCGGAAAGGCGAGCCAGCCCAAGAAAGAAGCCCAGAACAGAAGCGAAGACAATACAGAGCGCGGAAACCAGCAGCGTATTAAGCAAGCCGACTAAAAACACGCGGCCATAGGTATCGCCTTCCTGGTAGTCAATCAAGTGCTGGACGATGCCAAACCCCGCTCCCCGATCAAGAAAAGCGAACCCTGAGGTGATCCCACGGTTATTCAGGTTAGTAATAGTGTTGTGGATCAGATAAGCGACGATAGCAAGAACAACGGCAACGGCGAGGATCTGGAACAGCCAGGCGCGAACCGCAGGATTGGAAAAGGATAAATCACCTTTTACGGTTGGGCGGCGATGGGACATAGATAAACCTCAGTGACCATAACTCCGGACTGGACGCCGCAATGCGGCGCCCGTAACAGCAAACAGTTAGCGTACCGGCGGAGCGTACTGGATCCCGCCTTTGTTCCAGAGGTTGTTCTGACCACGTTTGATCTTCAACGGGCTTTCCGAACCTACGTTGCGCTCGAACACTTCCGCGTAGTTGCCTACCTGCTTCACAATGTTGTAGGCCCATTTGTTATCGAGCTTGAGATCCTTACCGTAATCGCCTTCTTTGCCCAGCAGATGCGCCATATCCGGCGTGGTTGGGTTAGCCGCTTTCGCATCAACGTTTTTCGAATCCACACCCATCTCTTCGGCGTTCAGCATGGCGAACAGCGTCCAGCGCACCACGGAGAACCATTCGTCATCGCCACGGCGCACGACCGGACCGAGCGGCTCCTTAGAAATAACTTCAGGCAGAACGAGCCATTCGGCGGGGTTGCTCAACTTAATGCGCAGTGCATACAGCTGTGACTGGTCGGAAGCAAGGGTATCGCAACGACCGGATTCCAGTGCTTTGGCGGATTCATCAGAGCGGTCGAAAGTGACCGGGGTGTACTTCATATTGTTCGCTTTAAAGTAGTCCGCCACGTTCAGCTCAGTATCGGTCCCTGCCTGGATACAAACGGTAGCGCCATCAAGTTCTTTCGCGCTCTTCAGGCCTGCTTTGTTATGCGTGAGGAAGCCGATGCCGTCGTAATAGGTGACACCGGTAAACGCCATGCCCATGCCCGTGTCGCGGGAAGAGGTCCATGTCGTGTTCCGGGAAAGCATGTCGACTTCGCCAGACTGAAGCGCGGTAAAACGCTCTTTAGCGGTCAGCGGCGTATATTTTACCTTAGAGGCGTCGCCAAACATGGCTGCGGCCACGCCACGGCAAACATCTACATCAATCCCGGTAAATTTGCCGCTGGCATCGGCATAAGAGAAACCCGGTAACCCGTCGCTAATACCGCACTGCACAAAACCTTTCTTTTTTACCGCATCGAATGTCGCGCCGGCGTGGGCTTGATTGGCAACAGCAAACAGCGCGGCCGCTGCGGCCAGAGTGGCTATCACTTTTTTCATAATGCATCCTGTGTGGCGAAAATTATCGTTATAAGTTTCAGGTCGTCCGGGAGGCGCCTGTTTCCTGTCTGTGGCATCAGCCATTGTGGGTAAAGCAAACGGAGTGCCAGGTTTGCATTCGCTACAGAAAGGGGCATGCGGATGCAATAAGCGAAGTGTAGCCGTGAAAAAAAGAGTTAAGCGCCCTGAAATGGTGCGAAACTGAAACCTGCGCCACATTTTGGCGCAAAAAAGTTTCATCACTTTATTAAAAGGTAAGAGAGTGGTTGCGAGCGTGAATATTGGCCTGATCAGTATCGGAGCGGCTTGTGAGTTAACTCACGAAGCGTAATGAAATAAAACGAAGCGAGCATTCAAAACGTGAGTTGTTTCAGCGGTGAAGTTATTTCTCTGCTCTGTTGTGATGCCAGAAAATTGCCTTTCACAAGGCAGTTGCACCTTAATAAAGCAAAAAGCGCGGCCAGGCCGCGCTTTATTTAATAAAATGAGTTATTTACTCAGAGCGATGATGCCCATCGTCAACCCAGCCACCGCAGCAGCGCCGCCAGCAATGGCGCCAGCCGTTTCCCAGTTATCCTGAGTTGTGCCTTTCATGCAGGTATTAGTGTGCACCAGACGACCCTGATCGTCATAAACGGGTACGCAAGGCGAGTCGTGGGCACAGCCAGCCAGCAGGGTGGAAAGCAATGCGATAGCGATGACGTTTTTCATGATATTACCTCAGCAAGATACTCCTTCAGCAACCCACTGCTTTTACGCTTTCATTTCAGGTTAACTGAATCAGATGGCGCTATTTTATCATTCGGCGGTTGCGTCAGGCACCGGGAAATAATTGCAATCCATGTGCATTGTAAAAATTATGGAGGGAAAAATGGGGTTAAGGCGAAATAGTGAGAAAATTATGGAGAGCGCAAAGACAGAACGCTAAAAAGTAAAGTATTTGAAAGCAAGATGGCTTATCGGAGCACGACCTGAACGAAAGCGTAAAAATCTTAATATAAAAACTCAGGCTTTTAAATCTTCTTTTATGTAACGCCTTGTTTATTTAGCGAAAGGCGACAAGCGCCGCCTTTCGCTTATCTTTTAGCCGTGGCTTTTGCCAAACCGTCGACGGATGACGACAAAGAACACCGGGACAAAGAAAATGGCAAGCAACGTGGCGGAAAGCATGCCGCCCATCACGCCGGTGCCGACGGCATTCTGGGCGCCGCTGCCCGCGCCGTGATTCAGCACCAGCGGCAGTACGCCAAGAATAAACGCCAGCGAGGTCATCAGAATCGGGCGTAAACGAAGCCGTACTGCTTCGAGCGTCGCTTCGATAAGCCCTTTGCTTTCTTTCTCCATTAAGTCCTTGGCGAACTCGACAATCAGAATGGCGTTTTTCGCTGAAAGACCAATAGTGGTTAACAAACCCACCTGGAAATAGACGTCATTATTCAGACCGCGTAGCGTCGCCGCCAACAGCGCGCCGATAACGCCAAGCGGCACCACCAGCATGACCGAAAACGGTATTGACCAGCTTTCATAAAGCGCTGCGAGACACAGGAAAACCACGATTAACGAGATGGCATAAAGCGCGGGCGCCTGGTTGCCTGAAAGGCGCTCCTGATAAGAAAGCCCCGTCCAGTCATAGCCGATGCCGGCTGGCAGTTTCGCGGCCAGCGCTTCCATCAACGCCATCGCTTCGCCGGTACTTTTGCCGGGCGCCGCTTCGCCAAGGATCTCCATAGACGGTACGCCGTTATAGCGCTCCAGGCGCGGCGACCCGGTGATCCAGTGAGAAGAGGAAAAGGCGGAAAAAGGCACCATTTGTCCATTGCTACCGCGGACATAAAGGTTGTTAATATCGCCTGGCAGCATACGGAAACGCGCATCCGCCTGCACATAGACTTTCTTTACGCGTCCACGGTCGATAAAGTCGTTTACATAGGTGCCGCCAAGCGCGGTGGAAATCGTCTGGTTGATATCGGAAACCGTCACGCCCAGCGCCTGCGCCTTATCCTGATCCACTTCCAGCTTAAACTGCGGCGTGTCTTCAAGGCCGTTGGGACGCACGCGAACCAGCAGGTCGGGTCGTGCTTTTACCATACCGAGCAACTGATTGCGCGCCTGCGTCAGCGCATCATGTCCCAGGTTGGCCTGATCCGTTAGTTCAAAGTCAAAACCTGTTGCGGTACCAAGTTCAAGAATAGCGGGCAGGTTGAAGGGGAACACCATGCCGTCCTGAATTTGGGAGAATGCGCGAGTAGCACGGCTAACAATGGCCTCTACATTGTTTTCGCTGCCCGGTCTTTCCTCCCAGGGTTTCAGGCTAACAAAAGCAATACCTGCGTTTTGCCCCTGACCGCTAAAGCTAAAGCCGCTAACGGTAAAGACCGATTCGACGTTCTCTTTCTCTGCCGTCAGGTAGTAATGCTGCACTTGATCCAGCACCTGCTGCGTGCGCGCCTGCGTTGCCCCGGCTGGCAATTGCACCATGGTCATGAAAACACCCTGATCCTCCTCCGGCAGGAAGGCACTGGGCAGGCGCAAGAACAGTACGGCCATGCCGCCGACAATCAGCAGATAAAGCAGCAGGTAACGCCCGGTATTCGCGAGAATGCCGCTCACGCTCTGCGTATAGTGGTGCGTGCTGTCATCGAACTTTTTATTGAACCAGGTGAAGAAGCGTAGCTGGTGGGCCTGATGTTCAGGATTGTGCGGCTTAAGCAGCGTGGCGCACAGCGCAGGCGTCAGAATCAGCGCCACCAGGACCGAAAGCGCCATCGCCGCCACGATAGTCACCGAGAACTGGCGATAAATCGCACCGGTTGAACCGCCAAAAAACGCCATCGGCACAAACACGGCGGAGAGCACCATGGCAATCCCCACCAGAGCGCCCTGAATCTGCTGCATCGACATCTGCGTCGCTTCTTTCGGCGGCAAATGTTCCTCCGCCATAACGCGCTCGACGTTTTCTACCACCACGATGGCGTCGTCAACCAGTAGCCCTATGGCCAACACCATGCCGAACATCGTCAGGGTATTAATGGAATAGCCGAAGGCCGCCAGCACAGCAAACGTGCCGAGCAATACGACCGGGACGGCGATAGTGGGAATGAGCGTGGCGCGGAGGTTTTGCAGAAAAAGATACATAACGAGGAACACCAGAATGATGGCCTCGAACAGCGTTTTCACCACCTCATGAATAGAGATTTTCACAAACGGCGTGGTGTCATAGGGGTAAACGACCTTCATGCCCTGGGGGAAGAAGGTTTGCATCTGTGCCAGTTTTGTTTTAATCGCTTCGGCGGTATCCAGTGCGTTCGCACCAGTGGCGAGCTTGATGCCAAGGCCCGTGGCCGCCTGGCCGTTGATTTTGGTCACCATATTGTAGTTTTCGCCGCCAAGCTCAATGCGTGCTACATCTTTCAGCCGCACAACGGAGCCATCCTGATTTACCTTGAGCGTGACGCGGGCGAATTGCTGCGGATCCTTAAGCCTTGTCTGAGCGATGATAGAAGCGTTCAGCTGCTGACCCGTTATGGCTGGCGTGCCGCCAAGCTGGCCTGCCGCTATCTGGTCGTTCTGCGCCTTGAGCTGGTTGATAACATCCAGCGGCGTAAGTTGATATTTATTGAGCAAGTTAGCATCAAGCCAGATACGCATCGCGTACTGGGCGCCGAAGAGCTGGACGTCGCCCACGCCGCTGGTGCGGCTGATGGCATCCTTCACATTGGATGCTACGTAATCGGAAATATCTTCCTGGGTCAGCGCCGGGTTGCTGGTGATAAAGCCTGCGACCAGCAGGAAGCTGCTGCTTGCTTTTTCTACGCTGATACCCTGCTGTTGCACTTCCTGCGGCAGCAGCGGCATCGCAAGCTGAAGCTTGTTCTGCACCTGCACCTGAGCGATATCCGGATCGGTGCCGGAGGTGAAAGTCAACGTGACGGTTACGTTGCCAGCGGAGTCGCTGGTGGAGGACATATACATCAGGTTGTCGATACCGTTCATGTTCTGTTCGATGACCTGCGTTACCGTATCCTGCACCGTCTGCGCATCCGCGCCAGGGTAAACCGCGGTGACGGCGATAGCCGGCGGGGCGATGGTGGGATATTGGGCAACGGGAAGCTGCAGAATAGCCAGACCGCCTGCCATCATCAGGATAATCGCCAGCACCCAGGCGAAAATAGGCCGTTGAATAAAGAAATTAGCCATAGCGCCGCCTTAACTTGCTGGTTTCGCTGCGCTGTCAGGCGTGGCGTTAACCGTGACGCCCTCCCTCGCGCTTTGCAGCCCGCTGACAATGACCTTTTCTCCCGGTTTCAGTCCGGCGGTCACAAGCCATTTATCGCCTACCGCTTGTCCGGTAATCACCGTGCGCACCTCGACCTTGTTTTGCTCATTCACCACCATGACGGTAGCGTCGCCGCGCGGCGTGCGGGTTAGCGCTTGTTGAGGAACCAGAATGGCATCCGGACGAACGCCTTCGTCAATGCGCGCGCGCACAAACATGCCTGGCAGCAGCGTATGTTGTGGGTTTGGGAAAACCGCGCGAAGCGTAATAGAACCCGTGCTTTCATCCACCGTCACGTCGGAAAATTGCAGGGTTCCTTTAAGCGGGTAGGGTTGACCATTTTCCATCACCAGCTCTACAGCGCCTTGCCCATTTTGCTCAAGCTGCCCGTGAGTAAGCGCGTTCCTGAGTTGCTGGAAATCGGTGCTCGACTGGGTGACATCAACGTACATTGGATCGAGTTGTTGTACCGTTGCTAACGCGGTGGCCTGACCGTTTGTCACCAGCGCGCCTTCCGTCACGTTTGATTTGCCGATGCGGCCGCTGACTGGCGAGGTTACGCGCGTGTAAGCAAGATTTATCTCTGCTGTTTTGACTGCCGCCAGGGCGGCTTTCACGCTGGCGTCCGCCTGGTTAGCGCTCGCCAGCGCCTGGTCATATTCTTGCTTGCTGATGTATTGCGTGCCCGCGAGCGGGGCATAGCGCTTAACTGTCAGATGGGCGATAGCGGCGGCGGCCTGCGCTTTCGCCAGTTCGCCTTTGGCGCTCTGCCAGGCGGCCTGATAGGTTGCCGGATCGATTTGATAGAGCGATTCCCCGGCACGGATGTCGCTGCCTTCGGTGAAGTTGCGCTTGAGAATAATTCCGCTCACCTGGGGACGAACCTCCGCAACGCGAAAGGCGGAGGTCCTGCCTGGCAGTTCAGTCGTAATAGTTAACGGCGCGCTTTTTATGTTATGTACAGTGACGTGCGGAACCGCTGCCTGATTATGGGCGCCGTTATCGTCGTCGCATCCCGCCAGCAACGTGGCGCTGATAATAAAAGAAAGAGGCCAATATAAAAGCCCGACACGTTTCGTCATTGCTGTTCCTTTAAAAAACGCTAACACGCTATTCACCCTCAGGTGGGCAGCAGGAATAGGCGTGAACGAGAAAATAACAAGGTGCTATCCTACAAATAATAAAGCGGCGATGTAAGCAATCCTTATTTTTCGGAGGCGTTGAAAGCACGCAAACGCAAAAAATAAGATTACGCCAGGCCTGCTTATTCATGCGTGAGGTCGTCGGTGGGTATAATATATTGCTTGCTTGTTTATTATTTGTTATTTGAATTTATTCTGTTGATGTATTCACCGTATTTATTTCTTGCGATGTGCGTTAGTGTGTTGCTGGTTAATAAAAAGCATAAGGCCGCATGACGAATAAGACATTCAAAAATTAAATGCCTTTAATTTTACTATTTAATAAATCTATGGCTCGAAAAACAAAACTTGATGCGCTTAAAACGCGTCAGCAGCTTCTCGACGCTGCCATCACAGAATTTGCTACACGCGGGTTTAACGGCACCACGCTCACTGATATCGCCCGAGCGGCAGGCGTTACGCGCGGTGCGGTTTACTGGCATTTCGAAAGCAAAGAGGCGCTTTTTAATGAAATCTGGAAAGAGCAGTTGCCCGTACGACAAATCATTGCGCCGCTGCTTTCCTCTGAGACGCGGCATAATCCGCTCCAGTTGCTGCGTGAAACGTTAACGCTTGCCTTGCAATATGTTTCCTGTAATCCGCGCTGGCGCGCATTAATGCAGATTCTGTATCAAAAATGTGAATTCAACAGCGAGATGATGCCGGAGCAGGAGATTCGTAGTCAGCTTGGTTTTAATAAAGAACGCATGGCTGCGCTCATTCGGCAGTGCATAGCAAGCGGGCAGGTATCGCAAAGCATAAATATTGAACTTACGCTCACGCTTTTTTGTGGTTGCCTGAGCGGTATTGTTAAAAACTGGTTATTAAAACCTGACGCGATAAACCTATACGGTCAGGCTCAGGAGATAGTCGATAATATGCTACTGATGTTGCCGCCGAATAATAAGGAAAACGTGGCGACATTATCCGCGACAAGCGTTGAATTTACGCCCGCCGCGGAGAATAACGTTCCGATTACTCTTCCTGAAGTTGGGGCTGCGTTTCACCATGGTGGGATAAATCCGCGCCCAGGCGAGTGATAGTATCAGGCGGCAGGGGCTTGCCAAGCAAATAGCCCTGCAGCGTGTTACAGCCGAGCCGCGTCAGGAATTGCTGCTGCTCCACGGTCTCCACGCCTTCAGCCACAACCTTCAGGTTGAGCGTTTTAGCCAGCGCGACAATGGCGGAGACGATCGTCGCATCTTCGCCGTCAGCGCTTAGCTCATTAACGAAAGCGCGGTCAATTTTCAGCTCGCTGGCGGGCAGACGCTTAAGGTAAAGCAGGCTGGAATAGCCGGTACCAAAATCATCAATCGAGGCTCTTACGCCAAGATCGGTCAGGCGCGTGAGCATACGTACGCTCTCATCCGGGTTGTTCATCGCCGTGGTTTCAGTGACTTCCAGAATGAGTTTATCCGGCGGAATATTGTACTTCTCAAGGCAGCCGGTAATGGTCTCAATCAGCGAAGGTTGTTCAAACTGTAGCGTAGAGAGGTTAACCGCGACTGACCATTGCGTATGCCCCTGACGGTGCCATTCGCTTAACTGATGGCAGGCCTCATCCAGAACCCAGTCGCCGAT
The DNA here is from genome assembly GCA_000621185.1 of Franconibacter pulveris DSM 19144. Lineage (GTDB taxonomy): Bacteria > Pseudomonadota > Gammaproteobacteria > Enterobacterales > Enterobacteriaceae > Franconibacter > Franconibacter pulveris. The sequence goes on from KK211224.1 coordinate 11,455, forward strand.
GGGAATGATCATGCCGGTTTTTTCCGCCAGCGGTAGAAAAAGATCGGGCGATAACAGTCCGCGTTTCGGATGTTGCCAGCGCAGCAGGGCTTCAAAACCGATAACCGGTCCGGCTGGCGCCTGAAACTTTGGCTGATAAACCAGCCGCAACTCCTGACGCTCAAGGGCCATCCACAGGTCATTCATCAGTTGTAGCTGGGCTTGCGCCATCGTGTTCATCGAGGGCTGGAAGAAGTTATAGCCATTACGCCCGGTATGCTTGGTGTGATACATCGCCGCATCGGCGTTAAACATCAATTCACGTTCGTTATTGCCGTCATGAGGATAAAAGGCAATGCCCACGCTCAGCGTGACCTGCAGTTCATAATGTTCAATTGAGAAAGGCGTATCGATAGCGCGCACCATCGCACTGGCAAGCGTCGCCGCATCGTCTGGCTCTGCTGTTTCCACCAGCAGAACAAACTCGTCGCCGCCAATACGGGCCAGGGTATATTGTCCTTTCAGAAGCTCTTTTAGCCGCTCGGTAACGGCGATTAACAGTTGGTCGCCAATATCATGCCCGTAAGCATCATTCACCGCTTTAAAACCGTCGAGGTCCATAAACATCAGCGCGAAACGCGAGTTCTCGCGATTAGCTTTGTGTATGGCCTGGTCGAGACGGTCTTCCAGTAGAATACGGTTCGGTAGCCGCGTCAGGGTATCCTGTAACGCCAGTTGAGCAAGTTCACGATTGGCCTCGGCAAGAGAAGAGGCGAGCAGCGAAGTGCGGGCCTGCAGTCGAGCGTCGAACATAGAAACCAGCAGCGTAATGCCAAGAATGAATAGCGTGACCATAATGACCAGTACAGCCAGCCAGTCGTTATTAACGCCGCTATGCATGCCGTGAGTGCCATAAGGAAAATGAGCCGCCATCATGCCGGTATAATGCATCCCGGCGATAGCGATGCCCATCACTACCGCCGCACCAGCGCGCATCAGCGCCATTTGCCCGCCATCGCGACGCAAATGAAAGGTCAGCCACAGCGCGGCGACAGATGCCAGCAGCGCGATGGCAATGGAAAGTGCAACCCAGGTCCAACTCCAGATGATGCCTGGCTGCACCAGCAAGGCCGCCATGCCGGTATAGTGCATGGCCGCTATTCCGCAGCCCAACACCAGCGAGCCCGGTAATAAGCGGGAAATGTGTAATTGATGGCCGCACACCAGCCAGAGCGCGAAAAAGGAAGATCCTATCGCAATCAGCATGGAGACAGCGGTAACCAGCGGATCATAGCTGAGCGATATCGACAGGTTCATGGCCAGCATGCCAATAAAGTGCATCGCCCAGATGCCGATGCCCATGGCAATGCTGCCGCCGCAGAGCCAAACGCGCGCCGCCGTGCCGCTACTGGTGGTTACCCGGGCAGCCATATTAAGCGCAGTATACGAAGCCAGGATGGCGACAATAAAAGAAATCACGACCAGGATCTGGTCATAATGACTAACCAGCATGGCGTTGTTATCCATAGGGGTCACAGCGTCTCGCAGTTTTGCTTAAAAGAATAGAGATGAATTAAAGCGCCGACATTATCATTGGCAGAATAGTCGGGAAAGTGATTTAAGGCCCTTGTTTTCAGATGGATTTGATAGACATTACCAGCGATTACGTAGAGATGTGTAAAACCGGAAAATATATAATACAGACTACGTAATTTTATAATTAACTCCCGACAATTTCAGGAGAGACATTTTTCGAAAAAGACCGGGCAATCAGCGTGTTGACGCATTTGCAACACGTCTGTGCGGGAAGCTTAAAAGAGTAGAGGATAAAAAGAGAGCTCACCCTTCCGCTTTCGTTTAGCACGCCAGCGGTCGCTATTTTTATGACGTGCCTCTTGCCCGATAAAAAGAACAGGCAGCGGCAAAGAGAAATAATCGTGGCGGCTTAAGCCAAATTTTCCTCGTCTGTAAATAACGGACAACAAAAAAGGCGCTTCCCCATGCCGGTTAGCGCCTTTTTATTCAGCAAGTTAACTAAGCGAACTTAGTTCATGCCGTATTTTTTCAGTTTCTTACGCAGCGTGCCGCGGTTGATACCCATCATCAGCGCCGCGCGGGTCTGGTTACCGCGGGTGTATTGCATCACCATGTCCAACAGGGGCTGTTCTACTTCAGCCAGTACCAGCTCGTAGAGGTCGTTCACATCCTGACCATTCAGTTGAGCAAAATAGTTCTTCAGTGCCTGTTTTACCGAGTCACGCAGGGGTTTTTGGGTTACCTGATCCTGAGAGTTAACGGTAGAAACGGTCAGTACGTCAGAATTTACGCGTTGTTCGAACATAGTTCTGTCAGCTCTTTATTTCTGTTTACGCAAAATTTTCGAAGTATGCCTCCAACGCCTCCAGCTGTTCGCTGGCGTCTTCTATGGCGTTGAATGTGCGCCGAAACTGGTCATCCGGAGCATGTTCCTGAAGATACCAGGAAACGTGTTTACGCGCGATTCGGTACCCTTTTGCCTGGCCGTAAAAGTCATGCAGTTCCCGAACGTGCGCGCAAAGCAAGCGCTTAACCTCTACCAGCGGCAGGGGGGGCAGCAACTCTCCAGTGTCCAGATAATGCTGGATTTCCCGGAAGATCCAGGGTCTTCCCTGAGCGGCTCGTCCTATCATCAGGGCATCCGCCCCTGTATAGTCGAGCACAGCTCTGGCTTTAAGCGGGTCAGTAATGTCGCCATTCGCGATAACCGGAATGGAAACCGTCTGCTTAACTGTCCGAATGCTGTCGTATTCTGCGTTACCCTGAAACAAACAGGCGCGTGTACGGCCGTGAATGGTCAGCGCCTGAATACCACAATCTTCAGCCAATTGGGCAATCTCTACACAGTTACGGTTCGCCGGATCCCAGCCGGTGCGAATCTTCAGCGTAACGGGAACGTCCACTGCATTTACTACCGCGGTAAGGATAGACTTCACCAGATCCGGGTATTGCAGCAGGGCTGAGCCCGCCAGCTTGCGATTCACCTTTTTGGCCGGGCAACCCATATTGATATCAATAATCTGGGCGCCGCTTTCCACGTTAATGCGTGCGGCTTCCGCCATCTCTTCCGGCACGCTACCCGCGATCTGCACGGTGCGAATACCGGGCTCATCCACATGGACCATCCGCAAACGAGATTTGTCGCTCGCCCACACTTCCGGGTTAGAGGACATCATCTCTGAAACGGTTAACCCCGCTCCCATCTCGTAACACAGCGTCCTGAATGGTCTGTCAGTGATGCCAGCCATAGGTGCTGCAATCAGGCGATTTCTGAGCTGGTGGTGTCCGATACGCATGAGTTAAGAAATGACCATACTGTGCCTGCAAGGCGGCGTATATTACGCATTTTTTGCACGAGATGAAAGGCCAAACTTTGAACAATCGGCTGTTATAGATCAAAGAACAAGCGGCTTGGCAGCGAGTGTGAATTAATAAGTCTTATAAATCATTTAGTTGAGAGGATGGCATCAACGCTAATTTCTTACGTTTGGCTTATAACTTCTTTCATTTCGTTGCTTCCGCACCCTGGTCATTCTGGCTGACTTGCTGATTTAATGCACAGCTGAACGGGAATTCGTGCGGACTAACTCACATTTTTAAGAAAATAATGCGCTCAAAAGGGCGAGACGCAGCGTCTCGCCCTGAAGCATTATTCGTCAATAACGACGCGCCCGTGGGGTGGCTGTACCGGACGATTGTTATCGTGATGCATCACCGATTTGAATTTATCAAGCTGTGCCGGAGAAAGGGTAAGCGGATGTTTTAACACAAGCCAGGTCACCCCTTCAGAGCAAGGCGGCGTAGTGAGCGAGCCGCTAAAACGGTAATGCGTTTTATCCTGAGGCAGCAGCTTATTAATATCCACGCTGGCCGTCAGCGGCTGGCTCACCTCCGCTTTCGCGGGCATCGCCTGCCAGAGCTTCTCCAGCTCGTTGTTGGCTTTGCCTGTTTCAAACATCACGGCCACCACGGCAATTTCACCAGCCGCGTTTTTATGCACCAGGTGCATCTCCATTGCATAGTGTTTACCGTGCAACGTATTTTCGCTCGGCGCATGGAAATGGAACTGCTGAAGTGCGAAAGACTCGCCATCGAGGGTGAGGGTATCCTGGGTTTTCCCGTTTACGCTTGCCTGAATGGTATGGCCGTTGTTCAGAATTAAATTTGGCCCCTCAACGTAATGTATTTGCAGCGGGTTCGGCTGCGTTTTTACTGTGCGCTCGATATCAATAGGAGACTGGTTCATCCCTTTCTGACAGAGCGAGTATTGCGCATCCAGTTCGCCCCAGTGTTCCGGAGCGCCTTCACCTTCATAGCTCCAGTGCGAAGCCATGGCCAGAGTGGGCAGCATGCTCAGGGCGAGCAGCGCCGATTTAACGTGTGCGGTAGTCATAAAACATTCTCTGAGTGGATATTTCAGCAATTTATATTTGTGAAATCTATAGTTTCACTCAGTTATTATAGGGGTAAAAGCGAAGGGGCAGTTGATAAAAAAAGCGAGACGGAAAAGGAAACGGCGCGAGCCTGGCCCGCGCCTGAAAATTACTGCTTAACGCCGGTAATGCGGCACCACTCTTCTTTTTCAACCACTGGATCAAGCGCAAAGGTCCCGGCATACGCTTCGCATACGCTCTGCGCCTGGCTTGCCAGAATGCCGGACAGGCCAAGCTGGCCGCCTTTGATCGGCAGCACGCTGATAAGCGGCGCCAGTTCGCGCAGAGGACCGGCCAGAATGTTCGCGACCACCACATCGGCCTGCATATCGGCAGGCTGATCCTGCGGCAGATAAAGCGCCAGACGGTCAGACACGCCGTTGCGTTCGGCGTTGTCGCGGCTCGCCTGAATCGCCTGCGGGTCGATATCAATGCCGATGGCTTTCGCGGCGCCTAGCTTCAGAGCGGCGATGGCGAGGATGCCGGAGCCGCAGCCGAAGTCGATAACCGTCTTGCCGGTTAAATCGAGGCTGTCCAGCCATTGCAGGCAGAGCGACGTGGTGGGATGGGTGCCGGTGCCGAAAGCAAGGCCTGGGTCGAGCATGACGTTTACCGCATTCTCATCCGGTACCGGACGCCAGCTTGGGCAAATCCACAGCCGCTCGCCAAAGCGCATCGGGTGGAAGTTATCCATCCATTCGCGCTCCCAGTCCTTATCTTCCAGTTGTTCAATTTTGTGGCGAAAGCCCGCGCCCAGCAACGGATGATTTTCCAGTAGTGTTACCACTTCCTGCATATCGGTTTCGGCGTCGTACAGGCCAATAACGTCGGTATCGCCCCACAGGCGGGTTTCGCCAGGCAGCGGTTCGAACACCGGCGTATCGTGGGTATCCTGAAACGTGATGGAGACCGCGCCGCTTTCCATCAGCGCGTCACTCAACTCTTCGGCGTTCGCCCCGGTGGTGTTAATTTTCAGTTGGATCCATGGCATGGCAAAACTCTTTATTTATCGACAGATGAAACGGCTGCGGCTTGCATTACGGGGCGACCAAAACGGTTACCTACAAGGAAAGCCAGCAGACTTAAAAGCAGAGACGGCACAATCGGGTGAAAACCCAGGTATTGTATCTTTAGCGTAGCCAAAACGGCGTAGAGCACCGCGCCGACGATCATCGCGCTGAGCGCGCCGGCCGCGTTCGCTCGCTCCCAGTACAGCCCCAGCACCAGCGGCCACAAGAAAACCGCTTCCAGGCCGCCAAAGGCCAGCAGGTTGAGCCAGATAATCATTTCCGGCGGACGCCAGGCCGCCAGCAGCAGCAACGCGCTCAACACCAGCGTGATAACCGAAGACATGCGCTTAAGGCGTTTTTCGTTATGGATCTGGTCCGGGTGCAGGTTCAGCCAGAGATCTTTTACGATCGTGGCGGAAGATTGCAGCAGCTGCGCGTTAATGGTCGACATGATCGCCGCCATCGGCGCAGCGAGGAAGATCCCCGCCGCCACCGGCGGCAGCACGGTGACCATCAGCGTAGGGATAACCAGATCCGGCACTTTTAGATCGGGCAATACGGCACGGCCCAGCGCACCCGCGAGATGCATCCCGAGCATCAGGATAGCGACCACAATGGTGCCGATGATAATACCGCTGTGCACCGCCTTGCTGTCTTTATAAGAGATGCAGCGTACCGCCGTATGCGGCAGGCCAATGACGCCGAAGCAAACCAACACCCAAAACGAGGCCATAAAGGTTGGCGAGAGGATATCCTCTGCGCCCTGCGGCGCGACCAGCTTCGGATCGATATGCTGAAGCTTTTCCACCGCGCTGTGCAGGCCGCCTGCGGCGTGAATAATGCCCACCAGCAGCAAGATGGTGCCAATCAGCATGACCAGCCCCTGCATCGTGTCGTTAAGCACGCTGGCGCGAAAGCCGCCAAATGCGGTATAGAGCGCAATGCTGATGCCGAAAATCAGCAGGCCGGTTTCATAGGGAATGCCCGCCGCGGTTTCCAGCAGGCGCGCGCCGCCAATAAATTGCACCGTCATGGCGCCAATAAAGGCCACCAGCAGGCTCAGGCTGGCAAGCCATACCAGCAGACGGCTTTGGTAGCGTGCGTAAAGCATGTCGTTAAGCGTGACGGCGTTATAGCGGCGGGCGAGAATAGCGAACTTCTTGCCCAGAATGCCGAGAGAAAGCCAGACGGCGGGGAGTTGAATCATCGCCAGCAGTACCCAGCCCAGACCATATTTATAGGCTGCGCCCGGGCCACCGATAAATGAACTGGCGCTAATGTAAGTCGCCGTCAGCGTCATCGCCAGCACAAACCCGCCCATGGAACGGCTGCCAAGGAAGTATTCGTTAAGGAAGTTTCCCGTCGTGCGCTTGCGCATGGCGTAGAGCGAAAGGCCAAATACCACCAGCAGATAGGCGATAAGAGGAAGGATCACTTCATGCTGCATCGTTATCCTCCAGCGGAATATCGCGATAAATAAATTTCACCATCAACCAGCAGAGCAGAATGAACAGCAGCGGCACCAGCAGACAAGCCATCTCAAACCAGTGCGGCAGGCCCGTTACGCCTGTTGCTGAATCAGGTAAGTAAGCAGCCACTAACCATGCGGCGAGATAGAGAAGGGTCAGCCACAGCGCCCAGCGCGCCTCTTTATGGGCCTGAACAAAACGGTTGTCCATTTTTATCCCTTGTGACGTAAGAAAGCGGCGATTGTACCGCAGCAGCAGGGGGAGGCGACAAAAAATAAAGGCCAGCGGAAGCTGGCCTTATCAATGAAAGCAGGGCTTATTTTTCGTTCAGGCCCAGCTTCTTCTCCAGATAGTGGATATTGGTGCCACCGTGCTGGAAGTTCTCATCGTTCATGATGCGCGTCTGCAGATCGACGTTGGTTTTAATGCCGTCGATAATCAGTTCCTGCAGGGCGTTCTTCATGCGAGCAATCGCCACGTCGCGGTTTTCACCGTAGCAGATGAGTTTGCCTATCATGGAATCGTAATACGGCGGTACGGTATAGCCCGCGTAGATATGTGATTCCCAGCGAACGCCAAAGCCGCCCGGCGCGTGGAAGCGCGTGATTTTACCCGGGCTCGGCAGGAAGGTGTTCGGGTCTTCGGCATTGATACGGCATTCCACCGCATGGCCTCTGATCGTCACTTCTTCCTGCTTAATGGAGAGCGGCTGGCCTGCTGCGATACGCAGCTGCTCTTTGATCAGGTCGACGCCGGTGATCATCTCGGTAACCGGATGTTCTACCTGAATACGGGTGTTCATTTCAATGAAGTAGAACTCGCCGTTTTCAAACAGGAACTCAAAGGTGCCCGCGCCGCGATAGCCAATATCCACACAGGCTTTGGCGCAGCGTTCGCCGATGTAGCGACGCAGTTCCGGGGTGATGCCCGGTGCCGGTGCTTCTTCAACCACTTTCTGGTGACGACGCTGCATAGAGCAGTCGCGCTCGGCGAGATAAATGGCGTTGCCCTGGCCATCCGCCAGCACCTGAATCTCAATGTGGCGCGGGTTTTCCAGGTATTTCTCCATGTAGACCATGTCGTTATTGAAAGCGGCTTTCGCTTCCGCACGGGTCATGGAGATGGATTGCGCCAGGTCGGCGTCGCTGCGCACTACGCGCATACCGCGACCGCCGCCGCCGCCGGAAGCTTTGATAATCACCGGGTAGCCGATGCGTTTCGCATGGGCGCGGTTCTTATCCATATCGTCGCCCAGCGGGCCGTCGGAACCCGGCACCGTCGGGACGCCTGCTTTCTTCATCGCCGTAATCGCAGACACTTTGTCGCCCATCAGGCGGATAGTGTCCGCTTTCGGACCGATGAAGATAAAGCCGGAGCGCTCAACCTGCTCGGCGAAGTTGGCGTTCTCGGAAAGGAAGCCATAGCCCGGGTGAATCGCGACCGCACCGGTGATTTCCGCAGCGGAGATAATGGCCGGGATGTTCAGATAGCTTTTTACTGACGGCGCCGGACCGATACATACGGTCTCATCCGCCAGCAGTACGTGTTTCAGATCGCGGTCCGCGCTGGAGTGCACGGCGACAGTCTTGATGCCCAGTTCTTTACAGGCACGAAGAATACGCAGTGCAATCTCGCCGCGGTTAGCGATAACAATTTTATCCAGCATGTTCGCCTCGTTATTCGATGACAACCAGCGGCTCGTCAAACTCTACCGGCTGACCGCTTTCAACCAGGATCGCTTTTACTACGCCCGCTTTATCGGCTTCGATCTGGTTCATCATTTTCATCGCTTCAACGATGCACAGGGTGTCGCCCACGTTGACTTTCTGGCCTACTTCAATAAACGCTTTGGCGTCCGGGCTCGGGGTACGATAGAAGGTACCAACCATCGGGGAACGTACGATGTGACCACTGACTTCTGCTGCAGCTGGCGCTTCCAGCGCCGGCGCGGTTGCCGGTGCGACAGCAGTAGACAGCGCAGGCTGCTGCTGCGGGGCATACATCGGCGCAGCATAGGCCTGCTGCATAACCGGGATGCCTGCATTGGCCGGCGCGCGGCTGATGCGTACAGACTCTTCGCCTTCAGAAATTTCCAGTTCAGCGATGCCTGATTCTTCAACCAGCTCGATCAGTTTTTTAATCTTACGAATATCCATGAGTGGGTTCCGTACTCTTTGTTTAGTGTGATTGTGACAGGCGTTTTACCGCCGTCTGTAGTGCATAGCTATAGCCGTCAGCGCCGAATCCGCAGATAACGCCAGCGGCGACATCAGAAAGGTATGAATGATGCCGGAACGGCTCGCGGGCATGCACGTTGCTGAGGTGGATCTCGATAAACGGGATGCTCACCGCCAGCAGGGCATCGCGCAGCGCGACGCTGGTATGCGTAAAAGCGGCCGGATTAATCAGGATATAGTCGACATTGTCTTTAGCCTGATGAATACGGTCGATAAGCGCATACTCCGCGTTAGATTGCAGGTGATCGAGCGAAACGTTTAGCGATTCAGCTTGCGCCTGGAGGCCGCTCACAATTTCATCCAGCGTCTGTTTGCCATACTTTTCGGGCTCACGGGTGCCGAGCATATTAAGGTTTGGGCCGTTCAAAAGCAAAATCTGAAATCTGTTCGCCATTGTGACGCTATCTCCTGCAATTCTCCGGTAAAAAACAAAATATACCTTCATTGCGAGGTTGTCACCCTTAACACCATGAAAATGGGCGGGCGAAAAACCAAAGTCGCACATTATAACGATTTCGTAGCATTTGGCAGCTAAATACTGGTCTTATCAGGGAAGATTATCAACCGGTATCAGCCAATCGATACCGGGTAATAACAGAAGTGGATTAAATGGCGCAGAACAACGCATTATCTCAGCCACTGACGGAACTTCTTATAGCGCCATGCCAGCAGCACAAGCGCGATAAAGGCATAGATTAACGGCTGCGGTGAGAGGATCTTTACCGACCAGAGGTAGTGAATAGGCGCCAGGATCGCTACCAGATAAATGAAGTTATGCAGAATTTGCCAGCGGCGACCCAGTTTTCGCTGCGCCGCCTGCGTCGAGGTAAACGCCAGCGCCAGCAGCACCAGCCAGCTAATGATGCCGAGCGTCAAATAGGGACGGCTTACCAGTTCCTGGCCGAGCAAAGAAAGGTTGTTGATGCCCAGTTCCAGCAGCGAATAGCTAATAAGATGAAGCGTTGCCCACGCAAAACACCATAATCCCAGCAGACGTCGGGTGCGGATCAGCAGCGGCTGCTTGAGCAAACGGGTCAGCGGCGTGACCAGCAGCGTGGCAAGCAGCAGCTTAAGCGCCATGCGGCCGGTAAAATGCTGAATATCTTTCGCCGGGTCGGCGCTGAAGTATCCCTGGCTTGCGGCGTAAAAAAGCCACACGAGCGGCAGGAAAGCGGCCAGATGCAGCGCCACTTTCAGCCAGACAATCTGTTTTGCCGTTAAACGCACTTAGAAATTCTCCCGCAAATCGAGTCCTTTATAGAGCGAAGCGACCTGCTCGGCGTAACCGTTGAACAACAGGGTAGGCTGGCGCTTCACATCAAGCACGCCGCCGGAACCGATAACGCGCTCGGTGGCCTGCGACCAGCGGGGATGATCGACATTAGGATTCACATTAGCGTAAAAACCATATTCGCCCGGCGCGGAAAGATTCCAGGTTGTCGGCGGCCGTTCGCGGGTCAGCTTAATGCTGACGATCGACTTAATTCCCTTAAATCCATACTTCCACGGCACGGTAAGGCGTACAGGAGCGCCGTTTTGCGGCGGCAGCGCCTTGCCGTAAACGCCGACGGTCAGCATAGTCAGCGGGTGCATCGCTTCATCTATACGCAGCCCTTCTACATAGGGGTAATCCAGACCGCCGCCAATAAAGCGGTCCTTCTGGCCCGGCATCTGCTCCGGCGCATAGAGCGTGGTAAAAGCGACATATTTCGCCGCACTGGTAGGTTCGACTTTTTTCAACAAGCTGGCGAGCGGGAAGCCTATCCACGGCACGACCATCGACCAGGCCTCTACGCATCGCATCCGATAAATACGCTCCTCCAGCGGGAAAAGCTTATATAAATCATCGTGATCAAGCGTCAGCGGCTTCGCCACTTCGCCGTCAATGGTCAGTTTCCAGGGCGTAGTCTGCAGCGTGCCTGCATTGGCGGCCGGATCTGCTTTATCCAGACCGAATTCGTAGAAATTGTTGTAGCCGGTCACTTTATCTTCCGGCGTCAGCGGCAGCTTCGCCTGCCATTCTGCTGGCTTAGAAAAATCAAGAGGCTGGCCCGCCGGGGCTTTGGGCCTGTCGTTGCCCTTAAACCAGTCCAGCAGATCCGCCTGGGCGACCGGGGAAAGCGAAAGCGCGGCGGCGCCGATGCCTAATGTTTTTAAGATCTGGCGGCGCTGCATAAAGAAAGCCGATTCGGCAGTGACATCGGCTTCAGTTAAACGGCTGATTTTTTTCATGACCGACTCTCTGGTGATGCGAAGATAACGATACGCCTTAATCATGACAGGGAGTCGGTCAGCCTGCGAGGCATCTGGTTAAAATTGTGTAAAAAAATCTCTCACTTCACTTTAACCAGGGTGCGGCCCTGCGCCGTGTTGTTAATGATGGCTTCGGCGAATTTCGGCGCGTCGGCAAGCGCAATCTCCGTTGCGCTCTGCTCGTAGAAATCAGCAGGCAGATCCCGCACCAGTCGCTCCCAGGCTTCTTTGCGCCGGGCCGCTGGCGTCATTACGGAATCAACCCCTTGCAGACGAACGTTACGCAGAATAAAGGGCATGACCGTCGTCGGCAGCGCGAAACCGCCCGCCAACCCGCAGGCCGCCACGCAACCGCCGTAGTTCATCTGCGCCAGCACTTTCGCCAGCACTTTATCGCCCACGGTGTCGATGGCGCCTGCCCACAGCTGTTTTTCCAGCGGACGGCTGTCGGCGAACTCGTCACGGCCCAGAATGCGGCTGGCGCCGAGACGCTTAAGATACGCATGCGTGCTTTCGCGGCCGCTGACCGCCGCTACCTGATAACCCAGCTTATGCAGCAACGCCACCGCCGTGCTGCCTACGCCGCCGCTTGCGCCGGTCACGACCACTTCGCCGCTTTCCGGGCGCACGCCCCCTTCTTCAAGCGCCATAACGCACAGCATGGCGGTAAACCCTGCGGTGCCGATAATCATCGCTTTACGTCCGTCCAGCCCCTGCGGCATCGGCACCAGCCAGTCGCCTTTTACCCGCGCCATCCCGGCGAGGCCGCCCCAGTGGTTCTCGCCGACGCCCCAGCCGGTAAGCAGCACGGTCTGGCCTGCATGAAAGCGCGGGTCTTCGCTTTTACGTACGGTGCCCGCAAAATCAATGCCCGGTACCATCGGGAAGTTACGAATAATTTTGCCTTTGCCGGTTATCGCCAGCGCATCTTTATAGTTAAGGCTCGACCAGTCGATATCAACGGTTACGTCACCTTCAGGCAGGGCGCTTTCGTCAAGGGGTTTAATAGCGGCGAGCGTCTTCCCATCCTGCTGTTCAAGAATCAAAGCCTGCATACGTTACTCCTCAATGGGTCGCTTAAGATTGGAAAAAAAACTTTGAAGACTATACTCGCATATTGAAACGCTATGCCGACTTATCGCAATAAAACCTCTGAACGTCCCGTCGGGTTTGGTAATATGCGCGGCGGGTCTGTGTAGTTAGTACTTACTATATATGTGGCCCCGGCACTCATGCAGCGCCGTTCGCTCGTGCCGATAACTGACGGAGTTAACACAAGGATGCGATTAACGACGAAATTTTCCGCCTTTGTCACCCTGCTGACGGGGCTTGCCATCCTTGTCACGCTGCTGGGATGTTCGCTTAGTTTCTTTAATTCCATTCAGCAAAAAGTCGCCTCTCGCGTGGTGTCAGTCGCCTCCATTATTGATAACGACCTCGTAAGCCATTCCCCCGAGGCGTTGGTTCATCGTCTGGATGAGCTAATGGTGCCGGTCGATATTGTGCGCATCGACTTCAACAGCGATACCGGAAGGCTTTACAGCCATACGCGGCCGCAAAGCTATCACCCGGCGGGCAGCCAGCATCAATACCGCACGCTTGAAGTGCCGCTGCTAAAGCATCCAGGCATGTCGCTGAAGCTGACCTGGCAGGATCCGCTTGCCAACTATTACCGCTCTTTGCTCACCACCGCGCCGCTCAGCATCGCCATTGGCTTTATGGTCGTGGTGATTTTCTTTGCGGTGCGCTGGCTTAAACGTCAGCTTGCCGGACAGGAGCTGCTGGAAACCCGCGCGGCCCGCATCCTTAACGGCGAGCGCGGCGTGCGCGTGCGCGGCAGCGTGCATGAGTGGCCGACCCACGTCAGCAGCGCGCTGGATGTGCTGCTTTCCGAAATCCAGAGCGCGGGCGAGCAGCGTAGCCGCATGGACACGCTTATTCGCTCCTACGCCGCGCAGGATGTAAAAACCGGCCTCAGCAATCGTCTCTTTTTCGACAACCAACTGGCGACGCTGCTGGAAGATCAGGAGAAAGTCGGCACGCACGGCGTGGTCATGATGATCCGTTTGCCGGATTTTGACATGCTGCGGGAGAGCTGGGGCAAAACCGCCGTCGAGAACTATCTCTTCACCCTCATTAATATGCTTTCGACCTTTGTGATGCGTTACCCGGGGGCGCTGCTGGCGCGCTATTTTCGCAGCGACTTTACCGTGTTGCTGCCGCATCGCACCTTAAAAGAGGCGGACAGCATCGCCAGCCAATTGCTGAATGCTGTCGACTCGTTGCCGCCTACCCGCATGCTCGACCGCAACGATATGCTGCACATCGGCATTTGCGCCTGGCGCAGCGGGCAGACGACAGAGCAGGTGATGGAGCATGCGGAGATAGCCACCCGCAACGCCGTGCTGCAGGGCGGAAACGGCTGGGCGGTGTATGACAATTCGCTGCCCGAAAAAGGACGCGGCAACGTACGTTGGCGTACGTTGCTTGAAGGCGTTCTCCAGCGCGGAGGTCCGCGCATTTATCAGAAACCCGCCGTTTTACGCGACGGCCGGGTGCACCATCGGGAACTAATGTGCCGTATTTTCGATGGCGAAGAAGAGGTGCTGGCGGCGGAGTATATGCCGATGGTGCAGGCGTTTGGCCTGGCCGAACAGTATGACCGCCAGATGGTGGCGCGCGTCGTGCCGTTTTTACGCTTCTGGCCTGAAGAAACGCTCGCCGTGCCGCTTACCGTCGAGTCGCTCATCCGCCCGCCGTTCCAGCGCTGGCTGCGCGATACCCTGATGCAATGCGAAAAATCGCAGCGAATGCGCATTCTTTTTGAACTTGCTGAGGCAGATGTTTGTCAACACATCAGTCGGTTACAACCGGTGATTCGGTTAATCAAAGCGCTGGGCGTCCGCATCGCGGTCGCGCAGGCGGGATTAACGGTGGTCAGCACGGCCTATATCAAGGAGCTGGATGTAGAAATTATCAAGCTGCATCCGGGTCTGGTGAAGAACATTGAAAAGCGTACCGAAAACCAGCTCTTCGCCCAAAGCCTGGTGGAAGCTTGCAACGGTACGCAAACACGGGTTTTCGCCACGGGTATAAAAACCCGTAGCGAATGGCAGACGCTGGTGGAAAGGGGCGTCGCGGGCGGGCAGGGCGATTTTTTTGCTGCTTCTCAACCCCTCGATACGAGCGTGAAAAAATATTCTCAAAGATATTCGGTTTAGCCTGCCGTTTAATTTGTTTTCACGTAGAATAACGCGCGCTGCATCTCAAGGGGGCGAGCGCGCCTGCCGGCCGGATTGTCGCAGCGTAGCGAAGCCAGTTTTGCTTTCGTGCGCGTTTTACCTTGTCAGCTCTGAACTGGTCGCTTTTTCAGCAAACGGTCCGGGCGGGAGAACGTAAAACGCAGGAGGCGAGAACTGCACTATTTTTCACCGATGCAGAACGTTTTTGCGCCTTGTCGCTGCATCGTGTGGTTGGTAAAGTAAGCGGATTTTATTTTTCCGCCCCAGCTTTCAGGATTATCCCTTAGTATGTTGAAAAAATTTCGTGGCATGTTTTCCAATGACCTGTCCATTGACCTGGGTACCGCGAATACCCTGATTTACGTAAAAGGACAAGGCATCGTATTGAATGAGCCGTCCGTTGTGGCCATTCGTCAGGATCGTGCCGGCTCGCCGAAGAGCGTCGCTGCCGTTGGTCATGAAGCGAAACAGATGCTGGGCCGTACGCCGGGCAACATCGCCGCCATTCGCCCGATGAAAGACGGCGTAATCGCCGACTTCTTCGTTACCGAAAAAATGCTGCAGCACTTCATCAAGCAGGTGCACAGCAACAGCTTTATGCGCCCAAGCCCGCGCGTGCTGGTGTGCGTGCCGGTTGGCGCGACGCAGGTTGAACGCCGCGCGATTCGCGAATCCGCGCAGGGCGCAGGCGCCCGCGAAGTTTTCCTGATTGAAGAACCGATGGCCGCCGCGATTGGCGCAGGCCTGCCGGTCTCCGAAGCTACCGGCTCCATGGTGGTGGATATTGGTGGCGGTACCACTGAAGTGGCCGTTATTTCCCTGAACGGCGTCGTTTACTCCTCTTCCGTACGTATCGGCGGTGACCGTTTCGACGAAGCTATCATTAATTATGTACGCCGCAACTACGGCTCCCTGATTGGTGAAGCGACCGCTGAGCGCATCAAGCACGAAATCGGCTCCGCTTACCCGGGTGATGAAGTGCGTGAAATCGAAGTTCGCGGCCGTAACCTGGCCGAGGGCGTGCCGCGCGGTTTTACCCTCAACTCCAACGAAATCCTCGAAGCGCTGCAGGAACCGCTGACCGGCATCGTCAGTGCGGTCATGGTGGCGCTGGAACAGTGCCCGCCGGAACTGGCTTCCGATATCTCCGAGCGTGGTATGGTGCTCACCGGTGGTGGCGCACTGCTGCGTAACCTTGACCGTCTGCTGATGGAAGAGACCGGCATTCCGGTCGTGGTGGCGGAAGATCCGTTGACCTGCGTGGCGCGCGGCGGCGGCAAGGCACTGGAAATGATCGACATGCACGGCGGCGACTTGTTCAGCGAAGAGTAACAGCCGCAAGCAAGGGCAACTCCGGTTGCCCTTCTTGTTGGTTTGGGAATACGCATAGCCTATGAAGCCAATTTTTAGCCGTGGCCCGTCGCTACAGATTCGCCTTATTCTGGCGGTGCTGGTGGCGCTTGGTGTCATTATCGCCGACAGCCGCCTCGGTACGTTCAGCCAGATTCGAACGTACATGGATACCGCCGTCAGCCCTTTCTACTTTGTGTCGAATGGTCCCCGTGAATTGCTTGATAGCGTGTCGCAAACGCTCGCATCGCGGGATCAGCTTGAGCTTGAAAACCGGGCGCTGCGCCAGGAACTGCTGCTGAAAAATAGCGAATTGCTGATGCTTGGGCAGTACAAGCAGGAAAACGCGCGCCTGCGCGAACTGCTTGGCTCTCCGCTGCGTCAGGACGAGCAAAAAATGGTCACTCAGGTGATCTCCACCGTTAATGACCCTTACAGCGACCAGGTGGTTATCGATAAAGGCAGCATCAACGGCGTTTACGAAGGTCAGCCCGTCATCAGTGATAAAGGCGTCGTCGGACAGGTTATCGCCGTCGCGAAACTGACCAGCCGCGTATTGCTGATTTGCGATGCTACCCATGCGTTGCCAATCCAGGTGCTGCGCAACGATATTCGCGTGATTGCCGCTGGCAACGGCTGTACGGATGATTTGCAACTGGAGCACCTGCCCGCCAATACCGATATTCGCGTAGGCGACGTGCTGGTCACCTCCGGGCTTGGCGGACGCTTCCCGGAAGGGTATCCGGTGGGCGTGGTGTCGTCAGTAAGACTGGATACTCAGCGCGCTTACACCGTGATTCAGGCGCGTCCGACAGCTGGCCTGCAGCGCCTGCGCTATCTGCTGCTGCTGTGGGGCTCGGATCGTCAGGGGGTTAACCCCATGACGCCGGAGGAAGTGCACCGCGTGGCGAATGAACGCCTGATGCAGATGATGCCGCAAGTGCTGCCCTCGCCTGATGCGATGGGCCCACCTGCGCCAGTGCCCGCGCCTGCGACCGGCATCACCACGCCGACGACTGGCGCTACAACGTCTGCGACAGGCGCGGCAGCGCCCGCATCGTCCTCTGACGTGGCGCCTGCCGCCCGGGGAGGACCGTAGTGGGGAGCTATCGTAGCCAGGGGCGCTGGGTCATCTGGCTCTCCTTCCTTGTCGCATTGTTATTGCAGATCATGCCCTGGCCGGACGACATTCTGGTTTACCGGCCAAACTGGGTATTGCTAATCCTGCTTTACTGGATCCTGGCGCTGCCGCATCGCGTAAATGTCGGTACGGGTTTCGTGATGGGTGCCATACTGGATCTCATCAGTGGTTCAACGCTCGGCGTACGCGCGCTGTCGATGAGCATTATCGCTTACCTGGTCGCCCTGAAATTCCAGCTTTTCCGTAACCTGGCGCTCTGGCAACAGGCGCTGGTTATTATGTTGCTCTCTCTGGCGGCCGATATTATTGTTTTCTGGGCAGAGTTTTTAGTTATCAACGTCTCTTTCAGACCGGAAGTGTTCTGGAGCAGCGTAGTGAACGGCGTGCTCTGGCCGTGGCTTTTCCTGTTGATGCGTAAAATCCGTCAACAGTTTGCGGTGCAATAAGGGTTTTTATGACTGCAGTTTATCTCGCCTCCGGTTCGCCTCGTCGTCAGGAACTGCTCGCTCAACTGGGCGTGACGTTCGAACGTCTCATTACCGGCCTTGAAGAAGTGCGCCGTGAAAACGAAAGCGCGCAGCACTATGTGTCGCGCCTGGCGCGGGAGAAAGCGCAGGCGGGCGTCGCCCTGGCGGCGCGCGACTGGCCGGTGCTTGGCGCAGACACCATCGTCATTCTCAATGGCGAAGTGCTGGAAAAGCCGCGGGACAAAGCCCATGCAGGCGCCATGCTGCGCCAGCTTTCCGGGCAAACGCATCAGGTGATGACGGCCGTCGCGGTGGCGGATAAACGTCAGGTAATGGATTGTCTGGTGGTGACCGAGGTCACTTTCCGCGCGTTATCGGAAGCGGATATCGAGGCGTATGTGGCAAGCGGCGAACCCATGGATAAAGCGGGCGCGTATGGCATTCAGGGGCTGGGCGGCTGTTTTGTGAGAAAGATCAACGGCAGCTACCACGCCGTGGTCGGCTTGCCGCTGGTAGAGACGTATGAACTGCTAAGCAATTTTAACGCCTTGCGTGAGGGATAAGGAAAAGATGACGGCTGAACTGTTAGTCAACGTAACCCCTTCGGAAACCCGGGTGGCGTATATCGATGGCGGTATCCTGCAGGAGATCCATATCGAGCGCGAAGCGCGCCGCGGGATCGTAGGCAATATCTACAAAGGTCGGGTAAGTCGCGTTCTGCCAGGAATGCAGGCGGCATTTGTAGATATTGGCCTCGATAAAGCGGCATTTTTACATGCTTCGGACATTATGCCGCATACCGAATGCGTGGCGGGCGAAGAGCAGAAAAACTTCACGGTGCGTGATATCTCCGAACTGGTTCGTCAGGGACAGGATCTCATGGTGCAGGTGGTAAAAGATCCGCTCGGCACCAAAGGCGCGCGCCTGACCACCGATATTACACTGCCTTCCCGCTATCTGGTTTTCATGCCCGGTGCGTCGCACGTGGGCGTTTCCCAGCGTATTGAAAGCGAAACCGAGCGCGAGCGGCTGAAAAAAATCGTCGCCGATTACTGTGACGAGCAGGGCGGATTTATCATCCGCACCGCAGCGGAAGGGGTTTGCGAGGCCGATCTCGCCTCCGACGCCGCCTACCTCAAACGGGTATGGACCAAGGTGATGGAGCGCAAAAAGCGCAACCAGACCCGCTATCAGCTCTACGGCGAGCTGGCGCTGGCGCAGCGCGTGCTGCGCGATTTCGCCGTGGCCCAGCTCGACCGCATTCGCGTCGACTCGCGGCTGACTTATGAAATGCTGCTGGAATTTACCGCGGAATATATGCCGGAGATGACCAGCAAGCTTGAGCACTACAGCGGCAAGCAGCCGATTTTCGATCTTTACGACGTAGAGAACGAAATTCAGCGCGCGCTGGAGCGCAAGGTAGAGCTGAAGTCCGGCGGCTATCTGATAATCGATCAGACCGAGGCGATGACCACCATCGACATTAACACCGGCGCGTTTGTCGGCCATCGCAACCTCGACGATACCATCTTCAATACCAATATCGAGGCGACGCAGGCGATTGCGCGCCAGCTGCGGCTGCGTAACCTGGGCGGCATCATCATTATCGATTTTATCGACATGAATAATGAGGACCACCGCCGTCGCGTGCTGCATTCGCTGGAGCAGGCGCTCAGCAAAGACCGCGTAAAAACCAGCATTAACGGTTTTTCGCAGCTGGGGCTGGTGGAGATGACCCGCAAACGCACCCGCGAAAGCATTGAGCACGTACTTTGTAATGATTGCCCGACCTGCCATGGACGCGGTACGGTAAAAACCGTTGAAACCGTCTGCTATGAGATCATGCGTGAAATCGTCCGCGTGCATCACGCCTATGATTCCGACCGTTTCCTGGTTTATGCTTCCCCTGCGGTGGCGGAAGCGTTGAAAGGCGAGGAGTCGCACGCGCTGGCGGAAGTGGAGATTTTCGTCGGCAAACAGGTGAAGGTGCAAATTGAACCGCTCTACAACCAGGAGCAGTTCGACGTGGTAATGATGTAACGCGCGACGGCAGCTTCGCAAGTAAAGGGTACCGCTACGGCGGTTGACAAGGAGAGAAGGGTGAGGCGACTGCCGGGCATTTTACTACTCACAGCCGCAACGCTGATTGTTATCGTCGCACTGCTGGTGAGTGGCCTGCGGCTCGTTTTGCCTCATCTGAACAGCTGGCGCCCGGCGCTGCTGGAGAAAATCGAAGCCGCCACCGGCATGCCGGTAGAGACCGGGGCGGTAGAAGCCTCCTGGCAAAACTTCGGCCCGACGCTTGAGGCGCTGGATATCAAAGCGGGCCTGAAAGATGGCGGCGAGTTGAGCATCAAGCGCGTTACGCTGGCGCTCGACGTCTGGCAAAGCCTGCTGCACCTGCGCTGGCAGTTTCGCGATC
The DNA here is from genome assembly GCA_000621185.1 of Franconibacter pulveris DSM 19144. Classification (GTDB taxonomy): domain Bacteria; phylum Pseudomonadota; class Gammaproteobacteria; order Enterobacterales; family Enterobacteriaceae; genus Franconibacter; species Franconibacter pulveris. The sequence goes on from KK211224.1 coordinate 31,494, forward strand.
TTACCTTTTATCAGCTCCATTTTCGCACCAATACCCCGTTCCAGCAGGATCAAAACCGGGAAAAGCTGGAAACCAGCAAATTCACCGATCTCTTCTTTCGCCAGTTCGATCACTTCGATCTGCGCGACAGCACCGTCAGCTTTATTACGCTTTCCGGCCAGCGCGCCGAGCTGGCTGTTCCGCAATTAACGTGGGTGAACGGTAAAAACCGTCACCGCGCTGAAGGCCAGGTCAGCCTCTCGAGCTTAACGGGCCAGCATGGCGTAATGCAGGTGCGCATGGACTTACGCGACGATAACGGACTGCTGAACAACGGCACGGTCTGGATGCAGGCGGATGACGTCGACGTGAAACCCTGGCTCGGCCAGTGGATGAATGAAAACGTGGCGCTGGATACCGCGAAATTCAGCCTGGCGGCCTGGATGACCCTGAAAGATGGCGATATCGCCGGCGGCGATCTCTGGCTGAAAAAAGGCGGCGCCAGCTGGCAGGGCGGCGCAGACGCCACCCACCGCCTGTCTGTCGATAACCTGACGGCGCACGTCACGAAGCAGCAGGGCGGCTGGCAGTTCGCCATTCCCGCCACCAATATCACTATTGATGACAAGCCCTGGCCGCGCGGCGCGCTGACGCTTGCGTGGATCCCGCAGCAGGATGTCGGCGGCGCGGGCAACACGCGTAGCGACGAACTGCGCGTTCGGGCAAGCAATCTGGAGTTGAGCGGGCTGGATGGCCTGCTGCCGCTCGCCGCCAAATTCTCCCCCGCGCTTGGCGAAGTCTGGGCCAGCACGCAGCCGCATGGGTATGTCGAATCGCTGGCGGTTGATATCCCTTTACAGGCGACCAATAAAACCCGCTTTCAGGGCAACTGGAAAAACCTTTCCTGGAAACAGTGGAAGCTCTTGCCGGGCGCCGATCATTTCTCGGGCTCGCTCGCTGGCAGTCTGGAGTCCGGGCGGCTGCAGGCGCAGATGAATAACAGCAAAATGCCGTACGAGACGGTGTTTCGCGCGCCGCTGGAGATCAAACAGGGCGCGGCGACGCTGGAATGGCATAAAAATGAAGAGGGCTTCACGCTGGATGGCAAGAATATCGACGTGCAAGCCCATTCGCTCTGGGCGCGCGGCGATTTCCGCTGGCAGCAGCCCACCGGGCAGCAGCCCTGGCTTTCTATTCTTGCCGGCATTCGCACTAATGACGGCAAACAGGCGTGGCGCTACTTTCCGGAAAACCTGATGGGCAAACATCTGGTGGACTACCTGAGCGGCGCCATCCAGGGCGGTCAGGCGGATAACGCCACGCTGGTTTATGCCGGCAATCCGCATAATTTCCCCTATAAGCACAACGACGGTCAGTTTCAGGTTTATGTTCCGCTGCATAATGCCACTTATGCTTTCCAGCCCAACTGGCCGGCGCTGGAGAATTTCGACATTGAACTCGATTTTCGCAACGACGGGCTGTGGATGTCGGCGCCGGAGGTGAATCTCGGCGGCGTGAAGGGGCGTCATGTTGAAGCCGTGATCCCGGACTACTCGCAGGACAGACTGTTTATCGACGCCGATATCGCCGGGCCGGGTAACGCCGTCGGTCCTTACTTCCAGAAGACGCCTTTAAACGATTCGCTTGCCGCTACGCTTGAAGAACTCCAGCTCGACGGCGATGTGAATGCTCGCTTACATCTTGATATTCCGCTTGATGGCGAACTCGTCACCGCCAAAGGCGATGTGGCGCTGAACAATAACTCGCTTTTCATCAAGCCGCTGGACAGCACGCTGCATAACCTTTCGGGCAAATTCAGCTTCGTTAACGGCAACCTGCAAAGCGAGCCGCTGCGCGCTACCTGGTTTAACCAGCCGCTGAATGTCGATTTCTCCACCGAGGAGGGGCAGAAGTCTTATAACGTGGCGGTGAATCTGGACGGCGACTGGCAGCCCGCCCGTACAGGCCTGCTGCCGGAACCGGTGAATAACGCGCTGAAAGGCAGCGTGCCGTGGCAGGGTAAAGTGGCTATCACGCTGCCTTATCGCGGCAGCGCCAGTTACAAAATCGATGTGAACGGCGATTTAAAAAATGTGAGCAGTCGCTTACCTTCACCAGTGAATAAAGCGTCGGGCGAGCCGTTGCCCTTTAAGGTAAATGTGACGGGCGACCTGAAAAGCTTCGCGCTGACCGGCAACGCCGGTGCAAATAACCATTTCAACAGCCGCTGGCTGCTTGGCGAAAAGCTGACGCTCGATCGCGCCATCTGGGCTTCCGACAGCCGTACGCGACCGCCGCTGCCTGAAAATGCGGGCGTGGAACTGAACCTGCCGGCGATGGACGGCGCGCAGTGGCTCGCGCTCTTTAATCAGGGCGCGGCGGATAAAGTGAGCAGCGCCACGCGCTTCCCGGAAAGCGTAACGTTACGTACCCCTTCGCTGACGCTGGGCGGCCAGCAGTGGAACAATCTCAGCATCCAGATGCGCCCGACGCCTGGCGGCAAAGAGGTCAGCGCTCAGGGCCGGGAGATCAACGGTACGCTGACGATGCGCGAGCGCGCGCCGTGGCAGGCAAACGTTCAATACCTTTACTTCAACCCGAGCGCCAGCGCCAATAGCGGTTCGGCAAAAACCGCCTCGCCGCTTGTGGGTATGGATAGTATTGATTTCAGCGGCTGGCCCGATCTCCAGCTGCGCTGCGCCGAGTGCTGGCTGTGGGGACAGAAATATGGCCGTATTGATGGCGACTTCAACGTACGCGGCAACACGCTTGCCCTCAGCGACGGCCTGATCGATACCGGCTTTGCCCGGCTGACCGCGCAGGGGGAATGGGTCAATAAACCGGGCGAGCTGCGCACCTCGCTAAAAGGCGCGCTCAAGGGAAGCAAGCTGGACGCTGCCGCCAACTTTTTCGGCCTGACGACCCCGTTGCAGGGTTCCTCATTTAACGTTGATTACGACCTCCACTGGCGCGATGTGCCCTGGCAGCCGGATGAAGCTTCGCTCAACGGCGTTATACATACGCGCCTTGGCAAAGGGCAGATAGCCGATCTCGGCACTGGCCACGCCGGGCAACTGCTGCGGCTGCTGAGCTTCGATGCGCTGTTGCGCAAGCTGCGCTTTGATTTCAGCGACACCTTCGGCGATGGCTTCTACTATGACTCCATCCGCAGCACCGCCTGGATAAAAGATGGCGTGTTGCATACTGATGATACGCTGGTTGACGGGCTGGAGGCGGATATTGCCATGAAAGGCTCAGTAGACCTGCCGCGCCGCCGACTTAATATGGAAGCGGTCGTCGCGCCGGAAATCTCCGCTACGGTCGGCGTGGCGACCGCCTTCGTGGTTAACCCTATCGTGGGCGCGGCGGTGTTTGCCGCAAGCAAGGTGCTCGGTCCGCTGTGGAGCAAAATTTCCGTGCTGCGCTACCAGATAACCGGCCCGCTTGATAAACCGCAAATTAACGAAGTGCTGCGCCAGCCACGGGCAAATAAGGCGCAATGATTTGACGCGGACAATGAATTGCCGCAAGCTCGATAGATATCACCATTGTCCTCGCCCGTCAGGGCGCAAGTCAGAAGAGTAGCGAAACGATGAGTCTGAACCTGGTAACTGAGCAACTGCTGTCTGCGAATGGCCTGAACCATCAGGATCTGTTTTCCATCCTTGGCCAGCTGTCCGAGCGCCGTCTCGACTATGGCGACCTCTATTTTCAGTCCAGCTACCATGAATCCTGGGTTTTAGAAGACCGCATCATCAAAGACGGCTCCTGGAATATTGACCAGGGCGTCGGCGTACGGGCGGTCAGCGGCGAGAAAACCGGTTTCGCCTATGCCGATCAGATAAGCCGCCTGGCGCTGGAGCAAAGCGCCGGCGCGGCGCGCAGCATCGTGCGTGAAATGGGCGAAGGCCGCTCTCATACCTTAGGCGCGGTCGAACATAAATCGCTCTATACCTCGCACGATCCGCTGCAAAGTTTAAGTCGCGAAGAGAAGCTCGACATCCTCAAGCGTGTGGATAAAGCGGCCCGTGCGGCGGATACGCGCGTGCAGGAAGTGACTGCCAGCCTCACCGGCGTTTATGAGCTTATCCTGGTCGCGGCCACCGACGGCACGCTGGCGGCGGATGTACGTCCGCTGGTGCGCCTGTCGGTAAGCGTGCAGGTGGAAGAGAGCGGCAAGCGCGAGCGCGGCTCAAGCGGCGGCGGCGGCCGTTTTGGTTATGACTGGTTCCTTGAAGAGAGCGACGGTGAAGTGCGCGCGGAAGCCTGGGCGAAAGAGGCGGTGCGCATGGCGCTGGTCAACCTTTCCGCCGTCGCGGCGCCAGCGGGCACGCTGCCAGTCGTGCTGGGCGCAGGCTGGCCGGGCGTGCTGCTGCATGAAGCGGTGGGTCATGGTCTGGAAGGCGATTTTAACCGTCGCGGCACTTCCGTGTTTAGCGGGCAGATGGGGCAGCTGGTCGCTTCTGAGCTCTGCACCGTGGTGGATGACGGTACGCTGATGAATCGTCGCGGCTCGCTTGCCGTTGATGATGAAGGCGTGCCCGGGCAGTACAACGTGCTTATCGAAAACGGCGTACTGAAAGGCTATATGCAGGACAAGCTCAACGCGCGTCTGATGGGTGTAGCGCCGACCGGCAACGGGCGGCGTGAATCCTACGCCCACCTGCCGATGCCGCGTATGACCAACACCTACATGCTGGCGGGCAAATCCACGCCGCAGGAGATTATCGAATCGGTGGATTACGGGATCTTCGCGCCGAACTTTGGCGGCGGACAGGTGGACATTACTTCCGGGAAGTTTGTCTTCTCTACCTCGGAAGCTTATCTGATTGAGAAAGGTAAAGTGACGAAGCCGGTGAAGGGCGCGACCCTGATTGGTTCCGGCATTGAAGCGATGCAGCAGATCTCTATGGTGGGCAACGATCTTGCGCTGGATAACGGCGTGGGCGTGTGCGGCAAAGAGGGGCAGAGTCTGCCGGTAGGCGTGGGCCAGCCGACGCTTAAGGTCGATAACCTGACGGTGGGTGGTACGGCGTAAAGTCGTAAGGAAGCGGTCATGAAAAAAGGATACGTGCAGGCGTATCCTTTTTTTTGTCTGATGGCGAGTTAGGTTACTCCGTAATCGACAGACTCTCGTTGTCCAGCTGCAGCGCGATATAGAGCAAAATGCGATCGTCGAAGCTGTCCAGATTGAGGCCGGTTATCTCCGAGATCCGCTTCATGCGGTATTCGAGCGTGTTACGGTGGATAAACAGCGCTTTCGCCGCGAGGCTCGCCTGGAGGTTATTGGCATACCAGCCTTTTAGCGTGCGCAGCAGCAGACCGTTGCTGTCCATCTGCTTTAAACGGGCCACCGGGCGGGTCAGCTCTTTCGCCTGCCAGTCCTCCTTTATGCTGTCTAACAGCAGCGGCAAGATCAGATCCTTATAAAAGTAGATTCGCTTCTGCGGCTGGTTGCTCTTGCCGACGGCCATCGTGGTGGAGGCCGTGCGGTAAGAGCGGGCGATGCCGCCCGCGTCGGGGAAATAGTTGCCCATGGCGAGGCGGATCTTCAGGCGGCTTCGCGCGCTTATCTGCTCCATCAACGCATGCATATATTGCCTCTGCTCATCGGGCGCCCACATGCCGCGCGCGTTGAGCGCGGGTTTCAACAACACGATTTGCGTCATCGAAACAATGGCGATAAGCGGCGATTTCTCTGTCGACGTCAGCAGCGTCTGAAGCTGCTGTAGCTCTGTCATGGCGGTATCGACGCCAAGCTGGCCGCTGTCTATCTCCACCACCAGCGCCACGCGCGGCTGGCTGAGATCGATGCCGAGACGGTGCGCCCATTCGCTCAGCATCGGCGAAGTCTGTTCCGAACGGATAAGGTTCAGCACCAGCTCTTCACGCAGGCGAACATCGCGCGCCATCATGTGCATAAGCTGCGCCTGCTCAAGCATCATTTCAGCCGTCATGCAAACCAGCTCGCCATACTGGCGCAGTTGCCCCGGGTCGCCTGTCAGACCGATAACGCCGACGATATTGCGGTTAAGGCGCAAGGGCAGATTGATGCCAGGTTTTACCCCCTGCAAATGACGCGTTACCGCATCGTCGATATCCACAATCCTTCGCTGGGAGATAGCCAGCAACGCCCCTTCGTGCAATTCGCCAATACGCTCCGGATCGCCGCTGCCGATAATGCGGCCTTTACCATCCATGACGTTGATATTGCAGTCGATGATTTTCATCGTACGGTCAACAATATTTTGCGCCAGACGGGCGTCGAGATGGTAATCGTCCATAACATTTCCTGTACAGAGTGGTTATCGAATCTGAATGAGAATAACTGTGAAAATGTTGTGCGGCATTGTGCAACTGCCCAGTCGGGAAACTAAATGTAAACTCTTCGGCGAGCGTCACGTTTTGCGGTTCAGTCGCAATGGAAAGCACGCCGCAGACAAAAAACCGGATGCGGAAATCCGCATCCGGTTGAGGCATAGCGCGAGGCGTCAGGTCACCGGCGCCGGGTTAAAGACCGCGAGCTGGTTATGCAGTCCCCACTGGTCGGAAAAGGTTTTGCGACGACCGCTCGCCACATCAAGAATAAAGTGGAAAAGCTTCCAGCCCACCTGCTCAATAGTTTCCTCGCCGGTAGCGATGGTGCCGGCGTTAATATCCATCAGATCGAACCAGCGGTTGGCCAGCTCCGTGCGTGTCGCCATCTTGATAACCGGCACCGCCATCAGGCCATACGGCGTGCCGCGACCGGTGGTAAATACCTGCAGCGTAATGCCGGAGGCCACCTGCTGCGTGCCGCAGACAAAGTCGCTGGCGGGCGTGGCGGCATAAATCAGGCCGCGCTTCGTCGGGCGCTGGCCCGGCGACAGCACCTCGACAATAGCGCTTTTACCCGACTTGGCGATGGAGCCAAGCGCTTTTTCCACCACGTTCGCCAGCCCGCCTTTTTTATTGCCGGGAGAAGGGTTGGCGCTGCGGTCGGTCTGGCCCATATCCAGGTAATTATCGTACCAGGCCATCTCTTCCAGCAGCCGCTTGCCCACCTCTTCGTTTACCGCGCGCGGCGTTAACAGGTGGATGGCGTCGCGTACTTCGGTGACTTCTGAGAACATCACCGTGGCGCCGCAGCGCACCAGCAGATCAGAGGCGTAGCCCACCGCCGGGTTAGCGGTCACGCCGGAGAAAGCGTCGCTGCCGCCGCACTGCATGCCCACCACCAGCTCTGAGGCCGGGCAGGTTTCGCGTTTACGCTGGTTGAGCTTAGCCAGATGCTGCTCCGCCACGCGCAGGATGTCGTCCACCATCGAGCGGAAACCCACGTGCTGCTCATCCTGCAGGCGGACAATGCTCGCGGAATCCACCGCGATTGCCGCCACATCTTCCGTGCCCTGCAGCAATCTTTCCGGCTGCAGTTTTTCACAGCCGAGGCCAATGACCATTACCTCGCCGCCAAAGTTAGGGTTCAGCGCAATGTTATGAATGGTACGGATAGGGATCACCGCAGCGGGAGCGTTAATCGCCACCCCGCAGCCGTAAAGATGGTTAAGGCCGACCACACCATCGACGTTCGGGTAACGCGGCAGCAGGTCACGCTCAATTAATTTGATAACGTAATCCACCACCCCTGCCACGCAATGCACGCTGGTGGTAATGCCGAGCAGGTTTTTCGTCCCCACGCTGCCATCGGCATTGCGGTAACCTTCAAAGGTGTAGCCTTCCAGCGGCGGCAACGGTTCGGGCACCCGGGTCGCCAGCGGCAATGTATTAAGCGGCGGCGCTTTGGGCAGTTCCACCAGCGATTCGTCAATCCAGCTGCCGCGCGCAATGGCACGCACGGCGTAGCCAATAACTTCGCCATAGCGAACGATTTCGCCATGCGCGGGAATATCAACCAGCGCGACTTTATGACCTTGTGGGATATGTTCTATCAACTCGAGCCCATCCGGAAAACGCGCACCCGCCTTGAGCCCATTATCGTTGACAATAATCGCTACATTATCGTTGTCATCGACTTTTATATAAAAATTGCCCGTCTCAAGGTTTTTAATTTTTATATCAGTCATTATCCAGTATTCTCCGAAATTACGGTAAAGGCGTTGCTTAAATAAAAAGAGCAATACGTATAAAGGCCCGCTTTAAATTAATACTGTCAGGATTATCTTAAGTCTAATGTGATGCAGATCACTGAAACTGGTGAGCCCGCCCAATGCGATGTGACTCTTTCCCCGTTTTGTGGAATCAAGCGGCTGATATTGTGCATTCATACAAAAATATAGCGAAAAAAAGCGCAGGAATTGTGTGAGTCTCTAATGATTAGCGTGATGAGCCGAGTCTATACTGAGCTGCATAAAAAAGAGCAAAACCTGTGAAGGCCCGGTTATTGCTTTATCAAAACGAATATCTACCGCTACCAGATTTACTTTCAGGCTGTACTCATACATGGGGAATAAAAATGTCTGTGCAATCAGAAGCTGTTGTATCCAGCAAAAGAGTCCCTACCCGTTTTTATATATTGCTGACGATTTTTATTGTCACCACTATTAATTATGCCGATCGCGCTACGTTATCTATTGCCGGTACGGAAGTCGCCAAAGCGCTTCAGCTTGATGCGATTTCCATGGGTTATATTTTCTCGGCGTTTGGCTGGGCCTATTTGCTGATGCAGATCCCGGGCGGCTGGCTGCTTGACCGCTACGGCTCAAAAAAGGTCTACACCTGGAGCCTGTTCTTCTGGTCGCTGTTTACCTTTACCCAGGGTTTTGTCGATATGCTGCCGCTCGCCTGGGCCGGCATTTCTATGTTCTTTATGCGCTTTATGCTGGGCTTTTCCGAAGCGCCGTCCTTCCCGGCCAACGCCCGCATCGTTGCGGCCTGGTTTCCGACCAAAGAGCGTGGCACCGCTTCGGCGTTGTTTAACGCCGCACAATATTTCTCGCTCGCCATTTTCTCGCCGCTGCTCGGCTGGCTCACCTTCGCCTGGGGCTGGGAGCATGTCTTTACCGTTATGGGCGCCATCGGCTTTGTGCTGACGCTGGTATGGGTGAAGTTTATCCATAACCCGGGCGATCACCCGCGCATGTCGAAAGAAGAGCTGGAGTACATCAGCAACAACGGCGCGGTGGTGGATATGGACCACAAAAAAACAGATAGCCAGCAGAGCGGGCCGAAGCTGCACTACATCAAGCAACTGCTGACCAACCGCATGATGCTTGGCGTCTTTTTCGGCCAATACTTTATCAACACCATTACCTGGTTCTTCCTCACCTGGTTTCCTGTTTATCTGGTGCAGGAAAAAGGAATGTCGATTCTGAAAGTGGGCCTGGTGGCCTCTATCCCGGCGCTGTGCGGTTTCGCAGGCGGCGTGCTGGGTGGCGTCTTCTCCGACTATCTGGTGAAGCGGGGCGCGTCGCTAACGTTTGCCCGTAAGCTGCCTATCGTGGTCGGCATGCTGCTCGCCTCCACCATTATTTTGTGCAACTACACCGACAGCACTGTGCTGGTCGTCTCGCTGATGGCGCTGGCGTTTTTTGGTAAAGGTTTTGGCGCGCTGGGCTGGCCGGTGATTTCCGACACCGCGCCGAAAGAGATTGTGGGCCTGTGCGGCGGCGTGTTTAACGTCTTCGGCAACGTGGCTTCTATTGTTACTCCGCTGGTCATCGGCTATCTGGTCAGCGAGTTGCACTCCTTTAATGCTGCGTTGATTTTCGTCGGGTGCTCCGCGCTGATGGCGATGGTCTGTTACCTGGTGATTGTCGGCGACATCAAGCGTATGGAACTGGCGAAGTAAGCCATACAGTCAGGGTTTGAACACTTTAAGGTCTGAACAATGAACGATATTTTTCCGAACAAATTCAAGGCCGCGCTGGCGGCTCACCAGACGCAGATCGGTTGCTGGTCGGCGTTAGCGAACCCCATCAGCACCGAAGTGCTGGGCCTCGCGGGCTTCGACTGGATTGTGCTGGATGGCGAGCATGCCCCTAACGACGTCACCACCTTTATTCCTCAGTTGATGGCGCTTAAGGGCAGCCGCAGCGCCCCGGTGGTGCGCGTGCCGACCAACGAGCCGGTCATCATCAAACGTCTGCTGGATATCGGCTTTTACAACTTCCTCATTCCGTTTGTGGAATCAGAAGAGGAAGCGGTGCTGGCGGTGGCCTCCACCCGTTACCCGCCAGAGGGCATCCGCGGCGTTTCCGTCTCGCACCGCGCCAATATGTTCGGCACCGTGCCGGATTACTTCGCCGCTTCCAATAAAAACATCACCATTCTTGTGCAGATAGAGAGCCAGCAAGGCGTGGATAACGTCGACGCCATCGCCGCTACCGAAGGCGTGGACGGCATTTTTGTCGGCCCGAGCGATCTTGCGGCGGCGCTGGGTCATCTTGGCAACGCCTCGCACCCGGAAGTGCAGCGCTGCATTCAGCACATCTTTGCCCGCGCCAAAGCGCACGGCAAACCGGCGGGCATTCTGGCGCCGGTGGAAGCCGACGCTAAACGCTACCTGGAGTGGGGCGCGACGTTTGTCGCCGTTGGCAGCGACCTTGGCGTATTCCGCGCCGCGACGCAAAAGCTGTGCGACGCCTTTAAAAAGTAATTCCCTAATTAACGAGAGATAAGCGTTATGACGATGAAAGTTGGATTTATTGGCCTTGGCATCATGGGTAAGCCGATGAGTAAAAACCTCATCAAAGCGGGTTATTCGCTGGTGGTTTACGATCACAACTCAGCCTCGGTTTCTGAGGTGATCTCTGCGGGCGCCGAAACGGCCTCCTCGCCAAAAGAGATTGCCGCGCAGTGCGACGTCGTTATTACCATGCTGCCTAACTCTCCGCACGTTAAAGAGGTGGCGCTGGGCGAGAACGGCCTCATTGCAGGGGCGCACGCGGGCCTGACGCTTATCGACATGAGCTCAATTGCGCCGCTCGCCAGCCGTGAAATTAGCGAGGCGTTACAGGCGAAAGGCGTGGGCATGCTGGATGCGCCGGTCAGCGGCGGCGAGCCAAAAGCTATCGACGGCACGCTGTCGGTGATGGTGGGCGGCGATAAAGCGTTATTCGATAAATACTATGATCTGATGAAAGCGATGGCGGGCTCGGTGGTGCATACCGGCGATATCGGCGCAGGCAACGTCACGAAACTCGCAAACCAGGTGATTGTGGCGCTGAACATCGCTGCGATGTCGGAAGCGCTGGTTCTGGCGACCAAAGCGGGCGTCAACCCGGATCTGGTTTATCAGGCGATTCGCGGCGGCCTTGCGGGCAGCACCGTGCTCGATGCCAAAGCGCCGATGGTAATGGAGCGCAACTTCAAGCCCGGTTTTCGTATCGACTTGCATATTAAAGATCTGGCGAACGCGCTGGATACCTCGCACGGTGTGGGCGCGCAGCTGCCGCTGACGGCGGCGGTTATGGAAATGATGCAGGCGTTGAAGGCGGATGGCCTGGGCACCGCCGACCACAGCGCGCTGGCGTGCTATTACGAAAAGCTGGCGAAAGTCGAAGTCGCAAAATAGCGATGAAATAACGACAGGGGCGCCGCTGGCGCCCGGTTATCTCTCCGGTCTGGATTACTTATGAAAATAGTCATTGCACCCGATTCATGGAAAGAAAGTCTCTCCGCCGCCGAGGTGGCGCAGGCGATTGAAAAAGGTTTTCGCGAAATATTCCCCCATGCTGACTATGTCCGCGTGCCGCTTGCCGATGGCGGCGAGGGGACGGTGGACGCGATGGTCAGCGCCACGCAGGGCACGACTATCACCACCCGCGTAACGGGGCCGCTCGGGCAGCCGGTGGAAGCCAGCTGGGGGATTTCGGGCGACGGCAACACCGCGTTTATTGAAATGGCGGAGGCGAGCGGTCTGGCGCTGGTGCCGACTTCGCAGCGCAACCCGCTGTTAACCACCTCGCGCGGCACCGGCGAGCTTATCCTGGCCGCGCTGGATCGCGGCGTGCGTCATATTCTTATCGGTATTGGCGGCAGCGCCACCAATGACGGCGGGGCGGGCATGGTGCAGGCGCTCGGCGCGAAGCTCTGCGAGGCTTCCGGCCAGGAGATTGGCCCGGGTGGGGCGTCGCTTGCGAAGCTCGCCCGCATCGATCTCTGCGCGCTTGATAGCCGTTTGCAGGAGTGCGATATCAAAGTCGCCTGCGACGTGACAAACCCGCTTACCGGCGAGCAAGGCGCTTCGTTTATCTTCGGGCCGCAGAAAGGCGCGGATCCGCAGATGGTGCGCCACCTGGATGAGTGCCTGGCGCACTACGCGCAGGTTATCCGCAGCGAGTTGCAAAGAGACGTGGACGCCATACCCGGCGCGGGCGCGGCGGGCGGTATGGGCGCGGCTTTGATAGCCTTCCTGAATGCAGAACTCCGAAGCGGTATTGAGCTGGTAACAGAAGCGCTGCATCTGGAAAATCATATTCACAACTGCACGCTGGTGGTGACGGGGGAAGGGCGCATCGACAGCCAGAGCATTCACGGCAAAGTGCCGGTGGGCGTGGCGCGCATCGCGAAAAAGTATCATAAGCCCGTTATCGGCATCGCCGGCTCGCTGACGCCTGACGTGGCGGTGGTCCACCAGCATGGGCTGGATGCGGTGTTCAGCGTGCTCAACAGTATCGGCACGCTGGACGAGGCGCTGCGCAACGCCGCGGACAACGTTTACCGCTCGGCGAGAAATATCGCCGCCACGCTGCAGGTAGGGATGAGCGTGGCGGAAAAGCAGAGCCAGACGGTGAAAGAGTGCGAGCCTGGCGTGCTGTAAACCCCATTGGTTTCAGGCTGGCGGCAACGGCGTTTCCACGCCGTTGCCGGTTCCCCGTATCGTCTGGTAAACCTGCGCCACCTTCACAAAGTACTCGGTCAGGTAGTTGATGCACACCTGCACCTTCAGCGGCATTTTGTCTTTCTCGGTATAAAGCGCATAAACCGGACGCGGGTCGGACTGATAGCGCGGCAATAAGATCTCAAGCTCCCCGCTGTTGATCTCATCGATCACCCACATTAGCGGCACATACGCGATGCCGGCCCCGGTTTTCACCCAGCGCGCCAGCGTCATCGGGTCGTTGGTGACAAACCGTCCTTGTGGGATCAGACGCGTTGAAATCCCTTCCGGGGCAATCAGTTCAAACTCGTTGTCGGGCCGCACGCTATATTCAAGCCATGAATGGCTGGCGAGATCGGAAGGCTTTTCCGGCGCGCCGTTCAGGGCCAGATAGCTTTTGGCGGCGCAGACCACCATCGGCATAGAGCCGAGGCGACGCGAGAAAAGGCTGGAATCCTGCAATGCGCCGACGCGGATAATCAGGTCCAGGCCGTCGGCTATCAGATCCGGCGCCGGGATGCCGGTCACCAGATTGACCGTCAGGCCCGGGTACTCTCTGAGCATGTCCGCTGTCATGGTCGCCAGCACGTTTTGCGCCATGGTGGAGGAGCTGCCGATGCGCAGGGTGCCGATAGGCGTATTATTAAACGCATAGAGTTGTTCATGCACTTCCCGCACTTCATGCAGCATGCGGCGGCAACCCTGATAATAAATCCTTCCCGCTTCGGTCAGGCCGATGCTGCGGGTGCTGCGGTTGAGCAACTTAACCTGCAGTTCATCCTCAAGTTTTGATACCGTCTGGCTGATAGAAGAGACGCTCATCTGCAGCTGCCTTGCCGCACTGGTGAAGGAGCCGAGCTCCACCACCCTTGCGAATACGGACATGCGTTTTAGTCGTTCCATTATTCACTCTGGCTTAAAAGTGATTTAGATCACATATCGTAGATAACTTATTATCAGTTACGTTAATATATTATTACTAAGATAACCAACGCCGCGCTCTCTCCCGGCCATCCAGGCCACCCGGTTGCGGTCTATCGTTAATAATCGTCGCCTGCACAGTAATCAGAGTCATCATGAGTCTATTTCCCGTTATCGTGGTGTTCGGCCTCTCGTTTCCGCCGATCTTCATCGAGCTTATCTTATCACTGGCGATTTTCTGGCTGGTGCGCCGCCTGCTGGCCCCTACGGGGCTCTATGATTTTGTCTGGCATCCGGCTCTCTTTAATACGGCGCTTTATTGCTGCCTGTTTTATTTAATATCGCGTCTGTTTGTCTGAGGTTGATGTGAAAACGCTTACAAGAACACTCTCCCGTACTGCGATTACCCTGGTGCTGGTCATCCTGGCTTTCATCGCGATTTTTCGCGCCTGGGTTTATTACACCGAATCCCCGTGGACGCGCGACGCCCGTTTTAGCGCCGACGTGGTAGCCATCGCGCCCGATGTCGCCGGGCTTGTCACTGCCGTTAACGTCCACGACAACCAGCTGGTGAAAAAAGGTCAGGTGCTGTTTACCATCGACCAGCCGCGCTACCAGAAAGCGCTGGAAGAAGCCGAGGCGGACGTCGCCTATTACGACGCGCTGGCCGGCGAAAAACGTCGCGAAGCGGGCCGCCGCAACCGTCTTGGCATACAGGCGATGTCGCGCGAGGAGATCGATCAGTCTAACAACGTCTTGCAGACTGTGCTGCATCAGCTGGCGAAAGCGCAGGCGACCCGGGACCTGGCGAAACTCGATTTAGAGCGCACGGTTATCCGCGCGCCAGCCGACGGCTGGGTCACCAACCTGAACGTCTACGCCGGCGAGTTTATTACCCGCGGCTCTACCGCCGTGGCGCTGGTTAAACAGAACACATTCTATGTGCTGGCCTATATGGAAGAGACCAAGCTTGAAGGCGTGCGCCCAGGCTATCGCGCAGAGATTACGCCGCTTGGCAGCAACTCGGTGCTGCATGGCACCGTCGACAGCGTGGCGGCAGGCGTGACCAACGCCAGCAGCACGCGTGACGACAAAGGCATGGCGTCGGTGGACTCCAACCTGGAGTGGGTGCGCCTTGCGCAGCGCGTGCCGGTGCGTATCCACCTCGATCAACAAACGGGGAACCTCTTCCCGGCGGGCACGACCGCAACGGTAGTGATCACCGGCGAAAAAGACAGGGACCGCAGCCAGGAATCGCCTTTTAACAAGCTGATGCATCGGCTGCGCGAATTCGGTTAATCGTTATGGGCATCCTCTCTATCGCGCCGCAGCATGTGCGCTTCGCCATTAAGCTCGCCACCGCCATTGTGCTGGCGCTTTTTGTCGGCTTTCACTTCCAGCTTGAGACGCCGCGCTGGGCGGTGCTGACCGCCGCCATCGTCGCGGCGGGGCCCGCCTTCGCCGCAGGCGGCGAGCCGTGGTCTGGCGCTATCCGCTATCGTGGCATGCTGCGCATCGTCGGCACCTTTATCGGCTGTATCGCGGCGCTGGTGATTATTATCTCGATGATCCGCGCGCCGGTGGTGATGCTGATGGTCTGCTGCATCTGGGCGGGCTTCTGTACGTGGATTTCATCGCTGGTAAAAGTGGAGAACTCTTACGCCTGGGGGCTGGCGGGCTACACGGCGCTCATCATCGTCATCACTATTCAGACTGCGCCGCTCTCCACGCCGCAGTTTGCGGTGGAGCGTTGCAGCGAGATAGTGATAGGTATTTTTTGCGCCATCGTCGCCGACCTGCTCTTTTCTCCGCGCTCCATTAAGCGAGAAATCGACCGGGAGCTGGACAGCCTGCTGGTGGCGCAGTTCCAGCTTATGCAGCTTTGCATTAACCACGGCGACAGCGAAGCGCTGGATAAAGCCTGGGGCGCGCTGGTGCGCCGCACCACCGCGCTGGAGGGAATGCGCACCAACCTGAAGATTGAATCGTCGCGCTGGGCGCGGGCTAACCGCCGGTTGAAGGCGCTTAATACCGTGTCGTTGACGATGATTACTCAGGCGTGCGAAACCTGGCTTATTCAGAACAGTCGGCCGGAGGCTATCGCGCCCGAGTACCGTGAGCTGTTCGCCGAGCCGGTGGAAACGGCGGCTGACGTGCATAAGCGGCTTAAGTTTATGCGTCGCGTCATGGCCTGGACTGGTGAGCACGATACGCCAGTCACTATCTATAGCTGGATCGGCGCCGCGACCCGCTACCTGTTGCTGAAACGCGGGGTGATTACCAACGCGAAAATCAGCGCGGTGGAAGAGGAGGTGCTGAGCGGTGAGGTGGTGGTGAGACCGGTTTCGGCAGAACGTCACCACGCCATGATTAACTTCTGGCGTACTACCGTTTCCTGCCTGCTGGGCGCGCTGTTCTGGCTGTGGACCGGCTGGACCTCCGGCAGCGGCGCGATGGTGATGATTGCCGTCGTTACGGCGCTTGCCATGCGTCTGCCGAATCCGCGCATGGTCGCGCTCGACTTCGTCTATGGCATGCTGGCGGCGCTGCCGCTCGGGGCGTTCTATTTCCTTGTGCTTATCCCTGCCACCCAGCAAAGCATGCTGCTGCTCTGCATCAGCCTTGCGCTGCTTGGCTTTTTCATTGGCGTTGAAGTGCAGAAGCGGCGGCTCGGGTCGATGGGGGCGCTTGCAGGAACGATTAACATCATCGTGCTGGATAACCCGATGACCTTTCACTTCAGCCAGTTCCTCGACAGCGCTCTGGGGCAACTGGTGGGCTGTATGCTGGCGATGATGGTGATTCTGGTTATCCGGGATAACTCACAGGCGCAAACCGGGCGTACGCTACTTAACCAGTTTGTCTCGGCGGCAGTCTCGTCGTTAACCACCAATAAGGCGCGCCGCCGCGAGAACCATCTGCCGGCGCTTTATCAACAGCTTTTTCTGTTGCTGAATAAATTCCCCGGCGATGTGGCGAAATTCCGCCTGGCGCTGAACCTGATTATCGCGCATCAGCGTCTGCGGGAGGTACCCATTCCTGTGAATGCGGATCTCTCCGCGTTTCACCGCCAGCTGCGCAATACCGCCGATCGGGTGATTGCCGCAAGAAGCGTAGATAAGCGTCGTCAAACCTTTAAGCAACTGCTGGATGAGCTGGATATCTACCAGGAGAAACTGCGCGTCTGGGAGGCGCCGCTGCAGGTTACCGAGCCGGTGAAGCGCCTTACCACGATGCTGCATAAGTATCAGCATGCCCTGACGGACCGCTGATTTTCATCCGTTTTCCCCTCCGGACCGACGCCAGAAGCGTCGGTTTTTTTGTAGCTATACTTACGCAAGACGACAGGACACAACGGTCAGGAGGAGAAGATGACGATGCAAACCCTGGCGGATAACGCCCTTTTTCAGACAGGCTATCTGGTTGATGGCACATGGCATACCGCAGCAAGCACCTTCGATGTGCTTAACCCGGCCACAGGCGAGGTGGTAGCGAAAGTCGCTAAGGCAGGCAAGAAAGAGACCGAAGCGGCGATTGCCGCCGCGAGCCGCGCTTTTCCGGCCTGGCGGGCAAAGACGGCGAAAGAACGCTCAGAAATCCTTTACCGTTGGTACCAGCTGATCATTGAGAACAAAAGCTGGCTTGGCGAGCTGATGACCACCGAGCAGGGGAAACCCCGCAAGGAGGCGGAAGGCGAGGTGGAGTACGCCGCAAGCTTTATTCAGTGGTTCGCCGAGCAGGCCAAGCGCGCCAACGGCGAGATAATCCCGCCCATTAAGCCGGGTTCCCGCATTCTGGCGACCCGAGAGCCGGTGGGCGTCGTGGCGGCCATTACGCCCTGGAACTTCCCGATGGCAATGCTGACCCGCAAGCTTGGTCCGGCGCTCGCCGCAGGCTGCACCGGGGTGATTAAGCCCGCCAACAATACGCCGCTTTCCGCTTTCGCGCTGCTGGCGCTGGCTAAGCAGGCGGGGGTGCCGGACGGCGTGCTCAATGCCGTGGCGGGCAACACCTCGGAAATCAGCGACGCCATTATGGCCAGCCCGCAGGTGCGTAAAATCTCCTTCACCGGTTCTACCGCCGTGGGGAAAACGCTGATGCGCAACGCGGCGGAAACCATGAAGAAGGTCTCCATGGAGCTTGGCGGCAACGCGCCTTATATCGTTTTTGACGACGCCGATATCGACGCGGCGGTAAAAGGGGCTATCGCCAATAAATTCCGTAATGCAGGCCAGGTATGCGTAAGCGTGAACCGCTTTTTTATTCAGGACGGGATTTACGAGCGCTTCGTGAATCAGCTGGCGGAAGCGGTTAAGGCGCTTAAAGTCGGCAACGGCATGGATGACGGCGTGGTCGTCGGCCCGCTGATTGAGCAATCGGCCGTGGATAAAGTACGCGAACACGTTGAAGACGCGGTAGCGAAAGGGGCAAAAGTGCTGGTGGGCGGCAAGCCGCACGAACTGGGCGGCAACTTCTGGCAACCTACCGTCCTGATTGATGCTAACGACGAAATGAAGCTTGCGCAGGAAGAGACGTTTGGCCCGCTGGCGGCCTGCTTCCGTTTTAAAACGGAAGAGGAGGTGATTCAGCGCGCCAACAATACCCCTTATGGCCTTGCGGCTTACTTCTACACGCAAAACTTGCAACGCGTTTTCCGCGTTTCCCAGCAGATTGAGAGCGGCATGATTGGCATTAACGAATGTGCGGTATCAACGGAACTGGGGCCGTTTGGCGGAGTAAAAGAGTCAGGTCTGGGACGCGAAGGGTCAGTGCTGGGGCTGGAAGAGTTTATGGAAGTGAAAACCCTGCATCTGGGCGGACTCTGAAACAGAGGGCGGCCTGCGGGCCGCTCCATAGACCGGTGACGCAGCATGAAAATCTACACCTTCGATTTCGATGAAATTACCGATCAGGCGGATTTTTACCGGGAGTTTTCCCGCACCTTTGGTCTGGCCAAAAATCAGGTAAACGATCTGGATGCGCTATGGGAGGTGGTAACTGAAGGGGGATTGCCGCTACCGCTGGAGATAGAGTTTGTGCATCTGGGAGAGGAGCAGCGTCGGCGTTATGGGGCGCTGATTTTGCTTTTTGACGAAGCAGAAGAGGAGCTGGAAGGTCAGCTCCGCTTCAATGTACGTCATTCAACATAGGACAGGCACTTAAAAAGGCCCCTGCGAAAACAGGGGCAAGTCGTCAGACAAGACGACGAGGGTTACTTATACAGTTCAGCGGTGGCGTGCCAGTGGTCACCCTGAGTCAGTTCAGTGATGCGATAGCTGCTGGCGCCTTCTTTTTCCGCTTTTTCCGCCAGCTGCTGGCGAATATCCATCGGCGCGCCCGTTACCTGAGTGACAGAAACGCTGCCCATCGGCTGGAGGTTTTGCGCCTGCTGGGTGTTGACTTGTTGTACTGCGGCGCTGGCGCCAAAAGAGATAATTGAGGCCAGGCCCAGGGCTGCGATGGTAAATGGGGTTTTCATTGTCTTAACTCCTCGTCAAAGCACCCAACGGCCGGAAGGGTTGAAACGCTATTTTTCTGCTTGAGGCCGTTGCGTGCGTTTATGGCTATTCAGAACTTTTACTTTTAACGTGTTGTTTATTTGTAGAGCTCAGCGGTAGCGTGCCAGTGGTCGCCGGTACGCGCTTCGATGATGCGATAAGAAGACGCGCCTTTTTCCTGCGCTTTCTGATCCAGCATTTCACGCATATCCATCGGGACGCTGCCTACCGCGTCAACGGTGACAGTACCGATAGCCTGGCGGTTTTGCGCCTGGTCGGCATTGATGGAAGATGCTGCGAAAGCACCGAAAGAAAGCACAGAAAGAACGGTTGCGGCTGCTACGGTAGATTTAATGTTCATATTGTTTACCTCGTCGTATTTATTATTACTGGTCACTGTTCCGTGACCCTCATCACAAAAACAAGTATACACTAGTCACCCAAAAAATTAATAACAGGCTAATGGTTTCCTATGAAACTTTGAGCCTGGAGTGATGTTTATTTATTACCGAACGTTATAAAAATGGTTAAAATTTAGCCAGTATTTTTTATTATTTCTTATGAATCAATAAGATATTTGATTTTTGCAATTTGTGCGGTTTTCTTTTTCTAATACACTGGGTGAATGGTTTTCAGCAGACGAAGCGACTGGTTAAGCGGGAGATGGCAGAAGAAGGTAAAAGAAGGGAACAACGCTCCCGCTACGATATAGCGGGAGCGGGGCATCAGAGTTCCTGTTCGAAAAGCACCAGGATGGCTTCGTAAAGCTCTTTGACCGTGAAGCCGCGCGCGGGCGTAGTGAAGATAGTATCGTCCCCTGCGATGGTGCCGAGGATGCCTTCCGCTTTGCCGAGGGAATCCAGCAGGCGAGCAATCAGCTGCGCCGCGCCTGGGCTTGTGTGAATGACGACTACGGCGTCGTTATAGTCGATATCCAGCACCAGGTTTTTAAGCGGGCTGGACGTGGTCGGTACGCCAAGCTCAACCGGCAGGCAGTAAACCATCTCCATTTTGGCGTTGCGGGTGCGCACGGCGCCAAACTTGGTCAGCATGCGGGAGACTTTTGACTGGTTGATATTCTCAAAGCCTTCGTCCTGCAGCGCCTGGACAATCTCACCCTGCGAACTGAATTTTTCTTCTTTGAGTAATGCTTTAAACGCTTTAACTAACTCTTCTTGTTTTGCGGAGCTGCGCATACGTCACCCGTGGTCAGGCCAATAAGAACAACATTATTATGCATAAAATTGAATTTTTATGCAAATTATCTGCCGTGAGCGGGGCTGAAATAATGTTATGAAAGCGGCGGATTTTATCAAATTTTGTTATCAAGGAACATGCCTGCGTCACGACTCGAAAATAAGCGATAAAGTAAAACAATTGTTATCAAAATGATGTTGTTTTGCTGTCGCGAGAGGGTGTAATGTAACCGCCTGTTGATATGTTGCTCCGGTAGTGACCCGGCGAGCCCGATAGTCTCCGTGCACCGGTAAAGCCGCCGCATCGCTTTCAGTAAAGCGCGTCAGGAGTCGCAAACTGAAGGCCAGAAGATTGTACTCATTTCAGCTCTGAATGATTATGGTCGCCACCAATGGAGTAACGGCACACTTTAGCTCACCATAATAAGGAGTTTAGGATGAAAGTTGCAGTCCTCGGCGCGGCAGGTGGTATTGGCCAGGCGCTTGCCCTTCTACTCAAGACCCAACTGCCTTCAGGTTCAGAACTCTCTCTGTATGACATCGCACCGGTTACCCCAGGGGTAGCGGTTGACCTGAGTCATATCCCTACCGACGTAAAAATCAAAGGCTTCTCCGGCGAAGACGCTACCCCGGCGCTGGAAGGCGCCGACGTGGTGCTGATCTCCGCAGGCGTGGCGCGTAAGCCGGGCATGGACCGTTCCGATCTCTTTAACGTGAACGCCGGCATCGTGAAAAACCTGGTTCAGCAGATCGCGACGACCTGCCCGAAAGCCTGTATCGGCATCATCACCAACCCGGTTAACACCACCGTGGCGATTGCTGCGGAAGTGCTGAAAAAAGCGGGCGTGTACGACAAGAACAAACTGTTCGGCGTGACCACGCTGGATATCATTCGCTCCAATACCTTTGTGGCGGAGTTAAAAGGCAAGCAGCCGACCGAGATCGACGTACCGGTTATCGGCGGTCACTCTGGCGTGACCATTCTGCCGCTGCTGTCGCAGATCCCGGGCGTTAGCTTCTCCGAGCAGGAAGTGGCCGACCTGACCAAACGTATCCAGAACGCGGGCACCGAAGTGGTGGAAGCGAAAGCGGGCGGGGGTTCTGCAACCCTCTCTATGGGCCAGGCGGCGGCGCGCTTTGGGCTTTCCCTGGTGCGCGCATTGCAGGGCGAGCAGGGCGTAGTTGAGTGCGCTTATGTGGAAGGCGACGGCGAATACGCTCGCTTCTTCTCTCAGCCGCTGCTGCTGGGTAAAAACGGTATCGAAGAGCGTAAATCCATCGGCACCCTGAGCGCGTTCGAACAGCAGGCGCTGGAAGGCATGCTGGATACGCTGAAAAAAGATATCGCGCTGGGCGAAGAGTTTGTTAACAAGTAAGAACGCTAGCCTGAAAAAAAACCGGAACACAGGTTCCGGTTTTTTTATGTCTGCCGTTTAGTTGGTGGCGGGGTATTCCTGAATCGTCACCTGCAGCGTAATGCGCTGGTCATTGCGCATGACCTCAACCGGGATAACTGAGCCGGGACGAATCTCCGCAACCTGGTCCATGGTTTCCAGCGCAGAGACCGCAGGCTTGTTATTCACCGAGACAATAACATCATTCACCTGAATGCCCGCGCGCGCCGCCGGGCCATCCGGCGCCACTTCATTTACGACAATGCCCTGGATCTGGTCAATGCCTGCTGCTGGCGCATGCAGCGGCGTGATTTCACGTCCGCCGATGCCGATATAGCCACGAATAACGCGGCCATCGCGGATAAGCTTATCCATTATCTTGGTGGCAAGCTGCGTGGGAATCGCGAAGCCCAGCCCTTCTGGCGTTTCGCCGTCATTACTTTTATCAAACGACAGGGTGTTGATGCCCATCATCTCGCCGAGCGAGTTCACCAGCGCGCCGCCGGAGTTGCCATGGTTGATGGAGGCGTCAGTCTGCAGGAAGTTCTGTCTGCCCGTAGGGTTCAGCCCCACGCGGCCGGTGGCGCTGATAATCCCCTGGGTGATGGTCTGCCCGAGGTTATAGGGGTTGCCTATAGCTAACACCACATCGCCAATATGCGGTGTACGTCTGGGGTTAATCGGAATAGTCGGCAGGTTCGCGGCATTGATTTTCAGCACGGCAAGGTCCGTCAGACTATCGGAGCCGACCAGCAACGCCTCAAAAACACGGCCATCCTGCAACGCGACGATAATCTGGTCGGCGTCATTAATGACGTGCTTATTGGTAATGATGTAGCCGCGCTGATCCATGATAACGCCAGAGCCGAGCGTGCGAATTTCCAGCTGGTTGCGCCCGCCGTTGCTGACGCCGCGATTATAAACATTGACGACCGCTGGCGCGGCGCGCTTCACCGCCGCATTGTAGCTGACCGGCGTTTCATCGGCGCTGTCATAGACCGGCGTCGACAGCGGGTTAATCTGGCGCAGCGAGGGCATGACCGCCAGCAGTATCGCCGCGACAATCAGGCCGAGCACTATCGGACGTAAAAACTTAAGAAACATGGGCATGGGTTAGTTAATCAGGAAGACGACCGCAGCATAGCATGAGTTATGCGGACATCCCACGCGGGTGGGATGTCCTGCACGGCTTTATTAGCGCAGCAGTAAATAGATGCTTTCGTTGCCGCGCACCACATGGAGCGCAATAACGGCGGGCTTGCTCTCCAGAACTTTGCGCATTTCGGCGATGGAGCGTACGCGGTCGCGGTTCACGCCGATTATCACATCATCTTTATGCAGGCCGATTTGCGCCGCCGCGCTGCCTTTTTCCACCTCGGCTATGGTAACGCCTTTGGTGCCGTCTTTCAGTTGACCATCGCTCAGGGTGGCGCCTTGCAGGGCCGGCGCGATCATCTCCGCGCTGGCGGAGGAGGCCGTGCTTTTATCCAGCGTCACTTCCACTTCCTGAGGCTTGCCGTCGCGCAGCAGGCCAAGCTTTACTTTGGTTCCCGGTTCGGTGGTGGCGATGCGCGAACGCAGCTCGGCAAAGCTGCTCAGCGGCTTGCCGTTCAGGCTGATAATCACGTCGCCTGGCTTGATGCCCGCTTTTGCCGAACCCGAGTTAGCCAGCACTTCGCTGACGAATGCTCCGCGTTGCACGTTAAGATTAAAGGCTTTGGCGATATCGGCGCTCATCTCGGTGCCTTTAATGCCAAGCAGGCCGCGGCGGATTTCGCCGAACTGGATAAGCTGGTTCGCCAGCGTTTGCGCCATATTGCTGGGGATAGCAAAACCGATGCCGATGCTGCCGCCTCCTGGCGCCAGAATCGCGGTGTTAATGCCTATCAGTTCGCCGTTGAGGTTTAACAGCGCGCCGCCGGAGTTGCCGCGGTTAATGGAGGCGTCGGTCTGGATGAAATTCTCCAGTCCTTCAAGGTTTAACCCGCTGCGACCCAGCGCCGAGATGATGCCGGAGGTTGCCGTCTGGCCGAGGCCGAACGGGTTGCCGACCGCAATAGCGAAGTCGCCCACGCGCAGGCTGTCGGAGTCGGCGATTTTTATCTGGGTCAGATTAGTGGCGTTCTGTAGTTGCAGCAGGGCGATGTCGCTCTGGTCGTCGCTGCCGATAAGTTTGGCGTCGAACTCACGGCCATCGTTAAGCTGAACGCTGATTTTCTCGGCATGATTTACCACGTGATTGTTGGTCAGCACGTAGCCT
This sequence comes from Franconibacter pulveris DSM 19144, assembly GCA_000621185.1. Classification (GTDB taxonomy): domain Bacteria; phylum Pseudomonadota; class Gammaproteobacteria; order Enterobacterales; family Enterobacteriaceae; genus Franconibacter; species Franconibacter pulveris. The sequence goes on from KK211224.1 coordinate 55,562, forward strand.
TTCGCCGCGTTAATAATGACGCCGGAGCCCAGCCCTTCAAATGGCTGCGCCTGCTGGTCCGGCAGCTCGTCGCCGAAATATTTTTTCAGCTCTTCCGGCACCTTCTGGCCTTCCGGCGCGGCGGTTCCTTCCACCTGCACGCTGACCACGGCGGGCAAGACTTTTTCCAGTACCGGCGCGAGGCTTGGCAATGCGGCCTGGCCTGGAACTTGCGAAGGCAATGCGGCTACTGCCTGAAAGGGCGCCGAGAGAGATAACCCGACACTTAACGCTAATGCACTCAACAGCAGGGTTTGTTTTTTCATCGATGCTGGCTCTCGCAACCTGGAAGAAGGAAAGGATACCCAAAACGTACTGATATTATTGAATTCCCTGTCGGGTAACAATGGGGGGCATAAGCCGGAGTCTGATTACCATAATCATAGCCAGACCATAAAGAAAGCGGGCGCGAAAAACGCGCCCGGAGGAAAAATATTTACTGCCGCATTAATCGCGGCGGGCGCCGTTGCGCAGCAGGCCGGAGGCGCCTTCAGAATAGTCACGCGGCATCTGCACCGGCGCCTGATCGTTGCTGGCTTCCGATTCCGCCAGACGATTACGGAACGGATTAGACTCAGCGGACATCTCCGGCAGCAGGTTGCTGGAGCTTTTCGCCATATGTTGATAAAGCTGGCGATAGTCGTGCGCCATGTTGTCTAACAGTTCGGCGCTGCGGGCGAAGTGGCTGACCAGTTCCTCGCGGTACTCTTCAAGCTCCGCTTTGTTCTTTTCCAGCTCGTACTGCAAAGCCTGTTGCTGGCGTAATTTGCGGTTGCCGAAACGCATGGCGACGGCACCAATAATGATACCGACCACTAACCCGATTAGCGCATATTCCCAGGTCATGTACATCTCCCGTTGTCTTGTGTTTCCGTAGGGTGGTAACGGCGAGGCTTGCTTGTCTCGTCAGTGCCGTCGCCCAGTTATGCCACTATAACCGCTATTTCAGGAGAAGTGGAATCCTGCTGCGGCATGGCGTAGTGTAGAACGGCCTTTTTTTCGACAGCCGCAGCTCGCGGCGCACCGATATCCAGGGAATAACTATAACACCATGCAAAGCTTCTCTCCGACATCGCGCTATCAACAGGCTCTTAACGAAGGTTCTCATCAGCCAGACGATGTACAACGCGAAGCGGTCAGCCGCCTTGATACGATTTATCACGAGCTGACCGGCAATAAAACCGCTCCCGCGGAAAGCGGCGGCCTGCTGGCGAAAGTGGGCAAGCTGTTCGGCAAACGGCCCCAGCCGGAATCCATTACGCCGGTACGCGGCCTTTATATGTGGGGCGGCGTCGGGCGGGGGAAAACCTGGCTGATGGATCTTTTTTATCAGAGTTTGCCGGGCGAGCGGAAACAGCGGCTGCACTTTCACCGCTTTATGCTGAAGGTGCATGAGGATTTAACGGCGCTGCAGGGGCACAGCGACCCGCTGGAAATTATCGCCGATCGCTTTAAAGCGCAGACCGACGTGCTGTGCTTTGATGAGTTTTTTGTCTCCGACATTACCGACGCCATGCTGCTGGGCGGCCTGATGCAGGCCCTGTTCGCGCGCGGCATTACGCTTGTAGCGACCTCCAACATTCCGCCTGACGAGCTTTACCGCAACGGACTGCAACGCGCCCGTTTTCTTCCTGCTATTGAGGCGATTAAGCGCCACTGCGATGTCATGAATGTAGACGCGGGCATTGATTACCGCTTGCGCACCCTGACTCAGGCGCACCTCTGGCTGTCGCCGCTTAATGAAGAAACAAAAGGGCGCATGGAGCAGCTTTATACCGTGCTTGCCGGGGCGAAGCGTCAGGGCGAGCCGGTGCTGGAGATAAACCATCGCCCGCTGCCGACGCTTGGCCTGGAAAACCAGACGCTCGCCGTGGCGTTCCGCACGCTCTGCGTCGACGCCCGCAGCCAGCATGATTACATCGATCTCTCCCGACAGTTTCATACCGTACTGCTGTTCGACGTGCCGGTTATGACCCCGCAAATGGAGAGCGAAGCGCGCCGCTTTATCGCGCTGGTGGATGAATTTTATGAACGCCACGTGAAGCTTGTTGTTAGCGCGGCTGCGCCATTAATGGAGATTTATCAGGGGCAAAGGCTGAAGTTTGAGTTCCAGCGCTGTCTTTCCCGTTTGCAGGAAATGCAAAGCGAGGAGTATCTGAAACGGGCGCATAAGCCCTGAGCGGGTTTTTCCCCTGTTAAACCGAAAAGCCGGGAAGCCGCAGAAATCCCGCTTTCCATCACAAAAAGGGGTCGATCTTTATACGCGACTTCTCTATAATCCTGCGACCCCACGTTACAACAAAGTTTTTTTCCCAAAACTTTTGTGTGCCGGTGAAACATATCCGAGGGGGTAGGTTTACTGGACAATGTCGTGTGAACCTCAACAGATTATAGGCGTTTGGGTGTTCACCAACGTGTAACTATTTATTTGGGTAAGCTTTTAATGAAAACTTTTACAGCTAAACCAGAAACCGTAAAACGCGACTGGTACGTTGTTGACGCGACCGGTAAAACTCTGGGCCGTCTGGCTACTGAACTGGCACGTCGCCTGCGCGGTAAGCATAAAGCGGAATACACTCCGCACGTTGATACTGGTGATTACATCATCGTTCTGAACGCAGAAAAAGTTGCTGTAACCGGTAACAAGCGTTCTGACAAAATGTACTACCACCACACTGGCCACATCGGTGGTATCAAAGAAGCGACCTTCGAAGAGATGATCGCCCGCCGTCCTGAGCGCGTAATTGAAATCGCGGTAAAAGGCATGCTGCCGAAAGGCCCTCTGGGTCGTGCTATGTACCGTAAACTGAAAGTTTACGCAGGCAACGAGCACAACCACGCGGCGCAGCAACCGCAAGTTCTGGACATCTAATCGGGATTATAGGCAATGGCTGAAAATCAATACTACGGCACTGGTCGCCGCAAAAGCTCCGCCGCTCGTGTGTTTATCAAACCGGGCAACGGTAAAATCGTTATCAACCAGCGTTCTCTGGAACAGTACTTCGGTCGCGAAACTGCCCGCATGGTAGTTCGTCAGCCGCTGGAACTGGTCGACATGGTTGAGAAACTGGATCTGTACATCACCGTTAAAGGTGGTGGTATCTCTGGTCAGGCTGGTGCGATCCGTCACGGTATCACCCGCGCTCTGATGGAGTACGACGAGTCCCTGCGTGGCGAACTGCGTAAAGCAGGCTTCGTTACCCGTGACGCGCGTCAGGTTGAACGTAAGAAAGTCGGCCTGCGTAAAGCACGTCGTCGTCCGCAGTTCTCCAAACGTTAATTCTGTTCTGCTTTTGCAGAATGGCATTATGCAAAAAACCCGGCTTTGCCCGGGTTTTTTTATTGCTGGTTTTCTTTGGCGTGCTAATCCCCTGAATCTGCTTCCTTTTAGGGCAAATCAGGAATCCCTTCACCACAAACCCCGCAAAATCTGGTAAACTATCATCCAATTTTCTGCCCAAATGCTGGTAACTGTTCACGTTTTGGTCAATTAACAGACTGGGATGTCAGTACGGCAGGGAAGGGTAACCCATAAAGGCCGGTCGCCGTGCGGCTGGTAGCAGTATTTTTCTGAATATACCTGGAGGTTTTCATGGCTGTCGCTGCCAACAAACGTTCGGTAATGACGCTGTTTTCTGGTCCTACTGATATCTACAGCCATCAGGTGCGCATTGTGCTGGCTGAAAAGGGTGTCAGCTTTGAAATTGAGCATGTGGAAACGGATAACCTGCCGCAGGATCTGATTGACCTCAACCCAAATCAAAGCGTGCCGACGCTGGTAGACCGTGAGCTGACTCTGTGGGAGTCGCGCATCATTATGGAATATCTTGACGAGCGTTTCCCGCATCCACCGCTGATGCCGGTTTATCCGGTCGCGCGTGGTGAAAGCCGTCTGTACATGCATCGTATTGAGAAAGACTGGTACTCGCTGATGAACGTCATCGAGAAAGGTTCTGCCCAGGAAGCTGACGCAGCCCGTAAGCAGCTGCGCGAAGAGCTTTTGGCTATCGCGCCGGTGTTCACGCAAAAACCGTTCTTCCTGAGCGACGAGTTCAGCCTGGTGGATTGCTACCTGGCGCCGCTGCTGTGGCGTTTGCCGCAACTGGGCGTGGAACTGGTCGGTGCGGGCGCGAAAGAGCTGAAAGGCTACATGACTCGCGTATTTGAGCGTGATTCGTTCCTTGCTTCGCTGACCGAAGCCGAGCGTGAAATGCGTCTGCAAAGCCGGGGCTAAACCATGGATATGTCACAGCTGTCTCCACGTCGTCCTTATCTGCTGCGAGCCTTCTATGAATGGCTGCTGGATAACCAGCTCACGCCGCACCTTGTCGTGGATGTGACGTTGCCGGGCGTCTCCGTGCCGATGGAGTATGCGCGTGACGGGCAGATCGTACTGAACATCGCGCCGCGTGCGGTAGGCAATCTGGAGCTGGCCAATGACGAAGTACGCTTTAATGCGCGCTTCGGCGGGGTGCCGCGTCAGGTTTCGGTGCCGCTGGCCGCTGTGCTGGCTATCTACGCCCGTGAAAACGGCGCGGGCACCATGTTCGAGCCGGAAGCCGCCTATGACGAAGCGTTAGCAAGTCTTAACGACGAAATCGTTTCGCAGGAGCCGGAAACGGTGATGTCCGTGATTGACGGCGATAAGCCGGATCACGAAACGGGCGACGATAACCCGGATGACGACCCGCCGCCGCGCGGTGGCCGTCCGGCGCTGCGCGTCGTCAAGTAAACAAAACGGGGCCGCTGGCCCTGTTTTTGTTTACAGCTCCTTGTTTCGCCAGCAAAGACCCGGTGTGTTATGCTGAGCCAATCCGCCCTTGTTCGTTATTTCATCTTTTGTGACCGCCTATGAGCACCTTTGATCCACAAGACGAAACCCGGGACAGCTTCGGCCATACGCTGCACCGCCGCCCGCTGACGCGTAAAAAGCTCTCCGAAATGGTGGAGGAGGAGCTTGAACAGATGATTCGCCGACGCGAATTTGCCGAAGGGGAGCAACTGCCTTCCGAGCGCGAATTAATGGCTTTCTTTAATGTTGGGCGGCCTTCGGTACGTGAAGCGCTGGCGGCGCTTAAGCGAAAAGGGCTGGTGCAGATAAGCAATGGCGAGCGCGCCCGCGTGTGCCGCCCTTCTGCCGACACTATCATCAGCGAACTTTCCGGTATGGCGAAAGATTTTCTGTCGCGCCCCGGCGGTATCGCCCATTTTGAGCAGTTGCGCCTGTTCTTCGAATCCAGCCTGGTGCGCTACGCCGCAGAACACGCTACCGATGAGCAGATAGCAAAGCTTGAAAAGGCGCTGGAAGTAAATAGCCAGTCGCTGGATGACAACACGCTGTTTATTCGCTCCGATGTCGCTTTTCATCGTGTACTGGCGGAAATCCCCGACAACCCTATTTTTATGGCGATCCACGTCGCACTGCTCGACTGGCTTATTGCCGCCCGTCCTACCGTGCCGGAAAAAGCGCTTCATGAGCATAATAACGTCAGCTATCAACAGCATATCGCTATTGTCGAAGCGATCCGCGCCCGCGATGCTGATGGGGCTGACCGTGCGCTGACGGCGCATCTGCAAAGTGTTTTCGCCGCCTGGCACGCTTTTCAGCAAAAAAACAAAGCACGTAAGTAGCCTGCCTGCGTCTGCCTCAAACGATCCACGAAAGATCGTTTAGTGAACGAGATCCCATTCTTTGACATCATTCGCCCGTTGTATGCTTTTCATGCTGGTATAACAGGTATAAAGGTATATAGTTCTTTCATCCTGAATACCTTTGCGAGGTGAATATGTGTGATCCATTACGCGGCGTGATGACGGCACTGCTGACGCCCTTTGATAAAAACCAGCGGCTGGACGGCGACAGCCTGCGTCGGCTGGTGCGTTTTAACTTAAGCCAGGGCGTGGATGGGCTTTATGTCGGCGGCTCAACGGGCGAAGCCTTTATGCAAACGGCGGCTGAACGTGAGGAAGTGCTTGAAATTGTTGCAGATGAGGCAAAGGGTAAAGCCACGCTGATTGCCCATGTCGGCACGGTGAGCACGACCGAAAGCCAGCAGCTTGCCCGTTCAGCCAGCCGCTATGGTTATGATGCCGTTTCTGCCGTAACGCCCTTTTACTACCCTTTCAGTTTTGAAGAGCACTGTGACCACTACCGGGCAATCATTGACTCCGCAGAGGGTTTGCCGATGGTGGTATACAACATACCCGCCCTGAGCGGCGTAAAGCTTTCGCTTGAGCAAATTAATACGCTGGTCATGCTGCCGGGGGTTAGGGCGCTTAAGCAAACCTCGGGCGATCTCTATCAAATGGAGCAGATTCGCCGCGCACAGCCGGAACTGGTGCTTTATAACGGTTACGACGAGATTTTCGCCTCTGGCATTCTGGCAGGGGCGGATGGCGGCATCGGCAGCACTTACAACGTGATGGGCTGGCGCTACCAGCGCATTGTCAGGGCGATCGAGGCAGGCGAAATCGCCGAAGCGCAGCGCCTGCAAAGCGACTGTAACGAGGTTATCGACCTGCTTATCAAAACCGGCGTATTCCGCGGCCTGAAAACGCTGCTTCACTATATGGATGTGGTGTCGGTGCCGCTGTGTCGCAGACCTTTCGCCCCGGTCGATGAGGCCTGGCTGCCGCAGCTTAAAGCGCTGGCGCAGCGGCTGCAGGAAGAAAAAGCGCAACAGTGATCGTCGCCACCCGGCGGCTAAAAACCTCTCTACCCTACACCTTAAAGCGCGGGCAAAGACCTGCGCAGGGAGTCTCCTGTGAACGCTTCCTCACATGCTCTGCCGTGGTACAAACACCTTAATAAAGCCCAATGGCGCGCCTTCTCGGCGGCCTGGCTGGGCTATCTGCTGGATGGTTTTGACTTTGTCCTGATAGCGCTGGTTCTGACGGAAATTCAGGGAGAGTTTGGGCTAACCACCGTGCAAGCCGCGAGCCTGATCTCCGCCGCCTTTATCTCCCGCTGGTTTGGCGGTTTGTTGCTGGGCGCGCTGGGCGACCGTTACGGCCGTCGGCTGGCGATGGTGACCAGTATTATCCTCTTTTCCATCGGCACGCTCGCCTGCGGCCTGGCGCCCGGCTACGTCACCCTGTTTATCGCTCGCCTGGTGATTGGCATGGGGATGGCGGGCGAGTATGGCTCCAGCGCCACCTACGTTATCGAAAGCTGGCCGAAGCATTTGCGTAATAAGGCCAGCGGCTTTCTTATCTCCGGTTTTTCCGTCGGCGCGGTTGTCGCCGCGCAAGTCTACAGCCTGGTGGTGCCAGCCTGGGGCTGGCGAGCGCTGTTTTTCATTGGCATTTTGCCGATTGTCTTTGCGCTGTGGCTGCGTAAAAACATTCCGGAAGCGGAAGACTGGAAGGCACGACAGGGCGAAGCCAGGCCGGTGCGCACGATGGTCGATATTCTTTATCGCGGCGAGCACCGCCTGATGAATATCGCGATGACGCTCTTTGCGGCAGGCGCGCTCTGGCTCTGCTTCGCCGGGGAGCTCGGCAATGCCGCGCTTATCGCCGCGCTTGGGCTGGCGTGCGCGGCGATATTTATCAGCTTTATGGTGCAAAGCAGCGGTTCGCGCTGGCCGACCGGCGTTATGTTGATGGTCATTGTGTTATTCGCTTTTCTCTATTCATGGCCGATTCAGGCGCTGCTGCCTACCTATTTGAAGACAGAGTTGGCCTATACGCCAACAACAGTTGCACAGGTCCTGTTCTTTAGCGGTTTTGGCGCCGCGGTAGGCTGCTGCGTCGGCGGTTTCCTTGGTGACTGGCTCGGTACCCGCAAAGCCTATGTTTATAGCCTGCTTGCGTCGCAACTGCTGATTATTCCCGTGTTCGCCATCGGCGGAACAAATGTCTGGGTGTTGGGTCTGCTGCTCTTTTTTCAGCAAATGCTGGGACAAGGCATTTCCGGCATCCTGCCAAAGCTTATCAGCGGCTATTTTGATACTGACCAACGTGCGGCGGGGCTGGGCTTTACCTATAACGTCGGCGCGCTTGGCGGCGCGCTGGCGCCCGTAATTGGCGCCGCTATCGCTCAGCGGCTGGATCTTGGCACCGCGCTGGGATCGCTCTCCTTCAGCCTGACATTTGTGGTGATCCTGCTGATTGGTCTGGATATGCCGTCGCGGGTGCAGCGCTGGCTGCATCCCGAAGCGCTGCGCACTCATGACGCCATTGATGGCAAACCGTTCAGCGGCGCCGCTGTTCCGGGTATGCGCAAGCGAGGGCTGGTCAAAAGTAAAAGCTAACTATGCAGCCCGGCGGTTCGCCTGGCTGCATCACCATCAGGGAGTCTTTTATGTCTTTGCTCGAACAAATTAACGAGGCGATTGCCGCCTGCGGCGGACTCATCGTCTCCTGCCAGCCTGTGCCCGGTAGCCCGCTGGATAAGCCCGACATTGTGGCTGCGATGGCGCTGGCGGCGGAGCAGGCTGGGGCGGTCGCGGTGCGTATTGAGGGCCTTAAAAATCTTCAGGCCACGCGCCGTATGGTCAGCATCCCGATTATTGGCATCATCAAGCGCGATCTGCCCGATTCTCCGGTGCGTATTACGCCGTTTCTGGAAGATGTGGACGCGCTTGCGCAGGCGGGAGCGGATATCATCGCTTTCGACGGCACAGAGCGCCCGCGTCCTGTTCCGGCGAAAGCGTTGCTTGAGCGTATTCATTCCTGTCAGCGCGTGGCGATGGCCGACTGCTCGTCGTTGCAGGATGGGCTGTATTGCCAGCAGCTGGGCGCGGAAATTATCGGCACGACGCTTTCCGGCTACCTCACCCGCGAAACGCCTGAAGAGCCTGACCTGCCGCTGGTGAGCGCGCTGCGCGACAGGGGCTGCCGGGTTGTTGCCGAAGGACGCTTTAATTCGCCTCCATTGGCCGCGCAGGCGATGCAGCATGGCGCGTGGGCGGTGACAGTGGGCTCCGCCATTACCCGGCTGGAACACATCTGCCAGTGGTATCGCGAAGCGATGCAAAAGGTAGCGAAATGAACGTACTGGCGATTGATATTGGCGGCACCAAACTCGCCGCCGCTTTAGTGGATGAAGCGCGACATATTACGGATCGCCGGGAATTGCCGACGCCCGCCAGCAAAACGCCGCAGGCGCTTGGCGCGGCGCTGGAAACCGTGGTTGCGCCGCTAAAGGCGCGGGCGCAATGCGTTGCTGTCGCCTCCACCGGCATTATCCATGATGGCGTGCTGAACGCCATCAATCCAGAGAACCTCGGCGGGCTTGCGCGCTTTCCGTTAGTCGAAACCGTGACCCGTCTTACCGGCTTGCCCTGTATCGCGGTAAATGATGCGCAGGCGGCAGCCTGGGCGGAATACCGGGCGTTGCAGGAAGAGGTAAGCGAGATGGTGTTTCTGACAGTCTCGACCGGCGTGGGCGGCGGGATAATCTGCCAGGGAAAATTGCATACCGGCATCGGCGGGCTGGCGGGGCATTTCGGTCATACGCTGGCCGATCCGCATGGCCCGCGCTGCGGCTGCGGGCGCACCGGCTGTGTGGAGGCTATCGCTTCCGGGCGCGCTATTGCGGCAGCGGCAACCGCAGAGTTAGCCGGGCTTGACGCCAAAGCTATTTTCGCCCGCGCAGAAGAGGGCAATTCTCAGGCGAAGGCGCTGGTGGCTCGCTCGGCCCAAACGCTGGCGAGGCTTATCGCAGATATCAAAGCTGTTACGGACTGCCAGCGAGTCGTTATTGGCGGCAGCATTGGTCTCGCGCACGGCTACCTGCCTCAGGTGCAGGACTTTATGGCGCAGCAACCCGCAGCGTTTCACACCCGGCTTGCCGCCGCACATTATCGCCACGACGCCGGTTTACTGGGGGCTGCGCTGTTAGCGCAAGGAAAAGAAGCATGATCGCAGGAAAGATCCAACACGCCTACGCCGCAGGCCTGCCGCCGGCGATGGCGCAAGCGCTTGCTCAGGCGCTGGCGGCAAACCCGGCACAGAAAGCGCCCGGCAGCTATGTTCTGCAAGAGGAAAAACTTTTAATGAATGTGATGCAGTTTGCTACGCAACATGCGCAGGAAAAATGTGCTGAACTGCATCGCGACTATATAGACATTCAGATCTTGCTCGAGGGTAAAGAGCAAATCCGCTATGGCGTGGCGGGTAGCGAACGCGAGTGCGGCGAGTGGCATAAAGAAGAAGACTATCAGCTCTGTAAGTACATTGAGGCGGAGCAGGTGCTGTTAATGGAGCCAGGAATGTTTGCGGTTTTTATGCCCGGCGAACCGCATAAACCAGGATGCTTTGCAGAGAAAGCAGGTGAAATCAAAAAAGTGGTGTTAAAGCTTCACTGTAGCGCGTTACAGGCATAAAAAAGCCCGGTAGTTCATCTACCGGGCAGGTTAAGTGAATAGCGGCAGGGATTACCAGCGATAGTTCACTAACATATGGCCTGTATAGGCATTGTAGGTGTTATCACCCCATTCGCCGCCAAGACGGAAGGAGAGGGTCGTTGCTTCGTTGATTTTACCGGTTACGCCTGCTTCCAGCTGGAAGCGGTTATCCGGTACGTCGGAACCAATGGTATCGCCGTTAAAGCTTAAATCGCTCATGCCGTTGCCGATTAACCAGTTTACCGCGCCATAAGGCTGCCAGGCTTCGACCTGTTTCTGGTCGACGTAACTCATTTTTACCCCCACGCGGCCGAGAACGGCATCATCTTCCGGCGTGGTTACCCGCGTACCATTGTATTCAACATGGTCGTCCTGCTTAAGGTTGCTGTACACCACCTGACCTTGCGGTTCAAACTTCATGGTACGAGCTTTTTCTGAAGGCACCAGCCAGGCGTGACCCACTTCCAGCGAAGCGGCCATACCTTTGCTGTCATACTCTTCGCCAGGCATATCGTCGCCGTTTACTCTGCTGTTGTACCAGCTGTAAGAAGCCCAGCTGTCGATATAGCTGCCCAGGCGCAGTTTTTGATCTTCCTGCCAGGTGGCATAGAGCCCCACGTTGTAGCCATTAACGCTGCCGTCGGCAGAGCGGCTGTTGTGCCTTGCATCGGCGCTGGTATCGCTATAGCCAGTACCTAACATAAAGCCGGTGTGCAGCGTGCCGGTGGAGAGGTTTCTGCTGATAACGTCACTGCCAAGCTGAACCACTGCCGAGCGGATGTCATAGCTCAGGTTGCTGCGGGCGAAATTGCCGTCGGCATACTGGCCTTTGACGTACATCCAGGTATTCAGATCGTCTTCGTCACGCAGCATTAACTGATCGCGATCGTCGCGTTTATGGATGAACATCTGTTGAGCAGCCAGGTAGTTCGCCATGTAAACGCCAATTTCCGGGCGATAGACTTCCGGGGCGGGAGCCGGATCGGGCGTTGGGTCTGGTGTTGGTTCAGGATCGGGAGTCGGTTGTGGGGCTGGCGAAGGATCCGGATCTGGCTGCGGCGCAGGCTCGGTTTTGGACTCCAGATACCAGTTGCCGTCATCATGCTTATAGAGATCATATTCCCACAGGCCGGCGACAACGGGCTTATCAAGCGTAAAGGTCGCGTCAGATGCGCCACCGATGTCAATTAACTCAATCCCGTTGAGCGTTTGTGCGCCCATGCCGCCTACATTAGCCACTTCCAGTGAAGATGTGCCCGCGCTGTTGCCGGTAATCGCCAGGTGATCAGTCAAAGAATTATCGTCACCCGCAACGGTATTCATGACGATTTTGCTGCCTTGCTCACCTGTGTAATCACCATTAATGGTATAGCTATTGCCAACGGAATTATCAGCGGCGGCAAGTTGTAAAGTACCCGCGTTCGAGACATTGCCGTTAATGGTGTTGCCTGTCGTGGGCGTCGTTGCGCCGATATTGCTGCCAACGGCATTCCATGCAGCCAGCGTACCGCCTGCTGCAACAGCAATATTATTATTTACCGTACCCGCGGATGCGAAGGTCGCGCCGCTGCCAACAGAAATCGTTGCGCTGTTGTTCGCCGGGCCGAGCGTCGCGCCTTCGGCGACCAGCGTAGTGCCGCTTTTCAATTGCGTATCGCCGGTATAGCTGTTTGTGCCGCTGAGGGTCAGCGTTGAGGCATCTTCTTTAATAACGGTGCCAGTGCCTGAAATATCGCCTTTGAATGTGAAATCGGCAGCCTGGTTAAAAATGAGCGTGCCATCGTCCTGAATATTTCCTTCGAGCGAGGCGTTGCTGCCGCTGCCGGTACCGAGCTGGAGCGTAGCACCGCTGTTAATAAGCGAGGAGCCCTTATTGGTGACATCGCCGCCCAGCGTCAATTTACCCGTTTTTACGATCAGACTGGCGTCGGTACCGATAAGATCGATATCGCCGCTCATTACCCAATCCACGCCATCCATGGTTAATGATTTAAAGCCATCCGTGCCCGCCGTTACGCCTTTAAAATTGCTGTCTTCGTTGCCTGATTCATTCAGCGTAATGGTATTGGTGGAGGAACCCGTAGAAGTGACATCGCCCTGCAGATCGGAGCCGTTTTTTAACACCAGCGCGTTATTGCCTGCGCTTGCAAAAGCGATAGCGCTGTCTTTACCTGCAATCGTGCCGGTGTTGATAATGGTTACATTATCGCCGTTAGTTACATTGATACCGGTGGCTGAGCTGCTGATAGTTCCACTATTTTCTATGGTCAGCATATCGGCAGTTTGCCCGCTGACCTCAACAGACATAGCGTTGCCGTTATCATTTTTAATTGTTCCATTATTTTTAATGGATGTGATGCTTTTACCCTTAACTAGAGCGCTAGGATCGCTGCCAGGGGAAGACATCGTTACACCAGAATTTATGACATATTCTTTATCGCCGCTAAATATATAAGTATCGTCGGTATTTTCATCGATAATTGTTGCAGCACTGGCCGCTAAAGGGTTAAAGAAAACGATGGCCGGAAAAAGCGTGGCCATTACCTGTGATATTCTATTCTTTCTGTGTTTTTTTAGAGAGATCATAATTATGTCCAATATGAGCTTAAACTTAGCATGTTGGGGTGGACATTAAGCTTATTTTATTGTTTTCATAAATTAAATTGGCAGGCGAAAGATACAGAATTAATAAATACATAATTTTTATGATTGTTTATTTCGTATTTTTCATAGCAATGTATTTTTTCCGGAGTCTTTTAGAGCGGATTGGTAAGCTGAATTAATTGTTAATATGAATTTTAATAATTAAAGAGAACAAGAATAGATAAGATAAAGTGAATAAAACGGTAGAAGGTGGCGCTGGGATTTTAATCAATAATAAGGGAAGCTTGACGCTTCCCTTATTTCATAAGGCGGGGTGCTTATACTTCGAGGTAGTTCATGATGCCGTCGGCGGCTTTACGGCCTTCGGCAATCGCCGTTACCACCAGGTCAGAGCCGCGTACGATATCGCCACCGGCGAAAATCTTCGGGTTGCTGGTCTGGAAAGCGTTCTCGTTGCCCTCAGGCGCGATAATGCGTCCCTGAGAATCCAGCTCTACGCTGTGCTGCGCCAGCCATTCCATGCTGTGCGGGCGGAAACCAAACGCCAGCACTACCGCATCAGCAGGCAGCACGTGTTCTGAGCCCGGCACGATTTCCGCGCGACGACGGCCATGCACATCCGGCGCGCCCATTTCAGTACGCGCCATTTTCACGCCGCACACTTTGCCGTTAGCGTTAATTTCAATGCCGAGCGGCTGCACGTTAAACTGAAACACGACGCCTTCCTCGCGCGCGTTTTTTACCTCACGGCGGGAGCCTGGCATGTTCTCTTCATCGCGACGATAAGCGCAGGTCACATGCGTTGCGCCCTGGCGCACCGAAGTACGTACGCAGTCCATCGCGGTATCGCCGCCGCCCAGCACCACGACGCGCTTGCCTTCCATATTGATGAACGGCTGCTGCGCATCTTCGCTAAAGCCCATAATCTGACGGGTGTTGGCGATAAGGAACGGCAAGGCTTCATACACGCCCGGCGCATCTTCGTTCTCCAGCCCGCCGCGCATGGACTGATAAGTGCCGACGCCCAGGAACACTGCATCGTAATCCTTCAGCAGATCGTCAAGCTGTACGTCGCGGCCCACTTCGGTATTAAGTTTGAACTCAATACCCATGCCGGTGAAGATTTCGCGGCGGCGGGTCATGACCTCTTTTTCCAGCTTAAAGGCCGGAATGCCGAAGGTCAGCAGGCCGCCGATTTCCGGATGACGGTCAAATACCACCGCTTTGACGCCGTTGCGGGTTAGCACGTCGGCGCAGGCGAGGCCCGCCGGGCCCGCACCAATGATGGCCACGCGCTTGCCGGTCTGCTTCACGCCGGTGAGGTCCGGGCGCCAGCCCATTTCAAACGCTTTATCATTGATATAGCGCTCAATGTTGCCGATGGTCACTGCGCCAAACTCATCGTTCAGTGTGCAGGAACCTTCACACAGGCGATCCTGCGGACAGACGCGGCCGCAGACTTCCGGCAGCGTGTTGGTCTGATGCGACAGTTCCGCCGCTTCAAAAATACGCCCCTCGTTGGCAAGCTTCAGCCAGTTAGGGATGTAGTTATGGACCGGACATTTCCATTCGCAGTAAGGGTTGCCGCAGGCGAGGCAGCGGTCTGCCTGCGCCTTGGCCTGACCTTCCGAGAAAGGCTCATAAATTTCTACAAACTCAATTTTACGGATCTTCAGCGGTTTCTTTGGCGGATCAACGCGCTGTAAGTCGATAAACTGGTAAACGTTCTGACTCATTACAACCCCTTACTGCGCCTGCACCCGCAGCTCTGCTGCGGAACGACTACGGTGACCCAACAATGCTTTGACATCACTGGACTTCGGTTTAACCAGCGCGAATTTCGAGGCGAAGGCCGGCCAGTGGGCCAGGATCTCTTCGCCGCGCTGCGAACCGGTATGGTGAACATGCTCGGTAATAAGGCCGCGCAGATGCTCCTCGTGAATCGCCAGCTCGTCTACGCCCAGCACTTCCACCAGTTCCGGGTTCACGCGCTTGCGGAACTCGCCATCTTCATCCAGCACGTAGGCGAAGCCGCCCGTCATACCTGCGCCAAAGTTGACGCCGGTTTTTCCGAGGATACAGACGATGCCGCCGGTCATATATTCACAACCGTTATCGCCGATGCCTTCCACCACGGTGATCGCGCCGGAGTTACGCACCCCGAAACGCTCGCCCGCGCGGCCTGCGGCATACAAGCGGCCGCCGGTTGCGCCGTACAGACAGGTATTGCCAATAATGCTCGCTTCATGACTGCGGAAGGCGGAGCCCACCGGCGGACGAATAGCGATTAAGCCGCCCGCCATGCCTTTGCCGACATAGTCATTGGCGTCGCCAGTCAGGTGCAGCTCCACGCCGCCTGCGTTCCAGACGCCGAAGCTCTGGCCCGCAGTGCCGCTGAAGTGCGCTTTGATTGGGTCGGAAGCCAGCCCCTGGTCGCCATGCGTCTCGGCAATGTAGCCCGAAAGCGATGCGCCCACCGAACGGTCGGTATTGCGGATATCAAACCAGAACGTTTTGCTCTGCTTTTCATCCACATACGGCTTCGCCTGGTTCAACAGCTGCGCGTTGAGCACGCCATTATCGAACGGCGGGTTATGCTCGGTGCAGTAAACCGCTTTGCCCGGCAGCGGCTCGGCGGTTTCCAGCAGACGCGCCAGGTCAAGTTTCTGCTGTTTCGCGGTAAAGCCTTCCAGTTCTTTGAGCAGTTCCGTGCGGCCGATCAGGTCTACCAGGCGGGTAACGCCAAGCGAGGCCATGATTTCGCGTGTTTCACGGGCAATAAACTCAAAGTAGTTGGTTACCTTGAACGGCAGGCCGTGGTAGTGGTTTTTACGCAGTTTGTCATCCTGCGTCGCTACGCCGGTCGCGCAGTTGTTCAGATGGCAAATACGCAGGTATTTACAGCCAAGCGCCACCATCGGGCCGGTGCCGAAGCCGAAGCTTTCCGCGCCCAGAATGGCCGCTTTAATGATATCGAGGCCGGTTTTCAGGCCGCCGTCCACCTGCAGACGAATTTTGTGACGCAGGCCGTTAGCCACCAGCGCCTGCTGGGTTTCAACGAGGCCCAGCTCCCACGGACAGCCCGCGTATTTCACAGAGCTGAGCGGGCTTGCGCCCGTGCCGCCGTCGTAGCCGGCGATGGTGATGAGATCCGCGTAAGCTTTCGCCACGCCAGTCGCAATGGTGCCCACGCCCGGTTCGGAAACCAGCTTCACGGAGATCATCGCCTTCGGGTTGACCTGTTTTAAGTCGAAAATAAGCTGCGCCAGATCTTCAATCGAGTAGATGTCGTGATGCGGCGGTGGGGAGATAAGCGTTACGCCCGGCACCGAATAACGCAACTTAGCGATATAGGGGGTGACTTTGTCGCCCGGCAACTGGCCGCCTTCGCCCGGCTTCGCGCCCTGAGCGACTTTAATCTGAATAACGTCAGCGTTAACCAGGTAAGCCGGGGTCACGCCGAAGCGGCCGGAGGCCACCTGCTTAATGCGCGAGACTTTGTTCGTGCCGTAGCGCGCCGGGTCTTCGCCGCCTTCGCCGGAGTTCGAGTTGCCGCCGATGCTGTTCATCGCTTCGGCCAGCGCTTCGTGCGCTTCCGGGCTCAGCGCGCCGATAGACATCGCCGCCGTGTCGAAGCGTTTGAACAGTTCGCTTGCCGGTTCGACTTCATCCACGCGAACCGCTTCGCCCTGCGGATTGAGGGCCAGCAGGTCGCGCAGCGTCGCCGCCGGGCGCTCGTTCACAAGCTTCGCATACTGCTGGTAATCGCTATACTCGCCGCTCTGAACCGCCTGTTGCAGTGTACGCACCACGTCCGGGTTGTACGCGTGGTATTCGCCGCCGTGTACATATTTCAACAGGCCGCCTTGCTCCAGCGGTTTGCGGGCAAGCCACGCGCGCTTCGACAGGTTCAGCAGATCCTGCTGAAAATCGCCGAAACCGGCGCCGCCGATGCGGCTCACCACCCCCTGGAAGCAGAGGCTGGAGACTTCATCGTGCAGGCCCACCGCTTCAAACAGCTTCGAGCAGCGGTAAGAGGCAATAGTCGAGATGCCCATTTTGGACATGATCTTATACAGGCCTTTGTTGATGCCGTTACGGTAGTTCAGCATCACGCTGCGGTAGTTCTTCTCGATGGCGCCGGTATCCACCAGCCGCGCCAGGGTTTCATAGGCGAGGTAAGGGTAGACAGCGGTCGCGCCGAAGCCCAGCAGCACGGCGAAGTGGTGCGGGTCGCGGGCGCTTGCGGTTTCCACAATAATGTTAGCGTCGCAACGCAGGCTCTTCTCAACAAGGCGAGTCTGAATAGCGCCAACCGCCATCGGCGCAGGCACCGGCAAACGGTTTTTGGCGATGTTGCGGTCGGAAAGCACCAGCAACACGGTGCCGTCGCGCACCATCTGTTCGGCTTTGTCGCACAACGCTTTTACCGTCTCTTCAAGCGAGGTTTCGGTCACGTCGAACGTAATATCCAGCGTATCGGCGCGATAGTGCTGCTCTTCAAGCGTAGTCAGCTGTTTAAAGTCGGAGTAGAGCAGAATCGGCGATTTAAAGCTCAGGCGGTGCGCCTGGCCTTCGGCCTCGCAGAAGACGTTCATCTCGCGGCCAATGCTGGTGGCAAGCGACATCACGTGCGCTTCGCGCAGCGGGTCGATAGGCGGGTTGGTCACCTGAGCGAACTGCTGGCGGAAATAATCATAAATAATGCGCGGCTGGCTGGAGAGCACGGCGAACGGCGTGTCATCGCCCATTGAGCCGACCGCTTCCTGGCCGTTTTCGCCCAGCACGCGGATAACGGAATCCAGCTCTTCGTTGCTGTAGTTAAACTGCTTCTGGTAGCTGGCGAGCAGATCGTCGTCCATTTCACGGGTGCCGACCTGGTCATCCGGCAAATCTTCAAACGGCACCAGACGGCGCACGTTTTTCTCCATCCACTCTTTGTACGGGTGGCGGCTTTTAAGATCGTTGTCCGTTTCCGCCGAGTGCAGAATGCGCCCGCCGCGGGTGTCGATAACCATCAGTTCGCCCGGGCCAACGCGTCCTTTCTCCACTACTTCATCCGGCTGATAATCCCAGATACCTACTTCAGAGGCGCAGGTGATGAGCTTGTCTTTGGTAATGACATAGCGCGCCGGGCGCAGGCCGTTGCGGTCGAGGTTACAGGCGGCATAGCGACCGTCGGACATAACGATGCCCGCCGGGCCGTCCCACGGCTCCATATGCATGGAGTTGAAGTCGAAGAACGCGCGCAGCTCCGGATCCATATCCGGGTTGTTCTGCCATGCTGGCGGCACCAGCAGACGCATCGCGCGCACGATATCCATCCCGCCCGCCAGCAGCAGCTCCAGCATATTATCCATGGAGCTGGAGTCGGAGCCGGTTTCGTTTACGAAAGGCGCGGCATCATGAAGATCCGGGATCAGCGGGGTTTTAAACTTATAGGTACGCGCGCGCGCCCACTGACGGTTGCCCGTAATGGTGTTGATTTCGCCGTTATGCGCCAGGTAGCGGAACGGCTGGGCCAGCGGCCAACGCGGTACGGTGTTGGTGGAGAAGCGCTGGTGGAAAAGGCAGATAGCCGATTCCAGACGCAGGTCCGCCAGGTCCAGGTAAAAGCGCGGCAGGTCTGCCGGCATACAGAGACCTTTATAAATATTGACCAGGTTAGACAGGCTACAGACATAGAAGTCTTTGTCATCCTGGAGACGTTTTTCGATACGACGACGGGCGATAAACAGGCGGCGTTCCATATCGCGCGGACGCCAGCCCGCCGGGGCGTTAACGAAAATTTGTTCAATGCGCGGCAGAGAGGAGAGGGCGATTTCACCCAGCACGCCTTCGTTGGTCGGTACGTCGCGCCAGCCCACAATAGAGAGGGTTTCCTGTTGCAGCTCTTCTTCAACGATACGACGACTACGGGCCGCCAGTTCCGCATCTTTATTTAAGAACAGCATGCCGACGGCGTAGTTCTTCGCCAGACGCCAGCCGCGCTCTTCGGCAACAAGGCGGAAGAAACGATCCGGTTTTTGCAGCAGCAGGCCGCAACCATCGCCAGTCTTGCCATCGGCAAGGATAGCGCCACGGTGCTGCATACGGGCCAGTGCGTGAATGGCGGTACGCACTACCTTGTGGCTAGGTTCGCCTTCTATGTGGGCGATCAGGCCGAAACCACAGTTATCCCTCTCAAGGGATTTATCGTACAACATATAAGTGAACCTCCCCAGGCTCTGCGAGACTCTCTTGTTCTGACGGCGCGCGGGCGTAAAAAGGGTGCGGCGACGGGGGTGGCGTTATAACGCGTTCCTCGTATGTCGCCCTCTTTCATCCTTTTCGCATCGATACACGGTCGTTGAGAACTTACTTAAGAGGGAATCTCAATTACTGCATAAATATGATGAGCAGAACACTCATCCAGAAAGCTTCCAGCGGATTCTCAACTTATCGGGAATCACCAGGCAGGTCAAATGTCATTCTTATTTATGCTGAAATGTGCTATGCATTGGTTAACTAATTGTTTTAAATATATATTTATTGTTTTTTACAATGCATGAAGCGGCGGCTGCACCAAAATGGAGTGTGATCTCTCTCACTATTGGTGCTGGCTATAAACCCCAATGGCCACTGCCGTTACGGGAATTAACAGCGGAAAATGCTAAAAATCAGGTGCGACTTGCAGCATGGTACTGTTTTTCACTTGTCGTCATATTATTTAAATAAAAGGCGGCGACATAAGGAAAAGTAATCAGCCAGTCGCTGACTGAAATTGCGTTTATTGTGAATGATTATTCATGGTGTAAAAGGGTGCCCTGGCGCTTGATCCACATCATCGCCGTGGGGAAGGAAAACTGGCAGGCTTGGCCCTTTTCGCAGGGCGGCCTTCCAGATTATGCAGTTACAGAAATTAGTCAATATGTTTGGCGGCGACCTGGCCCGCCGGTATGGGCAAAAAGTCCATAAACTTACGCTACACGGCGGCTTCAGCTGCCCAAATCGCGACGGCACGATTGGCCGCGGCGGATGCACTTTTTGCAATGTCGCCTCTTTTGTTGATGAAACGCAGCAGTACGCCTCGATAGCCGATCAGCTTGCCTGTCAGGCGAAGCGGGTCGATCGGGCGAGGCGTTATCTCGCCTATTTCCAGGCATACACCAGCACCTGGGCTGAAGTGCAGCAATTGCGCGCCATGTATCAACAGGCGGTAAGCGAGGCGAATGTCGTCGGCCTGTGCGTGGGAACGCGCCCCGACTGCGTGCCGGAGAGCGTACTCGATTTGCTCAGCAGTTATCGCGAACAGGGTTATGAGGTCTGGCTGGAGCTGGGGTTACAGTCGGCCCACGATAAAACGCTGCGCCGTATTAACCGCGGCCATAACTTTACGGCTTACCAGAAGACGGCGCGGCTGGCGCGCGCACGCGGGCTTGATGTCTGCTGTCATCTCATCGTCGGTCTGCCTGGCGAAACGCAAGGCCACTGTCTTGAGACACTGGCGCGCGTAGTGGATACCGGCGTGGATGGCATTAAGCTGCATCCGCTGCACATCGTCAGCGGCAGCATTATGGCGAAAGCATGGCAGGCGGGCAGGATTACAGGCATTGCGCTTGAGGAGTATGCCGCCACGGCGGGGGAGATTATCCGCCATACGCCGCCGGAAGTGATATATCACCGCATCTCCGCCAGCGCACGTCGTCCCACGCTTCTCGCGCCGCTGTGGTGTGAAAACCGCTGGACCGGTATGGTGGAGATAGACCGCTACCTTAACGCGCACGGCGCGCAGGGGACCGCCCTCGGCACACCCTGGACGCCACACTTTTACGTTCAACCCTGAGCGTTCTCGCCGGTTTTGGGTATTATTGAGCGGAATATCAGTGAAGGAATAATTCATGAAGCAAATCCGGTTGTTGGCGCAGTTTTACGTTGATCTGCTGGTCAAGCTGGGCCTGGTGCGGTTCTCTCTGTTACTGGCCCTCGCCCTGGTGGTGCTGGCGATGGCGGTGCAGATGGCGGTAACGATGGTGCTGCACGGCCAGGTGGAGAGCATCGACGTTATCCGCTCTATCTTCTTCGGCTTATTGATAACGCCCTGGGCCGTTTACTTTCTTTCTGTAGTGGTGGAACAGCTGGAAGAGTCGCGCCAGCGGCTTTCGAAGCTTGTCGACAAACTCGAAGAGATGCGCGAGCGCGACCTGAAGCTTAATGTGCAGCTTAAAGACAACATCGCTCAGCTTAATCAGGAGATTGCCGAGCGCGAAAAGGCGGAGGCTGAGCGCCAGCATATGCTGGAGCAGCTAAAAGTCGAGATGAAAGAGCGCGAAGTGACGCAGATCCAGCTTGAGCAACAATCTTCCTTCCTGCGCTCGTTTCTGGACGCCTCGCCGGACCTCGTTTTCTATCGCAACGAAGATAAAGAGTTCTCCGGCTGCAACCGGGCGATGGAGTTGCTGACCGGGAAAAGCGAAAAACAGCTGATCAACCTTAAGCCGCAGGATGTGTATTCGCCGGAGGCGGCGGAAAAGGTTATCGAAACCGATGAGAAGGTATTTCGCCACAACGTTTCGCTCACTTATGAGCAGTGGCTCGACTATCCGGATGGCCGCAAAGCCTGCTTTGAAATTCGTAAAGTGCCTTACTATGACCGGGTGGGCAAACGCCACGGCCTGATGGGGTTCGGCCGTGATATTACCGAGCGTAAGCGCTATCAGGACGCGCTGGAGCGCGCCAGCCGCGATAAGACCACCTTTATTTCTACCATCAGCCATGAACTGCGCACGCCGCTCAACGGCATTGTCGGCCTAAGCCGCATTCTGCTCGATACTGAACTCACAGCCGAGCAAGAGAAATACCTGAAAACTATTCACGTTTCCGCCGTTACGCTTGGCAATATCTTTAACGATATTATCGATATGGACAAAATCGAGCGGCGCAAAGTGCAGCTTGATAACCAGCCGGTTGATTTCACCAGCTTTCTTGCCGACCTTGAAAACCTCTCCGGCCTGCAGGCGCAGCAAAAAGGGTTGCGCTTTGTGATGGAGCCGACGCTGCCGCTGCCGCACAAGGTGGTGACCGACGGTACTCGCCTGCGTCAGATCCTGTGGAATCTCATCAGCAACGCGGTGAAATTTACCCAGAAAGGGCAGGTGACGGTGCGCGTGCGCTACGAAGAGGAGCGCCGCCTGCGCTTCGAAGTGGAAGACTCCGGTATCGGTATTCCGCAGCAGGAGCTGGATAAGATCTTCGCCATGTATTATCAGGTGAAAGACAGTCAGGGCGGTAAGCCCGCTACCGGCACCGGCATTGGTCTTGCGGTATCGCGTCGACTGGCGAAAAACATGGGCGGCGATATCACCGTTTCAAGCAAACCTGGCAAGGGCTCTCTCTTCACGCTCACCGTCGAGGCGCCGCGCGTGGCGGAAGAGGTTAAGGATGAACAGGAAGACGACGATATGCCGTTGCCAGCGCTGCATGTGCTGCTGGTGGAAGATATTGAACTCAACGTGATTGTCGCCCGCTCTGTGCTTGAGAAGCTTGGCAATAGCGTGGATGTGGCGATGACCGGCAAAGCGGCGCTGGAAACGTTCCAGCCCGGCGAGTATGACCTTGTGCTGCTCGATATCCAGTTGCCGGACATGACGGGCCTGGATATCTCCCGCGAACTGACGCGCCGCTACGCAAAAGAGGATTTGCCGCCGCTGGTGGCGTTAACCGCCAATGTGCTTAAGGACAAGCAGGAGTATCTGGATGCGGGGATGGATGACGTGCTGAGCAAGCCGCTGGCCGTCCCCGCGCTGACCGCAATGATTAAGAAATACTGGGATACCCAACCGGACGAGAATGAGGGCGAAACGATGAGTGAAGATAAGCACAAGACGTTATTCGATCTACCCATGCTTGAGCAGTATATGGAGCTGGTGGGGCCGAAGCTGATTCTGGATGGCCTGGCGATGTTTGAAAAGATGATGCCGGGCTACCTGAGCGTGCTGGAGTCGAACCTGACGGCGCGCGACCAGAAAGGCATCGTAGAGGAAGGGCATAAAATTAAAGGTGCGGCGGGCTCCGTCGGCCTGCGTCATCTACAACAGCTGGCCCAGCAGATTCAGTCGCCAGACTTGCCGGCATGGTGGGATAACGTTGGTGAATGGGTAGAAGAGCTTAAGCAGGAGTGGCCGCAGGATGTGGCAGCGCTGAAGGCGTGGGTGAGCGAAGCTGAAAAAAAATGACCCCGGATTAACCGGGGTGCGCGAATACTGCGCCAACACCAGGGAAATTAAGGCATCGCCTGTTCTTGGTGTGGTTTTTTCGTTCATGGCGGGGCCTGAGAATATGTTCCGCTCGAGCATAAGATAGCAAAACTTAAAAAAATTGTTACGCGAATCAGTTAAATGTGTGAAGCATAGCGTTTAAATTACAATTTTTTATATTGTTCAGTAGCTTAGGTAAAGGGATGAATTCATGAAGAAAATTGGCGTCGTACTTAGCGGTTGTGGCGTTTATGACGGAAGCGAAATTCATGAGGCGGTTATTACGCTGCTGGCGATTGCACGAAGCGGCGCGCAGGCGGTCTGCTTTGCGCCTGATAAACCGCAGGCGGATGTGCTTAACCATCTGACCGGCGAGAAAATGGCGGAAAGCCGTAACGTACTGGTGGAAGCGGCGCGTATCGCTCGCGGCGAAATTCAGGCGCTCGGTCAGGCCCGGTTCGAGACGCTGGACGCGCTGGTGGTGCCGGGCGGCTTTGGCGCGGCGAAGAATCTGAGCAATTTTGCAAGCCAGGGGGCGGAGTGCGTTGTCGACCCGTCGCTTAAGGCGTTGGCGCAGGCGATGCATGCCGCAGGCAAGCCGCTTGGCTTTATCTGCATCGCCCCCGCCATGCTGCCTAAAATTCTGCCGCCGCCGCTACGCCTGACCATTGGCACCGATATCGATACGGCGGAAATTATTGAGGAAATGGGCGGCGAACATGTTCCCTGTCCGGTGGACGATATCGTGGTGGATGAAGATAACAAAGTGGTCACCACGCCCGCCTACATGGTAGCGAAGCGCATTGACGAGGCGGCAGCCGGTATAGAGAAGCTGGTCGCCCGCGTGCTGGAACTGTGCGAATGAGGAAAGGCAAGGCGTCGCTGTGGCGAAAGGGGTGGCGCTGGCTTTGGCGTGGCTGCGCCGCCGTGCTGGCGTTCTGGATAGCCGGTATTTTGCTGTTCGGCCTGCTGCCGGTGCCTTTTTCCGCGGTGATGGTAGAAAGACAAGCATCCGCCTGGTTTAGCGGTAATTTTAGCTATATAGCGCATTCTGACTGGGTAGGAACCGACGATATTTCGCCATGGATGGGGCTTGCGGTCATCGCGGCGGAGGACCAAAAGTTCCCTGAACACTGGGGCTTTGACGTCGCCGCCATAAAGAAAGCGGTCTCTCATAACGAACGGCACGAGAATCGCATTCGCGGCGCTTCGACGATTTCGCAGCAGACGGCTAAAAACCTTTTTCTGTGGGACGGGCGCAGCTGGCTGCGCAAGGGGCTGGAAGCGGGGCTGACGGTAGGTCTGGAAACGGTCTGGAGCAAACGGCGCATTCTCACGGTTTATCTGAATATCGCTGAATTTGGCGAGGGCACCTTTGGCGTAGAGGCGGCGGCGCAGCGTTATTTCCACAAGCCCGCCAGCCGTCTTACCGCAGCGGAAGCCGCTATGCTGGCGGCAGTGCTGCCAAACCCTCTGCGTTTGCGGGCGGACGCGCCTTCAGGTTACGTACGCGCGCGTCAGGCGTGGATCCTGCGCCAGATGCGCCAGCTGGGCGGCGAAACGTTTATGACGCAGCACAAGCTGCGCTAAAAGGCATAACCGTGTGAGCGACACAAAAGGCGGGTTAGCCTGGAGCTGACCCGCCTTTTGCATGCGCCAGAGCAAAGCCGTTAATCTTCGTCAAAGCCGGCTTTAAACAGGGCGATAACCGCTGACAGGGCCTCTTGTTCCTGTGGACCCGTCGCTTCCACTTCAATCTGACCGCCCTGGGCGGAATCCAGCATCAGCAGAGCGATTACGCTGCTCGCCTCCGCTTCCGTGCCTGCTTCATTACGCAGCAGCACTTCCGCATCAAAACTCTGCACCAGCTCGAACAGCTTCATGGCCGGCCGGGCATGCATGCCGAGCCTATTGGTTATCTCAACGGTTTGTTTTACGGTCATGATTTGCGTTTTTCCAGCGTGCGGTGACGGGACTGGACGTTTTTACCGCGTGAACGGAAATAGTCGGCCAGCTGTTCCGCAATGTAGACCGAGCGATGTTTACCGCCAGTACAGCCAATAGCGACCGTAAGGTAGCTGCGGTTGTTGGTTTCCAGCATGGGCAACCACAGTTCCAGATAGCTGCGGGTTTGATAGATAAAGTTATGCACTTCGGTATGGCGGTCAAGGAAGGCGGCCACCGGTTTATCAAGCCCGGTCATAGGGCGCAGCTTCGGATCCCAGTGCGGGTTGGGCAGGAAGCGAACGTCGAAGACGTAGTCGGCGTCGATAGGAATGCCATGCTTAAAGCCAAAGGATTCAAACACCATCGTTAATTCACGCTCGCGTTTGCCGAGCAGGCGCGTGCGCAGCATTTCCGCCAGCTCATGCACGGACATTTCCGAGGTGTCGATAATCAGATCGGCCCGGGAGCGTAACGGCTCCAGCAGGTTATTCTCTTCGTCGATGGCGCTCTCCAGCGAGAGGTTGCGGCCAGAGAGAGGGTGCAGACGGCGAGTGTCGCTGTAACGGCGGATGAGCGTATTGCGATCGGCATCCAGAAACAGCAATTGCGGAGAAAACGCATCTGGCAGGTTATTCATCGCCTGCTCGAAGATCTCCGGCGACTCGGGCATATTGCGCACGTCGATACTGATGGCGGCGGAAATCTGTCTGTCCGCCAGCGTCCGCGCCAGCTCAGGCAGCAGCACTACCGGCAGGTTATCCACGCAGTAGAATCCCATGTCTTCCAGCGCGCGCAGAGCTACCGATTTTCCGGAGCCCGAACGCCCGCTGACGATCATCAGCACCATCTCCAGTCTCTCCCTGGGTCAATATGGGCGGCAAGCGCCCCTCTTATCGAGCTTTGCAGCCCGTTATTCGCTCTCATCGCCGCCTTCGGTGATGATTTGATAAAGCTCTTCATCGCTTTGCGCCGCGCGCAGACGACGACAGATCGTTTTATCCGCCAGCCGCCTTGCCACGAGCGAGAGCGTATGCAAATGCGTTTTGGTCTGATCGGCCGGCACCAGCAGGGCGAAGAGCAGATCGACCGGCTGATTGTCGATAGCGTCAAAAGCAATAGGCGTTTCCAGTTGTACGAATACGCCTACGGCGCGCAGGGTATCTTCTTCAAGCTTACCATGCGGAATGGCGATGCCGTTGCCGATGCCGGTACTGCCCATTCGCTCGCGCGTGAGAATGGCTTCAAACACCACCTGCGGCGGCAGACTAAGCTGCTTCGCGGCCAGTTCACTGATGATTTCCAGCGCGCGTTTTTTACTCTGGCAATGCACCCCGCTTCGGGTACATTCCTGGTTCAGGACATTGCTCAGTTGCAGAGCGGAATCATTATTCATCATAAGTTCACCTAAGCATTCTCTGTGCTAACGGCCCGCTATTCGGTGAATAACGAGCCGTTAATACATCAGCTAAACGCCCGGACAATCAGTGTTGTTTCAGTTTATCTTTATGTTTAGTAAGTTGCCGCGCCAGTTTATCAATTAAACCGTCGATGGCGGCGTACATATCCTGACCTTCCGCACTGGCATGAAGCTCGCCGCCGTTAACGTGCAACGTGGCGTCCGAGATGTGAGTGACTTTCTCCACTTTCAGCACTATGTAAACCTGGTTAATCCTTTCGAAGTACTGCTCCAGCTTAGCGAACTTCGTGTTCACAAATTCACGAAGGGAATCAGTGATTTCGACGTTATGTCCAGTAATGTTGAGCTGCATAGTGTCTTCCTTATCGGTTGAGTCAAACCAGCTGCTTGCGCTGATTAGACGGCGGAATAGATAAAGACTCTCGATACTTCGCCACAGTACGGCGGGCCACCATGATGCCCTGATCGGACAGCATGGATGTCAGCTTACTGTCGCTCAGCGGCTTCGCGGGATTTTCCGCGGCTATTAATTTCTTCACCAGCGCGCGGATGGCGGTGGATGAGGCTTCGCCGCCGCCCTCCGTATTTACATGGCTGGAGAAGAAATACTTCAGTTCAAAAATGCCTCGCGGGCTGTGCAGATATTTTTGCGTTGTGACGCGGGAGATAGTTGATTCGTGCATCTCTACCGCCTGGGCGATGTCCGCCAACACCATCGGCTTCATGTACTCTTCGCCCTTGTCAAAAAAAGCCTGCTGTTGCTCGACGATACAGCGGCTTACGCGAAGCAGCGTATCGTTGCGGCTCTCCAGGCTTTTAATCAGCCATTTCGCTTCCTGCAAATTGCTGCGAATAAACTGGCTGTCGGACTCATTGCGCGCGGTAGTGCACATCGCGGCGTATTGTTGGTTAATTTTAAGACGCGGAATGCTGTCGGCATTAAGCTCTACCGTCCAGCGACCGTTATGCTTACGCACCAGCACATCCGGTATGACATATTCCGGCTCGCCGGTCTGAATCGACTGGCCGGGACGCGGGTCGAGCGACTGTATCAGCGCGACCGCCTCTTTCAGCACCTCTTCTTTCAGCCGGGTGACCCGCATCAGGCTGCGGAAGTCGTGGTTCGCCAGCAAATCAAGATGGTTGCTGATGATAAGACGAGCCTCTTCAATCCATGGCGTCTCTTTGGAAAACTGCGAAAGCTGCACCAGCAGACAGTCGCGCAGATCGCGCGCCGCCACGCCGACAGGGTCAAAGCGCTGCACCCGCTTTAATACCGCCTCCACTTCGTCGAGGCTTATCTCCTCATCGCCCATGCTTTCCAGGATATCTTCCAGCGCGACGGTGAGATAACCGGTTTCATCGACGGCGTCGACAATCGACGTGGCGATGGCGCGGTCGGTATCGGAGAAGGGAGTCAGCTCAACCTGCCACATCAGGTAATCCTGCAGCGACTGGGTGGTTTCACCCTGATAAACAGGCAGCTCGTCATCCTGATAATCCACGCCGTTGCCGGAGGGGGTGCCTGCCGTATAGATCTCGTCCCAGCTGGCGTCGAGCGGTAACTCTTCCGGCATCTCTTTTTGTTCGAGCGCTTCGGCGGTATCCAGCCCTTCGCTGCTTTGCGCTTCCTGAGTGGCTATCTCATCATGAAATTCGGTTTGCTCAAGCAGTGGGTTATTTTCCAGCGCTTGCTGAAGTTCTTGCTGCAGTTCCAGCGTCGACAACTGCAACAGGCGGATGGCCTGTTGCAACTGGGGCGTCATGGCAAGTTGTTGGCTAAGCCTAAGTTGCAAACCTTGCTTCATATTCAGAGCAAATTTCCTCAGGTGATAAGTATTAGTATACCTGTCCTGGCAGGGCGCGACGCCGGAATACGATGGCGCGGGCTCGCTGTCCGTTGCTCTACCCTATCAGAGTCTGAACTCTTCCCCAAGATAGACGCGCTTAACTTGCTCGTCTTGCAGGATCTCATCGGGCGTGCCGTGGGCGATAAGGTGCCCCTGGCTGACGATATAAGCGCGTTCACAAACGGCCAGCGTTTCACGGACGTTGTGGTCGGTGATGAGAACGCCCAGGCCGCTGTCGCGCAGGTGTTCAATGATGCGCTTGATGTCGATAACGGAAATAGGGTCTACCCCGGCGAAAGGTTCGTCGAGCAGGATGAATTTCGGGTTGGCGGCCAGCGCGCGGGCGATCTCCACACGGCGACGTTCACCGCCGGAAAGCGCCTGGCCGAGGCTGTTGCGCAGATGATCGATATGAAACTCTTCCATCAACTCTTTCGCGCGATCTTCGCGCTGCTCGCTGCTCAGATCGTCGCGGATCTGCAGTACCGCCATCAGGTTGTCGTATACGCTCAGACGGCGAAAGATAGAGGCTTCCTGCGGCAGATAACCAATACCGCGACGGGCGCGGGCGTGCAGCGGCAGCAGGCTGATATCCTCTTCATCAATAATGATATTGCCGGCATCGCGCGGCACAATGCCGACGACCATGTAGAACGTGGTGGTTTTACCGGCGCCGTTCGGCCCGAGCAGGCCGACGATTTCGCCCGATTTCACCGTCAGGCTGACATCTTCAACGACGCGTCGGCCTTTGTATGCTTTAGCGAGGTTTTTCGCGATTAATGTTGCCATAAGAAGTTAGTTGCTCTTTTTCTGCGCTGGCGCCTGGGAGTTGTTTTTATCCTGCAGCTGCGACGGCACCAGCACCGTGGTCACGCGCTTGCCCTTATCGCTGAAGGCCTGCATTTTCTGCTCTTTCACCAGATAAGTGATTTTGTCGCCCTGGATATTGCTGTCGAGCTGTTCCAGATAGGCTTTACCGGTCAGCACGACAAAATCGTTTTGCAGTTCGTAATGCATCTGCGAGGCGTGGCCTTTCACCGGCTTGCCGTTATCCTGCATCTGGTAGAACGTGGCGGGATTGCCGTAGCCGTCGATAACTTCTTTACCCTGCTCGCCGCCCGGACGGGTAACCACCACCTTATCGGCGTTGATCTTAATGGTGCCCTGAGTGACGACGACATTACCGGTGAAGGTGACGACGTTGCCCTGCATATCCAGCGACTGCTGATCGGACTCGATATGTATCGGCTGTTCAGTATCGCCTGTTACGGCAAACGCTGAGCAGCTGGCGGCCAGCAACACGCCGGAGAGGGCGAGATTAAGGCTGAGTTTGTTTGTTCTGAATTTCATACGAGGTTCTAACCTTTTCAATCAGCTCGGCGTTTTTATTGCGTAAGTTTCCGCGCATTTTCAGGCCGCTGGAGTTAAAGCTGGTGCCGTATAACGTGACGAGCTTATCTGACGATACATCCTGAGTTATCAGGTTGATTTGCGCTTCGTCCGTTGTAATTCGGCGCAACTGCGAATCCGCAGTCAGCGCGTTGACCTCAACGTGACCGTAAAGGTACAGCATCCTGTCATTAGTCAGTTTGGCTTTATCTGCCTTAACTGACCAGGTGGGCGTTTTGTCAGCGCTCTGGGTATCGAAGGTGGTCATCACTGGTTGTGTAAACCAGGAGACGCCGTCGGCGGAGTAGTACTCCACATGCTGCGCCACAAGCCGGTAGTTCATTGCGCCTTCCGGGCTGTAAACCAGCGTGCTGGAATGTTCACTCTGGTAAGTTGGCTCGTTGTCACTTGTCGCCACTGGTCCGGTTTCCTCCTGGTCAGCGAGGTTAATGCCAATCAGCACCAACACCGCCAGCGCCAGCAGGATAATCACCCAGCGTCTGGTTTTACTCATATAGATTGCCCTTTGGCCTCATCAAGCTTGCCCTGCGCCAGCAGCAGAAGATCGCAGACTTCCCGCACCGCGCCGCGTCCGCCATGAATGCGGGTAACATAATCGGCGCGCGGAATGAGCAACGGATGCGCGTCGGCCACCGCCACGCTCAGCCCAACCTCCGCCATGACCGGCCAGTCAATCAAATCATCGCCCACATAAGCCACATTGTCGGGTGCCAGCGCCAGTTTTTCCAGCAAGTTACGGTAAGCTATTAACTTATCGGATTGCCCCTGGTAGAGATGGGTTATGCCGAGCGTTTCGCAGCGGTCTTCCAGCAATTTCGCTTTGCGGCCGGTAATAATCGCCACCTCAATGCCGGAGGTCAGCGCGCAGCGAATCCCGTAGCCATCTCGTACGTTAAACGCCTTTAGCTCTTCGCCGCTGTTGCCCATATAAATCAAGCCGTCGGACATGACGCCGTCGACATCAAGAATGAGCAGACGAATCTGCTCCGCCCGCGCCATAACCTGCGCGCTCACTGCCCCGTAACAGGTCGCGACCGCGCCATCTGCGTTACTCATCAATGCTTTCCTTTCTTAGACTACGCCCGCGCGCAGCAAATCATGCATATGTACCACACCGAGCAACTGGTCGCCATCGGCAACCAGGACAGAGGTTATATGGCGCGACTGCATCAGATTCAAGGCTTCAACTGCCAGCGTCCCCGGCCTTACGCGAATGCCGCCACGGGTCATGACATCAACGATATGCAATTTGTGCAGATCGACACCCATATCAAAGACACGACGTAGATCACCATCAGTGAAAATCCCTTCGATTTTCATTAGATCGTCGCAAATAACCGTCATGCCGAGGTTTTTACGGGTGATTTCCAGCAGCGCGTCGCGAAGCGTCGCCTCTTTGCTGACGCGGGGGATTTCATCGCCGGTGTGCATAATATCGTTCACGCGCAGCAGCAGCTTGCGGCCCAGCGCGCCGCCAGGGTGAGATAGCGCAAAATCTTCAGCGGTAAACCCGCGCGCTTTCAAAAGCGCCACCGCCAGCGCGTCGCCCATGACAAGCGTTGCGGTTGTGCTGGAGGTCGGCGCCAGGCCAAGCGGGCAGGCCTCTTTCGGCACTTTCACGCAAAGATGAATATCCGCCGCGCGCGCCATGGCGCTTTCGGGGCGGCTTGTGATACAGATGAGCGGCACCTGCAGGCGTTTCAGCACAGGGATAAGCGCGAGGATTTCATTAGACTCGCCGGAATTAGAGATAGCGATAACGATATCCTGCGCCGTAACCATGCCCAGATCGCCATGGCTCGCCTCGCCTGGATGAACAAAAAAAGCAGGCGTGCCGGTGCTGGCGAAAGTCGCCGCCATTTTTTTCCCGATATGGCCTGATTTGCCCATGCCCATGACGACCACCTTGCCCTGGCAGTAGAACATGCTTTCACAAGCCTTACTAAAATCTGTATTAATGTACTGGTCGAGCTGCGCCAGGCCTTCACGTTCAATTTCCAGCACATCTCTGCCGGCCTGCTGAAAGTCAAAGCCCGGCGGCAAATCTATCTGCGACATAATCTGTTTCCGATTCATCCTGTAAGACGGGGCGAGAGCCAGAAGAGCATCGCCATCCATACGACAAAGCCGCACAGCAACCCGGCGCCGGCGCGTTTACCAATATGACGAGCGCGCCGCCAGCAGAGCAGGGCGAAGATAACGCTGACCAGCAGCGTCACGCCATAATCCCGGGTAAACAGCAGCGGGTTGATTTCGCCTGGCGCGAGCAATGCAGTCAGACCTGGCACAATAGCAATATTATAAATATTTGAACCTATGATATTGCCGATAGCTATGTCATCCTCGCCTTTGCGGGCGCCGGCGATGGCGGTTGCAAGCTCCGGCAGGCTGGTGCCTATAGCAATAACAGTCAGGCCGACAGTCAGTTCGCTGATGCCAAAGCTATTCGCCAGCACGGTGGCGTTATCTATCACTATCTGCGTGGCCATTGGCATAATGATAAGCGCAACGCCGAGCCATAAAAAGGCAACCGGTCGACTGCCTTCGCGCGGCAATTCCGCCTGCTGTTCGCGAGTGAGGCTATCATTACCCTTACGCTCCGCTATTCGGGCGACTTTAACGATGAGCCAGATATAGGCCGCCGCCATGCACAGCAAGACTGAACCATCAAGGCGCGAGAGCGCGCCATCATAAAAGAAAACGCCTGCCAGCGCGCTGACCAGCAGCATGATCGGCAGCTCGCGGCGCAGCACGCCGGAGTGAACATAAAAAGGGTGCAGCAACGCCGCCAGGCCGAGAATCAATAAAATGTTCGTGATGTTTGAGCCGAGCGCCGTACCCAGCGCCAGGTCCGCCTGACCATGCAGCGCGGCGGCGGTGGCGACCAGAATTTCCGGCAGAGAAGTGCCGATGCCTACGACCGTCATGCCGATAATCAGCGGGGGAACGCCCAGACTGCGGCAGAGCAGGGAGGCGGCAAATACCAGGCGGTCAGCGCTGTAGACGACCAAAAGTAAACCGATAATTAACAGCGCCGTAGCTAAAAGCATGCAAAGTCCTTTATTCAGGTATAATCGCCGGTCCACTTCGCCTGAAGCCCTGGCTGCGCACGGATCTTTTAAGGAAAGTGCAAAATCCTAATTCTGACTTTATGCGCCCAAAAAGTAAAACAAATGCCAGCTTTCGCTAACTGTGGCGGGTAATTATCTGTAAAAATGTTTCGTTTGTGGCGATTAAATACGCCACGTTGAATCATAACTCACTCCGGCTAAGGATAAATTGATGAGCCAGACCGAGATGAACCTGGTCGACATTCGCGGTGTCAGCTTCACACGCGGTAATCGGTGCATCTTTGATAATATTTCTCTCAACGTGCCGCGGGGAAAAATCACGGCCATCATGGGGCCGTCAGGGATCGGAAAAACCACGCTGCTGCGGCTAATCGGCGGACAAATTCAGCCCGATTGCGGAGAGATCCTCTTCGATGGCGAAAATATTCCCGCCATGTCTCGCTCGCGGCTTTATACCGTGCGTAAGCGCATGAGCATGTTGTTTCAGTCCGGCGCTTTATTTACTGACCTGAACGTTTTTGAAAACGTGGCCTGGCCGCTGCGTGAACATACTCATTTGCCTGAGGCGCTGCTGCATAGCACGGTAATGATGAAGCTTGAAGCGGTTGGGCTTCGCGGCGCCGCGAAGTTAATGCCTTCGGAGCTTTCCGGCGGCATGGCGCGCCGGGCGGCGCTGGCGCGGGCGATCGCGCTGGAACCAGACTTAATTATGTTTGACGAACCTTTCGTCGGTCAGGACCCCATTACAATGGGCGTGCTGGTGAAGCTTATCTCAGAGCTAAACAGCGCGCTTGGCGTTACCTGCATCGTGGTTTCTCATGATGTGCCGGAAGTGTTGAGCATCGCGGATTACGCCTATATCGTGGCGGATAAACGCATCGTTGCCCACGGCAGCGCCCAGGCGTTGCAGGAAAACCAGGAGCCGCGGGTGCGGCAGTTCCTCGACGGAATAGCCGACGGACCGGTGCCTTTCCGCTTCCCGGCCGGGGACTATCAGCAAGACTTATTATCAGGAAAAGGGAGTTAACCCACAGATGCTGTTAAATGCGCTGGCGTCGCTGGGACGTCGCGGGTTGGAAGTGAGCGCCTCCTTTGGCCGCGCCGGACTGATGCTGTTTAATGCGGTGGTCGGCAAGCCACAGTTTCGCAAGCAAGCGCCGCTACTGATGCGCCAGATTTATAACGTCGGCGTACTGTCGATGCTTATCATCATCGTTTCCGGCCTTTTTATCGGTATGGTGCTGGGCCTGCAGGGCTATCTGGTGTTAACCACCTACAGTGCGGAAACCAGCCTGGGCATGATGGTGGCCTTGTCGCTGCTGCGTGAACTGGGGCCCGTGGTGTCCGCGCTGCTCTTTGCCGGACGCGCAGGTTCGGCCCTGACGGCGGAAATCGGCCTGATGAAAGCCACCGAGCAACTCTCCAGCATGGAGATGATGGCTGTTGACCCGCTGCGCCGCGTCATTGCGCCGCGATTCTGGGCGGGTATCATCACGTTGCCGCTGCTGACCATTATTTTCGTCTCGGTCGGCGTCTGGGGCGGGGCGTTGGTCGGCGTGAGCTGGAAAGGCATCGACGCGGGCTTTTTCTGGTCCGCCATGCAGGACGCCGTCGACTGGCGCCTCGATTTAGTAAACTGTTTGATTAAGAGTGTGGTGTTTGCCGTGACGGTAACGTGGATTGCGTTATTTAACGGCTATGATGCGATTCCGACATCCGCAGGGATCAGCCGGGCAACTACACGTACCGTTGTGCACGCATCGCTGGCCGTTCTGGGCCTGGATTTCGTGCTCACTGCATTGATGTTTGGGAATTAATTCATGCAAACGAAGAAATTTGAAATTTGGGTCGGCGCTTTTATGCTGGTGGCGCTGCTGGCTGCGCTCTTTTTGTTCCTCAAAGTCGCGAATGTTACCTCCATGCGCACAGAACCGACCTATCAGCTCTATGCCACTTTCGATAATATCGGCGGCCTGAAGGTGAGCTCGCCGGTGCGTATTGGCGGCGTGGTGATCGGTCGCGTGGCTGATATTTCGCTCGATCCGAAAACCTATCTGCCGCGCGTAACTATGGATATCGAACAGCGTTACGATCATATCCCTGATACCAGTTCGCTCTCTATCCGCACGTCCGGTTTGCTGGGCGAGCAATATCTGGCGCTGAACGTCGGGTTTGAAGACCCTGAGCTGGGCACTTCCATTCTTAAAGAAGGGGGAACCATTCAGGATACCAAGTCCGCCATGGTGCTTGAGGATTTGATTGGCCAGTTCCTCTACAAGAGCAACAGCGGCGACAATCAGAATAACGACAGTGCGCAAACGCCGGCTGCCAACCATACTGATTCGACGCCGCAACCTGAAACGACGAAATAACTCAGGAGAAAACATGACTTTATTTAAACGCTTTTTAATGGTCGCGATGTTGGTTATTGCGCCGCTTGCTAACGCCGCCGATCAGACCAACCCGTATACTTTGATGAACGAGGCGGCAAAGAAAACCTTTGACCGTCTGAAAAACGAGCAACCGAAAATTCGTCAAAACCCTAACTATCTGCGTGACGTCGTCGATCAGGAGCTGCTGCCTTATGTACAGGTAAAATACGCCGGCGCGCTGGTGCTCGGCCGCTATTACAAAGAAGCGACTCCCGCGCAGCGTGAAGCCTATTTCGCCGCTTTTCGCGAGTATCTGAAGCAGGCTTATGGTCAGGCGCTGGCGATGTATCACGGTCAGACTTACCAGATTGCGCCAGAGCAGCCGCTCGGCAATGCCGATATCCTGCCGATTCGCGTCACTATCATCGACCCAAATGGCCGCCCGCCGGTACGTCTGGACTTTCAGTGGCGTAAGAACAGCCAGACCGGCAACTGGCAGGCTTATGACATGATCGCGGAAGGGGTGAGCATGATCACCACCAAACAGAACGAGTGGAGCGACATTCTGCGTCAGAAAGGGGTTGAAGGTCTGACCGCGCAGCTGCAATCGATCTCTCGTCAACCGATTACGCTGGATCAGAAACAGTAATGGCGCAGCAGTTTAGCTGGCAGCGCAGCGGCGACATCCTGCGTTTGCAGGGGGTGCTTGAGGAAGAGACGCTGACGCCGCTCTGGGAAGCACGCCATGAAGCCACGTCAGGCTTGCGGGTCATTGAGCTAAACGGGCTGGAGAGGGTGGATACCGCCGGGCTGGCGCTGCTCATTCAACTGGTGGCGCTGGTGAAGAAGCAAGGCGTAGCGCTGAGGATGGAAGGCGGCAGTGAAAACCTGATGACGCTGGCGAAGCTCTATAACCTGCCGGAAAATTTGATGCCTTTACCGGCAAGCTAATATTTTCAGTATGTTACTAAAAAAGCCTCGCAGTCTATAGCTTGCGGGGCTTTTTGCTTATTTAAGCGCGCGCCACTTTGCTCTAAGATGTTGGGCTGTTTTCACTAAACGACGAATCAAGATCCCATGGAAAATCATGAAATCCAGTCAGTGCTGATGAATGCACTGCCCCTCCAGGAAGTCCACGTCTCCGGCGATGGCAGCCATTTTCAGGTAATTGCGGTGGGTGACCTGTTCGCCGACATGAGTCGCGTTAAGAAACAGCAAACTGTCTATGGCCCGCTGATGGCGTATATCGCCGATAACCGCATTCATGCGGTATCCATCAAAGCCTATACCCCGCAGGAGTGGGAGCGCGACCGCAAACTTAACGGTTTTTGAGCTGTGGGCCGGCGGCCGACAGCGACTATGAATAACTAACAGAGACTACTTTTGATGGATAAATTTCGTGTGCAGGGGCCTTGCCGCCTGAACGGCGAAGTCACGATCTCCGGGGCGAAGAACGCCGCGCTGCCAATCCTCTTCGCTGCGCTGTTGGCCGAAGAGCCGGTTGAGATCCAGAACGTACCGAAGCTGAAAGATATCGATACCACCATGAAGCTGCTCAGCCAGCTGGGTACGAAGGTTGAACGCAACGGTTCCGTCTGGATCGACGCAAGCCAGGTCAATATCTTCTGTGCGCCGTATGAGCTGGTGAAAACCATGCGCGCCTCTATCTGGGCGCTGGGGCCTCTGGTGGCGCGCTTCGGCCAGGGGCAGGTTTCTCTGCCGGGCGGTTGCGCTATCGGCGCCCGTCCTGTTGACCTGCACATTACCGGTCTTGAGCAACTGGGCGCGGAGATCAAACTGGAAGAAGGCTATGTGAAAGCGTCCGTCCAGGGCCGCCTGAAAGGCGCGCATATCGTGATGGATAAGGTAAGCGTAGGCGCGACCGTTACTATCATGAGCGCAGCTACGCTTGCGCAAGGCATTACGGTTATTGAAAACGCTGCGCGCGAGCCGGAGATTGTCGATACGGCGAACTTTCTCAACACGCTGGGCGCGAAAATTACCGGCATGGGTACCGATCGCATCACTATCGAAGGCGTTGAGCGTCTGGGCGGCGGCGTGTATCGCGTCCTGCCGGACCGTATTGAAACCGGCACCTTCCTGGTGGCGGCAGCCATTTCCGGCGGCAAAGTGATGTGCCGCAACACCCAGCCGGATACGCTGGACGCGGTACTGGCGAAGCTTCGCGAAGCGGGCGCGGATATCGAAATCGGCGAAGACTGGATTAGCCTTGATATGCATGGCAAACGCCCGAAAGCGGTTAACGTGCGCACTGCGCCGCATCCGGCTTTCCCGACCGATATGCAAGCGCAGTTTACTCTGTTGAACCTGGTGGCCGAAGGGACAGGCGTTATCACCGAAACTATCTTTGAAAACCGCTTTATGCACCTGCCGGAGCTGATCCGTATGGGCGCTCACGCAGAGATTGAAAGCAATACCGCTATCTGTCACGGCGTGGAGAAACTCTCCGGCGCGCAGGTGATGGCGACCGATCTGCGTGCTTCTGCAAGCCTGGTGCTGGCGGGATGCATTGCGGAAGGCACAACCATTGTCGATCGCATTTACCATATCGATCGTGGTTACGAGCGTATCGAAGACAAACTGCGTGCGCTGGGCGCCAATATTGAGCGCGTAAAAGGCGAATAAACGCGCGGGAAATGAAAAATAAAAAACCGGGGCATGCCCCGGTTTTTTTTAACGTTCCCGAATCAAAAGCCCGCGATTAATAAACGCATGCGTCTTCGGATCGAAGTAGCGTGACGGCCAGATAACCCAGGGGTCGGTATCCAGCGCCATGGCGATAAGGTATTCGCCTTTTGGCCAGGGGCGGCTTAACGCATTGGCCAGGGTTGAAGAGCTCAGTCCGGCTTTGCGCGATTCCGCTGCCAGCGAAGTGCCCTTCTTACGTAAGCCAGCAATGATGTCGGCAGGATGCCAGTCCACAAGTTTACGTTCCATTTATCCTCCCTGTAAGCGCCTGTAACATGCGGTTGGCTGAAATAGCGCAACACCTGAAATGTACACTTATCGGACAAAATTTTCTAAATGGTTCTTTTAAGGCGGCGTAAGAATCGGAAATTTACCAAAAACTGGCGCTGCACAGGCCTGAGCCCAGACAAACAGGGAAATGAAAGGCAGACGTTAAGAAATTTTCCGCGCCTGCTGGCGCGGAAAGGGATCAATAATCGCGCTGTACAGCAGTATGAGCTAGCGCAATCAGCGCTTCACGGTAAGGAGAGTCCGGCAGGATAGCCAGCGCGGAAATTGCTTTATCTGCCTCTTCTTCGGCGCGCTGGCGCGTCCACTCCAGCGATCCGCAAGCCGCCATCGCCGACAGCACGGGCTCCAGAAGATGACGCCCGTTGCCTTGTTCGATAGCTTCACGGATCATTTTCGCCTGCTCCGGCGATCCGTTGCGCATCGCGTGCAACAACGGCAGCGTAGGTTTGCCTTCGTTAAGATCGTCGCCCACGTTTTTGCCCAGACGTTCGCCGTCGGCGCTGTAATCCAGAAGATCGTCGATCAACTGGAAAGCGGTGCCGAGATAGCGGCCGTAATCCTGAAGCGCCTGCACCTGCGCATTATCGGCGTTCGCCAGCAGCGCGGCGCATTGCGCGGCGGCTTCAAAAAGGCGGGCCGTTTTGCTGTAAATAACGCGCATGTAGCTTTCTTCGGTGATATCGGGATCGTTGACGTTCATCAGCTGCAGGACTTCACCTTCAGCGATAACGTTCACGGCTTCCGACATCACTTCGAGCACAGGAAGCGAGCCCAGGCTTGTCATCATTTGAAATGCGCGGGTGTAGATAAAATCGCCTACCAGAACGCTTGCGGCATTGCCGAACGCGGCGTTGGCCGTCGCTTTGCCGCGGCGCATGTCGGACTCGTCCACCACGTCGTCATGTAGCAGGGTAGCGGTATGGATAAACTCAATCAGCGCGGCGAGCGTAACGTGCGCGTTACCCTCGTAACCCAGCGTGCGCGCAGCAAGGACGGCTATCATCGGACGGATGCGTTTACCGCCGCCGCTGACGATGTAATAGCCCAACTGGCTGATAAGTTGCACGTCGGAATTCAGCTGTTCAAGGATAGTCGCGTTGACACCCGCCATATCTTGCGCGGTTAACTCATTAATTTTTTCTAAATTCATCGCAAAAGTCTGGCTATCGTCCTGTTTACCACAAGGCTGTAATGGGAGAACGTAAGGATAATGGATTGTAAATGTAGTACAGATTGTACCGGAAAAATGCGGCAGATAAACGCTGCCGTAGGAGTTGCGTTTTTTTTCCGCGTTGATTAACGATCAGGCTTGTCAAAGCCTCACGATTTGCGTAATATTCGCGCCCTATGTGAATATTTATAGCGCACTCTGAACATACAGAAGGCGTGCGCGGAAAGCGGAGTTTTATATGTACGCGGTTTTCCAAAGTGGTGGTAAACAACACCGAGTAAGCGAAGGTCAAACCGTTCGCCTGGAAAAGCTGGACATCGCAACTGGCGAAACTATTGAGTTCGCTGAAGTTCTGATGATCGCAAACGGTGAAGATGTCAAAATCGGCGTTCCTTTCGTTGATGGCGGCGTAATCAAAGCTGAAGTTGTTGCTCACGGTCGTGGCGAGAAAGTTAAAATCGTTAAGTTTCGTCGTCGTAAACACTACCGTAAGCAGCAGGGCCATCGTCAGTGGTTCACTGATGTGAAAATCACTGGCATCAGCGCTTAATACAGGGGAGCAGATTAAATGGCACACAAAAAGGCTGGCGGCTCAACTCGTAACGGTCGCGATTCAGAAGCTAAACGCCTGGGCGTAAAACGTTTCGGCGGTGAAGCAGTACTGGCTGGCAGCATCATCGTTCGTCAGCGTGGCACCAAGTTCCACGCAGGTACCAACGTTGGTTGCGGCAAAGACCACACTCTGTTCGCTTTGACTGACGGTAAAGTTAAGTTCGAAGTTAAAGGCCCGAAAAACCGTAAATTCATCAGCATCGTTGCTGAATAAGTTTTTCGTGTCCCGGTAACGGATAAAGCCCCGCAACGTGTTGCGGGGCTTTTTACATTCCGCATCCGGCAAATTTGCGCAGGGACCCAGGCATGAAACAGCAGGCGGGAATAGGCATTCTTCTGGCGCTCACTACAGCGATGTGCTGGGGAGCGCTGCCTATCGCGATGAAACAGGTACTCACGGTAATGGCGCCGCCGACGGTGGTGTTTTACCGATTCCTGATGGCCTCCATTGGTCTTGGGATCATTCTTGCGCTGCGAGGCAAGCTGCCGCCGCTGCGGATGTTTCGCAAGCCGCGTTGGCTGGTATTGCTGGCTATCGCGACGGGAGGGCTGTTCGGTAACTTTATTCTGTTCAGCTCTTCCCTGCAGTACCTGAGCCCTACGGCGTCTCAGGTTATAGGGCAGCTTTCGCCGGTTGGGATGATGGTGGCGAGCGTCATCATTCTGAAAGAGAAGATGCGCGGCACGCAGGTCATCGGCGCCATTATGCTGCTTTGCGGGTTGGTCATGTTTTTTAATACCAGCCTGATTGAGATCTTTACGCGTCTGACCGACTACACCTGGGGTGTTATCTTTGGCGTCGGCGCGGCGACAGTGTGGGTCAGTTATGGGGTCGCGCAAAAAGTTTTATTGCGTCGTCTGGCTTCGCAACAGATCCTGCTTTTGCTGTACACTTTATGTACTATCGCGTTATTGCCGCTGGCTGAACCTTCGGTCATTTTTGCTTTAAGCCCGTGGCAACTGGCCTGCCTGATTTTTTGCGGGGTAAATACGCTGGTAGGGTACGGCGCGCTGGCGGAAGCGATGGCTCGCTGGCAGGCGGCGCAGGTTAGCGCGTTGATTACGCTGACGCCGTTGTTCACCTTGTTGTTCTCAGATTTGTTATCTGTTGCCTGGCCCGACTTCTTCGCCAGACCGATGCTTAACCCGCTGGGTTATCTCGGCGCGTTTGTCGTGGTTGCGGGCGCGATGTATTCCGCCATCGGTCACCGTCTCTGGGGACGGTGGCGCAAAAACGAAGCGGTAGCGACGCTACCCCGTTCGGGCGAATGATTTACGGAGAAGTAAAATGAAGTTTGTTGATGAAGCAACGATTCTGGTCGTAGCAGGCGATGGCGGCAACGGCTGTGTGAGCTTCCGTCGCGAAAAATATATACCTAAAGGCGGGCCGGATGGCGGCGATGGCGGCGATGGCGGCGACGTATGGCTGGAAGCGGACGAAAACCTCAACACGCTTATCGACTACCGTTTTGAGAAATCATTCCGCGCCGAACGCGGGCAGAACGGCCAGAGCCGTGACTGTACCGGCAAGCGTGGGAAAGATGTCACCATCAAAGTCCCGGTCGGCACGCGCGTTATCGATCAGGGCACTGGCGAAACCATGGGCGATATGACTAAGCACGGTCAGCGCCTGATGGTGGCCAAAGGCGGCTGGCATGGCCTTGGCAACACGCGCTTTAAATCATCGGTTAACCGTACGCCGCGTCAAAAAACGATGGGTACGCCGGGTGAAAAGCGTGACTTGCAGCTTGAGCTGATGCTGCTGGCGGATGTCGGCATGTTGGGTCTGCCTAACGCAGGCAAATCAACCTTCATCCGCGCGGTTTCCGCAGCCAAACCGAAAGTCGCAGACTATCCGTTTACCACCCTGGTGCCGAGCCTTGGCGTGGTGCGCATGGATAACGAGAAAAGCTTTGTTGTTGCTGATATCCCGGGCCTCATTGAAGGCGCCGCGGAAGGCGCTGGCCTGGGTATCCGCTTCCTCAAGCATCTTGAGCGCTGCCGCGTGTTGCTGCACCTTATCGATCTGGCGCCTGTTGATGAATCAGACCCGATCGAAAACGCCCGCATTATTATTAGCGAGCTGGAAAAGTACAGCGAAAGCCTGGCGAAAAAGCCGCGTTGGCTGGTATTCAACAAGATTGACCTGCTGGATCGCGAAGAAGCGGAAGCGCGTGCGAAAGCTATCGCACAAGCGCTGGGTTGGGAAGGGAAATACTACCTTATCTCGGCTGCAAGCCAGCTTGGCGTGAAAGATCTCTGCTGGGATGTGATGCATTTCATCATTGAGAACCCGATCAAGCAGGAAGAAGAGGCGAAGCAGCCAGAGAAAGTCGAATTCATGTGGGACGATTACCACCGTCAGCAGCTTGAAGAGATAGAAGAAGAAGCTGAAGAAGAGTGGGATGACGACTGGGATGAAGACGACGACGAAGGCGTTGAGTTTATCTACAAACGTTAAAGAAAAGCCGGGATATCCCGGCTTTTTTATGAGGTGTGGCTGAACTCGTCCGGCGCAAGCAAGCCCTGCGCTAGTTTTCTATATCCAGCCTGTAACCCACGCCACGCACGGTTTTAATGGCCGTTTTGCCAAGCTTGCGACGCAAATTATGAATATGCACTTCCAGTGCATTAGAGCCCGCCTCATCCTGACAGTACATCTCTTCCAGCAGGTTTTCGCGGCTGACGGTTTCGCCCGGTAGAGCTGTCAGTCGCGCCAGCAACGCATATTCAAGCGGCGTAACGTCGACAGGCTGCGTTTTAAAGAGAACCTCCTGCGTTTGCGGGTTCAGCGTTAATCCTTCGCTGCGTGAA
Organism: Franconibacter pulveris DSM 19144; assembly: GCA_000621185.1. Lineage (GTDB taxonomy): Bacteria > Pseudomonadota > Gammaproteobacteria > Enterobacterales > Enterobacteriaceae > Franconibacter > Franconibacter pulveris. The sequence continues at coordinate 98,456 of KK211224.1, forward strand.
GATAGGGCTGGTTGCGTAACGGTTTCGGTTTGCGCCGGATAGCGCCGTAAAATTGACTGTACCCGGGCCCACAACTCATCATGTTCAAAAGGTTTCGTCAGATAGTCGTCCGCGCCCGCGTCCAGGCCATAGACACGTTCCGCCAGTGCGCCTTGTTCCGTGAGGATCAACACAGGGGAGCGAACTCCGCTACGTCGCCACTGAGCAAGCAGGGCAATCCCATCCCTGTCCGGCAAACTCAGGTCGAGGATAATCAGCCCGTAAACGTGCTGCTGCACCAGCATATCCGCTTCAGCGGCGGACGCCGTGCAGACAGGTTGGTCACCCTCGGCCACAAACGCCTGTGCCATGCTTTCCTGCAACGGCAAATCATCTTCAACTATCAGCAGATTCATAAATTAATTGTTCTGATAAATATCCCTGTAGAGACGACTCTCGAAGCGCGCCAGAGGCACGCGACGCGTACGCTGGTCGGCTGGCTCCACGGCGTACCCGGAAAGGTACTGGATGAAAGCCATACGCTGACCGCTGGCGGTGGTAATGAAACCTGCCAGGTTGTAAACCCCTTGCAGCGAACCCGTCTTGGCTGAAACTTTACCGTCAACGCCAGCTTCGTGCAGGCCAGCCCGGTATTGCAGCGAGCCATCATGGCCCGCCAGTGGCAGCATGGAGATAAAGTTAAGCTGGCTGTCGTTCTGAGCAATATATTGTAGCGCCTGCATCATGGTGGCTGGCGAAATAAGATTATGGCGAGACAAACCAGAGCCATCCACTACGATACTGTTGCCTAAATCGACGCCGGCTTTCTGACGCAGGATCTGGCGCACGGCATCCGCTCCTGCGCGCCAGGTGCCTTGTACCCCGTAAAAGTTACGGCCAATGGTGCGAAACACCGTGTCGGCAATCATGTTGTCTGACTTTTTGAGCATGATCCTGAGCAAGTCATGCAGCGGCGCGGATTGTTTGCTGGCAAGCACCGTTCCTGGCTGATTTGCCAGCGTTTGTCTGAGCAGCGTGCCGCTATAGCTGATGCCCGCTTCCTTCAGTTCCGCCTTCAAAATAGCGCCGGCATAACTGGCGCCATCCTGAATAGCGAAAGCAAGCGGCAGCGGGTCTGCGCGCTGCACCATACAACCTGTCAGCGTGTAACGGTTAAGATCGCCCGGCACGACATCCAGTTCGCAGTATTGCGCGTCAGATGAGCCGCGGGGCAGAGTGCGCACCTGGCTGAACATCGTCACGGGGTAATAAGAGGCGATACGGATGAAAGCAAGATCGTTAGCTTTCGGGGCGCTGTAGAGCGAAACCGAAAAACAGTTGCGATCGACAATCGCGGCGGCGGGCGGCGCGCTGAAGCACTGCGTCATGTCATTCCACGGCCAACCAGGCGCCTTGTCATGACTCGCAAAAACCGAGGTATCGATCAGGACATTGCCTTCGATTTTTTGTATGCCAGCGCGCTTCAGCGCCGCCACCATATTACGAAGATCCTGACGTTTGAATGTCGGATCGCCATCAAACCGCGCGATAAGATCGCCTTTCAGCACGCCACTATCTACCTCGCCGCGGCTTTCAAGCGTCGTGGTAAAACGATAGTCCGGGCCCAGCTGTAGCAAGGCCGCCAGCGCAGTGATCACCTTTTGCGTACTGGCCGGCAATGCCATCTGTTGGCTGTGATAATCAATCTGCGGGGCGGATGCGCCGATTTTCTGCACCATCAGGGCGAGATTCGCGCCAGCGGGTAACTGATTGATATATTCTTCTACATTGGCGGCACTGGCATTCAACGCTACACTTGTGGTTAATCCGATAACAAATCTGGAAAATCGCATAATCTCGCGGTTACAACCTGAAAACGTGCCGCCATACTAAGGCGCTTCGCCCTGGAAAGTAAACGATGACCCCCAGGGAACTTCAGGTTAAAATACGTATCAAATTGCAAAACTGATGCTGACCTGGAGCTTTGTCTCCGGGTCAGTTTTCTTTTGTTTCTCGCCCGGGAAAAGCAGGATCTGCCGGGCTGACGTGCAGCCGGAGCGGGCTGTGACCGTTTCGAACAGGACAGTGAGAGGTATAACAAATGCAACCTATTCCGATGACCTTACGTGGCGCTGAAAAATTGCGCGAAGAGCTGGATTTTCTGAAATCGGTTCGCCGCCCTGAAATCATCGCTGCTATCGCCGAAGCGCGTGAACATGGCGATTTGAAAGAGAACGCTGAATATCACGCCGCGCGTGAACAGCAGGGGTTCTGCGAAGGGCGCATCAAGGATATTGAAGCCAAGCTCTCGAATGCACAGGTAATCGATATCACGAAGATGCCAAACAATGGGCGCGTAATTTTTGGCTCGACGGTAACCGTGCTTAACCTTGATAACGATGAAGAACAAACCTATCGCATCGTTGGCGATGATGAGGCGGATTTCAAACAGAACCTGATTTCTGTGAACTCGCCAATCGCACGCGGTCTGGTAGGCAAAGAGCTGGACGATGTGGTGGTGATCAACACCCCTGGCGGCCAGGTTGAATTTGAAATCGTGAAGGTAGAGTACCTTTGATTTCTGCTACGCTCAGAAAAAGCGAAGCATTGTAAAGAAAGGAAAAAGGCCGCAAAGCGGCCTTTTATCAACAAACGGAGCATGGCATTTTGCTCGTTCGCCTTCAAAAAAAACTATTTTCGCTTACTTTTTCAGCAAAAATAACTTTTTAGCGCGGCAGTGAAATTTTACGTTCCGCAGTCGGGCGATAAAGCACCAGCGTTTTACCGATGACCTGTACATTACAGGCGCCGGTTTCACGCACGATGGCTTCCACGATCAAGGTTTTGGTTTCGCGATCTTCAGTGGCGATTTTCACCTTGATTAACTCATGGTGCTCAAGCGCTTGTTCAATCTCGGCCAGCACCCCCTCGGTTAAACCATTGTTGCCAAGCATGACTACTGGCTTGAGCGGATGGGCTAACCCTTTCAGGTGCTGTTTTTGTTTAGTACTCAGATTCATCGTATTTTTTGCTTACGTTGGGATTGAAAACGGTTCATTCTACCGCCATCTCCCAAATATCGCCAAATGGCAACGTGGGTTTTTGAGCCTGCGGCTCACGATGAACCCGGATGGAATGTGAAATGACAGGTAAAAAGCGTTCTGCCAGCTCCAGTCGCTGGCTTCAGGAACACTTTAGCGATAAATATGTTCAACAGGCTCAGAAAAAAGGGTTGCGTTCCCGAGCCTGGTTTAAACTTGATGAAATACAGCAGAGTGACAAGATTTTTAAGCCAGGAATGACAGTCGTCGATCTTGGCGCAGCTCCCGGTGGCTGGTCACAGTATGTGGTGACGCAAATCGGTGGCACGGGCCGCATCATCGCCTGCGATCTTTTACCTATGGATCCTATTGTTGGTGTGGACTTCCTTCAGGGCGATTTTCGTGATGAATTAGTCATGAAAGCGCTGCTGGAGCGTGTAGGTGACAATAAAGTACAGGTTGTCATGTCAGATATGGCACCGAACATGAGCGGAACGCCGGCTGTCGATATTCCCCGCGCTATGTATCTGGTGGAGTTGGCGCTCGAAATGTGTCGGGATGTATTGGCACCGGGCGGAAGTTTTGTTGTGAAGGTGTTTCAGGGCGAAGGTTTCGATGAGTACCTGCGGGAAATTCGCTCCCTGTTTACGAAGGTTAAAGTTCGTAAACCGGACTCTTCTCGTGCCCGTTCACGTGAAGTGTACATTGTAGCGACCGGGCGTAAACTATAGTACCCTGACGCTGTTTGTTAACACAGTTGTAATATGAGGTTAATCCCTTGAGTGACATGGCGAAAAACCTAATACTCTGGCTGGTCATCGCAGTTGTGCTGATGTCAGTATTCCAGAGCTTTGGGCCCAGCGAGTCGAATGGCCGTAGGGTGGATTACTCTACCTTCCTGCAAGAAGTGAATCAGGACCAGGTTCGCGAAGCGCGTATCAACGGACGTGAAATCAACGTTACCAAGAAAGATAGTAACCGATACACGACTTACATTCCTGTAAACGATCCCAAGCTGCTTGATAACCTCCTGACTAAAAACGTTAAAGTGGTTGGCGAACCGCCTGAAGAGCCGAGCCTGCTGGCTTCTATCTTCATCTCCTGGTTCCCGATGCTTCTGCTGATTGGGGTCTGGATATTCTTCATGCGTCAGATGCAGGGCGGCGGTGGCAAGGGCGCCATGTCGTTCGGTAAGAGCAAGGCGCGCATGCTGACGGAAGATCAGATTAAAACCACTTTCGCAGACGTTGCAGGTTGCGATGAGGCGAAAGAGGAAGTGGGCGAACTGGTGGAATACCTGCGCGAGCCGAGTCGTTTCCAGAAGCTGGGCGGTAAAATTCCAAAAGGCGTGCTGATGGTGGGCCCGCCGGGTACCGGTAAAACCTTGCTGGCGAAAGCTATCGCTGGTGAAGCCAAAGTGCCTTTCTTCACGATTTCCGGCTCTGACTTCGTTGAAATGTTTGTGGGTGTGGGTGCTTCCCGCGTCCGCGATATGTTCGAGCAGGCTAAAAAAGCCGCGCCGTGCATCATCTTTATCGATGAAATCGACGCCGTAGGTCGCCAGCGTGGCGCAGGTCTTGGCGGTGGTCACGACGAACGTGAACAGACGCTGAACCAGATGCTGGTAGAAATGGACGGCTTTGAAGGCAACGAGGGCATTATCGTTATCGCCGCGACTAACCGTCCGGACGTGCTGGATCCGGCGCTGCTGCGCCCCGGCCGTTTCGACCGTCAGGTTGTGGTTGGTTTGCCGGACGTACGTGGTCGCGAACAGATCCTGAAAGTGCATATGCGTCGCGTGCCGCTGGCGCCGGATATCGATGCCGCGATCATCGCGCGTGGTACGCCTGGTTTCTCCGGTGCGGATCTGGCGAACCTCGTGAACGAAGCTGCACTGTTTGCCGCACGCGGCAATAAGCGTGTTGTTTCGATGGTTGAGTTCGAGAAAGCGAAAGACAAAATCATGATGGGCGCTGAACGTCGCTCCATGGTGATGACGGAAGCGCAGAAAGAGTCAACCGCGTATCACGAAGCCGGTCATGCCATTATTGGCCGCCTGGTGCCAGAACATGATCCGGTGCATAAAGTCACGATTATCCCTCGTGGCCGCGCGCTGGGCGTGACTTTCTTCCTGCCTGAAGGCGACGCTATCAGCGCCAGCCGGCAGAAACTGGAAAGCCAGATCTCTACCCTGTACGGCGGCCGTCTTGCAGAAGAGATTATTTACGGCGCTGAGCATGTCTCTACGGGTGCCTCTAACGACATTAAGGTTGCGACCAACCTGGCGCGTAACATGGTTACGCAATGGGGCTTCTCGGACAAACTCGGTCCGCTGCTTTATGCGGAAGAAGAAGGTGAGGTGTTCCTCGGCCGCAGCGTGGCGAAAGCTAAACATATGTCCGATGAAACGGCGCGGATCATCGACCAGGAAGTGAAAGCGCTGATTGAACGTAACTACAATCGCGCGCGTCAGATCCTGAACGATAACATGGATATCCTGCACGCCATGAAAGATGCGCTGATGAAGTATGAAACCATCGACGCACCGCAGATTGACGACCTGATGGCGCGCCGTGACGTGCGTCCGCCAGCGGGCTGGGAAGATCCAGGCGCTAATAATAACGACAGCAGCGGTACGCCTCGCGCGCCGCGTCCAGTTGATGAGCCTCGTACCCCGAACCCAGGCAACACGATGTCTGAACAATTCGGCGATAAGTAAGTGGTTAGACACGCGCTGTCGCAGTAAATTAAAACCCCGGCTTGTCCGGGGTTTTCGTTTTTGTAAACCTCTAGTCTCAAGGGACCAGCAATGAAACTCTTCGCTCAGGGTTCAACCCTCGATCTCTCACATCCTCATGTCATGGGCATCCTTAACGTTACGCCAGACTCCTTTTCTGACGGCGGACAGCACAATACGCTGGTGGAAGCGGTAAAGCATGCCAACGCTATGATTAACGCCGGCGCGACTATTATTGACGTGGGGGGCGAGTCAACGCGGCCTGGGGCGGCGGAAGTGAGTGTGGAAGAAGAGCTTGCTCGCGTGATTCCGGTGGTTGAGGCGCTGGCGCAGCGGTTTGAAATCTGGATATCTGTCGATACCTCTAAACCTGAAGTGATCAGTGAAGCCGCGAGAGTAGGTGCTCACATTATTAATGATATCCGCTCACTTCAGGAGCCCGGCGCGCTCGAGGCCGCCGCAAAGACAGGTTTGCCGGTTTGCCTGATGCATATGCAGGGGCAGCCAAAAACTATGCAGCAGGCACCGCATTACGAAGATGTGTTTGCGGATGTAGAACAGTTTTTCCAACAACATATTGCTCGCTGCGAGGCGGCTGGGATCACACGCGATAAAATCCTGCTCGACCCGGGGTTCGGTTTCGGTAAAAATCTCACCCATAACTACGAGCTTCTTGCCCGACTCGGTGAATTTCATCACTTTGGGTTACCGCTGTTGGTGGGAATGTCGCGTAAAAGTATGGTGGGTCAATTGCTTAATGTCGGACCCGATCAGCGGCTTTCCGGCAGCCTTGCGTGTGCAGTCATCGCGGCGATGCAGGGCGCACAAATCGTGAGAGTTCACGATGTGAAAGAAACCGTGGAAGCGATGCGCGTGGTAGAAGCTACACTTTCAGCGAAGGATAAGAAACGCTATGAGTAACCGTAAATATTTTGGAACTGATGGTATCCGTGGCCGCGTGGGCGACGCGCCGATTACGCCGGATTTTGTTCTGAAACTGGGTTGGGCTGCCGGAAAAGTGCTGGCGCGTCACGGCTCGAAGAAAGTCATTATTGGTAAAGATACACGCATCTCTGGCTATATGCTGGAGTCCGCACTGGAAGCCGGGCTTGCCGCGGCGGGCTTATCCGCCTCTTTTACCGGCCCAATGCCAACGCCTGCAGTGGCCTATCTGACCCGCACCTTTCGTGCAGAGGCGGGTATCGTTATTTCTGCCTCGCATAACCCCTTCTATGATAACGGCATTAAATTCTTCTCTATCGACGGCACTAAGCTGCCGGATGAAGTAGAAGAAGCTATCGAAGCGGAGATGGAAAAAGAGATCAGCTGCGTCGATTCCGCCGAGTTGGGTAAAGCCAGCCGTATCGTGGATGCGGCGGGGCGCTATATTGAATTTTGTAAGGCGACGTTCCCGAACGAACTGAACCTGAACGATCTGAAAATTGTGGTGGACTGTGCGAACGGCGCGACTTATCACATTGCGCCGAATGTCTTTCGCGAGTTGGGTGCTCAGGTCATTACTATTGGCTGCGAGCCCGATGGCGTGAATATCAACGAAAAATGCGGCGCAACAGATGTGCGCTTGCTGCAGGAAAAGGTGATTGCAGAAAAAGCGCATCTTGGCATCGCCTTTGACGGCGATGGCGACCGTGTCATTATGGTTGACCATGCTGGTAATAAGGTTGATGGCGACCAAATCCTTTATATCATTGCCCGCGAAGGGCTGCGTCAGGGGCAACTTCGCGGCGGCGTGGTAGGCACGCTGATGAGCAATATGGGGCTTGAGGTTGCGCTGAAGCAGCTTGGCATCCCGTTTGCGCGTGCCAAAGTAGGCGACCGCTACGTGCTCGAAAAAATGCAGGAAAAAGGCTGGCGCATCGGCGCTGAAAACTCCGGCCACGTTATTCTGCTGGATAAAACCACTACCGGCGACGGCATTGTGGCGGCGCTGCAGGTATTGACGGCAATGGCGCGTAATCACATGAACCTGCAGGATCTTTGCAGCGGCATGAAGCTCTTCCCGCAAGTATTGGTCAACGTACGCTTTACGGCAGGCAGCGGCGATCCGCTGGAACATGAACGCGTTAAAGCCATTACTGCTGATGTTGAGTCTACTCTTGGCAATCGTGGGCGTGTGCTGCTTCGTAAATCCGGCACCGAACCGCTTATCCGCGTCATGGTGGAAGGCGAAAACGAAGAACAAGTGACTGAATTTGCCCACCGCATCGCCGATGCTGTAAAAGCGGCGTAACGCGCTAAACGGTTAAAAAGACGGCTTCGGCCGTCTTTTTCTTGTTCAATTACAGCGCTTTTGCCGTTTTTTTCCGCAGTTGATTCAATAACAAAAAAATGCCCTTGCACAGGTCATTCGCTTTCGTTAGTATTCACACCCGCTTCAGGAGGGAATGACAAAGACCTCCGCGTTATTGGTTTGAAGCAATTGGCTGCGGTTACCCCGCAAGGAACAGGTTGATTATGTACGAAGCTCTTTTGGTAGTTTTCCTTATTGTAGCGCTGGCCCTGGTTGGTCTGATTATGCTGCAACAAGGTAAAGGCGCTGATATGGGAGCCTCCTTTGGTGCAGGCGCTTCCGCCACGCTGTTCGGTTCAAGTGGTTCTGGTAACTTCATGACCCGTATGACAGCTATTCTGGCGACGCTGTTCTTCATCATCAGCCTGGTACTGGGTAACATTAACAGCAACAAAACCAATAAAGGAAGCGAGTGGGAAAACCTGAGCCAGCCAGCAAAAACTGAGCAGACTCAGCAAACCGCACCGGCTCAGCCGAGCAGCGATATCCCGCGTTAATTTGTCAGCTTCGCGCAGTAAACAGAGAGCTGCGCACATAGTGCCGAGGTGGTGGAATTGGTAGACACGCTACCTTGAGGTGGTAGTGCCCGATTGGGCTTACGGGTTCAAGTCCCGTCCTCGGTACCAAATCCCAGCAAAATTTGCTTTTTTCACGTAATAGGCGTAGTATTTGCCACGTTTTCGGACGCGGGGTGGAGCAGCCTGGTAGCTCGTCGGGCTCATAACCCGAAGGTCGTCGGTTCAAATCCGGCCCCCGCAACCAATAACGCGCCGTGCGCGACAATGTGAAGAAGTATGACGGACGCGGGGTGGAGCAGCCTGGTAGCTCGTCGGGCTCATAACCCGAAGGTCGTCGGTTCAAATCCGGCCCCCGCAACCACTTTCCCTGAGAGTTGTTTTTCAAATATCCTCTGGAGAAGCTATACTTCTTCACTTCCGTTTTTGAAAAAAATTCTCCGGAAGGTAGTCCGGGCCGCAGTTGCGGTTTACAGGGTTCAGTTATTAAAAGCCCCGATTTATCGGGGTTTTTTGTTATCTGACTAAAGAATAACTGGGCTATAGGCCCTTTTTTTATGTCTTGGGGGTGGGCTTGTCCACATTAGAGCAAAAATTAACAGAGATGATTACGGCACCAGTGGAAGCGCTGGGCTATGAACTCGTCGGCATCGAATTTATTCGCGGTCGCACATCGACGCTGCGCATCTATATTGATAGTGAAGATGGCATCACTGTTGACGATTGTGCTGATGTCAGCCACCAGGTAAGCGCCGTACTGGATGTGGAAGACCCCATCACGGTAGCTTACAACCTGGAAGTCTCCTCGCCGGGTCTCGAGCGTCCGTTGTTCACTGCCGAACACTACACCCGTTATATTGGCGAAGAAGCCACGCTTGTACTGCGCATGGCGGTTCAGAACCGTCGTAAATGGCAGGGCATCATCAAAGCCGTAGATGGCGAGATGATTACCGTAACGGTCGAAGGCAAAGATGAAGTGTTCGCGCTGAGCAATATTCAGAAAGCGAACCTGGTTCCCCACTTTTAATAGTCTGGATTGAGGCGAAGGCCCCCGATGAACAAAGAGATTTTGGCTGTTGTAGAAGCAGTTTCTAACGAAAAAGCGGTTCCGCGCGAAAAAATTTTTGAAGCGCTGGAAAGTGCCCTGGCCACGGCAACCAAGAAAAAATATGAGCAAGAGATTGATGTGCGCGTAAGCATCGATCGCAAAAGCGGTGATTTCGACACTTTTCGTCGTTGGGTAATTGTAGAAGAAGTGACCCAGCCGACCCGCGAAATCACGCTGGAAGCTGCGCGTTTTGAAGATCCGAGCCTGAATGTCGGCGATTATGTGGAAGACCAGATTGAATCTGTGACTTTTGACCGCATTACTACTCAGACCGCCAAGCAAGTTATCGTTCAGAAAGTCCGTGAAGCGGAACGCGCGATGGTGGTGGATCAGTTCCGCGAGCACGAAGGCGAAATCATCACCGGCGTGGTTAAGAAAGTAAATCGCGACAACATTACTCTCGATCTGGGTAGCAACGCTGAAGCGGTTATCCTGCGTGAAGATATGCTGCCGCGTGAAAACTTCCGTCCGGGCGACCGTGTACGCGGCGTGCTTTACGCCGTTCGTCCGGAAGCGCGCGGCGCGCAGCTTTTCGTGACCCGCGCCAAGCCGGAAATGCTGATTGAGCTTTTCCGTATCGAAGTGCCAGAAATCGGCGAAGAAGTTATCGAGATTAAAGCCGCTGCCCGCGATCCGGGTTCCCGCGCCAAAATCGCAGTAAAAACCAACGACAAGCGTATCGACCCGGTTGGCGCTTGCGTAGGTATGCGTGGCGCGCGCGTTCAGGCGGTTTCCACGGAGCTTGGCGGCGAACGTATCGATATCGTGCTGTGGGACGATAACCCGGCTCAATTCGTGATTAACGCGATGGCGCCAGCCGATGTCGCTTCTATTGTGGTTGATGAAGACAAGCACACCATGGATATCGCTGTAGAAGCGGGCAACCTGGCGCAGGCTATCGGTCGTAACGGTCAGAACGTGCGTCTGGCTTCTCAGCTGAGCGGCTGGGAACTCAACGTTATGACCGTTGAAGATCTGCAGGCTAAGCACCAGGCGGAAGCCCATGCGGCGATTGATACGTTTACCCGTTACCTCGATATCGACGAAGATTTCGCGACCGTCCTGGTGGAAGAAGGTTTCTCCACGCTCGAAGAACTGGCTTATGTGCCGATGAAAGAGCTGCTGGAAATCGACGGCCTCGACGAGGATACCGTGGAAGCTTTACGCGAACGCGCCAAAAATGCGCTCACTACCCTGGCGCTTGCGCAGGAAGAGAGCCTCGGCGACAACAAACCAAGCGAAGATCTGCTGAACCTGGAAGGTATGGATCGCACTTTGGCCTATAAACTGGCCGCACGCGGTGTTTGTACGCTGGAAGACCTCGCCGACCAGGGCGTGGACGATCTGGCTGATATTGAAGGCCTGAGCGATGAGAAAGCCGGTGAGCTTATCATGGCGGCCCGTAATATTTGCTGGTTTGGCGACGAAGCGTAATAAACTGTAGCAGGAAGGAACAGCATGACTGATGTAACCGTAAAAGCGCTGGCCGCAGAGATTCAGACCTCCGTGGACCGCCTGGTACAGCAATTCGCTGATGCAGGGATCCCGAAGTCGGCTGATGATTCTGTGACAGCGCAAGAGAAACAAACTTTACTGGCGCACCTGAACCGCGAACATGGTTCAGGGCCAGATAAATTGACGTTGCAGCGCAAAACGCGCAGTACACTAAATATTCAGGGTACCGGTGGGAAAAGTAAATCGGTACAGATCGAAGTCCGCAAAAAACGCACCTTTGTAAAACGTGATCCGCTGGAGGCTGAACGTCTCGCCGCGGAAGAACAGGCGAAGCGTGAGGCGGAAGAGAATGCCCGTCGTGAAGCAGAGGAAGCTGCCAAACGTGAGGCAGAGGAAAAAGCGAAGCGTGAAGCCGCCGAAAAAGCGAAGCGCGAAGCTGAAGAACAGGCTAAACGCGAAACTGCTGATAAGGCGAAACGCGAAGCTGCGGAAACGAGCAAAGTGAGCAATCAACAATCTGACGAAGTGACCAAAAGCGCTCAGGCGGAAAAAGCCCGCCGTGAAGCGGAAGCCCTTGAGCTTAAGCGTAAAGCTGAGGAAGAGGCGCGTCGTAAACTCGAAGAAAACGCCCGTCGCGTAGCAGAAGAGGCACGTCGCATGGCGGAAGAGAATGCCAATCGTTGGGAAGAGTCCAGCGAGCCGGAAGATACCAGCGACTATCACGTCACTACGTCACAGCATGCTCGCCAGGCTGAAGATGATAATGACCGTGAAGTAGAAGGTGGTCGCGGTCGTGGTCGCACTGCTAAAGCGCCGCGCCCGAAGAAAGGCAACAAACATTCCGAATCTAAAGCCGATCGTGAAGAAGCGCGTGCAGCAGTTCGCGGCGGTAAAGGCGGAAAACAGCGTAAAGGCAGCTCTCTGCAGCAAGGTTTCCAGAAACCTGCGCAGGCTGTTAACCGTGACGTTGTGATTGGCGAAACCATCACCGTTGCCGAACTGGCGAACAAAATGGCGGTGAAAGGCTCTCAGGTCATCAAAGCGATGATGAAGCTGGGCGCCATGGCGACCATCAACCAGGTTATCGATCAGGAAACCGCGCAGCTGGTTGCTGAAGAGATGGGGCACAAAGTTATCCTGCGTCGTGAAAACGAACTGGAAGAAGCGGTAATGAGCGACCGCGATACTGGGGCTCAGGCTGAGCCGCGTGCGCCGGTTGTGACCATTATGGGTCACGTTGACCACGGTAAAACCTCTCTGCTTGACTACATCCGCTCTACTAAAGTGGCGTCTGGCGAAGCGGGCGGCATTACCCAGCACATCGGTGCGTACCATGTACAGACCGACAACGGCATGATCACCTTCCTGGATACCCCGGGCCACGCCGCGTTTACCGCGATGCGTGCGCGTGGTGCGCAGGCAACGGATATCGTTGTGCTGGTTGTGGCGGCAGACGACGGCGTAATGCCGCAGACTATCGAAGCTATCCAGCACGCGAAAGCGGCGCAGGTGCCGGTAGTGGTTGCGGTAAACAAAATCGATAAGCCGGAAGCCGATCCGGACCGCGTTAAAAACGAACTTTCCCAGCACGGTATCATTCCGGAAGAATGGGGCGGCGATTGCCAGTTCGTACACGTTTCTGCGAAAGCGGGTACCGGTATTGACGACCTGCTGAATGCTATCCTGCTGCAGGCGGAAGTGCTGGAACTGAAAGCCGTGCGTAAAGGCATGGCGAGCGGCGTCGTTATCGAATCTTTCCTCGACAAAGGTCGTGGTCCGGTTGCTACCGTTCTGGTTCGCGAAGGCACGCTGAACCGTGGCGATATCGTGCTGTGTGGCTTCGAATACGGCCGCGTGCGTGCGATGCGCGACGAATTAGGCCAGGAAGTGCAGGAAGCGGGTCCGTCCATTCCGGTGGAAATCCTGGGCCTTTCCGGCGTTCCGGCGGCGGGTGATGAAGTCACCGTCGTTCGCGACGAGAAGAAAGCACGTGAAGTTGCGCTGTATCGTCAGGGCAAATTCCGCGAAGTTAAGCTGGCGCGTCAGCAGAAATCCAAACTGGAAAACATGTTCGCCAACATGACTGAAGGCGAAGTGTCTGAAGTGAACATCGTGCTGAAAGCCGACGTTCAGGGTTCTGTGGAAGCTATCTCCGACTCGCTGCTGAAACTTTCCACCGACGAAGTGAAAGTGAAAATTGTCGGCTCCGGCGTAGGTGGCATCACCGAAACCGACGCCACTCTGGCCGCTGCGTCAAACGCTATTCTGGTTGGTTTTAACGTGCGTGCCGATGCGTCTGCCCGCCGCGTGATTGAAGCGGAAAGCCTGGATCTGCGTTACTACTCCGTCATCTATAACCTGATCGACGAAGTGAAAGCGGCGATGAGCGGCATGCTCTCTCCGGAACTCAAACAGCAGATTATCGGTCTGGCCGAAGTGCGTGATGTCTTTAAATCACCGAAATTCGGGGCGATCGCCGGCTGTATGGTTACCGAGGGCGTGGTTAAACGTCACAACCCAATCCGCGTACTGCGCGACAACGTGGTTATCTATGAAGGCGAGCTGGAATCCCTGCGCCGCTTCAAAGATGACGTCAACGAAGTCCGTAACGGTATGGAATGTGGTATCGGCGTTAAGAACTACAACGATGTCCGCACTGGCGACATGATCGAAGTCTTCGAAGTCATTGAGATCCAGCGCACCATCGCCTGATAGCGACCGCGCAACAGCATTATCAGGGGGGCCAGGTGCCCCCCGCTTTGTCTGGAGAATTAACTATGGCAAAAGAATTTGGCCGCCCGCAGCGCGTAGCGCAGGAGATGCAAAAAGAGATAGCCATTATCCTGCAACGTGAAATCAAAGATCCGCGCCTGGGCCTGATGACGACCGTTTCCGGAGTGGAAGTCTCCCGCGATCTGGCTTATGCCAAGGTCTATGTCACCTTCCTCAACGATAAAGATGAAGCCGCTATTAAAGCGGGTATTAAAGCGTTGCAGGACGCTTCCGGCTTTATTCGCACGCTGCTGGGTAAAGCTATGCGTCTGCGCATCGTGCCGGAACTGACTTTCTTCTACGACAACTCGCTGGTTGAGGGCATGCGCATGTCCAACCTGGTGACAAATGTCGTTAAGCACGACGAAGCGCGTCGTGTTAACTCGGACGACGACAAGGAGGAGTAATGAGTCGTCCTCGTCGTCGCGGCCGTGATATTCATGGCGTGTTATTGCTGGATAAGCCGCAGGGGCTCTCCTCCAATGACGCGTTGCAAAAAGTAAAGCGCATCTATAACGCCAACCGCGCCGGGCATACTGGCGCGCTGGATCCGCTGGCGACTGGCATGCTGCCGATTTGCCTCGGAGAGGCGACGAAGTTTTCCCAGTATCTGCTCGATTCAGATAAGCGTTATCGCGTTATCGCTCGCCTTGGACAGCGTACCGATACCTCTGATGCTGATGGCAACGTGGTGGAAGTGCGGCCGGTAACGTTCAGCGATGAACAACTCGCCAGCGCGCTGGAAAGCTATCGTGGCGATACGATGCAAGTGCCCACTATGTTTTCGGCGCTAAAATACCAGGGCAAGCCGCTTTATGAATATGCGCGTCAGGGCATAGAAGTGCCGCGCGAGCCGCGTCCGATTACCGTCTATGAGCTGCTGTTTATCCGTCACGAAGGGGATGAGCTGGAGCTGGAAGTGCATTGTTCGAAGGGTACTTACATTCGTACAATCATTGATGATCTTGGCGAAAAGCTCGGCTGCGGCGCGCATGTGATTTTTCTGCGCCGCCTGGCCGTAAGCAAATATCCGATAGATCGGATGGTTACGCTCGAGCAACTGAAAGCGCTGGTCGAGCAGGCAGAGGCGCAGGGGGCTCCAGCTTCCGAACTGTTGGACCCGCTGCTGATGCCGATGGACAGTCCTGCCGCCGATTATCCGGTAGTAAACATCCCGTTAACGTCAGCTGTTTACTTTAAGAATGGTAATCCGGTACGTACAACGGGCGCGCCGCAGGAAGGTCTGGTACGTGTAACCGAAGGCGAGGAAGGTAAGTTCCTCGGCATGGGTGAAATTGACGCTGAAGGCCGTGTAGCGCCGCGCCGTCTGGTGGTTGAATATCCGGCGTAGGATTTCGGCTTGCCTTGCGATAAGCAGGGGAGGCGAGTAGAATATTGCCGCTTAACGTTGTGCAAATTGGTTAACAATTTACAGACGTTAAACATGGGATTGCTGAATTAGAGATCGGCATCCTTTCATTCTTTTTACTTTGGAGTTTTAAAATGTCTCTAAGCGTTGAAGCTAAAGCTAAAATCGTTTCTGAGTTTGGTCGTGGTGCTAACGACAGCGGTTCTACCGAAGTTCAGGTTGCTCTGCTGACTGCACAGATTAACCACCTGCAGGGCCACTTTGCAGAGCACAAAAAAGATCACCACAGCCGTCGTGGTCTGCTGCGCATGGTTTCTCAGCGTCGTAAACTGCTCGACTACCTGAAACGTAAAGATGTTGCACGCTACACCGCGCTGATCGAGCGTCTGGGTCTGCGTCGCTAATTCTTGCGAGTTTCAGAAAAGGGGGCCTTTACGGCCCCTTTTTTCGACCAGGCGGCAGCAATTCTCTGGAAACTAATGTATTGTTGCTAAGAATGATCTTCATTGCAGAGGTTCGCGCGGCTAATGAGAGGCTTCATCCGCAAAGGCGGATTAGGGTTGTCATTAGTCGCGAGGATGCAAAGAAGGTCGGGTATAATCAGCACGGCCCTGGGCGTGCTGTTGTTCATTAAGAAAGGGTATAATTTTGCTTAATCCGATCGTTCGTAAATTCCAGTATGGTCAGCATACCGTCACGCTTGAAACCGGTATGATGGCCCGCCAGGCGACAGCTGCCGTTATGGCGAGCATGGACGACACCGCGGTATTTGTTACCGTTGTCGGTGCCAAAAAAGCCAAACCCGGTCAGGATTTCTTCCCGCTGACCATCAACTATCAGGAACGCACCTACGCTGCAGGCCGTATCCCTGGCGGTTTCTTCCGTCGTGAAGGTCGTCCGAGCGAAGGCGAAACGCTGATCGCGCGCCTGATTGACCGCCCGCTTCGCCCGCTGTTCCCGGAAGGGTTCGTTAACGAAGTTCAGGTTATCGCGACTGTCGTCTCTGTTAACCCGCAGGTTAACCCGGACATCGTGGCGATGATTGGCGCGTCCGCCGCGCTGTCGCTCTCCGGCATTCCGTTCAACGGCCCGATTGGCGCCGCTCGCGTTGGTTATATCAACGATCAGTATGTGCTGAACCCAACCCAGGAAGAGCTGAAGTCCAGCAAACTGGATCTGGTTGTTGCCGGTACTGAAAGCGCCGTGCTGATGGTGGAATCCGAAGCTGAACTGCTGAGCGAAGACCAGATGCTGGGCGCGGTGGTATATGGCCACGATCAGCAGCAGGTTGTGATTCAGAACATCAATGACCTGGTGAAAGAAGCGGGTAAACCGCGTTGGGACTGGCAGCCGGAAGCGGCTAACGAAGCGCTGAATGCGCGCGTTGCAGCCCTGGCGGAGTCGCGTCTGAGCGACGCTTACCGCATCATCGACAAGCAAGAACGTTACGGCCAGATTGACGCCATCAAAGCGGACGTTATCGCTACGCTGCAGGCTGAGCAGCCGGAAGGCGAGCAGCTGGACGAGAACGAGCTGGGCGACATCCTGCACGCTATCGAGAAAAACGTTGTGCGCTCTCGCGTGCTGGCTGGCGAACCGCGTATCGACGGTCGTGAAAAAGATATGATTCGTGGCCTGGATGTGCGTACTGGCGTACTGCCGCGTACTCACGGCTCTGCGCTGTTCACCCGTGGCGAAACGCAGGCTTTGGTTACCGCAACCCTGGGTACCGAGCGCGACGCGCAGAACATCGATGAGCTGATGGGCGAGCGTACCGACCGCTTCCTGTTCCACTACAACTTCCCTCCGTATTCCGTGGGCGAAACCGGTATGGTGGGTTCACCGAAGCGTCGTGAAATTGGTCACGGTCGTCTGGCGAAGCGCGGCGTGCTGGCGGTTATGCCTGCGGCGGACCGTTTCCCGTATACCGTACGCGTAGTGTCTGAAATCACCGAGTCTAACGGCTCTTCCTCCATGGCTTCCGTGTGTGGCGCTTCTCTGGCGCTGATGGACGCAGGCGTGCCGATTAAAGCGGCCGTTGCGGGCATCGCGATGGGTCTGGTGAAAGAAGGCGACAACTTTGTCGTGCTGTCTGACATCCTGGGCGATGAAGACCACCTTGGCGATATGGACTTTAAAGTAGCGGGCTCTCGTGAAGGTATCACTGCGCTGCAGATGGATATCAAAATCGAAGGCATCACGAAAGAGATCATGCAGGTTGCTCTGAACCAGGCTAAGGGCGCGCGTCTGCACATCCTCGGCGTTATGGAACAGGCAATCAACGCGCCGCGTGGCGATATCTCTCAGTTCGCACCGCGTATTCACACTATTAAGATTAACCCGGACAAGATCAAAGACGTGATCGGTAAGGGCGGTTCTGTGATTCGCGCGCTGACTGAAGAGACCGGCACCACCATCGAAATCGAAGATGACGGTACCGTGAAGATCGCAGCGACTGACGGTGAAAAAGCGAAGCATGCTATTCGTCGTATTGAAGAGATCACGGCTGAAATCGAAGTGGGCCGCGTCTACAACGGTAAAGTGACCCGTATCGTCGACTTTGGCGCTTTTGTCGCAATCGGCGGCGGCAAAGAAGGTCTGGTACACATCTCTCAAATCGCAGACAAGCGTGTTGAGAAAGTGACTGACTACCTGCAGATGGGTCAGGAAGTTCCGGTTAAAGTCCTGGAAGTTGACCGTCAGGGCCGTGTTCGTTTAAGCATTAAAGAAGCAACTGAGCAGACTCAGGAAGCCGCTGCAGCACCGACTGCGCCGGAAGCCGAATAAGGTTTGCCATTTAGCTCTCCGCAGCGATGCGGAGAGCTGTTTGTTACCGGGCAGGACGCCTTGTTTGCAGCCGGGGGACAGGACGTTCATCCAATTGTTGTCTTCGGGAGTAGGAAATGAAGCCTTTTTTGCGCTGGTGTTTCGTTGCGACAGCTCTAACGCTGGCAGGATGCAGCAACTCTGCCTGGCGTAAGAGCGAAGTCCTCGCGGTGCCATTGCAACCGACATTGCAGCAAGAAGTCATCCTGGCCCGTATGGAACAGATACTCGCAAGTCGGGCTTTAACCGATGATGAACGCGCACAGCTTTTATATGAGCGCGGAGTGTTGTATGATAGTCTCGGTTTGAGAGCACTGGCGCGGAACGATTTCTCGCAAGCGCTGGCTATCCGACCGGATATGCCTGAAGTATTCAACTACTTAGGCATTTATTTAACGCAGGCAGGCAATTTTGATGCTGCCTATGAAGCGTTTGATTCTGTACTTGAGCTTGATCCAACTTACAACTACGCGCATTTAAATCGCGGTATCGCCCTCTATTACGGCGGACGTTACCGGTTAGCGCAAGATGATCTGCTGGCGTTTTATCAAGACGATCCCAATGATCCTTTCCGTAGTCTGTGGCTCTTCCTTGCTGAAAGCAAACTGGATGAGAAACAGGCTAAAGCCGCGTTGCAACAGCGTCTGGATAAATCGGATAAAGAACAGTGGGGATGGAACATCGTCGAATTCTACCTTGGCACCATTAGCGAAAAGACGTTGATGGAGCGCCTGAAGGCAGACGCAACGGATAACACCTCGCTCGCTGAGCATCTCAGTGAAACCAACTTCTATTTAGGTAAGTACTACCTAAGTCTGGGGGATAAGGACAGCGCCACGGCACTGTTCAAGTTAGCGGTTGCTAACAACGTACACAATTTCGTTGAGCACCGTTATGCATTGTTGGAATTAGCGCTCTTGGGCCAGGAGCAAGAAGACCTGGCAGAATCGGACCAGCAATAGCTGACGGACATCTATCAGCCCAAACATTTTTTAATGTCATCACCTTCGCGGGTGAGGGCTTTTTTGTTCCGTTAAACCATCTACTTTGAGCCGGTTCACACTTTTCAATGAAATTTGCTGATCAATTTCACGATGAGTTATGTAGACTGGCCGCCATTGATATTGAGGCACTCGTACTACATGGCTGAATTCGAAACCACTTTTGCAGATCTGGGCCTGAAGGCTCCTATCCTTGAAGCCCTTAACGATCTGGGTTACGAAAAACCATCCCCGATCCAGGCAGAATGTATTCCGCATCTGCTTTCTGGTCGTGACGTCCTGGGCATGGCCCAGACCGGTAGCGGCAAAACCGCAGCGTTCTCGCTGCCGCTGCTTAACAACATTGATCCGGAACTGCGCGCGCCGCAGATCCTCGTACTGGCTCCGACCCGTGAACTGGCTGTTCAGGTTGCGGAAGCTATGACTGAATTCTCTAAACACATGCGTGGCGTAAACGTCCTGGCCCTCTATGGCGGCCAGCGTTACGACGTGCAGCTGCGCGCCCTGCGTCAGGGACCGCAGATTGTTGTCGGTACCCCGGGGCGTCTGCTTGACCACCTCAAACGCGGTACCCTGGACCTCTCTCGCCTGAGCGGTCTGGTTCTGGATGAAGCTGACGAAATGCTGCGCATGGGCTTCATCGAAGACGTTGAAACCATTATGGCTGAGATCCCGGAAGGTCATCAGACCGCCCTGTTCTCTGCCACCATGCCGGAAGCTATCCGTCGCATTACCCGTCGCTTCATGAAAGAGCCGCAGGAAGTGCGCATTCAGTCCAGCGTCACCACGCGCCCGGACATCAGCCAGAGCTACTGGTCTGTTTACGGCATGCGTAAAAACGAAGCGCTGGTGCGTTTCCTCGAAGCGGAAGATTTTGATGCGGCGATTATCTTCGTGCGCACTAAAAACGCGACGCTGGAAGTTTCCGAAGCGCTGGAGCGCAGCGGTTACAACAGCGCGGCGCTGAACGGCGACATGAACCAGGCGCTGCGCGAGCAGACGCTGGAGCGCCTGAAGGATGGCCGTCTCGATATTCTGATCGCAACCGACGTGGCTGCTCGCGGTCTGGATGTTGAGCGCATCAGCCTCGTTGTGAACTACGATATTCCGATGGATTCGGAATCTTACGTTCACCGTATCGGCCGTACCGGTCGTGCTGGTCGTGCTGGCCGCGCGCTGCTGTTCGTTGAGAACCGCGAGCGTCGTCTGCTGCGCAACATCGAGCGCACCATGAAGCTGACCATTCCGGAAGTGGAACTGCCGAACGCAGAACTGCTGGGCAAACGTCGCCTGGAAAAATTCGCCGCTAAAGTTCAGCAGCAGCTGGAAAGCAGCGATCTGGACCAGTACCGTGGCCTGCTGGCGCAAATTCAGCCGAGCGCTGAAGGCGAAGAGCTGGACATCGAAACGCTGGCCGCTGCGCTGCTGAAAATGGCGCAGGGCGAACGTCCGCTGATCCTGCCGCCGGATGCACCGATGCGTCCTAAGCGTGAATTCCGCGAGCGTGACGATCGTTTCGAGCGCCGTGGCGAACGCGGTGAGCGTGGCGAACGTAGCGACCGTCCGAAACGCGAGCGTCGCGATGCTGGCGAAATGGAACTCTACCGCATTGAAGTGGGTCGCGATGATGGCGTTGAAGTTCGTCATATTGTTGGCGCTATCGCTAACGAAGGCGACATCAGCAGCCGTTACATCGGTAACATCAAGCTGTTTGCTTCGCACTCCACTATCGAGCTGCCGAAAGGCATGCCGACTGAGGTTCTGCAGCACTTCACCCGCACGCGTATTCTCAACAAGCCGATGAATATGCAGCTGATGGGCGATGCGCAACCGCGCGGCGAACGTCGTCCGGGCGGTCGCAGCTTTGGCGGCGAAGGTCGTGAAGGCGGCCGCGGTGAAGGCCGTCGCTTTGGCGGCGAACGTCGCGAAGGCGGCAATAGCCGTTTTGCCGGTGAACGTCGCGAAGGCGGCCGTTTCAGCGGTGAGCGTCGTGAAGGCAGCCGCGGTCCGCGTCGTGAAGAGGGCGCCACCACAGGTCGCCGTCGTTTCGGCGACGCATAAGGCCACTCGTTAAGCGCGGCTGACAAAGCGTAAAGTAAATAAGACAGCCCCGGTCAAAACGATCGGGGCTTTTTTTATCCGCTCCGTACTCATGTACTGGTACAATGCTGCATGCGATTTTGCCGTTCAGTTACAGGAATACCCATGTCGACTCTTGCTACCACGCGCGCCACGCCCTCTATCTGGGGCGGCGTTATTATCATCGCTGGCACCATTATTGGCGCAGGCATGTTTTCTTTGCCGGTAGTGATGTCGGGCGCATGGTTTTTCTGGTCGCTGCTGGCGCTGGGCTTCACCTGGTTTTGTATGCTGCACTCCGGGCTGATGCTGCTTGAGGCGAACCTTAACTATCGTATCGGGGCAAGCTTCGACACGATGACCAAAGACTTGCTGGGCAAAGGGTGGAACGTCATCAACGGCGCTTCGGTCGCCTTCGTGCTTTATATCCTCACCTATGCTTACATCTCCGCCAGCGGATCGATTATTCAGCATACGCTGGGTGAAATGGCGATAGCGTTTCCGGCGCGGATGGCGGGGCTTTTGTTCGCGCTGGCGGTGGCGTTTATCGTCTGGCTGTCGACCCGCGCGGTAAGCCGGATGACGGCCATTGTGCTTGCCGCCAAGGTCATCACTTTCTTTCTCACGTTCGGCAGCCTGTTGGGTCACGTTCAGCCTGCTGTGCTGTTTAATGCCGCCGAGGCGCACGCCAGCTACACGCCCTATCTGCTGATGACGCTGCCGTTCTGTCTGGCCTCGTTCGGCTATCATGGCAACGTGCCCAGCCTGATGAAATATTATGGAAAAGATCCGCGCACGATTGTTCGTTGTCTGACGGGCGGCACGCTGATTGCGCTGGGGCTTTATGTGGTCTGGCTGCTGGCGACAATGGGCAATATTCCGCGTCCCGGGTTTATCGCCATTGCGCAGCAGGGCGGCAATATCGACGTGCTGGTCGGGGCGTTAAGCGGTGTGTTGCACAGCCGTTCGCTGGACTTGTTGCTGATTGTTTTTTCTAACTTTGCCGTCGCCAGCTCTTTCCTGGGCGTTACGCTTGGGCTGTTTGACTATCTGGCGGATCTGTTTGGTTTCGATGATTCGCCGCGAGGGCGCTTTAAGACGGTGCTGCTGACTTTCGCGCCGCCGATGCTGGGCGGACTTATCTGGCCGAATGGTTTTTTATATGCCATTGGTTATGCGGGGCTGGCGGCGACTGTCTGGGCCGCTATTGTGCCTGCGCTGCTTGCTAGCGCGTCTCGTAAGCGTTTTGGCAGTCCCCATTTTCGCGTGTGGGGCGGCAAGGGAATGATAATGCTTATCCTGCTGTTCGGCGTGGGCAATGCGATGGTGCATCTGCTTTCAAGCTTTAATCTACTGCCGGTCTATCAGTAAAAAAAGAGGCGGGGAAACCGCCTCTTTTGCATTTTACAGGAGCTCTTCGCGAACCTGCATCGCCAGGTCGAACGAGTGCAGTCGCGCGTCGTGATCGAAGATCTGGCCGTTGACCATGATCTCGTCCGCTTCGGTCTCCCGCAGCACGGAAAGCAGGCCGTGGCGGACTTTCGCTTTATCCCCCACCAGCGACATGCCGAGCGCCTGCTGCACACCGTACTGCTCGGCAGGGCTCCAGACGCTATCCATGCTTTCAATCGGCGGCGGCAGCTGGCCTGTTTCGCCGCGACGCAGCTTCACAAAGGCCTGCTGCATCGAAGTGAAGAGAAACTCCGCATCCCGGTTGCTGTCAGCGGCGACAATGTTAATGCACACGGTGGCATACGGTTTTTCCAGTCGCTCCGAAGGTTTGAAGTTAGTGCGGTAGAGGTGCAGCGCCTGGAGGAGCATATCCGGCGCGAAGTGCGAGGCGAAGGCGAAAGGCAAGCCCATTTGCGCCGCCAGCTGTGCGCTGTAAAGGCTTGAGCCCAGCAGCCAGACGGGGATTTTCGAGCCATAGCCCGGCACCGGACGCACAGCCGGGTTCGGATCGCGGGCGTCAAACCACTCCACCAGCTCATTTACATCCCGTGGGAAGTTATCGATATCGGCGCTCATATGGCGGCGCAGCGCCATCATGGTGCGCTGGTCGCTTCCTGGCGCGCGGCCCAGCCCCAGCTCGATGCGGCCCGGATAGAGCGCATTCAACGTGCCAAACTGCTCGGCAATCACCAGCGGCGCATGGTTCGGCAACATTACGCCGCCGGAGCCCAGACGCAGCGTTTGGGTATTCGCCGCCAGGTAGCCTATCAGCACCGAGGTGGCGGCGCTGGCGATGCCGGTCATATTGTGGTGTTCCGCCAGCCAGTAGCGGTGATAACCGCGCTTTTCAGCGAGGCGGGCTAAATCCAGCGAATGGCGAAAAGCGTCCTGCGCGGTGGACCCCTGCGGGATCGGCGCGAGATCCAGCACCGAGAAGGGCACTACAGATTTATCAGACATAACGGCTCACTTTGTTACAGCATAGTCATCAGATTGAAGGTCTTCTTCCAGCCTGGCTGCCGGAGCGGATTTGTCCAGCGAGCCGCCAGAAAGCTGTACTTTAATACTGCAGTAAAAACCGCCGAACGTTGTTAACAAAGCGAGCCTTTTCTCAGGGCTGCAGCGCCAGCCCGGCGAGACGTTTCCAGTAGCCGTTGCAGTCGTTCTGTTCGGTCAGCGGCAGCGGCGCCGCGCCCGACTCGTTCGCCCGGAATGCGTCTATCATTGCCAGTGTCTCATGCCCCATCGGCGAAAGCCGCACCATGTCCACCAGCCCGTGCATGGAAGCAAGTTCATTGCCCAGGTTGTAGACGTAGCCGCTCATGGTCTGAATGCCGTTGAGCACGAACACCTGCTGGTTTTCCTGAGAATCAACGCGACGTCCCTGCGGATACTTGATGCAGCAGGTTTCGCACTCATCTTTCGGCCGGTCTTCCGAGCGGGCGGTAAAACAGCGGGCGGAGTAAGCGAGCGGCAGGTGACCGTAGCTTAAGACTTCAACCTCGAACTGGTGACGAATGCCCAGCTCATCGCACTGACGGAGCACGTTGCTGAGCCAGTCGCGGGAAAGTTCGACCGGCATACACCAGCGCACCATGCCCTGTTTTCGCAGCAGGCGAAGGGTAACGGCGTTGTAGCAGTTAAGCGCATGCCCGGCGACAAACGGCAATTTGCGCTCGGCGGCGAGATTCACCGCGCCCAGGTCGTTGGCTTCAATCAGAAATTCGCCGTTATCCACGTAGCGCCTCAGCTCGTTGAGCTCAGAGGGCGCCTGCACCAGCGCAAGGGTGGAAAGCACCACCTGTTTGCCGCTGGCGGCGAGCGTTTTCGCCATGGCCAGCCAGTCGCCTGCTTTGGTTTCACGGCGCTTGCTGCAGACCGCTTCGCCCAGATAGATAACGTCGGCGCTGCTTTGCGCCGCCGCCTGATAAAAACTCTCCATCGTCGCTTTCGGCCAGTAGTAAAGCACCGGCCCTAAAGAATATTGCATCACGGCTCCTTTACTGCCATTTACGGTGATAAGCGCCAAGGGTGGTCTGCGCGCCTTCCGCCATTGCGCCCAACGCGTCCATCCATACCTGCTGCGGGACATAGTTGCTCGGGTCCGCCTTGCAGCTATCTATAGCCTGACGCCATACTTTCGCCACCTGGCTGACATAAGCCGGGCTGCGCTGGCGGCCTTCGATTTTCACCGACGCGATGTTCGCGGCGAGCAGTTCCGGCAGCAGCTCAAGCGTATTGAGGCTGGTGGGCTCTTCCAGCGTGTGATAGCGCTGGCCGTCTACCAGATAACGGCCTTTGCACAGGGTTGGGTAGCCCGCGTTTTCCTCTTCCTGATAGCGGTCGATAAGCACGTCGTTCAGACGAGATTCCAGACCCAGAGGCGTCTGTTGCCAGCGGACAAATTTCGCCGGCGAGCAGGCGCCTACGGTATTGGGCGACTCGCCGGTCAGCCAGGAGGAGAGATAGCAGCGGCCTTCTGCCATAATACAGAGGCTGCCGAAGGCGAAAACTTCCAGCGGCACGGGGGTAACGCGCGCCAGCTGTTTCACCTGATGAATGGAAAGCACGCGCGGCAGCACAACGCGCGCCACGTCAAAGTGGCGATGATAAAAGCGAATGGCTTCTTCGTTGGTGGCGGAAGCCTGTACAGACACATGGCGCTCAACGTGGGGATAGCGCGTGGCGGCGTATTCCAGCATCGCGATATCCGCGAGGATCAGCGCGTCGGCGCCCAGCTGCGCGGCCATATCCACCGCGCGTTCCCAGCGGGCATAGCCGCCCGGATGCGCAAAGGTGTTGATAGCGATATGCAGCTTGCGGCGATGCTGATGCACAAAGCTCACCGCCTCCTGTAACTTTTTCTCGGTGAAATTGAGCCCGGCGAAGTGGCGGGCGTTCGTATCATCTTTCAGGCCGATATAAACCGCATCCGCGCCATTTTCGATGGCCGCCTTAAGGGCCGGAAGGTTGCCGGCAGGGCAAAGCAATTCCATAGGATTTCCTGACCAGTAGGATGGCTGCTGAGGTGCAGCAAAATTGTTAATGAAGCGGGATTTTAGTTAACCTGCCTGCGACAATTTTTGATTTGAGGCAGTTAAAGGCGTATTGATGGCATCTATAAATGGGTACGCAAACCCGTGGAAAGCTTGATTTGAGCCGCTATGTCACCTGCCTGATATGGCACAATGAACGGGACTTTTTTATCAAGGAGTAAAGCTCGTGTTGGATATACTGCGTTCGCGCCTGGTTCAGCTTGGCCCTTCTGTGATGAGAACGCCGGTGAGACTGGCGCCTTTTGCCCTCAAGCGTCAGGTGCTGGAACAACTGCTGGGCTGGCAGTTTCGTCAGGCGCTGGAAGATGGTGAACTGGATTTCCTGGAATCGCGCTGGCTTGGCATCGAGGTGCGGGATATCGGCCTGACATGGTATACCTCGGTGGAAGACAACAAGCTTATTGTGCGTCAGGAGGCTAAAGCGGATGTGACGTTCCGCGCCGATGCCGCCGATTTGCTGATGATTGCCGCCCGCAAACAGGATCCGGATACGCTCTTTTTCCAGCGTCGTCTGGTCATTGAAGGCGATACCGAGCTTGGGCTTTACGTCAAAAATCTGATGGACGCTATCGACCTGGACGCGATGCCGAAGCCGCTGCGCGTCACGCTGCTGCAACTGGCGGATTTCGTTGAGGCCGGGCTTAACACCCCGCCGCAAACAAATGTAACTTCCATAGGTGAGCCATGCTGATTCGTGTAGAAATTCCCATCGACGCGCCGGGCATCGACGCGCTGCTGAAACGCGCCTTTAAAGGCGATAAAGAGGCGGAGTTGGTGCGCGAGTTGCGTGAAGATGGCCAGCTGACGCTGGGCCTTGTCGCTACCGATGACGAAGGGCAGGTAGTCGGCTATGTCGCCTTCAGCCCGGTGACGGTAGAGGGCGAAGAGCTACAGTGGGTCGGGCTGGCGCCGCTGGCGGTGGATGAAGCCTGGCGCGGGCAGGGCATTGGTCGTCAGCTGGTTTATGAAGGACTCGACTCGCTCAATGAATTTGGCTACGCGGCGGTTGTCGCGCTTGGCGACCCGGCGTTTTATAACCACTTAGGCTTTGAGCCTGCCGCCCGCTACGGCTTGCACTGCCGCTGGCCTGGCGCTGAAGCCGCTTTCCAGGTCCATCGTCTTGCGGATGATGCGCTCAACGGCGTGAGCGGCCGTGTGGAATACCACACGCATTTTAACCGTTTCTAATCGGCTGGCGTCTGCAGCTCTGGCAGCAGCGCCTCAAACGCTACGCTTCCCGCCACAAGCGCCTCTTTCTGGCGCTTGGTCAGTTGCTTGATGCGATACTCCGCGCGCAGCGCCTGCGAACGGTCGCCCACGAGGGCGCTGAACACCAGCGTCAGCTCGCCTTTACCGCGCAATGCCTTCGCCCCTTTTCCCGCCTGGTGCTGCGTAAAGCGGCGCGCGACATCAGTCGTGATGCCGGTATAGAGGCGGTTATCCGCCGTACGAATCAAATAAAGAAACCAGAACGTCATAATAATGCGAGAGAGTCACCGTGCCCGCACCTTACCACGCTTTGCTGTGGTAGTCTTTCAGCCATCATGCGAACAATGCAGGAGAAGCGTATGGATGCCCTTGAGGCCATAAGCCGCTGGCTAACAAAGCAGCACGTGGTGACTTATTGCGTGGGTCGGGAAGACGATTTATGGTGCGCTAATGCCTTTTACATTTACGACAGCGAGCGGGTGGCGTTTTATCTGTTAAGCGATGAAAAGACGCGACACGCCCAGCTCGCGGGCGCCAGAGCGCGTGTGGCAGGAACGGTAAACGGCCAGCCTAAAACCGTGGCGCTGATTCGCGGCGTGCAGTTTTGCGGTGAGCTGCGACGGATAGAAAAGCCGGAAAGCGAGGCGTGGCGTGAACGCTATAACCGCCGCTTCCCGGTCGCCAGAGTCATGTCATCCCCGCTATGGGAAATTCGTCTTGATGAGATAAAGTTTACCGACAACACTCTGGGCTTTGGCAAAAAGCTTCACTGGCTGCGGGAGCCATCAGGCCCCGAGCAGGCGTAAGGCCTCACGGTTAAAGGCGGGCAGGTCGTCCGGCGTACGGCTGGTAACCAACTGGTCTTTATCCACCACCACTTCCTGGTCAAAGAACTCTGCGCCCGCATTTTTCACATCCACCACAATGGGCTTCACCGCAGTGAGCTTACGCCCGCGGATCACATCGGCGCTGATAAGCAACTGTGGGCCGTGGCAGATAGCGAAAACCGGCTTGCCGGTATTGACGAAATCACGGGTAAACGTGACAAAACGGTCATCGCCGCGCAGGGAGTCCGGCGAGTGGCCGCCTGGCAGCAGCAATGCATCAAAATCCGCCGGGCGAACTTCATCGATCGCTTTATCAATAGTGACGGTCGCTTCACCCTGTTTGCCGGTTATCGTTTTCCCCGCCTCTTTTTCAATAGTGATAACTTCGTGTCCCGCTTTGCGGAACTCCGCGGCCGGAGAAGTAAATTCCGAGTCTTCAAATTCATCGGTGATCAAGACTGCAATCTTCTTGCTCATAGTTCCTCCGTTATTGTAATTCCAGATGTCAGCGCTTTAGTGGTCGTTTTCACCACAGATGGTGAATACTTAAAGCACGGACTATTAAGCCTGGTAGAAGGGCGCGACATTGCAAGGCAGAGAATTCTGCAAAGGGGAAAGAGATGAGCCGAGTGTTGATTACCGGAGCGACCGGATTAGTAGGCGGTTATCTGCTGCGAATGCTGGTGGAAGAGCCGCGCGTTACGCAGATCATCGCCGCCACGCGCCGTCCGCTGCCGCCGATGCGTAAAGTGCTCAATCCTCACGACCCGCAGTTGACCGACGTGCTGACTCAGCTCACCGACCCGGTCGATATTGTCTTTTGCTGCCTCGGCACTACCCGGCGCGAAGCGGGCAGCAGAGAGGCGTTCGTGCTTGCCGATTATACGCTGGTGGTGGATACCGGCATCGCCGGGCTGCGTCAGGGCGCAAAGCATATGCTGGTGGTCAGTTCCGTTGGCGCCAATGCCCAGTCGCCATTTTTCTACAACCGGGTAAAAGGCAAAATGGAGGAGGCACTGAAAGCACAGCGCTGGCCGCGCCTCACTATCGCCCGGCCTTCGCTATTGCTGGGGCACCGGGAGAAACAACGTCTGAATGAGTCGCTTTTCTCGCCGCTTTTTCGGGTACTGCCGGGACGATGGCGGGCGATCCACGCACGCGATGTCGCGCGGGCTCTGTTGAGTGAAGCGCTGTCGCCGGGGCACAGCGACGTCACCATTCTTGATTCCAGTCAATTGCGTGAGAAAGCTGAACAATCATCCATCTATTGAGCTTTCCCAACCCGCGCCGCGGGCGTAGTATTGACGCCGCTTATTTAACCTCGTCTTAAATTCCAGAGGAATGCTATGGCTGGTCAGTCTTCGTCTCTGGCGCTGAAACCTCACGCCTTGTGGAAACCTGCGCTTTTCTTTCTCGTTCTGATTGTGGGTTTATGGTACGTAAAATGGCAGCCCTATTACGGCAAAGCCTTTACCGCGGCCCAAACGCACAGCATCGGCAAATCGCTGCTGGCGCAGCCGGAAACCAACCCGCTACGCGCGGCGCTGGATTATGCGATGGTCTATTTTCTTGCAGTCTGGAAGGCGGCGGTGCTGGGCGTGCTGCTTGGCTCGCTGATTCAGGTGCTTATTCCGCGCGACTGGCTGATGCGCACGTTGGGACAGGTGCGTTTTCGCGGCACGCTTATCGGCACGCTTTTCTCGCTGCCCGGCATGATGTGTACCTGCTGCGCGGCGCCCGTGGCGGCGGGGATGCGCCGGCAGTCGGTTTCCATTGGCGGCGCGCTCGCCTTCTGGCTGGGCAACCCGCTGCTGAACCCGGCTACGCTTGTGTTTATGGGCTTCGTGCTGGGCTGGCATTTTGCATTGGTGCGTTTGCTGGTGGGACTGGTGACGGTGCCAGGCGTCGCCTGGCTGGTGCAGCGCTGGGTTAAAGATGATGGCGCCCCAACGCTGACGCTGCCTGAGTCGCAGCCGCAGCCGCAAGGCGCGTTTCTGGCCCGCTGGGGCAAGGCGCTGTGGACGCTCTTCTGGAATACGATCCCGGTCTATGTGCTGGCGGTACTGGCGCTGGGGGCGGCGCGCGTCTGGCTTTTCCCTCACGTGGACGGCGACGTGGGGAACACGCTGATGTGGGTTATTGCCATGGCGATAGTCGGCTGCCTGTTTGTCATTCCCACCGCGGCGGAAATTCCGATTGTGCAGACCATGATGCTGGCGGGAATGGGCGTAGCGCCCGCGCTGGCGCTGCTGATGACGTTGCCTGCCGTCAGCCTGCCTTCGCTCATTATGTTGCGTAAGGCATTCCCGACGAAAGCGCTGTGGCTCACCGGAGCGCTGGTGATGTGTTCAGGCGTAATCGTGGGGACGCTGGCGCTGCTGTAGGTTTTGCTGTGGCCCTCTCCCGGGCGGGAGAGGGCTGAAGTACAGTTACTTAATGTAGGTAAAAGCGGTGGTGACGTGCTTAACGCCGCTTACGCGACTGGCGGTATCCGCCGCGGCTCGCCCTTCACGCTCGGTTACCAGGCCAAGCAGGAACACCTCGCCATTTTCCGTGGTCACTTTCACGTTCGACGATTTCACCTGATCGCTCGCCAATAGCTGGGAGCGGACTTTGGTGGTAATCCAGGTATCCGTTGAGGCGGTACCGAGGCTAATCGGCTGGCCGTTGCGGATCTCGTTATAGACTTCTGTTGTGCCTTCAACGCCCATCGCTATCTGTTTAGCGCGGGAGGCGAGCTCGGTGTTCGGCGTCTGGCCGGTCAACAGGACTTTGCCCTGATAGGCGGTGACCTTCACGCGAGCTTCTTTTTTCAGCTGTTCGTCTTTATCCAGCGCGCTGTTTACGCGCAGTTCCAGCGTGCCGTCATCCACCTGCGTGCCTACCGTACGCGGGTCGGTGGCGGCTTTGGTTCCCACGGCGGCCGTACCCACTACCGCTGCAGCAATGCAGCCCTGCAACAGTAACGCGGTAATAATGACAGCGAGGGGCTTAATCGCCTTCATGAGTGCTCCTTAGTCATCCTGGTGTGGAAAAAGCGTGTTATCGATGAGATCGCATAAGCAGTTCACCGTCAGCATATGCATTTCCTGTATGCGCGCGCTGCGATGGGAAGGGATGCGAATTTCCACATCCTGCGGGCCGAGCAGCCCCGCCAGCTCGCCGCCGTCGTAACCCGTGAGGGCGACGATGGTCATATCGCGCGTGACTGCCGCCTCGACGGCTTTAACGATATCCCGGCTGTTGCCGCGGGTGGAAATAGCCAGTAAAACGTCGCCAGCATGCCCCAGCGCGCGCACCTGCTTGGCATACACCTCATCGTGCAGCCTGTCGTTAGCGATAGCCGTTAAGACCACGTTATCGGTATTAAGTGCAATGGCGGGCAAGCTTGGGCGCTCAGTTTCGAAGCGATTGATCATGCTGGCAGCAAAATGCTGTGCGTTGGCGGCGGAAGTGCCGTTGCCACAACAGAGAATTTTGTTGCCGTTCAGCAGCGACTGAACCAGCGTCATGGCCGCACGGGAAATGGCATCCGGGAGCGCCTCCGCGGCTGCTATCTGGGTTTGAATGCTTTCCGTAAAGCAAACTTTGATTCTTTCGAGCACGATTATCCTTTGCATTACGTCGTGTTAGGAGTGGCTGGAAAACGCGTCTACAATCCACTCGATTTCATTGCCGGTGAAGGCTAACACATCAAACCGGCAATCCACAGTATCAAAACTCGCATTATGGCGGGCGAGCCACAAGCGAGCCGTTTGTAATAATTTCTGTTGCTTGTTACGGGTGACGCTGGCGGCTGCCCCGCCGAACAGAGAGGATTTGCGATAGCGCACCTCCACAAACACCGTGACGTGCTGCTGGCGCATTATCAGGTCTATCTCGCCGCAGCGCTCGCGGACATTGGCTGCGACGAAGCGCAGCCCCTGGCGTTCAAGCCACTGACGCGCCCGGTTTTCCCAGTGCGCGCCTGCAACCTGTCGGTTTAGTTGACCGGAACGATTTGTCCTTGCTGGTATTTGAGCCACATTAACTTCCTGTTAATGACGCAATCCTGATTTGCCGTGAGCGCGCCGGTATTGCCGTTAATCTGGAATCCGGGTACCTGGCGCATTTGCGAGAAGTGATTGGCAAGCGACCATGCATCCA
This sequence comes from Franconibacter pulveris DSM 19144, assembly GCA_000621185.1. Classification (GTDB taxonomy): domain Bacteria; phylum Pseudomonadota; class Gammaproteobacteria; order Enterobacterales; family Enterobacteriaceae; genus Franconibacter; species Franconibacter pulveris. Next base: position 130,339 of record KK211224.1, read on the forward strand.
CGCCCATGGCGTAAAGGCGCGCCAGCGAGTAATCGTTGTTGACGCTGGAAAGCGCCTGCTGCTGCAGCGACGGGTTGCCGCCCGCGAGCATCGGGATTTCGCTATATTGCAGCCCTTCCATTTCCAGACGGAAATCGGGGCCAGCGTTGCTCTGGGCGCTGCGGGAGCTGGCATAAAGCGCCGCGCCGCCGTGACTGCCGTTGCGCATGGCGATCATCGGTTTGATCAGGGCGACTTCATCCTTCGTGGCGACGATATAGACAGCGTCCACATTGCCGCTGCTGCCGGCAGTAATCTGAGCATCCGTCGGCGGTGCCGGGATAGTCAGGCCGCCGATAGTGACGCCCTGCTGCTGCGGCAGGCTGGTGGTAACAGGGCTGCCGGTCAGCGCAATGCCGGAGCCGCCGTTGATGTTCATTTTCAGCTCCGCGACAGAGCCGAATTTCTGCTGCAGCACCGTGCCGCCGCCCAGATGCTGCCACTGCGCGGCGAAAGCGTTGGTAACGCGGTCGCCCAGCGCGCTTTGCGGCACCAGCACCAGCGGCGCGCGATGGCCTTCCTGCCAGATATGGTTGGCGGCGTCGCGAGCTTCATCTTCCGGGGAAAGCGCGAAGTAACAGATGTTGGCGCGGTTCTGCACCGACTCCGGCTGGTTAAGCGCCAGCACATTCAGCGGCGTGTTGCTGCGGATAACTTCATCCACTTTCTCCTTCAGCAGCGGGCCGACTACGATGCTTGCGCCATCCTGCTGCACCTGGTTGAGGATTTGAGTAAGCGGCTGCGAGCTGGTGTCGTAAACCTTCAGCTCTGCCGAAGGGTTAGCAGGCGTTGACGCCGCGGTTTGCTGAGGCGAAGGTTGCCCGCCAGCGGTAACCTGCTGAGCTTCTGTTGCAGGCTGCCCTTGCGCGGCTGGCTGCTCTGCGCCCGGACCGGGTTCAAGCGCAGGTTGTTCGGCGGCAGGCTCATTCGTTAAATCATTAACCGGCGCGCTGGCCGGGCTTGCAACAGCACCGGCCGCGACAGGGGTTGCCTGAGGCGTGGAAACAGACGCGGGTTGCGCTGCAGGCGGCTGGGATTGCGCAGGCGCGCCAACCGGTGCGGCGCCTGCGTTTTTCGCTGCTTCAAAACCTTGCTGGATGGCGCGGCCAAAGACAGCCGCCTGGCCGTTCAGCGGCAGCAGCAGCGCGATTTTTTCGGTAGAGGCGGGTTTGAAGTTCTCCACATTTACCAGTTGGGTTGGCAGCATCTGCGCGCCTGGGTTTTGCGGATAACGGGTTTGCCAGTCTTTAATGCCCGCCTTCATCATGTTCGGGTCGTTGCGGTTATCAAACCAGACGCGTTGTAAGTCGAGCCAGCCTTGCAGCGTATTTTCATCGGCGTTAATCACCAGCGCGCGCGCCTGCTCCGGAGTCATTTGAGACAGCGCCTGCCAGGTGGCGTCGATATTCTTCTGCTTATCCGCGCCCTGAAGCAGCGGCTCCTGCGCTATCAGCGCGCGCAGCAGGGCGAGAGAAGGGCGACCCTGGCTGACGGTGATTTGCGCCTGGTAGTAACGCGCCTGCTGCGATGGGTTAAGGTCAGCCGGGTTGAGATTGCCCAGCAGCGTGCTGGCGGCGGCGAAATCTTGCTGAGCGACTTTAAGCTCCACCGCCAGCAAAGCCTGTTCGCGGCGCTGTTCGTCGGTCAGCGTCTGGGGCAACTGGTTAAACAGCTCCAGTGCATGTTGGCTTTTGCCCTCTTTAAGCAGGGCACGTATGGCGAGTAATTGCCAGTTGGTCTTGCTATCATCTGTGCTCTGCTGCATTTGATGCAGGTAGTAGCCAGAATCCGCCTGCGTTTCCCCCTGCATATGCGCGGCGGTTTGATCCGGCGTCTGGGTGCCACAGCCTGCAAAAAACAACGCTGCCAGCACAACGGGCAGGCAGCGCGCGGCCTTCGAACGAACAAATTTAGACGGTACCATACTGTATCCAGTGAGTTTTTTATCGCTAATGTTCAATTTTAAATCGGCAATACGGACTAAACAATGAAACAACACGATTCGGCGGAGAATTCTCAAGGCCAGCTCTATATTGTCCCGACGCCAATCGGCAATCTCGGCGACATTACGCAACGCGCCCTGACAGTGTTGCAATCCGTCGATCTGATTGCCGCAGAAGATACTCGTCATACCGGCCTGCTGTTACAGCATTTTGCGATTAATGCGCGCCTGTTCGCACTCCACGACCACAATGAGCAGCAAAAGGCGGAAACGCTGATAGCGAAATTGCGTGAAGGGCAGACTATCGCGCTGGTTTCCGACGCCGGAACGCCGCTGATTAACGACCCGGGCTACCATCTTGTGCGCGCCTGCCGCGAAGCGGGGATCCGCGTCGTGCCGCTGCCAGGACCCTGTGCGGCTATCGCCGCGCTTTCCGCAGCCGGCCTCCCTTCCGATCGCTTTTGCTATGAAGGCTTTCTGCCTGCAAAACCGAAAGGCCGCCGCGATGCGCTCAAAGCGCTTGAGCAGGAGCCGCGCACCCTGATTTTCTACGAATCCACCCATCGCCTGCTGGACAGCCTGCAGGATCTGCGCGACGTATTAGGGGAGAACCGTTACGTGGTGCTCGCCCGCGAACTCACTAAAACCTGGGAGTCGATTCACGGCGCGCCGGCGGGGGAGCTGCTCGCTTGGGTGCGGGAAGATGAAAACCGCCGTAAGGGTGAAATGGTGCTGATCGTTGAAGGATTTAAAGCGCAGGAAGAAGAGCTTCCCGCCGATGCGCTGCGCACCCTGGCGCTGCTTCAGGCCGAACTGCCGCTAAAAAAAGCCGCTGCGCTGGCCGCGGAGATTCACGGCGTGAAGAAAAATGCGCTTTACAAGTACGCACTGGAGCAGCAGGAATAAATATACAGGGGGCAGCAGGCTCGCTGCCCCAAAATTTATCTTACGATGACGGTAATCGTTGCGGTTCCGTGAAACGGTCCGGAAGCAAGCGCTCCACCAATAAGATTGATGGGCTCCACGCGCATCTGGGCACTACCCTTTCCTGATTTATCCAATAAAATAAGCCCTTTATTGAAAGGAACGACTGTATTGCCGCCCTGAGTTACTTCATACATTTTTATACCAACATCGGGCTTATTATCACTTTCCCTGTGCCTCGCAATTAACAGTCCGTTACTATTAACCTCATCACCTTGTATTTCCATATCCAGTTGATTATGTATATTAGTGATATCTCCACAGTCATAGAGGATATTAAATTCAACCGGAGGGTAATCATCCGGGGCGCCATTTTTGGTAGTAAAGTTTTTTGCCGGAATAAAACCCATATTTACCTGAATAGTTGTGCCTTGATTAATTTCACATGACTGTGGAACGGTCACTTTACCCTGTATAGAAATAGTCGCTGTGTCTGCAAACATATTTCCTTTTGGTGCGGCTGTATTATTGCTCCATGCTGACTGAAGAGTGAAGATTTTTGTTTCAGGAATGATTAACTCTCCAAGGAATGGTCGCGTTACGTACAACTTAAATGTGACGCTTGATCCTATCGTAACGGGGGCGGCGTGTTTATCCGGAGCATCATTAGTACAGACGCTATTATTGTCATTAGCGGAAAAGCTGCCTACTCCCATTTTAGGAGCGTTCAGGCTTATAGGGATCTGCGTGGGGCCTACGCCAGGAATATCATTGATAGTCGTTGCAATATCAAGGCTATCATTAAGCTTATAGTAATTATTGCCATGGCCAGTAGGTAAATTGCTGACCGCCGCGTAATAGATATTGACTTTTGAGCCAGCTGGACAGTTACAGCTTAGTTTATAACTACCGCCCACGCCTGAAGTATCGATAACGTCTTCGAAACCAATCATATTATCTTCTTTGCGCCAGTCGCGCTCAATGGGTGACAGCCAGGGTTTAACGCCGCTATCAGCCGCACATCCACCCGTAGAAGCAATCAATGATGTACTATAGGATGCGGTAATAAATATAAAAAAAGCGAATAACGTTTTTAGAAGTGGGCCCTTTTTAGACAGCATTATAGTTTCCTTAATGGCAGGTTGCGCTTTCTCGGCTGATTGCATTGACAGATTTACTGGCTGGCAGACTGACAGTAACCGTGCAGTGCTGGGAGGGAGATTGTCCCCATTTTATATGCCAGACTTGAGGTTTTTCATTTATACCACTCAAATAAAGTACCCCACCTTCATCAACTATACTTTCCTGTAGCTGTGCTTCATTATTGGCTATCGCTCCAAAAGGTACAGGAGAGCCATCCGTTTGGTATAGCGTCAGTAAAAGACGATGGCCGATATGGCTGTTAAAATGGGCAGATACCGCCGCGCCTTTATCGGGGATAACGGTGACTACATTATCGGAAATATCAACATCATCAGGTAATGTTGTAGTATCTAATGTAATTCGATTTTCCTGGTAGGCAGTCAAGAAAGGGATCACGGCGTAACCAAAATAATCCGTTGCAACGCCCGGATAATTTTGGATGCGTATGTTTGCTGCTCCGTTAGCATCTATTATCGCGAATGCGCTGCCTAACGGCTGGGATAATGTAACGCCTTCCGGATGCGCAACTATTCCGCCAGCTAAGCCATAATTCAACTGGCGATTAGCTTCGCCATATTCATAACCTGCTGTCAGCGTGCCATACGCTGAACGATAGGAAGTATACAGGCTACTGCTATTACCTGTACCGTTATCCGAATGGCGCTGAAGTAAAGTGTAATTCAGTCTTCCATCATTCAGTAATGTGCCATTGAGCCCAACCTCATGCTGAGTAGCGCCATTATTATCATTGGTCAGGCGATAGGTTGCTCTGGTGTGCGGTAGCCAATAGTCCAGCGGTATGCTCATATTGAAAGATATAATTTGATCGTTATTTTCGGTTGAATAATCATTATATTGATATGACAAGTTATAACTTATTGAGGATAAGCTGCCACTGAGTCCAAGAGAAATGTTTTTATCCCGACGATTACTGTTCCAATAAGTTTGTTGGTAGCCAGAGGCATAGAAACTCAAGCCATCCAGTAATGGTTGGTTTAAACTGATCTGCAACTGGTCATGCGAGCGTTCGTCTTCTTGATAATCTTTCTGGTTTGACTCAGAAAAATCAAAATAACCATCGTTAAGATATCGATAATAGTTGAGGGAAATAGTCGTTCCGGTCTTATCAAAATCTTTTATATATTGCGCTCGCCAGAGATAGCCGGTATTTTTTTTCCCGTCATAAAGGGTCGAATCAGCACGGCCAATATCCGTCGATAACGAACCCAGTTGAGCAAGCCCTGTCCCGGCGCCGATGCCTACGGCCTGGTAATTCTGAGAAACCAATCCGCCGCCATACAGCGTCAGCATGTTAGTGACGCCATAACTTGCGTTACCTTCAATGAATTCAGGCTCGCGTGTGCTGTTTTCGTTTTCCGCGGCGCGGTAACGACCTGTTGTAATACTGTATTTAATCTTACCAGGCCGCTGCATAACGGCGAGTGTAGAGTAAGGTTGAATGAAACGTCTTATAGAACCGTCAGCTTCTTCAATTGTTACCTCCAGATCGCCGCTAAATGAAGTGGGAGAAAGGTCATTGATTTCGAAAGCGCCAGGCGCAACATTATTTTGATAAATGGTAAAGCCATTCTGTTTAACCGTGACGATAGCGCTTGAATTAGCGATTCCCCGAATTGTTGGAGCAAACCCTCTCAGGCTGTTAGGTTGCATATTCTCATCAGATGCCAGCTGGACACCGGTAAATAAATAGCTGGGAAAAGTTACCCCTGACGTTGCGCTTTCACCAATAACTAACTGAGATTTAAGACTTTTTATATCACGCTGAAGCCAGGTATTGATGCTATTCCAATGCGATTTATCGGCGTCATGAGTCCATGTTGAATAATTTCGTATTCTCCATACACCAACATTTACGCCATTTTGCATATTCAAATATTGTCTTTCACTACTTCCGCTATTACTGACACGAGAATGAGAGCCTGAAAAAGTATAGTTAGTGAAAGCAACTGGCATACCGCTGTCCCAACGGGCAGGATCAATATATCCTCTGGCTTGATAGTGAAGGAAAATCTGCGGAACGCTTACATCGAGTTTATTATGATTAATATCAAAATTAGCGGACATGCCTGGTATATATGAAGCTATATCAGGAATAACTTGCTGACTGTCCAACGACTTAAGCGCCGTAATATCTTCTACTTTAATACCTAATTCATAAAGAATTGCGGGGGTAAATTGTGGTAGCAGAGAACCGTTTTTAGCCGCTGCAAAATAAATCTGGCGACGTGTTTTCTTTTTATTGTTAACATAAATGTCAACAATATAGTTTCCCGGTAATTGAGCTCTCTCTTTTGAAAAAAGAGATAGATCGACAGGTTGGAAACCACTATTTTTAGTTTCCAGTAATCTGGGGTCAAAATAAAAGGTTTCTGCCCTGAGGGAAGTGATATAGACAGAACAGTTCAATCCCCATGTCATTACTATGGTTTTAAGGGCGTATGCATAAAAAGCGCGTCGCTGGCTATAAGTATAACGTAAGACAACCTTACTTAAACGAATGCATCCATTCACTCTGATATTAACTCCCAATTCTCATTTATTCTTGTATGGAGCGCGTCAGTGTTTGTGTTACACCACCATAATCATTTATCGCAGCCCATTTAATAATGCTTCCCGAAGCGACTGGAACAGGCAGTTTTTTATGTTCGCCGGGCGAAATAAAATCAATTTTATCAGTTAACTCAGTATTGCCTATGGATAGGCCACTAAACACAACGAAATATTCAGTAGGGTTATATATATATAACGTGTCCTGGGTGCGATTAAATTGCAGCTTTTTATACGCGTCAACAGCTTTATCTTTTAGCGTGCCCGGGCGATAAAAAAGTTTAATTCTTGTTTTTACCACAAGAGTTAACAGATTTTTGTTGGTGTCAGACACGCTGGAGGCAGGGATTGCGCGGACATCGATATAAAATAAAGATTCTCTGTCTTCAGGTAGTGAAGCATCAGTTTTAATTATCCTGAGGGTTGAGCTTTCTCCACCATTGATTCGGAATAATGGCGGAGTCACAATAAAAGGCCCTCGGGAATTACCTTTTTCATTTTCAACCCAGGATTGAAGCAAGAAAGGCATGGTTCTGGCGTTATTAGTAACCGGCAGAGCCGCTTCTTTTTTGTCCGCATAGTAAATAACGCGTGTTTGACCAAGTACGATGCCTCCTGCATAGCAGGAAGAGGTCAACGCCCAAAAAAGGAGCAAGGCGATTATAGGTTGCATAAATAATTGTTTTTGCATTTGCGCTTTCAAATGTATTTATTTAATAAATAAAGACTAAAGGCATCATCAAAACACCTTATAACAGGCGTCTGAGATGATGCGCTTTAGTTAACTTAATTAACGGTAATCAAAAGTGATATCGACAACACCGTCGGCTTCACCGGCCGTGATGTCGGAAGCTTCGACGAGCGATTTATAATAAGCAGCAAGATCAAGATTCATGCTTCCTGCTGTAATCGGAAATTTTACTGCGGGCGTTGTCAGCTTATTCAGGGCAAGCGGAGTTCCATTTGCTGTTTCTATTTTGATACCAACACCTGTTGCGGCTGTATCCATAGATGCAGGTTTAACCATATCGTTGTTTTCACCTACCGTTTCAGCGGTTTGCAGCCAAATCTGGAAAGAGGCGTCAGTGGTGCCATCAATATGTTTCCATGCAGTTGTAGGACAATTCTTCAATGGAATTGAAAACGGAATGGTGGGGCTTTTATCGCCCGGATACTGGAATTGGTTTGCAGCATAGGATCCTAATTCAACGTTGACAACACCATCAGTGGTGTCAATGGTACAAGTATCAGTCATAATTGCGCCATTGAATTCAATGGTACCATCCACCGCCTGAGCAGAGCTTATTAATAGCGATAATAAGCCTCCAAGAGCAACTCTTGTAGAAAGGTTCATATAAACTATCCTTATTTATGATTGCTGATTTATTCTATTGTTCAGTTCTAGGTTGAACTGTCGTAGAGATAATATTGCACACTGATATTAACATTTTACTTTTATTTGAATAGTAAGGTCCGTTTGATTAGGCTATTTTACAGATAAAATTTAGGTGAGGTGGTCAAAAAACGACCTTTACATCAGCCTTTATAATTTAAATTGCACCTTGCTTTTTTAAAGGCTGTTTGATATTTGTGAGTGGAGTATCAGGCATATGAATGAATTACTCATTTTAATAGTTACTTTGTAATTAATGGTTCATCTAAAGGATTAGTCGATCGAGGTAGGCAACATCCTGTTAATAATTCAATTAGTTCGTCGTTGTATTGAAATGAAGCCCTTGATATCAAGGCTTCATTAGCTAACCGGGCTATTAGGGTGATCGTTAATTAAGGATTACATACCTGCTATAATAATTTTGTCATATTCTAACAACCCGTAATTAAACGCCGGTTTTTTCAGCCCAGCCTTATTTTTTTTAGTGATGCCTTGAGCGGAAATAACGCAATCACTCTCCTCCATCGACAGAGAGAAGCTGCTGGCAGGCTATTCTTAATCACGGTGATATTGTTCATTTTCAGCAGTTGACTGGTAATCAGCAGCGTTGTGCCGCCGCTGTCGAGAATCTCTGCCATTCCTTCGGTGATGGCGGCGTGCGCAATGCGTTTTTTCGGGGCGCTCGCCAGCGGGTAACGCTCTTCCAGCCTCGCTTCCAGGCTCCCGCTTTCTGTCAGCAATGCACTAAGAGAACGGGCGCGCGTGACAGGCGAGCGTAAACCCTCTATACTCCTGCGCCGAAGCTGACCAGACAGTCGCCGCTTCGTCGTCGTCCTTTCGGGGAGACGGGCGGAGGGGAGGAAAGTCCGGGCTCCATAGGGCAGGGTGCCAGGTAACGCCTGGGGGGCGCAAGCCCACGACCAGTGCAACAGAGAGTAGACCGCCGATGGCCCGCGCAAGCGGGATCAGGTAAGGGTGAAAGGGTGCGGTAAGAGCGCACCGCGCGGCTGGCAACAGTTCGCGGCACGGTAAACTCCACCCGGAGCAAGGCCAAATAGGGGTTCGCATGGTACGGCCCGTACTGAACCCGGGTAGGCTGCTTGAGCCAGTGAGCGATTGCTGGCCTAGATGAATGACTGTCCACGACAGAACCCGGCTTACCGGTCAGCTTCACACATTAAAAGCCCCGCTCCGGCGGGGTTTTGCTTTTTCAGCGGGTGGAAGATGAATGACTGTCCACGACGCTATACCCAAAAGAAAGCGGCTTACCGGTCAGCTTCACACATTAAAAACCCCCGCTTCGGCGGGGTTTTGCTTTTTCAGCGGGTGGAAGATGGCGGCTGGGTTTTCTTTCAGCGTTTGAAAGAGTACGGAGGAGGGTACTGGTTAGGTCGTACTTATCCGGATTGTTTCTGGCTTGAGTTTGAACGCCCTGTTTCTCTTTCTGAGGGTTTAACTTATCTGATGACTAGAACTACTGTGGCACGGCAAGTCATTGAATTCTATGATCATTTACAGCTTGAATAATATGGGCTTGGCCCAGTCAATAAAGCGCTTACGACGGATATCATTCCTGCCATGGGGCGAGGACTCTTCAGGATACCCTACCCGTTCATTTTGCACTTGTGCACTGTGCGGGAGTGCGATAGGATGGCCTTAATTTCACAACAGTAGGGACGAAGATGAATTGATGAGGAACATCGGAAGTTTCCGTGACCAGTGGCTTAAAGACTTCTACCTTTACGGTAAGTCGCATAAAAAGATTCCATCAGATATTGAGTCTGCCCTGGCAAGGAAGCTGGACATCATAAACGCAGCGACGGATTTTAGAGATCTCCGTTCGCCACCTGGAAACAGGTTTGAAAATTTAGAACCACCGCTTGAGGAATATTCATCCATTCGAATTAACGACCAATACCGGCTAATTTTCAAATGGGTGGATGGGAAGGCTGAGGATTTATACTTAGACCCCCATAAATACAAGAAGCATCAATAGAGCCTCGGCAGGGGGCTAACCACCCCCACCAGGCTGCTCTTAGGCAGTTATAAAGTAATCTTGAGGTAAACAATGGCTATTCATCAAGCAATGAGGAAACCAGCCACGGTAGGGGATGTATTACTGTACGAATATCTTGAGCCGCTGGATCTTAAAATCAATGATCTGGCTGAAAAGTTAAATGTACACCGTAATTCCGTAAGCGCTCTGGTGAACAACAACCGCAAATTGACAACTGATATGGCGTTTCGTTTAGCTAAAGCTTTCGATACCAGTGTCGATTTCTGGCTTAATCTTCAACAAAACGTGGACATTTGGGAAGTTCAAAACGACGCCCGGACTCAGGAGGAACTGAGCCGAATCACCACTATTGTAACGGTGATTGCTGAACGAGATGACTCCGCAGAAGTTGCATAATTACCGAATTCTTTCAGAGAGTCCCGCTGGTGAGCGGGCCTTTTTGCGTTTATGAGGGATTCATTTAATCTGGCTTTGCATCCCATAAATGACCGATTTCACCCACATATGGGCAGTCGTTTTTTTGAAATAGGGCATAGCATGGTGTTGCTCATGCTCCTGCCAGGCCTGTTTAATCACCTTCCTGGGGCTTTACTGCACATTATTCCGCTCCGTTTATTTTGTTAATAGTGACAAGGCCCTGCCCCGGCGGGGTTTTGCTTAACTGGCGCACAAGATGGATGAGCATCCGCGTAGCTTTCGCGTAACGTATGGCGAGCGAAGCGTTATCCGCCCACTCATAATGGTGCGGCTTTGACCAATGACAAAGCGGCCCAGCGCTTCGACTCTCTATAATCAGGCCCGTTTTTCTTCTTACTGGTCTAAAGCGATGGCTTATCAACTCAACCTTAACTGGCCCGAATTCTTGGCAACTTACTGGCAGAAAAAACCTGTCGTCCTGAAGCGCGCGTTTGCGAATTTTATCGACCCCATCACGCCGGACGAGCTGGCCGGGCTTGCGATGGAGGCGGAAGTGGATAGCCGGCTGGTGAGTTTTAAGCACGGCCAGTGGCAGGCCAGTAACGGGCCCTTTGAAGATTTCGATAATCTGGGCGAAACCGGCTGGTCGCTGCTGGCGCAGGCCGTCAATCACTGGCACGCGCCGTCTGCCGAACTGGTGCGCCCGTTCCGCGCGCTGCCCGACTGGCGTCTGGATGACCTGATGATCTCTTTCTCCGTTCCCGGCGGCGGTGTGGGTCCGCATATCGATCAGTATGATGTGTTCATCATTCAGGGGATGGGCAGTCGCCGTTGGCGCGTGGGCGACAAGCTGCCGATGCGGCAGTTTTGTCCGCACCCGGCGCTGCTTCACGTTGACCCGTTCACCCCGATTATTGATGAAGATCTGGAGCCGGGCGACATCCTCTATATTCCGCCCGGCTTTCCACACGATGGCGTCACGCATGAAACCGCGTTGAACTATTCTGTCGGTTTCCGCGGGCCAAACGGCAGGGATCTGGTGAGCAGTTTCGCCGACTACGCGCTGGAAAACGACCTCGGCGGCGAGCATTACAGCGATCCGGATTTAACCTGCCGGGAACATCCGGGCCGGGTGGAAGCGTATGAGCTGGATCGCCTGCGTGAAATGATGATCGCCATGATCAACCAGCCCGCCGATTTTAAACAGTGGTTTGGCCGCTTCATCACCACGCCGCGCCACGAACTCGACATCGCGCCTGCTGAGCCGCCTTACGCAACGCAAGAGATTGTCGAAGCCCTGAAGGCCGGGGAAGTGCTGACGCGCCTGAACGGGCTGCGGGTGCTGAACGTTGACGAGACAATTTTTATCAATAGCGAGCGGCTGGAGACGGCTGACCTGAAAGCCGCCGATGCGCTATGCCGTTACACCTTAATCAGCCAGCAAGAGCTAGGCGAAGCGGTTGATAACCCTGTATTTATGGCGGAGTTAACCGAACTGGTGAACCAGGGGTACTGGTACTTCGACGAGTAACAGCAACACAGCGCCATCAGAAACCCCACCCCGCAGCGCCGCGGGGTAGGGTTTTTTCTTACTACGCCGGCGTCAGTTCAGCGGCGTGCTGTTGCAATTCGCTGACGAATTTTTCCTGCCAGGCGGTGGGCGAAACGATGCGGATTTCCGGCAGCCAGTAGCGCACCCAGCGGAACAGCAACTGCGGGTCTGTCACCGAGGTCGATAACGTAACGCCGCCGTTAGGGTGGGTGCGTTCAATCTGCTGATGCGGGAACAGGGGACGACGTTGCAGATAACTGGCCGCTTTGGGCGTTGCTTCCAGCACGACGGTAGTCCGTTCACCAAACCAGATGCCATTCTCTTCATGGATAGCGTTAAGCCGCGCTGTCTCCATGACAAAGGTTTGCGGGTAAACCTGTAGCCGTTGAATTTTCGCCAGTTCGAACGCCTTCATTCTCTCCGCTTCGCAGGCGGCCAGGTACCAAAGACCGCTTTGATTAATCAGCTTATAAGGTTGCGCCAGCCGGGGTTTGCTTTTATAGGTGAATCCCACCAGCTGCCGCCTGGCGATGGCTTGTTTTAAATCGTGCAGGACGCTTTCAACCGCGCTGTTATTGCGCGTGCTGTTGCCCTTAATCATCAGGGTCTCGCGGTGGTTAAGCGCTTCACGCAGCTTTTTACCGTCAGCGTCGGGAAAGAGTTTCGCCACATCGGTAAGCTGGGCGAATTCGCTTAGCTGGGAGTAGCTCAGGCCAGGCTGAAGCGTCGCCGCCAGACGATATTTGCCGGGCGAAATCTCATCCACGAGGTGGGCAATGCGGGAAATATCCCGGTAGGCAGTGCGGGGGGTGATGGCGTACGTTTCGCACAGCCAGTTTTTATCCAGCGTTTTTCCCTGGTAAAGCCGCTCGAAAATGCCAGACAGCCGCTCAATCAGAATCTGATGCTTCGCTGCTTTCGCTTCGCTGCTCATACTTTTCCTTACTCTGTGTTCGGCGCAAACAAATGTCCGCAGCGTTAATCTCGTCGTCACAAAAGGAAACTATAACGGCGACGAATGACAGGCCGCGTCACTCTGAAATCTATATCGACACAAAAGAGCAAAAAGATGAGGGGATTTTGATGCTGTGATAGAAACAGGCAGCCACGGAGGTCGCTGCCTGAGGAGGGAATTACGCCGCCGCTTCTTCTTCAGCAAGGCGTACCTGCGCATCTTCAACAATCGCTTCCAGTTCGCTGAGCATGTGCTCGACATTAAATTCGCGATGTTCAGGCAACGGTGCGGCAAGCGTAGCCGGTTGATGAGTCTTCATTTCTGAGCTTTTCATGGTTTTCATAATCTATTCAATACGTTTGAGCGGCGGGTTACACCGGTAAATCAATCAACAATGCGCGCAGCGGCGTATCGGCAACAATGGTCAAATTAGCTTCGTCGCGAATAAACGCGCCGTCGCCGCAGGCGAGCGCTTCTTTCTCTTCCGCAGGCGTCACGGCATGAAACTGGCCGTGGATAGACTGCAAATAGGCGCGCGGCCCGTGCAGCGTAAAATCGAGCCGTTCGCCTTTATCCAGCTCAATGTGATGCAGCCAGACCTGCTGGCGCAACTGCAAACTCTGCTCTGCGCCGTCTGGCGAAGCGATAAGCTGGCGCGCCGCCTCCGCCAGCGTTATTTTCTGCACCGCCGGGTTTTCCCGCTCGGGGCAGGCATCCAGCCAAAGCTGCATACGGGTGAGCGATTTATCCTTGCTCAGGTTATGTTCGCTGTAGCTGATGCCAGGCTGCGTGGAGAGCAGCAGCGCATCGCCGGCTTTCGCCTGCACATGGTTGCCTTCGCTGTCGCGGTATTCCGCTTCACCTTCCAGAATGAGGTTCAGAATATCCACTTTCGGGTAGGTGCGTGGCTGGAAGGCGGCGCCGGGCGCCAACACCTCCTGATTAAGCACGCGCAGGGACGCGTAGCCCAGCAGTTTCGGGTCGAAGTAGTGTCCAAAGGAAAAGGTATAGCGAGCCTGCAGCCATCCATAGTCAGCTTGCCCGCACTGTTTGGCTGTTCTCGTCGTAATCATGTTCTTGACCTCTCTTTACTTGCTTTTATGGTAAAGGTCTGGACGGTGCAATGTTAGCCAGTTAATCTGCTGCCTATGTTCAAATTTCCTGAATGAGAACCCGATGGCTAAAGAAAGGGCGTTGACGCTGGAAGCATTAAGGGTAATGGACGCTATCGACAGGCGCGGCAGCTTTGCCGCTGCGGCGGATGAGTTAGGGCGCGTGCCGTCTGCGTTAAGCTATACCATGCAAAAGCTTGAAGAAGAACTCGACGTAGTGCTGTTTGACCGCTCCGGGCACCGCACCAAATTCACTAATGTCGGCCGGATGCTGCTTGAGCGCGGTCGCGTGTTGTTAGAAGCGGCGGATAAGCTCACAACAGATGCCGAAGCGCTGGCCCGCGGCTGGGAAACTCACCTGACGATAGTCGCCGAAGCGCTTGTTCCCACCTCCACGCTCTTCCCGCTGGTGGATAAGCTTGCGGAAAAGGCTAACACCCAACTTTCTATTATTACCGAGGTCCTGGCGGGCGCGTGGGAGCGGCTGGAGCAGGGGCGGGCGGATATCGTCATTGCGCCGGACATGCATTTCCGCTCTTCGTCGGAAATCAACTCCCGCAAGCTTTATAAAGTGATGAACGTGTATGTCGCCGCGCCGGATCATCCTATCCATCAGGAGCCGGAGCCGCTCTCGGAAGTCACTCGCGTGAAGTATCGCGGCGTGGCGGTGGCGGACACCGCGCGTGAAAGGCCGGTGTTGACGGTACAGCTGCTCGATAAGCAGCCGCGCCTGACGGTAACGTCGATTGAAGATAAACGCCAGGCGCTGCTGGCGGGGCTGGGCGTGGCGACGATGCCTTATGCGATGGTGGAAAAAGATATCGCGGAAGGCCGACTGCGCGTGGTTAGCCCGGAATACACCAATGAAATCGATATCATTATGGCCTGGCGGCGCGACAGTATGGGCGAAGCCAAGGCCTGGTGCCTGCGTGAAATTCCGAAGCTGTTTTCAGGAAGACACTGACGCCTGATGACGCCATTGCAGCGTGGCCGGAAGGTGGCGTTGCAGCGGCGTCGGGTCATTCTCATCCACCAGTTGGGTCAGCATTTCAAAGCAGTGGTACGCCAGCTGGCGGCAGTCCTGCTGTACCGTATCAATCCGCACCGAAAGCGAATCATAAAGATAGTGATCGTCAAAGCTGGCGAGATGGATATCGCTTTCCAGTAAACCGTGCTGGCTCATGTAGCGCAGCACCCCTTCCAGCAAGCCGCAGGCGGCGGTAAAGAGCGCTTTGGGCGGGCGCCCCAGCCTGGCGCACAGGGCGGCGAACATCTCGTAACCGCTGCTTGGGTGATAATTGCCGTGAATAATCCACTCCGGTCGCAGCGCCACGCCCGCCCGCTCAAGCCCCTGCTTAAAACCTTCAAGCCGGTCTTTCGTCGGCGAAAGCCTGGGCTGGCCGCCAAGAAAATAGATCTCGTCAGGATGGGCGCGCGCTACCCGCTCAACCAGTTCGGCGGTGGGCGTCACGGAATCGGTCATCACCAGCGGCAGGCGAGTATCGCTCATGTGGCGGTCAAACAGCACGACCGGCAACTGCTCGCTAAGTTTCACGTAATCGCTGTCGCTTAGCATGCTGGAGGCAACAATCAGCCCGTCTACCTGGCGCGCGACAAGGTTGTTTACCACCACCGTTTCCTGACCGGGGTTCTCATCGGTGCAGGAGATAAGCAATTGCAGGCCCGCTTCGCGGCAGAGGTTTTCCAGTTCGTAAGAGAAAACGGCGAAACCATAGTTGGTGATTTCCGGCACCACCAGCCCCAGCGTATGACTACGGTTTTCTCGCAGCAGGCGAGCGTGGATGCTGGGTTGATAGTGCTGCTGCTGGGCGATAGTAAGCACGCGCTCACGTGTCTCTTGCGCGACGCGCAGCTCTTTGCCCCGTCCGTTGAGCACCAGGCTGGCGGTGGCTTTGGAGACCCCCGCCAGCGCGGCGATATCACTAATAGTAACGCGTTTGGTTTTTCTCACGGCGATGCACTGGTCAGGAAAAAGGGACCGTCATTCTACCATGCAGGGGCGCAACGACCAGTAGCGGGCCCGCAGTTCTGCGCTGCCGCTGAAAGTCAGCTGCGCCGGCTGCGTGGGAAAATAGCGGCTGCTCATGACCCCTTCGCCTTCATTGATAAAGATCTCGACGCTGGAGCTATCGCACAATATTTGCAGTTTATGCGCGTCGCCCTGCCAGTAGCGGTAAAGCCATTCGCCGGTTTGCAGGCTTCTGCGCGCGAGGCGCAACGCGTCGCGCCGCCATTCCACGAGCAAGGTATCGGCGAAGTTAAGCGTGACGTCGCCCGCGCTTTCCAGCTCCAGTTCAAGGCGTTGCGCGTTAAGCGCCGGCGCCGCAGCGGCGTTGCCCTGGTAACGCTTTTCTTCGCTGCGCAGCGCCTGAAGCTCGCGCACCGGCTGCTGATACAGCTTGCCGTTTTGCTCAGAAAGCTCACGCACGCAGGTCATCTGGTGGATCCAGCCATACGCGGTCGTGGGCTGGTGCATCTCTTCGCCATCCGGCACCCCCATCCAGCCCACCAGCAGCCGTCTGCCGTCGGCCGTCAGCGTGGTTTGCGGCGCGTAAAACTCGAACCCGGCGTCAATCTCATTTAGCGGGCCGTGCTGAAACGAGGCGCGCGCATAGTCAAACTCGCCGCTCAGATAAGCGCTGGGGTGAGCGTTCAGAAAGCGCTTTTCCTCACGCTCAACGCCCTGCGGGCAGCAGATAAGAAACGTTTTTCCGCCGAGGGCGAAAAGATCCGGACACTCCCACATGTAACCCGCATCACCAATGCCGTTCAGGCCGCTGCCGGCGATTTCGCCCAGGCTTTGCCAGTTCCACAAGTTTTCCGAGCGCAGCAACAGCACTTTGCCCTGCAGTTCGAGGTCCTGCGCGCCCAGCACCATGTACCAGTGATGTTCATGCCGCCACACTTTCGGGTCGCGGACGTGGCCGGTATAACCGCCCGGCAGCGGCACCACCGGCCCCCGTTTATCGAAGCCCCCTTCGGCGTTTTGCACCGCGAGACACTGCCAGGCGGTGCGTCCGCCGTCATCGAACTTTACGTTGCCTGTATAGCACAGCGTAAGCTTGCCCTGGTTATCCACCGCGCTGCCGGAGTAGCAGCCGTTGCGGTCATACTCTTCATCGGGCATCAGGGCGATGGGCTCGTGCCGCCACTGCACTAAATCCGCCGAGCTCCAGTGGCCCCAGCATTTGTACTTATGCTCACAGCCAAGCGGGTTCCACTGGTAAAACAGGTGGTAGCGCCCCTGGAAGTGGATAAATCCGTTCGGGTCGTTTAACAGCCCGGTGACCGGGGCGAGATGCCAGGCCGGGTAGTGGTCGTCACGCAGCGCCTGCGGCTGACCTTTCATCACTGCCTGCAAAATCGCAGGCAGCCGCGTTGTCGAAGCCATTATTCAGAATCCGTTTTGTATTTCAGCAGGTAAGAGACGACAAAGGCGACGCAAAAAGCGATAACCATGCCGATGGCGTAATTCAGCAGCGAGCTGGCCTGCACAATGGCCATGCCGGGAATGCCGGTCAGGCCTACGGCGGTCATGTAGACGTGAACGGAGACGACCCACGCGCCGCCTGCCGCGCCGCCGATAAGCCCGGCGATGAAAGGCTTCATAAAGCGCAGGTTGATGCCGAAAATGGCCGCTTCGGTAATGCCGAGCAGCGCCGAGAAGCCGGAAGGCAGGGTAATGGCCTTGATTTTAGGATCTTTCGTTTTAAACCACACCGCCAGGCAAGCACCGCCCTGCGCCACGTTCGCCATCGCCCAGATGGGCAACAGGAAATTCACGCCGATAGAAGGGTTGCCGAGCAGCCCCGCTTCGATGGCGTGAAAACTGTGGTGCACGCCGGTAATCACGATAACGGAATAGAGCCCGCCGAAGATCAGACCCGCCAGCCAGCCGGCGTGGGCGATGAGCGTGCTTAGCACGAAAGAGATGCCGTCGCCCAGGGCCCGGCCCGCCGGGCCAATCACCAGCAGCGCGATAAAGCCGGAGATAATCACGGTAAAGAAGGGCGTTAAGATAAGATCGAGCGCATCCGGAATAACGCGGCGCAGCTGCTTTTCCACCAGACTCATAAACCATACCGCCAGCAGCACCGGGAAAACCGTGCCCTGGTAGCCTATCATCGCCACCTCAATGCCGAAGAAGTTCATGGTGTGGAAGCCTGCCGCCACCCCCCAGGCGTTAGTCAGCGCCGGGTGGGTGAGGATGCCGCCGAGCGTCGCGCCAAGGTAAGGGTTGCCGCCAAATTCACGCGCCGCGGTAAAACCGATAAGTATCGGCAGAATGATAAACGCCGCCGAGCTGCACATATCCAGCATGATGTAGAGCGCGTTATCCGGGTTGACCCAGCCGTAGGTTTTCACCATGCCGAGCAAGCCCATCAGCAGGCCGGAGGCGACAATCGCCGGGATTATCGGTACGAAAATATTCGAAAGCAGGCGCGCCACGCGCTGGAACGGGTTGAGCTTGCGCGCGGCGGCGTTCGCGGCTTCCGTTTTGCTCGATTCGTTAATGCCTGCGACCTGAATAAACGCGGCGTAAACTTTATTCACCACGCCGGTGCCGAAAATCACCTGCAACTGACCGGCATTGCGAAAGCAGCCTTTCACTCCGTCCACCTTGCCGATGGCGGCGGTATCGGCTTTCGCGTCGTCCGCCAGCACCAGACGAAGGCGCGTGGCGCAGTGGGCTGCGCTGGCGATATTTTCCTTGCCGCCCAGCAACGGCAGCAGCGCGCGGGCAATCTGTTCAAAATCCATAACAACCTCTGTCTTATCGTTTTGGTAGTCTCAGCCCGGGAGAAGCGGCCCCGGAAGGGGCCGTGCTGTCAGAACCAGGTTTCCATCTGTACGCCGAAGTTCCACTCGCCGCCGGCAGCGAAACCGCTGCTGCCGAAAGCGTCGCCGCTGGCATAGTTATCCAGACGGTGATCCCAGTCCATCCAGGTGGCGAAAAGACGCAGTTCGGGGCGTTTGAGGAATTCGCCCACGTCGCTGGCTTTAAGCGTCGGCGCGACGGTGAGTTTATAGAAGTTACCGCTGACGGCGTTGCGGCTGTTGTAACCTTCCGGCCGCAGGTCCATGTACTGGTAGGTGCCTTCGTACTGCATCTCGAAGTTCTGGGTTATTTCCTGAATCAGGCGCGCGTTGACGGTCGCCCATTCGTAGCTGTCACCCTTCACGTAGCGATCCTTGCTGCTCTGCGCCAGCACCGCCGGTGCGATGTGCCAGCCGCCGCCGAGCGGCGTGATGCCGTAGCTTGCCAGCCGCCAGGTGTCCGCTTCCGGCAGCAGCGCGCCGTCGGCGCCGATAGTTTTCACCTCGGCGCCCAGCCCGTGGCCATACAGCAGCGCGGTTTTCGAGGAGCCTTCACGCAGGCCGTAGAAGCTTTCGTTATGCAGGCCGAGCAGCGCATGAATGCCATGCTCCGCCGCATCGCCCTTCACTTCGTTGCCTTCCAGGTCGAGGCGGTCTTCATTATCTTTGGCGCGCATGCCGCTTACCATCAGTTGCACCGGGCCGAAGTAGTTATTCAGCGTCAGGATGTAGTTCTGGGCGGTGTTTTCGCTGTTTTCGGTATCGCCAAAGGTGCGGCCATAGAGCGAGAAGTTGCTGCGCGCCTCGTCGCTCCACGTCATGTCATAAATCCCGGCGCCGGTACCGGCCAGGAACACCACGTCAGAGTCGAGCCAGTGAATATCGTAGTTATCACGGTCAAAGCGTTTGCCCGCCCAGACGGTGGCGTCCTTGAACGCGCCGGTAAAGGTGGGCAGATGGCCGAGTTCCGTAAAGGCCTGGCGGACGTTGAGATCGCTGCTTTCGGCGGTCCAGTCGTTGTAAGTGCGCTGTCCGTCGGCAAGCATGACCTTAAAGCGCGTAGTGGCGCCGTTTGCGAGCGTTTGCTTATGCTCAAGGTTCATCTCGACGTAGGTATCCGGCTCGTTGCCCAGACGGCCTACGTGGCCGCCGGTCTCCCCGGCAGGGGTGACGGTCGGGCCGCCCTGGGTTTTGGTGGCGGAGTCGTTCATCAACAGACCGGAGCGGGCGTAGCCGTGGAATTCAAAACCGCCTTCGTCGCTCGCTTTTTGCTCAAGCTTTGCGGTGCGTTGCTCGACCTGCGCGGCGGCGGTACGGGTCTGCTGCTGCGCGGCGGCCAGTTCGCGAGCCTGTTTCTCTGCCGCTTCGGCGCGGGTTTCGGCGGCGTTGGCGCGCTGTTCCGCCGCCTGGAGACGCTGCTCCAGCGCGGCGAGACGCGCTTCAATGCTGCTCATGCTGGCATCGCCCCAGGCCGGGCCGGAACCGAGCAACAGGCCAAGGGTGACGGCAAGCGTGGTTTTTTTCATCGTTTTGCATCCGTGATAAAGAGGTATCGTCATTATGTAAGTTTGCTAAACCGGTTTAGGTTTAAATCATAATCACGGTTAATTTTGCAGGGCAATGAAAAGTGCTAAACCGATTTAGTGAATGTGAGACGGGTCGCAAAACGAGCCGCGAACGCGGCCCGGGATCAGGCAAGCTGTTGCTGAAGCTGATGAAAATAAGGCAGGGCGGTCATAGCCCCTCTGGCGGTAGTGGCGAGCGCGCCGCAGATTTGCGCGCTGGCGAGACAGGCGGCGAGCTCCGCTTCGTTTTGCGGCAGGCCGCGCTCCGCCAGGCCGGATAACAGCCCGGCGACAAACGCATCGCCTGCGCCCGTTGTATCGACGCTTACTACCGGCAGCGTTGGGTAATGGCGAATGTCGTTGCGGTGCCAGGCCAGCACCCCGGCTTTGCCCTGCGTCACCAGCAGAAGTTCAATAGCGTAAGTCTCAGCAAGGCGCGCCATGCTGGTTTTTATCTCTGTCGACCCGGCGATAAGCCACAGCTCTTCTTCTGAAAGCTTAACCACATGCGCCTGTTTCAGCGCCTGCGACAGGCACTGGCGTAACAAGGCCGGGTCGTGCCAGAGGTCTTCGCGGATGTTCGGGTCGAAAGAGACAAAACCGCCCGCCGCGCGCATGCGCTCCATCGCCGTAAAGGCCGCGGTGCGAGAAGGTTCGGCGCTCAAAGCAATAGAGCAACAGTGAAGCCATTCTCCCGTCTGAAAAGGCGGCAAATCGCTTGTTTCCAGAAACAGGTCAGCGCTTGGTCGCACCATAAAAGTAAAAGAGCGTTCGCCTTCATCATCCAGCGCCACTACCACGGTAGAGGTGCGATGAGAGGCATCAGTACGCATAAACCTGATATCCACGTTTTCATGGTTAAGCGTGCGCTGCATAAAACGGCCAAAAGGATCTTCGCCAACCCTGCCGATAAATCCGCTACGGCCGTTAAGCCGCGCCACGCCGACCGCCACATTCGCCGGCGCGCCGCCCGGGCATTGTAAAAGCCGCCCCTCGCCATCCGGCAGTAAATCCACTACTGCATCGCCGAGCACCCATACTTTCGCCGTCATCAATTTGCTCCTTAAAGGTTGTCGCTAAACTTTTGTTAAACCGTTTTAGCAAATTAATTGGCTTTCAGCGAGTGGGGAATAACAAGAGAGAAGGGAAAACGCCGCAGAAAAGCGGCGTCGGGAGATCAGGTGATGTGTTTAGGGTTCGGTCCGAAGCGGTTTTCGCCCGGGGTGCTGTCCTGGCAGTTAAACGCCAGAATGATAAGCCAGCCTACAATCGGGATAATAAGCAGCAGCAGCCACCAGGCGGAACGATCGGTGTCATGCAGCCGCCGGAACTGCACCGCCCACCAGGGGAGGAACACCAGCAGACCATAAATTGCAGTCAGTATGCCTTCATCCCCCGCCACGCGCAGCCCCAGCATTTTATCAACCATGCTGAGCACGCCGGTCAGGATGATGTTGACCAGAATAAACATCCAGTACTCTTTGCGGCGCGCCCGGCCACTGAAGCCAATGTAGTTTCTTAAAACTTTAAAATACCAGTCCATCATATGCTTTCGCCTCGTCTGAACATCAATCGCTTGTTTTATAAGCGATAGTGAAAGCGTAGACGGGAATCAGCGGCGGGTAAATGAGACGCGGGGAAGGAAAGCGGCGCCCGTGACGGCGCGCCGGAAAGTTTAGCGGAATCGTTCGTCGCGACCGTGCGGTTCGTCGAGATCCTGCCACGGCCCGATGGAGATAATGCCCGTCGGGTTAATGGTTTTGTGGCTACGGAAATAGTGATTGCGAATATGGTCGAAATTAACCGTCTCCGCCACGCCCGGCATCTGATAAATATCGCGCAGGAAGCCATGCAGGTTCAGGTAGTCGCTGATGCGGTGCTTATCGCATTTGAAATGCGTGACATAGACCGGGTCGAAGCGCACAAGCGTCGTCCACAGGCGAATATCCGCCTCGGTGAGCTGGTTGCCGGTCAGGAAGCGGTGCTGACCGAGAATTTGCTCAAGGCGGGAAAGTGAAGCGAAAACGCCATTCACCGCCTCGTCATAGGCTTCCTGGCTGGTGGCGAAGCCCGCTTTATAGACACCGTTATTGACCGTGTCGTAGATCCAGCCGTTCAGCTCGTCAATCTGCCCGCGCAGAGCCTGCGGGTAGTAGTCCCCGGCGCGTGCGCCCAGCGCGTCGAAAGCGCCGTTGAACATGCGGATAATGTCCGCCGATTCGTTGCTGACGATAGTCTGCGTCTTTTTATCCCACAGCACCGGCACCGTTACGCGCCCGGTGTAATGCTCGTCGGCGTGCAGATAGAGCTGATAAAGAAATTCGTTCTGATAGAGGCGGTCGCCGGTGGCATCAGGGAAACTGTCATCAAAGGTCCAGCCATCCTGCAGCATCAGCGGGTGCACGACCGAAACGTCAATAAACGGCTCAAGTCCTTTGAGCTTGCGCATAATCAGCGTGCGATGCGCCCAGGGGCAGGCGAGGGAGACATACAGGTGATAGCGATCTTTCTCGGCGGCAAAACCGCCTTTACCGGTCGGCCCCGGCTCGCCGTCGGCGGTAAGCCAGTTGCGCCAGGCGGATTCAGAGCGTTTAAAACGCCCGCCGGTGGATTTGGTGTCATACCACGTGTCGTGCCAGACGCCGTCGATAAGTTGTCCCATCTCTTTTCCTCCCGTTTTCCTTCGCTTTGCCTGTCGCATCGCTTCAGCGTAAAAGTGAAAAGCGAGGAATAAACTCCTCGCTTTTGATGATTTCAGTATAGAAGCCTTACCACTTTTTATTCAGCACGCGGTCAAGGCTGAACGCGCCTGGCCCGGTGATGGCCAGCAGCAGAAAACCGCCAGCAATGGTCAAGTTTTTCATGAACATAATCGAGTTCGGCGCCTGCGAGAAGTCGATGTGGAAGATAAAGGCCGTCATCAGCGTGAACAGGGCGGTGATGATGGCGGTGGTGCGCGTCAGGAAACCGAAAATAATCGCCAGACCGCCGCCGAACTCAAGCAGGATAGTCAATGGCAGTAAGAAGCCCGGTACGCCCATCGCTTCCATATACTGCTGTGTGCCCGCATAACCGGTGATTTTGCCCCAGCCCGCCACGATGAACAGAATCGGCATCAGAATACGTGCTACCAGAATACCAACATCTTCGAATTTTTTCATTTCTCTCTCCAGTGCGCCTTATTACAGGTGCTTAAAACAATCTATTGATTAGATAAGATTTTTTGTTTTGATTACCGAAGTAATCCTGATGGAGAGAATCATAAGCGGCGGAGAAAAAGATTGTTAGCAAGGAAAACTGTTAATCTTTTTCAAATTAGATGAACAAGGTAAGAGGGGCGCTTTCCTCTCCCGCAGGAGAGGAAGCGTTAGTGGATTTGCTTGTGCATGGTGTTTTTAAGCAACCGCCATGCGCTCCAGCCGGCAAAGGCGCGTTTGCCCCAGCGCAGCAGAAAGTTCGGGTTGCGGACGCTCCAGATAGCCATAAAGCTGCTGCCCACCAGCAGCCACGATCGCAGGCTGAGAATCGTATTCCAGCCGCGGTCATAGGCGCCGGTCGACTCCAGCCACTCGCGGCGGCTGGCGGAGAGATCCAGCCGCTGTTGCTGGATCTGGCTTAACAGGAACGCTTTACGTCTTTCACGTTCCTTTTTACTCATGGGGTTTATCCTCAAGCAGCGCGCGGTCGTTCGCCAGC
Organism: Franconibacter pulveris DSM 19144; assembly: GCA_000621185.1. Lineage (GTDB taxonomy): Bacteria > Pseudomonadota > Gammaproteobacteria > Enterobacterales > Enterobacteriaceae > Franconibacter > Franconibacter pulveris. Next base: position 154,501 of record KK211224.1, read on the forward strand.
TCGCCGCGGGTATGCCGCAAAAGCGTCGACTGGCGTGATTTCTTCAGCGCCCATACGCCGCATATTATCGCGAGAATGAACAACACGGCGGTGGTTGCGATAATCGCGTTAAGTCGATACTGCGCATCGACTGCCCAGATAATCAATACCATCAGGCTCATCAGGCCAAAAGCGGCGAACAGCATGGTCAGCCCTAACATCAGGAGAAGCTGGATGACGTTTGCTTTCTCTTCTTCCAGCTCCACCACGGCGAGACGTAAGCGGGTTTCCACCATCTCTACGATGATGGTGACCATACGCTGTCCAATGCCAAGAACGCTTTTTCCTGGGCCCTGAGGCGGTACGTGACGAGTCTCAGCCATAATCAACGACGCGTCAGCAGCATGCCCAGCACGACGCCCACAGCGGCGCCAATACCGACGCCAGTCCAAGGGTTCGCACGAACATAATCTTCAGCCCGGGCCGCCGCTTCACGGGTCTGTTTCGCGATAATATCGCCGGTATCGCTCAGTTGAGAGCGGGTATCTTTCAGTGCGCGCTCTGCTTTGCTGCGCAGCTTGCTCATCTCTTCTTTCGATTTATCGCCTGAGGAAGAGAGCACCTCTTCCAGCGTGTCAGCCAGGGATTTCAACTCAGCGCGCAGATGATCTGTGGTTGTATCTTTTGACATAATTCTCTCCAGTGAGTGAGGGGTATCCATAAACTCAGTAGTCACGAGCTTTTAACGCTTTAAGCTCCTGCTCAGCCTCGTGAAGCTTCTGCTGGCGCCGGGCGATCTTTTCGGCATCGCCTTTTTGCTTCGCCTCGCTAAGCTCCGCTTTACGTTCCGACACTTCCGCTTCTTTCTCGGCCACCGCTTGACGATGGTCGGCGCGAAGATTGCTGTCACGGCAATTCGCGCGAACCTCGCTTAGCGCTTTGTTCAGTCCATCGATGCGGCTCTGGTTGTGGTGCTTCTCCGCATAGTGGATTTCACGCTGTATTTCCTGTTCCTTTTCCTGGCACAGGGAGACGGCGTGGCTTGCCGTGGCGACTGAAAAAAGGGCTAATGTCAGTACGGTGCGGTAATGCATAGTGAAAACTTTCCTTTGTGTCACAGCGCCGGTAAAGGCCTGTGATTATCCAGTTGCGTATTCTGCGCAGGGAAACCAAAGGGATGCGCTGACTTAAGCATAGTAAGTAATAGCGCAAACCCCAAAGTCAGTGAAAAGATTCAGATTAATAGCGAAGGGCTAGCCAAGCTGGCGAAAATCGTGACGCAGGCGGTTAAGCCAACCCGGGCCCGGCGCGTCTTCATCCTGTTGCGCGATGATAAAACCGCGCGGCAGGGTGCGGTAAAGCACCTCGCGGGCGGCGGCGCTCTGGTCGCTGGAGTCAAACTTAATCAGCAGCGTATCTTTTTGCGGGGTAATGCTTTTGAAGCGGATGCCGTTGGCGTCCAGATGATGCCAGACGGAAAAGCCATCGGGGATAACGGCGCCTTGCGACGCAGCGCGGATCTCAAGCGTCGACTCCTGCTTCTGCATGGCCAGAAACAGAAGCGCGCTCAGGGCCACCGCGGCGGCAATCAGCGTGACAGAGAGAGATCGTAGAAAAATCCTTTTCAGCGCCATTCCTTAGCCTCGGTTTCCATATTTTTTCTTCCACAAAACCACCAGCGAGCCAATCAGGCCGAACACCAGCAGCACCACCGGCAGCAGCATCAGGCAGGACATCAGCGCATCCTCATACTTCAAAAAGACCGGCGTCTTGCCAAGCAGGTAGCCAAGGGTAGTAAGGATAAGCACCCACAGCAGACCGCTTATCCAGTTGAAGAACTGAAAGCGCGCGCTGTTCAGCCCAGAAAGGCCAGCGATGGTCGGCAGCAGCGTGCGGACAAAAGCGATAAAGCGGGCAATCAGCAACGCGGACAAACCGTGTTTGTGAAACAGATGATGGGCGCGCTGATGATAGTGAGCGGGCAGATGCGAAAGCCAGTTCTGCACCAGCCGCGTGTTGCCGAGCCATCGTCCCTGAATGTAGCTAAGCCAGCAGCCGAGGCTCGCCGCCGCGGTTAACAGCAGCACGGTTTGCGGATAGCCCATGGCCCCCTTGGCGATAAGCACGCCCACCAACACCAGCAGGCTGTCGCCCGGTAAAAACGCGGCGGGCAGCAGGCCGTTTTCAAGAAACAGGATCATAAACAGCACGAAATAGAGCATGCCAATCATGGATGGATTGGCGAGGGTCTCATAATCCTGGCTCCACAAGGCGTTGAGTAATTGGGTCAAAAGTTCCATTCAGTGTTCCTGGCAACAGCGGTTAAAGCCAATGGTTACAGTTGAAGAGAACAGCGCGGCGACAGAAGTTATTTTGTAATGGCGTCGACACGGCTGTACTGATTCTGATGCCTTCACATTTCCTTGTGAACCTGGCACGGTGAGTGGGTACTTACCCGCTCAGCCACAATTTGCGTCTAATTGTAACAAAGCCCAAGGTTTTACGTCACAGAAATTGTGCTTTGTTAAAGATTGATTTTGCTTACCGAAGAGAAGGGTGGCGAGGGTATTTACAAACGCTGACACTATATACGTTTTGCTTACCCTCGCCCTGAGAGCGGCTATTTTACGCCGTTAGCGGCAGTATCGAGATGGACAACCGGATTTTCGGCAAAAAGATAGCGGTCGGCATTGAATTCAAAGTCATCGCTGGTTTCGTTGAACAACATCTGTTTGGTGTTTTCCAGATGCTGCCACATAGCCACTTTGGCGCCATGTGGGTCTTTACGAATCAAGGCCTTAAGAATTTTATCGTGATCGTCGCACCAGTTATCTACGGTGCGGGCGTCAATGTGTTCGTGCAGTTTTTTCCAGTACGGGTTATGAACGCGCTGAGTCCACATTTTTTCAACGATGGCGGCAAGCGCGGAGTTTTGCGTGGCGAGCGCAACCTGAACATGGAACTGCAAATCCCATTCAGAGTCGCGAAAGCACTGCTCTTTGCGCGCCATCTCCTGGATTTCCATCAGCTTGATAATGTCCTGCTTGGTCACCTGCGTGGCGGCAAACTCAGCGATATTGCTCTCGATAAGCTGACGCGCCTGAAGCAGTTCGAACGGACCGTAATTAGCGAACTCCAGCTGTTGCTCATCGACGGCGTTGTGATACTTCGCCTGGTTTGAGATGACGTGAATGCCGGAGCCTTTGCGCACCTCCACATATCCTTCCACTTCCAGCATAATGATGGCTTCACGCACCACGGTGCGGCTGACATTTTTTTCATCAGCGATAAAACGTTCGGCGGGTAATTTTTCCCCAACCTGATAAACACCATCTTCAATGCGCTGCTTAAGTTCAGCGGCAAGCTGTTGATAAAGGCGACGAGATTCGGTGAGCTCCATAGACCACTCCAGTGAACAGCAAGACTGCTTAGATTTGTTATACCACTTTTGGCCTCTGCGCTCCACAACGCCAGAATGAAAAAGCCGCCCGCAGGCGGCTTTCGCGACGATTTATTAAGGTTGTGTGACGGGACCGCCAGTTCGCTGCTCTTGCTGCAGCTCAGCGGCAGGTTTGTTTTTCAGTACCGTCCAGATAACCAGCGCGCCCATCAGGTCAAACACGGCCAGTACGGCGAACAGCGGGCTAAAGCCAATGGTATCGGCCAGCGCGCCCACGACCAGCGCGAACAGGGTGCTCGCAGTCCAGGCCGCCATACCGGTCAGGCCGTTGGCAGTCGCCACTTCGTTACGGCCAAACACGTCGGAAGAGAGGGTAATCAGCGCGCCAGAGAGCGACTGGTGGGCAAAGCCGCCGATGCACAGCAGGCCGATAGCCACATAGGGGCTGGTGAACAGGCCGATCATGCCAGGGCCAATCATCAGCAGCGCGCCCATGGTCACCACCATTTTGCGCGAGACAATCAGGTTCACGCCGAACCAGCGCTGGAACAGCGGCGGCAGGTAGCCGCCCACGATGCAGCCGAGGTCGGCGAACAGCATCGGCATCCAGGCGAACATCGCAATCTCTTTCAGGTTAAAGCCGTAGACTTTAAACATGAACAGCGGGATCCAGGCGTTGAACGTACCCCAGGCCGGCTCCGCCAGGAAACGCGGCAGCGCGATACCCCAGAACTGACGGGTGCCAAGGATCTGCCACGGCGTCATCTTTTTCGCGTTATTGGTCTGGTGCTGCGCTTCCTGACCGCCAATGATGTATTCACGTTCTTCCTGGGTCAGCTTTTTCTGGTCGCGCGGGTGCTTGTAGAAAACCAGCCACGCCATCGCCCAGGCAAAGCTCAGTACGCCGGAGATAATAAACGCCATTTCCCAGCTGTGCATCACGATGGCCCACACAACCAGCGGCGGAGCAATCATCGCGCCGATAGAAGAGCCCACGTTAAAGTAGCCTACGGCGATTGAACGCTCTTTCGCCGGGAACCATTCGGAACTGGCTTTCAGGCCCGCCGGGATCATCGCCGCTTCCGCAGCGCCTACCGCGCCGCGCGCCAGCGCCAGACCGCCCCAGCTTCCCGCCAGCGCCGTGGCGCCGCAGAAGATAGCCCAGGTGACGGCGAAGAAGGCGTAACCGATTTTCGTGCCGAGAATATCAAGGATATAACCCGCAACCGGCTGCATCACGGTGTAGGCCGCGGAATACGCAGCGATAATATAAGAGTATTGCTGTGTGGAAATATGCAGCTCTTCCATCAATGTGGGCGCAGCCGCCGCCACGGTATTACGGGTCAGGTAGCCCAGCACGGTGCCCAGCGTCACCAGCGCAATCATGTACCATCGTAACCCTTTAATTTTACGCATTTCGAACCTCATCGTTGTGTCGTTTACCGTGCGTGACACGGTCGATCGCCTGACCTGTGGCATTGCATGTTTTCGGAGTGGACGTGGGCGGGAGAGATTTCCCGGTACGGCCGACCCTGCCAAAGCATTTATGAGTAAGTGCGGTATCCGTACCGTTAAATCCGGTGCATCTTCACCGGTAAAACATTCCGTGGGTTTATGTATCGCGACGGCAGCAAAGATAACTTGTCATACAGCTTTAAAAGTTGAGTGACATCACAAAAGCATTTTTCTTTGTAAGGGTACGTAAAGGTGGGCGGCAAGCCAGAGCTGGCGCGGTCTGGAGCGGGTTTTACTCCTAAAAAGGTAGATTATTTGTGAGGGATAATTGATCTAACTCACGAAATTATCCTCCGTCTATAGAAATTGGTGTGATAACTTTGTCAGCATCATGCTAACGCATCTGAATCACTCGCTCAGAGGAAGCATAAAATGACCCCGTTTATGACTGAAGATTTTCTGTTAGATACCGAATTTGCTCGCCGTCTGTACCATGATTACGCGAAAGATCAGCCGATTTTCGACTATCACTGCCACCTGCCGCCGCAGCAAATCGCCGAAAACTACCGTTTTAAAAACCTGTATGACATCTGGTTGAAAGGCGACCACTATAAATGGCGCGCCATGCGCACAAACGGCGTGCCGGAGCGCCTGTGTACCGGCGACGCCAGCGATCGCGAGAAGTTTGACGCCTGGGCCGCCACGGTGCCGCACACCATCGGCAACCCGCTTTATCACTGGACTCATCTGGAGTTGCGTCGCCCGTTTGGCATTACCGGCAAGCTGCTGTCGCCGAAAACGGCGGATGAAATCTGGACGCAGTGCAACGAGCTGCTGGCGCAGGATAGCTTCTCCGCGCGCGGAATCATGCAGCAGATGAATGTGAAAATGGTCGGCACCACCGACGACCCGGTGGATGATTTAAGCCACCACGCCGCCGTCGCCAAAGACAGCAGCTTCAGCATCAAGGTGCTGCCGAGCTGGCGCCCGGATAAAGCCTTCAACATTGAGCTAGCGACCTTTAACGATTACATGGCGAAGCTTGCTGAAGTCTCCGATACCGATATTCGCCGCTTCAGCGACCTGCAAACCGCGCTGACTAAGCGTCTGGATCACTTCGCCGCGCACGGCTGTAAAGTGTCCGACCATGCGCTGGACGTCGTGCTCTTCGCCGAAGCGAGCGAGAGCGAACTCGACAGCATCCTGGCGCGCCGTCTGGCGGGCGAAGCCTTAAGCGAGCGCGAAGTGGCGCAGTTTAAAACCGCCGTGCTGGTGTGGCTGGGCGCGGAATACGCCCGTCGCGGCTGGGTGCAGCAGTACCATATCGGCGCGCTGCGCAATAACAACCTGCGCCAGTTCAAGCTGCTGGGGCCGGATGTGGGCTTCGACTCCATCAACGACCGCCCGCTGGCGGAAGAGCTCTCTAAACTGCTCAGCAAGCAGAACGAAGAAAACCTGCTGCCGAAAACCATCCTGTACTGCCTGAACCCGCGCGATAACGAAGTGCTGGGCACCATGATTGGCAACTTCCAGGGCGAAGGCATGCCGGGCAAGATGCAGTTCGGCTCCGGCTGGTGGTTCAACGACCAGAAAGACGGCATGGAGCGTCAGATGACCCAGCTTGCGCAGCTCGGCCTGCTAAGCCGCTTTGTGGGCATGCTGACCGACAGCCGCAGCTTCCTCTCTTATACCCGCCACGAATATTTCCGCCGCATCCTTTGCCAGATGATTGGCCGTTGGGTGGAAGCGGGCGAAGCGCCGGGAGATATCGAGCTGCTGGGCGAGATGGTGAAAAACATCTGCTTCAACAATGCGCGCGACTACTTCGCCATTGAACTGAACTAACCACTGATTACATCAGGCCTTTGAGGTTGATATGCAATACATCAAGATCCATTCGCAGGACAATGTCGCAGTAGCGCTTGCGGATCTGGCGGAAGGGACCAGCGTGACGATCGACGACCTGAACGTCACGCTGCGTCAACCGGTGACGCGCGGCCATAAGTTTGCGCTGCGCGCCATCGCTCAGGGAGAAAACGTCGTTAAATATGGTTTGCCGATCGGTCATGCGCTGGCGGCTATCCAGCCAGGCGAGCACATTCACTCCCACAATGCCCGCACGAACCTGAGCGATCTGGACGAGTACAGCTATCAACCTGATATCCACGCGCTACAGGCGCAGGCGGGCGATCGCGACGTGCAGATCTACCGCCGCGCCAATGGCGATGTGGGGATCCGCAACGAACTCTGGATCCTGCCGACAGTGGGCTGCGTTAACGGCATCGCCCGTCAGATCCAGAATCGTTTTCTCAAAGAGAGCAACGACGCACAAGGCATTGATGGCGTATTCCTCTTCAGCCATACCTACGGCTGTTCCCAGCTGGGTGACGACCACATCAACACCCGCACCATGTTGCAGAACATGGTGCGTCACCCTAACGCGGGCGCGGTGTTGGTCATCGGCCTGGGCTGCGAGAACAACCAGGTGGACGCCTTCCGCGAAACGCTGGGCGACTTCGACCCGCAGCGCGTTCACTTCATGGTCTGCCAACACCAGGAAGACGAAGTGGAAGCGGGGCTTGAGCACCTGCGCGAGCTTTACGCGGCGATGCGCAACGATAAGCGCGAAGCGGGCAAGCTCAGCGAGCTGAAGTTTGGGCTGGAGTGCGGCGGTTCCGACGGGCTTTCGGGCATTACCGCAAACCCGATGCTCGGCCGCTTCTCCGATTATGTCATCGCCAACGGCGGCACCACGGTGCTGACCGAAGTGCCGGAAATGTTCGGCGCCGAGCAGATCCTGATGAGCCACTGTCGCGATGAATCGACGTTTGAAAAAACGGTCACCATGGTGAACGACTTCAAACAGTACTTCATCGCCCATAACCAGCCGATTTACGAAAACCCGTCGCCGGGAAACAAAGCGGGCGGTATTACCACGCTCGAAGAGAAATCGCTGGGCTGCACCCAGAAAGCGGGGCAGAGCCAGGTGGTGGACGTGCTGCGTTATGGCGAGCGGCTGAAAACGCCGGGGCTGAATTTGCTGAGCGCGCCGGGCAACGACGCCGTCGCCACCAGCGCATTAGCGGGCGCGGGCTGTCATATGGTGCTGTTCAGTACCGGCCGCGGCACGCCGTACGGCGGCTTTGTGCCGACGGTGAAAATCGCCACCAACAGCGAGCTGGCGGCGAAGAAACCGCACTGGATCGACTTCGACGCCGGTCAACTGCTGCACGGCACCGCCATGCCGCAGCTGCTGGAAAAGTTTGTCGATGTGATTGTCGATATCGCCAGCGGCAAGCAAACCTGCAACGAGCGTAACGACTTCCGCGAACTGGCGATTTTTAAAAGCGGCGTCACGTTATAAGTTCATCCGGCGCCTTTCGTGCTACGGCGGCGGTCCTTGCCGTAACGCGAAAAAGGTGGGTAAATGCGGGTATCGTGACAAAACGGCGCTTCGTTTCTAAGCGCCGTTTCTTTTTTAATCGCAAGGACTCCTCATGACTGCATACTGGCTGGCCCAGGGCGTTGGCGTGCTCGCCTTTTTGATAGGCATCACCACGTTTATTAACCGCGACGAACGACGCTTTAAAATGCAGCTCGCGCTCTACAGCGCCACCATTGGCGGGCATTTCTTCCTGATGGGGGCGATTCCTGCGGGCATGAGCGCGGAACTGAACGCCCTGCGCACGCTTATCTCCATGCGCACCCGCAATCTGTGGGTGATGGCCATTTTTATTTTCCTCACGCTCACCCTTGGGCTGGTGAAACTGCATCATCCCATTGAGCTGCTGCCGATTATCGGCACCGTCGCCAGCACCTGGGCGCTGTTTCGCTGCAAGGGGTTAACTACCCGCTGCGTGATGTGGTGCTCCACCGCCTGCTGGGTCACGCACAACTTCTGGCTGGGCTCCATTGGCGGCACGCTGATTGAAGGCAGCTTTCTGGTCATGAACGGGGTCAACATCATTCGCTTCTGGCGCATGCAAAAAAGGGGGATCGATCCGTTTAAGATTGAAAAAGAGGTGGCTGAGAAGAGATAAGGGCTGGCGACGAACGCCGCCAGCCGCAGAAGTTAACTACGCAGCGCGTTCTGCGCCAGACGCTGGTCTTCCGCCTGGCAGGCTGCCGCAGTGAAGAGCACATCCGTTGAGGAGTTAAGCGCGGTTTCGCAGGAATCCTGCAGCACGCCGATAATAAAGCCTACCGCCACCACCTGCATCGCCACCTCGTTCGGGATGCCGAACATGTTGCATGCCAGCGGGATCAGCAGCAGCGAGCCGCCCGCCACGCCCGAAGCGCCGCAGGCGCACAGCGACGCCACCACGCTCAGCAGCAGCGCGGTGGGCAAGTCCACCGCAATACCCAGCGTATGCACCGCCGCCAGCGTCAGCACCGTAATGGTGATAGCCGCGCCCGCCATGTTGATCGTCGCGCCAAGCGGAATGGAGACGGAATAGGTGTCGCGATCCAGATTCAGCTTCTCACACAGCGCCATGTTGACCGGAATGTTGGCGGCGGAGCTGCGGGTGAAAAAGGCCGTTACGCCGCTTTCGCGCAGGCAGGCGAAGACCAGCGGGAAGGGGTTGCGGCGAATTTTAAAGAACACAATTAGCGGGTTAATCACCAGCGCCACCAACAGCATGCAGCCAATCAGCACCACCAGCAATTGCGCGTAGCCCCACAGCGTGGCGAAACCCGTCGTGGCAAGGGTGGAAGAGACCAGGCCGAAAATGCCGACTGGCGCAAAGCGAATCACCAGTTTCACCATAAAGGTGACGGCGTCCGACATGTCGTTAATGAAGTTTTTGGTGTTGTCGTTAGCATGGCGCAGCGCGAAGCCCAGACCCACCGCCCACACCAGGATGCCGATATAGTTGCCTTTCAACAGCGCATCCACCGGGTTAGACACCATGCTCATCAGCAGGTCGCGCAGCACCTCGACGATGCCGCTCGGCGGCGTAATTTCTGTCGCGCCAGTGGTTAAATGCAGCGTAGAGGGGAAAAGAAAGCTAAAAAGCACCGCCGTCAGCGCAGCGGAGAAGGTGCCCAGCAGATAAAGCCAGAGAATAGGGCGAATGTTGGTTTTTTGTCCGTGCTTGTGGTTGGCGATAGAAGCCATGACCAGCATCAGCACCAGCACCGGCGCCACGGCTTTCAGCGCGCCGACAAACAGCGTACCGAGCAGCCCGACCGCGACGGCGGCAGGTTTAGAAAGCCAGGCGAGCAGGATGCCGAGCACCAGACCGACAAGTATTTGTTTTACAAGGCTGCCGCGCGCCAGGCGCTGCAACAGACCCCTCGATTGGGATTGCGTAGTCATGCGTATTTCCTTCAGGTGTGATGTCGTTCCATCCCGTTCGCTCTCTTGGGTAACGTTTAATCAGGATGTAACAAAAGTTTGCATGGAGGAGTATAGGGATTTGCCGTGGCGAAGGAAGGGGATAGTGCTGGATTTTCAGCACTGCTCCCGTTTTTTAACTAGCTATTAACGTTATTGTGACAATATCAACACTTCTACTGTCGGGAACATTGCAAAAAAGGAGGTTTGCGACAGGAGATTCTTCCCGCCAGGGCGGGAAGAAGAGAGCATTATTCTATCTGCCCTTTTTTATCGTTACGGTGATTAACCCAGGCGTTGATCAGTAGCGTCAGCGTCAGGATGCCGCCCACCACGCCAAGGGAGATGGCGATGGGGATATGGTAGAAGTCGACAATCAGCATCTTCACGCCGATAAACACCAGGATCACCGACAAGCCATATTTCAGCATGGAGAAGCGCTCCGCCACGCCCGCCAGCAGGAAGTACATGGCGCGCAGACCCAAAATCGCAAACAGGTTAGAGGTCAGCACGATAAACGGGTCGGTGGTCACCGCGAAAATCGCCGGGATACTGTCGACCGCGAAGATTACGTCGCTCAGCTCAACCAGGATCAGCACCAGCAGCAACGGCGTGGCGAACAGCAGGCCGTTCTTGCGTACAAAGAAATGTTCGCTTTCGATGCTGTCGGTCATTCGCAAGTGGCCGCGCAGCCAGCGCACCAGCGGCTTGTCGCCAATGCCCGCTTCATCCTCTTTCGCCAGCGCCATTTTCACGCCGGTAAAGAGCAGGAAGGCGCCAAACACATAGAGCAGCCAGTCAAACTGCGAAATCAGCCAGCTACCGGCGAAGATCATAATCGTTCGCAGCACGATAGCACCCAGCACGCCGTAGATCAGGACGCGGCGCTGCAATGCAGGCGGAATAGAAAAATAGCTGAACAGCATTAACCAGACGAAGACGTTGTCTACCGCCAGCGCTTTTTCAATCAGGTAGCCGGTAAGGAAGGCGAGCGCCTGAGTATCCGCGACCGCACGGCCTTCAGTGCCGGAGAGATACCACCAGAAGGCGGCGTTAAACAACAGGGAGAGCGAGACCCAGACAATCGACCAGACAGCTGCCTGCTTCATGGACATCGTATGAGCGCCACGGCGGCCCTGAAGCAGAAGATCGATAGCCAGCATAATCACGACGACGACTGCGAAACCGCCCCACAGCAGGGGAGTGCCGACACTATTCATAGGCAAAATTCCTTAAAAACAAAAACGGCTAACGTCGGAAGACGTCAGCCGCGTTGCTTTTCAATGCGCAGACCTTGCCTTCCGGCAAGGTCTCACTTACAACCTGAATCCCGTCATACTGCGCGCCGCAGCGGCGTTGGCCGCGCTCGTTCACCCCAGTCACTTACTCGTGTAAGCTCCTGGGGATTCGCTCGCTTGCCGCCTTGCTGCAACACGCATTATTCGGGATTCTCCCGCTTTTATACGCGCCGCAGCGGCGTTGGCCGCGCTCGTTCACCCTGGTCACTTACTAATGTAAGCTCCTGGGGATTCGCTCGCTTGCCGCCTTGCTGCAATACGCACTATTCGGGGTTCTCCCGCTTTTTGCGCGCCGCAGCGGCGTAGCTGACTCTGAATTCAAATTGCCCGGCGACCGGAAGCGTAGCTTCGTAATGACGATCGGCCGGCAATGAAGTTACTCCCCTTTGCTGGTAACAAAATATGTCGAAATATTCATGCGATCAATTTTGTCACGCCGCTTTTACATTGCTTTACGCTGTCACTGGCTGTCGGCCGGGAATACCACGCCAGTTTGAGCGCGGATTTCCGTCAGCAGCTTCGCTGTAATGAGGCTCACTTCAAGCGCCGGGTGCTCTACCTGGTTGGCGCTTACTAACCCAGCGAAAGTCTCCGCTTCATAAAGCATGGTATTGATATGCTGCCCCTGAGTCAGCTCCTGCACTCTGCCGCCGCGGGGCACAAAAGTCAGGCGCTGGCATTCCGAAAGCTTCTCGATAACCAGCGAGCCCGCCTCGCCCTGAATTTCGCTTGGCAGAGTGGAGTCGCTGACTTTGGAATGCAGCAGCGTGACGTCCGCATCGCCGTAGCGCAGCACCACCGTGCCATGGGCATCCACGCCGCTTTCCAGCAGGCAGGCGGAGGCGATAACGGCGTCCGGCTCGCCCCACAGCGCCACCGCCGAGGCCAGGCAGTAATAGCCAATGTCCATGATCGAGCCGTTGGAAAACGCCGGGTTAAAAGTATTGGGGTTCTCTCCGTCCAGATAGCGCTGGTAGCGAGAAGAGTACTGGCAGTAATTAAACAGCGCCTTGCGTAAGCGGCCCACTTTCGGCAGCGCCTGTCGCAGGGCGAGGAAGTTAGGCAGGCTGGCGGTTTTAAAGGCCTCGAACAACACCACCTGGTTTTCCCGCGCGCAGGCGATAACGGCCTGCGCTTCGCGTAAGGTGGAAGCCAACGGCTTTTCGCAAATCACATGCTTTTTATGATTCAGGAAGAGGCAGGCTTGTTCGGCATGCAGCGAATTGGGGCTTGCAATGTAAACGGCGTCCACCGCGTCGCTCTGCGCCAGCGCCGCCAGCGAGGTAAAGAGATGCTCAACCGGATAGTCGCTGGCGAAATGCTGCGCCTGCTCAAGCGTACGGGAATAAACGGCGGTGAGTTGGTACTTGCCCGTCTCATGGGCGGCATCAACGAACTGGCGGGTGATCCAGTTCGTTCCTACAACGGCGAAACGTATCATAGACGTCTGGTTGCTCCGAAGGCTGAATAACGGCCAGAGCGTAACACGACAACGTTTAAAAAGTAGCGGTCTGCCGCGCAGAACCGCTATTCATTGCCCGTACCGGCGGGGCAGCCATGCTGCGCGTGCGCGTCGATAACCACTTTATCGCCGAGAAAATGGGGCGTGCGGCGCAGCAGCGTTGCATCCAGCAGCGCGCGAACCCGGGCGAACCGCTCGCGAAACTGCGTGTATTTACCGTGTTGAAAATCGAGATCTTCTGCGTTCAACGCAATCGCATCAATACCATAATGTTGCGCCAGGTAAATCGCCCGCTGGTTATGAAACGCCTGCGAGACGATGATAATGCGATCTTCGCCGAAGACGTCGCGGGCGCGCACAACCGAATCCAGCGTTGTGAAACCCGCGTAATCACAAAAAATCGCGCTGGAAGGTACGCCTTTGCGCATCAGCGCCTGCCGCATCGCCGCCGGTTCGTTGTAATCCTTATGCCGATTATCCCCGCTCACCAGCAGCCAGGACGCTTTGCCTTCGTGCCAGAGCGCCGCCGCCGCGTCAATGCGCCGCGTAAAATAGCGGTTTCCCGGTTTTGCGCCCAGCACCAGCGCCACCTTGCGGGCCGGGATAGCGTTAACGTCATTAAACAGCCTTGCTTTGCTGGCGGCGGTGACGTGTTGGCTTGCGTAAAACACCAGCCCCGCCAGCAGCGCAGCCAGCAGTAAGCCCAGCAAGAAAAGATGACGCAGCGTGCGCCGGTAACGGTAAAACATCCTTGTTATGCGCATAACATCTCCTTTTGGGGGGCGCGGCGATAGCGATACGGCGTAAAAGCGTATGGCATCATAACCGCTTAGCGATTTTTAAGCGCCTGGTTCGTCAGCCACAGCCGGGTATCAAACTCCAGTTGATGGTACTGCGGCTCCATATGGCAGCAAAGCTGGTAAAACGCTTTGTTATGCTCTTTCTCTTTCAGGTGCGCCAGTTCGTGCACCACGATCATGCGCAGAAAATCTTCCGGCGCGCTGCGAAACACCGTGGCGACGCGGATTTCCGCCTTCGCCTTCAGCTTGCCGCCCTGCACGCGGGAGACGGCGGTATGCAGGCCAAGCGCGTTTTTTAACACGTGAATTTTATTGTCATACGCCACTTTATTGACCGGCGGGGCGCTGCGCAGATAGCGGTTTTTCAGCCCCTGCACGTAATCATACAGCGCTTTGTCGGTGGTGACGGTGTGCGCCTGCGGGTAGCGTTTTTCCAGCACTTCGCCGAGGCGGTTCTGCTCAATCAACTGGCGTACCTGGACAAGCAGCGATTCAGGATAGCCCTGCAGGTAGATAAGTGCGGTCATGGCGGCCTCGGTGGGTGAAAAAAAGGTTTACTCGCGGATGCAATTAAGGGATAAAACGCGCGGATTTTACCATTCGGGAGGGCCGATGAGCCAGGTGGACTTATTTAATCAAACACTCACGTTGCAGCGCTTTCCGCCAATGCCGGAAGAGACGCCGCTACAGGCCTGGGACGCGGCGGACGACTATCTGCTGCAACAGGTCGGCGAGTGCGACGGCCCGCTCCTGATTTTCAACGACAGCTTCGGCGCGCTCGCCTGCGCGCTGGCGCAAAAACGCCCCTGCAGCGTCAGCGATTCGTTTATCGCCCAGCAAGCCACGCGCCACAACCTGCGGCTGAACGAGATTGACGAGGCGCAGGTGACGCTGCTGGACAGCTTAAGCCCGCTGCCCAACGCGCCTGCGCTGGTGCTGATTAAAATCCCTAAACAGCTCGCCCTGCTGGAGCAGCAATTGCGTGCGCTGCGCCGCGTCGTTACGCCGCAGACCCGCATTATCGCCGGGGCGAAGGCGCGTGATATTCATAATTCCACGCTGGCGCTGTTTGAAAAAATTCTCGGCCCCACCACCACCACGCTCGCCTGGAAAAAAGCGCGGCTTATCCATTGCGCTTTCAGCGAGCCTGCGCTGGCCGCGGCACCGGAAACGCAGAGCTGGAAGCTCGACGGCACGCCGTGGCTGATTCACAACCACGCCAATGTCTTTTCACGGGCGAGTCTGGATATCGGCGCGCGCTTCTTCCTGCAACATCTGCCGGAGAACGTGGAAGGGGAGATGGTGGATCTCGGTTGCGGCAACGGCGTAATAGGCCTGAAGCTGTTAGAACAAAACCCGCTGGCGCGGGTGCGGTTCGTGGATGAATCTTACATGGCTGTCGCCTCAAGCCGTCTGAACGTAGAAACCAACCTGCCGGACGACCTCGCGCGCTGCGACTTTATGGTCAACAACGCGCTGACGGGCGTAGAGCCGGAAAGTTTCCACGCCGTGCTGTGCAACCCGCCGTTCCATCAGCAGCACGCCATTACCGATCACATCGCCTGGCAGATGTTCCAGGACGCGCGCCGCTGCCTGAAGTGGGGCGGCGAGTTGCGCATTGTCGGCAACCGCCATCTGGATTATTTCCGCAAGCTGAAGAAGATTTTCGGCAACTGTACGACCGTTGCAACGAATAATAAGTTTGTCGTGCTCAGGGCGGTGAAACTGCGTAAGAGCCGATAGTGGGTCAGCGCAGCGCGTAGGGTTACACTTTCGCTAACCATGCCGGGGCGGCGGTCTATTCCTCTGCCCTGGCGCGCATCCTGTTGTGTCAGCCATCACATTAAATCCCCATCGCCAGCCGCGTGCCCTGGGCGATGGCCCGTCGGGCGTCCAGCTCCAGCGCCACGTCGCAGCCGCCAATCAAATGCACCGTTTTGCCCGCGAGGCGCAGCGGCTCCGCCAGCTCGCGCTGCGGCTCCTGGCCTGCGCAAATCACCACGTTATCCACGGCCAGCACCTGCGGTTCGCCGTTAACCAGAATGTGCAGCCCTTCGTCATCAATCCGTTCGTAGCTCACCCCCGGCACCATTTTCACCCCGCGGGAAAGCAGCGTGGCGCGGTGGATCCAGCCGGTGGTTTTGCCAAGCTCGTCGCCCGGTTTGCTGGCTTTGCGTTGAAGCATTACTATCCGGCGCGGGCTTTTCGGTAACTGCGGCCCTTCCGGGCGCAGGCCGCCCGGCTGGTTCAGGCTGGTATCGATGCCCCATTCCACACAAAACGCCGCCAGGTTCTGGCTGGTGGACTCGCCTGGCTGACTTAAATACATGGCGGTATCAAAACCAATGCCGCCGCAGCCGATAATCGCCACCCGCTCGCCCACCGGCGCTTTGTCGCGCAACACATCGAGATAGGTCAGCACGCTCGGGTGATCGATGCCGGCAATCAACGGCACGCGTGGGGCGATGCCGCTTGCGAGGATAACCTCGTCGTAGCCGGTGAGCATTTCACCGTTTAC
This sequence comes from Franconibacter pulveris DSM 19144, assembly GCA_000621185.1. Lineage (GTDB taxonomy): Bacteria > Pseudomonadota > Gammaproteobacteria > Enterobacterales > Enterobacteriaceae > Franconibacter > Franconibacter pulveris. Next base: position 170,751 of record KK211224.1, read on the forward strand.
CCGCTCGTTAAGCCGCAGCGCAACGCCGGTGACCTGCAACATGCGGCGGTAGTAGCGCAACGTTTCGTAAAACTCTTCTTTGCCGGGGATTTGCTTTGCGATATTGAACTGTCCGCCAATTTCGGCGGCGGCGTCGAAAAGCGTAACGCGGTGGCCGCGCTGCGCGGCGTTTACCGCAAATGCCAGCCCCGCCGGACCTGCACCCACCACCGCCAGGTTTTTCGGCTGCGCGGCGGGTGTCATCACCATCAGGGTTTCGTGACAGGCGCGCGGGTTGACGAGGCAGGAGGTCACCTTGCCTGCAAAGATCTGGTCCAGGCACGCCTGGTTGCAGCCGATGCAGGTGTTGATTTCATCCTCGCGCCCCTGCGCCGCCTTGCTAAGGAGTTCTGCATCCGCCAGAAATGGTCGCGCCATCGAGACCATATCGGCGTCGCCCGCCGCCAGAATCTGCTCCGCGACGGCGGGGTCGTTGATGCGGTTAGTGGTGACTAAGGGCAGCCTCACATGGCCGCGAAGCTTACGCGTCACCCAACTGAACGCCCCGCGCGGCACAGGCGTGGCGATGGTGGGAATGCGCGCCTCGTGCCAGCCGATGCCGGTGTTGATCAAGGTCGCGCCTGCCGCTTCGATAGCCTGCGCCAGCTGCGCGGTCTCTTCAAAAGTGGAACCGCCCTCAACCAGGTCGAGCATGGAAAGACGATAAATAATGATGAAATCCTCGCCCGCCCGCTCACGCACCGCCCGCACCACTTCAACGGCGAAGCGCATCCGGCGCGCGTAGTCGCCGCCCCATTCATCCTCGCGTTGGTTCGTGCGCGCAGCGAGAAACTGGTTTATCAGATAGCCTTCAGAACCCATGATCTCCACGCCGTCATAACCCGCCTCGCGGGCCAGCAGCGCACACTGCGCAAAATCGTTAATCAGCGACAGAATGTCGTCGTGCGTCAGCGCATGGGGTTTAAAGCGGTTGATGGGCGCCTGTAAGGCGGAAGGGGCGACCGGATGGGGCTGATAGCTGTAGCGGCCAGTGTGGAGAATTTGCAGGGCGATCTTTCCCCCTTCGCCATGCACCGCTTCCGTCACTACGCGGTGCGGCGGAAGCTGACTTGCATCGTTCAGCATCGCGCCGCCCTCCAGCGCTACGCCGCAAGCGGAAGGCGCCACGCCGCCGGTGACAATCAGCGCCACGCCGTGACGCGCGCGCTCGGCGTAAAAGGCCGCCAGCCGTTCGGCGCCGTCCGGGCGCTCTTCCAGACCGGTGTGCATGGAGCCCATCAGCACGCGATTTTTCAGCTGCGTAAAGCCAAGATCCAGCGGGGCGAACAGCGAAGGGTAGCTCATCATTGCGCTCACTAATGTAAAATAATTGTTATGTGGTCGGATGAGTTAATGAATAATCGATCGTTGGATAAAAGGGAAAAGGGCGATCGAATCATTGTGATGGGATTCAAATTTCATCGCAAGGCGCTTGCCATGCAGGAAAGCATATAGACGGTGCGGTGAAGTGTTCCGTTCGCCTGCAAGTGCTCGAACAAGGGCATCTTCGCTTACGTGAACGTGCAAAGGGGCGCGACGCCGCCCCCTATGCAATCGTGGCGCGCAGCGGAAAAGCCGCCGCAGAAAAACCGTTCCCGGTTGCGTTATTTTTTGATTTTTAAAGGGCGGGTTAGCGAAGCGCTGCCCGCCATTCCTGCAAACGTTACGCTCGCGCCGCCGCCTGCTTCGGCGCCAGTCCCGGCGCGCGCCAGAGCGAGGTGGTAAGCCCGCTGTCCACCAGCCCCAGCTGGTCGGCGTAGACTGCCTGCCACTTTCGCATCATCTGGTCGTAAAGGTCGCGGTGCGCCGGGTTCGGCGTAAACTCGCGGCTCCACTGCACCAGCCGCTCGCCGGTGGCGGCAAGGTCGTCATACAGCCCGGCGCCCACGCCTGCGGCTATCGCGCAACCAAGCGCCGTCGCCTCTTTCACCTGGGGCACCCGCACCGGCAGGCCGGTCACGTCGCTTAAAATCTGGCTCCAGAGCGCGCCTTTTGCGCCGCCGCCGGCAAAGACCAGCGAATCAAACTTCACCCCGGAAAAGCCGGAGATCTGCGCCAGATTGCAGGCGGAAACGATCGCCGCGTTCTCTTCCAGCGCCCGGAACAGCGTGGCTTTGTTGCATTTCTCCGGGTCGATGGAGAGGTTAATGAACGACGGCGCGGCGTGGTACCACTCTTTAAAATGCATGGCGTCGGAGAATATCGGCATCACGCCGTGGGAGCCTGCCGGCACCCGGCTCGCCATCTCCTCCAGCAGGGCGTAAGTGTCTGTGCCGAGCCGCTCGGCAATCAGTTTTTCCTCGGCGCAGAAGGCGTCGCGGAACCAGCGCATGGTCAGCCCGGTGAAGAAACTTATCGATTCCGCCTGCACCATGCCGTGGATCACGTGCGGGTTGATGCGAATATTCATCTCCGGGTCGGTGCGAATGGCGGGCAGGTTGACCACCTGTTGCCAGAAGGTGCCGCCAAGAATGGCCGTTTGCCCGGCGCGCACCACGCCCAGCCCCAGACAGCCAAGCTGCACGTCGCCGCCGCCCATCACCACCGGCGTGCCTTCCCGCAGGCCGCTTTGCGCCGCTGCCTGCACCGTGACGCGCCCAAGCACCGTGCCGGTCTCTTTTACCGGCGAGAGCATGTCCGCGCGCAACCCCGCCATATCGAGCAGGGCGGGGCGCCAGTCGCGGGTGTTGAGGTCGAGCATGCCGGTCGTGCCGGCATTGGAGGGGTCGACCGCCAGCTCGCCGGAAAGCTTCGCCGCCAGCCAGTCGCTTATCATGGTGACGGTGGCGGCCCGGCGATAAATGTCGGGGCGATGATGGGCAAGCCAGAGCAGGCGCGGCATGGCGCTTAAGGCGAGCGTCTGGCCGGAGACGTGATAAACCTCAGATTCAAACTGGTTATCGTGAAGCGCTTTCAGCTCCGCCACCTCCTGGCTTGCGCGGGCGTCGACGTTGGCGCAGGCCCAGATGGGCTCGCCGTTGCGGTCATAGAGCACAATGCCTTCACGCATGGAGCAGCAGGCGATGGAGGCGATATCGCTGGCGTTGAGGCTTGCCTGCTGCAACGCCTGGTGTACGCAGCGGCAGGCGAGCTGCCAGTTCGTGTCGAGGTCAAACTCCATAGAGCCCGGCACGTCCGCCACGCTCAGGTGCTTCCACTCCGCCTGACCGACCGCCACCTGACGGCCTGAGAGGTCGAAAATTACGGCGCGGATGCTCCCTGTTCCGGCGTCTAACGCTAAAAGATAACTCATCGACTTGCCTCGCTGTTGTGGCGGCGCGGCAAGCCTCGGGCTTTTATTCCGCCAGGGCCAGCACAGCGCGCGCTGTCGCTTCTTCCGTCACCAGGCCGTTGATCCGCTGGCCTCGCAGTGCGGCGTAAATCGCTTCCGCTTTCTCTTCCCCGCCCGCCACGCCGATGATGGTGGGCAGCTGCGCCAGCTCGTCGAGCGTGACGCCGAGCAGTTCGCGGTGGATCTCAAGCCCTTCCACTTTCTGGCCGTCGGCCTGCAGGAAGTAGCCAAGAATGTCGCCCACCGCCCCTTTACGGGCGAACATCAACTGTTCGCCTTCGCTGATATAGCCCGAGCGTAAAATCGTGGCGTCGCGCTTCTGGTTGACCGAGCCGATGCCGACCACCGCCACATCCGCCGCCGTGGCCGCGAGGATCACGTCGCGCACGCTCGATTCGCGCTTGAGGATCCCGGCTACGTCGGCGGAAGAGACCCGCAGCGGCGCCGGGATCATGCTGACGCTGCAGGCAGCGTCGAGCTGGCCGATACCGGTCATATACGGCCCTACGCCGCCAGAGAGCGTCACCAGGCGGATCTGCTGCGATCCGATAAAGCCGCTGAGATGCTGCAGGCAGCTCATGGTGGTTTCGCCAAAGCCCACCGCCAGCAGCTGGCCCGGCTGGAGCACGCCCATCAACGACTGCGCCGCGCCAATGCCGAGGCGCGTCGTCATCGGCGGCGTATTCAGCGCCGGCAGCACGCGGGCGAGCTTCAGCGCAAAGCGTTCCGCCAGCGCCGTTTCCAGCGCAAGGCAGCCCTCATAGCGCGAGTTTATCTGCACGCGGATCACGCCGGACTGCCGTCCTTTTTCCAGCAGGCGGGAGATCTTCAGCCTCGGCAAGCCAAGCCGCTCGCCGATGTCGTTTTGCGTCAGCCCGTCGTGGTAATAAGACCAGGCGACCCGCGCCAGCAGCTCTTCTTCCGCCATCGCCAGCCCGGCGAACTTTCCTTCTTCTGCTTTTTTCTCGCTCATAACTGAACTCTTATCAAAATTTAGATCATATGTTCGGCTCTGCCCGGTGAGAATTTGTGAAGCGCCCGGCAAAAAGATCATTTTGCTGGCGCGATTCCCGGAAGGCGATCTAATGCACGAAAGTGTGATCCCTGCACGGTTGTAAATATAGTTCACCGACTACGCTTTTGAACATTATTAAATTTAAAAATCTTTTGTTCAACGCGGAGCGAAGATGATCAATCCGATTCCCCTGCTTGAAGCGCGCGCCATCAGCAAGCAATTCTCCGGCGTTCCGGTGCTGAAAGGCATCGATTTTACGCTGCTGCCGGGACAGGTTCACGCGCTGCTTGGCGGCAACGGCGCCGGGAAGTCGACGCTGATGAAAATCATCGCCGGGGTGGAAACGCCGGATAGCGGCGAACTGGTGATTAACGGCAAAGCCTGGCCGCGACTGAAGCCTTCTCAGGCGCATGAGCAGGGCATTTATCTGGTGCCGCAGGAGCCAATGCTCTTTCCCAACCTCAGCGTAAAAGAGAACATTTTGTTTCGACTTTCGCAAAAGCCCGAGGTGATGACGCGCCTGAACGAGAAACTCGCGCAGCTTGACTGTCACCTGAACCTGCAGGCCAGCGCCAGCACCCTGGAGGTGGCGGACCAGCAGATGGTGGAGATCCTGCGCGGGCTGATGCGCGAGGCGAGAATCCTCATTCTCGACGAGCCCACCGCGTCGCTTACCCCGGGCGAAACCGAGCGGCTTTTCCGCCAGATCCGCGCCCTGCAGGGGCTTGGCGTCGGCATCGTCTTTATCTCCCACAAGCTTCCTGAAATTCGCGCGCTGGCAAGCCATATCTCAGTAATGCGCGACGGCGCGGTGGTGCTTGAGGGGGAAACCACCGCGCTCACCAATGAGCAACTGATTAACGCCATGACGCCCGTCAGCCGCGAGCGGCAGTTGAGCGACACGCAAAAGCTCTGGCTGGCGCTGCCCGGCAACCGCCGCACCCAGCCGCAGGATTTCCCGGTGCTGCGGGTGGAGTCGCTCACCGGCGAAGGGTTTCTCGACCTGAGCTTTGAGATTTACGCCGGCGAGATAGTCGGCCTGGCGGGCCTTGTGGGCTCCGGGCGCACTGAACTTGCCGAAACGCTCTACGGCCTGCGGCCCGTCCGTGCCGGGCGCATATGGCTTGAAAACCGCGAGCTTGGCCGCGACGCCACCAAAGCCCGCCTTGAGCGCGGGCTGGTCTATCTGCCGGAAGATCGTCAGGTCTCCGGGCTGTTTCTTGATGCGCCGGTGCGCTGGAACACCGTGGCGCTGAACGAACCTTCTCTCTGGCAGCAGCAGCAGCGCGAAGCGGCGGTGGTGGAGCGTTATCACCGCGCGCTCGGCATCAAGCTCAACCATGCCGACCAGCCGGTGCGCACGCTCTCCGGCGGCAACCAGCAGAAGGTGCTGCTGGCCCGCTGCCTGGAGGCGAACCCGCTGCTGCTGATTGTCGATGAGCCGACGCGCGGGGTGGATGTCGCCGCCCGCGCCGATATCTATCAGCTCATCAAAAGCGTCGCCGCGCAGAACGTGGCGGTGCTGATGATCTCAAGCGATCTCGATGAGTTTCCGGGACTGGCGGACCGGGTGCTGGTTATGCATCAGGGGGCGCTCAGCGGGGAGCTTGCGAAATCGGCGGTGTCGGTAGAAAGGATGATGAAGCTCGCTTTTGGAGGAACTCACGCATGAAAACCCTGCTGCGCAACCGCGAGCTAAGCGCCTTTCTCGCCATCCTTGCGCTGTTTGTCGTACTGGTGGCGCTCAACCACAGCTACTTCAGCCTGCAAACGCTGTCGATGATTTTCAGCAGCGCGCAAATCCTGATTCTGCTGGCGATGGGCGCGGCGCTGGTGATGCTGACGCGCAATATTGATGTCTCTGTCGGCTCCACGCTTGGGCTGTGCGCTATCGCCGTCGGCGTGGCGCTCAATAATGGCTACAGCCTGCCGCTCGCCATGCTGTTCGCGCTTGGCATCGGCGCGCTGTGCGGCTTTTTTAACGGCGTGCTGGTGGTGGGGCTGCGCATCCCGGCGATTGTCGCCACTCTCGGCACGCTGGGGCTTTATCGTGGCGGCATGCTGCTGTGGACGGGTGGCAAATGGATAGAAGGGCTGCCGGCGAGCCTGAAATCGCTCTCTGAACCGCTCGCCTTCGGTATTTCGCCGCTCGGCGTGATGGTGCTGGCGCTGCTGGCCGTGGGCGCGTGGGCGCTCGCGAAAACCGCCTTCGGGCGCGATTTCTACGCCGTGGGCGATAACCTCGCCGCCGCGCGCCAGCTCGGCGTGGCGGTGAACCGCACCCGGCTGCTGGCCTTCACCTTTAACGGCATGCTGGCCGCGCTCGGCGGCATCCTCTTTGCCTCGCAGATTGGCTTTGTGCCAAACCAGACCGGCAGCGGGCTGGAGATGAAAGCCATCGCCGCCTGCGTGCTTGGCGGCATTTCGCTGCTCGGCGGCACCGGCACGCTGATTGGCGCCTTTCTCGGCGCCTTCTTCCTCACGCAAATCGACACCGTGCTGGTGTTATTCAAGCTGCCCGCCTGGTGGAATGACTTTATCGCGGGCCTGGTGCTGCTCGGCGTGCTGGTGCTCGACGGCCGCCTGCGCCAGGCGCTGGCGCGCCATCAGCGGGCGCTGAAGTACAGCCGCTTTGTGCCGGGCAACACAGGGGTGAAAAACGTGACCCCGTTTCCCCGGCGCAAAAGCAAAAAGGAGGTGGCGTAAATGAAGCTTAACTGGGAAGGGGCGCTGCTCGCGCTGCTGGTGGTGGAGATCCTGCTCTTCGGCGCGTTCAACCCGCGCATGCTGGATCTCAACATGCTGCTTTTCAGCACCAGCGATTTCATCTGCATTGGCATTGTGGCGCTGCCGCTGACGCTGGTCATCATCAGCGGCGGCATCGATATTTCGCTTGGCTCCACCATCGGCCTGTGCGCCATCGCGCTCGGCGTGATGATGCAGGCGGGGTTGCCGATGATGGCGGCGGTGCCGTTAACGCTCGCGCTCGGCCTGCTCTGCGGGCTGCTGAACGCGGCGCTTATCCACTACACCGGCATCAGCCCGCTGGTGATAACCCTCGGCACGCTCTACCTCTACGGCGGCGGCGCGCTGCTGCTTTCGGGTTTCGCCGGGGCGACGGGCTTTGAGGGCATCGGCGGCTTCCCGGACGCCTTCACCGCCTTCGCCAACCTGACGCTGTTTGGCCTGCCAGTGCCGCTGGTGCTGTTCCTGATAATCACGCTGCTTTTCTGGGTGCTGGCGCATAAGGCGCGTTTCGGCCGCCATCTCTTTTTATTAGGGCAGAACCCGCGCGCGGCGCGCTACGCGGCGATGCCGGTGAACGGCATGCTGTATGGCGTCTATGGCCTGGTGGGGATTGCTTGCGCCGTCGCCGCGCTGGTGCTGGTCTCCTATTTCGGCTCGGCGCGCTCCGATCTGGGGCGCGATTTGCTGATGCCAGCGCTGACGGCGGCGGTGCTGGGCGGCGCGAATATTTACGGCGGTTCCGGCTCCGTCATCGGCACCGCGGTTGCGGCGCTGCTGGTGGGCTATTTGCAGCAGGGGCTGCAGATGGTGGGCATTCCCAATCAGGTGTCGAGCGCGTTGTCCGGCGCGTTGTTGATTGTGGTGGTGATTGGCCGTTCGGCGAGTTTGCACCGTGAAACCCTGCGTGCGGCCTGGCGCCGCTGGCTGGCGCGACGCGGTGCGGTTAACCAATCAGGAGCTTAATATGAAAACAGCAAAACGTGCCCTGCAACTGAGCGTGCTGGCGCTGGCGCTGGGCGTCGCCTCCGCGCAGGCGGCCGACCGCATCGCCTTTATCCCGAAACTGGTCGGGGTGGGCTTTTTCACCAGCGGCGGCAACGGCGCGATGGAAGCGGGCAAGGCGCTCGGCGTGCCGGTGACCTACGACGGGCCGACGGAGCCGAGCGTTTCCGGGCAGGTGCAGCTCATCAACAACTTCGTCAACCAGGGTTACAACGCGATTATCGTCTCCGCCGTGTCGCCGGACGGCCTCTGCCCGGCGCTCAAGCGCGCCATGCAGCGCGGCGTGAAGGTGCTGACGTGGGATTCAGACACCAAACCGGAGTGCCGCAGCATTTACATCAACCAGGGTACGCCGGAGCAGCTTGGCGGCATGCTGGTGGAGATGGCGCAACAGCAGGTGACGAAGCCGGACGCTAAAGTCGCGTTCTTCTATTCAAGCCCCACCGTGACAGACCAGAACCAATGGGTAAAAGAGGCGAAGTCGAAAATCGCCAAAGATCATCCGCAGTGGCAAATCGTCACCACCCAGTTTGGCTATAACGACGCGACTAAATCGCTGCAAACCGCCGAGGGCATCCTGAAGGCTTACCCGGACCTCGACGCCATTATCGCGCCGGACGCCAACGCGCTGCCCGCCGCCGCTCAGGCCGCCGAAAACCTTAAGCGCACTAACGTGGCCATTGTCGGTTTCAGCACGCCGAACGTCATGCGCCCCTACGTTGAGCGCGGCACGGTGAAAGCCTTCGGCCTGTGGGACGTGGTGGAGCAGGGGAAAATTGCGGTCAACGTGGCGGATACGCTTCTGAAGAAAGGCGATCTGAACGTAGGCGACAGCATTGAGGTGAAAGATATCGGCACGCTGAAAGTCGAGCCTAACAAAGTGCAGGGCTACCAGTATGAGGCGAAGGGCAACGGCATCGTGCTGCTGCCGGAGCGCGTGGTCTTCACCAAAGAGAACATCAGCAAATACGATTTCTGAGGAGGGTGCATGGCGGATTTAGACGATATCAAAGACGGGAAAGATTTCGGCCTCGGGCGGCCGCAGCAGAACACGCCTTATACGCTTAAGGGCTGCGGGGCGCTGGACTGGGGCATGCAGTCGCGCCTGTCGCGCATCTTCAACCCGAAAAGCGGGCGCACCGTGATGCTGGCTTTCGACCACGGCTATTTTCAGGGGCCGACCACCGGCCTTGAGCGTATCGACCTCTCCATCGCGCCGCTCTTTGAAGAGACCGACGTGCTGATGTGCACGCGCGGCATTCTGCGAAGCCAGGTGCCGCCCGCCGCCAACCGGCCGGTGGTGCTGCGCGCCTCTGGCGGCAACTCTATTTTAAGCGAGCTTTCGCGTGAGAGCGTGGCGGTGGCGATGGAAGACGCGCTGCGCCTGAATGTTTGTGCGGTGGCGGCGCAGGTTTATATCGGCTCTGAATATGAGCACCAGTCAATCAATAACATCATTAAACTGGTGGATGAAGGCGCACGCTACGGCATGCCGACGCTTGCGGTGACGGGCGTGGGTAAGGAGATGACGCGCGACGCCCGCTATTTCTCGCTCGCCAGCCGCATCGCCGCCGAGATGGGGGCGCAGTTTATCAAGACTTACTTCGTGGAAGAGGGGTTCGAGAAGGTCACCGCGAGTTGCCCGGTGCCGATCGTTATCGCCGGCGGTAAAAAGCTGCCGGAGCACGAGGCGCTGGAGATGTGCTGGCGCGCTATCGATCAGGGCGCGTCAGGCGTGGACATGGGGCGCAATATTTTCCAGTCCGAAGCGCCGCTCGCCATGCTCAAGGCGGTGAAAAAGGTGGTGCATGAGAACCTGAGCGCCCGCGAAGCGTATCAGTTCTGGCAGGAAGAGAAAGCGCAGGGGGGAAGGGGATGAATGTGACGCTGGTGGAAATCAACATTAAACCCGAGCGGGTGGATGAGTTTCTGGCGGTGTTTCGCGCCAACCACGAAGGGGCGCTGAAAGAGCCTGGCAACCTGCGCTTCGATGTGTTGCAGGACCCGGAAACCCCGACGCGCTTTTTTATTTATGAAGCGTATAAAGACGAAGAGGCCGTACAGGCGCATAAAAAGACGCCGCACTATCTCGCCTGCGTGGAGAAGCTCGAAGAGCTGATGTCGGAGCCGCGCAAAAAACGCAGTTTTGTTGGGCTATTGCCGGAATAAGAGGGGGGGTTACTGCGATGAAAACCCCCTCACGGCAGGTGAGGGGGAAAAATTGTTACTTTGATTTAGCCTGCGCAGCCTGCTGCATCTCCTGCACTTTTTGCGCGGCAGCCTGCTGGTTCTGGCGGAGGGTCTCGCTGGCTGCGACAAGAAATTCCGGGTGTGTGGCCAGGTAGACAGAAATAGCTTCGCCAATTTTCTCAGGATGCGCAGTGAAATACTCCTCGGCAATTTTGCCAATTTCAGCTTGCTGCTCTGACGTAAAGGCGGGTTTTTCCTGTGCCTGGCTCAGTACAGGTGTTGTAATCGCTGTCAGCATCACTAGCGTGGTGAAAATTGATTTGGTCAGGTTCATGTTTTAACTCCCTAAATATTAATATTTTTTGTGACGACAGGCATCACTCGCCCATAGTCATTGATGCTTTGCCAGACTAACTGGCAGGTCACCTTGTCTGAACACCAGCTGCTCTGTCGTTGGCTAAACGGAGCCACAACCCCTGCGTCATCAATCGCTTTACCGTTCACCTTGAGGTTGAATAGCGTGACGTAATAAGGGGTTTTGTTTTCAACGCTAAGACCGCCAGCGGTATGTCGCCATACCAGCTGTCGATAGGCCTCTTCCGGGCTGCCTTTCAGCCCTGAAGGGCGGTAAATCAGCTTGAGGTTCGAGCGCACCGCCAGCTGAACCTTATCAGGTTCAGCTGCACCTGACGGGATCGCGGCAATACTCACGGTATAGAGACTTTCACGATCGGACGGTAAATTGTCGCTGGTTTGAACGATGCGAAGCGTGTTTTCTCTTCCAGCCGCAAGTGAAAAAAGCGGAGGGGTTATCGTAAATGCGACATCGCTTGTCTGCGCATTTTCGTTGCCGGACCATATGTCGCCACGCGTCACCTTAGAGTTCACCAGGTAGGCGATGGCGGAACGGTTATAGACCGATACGCTTACGCTTTTTTTCTTTTCTGAGATCACGAAACGGGTGCCGCCAACGACGACACCAGCCTGTGCAACTGAGCAGAAAAAGAGAATCAGAATGCACAATCTACGCATAGGTCAAAACAAACGTTGCAGAGGCATTTGCCGTACCAGCAGTAACGGTTCCACCGTTAGCCACATAACGGGCGTAAAAATTCAGTGTTGCAGTCGTTTCGCCTTCCGCAGGAGTGAATTTCGCGCTTTCATCGCCAAATGGAATCAGGCTGTAATCGGCGTTATAGATCCCCACGCCAACTCCTGCTGCCGCCGATGCTCCTGTCGTTAATGCGAGCAAATCAGCATTTTTACTATCCGCCGTTCCTTCGAAATGAACGGTAATGGTTTTTACCGCTGTCGGGCATTTCTCAAGATTTATGGCGAAAGGTTTGAAAACCGATCCATCACCCGCTCTGGTAAATTGCTTACTCGCTACGTTTCCTAAGTCAACGGTGAGCGTTTTCGAGTCAGCGGTTACCGCACAGCTATTCTCTACAATTTTACCCAGCACATTAATGGTGCCGTCATGAGCGGTCGCACTGAATCCTGCCAGCCCCAGCAGGAGATGCGTACAAACCAACATAATACGTTTCATTGCCGCCTCTTATTGGTAATTCATGTCAAAATACATAACGGCAGTGGCATCCCCGGCCGTTACGTCTGCTTTAGTTGATTTGTAGCGTAAATAAAAGACGAGGGTGTTATCGCCGCCAATCAAAGGATAAACATCCGAATCGGTATTATTAATGCTGATAGGGCTCTGGTTGGCATCTAATATTTGTACGCCAATACCGGTCGCCATTTTACCTTCAGACCCTTTGCCGGTATCAGATAATGCCAATAAGGACGTGTCACTGTTATCGCTGGTTCCGCTAAACAGTATTTTTGAACCCGTAATACTTCCGCTACAGTCTTTGAGCTTAATATTAAATTTCACTGCTGCTGTGGTTGTACCTACAGACGGAAAATCCGCAGGTGAAAATTGCCCTATAGTGACATCCTGATTGGTGCTGCTTGTATCTATATCACAGGATGAGCCAACAATCGTACCTGTAAACTTCAGGTTATCGGCAGCATTCGCCGCAGGCAGGCCTGTGAATAATAAGACCAGACATGCCAGATTGAATTTATTCATCATGGTCTTTCCTTTACGCAAAATCGATAACCAGTGTCGCCAGGGCAGTGAATAAGCCTTCTTTCGGCTTTTTACCCGTGGTGCTGATAGGGTAAGCTTTTAGCGTTACGCTGGCATTCCCACTGCCGTCAAGATTAAACGGTACTGCACTGTTGATGTTATTTGGCGTCAGCACATCACCCTGCTCGCTGGTGACAACCACACCGACATCCACGTTATCACTGGCAATCGCGTTAGCGTTACCGGATGCAGGGGTTGCCGTAACACGCATCGCCAGGTTTGCCGCTCCATCGACATTGGCGCATTTGATCGGCACATTGAAGGTCTTATCCGTCATCCCGGTCGGTTTTTCTCCGGCGGTTTTAAAGCTGGAGTTCATCATGGTACCGAAATCCACGGTGATGGTCTGGCCTGCGTTAATTGTGCAGTTTTGCGGTACAACAACAGATCCTGAAAGATGCACCTCGCTTAGTGGATAAGGGCCAAACGCCTCGCCGGGGCTTGTCGTGTCATACAGTGAAAATACAGTGACAGAAAAAGATGAATTACCTACAAAAGATTTTGTGAGATACAGAGTCATACGTCCCATTGAGCCAGTAGTGTATCTCGACGGACTATTACATGGCATTGCGTGTCCCATGTTATTAGATACATAGTTTAGTGGTGTGTTAATATAACTCCTTAGCCAACCACCGATGTAAACATCGGTTGCTACTTCTAGATAATCATTTACTTTATAAAACTGGCGACCATCATAATGCCCAATTGGCAGATCAGTTTTCGTCGAAAAATAATCATTCATGTATGTATCTGGGCAGGAGCAGGTCGCGATATATTCCTGTCCCAAGTTCCATATATAGGCATTTTTCCAGGTATAGCCTGGTTTGTTATTTGCAGCGTTGGTTATGGATATTGTACCGAAGTTAGCGGAGTAAATATAAGGTGAGTAATTCGTTGTATGGCATTCACCCGCCCATCCAAACATTGACCACAGCATTAAACATGCGGCGAAAAATAATCTAAACATATTAATTACATCCTACTGTCTGGCGAACCAGGGATTGTTTACTTTGTACCAGGCTATATTTGGCCTTGCATTGGGTGCTTGCGGTCGCGCCCCATTGCACTGTCAAGCTTCCATCTGGTGAGAGGCCCGAGAGATACGCTTCGCCTTCATCACCGACAATGGTGTCGCCCCCGTTATCGCTGCGGGATACTACAGCACCGAAGGGAACCGGCTTACCGTTATGCGTCAGTTTCAACAGTGCACGCAGGCCTTTGTGGGCTTTGAACTCGGCGCGAACCAGTGCTCCTTTGGTCGGAACCACGTTAGTGACGGCATCATCAATATCCAGATCGTCGCCCATCGAGTTAGTGTCAAGCGCCATACGGTTCAGACGATAGGTTGTGGCATAAGGAACGACGGCATAGCCGCGCAAGTCGGTGTGAATGCCCGCCTGGCCCTCAATATTGACGTTATTCGCGCCAGGTGCGGCAATCAGCACGTTGGTATCACCCAGCGGCTGGCTCAGGGTGATGCCATTGCGATGCGCAACCACGCCACCGCTCAGACCGTAGTTCACCTGCTGGTAATCGCCGTTGCTGCTGTAGTTGTAGCCAACGTTAGCGTTACCGTAACCCCCGTTGTACTGCAGGCTGGCGCTGCCGCTGGCGCCGGTTCCGTGATTCTGGTAACCCTGCTGTACGCTGTAGTTGAGGTTATTGCTTTCGAGCAGGGTACCGTTTACGCCTGCGTTTTGGGTGGTGGTGCCGTGTCTGTCCGTACTGAGGCTATACGTTGCATAAGCAGTGTTGTTGCTGCTTTGAGAAATGTCGCCCCCTGGGGTCAGCCAGCGGCTCAGCGGAAGAGAAATATTCAGCGCGTAAATCTGATCGCTCTCCGGCGCGCCCGCATTCTTGCTGTAGTTGTAAGACAGGCTATATGAGATCCCTGCAAACGTGCCGCTATAGCCAACCTGCATTAGCGTATCGGTATTATCGGTTTTCCAGTAGCTTTGCTGGCTACCCGTAACAAATATGGAACCATAATCATTCAGCTGCTGTGAGACGTTCAGCTGTACTTTGCCGCGTTTGCTGTAGTAAAGGTTGTAGTAGCTGGCCCAGACAGGGGTTTCCTTATCGTCATCATCGTCGAAATCAGCGGTGTAGCCATCCATATGCTTATAAGCCGTATCATCCAGGGTATAGAAACCGGATGTGGAGTAACGGTAACCGAGCAGCTGGAAGTTGGTGCCAAAATCGTTAAGCGATTTTGCATACAGGAAACGTACTGACTGACCATCATGGGTGCTGTCGTCTGCCAGGGTACTGTGAGCCTGAGTGATATCGACGGAAATTGCGCCGAAATTACCCATGTTAACGCCACCACCCAGCGCGAATGCGGCGTAATCTTCGGATAACTGGCTACCGCCATAGGCGGTGAAGCCGTGAGGTAAGCCCCATGACAGTGTGCCCTGCACAAAATTCATATCATCTTGCTGGTCGCTGTTACCACGGTATTCCGCAGCGGTGAGGGCATATTTCACCCGTCCTTCACGCTGTAGAACTGGAACGGCGGAGTAAGGCACGGAATAACTGGTTACGCTACCGTCAGACTCCTTGACTTCAACGGTTAAGTCACCGCTTGAAGAGGTGGGGAACAGATCATCAATAGCAAATGCTCCTGGCGTAACGTAACTTTGATAAATGACATAGCCGTTCTGTTTGATCGTGACCTGGGCATTGCTTTTGGCAATACCACGTACTGTCGGTGCGAAACCTCTCAGGCTGTCCGGCAGCATGTTGTCATCAGATGCCAACTGCACGCCACGGAACGACACGCTGTCGAAGATGTCCGACGGCGTGTAGCTGTCACCCACTGTCAACTCGCTCTTCAGCGGAATGATCGCGCGCTGGACATAGGTGCTAATGTGATCCCACTTGCTCTTCTTGTCTTTGTTGGAACTGTCATAATTCCCGGATGAGTAATCGCGCAGGCGCCATGGACCCAGATTAAGCCCGCTGTTTAGCCCGAGGAAATAGTTGTTATTAGCGCTACCCCCTTCGCTGTGGTCTTCGCTATTCGAGCCGGTGAACTGATAGTTTACCAGCAGTGCAGGAATGCCATCATCCCATTCCTCTGGGGGAATATATCCGCGAGCATTATTATTCATTGCCGCCTGCGGGATACTTATGTCTAATTTCTGGTGCTCAAAATCAAACGAGTTTGATGCAGAAGGAATCGTTTTTTCGATATCAACACAGCTTTCCACCGGTGCTTTTGCTAAATCCGGAATAGCTTTGATATTAACACCCATATTCTGCAGCGCATTTGGCGTGAGGCAGGCGATGAGTCCAGTGTCGTCAGATGAACTTTTATCATTTTTTCCACGGGCATTGAAGGTAACATCACGGTTAGCAAGGAATGATCCATTCAGCCAAATTTCGACACGGTATTTCCCCGCCGCCTGACCATTACCCTCGAAGCGCGACAAATCCGCCACTGCAGCAGGATCGCTCGCAAGAAAAGCCGGGTTGAAATAGTTTCCTGCATAACTTTGGTTAGAAAAAATTGCTGCTATCAATGCCAGAGTTATCGGTGAGAGGGAAAATGATTTTAAATTATGTTGGTTGTTACACTTCATGTGTTTGCACCAGTGTTATGTATTAGCCTGAGCAGGACTGCGTAGGCGTATTTGCGCCAAAATCATTGAGCGTCTGGAACGTTATTTTTCCGTCATTCCCGCCCGGAATATCAACAGTAAGGTTGCTTTTTGGAGCGACCATAGAATTAGGTAACTTTGTTCCGCCGGAATAAAATCTCACTAAGGTAACATAATAAGGTGAAGGGTTGGTTAGCGTAATTTTATTCCCTGATAGCTGGCAACGAAGCGTTTTTGGCGCATCAATGGATGGTGTTGGCAGATTTTTGGGACGAACGAATAGCTTAATTACACTTTGAGTCGCAATTTGCAGGTTATTTGCTGAAAGCTTTGATTTATCAATAGACGGAATCGCTTTACTGTTAAGGTAAAATACGCTTTCACGATCGGTTGGCAGGTCTGGACCTACATACATGATTCTCAGCGTGTTCTCTTTTTTAGCATGAATGACAAAAAGCGGAGGTGTGAGAATGAAATCTGGCGATTTAACTCCGCTGGCATTGTTAACCCATGACTGAATTAAAAATTCAGTGCTTTCTGAAGAGTTCGTAATAGGCAGAGAGACTTGCTTGTCTCCTTGAGGATAAATAACACGTGTCGCGCCAAGTGCTACGCCACCAGCATGGGCAAATGATGTTGAACCTAGCATTAGTAACCCTACCAGGCCGGTAGCGGTTTTTTTCAAGTAAGGAAATTCCATTTCTAACTCTCTAATCACTGATAATAAAGGCTAAACCAAACCTGTGTGCTGGCATCACCTGGAATGACGTTTCGGCTTGTCGCCCGATAACGTGCGGTGTAATTCAATACCGTTTCACCATCTTCTAACGGCGAATATCTTATGGGAGAGGTATTAGGAACCAGTAAACGGCCAAGGGAGTCTGAAATACCTAATCCCACGCCATTTGATGCTCCTGCGTGATTACCTGTCCGGAAAACTAGCGGGTCTTTGCCATCACTTTCACCGGTAAACATAATCCCGACGTTTTTTGTTACTTCGGTAGAACAGTCTTCAAGTTTTATCTGGAAGGAATGTGGGTCATTCCATTCCCCCAGATCGCTAAATGTATTACTGCGCACTTGCCCCATTTGTACAGTCTGATCCTGGCTATCCGTTGCTACAGAACATCCTGCGTTCACCACCTCACCGTAAAAATGTACGTAACCATCTTTTATATAATTAGTTAATGGAGCCGCGTGAGCCGAAAGGGAGAAGATAATAAAAAACGGGGTCAGGATGCTGTAAAGGTTGCGACGCATTAATTGCCGCATATTGCCTCCACTGCAAAATTATAAAAAAAGCCTCCGCGATATGCTGCGGAGGCCTGCAGCATTATTCCTGATTAGGAATAAATCATATTAAAGGTTGCTACCGCTGCAACGTTACCAGGGGTAGATGCCGCTTTAGTCGCGATATAATCCACGCTCAGTGGAACAACGTTAGAACCATCGACCAGAGTAATGGAAGAAGATTTATCACCCATTGGCAGAACTTTACCGTCCGGTCCGTACAGCTGCAGAGCAACGTTTTTAGCCGCGCCAGCGCCAGCGGTATTAGCCAGAGTACCGGCTACGTCTGCATCTTCCTGGCCGTTAAACATTACTGCAGCAGCAGTGCTTACAGTGGTATCGCAGTCTTCCAGTTTGATCTGGAAATCTTCTTTCTGACCAGCTGCCTGACCTGCTGTAGCCAGACGAACGGTACGGACCTGACTCAGGGTTACAGTCTGGTCAACAGAGTCAGCAGACACTGCGCAAGCTGCGTTAACAACTTCACCAATAAAGTTAACAGTACCGCCAGCTACAGTTACATCAGCAGCCTGGGCTGCTGATACTGTACCACCTGCCATCAGAGCAGTTACTACCAACGCTAAAACGTGCTTTTTCATTTTCAATCTCCGTATACTACCTTGATAAAACTTCCATTAATCAGAATATAAAAATCACGTCAATATTTATGGCGCAGACTTTTATTTTCCAGTGACTTAAAGCGGGCGGGTTGAGTCGTGCTTTAAAAAATTAAATTTTAATTAAACGCTAGGGGCGATTAACATTTAATTTTGCAGAGGCGAACAATTCCTGCTCCTACTAAAGTGAGGTTATTTTCGCCAGGAGCTAAGCATTTTGCAATTTTATATTCAGTGTACAAATGGACAGGTGTAAAACAATAGCCGTAAAAGTAGTCTATTTCTGGATTGAAATTAGGGTTTTCTAATTTTGTGTATTAATTGTGTGCTTAATGTTTCCTGAAGTTAATGCGGCGTTATACGCATCATTTATTTTTATTCAGCATTTATTTGCAGGCAGATATAATAACAGCCAATAACCCCGGCGCTATTCCGAAAAAAGGTTAAGTATTTAATTAAAAAGCTAATACTCTGGAGAAATAATATGGTAACTAAAAAAGCTTGCCTGTTGCGCTAATAAAACAGCCCCTCTCCTGGCGGAGAAGGGCAAAAGTTACGCTTCTTCTACCGGGACGTTTAGCGTCGCGAGCGCAGTACGCGCCGCCTTAAGCACCTGTTCGCACTGCTCAATCGTTAGCGTAAGCGGCGGCTCGATGCGGATGGTTTTCGCGTTATTCAACGTGCCCGCCACCAGCACATGCTGGCGGAACATTTCGCTCGCGAACTGATAGCCGATTTCGTTATTGGTAAATTCAATCGCCATCAGCATCCCTTGCCCGCGCGCCTCCACGACCAGCTCCGGGAATTCCAGCGCCAGCTGGCGGAAGCCGTCGAGCAGCATGTTGCCTTTCTGCTCCGCCTGCTGCGGCAGGTTCTCTTCCAGCAGCACGTGAATGGTGGCGAGCGCCGCGGCGCAGGCCAGCGGGTTGCCGCCAAACGTAGTGGTATGCAGGAAGGGGTTATCGAACAGGACAGAGAAGACCTCTTCGGTTGCGACGGTCGCGCCAATCGGCATTACGCCGCCGCCCAGCGCTTTGGCAAGACAGAGAATGTCGGGATGCACATTCTCATGCTCGCAGGCGAACATCTTACCGGTGCGGCCCATGCCGGTTTGCACTTCGTCGAAAATCAGCAGCGCGCCGAATTCATCGCACAACTGGCGCACCGCAGGCAGGTAGCCAGGCGGCGGCAGGATCACGCCCCCTTCGCCCTGAATCGGCTCCAGGATCACGCCAGCGATGTCGTCTCCGGTTTTACGGCATTCGGTGAAAAGCTCGCGCATAGCCTCAATATCGCCGTAAGGCACATGGCGAAAGCCTGGCAGCAACGGCATAAAGGGCTTACGAAATGCCGCTTTCGCGGTGGCGGAAAGCGCGCCGAGCGATTTCCCGTGGAAGGCGCCGGTCGCGGCCACAAAGGTATATCTGCCGCGCGGGGCCTGGTACGCTTTGGCGAGCTTAAGCGCCGCCTCCACCGATTCCGTGCCGCTGTTGCAGAAGAAGCTATATTTCAGTTTGCCTGGCGTCAGCGTGGCGAGGGTTTTCGCGAGCATGGCGCGCAGTGGGTCGAGCAGCTCCTGACTATGCAGGGGTTGTTTGGCAAGTTGGTTCTGTACGGCGGAAACCACTGTTGGATTACGGTGCCCCACGTTAAAGATGCCGAATCCACCCAGACAATCGAGGAACTCCTGTCCCTGGGTGTCGACAAGCGTATTCAATCCTCCCGCTTGCCATTCTACGGCTCCGTAATCCCCGCCGGCGGTTACAGACTTGCGATATTCTAAGAACCCTGGATTGACGTGCTGCTGAAAGTAGTCGATGACCTCCCGGTTCAGTGCTTTCATCTCCTCATGCGAAAGCGTCTGCTTTTCGATGAGATTCAGTGCGTGCGCGGTACAGGCAAGAGCCGAGGCGCTGTTAGGTAACCTGTTCAAAATATGCTCCTGGGGATCGCGTATCACATGATACCGATTTAAGTATTGCAGTCTTTACGCCACATCGAAGGCGTTAACAAAAATCGGGATAAAAGCCAGGCGACGTCGCAAAAGTGCGAAACTTAATCGTCCCCATAAGCGATAAGCGAGCGTTAATGCTGCCCTTTGATTGACGAGGCGGCAGGAAAGCGTGGCGCGGGCGCATCATAAAAGCGCAGACTGCGCCAGGATGGTGCGTAATAACGCAGCGCGGCAATACATATTCACACGTTGAATATTTGAGTCTTAATTTAATTACCATGTGAATTAATTATGCTGAAAATTGATTTCGTATATTTTCATCCCTGTCTGGTGTCAGATGCGTTATTCTTTCCCTCTTCTTTATTTAATTAATACGCAGCGCTGTGAAAAAACGGCGTGATGAAACGATGAATATTGCCGATTTGGATCTCGCTTTAATTGAATTAAGCACGGCGCAGAAAGCGCATTTTCAGTGGCTTGGAAAATTGCTGGAGCTTAGTTTGCTGGGCGGCGAGCCGGATGCAGAGCTAACCCATCCCCATGCGCATGAGCTGTGCCGCTTTAGCCACTGGCTGCGTCATGACCAGAACCGGCAGGCGCAGCACAGCGGCTACGTTTTTAACATCGAGTCTGCCCATAAAGTAATGCATGACCGCGCCCGCGAGTTGATGCTGGCTATCCATCAGCAGGCGGTTACCGCCAGCCTGCTGCGCCGTTTTCATCAGGCCCAGCAGGAATTTATGGGGCATATCGATAAATACCGTGAATGTTTGTTGGTGTTTCGCAATATGCACGACACCTTAACCGGCCTGCCGCTGCGCCATTTGCTTTATCAGGATTTTGATTTTATTCGCACCCGCTGTGAAAACAATCATCAGGCGTTATGGCTGCTTATGATGGATATCGATCGTTTTAAATCCATTAATGACAGCTGGGGACATAACGCCGGCGATGATGTATTACGCAGCGTGGCGGCAACATTTAAAACGTGCGCGCGGGAGAATGAGCGTATTTATCGTTTCGGCGGCGAGGAGTTTATTATGCTGCTGGAAGTCACCGGTGAAAAAGAGGCGCAGCAGGCGGGCGCGCGTATTTGCGATTATCTTTCACGTCATCCCATCATTATTAAAGAGAACGCTTTAACCGTCACCGTCACGGGAGGAATAACGCAGGTCGAAAGTAATGAAACGTTACATCAGGCCATCGGCCGCGCCGATAAAGCGATGTATTTTGGCAAAAATAATGGACGCAACCAGTGCGTGATGATTCGCCAGAATGGGGAGATGAGGCGGCTTGCGTAGACAAAACAGGGCCAGTTAAGCAGTAATAATAACTAACATAAATAATATACCTGCGTAATTATCCCGCTAATCCTCATGAAAAATGTGGCTGATAGCACAAATTGCGACCTGAAGCGGCCTTTATCGTTAAAGTAAATTTACGTCGCGCCGACATTACAAGGCAGAAAAATATATTAACAATTGGATAACCTGCCTAAGGACGCTGCTATGCCTTCACAGCCCTCCGTCACCCAGCGTGAGCTGATGCTGGATGACAATACCACCCTCATGTCCACCACCGATCTGCAAAGCTATATTACCCACGCTAACGATACCTTCGTGCAGGTGAGCGGCTACACGCTGCATGAACTGACCGGTAGCCCGCATAACCTGGTTCGCCACCCCGATATGCCGAAAGCGGCGTTCGCTGACATGTGGTACACCCTCAAACAGGGCGAGCCCTGGACCGGCATCGTGAAAAACCGCTGCAAAAATGGCGATCACTACTGGGTGCGCGCGAATGCGGCGCCAGTTGTGCGTAACGGGAAAACCACCGGCTATATGTCTATCCGCACGAAAGCCACGCCGGAGGAGATTGCCGCGGTCACGCCTTTATATAAAGCCTTAAACGAAGGCAAAGCGAACCGACGTCTTTATAAAGGGCTGGTGCTGCGCAAAGGCTGGCTCGGCAAGATGGCGACGCTGCCGCTGCGCTGGCGCGTGCGCGGCGTGATGAGCGGCATCTTTCTGGCGTGGCTTGCCGCGATGCTGCTCGCCGGGCAGAGCGGGGGCGGTCTGCTGCTCTCCGGCATCGTCTGCGCGCTGGTGATGACGCTCGGCTGCGCCGCGTTTGAGTGGCAGATTGTCCGTCCGGTAAGCAACGTGGCGCGCCAGGCGCTGAGCGTAGCGACCGGCGAGCGCCAGAGCATCGACCAGCTTAACCGCGCCGACGAAATTGGCGTGACGCTGCGCGCCGTCGGGCAGCTTGGCCTGATGTGCCGCTGGCTGATTAACGACGTTTCAAGCCAGGTGATAAACGTGCGCAGCGGCAGCGAAACGCTGGCGCGCGGTAATGATGATTTAAACGAGCGCACCCGCCAGACGGTGGTCAACGTGCAGCAGACTGTCGCCACCATGAACCAGATGGCGGCCTCGGTGCAAAGCAACTCCGAAACGGCGGTTGCGGCGGATAAACTCTCCAGCGCCGCAAGCGAAGCGGCCCGCCACGGCGGGCAGGCGATGGAGACAGTGGTCAGCACCATGGACGAGATTGCCGACAGCACCCAGCGCATCGGTTCTATCACGTCGCTTATCAACGATATCGCTTTCCAGACCAATATCCTCGCCCTGAACGCGGCGGTGGAAGCGGCGCGGGCGGGCGAGCAGGGCAAAGGTTTTGCGGTGGTGGCAGGAGAAGTGCGCCATCTGGCGAGCCGCAGCGCCAACGCCGCCAATGACATTCGCAAACTGATTGAGGCGAGCGCCAGCAAGGTGGAGTCGGGCGCGGTGCAGGTGCACGCTGCGGGCCGCACGATGCAGGATATTGTCAATCAGGTGCAGAACGTCACGCAGCTTATCGGCCAGATAAGCCAGGCGACCTCCGAGCAGGCGGGCGGCCTTGCCGATCTCACCCGCGCCGTCACCGAGCTTGACGCCATTACCCAGAAAAACGCCGGGCTGGTGGAGGAGAGCGCGCAGGTCTCCGCGATGGTTAAACACCGCGCCACCCGTCTGGAAGATGCCGTAACCGTACTGCACTGATCCTGTCGCTACGTTCCCCCGGGCGGCGCTCCGCCGCCCTTATTTTCTTCTCTCCTTCTCTTATTTTTGCTGCTAATTCACGCAACGACACCGTTAATTGTGAACTTATTATTTTTACTTTGTTAATAATGTATTAATAAAAAAAGTGACGCTGAAAAAATAAGCGCGACGAAACATAAGCAATAATAAATGCACTGGTTTTAAGTCTGGCTAATTAATACTTAAATAACCCTTCATTGATAAGATAAATAGAGAAAGCGGTCGATCAATAATCAAAAATTAATAGTTTGCAGCTATCAAAGCGAAGCGATAAATAAGAAAAAAACGATCAAAAAGGTAAAGTCAGAGGCAATGTTACCGATAAACCTTCTGTCGCTCCCCTTGTTCGGTGAACTGCCGCCTCTCTGACTGCATGTCTTATGCGGCATTCCCGTTCCGTCAGCTTAATTAACCCGCTTTACGGAGAAAATATGTCTTTCCGCGATGTAAAAATAAGCACGAAATTAATACTAGCCTTCGCTTTCTTTATTATCTTGCTGATTGTGAGCGCCTCTCTTTCACTGCTGAGCCTCAGTCAGGCGAATAATAATATTCAGGGCATCGTTAATAAGGATTATCCCGCCACGGTAAAAGCCAACCAGCTAATAGAAACCTTCCAGAGTTTTGTCAGCACCCAACAACTTATGCTGCTCGATGAAAACCGCCGTTGGGCGCAGGATTCGGAAAAGCAGCTTAACGCTCTGAGCGCCCGCATTACCGCACTGCTCGCCGACCTGCAAAAGAGCCTGCCGGATGAAGCCTCGCAACGCGCGCTGGCGCAAATTCGCGAGATTCGCCAGCAATATATCGATTCCCGCATGCGCATCCTGACCGCCGTACAGAACAACAACCGCGACGCGGCGCTGGCGGAGATGATGTCCACCACGCTGAACCTGCAAATAAGCTACAAAGAGAAAGTGCAGGCGCTGATCGCCATTCAGAACCAGAACATGGCTGATGCGGGCAAGCATGTCGCGAAGAGCTATGGCAATAACCGCACCATGCTGATTGTCCTGGCGCTGATCTCCGTCGTGATCGGCACGGCTATCGCAGCGCTTATCATTCGCGCCATCACCGCGCCGCTCGGCCAGGCGGTAAGCTTTGCCGAAGCCATTGCCGAGGGGGATTTAACCCGTAACGTGGAAACCGGACGCCGTGATGAAACCGGCCTGCTGCTGAGCGCGCTGATGGAGATGAAAATGCGGCTGCAGGCGATCGTTGAGGAGGTGCAGAACGGCGCGGAAACCATTTCGTCCGCCGCTTCGCAGATTGTCGCCGGCAACCAGGACCTGGCGGCGCGCACCGAAGAGCAGGCAAGCTCGGTGGAAGAGACCGCCGCGTCCATGGAGCAGATGACCTCGACCATTAAAAACACCTACGACAACACCAGCGTCGCCACGCAGCTCTCGACCGAGGCTGCTAACACGGTGAAAAATAATGGTCAGATGATGCGTCAGGTTACCGACAAGATGCGCCTGATTAACGAAACGTCTAACCGGATGTCGGAAATTATCAACCTGATCGACGCCATTGCTTTTCAGACGAATATCCTGGCGCTGAACGCGGCGGTAGAGGCGGCGCGCGCCGGAGAACATGGCCGTGGGTTTGCGGTTGTCGCAGGCGAAGTGCGCCAGCTGGCGCAGAAAAGCGCGGCTTCGGCGAGTGAAATTCGTACGCTGATTGAAAACTCCACCAACCAGACGCGTGAAGGGATGGGGCTGGTCGAGCAGGCGAGCGGGTTGATTAACGGCATGGTGACGAACGTGGAAGAGATGAACCACATCCTGCATGAAATCGCCCAGGCGAGCCGCGAACAGACCGACGGCATTACGCAAATCAACACCGCTATCGGCATGATTGATACCACCACCCAACAGAACTCAAGCCTGGTGGAGGAGTCGGTCGCCGCCGCCGCATCGCTCAGCGATCAGGCGAATCAGCTCAAAACGCTGGTGAAAGTGTTCCGCCTGCGCGAGGCGTAAAAGCGAGGCGAAAACGCCGCCGTAGATGTAATGGCGCGGCGGCGTGACACATCAAAGGGGGGGAAACCCGCGTGTTAATCGAGCTGCGAAATCTCCAGCGCCGCTTTATCGATAATCCCGACAATCTTTTTCAGTAGCGTGGGTTCGATGGGCGCCTGGTTTACTTTTAAATCCAGCACCGCCTTGAGGTTCTCCAGCGCTCGCTTCATCTCCGGGTTTTTACGCAGCTCGTGGCCGATAATGCGCGCCTTTACACGGGCATGGATATGCGCCAGATGGTCGCTGTTTTCTTCAAGCCAGGCGGTGCCCGCTTCGGTGATAACAATCTTCTTGCGTCCGCTTTCCTCTTCGCTCAGCGAGATAAACTGCTGCTCTTGCAGAAAATCGAGCGTCGGGTAGATAACGCCCGGGCTGGGCGTATAGTTGCCGCCGGTCAGCGCTTCTATCTCTTTGATTAACTCATAACCGTGGCTGGCGCCGCGGGTCAGAATGTCCAGCATCACCAGGCGCAGTTCGCCGTGGCCGAAAAAGCGTGGGCGGCGCGCGTGGCCCTCTTCATGATGGCCATGCCCGTGACGGTTGCGGCGCATGCCGTGCGCGTCGCTATGGAGGTCGTGGTAACGGTGAAAGTGTCGCATGGTCGTCTGCTCTCGCGATATTTAGATATATCTATATATATCGAATAGTAAGGGTTTTGCAAAGCACAAGCGGTAAAGAAAAATCATTAAACGCTCAATTTATTGATTTTTAAGTCTTTTATACGGAGCGTTGTCATTCTGTGCCGCGGCGCCTGAATGCTATCTAAAAAAACTTGCATTCACGCTTAATAGCAACCATTATCATTTACGAAAATTTTAGATATATCGTAATCTCTTCACCTTCACACTGGCAGGTTGAACATGACTCAGGTCACTACTTATCCGCAGCGCGTGCGCAACGAGCTGCGTTTTCGCGAGGTAACCGTGCTCAGCAGCGAGCGCGTGAGCGGCTTTCAGCGTATTGTCTTCGGCGGCGAGTCGCTGACGGGGTTTACCTCCCGCGGTTTTGACGACCATATCAAACTCTTTTTCCCGACGCCGGGAACGGAATTTGTTCCGCCTCAGGTGACGGAAGAGGGCATTGTCTGGTCTGGCGATGTGCGCCCGCCGTCGCGCGACTACACGCCGCTCTTCAACGCCGCGCGTCAGGAACTGACCATCGATTTCTACGTGCACGAGGCTGGCGCGGCCAGCGACTGGGCGGTTAACGCGAAGCCTGGCGACACGCTCTGCATTGGCGGCCCGCGCGGCTCGCTGGTGGTGCCGGAAGATTACGGCTGGCAGCTCTATGTCTGCGATGAATCCGGCATGCCGGCGCTGCGCCGCCGCCTGGAAACGCTGAGCGCGTTGAACAAGGCGGTGAAGGTGAAAGCCCTTGTCACTATCCGCGATGAAGCGCTGAAAGGCTACCTGGCGCATCTGGCGCAGTTTGATATCGAATGGCTTGTCGGCCACAACGAGCAGGCGGTGGCGGAAAGGCTGGCAGCGCTGAAGCTGCCGCCGCAGGATTATTTCCTCTGGATAACCGGCGAGGGCAAAGTGGTCAAGCGCCTTTGCGAGCCGCTTGAAGGCAAAGTGGACGCCCGGTTGCTGCGCGCGCAGGCTTACTGGCACAGCAAAAACGAGTAATGCCGCAGCGGGAAAGAGCCGCACGCTTTTTCCCGTGAATACCCCTTCTTTTTTTGCCGCTTCCGGACGTATAATCGCCGCCCTTTGCTAATTTTTGACCACTTCCCGGAAGCACTATGAGTTCCCTTAGCCTCATCCAACCCGACCGCGATCTTTTTTCCTGGCCTCAATACTGGGCTGCCTGCTTTGGTCCGGCGCCGTTTTTACCCATGTCGCGTGAAGAGATGGATCAACTTGGCTGGGACAGCTGCGACATTATCCTGGTGACGGGCGACGCCTACGTCGACCATCCAAGCTTCGGCATGGCTATCTGCGGCCGCATGCTGGAGGCGCAGGGCTTTCGCGTGGGCATCATCGCCCAGCCGGACTGGTCCAGCAAAGAAGAGTTCATGCGTCTTGGCAAGCCGAACCTCTTTTTCGGCGTCACCGCCGGCAATATGGATTCGATGATCAACCGCTACACCGCTGACCGTAAGCTGCGCCACGATGACGCCTACACCCCGGACAACGAAGCGGGCAAGCGTCCCGACCGCGCCACGTTGGTCTATACCCAGCGCTGTAAAGAAGCCTGGCGCGACGTGCCGGTTATCCTGGGCGGCATCGAGGCGAGCCTGCGCCGCACCGCGCATTATGATTACTGGTCCGACACGGTGCGCCGCTCGGTGCTGGTGGATTCCAAAGCGGATATGCTGATTTTCGGCAACGGCGAGCGCCCGCTGGTGGAAGTAGCGCATCGCCTGGCGGCGGGGGAGCCGGTGAGCGAAATCCGCGACGTGCGTAACACCGCCATCATCCTGAAAGAGGCGCTGCCGGGCTGGGCAGGCGTCGATTCCACCCGCCTCGACACGCCAGGGCGCATCGATCCTATCCCGCATCCTTATGGCGAAGATTTACCCTGTGCGGATAAAGGCAAACCGGCGGTGCAAAAGCAGGAGGCGAAAGCGGTAGTCGTACAACCGCCGCGCCCGAAGCCGTGGGAGAAAACCTACGTGCTGCTGCCGTCGTTCGAAAAAGTCAAAGCGGACAAGGTGCTTTACGCTCACGCTTCGCGCATTCTGCACCATGAGACAAACCCTGGCTGCGCCCGCGCGCTGATGCAAAAGCACGGCGACCGCTACATCTGGATAAACCCGCCCGCTATTCCGCTCTCCACCGAAGAGATGGACAGCGTCTTTGCGCTGCCTTACCAGCGCGTGCCGCATCCGGCCTACGGTAAAAAGCGCATCCCGGCGTATGAGATGATCCGCTTTTCTGTGAACATCATGCGCGGCTGCTTCGGCGGCTGTTCGTTCTGCTCTATCACCGAGCATGAAGGACGCATTATCCAGAGCCGCTCTGAAGAGTCGATAATCAACGAGATTGAAGCCATTCGTGACTCGGTGCCGGGCTTTACCGGCGTTATCTCCGATCTTGGCGGCCCGACGGCCAATATGTATATGCTGCGCTGCAAATCGCCGCGCGCCGAGCAGACCTGCCGCCGCCTGTCGTGCGTTTATCCCGATATCTGCCCGCATATGGATACTGACCATACGCCGACGATCAACCTCTATCGGCGCGCCCGCGATCTGAAAGGCATCAAGAAGATCCTGATCGCCTCCGGGGTGCGTTACGATCTGGCGGTGGAAGATCCGCGTTACGTGAAGGAGCTGGCGACCCACCACGTCGGCGGCTACCTGAAGATCGCGCCGGAGCACACCGAAGAGGGCCCGCTTTCTAAAATGATGAAGCCGGGAATGGGCAGCTACGATCGCTTCAAAGAGCTGTTCGACACCTATTCAAAGCAGGCGGGGAAAGAGCAGTACCTGATCCCGTATTTTATCTCCGCGCACCCCGGCACGCGGGATGAAGACATGGTGAACCTGGCGCTGTGGCTCAAGCAGCGCCGTTTCCGTCTCGATCAGGTGCAGAACTTCTATCCTTCGCCGCTCGCCAACTCCACCACCATGTATTACACCGGCAAGAACCCGCTCGGGAAAATTGGCTACAAGAGCGAAGAGGTGGTGGTGCCGCGCGGCGACCGCCAGCGCCGTCTGCATAAAGCGCTGCTGCGTTATCACGATCCGGCCAACTGGCCGCTTATCCGCGAAGCGCTGGAGGCGATGGGCAAGAAGCACTTAATCGGTTCACGCCGCGACTGCCTGGTGCCCGCGCCTACGCTTGATGAAATGCGCGAAGCGAAGCGCCAGAACCGCAACACCCGGCCTGCGCTGACGAAGCACACGCCGATGGCTATCCAGCGCCAGAAGCCGGCGGTGAAGAAAGCGCGCCGCGATAAAACGCAGTAATAAAAAAACCCCGCTCCGGCGGGGTTTTTTGTGGGGTTAATACAGCCCGAGCAGCTTCCACCAGGCAAGGCCGAGCGTCAGGAAAATCGCCTGGTTAACGAGGCTGATGATAAATCCGGTGCGCCACCAGACGCCGGTCGGCACATAGCCCGCGCCAAACAGGATCGGGCCGCGGGCGTGGGTGTACTGGGTAAGCGAGCAGTAAAGGCTGCTGGTGAAGGCGAGCATCAACGCCATCGGCGCCGGCGGGATGTTAAGGTTCAGCCCCACTCCGAGGAACACCGCATACAGCGCGGCGATTTGCGCGTTGCCGCTGGCGAAAAAGTAGTGCGTATAGAAATAGGCGGCGTTCAGCAACAGCAACACCAGCACCCAACTGGTGCCGTGCATCATGTGACCGATGCTGTCGCCAATCAGGTTGCCAAACCAGCTGGTGAAGCCGAGCTTTTTCAGCTGGTTCGCCATCATCAGCAGCGCGGCGAACCAGATAAGCGTATCCCACGCGCCTTTCTCGCTTTTCACATCCTCCCAGCTCAGCACCCCTGAGAGCAGCAACACCGACAGCCCGACAAACGACGCCGTGGTCGGGTCCACGCCGAGCTGTTCGCCAAAGATCCAGAGCACCAGCAGCAGGACGACGGTGGCGAGCATCAGCCATTCGCCGCGGGCCATCGGCCCCATCTGCGCCAGCTCATCCCGGGCGATGCGGGGCGCGTCCGGCGTATGTTTGATTTCCGGGCGGGTGAGCCAGTAAACCAGCAGCGGCGCCAGAATCAGCGACGCCAGGCAGGGCAGGAGCGCGGCAAAAAACCAGCCGCCCCAGCTTATCGTCACGCCCGCATTGGCGGCGAGCTTCACCGCCAGCAGGTTGCCGGTGTAGCCGGTCATAAACAGTGCGGCGGTGACGTCGTTCACATTGCCGATGCAGGTGATAAGAAAGGTGCCGATTTTTTTACGCGACTCATCCTCCGGGCGGGAGTCGAAGCTGCGCGCCAGCGAGTCGGCGATAGGGTAAATCACGCCGCCGCAGCGCGCCGTGTTGCTTGGCATGGCAGGCGAGAGGATGAGATCGGCGAAGGCGAGGCCATAGGCCAGACCCAGCGTGCGCTTGCCGAGCAGGCGAATCATTTGCAGAGCGATGCGCCGCCCGAGGCCGGTTTTGATAAAGCCGCGGGCAATCATAAACGCCACTACGATAAGCCAGATAAGCGAGCTGTTCAGGTCGCTTAGCGCCGTGGCGATGGCGTCGCTGGCTTTGCTGTCGCCTGCGGCATAGGTCAGCGCGAACACGGTTATGCCGATAATGCCGACGGCGCCTATCGGCAGCACTTTAGCGACAATGGCGGCGATGGTGCCGACAAAAATAATGGCTGAGCGCCAGGCCGGCGCGGTAAGCCCTTGCGGCGGCGTGAGTTGCCAGAGCGCCGCCACGCAGAGCGTAATCATGATTAACGGCAGCCAGCGTACGCCAGCCGGTGATGAGTGAGCCACAATCGTACCCCTATTCATGCAAGTTATTGGAAAGTGCTTAAAAATTCGTTTCTTGAATAAGTCATTGTTTAATCAAGATTTTTATATTTTGCGCCGCATCGCTTTCCAAATGCACATTTATTTTATGGTTTAAGAAAGTGGCTATTGAACGGGGGGAAGGATTAACCGGTTGTTATTGCTCTGCTTGCAGGTTTAAGCCTTTTTTACGATGGTTAAAATTTCGCCAGCTTATAGAAATAGAGATATGTTGAACGGTTCCGGGCGAAATAAATGTACCTTTCATGGTGGTTAATCGCGCCGCTGCTGCTGGCGGTGGTGGTGCTCTTTAAAATGGTCTCCCGGCTCTCGCGGGAGGTGGACAAGCTGGAAGGGGAGCTGGAAGAGAGCAAAGGAAAAGTTGAACTCTTCCGGCAGTACGCCCATCGCTTCAAGCTGGTTAACCTGAAAATGGCGGCGGGACTTGCGCAAATCAGAACGCTTTCCCACAACATGGCGGGCGGCGACGAGGCGGAAAAGGCGCGGCTGCTGGCGGAAATTGATGAGGCGTTGAAAAGGGCGACCGAAGAGGAGCCCTTTATAGACAGGCAGACGCTGAACGCGCCTGCGCAAGAGGCGCCGACGGAACGAAAGCTTCAGCCTCAACAGGCGAGCAATTAACAGAAAAATAAAAAGCGCCGCCCGCGCATAACGGGCGGCGCTTTTTGCTGCGCTTAACCGCCGAACTGATCCGGATCCGGCCCCAGCCGTGTGCCTTTATCCAGCTTCGCAATCTCGCCCAGTTCATCTTTATCGAGGCGGAAATCCCAGACGTTGAAATTTTCCACGATGCGCGCTGGCGTGACCGATTTCGGGATAACCACCAGCCCGCTGTCGAGATGCCAACGGATAACGATCTGCGCCGGGGTTTTGCCATATTTATCCGCCAGTTCACGGATAATTTTCTGATCAAACACCCCCTGGCCGCCCTGCGCCAGCGGGCTCCAGGACTCGGTCTGGATCTTATGGGTAGCGTTCCAGGCATGGAGCTGGCGCTGTTGCAGCAGCGGGTGCAGCTCAATCTGGTTGATAACCGGCGTTACGCCAGTCTCGTCAATGATGCGCTGCAGGTGATTTACCTGAAAATTACAGACGCCGATGCTTTTCGCCAGCCCCTGTTTTTGCAGCTCAATCATCCCCTGCCAGGCTTCCACATAGTGATCGATGGCGGGAACGGGCCAGTGCATCAGATAGAGATCCACATAGTCGAGCTGGAGTTTTTCCAGGCTCTCCTGCAGGGCCTCGTGAGGACGCTGCTGATCGTCATTCCACAGCTTGGTGGTAACGAAGATCTCTTCGCGCGGCACGCCTGCGCTTTTTAACGCTTTACCGACGCCTTCTTCGTTTTTATAGGCCGCTGCGGTATCAATGGAGCGATACCCCACTTCCAGCGCCTTGTGGATTGCGTTCACCACTTCTTCGTTGCCCGCTTTCCACACACCGAGGCCGAGCTGAGGCATGATAGTGCCGTCATGCAGCTTGATTACGGTCGGATTTGCCATGCATGTCTCCTTCTGAGCTAGCACGCCGGGGAAGCCCCGGCGAAAGTCACGTGAGATTAAGTCTGGACGAAATAGTCAAAAACGAAAGGCCGATGGCGAAAAGCTTAACGCGCCGCTTCGTAAATACGACGGCTGACCTCAAGCGTAATATCCTTGTGCTCGCCAAGCTGCGTCATGCCGTGCTCTTCAAGCTTGGCAAGCAGCGCCGGAATGGTGCTGCCGTCAAGGTCCCAGGCGGACAGGCGGGTCGGCGTGCCCATTTGTTCGAAGAAGTGACGCGTCGCGTCGATGGCGGCGTCGATGCGCGCCTCTTCGCCGCCTTCGCGGATGTTCCAGACGCGTTCGGCGTACTGCAACAGCTTCTCGCGCTTCTGCTCGCGTTTTTCGTTCAGCAGCGCAGGCAGCACGATTGCGAGCGTCTGGGCGTGGTCGAGGCCATGCATGGCGGTCAGCTCATGGCCGAGCATATGGGTCGCCCAGTCCTGCGGCACGCCTGCGCCAATCAGGCCGTTCAGCGCCATGGTCGCCGCCCACATCACGTTGGCGCGCACGTCATAATTTTCCGGCTCTTTAAGCGCTTTCGGGCCTTCTTCAATCAGGGTCAGCAGTAGCCCTTCGGCGAAGCGATCCTGCACCTTCGCATTAACCGGGTAGGTCAGGTACTGCTCGATGGTGTGAACAAACGCGTCCACCACGCCGTTCGCCACCTGGCGCGGCGGCAGGGTATAGGTGTAAACCGGGTCGAGAATCGCGAAGACCGGCTGCACGAAAGGCGATTTAAACGCCTGCTTGTCGCCTGTGGCGCGACGGGAGATAACCGCCCCCTGGTTAGATTCGGAGCCGGTGGCGGGCAGCGTCAGCACGGAGCCCATCGGCACAGCGGCGTTGATATCGCGGCCATAGGTTTGCAGGATATGCCACGGGTCGAGCTCCGCCGGATAGCGGGCCGCCGCCGCGATAAACTTGGTGCCGTCCAGCACGGAGCCGCCGCCGACTGCCAGCAGAAACGTCACGTTTTCTTTACGCACTATGTCCACCGCTTTCATCAGCGTTTCATAGGTCGGGTTCGGCTCGATGCCGCCGAATTCCAGCACGTCAACGCCCGCCAGCGCCTGGTAAACCTGGTCCAGCACGCCGGTCTTTTTCACGCTGCCGCCGCCCCAGGTAATCAGCACGCGGCTGTCTGCCGGGATCTGCGCGGGCAGGTCGGCGATGGCGTTTTTACCAAACAAAATACGGGTGGGCGTATGGAGATTAAAATTATTCATTAGCAGATACCCTCTTAACAGGTAAAGAAGTGGCGGCAAGGCGCAGCCTGATGACGGTTATTGTCCGCCCCGGCGGGCCGCGCGCTCAATGCTCATTTCTGCCTTTGTCTTGCCTGTTCCTCCTGGGCTCTGGAGAAAACGGCGATTTTTACGCACACTGTCAGCGCTGAAAAAGAGAAGCGGAGCAGCGCGAAATGAATCGTCAGGCAATCTGCCAGCAACTGGCGGAGAAAATTAAACTATTGAAATATAAAGAGGCTATTCCGGATGGTCTGGCTTCAGAGGTGCGTTTACTCTATGGCACTGAGCCGCATCCGCGCACGCCGGTGATGTATCAGCCGGGCGTCATATTTCTCTTTTCCGGCCACAAAACGGGTTATCTCAATAACCGCGTTTTCCGCTACGACGCTAACGAGTACCTGCTGCTGACGGTGCCGCTGCCTTTTGAATGCGAAACCTTCGCCACGCCGCAGGCGCCGCTTGCCGGGCTGCGCATTAACGTTGATCTTTTACAGCTGCAGGAGCTGGTGATGGAGATTGGCGAGGATGAGCGTTTTCGTCCGGCTTCGTCGTCCAGCGGCATTAATTCCGCTACCCTTTCTGACGAAATCCTCTGTGCGGCTGAACGGCTGCTGGATGTGCTTGAACATCCGCTCGACGCCCGCATTCTCGGCAAACAGATTATTCGCGAAATCCTCTACCACGTACTGATGGGGCCGCGCGGCGGCGCGCTGCTGGCGCTGATAAGCCGCCAGACGCACTTTAGCCTGATAAGCCGCGTGCTCCGGCGCATTGAATCGCAGTACACCGAAACGCTTTCGGTCGATCAGCTGGCGGCGGAGGCGAACATGAGCGTGTCGGCGTTTCATCATAACTTCAAAGCGGTAACCAGCACGTCGCCGTTGCAGTACATCAAAACCTTCCGGCTTCATAAGGCGCGAATGCTGATGCTGCACGACGGCATGAAGGCGAGCGCGGCGGCACTGCGGGTCGGATATGAAAGCGCCTCCCAGTTCAGCCGGGAGTTTAAGCGCTACTTCGGCGTAACGCCGGGGGAGGATATTGCACGGATGCGGCTGTCGCCGGGGCTGGAGCTGCCGCCCCGTTAAGCAGCGCCCCGCGCGGTGAGGCGGGGCGGGAACATCAGGCGGCGCGTTTCTTCAGCACCACTATCACGGCGCTGAGCAGGCCGACGACCAGCAGCACGATGGGCAGCACCATCAGGAACGTCATCACTTCGTCTTCATGGCGCTTCACGAAAGGGATCATGCTCAGCGCATAGCCGAGGCTCGTTACCACACCGACCCACAGCAGAGCGCTCAGCCAGTTGAAAAGCTGAAAACGGCGGTTAGAAAGGCCGGAGATGCCCGCCATGGTGGGCAGCAGCGTGCGCACAAACGCGAGAAAGCGGCCAATCAACAGCGCCAGCAGGCCATGGCGGTCGAACATGCAGGTGGCCCGCTGATGATATTTTTGCGGCAACTGCGCAAGCCACCCTTTCACCAGCCGCGTATTGCCCAGCCAGCGCCCCTGCACATAGCTTAGCCAGCAGCCGAGGCTGGCGGCGGAGGTGAGGATAATCATGGTGGGGACAAAATCCATCACGCCTTTGGCTATCATCGCGCCCGCCAGCAGCAGCAGGCTGTCACCCGGCAGGAAAGAGGCCGGCAGCAGGCCATTTTCCAGAAACAAGGTCGCAAACATCACGAACCAGACAACGCCGACAATATGCGGGTCCGCCAGCGCGGCAAAATCGTGTTGCCAGAGCGCAGCGATAATATTTTGTATAACAGCCATGAATAATCCTGTGGAACAGCCTGTGTCGTCTTATTGTACTCGCAAACGCCCGCAACATCTTGATGCAGGCGTATTAAACGCCGGAAATTCCGTCAGCCTGGGTGTCCACATTGATTGAGAAATGTTATGCAATACGCTGGAAACCGGCTTCCAGATCGGCGATGAGATCGTCGACGTTTTCCAGACCTATATGCACCCGCACCAGCGTGCCGGTGAAATCCACGCCGCCTGCGGGGCGGAGCGCGGCTATCTCTTCCGGCTGGTTGGCTAGAATAAGCGATTCATAGCCTCCCCAGGAATAGGCCATGCTGAAATAGTGGAAATTGTCGAGGTAGCTCGCAAATTCCGTCTCGTTCAGGCGCTTTTTAAGAATGAATGAGAAGAGGCCGCTGCTGCCGGTAAAGTCCCGCTTCCAGAACTCATGGCCTTTGCTGCCCGGCAGCGCCGGATGATTCACACGCGCCACCTGCGGATGCTGCGAGAGCCATTCGGCAATTTTCAGACTGCTTTCCTCATGCTGGCGCAGACGCACGCCAAGGGTGCGCAGGCCGCGGCTGGTCATATAAGCGGTATCGGCATCCAGCATCTGGCCCATCAGATAGGCGTTTTCACGAAGCTGCGGCCAGCAGCGCTCGTTAGCCACCGCGGTGCCCACCATGCCGTCGGAGTGGCCAATCAGATACTTGGTGCCCGCCTGAATGGAGATATCAACGCCGAAGTCGAGCGCGCGGAAAAGAATGCCGGCAGCCCAGGTGTTGTCGATCATGATGATGGCTTGCGGCGCGACGCGACGCACCGCCTCAACAATCGCAGGGACATCATGCACTTCCATGGTGATGGAGCCGGGCGATTCCAGAAACACCACGCGGGTGTTGGGCTGAATAAGCGTGGCGATATCCGCGCCAATCAGCGGGTCGAACCAGCTGGTGGCGACGCCAAGCTTGCCGAGGATTTTGGTGCAGAAATCCTGAGTGGGCTCGTAGGCGCTATTGGTCAGCAGCACGTGGTCGCCTTGCTCGACAAACGCGAGAAGCGTATTGGCGACAGCCGCCGCGCCGCAGGGAAACAGCGCGCACCCCGCGCCGCCTTCCAGTTCGCACATCGCTTCTTGCAGAGAGAAGTGGGTGAGGGTGCCGCGACGGCCATAGAAAAGTTCGCCCTTAGCGCGGTTCGCCGCAGCGTGCTTCTTGGCTTCCACGCTCTCAAAAACCAGCGACGAGGCGCGCTGGATAACGCTGTTTACCGATCCCTGCGTGTAACGCTTACCGCGCCCGGCGTTTATCAGCGTCGTCTCGATGTGCTTTTCTGTCATGTGGCTTACCCTGTTTATACGTCTGGATGTCTAAACATACGTTACCACGGTTCATCGCCGCTGTTTCGTCCGACAGTAAAAAAAGCGGAAAAATCACCATCGGGCCTGCTTTACTGCGTGAGCGCAAAGAAATTTTCCCTTCGCCAGGGCATTCTGTAAATACTAATGAGAACTACTATCAATTCGACGTCGTTTTGGTATTATTACGACAGTTTTGGTGTTTTTTCGTCCTGGAGATGAAGAGTGGGAAATAATTTGATGCAGACGGACCTTTCCGTCTGGGGGATGTATCATCACGCCGATATCGTGGTAAAGATTGTCATGATCGGCCTGATTCTGGCGTCAGTGGTTACCTGGGCTATTTTCTTCAGCAAAAGCGCAGAGCTGCTGAGCCAAAAGCGCCGCCTCAAGCGCGAGCAGCAGCAACTGGCTGCCGCCCGCTCCCTGAACGACGCCTCAGAAATGGCGGCCTCCTTCCACAAAAAAAGCCTCAGCCAGCAGCTGATTAACGAAGCGCAAAACGAGCTGGAGCTTTCCGCAGGCAGTGAAGATAACGAAGGCATTAAAGAGCGTACCGGTTTTCGCCTGGAGCGCCGCGTGGCGGCCGTTGGGCGTCACATGGGCCGCGGCAACGGTTATCTTGCAACCATCGGCGCGATTTCGCCGTTTATCGGCCTGTTCGGCACCGTGTGGGGCATTATGAATAGCTTTATCGGCATCGCCCAGTCGCAGACCACCAACCTCGCCGTTGTGGCGCCAGGCATCGCCGAAGCGCTGCTCGCCACGGCGATTGGTCTTGTCGCCGCTATTCCGGCGGTGGTCATTTACAACATCTTTGCCCGCATGATTGGCAGCTATAAAGCCACCCTCGGCGACGTCGCCGCGCAGGTGCTGCTGCTGCAAAGCCGCGACCTGGACTTAGGTGCCAGCTCCCAGGCTCATCCGGTGCGTCCGGCTCAGAAACTGCGCGTAGGTTAATGCCCCATGGCGATGCGTCTTAACGAAAACCTCGACGATAACGGCGAAATGCACGAAATCAACGTCACGCCGTTTATCGACGTGATGCTGGTGCTGCTGATTATCTTCATGGTGGCCGCGCCGCTTGCCACGGTGGATGTGAAGGTGAACCTGCCCGCCTCCACCAGTCAGCCGCAGCCGCGCCCTGAAAAACCGGTTTATCTGTCAGTAAAAGCGGATAAGACCATGTATCTCGGCAACGATCAGGTGACGAAAGACACCATGATTACTGCGCTGAACGCGGCCACCGCCGGCAAGAAAGATACCACCGTCTTTTTCCGCGCGGATAAAACCGTGGATTACGAAACGATGATGAACGTGATGGATACGCTGCATCAGGCGGGATATCTGAAGATTGGCCTGGTAGGCCAGGAAGTCACGAAGAAGTAATCGTGTGAAAAATGAAAAATGAAAAATGAAAAAGGCGCGGCGAATGTCGCGCTTTTTTTATGGGCGCTTTTGACGGTGGGGGTTGAGCGCGAACAGCGTTATCTGGCGGGTGGCGCTGCGCCTGCCGCCATGTTCGTGATATCGCTTAGCCGCAATGATAACCGCCCGTCACGCCGTGCACTTCAGCGGTCACGTAGCTTGATTCCTGGCTTGCCAGATAAACATAAACCGGCGCCACTTCCGCAGGCTGGCCGGCGCGCTTCATCGGCGTCGGCTGGCCGAAGCTGGGTATCACCTCCTGAGTCTGCCCGCCAGTCACCTGCAATACCGTCCAGATGGGGCCGGGCGCGACAATGTTCACGCGAATGCCTTTCTCCGCCACCTGCTTCGCCAACCCGCGGCTGTAATTCATGATAGCCGCCTTGGTCGAGGCGTAATCCAGCAGGTTGGGGTTCGGCTGGTAGGCTTCAATAGAAGAGGTGGTGATAATGCTGGCGCCCGGTTTCAGGTGCGGGATCGCCTCCTGGGTTATCCAGAACAGGGCGAAAACGTTAGTGGCGTAGGTGCGCTGGAACTGCTCGCTGGTCAGGTCCGCAATACGGGTGACGGCGGTCTGCTTGCCTGCCACCAGCGCCATAATATCAAGCCCTCCCAGTTCCTGAACCGCGCGCTGCACCAGCTCGCGGGCAAACGCTTCCTCACAGATATCGCCGGGGATCAGTATCGCCCTGCGGCCTGCTTGCTCAATCAGCGCTTTGACCTGGTCGGCATCTTCCTGCTCTTCAGGCAGATAGTTTATCGCCACGTCCGCCCCTTCCCGGGCGAAGGCGATGGCGGCGGCGCGCCCGATGCCGGAATCGCCCCCGGTCACCAGCGCTTTACGGCCCGTTAATCTTTCCCGCCCCACATAGGTTTTCTCGCCGCAGTCCGGCACGGGACTCATTTTGGATTGCAGGCCCGGCGGGGGCTGCTCCTGGTTCGGATAGTCGCCGTTAAAGTATTGCGTGGTGGGATCCTGAATCTGGGTCT
The DNA here is from genome assembly GCA_000621185.1 of Franconibacter pulveris DSM 19144. GTDB lineage: Bacteria > Pseudomonadota > Gammaproteobacteria > Enterobacterales > Enterobacteriaceae > Franconibacter > Franconibacter pulveris. Next base: position 209,505 of record KK211224.1, read on the forward strand.
GGTCATTAGGCATACGGTGTCTCCACTTCTCAGAGTTTAAAAACGTCCTCTTAAGGGTAGTGTGTTATTCTGAGGTGGATAGCATTGTTGGGTTATTATTATTTAGGTGTCGCTTAAGCCAGACGTTTATTCTAAGGAGGATTTTGCGGCGCGTTAATGAAAAAAGGGGCCTGCCGCCCCCTTTATGTTGAACCGTTACCCGGCTGCAGGGCAGCGCGGGTTTTCAGTTGTTAGCTCAGGTGCTCGCCACCGGTTACGCCGTGCACTTCGGCGGTCACGTAGCTTGATTCCTGGCTTGCCAGATAAACATAAATCGGCGCCAGTTCCGCAGGCTGACCGGCGCGCTTCATCGGCGTCTGCTGGCCGAACTGCGGGATTTTCTCCTGCGGCTGACCGCCGCAAATTTGCAGCGGCGTCCAGATGGGGCCCGGCGCCACGATATTCACGCGAATGCCTTTTTCCGCCACCTGCTTCGCAAGGCCGCGGCTGTAGTTCAGGATAGCCGCCTTAGTGGAGGCGTAATCGAGCAGGTGCGGGCTTGGCTGGTAAGCCTGAATGGAGGAGGTGGTGATAATGCTGGCGCCCGGTTTCAGGTACGGGATAGCCTCCTGAGTTATCCAGAACAGCGCGAAAACGTTGGTCGCGTAAGTTTTCTGGAACTGCTCGCTGGTTAGCTCGGAAATCTGCTCGACAGCGGTTTGCTTACCGGCGACCAGCGCCAGAATGTCCAGCCCGCCCAGTTCCTGAATGGCGCGACGCACCAGATCGCGGGCAAACTGTTCATCGGTTAAATCGCCCGGGATCAACACCGCCTTACGACCGGCTTCCTCAATCAGCTTTTTCACCGCTTCAGCATCTTCCTGCTCGGCAGGCAGATAGTTGATGACCACATCCGCGCCTTCACGCGCGTAAGCGATGGCGGCGGCGCGTCCGATACCTGAATCACCGCCAGTAACCAGGGCCTTGCGACCTTTAAGGCGTCCGCTTCCGACGTAACTCTGCTCACCGCAATCCGGCACCGGATCCATTTTTGCCTGCACGCCCGGCGCGGGCTGCGTTTGTTTAGGATATTCGCCGGTGAAGAACTGGGTGGTAGGGTCCTGAATTTTCGTCTGATCGTTTGCCATTAGATCGCTCCTCTGTTTAAAAGACACCTCTTAAGGGTAGTGTCTTCTGCTGCGCTGTCGAAAATTCTCGGGATATTCCGGTTATTCGTCAGGCTGACGCGTGTCTTCAGAAAAGAGAAGCCGCCGCTTAAGAGCGGAGAGAAAGGGCTTTCAGCAGAGGTTACGGCTTTGACGGGGGAACTGGCGCAACCCGCGGCGGCGCGACAACCGGTTTTGAATAGGTGGCGCTCCAGGGCGCCTGAGGGGCAGGCTCTACGTTCGCAGGCGGCATCGCTTCAGGCGCGGCGGGTTCAGCGTGTGAAGGAACGACGGGCTGCGCGACCACCGTTTGCGGCGTAATCGCGGCGGCTGGCGGCGTTGCGCTGGCGGGCGCGGTGGGTTTAACCGTGGAGGTTTTACAGGTGCCTTCGGCGAGCGTTCGGCTTAACATCAGCGTCGAGGCTTCCTGCGCCTTAATCTGCTGATAATTCTCCTCTAACTGCACCATAATTTGCGATTTCAACTCGGGATAGCGGTTAATAATCTCCAGCAGCACTGCGCCGTATACCTCTTCTTTAACCCGCAGCGGATAAATTTCACGGCGATTTTGCCACTTAAGGTGCACCAGCGCGGAGGGAATCGTCACCATGGCTCGCGTATACTCGGCGATAGCCTGGTCGCGGGCATATATTAACGCCTGCTGGTTCTGACTTAAGATAAATTTCTGTTCAACCTGTTTATCTAAAGCGAAATAAATATCGTTATTGGTTATTTCGGCCACGCCCGTTAATCCTCGAACTGATAAAATAGCGGCGTCGCTTTTTCCCTGGTGATGAGATTAAGCCAAATTTTATTACCCGCTTCATTGATGTGCGCCGTTTTCGCCGCAATCAGTTCCGCCAGTTCTTCCGCGTTTATGGTTTTATCTTCGACCAGGCCGTTCAATACTTTAGCGAAAGTTTCGATTTTAACCACACAGAACAGGCGTTCTTTTATATGGCGATCATGTTCTTCAAGCAGCATGTTGCCGCTTTGCCCGGCTCGTGATTTACTGGTTAAAATATCACTTTCGTAATCGGCGAGCGTTGGCTTTCCTTTAGTTAAATTTTCACTGCTTTCATCAGTCGCCGGCTGCGTCTCAGGAGTGGGAATATGATAGCGCGCCGGCACAATATTGTCGGGCAACATAATAATATTTCCTTTAATTTCAGAAAGGTAAATTAGAAGGCAGGGCGGTTTGCGTTGACAATAACATGCCGCAAAATTAAAATCAAAGAAAACGGAGCCTGCGCATGAGCACTATTTTTTATTGTGTCATCACCTTGCTGTTACTTTTATGCGTCGTTCTTTTATTAATGAAAGAGAGTGAGCGCAATACTACCGAAAACAGTGAAGCCGCGAACCCATCCTCGCCGCAAAACCGACAAAAGGGTGAGGAACATTTCTCCGTATTGCTTAACGCCATTACGCCGGGCTGGTATTGGCGTGTCAATCATGAATATAGCGACTTTATTAACGCTACCATTAAAAAAATGAGTTTTGAAGAACTTAACGCGACGCCTGGTTTATTTGAGGCGCAGCGTCGGTGCAGCAATCTTAATTCCGCGGTGTATAAATATTACGATAATTTAAAAAAACGCTGTCTGAATGGTGAGCTGGTGATGTTTTCCGATATCGAAGTATTGAATTTACGTCATTGTTTCCATGAGTTTAGCATTGAGGCCTATCCGGCGCTGGTCGCCATCGTCTGGCCGCAGTATCAACGTCCACAGGTCTCCCTGTCCGACGTGTAGCGGCGGGCGTGGTTGCCAGCCGTCAACCTTTCTGCGTTATACTTAGCGTCTTTGGGTTAACTTCCAGGACGCTATGGAACGCTTTTTAGAAAACGCAATGTACGCCTCTCGCTGGCTTCTCGCCCCGGTCTATTTCGGTTTATCCCTGGCCTTGCTGGCGCTGACCGTCAAGTTCTTCCAGGAAATTTTCCACGTTCTGCCCAATGTGCTCACCATGGCGGAGGCCGATCTCATTCTGATGCTGCTGTCGCTGGTGGACATGACGCTGGTTGGCGGGCTGCTGGTGATGGTGATGTTCTCCGGCTATGAGAACTTCGTTTCACAGCTGGATATCGCCGACCATAAAGAGAAGCTGAACTGGCTTGGCAAAATGGACGCCACCTCGCTGAAGAACAAAGTGGCGGCGTCGATTGTCGCTATCTCTTCCATTCACCTGCTGCGGGTGTTTATGGATGCCAAAAACGTGCCGGACAATAAGCTGATGTGGTATGTCATTATCCACCTCACCTTCGTGCTCTCCGCCTTCGTGATGGGCTATCTCGACAAGCTCACGCGCCACGACCACTAAGCAAAACCCACGGCCCGCACCGTGGGTTTTTTTATGCGCAGCCTGCGTTTATTTATCCGACGACGCCTGCCAGAGGTTCAGCTCGCCATCGGCGACATGTTCGTCGATTTTCGCAAGCTCCTCAGCGCTGAACGACAGGTTCGCCAGCGCCTGCACATTCTCTTCAATTTGCTCGGGGCGGCTTGCGCCAATCAGCACCGAGGTGACGCGCGCATCTTTTAAGAGCCAGCTGAGCGCCATCTGCGCCATGCTCTGACCGCGGCGCTGCGCCATCTCGTTCAGCAGCCGCAGGCTGTTGAGGTTCTGCTCCGTCAGCATGTTTTCCGTCAGGCCGCGCGCTTTTTTGCCTTCATACTGCATGCGCGACCCTTGCGGAATGCCGTTGAGGTATTTACCGGTCAGCAGACCCTGCGCCAGCGGGGTGAAGGCGATGCAGCCCGCGCCGTTGCGCTCAAGCGTCTCCAGCAGCCCGCTTTTATCCACCCAACGGTTCAGCAAGTTATAGGAAGGTTGGTGGATCAGCAGCGGCACTTTCCATTCGCGCAGCAACTCCGCCATCTTTTGCGTACGTTCCGGCGAATAAGAGGAGATGCCGACATAGAGCGCCTTGCCGCTCTGCACCGCCTGCACCAGGGCGGCGGCGGTCTCTTCCATCGGCGTGCTTTCATCAACGCGGTGCGAGTAGAAAATATCGACATAGTCCAGCCCCAGGCGTTGCAGGCTCTGGTCGAGGCTCGCCAGCAGGTATTTACGCGACCCGCCGGCGCCGTAGGGGCCCGGCCACATGTCGTAACCCGCTTTGGTGGAGATAATCAGCTCATCGCGATAGGGCGCGAAGTCGGTTTTCAGCAGGCGGCCGAAATTCTCTTCCGCGCTGCCGGGCGGTGGGCCGTAGTTGTTGGCGAGGTCGAAATGGGTAATGCCCAGGTCAAACGCTTTATGCAGCAACGCGCGCTGGGAATCCAGCGTGCTGCCGTGGCCGAAGCTGTGCCACAGGCCAAGCGACAGCGCAGGCAGTTGCAGCCCGCTGCGGCCGCAAAAACGGTATTGCATCCGCTCGTAGCGGGCAGGGTCGGCAAGGTACGGCATGGTTTCTCCTTCTTCCAGAGTTATTATTTGAAACGTTGTTTCTATATTAGCGAGTCGCCGGGAGAGGACAAGCGCGCGGCATCATACATTTGGCTGATAATGCGCCGCGTCTTTAGGTAATTTCCTGCGCGTGTGCTTCGCTTATAGGGCCGAATCGCACTGAAAGAAGGGAGCGCCCATGACCCGCCTGACCGCTAAAGATTTTCCCCAGCAACTGCTCGATTACTACGACTACTACGCCCACGGCAAAATCACCAAGCGTGAATTTTTGCAGCTGGCGGCGAAATATGCCGTCGGCGGCATGACGGCGCTGGCGTTGTTCGACCTGCTCAAACCCAACTACGCGCTGGCCCAGCAGGTGGAGTTCACCGACCCGGATATTTATCCGCAGTATATTCACTACCCATCGCCCAACGGCCACGGGCAGGTGCGCGGCTATCTGGTGTTGCCGAAGAAGGCAAACGGCAAAGCGCCCGCCGTGGTGGTGGTGCACGAAAATCGCGGTCTGAATCCCTACATTGAAGATGTGGCGCGCCGTGCGGCGAAGGCGGGTTTTATCGCGCTGGCGCCGGACGGTCTTTCTTCCGTGGGCGGCTATCCGGGCAACGATGATGAAGGGCGGGAATTGCAGCAAAAAGTCGATCCGCAAAAGCTGATGAACGACTTTTTCGCCGCCATTGAATTTATGATGCAGCACGAAGGGGCGTCCGGAAAGGTAGGCATTACCGGCTTCTGCTATGGCGGCGGCGTGGCGAATGCTGCGGCGGTGGCGTATCCGGAACTGGCCGCCGCAGTGCCTTTTTACGGACGACAGCCGCCCGCGCAGGATGTCGCGAAAATTAACGCGCCGCTGCTGCTCCATTATGCTGAACTCGATACCCGCATCAACGAAGGCTGGCCTGCTTACGAGGCGGCGTTGAAAAAAGCCGGGAAAACCTACGAAGCTTATATCTACCCTGGCGTTAATCACGGTTTTCATAATGATTCCACGCCGCGTTATGACAAGGCGGCGGCGGAACTCGCCTGGAGTCGCACCATCGCGTGGTTCCATAAATACCTTGCCTGAAATATCTCACCTCGCGCCTGTCATATAACCGAAACAGGCGCGAAATAATTACGTGACGTTATTATGACAATCCTGCGTTTCTCCCTGGAATAAGCCGAGTCTCAACGGCAGGCAAATCGCATTGTCTATACTGAAAGGCGCGTTTGGCCTGAGTTTTATATTTTTCATTAAGGGAGAACAGAATGGAGATACTTCAGCAAACCAATTTTATACGGTTACTGACCTCGCCGTCATTCTGGACCAATGTGTTGCTGGTTGTCGTTATTACAGCGGTGACCTACTGGGTGGCGAATAAAATCCTGGCGGTGCTGCATAAAAGAATCGCCAACTGGACGAAAGACCATGAGAGCGCCGCGCTTTACCACGTTTTTCTCGACGTTATCAGTAAAACCCGCAAAGCGTTAATTCTCATCGCCGCCTTCTTATTTAGCCTTCAGTTTGTCACGCTGTCTGACCGGCTGCACAGCCTGATATCCCACGCCTGGTTTCTGGTGCTGGCGCTGCAAATCGCCATGTGGCTCGATCAGGCCGTTCAGTCGTGGATGCGCCATTCGCTGCTGCGGCCCGGCCTGCACCGCAACCCGGTTACGCTGATTATTCTTGGGTTGATGATCCGCGCGCTTATCTGGTCCATTATGCTGCTTTCTATTCTGGCCAATGCCGGAGTGGATATTACCGCGCTGGTGGCAAGCCTCGGGGTTGGCGGTATCGCCATTGCGCTGGCGGTGCAGACGGTATTAAGCGACGTATTCGCCTCGCTCTCTATCGGTTTTGATAAACCGTTTGAAATTGGCGACTTTATTGTCTTTAACGATGTTTCCGGCACCATTGAACATATCGGTTTAAAAACCACGCGTATTCGCAGCTTAAGCGGCGAACAAATAGTTTGCGCTAACGCCATTCTGCTCCAGCAGACAATTCACAACTATAAGCGCATGCAAACTCGTCGAATTGTTTTCACCTTCGGCATTGCCTATTCCACGCCGCCGGAAAAAATCCGCAAAATTGGTCCGATGGTAAAAAATGTTATTGAAAGTATTAAAGAGACGAAATTCGACCGCGCCCACTTTTCGGTATTTGATCAGGACCGCCTGACTTTCGAAGTGGTGCATATTCTTAATACGGCCGATTACAATAAATATATGGATATTCAGCAGGAAATTAACCTGCGTATTATGGAAGAACTGGAAGCGTTGGGCGTGAAGCTCGCTATTCCGAGCCGAATTATTATTCCAGCCGAACAGCCGGAAGATGAGCCGCAGGAGCAGGAACGCCTGCGCGCTTAAAACATGAAGGGCGGCAATCAGCCGCCCTGTTTATTCCGCCAGCGCCACGCCGTTTTTCCCGGCGTGTTTTACGCGGTACATCGCCTCGTCGGCGTGGCGCAGCGCCTCGTTAAAATCCTCATTCCGCCGCACTTCATAAATGCCAATCGAAGCGCCAATCTGCGCCGTGCCGTTATCCAGCTCAAACGGCGTAAGCGCGGCGTCCAGGCAGCCGCGCGCGGCGGTGTCGGTCAGCGGATGGCGCAGGCTGAAGGGCAGCAGCAGGATAAATTCGTCGCCGCCGAGCCGGCCGATTTCTACCCCCGGCGGGCAGGCTTCGCGCATGCGCTGAGCAAGCTGAATAAGCACCACGTCGCCGCTGCGGTGGCCGAGCGTGTCGTTCACATGTTTAAAGTTATCCAGATCGATAAACGCCACGCTGAGCGGCCCCTGCGGCTGTAAGGCGTCAAAGCGGCTTTGCAGCGCGTGACGGTTGGCGAGGCCGGTTAGCGGATCGTGGTTCGCAAGCTTCGCCAGCTGCGCTTCATACTGTTTTTCTTTGGTCATGTCGATATGCGTGCCGGTCACTTTCAACGGGCTGCCTTCGGCATCCCACTCGGTGACGCGCCCGCGATCGAGCACCCAGGTAACGGTGCCGTTTTTATGCTGCATGCGGTGCAGCGCTTCATAAAAAGGGGCTTTACCCTCAAGGTGGTTATAAAACGCCGCCAGCACCATCGCCCGGTCTTCCGGGTGCAGGTGCTCGCGCCAGACGTCAAAGTGGGCGCTCAGCTCTTTAGGCTGATAGCCGAGCATCGAGCCCCAGCGGCGGTTATAGATAATCAGCTTGCCGCTGGGAATATCCAGTTGCCACAGGCACAGGCCGGTGCCGTCCAGCGCCGCGCTAAGCTTGTGGCGGGCGTCATGGGCGATTCGCTTTAACCGGGCGTTGTGTTTTTTCAGTTTCTGGATCTGCTGTTTGAGCGCGAGTTCGGACATCGATAAGCATTGTGAATAAATAATGCCCATTTTTGGCAGGAGTGATTGAGCTTGTAAATATGGCGTGAAAAATAAGATACCCCCGCCCGCAGGCGAGGGTCAGGTGCGGACGTGACGCTCTCTGGCGACCGTCAGCGCCAGCAGGATAAGCAGCGCGCCGCCCACCTGCGACAGCGTCATCACTTCGCCATACCACAGCGCCGAGAAAACAGCCGCCCACACCGGCTCCATCAGCATGATGAGCCCGCCGTTGGGCGTATAGGCCAGCCGCTGCGCATAGTTTTGTAAAAAGAAGCGCAGGCAGGTGGGAATGAGAATGCTGAGCGCAAGCCATGTCCAGGCGGGGGCATTGAGCGCGGTGGGCCACGGCTCGAGCCACAGGCTCACCGGCAACGCCAGCAGGCCCACCGCCATCATCTGCATGGCGGCGAACAGCACCACCGGCTGGTCGGCGGCGAAGCGGTTATTCAGGCTGAAGTAAAAGGCGAAAATCGCCGCCGCGCCAAAAAACCAGAGCTGGCCCGCCTCGAACTGCCACTGGAGAAAGCCGTTGCCCACCAGCAGCGCAATGCCGGGCAGGGCGAGCAGCAGGGCGAACCCGATGCGCTTCGACAGCGCCTGGCGGAACAACAGCCACCCTGCGAACGGCACCAGCAGCGGCCCGAGGCAGGTGAGAAACGCGCCAACGCCCAGCGCGGTCGTGAGATGCAGCGCCACAATCCAGCACATCATCGAGCCGCAAATCAGGCTGCCGATGGCGAAGGCGGGCCACAGGCTGCGCCGCCATTCGCGCCGGTCGGCGGCGGGCGCCGCCAGGCCCAGCAGCAGGCCGCCCGCCAGAAAGCGCACGGCGATAAAAAAGACCGGCGGCAGCGCGCCGAGCGCCTCTTTGGAGAAGATCCAGCCCGCCCCGGCGCAGAGCGTCACCAGCAGCAGCAGGCTTTCGCTTTTGCGCGCAGGCAGCATGGCCGCGCCGCTTCGCGCCATCATGCGAGCGCGTCGCGCAGGAACGCAATGCTCTGGCGCATCGGCTCAAGCGGCTCCTGCCAGTAGCGCCCGCCGGCTATCTCAAGCGACAGCAAACCGTTATAGCCGCCTTCGCGAAGGGCGCTGAGGTAGCTTTTCAGCGGCAGGTTGCCGTCGCCGAGCGCCAGATGGCCCGCAGGGGTGCCGTCGATAAAATGGCAGTGGCGCAGCTTCGGCCCGAAGGCGTTGAGATAATCCGTCACGCTGTCGCCGCCCACCGCCATGCCGACGATATCCAGCGCCGCGTCAAGCGCAGGCGAACTGACTTCGTTAACCAGAGACGCCAGTTCATGCACGGTGCTGGCGAGGTTACTCTCGCGCGGCTGCAATACCTCCAGCACCAGCGTCACGCCGCGGCTTTCCGCAAGGTGCGCCAGCTGCGCCAGGGCGTCCACCGCGCGGCTGCGCGCCGCGGCGGGCTCATCCTCTTCATAACCCCAGCCTGGGGTCATAAACAGCAGCGGCGACCCAAGGCTTTCGCATATCTCCAGGCTACGGCGGAAATAGTTAATGCTGTACTCCCGCTGCTGCGGGTTTTCGGCGGCGATATTGACCGGGTAGACGCACTGCTCCGGCGTGAAACAGGCGAGCTTCAGTTCGCGCGCCGCCAGTTCCCGCCTGAGTGTTTGCAGGTCCGCTTCCTGCACGGTGTCGATATGCAGGTGCGGCGCAACGCCCCACAGTTCAAACCACTGCACGCCGAGCGCGGCGACATCGTCCAGGCAGTGGTTCAGCCGGTAGTGCGAATAAGTAAAGTTGGTGGCGCAGATATGGCTGGCGTTAAGCATGATTATTCCTCGCTGATGGGGTTGAGCACGCGTTGTAAAAACTCGCGGGTGCGCGGGTGGGAAGGATTGGTCAGCACCTGGCGCGCCGGGCCTTCTTCGGTCACCACGCCGCCATCGATAAACACCACGCGGTCGGCCACTTCGCGGGCGAAGGCGATTTCGTGGGTTACCACCACCATCGTCATCCCCTGATTCGCCAGCTCGCGCATCACTTTCAGCACGTCGCCTACCAGTTCCGGGTCGAGCGCCGAGGTGGGTTCGTCGAACAAAATGGCCCGAGGGCGCATCGCGAGCGCACGGGCTATCGCCACGCGCTGCTGCTGGCCGCCGGAGAGATCCTGCGGGTATGAATGCGCCTTGTGGTCCATCCCCACCTGTTTAAGCAGCTCCATGCCATATTCCCGGGCGGGGCCGGGGCGCTCGCCTTTGACGTAAATCGGTCCTTCGGTGACATTCTCCAGCACTGTGCGGTGCGGGAAGAGGTTAAAGCGCTGGAAGACCATCGCCACCTCGCCGCGCACCTGGCTTAGCGCGCGCTCGCTGCCGTCCACCCGCACGCCGTCGAAAATGATCTCACCGCTCTGGTAGTTCTCAAGCCCGTTGATGCAGCGCAGCAGGGTCGACTTGCCGGAGCCGGAAGGGCCGATGATGCAAACCACCTCCTGGCGGTTGATGGTTAAGTTGATGCCGTTCAGCACGTGCACCGCGCCGTAACTTTTATGGACGTTGCGATATTCAATCATCAGTGGCTCCGACGCTTGTTCATGGCGTGTTCCACCCGGCGGCACAGCCACATCAGCGGCCAGCACATCACCAGATAGAGCAGGGCGACCAGCGTGAAAACGGTGGTGTTCTGGAAGGTCGCCGAGGCGAGCAGCTTCCCTTGCAGCGAAAGTTCCGCCACGGTGATGGTGGAGGCGAGCGAGCTGTCCTTGAGCATCATCACCATGGTGTTGCCGTAGGAGGGCCAGATAATCTTGATGGCCTGCGGCAAAATAACGCGGCGCATCATCAGGCGCTTCGACATGCCAAGCGTCTGCGCCGCCTCGATCTGCCCCTTGTCGATAGCCTGAATGCCGGCGCGGAAATCCTCCGCCTGGTAAACCGAATAGGCGATGCCGAGGCCGATAATGGCGGCGGTCAGCGCCGACATCTCGATACCGATATCGGGCAGCACAAAGTAGATATAGAAAAGCTGAACCAGCATCGGGATGCCGCGCAGCACGTTAACCACCGCGCCGCTCACCAGGCGCAGCGGACGGTGGGCCGAAAGGCGCATCAGCGCCCACGTCAGCCCGAGCAGGGTCGAGAGGATAAGCGAACAAAAGGTAACCAGTACCGTGTATTTCACCCCCTCCACCAGGATGGGGAGGGCGGTGGCGCTGAAGGTAAAAAAGTCGTTCATCGCGGTTCCTGTCACGGGGTATCAGGGGCTGCGCCCCCTTGTTTTAATTAAGCTTCCACTTTTCCAGCAGCGCCGTAATCTCACCGTTGCTCTGCATGGTGGCGATGGCTTCGTTAAGCTTCGCCAGCTGCTGCGCTTCGTCCTTGCGCACGCCAAGCCCGAGCGAGCCCGGCAGCACCGGCTTGTAGCTTTTCACCAGCCGCACGTTGGGATATTCGCCAAGCGAGAGGTAATAGGCCATGGAAGGGGTATCGCCAAAGCCCGCTTTGATGCGCCCGGCGTTCACGTCTTTCATGATGCCGGTGAGGGTGTCGTAAGCTTTCACATCCTTGAAGATGTTGGCCTGCTTGAGCGGCTCGATAAAAATCGTGCCCATCTGCGCGCCCACTACCGCGCCCGGCAACTCTTTAAAGGAGGTGTAGTCTTTGGTGTCCTCTTTACGCACGATCATCCCTTCGCCGTAGCTATACACTGGCGTGGTGAAATCGATCACTTTTTTGCGCGGCTCGGTGATGTACATGCCGGTGGCGATAAGGTCTATCTTGCCGGTGCGCAGCGCCGGAATAAGCGCCGAGAAATCCATCGCCTTAAATTCCACCTCATAACCCGCGTGCTTTGCGGCCTGGCGGGCGATATCCAGCATAAAGCCGTCCAGCTCATGGGTTTTCGGGTTCAGAAAGGAGATGGGAATGCCGTTGGCTTCGGTGCCGACCACCAGCTTTTCGGCGGCCCCGGCGGGTAAGGCAAGCGAGAGTGCGGCCAACAGCGCTACTGAACAGGCTAAGGTTTTCATCTTCATGTCTTGCTCCACGTAAAAAAGGTTGGATTGCAGCCCGCCTGCGGCGGCGCGTTATGGCATTGCGACTACGGTTGTTGTTTTGCCTCCGGCGGCAACGGCGTTAGCGGCACGCCGCTGCCGAATGCGCCGAGGCGTTCGCAAACCCGCGCCGAGGCGAGAGCCGCATCGTGCGCGGCGTCGGCAAGCGTCGCCCCCTGGCCAAGCTTCACCAGCAGCGTGGCGATAAACGCATCCCCCGCGCCGAGGCTGTCGACAATCTGCGTCGGCAGCGCGGGCTGGCGGTGGCGTTCGCCCCGGTGGCTGATAATCGCGCCGTCCGCGCCCTGCGTGACCAGCACGGTGGCGACGCCCGCCGCGTGGGCGTTGGCAATCAGCGTTTCAATCGCCTGCGGCGTGCTGCCGCTGCGCGAAAAGGTGGCGACCTGCACCCAGCGAAGCAGCGGCTCGGCCCAGGCGTCGTCGCGCGAGCCGAAGTCGAACGAGAGCGGCGCGCAGGCGGCAAGCTGGGGAAGCTGCGCTTCCAGCCCGCTGTAATCGCTGGTGTGCAGCAGGTCGAAGCCCGCAAGCCACGCCAGGTCCGCCTCGCTCAGCCGCAGCTGGTAAGGCGGCGGCACGGAGCCGACGAAAAAGCGGTTGCCTTCGGCGTCGATATCGATTTGCGAAAGCGCGTTAAAGCTTTCGTTGATCCGCACGCGGCTGATGTCCACCCCTTCAGCGCAAAGCGCGTGGCGAATCACGCCCGCCGGAATATCGTTGCCGGTGATGCCGAGGTAGGCGGCCTGCGCCCCGGCCTGGCGGCCAAAAACCGCGAAGTTGAGCGCATTGCCGCCCGCGAACATCAGGTCGCAGTGCAGGTAGCGGTCAATCACGTTGTCACCCACTCCACAAATTCGCATAGCTATCAATATTCCACTTTGTACATGTAACGGCGGTCGTCGAGAGAGTGGCCGGTGTGATGCTCCAGGTGATCTGCAAGACGCGTGCCCATCAGGCCCAGCGCGATGGCGGCGAAGCGCGCTTTCACTTCTGGCGCCGCGCCCGGCAGGGTAAAGCCAGCGGCGTCAAACACATGGACGTTTTCGGTGTAGCGGCGGGCGAAGTCGATGGCGCGCTGCGTCATGGCGCGGCTGTCGTCATCGGCGTGGAACACTACCAGATGCGCGCCCGGCAAAATCATCTCAAACGGGCCGTGGCAGAAATCCCCCGCCAGCACCGGGGTGGCGTTGCGCCACTGCATCTCCATCAGGTAGCAGTAGGAAAGCGTGTAGGCCGCGCCGTAGTTCGCGCCAGCGGCGGTAACGTAAATATCGCCGCCCTTCGCGATGGATTTCGCAATGGCGTCGCCGACGGCTTCTTGTTTATCGAGGTACTGTTGCAGCGCCGCAGGCAGCGCGGGCAGGGCGGCGCGCCAGGCGCTGACGTCCACGTTATCCACGCGCTCCAGCAGTTCAATCACCAGTTGCAGCAGCAGAAGCTGTTTGCCTGGCGTCACGGTGCGCGGGCTGTGGTAAACCAGCGCGGTGTCGGCGGTATTGGCGAGCGGCGTGTTCAGCTCCTGGCTTAGCGAAACCACATACGCGCCGTAAGATTTCGCAAAGTCCGCCGCCTGCGCCGTTTCCGGCGTGGCGCCGGAGTGCGAGGAGAGGATCACCAGCGAGGACGCCCCCAGACGAGCAGGCGGCAGCGCCATAAACTCCGCCGCGTTCAGGTTCCACGCCTGAAGCGTTTTACTGTGGCGGCAGAGCAGGGCGTGGGCATGCACAGAAGAAGAGAATGAGCCGCCGCAGCCGACAAAATAGATATCTTTCAGCGGGCGGGAGGCGACCGCCTCTGCGATGCCGGCGATGGCGTTTTTCTGCGCCAGCACTTTCTCAAGCGTCGGGATGAAGTCCGCTTCCAGCGGGCGCAGCGGCAGTGAAGCTGTGGTGTTTTGCGTCATGTTCGTTTACCTGTCCGTCTCGGTTGTTATGGGTGTGATAACGTTATCAGTCCGTCTGCAAAATAAACCCGCGATTTACAGCAGCGGGTGGATTATCCTAAAATGAGAGAACGTTATCACACGGTGAATAATTCGCCGGTGTTAAAAAATTGTCAATGATCTTTTTCTTATGGTTTCGCCGGAAATCGATAACCTCCGGGAACAGAAAAGCGGAGCAGACAAGACGTCTTATGAACAAGAAAAATAACCGAATCACCGTGAAAGACGTGGCGCGCAAGGCGGGAGTTTCCACCGCGGCGGCGGGCCGGGCGCTGGGAGGTTACGGCTACGTCAGCGAGGAGCTGCGTGAAAAAATCATGCGCGCCGCCGAAGAGCTGGGCTATGTGGCAAACCAGGTGGCGCGGGCGATGATCACCGGCAAAAGCCAGACTATCGGCGTCGTGGGCGCGGACATCAGCAACCCCTTTTTCGCCGAGGCGCTGCGCGGCATCAGCGATATTGCCCGTCGCCACGAGTTCGGCGTGCTTATCACCAGCAGCGACGAAGACGTGCCGCGCGAGCAGGAGGCGGTGCGCATTCTGCTGGAGAAACAGGTGGACGGGCTTATCGTCTCGCCTGCCGACATCAACAATTGCCGCCATCTCGACCAGGCCATCGCCCAGGGCATTCCGGTGGTGCTGCTCGACCGTAAGCTGCCGACGCTCGCCGCCGACGCGGTGCTTATCGATAACGTGCACGCCAGCCGCGAAGCCACGCGCTACCTGCTAAGCTGCGGCCACCGACGCATCGCCATCATCACCGAGCTAAGCTCGGACTACGATACGCAACTGGCGCTGGAGCCGGAGAAGTTTGCGACGATCAACGCCGACCGGCTTAACTCCAGCGGCGCGCGCCTGCTCGGCTACCTGCTGGCGCACCACGAAGCGGGCGTGGCGGTGGAGAAAACCTTAATCCGCCGCACCGGCAAATACTGCGCCCAGCGCGCATTTGAAGAGACGCTGGCGGTGCTGGACGACGCCGCGCCCACGGCGGTTTTCGCGGTAGATAACGTCATGACCCAGGGCGCCTGGCGCGCAGTGCGCGAGCGCGGCATCGCCGTGCCGCAAAAGCTCTCTTTCTTCGCCTTCGACGAACTCGACTGGCTGACGCTCACCACCCCGCGCATTTCCACCGTCGCGCAGCCGATTCACCACATGGGCGTGCATGCCGCCGAGCTGCTTTTCAGGCGCATACGTGAGACAGATTTGCCTGTCTCCTGGCAAACGTATCAGGTGGAGATGAAGCTGCGCGAGTCGGTGGCGACGATCGCGGTGAAAGTAAAAGGATAACGTTCTCCGACGCGCTTAGCGCCGGTGCGTATTCACCACCTGGCCGATGCCTTCGCCTTCCAGCGCGTGCGCCGGGTCGGCGAAGAAGTCGATGTTGAAGTACGTCTCATCTGTCAGCAGCTCGATGCGGTGCCAGTACTGCGGCGGGCTGATGCCGAAATGTCCGGCTTCGATAACCACTTCGATTTCCGGCGTTTCGTCATGCTGATGGTGAAAACCGATGTATTTCACCGCGCCTGCCATCACCGAAAGACGGCCGTAAACCCCTTTTTTGGTGTTGTGGTGGGTAAGCAGCGCCTGCGGCACCGTCTCTTTGTTCCAGAACGGGGTGGAACGGGTGTGACGAAAGTGGAAGGGAATTTGGTGTGCCATAATTTTCTCCTCGGGAAAGGCCCTGCATGAAGCCGCAGGGCAAGCTGGCTGCGCCTTTCGACGCAGCGAGGTTTTTACGGTTTCAGCTCTCTGAGCAGGGCGAAGGCCTGCGGCATGCACGCTTCGCTCACCACGAAGGCCCTGAGCCTGCCCTCGCCGTCAATGCCTTTCGCCACCATGCCCTCGCCGCCGAGGGCGATATGCCAGGCGAGATCCGCGCTTCGCGTATCGCCCGCCAGGTGCAGCGGCAATTCCGGCGTTTTTACTTTCACCAGCATCGCCGGCAGGGTGAGGGGCTGGCTGCCGCCCGCGAGATTTTTCGCCGCCGTCATGGCGCTTAGCTGAATGGGTTGCAGAAACGGCAGCAGCTGACCGTTGATTTCCGCGCAGTCGCCCAGCGCGTAGATGTGCGGGTCGCTGGTCTGCAACTGGCTGTTGACCACAATGCCGCGGCTCACCGCCAGCCCTGCCCGGCGGGCGAGGTCAATATTCGGGCGCAGGCCGATGGCGGCGATGGCGGCGTCCACTTCCAGCGTGCGGCCGCTGGCGAGCGTCGCCTGGAGACCGCTTTCGCCCGGGCGTAAGGCCGTAAGCTGCTGGTTCAGCGCCAGCTCCACGCCCATCTGCGTTAATTTGTATTGTAAGCGAGCGCTCACTTCCGGCGGCATCAGCGAGGCGAGCAGGGAGGCGGCGTTGTCCACTACCGTCACCTGTTTCCCGGCGCGCTTGAAATCCATCGCCAGCTCGCTGCCAATCAGTCCGCCGCCCAGCATCAGCACCCGCTGCGCGTCCCGCAGTTGTGATTCGCACGCCTGATACTCCTGCTGGCTGTTGAGGGTCAGCATCAGCTCGCGCCCTTCTACCGGCGGCGTAATGGCGCTGGCGCCGGTCGCCAGCACCAGCTGGTCGTAGCGCCAGCTTTGCGTCTGGCTTTTCACGATGCGGGCCTGCGGGTCGATTTCCGTCACCCAGGTAGCGGGGAAAAGGCGCAGCTGATATTGCTCAGCAAACTCCCCGGCGCGCTGGCGGGTTAAGTCATCCGCCCGCTGCTGCTGGCTGATGACATGGCTCAGGTCCGGCTTGTTGTACTCGTCCATGCTGTCGGCGGCGATAAGCGTTATCGTCACCTTCGGGTCTTGTTTGCGCAGGTTTTTCACCAGCTGACGGGCGGCGAAGCCCGAGCCGATAATCACAATGCCGTCGCTCATACCGCCTCCACCGCCAGCGCTTCAAACACCTCTTTGCCCAGCGAGCATTCCGGGCAGAGGAAGCTCTCCGGCACCTCGCTCCACGGTGTGCCGGGCGCGACGTTCTGCATCGGTTCGCCTTTTTCCGGGTCGTAGATCCACTGGCAGACGCTGCACTGCATGCAGCAGCCGGTGTCGGCGCTTCCCGCCTGCGGGGCGGCAGCCTGAAGCGGCGGGGCGTCAGTCGTAACGGGCCGCGCTTTTGTCGGCAGCGGCGAGAGCGCCCACTCGCGGGCGATTTTCCGCCCATGCTCGCGGCATGCTTCCAGCGCGTTAAGGTCCGGACGCCATTTAGCTTTCAGGCTCAGCGACATCTCGAAACCGGCGTCCTGCAGGCGGGTGGAGAGACGGTCCACCGCGCCGCCGCTCCAGCCATGCGAGCCGAAGGCGCTGGCGCGCTTGTTGCGAAAGCGCAGGCCGGTCATCTCCTCCACCAGGCCTGCGATTTTCGGCATCATCACGTTGTTCATGGTGGAGGTGCCGACCAGCACGCCTTTGGAGCGGAAAACGTGCGTGAGGATCTCGTTTTTATCGCTGCGGGCGACGTTGAAGATTTTCACCGCCACGCGCGGGTCCACTTCCGCTATGCCCTGGGCGATGGCGTCCGCCATCATGCGGGTGTTGTTGGACATGGTGTCGTAGAAAATCGTGATGCGGTCTTCCTGATAGTCCGCCGCCCATTTCAGGTAGAGCTCGACGATTTGCGTCGGGTTGTCGCGCCACACCACACCGTGGGAGGTGGCAATCATATCCACCGGCAGGTTAAAGCCGAGAATTTCGGTGATTTTCGGCGTCACCAGGCGGCTGAAGGGGGTGAGGATGTTGGCGTAGTAGCGCTGGCACTGCTCGAACAGTTCCGCCTGATCCACTTCGTCATTAAACAGGTGCTCGTCGCAGTAGTGCTGGCCGAAGGCGTCGTTGCTGAAGAGCACCGCGTCGCCGGTGAGGTAGGTCATCATGCTGTCTGGCCAGTGCAGCATCGGAGTTTCAACGAATATAAGCTGTTTGCCGTTGCCGATATCCAGCGTGTCGCCGGTTTTCACCACGTTGAAGTTCCATTCCGGGTGATGGTGGTGGCCGTTGATGGAGTCGATGCCGTTGGCGGTGCAGTAGATGGGCGTATCCGGGATGCACTTCATCAGCTCAGAGAGCGCGCCTGCATGGTCCTCTTCGGCGTGGTTAATAACGATGCAGTCGATATCGGCAAGGTCGATTTCCGCACGCAGGTTCTGCACAAAATCGCGGCTGAACTTATGGTCGACGGTGTCGATTAATACGTTTTTCTCTTCGCGAATAAGGTAGCTGTTATAGCTGCTGCCCTTGAGCGTCTTATATTCGGTGCCGTGAAAATCGCGTACTTCCCAGTCGCGCTGCCCAACCCAGTAGATGTTGTTTTTAACGTGAATAGTCATTTGTGTTTCTCCGCAGAATGTCAATGTTGCGGTGACTATTACAAGAGACGTGCCAGGTTTTTATGGTATTGATTTAGCTGTAAATGAATGGATTAACGGGTTCTTGAATTGTCTTTTTGACTATTAATTTATTTGTCTTTTTGACACTACTGAAAGTCATTTTGACCATCTCAGCCTCTTTTCAGCCCGTTTCATTGACGGGTGCGTTTCATCGCTTTTTCAATCTGCCTGTCATGCCAGCGGCGCAGCGCAAAGAGGGTGAACATGGCGCCCAGCAGCGCGCAGAGCATATCCGCCTGCGTATCCCACTCGTCGCCCTGGGTGCCGAGGAAGTCATCCGCGTCCTGACCCAGCGCCAGCGCTACCCACCACTCAATCAGCTCGTAAAAGGCGCCGATGGCGAGCGTTATGCAACAGACGATAAAGGCCAGCATTTTGCCCCCGCGCACGCGGTTGCCGCGTACCAGCACCTCCCGCGCCGCCAGCGACACCACCAGCCCCTGCAATACATGGCCGATTCTGTCGTAAGGGTTGCGCTCAAGCCCCAGCCACGCCTGTATATGAAAGCCGGCGGGCACCCGGGCGTAGGAGTACATGCCGCCGACGATAAGCGAGGCGCAGCCGACAAAGATAAACGCATAGAGCAGGGGCGTGAGTGGGTAGCGCTTTGCCGTCGCCCAGAGGATGGGCGCGACGATAAACACCGGCAGCACTTCCATCAGCCAGGTAAGCTTACGGGCGGTGGCGATGCCGGTAATGATAAGCAGCAGCGCCAGTAGCGCAACGCCTGCGGAAAAATAGAGCGGACGAGTTTTCATCAGCGATCCTTCACTCAGGTAAAAGTACTGTTTAGTTGAAACGCGTGAAAAAACAACGTGGATGAAGCGCAGAAAAGTCCTCCTGACGGCTTGCTAAGCGTCGATGGAACGAAATTGATCGTGTTAATTTTAGATGCACTACTGCTCGGGCTCATGATTAAACAGGCGTTAAGCGCGAACGAACCCCGGGGCGTCTGGTGAGAGAGCGTTACGCAGGGAGAAGACGTTGGCCGTACGCGAGACAAGTGGATTTACTGAATATCGTTTCGGGTTAAGCCGCTTAGAAATAAAAAACGGGGCCGTACGCGGCCCCGTTGGTTTATCTGCGTTAGCGCTTAGAACGATTTGTTCAGGCGCAGGCTGAAGGTGTGCGCCTGGTAACGCTCGCCCGCCTGCAGGTCGTAACGGGCGTCAATGCTCAGGTCGCTGACGTTATACAGCGCGCTGCCCACCGACAGCCCCGCCATGTCCTCAACCGGAGACGCGCCTTTGGTGGTGAATTGCGTTTCACCCAGGGTGTCGGCGGCGTAAGAGGCGGTGTTGCTCATACGGCGGTTGTCGTACTGGTGGATCCAGGAAAGCTGTGCGAACGGCGTCAGGTTGCCAAGCGCGGTGTCGAAGGTTTTCTCTACACGCGCGCCAAGGTCGCTGATAACCGACTGCGAGTGTGAGGCGCCAACGTTAAGCGCCATGCCGTTACCGCCGCTCTCTTTATAGTCATCCACGTGCTGATAGCCGTAAGCCAGGCTTGCCAGCGGTGTGATGACAACGTCAGCAGGCAGCGTGAACGGGTAGCCGAATTCGCTTTGCAGCGTGACGGACTGACCGTCGAACTTGCCGTGCGCCGCGCCGGAGAAGCCGGTGAAATCGGCGCGACGGACAGACTCATAGTTCTGACGGGTCAGCGCCGCCGACAGGTTCACAAACCACGGCTCGCCGGAATAGCCCGCGTAACCAATCACGCCATAGTTATCGGCGGTGGAGGTGTTGCCATTCAGGTTATCTTTGCCGTGTACGGAGGTGTTGCTGTAGTTCAGGGCCGCACCAACACGCCAGTTGTCAGTGACCGCACGGTCAGCGCCAAACAGCAGGCCGCCGAATTTCGCGCTGTAACCGCTCACGTCGTCGCTGCTGTCCTGACGGGCATAGCCGCCGTAAGGACGAGCCCAGACGATCCAGTCGTTGTACGCGTCGCCCGTCGCCACGCCGCTCAGGCCTGCGGTCTGCGGGTTGCGCAGGGTATCCAGGTGGGTGCCGACCACGGACATCGCCGTTGAGGTCGCCACGCCGCTTGCCGTGCTGGCGCTGATATTCTGGCCGGTTGACAGACGTTCGCCCACGCGGTTGGCTTCTTTTTTGCCTTCAATCGCCAGCGAGGCGTTGTACAGCTCAAGCAACTGCGGGGAGATGCCGGAGTAGCTGCTCAGGCCGCCCAGCGACGCGGTGGCGTTCCGGATGGTCGCACGGCCCGGTTTGGTCACCGGCGTGGTCGGCGCGGTTGGCGGCGTTTCGACGACTGGCGGCGTTCCGACCACAGGCGGCGTTCCGACTACCGGCGGGGTTTCGACTACCGGCGGCGCTTCCGTCAGCGTAACAACCAGCGCGCTGTTGGTTTCGTCAACATAGGTTGAGCCGGTCACCTGGCCGTTGTAGCCTGCGGCGCTGTAATTAAGCTTATCGGCGTTGTAGTTGGTGCCCGTGCTGTTGGCATCAATCACCACATAACGCTGACCTGCGGCAAACTGGTAGGTGTTGCCGGTACGGGCAAGCGATACGGTAGAGCCCGCGTCCACGTTAGCCGAGCCGGTAACCGTCAGACGACCATAGCCGGTATCCGCCGCTTTATCGCCTTTCGCAACCGCAGTATCGTTAACGCCCAGAATCAGCGATGCCGCTGCGTTCTGCTGGTAGTTGCCGGTGATGGTCAGCGGGTTATTAACCTGCAGTCTGGCGGCGTCGTTAATCACGGTGCCGACAGGGGCGGTCGTGCTATCAGAATCGCTGCTGTCATCGCTCATAAGGCTGTTGAGCATCATGACGTTGCGGATGTTGATGTTGTCGTTCAGCAGCATGGAGCCGGAGCGGAAAATCACATCGCCAGTGCTGGAAATCGTCCCCACGCCGTTAGCGCCTGAAGCGGTATCTTGATCGCTGACGCTCGCGATATTTATCACTTCGCTCGTACCCGTCAGCACGCCCTGCTTATCCGTACCGCCAATAAATTCGAGGATGGTGCCATTATCGGCGGCAATAGTGCCTTCAATGGTGCCGGTGTTAGTGATAGTCAGCGTAGAGTCGTTGTTGCCGCGGCTATATATAGCGAAGGTATTACCGGTGATCGTGCCGTTATTGGTGATGTCTATCGTGGAGTTGCCGCTGCCTTCGTCGTAAACGCCATAATTGGTTCCGTTAATGGTGCCGTTATTAATCAGCGTCGTGTGATAGGCATCGGAATAATAATTCGCAGTGTAAACGCCATAGGTGCCGCTGATGGTGCCATTGTTAATAATGGTACTGGTTGACCCTAAGGTATTATCCGAATAGTTGCGGTTGAAAACACCAACGACAGAGCCTGTAATATCACCATTGTTAGTCAGCGTATCGATTTGGCCAATGTTATATACGCCAAAATAAGAGCTGGTAATGGTGCCGTCGTTCGTTAAGTCTTTAATCAGGCCGGTGCTGTTATTATAAATGGCAGAATCGCTGTAATGATTGGTGCTGTTATTGCTGGCGATAGTGCCGGTATTATGCAGCGTATTAATGGTGCCGGTATTATAAATAGCGCCAGTGTTATAGTAATATCCAGTGTTGTTATTGTTTGTCGAGTTGATTATCCCGTCGTTTTCCAGAACGTCGATATTGCCGCGGTTATTAACCCCGGTTCTGCCTGAAATCACGCCTGTCGTCACGTTCTTTAACGTGCCCAGGGTGCCGCTGTTGCTAATGCCGCCGCCCTGTTCGTAGCCAGTATTGCTGTAATAGGTACCAGCGGCTGGCCCGGAGATAGTTCCGCTGTTAATCAGCGTACCGACAGTGCTGGTCGCAGTCAGGTTAATAGCGCTGCTGGAATAATTACCGTTTTCGCCAGTAATTGTAATGCTGCCCTTATTATCGATGATATCGATGGCGCCCTGGTTTTGCAGGCCATAAAGGTAAGTATTGGAAAGCTCGCCGTCTCTCGCCGTAATTATCCCATCGTTAGTCAATGACGTCAGGGCGGCATCCTGGCCGACATTCAGCGCGGTTTCTCCGTCACCGGTTGCGGTGCCTTCGCTGGTGACATGCACTGTCTGATATTCAGCGGGGATCTGAACGTTATATTGCTGGCTGGAAATGACATAGTCGCTGGGAACCGCGAAGGCATAGGGTGCCAGCAGTCCTTGCGCAGAGGTTAACGCTACCAGCAAGGTTCCTTGCTGGCTAAACCGTGATTTCTTCATGATGTACCGTGCGATGTCGCGCTTGGGGTTAACGAAAAGAGCCGTTATATGTTACGTTCAGATTTATCTGATTACATTTCGTTTCGAAATATAAATCTGCTTGCAAAGAAAACAATCAGCGAAGCTAAATTATTTTCGGCTCAGGCCGCGCGGAACTTTAGAGTTTCACTTAAATAAAAGTGTGAAGAGCGAATGAAAAAGACAAAAAAAGCCCTGGCTTTTACGTGTGTAATATTGATTAGTATGACTTTTTTGTTAACGGGATGTGTCGGCAAAAATCCGCGTGAAAGCGCCGATATATTGGCGAAACAAAGTGGTCTTACCAGTGAAAATTTTTCTGCGAACGGAATATATTTTCGCACCTGGCATCGCATTACGCCGTCGGTTACGCTTTTGCGGGTTTATGTGGAAGGGGACGGATTCGCCTGGGTGAGCCGTACGCGTCCTTCAGACGACCCAACGCCGCACAATCCCGTTGGCCTCGCGTTAGCCGCGGCGGATCAATCCGCTAACATCCTTTACCTTGCGCGACCGTGTCAGTTTATCGGGCCGCCGTTGCCCGCCGCCTGCAATGTCCATCTCTGGACTGATAAGCGCTTCTCATCAAACGTTATTCAGGCGATGAACGAGGTATTAAGCCAGGTAATACAACGCTATCCGCAGGCGAAAGTTGAGCTGGTGGGGTATTCAGGCGGCGGCAACATTGCCGCGCTGCTTGCGGCGCAGCGGACGGATGTGGTTTCGCTGCGTACGGTGGCGGGGAACCTCGATGTCGCGTACGTGAATGCACTGCACCGTGTTTCCGCCATGCCGGATGCGCAAAGCGCGGCAGACGTCGCGCCAGAACTGGCGAGCCTGCCGCAAATCCATTTCAGCGGTGCGGATGACCGTACGGTGCCGCCCGCTGTCGCGGCGCGTTTTCAGCAGGTGACAGGAGCGCGCTGCGCGCAGGTTGAAGTGGTGCCGGGCATGGCGCACGGCTCCGACTGGGCGGCGCGCTGGCCGGGTTTGCTGGCGAAAGCGCCGGTTTGCCGGTGAAGGGCAGGAACGTTTGTAGGCTGTGGAAATATGTGTGCGAACCAATAAACGTTTTATCGCCACAGCCATTTCAAACCACGCGTTTATTTCCGTTCAGGAGGTTGGTTCCGGAAATAAAAAGGGCCCGCGGGGTTGGGAGTTAAGTTATTTGATTCATTAACTCTGTATCACGGGGGTATTGGGATTGCAGAAATAAGCGTTATTTAATGACTTAAGGATTAGCGATTATCTTGTCTATGATTTTATAGTATATATTTCAAAAAGTTATTCGTGCAATCTATGGCATTTTTTGCCTGGTATTATTATCTGCCACGGGGTTTATTAGTTAGCAGTATTTTTTCCAACTAATAAAGGAACAATGGAAATGGCTATCCCGGCGTACTTATGGCTTAAAGATGATGGCGGTGCAGATATTAAAGGCTCTGTTGATATAAAAGACCGAGAAGGAAGCATTGAAATACTATCATTTGGGCACGGGCTGCATCTGCCTACTGATACCGCAATAGGAAGGATTACGGGAACGCGTCAGCATTGTGCACTGAGTTTTCAGAAAGAATTTGATTCCTCCAGCCCCTATCTTTACAAAGCGATAGCGACGGGCCAGACGCTTAAAATGGCTGAAATAAAATGGTACCGCATCAACGATGCAGGGCAGGAAGTTGAATATTTTAATATGTTGCTTGAGAAAGTTAAGGTTGTCAGTTGTTGCCCCTGCATGCTGGATATAAAAAACCCGGCCACTGAAAAGCATAATCATTTGGAAAATGTATCGCTGCGTTATGAGCGGATTACCTGGAAGTATTGTGACGGCAATGTCCAGTTTACTGATGCGTGGAATGAAAGATGATCCGCTGTACTTTTCATCTGAATGGTGGACAGTTATCAACATTAAGTTGCCCAGGCGTGGGTTTCTTTTCCGCCTATTCCGGTAACGCTGGCCCGCACCGTAATAATCCCGACTCGATAGCAATCCCGAAAAAAGGCCCTATTCCACCGGGAAATTATTACATCGTTACGCGCCCGCGCGGCGGCTTCCGCACGCGCTGGCAGGATATGATCCACGGCCTGGAAAGCGGCTCAGATCGTGATCTGTGGTTTGCCTTATACCGGGAAGACAGCGCAATAGATGACTTCGCATTTATTGAAGGTGTGGAAAGGGGACACTTTCGGCTACATCCTGCAGGCCAGTCCGGGATCAGTAACGGTTGCATTACCTTAACCAGCCATGCTGAATATGACATTTTGCTAAACGCGCTGTTGAAAACACCATCAATAATGGTAACCGCGCAACTTAAAGCTTTTGGCACTATACAGGTGTATTAATGAAGCCCATTCACTATGTTTTTATTTGGCTGCTTGAGCTTTTATCGCTGTCTGTTATTTATAGCCTGCTTTGTTATGTTATGCCGGATGAAGCATTATTTTTATGGTATGAAGACAGATATGGCATGATAATGGAGAATCAATGGTATGACGCGTATACATTAATACTGATGCTAATAGCCATTTTTATTAATTGCGTGTTGATCTGGCTGATTTTTTCTGCCTGCAACAGGAAAGAATTAACATAATAAAAACGGCGCAAAGTGAGATTCAGCCTGCGCCGTTTTGGTCTGGATTAAGCAAGAATCGCAGCGGCCAGTGGGTTAACCGCGTTAACCCCAAAGGATTTTAAATCCCTCGTTATGCTTCAGTGGAAAACGGATGCGTGAAACATATTTTGCGAGCTGAATTCCATATCACGATGAAAGGCGCGGCAACTGTCCAGGAAGCGGTAAACGCAGGCGCTTAAGTTCTTGAAGCGCATAACCTCTCGTTGTATCGTTCACCCGCGCCTGCAAAATCAGGCGCCGGGATTAGCCTCCTGCCAAACTTCACTGGCGACACATGACGCTTAGCGTCTTTTTTGTGTCGTTCGCTCGGCTACACCTCAATGGTGGGCCGGGCGGGGGCGTCGCAAGACGCGCCCCTATCCGATGGAACCGGTGAGACCAATTCCGTTCAGTTCTCCGCCCGCAAGATTAATCTCTTCGGTGGTGAATAAATATCTACTCATCAGAGACTGCCTTGTGGCTACAACCCTTATCCACGTTCCAGCTAATATCTCTGCGCATTTACCCAAGCTTTCCACTGTTTTTCCTCCACGTTTTATTCACATTCTCAACCCGGCATTAGCAAGGGAGTAGCGAACGACATATTGGAAGGTCAGACGTAGGTTTCTTGCACGAAATGGACTCTTATTAAGTAAAGGAATGGCACATAACCACTGAAGGATAGAGAAATGCCAAAGAGAAAGTTCATGCTGGATGCAAAGTGAGCACAGCGAAAATGTAATGCCCGGTAACGTATCACCCCCAAAGCAAAAACCCAGCCATAGGCTGGGTTTTCAGAATAAGTGGTGCCCGGACGCGGACAAAAACGCCGGGAGCGTTTTTGCACAGCGCGTTCCGCGCTGGCCCCGCAGGGGTGAGCCACAGGGAGGTGGCGAACAATCGAACATCGTTCGATGAAGAGTCCGGAACCCTCAAAAGCAAAAACCCCCGCCAAAGGCGAGGGTTTGAAAGAAGTGGTGCCCGGACTCGGAATCGAACCAAGGACACGGGGATTTTCAATCCCCTGCTCTACCGACTGAGCTATCCGGGCAACGGGGCGCATTAAACCTGAATCGTCCATGCGCGTCAAATATTTTCACCTGAATCCGCGCCGTCCGCACATTCCGGCAGCAGTTTGCTGCGTTTATGAACGCTTATGCGAAGAAATGGGTCCAGAGCGCTGAAACCGGCATCGAAAGCAGCAGGGCGGGGAGCATATTCACCACCGCAAACATCTTAATGCCGCAAATGCGCAGCCCCGTAGCGAGCAGCAGCAGGCCGCCAGTGGCGGTAAAATCCGCCATCATCGCGGGCGTGGTGAGCGGCAGGATAAACACCGCGCAGTACGCAAGCGTGAGCTGAATCAGCAACATCGGCGCGGCGATAGACGCCACCGCAATGCCAAGCGACGTCGCAAAAATCGTGGCGGTGAAGAAATCGAGAAACGCCTTGGCGATAAGCACGCTGTTATCGCCCGTCATTCCCTCGCGCATGGCGCCGAAAATCCCGGTGCCACTGGCGCAAAACAGAATAATAATGGCGACGAAATTCTGCACGTAGCTCTCCTGCGCCGGGTTCGCCTTCTTGCCGGGCCGCAACCGCTGCGCAATATGGCTTGCGTTCTTCACCGCCTTGCTGATGCCGCCTTCCAGGTAACAGAGCTCGCCAATCAGCGCGCCGAGCAGGGTAGAGAGCACCATCACCGGCAGGTTGGCGCACTTCACCACCAGCAAAATGCCAATGCCCATTGATGCCAGCCCAAAGACAGAGGGCATGGAGGTGCGCAGCCGCTCCGGCAGCCGTTGGCTCAGCGCCGCACCGAGCACGCCGCCCAGCAGCACGGCGGCGGCGTTGATAAAAGGCCCTGTTACCATAGCCCTCTCCCACTAACTGTGTAAGCTTTAAGCATAAACCGCATCTGTTTTTCCTTGCGTGTCGCCCGCCCGAAACTCCTTGTTACGCATTTTTATGCGAAAAAATGATGAGTTTATTCGAGCGGCTAAAAATAGTTATTTGAATTTTAAAGGATTACGTTTGCGAGGCAAAATCGCGCTGCGTAAACCTCTTCTTACGGGTTGCCCGTCCCGGCAGAAGGTGCCATTATTGCGCGACTTTTCTTCACAACACGGGGTGCTTTTATGCTGATTATCGCCACAGCTCCTGCTCTGCGAAGCCTTTCGCAGCCGCACGCCCGTTGTTTCTCCCGGTCGTTCTCCACGCTCGCCATGCGGTGAGGTTAACGCACGCTCACTGCAGGACAACAGTAAGACCAGAAACGCTCTGTTTTTACTGATGTCTGGCGGTCGGAGCTGGAACCCAGTCGGACCACGCAAGCCATCTTCGCCGGGATATTCCCGATGCTGTGCCTGAAGGCGCTCACCCCCTTTGTGACGGGTTTTTGTGCTTATGAATTCATTAAAAATTGCTGCCAGCCACACTCTGGCGACGGCACTCTCCACACACCGTGAAGTGGTGACGCTGGATAACACCGATTTCACGGACGTAGCGGCCGTGGTGCTCACCGTTGCCGATACGCGTAGCGGCATTCTGGCCCTGCTCAAACGCACCGGGTTTAACCTGCCGGTTTTCGTGCTGACGGAAGAGGGAACGGCAAGCGCGGAAGTGACGGGCGTTATCACCGGCAACGCGCAGGGTTTTCTGGAGCTGGAAGCGGCGGCGGTCGCTTATGAAGAGAACCTGCTGCCGCCGTTTTTCGACACGCTCTACCAGTACGTGGAGATGAAAAACAGCACCTTCGCCTGTCCGGGCCACCAGCACGGCGAATTTTTTAAAAAGCATCCGGCGGGGCGGCAGTTTTATGATTTCTTCGGCGAGAACCTCTTTCGCGCCGACATGTGCAACGCAGACGTGAAGCTTGGCGACCTGCTCATCCACGAAGGCTCGGCGAAGCACGCGCAGAAGTTCGCAGCGAAAGTCTTTAACGCCGATAAAACCTACTTCGTGCTGAACGGCACGTCGGCGGCGAACAAAGTGGTGACGAATGCGCTGCTGACGCGCGGCGACCTGGTGCTGTTCGACCGCAACAACCATAAGTCGAATCACCACGGCGCGCTGATCCAGGCGGGCGCCACGCCGGTTTATCTGGAGGCGGCGCGTAACCCGTTCGGTTTTATCGGCGGTATCGACGCCCACTGTTTTGATGAAGATTACCTGCGCGAGCGGATCCGCGACGTAGCACCCGATCGCGCCGATCAACCGCGTCCGTTCCGCCTCGCGGTGATCCAGCTCGGCACCTACGACGGCACCGTCTATAACGCCCGTCAGGTGGTGGATAAGCTGGGGCCGCTGTGCGACTACATCCTGTTCGACTCGGCGTGGGTCGGCTACGAGCAGTTCATTCCAATGATGGCCGACTGCTCGCCGCTGCTGCTCACGCTCAATGAGAACGACCCGGGGATCTTCGTCACCCAGTCGGTGCACAAGCAGCAGGCGGGCTTCTCGCAGACGTCGCAAATCCACAAAAAGGATAACCACCTGCGCGGCCAGGCGCGTTTCTGTCCGCACAAGCGGCTGAACAATGCGTTTATGCTGCACGCTTCCACCAGCCCTTTTTATCCGCTGTTCGCCGCACTCGACGTGAACGCCAAAATCCACGAAGGGGAGAGCGGGCGCCGCCTGTGGGCGGAATGCGTGGAGAAAGGCATTGAGGCGCGCAAGGCGATTATCGCCAACTGCAAGATGATCAAACCGTTTGTGCCGGAAGAGGTGGCGGGGCGGCCGTGGCAGGATCACCCAACGGAGGTGATAGCCCGCGAGCGCCGCTTCTTCACCTTCGAGCCGAACGCCTCGTGGCACGGTTTTCACGGCTACGCGCGCGAGCAGTATATGGTCGACCCGTGCAAGCTGCTGCTGACCACGCCGGGCATCGACGCGGCGACGGGCGAGTACAGCGATTTCGGCGTGCCGGCGGCGATACTTGCCAACTATCTGCGTGAAAACGGCATTGTGCCGGAGAAGGCGGATCTTAACTCGATACTGTTCCTGCTGACGCCTGCCGAAAGCACCGAAAAGATGGCGCAGCTGGTGGCGATGCTTGCGCAGTTCGAGCGCCACATTGAAGACGACACGCCGCTTGCCGACGTGCTGCCGACCATTTACCAGAAATACCCGGTGCGCTACAAAGGCTACACCCTGCGCCAGCTCTGTCAGGAGATGCACGACCTCTACGTGAGCTTTAACGTGAAGGATCTGCAAAAAGCGATGTTCCGCCGCGAAAGCCTGCCGCCAGTGGTGGTGAACCCGCAGGACGCGAACATCGAGTTTATTCGCGGCAACGTAGAGCTGGTGCGCCTGGCTGAGGCCGAAGGGCGCGTGGCGGCGGAAGGCGCGCTGCCGTATCCGCCGGGCGTGCTCTGCGTGGTGCCGGGTGAAGTGTGGGGCGGGGCGGCGCTGCGCTATTTCCTCGCGCTGGAAGAGGGCGTCAACCTGCTGCCGGGTTTCTCGCCGGAGCTGCAAGGGGTGTACAGCGAAACGGATGCCGACGGCATTAAGCGGTTATATGGGTATATGCTGCGCCAGTGAGTGGGCGCCTTCATGCTAACGGCCTGGCGCTAACTTTTCGTATGACGCTGCGTGGGGCGCCAGAGCTGGCTTGTTGCCCCTCACCCTCTCCCCGGCGGAGAGAGGGGAGCGGCAGGTGAGGTGCGAAGGGCGCGGCGCAGGCCTGCATGCTTTTCTCTTTTGCAGGCGAGAAGAGAGAGACCAGCGGCAAGCGCGGCGCAGGCCGGTACGATTTTCCCCCTTTCCCTGCCAGGGAGAGGGCCGGGGTGAGGGTGAAAGCCCATCGACGAAACCGTGGATGGCGCTGGCCGAACCGCGCTACGCCCCCATCACCCTCTGCCGCGCCGGTACGATTTCTGCGCGGTATCCACTTTGTAGAGATAACGGCGCGACTCAGCGGACGGATGCCGCGTCGTCAGCATCTGGTAAACCTCGCCCGGGTCCATGTTGTTGATGATCGCCGCCGCCTCAATCTTGTCGCTCGCAAAGGTGCGCAGCACGCTGCCCGCGCCGCCGTTGTAAGCGGTGATAACCGCATAGCGGCGCGATGTCGGGTTGCTGATGTCAGAGAGGTAAACGTTGTTCAGCATCGCCAGATACGCGGTGCCGGTGTCAATATTGCTCTCCGGGTCGAACAAGTAGTTGCGGCTTGGCATGCCCCAGCGGCCCTGGGCGCGGAACACATCTTTACCGGCACTGTGCTGCACCACCTGCATCAGCCCCAGCGCGTCGGAACGGCTGACAGCGTACGGGTTGAAGGACGATTCGGTCTGCATGATAGCGAGGATAAGCGACTCATCCACGCCATATTTGCGCGCCGCTTTGCGCACCATGCCGATATATTTATGCGCACGCTTATCAAGGTGGTTCGGCACCAGGTTAATCGTCACGCTGTAGATAATATGCAGGCCGTTGCTGCGGCTTTTCAGGCGGTTTTGCAGCAGGTAGTCAGCGAAGCTGTTCGCGCGTCCCTGCCAGCGGATCGGCTGACCGGTCTGGTCCACCACCTGGCCATAGAGGAACGGCTGCTTTGAGATCTGAATGTCGTTAACGTCGGAATAGAGATCGATAGAGCCAGGATCGTCGCCCATCAGCAGGGTGGTGACGATCGCCTTGCGCAGACGATCCGCCGGATCGGTGCCGGCGATGGTTTCAACGGTGATCGTCCCTTCGTCGAAGTTAATGTGGCTGCGGGTCTGATATTGATCCGTGTATTTCACGTAATCTTTCGGCCCCGCAATCAGAACCTCGTTAAATCCCCAGATGTTTTCAATGTTATGGGCGAACTGGCCCATCAGAATGTCAAAACCGTTGGTATCCTTAATCCAGGCCTCGTTATAGGCGTTTTCAGCTTTTTTATTACTGGAACAGGAAACTAATAACGGCGCGACCAGAGCAAGCGCGAGTAATTTTTTATTCATTCCTGAAGTGCGTCCTGGCTTAGGCAAAAGGGCCGAAGCCCTTACTGTTTTTCTGGCGGCGTGTAGCCTTCGATATGTACGTCTTTCCCTTCGAACAGGAAGTTCACCATCTCCTGCTCCAGCAGTTTGCGGTGCTCCGGGTTCATCATGTTGAGCTTTTTCTCGTTGATGAGCATGGTCTGCTTCGCCTGCCACTGCGCCCAGGCCTCTTTCGAGATTTCGTTATAGATGCGCTTGCCGAGCTCGCCCGGGTACAGCTGAAAATCCTGGCCTTCGGCCTCGCGTTGCAGGTAAGTGCAAAAAATCGTTCTGCTCATAATGTCCTCTGTTGCGGCGCGGCGCGGCTTAAGCCAGCGCCCCGGCGCGTAATTGTTGTAACAGGCGCTCTACAGGCGCCGCCAGCCCGACGGCGGGCGGCTGGGCTAAGTTATACCAGAGACCCGTTCCCTCATCCATGCATGCGCCGCTGCCGGACACGGAAAGCCACATCGGCACGATGTCCAGGTGGAAGTGGCTGAATGTGTGACGAAAAGCGGTAAGCTGCGTCAGCCCGTGCGCTTCAAGGCCGCGCTCGTGCAGCCAGTCGCGCAGCGCCGCTTCGTCGCCAAACTGCGGAAAGCAGAAAAGACCGCCCCACAGCCCGCTTGGCGGACGCTGATTCAGGTAGACCTCATTCTCGTGCTGCATCAGCAGGAAGTAGCCTACCTTCTCCGGCAGCAGCTGTTTGGGTTTTTTACCGGGATATTTCGCCCATGTGCCCTGGGCATACGCCACACAGCCGTTATTCAGCGGGCAAATCTCGCATTTCGGCTTTGAGCGGGTGCAGACCAGCGCGCCAAGATCCATCATCGCCTGGTTAAAGCGCTCCACCCCCTGGGCCGGGGTCACCGCGTCGCTTATCTCCCACAGGCGCTTTTCCACCTCTTTCCTGCCCGGCCAGCCCTCTACAGCGTAGCAGCGCGCCAGCACGCGTTTGACGTTGCCGTCAAGAATCGGAAAACGCTGACCAAGTGAGAGCGATAAAATCGCGCCCGCCGTGGAGCGGCCCACGCCCGGCAGCGCCGAAACGTCGTCGAAGTTTTCCGGAAACCTGCCGCCGTGCTGTGAAGCCACCTGCTGCGCCGCTTTATGCAGGTTGCGGGCGCGGGCGTAGTAGCCAAGCCCGGTCCACAGGTGCAACACCTCGTCGAGCGGCGCGTTGGCTAAATCGGTCACCGTCGGAAAGCGCGCCATAAAGCGCTCAAAGTAAGGTATTACCGTCGTCACCTGGGTTTGTTGCAGCATCACCTCGGAAAGCCATACTTTATAAGGCGTTTTTTCCTGCTGCCAGGGAAGGGTTTTGCGCCCGTATTTATCGTACCAGTCGAGCACCTGGCGGGAGAATTGCTGTGGCTGCATCATTAAAGCGTGGGGTCCGGCTTAAAAAAGAAGAGAGGCAGATTGCAGCACAGCGCCTGAGGGCTGTAAACAGGAACTTTCCGGCGCTTGCATCGAACCCCTATCTTTGGATAATGCCCGTTTTCCGAACACTAACTCAGACAGATGAATCGCCATGAATAACGACGTCATTTCACCGGAATTTGATGAAAACGGCCGCCCGCTGCGCCGGATTCGCAGCTTTGTCCGCCGCCAGGGACGCCTGACCAAAGGGCAGCAGCACGCGCTGGACCACTACTGGCCGGTGATGGGCGTTGAGTTCAGCGATGAACCGCTCGACTTCGCCGCGCTGTTCGGCCGCGAAGCGCCGGTAACGCTGGAGATTGGCTTCGGCATGGGCGCCTCGCTTGTGGAGATGGCGAAAAGCAATCCGCAGCAAAATTTCCTCGGCATTGAAGTGCATTCGCCGGGCGTTGGCGCCTGCCTGAGCTCCGCCCACGAAGAGGGCGTGGAGAACCTGCGCGTGATGTGTCACGACGCGGTGGAAGTGCTGCACAAAATGATTCCTGACAATTCTCTCGCCATGGTGCAGCTCTTTTTCCCTGACCCATGGCACAAAGCGCGCCATAATAAACGCCGTATCGTTCAGGCGCCGTTTGCGGAGCTGGTGAAAAGCAAGCTCAAGCTCGGCGGCGTCTTCCACATGGCGACCGACTGGGAACCTTATGCGGAACATATGCTCGAAGTGATGTCTTCTCTGGAGGGTTATAAAAACCTTTCCGGGAGCAACGACTATGTACCGCGCCCGGCTTCGCGCCCGGTGACCAAATTTGAACAGCGTGGCCATCGTCTTGGCCACGGCGTATGGGACTTAATGTTCGAGAGGGTGAAATAATGGCAAAGCACCGCAGCCGCCGCTTGCGTAAAAAGATGCACATCGACGAATTCCAGGAGCTGGGATTTTCGGTCGCCTGGCGTTTCCCGCAAGGCACCACGGAAGAGCAGATTGATAAAACCGTTGATGATTTCATCAACGAAGTGATTGCGCCCAACGGCCTTGCCTTCGACGGCAGCGGTTACCTCTCCTGGGAAGGGCTGGTCTGCAAAGAGCAGATTGGCAAATGCACCGAAGAAGATCAGGCTATCGTGCGTAACTGGCTTGAAGAGAAAAAGCTTGAAGAGATCCGCTTAAGCGACCTCTTCGACGTGTGGTGGGATTAATGCCGTGTAACGGGTCGGTTTAACCGGCCCGTTTTGTCTTACAGGAGTCACTATGATGCGTAAAGCCCTGCTGGGGGCGTTGCTGATTACCGCAGCGCAGGCCCACGCGGACTACCAGTGCAGCGTCACGCCGCGCGACGACGTGGTGCTAAAACCCCAGACCGTCCAGGTGGTGGGGGAAAACGGCGACCTGCTTATCGGCCCCGACGGCAGCGTAACCTTCAACGGCAAAACGCAAAGCCTGAATGTCGCCCAGCGCCAGCAGGCGCTCGACTACCAGAAACAGCTGCGCGCCACGCTGCCGTGGATTGATGACGGCGCGCGCGCGCGAGTGGAAAAAGGGCGCGTGGCGCTCGATAAAATCATCACCGAGCAGGTGGGCGAGAGCAGCAACATGCGCAACCGCCTGACGCAGCTTGATAAGCAGCTTAAAACGCAGATGAACCGTATCATTGAGCATCGCGCCGACGGTCTGACCTTCCACTATAAAGCCATCGATCAGGTGCGCGCCGACGGCCAGCAGCTGGTGAACCAGGCGATGGGCGGCATTTTGCAGGACAGCATCAACGAGATGGGCGCTAAAGCGGTCATCAAGGGCGGCGGCAACCCGCTGCAAGGGGTGCTGGGAAGCCTGGGCGGTCTGCAAACCGCCATTCAAAACGAATGGAAAAATCAGGAAGCGGATTTCCAGCAGTTCGGCCGCGATGTCTGCAACCGTACTATCCAGCTTGAAGAGCAGCGCCAGGCGCTGGTCGGCAGCCTGAAATAATCTTCAGGGGGCGTTTCGCCCCCGCGTTTCCCCGTTACGAAACAACCTGTTACACAGCCCCTTACTCTCTCCCACTTTGCCTGACATTTCTTCACCAGCATGAAGGCATAACGTCATTCTCATAAGGGAAGGGATATGAAGGGTTTTCTCACCGCCGGTCGCGCCCTGTGCCTGTTTTTAGCGCTTCTCGTTCTGATTAATGTTGTGGTGCTGTGGGCGCAGACGTTCGGGGAGTAGCGACGTTTACGGGAGCGTAAATCCGCCTCGCCAATCCTCAACGTTATCCCGCGCCGTGTTATTGCCTCACGTCTGTGTAAGCCTTCATCATCGCCCCTTCGCGCTTTTTTGCTACGCCTGTTACATAACGTCAACAATATGATTGCCAGACAATGATTCACAAGCATCATGACGTCATCTTTTTTCACGAGTGACGACGATGATTGGTGTGGTACTGGTCGATGACCATGTGGTGGTGCGCTCGGGATTTGCCCAGCTGTTAAGTCTGGAAACGGATATCCAGGTGCAGGGGCAGTACAGCAGCGCCGCAGAAGCCTGGCCGATGCTGTCGCGCCAGCCGGTGGATGTCGCCGTGCTGGACGTGGCGATGCCGGATGAAAACGGTCTTAGCCTGCTTAAGCGCCTGCGCGCCCGGCGGCCTGGCTTTCGCGCTATTATTCTCAGCATCTACGATACCCCCGCTTTTGTGCAAAGCGCGCTGGACGCGGGCGCAAGCGGCTATCTCACCAAAAGCTGCGGGCCGGAGGAGCTGGTGCAGGCGGTGCGCTCCGTAGGCATGGGCGGGCACTACCTGTGCGCTGACGCCCTGCGCGCCCTGCGGGGCGGGGCGCAGCCGGCTAAGGTCCTTGAGGTGTTAACCCCCCGCGAGCGCGAGATTTTTGACCTGTTGGTGAAGGGCGAAAGCGTGAAAGCCATCGCCGCGCAGCTCGACTTAAGCCATAAAACCGTGCACGTGCACCGCGCCAACGTACTGGGCAAGCTGCAATGCGCCACGACCATTGAGCTGGTGCACTTCGCGCTGGAAAATCAACTGCTGACGGGACACGGATGACAAGCTCGCTGCGCTACGGGGTGCTGTCGCTGTTTATCCTCTTCGCCTGGGGACCGGGCTGGCTGATGCTCTGGACTATCAGCCACTACCTGACCCATAACGGCGAACAGGCGGCGCTGCTGCTGCCGCAGGGAGTGCTGCTGGCGCTGCTGATTTTGCTGGCCCGGCGCTACTGGCTCACGCTGCTTTTGCCGCAATGCGCCATAACGCTCTGGCTGTGGCATGCCGGGCTGCTCTCAGGTTGGCCGGTACTCTTCGCGCCTTTTATCAGCCTGTTGCCTGCGCTGGGCGCGCAGCGTTACTGGCACCGTTTCCCGCTCTACTGGCAGCGCCTTTCGCTGCTGCTCGCCGCCGTGATTGTCAATTCGCTGTTAACGACGCTGGCGTTGACGTGGCTGGTGGAGAGCAGGGCCAGCCATATTCTGCTCGCTTCGTTTACCGGCGGCGTGTTGCTGACCCCTTTCGTTTACCTGATTTATGACTATCTGCGCCAGCAGCATCGCTATCATCTGCTGGGGCTGGATGCCAGCAACCCGCCGCTGCGCACTTCGCTTATTCTCTGGTGCAGCCTCTTTTTTATCATCGGCATCGGCACGCAAATGGTGCTGTCGCCGGAAATCGAAAGGCTGTTGCTGATTGTGGTGTTTTTGCCAAACGTGGTGATGGCGTGGAAATTCGGCTGGCAGGGCGGGGTGCTGGCGGCGCTGCTCGGCAGCATGATGATTGCCGCCGCGCGCCAGTTCGGCAGCGGTTTTAGCAACGTGCTGGAGCTGGAGATTTTTCTCTCTACCCAGGCGCTGCTCGGCATCGGGCTTGGCATCGCCATCAGCCGCCAGCAGCATCTCGCCAGCAACCTGCACCGCTACCGCCAGCGCCTCGAAGTGGAGCTTCAGGCGCGCCGCCAGCTCACCGAACAGCTTATCCACGCCGAAGAGGACACGCGTAAAAACCTCGCCCGTGAGCTGCATGACGAAATCGGCCAGAACATTACCGCCATTCAGATCCAGTCGCAGCTGGTGAAGCGGGCAAGCGATCGCCCCGTGGCGCTGCAGGCGGCGGAGGAGATAACCGCGCTTTCGCGCCGCATTCACCACTCTACCCGCCAACTTTTACGCCAGCTGCGCCCGCCGGTGCTTG
Organism: Franconibacter pulveris DSM 19144; assembly: GCA_000621185.1. Classification (GTDB taxonomy): domain Bacteria; phylum Pseudomonadota; class Gammaproteobacteria; order Enterobacterales; family Enterobacteriaceae; genus Franconibacter; species Franconibacter pulveris. The sequence continues at coordinate 246,113 of KK211224.1, forward strand.
ATGAGATGGGGCTGGACGAGGCGCTGCGCCATCTGGTTAACGAGTTCGCCTTCGAAGCGCGCGGCATCGCCTGCCGTTTTGATTACCGTCTCAGCGCGCCGCCCGGCAACGAAACGGTGGTTTTCACCCTCTACCGGCTGGTGCAGGAGCTGCTCAACAACGTGTGCAAGCATGCCAATGCCAGCGAAGTCGTGATTACGCTTAGCGAGCAGGGCGGCTGGCTGCGCCTTGAAGTACACGACAACGGCGACGGCATCAGTCTCGCTCACCGGCCTGGCTTCGGCATTCAGGGCATGAGCGAGCGGGTGCAGGCGCTCGGCGGCGAGCTGCTGCTGGAAAACCGACGTGGTACGCGCGTTATTGTTAACCTGCCCACACTTTTGTCACAAAACCGCCCCTGACCAGGAAAAAGTCTTAGTGCTCCTGGAACAAGTCTCATCCCCTTTGCCGTCCCCTTTTTTATAGTCAGCTCAAGCCGGAGGAAATCATGAGCCAGCAAGGTCTGTCCCGCGCCGATATCGACCGTCGCTACCGCGCGCTGCGCCCGCGCCTGCTGTTCTCAATGGTGATGGGTTATGCCGCGTTTTACCTGACGCGCAAAAGCGTCAATTTTGTTCTGCCCGCGTTGCAGCTCGACCTCGGCTTAAGCAAGAGCGATATCGGCCTGCTCGGCTCGCTGTTCTATTTAAGCTACGGCGCCTCGAAGTTCGCCGCCGGGCTCTGGCACGACAGCCATGGCAGCCGCGCCTTTATGGGCGTTGGGCTGCTGATGACCGGCGTGCTGAACATGCTGTTTGCGCTGGGCGACAGCCTGCCGCTGCTGCTGGTTATCTGGACGTTGAATGGCTTTTTCCAGGGCTGGGGCTGGCCGCCCTGCGCCCGGCTGCTGACCCACTGGTATTCGCGCAACGAACGCGGTTTCTGGTGGGGCTGCTGGAACACCTCTATCAATATCGGCGGGGCGATAATCCCGCTGATTTGCGCCCTGGCCGCCCACGCGTGGGGCTGGCAGGCGGCGATGCTGACACCAGGGATAATCAGCGCGCTGCTTGGGCTGTGGCTGTGCGGGCGGTTGCGCGGCACGCCGCAGGAGGAGGGGCTGCCCACGGTGGGCGAATGGCGGCACGACCCGCTGGAGCTGCGACAAGAACAACAAAGCCCACCGATGACGCTCTGGCAGATGCTGCGCAGCACCGTGCTGCAAAACCCGATGATCTGGCTGCTCGGCGGGTCGTATGTGCTGGTTTATCTGATTCGCATCGCCCTGAATGACTGGGGCAACCTGTGGCTTGCGGAGAGCCACGGCGTGAATCTGCTGAACGCCAACGCCACGGTAATGCTGTTTGAAGTGGGCGGGCTGCTCGGCGCGCTGTTCGCCGGTTGGGGTTCAGACCTGCTCTTCAGCGGCCAGCGGGCGCCGATGATTTTGCTCTTCACGCTCGGCCTTATTGTGGCGGTGGCGGCGCTGTGGCTTTCGCCCGTGCACCACTACGCGCTGCTGGCGGTCTCGTTTTTCGCCATCGGCTTTTTTGTCTTCGGTCCGCAGATGCTGATTGGCCTCGCGGCCGTTGAGTGCGGTCACAAAGGTGCGGCGGGGTCGATAACCGGCTTTCTGGGGCTCTTTGCCTACCTGGGCGCCGCGCTTGCCGGCTGGCCGCTCTCAAAACTGATTGAGCATTACGGCTGGCCGGGGATGTTCGCGACGCTGTTTATCGCCGCCATGCTGATGGGTTTATTGCTGATGCCACTCTTTATGGCGGGCGTCAGCGCACAGGAGCGGACCGATGCCGGTCCTGCTCCGCCACCTCACCTCTGATAAGGATAACAACATGAAAATGACAGCCCTCTCCGCTCTGGTCGCCGCCGGGGTTGCCCTTGCGTCCTTCAGCGGCGCGGCGCAGGCGAAAGGCCGCCTGGTGGTGTACTGCAGCGCCACAAACGAAATGTGCGAAGCGGAAACCAAAGCGTTCGGCGACAAGTATGATGTGAAAACCTCGTTTATCCGCAACGGCTCCGGCAGCACGCTCGCCAAAGTGGACGCCGAGAAGAAAAACCCGCAGGCGGACGTCTGGTACGGCGGCACGCTGGACCCGCAGTCGCAGGCGGGCGAGATGGGCCTGCTGGCGCCTTATCAGTCCGCCAATCTTAGCCAGATCATGGAGAAATTCCGCGATCCGGCGAAGGTAAAGGGCAACTACTCCTCGGCGGTCTATGTCGGCATTCTTGGCTTTGGCGTTAACACCCAGCGGCTGAAAGAGAAAAACCTGCCGGTGCCGAAATGCTGGAAAGACCTGACGAAGCCGGAATACAAAGGCGAAATCCAGATTGCGGACCCGCAAAGCTCCGGCACCGCCTACACCGCGCTCGCGACCTTCGTACAGCTCTGGGGCGAAGACCAGGCGTTTGAGTACTTAAAGCAGCTTAACGGCAACGTTTCCCAGTACACCAAGTCCGGCATCGCCCCGGCGCGTAACGCGGCGCGCGGCGAAACCGCCATCGGCATCGGCTTTTTGCATGATTACTCGCTGGAAAAAGAGCAGGGCGCGCCGCTGGAGCTTATCTCCCCGTGCGAAGGCACCGGCTATGAAATCGGCGGCGTCAGCGTGCTGAAGGGCGCGCGCAACATGGACAACGCGAAGCTGTTCGTGGACTGGGTGCTCTCTAAAGAGGCGCAGGAGCTCGCCTGGAAGAAGGGCAAATCGTACCAGATCCTGACCAACACCACGGCGGAAACCTCGCCGCTGTCGCTCAAGCTCGACGACCTCAAGCTCATTAATTACGACATGGATAAATACGGCTCCACTGACGTGCGCAAAGCGCTCATCAACAAGTGGGTCAACGACGTGAAAATGGGTAAATAACCGCCTGCGGGTGACGCCGTTCACCCGCCGTTTTTCCCCCTTTGCCCCATGAGGCGCTTATGTCTGAAACACTGCTTCTGCGTCCCGCCCACAAGCGGGAGGCGATTTTCGTCTGGGTGGCGATCGGCTGGCTGGCGTTCGCGCTGCTGCCGAGCTGGAGCCTGGATTACGGGCTGTTTGAAGCCACGAGCGAGGAGATCCTCGACGCCTACGGCTGGTCGCAGCTCAATATCAGCCTGCTCTGGTATTTACTGCCGTCGCTGCTGTTGCTGCGCCCCTTTCATGCGCCCGCCCGCGAGCAGCGCCAGCGCCACGCCTTCGACGCCGGATGGGCGCTCTTCTGCATGGCTTTTGTCGTGGTAAGCGCAACGCTTGCCGGGCGCGGCATGGGCTATGCCGCCATCGTGCTGTTTATCGCGCTCGGCGCCATCATGACGCTTGCGCTCTCGCGCCTGGAGTGGCTTGGCGGCGACCGGTTTGTGATTGGCTCGCTTATCGCCATCGTCGCGCTTATCGGCGTCTTTATCGTCTGGCCGAGCGTGGCGATGTTTATCCCTATGTTCACCAACGACGCGGGCGAATTCGCGCCGCTCGCCTTCACGGCGGTGCTGGGGCAGGCGCATATCGTGCAGGTGATTATTAACTCCATTGCGCTTTCCGTGGCGGTGGGCGTGGGCTGCACCTTTTTTGGCCTTGTGCTGGCGATTTACACCACCCGCATCGCTAAGCGCAGCGCCGTTATCGGGCGCATCTTCTCCATCTTGCCAATCGTAACGCCGCCTTTTGTGGTGGGGCTTGGCGTAACGCTGATGATGGGGCGCTCCGGCTACGTTACCGAGTTTATGGTGGAGTGGTTTGGGCTGACCAACACGAACTGGCTCTATGGCTTTACCGGCATCTGGCTGGCGCAGGTGCTCGCCTTCACGCCGATGGCCTTTATGATCCTGGACGGGGCGATCAAAACCATTCATCCGTCGCTGGAAGAGGCCTCTTATACCTTGCGCGCCAGCCGCTGGCAGACCTTCAACGGCGTCTTTGTGCCGCTGCTGAAGCCTGCGCTCGCCAACGCCTTCCTGATTGTGGTGGTGCAGTCGCTGGCGGACTTCAGCAACCCATTGGTGCTCGGCGGCAACTTTGATGTGCTGGCGACGCAGATTTACTTCTACATCACCGGTTCGCAGCTTGATTACCAGGCGGCGAGCACGCTGGGCGTCTTTTTACTGCTTTTCTCGCTACTGGTGTTCTGCGTGCAGTACATGTGGATCGGCAAACGCTCCTATGTGACCGTTTCCGGCAAGTCTTATCGCGGCGACGTGCAGCCGCTGCCGGCGACGCTGGTGTGGAGCGTGGTGGCGCTGCTGGCGGTGTGGGTCGCCTTCAACGCGCTGCTTTACGGCAGCATTTTCTACGGCAGCTTTACGGTGAACTGGGGCGTGGATTACACCCTGACGCTCGATAACTTCATCAAGCTGTTCGGCCAGGGAATGGACGACGGGGCGTGGCCTTCGCTGCTCGACACGCTGCTTTACGCAGGCATCGCCGCGCCGATCACCGCCGTGTTCGGCCTGCTTATCGCCTGGGTGGTGGTGCGCCAGCAGTTCCGGGGCAAAAAGACCATTGAGTTCACCACCATGCTCTGCTTCGCCGTGCCGGGCACCGTGGCCGGGGTCTCTTATATCCTCGCCTTTAACAGCGCGCCGGTTTATCTCACGGGCACCGCCGCCATCGTCATTATTTCCATGGTGATGCGCAACGTGCCGGTGGGCATTCGCGCGGGCATTGCGGGCCTCGGGCAGATAGACAAATCGCTGGATGAAGCGTCGCTCAGCCTGCGCGCCGGCTCGTATCGCACCATTGTGAATATTCTGCTGCCGCTGCTGCGCCCGGCCATTCTTTCGGCGCTGATCTACAGCTTTGTGCGCGCCATCACCACGGTGAGCGCCATTGTTTTCCTCGTCACGCCGGATACCCGGGTGGCGACCGCCTACATCTTAAACCGCGTGGAGGATGGCGAGTACGGCGTGGCGATTGCCTACGGCTCAATCCTTATCGTGGTGATGCTGGCCATTATCTTCCTTTTTGACTGGCTTATCGGCGAGGCGCGCATCTCGCGCTCAAAAGCCAAAAACCAGGCGTAATCACGGAGCTTAACCATGACACAACAACATTTTGTGGAACTGCGTAACGTCACGAAACGGTTTGGCGCCAATACCGTGATTGAGAACATTAACCTCGCTATCCCGAAAGGGCAGATGGTGACGCTGCTCGGCCCCTCCGGCTGCGGCAAAACCACCGTGCTGCGGCTGGTGGCGGGGCTTGAGAAGCCGAGCGACGGGCAAATATTTATTGATGGCGAAGACGTGACTCACCGTTCTATTCAGCAGCGCGATATCTGCATGGTCTTTCAGTCCTATGCGCTCTTTCCCCATATGTCGCTTGGCGAAAACATTGGCTACGGCCTGAAGATGCTCGGCACGCCGAAGGCGGAGATCAAAGCGCGGGTGAAAGAGGCGCTTTCGCTTGTCGATCTCGATGGCTTTGCCGACCGCTATGTCGACCAAATCTCCGGCGGCCAGCAGCAGCGCGTGGCGCTGGCGCGCGCGCTTATCTTAAAGCCCAAAGTGCTGCTGTTTGACGAGCCGCTCAGCAATCTCGACGCCAACCTCAGGCGCAGCATGCGCGATAAAATCCGCGAGCTGCAAAAGCAGTTCAACATCACCTCGCTTTACGTCACTCACGACCAGAGCGAAGCGTTCGCCGTCTCCGACACGGTGCTGGTGATGAACAAGGGCCACATTATGCAGATGGGCTCGCCGCAGGATCTCTACCGTCAGCCCGCCTCGCGCTTTATGGCGAGCTTTATGGGCGACGCGAACCTCTTTCCGGCGCGCTTTACGCCGGAGTTTGTGGAGATTCACGGCTACCGTTTGCCGCGTCCGGCGCATTTCGCCGCCTCCGGCGACGGCACCATTGGCGTGCGGCCGGAGGCGATTACGCTTAGCGAGCAAGGCAGCGAGAGCCAGCGCTGCGTGATTCGCCACGTCGCCTATATGGGGCCGCAGTATGAAGTGGTGGTGGAATGGCAGGGCAAGCCGATCCTGCTGCAGGTGAACGCCACGCGCCTGCAGCCGGACGTCGGGGACACGTACTTTCTGGAAATTCACCCCTACGGCATGTTTATGCTGGCGGATGCCGCATAAAGAAAGCCGCCCTCAGGGGCGGCTTTGTTAGCTCAGCGTATCGATCCACTCGCTCTGGCGTGGGTTCTGGCGGCGGTAGCAGTGCACCGACACCGAAAGCTGCACGAGGTCGGTGAAGACCATCGGGTCGAGCTGGATCTGTTTTTTAATCTGCGCCAGGCGGTAGGCCAGCGTGTTGCGGTGAATGCCGAGCTGCTGGGAGGTTTTCCCCACTTCGGCGTTGTTATTGATAAAGCAGTCGAGGGTATCAAGCAGCGCCTCGCCGGAGTCGTGCTCCAGCAGCTGGCGCACGTTGTTATTAAAGAAGTTGAACATGTAGCTGTTTTCCAGCACCCGGAACAGGCAGAGCATCGCCATCTCGCGGAAATAATAAACCTGCCGCTGCGGCTGCACCTTGCTGCCCACCTCAATCACCGAACGGGCGAACTGGATAGCCTCGCGGATATCCGGCGCACTGTCGGCCCGCACGCCCACGCCGATGTGGTAGTGGCTTATCTGGTTACTGAGGATAAAGCCGATCCGGTCGAGCAGCGCCTCCTGATCCTCTTTCACCGATCCTAAAATAAGGATCTCGTTGCTGCCGAGCAGGATCACCTCTTTCACGCCCGCAAGCTGCGAAAACTCGCTTAGCAGCGTGCCCAGCACGTCGCTTAAGTGCTGCTGCGCCACTTCCACCATCACCACCACCGGCACTACCGGCGTGGCGAGGGTGAAGCCCAGCTCGGCGAGCCGCCGGAGCGCTTCCTGGCCCTGCGGCGCCTCGCCGTGCTCCAGATACTGCGCAAACAGCGTGTCGCGCAGGCGCTGGCGCCAGTTCACTTCTCGCATCTCCAGCGACTGGCGCACCAGCAGCTCGGCGGTGAGGATAGCCAGCTCCGCATAACGGCTGATGACCGCCGGGTCGCCGCTCACGCCCACCACCATCACCACCTGGTCGTCCACCAGGATCGGGTGATTAATGCCCGGATGCACATTCTCAAAACGCGCCGCTTCCGCGGCGTTGTGGATGCTGATGCGCTTGCCGGTGCGGATCACCTCGCGGGCGATCTCATGCTGTTCACCGAGGCGGTGGCGCTCGCCGGAGGCGATGACCTGGCCGCGGTGGTCAATCACGTTGACGTTATGATGAATAATCGCCATCGCCCGGGAGACAATCTCATTGGCCAGCGCTGTAGTAATAATCATGCTGATGTCCGCCCGTTATCGTCAGGTTCGCCCCGTCAGGCGGACGGGGCGAGGGGTCAGTTCTTCTGCGCCTGCGCAAAGCAGGCGTTATGCTTGTTTAATGGCTGTGGCGCGGCGTTTTATCCACCGTCATCAGTTGCAGCAGCACGCCCAGCAGCGCGCAGCCCGCCATGGTGAAGAAGGTGTAGACGTAGCCGGTCGCGCTCTCCCAGCCGCCGCCAAGCTGAATCAGCCAGCCCATCAGCAGCGGCGAAATCCCGCCGCCGATAAACATGGCGGTAGTGATAATGCCGTTGGCGGTGGAGGTGGCGCTCTCTTCGGCGGAGTCGGACGCCATCGCGTAGTAAATCGGCCACACGGCGTTCGCCACCAGCCCGAAAAAGAGCTGGATGGCGACAAGGCGCGGCATGTTGGTGGCGAAGTAAAAGAGCGCGATGCCGACGCTCATCCACAGGCCGCACAAAATCAGCGTTCGCTTGCGCCCCAGACTGTCCGACAGCCACGGCCAGATAACCTGGCCAAGCGTGCCGGTGAGCGTAAAGATAATGCTAAGCCCGGCGGAAGCGGCCAGGGAAAGTCCGGAAACGTGATACAGGTACGGCGGCAGCACCACATTGATGCCCATATAGACGATTTGGGTAAGCAGCGTGTTGCCGGCGGTCAGCGAGATATTGCGGTTGCGCAGCGTCTTGACGAAGGTCTTCATGCCGTCGCCTTTCTGCACGCGGTTACTCTCCTGCGTCGCCGGCCGGGTAAAACCCTGCTCATCCATGTGGTTATAAAGCGTGTTGATGCGCGCGGCGGTGGAGTACTTCGCCCAGAAGATCATCAGCGGAATGGCGACAATCAGCGCCACCAGGAAGCAGTAGCGCCAGCTGCCTTCGCCAAAGGTGGTGAGCACGATACTCGCCACCACGCCGCTTAGCAGCGCGCCAATCGGGTAGCCGGTGTGGTGCACGCCAAGGGCGAAGCCGCGCTTCTCTTTCGGCCACCATTCGGCGGTGTTGCTCACGCCGACCGGCTCGCCCCAGCCCGCGCCGAGGTTAACCCCCACGCGCAGCAGCACGAAGCTCGTCAGCCCGTGGCTGATGGCTTTAATACCGGAGATAAACGAGAGCGCGGTGTAGCCTAACACCAGCGGCACCTGGAAGCGGGCGCGCTTCCAGCCGGAGCCGTAGCGGTCGCTCCAGACGGAGCCGGGAATATCCAGCACCGCCAGCGCCACCATAATCAGCGCCACAATGTTGCCCCACTGCTCGGGTGAAAGCGAAAACTCGCGAGAGATAACCGGGCCTAAGCGCAGGATCATCTCGCGATCGTAGGCGTTGAGTACCCAAATCAGCCAGCAGACCAGCAGGGATACCCAGGAAAAACGATGTATAGCTTGCCGTTTCCCGCGCTTTGCCGCCGCGGGAGAAGAGTTAATAAGGCTCATGTTGTTATCTCCACGGCCACGCCTTCGCGGGCCGCTGATGGTCAGGGTCAGAGAAACGCCGCGTGTTAGGTTTGTTTTTCGCGGCGAGGGCAATTAACCGGCGAAGCGGCGCTCAGGCACGCCGGTGATGCCTAAGCCGTAAATCGCAAACAGGCTGCCGCGCAGCTGATTATCTTCCGGGAAGCGCGGCAGGGGCGGCTGCGCCATGGAGGTGACGTAGAGCACGTCGAGGTTTTCGCCGCCGAACATGACGCTGGTCACTTTCTTCACCGGCATGTCGATGATGCGGTCTACCTCGCCGTCCGGCGTGTAGCGCACCAGCTTGCCGGCGTAGACCAGCGCGTTCCACAGGCAGCCTTCGCTGTCCACCGTCGCGCCGTCCGCCGCGCCGCCTTCGCTGCGGTCTACCTTGCAGAAAACGCGCTCGCGGGAGAGGTTGCCCGTGGCGGTGTCGTAATCCCAGGCGCGGATCTCGCCCGTCCAGGTGTCGGCGAAGTAAAACGTCTCGCCGGACGGGCTCCAGCACGGCGCGTTGGAGCAGATGATGTTGCGCTCAAGCGTGTGCAGGGTAAGGTCTGTGTCCAGCCGGTAGAGCGCGCCGCTCGGCTCCTCTTCGCGCATGTCCATGGAGCCGAACAGAAAGCGCCCCTGGCGGTCCACCTTGCCGTCGTTTAAGCGGTTGTGCGGTTTATCCGCCTCCGGGTTATGCAGCAACTCCAGCTCGCCGCTGGCGAAATCAAGCAGATGCACGCCGTGCGCAAGCGCCACCACCGCCCCTTCGCCGTTCTGGCGTAAGGCCATGGAGCCGATTTTCTGCCGCACGTCCCAGCTTTTTATCGCCGTGCCCTGCGCGTTGCAGGAGAAAACGCGCCCGTCCTGGCTGTCCACCCAGTAGAGCCTTTGCTGTTCCACGTCCCAGAGCGGGCTTTCGCCAAGCCGGGTTTTCAAATCGACTAACACTTCAATACGCATGACGTTCTCCTGCTCAGACTTTTTCGCCGCGCGCCACCGGGCCTGCGGCAAGGGAAGGGGAAACCTGGCTGCGGATAAGCGTGGCGACCAGCGCGCCGACCACCAGCAGCCCCACGGCGAACCACAGGCCGGAGGTGGCGGAGCCGGTGCGGTCTTCAAACGCGCCGAGGATAAACGGCCCGAGGAAGCCGCCGCACAGGCCGAGGCAGTTAAGCAGGCCGAAGCTGCCCGCCAGCAGGCTGCCGCTCATGATGGAAGGCAGCCAGCTAAAGATGATGGATTGCACGGCGAAGAACATAAACGCGGTGATGGAGAAGCCGAGCATCGCAAGCGTCGGGCCGCCCGTCGCGCCAATCACCATGCCTACCGCCATTACCAGGTAACCCACCATCAGCATGCGCCGCGAGCGGTTCTCCGTGCGGGCGAAGCGCGGCAGCAGCACGCCGCCGCAGGCCGCCGCAATCCACGGAATGGCGGTCAGCAGGCCCACCTGCAGCGGGGAGAGGCTGCCCCAGCTGCCGATAATGCCCGGCAGGAAGTAGCTCAGCCCGTACACCGAGAACTGGTGGGTGAAGTAAATCAGCACCAGCAGCAGGAAAACGCGGGTGGAAAGGGCTTTTTTCAGCGAGAACGCGGAGGGCGCATGGCTCGCCTCGCGCGCTTCGCGGGCAAGGGTGGTTTCAATAAACGCCACGTCCTGCTTATCAAGCCACTTCGCGTCGGCGGGTTTATCGGGCAGCATGCGCCAGACCACGAACGCCAGCGCCACCGCCGGTAAGCCTTCGATAAAGAACATCCACTGCCAGCCCGCCCAGCCCGCGATGCCGTCCATGTTCAGCAGCAGGCCGCCGAGCGGCGCGCCGATAATATTGGCGAAGCAGACGCCGAGCAGAAACAGGCCGGTGGCTTTGGCGCGCTCTTCACGGCCAAACCAGAGCGTTAAATAGTAAATAATGCCGGGATAAAGCCCCGCTTCGGCGGCGCCCAGCAGCAGGCGCATGGCGTAGAAGGACCACGGGCCGGTGACGAAGGCCATCGCGCAGGAGATGACCCCCCAGGTAATCATGATGCGGGCTATCCAGCGCCGCGCGCCGATCTTCGCCAGAAAGAGGTTGCTTGGGATCTCCAGCACCGAATAGGTCAGGAAGAACAGCCCGGCGCCCAGGCCAAACGCCGTGGCGGAGAGGCCGAGATCCACCGACATGCTGGCTTTCGCCATGCCGATGTTGGTGCGATCGATAAAGCTGATGATGTAAGCCACGATCAGTAACGGCAGCAGGTGGCGGTAGATCTTTTTATGGGTGATGCGCGCCTGCGCGCTCCCCGTCGCCTTTTCATTTATTGCGGACATGGTTACTATTCTCCCGTTGTAACGGTCAAAGACCTTTGCCGGGATCGGCGAGATCCCGCTGTGTCAGCTCACGTTGTCGCAGGGGCGATGACCCGCACGACGTCCCGGCCCGATGCCCCACATCGGGCCGTTCTTCTTAAGCGCCTTCGCGCTCAAACAGCATCGAAATCCCTTGTCCGCCGCCGATGCACATCGTCACAAGCCCGGTGCGCGCGCCGCGGCGTTCCATCTCATACATCAGTTTTACCGGCAGGATAGCCCCGCTCGCCCCCACCGGGTGGCCGAGCGCGATAGCGCCGCCGTTGACGTTAACCCGCGCCGGATCGAGCTTCAGATCGTTCATCACCGCCAGCGCCTGAGCGGCAAAGGCTTCGTTCAGTTCGATCAGATCGACGGACTGAATATCCAGGCCGAGCTTGTCCATTAAACGGCGGGTGGACGGCGCCGGGCCAAAGCCCATGATCTCCGCGCCGCAGCCCGCCACCGCCCAGCCTTTGATGCGCATGCGCGGCGTTAAGCCTCGTTTTTCCGCCTGATCGCGGGTCATTAGCACCAGCGCCGCCGCGCCGTCGTTAATGCCGGAGGAATTCGCCGCCGTCACCACGCCCTCTTTCTTAAAGGCCGGGCGCAGGCTGGCGAGCTTCTCGCGCGGGGTGTTGCGCGGGTGTTCGTCGGTATCGAACAGGCGAGTCGCTTTTTTGCCGTCCGGCACCTCAATGCCCAGAATCTGCTCGCGGAAGTAGCCTTCGGCGATGGCCTTCAGCGCTTTCTGCTGGCTCGACCAGGCGAAGTCGTCCATCGCGTCGCGGCTGATGTTGAAGCGTTCAGCGACGTTTTCCGCCGTCATGCCGTTGTGGTACGGTCCTTCCGGCCAGGTGAGGATGGAGATAAGGCCGTCTTCCAGCACGCCGTTGCCCATGCGATAGCCATCGCGGGCCTGGCGCAGGTAGTAGGGGAGCAGGGTCATGTTCTCGGTGCCGCAGGCAACCACCACGTTCGCCTGGCCGGTCTGGATAGCCATCATGCCGTCGGCGATTGCCTGTAAACCGGAGCCGCACTGACGGTTGACGGAATAGGCGGTGGTCTCTTTTGGCAACCCGGCGCGAAGCTGGCAGACGCGGGCGATAAAGCCGCTTTCCGCCACCTGGCCTACGTTGCCCACCACCACTTCGTCCACCTCTTCGGGCGCGATGCCCGCACGCGCGACCGCTTCGCGAATCACCGCCGCGCCCAGGTCGTGTTGGTGGGTGTGGGCGAAGCTGCCGTTAAACGCGCCGATAGCGGTGCGAACGCCGCTGACAATCACAATATCGTTTGGGTTTTTCATCTTTGCTCCTTACAGCACCATGCCGCCGCCGACGTTAATCACTTCGCCGTTGATGTACCGCGCGCCGTCGGAGGCGAGAAACGCCACGCATTCGCCCACGTCTTTCGCTTCGCCCGCAAAGCCCGCCGGAATTTTGTTAATCATCATCTCCCACACCTTTTCCGGCACGCCGCGGGTCATGTCGGTGTCGATAAAGCCCGGGCAGATGGCGTTCACCGTTACCCCTTTTTTCGCCAGCTCCCGGCAGGCGGTTTTGGTCATCCCCACCACGCCCGCTTTCGAGGCGGCGTAGTTGGTCTGGCCGACATTGCCAAGCCAGCTTGCCGACGCGATGTTGATGATGCGGCCAACGCCGCGCTCGCGCATGCGAATGGCCGCCTGCTGCATGCAGAAGAAGGTGCCCTTGAGGTTAACGTCGATGACCGTGTCCCAGTCCGCTTCCGTCAGCTTGTGCAGCATGGCGTCGCGGTTAATGCCCGCGTTGTTCACCAGGATATCGACCTGGCCGAAGGCCGCTTCGGCCTGTTCGAACAGCGCTTCCACCTGCGTTTTGTCGCTGATGTTGCAGGTAATGAACAGCGCCTCGTTGCCCCACTGACGCAGGGCGGCGGCGGACTCTTCGCCGCGCGGGTCCATGTCGGCGATAACAACCCGCGCGCCTTCTCGCGCGAGCACCTGAGCGATGCCGAAGCCGATGCCGCGGGCGGCGCCGGTCACAATGGCGGTTTTACCGGTGAGTTTCATTTGTCGTTTCCTTGCTGGTCTGAAGAGGCGTGGCGGGCGAGCGCGGCGGCGAGGCCACAGGGGGCTTCTTCAAACAGCGCGCTGTCCATCACAGTTAAATCCGACGCGATAAGCGGGCGGAACGCCATCTGCGCGAGCACGTCGCGCTCAAGATCGATGCCCGGCGCAATCTCCACCAACACCGGCCCTTCGGGGCGCAGCTCGAACACCGCGCGCTCGGTAACGTAGTGCATCGTCTGGCCTTTTTGACGGGCCAGCTCGCCGTTATAAGAGATCTGATCGACAGCGTTGACGAACTTGCACACTTCGCCTTCCTGCACGATGCGTAGCTCGCCGTTTTCACAGGCGATCTCCAGCCCTTTGGCGGTGAAAGAAGAGCAGAAGACCACGTGACGGGCGTTCTGGGTGATATCGATAAACCCGCCTGCGCCGGGGCAGGACGCGCCCAGGCGGGTGGCGTTGACGTGGCCGTTGGGGTCCATTTCGCCCGCGCCCATAAAAGTGATATCCACCCCGGCGCCGTTGTAGTAAAGCATCTGGTCCTGGTGGCTTATCATGGCGGTGAGGTTGCGCCCGATGCCGAAATCGGTGCCGCCTGCCTGCAAGCCGCCGTAAATGCCGGATTCCACGGTAATGGTGACAGCATCGCCGACGCCTTCTTCGTGAATAACGGCGCCAATGACGTCGTTGGGAATGCCGGTGCCGAGGTTAATCACGCAGCCCGGCGTCAGGTAGCGGCAGGCGATGCGGCCAATCAGCTTGCGCAGGCTGAGCGGCAGCGGCGCGCTTTCGCTCACCGGCAGCCGGATATCGCCGCACAGCGACGGGTCGAAGGCCCAGCCGGAGGTCTGGCGATGGTCGGTTTCCGGCTCGTCGCACACCACGATGGCGTCAATTAATGTGCCGGGCACGGTGACGCTTTTCGGGTGCAGCGAACCGCGCGCCACGCGGTATTTCACCTGCGCCAGCACTGTTGCGCCGTAGCGCTTCGCCGCCAGCACGGCGGGCAGCACCTCGAGCTTCATCGCCTCTTCGTCGGTGGTCAGGTTGCCGTCTTCGTCAGCGTGCGTGCCGCGCACAATCACGACATCCAGCGGAATAGCCGGGTAGAAGAGAAACTCTTCGCCGCGAAAGGTATGGTGCTCAACGCGGTTCGGCTGCTCGCGGGTGCGGCGGTTCATGCGCCCGCCTTCAATGCGTGGGTCAACAAAGGTGCCTAAGCCCACCTGCGAAAGCCGTCCCGGCAGCCCTGCCGCCATCGCGCTGTAAAGGTGCACCATCTGGCCCTGCGGCAGGCACCAGGCTTCCACCTCGTCGTTATTGATCATCGCCATCCAGCGCGGGGCAAGGCCCCAGTGGGATCCGATAATGCGCGTCACCAGCCCCGGATGGGCGAAGTGCTGGTTGCCGCGCTGGCGGTCGCTCTGGCCTGCGGCGTGTACAAGCGTCAGGTCGCGCGGCGTATTCTCCGCCAGAAAGCGCGCTTCGATGGCTTTGAGGATCGATTCCGCCGCGCTGATGAGCGTCATGCCGACGGTGCACACCGTGTCGCCGTTCTTAACCAGGCGCGCGGCGGCGTCGGCGCTGATAAATGTCGCTTTCACTTTCTCTCCTCCGTGGCGAAATAAGGGATGTATTCAGCAAGCCGCGCGCGCAGCTGGCGCTTACTGATTTTGCCGTTGTGGGTGCGCGGCAGAGTGCGGGTGAAAATAATGCGCGCCGGCAGCTTAAAGCGGGCTACCTTCGCCTTCAGCCAGCCCAGGATCTCCTCGCTGGTCAGGCTCTGCTGGCTGTCGGCGACGATAAACGCTACCGGCTCTTCGCCATAAACCGGGCTGGGGGCGGGGATGACGGCCACCTCTTTCACGCCGCGGTAGGTAGAAAGAATGTTTTCCAGCTCAATGGAGTAAATTTTCTCGCCGCCGCGGTTAATCATGTCTTTGCTGCGATCTTTAATGAACAGGTAGCCATCGGCGTCGAGATAGCCGATATCGCCGGTATTAAACCAGCCCGCGTGATTACAGGCGGGGCGGCGCTCGCTGCGCTGCCAGTATTCATTTACCACCACATCGCCCTTAAGCCAGATGTGGCCGATTTGCTCCACGCCGAGCGGCTGCTGGTTATCGTCGCACACCGCGATTTCCAGCCCCGGGATCGCCTGCCCGGAGCTGCCGCTTTTGGCGCTGCCCCAGACATCCTGCCGAAAAATGGTGGCGGGGGAGGTGGTCTCCGTCAGGCCATAGATGGGGTGAATGGTGGTGCGGGGAAAGCGCTCTTTAAGCTCGCGCACCAGCCCTTCGTTAAGGTGTCCTGCGCCGCAGGCGACGGCGCGCAGCGTCGGCCAGGTTTGCGGCACGCCTTCGCTCTGCGCCTTCGCTGCCTGGCAGAGCAGAATAAAGACCGTGGGCGAACCGTGCAGAAAGGTGATGCCCTGGTCGCGCACGGTGTTCATCACCTCTGTCGCATTAAAACGCAGCTGGAGCCAGATGGCGGCGCCCAGATAGACGAACAGCGCCAGCAGGGCGGAAAGGCCGGTGATGTGATAAATGGGCACCGCCAGCACGGTGCTGTCATTTTCGCCAAGCGAAAGCCCGTGAGCGTAAGCGTCTACGGCGCACAGCAGATTGCCGTGGGTGATCACCGCGCCTTTCGGCTCGCCGGTGGTGCCGGAAGTAAACATTATCACGGCGGTATCGTTGCGGCTTACGCGCGCTCCTGGCGCCGAAGCCCCGGCGGGCAGCGCGAGCGCATGCCACTGTGAGAGAGAAACGCAGCGCGCCCCTTCGGTGCGGGAAAGCCAGTCCTGGCCGTTAGCGTCATAAAAAACCGCCTGCGGCGCGATATGCGCCACCAGCCCTTCGCCCTCTTCCTGTTTGAGCTTGGTGCTGAAGGGCACCACCTCAATGCCAAGGCCCATCGCGGCGAAGAAAATTTCGCAGAAGGCGGGACGGTTGCCAAAGGCGAGCACGATGCGGTCTCCTTTGTGCAATGACCAGACGTGGGCAAGTTGCGCCATGGTCTGCTGAACACGCTGATAAAAATCGCGGTAGCGGTAACGCTCGTTTTCAAACGCCAGCGCCAGCGCGTCCGGGCGGCGCTCCGCGCTGCGGCGCAGGGCCTCATACAAATTCTGAAAGTCGGCGGAGGTGCTGCTCATGGGTCTCTCCTGACAAAGCTCAATGGCGATGACAGCAGTCTAGAGGAGGGAAGCCCGGGCAAGTTGCGGGCTTATTCACAACAAAAAATCAACAAAACAACATCATCGTTGTAACTTCGCACAATGCGGCGCGAGCAGGGTCATGATTTTTGGCAAGGAGCAACGCGCGGCGCGGGCAAACGTTGCAAAAGCCGGTTATTTAATTGCGGCATGACTCGCAGGCCGTGATAATTTATTTTGCGCCGCCAAATTGGTTTACGTAATATTATCGGGAAGCGGTCACTCTCTCATTATTTAAGGAGGTCATATGAAAAAGGCATTTGATGAATTTGATGGTTTTTACATTATGAAATAACTGCTTCAGGGCGGGGTGCTCCCGCCCTTTTTATGGATGAACGTTATGACTATGGATCTTGTCGAACTACAGGCAATAAGTAATGCTATTATATTTACGGGTGTTATCGTGGCAACAGTAACTATTGTCTATAACGTCCGTACAGCAAAGAAAACACAAACGGCGGCGTTTCTTTTCGAAAGCAGAAAAGATAAGGAATACCTTGAATCGCTGTATATATTGAAAAAAGTACATGCTTCTGGAAAATCTTTCCGCTCTTATGTGTTTCCCGCGCCGGATGCGCCTATTACCCCTGAGGAGAGAGAGGAGCGCCTTAAGCTGCAATACATTCTGAATTTTTATGAGCGGGTCGCTGTCAGCATTCGGGAAGGTATTTATAACGAAAATATGATTAAGCGAACCTCTTACGCCACTGTCATGGAAACATGGAATAATGCGGAGCCATTAATTAAAGCCGTAAGGGAATATATTCATTCTGAAACCACCTGGCAGGAGTTCGAATGGCTGGTGAGCCGGTGGCGTAAGTCGCCGTTAAAAAGAACGCGTTAAACGCACTGCTAAACATTCGTCGTTATTCTCTTCTTCCGCGTTGCGCTTTTTATTAACAGAATTAAACGCGGTGCAACGAATATTATTTAAACGCGTAATAAAAAAGGCGGCCCGCAAGCCGCCGCGATTATATTATTTCGCCGTTAACCTTTCGGCTCCAGCGCCGCGAAGGCTGCGCGAATTTGCTCTTCCGGCAGTTGCAGCCCGATAAAAACAATCGTGCTCTGGCGGGGTTCATCCTGCGCCCATTCGCGGTCCCAGTCGGCGCTGTAGAGGCGCTGCACGCCCTGAAACAGCAGGCGGCGCGGCTCGCCTTCAATAAACAGCATGCCCTTGTAGCGCAGCAGGCGGTCGGCGAAATCGAGCAGCAACCCTTCCATGGTGCGCGAGACCGCATCCAGCGCCAGCGGATAGTCCAGATTCACCACAATCGATTCGACCTCGTTCTGCGCCGGGGCGATAAAGCGAAAGCGCGGCGTTTTCTCCACGATGCGCTCTTCCAGCATAAAGCCCTGCACGTTAAAGAGCAGGCTGAGGTCGATGTCGCCATGAATCACGGTATAAATGGGCGCCCGGGCGTTGATGCGCGCAAGCCGGGCGAGCAGGGCGTCGTTTTCCCCCGCCACGTCGGTTTTGGTGAGCAGAATGCGGTCGGCGTAGCCAATCTGCGACTGCGCCAGGGTGAACTGGTCCATCTGCTGCTCTGCGTGCGCCGCGTCAACCAGCGTGAGCACGCCGTCTAACACATAGCGTTCGCACAGCGTTTCATGGGCGAAAAAAGTCTGAATGATGGGGCCGGGGTCCGCCATGCCGGTGCACTCAATGACCAGCCGGTCGAAGTCGATTTCGCCGCTGTCGCGCTTGTCGAGCAGGTCGAGCAGCGCGTCTTCCAGCTCGTTGGAACGGCTACAGCAGATGCAGCCGTTGCTCAGGGTTGTAATCTGCGTGGCGCGGTCGCCGATGATGGCGTTATCAATCGGCACCTCGCCGAATTCGTTTTCGATAACTGCGATTTTCTGGCCGTGATCGGCCTCAAGAATATGGCGCAGCAGCGTGGTTTTTCCCGCGCCGAGGAAGCCGGTCAACAGCGTTACCGCTACAGGTTGCATCATCTTTCTCCCGTTAATTTCAGCAGCAGCGCATGCCGCCTTTGCCACTCCCGCCGTAACGCGCCTGCTGACGCTCCTGGAAAAACTCATCGTACGTCATGCAAGGCTTATCGGGGTGGTTTTGTTTCATGTGTTGCACATAGGTATCGTAGTCGGGAATGCCGATCAACATGCGGGCCGCCTGGCCCAGGTACTTTGCCGCTTCGCCTAATTGACCAAACATAGCGTTATCCTGATAAAGCACGCGCCCCGCAGGAGGCGGGGCGCGTTACGGTCGCGATTAATGACCTGAGGAGATTTTTACCCCTTCGGCAGGCACTGGCACATAGGGCGTTTCATTCGCCACAGGCCTGTCGGCGCGCAGCGCTTGCAGCGCGGTGCGAATGCCATAGAAAAGGATGCTGTAAACCACGATCAGGAAGAGAATGCTCAGCCCGGCGTTGGTGTAGTTGTTAACGATAATATGGTTCATTTTGGCGATCTGCTCCGCGGTCAACTCCGCGCCACCCGCCAGGATTTTCGCTTTGTAATCGCTGGCCATGAAGAAGAAGCCTTCCATCTTCGGATTGGTGCTAAAGAGCTTCTGGCCAAGCGCCCAGGTGGTGCAGATAAGCAGCCAGATAGCCGGCAGCATAGTCACCCAGACGTACTTCGTACGCTTCATCTTCACCAGCACCACGGTGCCGAGCATCAGCGCTACGGAGGCGAGCATCTGGTTGGAGATGCCAAACAGCGGCCACAGGCTCTTCACGCCGCCCAGCGGATCCACCACGCCCTGGTAGAGCAGGTAGCCCCACAGGCCCACGCAGCCCGCCGTGCCCACAATGCCCGCCACCAGCGAGTCAGTCTTCTTCAGGAACGGCACGAAGTTGCCCACCAGATCCTGGAACATAAAGCGCCCGGAGCGGGTGCCTGCGTCCAGCGCGGTGAGGATAAACAGCGCTTCGAACAGAATGCCGAAGTGATACCAGAAGCCCATGTCGGCCGCCGGGATGATTTTGTGGAACACGTGCGCGATGCCTACCGCCAGCGTCGGCGCGCCGCCTGCGCGGTTCAGCACGGAAGGCTCGCCGATGTCTTTCGCGGTTTGCAGGATCTGTTCCGGAGAAATCACAAAGCCCCAGGAGCTGACGGTCGCCGCCGCGTGGGCCGTGACGTCCTGCAATTGCGCCATGATCGCCGGACCGTTGGCGCTGCCCAGTTCATGCAGGTTCGGCATGGTGAAGCCGAGGCCCGCAGGCGGGGTGTTCATGGCGAAGTAGAGACCCGGTTCGATGATAGACGCCGCCACCAGCGCCATCACCGCTACGAACGATTCCATCAGCATCGCGCCGTAGCCGATAAAGCGCGCATCGGTTTCATTGGCGAGCAGCTTCGGCGTGGTGCCGGAGGCGATCAGCGCATGGAAGCCGGAAACCGCGCCGCAGGCGATGGTGATAAACAGGAACGGGAACAGCGCGCCTTTCCACAGCGGGCCAGTGCCGTCAATAAATGGCGTCATCGCCGGCATTTTCAACTGCGGGTTCAGAATGACGATGCCAATCGCGAGGCCGACAATAACGCCGATTTTCAGGAACGTCGCGAGATAGTCGCGAGGCGCGAGGATAAGCCATACCGGCAGCAGCGCGGAGATAAACGCGTAGCCTATCAGCGCATAGGTGATGGTGGTGTCTTTAAAGGTCAGCGCCGGGCCCCAGTACGGGTCATGGGCAATCACGCCGCCAAACCAGATGGAGGCGACCAGCAGCACGATGCCGATAACGGAAACTTCGCCCACGCGACCCGGACGCAGGAAGCGCATGTAGATACCCATAAACAGCGCGATCGGCACCGTTGAGCAGACGGTAAAGACGCCCCACGGGCTTTCCGCCAGCGCTTTCACCACGATCAGCGCCAGCACCGCCAGGATAATAATCATGATGAGGAAGCAGCCGAACAGCGCGATGGTGCCGGGCACCGGGCCCATCTCTTCTTTAATCATCTCGCCAAGCGAAGCGCCGTTGCGGCGGGAGGAGATGAACAGCACCATGAAGTCCTGCACCGCGCCTGCCAGCACCACGCCCGCCAGCAGCCAGAGCGTGCCGGGCAGATAGCCCATCTGCGCCGCCAGCACCGGGCCTACCAGCGGGCCCGCGCCTGCGATAGCGGCGAAGTGGTGGCCGAACAGCACGTAGCGGTTGGTCGGCACGTAGTTCAGACCGTCGTTATTGATAACCGCAGGGGTGGAGCGCGTCGGGTCGAGCTTCATCACCTTGCTGGCGATATAGAGGCTGTAGTAGCGGTAAGCCACCAGGTAAACGGAGACCGAAGCCACCACAATCCACAGCGCGCTCACGCTCTCGCCGCGTCGCAGGGCGACGATAGCGAGGCAGAACGCACCAATTATTCCCAGGACAAGCCAGGGCAAGTGCTTAAAAAGTGTTTTTGCGTTCATGGAAGAACCTGTTTGTCAGACGTAAGTACATTCACGGCAGAAATCCGTTGCCGCACCGGAGGTAAGAAAAAAAGCGAGGCTTTTGCCATGCTGTCTATGATGACAAAACGACCGGAATGGCGGGGTAAGAAATCCTTAAGCGGCAATATAGCCAGACTGAATGGTCGTATAGCCGGACAAGCGGTTAACCAGCCGCAGAACGGGGGTAAGTAATGTGATTCATATCACGCGAAAAAGCGTCAAAATGCGCCGTAAAGGGCCGGAAGCGGCCGTTACGGCCGCGTTTTAGGAAATTGACAGGGGCGAAGCTTTCATCTGATCGACAGGAAAAGGCGGCGCGTGCGGCGCGAAGGCTTCGCTCACCGCGTTGACGACACTGCGGATTTTCACCGTTTGCCGCCTGCCAGTCGAACCTCTTCATTTTGCCCGCGTTCTGAAACCGCCAGCGGCAGGGCCGGGCCAAAGGCCAGGCGCCGTAAGCCAGGCCGGCAGGCGCGCCCGTCTATTCCGCCGCGTGAGCGTTCATCACCTGAAAGTGGGTTTTTATTGTTTTTTCTGAAAAAAGATTGGTATACCGACCCGTTGCTGAGGCAAGATTTTTGCTTCTCATCCTGGCGGCGGAAGTTGTCTTTTTGCGGCTGATGCCCCGCCAATAAGGAAGGCCGATGTTGTCAGCGGTATACCACCTCTGTTTTTTTCCGTTATCAGGTGCGCGCCAGTGACGCTGCTTGCCTGGTTTATCGCGTTTGCTCTCGATCTGCTGCTTGGCGACCCGCCGCGCTGGCCTCACCCGGTACGCTGGATGGGCACGCTCATCTCCTTTACGCAAAACCGCATTCGCGCCCGTTGCCATTCGCCGCGAGAGCTTCGGGCAGGCGGCGCGCTGCTGTGGCTGGTGGTGGTGGGCGTAACTTTCGCCGCGGCGTTCGGCGCGGTAAAAGCGGCGCAGGCCGTCCACCCGTGGCTCGGCTGGCTGCTGGAGGTCTGGATGATTTACACCTCCCTTGCCGCACGCTGCCTTGCCGATGAAGCGCGCGGCGTGGAACGGGCGCTGCGTTCAGGCTCGCTTGCGCGCAGCCGCCAGCAGCTTTCACGCATCGTCGGGCGCGACACCTCGCAACTCGACGCGCCGCACATCACCCGCGCCGTGGTGGAGACGGTGGCGGAAAACAGCGTCGACGGCGTTATCGCGCCGCTCTTTTTCCTGCTGCTCGGCGGCGCGCCGCTGATGATGGCCTACAAAGCGGTAAACACGCTTGATTCAATGGTGGGTTATAAGAATGAAAAATATCGGCATATCGGCATGGTCTCCGCCCGCATGGACGACGCGGCGAACTTTTTCCCGGCGCGGATAAGCTGGTTATTGCTCACCTGCGCCGCCGCCCTTTGCCGCCTTAACCCGGCCGCCGCGCTGCGCATCGGCTGGCGCGACCGTTACCAGCACAGCAGCCCTAACTGCGCCTGGCCCGAAGCCACGGTCGCCGGGGCGCTCGGCATTCGCCTCGGCGGGCCGAACCGTTACTTTGGCGAATGGGTGGAAAAACCGTGGATAGGTGACGCCCGGCGCGAGGTTGCGGTGGAGGATATTCCCCGCTCGGTGCGGTTAATGCTTATCGCCTCGACGCTGGCGCTGCTGCTGTTCGCCCTGCTGCGCCTGACCTTCAGCGGCGCGTAACGTCATTAAGGAGCGCAAGCATGCGTAATGTTACCCGGGAGGCGCGATGAGCCTCGCCATCATGTTGCAGGGCACCGCCTCGGACGTCGGCAAAAGCGTGCTGGCCGCCGGGCTGTGCCGGATTTTTTACCAGGACGGCCTGAAGGTGGCGCCCTTTAAAGCGCAAAACATGTCGCTCAATTCCGGCATCACGCCGGACGGCAAAGAGATGGGCCGCGCGCAGATTTTCCAGGCGGAAGCGGCGAACATCGCGCCGGACGTGCGTATGAACCCGGTGCTGCTCAAGCCCACCAGCGACCGCCAGGCGCAGGTGGTGCTGATGGGACGAGTGGCGAAAAACATGGACGCGGTGAGCTATCACCATTTTAAAACCGAGCTGCGCGCCCGGGTGCGCGAGGTCTATCAGTCGCTGGCGGCGGACTATGACGCGATAGTGCTGGAAGGGGCGGGCAGCCCGGCGGAGATCAACCTGCGCGACCGGGATATCGTCAATATGGGCATGGCGGAGATGGCCTGCTGCCCGGTGCTGCTGGTGGCGGATATCGACCGCGGCGGCGTGTTCGCCGCCATCTATGGCACGCTGGCGCTCTTGCAGGAGCATGAGCGCTGGCGAGTGAAAGGCGTCATCATCAATAAGTTTCGCGGCGACGTGGCGTTATTAACGTCCGGAATCGAACAAATCGAAGCATTGACCGGCGTGCCGGTGGTGGGCGTGATGCCCTGGCTGGATATCGACCTTGAAGATGAAGATGGCGTGGCGCTCCAGCGCGGCAAATATGCGCATAGCGACAAGCGCGAGCTGAATATTGTCGTCGTGCAGTTGCCGCACATCGCCAACTTTACCGATTTCAACGCGCTGGCGGCGCAGCCGGATGCGCGGGTGCGCTATGCCTCCCGCGCTCATGACCTGGCGGGCGCGGATTTGCTCATCCTCCCCGGCAGCAAAAATACCCTTGGCGACCTGCAATGGCTGCGCGAAAGCGGTCTTGCCGACGCGCTGATCGCGCAACATAAAAAGCGTGTGCCGGTCATCGGCATCTGCGGTGGCTACCAGATGTTGGGCGGGGAGATTATCGATGAGGTGGAGTCAGGCCTCGGCGCGGCGCAGGGGCTTGGGCTGCTGGATGTCGCCACCCGTTTCGCCCAGGAAAAAACCACCCTGCGGGTGTATGGCGAGAGCCTGACGCTGCCGGGGATGTTGGCTTGCGTCAGCGGCCTCGCGCTGCAGGGCTACGAAATCCATATGGGCGAAACCACCCTCGGTAAAACGACGCAGCCCTTCGCACGGCTGGGAGAAGACAAACGCGACGGCGCGGTAAGCGCAGACGGCCTGGTGATGGGCAGCTACCTGCACGGCCTTTTCGATAGCGGCGCTTTCACCCGCGCCCTGCTTGACGGCCTGCGGCGGTGTAAAGGGCTTGCGCCTTTTGACGGCGACGCGCCGGACTACGCCGCCTGGAAGTCGCAGCAGTTCGACCGGCTGGCGAGCGCCATGCGCGAGCATATTGATATCACGAAAATTTATCAGATCATGCGCGAGCATCAGGAGCCAGAATGATGAAGCTGATTACCGGCGGCGCGCGAAGCGGCAAAAGCCGCCACGCCGAAACCCTTGCCGCCCAGGCGGGCGAGCGGGTGCTTTACATCGCCACCTCGCAGGTGATGGATGAGGAGATGGCGGTGCGGGTGCGCCATCACCAGCAAAGCCGCCCGGCTCACTGGCGCACGCTGGAGGCCTGGCGCGAGCTGGACCGCGTCATCACGCCGCGCAACGACCCGCAGGAAGTGGTGCTGCTGGAGTGCATTACCACGCTTATCAGCAACGTGTTGTTCGCGTTTGTCGGCGATACGGCAGAAGAAACGTGGGATTACGCAGCCATTGAGGCGGAAATCGAGCGTGAGATAACGGCGCTTATTCACGCCTGCGAGCGGTGTCCCGCGCCGGTCATTCTGGTGACGAATGAGGTGGGGATGGGCATCGTGCCGGAAAACCGGCTGGCGCGCCATTTCCGTGATATTGCAGGCAGGGTAAACCAGCGGCTGGCGCAGGCGGCGCACGAGGTCTGGCTGGTGGTTTCCGGGATTGGAGTCAAAATCAAATGATGCGTCTATTTTTTGCCACTCTCGCCTTTATGAGTCGTTTGCCAGTGCCCGTGCGCTGGTCGCAGGGGCTGGAGGCGGAGCAGTATGTCCGCGGCGTCTTTTTCTTTCCGCTGGTGGGATTGCTGCTCGGCGCCATCGGCGGCCTGGTGTTTCTGATGCTGGAGCACCTGTGCGGCACGCCGCTGGCGGCGCTCTTCAGCGTGCTGGCGCTTGCTTTGCTCACGGGCGGGTTTCACCTCGACGGGCTGGCGGATACCTGCGACGGCGTCTTTTCCGCCCGCAACCGCGAACGGATGCTGGAGATCATGCGCGACAGCCGTCTCGGCACGCATGGCGGCCTGGGGCTGATTTTCGTGCTGCTCGGCAAAGTGCTGGTGGTGAACGAACTGGCGCTGCGCGGCGGCGCGATGCTGCCTGCGCTGGCCTGCGCCTGCGCGGCGGGCAGAAGCGCCTGCGTGCTGCTGATGTATCGTCAGCGCTACGCCCGGGAGCAGGGGCTCGGCAATCTGTTTATCGGCAAGATAACGGGCAGGCAGTGCGGGGTTACGCTTGCGCTCGGCGTGCTGCTCTGCGCGCTGCTGTTGCAGGGGCCCGGGCTTATCGCCTTTGCGCTGACGCTTGTCATTGTTTATCTGCTCGGTCTTGCGCTTAACCGCACGCTGGGCGGACAGACGGGCGACACCCTCGGCGCGGCCATTGAGCTGGGCGAACTTTTCTTTTTACTGGCGCTGCTGTGAGCCGGCGCGACGGGCAGACTTATGCAAACTCTCGATTCACTGATTAACGCCATTCCCGCTCCCGACCACGAGGCCGCTCTGCGCGCCCGGCGGCATATCGACGGCCTGCTGAAGCCCACCGGCAGCCTTGGGCGGCTTGAGGATTTGGCGGTGCAGCTGGCGGCGATGCCAGGCTTTGGGGGGCGTCCCGATGTGTCGCAAAAAGCG
This sequence comes from Franconibacter pulveris DSM 19144, assembly GCA_000621185.1. GTDB lineage: Bacteria > Pseudomonadota > Gammaproteobacteria > Enterobacterales > Enterobacteriaceae > Franconibacter > Franconibacter pulveris. The sequence continues at coordinate 271,514 of KK211224.1, forward strand.
ATTGTGGTGATGTGCGCCGACCACGGCGTTTACGAAGAGCAGATAACCGTGTCGCCGCAGGCGATCACCGCCATTCAGGCGCTGAACATGATGCAAAACCACACTGGCGTCTGCGTACTTGCGGCGAATGTCGGCGCGAAAGTGCACGTGGTGGATATTGGCATCGACTGCGAGCCGCTGGCGGGCATCGCCTCGCTTAAGGTGGCGCGCGGCACCGGCAATATTGCCCGCGGCCCGGCGATGCGGCGTGAGGTGGCGGAACAGTTGCTGCTGGCGAGCGCAAACCACGCTCGCGAACTGGCGGCGCAGGGCGTGCGGCTGTTCGGCGTGGGGGAGCTCGGCATGGGCAACACCACGCCCGCCGCCGCTATCATCAGCGTACTGGCGAACCGCGACCCGGAGACCGTAGTGGGCATTGGCGCTAACTACCCGCAGGAGAGGCTGCATCATAAAGTCGAGGTGGTGCGCCGGGCGATTGCAGTCAACCAGCCGGACGCGCGCGACGGCGTGGAGGTGCTGGCGAAAGTGGGTGGGTTTGACCTGCTCGGCATGGCGGGCGTCATGCTCGGCGCGGCCTCGTGCGGGCTGCCGGTGGTGCTGGACGGTTTTCTCTCGTATGCCTCGGCGCTCGCCGCCTGCCGCATTGCGCCCGCGCTGCATGACTACTTAATTCCTTCCCATCTGTCGGCGGAAAAAGGGGCGCAAATCGCGCTTGATGAGCTTAAGCTCACACCTTACCTCAATATGGATATGCGCCTTGGCGAAGGCAGCGGCGCGGCGCTGGCGATGCACCTGGTGGACGCCGCCTGCGCGGTATACGACAACATGGGCACGCTCGCCGGCAGCAACATTGTGTTGCCGGGTTAGCCTGCCAACACTTGCTTAAGCGCCGCGATCAGCGCCGCGTTGGCCTCACGGGATTTCACGGCGACGCGATAGTAGCGGGCGTCGAGCCCCGGGTAGTTGGCGCAGCTGCGGATTAAAATGCGCTTTGCCAGCAGCGCGGCCTGTAAGTCCAGCCCGGGCGCGTCGCAGCGTAAAAAGAGGTAGTTGGCCGCGCCCGGCCAGACCGTTATCCCCGCAAGCTTCGCCAGTTCTGCATAAAGCCAGGGACGCTCGCGGTTGAGCCATGCAAAAGTGGCGGCGAGGTATTCGCTATCTGCAAACAGCACTTCGCCCGCCAGCGCGGCGAAAGCGTTGATGCTCCAGGGTTCGCGGCGGGCGCGAAGGGCGGCGACCGCCTGCTCGTCGGCGCAGGCCAGATAACCGAGCCGCAGGCCGGGAATAGCGAAGAACTTAGTCAGCGAGCGCAGCACCCAGACGTGAGGACATTCCGCCAGCACGGGGATAAGCCCCGGCGCCTGCGGTACGAAATCCAGAAACGCTTCATCGACAATCAGCGTGATGCCACGCTCACCGCAACGCTTCACAATCGCCTTGATCAGCGCGTCATCGGGCAACAGGCCGGTGGGGTTATTGGGCGTGCAGAGAAACAGGCAGTCGAGGTCGGGCGTCAGCGCCTCAAAAAACGCTTCGTCAATTTGCCAGCCGTTCGCTTCCGTCAGCGGATAATCGATAATATCGCAGCCCACTTTTTCCAGGGCGCGGCGATATTCAGCAAACCCGGGCGTCACCAGCAGCGCCCGGCGAGGCGCAAGCCATGCCGCGAGCGCGAATATCAGCTCCGTCTCGCCGTTGCCCGCCAGCACCCACGAGAGAGGAATGCGGTGGTGAGCCGCCAGCCGCGCATGCAGCGCCTGGTACTCCACGTCCGGGTAGCGCTCCGCCAGCGCAAGGTTATCGACAATCGCCTGTCGCAGCGAGCCGGGCATGCCGAGCGGGTTGATATTGGCGCTGAAGTCGAGCAGCTCCGCTTCATCAACGCCGTAAAGCGCCGCCGCCTCGCGGGTGTTGCCGCCGTGCTGGCTGGAAAGTAAGCCCATAATGCGTTCCGGTAAGGGGTTTTCGCCAGTGTAGCCTTAAGGAAGCCGCGCGGAAAAGTGGCTTAATTGGCGGGATGAACTACCCTCCATGCAGGGACTGCCTCTGGCGCACTGAACGGGAGAAAGTATGCTTGTGCTGTGGAATACGCTTATCGTCATCACGACATTTTGCCTGATGGAGATAGTGGCGACGCTTGCCCATAAATACATCATGCACGGCTGGGGATGGGGCTGGCACCGTTCGCACCACGAGCCGCGCCACGGCTGGTTTGAGGTCAACGATCTCTACGCGGTGGTGTTCGCGCTGCTCGCCATCGTGCTGATCGCGCTGGGAACAGCGGGCTGGTGGCCGCTGCAATGGCTTGGCGCAGGCATGACGCTCTACGGGCTGTTCTATTTCCTCGTGCACGACGGGCTGGTGCACCGCCGCTGGCCGTTTAACTACATTCCGCGCCGCGGCTACCTTAAGCGGCTTTACCAGGCGCACCGGCTGCACCACGCGGTGAATGGCAAAGAGGGGTGCGTCTCCTTCGGTTTTCTCTACGCGGCGAAGCCGGAAGCGTTGCAGGCGGAGCTGCGCCGCCGTCACGGGCGCAAACCTAAAGCGGACGCCGCCAGAGCCCGGCGGGACGGGAAACCTGTCGCGCAGAGCGAGAGCCGAGCGCAAGACCTGCCGCCGAAATCAGCAGAGTGAGTTTTCTGGTTTTGCTGGTGCCCTGCCGCCGGTCCCAGGCTCGCGGCCCCGCTTTCACCACGTTCACGCCAATTTCCCGGTACACGCTGCGGGCGGTGGCGATGGCCCACGCCGAGCGCAGCGGCAGCGCGCCCAGGCCCGCTTTCGCCGAGCGGTAATAAGGCTCCGCTTCTTCCACCAGACGGCGGGCAATCAAGGCAAGCCGTTGCCGGTTCTCCGGCGCGGCGAAGTTCTGCTGCGTCAGCCCCGCGTCGTGCAACCAGCGGGCAGGCAGGTAGCAGCGCCCGTTCCGGGCGTCCTCCACAATATCGCGCGCAATGTTGGTAAGCTGGAACGCCAGCCCCAGGTCGCAGGCCTGGTCCAGCGCCGCCTCGTCGCGCACGCCCATCACCCGCGCCATCATCAGCCCCACGACGCCCGCCACGTGGTAGCAGTAGCGCAGCGTGTCTTCAATCGTTTCGTAACGCTCGCCGCGCACGTCCATGGCGAAGCCTTCGATGTGGTCCAGCGCCTGCCGCTCGGGAATGGCGTGGGCAAGCGCCACCTCCTGAAAGGCGGCGAAGGCCGGGTCGCTCATCCGCTCGCCCCGGTAAGCGCGACGGGTCAAGCGCTGGAGTTCCGCCAGGCGCTGTTCAATGCTCGCCTCTGCGACGGCGCCTGAGGCGAACCCCAGCGTCTGGTCGTCTATCACGTCATCGCAGTGGCGGCACCAGGTATAGAGCATCAGCACGCTGCGGCGGGTTTCGGCGTCGAACAGCTTCGCCGCCGTGTTAAAGCTTTTTGAGCCTGCGGCCATGGTCTGGGTGGCGTGGTTTAATAGCGGTTGATTCATTTCGCCAGCGCCTCCAGCATGAGCCCCGCCGTGGCTTTCGCCGAGCCGATCACGCCGGGCACGCCAGCGCCCGGATGGGTGCCTGCGCCAACGAGGTAAAGGTTGGCGAAGTGCGCGTCGCGGTTGTGCGGGCGAAACCAGGCGCTCTGGGTCAGCAGCGGCTCGATGGAAAAGGCGGAGCCTACATGGGCGTCGAGCTGGTCGCGGAAATCAAACGGCGTAAAGATGCGGTGCGTCACCAGCTGGTCGCGCAGGCCTGGCATGTAGCGCTGCTCCAGGTAATCGAAAATACGCTCGCGCAGGCGCGGGCCTTCCACCGCCCAGTCGATGTCGGCGCGGCCCAGGTGCGGCACCGGCGCCAGCACGTAATAGCTGCCGCAGCCGGGCGGCGCGAGAGAAGGGTCAGTTACGCAAGGGGCGTGCAGATAAAGCGAGAAATCATCGGCCAGCCGGTCGCTGTTAAAAATTTCATGAATCAGCGCCTTATAACGCGGGCCGAAACAGACGGTGTGGTGCGCAAGCTGGGTATGCTGTTTATTGAGGCCGAAATAGAGCACGAACAGCGAGTTGCTCATTCGCTTGCGCTTAAGCTTGTTGGCGCGCTGCGCCCCGGCGGGGTGGTGGCCGAGCAGCTTCTGGTAGGTATTGATAACGTCAGCGTTAGACGCGACGGCTGAGGCCGGAAAGGTGCGGCCATCCTCCAGCGTCACGCCAGTCACCCGCGAACCGGCAGCCTCGATGCGTTTTACCTTCGCGTTCAGCACCAGCTCGCCGCCGAGATCTTCAAACAGGCGCACCAGCCCCTGCACCAGCGCGCCGGTGCCGCCGCGGGCGAACCAGACGCCCCATTCCCGCTCCAGCGCGTGGATAAGCGTGTAGATAGAGGAGGTGGCGAAGGGGTTGCCGCCCACCAGCAGCGAATGAAACGAGAACGCCTGGCGTAAATAGTCATCTTCGATAAACTTCGATACCACGCCATACACGCTGCGCCAGGCCTGAAGCCGCGCCAGCTGCGGGCCCGCTTTCATCATGTCGCGAAACGAGAGAAACGGCACCGTGCCAAGCTTCAGGTAGCCCTCTTTAAACACCGCCTGCGAATAGGCGAGAAACTGACGGTAACCTTCCACATCCTTTGGGTTAAAGCGCGTAATTTGCGCCTCAAGCTTCTGCTGGTCGTTGTCGTAATCCAGCACCTTGCCCGACTCCCAGCAGAGGCGATAAAAGGGCGTGACCGGCAGCAACTCAACATAATCGGCCATCTTTTTGCCCGCCAGCGTGAAGAGCTCTTCTATCGCGCTCGGGTCGGTGATGACCGTCGGGCCGGCGTCGAATTTGAATCCCTGGTCTTCGTAGACGTAGGCGCGTCCGCCGGGCTTGTCGCGCTGCTCCAGCAACAGTGTGGGGATGCCCGCCGCCTGTAGCCGGATGGCTAACGCCAGGCCGCCAAAACCGGCGCCTATCACAATTGTCTTTTCCATTATCGTCCTCATCGTCCTCGTTGCCGCAGCGGTTGTTTAAGTATCGCCAGCATCGCCTCGCCGACGGGCACCGGCGGTTTGCCGCTGAGAAGGCGCGCCATATCGGCGGGCGTGAGCCGCCCGGCGTAAAAGCGGGCGATAAGCCCGTCGCTCAGGCCATAAAAACGCGCCATCACCCGCCAGCGTTGCTCAGGCCGCCCGGCGAGAAACAGCATGCGGTTAAGCAGGCGAAAGAAGCGCTGCCGCCGCCACTGCTTCTGCGCGTGGCTGGCGATAAGCGCGTAAAGCGAGGGGTGCGAAAAATCGGTTTGCCAGGCGAGCAGGTCGGCAAGCTGCGCCGACTGCGGCAATGAATAGCCCGTCGTGGCGTGAAACAGCCCGGCGCGCAGGCCGCTGCAGGGCTGGCCCGCTTTGCTGCGCCAGAAAGCGCGAGGGTTGCCGGCAAGCGTAATGGGCAGGCAGCCGCGCTCCTCCCGTTGCAGGCTCTCCAGCCGCCAGCCCTGGGCGGCGGCATAGGCGTGAATATTGGCCCGCGCCTGCGCCTGGTTTATCTCCGGGTGGTCGGTGTAGTACGTGTCTTCAATCAACAGCGTGTCAGGCGAAAGCGGCAGGGTATAGACGAAGCGATAACCCTGCTGCTGGTCGACCGTGGCGTCCATCAGGATGGGGTGCTCAAGGCCGTGGGGGGCTGAGAGCCGCCACTGCTGGCCGATAAACGCCTGGTAACCGCAAGCGATATGGTCATCCAGCAGCGGGCCGCGGCCGTCGATAACCGCGCGGGCGGTGAGCCGCTCGCCGTTATCCAGCGCCACTTCGTCGGGCGCCACGCGAATAACCGATACGTTGCAGCGCAGCGCCGCGTGAAGCTTCTGACGAAGCTGATGGGCGAAATGGTCGGAAGTGATAGTCAGGTAGCCGCCCGGCAGCGTGCGCTCACGGGCAGGAAAGCGCACGTCGTAACCCTGCCAGCGGTGCGCCACCAGCGGCGAGATCCAGGCGAGCTGCTCCGGCGTGAGGTCCTGTTCGTGGAAAGACCAGGTGTGGTTGCCGCCCGCCTGCGGCCCGGCTTCGAGCAGCAAGACCTTAAGGTGCGGCTGGCGCTGGTGAAGACGCCAGGCGATAAGCCCGTTCGCCAGTCCCGCGCCCACCAGAATCACATCCCATTGCGGCTTCATAGCGTCTCCTTCGTACCGCCCAGTGCCGCTTCGGTGAGCGTGGCGGCAAGCGTCACGCCGCCTGCGCGCTTCAGATCCTCGCGAACCTCGGCGAGCCGCTGACGGTAGCGCGGCTCCGTCAGCACCTTTTGCAGCTGGCGGGCAAGCGTGTCGCGGGTGGCGAAGCGGGAAACGCGCTCGCCAATGCCGCTGTAGACGACCCGCGCCGCCACGCCAGGTTGATCGAAGGCTATCGGCAGCGCGAGGATAGGCGTATTGCCCGTCACCGCATCCAGCACGGTATTAAAGCCGCCGTGGGTGATAACGGCCTGCGCTTCGCGAATGATGGCGGGCTGATCGGTGAAATCGACCACCTGGCTTGCGCCGAGCGCGCGCAGCTTCTCCTCCTGCGCGGCGGTCAGCCCGCCGCAGTGGGCTATCACCAGTTCTGCGCCAAGCCGCCGACAGGCGCGGGTTATTTTTTTAAACAGCCCGAAACGGTGGCCCTGAAGCGTACCCAGCGAGGCGAAGACTAGCGGCGCGGCGGCGCGTCGCGCCTCTGAAGGTTCGCTCGCGGCGGGCGGGCGCAGCGGCCCAACGGCGTAAAAACAGGCCGGCAACCGCTGTCGGGGAAAATCGAGCGACGGCAGCGTCTGGCTGATTTGCGCCCGGGGCGACAGCCACTCATGCAGCCCGCGCCGCGGCGCAAGGCCCAGCTCTTCGGCATGGCGCGCCAGCACCGCATTCTGGCGGCGCATCATCCAGTCGTGGATGCGTTCGCTCGCCTGATAGGTGCGGCGCGCCCGCTCGCTGGCGGCATAATCAAAAGGCATTACCGGTAGCGGCAGCCCCGGCTCGCGATTTACCGGCAGGGCGCAGGCGACCGAGACAAACGGCAGCCCGGCGGCTTCCGCCGCCAGCGCGCCCGCAGGCTCCATCTGGTCGACAATCAGTCCGTCCACCTCCAGCGTTTTTAGCGCGTCGGGCAGTTCCCGGCAGAGCATGTCGGTAATGCCCGCCAGGTTGTTGATAAGGCGAAAGAGCGAGAGGCCGTTCGGCCGCGCCAGCAGGCGCAGCGATCGCGGCAGGCTGCCGGGGCCGTGCGTATGTTCGCCCACGGCGTAAAAGGCGAGACGCGGGTCGCCCAGCAGGGGGCGCGCTTCGCTCTGATGAATAAAGGTGATGCGATGGCCACGCTCCACAAGCGCGACGGCCAGCGCCTCCAGCGCCTTCACGTGGCTGTAAAAGGGCGGGGCGATAACGGCGTAATGGCTCATGCGTCCCGCGATACCGCAATCAGCGGCGCGGCGCGCAGCGCCACCAGGTCCGCGCTGCCGGTACAAAAGCAGGTTACCCGCAGCTGTTCAATCAGCACCTCGAAATGGTCGATAACGGCTTGCGCCGAAGTGTTGGCGCTGCCGAGCACCGCCGCCGCCTGGCCCACCAGATGGGCGCCGAGGCGCAGCGCCTTAGCGGCCTCGATGCCGTTGGTAATACCGCCGGAGGCGATAAGCGGGGTATCGGGCAGCGCGTCGTGCAGGTCGCGCAGCGCCTGCGCAGTGGGAATGCCCCAGTCGGCAAACGCCATGGCGATGGCCCGCTGGCGCGGGGTGGCGGCGCGTTCGCCCTCCACCGCAGCCCAGCTGGTGCCGCCTGCGCCCGCAACGTCCAGCATCGCGACGCCCGCATCGATCAGCTGTTTGGCGACCGGCAGCGAAAGCCCGGCGCCGACCTCTTTCACCACCACCGGCACGCCAAGCGCGTCGACCGTCTGGCGAATGGCCGCCAGCACCCCGCGCCAATCGCGGTCGCCGCCGTTTTGCAGGGCTTCCTGAAGCGGGTTGAGGTGAATAATCAGCGCGTCCGCTTCAATCATCTCCACCGCCCGGCGCGCGTAAGCCACGCCGCCGGGGCCTGCGATTTGCGCTGCCCCGAGGTTCGCCAGCAGCGGGATATCCGGCGCGACGCGGCGCAGCTCGCCCGTCAGGCCAAAATCGTTCTGCGCTTCCAGCGCCACGCGCTGCGAGCCGACGCCCATCGCCAGCCCCAGCGTTTGCGCCGCCTGGGCCAGATGCTGGTTGATATGCTGTGCCCGCTGCGCGCCGCCGGTCATGGAGCTAATCAGCACCGGCGCCTTCAGCGTTTTGCCAAACAGCATGGTTTCAAGGTTAACGCTGTCGAGATCGAGTTCCGGCAGGGCGCAGTGTTCAAAGCGCCAGCGTTCCAGGCCGGTGGTCGCTTTGTTGGTCGCCCGCAAAGGGTCAAGAACGATATCCAGATGATCGTTCTTGCGTTGGATGAGTTCTTCCTTCATGACTGCTCCGGTAGGGTTACGTCGTTATTATCATGACTGAGCGGCATAGTTTACCGCTGGCAGAGCGGAGGAGCCGTCATAAAGGCAGGGTGAACCGCCAGCTGCTGGTTGAACCAGCTGTGCATAAACTGCTGGGTCGCCGCGCCATGGCTGCAAACAAACGCCAGATGCTCGTCGGCGCGGCGCAGGTGTTCGCGCAGGCGCTGGTGCACGCGGTCGTTGCCAAGCACGGAGACCAGCGTGGATTTCCCTGCATCTTTGTTCATGTCCTTACCGGTGGTGGCGAGGCCGTCGATAAGGTCGTCAAGCAACTGAAACGCCTGGCCGAAATCAAGCGCGAAGCTGCGAAGGCGGTTGCGCGCCGCGACGGAGGCGTTGGCGGCGATGGCCGCTAACTGCAACGAAGCGCTGAACAGCACGCCGGTTTTGAGATCGTTAGTGGTGTGAATCGCCTCGGTGCTGCGCGGCTCACAGCCTTCACGCAGGTCCTGATACTGCCCTTTCACCAGTCCCTGAGTGCCGACGGCTGCGGAAAGTTCGCTCACCGCCTGGGCGCGTCCGGCGTCTGACAATCCTTCTGCCGACGAGACCACGCCGAACGCCTTGCTGAGCAGCGCGACCGCGGCGAGGATCGCCACGTTCTCGCCAAATTTGCGGTGAATAGTCGGGCGACCGCGGCGCATCGCGGCGTTATCCATACAGGGGATATCGTCAAGCGTCAGCGAGGCGGCGTGGATCATCTCTACGGCGCAGGCGAGGTCGAGCAGGCCGGGATGGGCGGGTGCGCAGCCTAAGTCGCGCGCCGCCAGCAGCATCAGAAGAGGGCGGATGCGTTTGCCTGGCGCAAGCGTCGCGTCGCGCATCGCTTGCGTCACCAGATCGTTTTCTTCCGTCTGCGGCAGCAGCGAATCCAGACGGTTTTCAATAGTTTTGCGCATACTCTGCAGTTCGCAGTCATGGCGTAAGGCTTCGTCGGGGGTGCCTGTCATCGTCGCGGCTCCTGAACTGAGGCATGGCTGTGGTTATGTCCATAAACGTAGTCGCAAGCTTGTACAATTTCCATTTTCCTGGATAACTTTACAGCCCGAAGCCGCTGAACTTTAATGAGAAAGTGCCAGCTAATGTGGGGGTATCAGTCTCTGTCCGTTTGCGCAAAAGCTTTTTCTGGCAGGTGAGAACGTTACAACGCCGGGCGGCGCGGCCGCAGCGAGGACTGGCGGACAATTAATTCGCCTTCCACTTTCATGATTTTATCCAGCAGCGGTTGCCGTCGGGTCAGGGTTAACAGGGTGGTGAGCGCCATTTTTCCCATCTCCCGATAAGATAAATCCACCGTGCTGAGTTCCGGAATTAATTCTGGCGACAGGCTCTGATTATTGTAGCCAATCACGGCAATATCATGCGGAATGCGCAATCCCTTTGAGAGGATCGCCTGATAACAGCCCAGGGCAATATAATCGCTGCTGCAAAAAATGGCTTCCGGCGGCGGTGAAAAAGCGAGTAAATCCAGTGTCTTTTGATAAGCGGATTTTGGCGAAGGGCCGGTCGCCTGAATATAGCGATCGTCCGGGAAAATATCGTGGTTAATTAACGCCTGACGGTAGCCGTAAATACGATCGTTAGCCGTTTGATCTTCCCCGGTAAGAATAGCGATGCGTTGATAACCCTGCTGGAGCAAATGGCGGGTGGCTTTATAGGCGCCGATTTTATCGGCGGGTAAAATACAGGGAAGATCGGGACGCTCCGGGCAATAGCCGTTCAGCAACACCACGGGAATAGAGAGATTGGCGAACAAGGGCGGCAGCAGCGCGGTGAAGCAGGAGGCGAATATCAGCCCCTGATAGCCGCCGCGGCGGATTTCCTCTTCCAGCGCCGCACAGTGCGCCGGCTCGTTTTTCATATCAAAAATAGCCAGTAGCTTGTTGTGCTGCCACGCCGCCTGCTGGGCGGAGTAGATGGCTTCGCTGAACGGTTCGCTGTTAATTAATCCGTTAAAGATAAACGCGATTTTGTCTATGGCGCTGACGCGGGCCAACGCTTTATGCACGTAACCCATTTCCCGGGCGATGCGCGAAACTTTCTCCCGCGTCGCTTCCGAAAGCTTTACGCTCTGCGAACCGTTTAAAATAAGGGAAACGGTAGATTGCGACACGCCGGAGCGGGCCGCAATATGGCGCATAGTGACTTTAGTTTTTTGACTCATAGTTTACGGGCGGCGACAAAAATGCATCTTTTTAATAGTAGCACCCGCTTATTACGCCTGTTTTTAAAATAGCTTCGCTATTAACCGCTTACGGTTATTTTACTGCGCCCCGGTGAAGCAGTTTCGGGACGCTTAATTTATTGAAATAACGTGCTTTAATTCAGCGCAAAAATAATGTGCTGTGGATCTGGTTTATTTACAGGAGTGCTGGTAATTTATCCAGTAGCTAATATATTAGCTAATAAGGTCTTTCTTGAGGAGGCCTGCATCATGCGTAAGTGGTCTGTAGAAAAAGCGTGGAACTGGCATGCGCAACAGGGATGGCTGCGCGGGTTCAACTACCTGCCGCGCACGGCGGTGAACTGGACAGAAATGTGGCAGCGGGAGACGTTCGACCCGGCCTGCATCGCCCAGGAGCTGCAGTGGGCCAAAGCCATCGGCTTTAACAGTCTGCGCACCAACCTGCCTTTTATTGTCTGGGAGCACGATCGCGACGGGCTTATCGACCGCATCGGCCAGTTCCTTGAAATTTGTCACCAGAACGACATCCGCGTGATGCTGACGCTGATGGACGACTGCGGTTTTTCCGGCGAACATCCGTTCCTCGGCCAGCAAAAGCTGCCGGTGCCCGGCGTACACAACAGCCAGGCGGCGGCAAGCCCGGGGCGCAACATCGTGATGCAGCCTGCGCTGTGGGGGCTGGTTGAGCGCTATATCAAAGATATCGTCGGCCATTTCGGCCAGCACAAGACGCTTATCGTCTGGGACCTTTATAACGAGCCCACCAACCGCATGATCTTCACGCCGTCCGGGCAGACCACCTTTGACCCGGCGCTGGAGCGGCGCAGCCATCGCCTGATGGTGCTGGCGTTCCGCTGGGCGCGGGAGATGAAGCCGCAGCAGCCGTTAACCGTCGGCGCCTGGCATATCGCAGCAGGCCAGGACCCGGCGCTGCCGGTCTATTCGCACCCGACGGACCAGCGCGCGCTGGCGCTCTCGGACATTATTTCGTTCCACGCCTACGTGCCGCTGGCGCAGCTTCACCAGGCCATTGCTTACCTGCGACAGTTTAAGCGCCCCTTGCTGTGCACCGAATGGATGGCGCGCCATGCGGCCTCGGTAATGCACGAACAGCTGCCGCTGTTTAAAGCGCAGGGCATCGGCTGCTGGCAGTGGGGGCTGGTAAAAGGGCGCACCCAGACCTGGCTGCCGTGGCCTGGCCTTGCCACCGTCGACGCCAGCGCGCCGCCCCGCTGGTTTCACGACCTGTTGGACGAAACCGGCGCGGCCTTTGATGAAACGGAAACGGCGCTGATTAAACAGCTGGCGGCTGAAGGCGGCTAAGCGGGCGCTTCGCCGCGATTCCTCACGCCGTTCAGAAAATAAAAAAGCGTTGCTGCAGGTGAAGGCGGAAAGGCGAGAAGGGAAATAATGACGGCGCGAGATTAATAAGATAATGAACAGACACGGCGGTTTTTTTAGCGCTGAAGGCTCCTGCGGACAAATATAAAAAGGCGGCGAGGTTATATTTCCTTGCATGCTTTTCTGTTACAGGAGTTTTTAATGCGCTTCATGCATATGCGTATTGCGAGACCGGTCGCCAACCCGGAAGCCGCCTTTCAGTGTTATTCCCGCGGGCTGGGCTTTGAGCGCCTTGGGGAGTTTACCGACCATGATGGCTTTAGCGGCATTATGATGGGGCATGCCGCGTTGCCATGGCATATTGAATTAACCACCTGCCTGCGCCACCCCGTTAAACCTGCGCCCACAGAAGAAGATTTACTGGTGTTCTATTACCCGGAGAGGGCCGCGTGGCAGCGCGTATGCGAAGAACTCGAAGAGACCGGTTTTACGCCCGTCGCCTCTTTCAATCCGTACTGGGATAAAAACGGGAAAACTTTTGTCGACCCTGACGGTTACCGCCTCGTGATTCAAAACCAGTGCTGGCCGCAGAAATAGCCTGGTTTTTATTTCCTTATTCCATCACCTCAGGTAGAAAATGAGCAGAAGGACGTTATTGTGTTGATGCCTGAAAAAGCCCCCCTTCAGGGAAAAATGAAAAGGACCGCAATGAATAAAGATAACCTAATCACCTTGTTCCGGTACAAACGTTGGGCGGACGCTGAAACGCTGGCAGCGATTAGCCGGGTTGAAGAAAATTACAAAGAAAAACGCCATTTAATGCTCAGGCTGATGAACCATATCTACGTGGTCGACAGAATTTTTATCGCCAACCTTTCTGGTCAGGCTCATGGTTATACTGCGCTGAACACGCCGGAAACGCCTGACTGCGCTACGCTGAAAGCGGCTATGGCGGACGCAACGGAGGGGTTTATTGATTACATTACAGCCCTGCCCGAAACAACATTGATGGATACCGTCCGCTTTCGTTTTGTTGATGGCGGGGCGGGCGAAATGAAAATAATCGACATGCTTAATCATGTGCTTTTTCACGGCACTTATCACCGCGGCGCCGTGGGCTGGCTGCTTTCAGAAGCGAAGCAAACGCCGCCAAAAGATGTAATGACGGTTTTCCTGAGAGATCACAACTAAACGTTTACCGCCTCTGTGGGGTTTAAAAGTAAATCAACGGCATGGCTGCGCTTTTCAAAACGCGGCCCGGCCTGCAGGATAAATAGTGCTGAATAAGATAACAAACGGGTCAGCTACGCCATGAGCAAAACGCAACTTCGGTTACTCTACTTTATCACCGTGATTATTTATGTTGTTCTTATTCCCTGGCTGATGTTTCATTTCATCCCGCCGGTTTATCTGGTGCTGCTGGGCTTTCTGGTCAGCTTTGGGCAGACGTTTGATCTGATGCTTTCGCTGCTGGTTTTTATGGCGCTCTTTTCCGCGGGGCTCGCTTGCCTGACGGTTTATATGTTTAAGCAATGGTATGCCTCTTCGCGCCCTGAGAAATAGGCGCTGGCGAATGGAGATGGTGCGCCTGCCATCTCCCGTATGTTTGTTATTGCGTTTTCCTTTCGCTGTTAAAGTAGCCTTACAAATTTCTGGGGTAGGAATTTGAGTTACTTCTTGCTGTTAAAACAATAAATAACCTCAATCATTATCAGCACCCTGAAATTACCTGCCTCGTCAACATTGTAATAAAAACCGTTTAGGGGAAATGAAGGGCCTGCTTGTATTTGTATATTCATGCGGATTATAAGTTAAGGTTAATCATAAGAGAAAATTAAATTGTTTTGGTTTTACGTGGTCAAAATAGAATGTGTTGCAAAAGATAATTCCTGGATTTATAGGGCTGGGTTTATCCCTTGTAGCATCCTGAAACAAAGCGAGGGTTAGCGAAATATAAATCATGCGCTGCGTCATTTTTTAAGGGCTTTATCAGTATTAGTATCCCAAAATACTTTTTCATAAGGTTGTCACTGACTTATCAGGCGTCCTTTTTAATTATAGGAATATTCGCGGTGCGTCGGCCTTCTGGTTCCTGTGGAAAACAAAAGTCTATACCTTGTATTAATGCGCAGCTGGCGCCCGCCAAAACGTATATTGATAGTGCCGGGGTAACGCGGGAAGGCCACAGCATATATGAGCATTGTCTTATTGTTGGTTTTGTCGCCAAAGAAATTATAAAAAACTTTCCGGCAGCTATTGTTGATGCTTTATTCCCATCCGGAAGTGCGCTGGTGGCGGCATGTCATGATGTCGGCAAACTTTCTCCTGTTTTCTATCTACGGTTACAAATCGCGCTGAACTGTGCTTCATTGCCAATGGTGCAAGAGTTGCTCGCAATTTTGGGATGTGATGTCAACGAGCCTTCACTTCGCGAATTTGAACAACAGTGGGGCGGCCATGCCGGTGTTAGCGCTATCACTCTTGCGGCGATAACAAAAGATACGCATATCAGCGCCATCGTTGGGCAGCATCACGGCCGTAAAGTCTTTATTGACCGTTATCCGGCGCATAGTCAGGTGTTAGGTTCAGAAATATGGCAGCGTGAACGCACCGCACTGGTTTTGTCATTACAGCAGGCAATGCATGAACCCTGGCCAGAAATAAAAGGTTTTGCGCAGCGGCAGTTATTGTCTGGATTGACAACAGTCGCCGACTGGATTGGTTCTGGGCGCGGGTTCGACAATCCTGACATACCGTGGCGACAACAAATTCCACCGGCGTTGAATGCGGCGGGAATAAGGCCCGTTACGTATCGTACCGGGCTGGAATTTGGTGATATTTTCCAGGATGAAGCGGGTCGTCCTTATCAGCCTAATGAAATACAACGGGCTTTTAGCGAGGCAGTAAAAGTCCCCGGCGTTTATGTACTGGAAGCGCCGATGGGAATGGGGAAAACAGAGGCGGCGCTTTACGCTGCCGGTAATTTGCTGGCGGCAGGTCATGCCCGTGGCGTTTATTTTGCCCTTCCCACTCAACTTACCTCTGACAAAATCTATCAGCGCTTCAGCTTATGGCTGCAAACGATTCTGTCGCCAGATAATGAGCTTCGCTATGCACTGCTGTTACATGGTAAATCTCATCTACAGAATCAGATGATGGGGGAGGATGCGAAACCCGGCGGGAGCTGGTTTGATTCCCGCAAACGAGGCTTACTGGCTCCTTTTGCGGTAGGAACGCTTGATCAAGCGTTAATGGCTGTTATGAACGTTAAGCACGGCTTTGTCAGAGCTTTTGGTCTGGCTGGCAAGGTGGTTATCTTTGATGAAGTTCATAGCTACGATGCCTATACCAGCCTTATTTTGACGCATCTGATTCACATGCTGCGTGAACTGCAATGCACCGTCATCATTCTGAGTGCAACGCTCACACAAAAACAGCGCGCCGTATTACTGGCTACAGAGCATTGTGGAAGCGAAGCATATCCGCTCATCTCAGCGATGCCTTTTTCATCACAGCAGCTAACGAGCCTGCCATTAACACCCCCACCGTCCCGCCGTGTCATGCTCCATTACTCTTCCACCGAGCTTGCGATAGAAGAAGCGCTGCGGCGCGCGGAGCAAGGACAGCAGGTGCTGTGGATAGAAAATACAGTGGCTGAAGCTCAGGAATGCTTTGCCACGCTGGCTTCTCGCTGTAAGGCGATGGGGCTGGAGTGCGGTTTATTGCATTCACGCTTTACCCTTCACCACAGGACACTTAATGAAGAACGCTGGGTTAGCTTGTATGGCAAAGGGGGATGGCAGGAACGAACGGCGTCAGGCAGGGTGCTCATTGGTACTCAGGTGCTGGAGCAATCCATTGATATTGATGCTGATTTTCTGGTAACGCGTTTTGCGCCGACAGATTTACTGATGCAGCGACTGGGGCGTTTATGGCGACATGAGCGAACGCCTCGCCCAGCCTGCGCTCGCCGTGAAGTCTGGCTTCTGGCCCCTGAAACAAAACTCGCCATCTCATCCCCTTATCTGGCTTTTGGCGCCAGCGCCTGGGTTTACGCGCCTTATATTCTTTGTCGAACGCTGGAAGTCTGGCGTTCGCGCCATCACGTCGACCTGCCCACAGACATACGCCCTTTGCTGGAGGCGACCTATCGCGAACGTCCGGAGACGGAACCGATGAGCTTTTGGCTGCATGAACTGCTTGAAGGCAAAAAAACGCATCCCGTACGGAAAGGTATTGTGGAACTGGAACAACATGCGCGCCTGACGCTTTCCAGCAACTCCGTTACGCAACCGGAAAGCCGCGCCCGGACGCGCTACAGCGAGCAGGATAACGCTTCATTCTTACTGCTGCGTGAAGCGACACGCGATACCCGGAACAAGCTCACCCGTGTGCGGTTGCTCAACGGCGACTGGCACGATATCCCCTGGCAAAAACAGCGGCTGGAAGAGGCCGAATGGCGGGAGCTTGCTCTTGAGCTGGAGAAACAACGCGTATCGCTACCGCACCGCCAGCGCCCGGAAGATAACGCTGACAATGGGTTATGGGAGTATGGCCTGAAACATGTGTTTTACCCGGGTAACAGGGCGGAAGGCGAAGAGCCTGAATTGCAGGTGGTCATCGTTGAAGAGGCAGGCGATTTACGAGGCGTTGACGGCGCGTTCCTTATGGGGCGCTACCGTTACCGATATCAGCAAGAAACAGGACTTCGCATTATGAAAAAGGAGTAATGAAAAATGGAGGAAGCGGTAAACCGTTTTAACTTGATAGACGAACCCTGGATTCCGGTTGCAAATGAAGGGCGAGTCAGCCTGAAAAGGGTGTTTAGCGACCCGGAATTAAAGGCGCTGGGAGGCGATGCGGTACAAAAAATTGCGTTGATGAAACTTTTGCAGGCCATTTGTCAGGCTGCCGCAACGCCAGAAAATAATACGCAATGGCAGCAAACAGGGCCGGATGGATTATGCAAAAAGGTGCTGGCCTACCTGAACCGCTGGCGTGATAGCTTCTGGCTCTATGGCAACACCCCGTTTTTACAGATGCCAGAAATTAAAAGAGCGGAGCTCAAACCGTTCGGTACGGTACTGCCGGCGGTATCGACAGGTAATACGACGGTGCTTACGCAAAGCCAGACTGAGAAGCCGTTGAGTGATGCCGATAAAGCGCTCTTGTTGATAGTACAGATGAGTATGGCGCTGGGAGGAAAGAAAACGGACAACCGCGTTGTGCTTTCACAGGGGTACACAGGAAAAACCAACGAAAAAGGCAAACCAGCGACTGGAAAAGCGGGGTCTGCACTCGGGTTTATGGGGATGATGCACCATTTCTGCCTGGGAGCGAATCTTCAACAAACGTGCTGGCTGAATCTTTTCACACAACAGGATATCGCTGCGTTAACGCAATATCCGGCCGGGCTTGGGGTGGCGCCCTGGGAAGCGATGCCCGAAGGTGAAAATTGTGCGCGGGCTAAAGCGTTAAAGCAAAGCCTGATGGGCAGATTGGTGCCGATGGGCCGTTTTTGCCTGCTGACGGAAAGCGGGCTGCATTACAGCGAGGGAATAAGCCATAGCGGGTACAAGGAAGGGCTGTACGACCCCTCCCTGCTTGTTAATAAAAAAGGGAAAGAACTCAAAGTCCTGTGGGCAGACCCGGCGCGTCGCCCCTGGCGTGAATTACCTTCGTTACTCACGGTCGCTCTTGCGCAGCAATCTGAGTGGGAATGTGAACAGCTCCATTTCGCCATTTCAAAAGCTTGTCGTGAGCAATTGCAATTTGGCGTGTGGTCCGGCGGTCTGCGGGTTAGCAGCAATGCCGGAGAGCAATTTCTCACGGGTACTGACGACGTTGTCGAGTCATTACTGTGGATCGAGCCCGATCTTTTTGGCGAATCCTGGTTCAACCATTTTAAAGGCGAAATGCTGGCGCTTGATGGACTGGCAAAACGTCTGTTCGGTTGTGTCAGCGGCTGGTACCGGGAAATGAAAGTGGACGCCAAATCTATTGCACCGCAGGCAACGGAGCTCTTCTGGCAACGTTGCGAGCAGCAGGCGCAGGCGTTGCTGGATGGCTGTATGGATGCGGATCAGCGGCAGCGATTACGCCATCAGTTTGCGGCCTTTCTGTATCAGACCTTTGACCATTTTTGCCCCAGTCAGACCGCCAGGCAACTTGACGCCTGGGCGAAAACACGCCCCAACCTGGCGGATTACCTTAAAAACGCCAGCCTCGCTAAGGAGAGCATATGAGTACCCTGACAGAGCCGCAAACACGCAGCGGCGCGTTTATTCACTATCTCTTTGAACATTGTCAGCATGACAAAGGGTTCGCCGCACGTCTGAGGCGCGCCAGCAACCCCGCCACGGAATACCAGAGTTGGGAAATTCTGGGACGTTTCGGCATTAACCTCGAAAACGATGCGGAGCGCCGCGTCTATGGCCTGGTTTCGGCGGCGCTGGCAAACAGTCGCGCTCAGACAAATGGCTCGCTGAAGCTTGGTCAGGCTGTTGCTCTGAGTTTCCCGGACGGGAGCAACAGCGACCAGGCGAAGGCGCGTTTACGACGGCTGCTCGCCTGTGAAAGCGTGGAAGAAGTATGCCGTATTCTCAGACCGCTGTTATCGCTTATCCAGAGCCGGGTTTCCCAACCACTGGATTACGAGAATCTGCTGAACGATTTGCTCTTTTTCAACCGCGGCGGGGAGCGTGTCCGGGCACGCTGGGCGCAGCAGTTCTACGCAAGTGAGCCGAAGGGGGAGGGCGCAAAATGACGCTTTATATTAGCGCGCTGCGCCTTGATGCCCGCGCTTGCCGCCACTTGAAAATCACTGACGGTTATAGCCTTCACCGGGTGGTGTACAGCTTGTTTAACGACGTACGTTCAGATGAGCAAAAGCAGCATTCGGCGGCGAGCGGTTTCCAGTGGGCAGATAAAGGCGGCGATAGCCTGGGCAGACGTCTTATTTTGTTGTCTGACCGTCCACCGGTTTCCCCTGAAATGGGCGAACTGGAAACGCGGATATTGCCCGAGGGATTTCTGAAACATAGCCATTATCGCTTCACTGTCTGCATGAATCCCACCCTGCGAAATAAACAGACCGGCAAACTAACGCCGGTGCGTGGTCGGGAAGCGATAAGCGCATGGTTTTGCAGTAGAGCGGAGAAATGGGGTTTCCGTGTCGAGCCGCAGCATATACAGGTGGACAGCATTAACGTGCTGCGTTTTACGGCCGGGGATAAAAAAACCGTGACGTTGCAGCAAGCCACGGTAAGCGGGCGACTTACCGTTACGCAGACGGAACATTTTCAACACGCTTTTACCAGAGGGATTGGTCGTGGGCGCGCATTTGGTTGCGGCTTGCTGCAAATCACTCCGCTACCTGAATTACCTTTTTTTAACTGAACAAGGATTTGTTATGAACAACACCCATATTGAGTTTCATATTCTGCAATCTTTTCCTGTTACTTGCTTAAATCGTGACGACGTTGGCGCGCCGAAGAGCGCTATTGTCGGGGGCGTTTCTCGCGCTCGCGTCAGCTCTCAGTGCTGGAAGCGGCAGGTGCGTTTAGCGCTACACACATTTGGTGTAAAGCTTGGCGTGCGAACAAAAAAGGTTAAGGAACTGATCCACCCTCACTGCATCGCGTTGGGCGCATCGCAGGAACAGGCCGACGCGTGCGCCGGGAAAATAGCCGAGCTGTTGTCGGACGACACGCTGCTGTTCATCAGCGAGAGCGAAGCGGCCGCGTTTGCCGCACTTGCGCAGGCACACGCGTTTGACGCCGGGAAAATGACTATAAAAGAGCTGACGAAAGCGGCGAAGAAAATCCTTAACCCCAACCTGGACGCGCTGGATATCGCATTATTCGGCCGCATGGTGGCAAAAGCGGCGGAGATGAATGTTGAAGCGGCATCTTCATTCAGCCACGCTATTTCCACTCATAAAGTCAGTAATGAAGTGGAATTCTTCACCGCGCTGGATGACAGGCAGGAAGAGTCAGGCTCGGCGCATATGGGTAGCCTGGAGTTTAATGCCGCTACCTATTATCGCTATATCAGCCTTGACCTCGGGCAACTGGCTCAGACGCTTGGGTCAGATGAATCGCCCGCCAGTCAGGAACAACTGCGCAAAGCGGTTGCAACCTTTACTAAAGCGCTGTTCGTCGCTCAGCCTGCTGCACGCCAGACCACGCAGTCTGGTGCCAGCCCCTGGGAGTACGCCAGGGTGCTGGTGCGTCAGGGGCAGCGTTTACAGGCGCCGTTTGAGACGCCCGTAAAAGCCGAACAAGGCGGATATCTGCAGCCCAGTATTCGTGAACTGCAGGCCTGGCTTAATAAGAAAGAAAAACTCAGCGGTTCGTTGTTTGGCAAGCGTGGCGATTACGAATGGGGGCTTGATGAAAATTATTCCATCGATGCGCTGATTGACGACCTGCAGCGTCATGTGGAGTAAGCCATGAATGAGCATTACTTGCTCCTCTGGCTGGAGGGCCCATTACAAAGCTGGGGGCACGACTCCCGCTTTGGTCGCCGTGATACGCTGCCTTTCCCTACGATGTCCGGTGTTTGCGGGCTGCTTTGCGCGGCGTTGGGCGCAGGCGGTGAGCAGCGGGAACTGTTGGCCTCGCTCACGCAAGGAGAATGGTATGTCCGTGCGCTGGCGCGACACGATCTCCCTCCGTCTGCGCCGCTCCGTGATTTCCACATGGTGGGCAGCGGCTATGATGAAAGCGACCCGTGGCAACTCTTGCTCATTCCCAAAACGAATGAGGGGAAAAAACCGGTGGGCGGCGGGACCAAAATGACCTACCGCTACTATCTCCAGGACCAGGCTTTCGCCGTTATTGTCGCGCTTGAAGAGACGTTAGCTAAGCGCCTTGCCGGCGCGCTTGCCGACCCGGTCTGGACGCTGTCGCTGGGGCGTAAGAGCTGTGCGCCGACGGAACTCATCGGCCAGGGCGTTTATGCGGACAGGCAGCAGGCGCTGGCGCACTGCGATGCGCTGATGCAGGAGAAAAATCGTCATCTGCATTTTGAAGTGATTTGCGGCGCGGCGCCTGAAAACGGAGAGGTGCTGACGCTGAACGATGTGCCGTTACAGTTTGGCACGGATAAGCGCTACCGGGACAGGCAGGTCACGCTGGTTTATGCATAGGAGATGCGGGCTACGGAAACGTAGCCCGCTTATTCAGGGAGGAACGATGGCGCAAGGTCAAAGGTTGTTTGTCAAAATTACCCGGGAGTCTTTACCGCAGGTAAAAGATAAATATCCGTTTATCTATCTGGAGCGCGGGCGGCTGGAAATTGACGACAGCAGTCTTAAATGGCTGGATGCCGAAGGCAATGTGGTTCGATTGCCAGTAGCCACGCTCAACACATTATTATTAGGCCCCGGAACCTCTATTACTCACGAAGCAGTAAAAACAGCGGCGGCGGCCAACTGCTCGCTTTGCTGGGTGGGTGAAGATAGCCTGTTATTTTATGCCGCCGGTTTTCAGCCGACGGCCGATAGCCGTAATTTCCGGCGTCAGATGGAATTGGCATGCGATAAAAAACGCGCGCTTGAGATTGCGCGTGCGATGTTCGCGAGACGTTTTCCGGATGCCGAACTGACGGACAAAAGCCTGAAAGAGATGATGGGCATGGAGGGCAACCGGGTTCGCGCGTTGTATCAGGAAAAAGCGCAACAGTACGGCGTTGGCTGGAAAGGCAGGCAATTTGTACCCAACAAATTTGAGCTTAGCGACACCACAAACCAGATCCTGACTTCGGCCAATGCGGCCCTTTACGGCATTCTCTGTTCCGCTATTCACGCTATGGGCTACTCTGCGCATATCGGGTTTATCCATACGGGCTCGCCGTTGCCGTTTATCTATGATCTGGCCGATCTCTATAAAGCAGAGCTTTCCATTGATTTGGCTTTTGCGCTGAATAAAGAGATGGCGGGGCAATATGATAAACACCTGCTGGCGAAACGCTTTCGTGAGCGGGTTATCGCCATGGATCTTCTCTCTGTGGTTGCCAGAGACATTACGCAGTTACTGGGAGAGCGGAAGAGATGATCGTGGTTGTGGCAAATAACCTTCCGCCTGCCGTACGCGGACGTATGAAGCTGTGGTTTGTTGAGCCGAGAGCCAATGTGTTCGTTTCAGGCGTTAAGGACGCAGTCACGTGCCATGTGGTGGAGTATCTGTTAAGCCACTGCTCTGCTCATGCAGGCGGGATTATTTTTAAAAGCCTTTCTGAGCCGCCGGGTTATGAGATTCGAACTATCGGGATGCCCGATAAAGATCTTTGTGAAATATCCGGCTTACAGCTGGTGATTGAAAAATTATTAAAATCTGAATAGTTGCCAAAACCACATTATCCAGGTCGCAACTGATGTTCTTTAACAATATATTGGTGTCTTCTCCACGTCCGTGGAGGTGTTTCT
>KK211224.1:296678-516971 GCA_000621185.1 Franconibacter pulveris DSM 19144
GTGAAGTCTTCTCCACGCCCGTGGAGGTGTTTCTTTGATCGCGTCGTCGTAACGCAGCCGGATCTCGTCTTCTCCACGCCCGTGGAGGTGTTTCCTGCTTAACGGTCGGGAGGCCGCGGGGCGGTGCGTCTTCTCCACGCCCGTGGAGGTGTTTCCGACTTTTCCGCGACTGTAAAAATATCGCTGTAATCTTCTCCACGCCCGTGGAAGTGTTTCCGTCAAACTCGCGGATTAAAAATATGTGGTTTGCATGGGGTTGTTTTCGTAAAGCCTGATTCGCATGCCTGGCCAACAAAAAGGGCCGGATTTTCCCGGCCCTTTCGGTAAGTGTGGTTCAGCCTTTCGGCGTCTCCTGCTTTTTTTGGCGCTGGCGGCGCTTTATCTCGCCCTGTAATGAGGTAACGATAAATTGTGCGGTGCTTTCGCCGGGTTCTTTTAATGCTTCCATCTCTTCAATTACCTCATGCGGAGCACGAGCCTGTAATTTTTGTGATTTAGCATTCTTTGTACCTGTTGCCATTACTCAATCCCCTTGCACTAGGTGGAGTACAGTATATGTCCTAAATTGGCAATGTAAATTCTTGACGTGGAGTCCACTTAAAATTAGAGTGGAGTCCACCTTGATGAAATCAATGCGCTTCCAGCTTAGTTTTCAACAAAGGAAAATAGCGAAGCCCGGCAGTGTTGGAGCACTAACCGGGCCTCTCACCACAACTTGTTAATCGGAGTAACAGCTATGGCTAACGTCAATAGTACCACACCCGCACGCCCTGAATTTATCCATCCCGCCTTTCAGGATATTTTCCCGCCCGAACTGGGCGACATTACGATCGAAGTTCTGCTCACCCGACCCTTGCATCAGGGGATGGACTTCCTGGCGCTGGCGCCGGTGTGCTCTGAACTGGCGGCGGAACTGCTCGAGACGCGCAACACCACCGCTCGCCTGGCGCTGGCCGGGCGGCTGGCGCTGGCGCTCCGTCTGCTGCGCGATAACCTGGAAGAGGACCTCACCGGGGCGCAGCGGCAAGCGCTGACCTCTACTGAACCTCCGAAAGAGCAGGCCTGCGACTTTTCACCTGACGCGGATAGCCTGGCGGATTACTGCCACACATTAACGCAGATCCTGCTAAGCAGAACCCTTGCGCCGCAGCAGGAGAAAATTATGGCGGGTCTGTTGTTTGAACTGGTGAACTACCAGACTGACACGCTGACCGCGCCGCAGTTCTGGCACGCGGAAGGGCAGGCAAACTGAAGCGGTTTATAAAAAGCAGACAGCCCGCCAGAGGCGGGCTTAATCGTTCACATGCGCCGACCACGCTTCGGCGCGCTTTATGGCCGCGTTATTGAAAATGGGCTGTTCATAGTTATCGGTAATATCCCGCACCCGATAAATCTTCCAGACGTTATCCTCAAGGCGCAGATAAACACGCAGCTGCATGCGCTGGTTATTTTCAATGCCGAGCCAGACATCCATTACTTTGCCGCCCATAAAATCGGTCGCCGCGCCGGTTTTCAGGCGGGATATCCACTCAGGCGCATAGTCCTGCGTATACGAGAAATAATCGGCGCTGAGAATTTCCTGCTCGTGAAGCGCGCTTATTTTATCCAGCCGCGACAGCGTTTCGGCTGAGACATAGTTCCTGTAAAACGCCTCTTCGCTGCGGGGCTTATCATTATCCGACGCAGAAATATGCGAAAGATGTTGCTGATAAAAAGCAGCAACCCGGCTCTGTACGTCGTTTTTGCCTGAACTACACGCCGCCAGCATAAAAGCCAGCGCCAGCATCATTATTCTCATCATGGCATCCTGTAAATTACATGAGACGGTTTTGCCTGCCGGTAACCGGGGCCGCCCCACATGTCGCGCTGGTGGAAATCGGAGTACCACGTTGAGCCGTCGAACAGGGCGATATGCCCTGCGGGGTTGCCGCCAGGCCTGGGTTGTATCACCACGATATCACCCGTCTGCGGCGTCTCGCCAGGCTTAAGGGGACGAAAGCCCGCGTGAATAAGTACCGGCCCATAATCTTTAGCAAAGTGGGTTATCGGCAATTCAATGCCGCCTGCCCGAATCGCCAGCCGCACATAGGTTGCACAAATGCCGTGAGACGACGCCCTGGCATTGTGACGGGCATAAGCTGCCGCAGCAAATTTATTCCAGCCCATTTCTCATTCCTTTTTAATAAATGAGGGCGTGTTGAAGAGAGTGAATAATAAGTGTGGGATGAGGCGGTCTGGTTAGGCTAAAAATGTCATTAATAATATGTATTATGAGGCTTGAACATATTCGTTTTTAAAATTGTAGGTTGCTGTACCGATAAGGCGTTATGACGAGCGGTATTATTGTAATGTCGTGTAACGGGTTAGCTTTATAGGGGTTCTGAAAGTTGTGGTGGGTGGTGGTTCTCAGCGGTGATTTGTATTATAAAGATTTAGATTTAGTTATTTGGCATATGATAAAGGTTCCATAATCTCATCCGGGAGAGCAGATGAAAAATAAATTCAGGCTGTTACTGTGGCTCATATACCTTTTGGGATTGCTGTTTTTATTTTTGTTTTCCGGGAATAAATACGCATGGATGGCTGAAATCGATCCGTCTGTATCCCTCGATTCGATACAAAACAACTCCGATAATAATATGTTTGCCTTTTTTATGTTATGCGCTTTAATCGGTGTTCAGGTTTTAGTATTTGTCCTTGAAAAAGGAATGCGCAAGGTAATCCCGGCACTGATAGCCCTTTTTACTGTCCTTGTTTACGCATTGCTGAATTGATGCGGTTCAAATAATGAAAGAGATGAGGTTTTCAGTTAAAAGCAAATATTGAGCTATCACAGGAGACTCACGGTATTCATGCCATGCTTCAGTTACGCTTATTGGCTTTTTTAAAGCGCTCAGCACAGTAATATGCGAAATGCCGTTAGGTACCAGCACGGAAGGGGCCAACAACAACTTGTCATTGCTTGCTAGCGATGTTGCTCAAATCAGTTTCAGGACTGTTCACCGGTATAATCTGCTCGTATGCCCAGAGGATAAAATATGGTAAGCAATGAAGAGGTCTTATCTTTCTTTCGTAAAGAGTTAGCTGTTCTTGCAACCTTACGTCTGAAACCTATTCCCTTGGAGATGAATGATGTATTGCAAGAGTATGCTCCAGCAGATGATTTGGTGAGAGTGATTAATAAATACAGCGAGCACTTTAATGTTGATATTTCTGCTCTTAACTTTGATAACTATTATCCATGGGAGATCCCCTGGTTTTTCCGCAAGTGGTTTACAACAAAAACGGTTAATCAGGTAAGTCTGCCTCTGACGGTAAAGATGTTTGCTGACTCTGCCCGCGCCGGGAAATGGTTGTTTGATTAGTCTAACCTGCGAAAAAAACTTGTGATATGTCTTAATTAAGTAATTTTAAAATCAACATCAGGAGTGAAATTCTTTTAATTCAATAAGCGGTAATCAATTCGGGGAGTGCTGCAAAAAAGAAACGATGGATTTGCTGAGTCCTCCTTTTCAGATATTACACACTAAAAACAGCATCCTGAGCCTAAGAGTTTTTATCAAGCAGGCGTAAAAAAGTGGGAGGATTAAACACACTGAAAGGATAATGACCACGCAGTAGCTCCTTTTCTGTAGCCTCGTCAGGAGCCATCATTTCGATAATTTTTGCGGTGGATCCTTCACCTAAGCTGTTAACAAAGTGACCAAAAGCCTTATTTATTTCGTCCTTGATAAACTCAGCTTCTGATAGCCCCAGCACCTCAGCATGGGCTGCTGCCTGGTCTTTAATCTGCTCTAAAATGCCCGGGTTATGCTGACAGAAAAGTTGACGGGCCTCATCAAAGCATTGCTTACGTGTTTTCAATTTTTTCGCCACTCATGTTATGCGGAAAGTATCTTCATTGTCGCATAAGGGCAATAAAAATGGTTTGATTAACATGGTGCTTTGTTCATTGTGAATCACTATGCCTATCTTTCTGGAATATCCCCGGCATATCCCCAGAAAAAGCAAAAGGGCCGGAGATTTCTCTCCAGCCCTTGCTGTATCTGGTGGCCCCTGTTGGGTTTGAACCAACGACCAAGCGATTATGAGTTCCTACTTGAACAACCGAAAATCAATAGGTTTCCTTATAAATCATGCACATAAAGGGCCATTGTATACCAACTAAGGGCCAGTTTGAGCCATTTCTACCGCCACTTTATCGCCACTGGCAAGAGGGATGCAGTTACAAGGATGAGGGAAACTTGTGATACTTATCAGAGCCATGATAATCACTCGTAGATTATACTTCTTGAACCATTTCTATGTTCAATTCATCGGATAAAAAATGACCGTGAAGAAGTATACTGCAATCACTTTAGACACCACTGTTTTTGATGGGAACGGATTGAGGCTGGACAAAGGCTTACTTGCTAGTATGGTTCAATTCAAAACTGCCCCGACTACTTTTGTTTTGACTGATGTAGTTGTCAACGAAATTACCAGTCATATTGAAGAAAGAATAAAAAAGAGCAAACTTTCCCTTGAAAGATCATTGGATAGTATTAGAGAGCACAATATTGTTGAAAGTGCTGATGTAGAATCTCTAAAGAATAAGCTGGGGTCGGCGAAAGATTGTATAGAATTAGCTAACGAAAAGGTTTCGCAATTTATTGAGGCCACTGGTGCTATAATTCTTGATACAAACGAATATGTAACAGTAAAAGACCTTACGACTAGTTATTTTTCTCAAGAACCGCCATTTGCAGCTGTAGGTGAGAAGCAAAAAGAATTCCCTGATGCAATTTCGTTAATCGCATTGAACAATTGGGCCGGAAAAAGTGGTCAGGTGGTTTACGCGATATCTGGTGATAAGGATTGGGCTTCTTACTGTAAATCGAAAGAACTTATTGATTGTTATGAAGATCTTTCTGAGGCCTTAAATCACTTCAACCGTGCGCACAAACCCTATGCGGTCGTTAGTAACTTAGAATCTCGTATCGCTTCTGGCAACTGTCTATCGTTCATGACCCAGCTGTCCGGTCATTTAGGCTACGTCTTTGATGGTGTGGATGTTACACAAGAAGCTGACTCTTCATTTTATTGGGAGCCTGAAGGATGTGAGGTACAGTTTATAAATCTGAACTCTATTGATGATAACTTGAGGGTTATCAGAGATACTGAAGATACTATTGTTATTGAAGCCACATTGAATATCTCATTGGAAATAAATGGTATGTTCTCATTATCCCATTTTGATTCAATAGATCGTGATTATGTCAGTATGGGCTCTGTGGAAAGAAGTGTCAGTAAAGATTTTGATATTAATATGCTGATTACATTAAGCGGTGATTTTGATGAGGCTAAAGATAATGTTGATGCCTTGGAAATTGATAGAGTTGAAATGATTGATGGTCTTGGGTCAGTATATTTTGGTGAGTTGGAAATGGATTACGAACCTGACTATGAGTAATTCAATCAAACCGGTAAGCCGGTAAGGCAGCATTACTTACCGGTTTGAGAATGAAAGTGGATTTAACTTTACTGCATCTTCTAGATGGTCAGGGGTAAAGTGCGCATATCGCATCGTGATTTTTATATGGGTATGGCCTAGTATGCGCTGCAAGACTAAAATATTACCACCATCCATCATAAAGTGGCTGGCGAAGGTGTGGCGCAAAACGTGGGTAAGCTGTCCTGCCGGTAGTTTGATGCCTGTTCTTTCCAGAGCAGACCGAAATGCGCCATAATAATCACTAAACAACCGACCTTTTTTATCATCAGGCAGTGACTCGTAGAGCTCTTTGCTGATGGGAACAGTACGGTTTTTTTTACCTTTTGTGTTGGTGTAGGTGATTTTGTATTTCGCAAGCTGGCTTTTTTTCAGACTCTCAGCCTCAGACCACCGGGCGCCAGTGGCGAGACAGATTCTGACCACGGTTTCTAAATCAGGGTGGTCATGCCGTTTACACTCTCCGAGCAGTTGCGAAATCTGGTCGTGAGTTAGCCAGGCCATTTCCATTTCTTCTGTGCGGATGGGCGCCTGTTTTTCAGTGGGTTTTCGCCCTTCCATTCTCCTGGGAGGTTTAGCTCATTGAACACAGCCCGGAAGTAGGCCAGCTCAAGATTAAGAGTGCGAGGCGATACCTCTTTCACTCTGTTTGAACGGGCATACGCACCTTTTAACCGTTTTTCCCGGTAGCGGGAAAACATTTGCGCATCGAAATCGCGTTAAAAGGCCAAGCCAATCACATTGCGCTACAGTTCCCACCGCCATTTTATCGCCATTCCTGAATTGGGATACAAAAAAGCCACTCAATAGAGTGGCTTAATTATATGATTTTACAGCTGAAATTTGGTGGCCCCTGTTGGGTTTGAACCAACGACCAAGCGATTATGAGTCGCCTGCTCTAACCACTGAGCTAAGGGGCCGTGGCGCTGGATTATAAAGGAAGTGGCGGTGCCAATCCAGCCTAAGCGGTAACGGGTGCTGTTTTTCTAAGCAACCTGTTTGCCAGGCCTTATACTTTAGGAATCCGTAAGTTATCAAGGCAAGAATATGATTACCGATATTATCGCGCCAGGGCTGCGCGTGGTTTTTTGTGGAATTAACCCCGGCAAGTCGTCGGCGCACACCGGGTATCACTTCGCCCATCCGGGCAACCGCTTCTGGAAGGTTATCCATCAGGCCGGGTTTACCGAACGGCAACTCAAGCCTGAAGAAGAGCATGAGCTGCTGGATACCCGCTGTGGCATCACCATGCTGGTTGAGCGCCCCACGGTGCAGGCGAGCGAGGTGGAAAAGCAGGAGTTGCACGAAGGCGGGCGTTTGCTTGTAAAAAAGATGGAGCAGTACCAGCCGCAGGCGCTGGCGGTGCTGGGCAAGAAAGCGTTTGAGCAGGCGTTCAGCCAGCGCGGCGTGAAGTGGGGAAAGCAGAATATAACGATTGGTGAAACGCAAGTATGGGTGCTGCCGAATCCTAGCGGGTTAAACCGCGCTTCGCTGGAAAAGCTGGTGGAGTCTTATCGCGAGCTGGACGAAGCGCTGGCCATGCGCGGACGGTAGGAGAGGGCGCAGGCGCTACGCTTTTTGTTCTGCTAAACCCTATCCCCTTGCCCTGACCTTCTCCCCGAAGGGAAGAGAGGGAAAAACCTCAGGAAAGGTTGTGTTGTGACGGCAGGCGTCGCTTCGCTGCCCCCTACGACGTGAACACCGTATGAAGCAGGCGTCGCGGGTAGCGCTTCGCTGACTGGTTCTGCAGAGGTGAGCGATAACCGCCGCGCATTCCTTAAAAAAACCGCCTGCTGAGAGGCGGTTTTTTATGTTAGTCAGCGAGGCTGGCTGTGGCCTGGTCGACCAGCATCTGGCCGAGTGACGCTTCAATCTTGTAGCACAGCGTCTGCATGCGAGACTGGTAAGCGCTCATCACGATGTCGTTGATGCGCGGGTTCAAATCTTCTTTTACTGAGAGAAACTTGCTGGTTTTCGCAGTCAGTGTCGCCATCTCGCTCGCGTAGCGGTTGTAGGTGCGCGGCCCGTAGGCCCGCAGGGCTTCAAGCTCCTTGCGGCAGGTCTCCTGCGCCATCAGGCCATTATTATCCGGCTCGGTGCGGGCAGGCGGCGCTGGCGGCTGCGGCGCGATAGCGGCAGGCTGAGCAGGCGCGGGCGTAACCAGAGAAGTGGGTTTCTGAGATTTATTTACGCAGCCTGCCAGAACGACGCATAGCGTCACAAGCATCATTTTTTTCATTCGTATGGGGTCCCTTGCTGTGTCAAAAAACACACGAAGCCGGTTCGATTGGCTCAAACAGAGGGAAGTTACATGATGAAAGATAATTCTGACAAATGAATTTTGCTTAACTAACCGGCGGGCTCACAAAAACAAAGCGGCCCGGTAAAGCGTGATTTTACAGCGGGATATCGGTCGCGCAGAAAAACGGCAATAAAAAAGCCCTCGCGAGGAGGGCTTAGTCAGAAAGCGACGATTAATCGTCAAGGAAGCTGCGCAGCACTTCAGAGCGGCTCGGGTGACGCAGCTTACGCAGCGCCTTCGCTTCGATCTGACGGATACGCTCGCGGGTAACGTCAAACTGTTTACCCACTTCTTCCAGCGTATGGTCGGTGTTCATGTCGATACCGAAACGCATACGCAGCACTTTCGCTTCGCGAGCGGTCAGGCCTGCCAGCACGTCGTGCGTGGCGGCGCGCAGGCTTTCCGTGGTCGCGGAGTCCAGCGGCAGCTCGAGGGTGGTATCCTCGATAAAATCGCCCAGATGCGAATCTTCATCGTCGCCAATCGGCGTTTCCATGGAGATTGGCTCTTTGGCGATTTTCAGCACCTTGCGGATTTTATCTTCCGGCATCAGCATGCGCTCGGCCAGCTCTTCCGGCGTCGGCTCGCGGCCCATCTCCTGCAGCATCTGGCGCGAAATACGGTTGAGCTTGTTGATGGTCTCAATCATATGCACCGGAATACGGATGGTACGCGCCTGGTCGGCGATAGAGCGGGTGATAGCCTGACGGATCCACCAGGTGGCGTAAGTGGAGAACTTATAGCCACGGCGGTATTCAAACTTATCCACCGCTTTCATCAGGCCGATGTTGCCTTCCTGAATCAGGTCGAGGAACTGCAGACCACGGTTGGTGTATTTCTTGGCGATAGAAATCACCAGACGCAGGTTCGCTTCCACCATCTCTTTCTTCGCACGGCGGGCTTTCGCTTCGCCGATAGACATGCGACGGTTGATGTCTTTCACCTGCTCAATGGTCAGGCCGGTCTCTTCTTCAATCTGCTGCAGCTTTTGCAGGCTGCGATGCACATCTTCCGTCACTTCATGGAGCTTCTCAGACCATGGTTTGTTCATGGCGATAGCGGCGTTGAACCAGGTTTCGCTGGTCTCGTTGCCGGTGAAGAGCGTGATGAAGTTCTTCTTCGGCATTTTGCACTGCTCAACGCACAGCTTCATGATGATGCGTTCCTGGGTACGCACGCGGTCCATCATGGCGCGCATATTATTCACCAGGTAATCGAACTGCTTCGGCACCAGACGGAACTGCTTGAACACTTCAGACAGCTTCAGGATCTCTTCCTGAGCGGCGGCATTGCTGCGGCCCTTGGCTTTAATGGTGTCGCGGGTGACCTCGTACTGGGTGCGCAGCTCTACAAACTTCTCGCGCGCCAGTTCCGGGTCGATGCTGTTGTCGTCATCACTGCTGTCGTCGTCAGACTCTTCGTCTTCATCCTCGTCGTCGTCCATCTCTTCCTGAGAGAGTTCAGAGCCAACGTGGGTGGCGGTCGGCGCCATGTCTTCTTCCGCGTTCGGATCGACAAAGCCGGTGATGAGGTCGGACAGGCGCGCTTCGCCTGCTTCTACGCGATCGTACTGCTCCAGCAGATAGGTGATCGCTTCCGGGTATTCTGCAACAGAGCACTGTACCTGGTTGATACCGTCTTCGATGCGTTTAGCGATGTCGATTTCGCCTTCACGCGTCAGAAGTTCAACGGTACCCATTTCGCGCATGTACATGCGCACCGGGTCGGTGGTACGCCCGATTTCAGATTCCACGCTGGAAAGCACCTGCGCGGCGGCTTCGGCAGCATCTTCGTCCGCTGTGTTTTCCGCCAGCATCAGATCGTCGGCGTCCGGGGCCTCTTCCATTACCTGGATGCCCATGTCGTTGATCATCTGAATGATGTCTTCGATCTGGTCGGAGTCGACAATATCTTCCGGCAGATGGTCATTGACCTCAGCATAGGTCAGATAGCCTTGCTCCTTACCACGAGTGACAAGAAGCTTCAGCTGTGACTGCGGGTTTTGCTCCATAAGACGGTATCCACACTTATTTCATGAGGGTTGGTGTCGGTAGGCGTTGCCGCCAACAATAGCATTGCGGGCTAATTTCTTTTGTTGCCGCTGCCCGGCATGCGGCTTTCGGGGGTGTCCCGATATATAATCGGCAATTAAGCCGCGGAAATTTATTTTTTAGCGCGTGCTTCAGTTATCACGCGAACTTCTTCACGCTCCGCCGGCGTTAACCCATGGGTACGCGAGCGGGCGATCAATTCCGTTAATCGCAACTCCAGCGCTGAATCGAAAAGATGGTCCAGCGAGTCCGTGAACGTTTTTTCTGCAATGTCCTTATCTGCTATATCGTCCCATGTTGCGAGTTTTTCAAGGGTCGCGGCCTCTTTTGTGCCGCGATAATGCTCAAGCAACTGTCCGGTGGTCAGACCAGGTTGAGAAAGACACGTCTTTACCAGCTCGGCGAAAAGCGCGAGGCCGGGTAATTTGCTCTCATCAAGCCCGGCGAGCGACGGCACCAGCGGCGCCAGCTCGGGGTTCTGCACCAGTAACCCTATCAGTATACGCATGGTTGTGCGTTTTAGCGTTGGCGCCGGGCGCGATTGGGCATTATCCGATTGTTTGGGCATCAGCCGCTCAAGCTGGCTGTCATCCAGAATGCCGAGCTTGTTGCCAAGCTCCTGGCGCAGATAAATACGCAACGTTTCGCCTGGCACCTGGCTGATTAACGGCAGTGCCAGCGTGCTGAGCTGCGCGCGGCCGTCCGGCGAGCTTAAGTCCACCTGCGGCAGCAGGCTGTTGAACAGGAAAGTGGAAAGCGGCTGCGCCTGTTCCATTCGTTGTTCAAACGCCGCTTTGCCCTCTTTGCGCACCAGCGTATCCGGGTCTTCGCCCTCGGGCAGAAACATAAAGCGTAGCTGACGGCCGTCGGTCATGTACGGCAGGGCGGTTTCCAGCGCGCGCCAGGCTGCGCTGCGACCCGCGCGGTCGCCGTCGTAACAGCAGATGACGGTATTGGTCACCCGGAAGAGCATCTGGATATGCTCCGCGGTCGTCGACGTGCCGAGCGAAGCTACCGCATAGTTAATGCCATACTGGCCCAGCGCGACAACGTCCATATACCCTTCCACCACCAGCAGGCGGGGCGGGTTCTGATTGCTTTGCTGCGCTTCATAAAGGCCATACAGCTGGCGGCCTTTGTGGAAAATCTCGGTTTCCGGAGAGTTCAGATACTTCGGCAGGGCATCGCCCATTACGCGGCCGCCAAAGCCAATCACGCGGCCTCGTTTGTCGCGAATGGGGAACATCACCCGCTCGCGGAAACGGTCGTAGCTGCGGCCCTGGTCGTTGGTCACCAGCATGCCCGCATCGATTAACGATTTGCGGTTTTCGCTGTTGCCGCCGAAGCGCTTAAGCACGTTATCCCAGCCCGGCGGCGCGTAGCCGATAGCGAAATGGTGGATCACCTCTTCGCTCAACCCACGCTTTTGCAGATACTGCCTTGCCGGTTCGGCGCCCGGTTGCGCCAGCGCTTGCTGATAAAACGCGTTCAGGCCGTCGAGCAGCTCGTACAACGTCTGACGCTGATGGCGTTCAATCTGGCTTGGGCCGTTGCCTGCTTCATAAGGCACTTCGAGGTTGTGCATGGCCGCCAGTTCTTCGACGGTTTCCACGAACTCGAGCTTGTCGTAGTTCATCAGAAAGTCGATGGCGTTGCCGTGCGCGCCGCAGCCGAAGCAGTGATAAAACTGTTTTTCACCGTTTACGGTGAAAGAGGGGGTTTTCTCGTTATGGAAAGGACAGCACGCATGGTAATTCTTGCCCTGTTTTTTGAGCTTCACGCGCGCATCAATCAGGTCGACAATATCGGTGCGAGCCAACAGGTCATTGATAAAGACACGTGGGATTCGTCCAGCCATAAGCCCCGTTTTTTATCAGTCCATAAACGAAAATAAGCCGCGCATTCCTTTCGGAAGCACGGCCTCTACAACTACTACTCGGTCTGTCGCTGAGGGGAGCGCCCCCTCAGGGAATTAGTACAGACGAGTACGGCGTGCGTTTTCGCGAGCCAGTTTCTTCGCGTGACGTTTCACTGCGGAAGCTTTGGCGCGTTTACGTTCGGTAGTCGGTTTTTCATAGAACTCACGACGACGAACTTCCGCCAGAACACCTGCTTTCTCGCAGGAACGCTTGAAGCGACGCAGTGCTACGTCGAACGGCTCGTTTTCACGTACTTTAATTACCGGCATGTGCCTCTCACCTTTGATTAATTCGGTTTGCTGCTGGCATCAAAACGCCAGCTTATTTCAAAATGGTGCGGAATTTTACTGCAATTGCTGCTGCTTTGTAAAGCATCAGCAGCGGCAAAACCTGCTTTTTGTGCAGACGCTTCCAGGGGGCAAGATTATACATGAAGCGCCCGCCTGGGTTGAGCAAAGTTTTACATCGCAGGCGTACCGTCATACACTGCGCGCCATGCGAAAGAGGTAAAAAAAGCCATGCGTGTACTGGGTATTGAGACATCCTGTGATGAAACCGGCATCGCCATTTATGACGATGAGAAAGGGCTGTTAGCCAACCAATTGTATAGTCAGGTGAAACTGCACGCTGACTACGGCGGCGTGGTGCCGGAGCTCGCCTCGCGCGACCACGTGCGCAAAACCGTGCCGTTGATTCAGGCGGCGCTGAAAGAGGCAAATCTCGCCGCGCAGGAGATAGACGCGGTGGCCTATACCGCAGGCCCGGGGCTTGTCGGCGCGTTGCTGGTCGGCGCCACCGTCGGTCGCGCGCTGGCGTTCGCCTGGGATGTGCCGGCGATTCCGGTGCACCATATGGAAGGGCACCTGCTGGCCCCGATGCTGGAAGATAACCCGCCGGAATTCCCCTTTGTGGCGCTGCTGGTTTCCGGCGGCCATACCCAGTTGATTAGCGTAACCGGCATTGGCGAATATGAACTGCTTGGCGAATCTATTGATGACGCCGCAGGCGAAGCATTCGACAAAACCGCCAAGCTGCTGGGGCTGGATTACCCTGGCGGCCCGATGCTGTCAAAACTGGCGGCGCAGGGCGTGGCGGGGCGTTTTACCTTCCCGCGTCCGATGACCGACCGCCCGGGGCTTGATTTTAGTTTCTCCGGCCTGAAAACCTTTGCCGCCAATACTATTCGCGATAACGGCAATGACGACCAGACCCGTGCTGATATCTCCCGCGCTTTCGAAGACGCCGTGGTAGACACGCTGATGATCAAATGCCGTCGCGCGCTCGATCAAACCGGCTTTAAACGTCTGGTGATGGCAGGCGGCGTGAGCGCTAACCGCACGCTGCGCGCACGCCTCGCGGAGATGATGGAGAAGCGTAAAGGCGAAGTCTTCTATGCGCGTCCTGAATTCTGCACCGACAACGGCGCGATGATAGCCTATGCCGGTATGGTGCGTCTGAAGGCGGGCGGGGCGGCGGGTCTGGGCGTGACCGTGCGCCCGCGCTGGCCACTGGCTGAGCTGCCGCCAGCGCAGTAAACCGCTGCGAGCCAATAAAAAAGGAGTGAATCATCACTCCTTTTTTTGTGCCTTCAGCGCGCGCTTTTTGCGAAGCTTTTCCCAGATGCGGGTTTCCTGACCGCGCCAGAGACGCTGGATGTTATCGTGATGGCGCAGAAGAATCAGGCAGGAGAGCATGGAAACCGGAAAGGTGAACTGCGGCTTGAACCACCAGACGTAAAAAGGCGCCACCAGCGCGCTGATTATCGCGCCGAGCGACGAATAGCCGCTTAAAAGCACTGTCAGCAGCCAGGTGCCCGCCATCACGCCGGTTAAGTCCCAGCCAATCGGCGCAATAGCGCCAAAGGCGGTGGCGACCCCTTTGCCGCCGCGAAAATGAAAGAAAACCGGCCAGATGTGGCCAAGGCAGGCGGCAATGGCGATTAGCCCGAGCCAGAACGGCGTTACGCCCAGCGCATAAGCGCCCCAGACTGGCAGCATCCCTTTCAGGACGTCGAAAATCAGTACCGCTGCGGCTGCTCCCTTACCACCAATTCGCAAAACGTTGGTCGCTCCGGGATTGCCGGATCCACTGTCGCGAGGGTCCGGCAGACCCGCGATGCGGCAGACCAGAATGGCGCTGGAAATTGAGCCGCAAAGATACGCGAGGAGGATCATTCCAGGCGCGATTGCACTCATGACGCTGTTCCGTTGTGAAAATGTCGTTTTATTTGCTGCATCTGTGGATAATACGCATATTTCGCCGGAAGTGGTATCCGGCTGACCCAAAAACAGGCAGGGCGTGATGGATATTGTATTTATAGAGCAGCTTTCGGTAATTACCACTATTGGCGTGTATGACTGGGAACAGACTATTCAACAAAAGCTGGTGTTCGATATCGAAATCGCCTGGGATAACCGGGCGGCGGCGGGCAGCGACGATGTTAACGACTGCCTGAGCTATGCCGACGTGACGGAGGCAATTTTGAATCACGTGGAAAATGGCCGCTTCGCGCTGGTCGAGCGCGTGGCTGAAGAGGTGGCGCAGCTTATCCTTACGCGCTTCGGCGCGCCCTGGGTACGTCTTAAAGTCAGCAAGCCCGGCGCGGTGGCGCAGGCGGTTAACGTCGGCGTAATTATTGAGCGTGGCAATAATCCGAAATAAATCATTTAGTTTAATAATGATTAAACCAAACGCGGGCATACCGGTCTTACAGCAGGACCTTTCGCGGTTGTCGTGATACGCCAGCCGTTTTTTTATGTCATTTTTTTGGGGTACGAGGGTAAGTTAATGAGTGATATGCATTCGCTGCTCGTGGCGGCGATACTGGGCGTGGTCGAGGGATTAACGGAGTTTCTGCCGGTCTCCAGCACTGGTCATATGATTATTGTCGGCCACCTGTTGGGCTTTGAAGGCGAAACGGCGAAAACCTTTGAGGTGGTTATCCAGCTCGGTTCCATTCTGGCTGTGGTGGTGATGTTCTGGCGCCGCCTGTTTGGGCTCATCGGCATTCATTTCGGCCACCCTGTGCACGAAGGCGCTGGTAAAGGCCGTCTCTCTTTGATTCACATTCTGCTCGGCATGGTGCCCGCCGTCGTGCTGGGGCTGGTGTTCCATGACGCCATTAAGTCGCTGTTTAACCCGATAAACGTTATGTATGCGCTGGTCGTGGGCGGTCTGCTGCTGATTGCCGCCGAATGCCTGAAGCCAAAAGAGCCTCGCGCGCTCGGCATCGACGACATGACTTACCGTCAGGCGTTTATGATTGGCTGCTTCCAGTGTCTGGCGTTGTGGCCGGGCTTCTCCCGTTCGGGGGCGACCATTTCCGGCGGCATGCTGATGGGCGTGAGCCGTTATGCGGCTTCCGAGTTCTCGTTCCTGCTGGCGGTGCCAATGATGATGGGCGCCACCGCGCTTGACCTCTACAAGAGCATCGGCTTTCTGACGATGCACGATCTGCCGATGTTCGCGGTGGGCTTCATTACTGCGTTTATCGTGGCGCTGATAGCGATCAAAACTTTCCTGCATATCATCAAGCGCATCTCGTTTATTCCGTTCGCCATCTACCGTTTTATCGTGGCGGGCGCGGTTTACCTCGTCTTTATGTAAGGCGTCAGCCCTCAGCCTGCGGCTGGGGGCAACGTTCCGCTTTCCAGTTCGCCACGGCGCGAATGCGCCGTTTGGTTAATTCTTCGCGAATCTCCGCGCCGGTAAAGCCTGCGGCCACTACCTCTTTTGACAAAACGCTTTTCGCCACTTCCCAGGCTTCGCGCAGCAAACGCCCCTGCGGGTAATCGTTCGCTTCAAAGCCGGTGCGCCCGCGCACGTCCGCTTCGCTGGTAATGGCGATTTGCTCCACGCGCTGCGGCTTGCGCCAGGCGTCGATGGCGTCGAAAAGGTTTACGATGGTGCGCGGCTTAAGCATAGGGAAGGTATGGATAAGGTCATGGAACTCTGCCACCAGCTTTGCGAGATCGCGAATTTCATTCGGCACGCGCAGTCGCTGGCAGACCCGCTCCACAAGCCGTACGCCCGCCGGGCCGTGGCCATGATGGCGCGGCCAGAGGTGTTTCGGCGTCAGCCCTTTGCCGAGATCATGCAAAAGCGCGGCGAAACGCACGTCTACCGCCGGGCTTAGCATCGCCGCCATCGAGAGCGTCATCAAGGTGTGAATGCCGGTGTCGATCTCCGGGTGCCATTTCTCTGGCGCAGGGACGCCAAACAGCGCGTCCAGCTCCGGGAACAGCACTTTCAGCGCGTCGCATTCGCGAAGCACCATGAAGAAGACCTGCGGGTTGCGGCTGGTGAGCGCGTTTTCTGTCTCTTTCCATACGCGCTCCGGCGTCAGGTGCTCCAGCTCGCCGTTGCGCGCCATTTCGCGCATGAGCTCCAGCGTTTGCGGCGCGATGCGGAAATTAAGATGCGCGTAGCGGGCGGCGAAACGGGCGACGCGCAGCACGCGCAGCGGATCTTCCCCAAAAGCGGGGGAGACGTGGCGCAGCAGCCGTTTTTCAATGTCGGCGCGGCCATGGTAAGGGTCAATGTAATCGCCGTTTTCATCCTGGGCGATAGCGTTGATGGTGAGATCGCGGCGCAGCAAATCCTGCTCCAGCGTGACATCCGGCGCCGCGTAGCAGGTGAAGCCGGTATAGCCCTGACCCGATTTACGCTCGGTGCGCGCCAGCGCGTACTCTTCGTGGCTTTGTGGATGCAAAAAGACCGGGAAATCCCGTCCCACCTGTTGATAGCCGTTATCGAGCATCTCCTGCGGCGTGGCGCCGACAACCACCCAATCTCTGTCCTTCACCGGTAAGCCCAACAGGGCGTCCCGTACCGCACCACCCACCAGATAACTCTTCACCCAACATTCTCCAGCTTTACAATTTGCCGACAGATAATACGTAAGTGTAGAGGAGATGGCGAAAGAAAAGGGCAGCGTAGCGCTGCCCGTGAGGGATCAACTCATCCAGCGGTCTTTGCGCTTGCGGCTTGGGATCATGTGCGGCAGCAACAGACCCAGCAGCAGCCCTACGCCCAGTACGCCGCCGCCATACATAAACCACTGCATAATAATGGTGCGCTGTTTGTCATCCAGCTGAATATTGGCGGCGTTCACTTTCTTCTGCGCCACAATAAGCTCGTTTTTCAGCTTCTGATTTTCTTCTTTCAGGCCGTTAATCACGCCGTCGCTCGCCGCCACCTTTTTCTGCATGTCGGCGGTGCGTTGGTTCCACGTCGCGTCGATATTGTTGAGCTTTTCGGTCAGCGTATTGACCTGGTTTTCCAGGTCCGGCACCCGGGTGCGCAGGCTGGGTTCCGCTTTTAACTGCGCGAGCGGGATCCACGCGGTGCGGCCGTTGCTGTCGCGCACCTGGCCGTAATTGGTATTGTCATTGCTTTGCAGCAGAGTGACTTCCTCGCCGGCGTTCAGGGTGCCGACCAGGCGATAGTTATCTCCCGGGCCGCTGCGCACCCAGGTATTCAGCTCGTCTGAGACATAACGTTTTTCATCCGCATGGGCCGCGGCGGTAATGCCAAGAGCGAACAAAGAGAAGCAAATGAGGCGTAATTTCTGCATTATCGGGTCATTATTGTCATAAATGTGGAACGATGGTAGTGGCAACAGTCTGACGATGCAAAGCGCAAACCTGAATGAGAATCATCCTGGTCATCCTTCGCGCGCTGCCCCCGTGGCTCAAGGGTTTTGCGACGGCTTATCTACCTGAAACATGGCAATTTGCCGCAAAATACTATCTACTGACAAATACCAGGCTATTAAGTTCGCTGGAATTTCTTCCGGTGTGACGCAACCAGAAATCAGAGACTATGGCTCAGGAAATCGAACTCAAATTTATCGTCCATCCCGCCCATGTTGATGCGCTGCGCGCGACGCTGGGCGGCCTTAGCGCCGAACACAGCGCGCCTCGCCAGCTTCTTAACATCTATTATGAAACGCCGGATAAGCAGCTGCGTCAGCACGGCATGGGCCTGCGCATTCGCGGCGATAATGGCCGCTATGAGATGACGATTAAAGTGGCGGGTCGTACGGTTGGCGGCCTTCATCAGCGGCCCGAGTACAATATTGAGCTGGAAAAGCCCGAGCTCGATCTGGCCCGTTTCCCGGCGGAAATCTGGCCGGAAGGGCTAACCCCGCAGGCGATGCAGGCGGCTGCACAGCCGCTGTTCAGCACCGATTTTCATCGCGAAAAGTGGGTGGTTACTCACGGTGAAAGCCGTATTGAGCTTGCGCTCGACCTGGGAGAGGTCAAGGCCGATGAACACCGCGAGCCCATCTGCGAGCTGGAGCTGGAACTGCTTTCCGGCAACCCGACGGATGTGCTGAAGCTGGCGCGCCAGCTGGTTTCACAGCCCGGCCTGCGTCAGGGCAACCTCAGCAAAGCGGCGCGTGGCTATCACCTGGCCCAGGGCAATCCGGCGCGTGAAATTAAGCCGCTGACGCTGCTTAAGGTGCCGCCGAAAGCCACGGTCGAGCAGGGAATGGAAGCGGCGCTGGAACTGGCGCTGGACCACTGGCTCTGGCATGAAGAGCTGTGGCTGCGCGGCAATGGAAAAGCGAAATATCAGGTGCAGGAGGCCATTGGCCTGGTGCGCCATACGCTGGCGCTCTTCGGCGCTATCGTGCCAAGAAAAGCGAGCACTCGCTTACGTGACCTGCTGACCCAGTGCGAGGCCTCGCTTGCTTCGGAAGCGTCGGCGGAGACCGTGGCTTACGGCGCTGAACAAAGCACCGCCCGGCTGGCGCTCACCGACTGGCTGGTTTCGCGCGGCTGGCAGCCGTTTCTTGATGAGAAAGCGCGTCAGAAAATGGCGGACTCGTTCAAACGCTTTGCCGACATAAACCTCTCTCGCCACGCCTCAGAGCTGAAAAGCGCCTTTGCGCAACCGCTCGGCGACCGCTATGGCGACCAGCTGCCGCGTCTCGCCCGCGAGCTTCACGCGCTGCGTCTGCTGGCGGGCGTTTATGACGATACCGTCGCGCTTTTCTGGCTGGATAACTGGCAGGGGCTGCGCCACGCCATCGAAACCCGCCAGCGTATTGAAATTGAACATTTCCGCAACGAGGCTATCTCGCAGGCGCCGTTCTGGCTGCACAGCGGGAAAAAATAACCGCAGGGATAATCACCATGACGCCGCTCTCTTCTGTTTTGCAACAGCACTGGCAAACCGTAACGGAGCGGCTTCCCGCCGCCCTCGACGGCGCCGCTTTTAACGACGACATCCGCGCGGTGTTGACCTTCAGCGACTTTGTTCGCGAGGCGGTCAGCGCGCATCCGGAGTGGTTAAGCGAACTTCAGCAGTCGCCGCCGCAGGCGCAGGAGTGGCGGCACTATCCCGCCTGGCTGCAGGACGCTTTACAGGAGGTGAGCGATGAAGCGGCGCTGATGCGCGCGCTGCGTCTGTTTCGTCGTCGCATCATGGTGCGCATCGCCTGGGCGCAGACGCTTTCAACCCTTTCTACCGAAGAGACGTTGCAGCAGCTCAGCCAGCTTGCCGAAACGCTGATCGTCGCGGCGCGGGACTGGCTTTACGCCGCCTGTTGCAAAGAGTGGGGAACGCCGTGCAACGCGCAGGGCGTGCCGCAGCCGCTGATGATTCTGGGCATGGGCAAGCTTGGCGGCGGCGAACTCAACTTCTCATCCGATATCGATTTGATCTTCGCCTGGCCGGAAAACGGCGTGACGCAGGGCGGGCGACGCGAGCTGGATAACGCGCAGTTCTTCACGCGTCTCGGCCAGCGGCTTATCAAGGTGCTTGACCAGCCCACCCAGGACGGCTTTGTCTACCGGGTGGATATGCGCCTGCGCCCCTTCGGCGACAGCGGTCCGCTGGTGCTGAGCTTCGCCGCGCTGGAAGATTACTACCAGGAGCAGGGACGCGACTGGGAGCGCTACGCGATGGTGAAAGCCCGTATCATGGGCGATAACGACGACGCCTGGAGCCAGGAGCTGCGCGCGATGCTGCGCCCGTTCGTGTTCCGTCGCTATATCGACTTCAGCGTGATCCAGTCGCTGCGCAACATGAAGAGCATGATCGCCCGGGAGGTGCGTCGCCGTGGGCTGACCGATAATATCAAGCTCGGTGCGGGCGGCATTCGCGAAACCGAGTTTATCGTGCAGGTGTTTCAGTTGATTCGCGGCGGACGGGAGCCTGCTTTGCAGTCGCGTTCGTTGCTGCCGACGCTTGCGGCCATCGAACAGCTTCACCTGCTGCCGGAAGGGGATGCCGCGCGACTGCGCGAATCCTACCTCTTTTTACGCCGGCTCGAGAACCTGCTGCAAAGCATCAACGACGAGCAAACCCAGACGCTGCCCGTTGATGAACTCAACCGCGCCCGGCTCGCCTGGGCGATGGGAGTGGCGGAGTGGCAGAGCATGCACGCGGTGCTGGATGAGCATATGGCGGCGGTGCGGCGCGTCTTTAACGAGCTTATCGGCGACGATGAGCCGGAGGCGGAAGAGGACAAGCTAAACGAAGGCTGGCGCGAGCTATGGCACGACGCGATCGACGCCGACGACGCCACCCCGGTGCTCGGTCATCTTGGCGCAGAGTGCCGGGCGCAGGTGCTTTCTTTGCTGACCGATTTTCGCCGTGAAATTGACAAACGCACCATCGGCCCGCGTGGGCGTCAGGTGCTTGACCAGCTGATGCCGCGCCTGCTGAGTGAGGTGTGCGCCAGCAATAACGCGGCGGTGCCGCTTTCGCGCCTGACGCCGCTGCTCTCCGGCATCGTCACCCGCACCACTTATCTGGAGCTATTAACCGAGTTTCCCGGCGCGCTGAAGCATCTGATTCGCCTGTGCGCCGCCTCGCCGATGGTGGCGGGCCAGCTGGCGCGTTATCCGCTGCTGCTGGACGAACTGCTCGACCCGAACACGCTCTATCAGCCGACCGCGATGAACGCCTATCGCGACGAGCTGCGTCAATACTTGCTGCGCGTGCCGGACGATGATGAAGAGCAACAGCTGGAGGCGCTGCGCCAGTTCAAGCAGGCGCAACTGCTGCGCGTAGCGGCGGCGGACATCGCCGGTACGCTGCCGGTCATGAAAGTAAGCGACCACTTAACCTGGCTGGCGGAAGCGATTATCGACGCTGTGGTGCAGCAAGCCTGGGGGCATATGGTGGCGCGTTACGGCCAGCCGACGCATTTGCGCGAGCGGGAAGGCCGCGGTTTCGCCGTTGTCGGCTACGGCAAGCTCGGCGGCTGGGAGCTTGGCTACAGCTCTGACCTGGATTTAGTTTTCCTCCACGATTGCCCGGTGGAAGTGATGACCGACGGCCCGCGGGAAATCGACGGCCGTCAGTTTTACCTGCGCCTCGCGCAGCGCATCATGCATCTTTTCAGCACCCGCACGTCGTCAGGAATTTTGTACGAGGTGGATGCCCGTCTGCGCCCCTCCGGCGCGGCGGGAATGCTGGTGACGACGACCGAGGCTTTTGCGGATTATCAGCAAAACGAAGCCTGGACGTGGGAACACCAGGCGCTGGTGCGCGCTCGCATCGTCTACGGCGAACCGCAGCTCAAAGCCCGCTTTGACGACATCCGCCATCAGATCCTCTCAACCTCGCGGGAAGGCGAAACGCTGCAAACCGAAGTGCGCGAGATGCGTGAGAAAATGCGTGCCCACCTTGGTAATAAGCATCGCGATCGCTTCGATATCAAGGCGGATGAAGGCGGTATCACCGATATCGAATTCATCACACAGTATCTGGTGCTGCGCTATGCTGCGCAAAAGCCAAAGCTGACGCGCTGGTCTGATAATGTCCGTATTCTTGAGCTGCTGGCGCAAAACGACATTATGGAAGAAGGGGAAGCGAAGGCGTTAACTCACGCTTACGTCCTGCTTCGCGACGAGCTGCATCATCTGGCGCTGCAGGAGTTGCCAGGCCATGTTGAGCGGGAGGCGTTCAGCGCCGAGCGCGAGCAGGTGCGCGAAAGCTGGCGGCGCTGGCTGCTGCCTTAACCGTGCGATTAGGCGTAATTATGCTATCATCGCGCGCAAATTTTGGTGTCTCTCAGGAGAGTCAGGAATGAAAGTAACGCTGCCCGAATTCGAGCGCGCAGGCGTCATGGTGGTGGGCGATGTGATGCTGGACCGCTACTGGTATGGCCCCACCAGCCGCATTTCGCCGGAGGCCCCGGTGCCGGTGGTGAAAGTCGATACTATCGAAGAGCGCCCGGGTGGCGCGGCGAACGTGGCGATGAACATCGCCTCCCTCGGCGCAAACTCCCGCCTTGTGGGCCTCACCGGCATTGACGACGCGGCGCGTGCGCTGAGCCAGACGCTGGCGGGCGTGAATGTCAAATGCGACTTCGTCTCGGTGCCGACGCATCCGACCATTACCAAACTGCGCGTGCTCTCCCGCAACCAGCAGTTAATCCGCCTCGATTTCGAAGAGGGTTTTGAGGGCGTGGACCCGGAGCCGCTGCACGAGCGCATCAACCAGGCGCTGCCGCACATCGGCGCGCTGGTGCTCTCCGATTACGCTAAAGGCGCGCTCGCCAGCGTTCATCAGATGATTACGCTTGCGCGCAACGCGGGCGTGCCGGTGCTTATCGACCCGAAAGGCACTGAGTTTGAGCGCTATCGCGGTGCCACGCTGCTTACCCCGAACCTCTCCGAGTTTGAAGCGGTAGTGGGCAAATGTAAGAACGAGCAGGAGATTGTTGAGCGCGGCATGAAGCTGATTGCCGATTACGATCTCTGCGCGCTGCTGGTGACCCGCTCCGAACAGGGCATGACGCTGCTGCAGCCGGGCAAAGCGCCGTTCCACCTGCCGAC
Source organism: Franconibacter pulveris DSM 19144 (assembly GCA_000621185.1). Classification (GTDB taxonomy): domain Bacteria; phylum Pseudomonadota; class Gammaproteobacteria; order Enterobacterales; family Enterobacteriaceae; genus Franconibacter; species Franconibacter pulveris. The sequence continues at coordinate 319,241 of KK211224.1, forward strand.
GCAGGCGCAGGAAGTTTATGACGTGACCGGCGCGGGCGACACCGTCATCGGCGTGCTGGCGGCGACGCTTGCCGCCGGTAACACGCTGGAAGAGTCTTGCTATTTCGCCAACGCGGCGGCGGGCGTGGTGGTCGGCAAGCTCGGCACCTCGACCGTTTCGCCCATTGAACTGGAAAACGCGGTGCGCGGACGTTCAGAAACCGGTTTTGGCGTGATGACCGAGCAGGGGCTGAAAGAGGCGGTGCTGGCGGCGCGCAAGCGCGGCGAGAAAGTGGTGATGACCAATGGCGTGTTCGACATTCTGCACGCAGGCCACGTCTCTTATCTGGCCAACGCGCGCAAGCTGGGCGACCGTCTGATTGTCGCGGTAAATAGCGATGCTTCAACGAAGCGCCTGAAAGGCGAAACCCGTCCGGTTAACCCGCTCGAGCAGCGCATGATTGTGCTGGGCGCGCTGGAAGCGGTGGACTGGGTAGTCTCGTTTGAAGAAGACACGCCGCAGCGTCTGATAGGCGAGATCCTGCCGGATCTGCTGGTAAAAGGCGGCGACTATAAGCCGGAGGATATCGCTGGCAGCAAAGAAGTGTGGGCCAACGGCGGCGAAGTGCTGGTGCTCAACTTTGAAGATGGTTGCTCCACCACCAACATCATCAAGAAAATCCAGAAAAACAGCTAGGTTTGTTGCAAAAGCCCCTGCCTGAGCGGGGGCTGAGCGGCGACGGTTAGTCCTGCTTGTCGATATTATCAACAGGCGGAATCGCCGGCGGCGGCGTTACCGGTTCTGCGGTAACGGGCGTTGCAGAAGCAGGCGTAGCGGTTGCGGCGGGAGTCGCGGCAGTCGTGCTGGCGCCACGGCTTTCCAGCTCGGTCAGGCGCTGCTCCAGGGCGGTCAGCTTTTCACGGGTGCGCAATAGCACCTGCGTCTGCACATCAAATTCCTCACGGCTTACCAGGTCAAGGCGCGACAGCTGGGATTGCAGAACCTGGCGGATCTTCTTCTCGACATCTTCCCCGAACTCGCGGATCCCTTTTGGCATCGATTCATGGACCTGACGGGCGATCTGTTCAATTTTCTTCGGGTCAATCATAGCGGTTTCCCTGATCTTCAACGGTGTGAACTCTAATTGTAATGCCTGATCCGAAGGGGATAAACCGGAAATGTTTGAATCGAATACATTGCCGACAATAATCATTGGCGTTATAGTTAACCCGCTTATTCTCAGGGCGGGGCGAAATTCCCCACCGGCGGTAAATCAGTTTTTCTGTCCATACTCTTTTTCGCGTTGCGGCAAAGCGGCGTGAAAGACGAAGGACAAACTGAAAGCCCGCGAGCGCTTCAGATTATCTCTGAAGGTCAGCAGATCCGGTGAAATTCCGGGGCCGACGGTTAAAGTCCGGATGGGAGAGAGTAACGATCAAGCGACGTCAATCCGTCCGCTCACGTTATTTTTTTGGCCGCTTTTCGGCACTCCTAAGACCGCCCTGGTTCTGGTAATCCATAATTTTAATGAGGTTTTTTTACCATGAATCAGACGCTTCTTTCCTCTTTTGGCACTTCGTTCGAACGCGTGGAAAACGCGCTGGCTGCGCTGCGCGAAGGTCGCGGCGTGATGGTGCTTGACGATGAAGATCGTGAAAATGAAGGCGACATGATTTTCGCCGCCGAAACCATGACCGTTGAACAGATGGCGCTGACCATTCGTCACGGCAGCGGCATTGTCTGCCTTTGCCTGACTGACGAACGCCGCCAGCAGCTCGACCTGCCGATGATGGTGGAAAATAACACCAGCGCTTACGGCACCGGCTTTACGGTGACGATTGAAGCGGCGCGCGGTGTGACGACTGGCGTTTCCGCAGCCGACCGCATCACCACGATCCGCGCGGCGATTGCCGATGACGCTAAGCCGTCCGACCTCAACCGTCCGGGCCACGTTTTCCCGCTGCGCGCGCAGCCGGGCGGCGTACTGACCCGCGGCGGCCACACCGAAGCGACTATCGATCTGGTTACGCTGGCGGGCTTTAAACCTGCGGGCGTGCTGTGCGAACTGACTAACGACGACGGCTCAATGGCGCGTGCGCCAGAGTGCATTGAATTCGCGAAGCAGCACAATATGGCTGTCGTCACCATTGAAGATCTGGTGGCTTACCGCCAGGCGCATGCGCGTAAAGCCAGCTAAGGCATAGCGCGAACAGAAAAAAGCCCGGTCGCTACCGGGCTTTTTTGTTAGCCGATGCCGCTGGTTTGCAACAGCGTCAGGCTGAACCCCATCACTGACATGCCGCACAGCACGCCATAGCTCGGGTTGTTGTGCGGGTCTATCTCTTTGGCGAGCGGCATTAGCTCATCCACCGACAGCGCCACCATAATCCCCGCGACCGCCGCCATGATGGAAGCCATTACGACGGGCGAAACCATCGATCCCAAAATAAGCCACGCCAGCACGCCGCCGACGATTTCCGCAAGACCGGAAACGCCCGCCCAGAGCACCGCTTTGCGTTTAGAGCCCGTTGCGGCGTAAACCGGCCCGGCCACCGCCAGCCCTTCGGGAATGTTGTGCAGCGCGACGGCGAGCGCAATGCCGAAACCCAGCTCCAGGTTATTGCTGGCGGTAACGAACGTCGCTACGCCCTCCGGAAAGTTATGCAGGCTGATGCCAAGCGTCAGCAGCAGGGCGGTGCGCCGCAGGTTGCGCACGCCGTGCGCTTCGCCGTGGCCTTTATCCAGCAAATCCTGCGGGTGCGCGTGCGGCAGCATCCGGTCCAGCGCGAAGTAGCCAAGCAGGCCAATAATAAACATGCCATAGCCCAGCACTGGCGACATTCCCTCTTCATGCAGCGCGGCGGGCAGCATTTCCATCAGCGAAATAAGCAGCATAATGCCCGCCGCAAAGCCGAGTGAGAAAGCCAAGAGGCGGTTAGACGGCCGCTGGCCGAGCACCCCTAAAAAGGCGCCGATAAACGTGGCACCGCCCGCCAGCAACGTCAGGATCAGAGGCACAGACATTGAACGCTCCTTATGATAATGATTCTCATTAATGTAAAGGGCCGAGTGATAAAGGTCGAGTAACCGCAGGGGCTTTTACACATTCCTTACATTCAAAATTTCTGATGATGATCATCACGCTTATCTGAGTTCTTCCCGCCAGCAAACAGCGTAAGGTTAACGCAACAAAACGCTCAATCTTGTTAAGGATATCATCATGACTTCCTCCCGCATGCCCGCACTGTTTCTCGGCCACGGCAGCCCCATGAACGTGCTGGAAGACAACCACTATACCCGGACCTGGCGCGGTCTGGGTGAAACGCTGCCGCGTCCAAAGGCGATTGTCGTGGTTTCCGCTCACTGGTATACGCGCGGTACGGGCGTGACGGCGATGGAGCAGCCGCAAACTATCCACGATTTCGGCGGTTTTCCACAGGCGCTGTATGACACGCATTATCCCGCTCCCGGCTCGCCTGAACTGGCGCAGCGCGTGGCGGATCTGCTTGCGCCGACGCCCGTGACGCTCGACCGCGAAGCCTGGGGATTCGACCATGGCTCCTGGGGCGTGCTGATTAAGATGTACCCCGATGCCGACATTCCCATGGTGCAACTGAGTATAGACAGCACCAAACCTCCCGTCTGGCATTACGAGCAGGGGCGTAAACTTGCGAAACTGCGTGATGAAGGCATTATGCTGGTGGCGAGCGGCAACGTGGTGCATAACCTGCGCACGGCGCGCTGGCATGGCGAAAGCACCCCTTATCCGTGGGCGGAATCGTTCAATAACTTTGTTAAACAAAACCTGCGCTGGCGGGGCGAGGCGCAGTCGCACCCGCTGGTGAACTACCTTGAGCATGAAGGCGGCAGCTTGTCTAACCCTACGCCGGAACATTTCTTGCCGCTGCTTTATGTGCTTGGCGCCTGGAATGGCGAAGAGCCGCTAAGCGTGCCGCTGGAAGGGATGGAGATGGGATCGATAAGCATGCTTTCGGTGCAGGTGGGTTAAAAATAACGGCGCATGTTTCGCGCCGTTTTTTATTCCACAAAGATATGCGGATAAAAGCGCGAGAGATCCTGCGTAATCAATTCGCGATCTTCGCGTATCCCAATGCCCGCCGCCTGGTCGTTAATCAGCCAGCTGCCGATAAGCGTATAGCTTTCGCCAAACTTCGGCAGCGGATGGAACTGCTGGACGATCATTCCCTCTTCGCCGTAAGGCCCTTCCACTTTAGCGATCGGCTGGCCATTTTCCACGATAGAAACATTAGCGCCTTCGCGAGAGAAAATGGGCTTCATAACATATTTCGCCAGTTCCGGATGAGCGTCTTCGGCGAAGTAAGCGGGAAGCAGGTTGGGGTGATTGGGGAACATCTCCCAGAGCATCGGCAACAGCGCCTTGTTAGAGACAATGCTCTTCCATGCGGGCTCCAGCCAGCGCACGCCTGCATCTTCAAGCTTGGTGGAGAACATTTCACGCAGCATATGCTCCCACGGATAGAGCTTGAACAGATTGCCGATAACCTGATCCTGAAGATCGGTAAACTGACCTTTTTCGCCAAGGCCGATGTCTTCAATAAACAGGAACTCGCTCGGCAATTGCGCTTCAGCAGCGCAATCCTGCAGGTACTGCACCGTGCCGCGGTCTTCTACCGTGTCGCGGCAACAGGCAAAATGCAGCAGGTTAAAGCCATGCTGTTCTTTAAGCTCGGCAAAGCGCGCAATCAGTTTTTCCTGCAGACTGTTGAACTGATCGCTGCCAGCAGGGAGCTTGCCGGCATTGAGCTGATCTTCAAGCCAGATCCACTGAAAAAAAGCGGCTTCATACAAGGAAGTCGGCGTATCGGCGTTATTTTCCAGAAGCTTTGGGTCACCCACGCCGTCCCAGGCGAGATCGAGACGCGAATAGAGCGAAGGCTGCTGCGTGCGCCATGACTGGCGAACAAATTCCCAGGTATGCTTCGGAATGCGAAATTTGGCCATCAGCGTATCGCTGGCGACCACTTTTTCCACCACCTGCAAACACATCTGATGCAGCTCTTCGGTAACCGCTTCAAGGCGTTCAACCTGCGCAAGCGTCAGTTTGTAATAAGCCTCTTCACACCAGTACGGCTCGCCGTACATGGTGTGAAAGTTGAAACCGTATTCGGTCGCTTTATCGCGCCAGTCCGGGCGCTCGCTGATAGCAATTCTTTCCATTGCGTTTAACCACCCATTGAACGGGAGCCGGTGCCCATCGCGCTGCGCTGCATGGCGCTTTGTTTCGCCACGGTTTCGCCAAATCCGCCACGGGTTATGGTGGTTGTGGTAGCCGGTTTCGGCGTCATTGCGGTTTTAGGCACCGTTGCGGTACGGCCCGGCTGCGCGGCGCCGTAGCTCTTGCCGCTGGCGTCAGTATACTGGCCGTAAGCAGGGTTTGCCGGGTTGCGCGAACTGAAGAGCGGCTGTTGCGCGAAGCCCATGCCGCCGCCCATCAGACGGCCCATCATGTAGCCTGCCATCAGCGGCATCCAGAAGCTGCCGCTGCTTTGCGCCTGCGCCTGGTTTTCCGTCGAGCCGCTGCCCGCGACGCCTGCCTGAGCGGGCGCCTGCTGGCACTGGCCTTCGCCAAACTCCGCCACGCAATCTTCGCGGGTGGCGTACTTCGGCGCAGTGCGTTCGGCTTCCTTCAGCGCATTGTTGTAGGCGGCGGTACACTCGGCGCTTTTGCCTGGGTTCGCCTGCGAGCAATCATCCGCGTTTTGAAACATCTGCACGGTTTCATCGCTTTTCTCGCAACCGGCAAGCATGAAGACCGCCGTGACCGCGAAGGCCACAGGGGTGAGGTGACGCGCGTTCCAGCTTTTGCGGAACGTGGCGTGATTTATCTGTTTTGTCCGTTTCATTACTTTCTTCCTGGCCCCAAAGATATTGCACAGTTATGGTGCTCAGGATAGTGGATGAGTGGTTGAAATTAAAGCAGAGGGCCGCAAGGGCAGGAGATCTTTACGTTGCCTTACGTAAAGGCGTGATGCGCCAGCGCGCATCACGCCTGAAGCGCGATTACTGACGGAACGGGTTCGCGCCAGAGCGGCGGGATTGCGCGGCTGGCTGTACCGAAGCGGCAGGCTGCGCTGCCGGCATCGCGACATCGTTACCGTTAGCGTTAGCCGTGAAGCTATCTACGGCCGCGTCCTGTTGCGGATTCTCCGGCGCTACGCTTTCTGGCGACGTCGGGATTGGCTTGCCAAGCGTCGTGTTCAGCGCAACCAGATCCTGCTCGTTCAGCGTACCGAGCGCAGCTTTAATATTAAGCTGGTTAATCAGGTAGTTATAACGCGCGCTGGAAAGCTGCTGTTTCGCGTTATAGAGCGTGGTGGTGGCATCCAGCACGTCGACGATGGTGCGCGTACCCACGGCGTAACCCGCTTCAGAGGCGTCCAGAGAACTTTGCGCGGAAACCACGGCCTGCTCGTAAGCTTTAATGCTGCTGATGGAGGCGTTGACGTTGTTCCAGGAGGAACGCACGGTCTGAATCACGCTGCGGTGCGCGCTTTCTAACTGCTCGCTGGCGCTCACGAAGTTGTACTGCGCTTGCTTGACCTGCGAGGTGACCGAGCCGCCGCTGTAGATAGGCAGATTGAAGCTCAGGCCAACGGAGTTCTGACCGATATTGCGATCGGCATAACTTGAGCTGCTGAGGCTATTGCCGCGTGTCGCGCTGCCGCTGTAAGAGGTGTCGGAAATGCTGCTGGAGGCGGTTAAGCCCAGCGTCGGCAGGTGGCCAGATTCCGCATAGCGGATCTGTTCACGCGCCAGATCCTGGCTCAGACGCGCCTGCAGCAGGGACAGGTTGCGGTTTTCCGCTTCTTTCAGCAGCGCATTGACGTTGTCCGGCTTGTTGGTTTTAAAGCTGTCGATGTTCAGCGAAGCGAGCTGCGGATAGTAGTTACCGCTCACCTGGCGCAGCTGTTCTACTGCGTTATCAAGGTTGTTGCGCGCGGTGACTTCGTTCGCCAGCACGGTGTCGTACTGTGAACGGGCGTTCTGCACGTCGGTGATGGCCACCAGGCCTACGTTAAAGCGCTGGGTGGTCTGATCCAACTGGCGGTAGACCGCCTGTTTTTGCGCTTCCGTGTAAGAAAGGGCGTCAATGGCGCTCAGTACGTTAAAATAGGCGGTAGCGGTATTGAGGATCAGCGTCTGCTGGTCCGTCTGATAAGTGACGTCCTGAACGCCGGCGGTTTTTTCCTGCAGCGTCAGCGCGCGCCATCTCGACATATCGAAAATGGTCTGGGTCAGCTGCAATGAGCCGCTGGTAACATTGGAGTTAACGCCGTCGTTGTCGCGAAAACCGTTATTGTAGGTGTAATCGGCGCCAAGACCTAACTGCGGCAGCAAGGGGCTGCGTGCTTCGTTAATTTTTTCGAATGCGGCGTCACGGTTAGCAGCGGATCGACGTAAGTCCGGGTTACTTAAACGTGCCTGCTGATAAACCTGCAACAGGTTCTCTGCCTGGCTCATGGCGCTGAAACCCGTCAGGCTCAGACCGATAAGGATGGGGAGCAGTTTCTTCATTTGCATTCCTTGTTGTGAAGCAAAAATATTGTTAGCGCTGACAGAAGTCGAAAAATGATCGCCGATTCTAACAGAGTCAGCCCGCCGTGCGGCTTGGCGTAACGTGCCATCTGCCTTTAAATTTCATCAATCTATCACATACCCGTACAGGCAGCAGGTAAACTGGCTTGAAATTACCAGATTCGCCACTATAAAGGAGTGGAAAACGTCATGAGTAAACCCACCAAATCAGCCGTTACGTTCGCCAAAAACGATGTAGAAATTATTGCACGAGAAACGCTCTATCGCGGCTTTTTTTCACTTGATCTTTACCGCTTCCGCCATCGCCTTTTCAACGGCGAAATGAGTGGCGAAATTAAACGTGAAATTTTTGAGCGCGGCCATGCCGCAGTCCTGCTACCCTTTGACCCGGTGCGCGACGAGGTGGTGTTGATCGAACAGATCCGCATCGCCGCGTATGATACGAGCGAAACACCGTGGCTGCTGGAGCTGGTGGCTGGCATGATAGAGCCTGGCGAAAGCGTCGAAGAGGTAGCCCGCCGCGAAGCGGTGGAAGAGGCGGGCCTCTCCGTCGGCCGGGTGAAAAAATTCATGAGTTATCTGGCAAGCCCCGGGGGCACCAGCGAGCGCCTTTCCTTACTGGTAGGCGAAGTGGACGCCACGACCGCGAAAGGGATTCACGGTCTGGCTGATGAAAACGAAGATATTCGGGTTCATGTGGTAAGTCGGGAGCAGGCATACCTTTGGGTTGAAGAGGGGAAAATCGATAACGCAGCCTCGGTCATCGCTTTGCAATGGCTGCAATTACATCATGAAGCATTGAGACAAGAGTGGAACACCTGAAAATGAAGCGCTATACGCCTGACTTTCCTGAAATGATGCGCCTGTGCGAAACCAACTTCGCTCAGCTGCGCCGCCTGCTGCCTCGCAACGACGCGGTGGGCGAAACCGTGAGCTATCAGGTCAATAGCGCGCAATACCGATTAACTATCCTGGAATCTACCCGTTACACTACGCTCGTGGAAATCGAGCAAACGGCCCCGAAGGTAAGCTACTGGAGCCTGCCTTCCATGTCCGTGCGTCTTTATCATGACGCCATGGTGGCGGAAGTGTGTTCAAGCCAGCAGATATTTCGTTTTAAAGCGCGTTATGATTATCCGAATAAAAAGTTGCATCAGCGCGATGAAAAGCATCAAATTAACCAGTTTCTTGCTGACTGGTTGCGCTATTGTTTAGCGCATGGAGCGATGGCGATTCCGGTTTGTTAGCGTCGTGAAACCTAAGGACACCATTTGGAAAGCCTGTTAAACCTTCCTGTTGCTGGTGGGGCCAGCGTCAGGATCTTGCAAATAACCGATACCCACCTGTTCGCCGGAAAAGACGAAACGCTGCTCGGCATTAAAACCTGGGAGAGCTATCAGGCGGTACTGGCGGCTATCCATGAACAGCAGCGTCCATGCGACCTTATCGTCGCGACCGGCGACCTGGCGCAGGATCATTCGCCCGAGGCCTATCAGCATTTCGCTTCAGGCATCTCGTCGATTTCTGCGCCCTGCGTCTGGCTGCCCGGCAACCACGACTTTCAGCCCGCCATGTATAGCGCGCTGCAGGAAGCGGGGATTTCTCCGGCAAAGCGGGTAATGGTGGGCGAGCAGTGGCAGATAGTGCTGCTCGATACTCAGGTGTTCGGCGTCCCTCATGGTGAACTTAGCGAGTATCAACTGGAATGGCTGGAGCGTAAGCTTGGCGAATGCCCCGAGCGCCATACGCTGCTGCTGTTGCATCATCATCCCTTACCCGCAGGCTGCAGCTGGCTCGATCAGCATAGCCTGCGCAATGCGGCTGCGCTTGATGACGTGCTGAGCCGTTTTCCGCGGGTGAAAAACCTGCTGTGCGGCCATATTCACCAGGAGCTGGATCTCGACTGGAACGGTCGCCGTATTTTAGCCACGCCGTCTACCTGCGTGCAGTTTAAGCCCCATTGCGCTAATTTTACGCTTGATACTATCGCGCCCGGTTGGCGCTGGCTGGAACTGCATCCGGACGGCACGCTGACGACGGAAGTCTGCCGTCTGGCAGGCGCGCAGTTTCGCCCCGATATCGCTTCCGAAGGCTACTGATGCCGACGCTTCTCTATTTGCACGGCTTTAACAGCTCGCCGCGCTCCGCCAAGGCCACCAGTCTGCAAGGCTGGCTTAAGCAAACGCACCCGGAGATCGAGATGATTGTGCCGCAGCTGCCCGCCTACCCGGCAGAAGCGGCAGATCTGCTTGAGTCGCTGGTCATGGAGCATGGCGGGGATGAGCTTGGCGTTGTCGGTTCTTCTCTTGGCGGTTATTACGCCACCTGGCTTTCGCAATGTTTTATGCTGCCTGCTGTCGTGGTGAATCCGGCGGTGCGTCCTTACGAATTGCTGATAGATTTTCTGGGCGCCAATGAGAACCCCTACACCGGGCAGCAATATGTGCTAGAGTCTCGCCATATTTACGATCTTAAAGTCATGCAGATAGACCCGCTGGAAGCGCCGGATCTTATCTGGTTGCTACAGCAAACAGGCGACGAAGTGCTGGATTATCGCCAGGCGGTGGCCTATTACGCCTCCTGCCGTCAGACTGTGGAGACCGGCGGTAACCACGCTTTTGTAGGCTTCGAAGATTATTTCACCCAGATTATCGATTTTCTCGGGCTGCGCTAAGCCTGAAAGATCGGTACCGTTTTGTTATCTGACGATTAAATCATGACGCAATCCTATAATGCCGATGCCATCGAGGTACTCACCGGGCTTGAGCCGGTTCGCCGCCGTCCGGGGATGTACACCGATACCACCCGTCCCAACCATCTGGGTCAGGAAGTAATTGATAACAGCGTGGATGAAGCGCTGGCGGGACACGCGAAGCGCGTGGACGTTATCCTGCACGCTGACCAGTCGCTCGAGGTGATCGACGACGGGCGCGGCATGCCGGTGGATATCCACCCCGAAGAGGGCGTTCCTGCCGTTGAGCTGATCCTCTGCCGTCTGCACGCCGGCGGTAAATTCTCTAACAAGAACTACCAGTTCTCCGGCGGCCTGCACGGCGTTGGGATCTCGGTGGTAAACGCCCTTTCCACGCGGGTTGAAGTTAACGTGCGCCGCGACGGCCAGATTTACAACATCGCTTTCGCCAATGGCGAAAAGGTTAAAGAGCTGAGCGTGGTCGGCACCTGCGGCAAGCGCAACACCGGCACCAGCGTCCATTTCTGGCCGGATGAAAAATTCTTCGACAGCCCGCGCTTTTCCGTTTCGCGCCTCACGCATTTGCTAAAAGCGAAGGCGGTGCTCTGCCCGGGCGTAGAAATCACGTTTAAAGACGAAGTGAATAATACGGAGCAGCGCTGGTGTTATCAGGATGGCCTGAACGACTACCTCACCGAGGCGGTAAATGGCCTGATTACGCTGCCGGAAAAACCGTTTATCGGTAATTTCTCGGGCGATACTGAGGCGGTGGACTGGGCGCTGCTCTGGCTGCCGGAAGGCGGCGAACTGCTGACGGAAAGCTACGTTAACCTTATTCCTACCATGCAGGGCGGCACGCATGTGAACGGTCTGCGCCAGGGGTTGCTGGACGCGATGCGCGAGTTTTGCGAATACCGCAATATCCTCCCGCGCGGCGTGAAGCTTTCCGCTGAGGATATTTGGGAGCGCTGCGCCTATGTGCTTTCGGTGAAAATGCAGGATCCGCAGTTCGCCGGGCAGACCAAAGAGCGCCTCTCGTCGCGCCAGTGCGCGGCGTTTGTCTCAGGCGTGGTGAAAGACGCTTTCTCGCTGTGGCTGAACCAGAACGTTCAGGCGGCGGAGATGCTGGCGGAGATGGCTATCTCCAGCGCCCAGCGCCGCATGCGCGCCGCCAAAAAAGTGGTGCGTAAAAAACTCACCAGCGGCCCGGCGCTGCCTGGCAAGCTTGCGGACTGTACCGCGCAGGATCTGGCGCGCACCGAGCTCTTCCTGGTGGAAGGGGACTCGGCAGGCGGCTCCGCCAAGCAGGCGCGCGACCGCGAATATCAGGCGATCATGCCCCTTAAGGGCAAGATCCTGAACACCTGGGAAGTCTCTTCCGATGAGGTGCTGGCGTCGCAGGAGGTGCATGATATCTCTGTGGCTATCGGCATTGATCCGGACAGCGACGATTTGTCCCAGCTGCGCTATGGCAAAATTTGCATTCTCGCGGATGCGGATTCCGACGGTTTACACATCGCCACGCTGCTTTGCGCGCTGTTTGTGAAACATTTCCGTTCGCTGGTGAAAGGCGGGCACGTTTATGTCGCCATGCCGCCGCTTTACCGTATCGACCTCGGTAAAGAGGTCTATTACGCGCTGGATGAAGAAGAGAAGGCGGGCGTGCTGGAGCAGCTTAAGCGCAAGAAGGGCAAACCGAACGTGCAGCGCTTTAAAGGGCTTGGCGAGATGAACCCGATGCAATTGCGTGAAACCACGCTTGACCCGAACACCCGCCGCCTCGTGCAACTGACCATCAGCGATGATGACGATGCGCGCACGCTTGCGGTGATGGATATGCTGCTGGCCAAGAAGCGCTCTGAAGATCGTCGCAACTGGCTGCAGGAGAAGGGCGACCTCGCGGATATCGAGGTATAACATTTCCGCCGTTGCCTTACGCAGGCACGCTCGCGGGTAATAAAAAAGGCGATGACTCTCATCGCCTTTCTTTTTTAGCAATAACGCTTATTTCACGCCTTCTTCCAGGATACGGATGTGAGTATCGAGCACATCGCTCTTTACCGCCTCGCTCCAGGCTTTCATGTGAGGCGTTTGCAGGTGCGCCTGCAAATGCTGCACGCTTTCCCATTTTTCCAGCATGACGATGGAATCTGGCGCGCTGGTCTGGAAATCGACCCCTGCGGCATGATCGATAAGCGGCGCATAGCCGTGACAACCTTCTTCCGCCAGCACCGTCGGAATGATTTTCCGAAAGGCGTCCAGCACCGCCTGGCGATGATGCGCGCCGGGACGGGTACGAATTTCTGCAATCACTGTCAGCATGGTTAACTCCTTTTGTAAAACCGCCTTTCAGTTAAGCAAAAATTTTCGCCAGATGCTCGCGATATTCTGCAACATAGCGCGGCACGTCCGGCATTTTAATCACGTCGTTGGCGATAAAGGTCGGCAGGCCGCTCAGGCCGATAAACTCGTTGGCCTTGTGGAACGGCAGGTAAACGCCATCCACGCCTACGCCGTGGAAGAACTGCGCTTCGTCGTTGAAGGCTTCCAGCGGCGCGTTCCAGGTCAGCGACAGCATATATTTTTTGCCCTGCAGCAGGCCGCCGGAACCATACTTTTTGGACGCGTCGGAGCGGGTGCGGCCATCGCTTGCATACAGCGAACCGTGACCTTCGGTAAACACATCATCAATGTACTTTTTAACGGTCCACGGCGCGCCCATCCACCAGCCCGGCATCTGATAAATAATCACATCGGCCCAGAGGTATTTCTGCACTTCCGCTTTCACATCGTAATCGCTGTCGGCGCGGGTGACCTGAACATCATGTCCGGCGTCGCGCAGAAAGCCTTCCGCGACCTCGGTCAGGGTGTCGTTAAGCTGACCATTGGAATGGGCGAATTTTTTCGCGCCATTGATGATAAGTACGTTGCTCATTATTTATCCTCTAACTATTACGTTTGGCATTAATTTTACCGCACCAGACGATGCGGCAGAATTAGCAAATTGAGCAAAGACTTTTGCCAAAACAGCAATAATTAAGCAAAAAGAGGGGCTTGCCTGATAAGTTTGTCCAATAAGCAAACCGGTAAAAGGGCTATAATAATGCCAGTCATGCTGACAGCGAGGCCTGTCATGCCAGCCCCTGCCTTGCAGGCAGAAAAAGCCTGATCGTATATACAATACTGTGACAGTAAGCCCCTGGATAAGGTACTATCGCGAGCAAAGATCTGCCCGGCGGGCAGGCATTGACGCGTGTAAAGCCACACCACGGTCTGAGGAAAAGAATTAATGAGTGATATTACTCACGACGGTGCAGAGCGCCTGGCGCTGCATGAGTTTACCGAAAACGCCTATCTCAACTACTCCATGTACGTCATCATGGACCGCGCGCTGCCGTTTATCGGCGACGGGCTTAAGCCTGTTCAGCGCCGTATTGTCTATGCGATGTCGGAACTGGGGCTGAACGCCAGCGCGAAATTCAAAAAGTCGGCGCGCACCGTGGGCGACGTATTGGGTAAATATCACCCGCATGGCGACAGCGCCTGTTATGAAGCGATGGTGCTGATGGCGCAGCCGTTCTCCTATCGTTACCCGCTGGTAGACGGGCAGGGCAACTGGGGCGCGCCGGACGATCCGAAATCCTTTGCAGCGATGCGTTATACCGAATCGCGTTTGTCGAAGTATGCCGAAGTGCTGCTGGGCGAGTTAGGCCAGGGGACGGTAGAGTGGATCCCGAACTTTGACGGTACGCTGCAGGAGCCGAAAATGCTGCCGGCGCGCCTGCCGAACATTCTGCTGAACGGCACTACCGGCATTGCGGTGGGCATGGCGACCGACATTCCGCCGCACAACCTGCGTGAAGTGGCGAAAGCGGCCATCAGCCTGATTGAGCACCCGAAGAGCACGCTCGAAAACCTGCTCGACATCGTGCAGGGGCCGGATTACCCGACCGAGGCGGAAATTATCACGCCGCGTGATGAGATTCGTAAAATTTACCAGAGCGGCCGTGGCTCCGTGCGCATGCGCGCCGTGTGGAAGAAAGAAGATGGCGCGGTGGTGATTAGCGCGCTGCCGCACCAGGTTTCCGGCGCGCGCGTGCTGGAGCAAATCGCAAGCCAGATGCGCGCTAAAAAGCTGCCGATGGTGGATGACCTGCGCGATGAGTCCGACCACGAAAACCCGACCCGTCTGGTGATTGTGCCGCGCTCCAACCGTGTGGATATGGAGCAGGTGATGAACCACCTCTTCGCCACCACCGATCTGGAAAAAAGCTACCGCATCAACCTGAACATGATTGGCCTCGACGGTCGCCCGGCGGTGAAAAACCTGCTGGAGATCCTCACCGAATGGCTGGCTTTCCGCCGCGATACGGTGCGCCGTCGTCTTAACTATCGTCTGGAGAAAGTCCTCAAGCGCCTGCATATCCTCGAAGGTTTGCTGGTGGCGTTTCTCAATATCGACGAAGTGATTCACATCATCCGCAGCGAAGATGAGCCGAAGCCGGTGCTGGTCAGCCGTTTCGGCATCAGCGAAACGCAGGCGGAAGCGATTCTGGAGCTTAAGCTGCGTCATCTCGCGAAGCTGGAAGAGATGAAAATTCGCGGCGAGCAGAGCGATCTTGAAAAAGAGCGCGACCAGATTCAGGGCATTCTCGCTTCTGAGCGCAAGATGAACACCCTGCTGAAAAAAGAGATCCAGGCGGATGCCGACGCTTACGGCGACGATCGCCGTTCGCCGCTGCACGAGCGCGAAGAGGCGAAGGCGATGAGCGAGCACGATATGCTGCCTTCTGAACCGGTAACCATCGTGCTTTCGCAGATGGGCTGGGTTCGCAGCGCCAAAGGACACGACATCGATGCGCAGGGGCTTAGCTATAAAGCGGGCGACAGCTGGAAAGCGTCCGCCAAAGGCAAGAGCAACCAGCCTGTTGTGTTCGTTGATTCAACCGGGCGCAGCTATGCGCTTGACCCGATCACGCTGCCTTCCGCACGTGGTCAGGGGGAGCCTGTCACCGGCAAGCTAACGCTGCCGCCGGGCGCTGTCGTCGAACATATGCTGATGGCGCCGGAGGAGCAGAAGCTGCTGATGGCTTCCGACGCGGGCTACGGCTTCGTCTGCACCTTCAACGACCTGATAGCGCGCAACCGCGTGGGGAAAGCGCTTATCACGCTGCCTGAGAACGCCAGCGTGCTGCCGCCGCTGGAGATTACTCATGACGACGATATGCTGCTCGCCATTACTCAGGCGGGACGCATGCTGATGTTCCCGGTAGCGGACCTGCCGCAGCTCTCGAAAGGCAAGGGCAACAAGATTATCTCTATCCCGTCTGCTGAGGCGGCGAAGGGCGACGATAAGCTCGCTTATCTCAACATTCTCCCGCCGCAGAGCACCGTGACACTGCATGTCGGCAAACGTAAGATCAAACTGCGTCCGGAAGAGTTGCAAAAAGTGCATGGCGAGCGCGGACGTCGCGGTACGCTGATGCGCGGCCTGCAGCGCATCGACCGCGTGGAGATTGACTCTCCGGCGCGCCCGACGGTAGGCAGCAGCGAAGAATAATCCGGACGCGTCAAAAGCGTGCGGGTTAGCGCCTGCGCCGCCATAAAAGGTGACGGGCGACAGCGAAGGCCCGGCGTTGACCGGGTTCCTCTCCCCGCCGGGGAGAGGATTCGGGTAACGGGCTGCGCTTAGCCTGCTCCTGAACTGGCGTTCTCCCGTCAGCGTTGCGTAAACTTTTCCCATCGAACCCATTGTTTGTTAGCGCGTTGCGCATAAAAATAACTGTTTTGGGATCCTCAACGTGATGGGCCGACAGCGGCGCCTGATCATGCCCCGAACGATTCGGGTATACTGACCAGCGGCTGCGGCTTCAGAGGTATTTATGCTATTTATTGTTCGTCTGACTATTGTTGTGCTTTATTGCATTGTGGTGTGCATCCTCGGTTCCATCTGGTGCCTTTTCAGCCCACGTAATCCCCGACATGTTGCAACTTTCGGTCACCTGTTTGGTCGGCTGGCGCCCGTTTTTGGTCTGAAAGTGGAAACCCGCAAGCCGGAAGGCGCAGAGAAATATGGCAACGCCATTTATATTGGCAACCATCAGAACAACTACGACATGGTGACGGCGTCGAATATTGTTCAGCCTCCCACCGTTACCGTCGGTAAAAAGAGCCTTGTCTGGATCCCCTTCTTCGGTCAGCTTTACTGGCTTACCGGCAATATCCTCATCGATCGCGACAACCGTGCTAAAGCTCATACCACGATTGCCACTGTGGTTTCGCAAATCCGCAAGCGCAATATCTCCGTCTGGATGTTTCCTGAAGGCACGCGCAGCCGCGGTCGCGGACTGCTGCCTTTTAAAACCGGCGCGTTCCACGCCGCTATCGCCGCAGGCGTGCCGATTGTGCCGGTATGCGTCTCCAATACCAGCAATAAAATTAATCTTAACCGTTGGGATAACGGTCTGGTGATTGTCGAAATGCTGCCGCCTATCGACACCCGCAACTGGGGTAAAGAACAGGTTCGCGACCTGGCCGCGCACTGCCGCCAGGTCATGGAAGCGAAAATTGACGAATTGAATAAAGAAGTCGCCGAGCGCGAAGCCGCGGATAAGCGATAATCCGCACCTGTAGTGGGGCCAGGCGGCCCCTTCCGGCTGGCATGTTGCGCCAGTCGTTAGTCCTTATTCATGGAGCAAGTATGTCACTCAGCCGGCGTCAATTTATTCAGGCATCGGGTATGGCCCTCTGCGCAGGCGCGGTGCCGCTAAAGGCCAGCGCGGCGGGTCAGCAGCCAGCGCTGCCTGTGCCTCCGCTGCTGGAATCCCGTCGCGGTCAGCCGCTCTTTTTAACCCTGCAACGCGCGCACTGGTCTTTTGCAACCGGCACCCGCGCGCAGGTATGGGGCTTTAACGGACGCTATATGGGGCCGACCATTCGCGTCTGGAGCGGCGATGACGTCAAAATGATTTACAGCAACCGCCTGCAGGAAAACGTCGCCATGACGATAAGCGGGCTTCAGGTGCCAGGGCCGCTGATTGGCGGCGCGGCGCGGATGATGAGCCCGAACGCCGACTGGGCGCCGGTGCTGCCCATCCGCCAGTCCGCCGCCACGCTCTGGTATCACGCTGATACGCCAAACCGCAGCGCCCAGCAGGTCTATAACGGACTGGTGGGCATGTGGCTTGTGGAAGACGACGTCAGTAAATCGCTGCCCGTGCCGAACCATTACGGCGTTGACGACTTTCCCGTCATCATTCAGGACAAACGGCTGGATAACTTCGGCTCGCCGGAGTATAGCGAGCCGGGGAGCGGCGGCTTTCTTGGCGATACGCTGCTGGTCAACGGCGCGCAAAGCCCTTATGTGGAAGTCTCCCGCGGCTGGGTGCGCCTGCGTCTGCTGAACGCGTCGAACGCCCGTCGCTACCAACTGCAGATGAGCGATGGCCGACCGCTGCACGTGATTGCAGGCGACCAGGGCTTCCTGCCCGCGCCGGTGTCGGTAAAACAGCTTTCGCTGGCACCAGGCGAGCGGCGAGAAGTGCTGGTGGACATGACGAATGGCGATGAAGTCTCCATTACCTGCGGCGAAGCGGCTTCCATCGTGGATCGCATTCGCGGCTTCTTTGAACCTTCACGCATCCTTATCTCCACGCTGGTGCTGACGCTCCGCCCAACCGGGCTGTTGCCGCTGGTAACCGACAATCTGCCGATGCGCCTGCTGCCGGATGAAATCATCAACGGCAGCCCGGTGAATAACCGCACCATTAACCTGGGCGACGACCCAGGCATCAATGGTCAGCTCTGGGATATGAAGCGTATCGACGCGCAGGCGCAACAGGGCACCTGGGAGCGCTGGACGGTGCGGGCGGATATGCCGCAGTCTTTCCATATCGAAGGGGTAAGTTTCCTGGTGCGTAACGTTAACGGTGCGGCGCCTTTCCCGGAAGATCGCGGCTGGAAGGACACGGTATGGGTGGATGGGCAGGTAGAACTGCTGGTCTGGTTCGGCCAGCCCTCCTGGAGCCACTTCCCGTTCCTCTACCGCAGCCAGACGCTGGAGATGGCCGACCGCGGTTCGGTAGGACAGTTGCTGGTCAACCCGTCGCCTTAACGGCGAACAGAGAAAAGGCCGCTGTGAAGCGGCCTTTTTTATGCGTAGCGTTTGCCCCTCCCTCTAACCCTCTCCCTGGCGGGGAGAGGGAACCGGTCAGTGCAGGGATAGATGGCTTTTCGGTTGTTATTTCATGAAGCGTCTTAAACGACCTGGCTGAAGCGCTCCTCACCCCACGGAAGAGGGAGTCGGCCCGCATGGATGGACTCTTTTGCCGGAAAAAGAGGCCAACCCGTGCAGGCGTCATTGGTTTTCCCCCTCTCCCTTCCAGGGAGAGGGCCGGGGTGAGGGTAAAAGATGTTCAAGCTCCGCCAGTAAAGTCAGCAAAACTCCTTCCTGATTATTTAATCGTCTATTATTCCAAAAGCGTAACACCGTCCAACCGTGAGCCTGCAACCATGCCGTACGCCTCGCGTCGTATGCCCGATGCTCTGCCTGCTGCCCGCCATCCAACTCAACAGCCAGCTTTACCTGGCAACAGGCGAAATCAAGAATGAAAGGACCAACGGGATGCTGGCGGCGAAATTTATGCGCCGCAAAGCGGTGGTCGCGTAAGAGGCGTCATAAGAGGCGTTCCTGGGCAGTTAACTGCCGCCTGAGCTGGCGGGCATGAGTGGGAGCGTATCGCATTGCTCCACTCTGCCAGCCGTAAACGGAGCTGTCAGCGCGGAGCGATAAATGTGGAATCTGCCTTCAGAATTTATTCCGCCAGGAACAACTCCAGCAGCGAATTGAGAAACAGCTTGCCGTGGTCGGTTATCTGCCAGCTTTCCGGCGTTTCAATCAGGTATCCCTGCGCTATCGCTTCGTCAATCTGTGGGCGAATCACGCGCTCATCGAGACCGGTGTAACGCGCAAACTCCTCACGCGGCGCGGCTTCCAGTAAACGGAAGCGGTTCATAAAGAACTCAAATGGCTTATCTGTCGCTTCCACCTCATGCTGGCGGTCGAGGTACTTTCCCTGCATATAGCCGCGCGGATGGCGGGTTTTCGCCGTGCGCAGAATACGTCCGTCCGGGAACGTCACCTTGCCATGCGCGCCGCAGCCGATGCCGAGGTAATCGCCAAATCGCCAGTAGTTGAGGTTGTGCTGGCACTGATAACCCGGCTTCGCATAGGCCGACGTCTCGTACTGCTGATAGCCCGCCTGGGTGAGTAACTGATGGCCTTGCTCGAAGATATCCCACAGCGCGTCATCATCCGGAAGCGTTGGCGGGCGCGAGCCAAATAGCGTATTAGGCTCAATCGTCAGTTGATACCAGGACAGGTGCGGCGGGTTGAGCGCAATGGCCTGACGCAAATCGTCCAGCGCCTCGTCCAGCGACTGGTCCGGCAGGCCGTGCATCAGGTCGAGGTTAAAGCTGCGAAGCCCCAGCCCGCTTGCAAGGTTTGCTGCGCGCTTCGCCTCATCCGGCCCGTGAATGCGGCCAAGGCGCTTGAGCTTCGGCTCGCTAAAGCTCTGCACGCCGATGGAAATACGGTTCACGCCGGCGCGCTGGTACTCCACAAAGCGGTCAGCTTCCACGGTGCCTGGGTTGGCCTCCATGGTTATCTCCGCATCGGCGGCCAGGTTCAGGCGCGCGCGTACGCCGTCGAGCAGTTGCTGCATCGCCGGACCCGAAAGCAGGCTCGGCGTGCCGCCGCCGATAAAAATGGTTTTTACCTCGCGTCCCTGGGCATAAGAGGCGTCGTTATCAAGGTCGGTTAACAGATGCTGGACGTAATCATCGTGCGGCACCTCGCCCTTAAGCGCGTGCGAGTTGAAGTCGCAGTAAGGACACTTCTGCACGCACCAGGGAATATGAATATAAAGACTTAAGGGTGGCAAATTAGCCATTACGCATTGCTTCCAGTAACAGTTTCAACGCCTGTCCGCGGTGGGAAATGGCGCTTTTCTCTTCCCGCGTCAGCTCCGCCGCGGTTTTGCCCTCGGAAGGGACAAAGAAAATCGGGTCGTAGCCAAAGCCGCCTTCACCGGCAGGCTTGCGGGTAATAACGCCTTCCCAACTGCCGTGACACACCAGCGGCGTCGGGTCGTCGGCATGGCGCATATAAACCAGTACGCAGTGAAATTGCGCCTGACGTTTGCCTTCAGGCACATCTTCAAGCGCCGCCAGCAGCTTTTCGAGGTTTTGTTGATCGGTTGCTTCAACGCCTGCGTAGCGTGCGGAATAGATGCCCGGCGCGCCGCCCAGAATGTCGACCGCAAGCCCGGAGTCATCGGCAATCGCCGGCAGGCCGGTTACCTGCGCCGCGTGGCGCGCTTTCAGGATGGCGTTCTCAATAAAGGTGAGTCCGGTCTCTTCAGCGGACTCAACCCCAAGCTCGGTCTGCGCCACCACCTCTAAGCCAAAGTCTTGCAGCAGCGAGGCCAGCTCGCGCACTTTACCGGCGTTGCCAGTAGCGAGAACAACTTTTTGCATAACGAAATCCTGTGATTAATCGATAATCGCCGCGACTTGCGCCGGGATTTGTTGAGGGTTAATGATTCTGACTTGCTTATGGCGGCCCAGTTCGCCTTTTTCAATGAAAACCTGGCTTTTGGCGACGCGAAACTGCTTTGCCAGAAACTTCAGCAGGTGCGCGTTGGCCTGGCCGTCCACCGGCGGGGCGGTGATGGCGACTTTCAGTTCGTCGCCATGCGCGCCCACAATGGCGTCCCGGCTGGCTTTCGGCTGAATATAAAGCCGTAAAACCAGCCCGTCCGCGCTGCGGCTTACTGCACTCACAGCAAGTACCACAGCCCCGGGAAGAGATCCATGCCGAGGTAGTTCAGCAGATAAAGGATAATGATGACGCCCATCGCTGAAAAATCGATGCCGCCCATCGCCGGAATGATGCGGCGGATCGGCGCCATCATCGGTTCGGTCATCTGCATCAATACATACTCGACAGGGCTGCGGCCCTGGCTCACCCAGCTCATCAGCGAGCGAATGATGATGACCCAGAAGACCAGCGTACCCGCGGATTTCAGCAGCGAGAGCGCGCCTACCAACAGGTTCATCGGATCCAGCGACAGTACGCCCGCCTGGATAAGCAGCAGCAACGGATATTTCAGCGTTGTCAGAATAAACGCCACCAGCAGCGAAGCGGTGTCTATCGGCCCGAGGGACGGGATGATGCGACGCAGCGGCCCGATAACCGGCTGCGTTATTTTCACAATAAACTGCGCGAAGGGGTTATAAAAATCGCAGCGCGACCACTGCATCCAGATGCGCAGCAGCAGCACCATTACGTACAGCTCAATCAGTGTCTTGACCAGAAAAGTCAACGTCAGCATGGCGTTCCTCAGTAGTTATTGTTCAGTGTGGCGCGTGTAATCCCGCGCGCCAAAAATGGCGGTTCCAATGCGCACCATGGTGCTGCCCGCCGCTATCGCGGCTTCCATGTCGTCGGTCATGCCCAGAGATAGCGTATCGACAGACGGATAGCGGCTTTTCAGCTCGTTAAATGCTACCGCCATTTGACGTGCGACGGCAAACTGCCGCTCGTAATCGGGTTCCGGCGCGGGAATGGCCATCAGCCCGCGAAGCTGAACGCGCGGCAGTTGCGATACCTGCGCCGCCAGCGCATCCAGCTCGCTTAAGGGAATGCCTGATTTGCTTTGTTCATCGCTGATATTAATTTGGATCAGCACATTGAGCGGCGGCAGGTTATCGGGGCGCTGGTCGCTTAAGCGGCTGGCGATGCGCAGGCGGTCGACGGTATGACACCAGTCGAAATGCTCCGCCACCAGGCGGCTTTTGTTGGACTGCAGCGGACCGATAAAGTGCCACTGCAACCCTTCCACGCCGCGTTGCCGGAAATGAAGGATCTTCTCCACCCCTTCCTGCACGTAATTTTCCCCAAAGGCGCGCTGCCCGGCGGCGATAGCTTCTGCGAGGGCGCTCGCAGGTTTGGTTTTGCTTACTGCAAGCAACGTAACTTCTTCTGAAGACCTGCCGCAGCGTTGGGCCGCCGCTGAGATCTTCTGCTGCACTTGCGCTAAGTTGCGCTCTATCTCACTCATGATTTATCGGGAAGCGGTATGGATATGGATGAACTGGTGGCGCTTAGTGTAAAGCATAACGTTTCGGATCTACACCTGTGCAGCGCGTTGCCTGCGCGATGGCGTCGGCGCGGCAGGCTGGAGCCGGTGCCGCACCCGCTGCCTGAACCTGAAACCTTGCTCGGCGAGTGGCTTAATGAAACCCAGCGCAGCGAGCTTGCCTTTAACGGGCAACTTGATTTCGCCGTCTCGCTGCCTGGCGGGGCGCGGCTGCGCGTCAACGCCTTCCGGCAGCAAAACGGGCTTTCGCTCGCGCTGCGTTTGCTGCCGACGCGCTGTCCGCAGCTGTCGTCGCTCGATCCGCCAGCGGCGTTAACCGGGCTGCTGCAGGCGCCGGATGGCCTGATTCTGGTGACCGGGGCGACGGGCAGCGGAAAATCGACCACGCTGGCGGCGATGGTCGACTACCTCAACCAGACGCTGGATGGGCATATCCTTACGCTGGAAGATCCGGTGGAGTTTCAGCACGCCAGCGCGCGTTGCCTGATTCAACAACGGGAGGTAGGCATTCATTGCCGAAGCTTCAGCGACGGTTTACGCGGCGCGCTGCGGGAAGATCCGGATGTGATTTTACTGGGCGAACTGCGGGACAGCGAAACTATCCGGCTCGCCCTGAGCGCGGCTGAAACGGGCCATCTGGTGCTGGCGACGCTGCACACGCGCGGCGCGGCGCAGGCGGTGGAGCGGCTGGTGGATGTCTTCCCGGCGGAGGAGAAAATCTGGGTGCGCAGTCAACTTGCCGGCAGCCTGCGGGCGGTGCTGGCGCAAAAACTGGCGGAGTCGAGCGATGGCGGGCGGGTGGCGCTGTATGAGCTGCTTATCAACACCACGGCGGTGGCGAACCTTATCCGCGAAGGCAAAAGCCATCAGTTGCCCGGCCAACTGGAAACCGGAAGACAGCAGGGGATGCAGAGCTTCGCGCACAGCCTGGCTTCGCGCATCTGTGAAGGAAAAATCGCCGCCGCGCAGCCGCAGGCGGCGAAGTGGGGATAGTCATCGCACGTTGAGTGAGTAAAGCACGGGCAAAGCGCCAGCGGTGGCAAGTATCTCGAGCTTAAGTTCACTGACGTGCAGCGGCGCGCTGAGCCGGTGTTCCTGCACAGAATGGCGGTTATCAGTCACCTCCGCCACCAGGATTTCATCTGCCCAGAGCCGGTAATGCGTAACGCAGTGCGGCGTCACCGCAAAATGATGGCCCATTTGCACCGTTTCCATCGCGTTGTCGAAATCGTTGTCAAACACCAGCGTCAGGGTCTGGATGGTTTGCGGTTCGGCCCAACGCCAGAGCACGGCGGGCTGCTTATCTTCAGGCGAGGGCGCCCAGCCGTTGAAGTGCTGTTCCGGGCGAAGCCGACCGTTCAGCAGGTTTTGCGCTTCAAAACAGCGTAGCGGTTCGCTCAGGCGCAGAGCGGGCAGCACGTTATGCGGACGGCGGCGCGGCAGCCAGAAGTCAAACTCCTCCACGCCGAAGTCGCCGTCGGCAATCTGGCGCGCGTGTTTCGCCACGCGGGGGTTCTGGCTGTTGAATACCGTGATGATGCCAGGCGCGTCTGCCGCGCTCAGCGCTATTTCAGTCTCATCGTTGCGATCGAATGCAATAAACAGGTATTCGTCGCGCGGGCTGGAATAATCGAATTGCAGCGTGTAATCGCCCGCTTGCGCTACCGTCAGCGTGCGCTCCGCCAGCAACCTGTCCGGCGTAAAGTTGCCTGCCTTTTTGCTGGTCAGCAGGCTGACGTGCAGGCGTTGCGGGCTTGCGGCGCGCAGGGTAAACGTGAGGGCAGGTAGCGACCCGGCAGCCTTTAACGGCAGCAGCAGCGCCATGCGCGCCTGCAGCGGCAACCATTCGCCGTTTGTGGGCAGGGCGTGAAGTTGATATTCGCTGGTGGCGGTTACAACCGCGCCGCTCGCCGGGTCGCTAAGCGTCTGGCGCGGAATGTAGCAGCCGCTGGCTTGTAAATGCTGTTGCAAAAGCGTGACGCGTTCGCGCTGCGCCAGCTCGCGTGGGGCAAGGCGTTGCTCGCGACAGAGCGCTGCGGCGCGGCCCACCACTTCGCCCAGCAAACCGCAGGTGCACATCACTCGCGCGCTGCCAAAAGCGACATGGGACGCGGAGATAAGCCGCCCGGTTAAAAAGAGGTTATCCAGCGAACGGCTGTAAAGGCAGCGAAAGGGGATAGTATAAGTGCCCTTGCTGTGGAACTGTCGGCAACCGTCGTGCGTGCTGTAGACGCCGTCCGCCGGATGCAGGTCAATGGACCAGCCG
Organism: Franconibacter pulveris DSM 19144; assembly: GCA_000621185.1. Taxonomy (GTDB): domain Bacteria; phylum Pseudomonadota; class Gammaproteobacteria; order Enterobacterales; family Enterobacteriaceae; genus Franconibacter; species Franconibacter pulveris. Next base: position 343,918 of record KK211224.1, read on the forward strand.
CCGTAGCCGACGGCGTCATAATGGTCGCGCTGCTCGATAATATCTTGCTGGCAGAGCAGGTGATCGCCCATAAAACGGCGGCTTTCCCGCTTGCCGGGAATGGCGCCGACCCATTCGATGGTCATCTTCTCCGCCTCGGGAAAGTTGCCGGAATTTTTAATGTAGTTCCAGACGCCCCAGACGATTTTCCAGAGTTCCCATTTTATGGCTTCGCTGTCGTGCACGGTATCAAGCCGGCCGCCCCATTCCAGCCACCAGAGGTCGCAACCGTTGAGGGTGGAGGTCAGGCGGGTATAGCGCGGAATTTCGCTTATCTCGCTCAGAGCGAAGGAGGGGGGCGTAAACGCTACCGCTTCCTCTGTGCGTTTGGTGTAGAAATAAATGGAGTGGCCCAGTTTGTGCCCGAAGCTGTCGCCTGGCGCCATCTTCTCGCCAAGCTCATCGGCGGCTTCTGCTCCGACACGATATTCCGCGCCAGCAAGGTAGCCGAGTACGCCGTCGCCGGTAGCGTCGCAAAACTGCTCCGCCGTGATGAGGTAAAAGGTTTCGTTGATAGCGTTGAATCCTTTCACGCCCGTAATGCGTTTACCCTGCGTGTAAACCTCAAACAACGCGGTGTTAAGCAACAGCGTCAGGTTGGGTTCGCGCTGCGCCATATCAAGCAGCACCAGATCGAACATCACCGGATTGCCCTCTTTGTTGCGATAGAGGTTCTCTTCCAGGATTTCCCCCATAATGCCGCCTTCTCTCGCCCAGCGGTTATTGTTACCCATATGCGAGGTGGCGCCGTTGGCCCATAGCCGCACTTCGCTGGAGGCGTTGCCGCCGAGTACGGGCCTGTCCTGCACCAGGACAACCTGTAACCCCTCGCGCGCCGCCGCCAGGGCCGCGCACAAGCCGGATAGCCCACCGCCCGCCACCAGCAGGTCGGCGTGCAACTGCGCCTGCGGAAAAGCCCGGGCATCGCTTTGGTGAAAGATCTGCATAATGTTTGTATCCTTCTTAAAGAGCACGACTCAATTCACGCAACCCAGGGCAGCTATGTCATCACAACCCAATCAAAGTCTGATCGACGGCATCCGTTGCCTGCAGTATCTGGTCTCCAGCGACCGCGCCATTGGCTGTCGCGAGCTGGCGCGCCTGATGAATATCAACACCACCCGCGTTAACCGCCTGCTGATGACCATGGCCTCAATTGGCCTCACCATGCAGGACGAACAGCGCCGCTATCTTCCCGGACCCGGCATCCATGCGCTGGCGGCGCAGGCGATCCGCGGTTCTGCGCTTTTTTCGCAGGCGCTGCCGCAGCTTGAACGCCATGCGCCAAAGGAGATTGTGGTAGCGCTTGGCGTACTGTGGGAAGACCAGGTTATTTACATCTATCACGCCTCTCCGGGTTCGCAGCCGGGTCAGGCGCTGGCCGGGTTTCACATGTTGCCCGCCTGGCAGTCGGTCATCGGCATGTCGCTGTTGGCGTCGGAGAGCGACGACGCGCTGGCGCCGCGCTTCACCCCTGAGCAATGGACGGCGCTTTCCCCTTATCTGACCCAGCAGCGCGAGCAGGGCTATGTGCTGTGGCGTCATGATGATGGCGAAATCTCCATGGCGAAACCGCTGGGCATGCATAACGCGTCGCTGGCGCTGGCGGGGATGTGGCATATCTCCGAAACGGAGATTGACGCGCGTCTTCAGCAACTCCATGAACTGGCGGCGCTACTGATCAAACCTGTTTAATCGTCTGTTGCTCGCCTGACGTTGGCGTACCTGGCATACAATGACTATCGTGTCTCTTTAATAGAAACACAAAGTTTTTGACGAAACGCCACCGGGAAATGTGATGTGGCTCGAAGGGAAAGGGCGGGGCGGAAAGCCCCGGCACTATCAGAAGAGTAATGCGGTCAGGGGTGCTGTTCGAAGTAGCTTTCCAGAATGACGACCGCAGAAGCGGAGTCCACGCTGCCCTTATCCAGCGCGCGAAAGCCGCCGCGGGAGAAAAGCCCTGCGCGCGCTTCCACCGTACTGAGGCGCTCGTCATGCAGTTCCATCGCCACGCCGAAACGGCCATGCAGGCGATTAGCGAAGTTACGCGCGCGCGCCGTGAGCGGCTGCTCGGTGCCATCCATATTCAGCGGCAGCCCGACGACGACTTTTTCCGGCTGCCACTCTTTTATCAGACGTTCGATAAGCGTCCAGTCCGGCGTGCCGTTTTGCGCTTTCAGCGCCGTCAGCGGACGGGCGGTGCCGGTGATGCGCTGACCTACGGCCACGCCGATGCTGCGGGTGCCAAAGTCAAAGGCAAGTAAGGTGCCGCTCATCAGGCGTGCCCCGCCACGCCGGGCATGGTATGGATATCAATGCCGATAAGCTTCGCAGCCTCGCGCCAGCGGTCGGCAATCGGCGTGCGAAAGAGAATATTGAGATCGGCAGGCGCGGTGAGCCAGGCGTTTTCCAGCAGCTCTTGCTCCAGCTGACCTTTCTCCCATGACGAGTAGCCCAGCGCCACGATAATGTCGGAAGGTTGCTCAGCGGTGCCCATGGTTTCCAGCACGTCGCGGGAGGTGGTGATAATGGTGTTATCGGAAATCCGGATGCTCGAAGCAAACTTATCCGGCGGAGTATGCAGGATAAAACCGCGATCTTCCGCCAGCGGTCCGCCGAGAAAAACCGGCTTATCCAGGCGAATAGCCGGGTCGCGCGGTTCCGGGTTGATTTTCAGCTTCTGCAAAACCCCTTCGACCTGCAGGTTCTCCAGCGGCTTGTTGATGACGATTCCCATGGCGCCTTCGTCGTTATATTCGCAGATGTAAACCACGGAACGCCGGAAGAGAGGATCCTGCAAGGCCGGCATGGCAATCAGAAAGTGATGCTGTAAATTCATTGTCAAAGGTTCTGTAGTCCTGGTTGAAAAAGCGACAAGGCCAAGTATGGGGGCAAAGTGGCGGACTGTCACCAGGTGGGAGGAAAAGGCGGGCCTGCGCCCGCCGTAAAGATTATTTTGCCAGGCGTTTCTCAATGGCGTCCATCAACATGCCGGTGATGGAGATGGGGAATTCCGCTTCGATTTCACGCACGCAGGTGGGGCTTGTGACGTTAATCTCCGTCAGACGGTCGCCGATGATATCCAGGCCTACAAAAATCAGCCCTTTCTCTTTCAGCGTCGGCGCTACGCGGCGGGCAATCGCCCAGTCGCTGTCGCTCAGCGGACGCGGTTCGCCACGGCCGCCCGCCGCCAGGTTGCCGCGCGTTTCGCCGCCCTGCGGAATACGCGCCAGGCAGTAAGGCACCGGCTCGCCATCCACCACCAGTACGCGCTTGTCGCCATCTTTAATGGCTGGCAGGTAATTCTGCGCCATGCAGTAGCGGCTGCCGAGCAGCGTCAGGGTTTCTGCAATTACCGAAAGGTTCGGGTCGCCTTCTTTGACGCGGAAAATAGAGGTGCCGCCCATGCCGTCCAGCGGTTTGAGGATGATATCGCCATGCTTTTGCCAGAACGCTTTCAGTTGCGCTTTATTGCGGGTCACCAGCGTTTCCGGAGTCAGGTCCGGGAACCAGGCGGTGAACAGCTTTTCGTTGCAGTCGCGCAGGCTCTGCGGCTTGTTGACGATAAGGGTGCCTTTCTCTTCGGCGCGCTCAAGAATATAGGTCGCGTAAATGAATTCGGTATCAAACGGCGGGTCTTTGCGCATCAGGATGACGTCGAGATCGGCGAGTTCGATATCCTGCTCGTTGCCGAATTCATACCACTTGTCGTAGTTCTGTTCCACGCTGACGCGACGAGTGCGGGCGCGCGCTTCGCCGTTAATCAGGTAAAGATCCGCCATCTCCATATAGTGCAGCTCATATCCGCGGCGCTGCGCTTCCAGCAGCATAGCGAAGCTGGTGTCTTTTTTAATATTAATGGTTGCGATGGGGTCCATCACGATGCCGAGCTTAATCATTCTCTTTCTCCTTTAGCCCAGATCGCCAAAACGCACCTGTAGCGCGGTGATGGCGGTGAGCGCGGTAGTCTCAGTGCGCAGAACGCGAGGTCCCAACAGAATATCAGTAAAATGGTAGCGCGCCGTCATGGCGATTTCATCCGCCGACAGGCCGCCTTCCGGGCCGATCAGCAACCGCACGCGCTCAACCGGCAGCGGCAGCGTGTTGATGCTGTGCGCCGCGCGCGGGTGAAGATTGAGTTTTAAACCCTCATCCTGCTCGGCGCACCAGGCTTCCAGATCCATTGCCGGGCGAATCTCCGGCACGCGGTTGCGGCCGCACTGCTCGCAGGCGGCGATAGCGATTTTCTGCCACTGCTGGATTTTTTTATTCAGCCGTTCGGCATCAAGCTTAACGCCGCAGCGCTCAGAAAACAGCGGCGTAATGGTATTCACGCCCAGCTCTATCGATTTCTGGATAGTGAATTCCATTTTTTCGCCGCGCGACATCACCTGGCCCAGATGCAGATGCAGCGGCGACTCGCGGTCCGCCACTTCGCCTTTCAGCACCGTCACCCGCACGCTCTTTTTATCGGCGTGGGTGATTTCAGCATCGAAGACCTGGTTGCTGCCGTCGAATAAGTGTAATGCCTGACCCGGCCCCATGCGCAGTACGCGGCCAACATGGTTGGCGGCGTCTTCGCAAAGCGCAAGCTCATGGCCCGGGACAATCGGTTCGGGATGGTAAATGCGGGGAATTCGCATAAGGTTATTATCTGCCAGCAAGGGCGCGCCCGGCTTTCTGCGGAGCGCGCGATAAACAATGCCCGCTAGTGTAGGTTAGCGCTTTTGCGCCTGGCAAGCCTGCTGAACATAAGGGTTGTGGTTGCCCTGTACGCGAGCGATGCGCTCGTCGCGGGTACATTCCCACGCCGTTACCGGGTAGAGCTTGTTCCAGGCTTCAAACAGCTGCGTCTGCTGGCGTGAAAGGGAAAGCTTGTACTGGTCGCGCATGTAGAAATAGGTGCGGGCGATGGCGCCGCGGGCGCGGGCAGGCGGCTCAGCGGATTTGTCTTTGAAATCGACCTTCATTTCACACTGTCCGTACTGGCCTTCGCCCCCTTTCCACTGGTTGTAGAGGAAATTTCCACGGTCGCCGTTCACTTCGCCTACCGCAGGTTGCAGGTTATGCAGGTCGATTTCCATCTGGCGGTAAACCGGATCTTTATCGCAGTTTTTACGTCCGCCATCCTGCCAGCACTGACGCTGGTGGCCGAACTGCCAGGCGGGCACGACGTGCTCCCACTCAATGCGCGAAGCGCGGTTCTCGTTTTTACGCACTTTGTAGCCGCAAGACGCCAGATCCGGAATGCCCTTTTTCCCCTGCCAGGTAATCTTGCAGCCGCAGTAAAAATCACCCGGTGCGTCAGCGTTTACTTTCACGCTGGCAGCCTTGGCCTGAGAAAAACTATGAATGCCTGCGGCGAATGAACCGCCGGAAAGCAGGGCGGCGGTTAGCGCCACCGTAAGCGAAATTTTGCGAGACATCTTCCAACTCCATGTGACAAGTGCTCGCACCGTAGCGAAGGAAAGCGTCAGAAGCAATTCAAAGGCGCTTAAAATTTCCGGTTCAGGATAAAGGCGGGGTTTCCGGGCGCAATTTTTCGCCGCAGCGCACGCAGCGGTACTCTGTTTCACCGCGCAGCACGCGGTTGTGGCGCCGTACGGTAAGCTGATGTTGCTGGCAACTGCAGCGGTAGGGATAGGTGTTGCGGCGAACGGAGTCCAGTTCAAACTGGTGCGTACGGCGCGCCGGCACGCCAAGCACCGCTTCCATCATCCATTTCCACTCTTTGCCGTGCGGCGCGACGCGTCCGAAATGTTTCCAGACCAACAGATGCGCCAGCTCATGCGGCACCACTTCTTCATAAAACGCCTGCTGGTTTTCCAGCAGCAACACCGGGTTGAGGCGAATTTCGTAGCTCTCAAGCCAGGCGGTGCCTGCCGCCGTGCCGCGCTGTTGATAAACGATTTTCGGCTCGGGATAGTTCCGCCCAAGATGAAGGTTTGCGCGCTGCAGGTTTTCGCGCAGGCTGCGCATAACGGCCTGTTGAACGGCGATAGGGAGACGTGGGGTTTTCATAACGGCAGAGCATAGAGAATGGCGGGAAGGAGGGCAAGCGGCGGAAATAAGCCTCCCCCCGTGAGGGGAGAGGCCTGAAAGGTTAGTCGTGGGCGCCAATCTCGCGCAGGCGACGGCCTTTCATCAGGTTACGTTCAATATGCTCAAGCGAAACGTGCTTGGTTTCTGGCACCAGCCAGACAGTCAACACGATAAAGAAGAGGTTCAGCGCCGCGTATACCCAGAAGGTGTTGGCGTTGCCCAGCGTGTTGAGCATGGTCAGGAAGGTGGCGCCGACAATCATGTTGGCTATCCAGTTAGTCGCGGTGGAGAGCGTGATACCGAAATCGCGGCCTTTCAGCGGCTGGATTTCAGAACACAGCACCCAAATCAGCGGACCGGCGCTCATCGCGAAGCCGATAATAAACATCAACAGCATCGCCACGGCAAAGTACTGCGCCGTCGGAGTGTGAATACCCAGATGCAGCATGGTGCCGAGAATGCCCATGCCCGACGCCATCACGATAAAGCCCAGGATAAGCGTCGGCTTGCGGCCCCAACGGTCCACCAGACCGATAGCGATAAAGGTCGCCAGCACGTTAGTCAGGCCAACAATAACGGTGCCCCACATCTGCTCGTTGGTATTGGAATAGCCCGCCAGTTCAAAGATTTTCGGCGCGTAGTACATGATGACGTTCATGCCGGTGAACTGCTGCATCACCTGAAGCAGCACCCCCAGGAAGACGGCGCGGCGGAAGTTGCTGTTCTCCTTGAACAGCGCCCAGCCGCTCTGTTTTACCTTCAGGCTTTCACGGATCTCTTCAAGCTCATTGCGCGCCTCGGCGCTGGAGTCGCGCAGACGCATCAGCACGCGCTCCGCATCGTGGAAGCGGCGTTTGGCGGCGAACCAGCGCGGGCTGTCCGGCAGGAAGAAAACGCCAATCAGCAGCAGAACCGCCGGAATGGTGATGACGCCCAGCATCCAGCGCCAGTTGCCGGTATAGCTGAAGGCGGTGTCCGAAAGGTACGCGCCCAGGATCCCGATGGTAATCATCAGCTGATACATGGAGATCATGCTGCCGCGGATTTTTTCCGGCGCAATCTCAGAGAGATAGAGCGGGGCGGTGTAGGAAGCGATACCTACCGCCAGGCCCAGCAGTACGCGGGAAACAATCAGGACTTCTACGTTCGGCGCGAAAGCGGAGCAGAGCGAGCCTGCCACAAACAGCACCGAGCCAATCATCAGACTCTTTTTACGCCCGAGGCTGGATGAGAGCCAGCCGCTGCCCACCGCGCCAACCGCCGCGCCGAACATCATCGAGCTGACCACCCACTCCTGCTGGTGTGAAGTAATCTGGAAATCATCGGCAATAAAGGGCAACGCGCCCGCAATCACGCCAATGTCGAGGCCAAAAAGCAGTCCCGCCAGGGCCGCGAGAAAACAGACAAAGAACGTCATGGCCTTGTTTGAACGCCCCTGTTTTTTATTGTCAGGCATACTGCCCTCCAGTTGGTATTGGTTTTATCGATGTGAATCGTAGGTTAGCGTACCGTAAAATGATGTGATACGAATCACATGAGTGTAATCGGTTACATCAATGTCAAGCTATGTAATTCGCTAAAACCTTTATTTATCAGTTTATTAGTTTAACAAGCAGCGAAGCGGCCGGATAAATTTCAGAGTAAACCGAAGCGGCATGTAACAGAATGCGTTTTTTTACCATGCAGCAGGAATAATCTGAAAGTTTATGTAGCAGAATCACTATGTAATCGCTTTCAGAACGATACGGAAAGACAAACTGCGAGGAAGTATAGCTGGCGGAAAAGAAAGCGCAGAAAAAGCCGCCAGAAATGCAAAAGGCCAGCACGAGGCTGGCCTTTACGGGCAATGCGGCGAAGATTTATTTCAGACCGGCAGCATCACGCAGCAGCTGCGCTTTGTCGGTTTTTTCCCACGGGAAGTTTTCACGACCGAAGTGGCCGTACGCCGCCGTCTCTTTGTAGATCGGGTGCAGCAGATCCAGCATCTGGATAAGACCGTACGGACGCAGGTCGAAGAACTCGCGCACCAGCAGGGTCAACTGCTCGGTAGAGACTTTCTCAGTGCCGAAGGTTTCCACCATGATAGAGGTCGGCTCCGCCACGCCGATGGCGTAGGAAACCTGAATCTCACAGCGGTCCGCCAGGCCTGCGGCAACGATGTTTTTCGCAACGTAGCGCGCAGCGTAAGCGGCAGAGCGGTCAACTTTCGACGGATCTTTACCGGAGAACGCGCCGCCGCCGTGACGGGCCATGCCGCCATAGGTATCAACGATGATCTTACGACCGGTCAGGCCGCAGTCGCCCATCGGGCCGCCGATAACAAAACGGCCGGTCGGGTTGATGAAGAATTTGGTGGATTCATTAAGCCATTCAGCAGGCAGAACCGGCTTGATTATCTCTTCCATCACCGCTTCCTGCAGCGCTTTTTGCTCGATCTCTTCCGCGTGCTGTGTGGAAAGCACTACCGCGTCGATGCCGACGATTTTACCGGCGTCATACTGGAAGGTGACCTGGCTTTTCGCATCCGGGCGCAGCCACGGCAGGGTGCCGTTTTTACGCACTTCAGCCTGACGCTGCACCAGACGGTGCGCGTAAGTGACAGGCGCCGGCATCAGCACGTCGGTTTCGTTAGTGGCGTAGCCAAACATCAGGCCCTGGTCGCCCGCGCCCTGCTCAAGCGGGTCGGAGCGGTCAACGCCCTGGTTGATGTCCGGGGACTGCTTGCCAATTGCGCTCAGCACCGCGCAGGAGTTGGCGTCAAAGCCCATATCGGAATGCACGTAGCCGATTTCACGCACCGTGTTGCGGGTGATCTCTTCGATATCTACCCATGCGCTGGTGGTGATTTCACCGCCAACCAGCACCATGCCGGTTTTGACATACGTTTCACACGCTACGCGCGCTTTTGGATCCTGTTCAAGGATAGCGTCCAGCACGGCATCGGAAATCTGGTCAGCGATTTTATCGGGATGCCCTTCTGATACAGACTCGGACGTAAAAAGGTGTTTTGCCATATTCTCTTTACCCTGGAGTAATTCGGTTAGTTCAGACTGCTGTGTAAAGGCTTCAGTCCAGTGCGATATTCTGAACGGAAAAACGCCCTCGCGTTTAGCGGAACGGGCTGTCTGAATGTTAATCAGTATAGATGGATTAACTTCTGGATGGCTATTCTAGGTGAAATCTTAACCTCATTTCCAGCGATTTTTACGCGCCGGCGCGCAGGGTAAAGAAAGGCGGAGCGGAGATTTCTGATAAGGACAGCAAAGCGGGCATTTTTATTTTGCTTTTTAACCCTGTTGTCGGTATAAAACGGCGCGCGCGGCTTATGCATTCAAGCGCACGATGGTTCCCCTCGTGTCGCCCACTTCCAGCCGGGTTAAGCAGTGATTTTTAAGGCTTTGGCTTGTCGCATACCCTAACGTATGCGTGGAGGTGATACGAAATAATGAACCATTGTTATCCGCTTATTCTGGCACACCGTTCTGGTGCCTTTTCATCCCCTGCATTCTGCATATCTTCTTTGCAAACCTGCCGATGTTCCACCCATCTCGGCGCTTCTCAGGATTCCCGGGCCGGTTACGCCTGGTGATAACTGAACAAGGGCGCTCCTGAACGTTCAGGAGTTTTCTCGTGGTTTCGCCGACCCGTCATACGGAGTTCGGTTACGTGTTTTACAATGATATGGAAAAGAAACCAGTCGCTCAGCCGGGCGATCAGCGCTATCTGCTGGTGAACCCGTCTGTTTATGGGTTGTTATCGCACTGTAACACTGCGATAGTAGTTAACTGTTTTACACTTTTACTAAAACATGAGGTTCGCTATGTCTGACGACATGTCTTCGGTTTCCCCTTCGTCAGCAGGCGAACAGGGTGTACTACGTTCTATGCAGGAGGTGGCAATGAGCTCCCAGGAAGCCAGCAAGATGCTGCGTACTTACAATATTGCCTGGTGGGGCAATAACTATTACGACGTCAACGAGCTGGGCCATATCAGCGTTTGCCCCGATCCGGACGTCCCCGAAGCGCGCGTCGACCTCGCCAAACTGGTGAAGTCTCGTGAAGCTCAGGGCCAGCGCCTGCCCGCGCTGTTCTGCTTCCCGCAGATCCTGCAACACCGTTTGCGCTCTATTAACGCGGCGTTTAAACGCGCCCGCGAGTCTTACGGTTATAACGGCGATTACTTCCTGGTTTATCCCATCAAGGTGAACCAGCATCGTCGCGTTATCGAATCGCTTATCCATTCCGGCGAGCCGCTGGGCCTGGAGGCAGGCTCCAAAGCGGAGCTGATGGCGGTGCTGGCGCACGCCGGGATGACGCGCTCCGTTATCGTCTGCAACGGCTATAAAGACCGTGAATATATCCGCCTGGCGCTCATTGGCGAGAAGATGGGCCATAAGGTTTATCTCGTTATCGAGAAAATGTCGGAAATCAAAATCGTGCTGGAAGAGGCGGAGCGTCTGAACGTGGTGCCGCGTCTCGGCGTGCGTGCGCGTCTGGCTTCCCAGGGTTCCGGCAAATGGCAATCGTCCGGCGGCGAAAAATCGAAATTCGGCCTCGCGGCGACGCAGGTGCTGCAACTGGTGGAGACGCTGCGCGAAGCAGGCCGTCTTGAAAGCCTGCAGCTTCTGCACTTCCACCTTGGCTCGCAGATGGCGAACATTCGCGATATCGCGACCGGCGTGCGTGAGTCGGCGCGTTTTTATGTAGAGCTGCATAAGCTTGGCGTGCAGATCCAGTGCTTTGACGTGGGCGGCGGCCTCGGCGTGGACTACGAGGGTACCCGCTCTCAGTCTGACTGCTCGGTAAACTACGGGCTTAACGAGTACGCTAACAACATTATCTGGGCTATCGGCGACGCTTGCGAAGAGAATGGGCTGCCGCACCCGACGGTGATTACCGAGTCGGGCCGTGCGGTCACTGCGCACCATACGGTGCTGGTCTCCAATATCATCGGCGTGGAGCGTAACGAGTTCACCGACCCGACGGCGCCAGCTGAAGACGCGGCGCGCCCGCTGCAAAGCATGTGGGAAACCTGGCAGGAGATGCATGAGCCGGGTACTCGCCGCTCGCTGCGCGAATGGCTGCACGACAGCCAGATGGACCTGCACGACATCCATATCGGCTACTCCTCCGGCACGTTTAGCCTGCAGGAGCGCGCCTGGGCGGAGCAACTTTACCTGAGCCTGTGTCACGAAGTGCAAAAGCAGCTCGACCCGCAGAACCGCGCGCACCGTCCGATTATCGACGAACTGCAGGAGCGTATGGCGGATAAGATTTACGTCAACTTCTCGCTGTTCCAGTCGATGCCGGATGCGTGGGGCATCGATCAGCTGTTCCCGGTGCTGCCGCTTGAAGGGCTGGACCAGGCGCCAAGTCGCCGCGGCGTGCTGCTGGACATTACCTGCGATTCCGACGGCACCATCGATCACTATGTCGATGGCGACGGCATCGCCTCGACCATGCCGCTGCCGGAATACGATCCGGATAACGCGCCGCCGCTGGGCTTCTTTATGGTGGGCGCTTATCAGGAAATTCTGGGCAACATGCACAACCTGTTTGGCGACACCGAAGCGGTGGACGTCTTTGTCTTCCCGGACGGCAGTGTGGAAGTGGAGCTTTCCGACGAAGGCGACACCGTGGCGGACATGCTGCAATACGTGCAGTTGGATCCAAACACCCTGCTGACGCACTTCCGCGATCAGGTGAAACAGACCGGGCTTGACGAGGCGCTGCAGCAGCAGTTCCTGGAAGAGTTCGAAGCGGGACTCTACGGCTACACTTATCTGGAAGACGAGTAAGCGTCGTTTCGCTGGAATCACGGGGCAGGGAGGCGTTGTTCGCCGCCTGCCCGATCCGCCGGGTTAACCGTCAGCGGAGGCAGAGCGTGAGCGTCACAGGCTTGAACCTGATTGAATTACCAGCGATAATCCGCCGCAATAAGCTGTATACCCATCAATCCCTTCCTCGTCGGGTTTAACGACGCGGAGGGGATTTTTTTTATCTCTTTTTTCACGTAACCAAGAGGTCATGTTCATGAACACCTTAGGCCATCAGTACGACAACTCCCTGGTATCCAACGCCTTTGGTTTTTTGCGTCTGCCGGTAAATTTCCAGCCGTACGACAGCGACGCGGAGTGGGTCATCACCGGCGTGCCGTTTGATATGGCGACTTCCGGCCGTGCGGGCAGCCGCTTCGGACCGGCGGCTATTCGTCAGGTTTCCACTAATCTCGCCTGGGAAGGCAACCGCTTCCCGTGGGATTTCGACATGCGCCAGCGCCTGAACGTGGTGGACTGCGGCGACCTGGTTTACGCCTTCGGCGACGCGCGTGAAATGAGTGAAAACCTGCAGGCGCATGCGGAAAAACTGCTGGCGGCAGGCAAACGCATGCTCTCTTTCGGCGGCGACCATTTTGTTACGCTGCCGCTGCTGCGCGCCCACGCCAAACATTTCGGCAAAATGGCGCTGGTGCATTTCGACGCGCACACCGATACCTACTCTAACGGCTGCGAATTCGACCACGGCACCATGTTCTACACCGCGCCGAACGAAGGGCTGATTGACCCGACCCGTTCCGTACAGATTGGTATTCGCACCGAGTTCGACAAAGACAACGGCTTTACCGTGCTGGACGCGCCGCAGGTTAACGACCGCTCCGTGGCGGACGTTGTGGCGCAGGTGAAGCAGATTGTGGGCGATATGCCGGTCTACCTGACCTTTGATATCGACTGTCTGGATCCGGCGTTCGCACCGGGCACCGGCACGCCGGTGATTGGCGGGCTGACCTCCGATCGCGCGCTTAAGCTGCTGCGCGGCATTCAGGATCTGAACATCGTCGGGATGGACATTGTAGAGGTGGCGCCGGCTTACGATCAGTCTGACATCACCGCGCTTGCCGCGGCGACGCTGGCGCTGGAAATGCTTTACATCCAGGCGGCGAAAAAAGGCGCGTAAGACAAGACAAAAAAGCCGGCGTTAACCGGCTTTTTCAACAGGGCGGGGGGCGTTAAGCCACCCCGCTTTTTTATTTGATGCCGTCGGCAGCCATGCGCTCGCGAATATGCTCGGCGCGTGCCGCGGAGGCCGGATGGTCGTCAAACATTGAGCTCTGGCGGCCTGCTTCCTGTTGCGCGAGCTTCTCGAAGCTGGTGGCGAGGCCCAGCGGGCTAATGCCGCGCTTACGCAGCAGATCGTAGGAGTAATCATCCGCTTCGGATTCCTGGCGCTGCGAGAACTGCGCATTGACCAGCTGTTCGCCCAACGCGCCAAGCTGCGACTGCGACAGGCTGCCGACGATGCCGCCTGCGGAAGCGGCGGCGGCGCGTACGGCGTTAGTGCCGAGTGCCACCTGCATGCCGCGCTTCACATGGCCCAGCGCGACGTGACCCATTTCATGGCCGATTACCGCTTCCACTTCGTTGTCGGTCATCATATCCATCAGGCCGCTGTAGACGCGGATGCAGCCGTTCGCCATGGCGAAGGCGTTCACATCTTTCTGCATATAGACCTTGTAGTTCACCGGCTGGCCGTTGATGTTGTCGCCAAGCGCCGCGGCGATCGTTTTCAGGCGCTGGGCGTACTGGCTGCTGGCCGGGGCGATAGTCGCCTTGCTGTCCAGCTCTTTACAGGACTCATCGCTTAATGCTTTTACCTGCGCATCGCTTAACGTGTAAGCCTGAAACGCCTCGGCGCCGGAGGTAAGCAGGCCGTTGGAATCCATGTTCTGACAACCGCTCAGCAGGGCCGCCGCGCCCATAGCGAGCAGAATCGCGCGCATCTTCATGTGTGTGCTTCCGCAAAAGTGAATAAAAAGGGTATAGCCTCGCCAGCGGAGTTTACCGGCATGATGAGCAGTATAAAGAAGTCAGTACGCAGTGAGCGAGGCCGTAGCGCTTTCTGCGCACATGATCCAGAGATTTCTTAGGCAACAAAAGGATGCTCCATGTACATGCCCATCCGCTTGGGTTACATTGTTTGCCACTTTTTCCGGGCGTAGCCCATAACGCGTGGTAGTCAAGTCGTTACTAAGGCGTGGCCTTTAACTATCCGATCTGGAGTCAAAATGTCCTCTCGTAAAGAGCTTGCCAATGCTATTCGTGCGCTCAGCATGGACGCAGTACAGAAAGCCAAATCCGGTCATCCGGGTGCCCCGATGGGTATGGCTGACATTGCCGAAGTCCTGTGGCGTGATTTCCTGAACCATAACCCGCAGAACCCGAGCTGGGCCGATCGCGACCGTTTCGTGCTCTCTAACGGCCACGGCTCGATGCTGATTTACAGCCTGCTGCACCTCACCGGCTACGACCTGCCGATCGAAGAGCTGAAAAACTTCCGTCAGCTGCATTCCAAAACCCCGGGCCACCCGGAAGTGGGTTACACCGCAGGCGTTGAAACCACCACCGGTCCGCTGGGGCAGGGCATCGCTAACGCCGTGGGCATGGCTATCGCGGAGAAAACGCTGGCGGCGCAGTTTAACCGCCCGGGCCACGACATTGTTAACCACTACACCTACGCCTTCCTGGGCGACGGCTGCATGATGGAAGGCATCTCCCACGAAGTTTGCTCACTGGCAGGCACGCTGGGCCTTGGCAAACTGGTGGCGTTCTACGACGACAACGGCATTTCCATCGACGGCCACATTGAAGGCTGGTTCACCGATGACACCGCTAAGCGTTTTGAAGCTTACGGCTGGCACGTCGTGCGCGGCGTGGATGGTCACGATGCGGACGCCATCAAGCGCGCCATCGAAGAAGCGCGTGCTGTAACGGACAAACCGTCCCTGCTGATGTGCAAAACCATCATCGGCTTCGGCTCGCCGAACAAAGCGGGCACGCATGACTCCCACGGCGCGCCGCTGGGCGATGCGGAAGTGGCGGCGACCCGCGAACAGCTGGGCTGGAAACACGAGCCGTTCGTGATCCCGCAAGAGATCTACGCGCAGTGGGACGCCAAAGAGATGGGCTCCGCGAAAGAGCGCGCATGGAACGAGAAGTTCGCCGCTTACGCCAAAGCCTTCCCGCAGGAAGCCGAAGAGTTTACCCGCCGCATGAAAGGCGAAATGCCAGCGGACTTCGCGCAGAAATCGCAGGATTTCATTGCGAAACTGCAGGCGAACCCGGCGAAAATCGCCAGCCGTAAAGCCTCTCAGAATGCTATCGAAGCGTTTGGCCCGTGGCTGCCGGAGTTTCTCGGCGGCTCAGCGGACCTTGCGCCTTCCAACCTGACGCTGTGGTCTGGTTCCAAAGCGATTAACGAAGACGCTGCAGGCAACTACATTCACTACGGCGTGCGCGAGTTCGGCATGACCGCTATTGCCAACGGCATCGCGCTGCACGGCGGTTTCCTGCCGTACACGTCTACCTTCCTGATGTTTGTGGAATATGCCCGTAATGCGGTGCGCATGGCGGCGCTGATGAAGCAGCGTCACGTGATGGTCTATACCCACGACTCCATCGGTCTGGGCGAAGATGGCCCGACTCACCAGCCGGTTGAACAGCTGGCGGCGCTGCGCGTAACGCCGAACATGAGCACATGGCGTCCGTGCGACCAGGTAGAATCTGCGGTCGCGTGGAAATACGCGGTTGAACGCCACGATGGCCCGACTGCGCTTATCTTCTCTCGTCAGAACCTGGCGCAGCAGGAGCGTAGCGAGCAGCAGCTGGCGGATATTGCCCGCGGCGCTTACGTGCTGAAAGATTGCGACGGCCAGCCGCAGCTTATCTTCATCGCAACCGGTTCTGAAGTGGAGCTGGCGGTAGCGGCATGGGAAAAACTGTCTGCCGAAGGCGTGAAGGCGCGCGTGGTTTCCATGCCGTCGACCGACGCGTTCGACAAGCAGGATGCGGCCTACCGCGAAGCGGTGCTGCCGAAAGCGGTTAGCGCGCGCGTGGCTATCGAAGCGGGCATCGCGGACTACTGGTTCAAATATGTCGGCCTGAACGGTGCGGTAGTAGGCATGACCACCTTCGGCGAATCCGCGCCAGCGGAGCAGCTGTTCACCGAGTTCGGCTTCACCGTGGATAACGTGGTAAGCCAGGCGAAATCGCTGCTGTAATCACATTTGTTAAAGTGAAACCAAACGGGAGGCCTGGCGCCTCCCGTTTTTTATGCATCTTTTTAGTCGCCCGGGTATTTTTTAAGCAGCGCCTGAGTAAACGGCGTGAGGGTATAGTCTGATATTTCCCACGCTTTATACTCCAGCAGATCGTCCGCTATCTCCTGTATCACGCTGTTAAGCTCAAGGTTTTCCAGCCACGCCGTCCGGATAGCCGTGACGCCATACATCGCGCCCAGTAGATTGCCTGCAATGGCGCCTGTAGAGTCGGAATCCCCGCTATGATTTACCGCCATCAGCACGCCATGTTCAAACGAGCGGGCCGCCAGTGCGCAATAAACCGCAATGGCCAGCGCCTCTTCCGCTACCCAGCCTTCGCCAAGCTTCGCTATCGCCTCGTGGGACGGCGTCGGCGTCTGGGCTAGCTGTTGCGCAAGTTCAATGGCATGAAGCGTTTCTTCGTGCGCGGGCTGCGTTTTCAATAGCGCAATCGCGCTGTCAGCCGCCGCGTGCAGCGTCTCTCCTTGTGCAAGATGGAAAACCAGCACGGCGAGTACGCCGCCCGTAAGCCAGCCGGTAGGGTGCCCGTGGGTAAGCGCGGCCAGCCTGCATCCCATATCGAAAGCCTGCCGGACGGCGTCCGTCTCCTGATTGCGGGCATAAAACAGCCCCACCGGCGCTACGCGCATTACGCCGCCGCAGCCTTTGCTGTTATTACTGGCGGGTTCGCCAAAGCGTTTCATCTCGCGTAGCGCGCTCAGGCAGGTAACGCCCGGCGCACGGGCGCTGTAAAGAGCTTGTTGCTGGATAAGCCAGCCGGAAAGCGAAAAGCCTTTCAGCAGGCCGTGACGGTTATGTTCTCCCTGCGTCAGCAGCCAGCGCTGGTAGGCGTGAGCGGTAGTGCCGGTAAAAGCAGGGGCAATGCCGCGCATCGCGCCGCGCACCCAGCCGCGCAGCAACCCTTCCGCAGTGAACAGCGTCATCTGCGTATCGTCGGTTATCTTCCCTTTGCCGCCCCAGGCCGCTTCGTAATCCGTAATTCCCTGCGCGCCGAACCGCGCCGTAATCTCTGGGAGGCTCAAAAACTCCACCGGACCGCCTAACGCGTCGCCAACCGCCCCTCCAAGCAGGCATCCGCGAAAACGCAGGCGCAGCGTGTTGAGATCAGACAAATTTTCGGAAAACGGGGCGGTTAACATGGCGGTTTACCAGGGTAAGTCAGATGGTTTCTTATTGTAGGGCGGCAACGTTCATAGCGTAACCTCCCGTTTCTGGTGAAAGTTGTCGCTCTGATGACCAATTCCAGGCGCAGTAATGCCGGGGGAATGGAATTTATTCCATTAAAAATGTGACGCAGGTCAGAACTTAAGGCGCTTTCCCTGGCCGATCGTTCCTTTTATTCCGGCTTTCGATTATTCTGGCTGAACCGTTTCAGTCGATTAAATGTTCGACAAATAATCAAACAGATGCAGTTTGTGACAGGCGAGGATTCCCCTCAGAGGATGGCTGCATTACTCTGTCAGCCAACTCAATCCGGGAATGCTTTGCAGGAGACCTATGACCCTACGCATAGCGATTAATGGTTTCGGTCGTATCGGGCGTAACGTGGTTCGCGCATTATACGAATCAGGGCGTCGGGCTGAAATCACCGTGGTGGCTATCAACGAGCTGGCGGATGCCACGGGCATGGCGCACCTGTTGAAGTATGACACCAGCCACGGCCGCTTCGCCTGGGATGTGCGCCAGGAAGCGGAGCTGATGTGGATCGGCAACGACACCATTCGTCTGCTGCATGAGCGCAATATAGAAGCGCTGCCCTGGCGCGAACTGGGCGTAGATATCGTGCTGGATTGCACCGGCGTGTACGGTTCCCGCGCGGATGGCATAGCGCACCTGGAAGCAGGCGCGAAGAAAGTGCTTTTCTCCCATCCCGGCGGCAACGATCTTGACGCAACGGTGGTTTACGGCGTCAACCAGGCGCTGCTCGAAGCGGATCATCGCATCGTCTCTAACGCCTCCTGCACCACCAACTGCATTATTCCTGTGATAAAGCTGCTCGACGACGCTTTCGGCATTGAGTCCGGCACGGTGACGACGATCCATTCGGCCATGCACGATCAGCAGGTTATCGACGCCTATCACCCCGATTTGCGCCGTACGCGCGCCGCCAGTCAGTCGATCATTCCGGTGGATACGCGTCTTGCGGCAGGCATCAGCCGAATTTTCCCTAAATTTCATGACCATTTTGAAGCCATCGCCGTGCGCGTGCCGACCATTAACGTGACGGCGATTGACCTGAGCGTCACGGTTCGTCAGCCGGTAAAAGCGTGCGATGTCAACCTGTTGCTGCAAAAAGCGGCACAGGGTGCATTTCATGGTATAGTTGACTATACGGAATTACCGTTGGTCTCAACTGATTTTAACCACGATCCGCACAGTGCCATTGTGGACGGCACGCAGACACGGGTGAGTGGGGCGCACCTCATCAAAACGCTGGTGTGGTGTGATAATGAATGGGGCTTTGCTAACCGGATGCTCGACACCACGTTAGCCATGGCAGCTATTGGTTTCAGGTAAGACGCGATTTGCGTCTGCAAAACTTTAGAATCAACGAGAGGATTCACCATGTCTGTAATTAAGATGACCGATCTGGATCTGGCAGGTAAACGCGTACTGATCCGTGCCGACCTGAACGTACCGGTTAAAGAAGGGAAAGTTACTTCCGACGCGCGTATTCGCGCTTCTCTGCCGACCATCGAGCTGGCGCTGAAACAGGGCGCGAAAGTGATGGTAACGTCCCACCTGGGTCGTCCGACCGAAGGCGAATACAACGAAGAATTCTCTCTGCTGCCGGTAGTGAACTACCTTAAAGACAAGCTGAATGCCCCGGTGCGCCTGGCAAAAGATTACCTCGACGGCGTTGAAGTCGCGCAAGGCGAACTGGTTGTTCTGGAAAACGTCCGTTTCAACAAGGGCGAGAAGAAAGACGACGAAACCCTGGCTAAGAAATACGCCGCGCTGTGCGACGTGTTCGTTATGGACGCATTCGGCACCGCGCACCGCGCTCAGGCTTCCACTCACGGCGTAGGTAAATTCGCCGACGTAGCGTGCGCAGGCCCGCTGCTGGCGGAAGAGCTGGACGCGCTGGGTAAAGCGCTGAAAGAGCCGGCTCGTCCGATGGTCGCCATCGTTGGCGGTTCTAAAGTTTCCACCAAGCTGACCGTACTGGATTCCCTGTCCAAAATCGCTGACCAGCTGATCGTCGGCGGCGGTATCGCTAACACCTTCGTTGCCGCTCAGGGCCACAACGTAGGTAAATCCCTGTACGAAGCGGATCTGGTTGATGAAGCCAAACGTCTGCTGGGCACCTGCGATATCCCGGTTCCGACCGACGTTCGCGTTGCGACTGAATTCTCTGAAACCGCGCCGGCTACCCTGAAGTCTGTTTCTGAAATCAAAGATGAAGAGCAGATTCTGGATATGGGCGACGTTTCCGCTGAGAAACTGGCTGAAATCCTGAAAAACGCCAAAACCATTCTGTGGAATGGTCCGGTTGGCGTATTCGAATTCCCGAACTTCCGCAAAGGCACCGAGATCGTCGCTCGCGCTATCGCTGAAAGTGATGCGTTCTCCATCGCAGGCGGCGGCGACACCCTGGCGGCTATCGATATGTTCGGCATCGCGGACAAAATTTCCTACATCTCTACCGGCGGCGGCGCGTTCCTCGAATTCGTGGAAGGTAAAGTACTGCCGGCAGTAGCCATGCTCGAAGAGCGCGCTAAGCAGTAATTGATACGGGCGAGGCTTCCTCGCCCGTTGTTTTCAGCGTGCTTTGACTGTCAGGGCTCGCACTTTTTTCTAACGGCCGAAGATACAGGACTACGTAAATGTCTAAAATTTTTGATTTCGTAAAACCGGGCGTCATCACGGGTGACGACGTACAGAAAGTGTTCCAGGTAGCTAAAGAAAACCACTTCGCGCTGCCGGCGGTAAACTGCGTGGGTACTGACTCCATCAACGCCGTTCTGGAAGCCGCTGCCAAAGTAAAAGCGCCGGTTATCGTTCAGTTCTCTAACGGCGGTGCTGCGTTCATCGCGGGTAAAGGCTTCAAAGGCGAAGGCCAGCAGGCGGCAATCCTGGGCGCTATCTCTGGCGCGCATCACGTGCATCAGATGGCTGAGCACTACGGCGTTCCGGTGATTCTGCATACCGACCACTGCGCGAAGAAACTGCTGCCGTGGATCGACGGCCTGCTGGACGCGGGTGAAAAACACTTCGCCGCTACCGGCAAACCGCTGTTCTCTTCTCACATGATCGACCTGTCTGAAGAGTCCCTGGAAGAGAACATCGAGATCTGTTCCAAGTACCTGGAGCGCATGTCCAAAATGGGCATGACCCTGGAGATCGAACTGGGCTGCACCGGCGGTGAAGAAGATGGCGTGGACAACAGCCATATGGACGCTTCCGCTCTGTACACCCAGCCGGAAGACGTTGATTACGCGTACACCAAACTGAACGCGATCAGCCACCGCTTCACCATCGCGGCCTCCTTCGGCAACGTACACGGCGTTTACAAGCCGGGTAACGTGAAGCTGACCCCGACCATCCTGCGCGACTCTCAGGAATACGTTTCTAAGAAACACAACCTGCCGCACAACAGCCTGAACTTCGTGTTCCACGGCGGTTCCGGCTCTTCCGCTCAGGAAATCAAAGACTCCGTAAGCTACGGCGTTATCAAAATGAACATCGATACCGACACCCAGTGGGCAACCTGGGAAGGTATCCTGAAGTACTACAAAGAGAACGAAGCTTACCTGCAGGGTCAGCTCGGCAACCCGAAAGGGGAAGATCAGCCGAACAAGAAATACTACGACCCGCGTGTTTGGCTGCGCGCAGCGCAGGCCAGCATGGTGACGCGTCTGGAGCAGGCATTCAAAGAACTGAACGCTATTGACGTTCTGTAACAATTGCCTTAACTCTTTCTCAGGCCCGCTTCTGGCGGGCCTTTCTTTTTGTTAAATCAACCTACTGCGCCCGCCGCCCTCTGCCTGCCGCCTGGCGTAATCCCGCCGTTTTGTTTACCCTTAAATCACTTCGCTGCCGTCCTTCAGGCAGTTAATTTTTAACCCGGCCGGGGACACTACGAGGAGTGCCGAATGGAAGATTTAAATGTGGTAGACAGCATCAATAATGCGGGAGGCTGGCTGGTGCGCAACCAGGCGCTGCTGCTGAGCTATGCCGTCAACATTGTGGCGGCGATAGCCATTATTATCGTCGGGATGATTGTGGCTCGCGCCATCTCCAATACCCTTAACCGTGTGATGGTGGCGCGTCATGTGGATGCGACCGTTGCGGACTTCCTCTCCGCGCTGGTGCGCTACGGCATCATTGCCTTTACGCTGATTGCCGCGCTGGGCCGCGTGGGCGTGCAGACTGCTTCAGTCATCGCCGTACTCGGCGCCGCAGGTCTGGCCGTGGGTCTGGCGTTGCAGGGGTCGCTGTCTAACCTGGCGGCCGGGGTGCTGCTGGTCACTTTCCGGCCTTTCCGCGCCGGTGAATATGTCGACCTCGGCGGCATTGCGGGTACGGTGCAACACGTACAGATTTTCTCCACCACGCTTATCACCGCCGACGGGAAGTATGTGGTCGTGCCGAACGGGAAAATCATCGCCGGCAACATTATTAACTATTCCCGCGAACCGGTTCGTCGCAACGAGCTGATTATCGGTGTCTCTTACGATGCCGATATCGATCGCGTGCGTCAGATCCTTACCGATATTGTTATGTCTGACGAGCGTATTTTGAAAGATCGCGACAGAACGGTGCGTATGAATGAACTGGGCGCTTCCTCAATCAACTTTGTTATTCGTTGCTGGAGCAAGAGCAGCGACCTGCAGGAAGTCTATTGGGATATTCTGGAGCGCGCCAAGAAGGCGCTGGACGCGGAAGGCATCAGCATTCCTTATCCGCAAATGGACGTCAATGTGAAGCAGCTTGCGAAGCCTAAGCAGGAGCAGGCGGCTGAACAGGAGCCGAAACCGTCCGCTATTATTACGGAGCCGACGGCCCAGGAGGCCAAACCGGCGCCGCAGGATAAGCTCTCCGGCGCCCAGTAAAGATTAAGCCAGCGTAACGCTGGCTTTTTTATGACTATCCCCATTAGCTCTACTTATTGGCGATTAAAATTTTGCGTTTGGGCTAATGAAAAAGGCGCATTACACTTGTTTTCCAACGCATGAAATTCAGGGAAAAAGAGTGTTAAGTTATTATTTTCAAGGGCTTGCTTTAGGCGCGGCGATGATATTGCCCCTTGGCCCGCAAAACGCCTTCGTGCTCAACCAGGGCATCCGTCGCCAGTATCATCTGATGATCGCTTCGCTGTGCGCGTTAAGCGACATCGTGCTTATTTGCGCTGGCGTCTTTGGTGGCAGCGCCATCCTCATGCAGTCGCCATGGTTGCTGGCGCTGGTGACATGGGGCGGCGTGGCGTTCCTCTTGTGGTACGGCTTTGGCGCGCTTAAAACGGCGTTTAGCCGGCACGTTGCGCTGGCGAATGCCCAGGCGATGAATCAAGGCAGGCTGCGGATCATCGCTACAATGCTGGCGGTGACCTGGCTTAACCCTCACGTTTACCTGGATACCTTCGTGGTGCTGGGCAGTCTCGGCGGGCAACTGGCGGAAACGCCGAAGCGGGCTTTCGCGCTGGGCACCATCAGTGCCTCCATCCTCTGGTTCTTCGGCCTGGCGCTGCTGGCGGCCTGGCTTGCGCCGCGTCTTCGCACCGAAAAAGCCCAGCGCATCATCAACGGCATTGTGGGGCTGGTGATGTGGTTCATCGCTTTTCAGCTTGGCCGCGAAGGTGTTGCGCATATAAACGCGCTGCTCTAAACCTTCTCTGATGGACATTTGTTTTAAGAAAGCTAAGCTTGCAGCCAGACGCCCGCACGCGCAGGACGGGCCACTTCAGTGAAATGCAACACGGAGGAGAAACAGTGAAGTTTAAAGTGATGGCGCTGGCGGCTCTGGTCGCACTTAGCACGGCAAATATTCAGGCGAATGAATTGCCGGACGGCCCGCATATCGTGACGTCAGGGACGGCGAGCGTGGATGCGGTTCCGGATATCGCGACGCTGGCTATTGAGGTCAACGTAACGGCAAAAGACGCCGCTTCCGCCAAAAAGCAGGCGGACGATCGCGTTGCGCAATACCTCGGTTTCTTGCAGCAAAACAACGTGGAGAAAAAAGATATTAACTCCGCGAACTTACGCACTCAGCCGGAATATGAGTATCTGAAAGATGGCAAAGCCCAGCTTAAAGGATATCGCGCGGTACGTACCGTCGAGGTGACGCTGCGTCAGCTGGACAAGCTTAACGATCTGCTGGACGGCGCGCTGAAAGCGGGGCTTAACGAAATTCGCTCCGTATCGCTCGGCGTTGCGCATCCGGAAGAGTACAAAGACAAGGCGCGCAAAGCCGCTATTGACGACGCCGTACGTCAGGCGCAGCAGCTGGCCAGCGGCTTTAAGCGTAACCTGGGGCCGGTGTACAGCGTGCGTTATCACGTGTCGAACTACCAGCCGGGCCCGATGGTGCGGATGATGAAAGCCGAAGCCGCCGCGCCGGTGAGCGCTCAGGATACCTACGATCAGCAAACCATTCAGTTTGACGATCAGGTCGACGTGGTGTTTGAACTGCAGCCGGAGCAAGCGCAGCGCGAATCCGCTCCTGCTTCGCTCAATAGCGCGCCGGGGCAGAACGCCGCGCCAACGACGAACGGCACCAATGCTAAGTAAAGAAAAACCCGCCGTCCGGCGGGTTTTTTTACTCCTGTCTTAACACCTTATGGCCATATTCCAGCAGCGCGTCGGTGACGTTGCGCATCATGCGGCTTTCCGGCGCAAAGCGATGCCAGTAAAGCATCCGGCGCTGGCAAAGGCCTGGCGTGAGATCGATAAGCTCGCCGCTTTGCAGCTCTTTTTCAATCTGCAAATGCGGGATCATGCAGCAGGTGGTGCCCTGGCGGGCGAGCTGTACAAAGGCTTCCGATGAGTTGACGATGTGGCACGGCACGCTGCCCGGCGGCAGGTCAAAGTTTTGTTGCAGGAAGGCCTGATGCATATCGTCGAGATGGTCGAACGCCACCGCAGGCGCTTTTAACAGCGAAGCGCGGGTGACGCCGTTGGGAAAGTAGCGTTCGGCAAACGCCTTCGAGGCGACAAACAGGTAGTCGAGCGCGCCGAGCTTATCTACGAGGCAGCTTGGCAGCGCCTGCGGCTGGATACTTACCGCGCCCACCACTTCGCCCCGGCGTAAACGTTCCTGCGTGCGGGTTTCATCCTCCACTTGCAGGTTAAGGCGAATAGGGGAGTCGACCAGTACCGGCGCCAGCGCAGGCAACAGCCAGGTAGCCAGACTGTCGGCGTTGACCGCCAGCGACAGCAGAAGCGGAGTCGCGCCCGTCTGTTCGTCGCCGAGCCATTCATCCTCCAGCAACTCCACCTGACGCAGCAACGCCAGCAGCTTCTGGCCCTGTTCGGTAGGGCGCGGCGGCACGGTGCGAACCAGCAAAGGCTGGCCAAACATGTTTTCCAGTTGCTTGATGCGTTGCGACACGGCGGACTGGGTGATACACAGCTTTTGCGCGGCGCGCTCAAACCCGCGTTCACGAATGACCGCATCCAGCGCCTGTAGTGTCCTGTAGTCCGGGCGTTTCATCTTTTTAGCATGCTCCTGAATCGTAATGTTTCGCACTATGACATAAATTTTTGCCAGGCACAGGCAGAAACCGCAATCATCGGAGCAGTATGCCTGACGGAAGGAGTCTTTTTCAGCGAGCCTGTTCTATAATGCGCCACAGTTTTCACACACAGGCAAAAGATCATGACGCAGGATGAACTGAAAAAAGCAGTGGGCTGGGCCGCGCTTCAGTATGTGCAGCCGGGAACGATTGTCGGCGTGGGCACCGGCTCCACGGCGGCGCATTTTATCGACGCGCTCGGCACCATCAAAAATCAGATTGATGGTGCGGTATCAAGCTCGGACGCTTCCACCGCCAAACTGAAAAGTCTCGGCATTCACGTTTACGATCTCAACGAGGTGGATTCGCTCGGCATTTATGTCGACGGCGCGGATGAGATAAACGGCCAGATGCAAATGATTAAAGGCGGCGGCGCGGCGCTGACGCGTGAAAAAATCATCGCCTCGGTGGCGGAAAAGTTCATCTGTATCGCCGATGCGTCAAAGCAGGTCGATATCCTCGGCAACTTCCCGCTGCCGGTTGAGGTTATCCCGATGGCGCGAAGCGCAGTAGCCCGTCAGCTGGTGAAACTGGGCGGCCGTCCGGAATACCGCCAGGGCGTGGTGACCGATAACGGCAACGTCATTCTGGATGTCCACGGCCTCTCTATCATGGAGCCTGTTGCGCTGGAGAATGCGATCAACGCGATTCCAGGCGTCGTCACCGTGGGCCTTTTTGCTAACCGCGGCGCGGACGTTGCGCTTATCGGCACGTCGGAAGGCGTCAAGACCATCGTGAAATGATCTGACCGGGGCGCTCGCGCGCCCCGCCAGGGTAAAAAAATCTTAACCGCGAAATTTGGTGACATATGTCACATTCGTCGTCTCTGCTTTTCCATTTCTGCCGTCATATTTCTGCCACACAATATTTTCTTCTGCCTTTCTGCACTGCGTGACTTTTCTTCAGGACGCCGACGCAAACGTTCATATTGCCGGACCCGCAAATTTTGATATGTTGGCAGAAGGCTGACTTATTGCTCAGTACACAATCTGATAAGACAAGACAGGGTCGGGAAATGGCAAAAGTATCACTGGAGAAAGACAAAATTAAATTCTTGCTGGTGGAAGGCGTGCACCAGAAAGCCATCGATAGCCTGCGCGCAGCGGGTTATACCAATATCGAATACCACAAAGGAGCGCTGGACAGCGATGTGCTGAAAGAGTCGATCCGTGACGCTCACTTTATTGGCCTGCGATCCCGTACCCATCTGACCGAAGAGATTTTCGCCGCAGCGGAAAAACTGGTAGCGGTAGGTTGCTTCTGCATCGGCACCAATCAGGTTGACCTGAACGCGGCGGCGAAACGCGGTATTCCGGTCTTTAACGCGCCTTTTTCTAATACCCGTTCCGTAGCGGAGCTGGTGATCGGCGAACTGCTGCTGCTGCTGCGCGGCATTCCGGAAGCGAACGCCAAAGCGCACCGCGGCATCTGGAACAAACAGGCGGCGGGCTCTTATGAAGCGCGCGGCAAAAAGCTTGGCATCATCGGCTACGGCCACATCGGCACCCAGTTGGGCATCCTGGCGGAAGCGCTGGGCATGCATGTTTATTTCTACGACATTGAAAGCAAACTGCCGCTTGGTAACGCCACGCAGGTTCAGCATCTTTCCGATCTGCTGAACATGAGCGATGTGGTCAGCCTGCACGTGCCGGAAAACGCCTCAACGAAAAATATGATTGGCGCAGAACAGCTCTCGTTGATGAAGCCGGGCGCGCTGCTGATCAACGCCGCGCGCGGCACCGTGGTTGATATCCCGGCGCTGTGCGACGCGCTGTCGCGCAAGCACCTCGCGGGCGCGGCGATTGACGTTTTCCCGACGGAGCCTGCCACTAACAGCGATCCGTTCAACTCCCCCCTGTGCGAATTCGATAACGTTATTCTGACGCCGCACATCGGCGGCTCCACGCAGGAAGCGCAGGAGAACATCGGTCTCGAAGTCGCGGGCAAGCTGGTGAAATACTCCGACAATGGTTCAACGCTCTCTGCCGTTAACTTCCCGGAAGTTTCGCTGCCGCTGCACGGCGGCACGGTAAGCCGCCTGCTGCATATTCACGAAAACCGTCCTGGCGTGCTGACCGCTATCAACCAGATCTTCGCCGAGCAGGGCATTAACATTGCCGCCCAGTTCCTGCAAACCACGCCGCAGATGGGTTATGTGGTTATCGACATTGATGCCGAAGAAGATGTGGCGAACAAAGCGCTGCAAAGCATGAAGGCGATTGCAGGCACCATTCGCGCTCGTCTGCTGTACTGATAAAAGAGCCATAAAAAAGCCCGCTTCGGCGGGCTTTTTGTTGGGCGCTTACCACGTCCAGATCTTTTCAGGCGTGACGACGGCGGGCAGCGGGATATCCCATTCTTCAACGGGAAGCGAGGCCACCTGCTGGCAATCATGGGCGTAACCCACCGGCCACAGCTCATGGCTGCGCCAGTTTTGCAGTGTACGGTCGTAAAAGCCGCCGCCCATGCCAAGACGTTGCCCCTGTGCGTCAAAAGCGACCAGCGGCGTGACCAGCACATCCAGTTCGCTTAACGGCAACACGTGGCGGACATCGAGCGGCGGCTCGTAAATTTTCAGACGATTCAGCATCAGTTCGCTGTGCGGAAAGTAGCGCAGAAAAAGCAGATTACCGGGACTGAAGGGGTGAAGCACAGGCAGGTAAACTTGCTTACCGGCGCGCCAGAGTCCTTCTATCAGCGGGCGGGTATCGAGTTCGCCATCAAAAGAGAGAAACGCCGCTACGGTTTTCGCTTCCACCACGGGCGCATAAGCCATCATTCGGGCAGCGGCCTGTTGAGCAAATCGCGTTTGCTGTTCGGGCGTAATAGCACGGCGTAACTGACGGATTTGTTTGCGAATTTGTTGTCTGAGTTCGGGAGTGATCGGCCGTTGCGTCATGGTAGTAAAAGTGGGGAATCTCCGAGATGCCGCCGTAGGCTGTAACCCTTGAACCCGCGGTTCAAGGTGAATGCGTCGTCACGGTTTTCAGGCTTCTCGGACGAACCGAGCATGCTCACCAACCGTGGAGCGTCACATTCTGTTTTTTTGAAATATCGGCTCAGGGGACTGGCCCACTTGCGAACATCTCAGAGAAATTTTTTTCTTCACGGTCACTCTACCATAGTAGACCATAAAGTATTATTCAAACTTTGGTCCCGTTCTCTCACTTATGCGACCTTGCTCAAGCAATGCTTGCTCGATGGTCTGCTGGAGCATCCGAATACGCTGTTCCATGCTGGCTGCGTAATCACGGGTTTTGGTCTTTTCCTGAGCCAGCTCATAACAGACGTTCAACGCCGCGATGAAAACCAGTTGCTCAGTATTGGTGACTCTAGTGCGAACTTTCAGATCTTGCAACCGTTGATTCAGATCTTCCGCCGCCTGATTTAGTGCATCCCGCTGCTCTGGCGGACAATTCACCCGCAGTGAACGACCAAAAATTTGGATATCGACTGGTTGTGCAGACATTCCACCTTCCTGCTGTTGATTCACCTGCCGTTCGCGCCTTCCGGGGCGGCGAAGGGGCGACACTATAGCTACCCTGATAGGGAGATACAAGCCCTTTTCTGGTATCACCAGGGTCCAGAGTGGTAGCATACCATGAATATCCCCTCAACGACGATGAATGCGCATGTCTATACAGAACCAAATGCCTCGCTACGGCGAGCTCGGCCAGTTGCTTAACCAACAAGGCGTGGGGCTGACCCCTGCGGAAATGCACGGTCTCATCAGCGGAATGCTGTGCGGCGGCAACCAGGACAGCAGCTGGCAGCCGCTGCTGCATGACCTCACTAACGAGGGGTTGGCGTTTGGGCAGCAACTTGCGCAGGCGCTGCGCGAGATGCACGCCGCGACCAGCGACAACCTGGAGGATGACGGTTTTCTGTTTCAGCTTTATCTGCCGGAAGGCGACGACGTCAGCGTCTTCGACCGCGCCGACGCGCTGGCGGGCTGGGTGAATCATTTCCTGCTGGGGCTTGGCGTCACGCAGCCTAAGCTTGATAAGGTCGCCGGCGAAACGGGCGAAGCTATCGACGATCTGCGCAACATCGCGCAACTGGGCTACGACGAAGACGAAGACCAGGAAGAGCTGGAGATGTCGCTGGAGGAGATAATCGAATATGTGCGCGTAGCGGCGCTGCTGTGCCATGACACGTTTACGCGCAACGCGCCGACCGCGCCGGAAATCCGCAAGCCCACGCTACACTAAAATAAAAACGCAGCAGGAGGTGCAATGACACAGGTAGAGTTTCTCCGCCGTCGCCAGGCATTGCTGGCGAAGATGGCGCCCGCCAGCGCCGCGCTGATTTTCGCCGCGCCTGAGACGACGCGCAGCGCTGACAGCGAGTATCCGTATCGCCAGAACAGCGATTTTTGGTATTTCACCGGCTTTAACGAGCCGGAAGCGGTGCTGGTGCTTATCAAAAGCGATGACACCCATAACCACAGTGTGTTGTTTAACCGCGTGCGCGATAAAACCGCTGAAATCTGGTTTGGCCGCCGCCTGGGGCAGGAAGCGGCGCCGGAAAAACTCGCCGTGGACCGCGCGCTGGCGTTTGATGAGATTAACGAGCAACTCTATCAGCTGTTAAATGGCCTCGATGTGGTTTACCACGCCCAGGGGCAGTACGACTGGGCTGATAACATCGTGTTCGCCGCGCTGGAGAAACTGCGTCGCGGTTCGCGCCAGAACCTGGTCGCGCCCGCCACGCTTACCGACTGGCGTCCCTGGGTGCATGAAATGCGCCTGTTCAAATCGCCGGAAGAGATAGAAATCCTGCGCCGGGCAGGCGAAATCAGCGCGCTTGCGCATACGCGAGCGATGCAGGTCTGCCGCCCGGGCATGTTTGAATATCAGCTGGAAGGGGAAATTCATCATGAATTTAACCGCCACGGTGCGCGGTTTCCCTCCTACAACACCATCGTCGGCGGCGGCGAGAACGGCTGCATCCTGCACTACACCGAAAACGAAAGCGAGCTGCGCGACGGCGATCTGGTGCTTATCGACGCGGGTTGTGAATATCAGGGCTACGCAGGCGATATCACCCGCACCTTCCCGGTGAACGGCAAATTTACCCCTGCCCAGCGCGCCATTTACGACATTGTGCTGGAATCGCTCGAAACCTCGCTGCGCCTGTTCCGCCCGGGAACGTCCATTCAGGAAGTGACCGGCGAAGTGACGCGCATTATGGTCAGCGGGCTGGTGAAGCTGGATATCCTGAAAGGCGAGGTGGATCAGCTGATTGCCGATAATGCCCATCGCGCTTTCTTCATGCATGGCCTGAGCCACTGGCTGGGGCTGGAT
This sequence comes from Franconibacter pulveris DSM 19144, assembly GCA_000621185.1. GTDB lineage: Bacteria > Pseudomonadota > Gammaproteobacteria > Enterobacterales > Enterobacteriaceae > Franconibacter > Franconibacter pulveris. The sequence continues at coordinate 374,155 of KK211224.1, forward strand.
GTGCATGATGTGGGCCACTACGGTCCGGACCGCTCGCGCACGCTGGAGCCTGGCATGGTGCTGACCGTTGAACCCGGGCTTTATATCGCGCCGGACGCCGACGTGCCGCCAGAGTACCGCGGCATCGGCATTCGCATCGAAGATGACATTCTCATCACTGAAAACGGCAATGAGAACCTTACCCACAGCGTAGTGAAATCCGCAGACGATATCGAAGCGCTGATGGCGGCGGCGCGTCAGGCATGAGCGTTATCATCATCGGCGGCGGCATGACCGGCGCGACGCTGGCGCTGGCGCTTTCGCACTTCACCCGCGGCGCGCTGCCGGTGCACCTGGTCGAGGCCAGCGCGCCGGAATCCGCCGCGCATCCAGGGTTTGACGCGCGCGCTATCGCCCTGGCGCACGGCACCTGCCAGCAGCTGGCGCGGTTTGGCGTCTGGCAGGCCATTGCCGATAAAGCGACGCCCATCAGCGTCGTGCACGTCAGCGACCGCGGCCATGCGGGCTTCGTGACGCTGGAAGCGAAAGAGTATGACATCGCCGCGCTGGGGCAGGTGGTGGAGTTACACGATGTTGGGCAGCGGTTGTTCAGTATGCTGCGTAAAGCGCCTGGCGTGCAGCTGCATTGCCCTGAGCGTGTGGCAAGCTTCACGCGAAGCGAAGAGGGCGTGAGCGTGCAGCTTGAGAGCGGCGCAACGCTTTCCGGCAGTCTGCTGGTGGCCGCGGACGGCACGCGTTCGCCGCTGGGCGCGCAGTGCGGCATCACCTGGCGCCAGCAGCCTTACCATCAACTGGCGGTTATTGCCAACGTGACCACCTCGCAGCCGCACGACGGCCGCGCCTTTGAGCGTTTTACTGAATATGGTCCGCTCGCGATGCTGCCGATGTCGCAGGGGCGCAGCTCGCTGGTGTGGTGCCATCCGCTGGAAAAAGAGGCGGAAGTCATGGCCTGGGATGACGCGCGTTTTTGCCATGAGTTGCAAAAGGCGTTTGGCTGGCGGCTCGGGCGCATTACCCATGCTGGCGCGCGCAGCGCTTACCCGCTCTCGCTTACCCGCTCCTCGCAGGCTATCTCTCATCGCGCCGTGCTGGTCGGCAACGCCGCTCAGACGCTGCATCCCATCGCCGGGCAAGGGTTTAACCTCGGGTTGCGCGATGTGATGACGCTTGCCGAAACGCTCGCCCAGGCGCATGACAGGCAGCAGGATATCGGCAGCTATCCCGTGCTGGCGGCTTATCAACACCGCCGTCGACAGGACAGAGCCGCCACCATCGGCGTTACCGATGGGCTGGTGCATGTTTTTGCCAACCGTTGGGCGCCGCTGGTCGTAGGGCGTAATCTGGGCCTGATGGCGATGGAACTATTTACCCCGGCGCGTGATGCGCTGGCGCAACGCACCCTTGGCTGGGTTGCGCGTTAAAGGAGAAGAATGTGCAAAGCGTAGATGTGGCGATTGTAGGCGGCGGCATGGTGGGGTTGGCGGTAGCCTGCGGACTGGAAGGCTGCGGCCTGCGCGTGGCGGTGCTGGAGCATCAGCCGCCGCAGCCCGTGGCCGCCGATGCGCCGCCTTCGCTGCGCGTCTCCGCCATCAATGCCGCCAGTGAAAAGTTACTGGAGAAGCTGGGCGTATGGCGCGATATCCTGAAAATGCGCGCCAGCGCCTATCACGGCATGGAAGTGTGGGAGAAAGACAGCTTCGGGCGCATCGCCTTTGAGGATAAAGGGTATGGTTATACGCACCTCGGTCATATCATCGAAAACAACGTCATTCATCAGGCGCTGTGGAACAAGGCGCAGCAGGGCAAAGACATTACGCTGATGGCCCCTGCCGAACTGCAGCAGGTGGCGTGGGGCGAGAACGAGGCGTTTCTGACGCTGAAAGACGGCAATATGCTCACCGCAAGGCTGGTGGTGGGCGCCGACGGCGCCAACTCCTGGCTGCGCGATAAAGCGGACATTCCGCTGACGTTCTGGGATTACGAACACTCCGCGCTGGTGGCGACCATCCGCACCGAGGAGCCGCACGGCGCAGTCGCGCGCCAGGCGTTCCATGGCGACGGCATTCTTGCTTTTCTGCCGCTTAGCGATCCGCACCTGTGCTCCATCGTCTGGTCGCTGCCGCCGCTTGAAGCGCAACGCATGCAGCAGGCCAGTGAAGACGAGTTTAACCGGGCGCTGTGCGTGGCCTTTGATAACCGCCTGGGGCTGACAAAGGTGGAGGGCGATCGGCAGGTCTTTCCGCTGACCGGCCGTTACGCACGGCAGTTCGCCGCGCACCGGCTGGCGCTGGTGGGCGACGCCGCGCATACCATTCACCCGCTTGCCGGCCAGGGCGTTAACCTTGGTTTTATGGATGCGGCGGAGTTGATAGCCGAATTGCGTCGTCTGTTCGCGCAGGGCAAAGATATCGGTCAGCACCTTTATCTTCGTCGCTACGAGCGTAGCCGCAAGCACAGCGCGGCGGTCATGCTCGCCAGCATGCAGGGCTTTCGCGAACTGTTTGCCGGCAACAATCCGGCGAAAAAGCTGCTGCGTGATGTGGGTCTGAAACTCGCCGATTCGCTCCCCGGCGTTAAACCGCAACTGCTGCGCCAGGCGATGGGCCTTCACGATCTGCCGGAGTGGTTACGTTAACTGCGTCACACTTCTCTTTTCAACGGACGAAAAGAGGAGTGTTCACTCATTTGAAATATTCTAATTTCACCACTTTTTTCGGATTAGTTTTTCTCATCACACGTTTTTTCTCTTAAGGCAATTCTTGCGCTGATTTGGTTGTTATTGCTGGGCAATAACGAAAAACTCAGGATTAAAATCTGCTTTATCCGCTCTGCTCCGTTAGTAAATAGTTAAAAGCGCTGTGGCGCAGCTTTCCCATTTTGGTCATAAGCTAATGTGATGACTTAACTCACCTTATGGTTTACGCGCCATTTCGGTGATAACGTCAGGTGAAAGGTAACGTTTGCGTCGACGCCGGGATCGGTGTCGGCGACAGATGGCGGGCGCGGCAGTCAGAGGCCCAAAACCATCACCGACCCGGCAGAAAAACGAGGAAAAGATGGCCCAACAGACCCCTTTGTATGAGCAGCATGTTCAGTGTGGCGCACGTATGGTGGATTTTCACGGCTGGATGATGCCGCTGCACTACGGCTCGCAGATTGATGAGCACCACGCCGTGCGTAACGACGCGGGCATGTTTGATGTCTCGCACATGACCATCGTCGACCTGCGCGGCGAGCGCACCCGGGAATTTTTGCGCTACCTGCTGGCGAACGACGTCGCTAAACTCACCCAGCCTGGCAAGGCGCTTTACACCGCCATGCTTACCGCCTCCGCAGGCGTCATTGACGACCTGATTGTCTATTTCCTCGCTGAAGACTATTTCCGCCTCGTGGTTAACTCCGCCACCCGTGAAAAGGACCTTGCGTGGATTAACGAACATGCGGAGCCGTTCGCCGTTTCCGTTACGGTGCGCGACGACCTGTCGCTTATCGCGGTGCAGGGCCCGAACGCGCAGCAGAAAGCCGCCGCGCTCTTTAACGAAGCGCAGCGCAAAGCGGTCGCGGGCATGAAACCGTTTTTTGGCGTTCAGGCGGACGAGCTGTTTATCGCCACCACCGGTTACACCGGCGAAGCGGGTTATGAAATCGCCATGCCGAATGAGAACGCTGCAGGCTTCTGGGCGCAGCTGGTGGAAGCGGGCGTAAAACCCTGCGGTCTGGGCGCGCGCGACACGCTGCGTCTGGAGGCGGGCATGAATTTATATGGTCAGGAGATGGACGAGGGCGTATCGCCGCTCGCGGCCAATATGGGCTGGACCATCGCCTGGCAGCCGCAGGAGCGTGACTTCATCGGTCGCGAAGCGCTTGAAGCGCAGCGGGAGCAGGGGACCGAACAACTGGTCGGCCTCGTGATGAAAGAAAAAGGCGTATTGCGCGGCGGGCAGCCGGTTCACTTTACCGATGAGCTGGGCCGCGTGCGCGAAGGCGTCATCACCAGCGGTTCTTTCTCCCCAACGCTTGGCTACAGCATCGCGCTGGCGCGCGTGCCCGCGGGGATTGGCGATACCGCCATTGTGCAGATCCGCAACCGCGAAATGCCTGTCCACGTCACTAAACCGATTTTTGTCCGCGCCGGTAAGCCGGTCGCCCAATAAGTTTTGCTATCTGGAGAATAAGCATGAGCAATGTGCCGAATGAACTGAAGTACAGCAAAGAACACGAATGGCTGCGTAAGGAAGCGGATGGCACTTACACCGTCGGCATTACCGAACACGCGCAGGAACTGCTTGGCGACATGGTGTTTGTGGACCTGCCGGAAGTGGGCGCGACCGTGGCGGCGGGCGATGATTGCGCCGTCGCGGAGTCGGTTAAAGCGGCTTCTGACATCTACGCCCCGGTGAGCGGCGAGATCGTTGCGGTGAACGACGCGCTGAGCGATTCCCCGGAGCTGGTGAACAGCGCGCCGTACGGCGAAGGCTGGATCTTTAAGATCAAAGCCAGCGACGAAAGCGAAGTAGCGGCGCTGCTGGACGCGGCGGCTTACGACGCGCTGCTGGAAGACGAATAATTTCAGCTCGCTTCCCGTACAGACGAAGAAAAAGGGATAAGCGCAGGCTTATCCCGCTCCTTCAGCGAGCAACAAGAACACCCATCGCATTAATTTGCTTCACTGCACGTTTCAGGAAATATCGCCCATGACCCAGACCCTGAGCCAGCTGGAAAACCGCGAAGCCTTTATCGAACGCCACATCGGCCCCTCTGCTTCGCAACAGCAGGAGATGCTGCGCACCGTTGGCGCGGACTCGCTGAATGCGCTGACCGCGCAAATCGTTCCCGCCGACATCCAACTGACCGCGCCGCCGTTTATCGGCGAAGCCGCCACCGAGTTCGCCGCGCTGGCGGAGCTGAAAGCCATCGCCAGCCGCAACAAGCGTTTTAAAAGCTATATCGGGATGGGCTATACCGCCGTTCATACGCCGCCGGTCATCCTGCGCAATATGCTGGAGAACCCGGGCTGGTACACCGCCTACACCCCTTACCAGCCGGAAGTGTCGCAGGGACGTCTTGAAGCGCTGCTGAATTTCCAGCAGGTTACGCTGGATCTCACCGGGCTCGATATTGCCTCCGCCTCACTGCTCGACGAAGCGACCGCTGCCGCCGAAGCGATGGCGATGGCTAAGCGCGTCAGCAAGCTTAAAGGCGCGAACCGCTTCTTCGTGGCGCAGGATATTCATCCGCAGACGCTGGACGTGGTGCGCACCCGCGCGGAAACGTTCGGCTTTGAGGTTATCGTCGATGAGCCGGGCAAGGCGCTGGATCATCAGGATATTTTCGGCGTGCTGCTGCAACAGGTGGGTACCACTGGTGAAGTGCATGATTACGGCCCGCTGATTGAAAAACTGAAAGCGCGCAATGTGATTGTCAGCGTGGCGGCGGATTTTATGGCGCTGGTGCTGCTTACGGCGCCGGGCAAACAGGGCGCCGATATTGTGTTCGGCTCCGCCCAGCGTTTCGGCGTGCCGATGGGCTACGGCGGCCCGCACGCGGCGTTCTTCGCGGCGAAAGACGAATTTAAGCGTTCTATGCCAGGCCGCATCATCGGCGTTTCCAAAGACGCGGCGGGCAACACCGCGCTGCGCATGGCGATGCAGACCCGCGAGCAGCATATCCGCCGCGAAAAAGCGAACTCCAACATCTGTACTTCACAGGTGCTGCTTGCCAACATCGCGAGCCTTTACGCCGTTTTCCACGGACCGAAGGGCCTCAAGCGCATCGCCAGCCGCATTCACCGCTTCACCGATATTCTGGCGGTAGGGCTGCAGCATAAAGGGCTGAAGCTGCGTCATAGCACCTGGTTCGACACGCTGTGCGTGGAAGTGGCCGATAAAGCCGCCGTGCTGGCGCGCGCGCAGGCCGCCGAGGTTAACCTTCGCAGCGACATTCTGAACGCCGTGGGCGTTACGCTTGATGAAACCACTACTCGCGAAGATGTGCTGCGTCTGTTCAGCGTGCTGCTTGGCGACAACCACGGTCTGGATATCGACGCGCTGGATAAAGACGTGGCGCTCGACAGCCGCTCCATCCCGCAGGCGATGCTGCGCGAAGACGACATCCTCACCCATCCGGTCTTTAATCGCTACCACAGCGAAACCGAGATGATGCGCTACATGCATTCGCTCGAGCGTAAAGATCTGGCGCTGAACCAGGCGATGATCCCGCTGGGTTCCTGCACCATGAAGCTGAACGCCGCGGCGGAAATGATTCCCATCACCTGGCCGGAGTTCGCCGAACTGCATCCGTTCTGCCCGGCGGAGCAGGCCGAAGGCTACCATATGATGATTGGCCAGCTTTCCGAGTGGCTGGTGAAGCTGACGGGCTACGACGCGCTGTGCATGCAGCCGAACTCCGGCGCGCAGGGGGAATACGCCGGCCTGCTGGCGATTCGCCATTATCATGAAAGCCGCAACGAAGGCGCGCGCGATATTTGTCTTATCCCGAGCTCCGCGCACGGCACCAACCCGGCTTCCGCACAGATGGCGGGAATGGAAGTGGTGGTCGTGGCTTGCGACAAGCAGGGCAATATCGACCTTGCCGATCTGCGCGAGAAGGCGGAGCAGGCGGGCGATAAACTCTCCTGCATCATGGTCACTTACCCGTCCACGCACGGCGTGTATGAAGAGACTATCCGTGAAGTATGCGAAATCGTTCATCAGTATGGCGGCCAGGTTTATCTCGACGGCGCGAACATGAACGCCCAGGTGGGCATCACGTCACCGGGCCATATCGGCGCGGACGTTTCCCACCTCAACCTGCATAAAACCTTCTGCATTCCGCACGGCGGCGGCGGGCCGGGCATGGGGCCGATTGGCGTGAAAGCGCACCTGGCGCCGTTCGTGCCGGGCCACAGCGTGGTGCAGATTGAAGGAATGCTGACCCGCCAGGGCGCGGTTTCCGCCGCGCCTTTCGGCAGCGCCTCAATTCTGCCTATCAGCTGGATGTATATTCGCATGATGGGGTCTGAAGGGCTGAAGCAGGCAAGCCAGGTGGCTATTCTGAACGCCAACTACATCGCCACGCGCCTGAAATCGGCCTATCCGGTGCTTTATACCGGGCGCGAGGGGCATGTGGCGCACGAGTGTATTCTCGACATCCGTCCGCTTAAAGAAGAGACCGGCATCAGCGAGCTGGATATCGCCAAACGTCTCATCGATTACGGCTTCCACGCGCCGACGATGTCTTTCCCGGTGGCGGGCACGCTGATGGTGGAGCCGACGGAATCAGAAAGCAAAGCTGAGCTGGACCGCTTTATCGACGCGATGCTGGCTATCCGCATGGAGATTGACCGCGTGGCGAAAGGGGAGTGGCCGGCGGACGATAACCCGCTGGTTAACGCGCCGCACGTTCAGCACGAGCTGGTGGAAGAGTGGGCGCATCCCTATAGCCGTGAACGGGCGGCTTTCCCGGCAGGCTTTGGCAACAAATACTGGCCGACGGTTAAACGTCTGGACGACGTTTACGGCGACCGCAACCTGTTCTGCTCCTGCGTGCCGATGAGCGAATACCAGTAATTCCGGCAAGAGGATGACGAAGGGCGCTGCGGCGCCCTTTTTTATTCGAAAGCGATAAATTCAGCGGGTACCGCGCGGGTCAGCCAGACGCCGTTATCCGCCTGATGAAACGCGTAGCCTTGCTGATGCATATCGCTGGCGTTGATTTTCAGCACAACCGGTTTGCCGTGGCGCACGCCAACAGCGACGGCGGTCGCTTCATCGCCTGAAAGGTGCACGTAATGACGCGAACCGGCCACCAGCCCCTGCTGGCGAATGCTTTCAAGAAAACGGGTGGCGGTGCCGTGGTAAAGCGTCCCGGGAGGCGTTTTTTCCTCCCACTGAATAGCTACCTGTTTTGTAGAGTGGCCCTGCACGGCGCGAATGTGTAGTTTGTCAGCAGTTAACGCAAAGCGTTTTTTGTCGTTATCCTGCACCACCGCCTCAATCAGCTCGGGCGTAAGATGCTTGCCCGCTTTAGCGGCGCGCATTATCAGTTCATCCACCGAAGCCCAGCCTTCGGTATCCAGTTGCAAACCGATGGACTCGGGCTGGTGGCGCAAAACGTAGCTTAAAAATTTGCTGATGTCGGCGTGTGATTTCATCGCTTTACCTGTGTCTGTTTTCCTGCACTCAAGCCTTATGGCTGCGGCGCTGCTCTTAATAAAAGCATCGCCGATACGTCCCCAAATAAAAAGGAGAAAAGCATGTCTGTTGCACTTATCACCGGCGCCAGCCGCGGCATTGGCCGGGCCACGGCGCTATTGCTGGCCGCGCAGGGCTATAAGGTTGTGGTGAATTACCATAAAAACGCGCAGGCGGCGCAGGAGGTGGTAGAGGCCATCCACGCGAAAGGCGGCGAGGCGCTGGCGGTGCAGGCGGATATTGCGGACGAGGCTCAGGTCATGGCGATGTTTGCGCAGATAGATGCGCTTAACCAGCCGCTCGGCGCGCTGGTGAATAACGCGGGGATTCTTTTCACGCAGTGCCGCGTTGAGGAGCTTACCGCTGAGCGGATTAACAACGTGCTGATGACCAACGTCACCGGCTACTTTCTCTGCTGTCGCGAAGCGGTAAAGCGCATGGCGCATCACCACGGCGGCAAAGGCGGAGCTATTGTTAACGTTTCGTCGGCGGCCTCAAGGCTTGGCGCGCCCGGCGAATATGTTGATTACGCGGCGTCTAAAGGCGCGGTGGATACGCTTACTACCGGGCTTGCGCTAGAGGTCGCGGGGCAGGGCATCCGCGTAAACTGCGTGCGGCCGGGGCTCATTTATACCGAAATGCACGCTTGCGGCGGCGAGCCGGGACGGGTGGACAGAGTAAAATCAAGCCTGCCAATGCAGCGCGGCGGCCAGCCGGAAGAAGTGGCGGAGGCCATTGCCTGGTTGCTTAGCGAGAAAGCCTCTTACGTGACGGGAAGCTTTATTGAACTGGCGGGCGGGAAGTAGGCGGAATTGAGCGTTCGCGGAGCTATGGCGGCGCTTCGCTCACTCGCTTCACAGGGAATAAACCCACAGAGTGGGTAAACGTTGTATCGCTGTCCAGCATACTGAATAAGCGACAGTCGTCTCTCTCCCGATGGGGAGAGAGACGCGCGAAAGTCAGAGTTTTTCGCCGTTGCTGGCGATGACTTCTTTGTACCAGTTGAAGCTTTTTTTACGTGCGCGTGACATATCGCCCGTGCCGTCATCGTGTTTGTTCACATAGATAAAGCCGTAGCGCTTGCTGTACTGACCGGTGGTAAACGACACGCAGTCGATGCAGCCCCACGGGGTATAGCCCATCAGATTCACGCCGTCGTATGTCACCGCTTTTATCATCTCGGCAATGTGGGCGCGCAGGTAATCGATACGGTAATCGTCATTGATGCTGCCGTCCGCTTCCACTTTATCGTAAGCGCCAAAGCCGTTCTCAACGATAAACAGCGGCTTCTGGTAGCGCTCGTAGAGCTCACACAGCGCGTAGCGCAGGCCCACCGGGTCAATCTGCCAGCCCCAGTCGGAGGCCTTCACGTGCGGGTTCGGCACGCTGCCCTGGAAACCGCTCAGTGCGTCGCCGCTGCCGCCTTCAGCTTTTACCGCGTTGGTCATGTAATAGCTAAAGCCCAGGTAGTCGCAGCAGCCTTCGCGCAGGATCTGCTCGTCGCCTGCCTCCATTTTGATGTTGAAGCCGCGGCGCTCCCATTCGTTCAGCACGTAGGAAGGGTAATAACCGCGCAACTGCACGTCAGTAAAGACATAGCGCTCGCGCATGGACTCCTGAGCATACATTACATCTTCCGGCTTACAGGAGAAGGGATAGAGCGGCACCATCGCCAGCATGCAGCCGATCTGCATCTGCGGGTTAATGCGATGGCCGATTTTCACCGCCATGGCGCTGGCCACGAACTGATGGTGCAGCACCTGATACATCGTCTCTTCGGGGTTGTCGTGTTCGGTATAGACCACGCCGGAGCAGCAGTAGCCGAACAGCGGCGCTCGCCAGTTACGCTGGTTGTTGATTTCGTTAAAGGTCATCCAGTATTTGACCTTATTCTTGTAGCGCTCGAACACCACTTCGGCGAAGCGAACAAAGAAATCGACGACTTTACGGTTGGTCCAGCCGCCGTACTGCTGCACCAGATGCAGCGGCATTTCGAAGTGAGAAAGGGTGATAACGGGTTCGATGTTATATTTCAGCAGTTCATCAAACACCGCGTCATAAAATTTCAGCCCCTCTTCGTTCGGCTCGGCTTCGTCGCCTTTCGGGAAGATACGCGTCCAGGCGATGGAGGTGCGGAAACATTTAAAGCCCATCTCGGCGAAGAGCCTGATGTCCTCTTTGTAATGGCTGTAGAAGTCGACCGCTTCATGGTTCGGGTAGTATTTCCCCGGCACAACGGACTCGGTAATTTCACGCGGAACGCCGTGCGCGCCGCCGGTCAGCACGTCGCAAATGCTGGGACCTTTGCCGCCCTGGTTCCAGCCGCCTTCAACCTGATGCGCGGCGACCGCGCCGCCCCAAAGGAACTCTTTCGGAAGTGTCAGTTGCTTCATTTCATTCATCTCTTCGTTATTCGATAAACCGATCAAAGACAATAAATCGCGCAGAGCCAATTAACGTTTAATGCGAGTCTAACAAAGGGAATTGTAAAGTCACGATATAACAAATAGTGGATAACGTGACTTGTTACAAATGAAAAACAGCCTGTTTTTTTACGCCAGTTTTTTCGCCATTTTTCGGCCCAGCGTCTCGAGAATATAAATTACCGGCACCTGCGTGGTAATATCATACACGCCGGCAATGCGGGTTTGCGGCACGTGCCAGGAGAGGTTGAAATCGGCAAGCTTTGCCAGCGACGAGTTGTCGTGGCTGGTAATAGAGAGCACCTTGCAGCGGTGAAGGCTGAACTGGCTAGCGAAACGCAGGATCTCCGCAGTTTCGCCGGAAACGGAAAGGACGATAGCCAGCGCATTTTTGGCCATGTCATTGGTGACGGGGAAATAAGGGTCGTCAATATGGTTGCTGAATTTCCCGACGTTGGAGAAAAAGCGCGCGCCATATTTCGCCAGAGCGCCAGAGGTACCCGCACCGACAAAAATAACGCGCTCAGAAGAGAGAATAATATCGACCGCGCGGTCGAGCAGATTATCGAATTCCTCATTATTAACACTTCTGAAAAAACTGATGATTTCGCTGGCGCCGAAATTAGTCTGCTGAGGTTCGTTCTGTTCTAAATATAATTTAAAGCGTACGCGAAATTCGGAATAGCCTTCGCAGTTAAGCTTGCGGCAAAAGCGCAGCACCGTGGTCGTGGAGACGCCAGCCGCGTCCGCCAGCTCGCGAATGGTCATATACATCACTTTGTCGCGGTTTTTGATGACAAAGTTATAAACCCCCATCTCCAGATTATTGAGGCTGGCGATAGCGGAGTGGGTAAACATCGTCACGGGCGGGGCTTCCTTCGCGTAATGGCTGACAGCAGCATCTGCTCAACATATATCTTATGCTGCCATAAATCCCCACCGGGCGCGCCATTCTTTCGTTTGCGGATGCATAACCCGCGGCTGACGCTTATGATGTTTTTTTGCTTTTCGCCTGAGGAGAGACTGTTGCAAAACGACATTACCTTTTTCGCCCGCTTTGAGCCGGATATTCTGGCCGGGCGTAAAACCATCACTATCCGCGATGCAGCCGAATCGCATTTCCAGCCAGGCCAGCGCCTGCGCACCGGACGCTATGAAGATAATGGCTATTTCTGCACGCTTGAAGTTATCAGCACCACGCCAGTCGCGCTTAACGAGCTGAACGACGAGCATGCGCGCCAGGAAAATATGACGCTCGCTGAACTCCGGCAGGTGATAGCAGAGATATACCCTGGTCTGAACGAACTTTATGTGATTGCTTTTAAGCGGATTTCATAGCACAGCTGTAAGCTCTGAATCTGCTTTAAAGGTGCGATGCCTAAAGCGAAGCGGCGCGTTTACGACAGGTAACAGATTTATTTTAGCTAACAGGTGTTCACTGAAATCATTCTCAGTTAGGCTATGCATGTCGTCTGTTTTTTGACACCTCTGTCGGAGCTTCACTATGGTTCGCAAGCCGCTCATTGCTCAGGGATATTCGCTGGCTGAGGAAATAGCCAACAGCATCAGCCACGGCATTGGGCTGGTATTTGGCATCGTCGGTCTGGTATTGCTGCTCGTGCAGGCGGCTGACACCAATGCCAGCGCCGTGGCCATCACCAGCTATAGCCTTTATGGCGGCAGCATGATCCTGCTGTTTCTCGCCTCCACGCTTTACCATGCTATTCCTCATGCCAGGGCTAAGGTCTGGCTGAAGAAATTCGACCACTGCGCTATTTATCTGTTGATAGCAGGTACGTATACGCCGTTTTTGTTGGTAGGGCTTAACTCGCCGCTGGCGAAGGGGCTCATGATTGTAATCTGGAGCCTGGCGCTGCTGGGAATTCTTTTTAAGCTCACCATCGCGCACCGCTTTAAGGTCCTGTCGCTGGCGACCTATCTGACGATGGGCTGGCTTTCCTTAGTGGTGATTTATCAAATGGCGGTAAAACTGGCGGCGGGCAGCGTGACGCTGCTGGCGGTGGGCGGCGTGGTTTACACCCTCGGTGTGATTTTCTACGTTTGTAAACGCATCCCTTATAACCACGCCATCTGGCACGGCTTTGTGCTGGGCGGCAGCGTCTGCCACTTCCTCGCTATTTATCTCTATATCAAATAACGCTAACCCCCTCGCGTGGGCGAGGGGGCTTCAGACTCAGGCTTCTTCCAGCGAATAAGGCAGCGGTTCGATAGCCAGCGTATGGCTGCTCTCGTCGCGAACGCGGAATACGCTGCCGCTTTCCATGTCGTTATTCATCACTGCCTGCACCAGCAAACGGCCGTCGTCGAGTTGCACTGCTGCCAGTACAGTCCCGGTGCGACGCCAGTTTTCGCCCATCTGCAGCTCAAGGTCTTCGCCCGCCTGCGGCACGCGGCTCGCTTTGCCCGCCAGATACCACAGCGCGCGCTTGTTAGCGCCGCGGAATTTTGCCCGCGCCACCATCTCCTGACCGGTATAGCAGCCTTTCTTAAAGCTGATGCCGCCCAGCGCCTGGATATTGGTCGCTTGCGGAATAAACTGCGCGCTGTTGGCGTCGTCAATCACCGGATACCCGGCTTCAATATCCAGCGCCAGCCATTGTTGACTGGCGTTAAGCTGCGCTTCGCCGCGCAGCTTTTCCGTAATATCGCTGGCGGTGGTTTTATCCGTTACCAGCAGAAAACGCTCGGCCGGCAGGTTGAACCACAGCAGTGTGGTAGCCCCTTCGCGCACGACCTGATTTTGTTCATCCGGCAGGACGCTAAAAAGGTTAGCCAGCGCTGCACGCGCCTGAAAACCCGCCACGCCCAACAGCACCGCTTCCTTATCTTCGGCGATAGCCACTTTGGAGAACACCGCGTATTTTTTCAGCTGCGCCAGTTGATTATCCTGCACGCTGCGGCGAACAATCCAGGCGAACCCTTCGCCATGGCGAAACAGGCGCAGGTTGCTCCACATTTTGCCCTTTGCGTCGCAGTGCGCCGCCAGCAAGTGTTGGTTTTCAGCCAGGTGGGCCACGTCCGCCGTCACCTGACCTTGCAGATACTTTTCGCTGTCGGCGCCAGTGAGGGTTGAGAGCGCCCAGTCATCCAGAGAGATAAGCGTCAGCGGCAGGCGCGCTGCGGCGGCGGGCTGACGCGGAGGAAATGGAGTGAATGCCATAACAATAAAGTCCCAGGTTGCTTACGCGAAATTACGTTCACGCTAGAGGTGCGATAACCACATATTGTTAAAGAGGCTGCGGACAATGCAAGTCTTTTGATATCCCCTTTCGTGCGCTTAAAGAAGAAGAGGGAGATGCCTCGCAGCAAAAGTAAATTGTTGCGCAAGGAAATTATTTTCCTGGATAACGCTTCGCAATTCGCAACATTCCTGTCAAAGGCGGAGAAAAAAAGCGGTACACTAGCAGCCGTCTTCTAAAAGCGGTTAAGCGGGAATATGCACATGGACATCAATAACAAAGCCCGAATCCACTGGGCATGCCGTCGCGGTATGCGCGAACTTGATATCTCTATCATGCCGTTCTTCGAGTATGAATATGACACGCTGAGCGATGAGGATAAGCGGCTGTTTATCCGTCTTCTTGAATGCGACGATCCTGATTTATTTAACTGGCTGATGAACCACGGCAAGCCTGCGGATGCGGAATTAGCGCGGATGGTGCAGTTAATCCAGACACGGAATCAGGAACGTGGTCCTGTGGCAATCTGATTTACGCGTCTCGTGGCGAGCGCAGTGGCTTTCGCTGCTACTCCACGGCCTTGTTGCCGCAGCGATTTTGCTGTTGCCCTGGCCGCTGAGCTATATGCCGGTCTGGCTGCTGTTGCTCTCGCTGGTGGTATTTGACTGCGTGCGCAGCCAGCGGCGCATTAACGCCTGTCAGGGCGAGGTGAAGCTCACTGCCGATTATCGCCTGCGCTGGCAAGGAGTAGAGTGGGAAATCGGCGATTCGCCATGGATGCTCAACAGCGGCATGATGCTGCGTTTGCGGGATGAACAAACTGCGCGTCGCCAGCATCTGTGGCTGGCGGCAGACAGCATGACGGAAGGCGAGTGGCGCGATTTACGGCGCTTATTGCTGCAACGCCCGGGCCACCCTTGCTCCTGAAACGGTCTCAGGCGAACTGTTCAGCCATTTCGCCCAGAATTTGCTCGCACCAGTTTTCGATGCGGCTTTCGCTTAAGTCATACTGGTTCGTTTCATCCAGCGCCAGGCCGACGAACAGCTGGCCTTCGGCAATTACCGGCTTATTGCTGGTAAACTCATACCCTTCGGTAGGCCAGTAGCCGATAAACTTAACGCCTTTCGGGGCGAGTTTATCGTGCAGCATGCCGAGGGCGTCCAGGAACCATTCGCCATACCCCAGTTGGTCGCCCATACCGTAAAGCGCCACGATTTTGCCCTCAAGGGCGAGGCTGTCGAGCCGATCCCAGACGGCTTCCCAGTCTTCCTGAAGTTCGCCGAAATCCCAGGTAGGAATGCCGAGGATCAGCACGTCATACTGCTCCATCAACGTGGGCGAGTCATCTTTAAGGTTATGCAGCGTTACCAGCTCAGGGCCAATAATATCGCGTATTTTTTCAGCCGCCATTTCGGTGTAGCAGGTGCTGGAACCATAAAAAAGACCAATGTTCATAGCGGTAACTTCTCATTTCTTCATCTGCAGAGGCGCCAGTGTACCAGATCCCGTCTGCTATCAGGCATAATGGCGCGACCCAGGCGAAAGGCGGAAAAGCGATGGAACAAGATTTAGCTCGTATAGAACAGTTTCTCGACGCGCTCTGGCTTGAGAAAAATCTCGCCCAGAACAGCCTGAGCGCCTACCGGCGAGACCTGACCATGGTAGCGCAGTGGCTGCATCACCGGGGGTTGACGTTGCTCACCGCCCAGCGTGACGATCTACAGGCGCTGCTTGCCGAAAGGGTGGACGGCGGCTATAAAGCGACCAGCTCCGCCAGGATGCTGAGCGCTATGCGCCGTCTTTTCCAGCATCTTTACCGTGAAAAAGCGCGTGCGGATGACCCAAGCGCCATGCTCGCCTCGCCCAAACTGCCGCAGCGGTTGCCTAAAGATCTCAGCGAGGCGCAGGTTGAACGCCTGCTGCAGGCGCCGGTGGTGGATCAGCCGATTGAACTACGTGATAAAGCAATGCTCGAAGTGCTGTACGCCACCGGGCTTCGCGTGTCGGAGCTGGTGGGGCTGACCATGAGCGATGTTAGCCTTCGCCAGGGCGTGGTGCGGGTTATCGGCAAGGGCAATAAAGAGCGGCTGGTGCCGCTTGGCGAAGAGGCAGTCTACTGGCTTGAACAGTATCTGGCGCATGGGCGCCCCTGGTTGCTGAACGGTCAGTCGCTGGATGTGCTTTTTCCCAGCAGCCGCGCCCAGCAAATGACGCGCCAGACCTTCTGGCATCGCATCAAGCATTATGCTCAACTGGCCGGTATCGACAGCGAAAAATTATCGCCGCACGTTTTACGTCATGCTTTTGCCACGCATCTGCTCAACCACGGCGCGGATTTGCGCGTAGTGCAGATGCTGCTGGGGCACAGCGACCTTTCCACCACGCAGATTTACACTCATGTGGCGACGGAACGGCTGCGGCAACTTCATCAACAGCACCACCCGCGGGCGTGAGTGCGATATCCAAGGATCGATTATGAAAAAACAGGTTTTACTGCTCTCTTTTCTGGCGGCGACGCTTTCCAGCTTCGCGCATGCCGATGACGCCGTTATCCGGCAGTCGCTGGCGAAGCTTGGCGTACAGGGAGCGGAAATCCAGCCCTCTCCGCTGCCGGGCATGAAAACCGTGCTGACGGAAAGCGGCGTGCTTTACGTGACTGAAGACGGCAAGCAGATGATCCAGGGGCCGCTTTATGACGTCAGCGGCGCGCAGCCGGTTAATGTCACCAACCAGCTGCTGCTTGGTAAGCTCAATGCGCTTGAAAAAGAGATGATCGTTTATAAAGCGCCCCAGCAGCAGCATGTGATTACCGTCTTTACCGATATCACCTGCGGCTACTGCCACAAGCTGCATGAAGAGATGAAAGACTACAACGCGCTGGGTATCACCGTGCGTTATCTCGCTTTCCCGCGCCAGGGGCTGCAAAGCCAGGCGGAAAAAGATATGCAGGCTATCTGGTGCGCCAAAGATCGCAATAAAGCCTTTGATAACGCGATGAACAGCGGGCAGACGGCCCCGGCCAGCTGCGATATGAACATCGCTAAACATTACTCGCTGGGCGTGCAGTTTGGCGTTCAGGGTACGCCCGCGATTGTGCTGAGCAACGGTTACGTTGTGCCGGGCTACCAGGGGCCGAAAGAGATGAAAGCTTTCCTGAATGAACATGATAAGCCGTTAAAGGCAGGTGGGCAGTAACGGGTGAAACAACAAACGCAACTTCGTCGTCGGGCCGTGGATGAATCCGCGCAGTTGCCCGATGATTTACCGCCATTGCTGAAGCGGCTTTATGCCAGCCGCGGAGTGAAGAACGCCGAAGAGCTGGAGCGCAGCGTTAAAGGCATGCTGCCCTGGCAGAAGCTTGGCGGCATTCAGCAGGCGGTGGAAATGCTGCATAACGCGTTTCGCGAAGGATTGCGAATTATGATCGTGGGCGATTTCGATGCCGACGGCGCCACCAGCACGGCGTTAAGCGTGCTGGCGCTGCGCGCGCTCGGCGGCGGGAAT
Source organism: Franconibacter pulveris DSM 19144 (assembly GCA_000621185.1). Lineage (GTDB taxonomy): Bacteria > Pseudomonadota > Gammaproteobacteria > Enterobacterales > Enterobacteriaceae > Franconibacter > Franconibacter pulveris. Next base: position 391,475 of record KK211224.1, read on the forward strand.
GTCGCCTATCTGGTGCCCAATCGTTTTGACGATGGTTATGGGCTGAGCCCTGAAGTGGTCGATCAGGCGCACGCTCGCGGCGCGCAGATGATCATGACCGTAGACAACGGGATCTCCTCTCACGCAGGCGTGATCCGCGCCCATGAGTTAGGGATCCCGGTGCTGGTGACCGATCACCACCTGCCAGGCGAAACGCTGCCAGAGGCGGATGCGCTGGTTAACCCGAACCTGGCGTACTGCGAGTTTCCGTCTAAATCGCTGGCAGGGGTCGGGGTGGCCTTCTACCTGATGCTGGCGCTGCGCGCTCACCTGCGTGAGGCGGGCTGGTTTGAGGAAAAAGGCATACCCATGCCTAACCTGGCGGAATACCTTGATTTGGTCGCGCTTGGCACCGTGGCTGACGTGGTGCCGTTGGACGCTAACAACCGTATTCTGACCTGGCAAGGCTTAAGCCGCATTCGCGCCGGCAAATGCCGCCCGGGTATTCGCGCGCTGTTGGAAATCGCCAATCGCGATATGCAAAGGCTCGCGGCAAGCGACCTTGGCTTCGCGCTCGGCCCGCGGCTTAACGCGGCGGGCAGGCTGGACGATATGTCTGTCGGCGTGGCGCTGCTGCTGTGCGACAACATCGGCGAGGCGCGCATGCTCGCTAACGAGCTGGACGCGCTGAACCAGACGCGTAAAGAGATCGAACAGGGCATGCAGGCTGAAGCGCTGACGCTTTGCCAGCAGCTTGAGCGCAGCGCGGAAACGCTGCCTGCGGGCATCGCTATCTACCATCCTGAATGGCATCAGGGCGTGGTGGGCATCCTGGCGTCACGGATTAAAGAGCGATTCCACCGTCCGGTTATCGCCTTCGCGCCGGCAGGCGACGGGCTGCTGAAAGGTTCGGGCCGCTCCGTTCAGGGGCTGCATATGCGCGATGCGCTGGAGCGCCTCGACACGCTCTATCCCGGCTTGATGCTGAAATTTGGCGGTCACGCCATGGCGGCGGGACTGTCGCTTGAAGCGGAACGCTTTGATGAGTTCCAGCAGCGTTTTTCCAGCCTGGTGAATGACTGGCTCGACCCGGCTATGTTGCAGGGGGAAATCTGGTCCGACGGGGCGCTTGCGCCGCAGGAGATGACGCTGGAAGTGGCGGAGATGCTGCGCGAAGCGGGCCCCTGGGGGCAGATGTTCCCCGAACCGCTCTTTGACGGCCGTTTTCGCATTCTCCAGCAGCGTCTGGTGGGCGAGCGTCATCTCAAACTCATGCTGGAGCCAGTCGGCGGCGGCCCGTTGCTTGATGGCATAGCCTTCAACATTGATACCACCCGCTGGCCCGATCAGGGCGTACGCGAGGTGGAGCTGGCGTACAAACTGGATGTGAACGAGTTTCGCGGCAACCGTAACGTGCAGTTAATCATCGACTATCTCTGGCCAGTTTAACGCCAGGATTCGCTATAAAAGGCGGCGTAAATCCGGTAGACTTTCCGTTTTACGACCGCATTTTGACATTCGTCCTCACTAAAAGATCTTACAGACCATGTTTGAAATTAACCCGGTAAAAAACCGCATTCAGGACCTCACAGAGCGCAGCGACGTTCTTAGGGGGTATCTTTGACTACGATGCCAAGAAAGAACGACTGGAAGAAGTAAACGCCGAGCTGGAACAGCCGGACGTCTGGAACGAACCGGAACGCGCTCAGGCGCTCGGTAAAGAGCGTTCCTCTCTGGAAGCTATCGTAGACACGTTAGATCAGATGACTCAGGGGCTGGACGATGTTTCCGGCCTGCTGGAGCTGGCTGTGGAAGCCGACGACGAGGAGACCTTCAACGAGGCTGTCGTCGAGCTGGATCAGCTGGAAGCGAAACTCGCGCAGCTTGAATTCCGCCGCATGTTCTCCGGCGAGTATGACAGCGCCGACTGCTACCTGGATATTCAGGCGGGCTCTGGCGGCACCGAAGCGCAGGACTGGGCCAGCATGCTGCTGCGCATGTATCTGCGCTGGGCGGAAGCGCGCGGCTTCAAGACGGAAGTTATCGAAGAGTCTGAAGGCGAAGTGGCGGGCCTGAAATCGGCCACCATTAAAATTTCCGGCGATTACGCTTACGGCTGGCTGCGTACCGAAACCGGCGTTCATCGCCTGGTGCGTAAGAGCCCGTTCGATTCCGGCGGTCGCCGTCACACCTCGTTCAGCTCCGCGTTCGTTTATCCGGAAGTGGATGACGATATCGATATCGAAATTAACCCGGCGGATCTGCGCATCGACGTTTATCGCGCTTCGGGCGCGGGCGGTCAGCACGTAAACCGTACTGAGTCGGCGGTGCGTATTACCCACATCCCGACCGGCATCGTAACGCAGTGCCAGAACGACCGTTCGCAGCACAAGAACAAAGACCAGGCCATGAAGCAGATGAAGGCGAAGCTGTACGAGCTGGAAATGCAGAAAAAGAATGCTGAAAAGCAGGCCATGGAAGATACCAAATCCGATATCGGCTGGGGCAGCCAGATCCGCTCTTACGTGCTGGACGATTCCCGCATCAAAGATCTGCGCACCGGGGTAGAAACCCGTAATACCCAGGCGGTGCTGGATGGCGATCTGGACAAATTCATCGAAGCAAGTTTGAAAGCAGGGTTATGAGGAACCAACATGTCTGAACAACAACCACAGGGCGCAGAAGCGGCAGTCGATCTTAATAATGAGCTGAAAACGCGCCGTGAGAAGCTAGCCCAACTGCGCGAGCAGGGCGTCGCTTTTCCGAACGACTTCCGCCGCGACCAGACCTCAGACCTTCTGCATGCTGAGTTCGATGAGAAAGAGAATGAAGAGCTGGAAGCGCTGAACGTGGAAGTGAGCGTGGCGGGTCGTATGATGACGCGCCGCATCATGGGTAAAGCGTCCTTCGTAACCCTGCAGGACGTGGGCGGGCGTATTCAGCTTTATGTCGCTCGCGACGATCTGCCGGAAGGCGTGTACAACGAGCAGTTTAAAAAGTGGGACCTCGGCGATATCCTGGGCGCGCGCGGCAAGCTGTTCAAAACCAAAACCGGCGAGCTTTCCATCCACTGCACCGAGCTGCGTCTGCTGACCAAAGCGCTGCGTCCGCTACCGGATAAATTCCACGGCCTGCAGGATCAGGAAGCGCGTTATCGTCAGCGCTATCTCGACCTGATTGCCAACGACGAATCCCGCAAGACCTTTAAAGTCCGCTCGCAGATCCTGGCTGGCATCCGCCAGTTCATGGTAGGCCGCGGCTTTATGGAAGTCGAAACGCCGATGATGCAGGTGATCCCGGGCGGCGCCTCTGCGCGTCCGTTTATCACGCATCATAACGCGCTGGATCTCGACATGTATCTGCGCATCGCGCCGGAGCTTTACCTGAAGCGTCTGGTGGTGGGCGGCTTTGAACGCGTGTTCGAAATCAACCGTAACTTCCGTAACGAAGGCATCTCCGTTCGCCATAACCCTGAGTTCACCATGATGGAACTCTACATGGCTTATGCGGACTACAAAGATCTGATTGAGCTGACCGAGTCTCTGTTCCGACAACTGGCGCAGGATGTGCTGGGCACCACTCAGGTTCCATATGGCGAAGAGGTGTTCGACTTCGGCAAGCCGTTCGAGAAGCTGACCATGCGCGAAGCCATCAAAAAATACCGTCCGGAAACTGAAATGGCGGATCTGGATGATTTCGAAAAGGCGAAAGGCATTGCGCACTCTATCGGTATTAAGGTAGAGAAGAGCTGGGGTCTTGGCCGCGTCGTCACTGAGATCTTCGAAGAAGTTGCCGAAGCGCACCTGATTCAGCCGACTTTCATCACCGAATACCCGGCGGAAGTCTCTCCGCTGGCGCGTCGTAATGATGAAAACCCGGAAATCACCGACCGCTTCGAGTTCTTTATCGGCGGTCGTGAAATCGGCAACGGCTTTAGCGAGCTGAACGATGCGGAAGATCAGGCGCAACGCTTCCAGGACCAGGTTGCCGCGAAAGACGCCGGCGACGACGAAGCGATGTTCTATGACGAAGATTACGTGACTGCGCTGGAACACGGCCTGCCGCCTACCGCCGGTCTCGGCATCGGTATTGACCGTATGGTGATGCTGTTTACCAACAGCCACACCATCCGCGACGTGATCCTCTTCCCGGCGATGCGTCCGGTGAAATAATCCGTCACGCTTGCCATAAAGCCGCGTGTTCCGCAGGGAGCGCGCGGCTTTTTCTTTTTATAGGGCCGTGCGGGTTTGGCGAACGAAACGGAACTGCTAAGATAAGCGCCGTCAATTGATTATCGTCTGTAACGAGGAGCTGTTTTGAGCACGGATTGGTCGTCCGCACTACTGAATAAGAAAGCCTTGTGTCTGCTTTTTTGCCTGTTTCTTGCCGCTTGCTCCAGCAACAAAGCGGGGGTCTCGAACGCGACGAAAGGCAGCTACAGCGGTTCGACTTATACGGTTAAGCGCGGCGACACGCTTTATCGCATCTCAAGAATGACAGGCAGCAGCGTCGGCGAACTGGCGCGTCTCAATGGGCTTTCTCCTCCTTACACAATAGAGGTCGGACAGCGGCTGCGCGTGAAATCTTCCGCAAGTGCTGGCGCATCGCGAACCGCTTCTCGCTCAACAACCGCTTCACGCAGGCCTGCCGCATTGCCGAAAGTGGATGCGCCGCCGCCAGGGCAGCGCTGCTGGCGCTGGCCGACCAGTGGGAAAGTGGTGCTGGGCTATTCCACCGCAGACGGCGGCAACAAAGGGATAGATATCGCAGGCCAGCGCGGCCAGCCGATTTATGCTTCGGCGGCGGGCAGGGTGGTTTACGTGGGTAATCAACTGCGCGGCTACGGCAATCTCATCATGATTAAACACACCGAAGATTACATCACCGCCTACGCGCACAACGACACGACGCTGGTAAACAACGGCCAGCAGGTGAAAGCGGGGCAGAAGATAGCCACCATGGGCAGCACCGGCACCGATTCGGTGAAGCTGCATTTCCAGATACGCTATCGCGCCACCGCGCTGGATCCGCAGCGTTATCTACCGCCGCAGGGGCGTTCGCCCTCCTGTTAAGTTAGCGTGTCCGGCAACTGCTTATTATTCCGCCAGTTAGTAAAGGGCGGGGGTTGCCATCAGGAGGTGAAGGGCTATAATGCCATACGCACCTCAACGCGGGCGTAGTTCAATGGTAGAACGAGAGCTTCCCAAGCTCTATACGAGGGTTCGATTCCCTTCGCCCGCTCCATGACAACCTTCCCCAGTTCTCTCAACCCTTACAAAACCGAGTCACTACAAGCATTTCAGGCTGATTTGATCCTTTTAAAATCTCTATGCACCCTCCAGATGCGAACCCGGCGATACCATGTCGTTTATCTCCATGCATACGGAAAGTGCGCATATTGCGGGAAGTAGTTTCTTTTCTGCTCATCAAGCCATAGATAACTGGTATTCCCATCCCGGTAACTCCTTGCGGGTTTGTAATATTTCATTAACCCTACAGCACAATACATTGTGTAAATGTAATGTTTAATTGGTATGGATTAACCATTATTGTCGTGACTGATAGTCTGGTGTGATTCATTCATGAAAAGAGCGAAAAGCTGACGTGTGAGGAGGTAATCTCTGGAAGCCATAGCCAATGTGACGGCCCGCCTGATCAGATTATCCCCGCGAAATTAAATTTTCAGTGAAGCGCATTTTAGCCCGATCTCCATTCTATGGCCGTCACGAGACGTCGCAGGGGAAAACAGGTTTATGGTGGTCATGATACTGGCAGAGAGTAGACAGGCTCTGTCAGCGGTTCGGCCGTGCTTTCTTTAGAAACATGCTTAGCCTAATAAATCCTAGCGCCTTACATGCCGCTGATGATGTCGCCTGACGGTTCCGCGCGTTGTCTTACCACCACCGGGCTTTATGGCTTCTCTTGTGTAAAAGCATAGAGTTAGATCGCAGACTGCGCTTTTAGTAGCCGTTATGGTCATATTTCACGCAGGGTTTGTAAGGGATTATGAAGTGGACACAGTAGAGGAACTAAACGGAACATACTTCTATGCGGGAAAAGCGAATCTTACTGCCACTGAACTCTTTTTTATGGTGTTTATTTTCAACACTGCTGATCAGTTCGGCATTAAAGACATTACTGCAGTCTATGCATTGTATGCAGGTATGAACGATCAAAAGACGCGAACTAAACCAGGAACAGCAATTCAAGGGACTTCACGCCTTTCTAAAGGGATTAGAAAAACATTGGGAAAAGGTTCTTTCCGTTCGGTATTAAACTTCCTACATGGATCGGTGGTTATACTCCGTGGACGGTAAAACTTAGAATGGTTAGAAGTATCGGAACGTGGGTAGGCCGAACTATTCCGTTAGCTGGCGAGATTGTTCTTTTGGTTGATGTTTCACAGATTACCTACAATTCGATCCGAGAATATAACACCATAGCGAGAGGCAACGATAAGTTATGGTAGATCCTATTGAGCAACGCGTCATCGAAATGATCACTATTCGTAGTGGTTGTTACATGTTCAGGAAAAAGAAATACGATACGTACACGGCAGAATCAAACATTCATTTTGATGTGCAGCTTGATCAGGATGATGTTGAAGAATTAGTTGAAGAGTTTGAAAAGGAATTTGGCGTTGACATGTCTAACTTCCATCTTGAAGTCTACTATCCCGAAGTTAAGTTTTCATGGAATCCATTCAAGAAACCCGATCCTGTAGATGTTCCTGATTTCACGATTGACATGTTTATTAAATCAGCTAAAGCCGGGAAATGGTTATACGATTAATTGCAAGGAGCTTAATAAATGGCTGTACCAGTACACCTATTTTTGACCGATGACGGCGGCGCAATGATCCGTGGCTCTTCTGATGTACAAGACCGTGAAGGCAGTGTCGAGCTACGAGGATTACATCATAACCTAACTATCCCTACTGACCCAATGACAGGGAAAGTGACGGGTACGCGTCAGCATTCACCTTTCCAGTTTACCAAAGAGCTGGATAGCTCCTCCCCCTATCTCTTCAAGGCTGCCGCAACGGGTCAGACACTGAAAACTGCTGAGTTTCGTTTCTATCATATCAACGACGCTGGGCAGGAGGTGGAGTATTACCGGATCACGCTGGAAAACGTCAAAGTTATTTCTGTTAGCCCGGTAATGCACGATACGCGAGGTTGTCCGGGGACTGGTCACATGGAAGATGTGGCTCTGAATTATGAGAAGATCACTCATCTGTACAAAGATGGCAATTTATTAGCTCATGACGCCTGGAACGAACGCCCTACAGCATAATTCCATTAGCTCCGCCCTTATCTGACAGTTACGGTTGTTTATACAGGTATCTGTCAGATTATATCTGGCTTAAATTTTCCACAGCCCCCATGCGTTTTTTATCAAGTACGTGTTGATACGTCGTGTGCTTACGCGTTCTGCGTCACCGGCTCCCTGACCGCCCCGGGCGATTTCCCGACGATGCGTTTGAACGCCCGGCTGAAGGCCGCCAGCGAACTGTAGCCGAGTTCGAAAGCAACAGACTCCAGCGGCTGGCGCGCCTCGTTGATGTACTGCACCGCAAGACGCATACGCAGCTCGGCCAAATAGCGCGCCGGCGAACTGCCGGTGGCGGCGAGAAAGCGTTCGGCGAAAACTGAGCGGGAGATGCCCGCCTCGCGCGCCAGCTTCTCCACCGTCCAGTTTTCGCCAGGCTTACGGTGCATGGCGTAAATGGCGCGGCTCAGCTTCGGGTCGCGCAGGACCTCCACCCAGCCGGTGGCTTTGTCGCAGCCGCATTCCACCCAGGCGCGAACGATAAGCGCCGCCACCACGTCGGCAAGCCGCGCCAGAATGGTGGCGTAACCTGCCTGGCGCGTCAATGACTCCCGCTCCATCGCCGCCAGCAGCGGCTGGATCTCCGGCCAGCTTTTCTGCAACCGGCTTATCAGCATCACTTCTGGCATGGCGGAGATTAACGGCTGCATGCCGCCGAGCTCGAATTCCATACATGCGCTGAATACTACAGCAGGCGGCTGAGGAGGATCGCTGTCGTCCGCTTTGCTGATTTCACAAACCGATTTACACAGCGGTTCAGTCGCAAGCTGCGCGACGTCGACTACCGCCGCGTCTGGCTCGGAAAGCAGCGTATGGGCGTCGCCGTTGGGCATCAACAGCGCATCGCCGCTCTCCAGTTCATAAATCTTGCCGCTGACGGTGCGCAGCAGCAGCGGCCCGCGGCTGACGAAGTGAAACTGCGCCCGCCCCGGCGCGTAGTTAAAGTGCACGCCAAACGGGCGGCAGGCTTCAATCCGCCGGTAGTTAACGCCGGAAAGACGCATGCCGCGCAGCAGTTCGCTGGTGAGATCGGGTGTAGAAGCCGTCATAACGTAACTCCGGACGAATTATCAATAGATGAGGATTATATGTCATAGATCGTCCTGGCAGAACTGCCTATGCTTGCCGCCTGTGTAAATATATTGCTGGAGATAAGTTAATGAATTCCTGCACCGCCGCTGCCGCAACGTCGGCACCTGCAAAAGCCGCCTGGCCCGCCGTATGGTCGCTCGGGCTTGGCGTATTTGGGCTTATCACTGCGGAGTTCCTTCCGGCAAGCCTGTTAACCCCGATGGCGAACAGCCTTAGCATCAGCGAAGGCACCGCGGGCCAGGCCGTTACCGCCACCGCGCTGGTGGCGCTTTTCAGCGGCCTGCTCATTACCGCCGCCACGCGTAATATCGACCGCCGCTGGGTCCTGATCTTCTTCTCTTTTTTACAGGCCGTTTCCAGCGTGATGGTGGCGTGGGCGCCTTCGTTTGATCTGTTGCTGGTTGGCCGTTTGCTGCTGGGCGTGGCGCTGGGCGGTTTCTGGGCGATGTCTACCGCCACCGCAATGCGTCTGGTTCCCGCCGCGCAGGTGCCGAAAGCGCTGGCGATTATTTTCTCCAGCGTGTCGATGGCGACCGTCGTCGCCGCGCCGCTCGGCAGCTTCCTCGGCAATCTGATTGGCTGGCGGGCGGTCTTTGCGCTAACCGCATTGCCGGGCGTGCTGGCGTTGCTCTGGCAGCTGTGGGTATTGCCGACCATGAAGCCAGAGAATGTCAGCAGCCTGCATACGCTGATAAAGGTGCTGAAGCGCCCGGGCGTGGTGGCCGGTCTGCTGTCCACGATCCTTATCTTCAGCGGCCACTTCGCCTTTTTCACCTACCTGCGTCCGTTCCTTGAAAAAGTCGCAGGGGCAGGCGTTGAGGCCATCTCGCTCATCCTTTTGGCTTTCGGCGTGGTGAACTTTATCGGCACGTCGCTTGCGGGGCATTTTATCTCCCGCAGCCTGCGTCATACTCTGGCGCTGGCGCCGGGCCTGATGGGCGTGCTCGCCCTGCTGCTGACGCTGTTTGGTCATCTGACACTGCTGGACGGCGTGCTGGTGGCGCTCTGGGGGCTGGCGTTCGGTATGGTGCCGGTCGGCTGGTCCACCTGGCTTGCCAGCACGGTGCCGGATGAAGCTGAAAGCGCGGGCGGCCTGCTGGTGGCTTCCATCCAGCTTGCAATAAGCGCAGGCGCTGCGGGCGGCGGAATTATCTTTGACATGAATGGCGCGACCGGGGTCTTTACCGGCAGCGCGCTGCTGCTGCTGGCCGCCATGGCGACAGTGCTGGTGGCGGTGAAAGTCAGACCGCTGCCAACCGCAGAATAACGAAAGGGGCGCGCTATGCGCCCCTTGTTTTACCTGCCTGTAAGCGCGTCAAAGATAAGGCGTGACTGCATTCACTCTTTTTATACATCGCTGATACCACTTCTTAACAATCGACTACTATAGGCCGGTTCTGTCAAGGGAGTGTTAACCATGAAAGATGTCGTTATCGTTGGGGCTGCGCGCACGCCCATCGGCTGTTTCCAGGGGGCGCTCGCCTCCCGCTCCGCCGTGGAACTGGGCAGCCTGGTGGTGGAGGCGCTGCTCGCCCGCACGGGACTCAACCCGCAATGGGTGGATGAGGTTATCCTGGGGCAGGTTTTAACCGCAGGCGCCGGTCAGAACCCGGCGCGGCAAACCGCCATCAAAGGCGGGCTGCCGACCACAGTTTCCGCCATCACCATTAACGACGTCTGCGGCTCCGGGCTTAAGGCGCTGCATCTGGCAACGCAGGCCATTCAGTGCGGCGAAGCCGATGTGGTTATCGCGGGCGGCCAGGAGAACATGAGCCGCGCGCCGCATGTGCTTATCGACAGCCGTACCGGCGCGCGCCTTGGCAACAGCCAGCTTATCGACAGCCTGGTGCATGACGGCCTGTGGGATGCGTTTAATGACTACCACATGGGCGTTACCGCCGAAAACCTGGCGCGGGAATATGGCATCAGCCGCGAGTTGCAGGACGCCTGGGCGCTCGCTTCGCAGCAAAAAGCGCGGGCGGCCATCGACAGCGGCCGCTTTCGCGATGAGATTGTCCCGGTTACGGTTGAGCAGCCGCGCGGCGCCGCTGTGGTCGTGGATACGGATGAACAGCCCCGTACCGACGCCAGCGCAGAAGGGCTTGCAAGGCTTGCGCCAGCGTTCGACAAAAGCGGCAGCGTAACGGCCGGCAACGCTTCCTCTATTAATGACGGCGCGGCGGCGGTCATGATGATGAGCGCCAGTAAAGCGGAAGAGCTGAACCTGCCGGTGATGGCGCGCATCCGCGCTTTCGCAAGCGTTGGGGTGGATCCGGCTTTCATGGGCATCGCCCCGGTTTATGCCACGCGCCGCTGCCTTGAGCGGGCGGGCTGGCAGCTTGGCGAGCTTGATCTTATCGAGGCGAACGAAGCCTTTGCGGCGCAGGCGCTCTCGGTGGGCAAAGTCCTGGAATGGGATCAGCATAAAGTGAACGTTAACGGCGGCGCTATCGCGCTGGGCCACCCGATTGGCGCTTCCGGCTGCCGTATACTGGTGTCCCTGGTGCATGAGATGGTCAAGCGGCAGGCGCGTAAGGGGCTTGCCACGCTGTGCATTGGCGGCGGGCAGGGCGTGGCGCTGGCTATCGATCGCAATTAATAATTTGACGGCCCTTCAAGCGCCTTCCTTGAGAAGGCGTTTTTATTTCCCCGCAGGCATAAGTTCAGGCAATACGCCATTCATGTCTGACCTGGCAGGATGATTTACTTTCCGGCGCTCCATGCTTTCTGAATTATTTTCCTGCCATTTGTCACGCCCTTTATTATTTATATCGATTTTATTTCATCCTTTTTGAAACAAACGACGTTTCCAAAAGTAAATTACAAGAACGTTATTCAGAACGCCCTTATTTTGTGATCTGGCGCTTTATTAATGGCTATTTTTCTGACGTTTTAATGCGCGAAGTCACGCCCTGTTTTTTCGTTATTTTTGAAACAACCAATTACGATCGAGATCACTAAAATAATCGCACCTTAAAAATAAAATGCAGTTCCATAAAAACGAAACGTTATTTTATTAAGGGTGCTCTATGTTTAAGAAAGCTCTGGGACTGGCGGTGCTTTGTGGCGCAACTTTTACGGCGCAGGCCGTCACCGTGGATCTCCGTCATGAATATATCGACAGCGGTTCTAACGCTGACCGCGTAGCCGTGTCACACCGTTTTGAAAATGGTTTTGGTTTTGGCGTGGAAGCCAAATGGCGCTCCGGCGGTGACGACCAGTCTCGTCCTTTTAACGAAGTGGTAGGCAGCGGCCATGAAGATAATATTAGCTGGCGCTGGAAAGCGACGGATAATATTGCCATTACGCCGGGCTTTACGCTGGAAAGCGGCGACAGCAAAACCATTTATAAACCGAACCTGCATGTGCAATACAGTTTCGATAATGGCGTTTACCTCGCGGCGCGCTATCGCTACGAATATACCCGTGTGCCGGATGGCGCAGAAGAGGATGACCGCGTAAACCGTGGCGACGCCTGGGTGGGTTTTGCGCTGGGCGAATGGCGTACTGAATTAAACTATGTCTACGCGAAAAGCGATCAGGGCTTTGCGCGTAATAACAATAAAAACTATTCCAACGAATATAACGCTAAAGTGGCTTATAAAATTGATAAAAACTGGGCGCCTTATTTTGAAGTCGGCAACGTGGGTGTAAAAAGCACCGATGAGCGCCAGACACGTTTACGCGTCGGCGTCGCTTACAGCTTCTGATAAAAAATTACCCTCGCTGAGTCTCCCCTGCTGTAAAAGGCAGGGGATAATTGATGTGCTTTTATATAAACCATGTTGTACTTATCTGCAAAATAATGGGCCGTCCTGCGGGACGGTTTTTTTATTTATCCCGGCGGAAATAAAAAGGCCCTCCCGCAAGGGGAGGGCAAGGCCAGTTACGGAACCACTCAATTAATTCAGGCTTGCAGCATTTCACGTTGTTCAGGCAATTTCGCAATGTAGATTGCAGGCTTGCCATCTTTATCCGAGCTGAAGAGCACGGCGCTGTCGTCGGGGGTAAAAGAGGGATGCGGATGCGTGACCTGGCGGCTATTGGCAAACGTCGCCCATGAGGTATCGTGGCGTGCTACGCGGAAATAACGCTTGCGCGCCACGTCGAATACGTAGAGGTAAGGATCGTTGTCGATGGTGTAGCCGCCCGTGTCCTTCACATCTACCGGCGTGCCGGAACCGTCGCCCACCAGCAGCGTGCCCTCAACGTTGCTCATCAGATGGGAGCAGGCCGGTATCGGCATAATCTCTTCATTACGCTGGCTTTTTGGATCATAGCGATAAACCGTGCGCCCCTGTTTGCCCTTCAGGTAAGAGACGTAAACCAGCGCGGAACCGTTCGGCACCCAAAATTCATGGGTGCAGCTTTCGCCATCCGCATGCTCTTTTACCTTGCGAACGTTGCTGCCGTCTTCATTGACCAGCCACATGCGCGCATCCACAAGATCGTGCGGACCTTCATGGCAGAACGCGACGGTATTGTCATCAAATGGACGGTAAATCGGGTGGCCGAGCCAGAGCTTCTCTTCGTGAATGGTCTGGCTTTCACCGGTTTGCAGATCCACGCGCAGCAGTCGACAATGCGGGCCTTTATGGAAGAAATCGTGAAAAATCTTCCAGTCGCTCAGCGGCACATAGTCGCTTTTCGCAATTTCGATGCCGACCAGTTTGGTGCAGTCGCTGTTGGCAACCCAGGTGCCATAGCCCACCCACTCTTGCGGCACGCGGTACACTTCACGCTCCGCCAGGGTTTGCAGATTCACTTCAAGCAGCGTGCGGTCATTTTTCACGTAATAGAGAAAAGCGTCGTCAGGAGACAGGAAGCCGCCGAAGGTGTTATCGCCAGCGCCTTCGGTTAGCTGTACCGCCTCGGCTTTCGCCAGGTTCAGTAAGTAGTAGTTCCAGTGCCCGTCGAATTCGCCTGCGAACAGCAAATGGCTGCCGTCGTTAAAAAAGCATTTCTGGTAGAAATAGTTACGGTGGCAGGTCACTTCCGGAGGCGTTAAGCGCGTCACTTCCGCCCCTGTATCCGGGTCACGGCTGACCTCATAGTTCAGTTTAACCCGCATGCCTTTCGCCATAGTGCGCTCCTCGTTTGTCGGTCCGTGAATGTTTTCAAAAATAGAGTGTTAATTTATCAAAACATTGTTTCAATGTGTGTGACTGTGGGCGCACTTTCGTTTTATGGCTTTGCTTATCCAGCACAAATTCTCCTGTAGCGGCTTGCGTTTATTTTTATGGTTTTGCTTATGCGCTTTCACACTTTTTTCGTTTTAGCGCAGCCATAGTATGGCTGCTCTCTCTTAAGGTAAACGATGGGTCAGGTAATAATAACTATTATTATCAATAGTTTAAAAAATTCATCGTTAACAGGCCGAAAGAGAAAAATAGGATAAGCGTGATCGGAACATCAAATTAGACAGGAATCTCGAAGAAAATTGAAACATTGTTTTAAGTATAATTGAAAACGTGTTTCGGTAAGTTTAATATGATGCCATTGATGAAAACGAAACGATGTTTTGTTGATAAGGCAAGCAACGGTTCGTCCACGTTATCGCTGTTTTCCGCTGGGTTTCAGGGGAGCGATGCGAACTGCGGACAGCGTAATTACAGTCACGCCTGTTCGTGACAGGCTCGATTAACAAGGAAACACACATGATTCTGGATGCATTTTCTCTTCAAGGTAAAGTCGCTGTAGTATCCGGTTGCGACACCGGTCTGGGTCAGGGCATGGCTATCGGGCTTGCTGAAGCGGGTTGCGATATTGTCGGCATCAATATCGTTGAACCGACGGAAACCATCGAGCGCGTTACCGCGCTGGGCCGTCGTTTTCTGAGCCTGACCGCAGACCTGCGTAAAATTGATGTTATCCCTGAGCTTATTGAACGCGCGGTAGCGGAGTTCGGCCACGTTGACGTGCTGGTAAATAATGCGGGGCTGATCCGTCGTGACGACGCGATTAACTTCAGCGAGCAGGACTGGGATGATGTGATGAACCTGAACATCAAGAGCGTCTTCTTTATGTCCCAGACCGTGGCGAAGCAGTTTATCGCCCAGGGCAACGGCGGCAAAATCATTAATATCGCCTCCATGCTCTCTTTCCAGGGCGGCATCCGTGTGCCTTCTTACACCGCCTCGAAAAGCGGCGTCATGGGCATTACTCGCCTGATGGCGAACGAATGGGCGAAGCACAACATCAACGTTAACGCCATCGCGCCGGGTTATATGGCGACGAACAATACCCAGCAGTTGCGTGCTGATGAACAGCGCAGCGCCGAGATTCTCGACCGTATCCCGGCGGGCCGCTGGGGTCTGCCGAGCGATCTGATGGGGCCGGTGGTGTTCCTTGCCTCCAGCGCTTCCGACTACATCAACGGCTACACCGTGGCGGTAGATGGCGGCTGGCTGGCGCGCTAAGCGCGAGCGATGTGTAAAAAAGCCTCCCTGTGCGGAGGCTTTTTTATTGCCAGCCTATGGAGGAAACGGCGGGCGGCGCTGCGGCTTTCAGCCGGCATTGAGGGGGAAGGTAAATCCGGGCGAGCGTGTTTCGCCCTTCACTCTGCCCCTCTCTCCACAAAGAGAAAGGGGGCGGGGTCGCGGGCGGCCAAAAGCCTGCTCGCTTTTCTCCTGTCAGGGTGAGGGCGCGTCAACTTGTCGCATGAGCTACTATGCCAACACAGCGCCGCTGCGAGCGCTGCGTAAGCGTGAACAGTGCGAAGCGCTCGCCTCACGCCTCTCCCGGAAAGGCAAAAAAATACCCCGCCGTAAACGGCAGGGCAGGGATACGCTACCAACGCGCTTAACGCGCGGCGCGGCGCAAGATACGCTCCGCCTGGCGCTGGAACTCGGCGGCGGTCTCTTCCACCGATTTCTGGCCGTAGTCGATATACTGCAGCGCGGTGCCGAACTGCGAAACGATCTGTGGGTCGTCAAAGTAAGGCGAAACCGCAAGCGTCGTCGGCAGCGACTGCGCCAGCTTCAGGCCCGCGACAGACGGATCTTCATCTTTGATAACGCCCTCTTTAGTCAGTTGTTCTACCGCCGCTTTGCTCAGCGGCACGCCGCGTTCAAGGCCAAGCGCCGCCACCCCTTCCTTGCTGTTCAGCAGGAAGTTAATCAACTGCGCGGCTTCTTTCGGGTGCTTAGTCGATTTGCCAATCGACAGCATCTGCGCCGGTTTAAAGAACAGGCCCGCGTCTTTGGCTTCCGGCAGCATCGGGTAGGCGCCGAGCTCCAGCTTCGCCGGCGGCTTCAGGTTGTCGGAGTATTTCGTGATGGTGGAGTTCCACATATAAGTGCCAGCCCACTCGCCCTGGATCCACGGCTTCATCTCATACATGTTGCTCTTGCCAAACGAGGCGTAGTACTTGGTATCCGGCATCACGTGGCTGTCGATTAGCTTTTTGTACATGCCGAAAAACTCAACCCACTGCTCCTTGCTGTAGGCGAATTTTTTGGTTTTCTCGTCAACGGCCGCCAGGTTGTATTTCTGCACCATGTAAGAGTTGAGCAGCGCGAGCACGTCCTGATGCTCCAGCACGACCGGGTAATACTGTTTGCCGAGCTTGCTTTCAAAGGCTTTCCCCGCCGCCATCAGCGCATCCCAGGTTTTTGGGTATTCCACGCCCGCTTTTTTCCAGGTTTCATTGTTGTAATAGAACACGCGGGCGGTAACGGAAATCGGAATGCCGTTGAGCTTGCCGTTAACGGTGGTGGACTGCAGCTCTTTCGCGTCGAACTGGCTTAGGTCGATAATCTCTTTAACCTGGTTGAGATCGTAAAAGCCGTCGCCGTTTTTCGAGAAAATGGGCAACCAGTTCCAGTTAGTCTGCATTACGTCCGGCTCGGTGCCGCCCGCAATCTGAGTGGTGAGGCGCGAGAGGTGCCCGTCCCAGCCGGTATATTCTGGCTTCACGCTGATGTCCGGGTGCTGCTTGTGAAACTCCTCCAGCGCTTTCAGCGTCACCTGGTGACGGCCGTTGCCGCCCCACCAGGACATACGCAGGTCGACGTTTTCCGCCGCCAGAGAAGGGAAAGCGCAGAGGGTGAGGGTAGAGGAAATTGCTGCGCCCAGTAGTAATTTTTTCATTATTGGACTCCTGTCAAAGAGAGATGTTCTGTTCTGTTTTAGCGTCAAAAATATGACATTTATTCATGTCGAACTTAAAGTACACCTTACGATTAAGACCCTTAGCAATCATGGGCTTAGCTTCATCGGAAGGAATGCGGCAGGTGAGTTCGAAGTCCGCCACCTTCAGGTAGACGAAGAACTCATGCCCCATATTCTCTACGCGCACCAGCTCCCCGGCGCCGCACGCTTCGGCGTAAGGCACGTCGCTGACGCAAACATATTCCGGACGCACGCCGAAGAAGACATCCTGGCCGACGTAACCCGCGAGCTTCTCCTGCTGACGGTCAGTGAGCGCCAGCGTATCGTTGCCTACCGTCACAAACAGGCGTCCTGCTTTTTCCACCACCTTGCCAGGCTTGATGTTCATCTCCGGCGCGCCGATAAAACCCGCCACGAACATGTTTTTCGGAAAGTGATAGAGGTTGTCCGGCGTATCGACCTGCATGATGTGGCCAAGCTTCATCACGCAGATGCGGTCGCCCATGGTCATCGCTTCGGTCTGGTCGTGGGTAACATAAACCGTGGTGGCAGGCTTGCCGCTCTGCTTAAGCTGCTTGTGCAAATCGGAAATACGGATGCGCATCGAGGCGCGCAGCTTGGCGTCGAGGTTGGAGAGCGGCTCGTCAAACAGGAAGACGTCCGGTTTTTTCACGATGGCGCGGCCTACCGCCACGCGCTGCGCCTGGCCGCCGGAGAGCTGACGCGGCAGGCGGTCGAGCAGTTCGTCAAGCTCAAGGATTTTCGCCGCTTCGTCAACCTGGCGGGCGATCTGCTCTTTCGGCAGCTTGCTGAGCTTCAGGCCGAAGGCGAGGTTTTCGCGCACCGTCATGTGCGGATAAAGCGCGTAGTTCTGGAACACCATCGCGATGCCGCGCTCTTTCGGCGCCAGGTTGTTTACCACCTTCTCGCCGATTTTTACTTCGCCGCCGCTGATGGTTTCAAGGCCCGCCAGCATGCGAAGCGTAGTGGATTTAGCGCAGCCCGACGGGCCGACAATCACCATAAACTCGCCGTCCGCGATCTTCAGGTCGATACCATGAACCGCTTTAAAGCCGTTGGAATAGACTTTTTCTAACTTATTGAAAATGACCTCAGCCATGATATTCCCTCGTTAACCTTTAATTCCGCTGCTGGCCACGCCCTGCACGAAGTAACGCTGGGCCAGGAAGAAGACGATGATGGACGGCAGAATGGAGATGCTCGCCATTGCCAGAATTTCGTTCCACGGCGCCCCTTCGGTGACGTCGATGGACATTTTGAGCGCCAGCGCGATGGGGTATTTATCCACGCTGTAGACGTAGATCAGCGGCCCGATAAAGTCGTTCATCGACCACATAAACTGGAACAGCGCGACCGAAATCATGGCGGGTTTGAGGATCGGCACAACCACGTACCACAGCACCTGGAACGAGTTGCAGCCGTCGATTTGCGCCGCCTCTTCCATGTCGCGCGGTACGCCGCGCAAAAACTGGATCAGCATGAAAACGAAGAAACCCTGGGTGGCGAAAGCCATCGGCAGCCAGAGCGGCAGATAGCTGTTGAGCATGCCCATTTCGCGGAACATCAGATACTGCGGAATCAGCAGCACGGTGCTCGGCAGCAGCATGGTGGCGATAAGCGTGGCGAACCAGAACTTCTTCCACGGGATCTCAAAGCGCGCGAAGCCGTACGCCACAACGGTGGAAGAGATAACAGTCAGCACCACTTTTGGGATCACATACTTAAACGTGTTCAGCATGTAGTGGCCGAAGTTGTACTCGGTGCCGGTTTTCCAGCCGTTAATAAAGCCATCCCAGGTGGCGTGGGTCGGCCACAGACCGAGCGTTGTGAAAATCTCATGGTTCGGCTTAAACGACGCTGAAAACATCCAGGCCAGCGGGTAGAGCATCAGCAGGCCGACAAACAGCAAAATCACGTAGCGGATGGCGCGGCTCACTTTTTCGCGTCGCAGGGTGCGCGCCACTTCGCGGTCGGCGTTGCTTATGGCAGGCCGCGGCGAGAGTTGTTCCTGTTGAATATCAGCCATTTTTGCCTCCCTTATCGGCGGAGTAGAAGACCCAGTATTTTGAAGACTTGAAGGCTATGGAGGCGAACAGCGCCACCACCAGGAACAGCACCCACGCCAGCGCCGCGCCGTAACCCATGTCGAAGTACTTGAACGCCGTGTCGTAGATATAGAGCGAGAAGAGATAGGTGTAGTAGGTCGGGCCGCCGCCGGTAATGACGTAGGGACCGGTAAACTCCTGGAACGCCTGGGTGGTTTGCATGATGAAGTTGAAGAAAATGACCGGTGTAATCAGCGGCACGGTCACTTTCATAAACATCTGCCATTTCGACGCGCCATCGATCATCGCCGCTTCATACTGCGACTGCGGAACGTTTTGCAGCGCCGCAAGGAAAATCACCATCGCGGAGCCAAACTGCCAGACGCGCAGCAGCGTGACTGACATCAGCGCAAGCGAAGGTTCGCCCAGCCAGTTCACCGGGTCTACGCCAAACACGCCGATAAAACTGTTCAGCAAGCCGTCGATGGCGAACAGCGCACGCCACAGCACGGCGATGGCGACGGAGCTGCCGAGAATCGAGGGAATGTAATACGCGGTGCGGAAAAAACCGATGCCGCGCAGTTTAAAATTGAGCACAAACGCGATGCCCAGCGCGAAGGCGAGCTTCAGCGGGATAGTCAGAAATACATAGGCAAACGTGACGCCCATTGATTTCCAGAACAGGTCATCTTCCGTCAGCATATAGCGGTAATTTTCAATACCGTTAAATACGGGCGGGTTCATCAAATCGTACTCGGTAAAGCTGAGTAAGAAAGAAGAAACAAAGGGAAAGGCCGTAAAGACTATCAGCCCTATTATGTAGGGCGATATCCAGGCCAGCCCCAGCAGCTTGTTTTCATTCATACATACCTACCTGGCAATCGAGGGTTTAGAAATCAGATGCGTATCACCGCGACAGCAAAAGCGCCTGTGGGAATCAGGGGACGCATAGGTTTGCTATCTATTTGTATTTATTGCTTTGTTAAGCAAGATGCTGCGGTGTGGCGTACCACCACAAATCCATCATCCCGCATTTATGAACCGACATTTCTTTTTTGTAAAACGGTGTTTTAATTTATTTTATTGCTATTTATTTTGTCGTCATTCGATAAATGGCGGAAATGTGATCGGAGTCGAAACGGCGTTTCGAAAACTTGAGGCAGGCGGGATTTTGCAAAAAAAATGCGAGTACTATATTTGGTAGGTTATCGGATTTATGATTGATTCAAGCTGTTTATATTCGCAATAATAATGAATCAGCTGATTTTCCAGTCATCGAAACAGGGAATAGTTTCCTTCTTGTTACCTGATTTAATTAGGCTTGTCAAAGGGATGTCCCTCCTGGCTATACATTGTGCGCATAACGATGAAGCTTGATATAAGCGCAATCATTACAGGCAATATAGTTTCATTATTAATAATTTTTACTTGACTATTCATACGCAACTACTTATTCGCTCATTATGTCTTCTATTGAAATCAAAAATGATTCACCGGCTCAACCTGGCGGCCTTTCTTTTCAACGCACCCGGCATGAAGAAATAGATTTACTTTCTATACTGCAAGTACTTTTCCATTCAGCTAAAACGGTGATTTTCGTTACCGCTGTGTTTGCTGTACTCGGCGCGACGCTGGCTTTGCTCATGCCGCAGAAATGGACCAGCGAGGCGGTAATCTCTACGGCTGAAACGCCCCAGCTTATCGAATTGCAACGTATGTTTATTCAGTTGCAGGTGCTGGATGTTGATACACAAATTGATGCCA
The DNA here is from genome assembly GCA_000621185.1 of Franconibacter pulveris DSM 19144. Taxonomy (GTDB): domain Bacteria; phylum Pseudomonadota; class Gammaproteobacteria; order Enterobacterales; family Enterobacteriaceae; genus Franconibacter; species Franconibacter pulveris. The sequence continues at coordinate 411,820 of KK211224.1, forward strand.
AATATCTCGAAAGCCTGTTTCTGAAAAAGTTTGATTCCCGAAGCGTGCAGGAAGCTTTTCTGCGCTCTTCGCCATGGGTTCAGGTGCAGTTAAGCAAAGCGCAGGGGGATACGGCAAGCCTGCAGCGCGCCATCGCAAATGTGGCGCAGAGGTTCAAAATGCAGTCTAACGATAACCCTAAAATAGCCTTGCCTTACAGCTCCTGGACGCTTAGCTTTACCGCGCCGAAAGCGCAGGATGCACAGCGAGTGCTGTCTGATTACATTAATTACGTTTCGCTTGCGGTACAGAAAGAGGTGATTGCAAACCTGCGCTCCGCCGTAGATTTAAAAAGCCGTGTGGAAGAGAGCCGCCTGGCGCTTGAGCGTAATAATCTCGTCAATCAGCATAATATCGCCATTCAGCGCCTGCACTACTCGCTGGAAGTGGCTAACGCGGCGGGCATTAAAAAACCCGTTTACAGCAATGGTCAGGCGGTAAAAGATGACCCGGATTATTCCATCGCGCTGGGCGCAGACGGGCTGGCGCAAAAGCTTGAGATTGAACGTTCCATTAAAGATGTCTCAGAGCTGAACGCGGCGATTCAGAATCGCGAATATCGCCTGGCGGAGCTGAAAAAGCTCAATGTGGAAGAGACGGATTTTACGCCGGTTAACTTCCAGATGTCCGCTTCCCTGCCAATGAAAAACGACGGTCCTGGTAAATTAATCGTACTGGTGATGGCGACACTCGCAGGTCTGATAGTTGCCTGCGGCATAGTGCTTCTTCGTGACGCCATGGCGCAACGTGTTATGCGTGAACCCGCTATTTTGCCGTAAGCTATAGCGCTTCTTAAAGCCGCCTGTGGGCGGCTTTTTTATTTGTTTATTTCAGGAAATCTTCGCGCACTGGCGTGAACGTATCGAGCAGCGTCCCGGGTTTCAGACAGACGCAGCCGTGCATGACATAAGGTTTTTTATAGAGCGTATCCCCCGCGCTGACACGGTGCGTCTCTTCACCGATGGTGAATTCGAACTCGCCGGAGAGCACATAGGTGAGCTGCTCATGGGGATGGTTGTGCATCGGGCCAACGGCGCCCGCCTCAAAATGCACCTCTACCGCCATCATTTTGCCGTCGTGGGCAAGAATACGGCGCGACACGCCATTGCCAAGATCGTCAAGCCGGGTCTCTTTATGGAAGATAAACATGTAGCCGCCTCTTAATAAATAAAACAATGTTTCAAATAATCTATATCAGCCTGTTGATAAAAGAAACGGGAGCGGCGCGAAGTGGAAAGCCGATCACATTTGGCGCCGCTGTCTGGTATAAACCTTTTAACGCGTATTCACGGAGGCGATATGAAAACCATTGGCTTACTGGGCGGCATGAGTTGGGAATCCACCGTACCTTACTATCGGTTGATTAACGAAGGGGTAAAAGCGCGGCTGGGCGGGCTGCATTCAGCGAAAATCGTGCTGCATAGCGTCGATTTTCACGAAATAGAAGCCTGCCAGTCGAGCGGCGAATGGGACCGGGCGGGGGAGATGCTGGCGCAGGCCGCGCTGGGTCTGCAAAAAGCGGGCGCTGAGGGCATAGTGCTGTGCACGAACACCATGCACAAGGTGGCGCACCATATTGAATCCCGCTGCGAATTGCCGTTTTTGCATATCGCTGGCGCCACCGGGCGAGCTATTCGTGAAGCAGGTCTGCAAACCGTGGCGCTGCTTGGCACGCGCTATACCATGGAGCAGGATTTCTACAGCGGTCGGCTCGAGAGCGATTATGGCATCCGCTCGTTAACGCCTGACGAAGCGGCAAGAGCACGCATCAACCAGATCATTTTCGACGAGCTTTGCTGCGGCCAGTTCACCCCAGCGTCAAAAGCGTTTTATCAGCAGGAGATAGCAAAGCTGGTGGCGCAAGGGGCGCAGGGCGTGATTTTCGGCTGCACGGAAATTGGCCTGTTGCTAAATCAGGACGATTGCCCGGTGCCGGTGTTTGATACCGCCGCCATTCACGCCGCTGAGGCGGTGAATTTTATGTTGGGCGAAGCATAATCAGCCCGCCAGCAGCGCTTCAAGCGGCGCGGTGAAGCGGCTCATCTGCTGTTGAAGATGAGCGCTGAAGGCTTCCACCAGCGCCGAGGCGGGGCGGTGCAGGGGGCGGATAAGGCTCACGGTAAAAGGCACCGCCACGCTGAAACGCCGCACTACCACGCCGCTTGCGGCGTAATCCAGCGCGGTAAGCGGGTTTACCACAGAGATGCCTACGCCTGCGCGCACCATCGCGCAGACCGACGCGGCGCTGTGCGTCTCCAGCACCATACGCCGCTTGACCTCATGCTCCTGAAACAGCGAATCCAGCAGCTGACGGTAACTGTCGGTGCGCGAAAGGCTAATGTAATTTTCCCCTTCGAAATCCTGCGGCGTCAGCGCCGCGTTTTTCGCGAGCCGGTGGCCTGCGGGGAGCACGCACACTTCGTTTAAGGTCAGCAGCGTCAGGCGTTCAGTACCGGCAGGGGTGGTGATGTTTTCCGTTAGCCCCAGATCATGACGCTGGGCGGAGAGCCATTCTTCCAGCAGCGGCGACTCCTGCGGCACGATATTCAGGCTTACCTGCGGATAACGGGCAAGGAACGGCTCCAGCAGCAGCGGTAAAAAAGATTGCGAGAAAACCGGCAGGCAGGCGATGGACAGCTCGCCCTGGCGAAACTCGCGCAGGCTTTCGGCGGCGCTGACAATCCGGTCCAGCCCATACCAGGAACGCTGCACCTCTTCAAACAGCCGCAGCCCTTGCACGGTGGGGTGTAACCGCCCGCGGCTGCGGGTAAACAGCTGCAGGCCAATCAGCTTTTCAAAGCGCGCCAGTTCCCGGCTGACGGTGGGTTGCGAAGTATGCAGCAGGTTAGCCGCCTCGGTCACATTACCGGCGGTCATCACCGCATGAAAAATTTCGATATGACGCAGCGTAACGCCGGGCATGGCTGGCTCCTTTTACCGGGCGGGGAAGGCAATCTGCAATTCCATATCATTTTTGCATAGACTCACGAGAAAACGATATTTTTTCTTCACTCCCGCCTGTGGCGTAATGAGGCAAAGCGAATAAGGAGCCTGCTATGCCACGTCCGTTAAACAATACTGATACCGCCCTGAATGCGGCCAACCTCATTACCCTTCCCGCGCAGTTTGGCTGCCCGGTCTGGGTTTATGACGCGCAGATTATTCGCGATCGCATCGCGCAACTGCAGCAGTTCGACGTGGTGCGTTTCGCTCAGAAAGCCTGTTCTAATATTCACATCCTGCGCCTGATGCGCGAGCAGGGCGTGAAAGTGGATTCCGTCTCGCTTGGTGAAATCGAGCGCGCGCTGGCAGCGGGATACGATCCGCAGAGCAACCCGGACGATGTAGTCTTTACCGCCGACGTGATAGACGACGCGACGCTTGCGCGCGTAAGCGAACTGCGCGTGCCGGTAAATGCCGGTTCGGTGGATATGCTTGAACAGCTCGGGGCCGTGTCGCCAGGCCATCGCGTCTGGTTGCGCGTCAACCCGGGCTTCGGCCACGGTCACAGCCAGAAAACCAATACCGGCGGCGAAAACAGCAAGCACGGCATCTGGTACAGCGATCTGCCGCAGGCGCTGGCCGTGATGCAACGCTATCAACTGAAGTTAGTTGGTATTCACATGCATATCGGCTCCGGCGTGGACTACGGTCATCTGGAGCAGGTGTGCGGCGCGATGGTGCGCCAGGTGGTGGAGTTCGGCCAGGATCTGGAAGCCATCTCCGCAGGCGGCGGGCTTTCCATCCCGTATCGTTACGGTGAAGAAGCTATCGATACTGCGCACTATTTCGGTCTCTGGAACGGTGCGCGCGAGAAAATCGCCGATCATCTTGGCCACCCGGTAAAGCTTGAAATCGAACCTGGCCGTTTTCTGGTGGCGGAGTCCGGGGTGCTGATCTCGCAGGTGCGCAGCGTCAAGCAGATGGGATCGCGCCATTTTGTGTTGATCGACGCGGGCTTTAACGATCTGATGCGGCCTGCCATGTACGGCAGCTATCATCACATTTCCGCGCTGGCGGCGGACGGGCGGGATCTTAGCAAAAACCCGCTCATCGACACGGTAGTAGCCGGGCCGCTGTGCGAGTCAGGAGACGTGTTTACCCAGCAGGAAGGCGGCAAGGTGGAAACCCGGGCATTGCCGGAAGTGAAGCCAGGCGACTATCTGGTGCTGCACGATACCGGCGCGTATGGCGCATCGATGTCTTCTAACTACAACAGCCGTCCGCTGTTGCCGGAAGTGCTGTTTGATAACGGCGAACCGCGTTTAATTCGCCGTCGTCAGACCATCGAAGAGTTGCTGGCGCTGGAGTTACTCTGAATCTTGCGGGCCGTCATAGTACGGCCCTTTTGTTACGGAGTCGCGCAGCACCAGTGTGCCGGTAAACGGCGGAATGGGTTCCAGCGGCTCGTCGTTGGCAAGGCGGATAGCCTGGTCGATGGCGGTGGTAATCATGTTGTCGATGGGCAAGTAGACGGTGGAAAGCCCCGGCTCCAGCCATGCGGCGCTGGGGGCGTCGTCAAAACCAAACAGCGAGATATCTTCCGGTATGCGCAGCCCCGCCTGGTGCAGCGCTTTCGACGCGCCAAGCGCCATGTCGTCGTTTCCGGCGAACAGCGCGGTAAATTTCACGCCGCTTTCCAGCAGCTCCTGACAGCGCTCATAGCCGCTTTGCATTTTTGAGTCGCCGTTTTTCACCCGCCGCTCGTCCCAGGCAATCCCATGTTGTTCAAGCGCTTTGCGGTAGCCCTCCAGCCGCGCTTTGCCGGTTGGCGTGTTAATCGGCACTGTAATGCAGCCAATCTCCCGGTGTCCCTGGGCAATCAGATAATCCACCGCCTGAAAGGCGGCGTCCTGCTGTTCGAAGAAAACGCAGCGCTCGCGCGCCTGGCTGACGTCGCGGTTAATCACCACCAGCGGCACGCCGATAGAATGGATGAGCGACATTATCTCTTTTTCGCTCATGTGGCGGGTGTAGAGCACGATGGCGTCGCACTGGCGGTCGGCCAGCATCTGCACCGCTTCCAGCTCGCGGGCGGGCGCGTCGTGCCCGTCGGTGACAATCAGCTGTTTGCCGTGGGTTTCCGTCTGGCGCGACGCCTGTTGCAACAGGCGCCCAAAGTAAAAGCCGTCGAAGGTGGAGAGCACCAGACCAATGCTGTTGCTGGTGCGGTGAGCCAGAGATCGGGCGAGAAAATTGGGCCGATAGCCCAGCTCTTCCATCGCCCGGAACACCTGCTTACGGGTGCTCTCTTTCACCTGCCCGGTGCCGTTCAGCACGCGCGAGACGGTAGCCTTTGAAACGCCCGCACGCAGTGAAACATCCAGCATCGTCGCCATTCATTACTCTCCTGTCACTTATTGCTGTGCAGTTTATCACAGCGCGCCGCTTGTTGAGCGCGGCGGGGCGTGCTTACGCCAATAGCTCCGGCGCGATCACGCTTTCAGAAGGCAATTTTAACGGCAGGTAAATGCCCTGCTAATAAAAAGGGAATGTGGTATGCCAAATTGGCAGTGAAACGCGATTGCGGAATGCCAATCTCCCGGAGTGCGAGATCAGTCACAGATAATTACCGCAGCGGGTTCTATGTTTTGGCATACCAAAAAACGGAAGTACGCGGTCTCCGTCCATCATAACAACAGCCCCCAACTGAGGTCATACCCTATGGCACTACAGGAAAAGCTGATCGATTCGCTGGGCAGTTTCGCCACGAAATTCAACAGCTACCGCTACATTATGGCGATCAAAGCCTCGTTCATTACCCTGATGCCGGTCATCATCGTCGGCGCGTTTTCCGTGCTTATCTCCAACATGGTGCTGGATCCGAAAAACGGTCTGGCCAGCTTCCAGGCGCTGTCGTTTCTCGCCGCGCTGAAGCCCATCACCAGCGCGATTAACTACGCCACGCTTAACTTTTTAAATATCGGCGCGGTCTTTTTGATTGGTATCGAGCTTGGCCGCATCAATGGCATCAAAACGCTCTTTCCCGGCCTGCTGGCGGTTATCTGTTTCATCTGCGTCACGCCGACCACGCTTGAGATGATGATAGACGGCCAGATGCACGTGGTGAAAGATGTGCTGGCGCGTCAGTTCTCCGATACCCGCAGCCTGTTCCTCGGCATGTTTATCGCCATCCTTTCGGTGGAAATTTACTGCTGGCTGGAGAGTCGTCCGGGGTTGCGCATCAAAATGCCGGACACCGTGCCGCCTAATGTTTCCGCCTCGTTTTCCGCATTGATCCCGGCCATTATCACCACGACCGTTATCGCGACGTTCGGCTTTGTCTTCCATCAGCTGACCGGCATGTACCTTTACGATGCGGTTTATCAGGTGGTGCAGCAGCCGCTGGAGCGCGTGGTGCAAAGCCTGCCCGGGATCCTGCTGTTGATGTTTGTCGCGCAGCTTTTCTGGGTGATCGGCATTCACGGCAATCAGATGATTAAGCCCATTCGCGAACCGCTGCTGCTTGGCGCGATAACCGTCAACATGAGCGCTTTCGAGCAGGGCAAAGAGGTGCCGAACATCATCACCATGCCGTTCTGGGATGTGTATATGAGCATCGGCGGCTCCGGGCTGACCATCGGCCTGCTGATTGCGGTGATGATCGCCACCAAACGTAAAGAGATGAAAGAGATAGCCAAGCTCTCGTTCGGCCCGGGCATCTTTAACATCAACGAGCCGGTCATTTTTGGTATGCCGATCATGCTCAACCCCATCCTCGCCATTCCTTTCATTATCACGCCGCTGGTCACCGGCACGATTGGCTATTTCGCCACCGTAACGGGCTTTGCCGGTAAAGCGGTGGTTATGGTGCCCTGGACCACGCCGCCGCTTATCAACGCCTGGCTCTCCACGGCGGGGTCGATGGGCGCGGTAGTGACCCAACTGGTCTGCATTCTGGTTTCAATTCTGATTTACCTGCCGTTTGTGAAAGTGGCTTCTCGTCGCGCCGAGCAGGCGCAGTTGCAGGCCGCCAACCCGGAAATGGCGAAAAACGCGTGAGGACATCATGAGTCAAAAAAGCATTACCATTCCGCAGGATTTCATTCTGGGCGCGGCCTCGTCCGCCTGGCAGACCGAAGGCTGGAGCGGCAAGAAAGAGGGCCAGGATTCGTATATGGATATCTGGTACAAGAATGACCGCCACGTCTGGCACGAGGGCTACGGCCCGGCGGTGGCGACTGACCTCTACAACCGCTACCGGGAAGAGGTGGCGCTAATGAAGCAGGCGGGGCTGACGCATTACCGCACCTCCATTAACTGGTCGCGCTTTTTTACCGATTACGAAAAGGGCGTGGTGGACGAAGAGTACGCCCGCTATTACGACAACTTTATCGACGAGATGCTGGCGGCCGGCATTGAGCCGATGATCTGCCTTGAGCACTATGAGCTGCCTGCTTATCTGTTTGAAAACTACGGCGGCTGGGCGTCGAAGAAGGTGGTTGAGCTGTTTGCGCTGTACGCCGAAAAGGTGTTTGAGCGTTATCACCACAAAGTGTCGCGCTGGTTTACTTTCAACGAACCGATTGTGGTGCAAACGCGGGTATATCTGGACGCGCTGCGCTGGCCGTATGAGCAGAACACCTCCACCTGGATGCAGTGGAATCACCATAAAAACCTCGCCACGGCGAAAGTGGTGAAGCTGTTTCGCGAGAAGGGCTATACCGGCAGCGTGGGGGCTATCCTGAACCCGGAAGTGACCTATCCACGTTCCAGCGCGCCGCACGATGTGAAAGCGGCGGAAATATACGATCTCTTTTATAACCGCGTATTTCTCGACCCGATGGTCCACGGCCGCTATCCGCAGGCGCTGGTGGCGCTGCTGGAGCAACATGGCGTGCAGTGGGACTACACCGCCGACGAGCTGGCGCTCATTCGCGACAACACCGTCGATGAGCTTGGCATCAACCTTTATTACCCGCACCGGGTGAAAGCGCCGTCGCGCGCCTGGAACCCGCAAACGCCGTTCCATCCGGCTTATTACTATGAGCCTTTCGAGCTGCCGGGACGACGGATGAATAAATCCCGCGGCTGGGAGATCTACCCGCGCATTATTTATGACATGGCGATGCGCATCAAAAACGACTACCGCAACATCCCGTGGTTTATCGCTGAAAGCGGCATGGGCATTGAGAGCGAAGGGCAGTTTCGCAACGCCGAAGGGGTCATTCAGGATGACTACCGCATTGGTTTTATCAGCGAGCACCTCTACCAGACGCTGCTTGCCCGCGAAGCCGGGGCGAACTGCCAGGGCTACATGCTCTGGGCCTTTACCGACAATGTCTCGCCGATGAACGCGTTCAAAAACCGCTATGGGCTGATTGAAATAGATCTGCAAAACAACCGGGCGAGACGGGCTAAGAAATCGGCGGGCTGGTACCGGGCGCTTCGAGAAACCCGCACGCTGACCCTGAACATTGATGATGACTGGAAATAAGGAGCGACCATGAAACGTATCGTACTGTGCTGTTCCGCAGGTATGTCCACCTCGCTGGTGGTGACCAAAATGGAAAAGGCGGCGGCGGAGCGGGGGCTGGAGTACCGCATCTACGCTATCCCGGAGCAAAACCTGCGCGATGAACTGCAAAGCCACGCCGCCGAAATCCAGGCGGTGCTGCTCGGCCCGCAGGTGCGCTTCAAGCTTGCCGAAAATAAAAAGCTGACCGACGAGCACCACATCCCTATCGACGTTATCGATACGGTAGCCTATGGCACCTTAAACGGCGCGAAAGTTCTCGATCAGGCGCTGAGTCTGGTAATCTAGTGCGCGTTTTTTCCGCATTTAAGGCGGGGAAGCTTCTCAGGCTCAATTCAGTACACAGGTGATATCGTGGATAAGGTGGTTGTTCCGCCCGAAAAAAAGCAGTACCAGGAGATTGGTGAGGACCTCAGGGAGCAGATAATCCAGGGCCACTATCCTGTCGGTTCGAGGCTGCCACCGGAGCGTAATATTGCGGAAAAGTACGGCGTCAGCCGCACCATCGTGCGCGAGGCGCTGTTGATGCTGGAGCTGCAGGGCACGGTGGATATCCGCCAGGGCTCCGGCGTCTACGTTATGCGTATTCCTACGGAAAATGAAACTGAGGAAGAGCGTTTTTTCAACAGCGACATCGGTCCGTTTGAAATGCTCCAGGCGCGCCAGCTGCTGGAGAGCAATATCGCCGCCTTCGCGGCGAAAATGGCCACCAAAGCCGATATCGACAACCTTAAGCGCATTCTGGAGCAGGAGCAGCGCGCCATCGCGATGAGCGACAGCAGCCAGGATAATTACAAGCTGTTTCATCTGGTGCTGGCGGGCGCTTCGCAAAACCAGATGCTGCTCGCCACGGTGGAGAGCATCTGGCGCCATATGGACAGCAGCCCGCTCTGGCAGCAGTTGCACGCCCATCTTGAAAGCCGCAGCTACCGCCTGAAATGGCTTGGCGAACACCAGACCATTCTTGCCGCTCTGCGCCGTCGCGATGTCATGGGCGCCTGGCAGGCGATGTGGCAACATCTTGAAAACACCAAAAACAGCCTGCTGGAGCTTTCAGACGCCGATGCGCCCGATTTCGACGGCTATTTGTTTGAATCCGTACCTATTTTTCAGGGCAAAATGCAGTGATTATTCAGCCGCTTTATGACGCGCCGCAGCACGCGGAGCAGGTGACCGACTGGCTCTGGCAGGCTTTCGGCCCCGCGCAGCCGCGCGACTTTTTCGCCAGCATCGTTAACCACAGCCAGAAACCCGGCGCGCTGCCGCTGACGTTTATCGCCACCGAGGGCGAAAAGCTGCTGGGCACGGTCGGGTTATGGCGCTGCGATTTAATCAGCCGCCAGGATCTCTTCCCGTGGCTCGCCGCGCTTTATATTGATGAATCGCAGCGCGGCAAGGGGCTGGGGGGAATGTTGCAGGAGACGGTGACAGGATTTGCCCGAAGCCTTGGCTTTACCGAACTTTATCTCTATTCCGCCTGCAAAAATTATTACGAACGTTCCGGCTGGCAATACATTGGCGACGCCCTGGAATATCCCGATAAATCTGTTCACCTCTACCGCTACGGGCTTTGATTCTCCAGCGGCGCGCCGACGGAGTGGCGGCGCACCAGCGTAGGGCTGAAAAGGTGGGTGACTTCCGGCGGCGTGCGGTTATCGGCGAGCGCCAGCGCGAGTTCCGCCGCCTGGGTCGCCATCGTCACGATGGGGTAGCGAATTGTGGTGAGCCTTGGGCGAACGTAGCGTGAAACCAGCACGTCATCGAAGCCGATAAGGGAAATCTCTTTCGGCACGTCAATGCCGTTGTCGTTCAGCACCCCCATCGCGCCCGCCGCCATGGAGTCGTTATAGCAGGCCACGGCGGTAAACTGTTTTCCTCGCCCCAGCAGTTCGGTCATCGCCTGTTCGCCGCCACTCTCATCCGGTTCGCCGAAGCTCACCAGCCTTTCGTTGCAGGGCAAACCGTGCTCTTTCAGGGCGTCGTAATAGCCCTGTAGCCGGTCTTCGGCATCCGAAATAGCGTGGTTGGAGCACAGGTAGCCGATGCGGGTGTGGCCTTGTTGAATCAGGTGGCGGGTGGCGAGCCACGCGCCGTAGCGGTCATCCAGCGCCACGCAGCGACGCTCGAAACCTGGCAAAATGCGGTTAATCAGCACCATGCCGGGAATTTGCTTCATCAGCGGCGCCAGTTCTTCATCGGGGATCATCTTGGCGTGCACCACCAGCGCGGCGCAGCGGTGGCGAATGAGTTGCTCTATCGCCTGCCGCTCTTTCAGCTCATTGTGGTAGCCATTGCCGATAAGCAAAAAATTGTTGGTGTTATAGGCGACCTGTTCCACCGCTTTCGCCATGGCGCCAAAAAAGGGATCGGACACATCGCTGACCACCAGGCCCACGGTTTCAGTGGTTTGCTGTGCGAGCGCGCGGGCGTTGGCGTTGGGGTGATAATTCAGCGTTTCCATGGCCTCCAGCACCGCCTGGCGGGAAGCATCGCTGGCTTTTGGCGAGTCGTTAATGACGCGAGACACGGTGGCGACAGAGACTCCAGCAAGCCGCGCAACATCCTTTATAGTCGCCATAAAATACCTTCTGCATGGGTAAACGTTTACACATGGTTAAGTGTTACGGAAAAACCGCGCCACTTCAAGCAACTGGCCATAAACATGGGCGCGTTTTGTGGACCATATCCAAAAGCGGGGTGTAATTGTTACATCTGACGGCGCTCTGTCATCTGTAACGGAAAAAGGGGGAATAATGTCAAACAAAACCTTTGGTTACACTTTGCGATGGGCTGTTGCGATTGGCCTGTAGCGGCAGAGAAATCGTCGCTGGTAGAGTTGAGATCCCAGAGGTATTGATAGGTGGTGTCAGTTAACTACTGACCACAAGCATTACACCAACCTGCGCGGATGCGCAGGTTTTTTTTTGCCTGTCATTCAGGTTTATCTGCGGGTGCCAATAACCAGAGATATTGCCAGGTGGTGTCAGTTAACTACTGACCACAAGCATTACCCAGGCCTTCGCGGATGCGCAGGTTTTTTTTTGCCTGTCATTCAGGTTTATTGCCGGCATGTTTATCGCCCGGTGCCAATAACCAGCGATATTGCCAGGTGGTGTCAGTTAACTACTGACCACAAGCATTACCCAAGCCTTCGCGGATGCGCAGGTTTTGACGCTCGTTCATGCCCTCTGCAACCCGCCTCGCGTTATTCCGAATTGTGTCGCTGTAGCCACTCCCCGCGTCCTTTCCCGGCTTTCAACTGTCGCTCATCCCCGACAACTCGTGTAATCTGCCGCGACTATACTTCATCCTTGATAACTGAAGACAAAGGGAGTTGAGATGCTATTTGGATTTTTCCGCAACCTCTTTCGCATACTGTTCCGCGTACAGCTTCACGGCGATATTCGGGCGCTGAGTCAGCCGCGCGTTTTAATCACGCCCAATCATGTCTCGTTTATGGATGGGATCCTGCTGGCGCTCTTTTTACCGGTGCGTCCTGTATTTGCCGTCTATACCTCTATCAGCAGCCAGTGGTATATGCGCGCGCTGACCTCGTTTATCGATTTCGTGCCGCTGGACCCGACAAAACCGATGTCCATCAAGCAACTGGTGCGCTTAATCGGCCAGGGCAGACCGGTGGTGATTTTCCCGGAGGGACGTATTTCGGTCAGCGGCTCGCTGATGAAAATTTATGACGGGGCCGGGTTCGTCGCCGCGAAATCGGGCGCGACGGTTGTACCGATGCGTATTGAAGGCGCAGAACTCACCTTTACCAGCCGCCTGAAGGGGCTGGTGAAACGTCGCCTCTTCCCGGCTATCGACCTGCATATTCTGCCGCCCACCACCATTGCGATGCCGGATGCGCCGCGCGCGCGCGATCGCCGCCGTCTGGCCGGGGAAATGCTGCACCAGATTATGATGGAAGCGCGGATGGCGGTGCGTCCGCGTGAAACGCTGTTCGAGGCGCTGCTTTCAGCGGCGCACCGCTACGGCGAAGGCAAAAACTGCCTGGAAGATATCAACTTTAAACCGGACAACTACCGCAGCTTGCTGAAAAAGACGCTGTTTGTCGGCCGGATTCTCGATAAATACAGCAAGCCTGGCGAAACTATCGGCCTGATGTTGCCCAACGCCGCCATCAGCGCCGCCGTGATTTTCGGCGCGTCTATGCGCGCGCGCGTTCCGGCGATGATGAACTACACCGCCGGGGTGAAAGGGCTTAACAGCGCCATCACCGCCGCGCAGATCAAAACCATCTTTACCTCCCGTCAGTTTATTGAGAAGGGCAAGCTTGGCCATTTGATTGAGCAAATCACCTCGGTTCGCTGGGTCTTTCTTGAAGATCTGCGCGGCGAAATCACCACGGCCGATAAGCTGTGGATTTTCGGCCACCTGCTGGCGCCCCGCCTGGCGCAGGTCGCGCAGCAGCCGGAAGACGCCGCGATGGTGCTTTTCACCTCAGGCTCGGAAGGCAACCCGAAAGGGGTGGTGCACAGCCATAAAAGCCTGCTCGCAAACGTTGAGCAGATCCGCACCATCGCCGATTTTACCGCCCGCGACCGCTTTATGTCGGCGCTGCCGCTGTTCCACTCTTTTGGCTTAACGGTAGGGCTGTTCACGCCGCTCTTCACCGGCGCGGAAGTCTTTCTTTACCCAAGCCCGCTACATTACCGCGTGGTGCCGGAGCTGGTCTATGACCGCAACTGCACCGTGCTGTTCGGCACCTCAACGTTCCTCGGCCATTACGCCCGCTTTGCTCATCCTTATGATTTCTACCGCGTTCGCTATGTGGTCGCTGGCGCGGAAAAACTGCAGGAGAGCACAAAGCAAATCTGGCAGGACAAATTCGGCCTGCGCATTCTGGAAGGCTATGGCGTAACGGAATGCGCCCCGGTGGTTTCCATTAACGTGCCGATGGCGGCAAAGCCTGGCACTGTCGGGCGCATTCTTCCTTCTATGGACGCGCGCCTGCTGGCCGTGCCGGGCATTGAGCAGGGCGGGCGTTTACAGCTGAAAGGCCCGAACGTGATGAAAGGCTATCTGCGGGTGGAGAAACCGGGCGTACTGGAGGAGCCGACGGCGGAGAACGCCAACGGCGAGAGCGAGAAAGGCTGGTACGACACCGGCGATATCGTCACCTTTGACGAACAGGGGTACGTGGTTATTCAGGGACGCGCCAAACGCTTTGCGAAAATCGCTGGCGAAATGGTTTCGCTGGAAATGGTGGAGCAGCTGGCGCTGGCGGTTTCGCCGGAGAAAATGCACGCCACGGCTATCAAGAGCGATGCCGCCAAGGGCGAAGCGCTGGTGCTGTTTACCACCGACAGCGAACTGACGCGTGAAAAACTCCAGCAGCAGGCGCGAACCCACGGCGTGCCGGAGCTGGCGGTGCCGCGCGATATCCGCTACCTCAAGCAGTTGCCGGTGCTGGGCAGCGGTAAGCCCGATTTTGTTACTCTCAAATCGATGGTCGACCAGGACGAACAGACGCATGCATGATGCCAACCATTCTACGTCGCTCTTTTCCCGCGGCATGCTGGCGGTTATCGCCGCGCAGTTTTTATCCGCCTTTGGCGATAACGCGCTGCTCTTCGCCACGCTGGCGGTGCTGAAAGCGCAGTTTTACCCGGACTGGAGCCAGCCGGTGCTGCAAATGGTATTCGTCGCCGCCTATATCCTTTTCGCGCCGTTTGTCGGCCAGGTGGCGGACAGTTTCGCCAAAGGACGGGTGATGATGGTGGCGAACAGCCTGAAGCTGCTTGGCGCGGCGGCTATCGGCCTTGGCTTTAATCCGTTCATCGGCTATACGCTGGTGGGGATTGGCGCGGCGGCTTACTCGCCCGCGAAGTATGGCATTCTTGGCGAGCTGACCACCGGCGACCGGTTAGTAAAAGCCAACGGCCTGATGGAGTCGTCCACCATCGCCGCCATCCTTGTCGGCTCGGTGGCGGGCGGGGTGCTGGCGGACTGGCACATCGGCGCGGCGCTGGCGGTTTGCGCGCTGGTCTACGCCGGCGCGGTAGTGGCGAACCTGTTTATTCCGAAGCTTGCCCCGGCGCGTCCGGGGCAGTCATGGCGCTTTACGCCGATGACCCGCAGCTTCTTTAACGCCTGCCGGGTGCTGTGGCGAAACGACGAAACGCGATTTTCGCTGGTCGGCACCAGCCTGTTCTGGGGCGCAGGGGTGACGCTGCGTTTCCTGCTGGTGCTGTGGGTGCCGGTGGCGCTCGGCATTACCGATAACGCCACGCCGACCTACCTTAACGCGATGGTGGCGATCGGCATCGTGCTTGGCGCGGGCGCGGCGGCGAAGCTGGTGACGCTTGAAACCGTATCGCGCTGCATGCCGGCGGGCATCCTGATTGGCGTGGCGGTTATCGTGTTCGCGCTCCAGCAGGCGCTGCTGCCTGCTTATCTGCTGCTGATGCTGATTGGCATTTTCGGCGGCTTTTTCGTGGTGCCGCTCAATGCGCTATTGCAGGAGCGCGGTAAGCGCTCGGTAGGCGCAGGGAATGCGATAGCGGTACAAAACCTTGGCGAAAACACCGCCATGCTGCTGATGCTGGGGCTCTATTCCCTGGCGGTAAAAGCAGGGGCCCCGGTGGTGGGCATTGGCGTCGGCTTCGGCGCTATTTTTGCGCTGGCCATCGCCGGGCTCTGGTTCTGGCGACGCAAGCAGTAATAAAAAAACCCGCTCCGGCGGGTTTTTTTACAGACGAACCCCAGACCTTACGGCGCCGGGTAGGTATACACCTGATGCACCGCTTCCAGCTCTGCCATGACCTCTTCGCTTAATTCCAGATGCAGGCTTTCCACATTGGTTCTCAGCTGCTCAAGCGTGGTGGCGCCAAGCAGGGTGCTGGCGACAAACGGCTGGCGACGCACAAAAGCCAGCGCCATTTGCGCCGGATCCAGCCCGTGGCGCTTGGCGATCTCTACATAGGCCGCCACCGCTTTTTGCGACTGCTCGCTGCTGTAGCGCGTAAAGCGGCTGAACAGCGTATTGCGGGCGCCCGCAGGCTTCGCGCCGTTCAGATATTTGCCGGTCAGCGTGCCGAAGGCGAGACAGGAGTAGGCCAGCAGTTCAACGCCTTCAAACTGGCTGACTTCCGCAAGGCCGACTTCAAAGCTGCGGTTAAGCAGGCTGTAGGGGTTCTGGATAGTCACGATACGCGGCAGATCGTGCTTTTCCGCCAGGTGCAGATAGCGCATCACGCCCCAGGCGGTTTCGTTCGAGACGCCGATATAGCGAATTTTCCCGGCGCGCTGGTATTCAGCCAGCGCTTCCAGCGTTTCGAGGATCGTTACGGCAGGCGCACCCTCCGTCCAGCTGTAGCCCAGTTTGCCAAAGCAGTTCGTCGGGCGCTGTGGCCAGTGCACCTGATAAAGGTCGAGATAGTCGGTTTGCAGACGCTTAAGGCTTTCATCCAGCGCAATACGGATATTCTTGCGATCCAGCGCCTGGTTCGGGCGTATGCCGCTGTCATTGTTGCGGCTCGGCCCGCTTACTTTGGAGGCGATGATCAGCTTTTCGCGATTGCCACGCTTTTTCAGCCAGTTGCCGACATAGGTTTCGGTCAGCCCTTGCGTTTCCGGTCGTGGCGGGACAGGGTACATTTCCGCCACGTCAATGAGGTTTATCCCCTGACTTACCGCGTAATCAAGCTGCTCATGCGCATCGGCTTCGCTGTTTTGCTCACCAAAGGTCATGGTGCCCAGTCCCAGTGTACTTATCTCAAGTGAGCTATGAGGGATACGGTGATAATGCATAGCCGGCTTCCTTATTTTTAGACTGCGTCAGGCACTTCCCGACAAAGGAATATAAACATGGCAGAGGGGGACCAAAAGGGGAAGGGGAGGCCGCACAAAAAACGAAAAGGCCAGCGGAAAAACTGGCCTTTTATACGTTAGCGTTCAATGATTTGTGACACCTGGTCGCGGTTGATTTGCTGTTCGTTGCCCTGCGGATCGCGGTAGCTTACCAGACCCGTATCATCGTCCACTTCCGGCTTGCCGTCGGTGAGGATCATACGGCCGTCTTTGGTCGCCATAACGTAGTCGCTGCTGCAGCCGGAAACAGCAAAAGCCAGACCCACAGCGGAAATTACTACAGCCCATTTATTCATCGTTATTCGCCTCATAGGGATATGGAATGGATTAACCTGGTTATTCTAGTAAAAACCAGCGAAGCGCGACGAAAAAGCAGGCAATTCTTAAAGGGAAATAAAAAGCGCTCCCGAAGGAGCGCCTGAGATTAAAGGGGATTTTTCTTGTTACGTATCAAATTAAGGCTTTCAACTGCGATAGAGAAGAACATCGCAAAATAGATATAGCCTTTAGGTACGTGAATATCGAAGCTTTCCAGCATCAGCGTAAAGCCCACCAGAATCAAAAACGAAAGGGCCAACATTTTGACAGAAGGGTGACGCTCGACAAATTCGCCAATCGGGCGCGCTGCGAACATCATCACGCCTACGGCAATCACGACCGCCGCCATCATGATAAACAGATGGTCGGAAAGGCCGACTGCGGTTATCACAGAATCCAGGCTGAAGATAATATCGAGCAGCATGATCTGGAAAATCGCGCCGAAGAAAGAGTGGACGTTAGTTTTAAGCCCCTCTTCTTCGCCTTCAATAGATTCATGGATCTCCTTGCTCGCCTTCCAGATAAGGAACAGGCCGCCGAGCAGCAGAATTAAATCGCGCGCGGAGATCTCTTGCCCTAACACGGTAAACAGCGGTTGGGTGAGTTTGATAACCCAGGCGATGGAAGCCAGCAGCGCCAGGCGCATAATCATCGCGCCGGCAAGCCCCAGTTTTCGGGCTTTGCCTTGCTGTGATTTGGGGAGTTTCGCCACAACCAGAGAGAGAAAAATAATATTATCGATCCCAAGCACAATCTCCAGCAGCGTCAGCGTACCGAGCGCCAGCCAGGCATTGGGATCCGTTACCCATGCAAATAACATCTAAAAGTCCTGCTTATAAAGAAAACGCTAATTATATGCATCCAACACCGCAGGGTAAAAATTTAATCTCTTTATAACAAAAAATGTCGCGCCAGCAGCGCGCCAGTGAAGTTCTTCTTCAGGTAAAAGCCGCGCGGCAGCGTGAGAATAGGTTCGCCGTTAGCGCCAATCGCTTCCGTCAGGGCTTTGCTGTTCGCGGCTTTGGGACGCAGCTGTAATACTTCGCCGTGGCGAGCGGTGATTCGCTCAACGTGTCCAAGCACGATTAAATCCATTAACTCTTCCCAGTCCTGGCGAAGCTGCGCCTCTTCATGCGCCGAAGGACTCCAGAGCAGCGGCGAGCCTACGCGCCTTTCGGCGAGGGGGATCGCGCGTTCGCCTTCCACCGGGATCCACAGCACGCGCTTTAGCTTGTGACGCACATGGCTGGTTTCCCATACCACGCCTGAATTGCCGGTAAGCGGCGCAACGCAGACGAAAGTGGTCTCCAGCGGGCGTCCCTGACGGTCAATGGGAATGGTTTTCAACTCTACGCCGAGCGCGGCGAAATCCTGCTCCGGTTTGCTGCCCGCGCTGGCGCCAAGCCATAACTCCAGCAATATCCCTGTCCAGCCCTTGTCGCGCTTCAAATCGGGTGGAATGGGCAAGCCTGCGAGGGCGGCGAGTTCGCCCAGCGTCATGCCTGCCAGCAGGCCAGCCTGCGCGAGCAGCTGCGTTTCATCTTCCGGCGGTTGGCGAAGGGGAGAGAGTGACAACATGGTGCTTTTCCGTTAGGTTAAAAAGTGAACAGCAAAAAGAGCGCTTGTGGACAGAGTTTACCGCGCTGTGAGCAACATATGCAGCCTGTTGATTGTAATAGTTATTTTAAATAAAAAAACCAATTCCGGCCTGATAAAAAAAGGGTTTTCCCAATCTGGTCACTGACAATGAACAGGATCTTACACCAGGTTATCCACAGAAAAATGGGATAACTGTGAAAAGAAGCCACTACTGGTTCGATTTACAGCCTTGACGCGAACCGTTTTTGCACTTTTTCGCCAGCCTGTGACTAACTTATTGGCACAATCTGTGGATAAAAACGGCTCTGTTCGATCTTTCATCACCGCCAGGATCTTAAGCGTGATGCTCGTCACGTTTTGTAGGCATAAAGGGTGGGTTATTTATTTAATTAACTGAAAACAAAGGTTATATTCATAAGGCTGTTTTGAGCCGGGACAGAATTGTCCTGGGTTTTCCCTGGGAAATTAGCTACTTCTACACAGTGATATCCACAGAAAAAGTGAATAAAACGCTGGCTTGCGCCTCGTCTCTGTTTATAAGTCGGCATATTTTTGTGAGTTATTCAAGGTTTATTCCTTGAAGTCGCGCCCAACAGAGTGGTTTACCGTCACAAAGGAGTATGAAACAATCGTTACTATCCAGGTTTATTTTGAGGTAGTCCGGTGATCGATGATGATGGCTACCGCCCGAATGTTGGTATCGTGATCTGTAATCGTCAGGGGCAGGTAATGTGGGCCAGGCGTTTTGGCCAACACTCCTGGCAATTTCCGCAAGGTGGCATCAACCCTGGCGAATCGGCGGAACAGGCGATGTATCGCGAGCTTTTCGAAGAGGTAGGTTTACAACGAAAAGATGTCCGCATCCTCGCCACTACCCGCAACTGGTTGCGTTATAAATTACCAAAACGTTTGGTGCGTTGGGACACAAAGCCGGTTTGTATCGGCCAGAAGCAAAAATGGTTTCTTCTGCAGTTGGTGAGCAACGACACCGATATCAATATGCAGACCAGCAGCACACCTGAGTTCGACGGCTGGCGCTGGGTCAGTTACTGGTATCCGGTACGTCAGGTTGTCTCCTTTAAGCGCGATGTCTATCGTCGGGTGATGAAAGAGTTCGCAAGCGTAGTGATGCCCTTGCAGGAAGCGGCGCCGCCGAGAAACGCTTCTCCTGCCTGGCGACGTAAAAGAGGTTAAGCCACGCAAATTATGCTCACCCGGTTGCGAGAAATAGTCGAGAAGGTTGCCAGCGCCCCGCGCCTTAGCGAGGCGCTGAACATCCTGGTTAATGATATCTGTCTTGCGATGGACACCGAGGTGTGCTCGGTTTATTTAGCCGATCACGACAGGCGCTGTTACTACCTGATGGCGACGCGCGGCCTTAAAAAACCGCGCGGCCGCACCGTTGCGCTTGCCTTTGATGAAGGGATTGTCGGCCTGGTGGGACGTCTTGCGGAGCCCATCAACCTGGCGGACGCCCAGAAACATCCCAGCTTCAAATATATTCCTGCCGTTAAAGAAGAGCGTTATCGCGCTTTTCTCGGCGTGCCTATTATTCAGCGTCGTCAGCTGTTAGGCGTGCTGGTGGTGCAGCAACGCGAACTGCGCCAGTATGATGAAAGCGAGGAGTCCTTCCTCGTTACGCTCGCCACGCAAATGGCGGCGATCCTCTCCCAATCTCAGCTTACCGCGCTGTTTGGCCAATATCGGCAGACCCGCATTCGCGCGCTGCCCGCCTCGCCAGGGGTAGCGATAGCACAGGGGTGGATGGACACCACGCTGCCTTTGATGGAGCAGGTCTACGAAGCATCCACGCTTGATACCTCTCTGGAGCGCGAGCGCCTCACCGCGGCGCTGGAAGAGGCCTCCGCCGAGTTTCGCCGCTACAGCAAACGTTTTGCCGCAGGCGCGCAGAAAGAGACGGCGGCTATTTTCGATCTTTACTCGCATCTTCTCTCCGACGCCCGACTTCGTCGGGAACTTTATAGCGAAATCGACAAAGGCTCGGTCGCGGAGTGGGCGGTTAAAAAGGTCATTGAAAAATTTGCCGAGCAATTCGCCGCCCTGACCGATGGCTATCTTAAAGAGCGGGCCGGTGATTTGCGAACGCTCGGACAGCGCCTGCTGTTTCATCTTGATGACAACATTCAGGGGCCGAATACCTGGCCTGAGCGTTTCGTTCTGGTCGCTGATGAACTCTCCGCCACTACGCTTGCCGAATTGCCGCAGGACAGGCTGGTCGGCGTAGTGGTTCGCGACGGTGCGGCCAACTCGCATGCCGCTATTATGGTGCGCGCGCTTGGCATTCCAACCGTTATGGGCGCCGATATTCAGCCCTCAGTTTTGCATCATCGCATGCTGGTTGTGGATGGCTACCGCGGCGAACTGCTGGTGGACCCGGAACCCGTTCTGCTGCAGGAATATCAGCGGCTGGTCACCGAAGAGAACGAGCTGAGCCGCCTTGCGGAAGGGGATGTCGAACAGCCCGGCGAGCTGAAAAGCGGCGAGCGGGTACAGGTAATGCTCAATGCGGGCCTCAGCCCGGAGCACGAAGAGAAGCTCGGCAGTCGTATCGACGGCATCGGTCTTTACCGCACTGAAATTCCTTTCATGCTGCAAAGCGGTTTTCCCTCCGAGGAAGAACAGGTCGCGCAGTATCAAGGGATGCTGCAGATGTTTAATGACAAACCCGTCACGCTGCGCACGCTTGATGTCGGCGCCGATAAACAATTGCCTTATATGCCGATTAGCGAAGAGAACCCTTGCCTCGGCTGGCGCGGCATTCGCATCACGCTCGATCAGCCAGAGATCTTTTTGATCCAGGTGCGCGCTATGTTGCGAGCCAACGCGGCGACCGGCAATCTCAGCATTCTGCTACCGATGATCACCAGTATTGACGAGGTAGACGAAGCGCGTCGTTTGATCGACCGCGCCGGGCGGGAAGTGGAAGAGATGCTCGGGTACGCCATCCCTAAACCGCGCGTCGGCGTCATGGTGGAAGTGCCGTCCATGATCTTCATGCTGCCGCAGCTGGCGAGCCGCGTAGATTTTATCTCCGTCGGCACCAACGATTTAACCCAGTATTTACTGGCGGTGGATCGAAACAACACCCGGGTCGCCAGCCTTTATGACAGCCTGCATCCGGCCATGCTCCGGGCGCTCAACCTGATAGCCGCCGAGGCGCGGCGTAATAACATCGATCTCTGCCTGTGCGGCGAGATGGCGGGTGACCCCATGTGCGTGGCGCTGTTAGTGGGAATGGGATTCCACCATCTGTCGATGAACGGTCGTTCCGTGGCGCGTGTAAAATATCTGCTGCGTCATATTACGCTTGAGGAGGCGCAGAAGCTGGCGCAACGCAGCCTTGAGGCGCAACTGGCGGCCGAAGTGCGCCATCAGGTGGCGGCCTTTATGGAGCGTCGCGGTATGGGCGGCCTGATCCGCGGCGGCCTGTAACCCTTTTACTCTTACACATCTTTTACAACTTCCCACCGTCTCAAGGCGGGCTTTATGCTATGATTCGGCACTTTGGGAGCGCCCGGAATCAGGCGCGCAGCATATTACCGCTGTCCACTTTCAGCGGAATAACAACGACTTGTGGTGACAGATGAAGAGTGGCTATCTGCATTTTCCCGATTTTGATCCGGTAATTTTTTCCATCGGACCGATCTCGTTGCACTGGTACGGCTTGATGTACCTGGTAGGTTTTGTTTTTGCGATGTGGCTCGCTGTCCGTCGCGCCAATCGTCCGGGCAGCGGCTGGACGAAAAACGAAGTAGAGAACCTGCTTTACGCAGGTTTCCTGGGCGTGTTTCTCGGCGGCCGTATTGGTTATGTCCTCTTCTATAACCTGCCTCTGTTCCTCGACGACCCGCTTTATCTTTTCCGCGTCTGGGACGGCGGCATGTCCTTCCACGGCGGCCTTATCGGCGTCATCGTGGTGATGATTATCTTCGCGAAACGCACTAAGCGCACTTTCTTCCAGGTTTCCGATTTTATCGCGCCGCTGATCCCCTTCGGCCTCGGCGCCGGGCGTCTTGGCAACTTTATCAATGGCGAACTGTGGGGCCGGGTCGATCCGGGGTTCCCGTTCGCGATGCTTTTCCCCGGCTCCCGCGGCGAGGATATGGCGCTGCTGCCGGCGCACCCGGAATGGCAGTCGCTTTTCGATACTTACGGCGTACTGCCGCGTCATCCGTCCCAGCTTTACGAGCTGGCGCTGGAAGGCGTAGTGCTGTTTATTATTCTGAATCTCTTTATTCGTAAACCTCGCCCGACCGGCGCCGTTTCGGGATTGTTCCTGATTGGCTACGGTGCGTTTCGCATTATCGTGGAGTTCTTCCGCCAGCCTGACGCGCAGTTTACCGGCGAGTGGGTGCAATACATCAGCATGGGGCAGATTCTTTCCATCCCGATGATTATCGCCGGCATTATCATGATGGTCTGGGCTTACCGCCGCCCGCCGCAGCAGCAAATTTCGTGAGACGTAATGAAACAGTATCTTGAATTGATGAATAAGGTGCTCCACGAGGGCACCCCGAAAAACGATCGTACCGGCACCGGCACGCTCTCTATTTTTGGCCACCAGATGCGCTTTAACCTGCAGGAGGGTTTCCCGCTGGTGACGACGAAACGTTGCCATTTGCGCTCCATCATTCATGAGTTGCTCTGGTTCTTAAAAGGCGACACGAACATCGCTTACCTCCACGAAAATAACGTCACTATCTGGGACGAGTGGGCGGATGAGAACGGCGATCTGGGGCCGGTTTATGGCAAACAGTGGCGCGCCTGGGCAACGCCGGATGGTCGTCACGTCGACCAGCTCACCACTGTGCTGAACCAGCTGAAAAACGATCCGGACTCTCGCCGCATTATCGTTTCCGCCTGGAACGTGGGTGAGCTGGATAAAATGGCGCTGGCGCCCTGCCACGCGTTTTTCCAGTTCTATGTGGCGGACGGCAAGCTCTCCTGCCAGCTCTATCAACGCTCCTGCGACGTGTTCCTCGGCCTGCCGTTTAATATCGCCAGCTACGCTCTGCTGGTGCATATGATGGCGCAGCAGTGCGATCTTGAGCCGGGCGATTTTGTCTGGACCGGCGGCGATACGCACCTGTACAGCAACCATCTGGAGCAGGCGCGTTTGCAGCTTACCCGCGAGCCGCGCCCGCTGCCTAAGCTCATCATTAAGCGCAAGCCGGAATCGCTTTTCGATTACCGCTTTGACGATTTTGAGATAGAAGGTTACGACCCGCATCCCGCTATCAAAGCGCCTGTCGCGATTTAAACAGGCTGCCATAACCGGCGCATCTGCGCGCCGGTTTTTCTTCCTCTCGTTTCATTCTCCCGAGCTGTCTTCCACGTTACATGCAATAACCTGCAACAGGCTGAATTTCTTCCGGGACGCCTTCTGAAAAAGAAAAACGGCGCTCGTGATTTTTTCATCTGCTGGCAGACTGCCGTCATGAACAGAAACGAGCAGGGCTATAGCCTGATTGAAATGATGCTGGTGATAACAATTGTCGCGATAGTGAGCGCAGGCGGCCTTTATGGCTGGCAGCGCTGGCAGGAACAGCAGCGCCTCTGGCAAACGGCAGGTCAGCTAAGGAACTTTCTTGAGCAATTACGCGAAGACGCCAACTGGCATAACCGCGACCATAAACTCTGGCTTAAGCGAGAGGGGCAGACATGGTGCATCGGCAGCGAAGCCGCAGAGGAGAGAAGCTGCCGGGCAGGCATAAAGGGGCTGTTTATACCACGCTGGGCCGAAGTGGAGGCTGTCGAAGTGACGCCTGAGCTGGCTTTTTACGGCCTGCGTAATACCGCCTGGCCGGGCCATATCTTACTGCGCAGTCCGGCGGGGGAGTGGCGCGTCATTATCTCCGTCTGGGGGCGCATACGGCTTTGTCCGGCAGGCGGGAGCCCGTCATGTCAGTAAAAATAAAAGGCTTCTCGCTGCTGGAAACTCTGATCGCGCTCGGCATCAGCAGCGCTCTGCTGCTGGGAGCGGTGCGGATGCTGCCAGCCTTGCACCTTGGCGTTTTGCGCCAGACGCAGCAGGCGGCGATGCAGGAGGAGCTATGGCAACTCGCTTTTGCTGTAGGCAAACAGCTTCAGCGTGCAGGCTATTGCCATGGCGACTGTGCTGGAGAGCCGCTGAAAATTGCCGCCAACGGACAATGCGTCATCCTCCAGTGGGATGCCAACAGCAATGGCAGATGGGAATCCTCTTCCGTTGACTCGGAGCAGACAGGTTACCGCTTGCGGGATAAAAGCCTGGAAACTCAGCGCGGCGCAACTCAGTGTGACGGTAAAGGTTGGGAGAAAATGACCGACCCGCAAAAAATGCGTTTTGATGCGTTCACCGTACAGAAGCAGGCGCGCAGCGGCTTGCCGCCGCTGTTAATTATTCGTTTTGCGGTCACGCCGCCTGACCAGGGCGGTTCGCTGGTCAACATTGAGCATAGCGTTGTCGGGTACAACTTATGACCAGTCAACAGAGAGGCGTCTCGTCGCTTTCGGCTGTTTTGCTGCTGCTATTACTGGGTTCCTTTATGCTGAGCGGCCTGCAACAGCAGCTCAGCGCCCGGTTTGCTTCTGTCGCCAGCGAAAGTCTGGCGCTGAAGCAGTTTTCCACCGCTGTCTCAACGCTCGCCTGGGCGGAAAAACAGCGCTGGGGGCTTAATCAGGAGTGGCAGTGCCAGGCCTTTTCGGCGTATAAGGGGCGCGCTTGCGCGAAGCGGACAGTAAAAGGCGAAGCCATCGTGGCGGCGCAGGCGGCAGTTGATAGCCACTCGCTCACGTTGTGGCGCTGGGCCGAGCCCGTAACCGCTGGAATAAAATACCGTGCTCGCGGCTGGATCGATTTTTGTCCGCAGGAGGCTTCGCAATGTCAGCTTCCCGTCGCGCCGTAAGCCAGGCGGGTTTTAGCCTGCCGGAAGTGCTGGTCGCTATGGTGCTTTTCATCATAGTTACCGTTTCTTTAAGTGGATTTTACCGGTCGTTGGCGATGGGGTTTCAGTCGCAGTGGCAAGCCCGCCAGCTGTGGCGTTTTGCGAGTCAGCAAACAGAAATCGCACCGCCAGCGCTACCGCAGGGATGGAAAGCAACGAGGTTGCAGACATCATCGGCGGGATGTGTCAGCATTTCGGTTATTGTTACCAGCCCAACAGGCAGGCAAGGGCAATTGGCCCGCTTACACTGCCCATCTGGTCAGTAGTCAGGAGATTTTATGTTACGGGTTTATCACTCCAACCGGCTGGATGTGCTGGAAGCGATCATGGAGTTCATTGTTGAACGCCAGCCGCTTGACGATCCCTTCGAGCCAGAAGTCGTACTGGTGCAAAGCACCGGTATGGCGCAGTGGTTGCAGATGACCCTCGCGCAGAAGTTCGGTATTGCCGCCAACATTACCTTTCCTCTGCCGGCAAGCTTTATCTGGGATATGTTTGTGCGCGTGCTGCGCGATATTCCGGAAGAGAGCGCTTTTACCAAACAGAACATGAGCTGGAAGTTAATGACGCTGCTTCCGGCGATGCTGTCGCGCCCCGAGTTTTCGATGCTGCGGCATTACCTCAATGACGACGACGATAAACGCAAGCTCTTCCAGCTCGCTTCCCGCGTGGCGGATCTCTACGATCAGTATCTGGTTTACCGCCCGGAATGGCTGACACGCTGGGAGGCGGGACAGGAGATCGAAGGCCTTGGCGATGCGCAGCAGTGGCAGGCGCCGCTGTGGAAAGCATTGGTAGAACATACCGCACAGCTGGGCCAGCCGCAGTGGCACCGCGCCAACCTCTATCAGCGCTTTATCGAAACGCTGGAAAACGCCCAGCAATGTCCGCCGGGGCTACCTGCACGCGTCTTTATTTGCGGAATTTCCGCCCTCCCGCCTGTTTATCTGCAGGCGTTGCAGGCGCTTGGCAGACACATCGACGTGCATTTGTTGTTCACTAACCCCTGCCGCTATTACTGGGGCGACATTAAAGATCCGGCATTTCTGGCGAGGCTGATGAGTCGCCAGCGGCAGCGTCACGCACAGAGCGGCACCTCACCGCTCTTTAAGGATAACGAAACCGCCTTTTCGCTCTTCAACGAAGAGGGCGAGCAGGAAGTGGGAAATCCGCTGCTTGCCTCCTGGGGCAAGCTGGGCCGCGACTATACCTATCTGCTTTCGGGCCTGGAGCACTTTGAAGAACTGGATGTGTTCGTTGACGTCACGCCGGATAATTTGCTGCACAGCCTGCAATACGACCTGCTTGAACTGCGAAACAACGCGCTGGCGGGCGTGACGCTGGAGGAGTTTGAGCGCAGCGAAAATAAACGACCGTTAGATCCCGACGATCGCAGCGTGACCGTGCACGTTTGCCACAGCCCGCAGCGTGAAGTGGAAGTATTGCACGATCAACTGCTGCAGATGCTGGAGGCAGACCCGGAACTTACCCCGCGCGATATTATCGTGATGGTGGCGGATATCGATAGCTACAGCCCGTTCATCCAGGCGGTTTTCGGCAGCGCCAGTAACGAGCGCTGGCTGCCCTGGGCTATTTCTGACCGTAAAGCACGTCAGGCGCACCCGGCGTTGCAGGCTTTCATTACCTTGCTTTCCCTGCCGGACAGCCGCTTTGTTTCTGAAGATGTGCTTGCGCTGCTGGAAGTGCCGGCACTGGCCGCCCGTTTTTCTATCAATGAAGAAGGTTTGCTATACCTGCGCCAGTGGGTCAATGAGTCGGGCGTGCGCTGGGGCATCGACGATGACAATGTCCGTGAACTGGCGCTGCCGGCAACAGGCCAGCACACGTGGCAATTTGGTCTGACGCGCATGTTGCTTGGCTACGCCATGGAAAGTCACGTCGGCGAATGGCAGGAAGTGTTGCCTTATGATGAGTCCAGCGGGTTGATAGCCGAGCTGGTCGGGCATCTCGCCGAATTGCTGATGCAGCTTAACCTCTGGCGTAAAGGGCTTTCTCAGCCGAGGCCGCTGGCCGAGTGGCTGCCCGTTTGCCGCGATATGCTGGAAAGCTTTTTCGCGCCGGATGAAGAGACGGAAGCCGCGCTGGCGCTTATTGAGCAGCAGTGGCAGGAGATGATAGAGCAGGGCATCGCAGGGCATTACGACGCCAGCGTGCCGCTGAACCTGTTGCGCGATGAACTGGCGCAGCGGCTTGACCAGGAGCGTATCAGCCAGCGTTTTCTGGCCGGGCCCGTTAACTTCTGTACGCTGATGCCAATGCGCTCTATTCCTTTCAAGGTGGTTTGTCTGCTGGGAATGAACGATGGCGTCTATCCTCGCACGCTTTCGCCGCTCGGGTTTGACCTGATGAGCCAGAAGCCGCTGCGCGGCGATCGCAGCCGCCGCGATGATGACCGCTATCTTTTTCTGGAGGCGCTCATTTCAGCGCAGCAGCGTCTTTATATCAGCTATATCGGTCGCTCTATTCAGGACAACAGCGAAAAATACCCTTCGGTACTGGTTCAGGAGCTTATCGACTACCTGGCGCAGAGCCATTATCTGCCCGGTGACGAGGCGCTTAACTGCGACGAGAGCGCCCGGCGGGTCAAAGCGCACCTGACGCGGCTGCATCCTCGCACGCCTTTCGATGCGGAGAATTTCCTGCCCGCCCGCGAGCTGCAAAGCTATGCGCGCGAGTGGCTGCCGGCAGCAAGCGATCAGGGCGAGGCGCACCCGGAATTTATCCAGGCGCTGGAGCCGGAGCCGGTTGAAGAGCTGCCTTTCGAGCAGTTGCAGCGCTTCTGGCGCCATCCGGTAAGGGCTTTTTTCCAGATGCGGCTTAAGGTGAACTTCCGTACTGAAGAGAGTGAACTGCCGGATGCCGAACCCTTCACGCTCGACAGCCTGGGACGTTATCAGCTTAACCAGCAGCTATTGAATACGCTGGTTGAGAAAGAAGACCCTGATTTGCTCTACCGTCGCTACCGGGCTGCGGGCGAATTGCCATACGGCGCGTTTGGCGAACTCTTCTGGGAAAGCCAGCTCATGGAGATGCAGACGCTGGCGGACAGGGTGACCGCCGAGCGCAGCAACAGCGAAAACCTTGAGATCGATCTTACGCTGAACAACGTGCAGCTTACCGGCTGGTTGCAGCATGTGCAGGAGGATGGGCTGCTGCGCTGGCGGCCGTCCCTGTTAAGGGTTGAGCACGGCATGCAACTTTGGCTTGAGCATCTGGTCTACTGTGCGAGCGGCGGTACGGGAACCAGCCGCCTCTATGGACGAAAGGACAGTCAGTGGCGCTTTCCTCCGCTGGCGGCGGAGGAGGCGCGCGGTTATCTCGGCGAGCTGATTGAAGGGTATAAACAGGGAATGAGCAGTCCGCTGGTTCTGCTTTCTCAGAGCGGCGGCGAATGGCTTAAGGCCTGTTACGACCCGGCCAGCAATACCATCGCATGGGATGAAGAGACGCAGCAGAAAGCGCGCAACAAGCTATTGCAGGCCTGGGCTGGCAACCAGATGGTGGAAGGCGAAGGGGCGGATATCTGGTACCAGCGCCTCTGGCGCAACCTGGAGCCGGAATATTACGAGGCCATTATTCGTGAAGCGCAGCGCTATCTGCTGCCACTTTTCAGATTCAATCAAAAATAACGTTTCTGTATAAAAATTGCGCAACAGGATCCGTTTCCTTTATCATGCGCATCTTGCTCAGGGCTGATGCAAAAATACAAAACCATCCCGTAACGGGAAAGCTGTCGTTAATGATGAAAAGCTCAGGAGTTTTTGTGATTAAGAGGTTCGTAAATGCCTGATTGCCAGACCTGGTTTAAAGCGCTCTGTTTATCCGTCGCCCTTTGGGCCCCTCTCACTCAGGCAGATACAGGTTGGCAACCCATCAAGGAAACCATCCGTAAAAGCGAAAAAGATAACCGCCAGTATCAGGCCATTCGCCTGGATAACGGTATGGTGGTCTTGCTGGTCTCCGATCCGCAAGCGGTTAAGTCCTTGTCGGCGCTCGTGTTGCCCGTAGGCTCGCTGGAAGATCCAGATGCCCATCTCGGCCTTGCCCACTACCTTGAGCATATGACGCTGATGGGTTCGAAAAAGTATCCGCAGCCCGAAAGCCTTGCGGAATACCTCAAAATGCATGGCGGCAGTCACAATGCCAGCACCGCCCCTTATCGCACCGCATTTTATCTGGAAGTGGAAAACGACGCGCTCGATGGGGCAGTGGACAGACTGGCGGATGCGATTGCTGAACCCACGCTTGCGAAAATCTATGCTGAACGCGAGCGTAACGCAGTAAATGCTGAGCTGACGATGGCTCGCGCTCGCGACGGTATGCGCATGGCGCAGGTCAGCGCTGAAACGCTTAATCCGGCCCATCCCGGTTCGCGCTTCTCCGGCGGTAACCTTGAGACGCTGCGTGATAAGCCTGGCAGCCCGTTGCAGCAAGCGCTGGTGGCCTTTCGCGATAAATATTACTCCGCCAATCTGATGAAAGCGGTGATCTACAGTAACCGGCCCTTGCCGGAACTGGCGAAGCTTGCGGCACAAACTTACGGACGCGTGCCGAACAAAAATATTGAAAAGCCCGCCATAAACGTACCTGTGGTGACCGAGGCGCAGAAAGGCCTCATTATTCATTATGTGCCGGTTATGCCGCGCAAGGTTGTGCGCGTAGAGTTTCGCATTGATAACAATAGCGACCAGTTTCGCAGTAAAACCGATGAGCTTATCGGTTATCTCATTGGCAACCGCAGCCCTGACACCCTCTCCGACTGGCTGCAAAACGAGGGGCTTGCCGAAGGCGTACGCGCCGACTCCGATCCGGTGGTTAACGGCAACAGCGGCGTGCTCGCTATCTCTGTTACTCTCACGGACAAAGGGCTGGCTCAGCGCGACCGGGTTGTCGCCGCTGTCTTCAGCTATTTGAATAAGTTGCGTGAAAAAGGCATCGACAAACGCTATTTCGACGAACTGGCGAACGTGCTTGATCTCGATTTCCGTTATCCCTCAATCACCCGGGATATGGATTATGTGGAGTGGCTGGCGGACACCATGATCCGCGTGCCGGTTGAGCACACGCTGGATGTGGTCAACATTGCTGATCGCTACGATCCGCAGGCGATTAACGCGCGGCTGGCAATGATGACGCCGGAGAATGCCCGCGTCTGGTATATCAGCCCTGACGAACCGCATAACAAAATGGCCTATTTTGTCGATGCGCCTTACCAGGTGGACAAAATTCCTGCCGCCACGCTGAAAAGCTGGCGCGAACAGGCGGATAATATTTCCCTTAAATTACCCGAGTTGAACCCGTACATTCCGGATGATTTCACGCTTATCAAGCCGGAAAAAGCTTTCGCTCATCCAGAGTTGCTGGTGAATGAGCCAGGCCTGCGCGTGGTTTACAGCCCAAGCCAGTATTTCAGCAGCGAGCCGAGAGCGGACATCACGATGGTGCTGCGTAATCCCCAGGCGATGGACAGTGCTAAAAATCAGGTGCTGTTCGCGCTTAATGATTATCTGGCTGGGGTGGCGCTGGACGAATTAAGCAATCAGGCGGCAGTCGGTGGCATCAGCTTTTCCACCAATGCCAACAATGGACTGATGCTTAACGCTAACGGTTACACGCAGCGGTTGCCGCAGCTTTTCCAGGCATTGTTGAACGGTTATTTCTCCTACAGCGCAACGGAAGAGCAGCTGGCGCAGGCGAAATCCTGGTATAGCCGAATGCTGGAATCGGCAGATAAAGGCAAAGCCTACGAGCAGGCTATTATGCCCGTGCAGATGGTTTCTCAGGTGCCTTATTTTCAGCGCGAAGCGCGTCGGGCGCTGCTGGATAAGATAACCTTGCATGAGGTCATGCGTTATCGTGACAACCTCAAAACTCAGGGGCGGCCGGAATTCCTGATGCTTGGCAATATAACGCCGGAGCAGGCCAGCAAGCTCGCCCATGATGTAAAGACATCGCTTGGCGCGAATGGCAACGAGTGGTGCCGTAATAAAGACGTGGTGGTGGACAAAAAGCGGCAGGTTATTTTTAACAAAGCGGGCAGCAGCACTGATTCGGCATTAGCAGCGGTGTTCGTACCGAAAGGGTATAACGAAACCGTCAGCTCCGCTTACAGCGCGCTGCTTGGCCAGATTATTCAGCCCTGGTTCTATACCCAACTGCGCACTCAGGAACAGCTAGGATATGCCGTTTTCGCTTTCCCGATGGGCATTGGCCGCCAGTGGGGGCTGGGTTTCCTGCTGCAAAGCAGCGATAAGCAGCCCGCTTTCCTGTGGGAGCGGTATAAAGCCTTCTTCGCCACGGCGGAAGAGCGCCTGCGTAAGCTCGACCCGCAGGAGTTCGCCCAAACGCAGCAGGGCGTTATCAACCAGATGCTCCAGGCTCCCCAGACGCTTTCGGAAGAAGCCTCTCGGGTAAGTAAAGATTTTGACCGGGGGAATATGGCTTTTGATTCACGTGATAAAGTAATCGCGGAAATTAAAACGCTGACGCCGCAAAAACTGGCCGATTTCTTCCATCAGGCTGTGATTGACCCTACCGGCATGGCCGTTTTGTCTCAGGTCTCCGGTATTCATAACGGCAAGGCGGAATACGCCGCGCCGCAAGGCTGGGAAGTGCAGGAGAGCGTCAGCGGTTTGCAACAATCTTTACCCCTGATGAGTGACAAAGAATGACCGATGAACGCGCAGAGTCCCTTGATCCCCTTCGCTTGCCGTTGTTGGGTGAACGGCTGATTGAAGCCTCTGCCGGGACCGGAAAAACCTTTACCATCGCCGCGCTTTATCTGCGGCTCTTGCTGGGGCTGGGCGGCGAGAACGCCCATCCCCGTCCGCTATCTGTTGAAGAGTTGTTGGTCGTTACCTTTACCGAGGCCGCGACGGAAGAACTACGCGGGCGTATCCGCAGCAATATCCACGAGCTGCGCGTCGCCTGCCTGCGCGAACGCACCGACGACCCGCTTTATCAGCGGCTGCTGGATGAAATCCCGGATAAGCGTCACGCGGCGCAAACGCTGCTGCTGGCGGAGCGGCAGATGGACGAAGCGGCTATCTTTACCATTCACGGCTTTTGTCAGCGCATGCTGAGCCTGAATGCTTTTGAGTCCGGTATGCCATTTGAACAGCAGCTGATTGAAGATGAATCTCTGCTGCGCTACCAGGCGTGCGCCGATTTCTGGCGGCGCCACTGTTACCCGCTGCCTAAAGCAGTCGCCCGCGCCATCAGCGAACTGTGGGACGGGCCGGAGTCGCTGCTGCGCGATATCAGCGGCTTTTTGCATGGCGAAGCGCCGCAAATTAAAGCGCCGCCGCAGGATGCGGAAACTCTGGAGGCGCGGCATCAACAAATTATCGACCGTATCGATCAGATTAAAAGCCAGTGGCGTTCGCTTGCGGATGAGATTGGCGCCATGATCGCCGGTTCCGGCGTCGATAAGCGAAGCTTCAGCAGTAAAAACCTGCCTGCCTGGCTTGATAAGGTCAACGCCTGGGCGCAGGAAGAAACGCAGTCTTACCAGTTGCCGGACGCGCTGGGCAAATTCGCTCAGTCCAACCTGATTGAAAAAACGAAAAAGGGCGAGCCGCCTCGCCATCCGCTATTTGAAGCGATCGACGAGCTGTTGCTGGAGCCATTAACCATCCGCGACCTGGTAATGGCGCGGGCGATGGCGGAGATCCGCGCGACCGTCGCCCAGGAAAAACGCCGTCGCGGCGAGCTTGGCTTCGACGACATGTTAAGTCGACTGGATGAAGCGCTGAATCAGCCAGGAGGCGACGCGCTGGCGCTGGCTATCCGTACCCGTTATCCGGCGGCGATGATCGATGAATTTCAGGATACGGACCCGCAACAATACCGTATCTTCCGTCGCATCTGGCTTGGCCAGCCTGATACCGCGCTGTTGCTGATTGGTGACCCGAAACAGGCGATTTACGCGTTTCGCGGCGCAGATATCTTTACTTATATGAAGGCGCGTAGCGAAGTTAGCGCTCACTATACTCTTGATACCAACTGGCGTTCCGCGCCGGGAATGGTGGAAAGCGTTAACCGACTTTTTAGTCTGCTCGATAATCCTTTTCTGTTTCAGGATATTCCTTTCCAGCCGGTAAAATCCGCGCCGCGCAATCAGTCGCTGCGTTTTACTATGCACGGCCAGACCCAGCCTTCCATGAGATTCTGGTTAATGGAGGGCGAAGGCGCCGGAGTAAGCGATTACCAACAATATATGGCGCAGGTTTGCGCCCACCAGATCCGCGACTGGCTGGCGGCAGGGCTGCGCGGCGAGGCGCTGCTTTGCAAAGGCGATGAAGCAAGGCCGGTGCAGGCTTCCGATATCACCGTGCTGGTGCGCAACCGTATTGAAGCTTCGGTCGTGCGCGAGGCGCTGAATGCGCTGAATATTCCTTCGGTTTATCTCTCGAATCGCGACAGCGTCTTCGCCACTCAGGAGGCGCTGGAACTGCTCTGGCTGCTGCAGGCCGTACTGGCGCCGGAGGTGGAAACCCGCCTGCGCAGCGCAATGGCGGCCAGCATGCTCGGGCTGGACGCGCGGGCCATCGAAGCGCTTAACCGCGATGAAAGCGCCTGGGATGAACTGGTCGAAGAGTTTGACGGCTACCGACAAATCTGGCTTAAGCGCGGCGTAATGCCTATGCTGCGCGTGCTGATGACAAAGCGTCAGGTTGCGGAAAACCTGCTGGCGACGCCAGGTGGCGAGCGGCGGTTAACGGACATTCTGCACCTGAGTGAATTATTGCAGGAGGCTTCCGCGCAAGCGGACAGCGAGTACGCGCTGGTGCGCTGGCTGGCGCAGCATATCGCCGAGCCGGATGCGAACGCCGCCAGCCAGCAACTGCGCCTTGAGAGCGATAAGCATCTGGTGCAGATAGTCACTATCCATAAATCCAAAGGGCTGGAATATCCGCTGGTCTGGCTGCCTTTTATCGCCGACTTCCGCGAACAAAAAATGGGTTTTTACCATGACCGCGAAACCTTTGCGGCAGTGCTGGATTTGAGCAACGACGCGAGCAGCGTGGAGCTTGCCGAGGCGGAGCGGCTGGCGGAGGATTTACGTCTGCTTTATGTCGCCTTAACCCGTTCGGTCTGGCATTGCAGTCTGGGCATTGCGCCGCTTTTTCGCAGCCGCGGAGCGAAGAATGGTGAAACCGATCTGCACCGTAGCGCGCTTGGGCGTCTTATTCAGCGAGGCGAGGCGCTGGATGCAAACGGCCTCAAACGCTGCCTGGAGGCTCTCTGCGATGATGCTATCGCCTTAAACGAGCCGGCAGAGCCGGACAACAGCCCCTGGACGCCGCCGCCCGGCGAAGCGTTGAGCCTCGCTGCGCGTGAGTTGCAGCGTCGTATCGTTGATGAATGGCGCGTCACCAGCTATTCCGGGTTACAGCAGCACGGCCCCACTTTTGCCCAGGACTGGGTACCGAAGCTTGATATCGACGCGGCAGGCGATCGCGAGACGCAAAGCGCGCCGGCGATGACGCCGCACACCTTTCCTCGCGGGGCTTCGCCAGGCACTTTCCTGCACGGCCTGTTTGAAAACCTGGACTTCACCCAGCCTGTGCGGGAGGAATGGGTCAGCGAGCAGCTTTTGCTGGGTGGTTTTGACGAAAGCTGGCAGCCTGTTATGACGCAGTGGATAGAAAGCGTACTGCGCGCGCCGCTAAATGATAGCGGCGTATCGTTAAATCAGCTCGCTGCGAAGGACAAACAGGTGGAGCTGGAGTTTTATGTGCCGATTAACGCCACGCTCGCCCCGCAGGCGTTGGACGCGCTGATTCGCCGTCACGATCCGCTTTCCGCTGGCTGCCCGCCACTCGATTTCCGTCAGGTTCGCGGCATGCTGAAAGGCTTTATCGACCTGGTGTTTCGCTGGCAGGGGCGTTACTACCTGCTCGATTATAAATCGAACTGGCTTGGCGACAGCCCGGCGGCTTATACCCGCGACGCGATGGCGCAGGCGATGCAGTCGCACCGTTACGATCTGCAATATCAGCTTTATACGCTGGCGCTGCACCGCTATTTGCGCCACCGGCTGGCGGATTATGACTATGAGCGCCATTTTGGCGGCGTAATTTATCTTTTTCTGCGCGGGGTCACGGGTGATGACGCTTCGCAGGGCATTTTCACCACCCGCCCGGCGCTTGAGCTGGTAGAAGGTATGGATGCGTTGTTTGCCGGTGAGCAGGAGGTAGCGTCATGAAGATGCAGGAACTTATTCAACAGGCGGTCCGGCACAAGCTGCTGCGTCCGCTGGATGCGCAGTTCGCCATGATGGTAGCGAGCAATGAAGAGCCCGCGATGATGCTGGCCGCAGCGCTGGTCAGCCGCGACGCAGGTGAAGGGCATGTTTGCCTGCCTGTAAGCCGGCTTTGCGTTGAGCACTGCTTCCCCGGCAGGCAGCAGGAGCCGCTCGCGCAGGCGTTATTCGACGCCGCAGGCAATCCGCAAAACTGGCGCGAGGTGCTGCTGGCTTCAAGAGCGGTCAGCGAAGACGGCGCGCCAACGCCGCTTAAGCTGATTGGCGAACGGCTTTATCTCAACCGCATGTGGCGACATGAACAGGCGGTCGCCGCCTTCTTCCGCCAGCAAAATCTGGTCATCACGGCGGATGAGGCGAAGCTAAACCAGGTGCTGAATGAACTTTTTGCGCCAACTGACGAGGTTGACTGGCAGAAAGTCGCGGCGGCGGTGGCGTTAACCCGCCGTATCTCGGTGATATCCGGCGGTCCCGGCACCGGCAAAACCACCACCGTGGCAAAACTGCTGGCGGCGATAGTGCGGCTGGCGGGCGACAAACCTCCACGTATTCGCCTCGCCGCGCCGACCGGCAAAGCGGCGGCGCGCCTGACTGAGTCGCTCGGCGCTGCGCTGCGCCGTCTGCCGCTGGAGAAAACGCAAAAAGAGGCGCTGCCGGACGACGCAAGCACCCTGCATCGCCTGCTGGGCGCGCAGCCTGGCAGCCAGCGGCTGCGTTATCACGAGGGTAATCCGCTGCATCTGGATGTACTGGTGGTGGATGAAGCCTCAATGATCGATTTGCCGATGATGGCGCGCCTTATCGCGGCGCTGCCTTCTCATGCGCGAGTGATCTTCCTGGGCGATCGCGACCAGCTCGCCTCAGTCGAAGCCGGCGCCGTGCTGGGTGACATTTGTCACTACGTCAGCCATGGCTTTACCGCCGCCAGGGCGCAGGAGTTAAGCCGTATTACGGGCTGCCAGATAGCCGCAGGAGAGAGCGAACAGGCCGCCCAACTGCGGGATTGCCTTTGCCTGCTGCAAAAAAGCTATCGCTTTGGCAGCCATTCCGGTATCGGACGGCTGGCTTTTGCGGTCAACGGCAGCGACCACCGTGCGGCGCGCAGCGCCTTTTCCCAAAATTTTGACGATATCGCCAAAAAGCCGCTGCAAAGCGGCGAAGATTACACGCGCATGGTTGCCGAGTCGCTGGAGGGCTATCAGCGTTTTCTCGCGTCGTTGCAGGAAGGCGCCGAACCTCAAACGGTTTTGCAGGCATTCGGCGAATTTCAGCTGCTTTGCGCGCTGCGCGAAGGGCCTTTCGGCGTTGCCGGATTAAACGAACGGCTGGAGCAGGCGCTGGCGCAGCGGCGGGTTATTACGCGCGCGCCGCTTTCTCGCTGGTATGAAGGTAGGCCGGTAATGATTAGCCGTAACGACAGCGCGCTGGGGCTGTTTAATGGCGATATCGGCATTGCGCTCGACCGGGGGCAGGGGCTGCGCGTCTGGTTCCCTATGCCGGATGGCACCGTGAAGGCCGTGCAGCCGAGCCGTCTTCCGGCGCACGATACCGCCTGGGCGATGACGGTACATAAATCACAGGGGTCGGAGTTTGATCACGCGGCGTTGATCCTGCCCGGTCAGTTTGTGCCGGTTGTGACGCGCGAGCTGGTTTATACCGCCATTACCCGCGCCCGCAGCCGGCTTTCGCTTTATACCGATGACCGGGTCTTTGAGCAGGCTATCGCCACCCGTACCGAGCGACGCAGCGGGTTGATGGCGCATTTTCAGGAATAGAAGGCCGCTTACGCGCGGCCTGAGCGCTAGGTGAGGTCCGCCATCAGCACTTTGGAGCGCCGCTGGTAATTGTACATCTGCTTTTTACTCTCGGGCAGCGAGTCGATGTCCACGGGCGTAAAGCCCCGCTCCTGGAACCAGTGGATGCTGCGGGTGGTGAGCACAAAAAGTTTGCTCAGCCCCATCTGCTTCGCCTGGCTTGCCACGCGCTGCAACAGCGCCTCGCCGCGCGACGAGCTGCGGTAGTCCGGATGCACCGCCACGCAGGCCATTTCACCAATCTTCTCTTCCGGGAAAGGATAGAGCGCGGCGCAGGCGATAGTCAGGTTGTCGCGCTGAATAATCGTGAACTTGTCTATCTCCATCTCCAGCTGTTCGCGGGAGCGGCGCACCAGAATACCCTGCTGCTCCAGCGGGCGGATCAGCTCCAGAATGCCGCCGATGTCGTTAATCGTGGCGCGACGGATCTGCTCGGCGCTCTCCATCACTATCTGCGTGCCAATCCCTTCGCGTGAGAAAAGCTCCTGCAGCAACGCGCCATCTTCCTGATAGCTGATTAAATGGCTGCGGCGCACGCCGCTGCGGCAGGCCTTCACTGCGCCGCGCAAAAAGCGCACGGTGCCGGAGTGATAGTCTCCCGCCGCTTCCAGCGCTTCCACCCGCGCCTGGGCTTCGTTCGGGAAAAGTTCGGAGACGATAGCGCCGGTTTCGTCCATCACCCCCTGCGAAGAGCAGAAGCCGATCATCTTTTCTGCTTTCAGTTTGATGGCCAGCTGCGTCGCAATCTCTTCCGATGTCAGGTTAAAACTTTCACCGGTAACGGAAACCGCCACCGGCCCCATCAGCACAATCGCGCCGCTGTCGAGCTGACGATGGATCGCCTCTTCATCAATGCGGCGAATGCGCCCGCTATGGCAGTAATCCACGCCGTCATCCACGCCGAGCGGCTGGGCGATAATAAAATTGCCGCTTACCACGTTGATATGCGCGCCCTGCAGCGGCGTATTATTCAGGCTCATGGAGAGGCGCGCGGTAATGTCGAGTTGTAGAAGGCCAGCCGCCTGTTTTACCAGGTCGAGCGTGCGGGCGTCCGTCACGCGGGTATGTTTGTGATAAATCGGTTCGTGATGATGGGCCGCAAGGTTAGCGTCTATTTGCGGGCGAGCGCCATAGACGACCACCAGCCGGATGCCAAGACTATGCAGTAAGCCGATGTCATTGACGATATTAGAGAAATTCTCATGCTCAATGGCTTCGCCGCCAAGCATAATGACAAACGTTTTTCCCCGATGCGCGTTAATATAGGGAACAGAATGACGGAATCCCTGGACCAGCTCGGTTCGACGCTCCTTCACCACGGCTAAACCCCTCAATGCATGATTATTCGTAATTTATGTATTTTTATTCTTTTCCTGCCCACCATGCAAGCAACAATTTCGCGCAATGCAAGCGCTGAACATCGGGCAAAAGCCGCCCAACGTGATTGTTTACCCTTTTATAGATGACAGCTAAAGCACCATTCGCTAAAGTTTTCCGCCTGTTTTTACGATGTTATGTCAGGGTTTGGTTTTTATTCTGCTCGGGAGAGGCATGTCTGGTTCCAGTAAATCTTTAAGCCGTCGTCAGCTGTTGCAGGGGACGGGCGCCATGTGGTTATTAAGCGTCAGCCAGATTGGTTTCGCCGCGTCAAGCCAGGTGGTGGCGGTGCGCGTCTGGCCCGCCTCCGCTTATACCCGCGTTACGCTCGAATCTAACCGCGTACTGAAGTATCGCCAGTTTGCGCTGAGCAACCCTGAGCGGGTGGTAGTCGATATCGAAGGCGTACACCTCAACTCCGTGCTGAAAGGGCTTGGCAACCACATAAGCGACAACGATCCCTTTATCAAATCCGCGCGCGTCGGGCAGTTCGACCCGAAAACGGTGCGCATGGTATTTGAACTGAAAAAGAACGTTACGCCGCACCTTTTCGCCCTTGCTCCAGTGGCGGAGTTTAAAGAGCGTCTGGTGATAGATCTCTACCCGGCGGACAGCGCCAGCGAGCAGGATCCGCTGCTGGCGTTGCTGGAAGATTACAATAAAGGCGAACTCGACCAAAAAACGCCGCAGGGTGGACCGCAGCCGGGTAAAGCGGGGCGCGACCGACCTATTGTCATCATGATTGACCCCGGGCACGGTGGGGAAGACCCCGGCGCCATCGGTAAATATAAAACGCGTGAAAAAGATGTAGTGCTGCAAATCGCAAGGCGGCTCAAGGCGCTGATTGAAAAAGAGATCAACATGAAAGCCTATATGACGCGCAACGAGGATATCTTTATCCCGCTCAAAGTGCGTGTGGCGAAGGCGCAGAAGCAGCGCGCCGACCTGTTTGTCTCCATTCACGCCGATGCTTTTACCAGCCGGGCGGCGCGCGGCTCGTCCGTTTTTGCGCTCTCGACAAAAGGGGCCACCAGCGCCGCGGCGAAATATCTGGCGCAGACGCAGAATGCCGCCGACCTTGTGGGCGGCGTCAGCAAGAGCGGGGATGTTTATCTCGACCACACCATGTTCGATATGGTGCAGTCGCTGACCATTTCCGACAGCCTGAAGTTTGGCAAAGAGGTATTAAACCGCCTGGGCGGCGTGAATAAGCTGCATAAAAACAGCGTGGATCAGGCGGGCTTTGCGGTGCTGAAGGCGCCCGATATCCCTT
This sequence comes from Franconibacter pulveris DSM 19144, assembly GCA_000621185.1. Lineage (GTDB taxonomy): Bacteria > Pseudomonadota > Gammaproteobacteria > Enterobacterales > Enterobacteriaceae > Franconibacter > Franconibacter pulveris. Next base: position 451,781 of record KK211224.1, read on the forward strand.
CCATTCTGGTGGAAACTGCGTTTATCAGTAACGTGGAAGAAGAGAAAAAGCTGCGCACCGCGGCGTTTCAGCAAGAGGTGGCCGTTTCGATTCTGGCGGGGATTAAAGCCTATTTCGCCGATGGCGGAACGCTGGCAAGGCGCGGTTAACGCGCCTTTTGGCAAATTTCAGGCATAAAAAAACACCCGAAAGGGTGTTCATTTTATTGTTGGTTGCGGGGGCCGGATTTGAACCGACGACCTTCGGGTTATGAGCCCGACGAGCTACCAGGCTGCTCCACCCCGCGTCCGTCATACTTCTTCACATTGTCGCGCACGGCGCGTTATTGGTTGCGGGGGCCGGATTTGAACCGACGACCTTCGGGTTATGAGCCCGACGAGCTACCAGGCTGCTCCACCCCGCGTCCGTGGAAGCGCACTATACTCTGCTGACATCTCGATGCAACCTTTTTTTAAAACAAACCGCTATTCGTCCGCCCTGTTGCTGAAATATCCCGCCATCTGTTTATTTTTTATCCTTATTTGATTCTACTTAAGGCGAATCCGTTTCATTGACCCCGCGTGTTTGCTATCTTCGCCTGCGGAAAGCGGTAACCTGGAGAGAGTAATGAAAGGGCGTCTGGCAAGATATCTGGCGACAGGAGCGATGGTGGCTATCCTCGCGGCCTGTTCCTCTAAACCGACCGATCGCGGTCAACAATATAAAGATGGCAAATTTCATCAGCCGTTCTCGCTGGTAAACCAGCCGGATGCCGTGGGCGCGCCCATCAACGCGGGCGATTTTTCCCAGCAGGTCAGCGAAATTCGTAACGCCTCGCCGCGCTTATACGGCAGTCAGAGCAGCGTTTATAACGCCGTGCAAGAGTGGCTGCGCTCAGGCGGCGACACCCGCACGCTGCGCCAGTTCGGCATTGACGCCTGGCAGATGGAAGGGGCGGATAATTACGGTAACGTGCAGTTCACGGGCTATTACACCCCGGTCGTGCAGGCGCGCTACACCCGTCAGGGCGAATTCCAGTACCCGATTTACCGCATGCCGCCCAAGCGCGGCCGTCTGCCTTCCCGCGCCGAGATTTACGCGGGGGCGCTGAGTGAAAACTACGTGCTGGCTTACAGCAACTCCCTGATGGATAACTTCATTATGGACGTGCAGGGCAGCGGCTATATCGACTTCGGCGATGGTCGTCCGCTCAATTTCTTCGCCTATGCAGGTAAAAACGGCCACGCCTACCGCAGCATCGGCAAGGTGCTTATTGACCGCGGCGAAGTGAAAAAAGAGGATATGTCGATGCAGGCGATCCGCCAATGGGGCGAAACCCACAGCGAAGCGGAAGTGCGTGAACTGCTGGAGCAAAACCCCTCTTTCGTCTTCTTTAAACCGCAGTCTTACGCGCCGGTAAAAGGGGCGAGCGCGGTGCCGTTGATAGGCCGCGCTTCGGTCGCTTCCGACCGTTCGATTATCCCGGCGGGCACCACGCTGCTTGCAGAAGTGCCGTTGCTGGACAACAACGGCAAGTTCAACGGACAATATGAGCTGCGCCTGATGGTGGCGCTGGATGTCGGCGGCGCTATTAAAGGTCAGCACTTCGATATTTATCAGGGTATCGGCCCCGACGCGGGACACCGCGCGGGATGGTATAATCACTATGGTCGCGTATGGGTGCTGAAATCGGCGCCTGGTGCGGGCAACGTCTTCAGCGGTTAATCCCTGCCTTTCGCGGGCGGTTCAGCCGCCCGCTCATTCGTATTACCCGAGGTTATCATGGCAGTCGTTCTTACTGATGCCTGGCGAAGCCGTTTTGGCGGCACCGCCCGTTTATATGGCGAAACCGCGCTTGAGCTTTTCGCCAACGCCCATTTCTGCGTCGTCGGTATCGGCGGCGTCGGCTCGTGGGCGGCGGAAGCGCTGGCCCGCACCGGCATTGGCGCCATTACGCTTATCGACATGGATGACGTCTGTATTACCAATACCAACCGGCAAATCCATGCGCTGCGCGACAACGTGGGGCTGGCGAAAGCGGAAGTCATGGCGGAGCGTATCCGGCAGATTAACCCGGAATGTCGGGTCACGGTGGTGGATGATTTCATCACGGCCGACAACGTTGCGCAGCACCTGAACCAGGACTTCACCTACGTTATCGACGCCATCGACAGCGTGCGGCCTAAAGCGGCGCTTATCGCATTCTGCCGGCGTAATAAAATTCCGCTGGTAACCACCGGCGGCGCGGGCGGGCAGATTGACCCGACGCAGATTCAGGTGACGGATCTGGCGAAAACCATTCAGGATCCGCTGGCGGCGAAGCTGCGCGAACGGCTGAAAAGCGACTTTGGCGTGGTGAAAAACAGCAAAGGCAAGCTTGGCGTCGACTGCGTTTTTTCCACCGAAGCGCTGGTCTACCCGCAGGCGGACGGCACGGTGTGCGCCATGAAAAGCACGGCCGAAGGGCCGAAGCGGATGGATTGCGCCTCTGGTTTCGGCGCGGCGACGATGGTAACCGCCACGTTTGGCTTTGTGGCGGTCTCGCATGCGCTGAAAAAAATGATGGCGAAAGCGGCGCGCGAGGCGCGGTAATTACCCTGCGCGAGCCGCCTGCTTCACCGCTTCGGCCAGCGCGGTTAACCCCTGATTGCGCGACGCGCTAAGCTGCGCGCGCAGTCCCAGTTCGTCGAAGAGCGCTAGCGGGTCGTGCGCCAGCAACGCTTGCGGCGCTTTCCCTTCTACCGCCACCAGCAGCACCGCCAGCAGACCGCGCACAATGCGCCCTTCGCTGTCGCCGTAAAAGTGCAGCGTCCCGTCTGGCTGGCGGCTGTGGCCAAGCCAGACGCGGTTTTCGCAGCCTGGTATTTCAATCTCTTCGCGCTTTAGATCTTCCGGCAGGGCAGGCAACTGCTTGCCAAGCAGGATGAGCTGACGATATTTGTCTTCCCACTGCGTGAGCGGGCCAAAAGTTTGCCGCAGCGTGTCGGCGGTAATGGAAACGCCGAACGGATGCCCGGCAAGGTAACCTGTTGTCATCTAGTCCACCAGAATAGTCAGTGCGCGGTCTACCGCGGCAATCAGCGCTTCGACATCGCCCTGGGTGTTATAAGGCGCGAACGAGGCGCGCAGCGTGCCGCTGACCCCCAGCGCCGCCAGCAAAGGCTGAGCGCAGTGCTGGCCCGCACGCAGCGCGATGCCATATTCAGCAAGCAGCGTCACCATGTCGCTGTGGTGTACGCCTGCAAAATCGAAGGCGAGCAGGCTCGAATCCTGACAGCGGAAAGAACGAAAACCCGGGCGCTTTGACAGCTCCGCTTCAGCAAGCGTGGCAAGCCCGCGGCTGTAGCTTTCCGCTTTCAACAAGTCTATGTCGCCAAGCCACTCCAGCGCCGCGCTCAGGCCAATCACGCCCGCCACGTTAGGCGTGCCCGCCTCAAAACGGTAAGGCACCGGCTGGGTTTTGAAACCGTCGAACGAGACGTGGGTGATCATTTTGCCGCCGCCGAGCCACGGCGACATCGCCTCCAGCAGCTCGCCTTTGCCGTAAAGTACGCCGATGCCGGTCGGCCCGTATAATTTATGGCCGGAAAAGGCGTAAAAATCGATATCCAGCGCCTGAACGTCCGGCGGGCAGTGCACCACGCCTTGAGCGCCATCCACCACGACCACGGCCCCCGCCTGATGCGCAAGCGTGATGGCGCGCGCAAGGTCCGGGCAACCGCCGGTCACGTTCGACATCTGTCCCAGCGCCAGAATACGGGTTCGCTCGTTGAGTAAGTCAGGAAGCTTTGCGAGATTGGGCAGGCGATCGGCGCCGACAGGCAGCTTCACCACCCGCGCGCCGGTTTGTTCCGCCACCATCAGCCAGGGGACGAGATTGGCGTGATGCTCCGCTTCGCTGACGATGATTTCGTCATCCGCTTTCAGCCGCGGGCGTGCATAGCACTGCGCGACGAGGTTCAGCGCTTCGGTCGCGCCTTTGGTCCAGATGATGTTTTTGCTGTCCGGCGCGTTAAGCCACCGCGCCACCGCTTCGCGGGCTGCTTCATAGCGCGCCGTTAAACGCTGCGCTTCGGCGAACTGGCTGCGATGCACGTTGCCTGCGCTCAGGCTGTAAAACTGCTGCGTCGCTTCAATCACCACCTGCGGTTTTAAGGCGGTGGCGGCGCTGTCGAGATAGACGCCCGCGTCGGCCAGCGCCGGGAACTGCCCGCGAAAACGGGCGGGATTAAATGCTGTCATAATGCTCCTCGTGATAGCGCTCGATCGTCGCGCATTTATCGCGTCAGGACAAGGGAGTTCATAACCATCGGATTAGTCTGTTTATTCTGGCAAAACGGGGAGGGAGGGTTATGCTGAATAATGTTAGGTGAACATTTAAGCCTGTCAGCAGAAGAAGTTTACATAGCATTAAACTCTACAAGGAGAAGAATATGAAAAAGACAGCCGCTGTAGTATCTGCTTGTATTATGGCCTTCGCTCTGAGTGCTTGTTCTGGCCCTAACTACGTAATGCACACCAACGATGGCCGCTCTATCGTCTCTGACGGCAAACCGAAGACTGACGATGACACCGGTATGATTAAGTATAAAGACGCCAACGGCAACCAGCAGCAGATCAACCGCTCTGACGTGAAAGAGATGGTGGCGCTGGAGAAATAAGCGAGCAGGCAAAAAAAAGCACCGCAATTCGCGGTGCTACATTAATCACTATGGACAGACAGGGTAAATGTACAGGAAGTGAAATAGGGTAGCTTTGCTACCATGGTCTGAATAGCAGACCAAATGCAAACACAACAACACAACATCACAACCGTAAGCCAAAAGTCCCTCAGAACGCTCATCCCGAAAAACTTTTCGTTCCGGCTCAGGAAGTGGCGCCACTATAGGTATTTGCTGGTGCAACCTCAACGGACAATTTATAATGCCTCAGATAAAAAAAACTAATAGGTGACGTCCTGTCATCCTTTTTGTTAATGAGCGTTAACACGAAACCCGACAACCATGTCCAAGCGATTACCCCCGTTGAACGCATTACGCGTTTTTGACGCCGCCGCGCGCCATTTAAGCTTTACCAAAGCCGCTGATGAACTCTTTGTTACCCAGGCGGCGGTCAGCCATCAGATTAAGTCGCTTGAGGATTTCCTGGGGCTGAAGCTTTTTCGGCGGCGCAACCGCTCGCTGCTGCTTACCGAAGAGGGGCAAAGCTACTTTCTCGATATTAAAGAGATTTTCTCTCAGCTTACCGAAGCGACACGCAAGCTACAGGCCCGCAGCGCCAAAGGCGCGCTGACGGTGAGCCTGCTGCCAAGCTTCGCCATACACTGGCTGGTGCCACGGCTTTCCAGCTTTAACTCCGCTTATCCGGGCATTGATGTGCGTATCCAGGCGGTGGACCGCGAAGAAGATAAGCTGGCGGATGATGTCGACGTGGCGATTTTTTACGGTCGCGGCAACTGGCCTGGGCTGAGGGTAGAAAAGCTCTATGCCGAATATTTGCTGCCGGTCTGTTCTCCGCTGCTGCTCACCGGCGATAAGCCTTTGAAAACGCCGCAAGATCTGGAAAAGCACACGCTGCTGCACGACGCCTCTCGTCGCGACTGGCAAACTTATACGCGTCAGCTTGGTCTTAACCATATTAACGTGCAGCAAGGGCCGATTTTCAGCCACAGCGCCATGGTGCTGCAGGCGGCTATTCATGGCCAGGGCATTGCGCTTGCTAATAATGTTATGGCGCAATCAGAGATTGAGGCGGGCCGCCTGGTTTGCCCGTTTAACGATGTGCTGGTCAGTAAGAACGCGTTTTATCTGGTTTGTCATGACAGTCAGGCAGAACTGGGTAAAATAGCGGCCTTTCGTCAGTGGATTCTTTCGAAAGCGGCCAGCGAGCAGGAAAAATTTCGTTTTCGCTACGAGCAATAACAACATATCGCGCGCCCCGGCGCGCCTGACTTTTAGGGTTACATTATGACCAGCCGTTTTATGCTGATTTTCGCCGCGGTAAGTGGCTTTATTTTTGTGGCTCTCGGCGCTTTTGGGGCGCATGTTTTAAGCAAATCTTTAGGCGTTGTGGAGATGGGCTGGATCCAGACTGGTCTGGAATACCAGGCGTTCCACACGCTGGCTATCCTTGGTCTTGCGGTCGCGATGCAGCGCCGCATCAGCATCTGGTTTTACTGGAGCAGCGTTTTTCTCGCGCTCGGCACGGTGCTTTTCAGCGGCAGCCTCTATTGTCTGGCGCTTTCGCACCTGCGGCTTTGGGCGTTTGTCACGCCGGTAGGCGGCGTGAGTTTTCTCGCCGGTTGGGTGTTAATGTTAATTGGCGCGGTGCGTCTGAAGCGTAAAGGTTCGGTTCATGAATAAGGTCATTTTGTACTGCCGCCAGGGTTTTGAGAAAGAGTGCGCGGCGGAGATAACCGACAAAGCGGCGCAGCGTGGCGTCTACGGTTTCGCCCGCGTGAAAGAGCAGTCCGGCTATGTGGTGTTTGAGTGCTACCAGCCGCAAGAAGCGGACAAGCTGGGACGCGAATTGCCGTTCAGCTCGCTGATTTTTGCGCGCCAGATGATAGTGGCGGGCGAGTTGTTAACCGATTTGCCGCCGGAAGACCGCGTCACGCCGATTGTCGGCATGCTGCAGGGCGTGGTGGAAAAGGGCGGTGAACTGCGCGTGGAAGTGGCGGATACCAACGAAAGCAAAGAACTGATGAAGTTCTGCCGCAAGTTCACGGTGCCGCTGCGTGCGGCGCTGCGTGAGGCGAAGATCCTCGCCAGCTATGAAACACCGAAGCGACCAGTGGTGCATGTCTTCTTTATTGCGCCAGGCTGCTGTTATACCGGCTATTCGTATTCAGACAACAACTCGCCTTTCTATATGGGCATTCCGCGGCTGAAGTTTCCGGCTGACGCGCCGAGCCGCTCAACGCTCAAGCTGGAAGAGGCGTTTCACGTTTTCATCCCGGCTGATGAGTGGGACGAACGGCTGGCAAACGGGATGTATGCTGTAGACCTCGGCGCCTGTCCGGGCGGCTGGACCTATCAGCTGGTAAAACGCAACATGTGGGTTTCTTCGGTGGATAACGGTCCGATGGCGCAGAGCCTGATGGATACTGGACAAGTCACCTGGCTGCGCGAAGACGGCTTTAAATATCGCCCGAACCGCAACAACATCTCCTGGATGGTGTGCGATATGGTGGAGAAGCCTGCGAAGGTGGCGGCGCTGATGGCGCAGTGGCTGGTCAACGGCTGGTGCCGTGAAACCATTTTCAACCTGAAGCTGCCGATGAAAAAGCGTTATGAAGAGGTTTCGCAGAATATCGCTTTTATTCGCGAGCAGCTGGAAGCAAACGGCATTAACGCTGAAATTCAGGCGCGCCAGCTCTACCATGACCGTGAAGAAGTTACCGTGCATGTCCGCCGCTGGTGGGCCGCGGTGGGCGGGCGTCGCGACGAGCGGTAAGCCGTTAACCTGCAAAAGTGAAATGTGACGATGAGAGGCGGATAAGCGTAGCGTATCCGCCTTTTTTATACGCCCAGCGTGCGAAGCTGCGTATGCAGAAGTGAGAAGACATTACGTTCGCCGACGCGTGAGTGCTTTACGTCACTTTTCTCACGCGAACGCGTTCAGGAGACTCGTCGCCCTCTTAACAACCCCGCCTCCCGGCGGACAATCGCCCCTACGGGAAGACCTTATCTTTTTGCCGCTGGCTTCGGGTCAGGCATGTCCCTCGGGCGCGACCCCGCCACCGTAAAAAGCTGAGGCGATTTTCGTCTCTCCGTCACCGGTCGTTTCTTTATAAATTTTATAAGCGTCACGCCGCCCCGAATGGCCGTTTATGGCATTCACAATGCGTGCGGAGAGCGGCGTACCGCTGGCCGCTTTATCTGCCCGCCAGTCTCAACTGCTGCAGGTTGCCGTCCAGCTGTAAATCCGTTTTGAGCCGCGCGACATCGCGGCAGATAAAGGCGCTCTCTTTATGCTCCGCCAGCTTCTTGCGCCATTTCTCCGGTGCGTCGTCGAGCTGTGCATAGAGCGTGTCCAGACTGCCGAACTGGATAATCAACTGCGTCGCACTTTTGGGGCCAATGCCCGCCACGCCTGGAATTTTGCTGCTGCTGATGCCGGCAAGGCCCCAGAAATCAGGCAACTGCTGCGGCGCTACGCCAAACTCTGCGGCGATAAACGGCGCGTCCAGCCAGCGTTTCTGAAAGTAATCGCGAATGCGGATGGTGGGAGAAAGCAGCTGGCAATAGCCTTTGTCGGTAGAGACAATCGTCGCCTGCTGGCCCGCCGCCGCGACTTTTACCGCCAGCGTCGCCGCAAGGTCGTCGGCTTCGTTGCCTTCGCTTACCCAGCAGGGTACGCCGTGACGGGCGAACGCCTCGCGCAGCGCGCCCATTTCCGCCTGCAGCGCTTCCGGCATCGGCGGACGACCGGCTTTATAGTCAGGCAACAGCTGGTGCCGCCAGCCCTGGCTTCGCGCTTCATCATCAAAAACCGCCACCGCATGCGTGGGCTGGCTGTGCAAAATTAACTGGTCAAGCGCGTGCAGGCACGCTTCAACGCAGGGGGAGCCCTGCACCGCATGAATGCGCCGAATCAGGTTGAGTGCGTCGACAATTAATAAATGAGCCACTGTCTTATCCCACTGTAAAAGATGGGCTAACCCTATCATTTCAGCAGGGTGCGGGCCAGAAAAGGGCGCAAATCAGGAAGGCGTCTCGCAAAAAATTCCGCCCCGGGCGGGGCGGAAAAGCGTGTGGTTTAATCGCAGGCGACGACTTTCATCGCCAGCCCCCCGCGGGAGGTTTCGCGATACTTGGCGTTCATGTCCTTGCCGGTTTCATACATGGTTTCGATAACCTTATCGAGGCAGACGCGCGGTTCGCTGGTGCGGCGCAGCGCCATACGCGCGGCGTTAACCGCTTTCACCGCCGCGATGGCGTTACGCTCGATACAGGGCACCTGCACCTGGCCTGCTACCGGGTCGCAGGTCAGCCCCAGGTTATGTTCCATGCCGATTTCAGCGGCGATGCAAACCTGCGCAGGGCTTGCGCCGAGCAGCTCAGCCAGCCCCGCCGCCGCCATCGAACAGGCGACGCCCACTTCTCCCTGACAACCCACCTCGGCGCCGGAGATCGAGGCGTTCATTTTATAGAGCGAACCGATAGCGCTCGCCACCAGCAGGTAACGGGTGAGAGAGTTAGCGTTTACTTCGCGGATGAACTTGTCGTAGTAAGCCAGCACCGCCGGTACGATGCCGCACGCGCCGTTAGTCGGCGCGGTAACCACGCGTCCACCCGCGGCATTCTCTTCATTAACGGCCAGCGCAAACATGTTTATCCAGTCCACCACGTTCATCGGGTCAACGGTGGTTTTATCATGGCTGACCAGCATACGGCGCAGCGCGGCGGCGCGGCGCGGCACACGCAGTTTCCCGGGCAACACCCCTTCGGTGGTGATGCCGCGCTCAATGCCGCCGCGCATTACCTCCCAGACGCTCGTCAGGTGCGCTTCCAGCTCCGCTTTGCTGTGCAGCGCCAGTTCGTTTTGCATCATCAGGCCTGAGAGTGAAAGCCCGGTCTGCTGGCAGTGACGCTGCAGATCCGCCGCGTTGCTATAAGGATAAGGCACTTCAACCGGCGCGGCGCTGGTCTGGCCGAAGTTCGCTTCATCGACAATAAAGCCGCCGCCGATGGAGTAGTAAGTCTGGCTATAGAGCACGCTCTCGCCCGCCAGCGCGGTAATGCGCATGCCGTTCTCGTGCAGCGAAAGGTTGTCGGCGTGAAAATTCATGCACTGGTCTATCGGGAATTCGACTTCATGCTGACCGTTCGCCAGCATAAGGCGACCGTGAGTATTCACGTCCTGAATGAAATGGGGGATAGCGTCTATCTCTACCGTGTCCGGCAGGTTGCCCGCCAGCCCCATAATAATGGCGATGTCGGTATGGTGGCCTTTGCCGGTCAGCGAAAGCGAGCCATAAACATCCACCACCACGCGGGTGACGTTGTGCAGTACTCCCTTCGCGATAAGGTCGTCCGTAAACTGTTTGCCCGCTTTCATCGGCCCTACGGTGTGAGAGCTGGAAGGGCCAATGCCAATTTTAAAGATATCGAAAACACTGATCATGATGCGTCCGTGGCTTGCGCAGAGAAGCGAGGTGCGCCGCCGCAGGGGGCGGCGCAGGAGAGCAATTAGCTAAACAGGGAGTAGAAAATAGCGGAGATAGCGATAAGACCCATCACAACCACAAAAACGTTGCTGATATGGCCGCTGTATTTACGCATCGCCGGCACTTTCTGAATGGCGTACATCGGCATCAGGAACAGGATCATCGCGATAACCGGGCCGCCCATTGTTTCAATCATGCCGAGGATGCTCGGGTTCAGGGTGGCGACAATCCAGGTGGTCACCAGCATGAACAGCGCGGTCATGCGGTTCAGCTTGCTGATTTCGATGGTTTTTCCGCGACCGCGCAGCGATTTAATCACCATGCCGTTAAAGCCTTCGCGCGCCCCCAGATAGTGACCGAGGAAGGATTTGGTGATAGCGATAATTGCGATGATAGGCGCCATCCAGGCGATAACCGGCGCGTTAAAGTGGTTCGCCAGATAAGAAAGAATGGAGATGTTCTGCGCTTTCGCTTCCGCCAGGTTTTCCGGCGTCAGGCTCAGCACGCAGCTGAAGACGAAGAACATTACGGTCAGCACCATCATGATGTGCGCGCGAGCCAGGATGCTGGAGCACTTCTTCTCGGCCCCTTCGGCATACTCTTCACGTTTCGCCACGGCGAACGAGGAGATGATTGGCGAGTGGTTAAAGGAGAAGACCATAACCGGGATCGCCAGCCACAGCGTCATCCACAAACCGTTGCCAGTCGTTGCGCTGCTCAGGGAGAGGGTTTCCAGCGCAGCACCGTTCCACTGCGGGATCAGATACAGCGCCAGCAGCATCAGCGCGGCGACGAATGGGAAAACCAGCACGCTCATCGCCTTAACAATCATCTGCTCGCCGAAACGCACGATGGTCATCATACCGACAATCAGGATAAGCGAAAGGATGGCGCGCGGCGGAGCCGTCATCTGCAACTGGTGCGTCATGAAGCTCTCAACGGTGTTAGTGATAGCCACGCTGTAAACCAGCAGAATCGGGTAGATAGCGAAGAAGTAGAGCAGGGTGATGAGCTTGCCTGCGCCCACGCCGAAATGTTCTTCCACCACTTCCGTAATATCTTCGCCCGGGTTTTTACCGGAGAGCACGAAGCGAGTCAGACCGCGGTGCGCGAAGAAAGTCATGGGAAAAGCGATGATTGCCATAATGATAAGTGGGATCAGGCCGCCTACGCCTGCGTTGATGGGCAGGAAAAGTACGCCTGCGCCAATAGCGGTGCCGTAAAGACCCAGCATCCACATGGTGTCGGTTTTGCGCCAGGCGCTTCGTGCTTCAACCGAAGCAACGGTGCTGGTTTGAGTGGTTTCCATCTGTATCTCCTGAAGAACGCATAAAAAGCCGGTTATTAGTCATATCCAACGAAAAATAGCCTGACTGTAAAATGAAACGCTGTTGATGACGGGTTTTTTATAATTTTTCCCCGTAACTATTGGCGGGCGGAAAGATACATTCATGTTACGAATGCATCAGTGATCCCGATCGCAATTGCAATAATCCACCTTTATTAAGGGTATTTTTTAGGGCATCTGTCTACTTTCACGGCATCAATTGGCATTAACGCACGCAAAGCCTGCCATTTGTGGATGTTGAGGTAAATATAAGGAAATCGAATAGATCATTTTTTGCTGAAAATATGGCGAGTCACAGCGTTTCACCTTGCTGATAGATAAATTCGAATGATTATTGCTGGTGAAAAATGCGTCGCAATCGTTTTCGCCTTGAGGCGGAAAGGAAATAAAAAAGGCGACCATTCGGCCGCCTTATGAAAGGGGGTTAATCAGGTGCAAATCTCATAACATGGGATATAGGCCGAGCCTGGCAGCTTCATACGATGCTGGGCGACAAAGCCCTGCAGCAGATCGTCCATTCGCTTCATCATGCGCGGGTCGCCGTGAATTTTATACGGCCCGAATTGCTCAATGGCGCGGATGCCCACCTCTTTCACGTTGCCTGCGACAATGCCTGAGAACGCCCGGCGCAGGTCAGCGGCCAGCAGCTCCGTCGGCTGGTCCGGGTAAAGCTTCAGGTTGGCCATGTTGGCGTGCGACGGTTCGAAAGGCACCTGTAAGTCTGGCGCAATGCGAATCGACCAGTTAAAGCTGTAAGCGTCGCCGGTCTCACGACGGTTTTCTTTCACCATCGGCATCGCTTTTTTCATCTGGCGCGCCACTTCGGCGGCATCGTCGATGATTATCCGATAATGCTCGCGCGCCTGATGTCCCAGCGTATTGACGATAAACTCATCCAGCACGCGGAAGTAATCGGCGCTCTCTCTCGGACCGGTGAGAATAAGCGGCAACACCTGCTCGCGGTTGTGCGGGTTCATCAGGATGCCGAGCAGATAAAGCAACTCTTCCGCCGTGCCGACGCCGCCCGGGAAAATCACAATGCCGTGGGCGATACGCACAAAGGCTTCAAGGCGTTTTTCGATATCCGGCATGATGATAAGTTCGTTGACCAGCGGGTTAGGCGGCTCGGCGGCAATAATAGAAGGCTCGGTCATGCCGATAAAGCGCCCGTCCTTATAGCGCTGCTGGGCATGGCCTACCGCCGCGCCTTTCATTGGCGCTTCCATCGCGCCCGGGCCGCAACCGGTGCAGATATTCAGCTCCCGCAACCCAAGCTGCGTGCCGACACGGCGAGCATACAGGTATTCGGTTTCATTAATGGAGTGACCGCCCCAGCAGACCACCATATTCGGCGCTTCGCCAACGTGCAGCGCCCGGGCGTTGCGCAGAATGGAAAAGACCAGGTTGGTGATGTGGATAGAATCATCCAGATCCAGATGCTGGAAGCGCCCGGCGTTAGAGATTTGACCATTAACGAACAGGATATCGCGCAGCACGGCAAACAGGTTGGCCTGAATGGACCGGATGATGCGCCCGTCCACAAAAGCTTCTTCCGGCGGGTTGATCAGCTCAAGCTTGACCCCGCGTTCGCGACGCAGCACGTTGATATCAAAATTCTCAAAACGTGACAGCAATTCCTTGCTGTTGTCGGTCTGACTCCCCGAATTAAGCACCGCAAGCGAACAATTGCGAAAAAGTTGATAAAGATCGCTGCTGGCGGTGCGTTTGAGCATGTCCACTTCCAGCTGCGACAATAAATCCATTGAGCCAAGAGGGCTAATATGTGTAATCAAGTGAGCTCCTTACGGGGCGAGAATCGCCGCTCCCTCTGATTACAATAGCCCCGGCCTGTTCGGTTTAACAACCCGCCGGGAGAAAATGTCCCGGCGGGCGGCTTCGTTTACTGGCGCACCAGACGGCCCGTGGCGGGGTGAAAAACGGTATTGGCGCGCCAGGGGTTGATATCCAGGCCGCCGCGGCGGGTGTAGCGGGCGTAGACGCTCAGTTTCTCAGGCCCGCAGAAGCGCTGAATGTCATTAAAAATGCGCTCCACGCACTGCTCGTGAAATTCGTTATGGTGACGGAAAGAGACCAGATAGCGCAGCAGCTTTTCGCGGTCGAGTTGCGGGCCGCGGTAGCTAATCTGCACGGAGCCCCAGTCCGGCTGATTGGTGATAAGGCAGTTGGATTTAAGCAGGTGGCTGACCAGCGTCTCTTCCACAATCTTTTCGCCCGCCGCCCCCTTCAGGTAGTTGGCGTCGAACTCATAGTTATCAATCGAAATATCCTGCTCGTCGATACACTCGCCGTGGAAGTGCGCAACGGGTTCGCCTTCAAGTTCGCTCAGGCGATAAAGCCGTACTTCAACGTCGCCTTCCGCGCAGGCGGTTAAATCGCGCTGTAGCGTTTCCCGCACGTTTTCCCAGGATGAGAAACGCGTCTGATTGAAGCTATTAAGATAAAGCTTGAAGCTTTTTGACTCGACCAGGTTCCGGCTGCGGGCATCCAGGGAGACTTCGCCCACGGCGACCTGCGGCAGGCCGTTTTGGTTAAGCCAGGAGAGTTCATAGAGCGTCCAGATATCTGCGCCGTGGAACGGCAGGCTTTCGGCGCTCAGGCCGAGCGGGTCGCGGTTCAGGCTGCGCGGAACCGGTTGCAGCAGGGCGGCGTCATATTCGTCGCGGTAATCCGTGGTTTTACCCAGCGTCAGGCCGCTCAGCGCCTGGTGGTTTTCGTAAGACATGCGTCACCATCAATAATACGGGTACAATATGACGTTAAGTGTACCGTACCTGGTAGAGAGAGAGAATCTGGTGGATAACGAAGTACAACTGGCGCTCGCCGCTTTTACCGACCTTTATTGTGAAGCCTGGCGGCAAAAAGCGGGCACCGGCCCGCAAAGTGAAGCGCTTTATGGCGTACCGTCGCCCTGTGTTGTCGCCACGCGGGGCGAAACCGTAGAGTGGCAGCCGCAGCGTTTTTCCTCGTCGGCCACGCTGGAAGCGGTAGAGCGGGCGCTGGAGATTCAGATTCAACCAGCGGCGCATGCGTTTTATGCCTCGCAGCTTGCAGGCGACATGCCGGCGCGGTTCAACGATATGACGTTAACCCTGCTGCAGGCCTGGAGCGAAGATGATTTTCAGCGCGTTCAGGAAAATTTAATCGGCCATCTGGTTATGCAAAAGCGCCTGAAGCTGTCGCCGACGGTTTTTCTCGCCACGCTGGAAGATGAAATGGAAGTGGTTTCGCTCTGTAATCTCACCGGCGAAGTGGTGCGTGAAAGAGTGGGCACGAAGCAGCGAAGCGTGCTGTCGCCGGGTCTCGCCGCATTTTTGCAAGCGTTGAGGCCTGATGTGTAAGACAATTTTGCTCCTCAATTTGTAAGAGATGTCTCACAAGTCTGTAAGACATCAGCGTTATATTTCGGGATTTCCTTAAAAGCCAGTATTTACATTTCCTTAATTATTAACGGCTTATAAAGCGATCTCATACTTACGAATGAAACTAAAGTGAAATCATAATCAAACAGTGCCTTGTAAGACTTCAGTGAATAGGCGATTCTATCTGCGTCGACAAGGAGTCGCACAGTGAAGTGGCTGTCAGGATGATGGGGCTTCACAACAGGACACGCCGGAGTGCGTTGCAAGGAAGGCTTCAGGAACGAAGCGAAAGGAGAGCGCAGGAGCGCTAAGGGACACCTCCAGGAAGGAGAATGAGAGCCGATCAGGATGAACGGTGGGTCAGGATGACTAAGGACGATGCGTCAGGGGGGCGCAAAGTAAACGTCAGGATGATGTGCTGCAGGATGCATTAAAAAGGATGACAGGTCGAAAGGCCGCTGGAAAAGTTGTCACGGACGAGCAGGGAGCATTAAGAAGTAGCCGGACTGCTGCGAAACGAACCGGGAGCACTGTTTTTACAGTGCTCCCTTTTTTTATGCTTTTTTCCTCCGCCCCGCACAATGCTATGCTTCGCCCCCACGCTTTTACCCAGTCGAGGTCTTCATGAAACGCGAAGAACAACTCCGTGAGCAGCTATTGCGCGTTGAAGCAGCGCTCCGCCAGCATCAGCTCTGGCAAAGCACGCCACCGGATGCTGCTGCATTCAGCAGCACGCAGCCTTTTTGTATGGATACGCTGGAGCCTTACGAATGGCTGCAGTGGGTTTTGATCCCGCGTATGCACGCTTTGCTGGATGCGGGCGGCGAACTGCCGGGCGCCTTTGCGGTGGCGCCTTATTATGAGATAGCTCTGGAGGCGCAGCACCCGGGCCGTGAGGCCGTGCTGGCTGAGTTACTGGAGCTTGATGCGCTTTTCACGGGTGACGATGCGTGAGCCTTGAGATTATCTACCAGGACGAGTGGCTGGTGGCGGTGAATAAGCCCTCCGGCTGGCTGGTGCATCGCAGTTGGCTGGATCGCGATGAGAAAGTCGTGGTGATGCAGACGGTGCGCGACCAGATAGGCCAGCACGTTTTTACCGCCCATCGCCTCGACAGACCCACTTCCGGCGTACTGCTGATGGGGCTTTCCAGCGAGACGGGGCGCCTGCTGGCGCAGCAGTTTGAGCAGCACCAAATCCAGAAACGTTATCACGCCATTGTGCGGGGCTGGTTGCAGGCTGAAGGCGAACTGGACTACGCGCTTACCGAAGAGCTGGATAAAATCGGCGACAAATATTCCCGCGCCGATAAAGCGCCGCAACCCGCCGTCACCCACTACCGTGGACTTGCCGTTACCGAAATGCCGGTCGCGGTGGGGCGTTATGCTACGGCGCGCTACAGTCTTGTGGAAATGTTGCCGAAGACCGGGCGCAAGCACCAGTTACGTCGTCATATGGCGCATCTTCGCCACCCGATTATTGGCGATTCAAAGCACGGAGACTTGCGCCAGAATCGCGCGGCGGCGGCGCAGTTTGGCTGCGACAGGCTGATGCTGCACGCAAGCGAACTGTCGCTCGCGCATCCGGTTACCGGCGAGCCGTTAACGCTGCGGGCGCGCTTTGACGCCACCTGGATGCAAGCGCTGTCACATTTCGGCTGGCGGGGAATTCTCCCGATGAATGAAGACCTTGAGTTTAACGCGCCTGACGTCCAGGATGAGCTAAACGAGCCTGACACTTAAGAGGTATAACGATGGCGAAAGTAGGGATTTTTGTCGGCACCATGTATGGAAACTCGCTGCTGGTGGCGGAAGAGGCGGAGGCTATCCTTAAAGGCCACGGCCATGACGCCGCCGTCTACGAAGACCCGGAACTGGCGGACTGGGAGAACTATCGCAACGCGTATGTTCTTGTCGTCACCTCCACCACCGGGCAGGGCGATCTTCCGGACAGCATCGTGCCGCTGTATGAAGGGATTAAAGATAAAATCGGCTACCAGCCTGAACTACGCTATGGGCTGATTGCGCTCGGCGACAGCACTTACGCTAACTTCTGCGGCGGCGGTAAAAAATTCGACGCGCTGTTGCAGGAGCAGGGCGCGACCCGCACAGGCGAAGTGCTGACTATCGACGCAAGCGAGTACCCGGAGCCGGAAACGCTCTCCAATCCCTGGGTTGAGAACTGGAGCGCCTTGCTCAAGTAACCCTTTGCTGCCCGGTTCGCCGGGCAGTTTTCCCTCTATCACCCTCTCTTATTTCGCCGCCGCTGCGGCGTCAAGCGACACACCTCACACTCCTTCAACCAGCCTTGCCTCTCTCTTCAAATAAGCCACTTTCATTTACGGTTGTGTGAAATATCTCCCATTCGCCTGGGCGAATGCCAAAAATAGACAGTTAATCGTGCCTGTAATGTTAGGGCGCTGCACGATGAGAGCCTGAAAACCCGCCGATATACTCAGACCGTCAGATAAAAAAGCAGCAGCAAAGGGGCGATTTCCCGGCGCCAGAACTGCGACAACCCTTACCCCGTCATTCTGATTACCCTACAGGTTGTGCTGTTCAGAATGAATGTAGCCAACCGCTATGATTCAGGAGTGCAACAATGAATACATTAAGCCAGGCGGCGAGCGTGGCGGAAAAACGCACAAACGCCCGCTATTGGATTGTGGTGATGTTGTTTATCGTCACCTCGTTTAACTACGGTGACCGCGCCACCTTATCCATCGCCGGTTCGGAAATGGCGAAAGAGATCGGGCTTGACCCGGTGGGTATGGGCTACGTCTTCTCCGCGTTCTCCTGGGCCTATGTCATCGGCCAGATCCCAGGCGGCTGGCTGCTCGACCGCTTCGGCTCTAAACGCGTCTACTTCTGGTCTATCTTTATCTGGTCGCTCTTTACCCTGCTGCAGGGCTTCGTCGATATCTTCAGCGGTTTCGGCATTATCGTTGCGCTCTTTACGCTGCGCTTCCTGGTCGGGCTTGCCGAAGCGCCTTCCTTCCCCGGCAACAGCCGCATCGTCGCGGCCTGGTTCCCGGCCCAGGAGAGGGGCACGGCGGTCGCGATTTTTAACTCCGCGCAATACTTCGCGACCGTTATCTTCGCGCCCATCATGGGCTGGCTGACGCACGAGGTGGGCTGGTCGCACGTCTTCTTCTTCATGGGCGGCCTTGGCATCGTTATCAGCTTTATCTGGCTGAAAGTCATTCATGAACCGAACCAGCATCCGGGCGTGAATAAACGTGAGCTGGAATACATCGAGCAGGGCGGCGGCCTGATCAACATGGATCAGAAAAAGGCACAGACCACCGTGCCGATGCGCCAGAAATGGGGGCAGATTAAACAACTGCTGGGTTCGCGCATGATGATTGGCGTTTATATCGGCCAGTACTGCATCAACGCGTTGACCTACTTTTTCATCACCTGGTTCCCGGTTTACTTAGTGCAGGCGCGCGGCATGTCGATTCTGAAAGCGGGGTTTGTGGCCTCTGTTCCCGCCGTCTGCGGTTTCATCGGCGGCGTGCTGGGCGGCGTGATTTCCGACTGGCTGATGCGCCGCACCGGCTCGCTCAACATCGCCCGCAAAACGCCCATCGTGCTGGGCATGCTGCTCTCCATGACCATGGTCTTTTGTAACTATGTCGATGTGGAATGGATGATTATCGGTTTTATGGCGATGGCTTTCTTCGGCAAGGGCATCGGCGCGCTGGGCTGGGCGGTCATGGCGGACACGGCGCCGAAAGAGATAAGCGGTCTCTCTGGCGGCCTGTTCAACATGTTCGGCAACATCTCCGGCATCGTCACGCCTATCGCCATCGGCTATATCGTCGGTGTCTCCGGATCTTTTAACGGCGCGCTGATTTACGTTGGCGTCCATGCGCTGGTGGCGGTGCTGAGCTACCTCTTCCTGGTGGGCGATATCAAACGTATTGAGCTCAAACCGGTTGCGGAGACGAAATAATGACAACGCAAGCAAGCCCGATTATTACTGACATGAAGGTTATTCCGGTGGCGGGCCGCGACAGCATGCTGCTGAATATCGGCGGCGCGCACAGCGCCTGGTTTACCCGCAACATTGTTGTACTCACCGATAACGCCGGGCACACCGGTGTGGGCGAAGCGCCCGGTGGTGAAACCATCCTGAAAACCTTGCGGGACGCGATCCCTCAGGTGGTAGGGCAGGAGGTCGCGCGCCTGAACAAGGTGGTGCAGAACGTTCATAAAGGGAACCAGGCCGCCGATTTCGATACGTTCGGCAAAGGGGCCTGGACATTTGAACTGCGTGTGAACGCAGTAGCGGCGCTGGAAGCGGCGCTACTCGATCTCCTCGGCCAGACGCTTGGCGTGCCGGTTTGCGAGCTACTCGGTCCGGGCAAACAGCGCGACGCGGTGACCGTGCTGGGTTATCTCTTCTACATTGGCGACAGACGCAAAACCGATCTGCCCTACCTCACGGGCGAGCAGGCAACGCACCCGTGGTATGCGCTGCGTCATCAGGAAGCGCTCAGCAGCGAGGCGGTGGTAAAGCTTGCCGAGGCGGCGCAGGATAAATATGGCTTCAAAGATTTTAAGCTGAAGGGCGGCGTGCTGCCGGGCGAGCAGGAGATTGAGACGGCGCAGGCGTTGAAAAAGCGCTTCCCGGACGCCCGCATTACCGTAGACCCGAACGGCGCCTGGCTGCTGGATGAAGCCATCGCGCTCTGTAAAGGCATGCAGGATGTGCTGACTTACGCCGAAGACCCATGCGGCGCGGAGCAGGGCTATTCCGGGCGTGAGGTGATGGCGGAGTTTCGCCGCGCCACCGGCCTGCCGGTCGCTACCAATATGATAGCCACCAACTGGCGCGAGATGGGCCACGCCGTCATGCTGAACGCAGTGGATATTCCGCTGGCGGACCCGCACTTCTGGATGCTTTCCGGCGCGGTGCGCGTGGCGCAGCTGTGCGACGACTGGGGATTAACCTGGGGCTGCCACTCCAACAACCATTTTGATATTTCACTCGCCATGTTTACCCATGTAGGCGCCGCGGCGCCTGGCAACCCTACCGCCATCGACACCCACTGGATCTGGCAGGAGGGCGATGCGCGGCTCACGCGTGAACCGCTGCGCATCGAAGGCGGCAAAATCGCCGTGCCGGATGCGCCGGGGCTTGGCATTGCGCTGGACTGGGACCGCGTGCAGCAGGCGCATGAGGCCTACAAATCATTGCCGGGCGGCGCGCGCAACGACGCGACTGCGATGCAGTATCTGGTGCCTGGCTGGACATTCGACCGCAAGCGACCCGCTTTTGGCCGTCATTGATTGAACGAAGAAAAGGATTGAGATCATGAGTACACAACAGACCCCCATTGTGACTTCCATGCAAGTGATCCCGGTTGCCGGGCACGACAGCATGCTGATGAACCTGAGCGGGGCGCACGCGCCTTTCTTCACCCGTAACATCGTCATTATTAAGGACAACGCGGGAAACACGGGCGTGGGCGAGATCCCGGGCGGCGAAAAAATCCGCCAGACGTTAGAAGATGCTGCGGCGCTTGTGACGGGCAAAACCCTCGGCGAATACAAAAATGTGCTGACGGCTGTTCGCAACCAGTTCGCTGACCGCGACGCGGGTGGACGCGGCCTGCAAACGTTCGACCTGCGCACCACCATTCACGTGGTGACCGGCATTGAAGCGGCGCTGCTCGATCTGCTCGGCAAACATCTTGGCGTTAATGTCGCAAGCCTGCTTGGCGACGGCCAGCAGCGCGATGAAGTCGAGATGCTCGGCTATCTTTTCTTTGTCGGCAATCGCAACCTCACTAACCTGCCTTACCAGAGCCAGCCGGATGAGCGCTGCGACTGGTACCGCATTCGCCACGAAGAGGCGATGACGCCGGACGCCGTGGTGCGCCTCGCCGAAGCGGCGTATGAAAAATATGGCTTCAACGACTTCAAACTCAAAGGCGGCGTGCTGGCGGGCGAAGAAGAGGCCGAGGCGATTACGGCGCTGGCGAAGCGATTCCCGCAGGCTCGCGTGACGCTCGACCCGAACGGCGCCTGGTCGCTGGAAGAGGCTATCCGTATCGGCAAGCAGTTGAAGGGCGTGCTGGCTTATGCGGAAGATCCGTGCGGCGCCGAACAGGGTTACTCCGGTCGCGAAGTGATGGCGGAGTTCCGACGCGCCACCGGCCTGCCGACCGCCACTAACATGATAGCCACCGACTGGCGGCAAATGGGGCACACCCTGTCGCTGCAATCTGTCGATATTCCGCTGGCGGACCCCCATTTCTGGACCATGCAAGGCTCGGTGCGCGTGGCGCAAATGTGCCATGAGTTCGGCCTTACCTGGGGCTCGCATTCCAATAACCACTTTGATATTTCGCTCGCCATGTTCACCCATGTGGCCGCCGCCGCGCCGGGCGACATTACCGCCATCGACACCCACTGGATCTGGCAGGAAGGAAACCAGCGCCTGACCAAAGATCCGTTGCAGATCACGGGCGGCAAGGTGCAGGTGCCGAAGACACCGGGCCTTGGCGTTGAACTGGACATGGACCAGGTGATGAAAGCGCACGAGCTTTATCAAAAATATGGCCTCGGCGCGCGCGACGATGCGTTGGCGATGCAGTCGCTGATCCCAGGCTGGACATTCGATAACAAGCGCCCTTGCATGGTGCGTTAAGGTTTTTCAGCAGGTTCGAAGCGGCGCCCTCAGGCGCCGTTTCTTTTTTAAAACGTCGGGATGGTTTTGAAAGCGTTCGCATGACTGAAGCTTTTTGTGCGCATGCTGCCGCCTGAAGGGGAACTTAAACGCTAGCCGAGAATGCGCCGCGCCTCCCGCGCCACGTTATCCATCTCGTCCAGCAATTCCAGAAACTCAGGCTCCAGCGCTTGCGCCGCCACGCCGCTGCGCATCTGCTGCTCAATCAACAGGCAGAGATTCTTCAGGCGCGGCACGCCGCTGTAGCCGCAGCTGCCGTGCAGCTTGTGAATAATCTCCAGCAGGCCTTCCGGGTTTTCTCCTACCAGCTGCTCTTCCACGGTGTTTCGCACCTGCGGCAAAAACTCAAGCAGCATGTTCAGCATGTCGCGCGCGAGGTCGGTTTTATTGGCCGCCTGGCGCAGCGCCAATGGCCAGTCAAGCGTCACGTCGTGGCGGACTTCAGGTGTGACGGGGGAAACCGGCGTGGAAAGCGCGCCAGGAACGAGGGGCATCCCCTGCTGATAACGTAAGAGCAGGGAATGCAGCTTCTCTTCTTCAATCGGCTTGGCGAGGTAATCGTTCATGCCGGCCGCGAGCAGTTTTTCTTTCTGCCCGGCCAGCGCATGCGCGGTCACCGCGATAACCGGCGTCTGCTGATGATGTGGAAGCAGACGGATAAGCTCGCAGGCGCGAATGCCGTCCATCTCCGGCATCTGAATATCCATGAGGATAATGTCGAGCTGCTGTTGCTTCGCGCAGTCCACCGCCTGCTGGCCGCTTTCGCACAGCACCACGCTCTGCACCTGGTCTTCCAGCAGCGCGCCGATAAGCTTGAGGTTGGCCGGGTTGTCGTCCACCGCCATCACCTTCATCGGCAGCCTGCCGCGCGCGTCGGCAAGACGGTGGGGCGCTTGCTGCATCTGGCAATGTTCAATCAGCAGCGGCAGCAAGCGCGCCGAGGTAACGGGTTTGATCAGGCAAGCCGCCGCCCCCTCTTTCTTCAGCGCTTCGGCATCCACCTGCGCATGGCAGGGCAGCGCCAGCAGCAGACAGTCGGTAAGCGTCGCCGCCTTCGCCAGCATGTCATGCTGCATGGAGAGCGGCTCACGCTGGTTTACCGGCACCGCCAGCAGCAACATGTCGTAATGCTCATCGGGTAGCGTGGCGAACGTGGCGCTGTAGATAACTTTCAGCGGCGTGGCGGCCAGCAGGTCGAGCGTGCTTTGCGCCGCCGCCGCATTCGCTTCGACATAGGCGAGGCGTTTCCCCGCCAGGCTGTCGGTCGCGTGGCCATCGACCATGGCGTTCGGGTTCAGATCCAGACTGATATGGAACCAGAAGGTCGAGCCGCGGTTCGGTTGGCTGTGGAAGGAGATATCGCCGCCCATTTCGTGAACCAGTTTCTGCGTAATGACCAGCCCAAGCCCGGTGCCGCCGTGGCGGCGCGAAATGCTGGCGTCCGCCTGGCGAAACGCCTGGAAGAGCCGCGACTGGTCGCGTTCCGGAATGCCGATGCCGGTATCGCGGATCTGCACTTCAACCTGCACCTTGTTGTTGCTGATAGAGCGTTTTTCCACAAAAAGATCGATATTGCCGCTTTCAGTAAACTTAATGGCGTTGCCCACGAGATTCGTGATGACCTGCTGAAAGCGCAGCGGGTCGCCTATTACGCTGTCCGGGACATCGTTTTTAATGTTCAGCGTCAGCTCAAGCCCTTTGTCGTGAGCCGAATGCGCCAGCAGCGTCACCACTTCGTCAAGCGTGGTGCGCAGCGGGAAGGGAATGCTCTCCAGCATCAGCTTGCCGGCTTCCAGCTTGGAGAAGTCCAGCACGTCGTTAATGATGGAAAGCAGGTTGTTCGCCGAGCGCTCAATGGTGGTTAAATGGTCGCGCTGGGTCGGAGTCAGCCCCGTTTTCAGCGTCAGGCGAGTAAAGCCGATGACGCCGTTAAGCGGCGTACGCAGCTCGTGAGACATGTTCGCCAGAAATTCCGATTTGATGCGCGCTGCCTCCTGGGCCCGCTTTTTGGCCAGATCCAGCTCAACGTTCTGGATCTCCATCTGCTCCAGCGTTTCCCGCAGGTCGGAGGTCGCCTGATCAATATTGTGCTGCATCTCTTCGTGATAGGCGGCAAGCGACATCGCCATTGAGTTGATGCCGTTTTTCAGCATATCCAGCTCGCCGAGCATAAAGCCTTCCACGCGGCTGTCGAGCTGGCCGCGGCGGATGCGGTCGACCGTGTTGACCATATTGCGGATAGGGCCGGTTACGTCGCGCATTAGCCGCCAGGCGAAGAGCAGGGCGCAGGCGATGCAGATCATTATCAACATCACCGAGATAAACATCTCTTTATACTGCTGCAAACGGACGGATTTGAGATCCAGCTCCAGCGCCACGTAGCCAAGCATATTGCCTTCCGGCTTGGCGTCGGTCACTTCTGATTCATCCGGCGAATAGCTTTCAGCGATTATCGGCGTGCGCAGGATCATCTGCTCGCCGTCGCGGGCGACGCTCATTCCCCGCGGCAGCGGCTTGCCCGACGGGAGCTGCAATTCATCAGGGCTCAGATGAAAGTTGGAGGTGACAAACAGCCGGTTCTGGTCGTCGTAAATAGAAATGGCGCGCACGATATCGGAGTGGCGACGGTGAAGGACGCTGATGAGCTGGCGGATAGACTCGCGATTTTGCTGGCTCATGCCATATTCGCTCGCCACCGCCAGCGGTTCGATAATGCTCGCGCCTGCGTCTTCCAGCTGACGCTGGAGGTCATGGTAGCGGTGAACCACAAAGAAAATACTGAGCAGCAGGCCAATAAGAACGGTGGGGGCCAGTATGAGGATCATCATGCGTGCCCGCAGGCTGTAGTTGGTCATGGGGTTCCGTTATGGGACAATCAGCGTCAATATGGTTGATTGAGAAAAATCTCGGCGATGGCGCAATTCTACTCTGCAAAGCGACGCGTGACGACGCGTCAGATCATAACCGTTAACGTAACCGATCTCGATCCTTTCGGGCAGGGGGTGGCGCGTCACGAAGGCAAAGCGCTGTTCGTGCCGGGCCTGCTGCCGGGCGAAACGGGCGAAGTGACGCTGACGGAAGAAAAACGGCAGTTCGCCCGCGGCGCGGTGAAAAAACGGCTTTCCGACAGCCCGGAGCGGGTGCCTCCGCGCTGCCCGCATTTTGGCGTGTGCGGCGGCTGCCAGCAGCAGCACGCCAGCGTCAGCCTGCAACAGCAGAGCAAATCCCAGGCGTTAAGCCGCCTGATGAAGCGCGATGTGGACGAGGTGATTGCCGGGCCAGAGTGGGGTTATCGCCGCCGCGCCCGGCTGAGCCTTGCGTTTTCCCCTCGCGACCAGACGTTGCAGATGGGCTTTCGCAAAGCCAGTTCGAATGAGCTGGTGGATGTTCACCAGTGCCCCATTCTGGCGCCCCGCCTTGAGGCGTTGCTGGCGCCGCTGCGCGCCTGCCTGAGCGAACTGGAAACTATCCGCAACCCGGGCCATGTCGAACTGGTGCTGGCGGATAACGGGCCGCTGCTGGTGCTTCGTCATCTCGCTCCGCTCAGCGCCGCAGACCGACAAAAACTGGAACGCTTTTCGCATTCCGAAGGCGTTGCGCTGTACCTTGCCGCCCAAAGCGATACCCTTGAACAGGTAAGCGGCGAAGCGCCCTGGTATACCTCGGACCAGCTACGCTTAAGCTTCAGCCCGCGCGATTTTATCCAGGTGAACGACGCGGTAAACCAGCAGATGGTGGCGCGCGCGCTGACGTGGCTTTCGGTTGAGCCCGGCGAGCGGGTGCTCGATCTTTTCTGCGGCATGGGCAATTTCACGCTGCCGCTGGCAAAACGGGCGCAGAGCGTGGTCGGCGTGGAAGGCGTAGCTGCGCTGGTGGCGAAAGGCGACTATAATGCCCGCCTTAACTCGCTGAAAAACGTCACTTTCTTTCACGAGAACCTGGAAGAGGACGTCACCCGTCAGCCCTGGGCGAAAGCGGGGTTTGACAAGGTGCTGCTCGACCCGGCGCGAGCGGGCGCGGCTGGCGTCATGCATCATATTGTGAAATTACTGCCCAAACGTGTGGTCTATGTATCCTGTAACCCCACCACGCTCGCGCGCGACAGCGACGCGCTGCTGGCGGCGGGTTACCAAATCAGACGGCTGGCAATGCTGGATATGTTCCCGCACACTGGCCACCTGGAATCGATGGTGCTGTTTGTTCGAGAGTAATGGCCGCTCGCCTGCGGGCGCGGCGGCTGGTCCCTTAAGGAGAGGACGATGGTTGCGGTAAGAAGTGCGCATCTCAATAAAGCTGGCGAATTTGACCATGAAAAATGGGTGGCGAGCCTTGGCATCGCCAGTCAGCAGTCTTGTGAACGCTTAACCGAGACC
The DNA here is from genome assembly GCA_000621185.1 of Franconibacter pulveris DSM 19144. Taxonomy (GTDB): domain Bacteria; phylum Pseudomonadota; class Gammaproteobacteria; order Enterobacterales; family Enterobacteriaceae; genus Franconibacter; species Franconibacter pulveris. The sequence goes on from KK211224.1 coordinate 477,731, forward strand.
TGGCGTTATTGTGAACAGCAAACCAGCGGTCATCCGCAGGCGGAAGCGGTGCTGTGGCGCGGCGTCGAGATGGTCGAAATCCTCTCGATGCTCAGCATGGATATCGATACCCTGCGCGCCGCGCTGCTTTTCCCGCTGGTGGACAGCGGAGTCGTCAGCGAAGAGGTGCTGACGGAAAGCGTGGGCAAACCGGTCGTCACGCTGATTCATGGCGTGCGCGACATGGCGGCCATTCGCCAGTTGAAAGCCACGCATACCGACGCCGTCTCTTCCGAACAGGTCGATAACGTGCGCCGCATGCTGTTGGCGATGGTCGACGACTTCCGCTGCGTGGTCATTAAGCTTGCCGAACGTATTGCGCATCTGCGCGAGGTAAAAGACGCGCCGGAAGATGAACGCGTGCTGGCGGCGAAAGAGTGTACGAACATTTACGCGCCGCTCGCCAACCGCCTCGGCATCGGCCAGCTCAAATGGGAGCTGGAAGATTACTGCTTCCGCTATCTGCACCCGGCGGAGTACAAGCGCATCGCTAAACTGCTGCACGAGCGGCGTATCGATCGCGAGCATTACATCGATGAGTTCGTCGCGCACCTGCGCAAGGCGATGAAAGAAGAGGGCGTGAAGGCGGAAGTCTACGGGCGCCCCAAACATATCTACAGTATCTGGCGCAAGATGCAGAAAAAGCATCTCGCCTTTGACGAGCTGTTTGACGTGCGCGCCGTGCGTATCGTCGCCGAGCGCTTGCAGGATTGCTACGCCGCGCTGGGGATAGTACATACGCATTATCGTCATTTACCCGATGAGTTCGACGACTATGTCGCCAACCCGAAGCCGAACGGCTACCAGTCTATTCACACCGTGGTGCTGGGCCCTGGCGGCAAAACGGTAGAGATTCAAATTCGCACCAAACAGATGCACGAGGACGCCGAGCTTGGCGTGGCGGCGCACTGGAAATATAAAGAGGGCGCCACCAGCGGCGGTCGCACTGGTCATGAAGACCGTATTGCCTGGCTGCGTAAGCTTATCGCCTGGCAGGAAGAGATGTCCGACTCCGGCGAAATGCTCGACGAACTGCGCAGCCAGGTCTTCGACGACCGGGTTTACGTCTTTACGCCCAAAGGCGATGTGGTGGATCTGCCGGCGGGCTCCACGCCGCTCGATTTCGCCTATCACATCCACAGCGATGTGGGGCACCGCTGCATCGGCGCGAAAATAGGCGGACGCATTGTGCCGTTTACCTACCAGCTGCAGATGGGCGACCAGATAGAAATCATCACCCAGAAACAGCCAAACCCGAGCCGCGACTGGTTAAACCCGAACCTTGGCTATGTCACCACCAGCCGCGGGCGCTCGAAGATCCACGCCTGGTTCCGTAAGCAGGACAGGGATAAAAACATTCTCGCCGGACGGCAGATTCTGGATGATGAACTGGCGCATCTGGGCATCAGCCTGAAAGAGGCGGAAAAACACCTGCTGCCGCGCTATAACTTCAATGAAATCGACGAGCTGCTGGCGGCGATTGGCGGCGGCGATATTCGCCTCAACCAGATGGTGAATTTCCTGCAGGCGCAGTTCAACAAGCCGAGTGCGGAAGAGCAGGATGCGGCGGCGCTGCGCCAGCTCACGCAGAAAAGCTATACGCCGCAGGGGCGCAGCAAAGACAACGGCCGCGTGGTGGTAGAGGGAGTCGGCAACCTGATGCACCATATCGCCCGTTGCTGCCAGCCGATTCCGGGCGACGATATTGTCGGCTTTATCACCCAGGGACGCGGCATCTCCATCCACCGCGCCGACTGCGACCAGCTGGCGGAACTGCAATCCCATGCGCCGGAGCGCATTGTCGACGCGGTATGGGGCGAGAGCTATTCCGCGGGCTACTCGTTGATTGTGCGCGTAACCGCTAACGACCGCAGCGGCCTGCTGCGCGATATCACCACGATCCTCGCCAACGAGAAGGTGAACGTGCTTGGCGTCACCAGCCGCAGCGACACGCGCCAGCAGCTCGCCACCATCGATATGGAAATTGAGATATACAACCTGCAGGTGCTGGGCCGCGTGCTCGGCAAACTCAACCAGGTGCCGGATGTAATCGACGCCCGGCGGCTGCACGGTTAACCGCGACGGGCAGGGGCGCTGTGGGCGCCCCTGCGCTTTCGTGGGAGGCCGCCTCCCTTGACATCTAAAGCCGCAGAGCGGACCTTACCTCTCTTTTCTCCTTCTCGCAGGAGAAGAAATCCCCGAATTTGCAAGGATTAACCATGAATCAGATCGACCGCCTGCTTGGCATTATGCAGCGTCTGCGCGACCCGCAAAACGGCTGCCCGTGGGACAAAGAACAGACTTTCGCCACCATTGCGCCCTATACGCTGGAAGAGACCTATGAAGTGCTGGACGCTATCGCGCGCGAGGATTTTGACGACCTGCGCGGCGAGCTGGGCGACCTGCTTTTCCAGGTGGTGTTTTACGCCCAGATGGCGCAGGAAGAGGGGCGCTTTAACTTTGACGATATTTGCTGTGCCATCAGCGACAAGCTGGAGCGTCGTCACCCGCACATCTTCGGCGAAGCGAATTTCAGCGACAGCGCACAAGTGCTGGCTAACTGGGAAAAGACCAAGAGCGCCGAACGCGCCGAAAAAGCGCAGCACTCCGCGCTGGACGATATCCCGGAGAGTCTGCCTGCGCTGATGCGCGCGCATAAAATTCAGAAACGCTGCTCGGCGGTAGGGTTTGACTGGACCTCTCTTGGCCCTGTTGTGGAAAAGGTGCATGAAGAAATCGATGAGGTGATGCATGAAGCGCAGCAGGCTGTCGTGGATGAGGCGAAGCTTGAGGAAGAGATTGGCGATTTGCTGTTCGCCACGGTGAATCTTTCTCGTCATCTGGGTAGCAAAGCGGAGATCGCGCTGCAAAAAGCGAACCGGAAATTTGAACGCCGTTTTCGCCAGGTTGAGTCAATCATCCACGCGCAGGGCGTGAAAATGGAGCACGCCACGCTCGAGCAAATGGAAGCGGCCTGGCAGGAAGTAAAACGCCAGGAAACTGATCGCTAAGGCTTTTTTCTTATTAAGCGCTTGTTGTGGGAAAACTTAATTAACAAGCGCTTGATTTGCGTCAAAAACATTTCGCGCAAAGCCGCTATTTTCTCACGGCTTGAGATTGGCAAGACCTGGCGCTGAACGCACAGAATGAAAGTTTGTGAGCCCTGTCGTGTTCGGGTATACTACTTTCCCGTCCTGGTTATTCCATCGTCTTTAAACCTAACTTCTCAGGTTCAGCATGACAACGAACTATATTTTTGTGACCGGCGGGGTCGTTTCCTCTCTGGGTAAAGGCATTGCCGCAGCCTCCCTCGCAGCCATTCTCGAAGCCCGTGGCCTCAACGTAACTATCATGAAACTGGATCCGTACATTAACGTCGATCCGGGCACCATGAGCCCTATTCAACACGGGGAAGTGTTCGTTACTGAAGACGGCGCTGAAACCGACCTGGACCTGGGTCACTACGAGCGTTTCATCCGTACCAAGATGACCCGTCGCAACAACTTCACCACGGGTCGTATCTATTCTGACGTATTGCGTAAAGAACGCCGTGGCGATTATCTGGGCGCGACCGTACAGGTTATTCCGCACATCACTAACGCCATTAAAGAACGCATCATTGAAGGCGGCGAAGGCCACGATGTGGTGCTGGTTGAAATCGGCGGCACCGTGGGCGATATCGAATCCCTGCCGTTCCTCGAAGCGATTCGTCAGCTGGCGGTTGATATCGGTCGTGAACACGCGCTGTTTATGCACCTGACGCTGGTGCCTTACATGGCGGCGGCGGGCGAAGTCAAAACCAAGCCGACTCAACATTCCGTAAAAGAACTGCTCTCTATCGGCATTCAGCCGGACGTGCTGATTTGCCGCTCCGATCGCGCCGTGCCGGCGAACGAACGCGCCAAGATTGCGTTGTTCTGTAACGTACCGGAAAAAGCGGTTATTTCTCTGAAAGATGTCGATTCCATCTATAAAATTCCGGGCCTGTTGAAATCGCAGGGGCTCGACGATTATATTTGTAAACGATTCAGCCTCAGCTGCGCGGAAGCGAACCTGTCAGAATGGGAACAGGTGATTTATGAAGAAGCTAACCCGGCAGGCGAAGTGACGATTGGTATGGTCGGCAAGTACATCGAACTGCCGGACGCCTACAAATCCGTTATTGAAGCGCTGAAACACGGCGGGCTTAAGAACCGCGTGACCGTCAACATTAAGCTTATCGATTCGCAGGATGTGGAAACGCGCGGCGAAGAGGTGCTTAAGGGACTGGACGCTATCCTTATCCCTGGCGGCTTTGGCTATCGCGGCGTGGAAGGCAAAATCGCCACCGCGCGTTACGCTCGCGAGAACAATATTCCTTACCTCGGCATTTGCCTCGGTATGCAGGTTGCGCTGATTGAATATGCCCGTCACGTTGCGGGAATGGACAACGCCAACTCCACTGAATTTGTGCCAGACTGTAAGTATCCAGTCGTTGCGTTGATCACTGAATGGCGCGACGAAAATGGCAACGTTGAGACGCGTACGGAAAAAAGCGATCTCGGTGGGACGATGCGCCTTGGCGCGCAGCAGTGTCAGCTCAGCGACGATAGCCTGGTGCGCCAGCTGTATGGCGAGCCGACCATTGTCGAGCGTCACCGCCACCGTTACGAAGTCAACAATATGTTGTTGAAACAAATTGAAGCAGCAGGTCTGCGAGTTGCGGGCCGTTCCGGCGATGATCAGTTGGTCGAGATCATCGAAGTGCCGAATCACCCGTGGTTTGTCGCTTGTCAGTTCCACCCGGAATTTACTTCCACCCCGCGCGATGGTCATCCGCTGTTCGCAGGCTTTGTGAAAGCCGCGAGCGATTACCAGAAGCGTCAGGCGAAGTAAGCAGAGTTAGAACGGCAACGCGCGAATTTTTCGCGCGTTGTTTGTCTGGAGTTTTAGTTTAACTTGTACTGAGGAAAACCTAATGTCCAAAATCGTTAAAGTCATCGGTCGTGAAATCATCGACTCCCGTGGTAACCCGACTGTTGAAGCCGAAGTTCACCTGGAAGGCGGTTTCGTAGGTATGGCCGCTGCACCGTCAGGTGCTTCTACGGGTTCCCGCGAAGCGCTGGAACTGCGCGATGGCGACAAATCCCGTTTCCTGGGTAAAGGCGTAACCAAAGCTGTTGCTGCGGTAAACGGCCCAATCGCTCAGGCTGTAGTAGGTAAAGACGCTAAAGACCAGGCTGCCATCGACAAAATCATGATCGACCTCGATGGTACTGAAAACAAATCCAACTTCGGTGCAAACGCCATTCTGGCTGTTTCTCTGGCTGCCGCTAAAGCTGCCGCTGCCGCTAAAGGCATGCCGCTGTACGAGCACATTGCTGAGCTGAACGGCACCCCGGGCAAATTCTCTATGCCGGTTCCGATGATGAACATCATCAACGGCGGCGAGCACGCTGACAACAACGTTGATATCCAGGAATTCATGATTCAGCCGGTTGGCGCGAAGACCGTTAAAGAAGCCATCCGTATGGGTTCTGAAGTCTTCCATCACCTGGCGAAAGTTCTGAAAGCCAAAGGCATGAACACCGCTGTTGGCGACGAAGGCGGCTACGCGCCGAACCTGGGTTCTAACGCTGAAGCGCTGGCGGTTATCGCTGAAGCGGTTAAAGCGGCTGGCTATGAGCTGGGCAAAGACATCACTCTGGCGATGGACTGCGCGGCTTCTGAATTCTACAAAGACGGTAAATACGTTCTGGCTGGCGAAGGCAACAAAGCTTTCACCTCTGAAGAATTCACCCACTTCCTGGAAGATCTGACCAAACAGTATCCGATCGTTTCTATCGAAGACGGTCTGGACGAGTCTGACTGGGACGGTTTTGCTTACCAGACCAAAGTGCTGGGCGACAAAATCCAGCTGGTTGGCGACGACCTGTTCGTAACCAACACCAAGATCCTGAAAGAAGGTATCGAGAAAGGCATTGCTAACTCCATCCTGATCAAATTCAACCAGATCGGTTCTCTGACCGAAACGCTGGCTGCTATCAAGATGGCGAAAGATGCAGGCTACACTGCCGTTATTTCTCACCGTTCTGGCGAAACTGAAGACGCGACCATTGCCGACCTGGCAGTAGGTACCGCTGCAGGCCAGATCAAAACCGGTTCCATGAGCCGTTCTGACCGCGTTGCTAAATACAACCAGCTGATTCGTATCGAAGAAGCGCTGGGTGAAAAAGCGCCGTACAACGGTCGTAAAGAGATCAAAGGCCAGGCGTAATGCTGACCCTGTAAAGTAATTGAAACCCGCTTCGGCGGGTTTTTTTATGGGCGCTTTTTGCGCTCATTTGTGCTTCTTCCATACTTAACGGCGAGATGTAACGCTTGATGCTTAAAAGCAATAAACAACAAAGTCCTGTCCATGCTATGAGGAGAGACTATGAAAGCCGCCGTTGTCAGCAAAGACCATTCGGTTGAAATCATCGATAAAACCCTGCGCCCGCTGGAACATGGCGAAGCCTTGCTCGCCATGGAGTGTTGCGGCGTTTGCCACACCGATCTGCATGTAAAAAATGGCGACTTTGGCGATGTCACCGGCAGGACGCTGGGGCATGAAGGTATCGGGGTCGTCAAAGCCATCGGCCCGGGCGTCACTTCGCTTAAGCCTGGCGATCGCGCGAGCGTCGCCTGGTTTTTCCAGGGATGCGGGCATTGCGAATATTGTGCCAGCGGCAATGAAACGCTCTGTCGTAATGTGAAAAACGCCGGCTACAGCGTGGATGGCGGTATGGCGGAAGAGTGCATCGTGGTGGCGGATTACGCGGTTAAAGTGCCGGATGGCCTGGATTCCGCCGCAGCCAGCAGCATCACCTGCGCAGGCGTCACGACTTACAAAGCGGTGAAAAGCTCGAATATCCGTCCCGGCCAGTGGATTGTGATTTACGGCCTTGGCGGGCTTGGCAACCTGGCGTTGCAATACGCTAAAAATGTGTTCAATGCGAAAGTCATCGCCGTGGATGTAAATGATATGCAGCTTGAGTTTGCTAAAGAGAGCGGCGCTGAGCTAACTATCAACTCCCGTAACGACGACGCGGCTAAAATTATTCAGGAAAAGACAGGCGGGGCGCACGCGGCAGTGGTGACGGCGGTGGCGAAAGCTGCGTTCAACTCCGCAGTGGATGCGGTTCGCGCCGGCGCGCGCATTGTGGCGGTAGGCTTGCCGTCGGAATCGATGAGCCTCAATATTCCTCGCCTGGTGCTGGATGGCATCGAGGTGGTCGGTTCGCTGGTGGGCACGCGTCAGGATCTGGCGGAGGCGTTCCAGTTCGCTGCCGAGGGTAAGGTGGTGCCGAATGTTACCCTGCGTCCTCTGGAAGATATCAACGCTATCTTCCATGAAATGGAAGAAGGGAAGATCAAAGGCCGAATGGTGATTGATTTCAAGCGTAAAACCGCGTTGTAAGCCAGCCTGAGCATTGCTACCGGCGCCTGTGTTCATCGCGCAGGCGCCGCAACACATGACCCCGACCGTAACTTCTGCGATAATTACGGTTTACACCATTTGCAGAGAGTATCATGCAGTACCCGATTAATGAGATGTTCCAGACCCTGCAGGGCGAGGGTTACTTTACCGGCGTTCCCGCCATTTTTATTCGATTGCAGGGATGCCCGGTTGGCTGTGCCTGGTGCGACACCAAACACACGTGGGATAAGCTCGCCGATCGGGAAGTGTCGCTTTACAGCGTGATCGCCAAAACCAAAGAGAGCGATAAATGGGGCGCAGCCAGCAGTGAAGATCTGCTGGCGGTCATTAGCCGCCAGGGGTATACCGCGCGCCATGTCGTTATCACTGGCGGCGAGCCGTGCATTCACGATCTGCTGCCGCTCACTCACCTGCTGGAGAAAAACGGCTTTAGCTGCCAGATTGAAACCAGCGGCACGCATGAAGTGCGCTGTACGCCCACCACCTGGGTAACGGTGTCGCCAAAAGTGAATATGCGCGGCGGCTATGAGGTGCTGGACCAGGCGTTGCAGCGCGCCGATGAGGTGAAACACCCGGTGGGGCGCATGCGTGATATAGAAGCGCTGGATGAATTGCTGGCCAGGCTGCATGACGATAAGCAGCGCGTGATTGCGCTCCAGCCTATCAGCCAGAAAGAGGATGCCACCCGTTTGTGCATTGAAACCTGTATCGCCCGCAACTGGCGGCTTTCCATGCAAACGCATAAATACCTGAACATTGCATGAAAAAAGGGGCGTAAGCCCCTTTTTTATTTCTCGCTGACGCCGCGCTTATTCGCCGCGGTATACGCAGCCCGCCGTGCAGGTCTCTTTAATCATTACCGCGCTCAGCAACGGCATCTTCGGCTTCATCTGGTCCCAAATCCATTTCGCCAGCACTTCGCTGGTCGGATTCTCAAGCCCCGGAATATCGTTGAGATAATAGTGATCCAACTGGTCGTAAACAGGCTTGAAGGCCGCCTTCAGTTCGGCAAAATCGATGATCCAACCGGTATGCGGATCCACCTCGCCCGTTACTTCCAGGCGCACCATAAAGGAATGCCCATGCAGACGTCCGCATTTATGGCCTTCCGGTACGTGTGGCAGGCGGTGGGCGGCTTCGAACATGAAATCTTTAAACAGGGTGGTAGGCATAACGCAGTCTCAGTCTGGCAAAAAACCGCCGCATAGTACCGGAATTGACCGTTTTTAGCATTAACTAAAACCGTCGTTAACGATAAGCGGCAGGATGGCGTTTCGCTGGTGAAATTAATCCTTTGTAATCAAAAAGATGATTAACCACTTTTGCCGCTTAGTCTTAGTGATAAAAGCGGTTAGTGCTTTTGGTTATTTATTATTTCCATCCCTTCTTTAATTGTTACTATGCCGCCCGTTAACCTTACTTTCTCTTCTGTTTTTACAATAAAAAACAGCTTTGCTACTGGAACATAACGACGCATGACGACGCAGGCCCCACCAAGCGCTTTGCTCCCGCTGAGCCCGGAGCAGCTGGCTCGCCTTCAGACGGCGACCCACGATTTAACGCCCACCCAGCTCGCCTGGCTTTCAGGCTATTTCTGGGGGATCTCCAACCAGCCGGGTGCCGCGGCGCAAGCTGCCGCCCCTGTCGCCGAAGCGCCAGCCATTACGCTTATCTCGGCTTCTCAGACCGGCAATGCGCGCCGGGTGGCGGAGGCGCTGCGCGACGATCTGCTCGCGGCGAAGCTGAACGTTAAGCTGGTTAACGCCGGTGACTATAAGTTTAAGCAAATCGCTTCTGAAAAGCTGTTGGTGATCGTCACCTCCACCCAGGGGGAAGGGGAGCCGCCGGAAGAGGCCGTCGCGCTGCACAAATTTCTGTTCTCGAAAAAGGCGCCGAAACTCAATGGCGCCGCTTTCGCCGTTTTTGGTCTGGGCGATACCTCTTATGAGTTCTTCAGCCAGGCGGGGAAAGATTTCGACAGCAAGCTGGCGGAGCTGGGCGCTGAGCGTCTGCTCGACCGCGTGGATGCGGATGTGGAATACCAGGCGGCTGCGCAAGAGTGGCGCGCGCGCGTAGTAGAAGTGCTGAAAGCCCGCGCGCCGGCTGCGCCTGCACAGGCAAGCATTGCCGCCCAGGGCGCTGTCAACCTGGTAGACTCCACGCCTTACACCAAAGAAGCGCCGCTGACGGCGACGCTTGCCGTTAACCAGAAAATCACCGGCCGCGACTCCGGGAAAGACGTTCGTCATCTGGAGATCGATCTGGGCGATTCCGGCTTGCGCTATCAGCCGGGCGACGCGCTGGGCGTCTGGTATCAGAACGACCCGGCTCTGGTGCAGGAGCTGGTGGAGTTGCTGTGGCTGAAAGGCGATGAGCCTGTTGAGGTGGAAGGGAAAACCCTGCCGCTTAGCGAAGCCCTGCAGTGGCACTTTGAGCTGACCGTGAATACCGCCAACATCGTGGAAAACTATGCGACGTTGACCCGCAACGAACAACTGCTGGCGCTGGTGGGCGATAAAGCGAAGCTTCAGCACTATGCCGCTACGGTGCCGATTGTGGATATGGTGCGTTTCGCGCCTGCGCAGCTGGACGCCGATAAACTTCTCGGCCTGCTGCGTCCGCTGACGCCGCGTCTTTACTCCATCGCCTCTTCACAGGCGGAAGTGGAGAGCGAAGTGCACATCACCGTGGGCGTGGTGCGCTACGATATCGAAGGCCGTCCGCGTGCGGGTGGGGCGTCAAGCTTCCTCGCGGACCGTCTGGAGGAAGATGGCGAAGTGCGCGTATTTATCGAGCATAACGACAACTTCCGTCTGCCAGCCAACCCGGATACGCCAGTGATTATGATTGGCCCCGGCACCGGCATCGCGCCGTTCCGCGCCTTTATGCAGCAGCGTGCGGCAGATGGCGCGCAGGGCAAAAACTGGCTCTTCTTCGGCAACCCGCACTTTACTGAAGATTTCCTCTACCAGGTGGAGTGGCAGCGCTACGTTAAAGAGGGCGTGCTGAGCCGCATCGATCTTGCCTGGTCACGGGATCAAAAAGAAAAAATTTACGTACAAGATAAACTGCGCCAGCAGGGCGCGGAGCTGTGGCGCTGGATTAACGACGGCGCGCACATTTATGTCTGCGGCGACGCGACTCGCATGGCGCGAGATGTCGACCAGGCTTTACTGGAAGTGATTGCCGAACACGGCGCGATGGATGCCGAGGCGGCAGACGAATATTTAAGTGAGCTGCGCGTAGAGCGCCGTTACCAGCGAGACGTCTATTAATGAGCGAAAAACACCCAGGGCCTCTGGTGGTCGAAGGAAAACTTACCGACGCGGAACGCATGAAACGCGAAAGTAACTTCCTGCGCGGCACCATCGCCGAAGATTTAAATGACGGCCTGACCGGCGGCTTTAATGGCGACAACTTCCTGCTGATCCGCTTTCACGGCATGTATCAGCAGGATGACCGCGATATCCGCGCCGAGCGCGCCGAGCAGAAGCTTGAGCCGCGCCACGCGATGATGCTGCGCTGCCGTCTGCCAGGCGGGATCATGACCCCGAAGCAGTGGCTGGCGATTGATAAGTTCGCGGGCGAAAACACTATCTACGGCAGCATTCGCCTGACCAACCGTCAGACGTTCCAGTATCACGGTCTGCTGAAGAAAAACGTCAAGCCGGCGCATCAGATGCTGCACTCTGTCGGGCTGGACGCGCTGGCGACCGCCAACGACATGAACCGCAACGTGCTCTGCACCTCTAACCCGGTGGAATCGCAGCTGCACGCCGAAGCGTATGAGTGGGCGAAAAAGCTCTCTGAGCATCTGCTGCCGCGCACCCGCGCTTATGCGGAAATCTGGCTCGACCAGGAGAAAGTGGCGACCACCGATGAAGAGCCGATCCTCGGGCCGACGTACCTGCCGCGTAAGTTCAAAACCACGGTCGTGGTGCCGCCGCAGAACGATGTCGACCTGCACGCTAATGACATGAACTTCGTGGCGATTGCCGAAAACGGCAAGCTGGTGGGCTTCAACCTGCTGGTGGGCGGCGGGCTGTCTATCGAACACGGCAATAAGAAAACCTACGCGCGCACCGCGACGGAGTTTGGCTACATTCCGCTGGAGCATACCCTTGCCGTGGCGGAAGCGGTGGTGACGACCCAGCGCGACTGGGGTAACCGCACCGACCGTAAAAACGCTAAAACCAAATATACGCTGGAGCGTGTCGGGCCGGACGTGTTCAAAGCGGAAGTGGAGCGTCGCGCGGGCATTAAGTTTGAACCGATCCGTCCTTACGAATTTACCGGTCGCGGCGACCGCATCGGCTGGGTAAAAGGCATCGATAATAAATGGCATCTGACGCTGTTTATTGAAAACGGCCGTATCCTGGACTTCCCGGGCCGTCCGCTGAAAACCGGCCTGCTGGAAATTGCGAAGATCCACAAAGGCGATTTCCGCCTCACCGCCAACCAGAACCTTATCGTGGCGGGCGTGCCGGAAAGCGATAAGGCGAAGATTGAACAACTGGCGCGGGCGCATGGCCTGATGGACGCCGTTACGCCGCAGCGTGAAAACTCCATGGCTTGCGTGTCGTTCCCGACCTGCCCGCTGGCGATGGCGGAAGCCGAGCGTTTCCTGCCAACGTTTATCGATAAAGTGGACGCCCTGATGGCGAAGCACGGCGTGGCGGATGAGCATATCGTCCTGCGCGTTACCGGCTGCCCGAACGGCTGCGGCCGCGCGATGCTGGCGGAGCTGGGTCTCGTGGGTAAAGCGCCGGGGCGCTATAACCTGCATCTTGGCGGCAACCGTATCGGCACGCGTATTCCGCGGATGTATCGCGAGAACATCACCGAGCCGGAGATCCTGGAAACGATAGATGAGCTGGTGGGCCGCTGGGCGAAAGAGCGCGAAGCGGGCGAAGGCTTCGGCGACTTCACCGTGCGCACCGGGATAATCCGTCCGGTTCTCGATCCGGCGCGGGATTTCTGGGAATAAGCAGGCCTGGCGGGTGGCGCTGCGCTTACCCGCCTCACGGGGTGAAGCGATACGCTTCCCCCGGCTGAAAGCGAACTCAAACAAGCGAGGTCAACATGTCTCAACTCGATCTGCACGCGCTTAATGGTCAGACGAAAGAAGAACGCGCGGCGGCGCTCGCCGAAACCAACGCCCGGCTTGAAACGCTGAGCGCCGAAGAGCGGGTGCGCTGGGCGCTGGAGCATTTGCCCGGCGAGTTTGTGCTCTCTTCAAGCTTCGGCATCCAGGCGGCGGTCTGCCTGCATCTGGTCACGCGCGAGCGCCCGGATATCCCGGTTATCCTCACCGATACGGGCTATCTTTTTCCAGAAACGTACCGCTTTATTGATGAGCTGACGGAAAAGCTCAACCTGAACCTGAAAATCTACCGCGCCGAGCAAAGCCCGGCCTGGCAGGAAGCGCGCTACGGCAAGCTGTGGGAACAGGGCGTGGAAGGGATTGAGAAATACAACGAGATCAATAAAGTCGAGCCGATGAACCGCGCGCTCAACGCGCTTAACGCGCAAACCTGGTTCGCAGGCCTGCGCCGCGAGCAGTCCGGCAGCCGCGCCAGCCTGCCGGTATTAGGCGTTCAGCGCGGCGTATTTAAAATCCTGCCGATTATCGACTGGGACAACCGCACCGTTTATCAGTACCTGCAAAAGCATGGGCTGAAATATCACCCGCTGTGGGACGAGGGTTATCTTTCCGTCGGCGACACCCACACCACCCGCAAATGGGAGCCGGGCATGGCGGAAGAAGAAACCCGCTTCTTCGGCCTCAAGCGCGAATGTGGATTGCACGAAGGTTAAAAGAGAAAACGCGACGAAATGTCGCGTTTTTTGTTTATTTCCCCGCCTTCGCCAGCTCTTTCACCAGCGGCAGCATGACGCGCATTACATCACGGCTGCGTTTTTCAATGCGGCCCGGCAGTGCTTCATCAAGGTATTGCTGGTTATCGAGGCGCACGTTATGCCAGCTGTTGCCATCCGGAAACGCTTTGCTTTTCGCGCGCTGCTGGTAGCCATCTTTTTTGCCCAACGACCAGTTTGTCGCTTCAACCGAAAGCACCGGAATACCCGCTTTATCAAACACCTCAGCGTCGTTGCAGCAGCCCGTACCCTGCGGGTAGCGCGGGTTAAGGCCAGGGTTGGTGGCGGCGGGAATGCTATGCTGATGCGCGATAGCCAGCGCACGGTCGCGGGTGAGCTTACGCACGGCGGCGGGGGTGCTCTGACCGCTGTTGAAATAAAGCCGGTCGCCCACGACCAGATTGTCCAGGTTAATCACCAGCAACGTATTTTTCTTCTCTTTTTCGCTCATGCGCTTGAGGACATTTTCCGCGCCAAGCTTGCCCTCTTCTTCACCGCTGGTGGCGATAAAGCGAATGCCGTAGCGCGTGGGCACCGCTTTCAGGCGCTGCGCGAGTTCCAGCAGCACGCCGAGCCCTGCGGCATTGTCATCCACGCCTTGCAGGGTCAGCCCGCCCAGATTGTTATCGACATCGTTATCGCTTTGCGGCGCGTAAGTGTCGAGGTGCGCCATGATGATTATCTGCTGCGGCTCTTTTCCTTCATGCGCGGCGATAACCGTGCTGCCGGTGACGTTATGCCAGTTGGCGTGTTTATTCTCGGTGGTATAGACGTAACGGCTGTGAAAAGCGCGAATATCGCTCTGGTAGCCCCACTGCGCGAACTGCTGGCGCAGGTAATCCGCCGAGAGCATTTCAGCAGGCGAGCCGGTCATCCGGCCGGGAAAGTAAGTGGCGATATAGCGAGTCTGTTGATTGGCGGTCTCTCCCAGCACAGGGGCGCGCGCCGCGGCAGGCAGAGTAAAGCATACGCTCAGCGCCAGGCTCAGGGTTAAGCGGCGCACTGCGGAAAGCATAGATAATCCTTAATCGAAAAAGAGCGGAAAAATTTTTCCGCTTAGTATGAAACTGTGACCGGGCTTACACAATTTCATTTCATCCCAAACGCCCGAAAAACCACGTCTTAAGCACTTTTTGGTATTTGCTTTGCCAGCGACTTATTCCTTTGTGGAACTACTCATGCCAATTCGTAATTTCATTCGTTATCAAGCGCCCCCTATAGTCCCCCGTAGTCCCTGTTACTTGCGAGCTTTGCCGTTGTGGATTATCTCCCCCTGTTTGCCGCGTTAAAAAATCGCCCCGTGCTGGTTGTCGGCGGCGGTGAGGTAGCGGCGCGTAAAATCGCTTTATTGACTCGCGCGGGCGCGCAGGTGCGGGTGGTGGCGCGAGCGCTGCACCCGGAACTGGCGGCGCTCGCTGAAGCGAAAGCTATCGACTGGTTCGCGCAGGCGTTTGACGAAGCGCAGCTGGATACGGTTTTTCTGGTCATTGCCGCCACGAACGACAGCGAACTGAACCGCCGGGTTTTTGACGCGGCGAATGCCCGCCAGCGACTGGTCAACGTGGTGGACGATCAGCCGCTCTGCTCGTTTATCTTTCCCTCTATTGTCGACCGCTCGCCGCTGGTGGTGGCTATCTCCTCCGGCGGCAACGCGCCGGTGCTGGCCCGTTTGTTGCGGGAGAAGATTGAGGCGCTGCTGCCCGCGAATCTCGGGCGCATGGCGGAAGTGGCGGGAAGCTGGCGCGAGAAGATTAAAGCGCGGTTGACCACCACCGATGCGCGTCGTCGCTTCTGGGAACGCGCTTTCCGCGGCCGTTTCGCAAGCCAGATGGCGGCGGGCAATGAGCAGGCGGCGCAGGAGACCCTGGCGCAGACGCTGGCGGAGCCTGAAAGCGAGCAGGGCGAAATTATTCTCGTCGGCGCCGGGCCGGGCGACGCGGGGCTGCTGACGCTTCGCGGATTGCAGGTCATGCAGCAGGCGGATGTGGTGCTGTATGACCACCTGGTCAGCGACGGGGTGCTCGATCTGGTGCGCCGCGATGCCGAGCGTATCTGCGTAGGCAAACGCGCGGGCTCGCATGCCGTCGCGCAGCACGAAACCAACCAAATGCTTATCGATTTCGCGCGGGAAGGGAAAACCGTGGTGCGCCTGAAGGGCGGCGACCCGTTTATCTTCGGGCGCGGCGGCGAGGAGCTTCAGGCGGCGAAGGCCGCGGGGGTGCCTTTTCAGGTGGTGCCTGGCGTCACGGCGGCTTCAGGTGCGACGGCCTACGCCGGCATCCCGCTGACGCACCGTGATTATGCCCAGAGCGCGGTCTTCGTCACCGGACATTATAAGCCCGACAGCGCGCCGTTCGACTGGGCCTTGCTGGCGAAAAGCCGCCAGACGCTCGCCATCTATATGGGCACCATGAAAGCCGCTGAGATAAGCGAACAACTTATTCAACACGGCCGCGACGCCGATACGCCGGTGGCGGTTATCAGCCGCGGCACGCGGGAAGATCAGCAGATCTTCACCGGCACGCTACAACAACTCGACGCGCTTGCGAAACAGGCGCCGATGCCAGCTCTGCTGGTGATTGGGGAAGTGGTGACGCTTCACCCGCAACTGGCCTGGTATCAACAATCCAACCCGGCGGAAGAGTTCCGCTCTTCCGTGGTTAATTTGGCTTAGTCCTGGCGCAACAGGCTAGTTTATTTGCCCTTTTTGTTCCGGGCTGTGCTCGCCATCCTCACGTACTTGTGTACGCTGCGGTTGCTGCGCGCAGGCCGTAACAAAACTGGCTGCAACAATAACGCCTGCTGCACCAGGCCTTATAAGGAAAGGTTATGGACCAAAAACGACTCACTCACCTGCGGCAACTGGAGGCGGAAAGCATCCATATCATTCGTGAAGTGGCTGCAGAATTTTCTAACCCGGTGATGATGTATTCCATCGGTAAAGATTCCAGCGTAATGCTGCACCTGGCGCGTAAAGCTTTTTATCCGGGCACGCTGCCGTTCCCGCTGCTGCACGTCGATACCGGCTGGAAATTCCGTGAGATGTACGAGTTCCGCGACCGTACCGCCAAAGCCTACGGCTGTGAACTGCTGGTGCATAAAAACCCGGAAGGGGTGGCGATGGGCATCAACCCGTTCGTGCACGGCAGCGCCAAACACACCGATATCATGAAAACCGAAGGGTTGAAGCAGGCGCTTAACAAATATGGTTTTGACGCCGCCTTCGGCGGAGCGCGCCGCGACGAGGAAAAATCTCGCGCTAAAGAGCGTATCTACTCCTTCCGCGACCGCTTCCACCGCTGGGACCCGAAAAACCAGCGCCCGGAGCTGTGGCATAACTATAACGGCCAGATCAACAAAGGCGAGAGCATTCGCGTCTTCCCGCTTTCCAACTGGACCGAGCTGGACATCTGGCAGTACATCTATCTGGAAAATATCGAAATCGTTCCGCTTTACCTGGCGGCAGAGCGCCCGGTACTGGAGCGCGACGGCATGCTGATGATGATCGACGACGATCGCATCGACCTGCAGCCGGGCGAAGAGATCAAGCAGCGGATGGTGCGTTTCCGCACGCTGGGCTGCTGGCCGCTGACCGGCGCGGTGGAATCCGGCGCGCAGACGCTACCGGAAATCATTGAAGAGATGCTGGTATCGACCACCAGCGAACGACAGGGTCGCGTGATTGACCGCGACCAGGCAGGCTCGATGGAGCTGAAAAAACGCCAGGGTTATTTCTAAGGAGCCGTCATGAACACGACCATCGCACAACAAATCGCTAAAGAGGGCGGCGTGGAGGCTTATCTGCACGCCCAGCAGCACAAAAGCCTGCTGCGCTTTCTGACCTGCGGCAGCGTGGATGACGGGAAAAGCACCCTGATAGGCCGCCTGCTGCACGATACGCGCCAGATTTATGAAGACCAGCTTTCCTCGCTGCATAACGACAGCAAGCGTCACGGCACCCAGGGCGAAAAGCTCGACCTGGCGCTGCTGGTGGACGGCCTGCAGGCGGAGCGGGAGCAGGGCATCACCATTGACGTGGCTTACCGCTACTTCTCCACCGAAAAGCGCAAATTTATTATCGCCGATACCCCCGGGCACGAGCAGTACACCCGCAACATGGCGACCGGCGCCTCCACCTGCGATCTCGCGATTCTGCTGATCGACGCCCGTAAAGGGGTGCTGGACCAGACGCGTCGCCACAGCTTTATCTCTACGCTGCTGGGGATTAAGCACCTGGTGGTCGCGGTGAACAAAATGGACCTGGTGGAGTTCAGCGAAGAGCGTTTCGAGCAGATCAAACAGGATTACCTTAACTTCGCCGCGCAGCTGCCGGGCAACCTGGACATCCGTTTCGTGCCGCTTTCCGCGCTGGAAGGAGACAACGTCGCTCTCTCCAGCCTGAACATGACCTGGTATACCGGCCCGACGCTGCTGGAAGTGCTGGAAACCGTCGAGATAAATCGCGGCGTCGATGCGCAGCCGCTGCGCTTCCCGGTGCAGTATGTTAATCGCCCGAATCTCGATTTTCGCGGCTATGCGGGTACGGTGGCTTCCGGCTCCGTGAAAGTCGGCCAGCGCGTGAAAGTGCTGCCTTCCGGCGTGGAATCCGCCGTTGCCCGTATTGTGACCTTTGATGGCGATTTAGACGAGGCGGGCGCAGGCGAGGCGATTACGCTGGTGCTGAAAGATGAAATCGACATCAGCCGCGGTGACCTGCTGGTGGACGCCGCCCAGAACGTGCCTGCGGTGCAGAGCGCGTCGGTAGACGTGGTATGGATGGCGGAGCAGCCGCTGACGCCTGGCCAGAGCTACGACATTAAAATCGCCGGTAAGAAAACCCGCGCCCGTGTCGACAACATTCAGTATCAGGTGGATATCAATAACCTGACCCAGCGCGTAGTGGAAAACCTGCCGCTGAACGGCATCGGGCTGGTAGACCTTACTTTCGACGAGCCGCTGAGCCTGGATAAATATCAAGAGAACCCGGTGACCGGCGGGCTGATTTTCATCGATCGCCTGAGCAACGTTACCGTGGGCGCCGGCATGGTGCGCGAGCCGCAAACCGAGGTCTACCAGGAGCCTTCCGCTTACAGCGCTTTTGAACTGGAGCTGAACGCGCTGGTGCGTCGCCACTTCCCGCACTGGGGCGCGCGCGACCTGCTGGGAGGCAAATAATGGCGCAGCATGACGAGAACGTCGTCTGGCACGCCCATCCCGTGACCGCCGAACAGCGCGAACACCTCCACGGCCACCGTGGCGTTGTGCTCTGGTTTACCGGGCTTTCGGGCTCGGGTAAATCGACGGTGGCCGGCGCGCTGGAAGAGGCGCTGCACCAGCTTGGCGTCAGCACCTACCTACTGGATGGCGACAATGTGCGCCATGGGCTGTGCAGCGATTTAGGCTTTAGCGACGCTGACCGTAAGGAGAATATCCGCCGCGTTGGCGAAGTGGCGAACCTGATGGTCGACGCAGGTCTGGTGGTGCTGACGGCCTTTATTTCGCCGCATCGCGCCGAGCGCGCTATGGTGCGCGAGCGCGTAGGGGCGGGGCGGTTCATTGAGGTGTTTGTGGATACGCCGCTTGAGGTGTGCGAAGCGCGCGACCCGAAAGGGCTTTATAAAAAAGCCCGCGCCGGCGAGCTGCGCAATTTTACCGGCATCGACTCGGTTTACGAAGCGCCGGAGAAGCCGGAAATTCACCTCGATGGCCAACAATTAGTAACAAATTTGATTGCGCAATTGTTAGATCTGTTGCGCCGGGACGATATCATCAAATCCTGAGACGGCGCCGGGAAGCCGCTTCCCGGCATGTCAGGTCACAGGATAAGTTATGCGCAACGGCACCAATATCATCATCTCACAGGCTCAGACGCCACCCGCTGAAGAAACGACCTGGTCGTGGCCTGGCGCCGTGCTGGGATTTATCTCGTGGCTCATCGCGCTGGGCCCGCCCTTTTTGGTCTACGGCTCCAACACGCTTTTTTTCTTTCTGTATACCTGGCCTTTCTTTCTGGCGTTAATGCCCGTAGCGGTCGTGGTGGGCATCGCGCTCTATTCTCTGCTTAACGGCAAGCTTCTTTACAGCAGCATTGCAACACTGTTAACGGTGGTCCTGATGTTCGGGCTGCTGTTTTTCTGGCTGATGGGCTAAGACAAGCCTGCGCCTGTCGTTTTATCATGAATATGTTACAAATATGTGCAGTACGCATCGCGCCGCGTTCTGTGGTACATTCTGCCGCTGTTTTAGCAGCGCTGCTGCGCCTGGGGACTTTATCGGGTGTAGAGCCTGGCAGGAAGTTATGGGATGATAAGGCCGTTTTTCAGGGGGCGGAATGGGTAAACTAACGCTGCTGTTGCTGGCTTTACTGGTCTGGCTACAGTATTCGCTGTGGTTCGGCAAAAATGGCGTTCACGATTACTCCCGCGTCGCCGACGACGTCGCCGTACAGCAGGCTACTAACGCCAAACTTAAGGCGCGCAACGATCAGCTTTTCGCCGAAATTGACGATCTCAATGGCGGACAAGAAGCTATCGAAGAGCGCGCACGCAATGAATTAAGCATGACCAAACCTGGCGAAACCTTTTATCGTCTGGTGCCGGACGCCTCAAAGCGTCCTAACGGGTCAGGGCAAAACAATCGCTAACCAGACTCGGGTTAACTCATGGCGCCTTCCTTTGCGGACGTGATAGCCGTGGTGCCGGCTGCCGGAATTGGCAGCCGCATGCAAACGGAATGTCCGAAACAATATCTCACCATTGGTGAAAAAACGATCCTCGAACACGCGCTGGCGCCGCTGCTGGCGCATCCTCGCATCAGCCGGGTGATTATCGCCATCAGTCCTGGCGATGAGCGCTTTATGGCGTTGCCGCTGGCCTCCCATCCCCGCGTTCAGGTGGTACAGGGCGGCGCGCAGCGGGCCGACTCGGTGCTGGCAGGGCTAAAGCAGGCGGACGACTGCATCTGGGCGTTGGTGCATGACGCTGCCCGCCCCTGTCTGCATCAGGACGATCTTGAGCGTCTGCTCACTCTTACCGAAACCAGCGCCGTCGGCGGCATTCTCGCCGCCCCCGTGCGCGACACCATGAAGCGCGGCGAGCCGGGTAAACCCGCTATCGCCCATACGGTCGACAGAGAAGATCTCTGGCACGCGCTCACGCCCCAGCTTTTTCCTCGCGAACTGCTGCTTGACTGTCTGACGCGCGCGCTCAATGAAGGGGCCACCATTACTGATGAAGCCTCGGCGCTTGAATATTGTGGTTTTCATCCTGAACTGATTGCTGGCCGCGCGGATAATATTAAAGTGACGCGCCCTGAAGACCTGGCGCTGGCGGCGTTTTATCTTACCCGGTTAACCCATATGGAGAATGCATAATGCGCATCGGACATGGTTTTGACGTACACGCTTTTGGCGGCGTTGGGCCGATTATTATTGGCGGCGTTCGTATTCCTTACGAGCAGGGGCTGCTGGCGCATTCCGACGGCGATGTCGCGCTACACGCCTTGACCGATGCGCTGCTGGGCGCGGCGGCGCTGGGCGATATCGGCAAACTCTTCCCGGATACCGACCCGGCCTTTAAAGGCGCGGATAGCCGTGAGCTTCTGCGTGAAGCCTGGCGCCGCGTACAGGCCAAAGGTTACGCGCTTGGCAATGTTGACGTCACGATTATCGCCCAGGCGCCGAAAATGGCGCCGCACATCCCGCAGATGCGCGTTTTTATCGCCGAAGACCTGGGCTGCCATATGGAGCAGGTCAACGTGAAGGCTACCACCACCGAGAAGCTCGGCTTTACCGGACGTGGCGAAGGCATCGCCTGCGAGGCGGTGGCGCTGCTGCTTAAGGCTGGCGTATGATCGACGTGCATCAACTGACTTACCAGCATGGCAAGCCTCAGGGCAGCGGCGTGCTTAAAGCCAACCCGGAAGATTTTGTCGTAACGGAAGATTTAGGCTTTGAGCCGGATGGCGAGGGCGAACATCTGCTGGTGCGCATCGTCAAAACTGGCTGCAATACGCGCTTTGTGGCGGACGCGCTGGCTAAGTTCCTTAAAGTGCACGCCAGGGAAGTCAGCTTTGCCGGGCAAAAAGATAAGCACGCCGTCACGGAACAGTGGTTCTGCGTCCGTCTGCCGGGCAAAGAGATGCCGGATCTAAGCGCCTTTTCCCTGGAAGGGTGCCAGGTGCTGGAGTATGCCCGCCACAAGCGCAAGCTGCGTTTAGGGGCGCTGAAAGGCAACCACTTCCGACTGGTGCTGCGCGAGGTGACGAACCGGGAGGAGATGGAAACCCGTCTGCAGGCGGTGCGTGACGAAGGCGTGCCGAACTATTTCGGCCCGCAGCGTTTTGGCATCGGCGGCAGCAACCTGTTGCAGGCGCAGCGCTGGGGCGAGACGGCTACGCCGCCCCGCGAGCGCAACAAACGTAGTTTTGCTTTGTCTGCGGCGCGCAGCGCGCTGTTTAATCAGATAGTCAGCCAACGTCTGAAAAAACCAGAATTTAATCAAGTTGTTGATGGCGATGCGCTACAATTAGCGGGCCGCGGCAGCTGGTTTGTCGCAGCCGCAGAAGAGCTGCCGGAGCTGCAGGCTCGTGTAGACGCGAAGGCTTTGCTTATCACCGCCGCGCTGCCTGGCAGCGGAGAGTGGGGTACCCAGCGTGAAGCGCTGGCGAACGAACAGCAGGCCATTGCTGGAGAAACAACGTTGCAGACGCTGCTGGCGCGTGAAAAAGTGGAAGCGGCGCGCCGGGCGATGCGGCTCTTTCCCCACGATTTTCGCTGGGAGTGGTGGGACGATATGACTGTCGAACTGCGCTTCTGGCTGCCGGCGGGCAGTTTTGCCACCAGCGTCGTGCGGGAATTAATGAACACAGCGGGTGATTATGCGGATATTGCTGAGTAACGATGACGGGATCCATGCGCCGGGCATTCAGACCCTGGCGAGAGCGCTTCGCGAATTTGCCGAAGTGCAGGTCGTTGCTCCCGATCGTAACCGCAGCGGCGCGTCCAACTCTCTGACGCTGGAATCCTCCCTTCGCACTTTCACCTTTGAAAATGGCGATATCGCAGTGCAGATGGGCACGCCGACCGATTGCGTGTTCCTTGGCGTCAACGCGCTGATGCGTCCTCGTCCTGACGTGGTGGTTTCCGGCATTAACGCCGGACCTAATCTGGGCGATGACGTCATTTATTCCGGCACCGTCGCCGCGGCGATGGAAGGGCGTCATCTGGGCTTTCCGGCGCTGGCGGTGTCGCTTAACGGCTACCAGCATTACGATACGGCGGCGGCGGTCACCTGTACGATTTTGCGGGCGCTCATGCGTGAACCTTTGCGTACCGGCCGCATACTGAACGTTAATGTGCCGGATCTGCCGCTGGCGGAGATCAAAGGCATCCGCGTCACGCGCTGCGGCAGCCGCCATCCGGCGGATAAAGTTATTCCGCAGGAGGATCCGCGCGGCAATACGCTTTACTGGATAGGCCCTCCGGGCGAAAAATGCGATGCCGGGCCGGATACAGATTTCGCCGCGGTGGAGGAAGGTTATGTCTCCGTCACGCCGCTGCATGTGGATTTAACAGCGCACAGTGCGCATGATGTTGTCTCAACCTGGTTAGACCGCGCCGGAGTGAACGGGCAATGGTAAGCAATCGCGTTCAAACTCTTCTCAATCAATTGCGTGCTCAGGGCATTCGCGACGAGCACGTGCTCGAAGCGCTCGCCCGCGTGCCACGCGAAAAATTTATCGATGAAGCGCTTGAGCACAAAGCCTGGGAGAACGTGGCGCTGCCTATCGGCTCCGGGCAGACCATTTCTCAGCCTTATATGGTGGCGCTGATGACCGAGCTGCTGGAGCTCACGCCCGAATCACGGGTGCTGGAGATAGGCACCGGCTCGGGCTACCAGACGGCGATTCTGGCGCATCTCGTCCACCACGTTTGTTCCGTTGAGCGCATCAAAAGTTTGCAGTGGCACGCTCGTCGTCGCCTGAAGCAGCTTGATTTACACAATATTTCTACCCGTCATGGTGATGGCTGGCAGGGGTGGCAGGCGCGCGCCCCGTTTGACGCTATCATTGTGACGGCCGCGCCGCCGGAGATCCCGCCTGCGTTGATGTCGCAGCTGGATGACGGCGGCATTCTTGTGCTTCCCGTTGGAGATGAGCATCAGCTATTAAAGCGGGTTCGTCGGCGGGGAGATGAATTTATTATCGACACCGTGGAAGCCGTGCGTTTCGTTCCTCTGGTGAAAGGGGATCTGGCGTAATCCAGGAGTTTTTCCTGTTACTTTCAGGCGTTATCCGCGTATGGTGGGCTCATTTTGAGCCTGCCGGACGTGCAGAGCCACGGTCGTCGTAAGTAGTCACTGACAGATAACAATCCTGGGGGATAAATGAGCGCGGGAAGCCCAAAATTCACAGCACGCCGGGTAGCAACAGCAACATTCATTTCACTTTGGCTGGCGGGATGTTCATCCAATGACGCCTCTCAGGCGCCGATAAGTTCTGTAGAGGGAAACAGCGGCGCAGCCGCCAGCAGCACGAGCAGCAGCGGTATGATGATTACGCCGCCGCCCAAAATGGGCACCTCTACTGCCGCACCGGTTTCCGCCCCCGTTTCTGCGCCACAAATTCAGCCTGCGCAGCCTCCCGTTTCGCAGCCTCCCGTTTCGCAGCCTCGTCAGGTTCAGCCTGTGGTCGAGCAGCCGGTGCAGACCGAAAATGGCCGCATCGTATACAACCGTCAGTATGGGAACATTCCGAAAGGCAGCTATACCGGCGGCAGCACTTATACCGTTAAGCGCGGCGATACGCTCTTTTATATCGCCTGGATTACCGGGAACGATTTCCGTGATTTGGCGCAGCGCAATAACATTCCAGCCCCGTATGGCCTGAATGTTGGGCAAACGCTGCAGGTAGGCAATGCTTCCGGTACACCGATCACAGGAGGCAATGCAATTACACAGGCAGATGCAAATGCTCAAGGAATTGTCTCAAAACCTGCACAAAATTCCAGCACGGTGGTTGCGTCGAAACCCACAATTATTTATTCTGAGGACTCAGGTGAACAAAGTGATAACAAAATGTTGCCTGGTAACAGAAATAGCGGTGCTGTCGTAACGGCACCCGTTACCGCGCCAACCGTTAACACTACAGCCGAACCGACAGTCAGCAGTACGTCCACTAGCGCGCCGATAGCAGCATGGCGCTGGCCGACTGAGGGCAATGTTATCGAGAACTTTTCTGCTTCCGAAGGGGGCAATAAAGGGGTCGATATCGCAGGAAGTAAAGGCCAGGCTATCGTCGCTACCGCTGACGGTCGCGTCGTTTACGCCGGTAATGCTCTGCGCGGTTACGGTAATCTTATCATCATAAAACACAACGATGATTACCTGAGTGCCTACGCCCATAACGACACAATGCTGGTCCGGGAACAACAAGAAGTTAAGGCGGGGCAGAAAATCGCTACCATGGGTAGCACCGGAACCAGTTCTACACGCTTGCATTTTGAAATTCGTTACAAGGGGAAATCCGTAAACCCGCTGCGTTATTTGCCGCAGCGATAAATCGGCAAAGCATGCTTCTGTCAGGTGCTTTGCTTAGGGATCACGGGTAGGAGCCACCTTTATGAGTCAGAATACGCTGAAAGTTCATGATTTAAATGAAGACGCGGAATTTGATGAGAACGGAGTAGAGGCTTTTGATGAAAAAGCCTTGATAGAAGAGGAACCCAGTGATAACGACCTGGCAGAAGAGGAGTTGTTGTCGCAGGGTGCCACACAGCGTGTGTTGGATGCGACTCAGCTGTATCTGGGAGAAATCGGTTACTCTCCTCTGCTAACAGCAGAAGAAGAAGTCTACTTCGCACGCCGCGCGCTGCGTGGTGATATCGCCTCACGCCGCCGCATGATCGAAAGTAACCTGCGTCTGGTGGTGAAAATTGCCCGTCGTTACAGCAACCGCGGTCTTGCGCTGCTGGATCTGATCGAAGAAGGCAACCTGGGCCTTATCCGCGCAGTTGAGAAGTTCGATCCGGAGCGCGGTTTCCGTTTTTCAACGTACGCAACCTGGTGGATTCGCCAGACCATCGAACGGGCTATCATGAACCAAACCCGTACGATTCGTCTGCCGATTCATATTGTTAAAGAGCTGAACGTTTATCTGCGTACCGCACGCGAGCTTTCTCACAAGCTGGATCATGAGCCGAGCGCGGAAGAGATTGCAGAGCAGCTGGATAAACCGGTTGATGACGTAAGCCGTATGCTGCGCCTGAACGAGCGCATTACCTCTGTTGATACCCCGCTGGGTGGTGATTCAGAGAAAGCGCTGCTGGATATTCTGGCCGATGAAAAAGAAAACGGTCCGGAAGATACCACGCAGGACGATGACATGAAACAGAGCATCGTTAAGTGGTTGTTCGAACTGAACGCCAAGCAGCGTGAAGTGCTGGCTCGTCGTTTCGGCCTGCTCGGCTATGAAGCGGCAACGCTTGAAGATGTGGGCCGGGAAATCGGTCTGACTCGTGAGCGTGTTCGTCAGATTCAGGTTGAGGGTCTGCGTCGTCTGCGCGAAATCCTGCAGGGGCAAGGGCTGAATATCGAAGCGCTGTTCCGCGAATAAGCTACGAATTGTTGTTTTCAGCCAAAAAGGCCGGTCATTTGACCGGCCTTTTTCTTTTATTTCCGTGGGTTACGGCCTTTGCAAAACAGAGAGGATAAGCCCTATTGCTTGTCCATCATCTTTCCAATTAGCTGTGTAAAAAGCGCTCGCTCATCCGCTTCCAGTTTACCCAGAAACCGTTCATCCACCGCGTTGCCTACAGGGATAATGGCATTCAGCAGAGATTCGCCTTCCGGCGTCAAATAGATAAAACGTCGCCGCTTATCGGCCGGATCGTTTTCGCGTCGAACCAGTCCGCGGCTTTCCATACGACTTAGCATTTCCGCCAGCGTCGCTTTAGTGCTGACGGCCGCGTCGGTCAGCGCGACTTGTTCAATGCCCGGCTGCTCCTGAATCGCACGCATTACGGCATACTGCGGCTTGGTCAGTTCCGGCAGTTCGCTCTGCCAGCGCGATGTATGTTGTTGAAAAAGCTGGCGTAGCAGGTGAAAAGCCTCTTCACGAAGATACATGGCGGCTCCTGTTTTATCGTCCATCCCGCCATCATAGCCGCTTACGGCAGCCTTTATAACCTTTATAAAAATAAGCGATTCGTGCGGTTTTGCTCCTGTGGGCTTGTTCATCCCGCTGGCTGGCGATAGGCTTGGTTAAAACGTTCGTATACGAACAATATTGTGAGGTAAGGATGAGATTAATAGTGGGCATGACGGGCGCCACTGGCGCGCCGCTTGGAGTAGCACTGTTAAAAACGCTGCAGAAGATGCCGGAAGTGGAAACGCACCTGGTGATGTCGAAGTGGGCCAAAACCACTATTGAACTGGAAACGCCTTATAACGCCCGGGAAGTCGCAGCGCTGGCGGATGTTATACATAGCCCCGCCGATCAGGCGGCGACGATTTCTTCGGGGTCGTTTCACACTGACGGCATGATTGTTATTCCATGCAGCATGAAAACGCTGGCGGGCATTCGTGCTGGCTACGCCGAAGGGCTGGTTGGGCGCGCCGCCGATGTGGTGTTGAAAGAGGGGCGCAAGCTGGTGCTGGTGCCGCGTGAAATGCCGCTTAGTACTATTCATCTGGAAAATATGCTGGCGCTATCCCGTATGGGCGTGGCAATGGTGCCGCCCATGCCCGCTTTTTATAACCATCCGAAAACCATCGAAGACATTACCCGCCATATTGTCGCGCGCGTGCTGGATCAGTTTGGGCTTAACGATCCGCAGGCACGGCGTTGGGGAGGCCTGCACAGTACAGGCTCAGCGAATTCACATCATGCATAACAGGAGATTCACGCATGGCTTTTGATGATTTGCGCGGCTTTCTGCGCGCGCTGGACGAGCAGAAACAACTGCTGAAAATAAGCGAGGAAGTGCAGGCGGAGCCAGATCTGGCCGCCGCGGCCAACGCGACCGGACGTATTGGCGAAGGCGCGCCGGCGCTCTGGTTCGATAATATCCGTGGTTTTACTGACGCGCGAGTGGTGATGAACACTATCGGCTCCTGGCAGAACCACGCTATTTCGCTTGGTCTTCCGCCCGCTACGCCGGTAAAACAGCAGATTGCGGAATTTATTCGCCGTTGGGATAAATTTCCGGTGACGCCGGAGCGTCGCGACAATCCGCCCTGGGCGGAAAACAGCGTAGACGGCGAAGCCATCAATCTGTTCGACATTTTGCCGCTGTTTCGTCTGAACGACGGCGATGGCGGTTTTTACCTCGATAAAGCCTGCGTGGTTTCGCGCGATCCACTCGATCCTGAACATTTCGGCAAGCAGAATGTCGGCATTTACCGGATGGAAGTCAAAGGCAAACGTAAGCTCGGCCTGCAACCTGTGCCGATGCATGATATCGCTCTGCATCTGCACAAAGCCGAAGAGCGTGGCGAAGATTTGCCTGTCGCTATTACGCTTGGCAACGATCCGATTATTACGCTGATGGGCGCCACGCCGCTGAAATACGATCAATCTGAATATGAAATGGCGGGGGCGCTGCGTGAAAGCCCGTATCCGATCGCTACCGCACCGCTGACCGGCTTTGATGTGCCGTGGGGCTCAGAGGTAATCCTGGAAGGGGTGATCGAAGGCCGCAAGCGTGAAATAGAAGGGCCGTTTGGTGAATTTACCGGACACTATTCTGGCGGCCGCAATATGACGGTGGTGCGTATCGATAAGGTTTCATATCGCACGAAGCCGATTTTCGAATCGCTCTATCTGGGCATGCCCTGGACTGAAATCGACTACCTGATGGGGCCCGCCACCTGCGTGCCGCTCTATCAGCAACTGAAAGCAGAGTTCCCGGAAGTGCAGGCGGTTAACGCCATGTATACCCACGGGTTGCTTGCCATTATTTCCACGAAAAAACGCTATGGCGGTTTTGCCCGCGCCGTGGGGCTTCGCGCCATGACCACGCCGCACGGCCTTGGCTATGTGAAGATGGTTATCATGGTCGATGAAGATGTCGATCCGTTCGATCTGCCGCAGGTGATGTGGGCGCTCTCTTCCAAAGTTAACCCGGCAGGGGATCTGGTGCAGTTGCCAAATATGTCCGTGCTGGAGCTGGATCCAGGCTCAAGCCCGGCGGGAATTACCGACAAGCTGATTATCGACGCCACCACACCCGTCGCGCCGGATAACCGCGGGCACTACAGCCAACCGGTGAAAGATCTGCCGGAAACCGCGCAGTGGGTTGAAAAGCTCACCGCTATGCTCGCCAACCATAAATAAGGAGGGAGAAATGATTTGCCCACGTTGCGCTGATGAACAAATTGAAGTGATGGCGACATCACCTGTAAAAGGCGTCTGGACAGTATTTCAGTGCCAGCATTGTCTTTACACCTGGCGAGATACCGAGCCGCTGCGTCGGACCAGCCGCGAGCATTATCCCGAAGCGTTTCGCATGACGCAGAAAGATATTGATGAGGCGCCAGAGGTACCGACGATACCGCCGCTACTGGCGGAATCAAAGCGGTAAAAAAGCGTTGGCGGATAATCAAAAGGACGGGAGAGGCGCACTCTGCCCGTCTTTTTACTTTCGCCTGCGCGAAATCTGCCGTGCTTAATATGAGATAACTGTAAGGCAGATAAGCGAAGCATTTTTACCATGCTTAAAACTGTCGCAAGGCGGGTAGCGAAGCGCCACCCGCTATTTTTCCAGCGTTACACCAGGTTTTTCAGGCGATAGATCCACTCCAGCGCCTGACGGGGCGTAAGCGAATCCGGGTCAAGATTTTCCAGCGCTTCCACCGCAGGCGAGGTTTCTTCCGCGGGCGTTAGCAGCGACATCTGCGTGCCGTCTATCTGCGTGGCGGCGGCATTCCCTGAGAGACTTTCCAGCTCGCGCAGTTTCTGGCGCGCCCGCTTAATCACCTCTTTTGGCACCCCAGCCAGCGCGGCAACCGCGAGACCGTAGCTTTTACTGGCGGCGCCGTCCTGCACGCTGTGCATAAAGGCGATGGTGTCGCCGTGCTCAATCGCGTCCAGATGCACATTCGCCACCCCTTCCATTTTTTCTGGCAGTTGGGTGAGTTCGAAATAGTGGGTCGCGAACAGCGTCATCGCCTTAATGCGGTTCGCCAGGCTTTCCGCGCAGGCCCAGGCGAGCGAAAGCCCGTCATAGGTGGAGGTGCCGCGGCCTATTTCATCCATCAACACCAGGCTGTGCTCGGTGGCGTTATGCAGAATATTCGCCGTCTCGGTCATCTCCACCATGAAAGTGGAACGTCCGGAGGCGAGATCGTCCGCCGCGCCGACGCGAGTGAAAATGCGGTCAATCGGGCCTATCTCCGCCCGCTGCGCCGGAACGAAACTGCCGATATAGGCCATCAGCACGATCAGCGCAGTCTGGCGCATATAGGTGCTTTTACCGCCCATATTCGGACCCGTGATGATGAGCATCCGTCTCTGCGGTGAAAGATTCAGCGGGTTAGCGATAAACGGCTCGTTCAAGACGCGTTCCACCACTGGGTGACGCCCTTCCACCAGGCGAATGCCAGGTTTATCGGTCAGCGTCGGGCAGGTGTAATTCAGCGTTTCGGCACGTTCGGCGAGGTTAGCTAATACGTCCAGTTCCGCCAGCGCCGCGGCGCTCTTTTGTAGCGCTGGCAGGTGGGGAAGCAGCAGGTCGAAAAGCTCATCATAAAGCTGTTTCTCCAGCCCCAGCGCTTTGCCTTTTGAGGTGAGGACTTTGTCTTCGTACTCTTTAAGCTCCGGAATGATATAGCGTTCGGCATTTTTCAGGGTCTGACGGCGGACATAATGGATAGGCACCAGGTGGCTCTGCCCGCGGCTTACCTGAATGTAATAACCGTGTACGGCGTTGAAGCCGACTTTTAGCGTATCCAGCCCCAGCTTCTCGCGCTCGCGGATTTCCAGCCTGTCGAGGTAATCGGTCGCGCCGTCCGCCAGCGCGCGCCATTCGTCGAGCTCTTCGTTATAACCCGGCGCAATGACACCGCCGTCGCGCACCAGCACGGGCGGCGCCTCAATAATCGCCCGCTCCAGCAGTTCGCGAAGCTCGGTAAACTCGCCCATGTTTTCACGCAGAGTCTGTACGTAACTGGCGTCGCTTTGGGCCAGCATTTCCCGTAGCGCAGGCAACTGCTGGAAGGCGTGCCGCATACGCGCCAGGTCGCGCGGGCGAGCGGTGCGTAGCGCAAGACGCGCGAGAATACGCTCCAGATCGCCAACCTGACGCAATACCGGCTGCACTTCTCCCGCCAGGTCCATTAATGCGCTGATGGCCTGCTGACGATGCGACAGCACGGCTACGTCACGTACCGGCATATGCAGCCAGCGCTTGAGCATACGACTGCCCATTGGCGTTACGGTGCAGTCAAGCACCGAGGCGAGGGTGTTTTCGATGCCCCCCGCCAGGTTTTGGGTTATCTCAAGGTTACGACGCGTGGCGGCATCCATGATGATGCCATCCTGCTGGCGCTCCATAGTGATAGAGCGAATGTGAGGCAGGGAGGTGCGCTGCGTATCTTTCACATACTGAAGCAGGCAGCCTGCCGCGCAGAGACCGCGTACTGCATTCTCCACGCCGAAACCCACCAGGTCGCGCGTGCCGAATTGCAGGTTTAACTGCTGGCGCGCCGTTTCGATTTCAAACTCCCACAACGGACGGCGACGCAGGCCGCGGCGGCCTTCAATCAACGCCATTTCCGTAAAATCTTCGGCATACAGCAGTTCTGCCGGGTTGGTGCGCTGTAATTCCGCCGCCATGGTTTCACGGTCTTCCGGCTCCGTTAAGCGAAAGCGACCGGAACTGATATCAAGCGTAGCGTAGCCAAAGCCGCGGCTGTCCTGCCAGATAGCCGCCAGCAGGTTATCCTGACGCTCCTGCAGCAGCGCTTCGTCGCTGATGGTGCCGGGCGTTACGATACGCACCACCTTGCGTTCCACGGGGCCTTTCGTGGTCGCCGGGTCGCCAATCTGTTCGCAAATCGCCACCGACTCGCCAAGGCTCACCAGCTTCGCCAGATAGTTTTCCACCGCGTGATGCGGCACGCCCGCCATGGGAATTGGCTCCCCCGCCGAAGCGCCGCGTTTCGTCAGCGAAATATCCATAAGCTGAGAGGCGCGTTTCGCGTCGTCATAAAACAGCTCGTAGAAATCGCCCATGCGGTAGAACAGCAAGATATCGGGGTGCTGCGCCTTGAGCTTCAGATACTGCTGCATCATGGGGGTATGGTCGGAAAAGTCCTTATCGATAGACTCAGTCATTTGATTTTGCTCATTTCTTGAAGCGAGGTACGGCGTGTGATGCCCTGTAGAAACGGCCATCTTATCATTGATAATCCCCTGCTTTCATCCGCAGAGCGCGCAATCCTGTTTGCCTTAAACGTCGGTGACAGTAGCAGCGTAAAAAACAACAGGGGAGGGGAGAAGGCGAAGCTTGCGGCTTGTTTCGCAAGCTTTAGCGCGTTTAGCACTTCAGATTCAGGCGAATTGCGAGCGGCGGCGCATTCGTCCCGTATCGTGAGGAAAAGATAAAACCTGCGATATCAATCAGCTTTTTCAGGCTTATCATCCCGCAATAAATAAAGCCGTCTGAAGGACGCTTGCGGCGCTTTCTCGGCTGGCTTGAGATGATCTACCATTAGTGCCACTTGTCTTCGAATGCCATAGGGATATTTCATGCTTAAGCGTCGCTACACCGCCTTATTATCGACACTTGTTCTTCTTTCCGCTTGCAGCAGCAAGCCAAAAACGGAAGCGGCTGCCGCCACAGCCGGCGCGCCCGCTTCCGCACCTTCAGGAGGCTTTCTGCTGCAGCCTCAGCACGACATGCTCATGCCCAGCGGCGATTTCGCGAATAACGCCGCCGCCCAGCAGTTCATCGATAAGATGGTGAGCAAACATGGTTTTGATCGTCAACAACTGTATGAAATCCTCTCACAGGCGAAACGGCTGGATTACGTGCTTCGCCTGATGAATCAGCAGGCGCCGACTACGCAGCCGCCAACGGGGCCGAACGGCGCATGGCTGCGCTATCGCAGCAAATTCATCACGCCGGATAACGTGCAAAACGGCGTGGTGTTCTGGAACCAATATCAGGACGCGCTTAATCGCGCCTGGCAGGTTTACGGCGTGCCGCCGGAAATTATCGTGGGCATCATCGGCGTGGAAACCCGCTGGGGACGCGTAATGGGGAAAACCCGCATTCTCGATGCGCTTGCCACGCTTGCTTTTGAATATCCTCGCCGCGCAGATTACTTCGCCAGCGAACTGGAAACCTTCTTGTTAATGGCGCGTGATGAAGGGGACGATCCGCTGGCGCTGAAAGGCTCTTTTGCGGGCGCAATGGGGTATGGTCAGTTTATGCCCTCTTCTTACAAAGAGTATGCGGTGGATTTCAATGGCGATGGCCATATCAATCTCTGGGATCCGGTCGATGCCATTGGCAGCGTAGCGAACTACTTTAAAGAACATGGCTGGGTGAAGGGCGATGCGGTGGCCGTACCGGCAAACGGTCAGGCGCCAGGCCTTGAGAATGGCTTTAAAACGAAATACAGCATCAGCCAGCTTGCCGTGGCGGGCTTAACGCCGCAGCAACCGATCGGTAATCATCAGGAGGCCAGCCTGCTGCGTCTGGATATCGGCACGGGTTACCAGTACTGGTACGGGCTGCCGAATTTTTATGCAATCACCCGCTATAACCACAGCACGCATTATGCGATGGCGGTCTGGCAACTGGGCCAGGCGGTCGCGCTGGCTCGCATTCAGTGATCTTCTTCCCGCGTCCCGGCGCGGGAATCTCCTTTTTTGCCTGCGCTAACCTTGAATTTAGCCCGAAAAACGCAATGTAATCCTCTGCAACAAAGGGGAAGTGCTATTGTCAAACAGGGGATCTGCTTACAATCGGAGCTGTCATGAATGACCGCGAAATGATGCAATTAAGTCAGCAACTTGGCGAGGCGTTGCGCCAACTCGGCGCAACGGTGACGACGGCTGAATCCTGCACTGGCGGGTGGGTGGCTAAGATGATTACCGATATCGCCGGTAGTTCCGCCTGGTTTGAACGCGGATTTGTTACCTACAGTAATGAAGCCAAGCAGCAGATGATTGGCGTCGACGGCGCCACGCTTGAGGCGCATGGCGCAGTGAGCGAGCCGGTTGTGCGTCAGATGGCGCTGGGGGCGTTGAATGCCGCCGCCGCAACCTGGGCGGTCTCTGTCAGCGGCATTGCAGGGCCGGATGGCGGCAGCGCGCAAAAGCCTGTCGGCACCGTCTGGTTCGGGATCGCGAATGACCAGGGTGAGGTGCGAACTTACCTGCAAAATTTTCCTGGCGATCGTGAAGCGGTGCGGCGTCAGGCCACGGTTTTCGCCCTACAGACGCTGTGGCAAAACATTCGACAAAAAGCTTGATACTGTATAGCCATACAGTATAATGGCTGCAACAGAAACAAAGGCAGCGTGGCGCATAGTGCTTCACCCTGCATGACAGGAGTAAAAATGGCTATCGACGAAAACAAGCAAAAGGCGTTAGCGGCAGCACTTGGCCAGATTGAGAAGCAATTCGGCAAAGGCTCCATCATGCGCCTGGGTGAAGACCGCACTATGGATGTGGAAACCATCTCTACCGGTTCACTCTCTCTGGATATTGCGCTGGGTGCCGGTGGTTTGCCGATGGGCCGTATCGTGGAAATCTACGGTCCGGAATCGTCTGGTAAAACCACGCTGACGCTGCAGGTTATCGCCGCGGCACAGCGTGCTGGCAAGACATGCGCTTTTATCGATGCGGAACATGCGCTCGATCCGGTGTATGCGCGTAAGCTGGGCGTAGATATCGACAATCTGCTCTGCTCTCAGCCGGATACCGGCGAGCAGGCGCTGGAAATTTGTGACGCGCTGGCGCGCTCTGGCGCTGTAGACGTGCTTGTTGTCGACTCCGTTGCGGCGTTGACGCCGAAAGCGGAAATCGAAGGCGAAATCGGCGACTCTCACATGGGCCTTGCGGCGCGTATGATGAGCCAGGCGATGCGTAAGCTGGCGGGTAACCTGAAAAACTCTAACACCCTGCTTATCTTCATCAACCAGATCCGTATGAAGATTGGCGTGATGTTCGGTAACCCGGAAACCACCACTGGCGGTAACGCGCTGAAGTTCTACGCTTCCGTTCGTCTGGATATTCGCCGCATCGGTGCGGTGAAAGAGGGCGATGATGTTATCGGCAGCGAAACCCGCGTTAAAGTGGTTAAAAACAAAGTGGCTGCGCCGTTTAAACAAGCTGAATTCCAGATCCTTTACGGTGAAGGCATCAACTTCTACGGCGAGCTGGTTGACCTGGGCGTGAAGCACAAGCTGATTGAAAAAGCGGGTGCATGGTACAGCTACAACGGCGAGAAAATTGGTCAGGGTAAAGCTAACGCGACCAACTTCCTCAAAGAGAACAAAACGATGGCGGAAGAGATTGAGAAAAAGCTGCGCGAGCTGCTGCTCAATAACCACGACGCTATCCCGGCCTTCGCCGCTGAAGACGGTGACAACGCCGAAGAGACAAACGAAGAGTTTTAATGCTATAAGGGCTGCGAATGCAGCCCTTTTTTTGTTTCCCTGATTGCTTATGACTGACGCTACTTCCCGCCGCACTGCCTACGCCCGCCTTCTCGATCGCGCTACGCGCATTCTCGCGATGCGTGACCACAGCGAGCAGGAGTTGCGCCGCAAGCTGACAACGCCTTCGCCAGTTAAACCGCGTCAACAAGAATCCCGCCAGGTCGCCGAAACAGACCCCGAACCTACCGCTGAAGAGATCGATCAGGTCATCGCCTGGTGCTATGAGCATCGCTGGCTTGATGACGAACGCTTCGCCGCGCAGTTTATCGCCAGCCGCAGCCGTAAGGGTTACGGCCCACAGCGTATTCGCCAGGAGCTACAGCAGAAGGGCATTTCACGTGCGCAGTGTGAATCTGCGCTGGCGGAGTGTGATATCGACTGGGGCACGTTGGCGCGCGAGCAGGCGGAGCGAAAATTCGGTTCGCCTTTACCAAAACAGTACCCGGAAAAAGCCAAAGTGCAGCGTTTTTTGCTATATCGTGGCTACTATATGGAAGACATTCAGGACTTATACCGAAATTTTGCTTCCTGAAGCCATACGGGATTTTACTTCCCTGTGAAGAAAACTTATCTTATTCCCACTTTTTTCCGTTAAGCCCGGTAATGTTTGCGTACTCCGTACGTTACGCCGGGCGACGACATTTCGTTAGCTTGATTTCAGGATAATTATGAGCAAGAGCACCGCTGAGATCCGTCAGGCGTTTCTCGATTTTTTCCATAGTAAAGGCCATCAGGTAGTTGCGAGCAGCTCCCTTGTACCTAACAACGACCCGACTTTGCTGTTTACCAACGCAGGGATGAACCAGTTCAAGGATGTTTTCCTTGGTCTCGACAAGCGTAATTATTCCCGCGCCACCACTGCGCAGCGCTGCGTTCGCGCAGGTGGTAAGCACAACGATCTGGAAAATGTCGGTTACACCGCGCGTCACCACACCTTTTTCGAAATGCTGGGTAACTTCAGCTTTGGCGACTACTTCAAACATGACGCCATTCAGTACGCCTGGGAACTGTTGACCGGCGAGCAGTGGTTTAACCTGCCGAAAGAACGTCTGTGGGTGACCGTCTATGAGACGGACGACGAAGCTTACGAAATCTGGGAAAAAGAAGTCGGTATTCCGCGCGAGCGCATTATCCGCATCGGCGATAACAAGGGTGGTCCGTACGCATCCGACAACTTCTGGCAGATGGGCGATACCGGCCCCTGCGGCCCATGCACCGAAATTTTCTACGATCACGGCGATCATATCTGGGGTGGCCCTCCGGGGAGCCCGGAAGAAGATGGCGATCGTTATATCGAGATCTGGAACATCGTATTTATGCAGTTCAACCGCCAGGCTGATGGCACCATGGAACCGCTGCCGAAGCCGTCCGTGGATACCGGCATGGGTCTTGAGCGTATCGCGGCGGTGCTGCAACACGTTAACTCCAACTATGAAATCGACCTCTTCCGCACGCTGATTGAGGCCGTGGCGAAAGTAACTGGCGCAACCGACCTCTCCAATAAATCGCTGCGCGTTATCGCTGACCATATTCGCTCGTGCGCATTCCTTATCGCAGACGGCGTGATCCCCTCTAACGAGAACCGCGGTTATGTGCTGCGCCGCATCATTCGTCGTGCGGTCCGTCATGGCAACATGCTGGGCGCTAAAGACACGTTCTTCTATAAGCTGGTCGCTCCGCTTATCGAAGTTATGGGTCCTGCCGGTGAAGACCTGAAACGCCAGCAGGCGCAGGTTGAACAGGTTCTGAAAACCGAAGAAGAGCAGTTTGCCCGTACGCTTGAGCGCGGCCTGGCGCTGCTGGACGAAGAGCTGGCGAACCTTAAAGGCGATACGCTGGACGGGGAAACCGCCTTCCGCCTGTACGATACCTATGGCTTCCCGGTCGATCTGACTGCAGACGTTTGCCGTGAGCGTAACATCAAAGTGGATGAAAAAGGCTTTGAAGCGGCAATGGAAGAGCAACGCCGTCGCGCACGCGAGTCCAGCGGCTTCGGTGCAGACTACAACGCCATGATCCGCGTTGATTCCGCTTCCGAGTTCAAGGGCTACGACCATACCGAGCTGACTGCAAAAGTCACCGCGCTGTTTGTTGATGGCAAAGCGGTTGAGCAGATTAGCGCGGGCCAGGATGCAGTCGTGGTGCTGGACGAAACGCCTTTCTATGGCGAATCCGGCGGCCAGGTCGGCGATAAAGGCGAGCTGAAAGGCAATGGCTTTGTCTTCACCGTGAGCGATACGCAGAAATATGGTCAGGCTATCGGCCATATCGGCAAACTGGCGCAAGGCGCGCTGAAGGTTGGCGATGGCGTGAAAGCGGAAGTTGACGAGGCGCGCCGCGAGCGCATTCGCCTTAACCACTCCGCTACTCACCTTATGCATGCGGCACTGCGTCAGGTGCTGGGCACCCACGTAGCGCAGAAGGGCTCGCTGGTTAACGATAAAGGCTTGCGCTTCGACTTCTCGCATTTTGAAGCGATGAAGCCGGAAGAGATTCGTGCGGTGGAAGATATCGTCAACGCCCAGATCCGCCGTAATTTGCCAGTCGAAACCAATATCATGGAGCTCGAAGCGGCGAAAGCGAAAGGCGCGATGGCGCTCTTTGGCGAGAAATATGACGAGCGCGTACGCGTGCTCAGCATGGGCGATTTCTCTACTGAGCTGTGCGGCGGCACGCACGCCAGCCGTACTGGCGATATCGGTCTTTTCCGCATTGTATCTGAATCCGGCACTGCTGCAGGCGTTCGCCGTATTGAAGCGGTCACCGGGGAAGGCGCGCTGGCGATGGTGCATGCACAGAATGAGCAACTGCACGACATCGCACAACTGCTGAAAGGCGATAGCCAGAACCTGAATGACAAAGTGCGCGCGATGCTGGATCGCACCCGTCAGCTGGAAAAAGAGCTGCAGCAGTTGAAAGCGCAGCAGGCGGCTCAGGAAAGCGCCTCTCTGACCAGCAAAGCGCAGGAAATTAAAGGCGTTAAACTGCTGGTAAGCGAACTCAGCGGCGTTGAACCGAAAATGCTTCGCACTATGGTTGACGACCTGAAAAATCAGCTGGGCACTGCAGTTATCGTGCTGGCTACCGTGTCTGAAGGTAAGGTTTCTCTTATCGCAGGCGTGTCGAAAGATGTGACGGATCGCGTTAAGGCTGGCGAGCTGGTGGGCATGGTCGCCCAGCAGGTCGGCGGGAAAGGCGGCGGACGTCCTGATATGGCGCAAGCTGGCGGTACCGATGCGCAGGCTCTGCCTGCGGCGCTGGCAAGTGTCGAAAATTGGGTAACAGCTAAGCTGTAATAACAGTGAAGCGTGAGCGGAGCGCCATAACGGATTTGCCGTTATGGCGTTTTCGTCGCTACGCTATCTATAACGATAAAGTCGGGTTGAATTTTTCTGGATCGGCTAAACTTAGGTTTAACAGAATGTAATGCCGTGACTGCTTACACTCCATGTGTTTGTCATCGCTTACTTTTTGGCGTTATATGATGGATAATGCCGGGATACAGAGAGACCCGACTCTTTTAATCTTTCAAGGAGCAAAGAATGCTGATTCTGACTCGTCGAGTTGGTGAGACACTCATGATTGGGGATGAGGTGACCGTGACTGTGCTTGGGGTAAAAGGAAACCAGGTACGTATCGGTGTTAACGCCCCGAAAGAAGTTTCTGTACACCGTGAAGAGATCTACCAGCGTATCCAGGCTGAAAAATCGCAACAGTCCAGTTACTGAGTTATCGCGTCTCGCTGAGAGCTGGCGAGGCGCCCCCTTTTTCTTGCCTTAATTTTCCCTTCTGCCGTCTCTTCGCTATTTCCTTTTCCTTGCCCAGATCCTTCCCGGTACGCTTTTCTATGTTGATAAAACACTCGTTTTGTTGGCAAAGCAGGCGGATTGTTTGTGAAATGTGCAAACGATTAAGGGGTGGGAAAAATTGTTTGACTTATAAGTCTCAGAAAGTAATATGTGCGCCACGCAGCGACGATGAGCAGAAACAAGTTCTTCGAAGCACTCGTAAGAGGCGTGTGGTGAGGTGGCCGAGAGGCTGAAGGCGCTCCCCTGCTAAGGGAGTATGCGGTCAAAAGCTGCATCGGGGGTTCGAATCCCCCCCTCACCGCCATTTTGCATCCGTAGCTCAGCTGGATAGAGTACTCGGCTACGAACCGAGCGGTCGGAGGTTCGAATCCTCCCGGATGCACCAT
>KK211224.1:517506-557075 GCA_000621185.1 Franconibacter pulveris DSM 19144
GTAAATCCCGATGCATCCGTAGCTCAGCTGGATAGAGTACTCGGCTACGAACCGAGCGGTCGGAGGTTCGAATCCTCCCGGATGCACCATCTTCTCCATGTTGTCAGCAAATACAGTATGGCCTGGTAAGCGGTGATAACCGCGAGCGCCAGGGAGGATAACGCTGCTTCAGCAGCGGCCCGTAAGGGTGAAACGAAGCCGAATAATCCTCCCGGATGCACCCTTTCCCCAGAGCGTCAGTAAAAGCAGCTGACATGATAAGCGACCTGCCGCAATCATCTACTCCCTCATGTTATTAATAAAATTCCTTTTCTCTTTTCGCGTCCTCTTTCTCAGACAGCTTCTACGCCTTTAAGCCTCCTCCTAAAAAGCGACAATCTTTCCTGTTTACGTTAAAGTAACATCCTTACCTTTAGTGAATGAGGGCATGATGTACGATCGTTACGACGGGCTGATTTTCGATATGGATGGCACCATCCTCGATACCGAACCGACTCACCGTAAAGCCTGGCGCGACGTGCTGGGACGCTACGGCATGCATTACGACGAAGAAGCGCTGGTGATGCTTAACGGTTCGCCGACCTGGCGTATCGCTCAGACTATCATTGAGCTTAATCAAGCCGACCTTGACCCTCACGCGCTGGCGCAGGAAAAAACAGCAGCGGTGCGCTCCATGTTGCTGGATACCGTGCAGCCGCTGCCGCTGGTCGACGTGGTGAAAGCCTGGTATGGCCGCCGTCCGCTTTCTGTCGGCACCGGCAGCGAAAGCGATATCGCGGAAGCCTTGCTCAATCACCTGGGGCTGCGAAAGTATTTCACTGCCGTTGTCGCGGCCGATCATGTTGAAAACCATAAACCCGCCCCCGATACCTTTCTGCTCTGCGCGAAA
Organism: Franconibacter pulveris DSM 19144; assembly: GCA_000621185.1. GTDB lineage: Bacteria > Pseudomonadota > Gammaproteobacteria > Enterobacterales > Enterobacteriaceae > Franconibacter > Franconibacter pulveris. The sequence goes on from KK211224.1 coordinate 518,396, forward strand.
TTAATGGGCGTGGCGCCGGAAAAATGCGTGGTGTTTGAAGACGCCGATTTCGGCCTCCAGGCCGCGCGCCTTGCCGGGATGGATGCGGTGGACGTTCGCTTATTGTGAGCGACGTACTGTCGCTCGCTTCCCTGTTCGCGAGTAGCTTTCTCAGCGCCACGCTTCTGCCGGGCAGTTCAGAAGTGGTACTGGCGGCATTGCTGCTCGCCGAAAAGAGTCAGCCCTGGCTGTTAATTTTAATAGCAACAATCGGTAATAGCCTCGGAGGGCTGACTAACGTTATTCTTGGGCGGCTTTTGCCGCAGCGCGAATCATCGCGCTGGCAGCGAAAAGCGCTCGCCTGGCTGCAACGATTTGGCCCGGCGGCGCTGCTGCTAAGCTGGTTACCTGCGATAGGCGATCTGCTCTGTCTGCTGGCAGGGTGGCTGCGTCTTTCATGGGGACCGGTTATCTTCTTTTTGTGCCTTGGCAAGGCGCTACGCTATCTGGTGGTGGCCGTGGCGGCGTTACAAGGGATAACGTGGTGGCACAATTGAATTGCTTGAGTGACCTTTAATCGTCAACCATTACAATTATGCTTAATAAAAATGATTTCGACAGGCGGGAGGTCAAATTGATCCCGGACGTATCACAGGCGCTGGCCTGGCTGGAAAAACATCCTCAGGCATTGCAAGGCATTCGCCGCGGTCTGGAGCGTGAGACGCTGCGCGTTACGCCCGAAGGCCAGCTGGCGACCACCGGCCATCCGGAAAGCCTGGGCTCAGCGCTAACCCATAAGTGGATCACGACGGACTTCGCCGAAGCCCTTCTTGAATTTATCACGCCGGTTGATGGCGATATCGACCATATGCTAACCGTCATGCGTGACATTCATCGCGCCACGGCGCGGGCGTTGGGCGATGAGCGCATGTGGCCGCTTAGTATGCCTTGCTATGTTAAAGACGGGCAGAACATTGAGCTCGCCCAGTACGGCACCTCTAATATCGGGCGCTTTAAAACGCTGTATCGCGAAGGGTTGAAAAACCGCTACGGCGCGCTGATGCAGACCATTTCCGGGGTGCATTATAACTTCTCGCTGCCGATGGCCTTCTGGCAGGCGAAATGTGGCGTCCAGGATGCGCAAAGCGGCAAAGAAGCGATCTCCGCAGGCTACTTCCGCCTTATTCGCAACTATTACCGTTTTGGCTGGGTGATCCCGTATCTGTTTGGCGCGTCGCCTGCGATTTGTCCTTCGTTTTTGCAAGGTAAGCCTACAACGCTGCCGTTCGAAAAGACCGAAAGCGGCATGTACTATCTGCCTTACGCTACCTCACTGCGCCTGAGCGATCTCGGCTATACCAATAAGTCGCAAAGCAATCTCGGAATTACGTTTAACGATTTGCAGACCTATGTGGCAGGATTGAAGCGCGCGATCAAAACCCCTTCCGAGGAGTATGCGCGTATGGGGTTAGTGAAGGATGGCAAGCATCTGCAAATCAACACCAATATTTTGCAGATTGAGAACGAGCTTTATGCGCCAATCCGTCCGAAACGCGTGACCCGCGAAGGCGAATCGCCGTCCGATGCGCTGCTGCGCGGCGGTATCGAATACATTGAAGTGCGTTCGCTCGACATTAATCCTTTCTCGCCGATTGGCGTGGACGAGCAGCAGGTGCGCTTCCTGGATCTCTTTATGGTCTGGTGCGTGCTGGCCGATGCGCCGGAAATGAGCAGCGACGAGTTGCTCTGTACGCGTAAAAACTGGAACCGTGTGATTCTGGAAGGGCGTAAGCCAGGCCTGACGCTCGGAATGGGCTGCGAAACCGCACAGCATCCGCTGAGCGAAGTCGGTAAGGATCTCTTTAAGGATTTGCGACGCGTCGCCGTCACGCTCGATAACATCGCCGGCAATCATGAATACCAGCAGGTCTGCGACCAGCTTGTCGCCTGCTTTGACGACCCGGAATTAACCTATTCGGCGCGTATTTTGCGTTCTATGATTGATAATGGCATCGGCGGCACCGGCCTCGCGCTGGCGGAACAGTACCGCGCCATGCTGCGCGAAGAGCCGCTGGAAGTGCTTTCAGAGGACGATTTCGCGAAAGAGCACGACGCTTCCTGGCAGCGCCAGCGCGAAATTGAAGAAAATGACCGCGAGCCGTTTGAAGCATGGCTGGCGAAGCAGGCTTAAAAAAGAAAAAGGCCACATCACTGTGGCCGAATTTTCATCTCTGTGAACAGGGATGATGATAACAAATGCGCGTCTTTCATATGTTCAGACTCGCCCCGGAACCAAGAGTTCAGTTTAATTTAAAAAAAATCACTTATCGGAGGTGACCAGATGCCGTTATTGGATAGCTTCACTGTCGACCATACCCGTATGGAAGCGCCTGCTGTTCGCGTAGCCAAAACGATGCATACGCCGCACGGGGATACCATTACCGTTTTTGACCTGCGTTTTTGCGTGCCGAACAAGGAAGTCATGCCGGAGAAAGGCATCCATACTCTGGAGCACCTGTTCGCAGGCTTCATGCGCGATCACCTGAACGGCAACGGCGTTGAGATTATCGATATCTCTCCGATGGGCTGCCGCACCGGCTTCTATATGAGCCTTATCGGCGAGCCGGATGAGCAGCGCGTAGCGGATTCCTGGAAAGCCGCGATGGAGGACGTGCTGAAAGTGAAGGATCAGAACCAGATCCCAGAGCTGAATGTGTATCAGTGCGGTACTTATCAGATGCACTCGCTGCAGGAAGCGCAGGACATTGCGCGTCACATTCTGGAGCGTGATGTTCGCGTGAACAGCAACGAAGAGCTGGCGCTGCCAAAAGAAAAGCTGCAGGAACTGCATATCTAGTTCAGCGCCCGCAATGTGAAAAAGGAGACCTTCGCGTCTCCTTTTTTATTTTCAGCAGAATGTTTTGTTACTGATAATCATTTATAAAAAATAACCATCAGGTGATTATCTAAAAACGGAACGGCTAAAAACCAGGCATAACCTGTGAAGCGGGAATTAACATTTTTTCAAGCAAGGTTATTCTTAAGTCGTTATTCTCACCGGAAGTAAAATGGCTTAGCTTTATTTTTCCTCAGAGCCCGCTATTTCTGTTTCGCTTTTTTCAGAAGCCACTTATTCTGTCTGGCCGCCAGGCGCATGGCCTTATCAGCCGCCGCCTGACGAGCCTGAAGTACTGTCAAAGCATCTTATTCTCTGTTCCTGCCGTATAATTTTTTTCGCCGGGCGAAAAGTGAAGCGGGGAGCAATAATAATAAGATGCATTACGCCGGAAATACGGATAATCGATGATGAGATGGCTGGCAATAAAAGAGAATACTCCACTATTTACCTCTTCCGCAGGCAGCACCACCTCGGTGGTAAAGCGTTCGCTGATGTTTATGCTTTCCCTGTTAGGCACTTTTTTTCTGATAGCTATTCTGGCGCTGCTGCATATTGCCTGCGACATCAATAACCGTGCCGACGATCAGAGCCGCAACCTGTTGCAAAAAGCGCTGCAAAATCAGGAAGCGACCATGAAAGTTCACACGCAGGATTATGCCGAGTGGGGCGAATCTTATACGCATCTGCATAAGACGCTGGATACCGACTGGGCCTGGCAAAAGCAGAACCTTGGCGCCTCGCTTTTCGAGGACTTTCATTACGAAGCCATTTTTGTCCTCGGCCCGGGCGGCGATACGCGCTACGCCGTGGTTAACGGCAAGCGAGTCCGTCTTACGCTTGAGCAGTGGGCTGGCACGCATCCGCAGGCGGCTTTACGAACGGCGCTTGCCAGGAAGCCTGATGAACCTGCCGCGCTCTCGCTTGCCGTTAACGGCCAACCGGCGCTGGTGGCTGCCGCCTGGATAACCACGGGCGGCGATGAGGATGTGCAGCCGCTGCCCGGCCCGCCTTCCATGCTGGTGTTCATAGACCAACTGCGACCGGCTGAGTTACGCGAACTGGGCGAAGAGTACGGCATTCACGAGCTGCATGTGCAGACGGACTCATCCAGTAAAGCAGACTACCGGCAGGTCGTTTTACCGCTCACATTTTATAACGCGCCGATCGCTCTGGCGTGGCGCAGCGAAAACCCTGGCCGCAACCTGCTGCTGGTCGTGCTGCCGCTGCTGCTGTCCATTTTGCTGTTGACCGCGCTGCTGGCCGCCTGGTTGATGCGTAACGCGCTCAATAAAGCCCGGCTAAACGACGAAAACCATTTTCTGCTGGAGCAGAGCCGTCAGGCGCTGGCGGCGAGTGAAAGGCGCTTTCGCGACGTGGTGGAAGCGACCACCGACTGGATCTGGGAGACTGACGACCAGCTGCGCTTTACCTGGATCTCAGAGCGGTTCCCGGTCATTACCGGCCACCGTATTGACGACTGGCTGGGGCGCCCCATAACGCAGTTTATTGAATGCGAGCAGATTGAACTTGCCGACTGGCTCTTGCAACCGGGCCAGACCGCGCACCGTGGGTTGACGCACTGCCGCTATTTTTCCGCGCAGGGCCATCAGCGCTACTGCAACCTGGTGGCAAAACCAACCACCACGGCTGAAGGCGAGCTGAGCTATCGCGGCACCGCCACCGACGTCACGCTGGAGGTGGAAGCGCAGGCAAGGGTGCAATACCTTTCGCGACACGATGAGCTGACTGGCCTGCCGAACCGGGTGCGGATGAAGGAGTTTCTGGAAGGGAAGCTGCAATCTATGCCGACCCGCGACCATCCGCTGGCGATGATTAGCCTCGATCTCGACAAATTTAAGCCGGTTAACGATCTCTTCGGTCATGGGGTAGGGGACGAAGTGCTGCATCAGGTTTCTGAGAGGCTACGCGCCTGCCTGCGGGAGTTCGACCTGGTGGCGCGTCAGGGCGGCGATGAGTTTATCCTTATTATTCCGGATATCGAACAGAAGCAGGATCTCGACCAGCTTTGCGAGCGTATCATCCGCGAAATCCGCCGCCCGCTCTATATTCAGGAGCATGAGATTTTTATCGGCGCCAGCATGGGTATCGCCCTGGCGCCGCAGGATGCGGTAAACGCTACCGATTTGCTGCGCTACTCCGACATCGCCCTGTACAAAGCGAAAAGCGCCGGGCGTAACGGCTGGGTTTTCTACAGCGCCGATATGGAAGAGCAGATTGTTCAGCGGCGCGAAATGGAGAAAAGCCTGCGCGAAGCGCTGAAAGAGGATCAGTTCCGCCTGGTTTATCAGCCGCGTTACGACATGAAAGCGGGCCGCGTGGTGGCGGTAGAAGCGCTGCTGCGCTGGCATCATCCCCTCCACGGCTTGTTGATGCCGGATCAGTTTATTCCGCTGGCGGAAGAGACCGGGATTATCATTTCGCTCAGCGACTGGGTGCTGAACACCGCCTGTCGCGATGCGCAGCATGAACTGCAGGGAATGTCGGTTTCAGTCAACATTTCCGCCGTGGAGTTTCAGACCAGCGGGCTGGTGGGCCGCGTGCGCGACGCGCTGCGGGCGTCGAAGCTAGACCCGGCGCGTCTGGAGCTTGAAGTCACCGAAAACGCTACGCTCTGGAACCCGCAGAGCAGCCTTGAGATCATGAACGGCCTGAAGGCGCTGGGGGTGCGGCTGTTAATCGACGACTTCGGCACCGGCTATTCGTCGCTAAGCTATCTGCGTAACTTCCCGTTTGACGGCATCAAGCTCGATAAATCTTTCGTGGCGGGTATGCCGCATTCAGAGAACGCGAATAATATCGTTGAGAATATGATTGGGCTTGGCAAAGCGTTTTCGCTCAGCATCACCGCCGAAGGGGTGGAGACGCCAGAGCAACTGGAGCAATTGAAGATGTATCAGTGCGACGAAACGCAGGGTTACCTGATTAGCCGCCCGATGCCGCTTGAGGAACTGAAAGCGCAAATAGAGAAGCGCTAAAAGAAAAACCCGCCCGGCCAGGCCGTAAGCGGGTTTTTTCGTTAGTGAGCGCCGCCGCCCCCTCCGCCTGCGCCAAACGGCGGACGGGCGAACCAGATAAGCCCCAGCAGCACCACAAACATACCGGCAGAGACCCAGAAGATTTCGTTAGCGGAGATAATCAACCCCTGGTTGGTTATCTGCTGGGCGATATACCCGGAAGCCTGCTGCTGCGTCATGCCCATGCCCTGCAGCTGGTCGTACATCTGCTGGGCGTTCGGGTTATAAGGCGTGACCGATTCGGTAAACTGCGCGTGGTGCAGCGACTCGCGGTTCGTCCAGAGCGTCGTGGTAATGGAGGTGCCGATAGAGCCCGCCAGCGTACGCACGAAGTTCGACAGGCTCGACGCCGCCGCCAGCCGCTCCGGCGGCAGGCCGGAAAGGGTGATGGTGGTGAGCGGCATAAAGAAGCAGGCCACCGCAAAACCCTGAATAAACTGCGGCCACGCCGAAGCGCCAAAATCCATGCCCGGCTCAAACGTGTAAGCGCGCCAGTAGAAGCAGACCGCGTACATGATAAAGCTGAAGGTCACAAGCTTACGCATGTCGAGCTTATGGGCGAAACGGCCGATAATCGGCGAGAGGATGACCGGAATAACCCCCACCGGCGCCGAGGCGAGCCCCGCCCAGGTGGCGGTATAGCCATAGACCTCCTGTAACAGCTGCGGCAACAGCACTATCGAGCCGAAGTAGAGCATATAGGCAAGGCTGATGCAGAGCACGCCGATGGTAAAGTTTCGCGACTTAAACAGCGAAAGGTCGACTATCGGGTGTTCGTCGGTGAGCTCCCAGACAATCAGGAAGCAAATCGACACCACCGCCACGACCGCCAGCACCACCACTTCCGTGGAGTTAAACCAGTCGAGCTCTTTACCGCGGTCGAGCATCATCTGCAAACAGCCAATGCCCGCGACCAGCAGCGCCAGGCCTACGGCGTCGATGCGTCGCTGCTCGGTGGGCGTCTCGCGATCGCGCAGGGTTTGCAGCGTCATCAACACCACGGCGACGCCAATCGGCACGTTGATGAAGAAGATCCAGCCCCAGTGATAGTTATCGCTGATCCAGCCGCCGAGAATCGGCCCGCAGATAGGCGCAACGATAACCGTCATCGACCAGAGCGCCAGCGCAACGGAGCGTTTGGCGGGCGGGTAGTTGCTCAGCAACAGGCTCTGCGAAAGCGGGATCAACGGCCCGGCGACAATCCCCTGGATCACGCGGAAGAAAATCAGCATGGTCAGGCTGCTGGAGACGCCGCACGCCCAGGAGGCGATGGCGAAGGCGATGGTTGACCAGACGAAGAGCTTTACCTCGCCGACCCGTTTGGCAAGCCAGCCGGTTATGGGGATAGAGATAGCGTTCGCCACCCCAAACGAGGTAATAACCCAGGTGCCCTGGCTCAGCGAAGAGCCAAGGTTACCGGCGATGGTCGGGATAGCCACGTTGGCGATGGTGGAATCCAGCACCTGCATGAAAGTCGCCAGCGACAGGGCGATGGTCATAATGACCAGTTTCGCCCCTTCAAGCGGTTTACGTTGTTGCATACCACCTCCGCGGATTAGCCCGCGTTCGCCTGCACAATGTCGTTGATCAGTTTGTTAACCGGCTCAAGGCTGATTTCACGCGCGTTGCTTTCATACGCGGGCTGCTTGCGGCTCTGGGTGGCGAGGACAGCGCCGTCGCGGTTGGTGGTGTCCACCTTCACCAGCGTGGAAAGGCCGATGCGCAGCGGATGTTGCTCCAGCTGTTTGGCGTCGATTTCCACGCGTACGGGCAGACGCTGTACCACTTTGATCCAGTTGCCGGTGGCGTTCTGCGCAGGCAGCAGCGAGAAGGCGCTGCCGGTGCCCATATCCAGACCGACGACTTTGCCGTTGTAGGTCACTTCGTCGCCGTAGACATCGCTCACCACGGTAGCAGGCTGGCCGATGCGCATATGCGCAAGCTGCGTCTCTTTGAAGTTCGCATCCACCCACAGGTTAGTGGCGGGAACAATCGCCATCAGCGGCGTGCTGGAGCTAATCTGCGCGCCTACCTGAACGGCGCGGCGGGAGACGTAGCCGCTCATCGGGCTGACGATTTTGGTGCGCTGCAGCGCAAGCCAGGCGTTGCGCACTTCGGTCGCCGCCTGCTGCACCGCAGGCTGATCTTCAAGCTTCGTGCCGAGGATCATCGCCTGGTTGGCATTATATTGCTGCACCGCCACATCAAGCTGCGCCTGCGCGCTCGCTACCGCGTCGCGGGCATGCTGCAACTCTTCACGGCCAATCAGGTTGGCGCTGCCGAGCGGCACGCGACGGTTAAGGTCGCTCTGCGCCTGGGCGAGCTGGGTTTTTTGCAGCTCGATATTGGCCTGGTACTGTTTGCTGTTGATCATCAACTGGCGGGTCTGGCGCACGCTTGAAGCAAGCTGCGTCTGCGCGCGCTCAAAGGCCTGTTGGGCGTCGGTCGGGTCGAGAGTGACCAGCACGTCGCCTTTATTAACAAAATCGGTGTCTTCCACCCAGACTTTGGTCACGCTGCCGGTCACCTGGGACATAATCTGCACCTGGTTGCCCGCCACGTAAGCGTCGTCGGTTTCCTCGTAATGACGCAGCACTAAAAACCAATAGATCCCATATGCCACGGCAATAATAACAAAGAGCAAAGTCAGTAAGAGCAGGGCGCCCTTGCGTTTCCCTTTCTTTTTGACTGGTTGCTGCGGGGTCTGGCTCTCCGCATTTGCGCTCATGTTTCTCTCCACGTTCTTCTTATTTTCTTTTGTTATCGGCTGTGCCGACCGGTTTTAGCCAGACAGGCCAGCAGTATCCTGCTGGCCTGTCGTGTCAGTCTTTTTGAAATAATGCCAAACGCGCTGATGGGAAATTAGCGCACCGCTTCAAGCACGCTTTCGTCTTCATCCATCTGGTCGAGACGAGTCAGCAGCTTACGCGTGATCTGCTCAAGCTGCTCTTTCTCGCTTGCGCTTAACGAAGACCAGAGCTGGTGCAGGCAGTTATGCTGCGGCGGCAGCACCTGGCTTAAAAACTCCTGGCCTTTGGCGGTCAGGTGCAGGTGCAGACAACGGCGGTCGTTGTCGCTTTCGCGGCGTTCAATCCAGCCGCGCTTTTCCAGTTCATCGGCGATGCGGGTGGCGTTGGTGCGGGAGGAACCCAGCGCGCAACTCAGCTCGCTTGGCTGAATGCTGTGGTTTTCCTGCGACTCAAGCGTAATCAACGCCATAAACAACGTCTCGTTAATCCCTTGAGCTTTTAGCATCTTATTGCGATTTTCCAGCAGCTTGCCCTGCATATGCATACACAGGCGGGTGAGCAGAATTTCCTGATAAGGAAAATCCTCGTAGCGGCTGGCGCGGAATTTCAGCATTTGTTCAATGGGCGTAAACGAACTATCCATTTGGGCATAACCTCATTAATTACAGCCGATATAATAACTATTGTGACAAATAAAGCAAACATATTAATCACGGTTATTCATCAGCAAAATCTATAAAAACATCAGGAGCTTCCAGGCAAATCCATAGCCCAGAGCACTCAACAGCGTGGGAAAAATAATGCTGCGAGTCTTGTAGTAACTCACTCCCAAAACCGCAAAGCCAACAAGCGTCGGGAGCAAACGGCGAGTATCGTGAAGGATTTCCGGTACGCTGGAGACCACCAGCAGCGCACAGATAGACGCGATACCAATTGTGTCGAGCAACACGCGGGTCGCTCCACGTTTTGCCGGGGACGCCGCGCTGGCACGCAGGCGCAATGGCAAATAGCGAAAAAGATAGTTAACGCACCCGACCAGCAGGCCGAGCAGCAGCACGTCACTGCGCATTGTCGGCCTCCTTGCGAAGGTGTTCCACCAGCGCCGTGAGGCAACCGCAGACGATGCCCGCGAGAATCGCGGCGGGAATAGAAAAGAGGGTAACGCCAGACAACGCGCCTGCCAGCGAAGCCGCGACGCTCAGGCTCTGTTTGCGCTGAAAAGAGGCGAGCAAAAAGCTCATAAACAGCGCAGGCAGCATAAAACCGAGCGCCGCCTCAACGGCGGGATACCCCTCCAGCAGCCCGTTGCCGGAGTAAGCGCCAATAAGCGTGCCGAGAACCCAGGAGAACCACGAGCAAAAGGCGATGCCGAGCATCCAGTTTTCTGTCCAGCGGCGGTTATCGCGCACCAGTTTGGCGGTGGCGGCGGCAAACACTTCGTCCGTCAGGCCAAAGGCCCAGACCGCCGTTTTCTTTTTATTTAACGTTTGATGTATACGGGTGCGCAGCGAAGGGCCGTAAAGCACGTGCCGCACATCCATCGCCATGACGGTTAACGCGGCGACCCACAGCGAGCTGCCCGCCGCCAGCATGGCGGTAATCACAAACTGGCTGGCGCCTGCGTAAATAATGCAGGAGAAGAAAAGGCTTTCGAGTGGTGAGAACCCCAGGCGGGTGGCGTTCAGCCCAAAAGCGAACGCAACGGGGAGATAGCTGATAACCACCGGCAGGCTGTCTCTGACCCCTTCCCGCAGCGTCGCTTCGCTGCCGGTGTGGGTCACGCTAAGGGGTGCAGGGCTTTCCATATTAGTTATTGATAAATCACCGGCGTTAAAATCACTCGAATGAATAAGTCTACATAACCTTAACAGACTGTTAGCGCCCTTAACACCCTCAATTGCCCGTGGTGCGCCTTAAGGCGACGATTAATGCAGGTCATCCCCGCTCTGACGGTGATAGCCTAATCCCCATACCACCAGATTTAGTAGGCCCACCGTCGCGCCCGCAAGGCAGACGCCGTTCCACCCGCCGTGCTGCCATGCCCAGGCCGACAGCAGCGAGCCTGCCGCGCCGCCGATGAAATAGCTGGTCATATACCCGGCGGTAAGGCGGTTACGGGCGTCCGGGTAGAGCCGGTAGATAACGCTCTGGTTAGTGATATGCACGCCCTGCACGGTGAGGTCCAGCACCAGAATGCCGACTATCAGCGCGATAACGCTGAACTGGCCGAGCGCCACCGCTGCCCACGAGAGCAGCAGCAGAATAAGACCGATGGTCGTGGTCAGGTGCGCTTTGCCTTTATCGGCAAGCCCGCCTGCCGGACGCGCGCCCAGCGCGCCCGCCGCGCCGGCAAGGCCAAACAGGCCGATGGTCCCTTCAGAGAAGTTAAACGGCGGCGCGGCGAGCAGAAAGGCCATCGAGGTCCAGAGAATGCTGAAGTTAGCAAAGGTGAAACAGCCGAGCAGGGCGCGGGTGCGCAGCAGCTTGTCGCGGGTGAACAGCGAGAAAACGGAAGCCAGCAGCTGCGGGTAATTAAGGTGCGTGTTTTGCTTCACGGCAGGCAGACCGCGCCAGAGGGCGAGGGCCATAATAACCATCAGCGCCGTCGCTACCCAGTAAACGGTGCGCCAGCCGCCAAGGCTTGCAAGCAGCCCCGCCACCGTGCGCGCCAGCAGGATGCCGAGCAGCAGGCCGCTCATGATAGTGCCCACCACTTTGCCGCGTTTTTCCGGGGCGGCAAGGGTGGCGGCAAGCGGCACGAGAATCTGCGCCACGACCGAGAAGAGGCCGGTCAGGGCGGTGCCAAGGATCATCATCGAGAGCGACTGGCTGCTGGCGGTGATAAGCATCCCGGCGGCGGCGAGCAGCGTCATCGACACAATCATCTTGCGGCGCTCGAACATATCGCCGAGCGGTACGAGGAACAGCAGCCCGGCGGCGTAACCCAATTGCGCCGCGGTAACGATAAACCCGGCCTGGCCTGCGGTAAGCGAAAAGGCGCGGGCGATGGTATCCAGCAGCGGCTGCGCATAATAGTTGCTGGCGACGGTCAGGCCGGTGGCGACAGACATCAGCGCGATAAGCGCCGGGCTAAGTCCTTGAGATTTTGTAGTCATTGGTCTTTTTGTTGGGGGTAAATGCGTGGGCGATGCGCCCTTGCCATGGGGTAATATCATAACGAAACAACACGATAGTGCCATATTGTTGAGAAGTTGTTACGTGTCGGATTGTGCCTTTTGGCGCAGGCGCAGCGCCATTTGCACCGCGTAACGGCATAAGTGGGATAAGCGCAGCGCTATCCATCAGCAATGGGCAGCAGGAATGTTTATCGCCGCCCTGAAACAAAACACCCGCCATAAAGGCGGGTGTTTTTCAAAAGGCGTAAGCCATTACTTCTGCGCGGCCAGCGCTTCTTTGATCCAGCTGTCGAACTGCTGCTGGTGGGCTTTAATCCAGCCGTCGACGTGACCCTGGATATCCGCCTCTGAAGATTTGCCGCTATGCATCATCGCGTTCTCGGCGTTGATATCGGTAATCGGCAGCTTCATCACCGCGAACAGCTTCGCGGCCGCCGGGTTTTTCTGTGCCCAGGCTTTATTGGCGACGATGTGCATGGTATTCACCGGGAAACCATAGTTCGCGCCGTTCGGCAGTTTGGTGTCGATATCTTTCTGCTCGCCCGGCAGTGAGGAGAACGGCACCTGCAGCCACACCACATCTTTGCCCGGCTTGAGCACGTCGCTCACCCAGTACGGCGTCCAGGTGTAATAAAGCACCGGCTTGCCTTCTTTGAAGCGGGCGATGGTGTCGGCCATCATCGCTGCGTAGTTGCCGTGGTTCACGGTGACGGTTTTCGCCAGGTCGAACGCTTCATTCTGATGGTTAATCACCGCTTCGCAGCCCCAGCCCGGCGTGCAACCCATCATGTCCGCTTTGCCGTCGCCGTTGCTGTCAAACAGCTTCGCAATCTTCGGGTCTTTCAGCTGCGCGATGTTGGTGATGTGATACTGTTCGGCGGTTTTTTTATCAATAAGGTAACCCTGCGCCGCGCCGGTGACATAAACCCCTTCGCGGTAAAACTTTTTGTCGCCGCCTGCCGCCGTGTACATATCGTCATGCAGCGGCTGCCAGTTCACGGCGGTAAAGGTCGCGTCCCCGGAGGCAATAGAGGTGTAACCCACGTTGTAATCCACTTCGCTCGGCTTGTTAACGGTGTAGCCGAGCTTCTCCAGCGCGCGGCTCACAATCAGCGTCTGGAACGACTCTTCAGAGATAGTGCTCTGTATCGGCTGTACGGTAATGCCTTTGCCCGGCAGGTCGGCGGCGAAAGCGGTGGTGCTAACGAGTGTGGCAAAAGCTGTGGCGCAAAGAACAGAATGTCGCATCGTTATTCCTTTTATCGGTATGAATGGCGGCAGCACGAACTGCCTTCAGGAAAAGGACCCGGCGAACGGCGTCGCCGGGCAAACTGCATTAACGGGTGAACGGGCGGGTCAGCAGCCCCAGCGGCCCGGTGGCGTACCAGCGGCGGTTGCCTTTACTGCGCGCGTCGCGGCCGACCGCCTGGGTCAGACGGTCCAGGATAATCGCAAGGATAACAATCCCCACGCCGCCCACGGTGGCGAGGCCCATGTCGAGACGGCCGATGCCGCGCAGCACCATCTGACCAAGCCCGCCGACGGCGATCATCGAGGCGATCACCACCATCGAGAGCGCCAGCATCAGCGTCTGGTTAATGCCCGCCATGATGGTTGGCATCGCCAGCGGCAACTGCACCTTAAACAGCATCTGGCGCGGGCTTGAGCCGAACGATCGCGCCGCTTCGATCAAATCCTCCGGCACCTGGTTGATGCCAAGGATAGTCAGGCGCACCACCGGCGGCAGGGCGAAGATAATCGTCACCACCACGCCCGGCACGTTGCCGATGCCGAACAGCATGACGATCGGCACCAGATAAACAAACGCGGGGGTGGTCTGCATCGCATCCAGCAGCGGGCGAATAATTTTCGACGCTTTCGGGCTGCGGGCGAGCCAGATGCCCAGCGGCAGGCCTATCACCACGCAGAAGAGCAGGGCGGTCAGCACCAGCGCCAGCGTCACCATCGCCTGCGACCAGGCGCCAATCGCGCCGATGAGGACGAGCGAGATAAGCGTCGCCACGCCCATGCCGAGGCTTGAAATCTGCCAGGCGAGCAGCGCGAAGATAATGATCGCCACCGGCGCCGGCATGCCCAGCAGCAGTTGCTGGAAAGCGCTCAGGATATAATCCACCGGCACGCGAATGCCCTGGAACAGCGGGCGAAAGTGCATCACCACCCAGTCGATCCCCTGCGTTACCCAGCTGTCGAGCGGGATCAGCGTCTTGTGGAACGGATCGAGAATATTGAAATGCTCCGGCTGCGGCGCAGGCGCGCTGTTCAGCCAGTCGGCGCTGCCGCTTTCGGGCGCAGGCGTCGGGCTGCCCCACGCGTCGGCGCTGTTAGCGGCGGAGCTGCTCTGCGCCGCGCTGGTCGCGCCGGTATCCCACGGATTGTTTTGATCAGCCATTGTTTGCCCCCTCGCGATCTAAAGCCTGCAGCAGCATCCCCTTGGAGATAATGCCGATGTACTGTTGCGCTTCGCCGACCACCGGCACGGCGCAGGGCGCCATCCCGACCGGCGAGAGCAGTTCGCTAAGCGGCGTTTCGGCGCTCACCGCCGCAGGCGCGTCGAGCAGGGCGTTATCCAGCCCCTGGCCTGCCGCCAGCGCCGCTTTAAGGGAATCAATCGACACGGTGCCGACAAATTTATTGCCGCGTTCAATCACATAGCCAAATTCCCGGTCCTCATCCTGCAATAATTTAATTGCCGAACGCGGGCCGAAACCTGGCGTTTTGCGCAGCAGCCCCACCGGGGTGCGGCGGGCAATATCTTTGGCGCTGAAGACCTGGCTAATATCCACGCCGCGAAAGAACGTGCGCACGTAATCATTTGCCGGGTTATTCAGAATTTCATCCGGCGTGCCGACCTGCACCACTTCGCCGTTTTGCATAATGGCGATGCGGTCGCCAATACGCATGGCTTCATCAAGATCGTGAGAAATAAAGACAATGGTGCGCTGATGTTTCGCCTGTAATTTAATTAATTCGTCCTGCATTTCATTACGAATTAATGGGTCGAGCGCCGAGAAAGCTTCATCCATTAATAAGATATCGGGATTAATGGCGAGCGCGCGGGCGAGACCGACGCGCTGGCGCATGCCGCCGGAGAGTTCATCCGGATAAGCGTGCGCGTAATTTTCAAGGCCGACCTGGCGCAGCGCGTCCAGCGCTTTTTCCTGGCGCGCTTTCGCCGCCACACCCGCAAGCTCCATGCCAAAGGCGGTATTATCCAGCACCGTCATGTGCGGCATCAGGGCAAATGACTGGAAGACCATTGCAATCTTTTTCTTGCGCACCTCGCGAAGCTCGGCGTCTGAAATTTTGGCGATATCGACGCCATCAATCAGCACCTGTCCACGGGTGGGTTCAATCAGGCGATTGAGAAGGCGAACCAGGGTGGATTTTCCGGAGCCGGACAATCCCATGATCACGAATATCTCGCCTTCTTCAATGGCCAGAGTGGCGTCTTTTACGCCAACAGACAGCCCGGTCTTTTCCAGAATTTCTGCTTTCGACAAACCTTTATCTATATATTTAAAGGCGCGATGAGGATGTTCCCCAAATATTTTATACAGGTTTCTAATTTCTAATTTAATTGCCATGCAATATCAGTGTTCCCGTTATTTTATGCGCTAAACAATTCCTGATGGAAATAATTTCTGGGCCATACCCTAGCATACTCAGATTCTGAGACAACCCTTAATGTGGGATGCTTCCCATCCTATTGTTGTTATGGTTTGCCGTAACGCCCCATGATATAAGGGCTGAGGGAGAACTGCCGGGCAGGATAATTTTTTGGCAATCGTCTTGAAATGCCAACGGAAACCACAATATCGCGCCAAAAAAATGGCGGCGATATTAATACAAAACGGCCAGGGGATATTCAGAGAGGAATGGCTGTTGCAGGAAATAATCGGCACGGAAAACAGGGAGATTATTTCCGTGCCGCAGTGCCTTAAAAATCCCAGTCTTCGTCGGTGGTTTCCACGGCTTTTCCGATGACGTAGGAAGAGCCGGAGCCAGAGAAAAAGTCATGGTTTTCATCGGCGTTTGGCGAAAGCGCGGCGAGAATAGCCGGGTTCACCTCCGCCATTTCCGGCGGGAAGAGCGCGTCGTAACCCAGATTCATCAGCGCTTTGTTGGCGTTGTAGCAGAGGAAAGCGTTAACCTCGTTCGTCCAGCCCACCTCGCCGTAAAGCGCCTCCGTATAGGCCAGCTCGTTGTCGTAGAGATCCATCAGCATATCCAGCGCAAAGCTTTTCAGCGCGTCGCGGCGCGCGGCGTCCACTTTCAACAGCCCCTGCTGGTATTTGTAGCCGATGTAATAGCCATGCACCGCCTCGTCGCGGATGATAAGGCGAATGAGATCGGCGGTGTTGGTAAGTCGCCCGCGGCTCGACCAGTGCATCGGCAGATAAAAGCCTGAATAGAAAAGAAAAGACTCCAGAAAAACGCTGGCGATTTTCTTTTTCAACGGATCTTCGCTGCGGTAGTGCTCAAGGATAATCTGCGCCTTGCGCTGCAGCGGGGCGTTCTCTTCACTCCAGGCGTAGGCGGCGTCCACATCCTTCGTCTGGCACAGCGTGGAGAAGATAGAGCTGTAGGAGCGGGCGTGCACCGCCTCCATAAAGCTGACGTTCGAGAGCACGGCCTCCTCGTGCGGCGTAAGCGCATCCGCCATCAGCGCCGGCGCGCCGACGGTGTTCTGGATGGTGTCGAGCAGCGTCAGGCCGGTAAAGACGCGGATAGTTAACTGCTGCTCCTGCGGCGTTAAGGTCTGCCACGCCGGAATGTCGTTAGAGAGCGGCACCTTCTCCGGCAGCCAGAAGTTGCTGGTCAGGCGGTTCCACACCTCTAAATCTTTCTCATCCTGGATTTTGTTCCAGTTAATGGCGGAAATGCGGCTTAAACGGGTCATGTTAATTTCTCACAGGGCGCACGAAACGCAGCCTTCGATTTCGGTTCCTTCCAGCGCCATCTGGCGCAAACGAATGTAGTAGAGCGTCTTGATGCCTTTCTTCCAGGCGTAAATCTGCGCCCTGTTGATATCGCGCGTGGTGGCGGTATCCGGGAAGAAAAGCGTCAGCGACAGCCCCTGGTCGACGTGGCGCGTCGCCTCGGCGTAGGTGTCGATAATTTTCTCCGGGCCAATCTCGTAGGCGTCCTGATAGAGCGCCAGGTTTTCGTTGGTCATAAAGGGCGCCGGGTAGTAAACGCGTCCGGTCTTGCCCTCTTTGCGAATTTCAATCTTCGAGACAATCGGGTGAATGCTCGACGTCGCATGGTTGATGTAAGAGATGGAGCCGGTCGGCGGCACCGCCTGCAGGTTCTGGTTGTAAAGACCAAACTGCATCACCTCGTCGCGCAGTCGTCGCCACATCTCCTGTGTCGGAATGGCGATGCCGGCGCGGTCGAACAGCGCCTGCACTTTGGCGGTTTTCGGCATCCACGTCTGCTCAAGATACTTATCGAAGTACTCGCCGCTGGCGTAGCGCGATTGCTCAAAACCCTCGAAGCGCTGCCCGCGCTCGCGCGCCAGCATCATTGAGGTGTGCAGCGCGTGCCAGGTAATGGTGTAAAAATAGATATTGGTGAAATCGAGCCCTTCCGGCGAGCCGTACGCGATGCCTTCCCGCGCCAGATAGCCGTGCAGGTTCATCTGCCCAAGCCCGATGGCGTGCGACTTCGCGTTGCCCGCTTCAATCGACGGCACGCTGCGGATGTGGCTCATATCAGAGACCGCCGTCAGTGCGCGCACCGCCACTTCCACGGTGCGGCCAAAGTCGGGCGAATCCATGGTGTGGGCGATATTCAGGGAGCCGAGGTTGCAGGAAATATCTTTACCCACCTGCGCATAGTCGAGGTTTTCGTCGTACGTCGACGGGCTGTTGACCTGCAAAATCTCCGAGCAGAGGTTGCTCATGTTGATTCGCCCGGCAATCGGGTTGGCGCGGTTGACGGTGTCTTCAAACATGATGTACGGATAACCCGACTCGAACTGGATTTCCGCCAGCGTCTGGAAGAAATCGCGCGCGTTGATCCAGCTTTTACGCACCCGCTCATCCGTCACCAGTTGGTCATACATCTCCGTAACGGCGATATCGCCAAACGCTTTGCCGTAGAGGCGCTCTACGTCATAGGGGGAGAAGAGCGCCATCTGCGCGTTGGCCCTGGCGAGGTGGAACGTGACATCCGGGATGACCACGCCAAGCGAGAGCGTTTTGATACGGATTTTCTCATCGGCGTTTTCGCGCCGGGTATCCAGAAAGCGCAGGATGTCCGGGTGGTGGGCGTTAAGGTAGACCGCCCCCGCCCCCTGACGCGCGCCGAGCTGGTTGGCGTAAGAAAAGGCGTCTTCCAGCATTTTCATCACCGGGATCACGCCTGAAGACTGGTTCTCGATGCGCTTGATAGGCGCGCCCGCTTCCCGCAGGTTGGAAAGCGATAAGGCCACGCCGCCGCCGCGTTTGGAGAGCTGCAGCGCGGCGTTCACCGCGCGGCCTATCGACTCCATATTGTCTTCAATACGCAGCAGAAAGCAGGAGACCAGTTCGCCGCGCTGCATTTTGCCGCAGTTAAGGAAGGTGGGCGTGGCAGGCTGGAAGCGGCCGCTTAATATCTCCTGCAGCAGGCGGCTGGCGAGCGTTTCGTCGCCCTGGCCCAGCGTGAGCGCCACCATGCAGGCGCGGTCTTCGAAATGCTCCAGGTAGCGTTTGCCGTCGAAGGTTTTCAGCGTGTAGCTGGTGTAAAACTTCCACGCGCCGAGGAAGGTCTGGAACTGGAAGCCGCTCTCGTGCGCCTGCGCAAAAAGCGCGTCGACAAACGCCGGGTTATAACGCTGCAACACCGTTTTGTCGTAATAGCCCTCCGCCAGCAGATAGTCGAGACGCGCCTGAGGGCTGGCGAACGCGACGCTGTTCGGCGCTACATGCTGCGCCATAAACGCCGCCACCGCGT
The DNA here is from genome assembly GCA_000621185.1 of Franconibacter pulveris DSM 19144. Lineage (GTDB taxonomy): Bacteria > Pseudomonadota > Gammaproteobacteria > Enterobacterales > Enterobacteriaceae > Franconibacter > Franconibacter pulveris. The sequence continues at coordinate 537,156 of KK211224.1, forward strand.
CTTTATCTTTCTCAAACTGAATGCGGCCTGCTTTATCGTAAAGATTCAGCATGGCGTTCAGCGCATGATAGTCCGGCGCGCTCTGCGTTACGCGGGTGATTTCTGTCGTTGCCAAAATTCGCTTACTCCCTTACGCACGTTGTCGATATCGGCCTGCGTGCCCATCAGCTCAAAGCGGTAAAGGTAAGGCACGTGACATTTATGGGCGATGACATCCCCGGCGCGGCAGAAACCCTCGCCGAAGTTACGGTTGCCGGCGGCAATCACGCCTCGTAACAGCGATCGGTTATGTTCATCGTTAAGAAACTGGATAACCTGGCGCGGCACGGCGCCTGCCGTACCGCCGCCCCCGTAGCTGGGAACCACCAGGATGTAAGGCTCGTCTACCTGTAACCGGCTGTGCATATCGCGCGGGATACGCACCGCCGGCAACCCCAGACGCGTGATAAAACGGTGTGTGTTTTCCGACGCGCTGGAGAAGTAGACCAGCGTGCTCATGCGCTGGCCGCAAGACCGCCCGCCGGGCGCAGACGGTTGATCATGTCGGGGCGAAAGCCGCTCCAGCTGGTTTCATCCGTCACCACCACCGGCAGCTGACGAAAGCCCTGAGCGCGCAGTTCATCAGCGGCCTGCGGCTGTTCGTCAATGTTGATCAGCTCAAAGCGCAAACCGCGGCTCTCCATGGCTCGTTTGGTCGCGTGGCACTGTACACAGTCATTGCGGGTGTAAATGAGTATACGCATGATTCGTATTTCCCTTGTGAATAGAAACCTGCCGCGCTACTGCGTGGAAGGATAGTGGTCGTTGTTAAAGAAGATACTAGATATAGTTGCTATAACTTTCAACCACGCAATATATGGGATTTTCCAATTGAAGAAAGTGGAATGATCAACGCGATGGCAACCCGCGCTGGCGGGCAAAAAGCCTGTAATAAGGGGCTACAGCGGGTATGGTCCGGCGCGTTAAACGGGCTAAAATCGCTTTTTCGGGCAGGCCAGTCTCCTGTAATGGCCTGCAACTATTCACGAAAGTTATCCAGGTGAACAGACCATGAGGCAGGAGAAGGATTCATCCGGGCATGCGCTGCCGCGCTATCAGCAAATCGCCCGTCAGCTCACCCAGGCTATTCTCAGCGGCGAACTGGCGCCCGGCAGTCGTCTGCCTTCCAGCAGGACCATGGCGCTGGAGATGGGCGTTGCCCGCGCCACTATCGAAAACGCCTATGGCGAGCTGGTGGCGCAGGGGTGGCTGGAGCGGCGCGGGCAGGCGGGCACGTTCGTCAGCCAGACGCTTTCTCCGGCGCAGCCTGGCTTTACTGCCAGCGCCGCGCCGGCCGGCAATGGCGAGCCGCTGCCGTTTCAGATGGGGCTGCCCGCGCTGGACGCGTTTCCCCGTGCGCTCTGGTCACGGCTAATGGGGCGCAGGCTGCGGCTGCAAACCCGTTTCGATCTCGCCGCGCCGCAAAGCGAAGGGGAAACCGCGCTGCGTCAGGCCATCGTTGATTATGTGCGTTTTTCACGCAGCATCGACTGCCAGCCGGAGCAAGTCTTCATCACCGCCGGGTACGGGATGGCGATGACGCTTACCATGCGCGCGCTGGCGCAGCCAGGCGACGGTATCTGGCTGGAAGACCCGGGGTTTCCGTTTATTCGTCCGGTGCTGGCGCAGGCGGGGCTGCGCTTCTGTCCGGTGCCGGTGGATGGCGACGGCATGAATGTTCGTGAAGGAATAAGACAACACCCGGACGCCCGCTTCGTGCTTATCACCCCGGCGCACCAGAGCCCGCTCGGGGTGGCGCTTTCACTCCCTCGTCGCCGCGAACTGCTCGACTGGGCGGCGCTTAACGCACGCTGGATTATTGAAGACGACTATGACAGCGAATTTCGCTACCAGGGCAGGCCGCTGCCGCCGGTGAAAAGCCTCGACGCCCCGCAACGGGTTATTTACGCAGGCTCTTTCAGCAAATCGCTTTTTCCTGCGCTTCGCACCGCCTGGCTGGTGGTGCCGCCCCAGTGCGTGGCGGCGTTTCAGGCGGCGGCAAAACAGCTCCCCTGCACGGTGCCGCCGCTTTACCAGCAGACCATCGCCGATTTTATCCGTGAAGGACATTTCTGGCGGCATCTCAGGAAAATGCGTCACTGCTATGGGCAACGTCGCCAGTGGCTGGAAAGCGCGCTGGCGGAGCAGGGGTTCAGCGTCACCCCGCAGCAGGGCGGCATTCAGCTTGTGGTGCCGGTCGAGCGTGAAGACAGCGAACTGGCGGGCAAGGCGGTCGCCGCCGGGCTGGCGGTGCAGGCGTTGAGCGACTGGCGTATCGCGCACCCAGGCGAGAAAGGATTAATCATGAGCTTTACAAACATCGCAACGCCCGAGCAGGCGAGGAAACAGGCCCGTGCGTTGCGCGAGGCCTTAAAATAAAACTCCCCGGCAGGGCCGGGGAGCGAAAGCGATTAACGGCGGCAGGAGGAACCCGCCAGCAGGGCGCCGAGGAACAGGCCGACAGCCGCGCCAATCCCTACGCTTGACCAGGGTTTTTCACGCACGAACGTATCCGCGCAGCTTACGGCATCGCACGCGGCCTGCGACACGCGGTTGCGGCCCTGCATGCGGGCGCGGGTTTCGCGCAACAGCGATTCAGCTTTACGGCGAGCGTTATCCGCTTCGTCTTTGGCATCACTGCCCCAGGACTTCAGGAGTTCCTCAAGGGAATCTGCCAGACGGCTCACATCGTCGTTAATTTCTTGTACGCCTTCTTGGGCATCGGTACGGGTAAATTTGTTAGCCATTTTGAATCCTCCTTTTCAGTCATGTAGTTAACAGTGTAGACCACATTTTTGCCGCTTGAAGCCCGTCACGCCTTGTTCGGGCGTTTATGGACTTTTCCGAAAGCCCTGCTAATGCTGCTTATTGTAAGGTTGCGATGCAGTAAGAAAATGACGAGGAAAAGGTATGTATTTACGACCCGACGAGGTGGCGCGCGTCCTGGAAAAAGCTGGCTTTACAATGGATGTGGTGACGCCCAAAACCTATGGTTACCGCCGCGGTGATAATTATGTGTATGTGAACCGCGAAGCGCGTATGGGCCGCACTGCGCTTATCATTCATCCGACGCTTAAAGAGCGCAGCTCATCGCTTGCGGAACCGGCTTCGGAAATGAAAACCTGCGATCACTATCAGCAGTTTCCTCTGTACCTGGGCGGCGAAGCGCAGGAGCATTACGGTATTCCGCATGGGTTTAGTTCACGCATGGCGCTGGAGCGCTATCTCTCCGGTCTCTTTGGCGACCAGTAAAAAACGCGACAGGCTTTACCCTGTCGCGCTGCTTTTCTTCATCACGCTTCCGCGCTAACCGGCGCAGCGCTCACCCGGAACAGGCGACGGCAAAACTCCAGGAAATAGCCATAGGCTGCGCCCATCAGCATCGACACCACCATATTGGAACTGACGGCGGTGACAATCTGCTGCCAGTCCGCGCCCACAAACAACAGAATGGCGGCGTAAACCGGCGACTGGAATGTCACATAGGCCAGCATATCCGCCAGGCTTCTGACCGTTCGCGCCGGGCTCAGCCGCTGCGCCTGTCGCATCATGACGTCACGATAAATGCCGTACGGAAAAGCGATCACGATATTCACCGGAATGGACACTAAGCGTGAAGAGAGCGATTGCTGGAAACTCATCCCGGAGATAAAAATTTCAATCATCATCCCCACAATGAAGCAATACACTACCATGGCGACCGTGTCGGCAACGGCGTGACGCAGGCGAGAATGCGGCGAAAACATCTTTATTACTCCTCAGGGAAAGCAGCGTGATAACCCAGCAGAATGGCGGGTGATTAGTATTATGCAAAGGGGTTTGCGTATGATGTCAGGTTATATGACTGCATATAAACAGACAATTAGCGGTTTATTTTTATTTAACGCCGTTTGGTTAACAAAATGCTTTTAACAAATCGTTTTGGCCCTCCGATCGTGATTTTTTGTTGCTAACCTGAATTATTTATTTAAAAACAACAGTTTAAATTTTTTGATTGTGGTTATTCATCTTTGGGTGAACGCCAGGCGTATCGCTTTACAGAGTGGAATCTGCTGAATGAAACGATTCAGGCGCGCTATCGTCTTTTAATTTTACAAGTCAGCTTTTTACAGGATTTTATTCTGTTAAATGGCGTGGGTAATTATTCATTTTTATGACTATTTATGCGGTTTTGCTCGGGATATTGCTCTGCGCTTCACTCGTGCGCAGACCTATTCACGCTGGTTATTTAATAAGCCCGTTGCAAAAGAGAGTTTAACCAAAGTAACCCCACCGCCCGCGGCGCGGCGCTATGCTGAGCACCATGTTAAGTACTCAGGATAAAACTATGCTTAGTGTTTACGCTCAGGGACTGGCGGAGCTTGAAGAGGCGCTGATTGCGCTTTGTGGTGAGGGGGAGCCAAAACAGCGCCTGCTGCGCTTCTGGCTGGTGTGGCTAACGGCGACGTCGGCTCAGCAAATTCCGCCGCCTTTACGCCAGATGTTTGTCGATATTAAAACGCACTTCTGCGATGAAGAACGCGGCGCCATTACTCTTCACAGCGAAGCGGCGCTGGCGGAATTACGCAGAAAAATCGTGACGTTTTACCGGGAGTGGGGCGCTTATATGGCGCTGGCGTGCCCCCAGGAAAATGCAGGAGAAAAAAGCGAGCTGGCTGAAAAAAACTAACCCCCTCGCCGGAGGGGGCCCACGGCTTAGCAAACGCCAAAGTCGCCTTCTTCGTTGTAAAGCGCAACATCCGCCGCTTTCAGCGTAAATTTCTCGCCGTTTTCGTCATCGGCGCGCACGGCGACAACCTGGTCGCTGTGCACTTCCAGAACTTTAAGCTTCGGGCCGCCGAGACGCGGTTGCACCAGATCGCCTGGCTGGAACATATTCACCTCCTGAATTGTTTATGTCGTTCAGCAACATTAGCGCAGGCCAGCGCGTGCCGACAAGCGGATTAGTAACGCGCTCGTTATTAGCATGATAAGAAAATGTTGTGGTGGCGAATTTTACCGTTTGCAACCCGCTAACCTGCAACGTTTACAAAAACGATGCGAGGCGTCCCGCAGTGCTGAATCACGCTGATCAGTAATCAGAATTTGGCTCGGACCCCGGCGCCCGCTTCCGGCAGTACACTTTCGTTGCTTTAAAGAGCGCGGCGCGCCCGGGCTGTGCAGACAGATAACGTTGCTAAAGGAAGCGGCAAACTATGCAAACAGAACAACCAAAATGTCATCCCGTAGTGGAAAACCGGACGCCTTCTCTGTTTCAGGGGAATCAACCGCTCTGCGAAACAGAGCAGCAGTGCAGGGGTAACGAGTCGGAAATCTTCGCCCCGCCTTATCAGCCGTTGAGTTTTAAAAGCCTGGCGAAGCGGGGTTATGCAGACCGCCGTATGTCAGGCGCGCCCGATGAAGACGCGCCTGAAGAGACGGTTTCTTTATTGAACCGTGTGCAGGCGCTTCGCTCGCAGGGGGAGCATTGTAAAAGCTATGCGTTGTTAACAAACGCCGCGGAAGGGAATGACCCTTTCATCCTGACAGAGCTGGCTATCGCCAGCGCTTACTGGGGCGACGTCGATACGCTTAATCATGTGGTTTCGCTTATAAACACCCTGTCGCTGCCTCATCATCAGGAGCGCGAGCAAGCTGTGCGCTTGTCTGCGTTCCTTCTTTCTCAAGGCGACAGCGTAGCGGATTTAAAGCGCATCGCTTTTCTTATGATGAACATTGCAGATAAACACCGCTTGCCCCTTGGCGGTGCCTGCATTGACTGTTTTGAGGAAGGAACCCTGACGCTCTCGGTAACGGTGGAAACCACAGATCCCGACCAGCTTTCTGTGCTTAATAACGAAATGATAAGCGGCTTAATCGCGCATAGTCTGCAAATGAGCCCATGTTTCGGCTACTTTGTGGCGTAGGGGAAACCATGGCAGTTGAACACACCTGTTTTTTCCATCTGGCGCAAGCGGCGCTGGAGAAAAACGGCGAAGCGTGGACGCGAAGCGCCATCAGCCGCGCTTACTATGGGATGTATCACTTCGCAATGCGCGTCACCGGCAATCGGATCCCTGTTAAAACGCTCTCTGGAGAAAGCTTACCCGGAGGCGTTCACCAGCGGCTATATACCTTCTTATGCAGCGGAGAGGCCGCGCAGGTCAGCGGCTACGATGTGGCAAGCATGCAGGAGATCGGTTTGAAGCTAAAGCAGTATCACGAGCAAAGAATCAAAGCGGATTACCGGCTGTATGAAAAGCTCAACCGGATCACCGCCATTACTGCGCTCAGGGAAGCGGAAAAGGTTGATGATATGGTTAATCAGTTATTAACGCCGCGCAGGTAAACCATCACCTTCCATTTTTAACCCGCATTCCGGCGGGTTTTCTTTGTGCGCTCAACGTTCAGGGTATTCCTTCCCCCCTTGTTTTTACACTATGCCTGGACGTAATACGCTGCGTGGCCGCGCGGCACCAATACGCTGGCTGCGATCCTGTTCGTCGAAATAGCGAGCTGGCCAGATTTCAGCGGCCGGAACGCCGATCGTGTCGGCGATCGGCTGTTCGCCTTTCGGCCACGGGTGCGAGTGAGGGCGTTGGCAAGCGTGGATGAACTCAGACCGTGCGCACGTGAAAGGGCCGCGAGGCGGGTCTTGCGCTTTTTAAGGGCGGCGATGGTATCAGCAGAAGTTTTTTAATCTCAAACAGGGATAATCGCATCGTTTATTCTCTGTATACCCGCGTTAGTAACCGTAAAGTCCTGTATGGCAGGTAGCGATTTGCGCCACAGCAGCTAGACTTAATAAAAATTGATGTTTTTACAAGAACCTGCAAAAAACAATACAGGAGTAACTATGGGATTCTGGAGAGTCATTATTACTATTATTCTGCCGCCGCTGGGCGTGTTGATTGGTAAAGGGTTCGGCTGGGCGTTTATCCTGAACATCATCCTGACGCTGCTGGGCTACATCCCTGGCCTCATTCACGCCTTCTGGGTGCAGACGCGTAATTAAGCCCGCCCAACGCCGCATAACATAAACAGAAAAGCCCGCTTCAGCGGGCTTTTTGTCAGGCAGGGGGCAGACGGCACAGTCTCTTAAGGCGCAATTCGCAACATCACAGCCATTGAAAACGCACGGAGAGCGTCAACAGGAGACCCGCGGCAGCCAGACAGTTAAGGAGAATGACAGTTTTGCTGGAGACGTTCATTTTGCGAACCTGTAACAAATAAAGGTGAATGTAAAAATGCGATAAAAGATAAACGATCAAAAAGTCAGCCAATAACTACCACCAAAGGTAGTTGAAACCGCACAAGATGCAAAAAAATTAGCAGGTTAATTAACTGACATCATTAATATTGTAAAAAAGCTAATTTTTACAGCAGGTTATTTCGATTCCTCCTCGCCATGATGTTTCCCGCTTTTTCTCTCCCGCAGTGATGGCGATCACAGATGTACTATGCTGAAAACGTACCGCTTTACTGTCTTTCCACTGTCTGAAGGACAACGGATTACTTTTGTCACCAGGGAACCCGTCACACGTGAAAAATAAAACCTATCGATCCCCCGCCAGAGAAGACGGCTACGCTGAGCTTGGCGATTACGCCGCGATTGGCGAGGGCCGCTCGGTCGCCTTAATCGCCCCGGATGGCGCCATCGACTGGTGGTGCGTGCCTGACCTGGATTCACCGCCGCTGTTTGACCGTATCCTGGATGCAAACCTGGGCGGTTTTTTTAAGCTGGCACCGGAAGAGGAGTGGGAGATGTCCCGCAGCTACCGCGACGACAGCAACGTGCTGGAAACGCGCTATACCACCGCCTCCGGCGAAGTGCTGATCACCGAGTCGATTAACAGCACCTTCGCCGGGCGTTTACCGTGGAGCGAGCTGGCGCGTCGGGTTGAAGGAATAAAAGGCAAAGTGCGGCTGCGCCTTGAGATGAAACTCGGCACCCAGGCGGAGAAACTCTCGCCGTGGCTCGACAGGGTGCAAAAGAAGCCTGTTTTTCACGCAGGCGACCTGATGGTGATGCCGCGCTTTTCCGATGAGGTAGTTATCGACCGCAGCGACGATGAAGGCCTTGTCGCTACGCTCACCACGTCGCCCGGCTCGCGCGCCGTGGTGGGGCTGGTGGCGACGGAAAAAGAGCCGCTGGCGGTACCGCCCGTCGGGAAAATCGACCAGCGCATCGAGACCAGCCACGCCGCCTGGTGCGACTGGGTCAACAACCTCACCTGGGAAGGGCCGTTTCCAGAACATATTAAACGCTCTGCGCTGGCGCTGAAGTTTCTCTGGTATGCGCCGACCGGGGCGCTGGCCGCCTCCGCCACCTGTTCGCTGCCGGAAGGCCTCGGTAAGGAAAAAAACTACGACTACCGCTACGCCTGGGTGCGCGACGCCTGCTTAATCATTAAATCGTTCGTTTACCTCGGCGCGCTGGAGGACTGTAAAGCCGCGTTCTCGTGGCTCACCTCCACCATCATCCGCCACGACGCCGAGCTGCGCGCCTGCTACACATTGCAGGGCGATTTTGTGCCCGCAGAGCGCTACCCGGAGCTGGAGGGCTACCGGGGCTCGAAGCCGGTGCGGGTCGGCAACAACGCCCGCACCCAGCAGCAGCTCAGCATGTATGGCGATCTCCTCGCCACCGCCCGGCTCTTTATTGAGGTCGGCCACGTGCTGGATCTTGCCACATCGCGCCTGCTGGGCCACCTGGCGAACCGCTGCGCGGACTCCTGGCGCCAGCGCGATTCCGGCATCTGGGAACTGCCCGAAGAGCAGCACTACACCCATTCGAAAATGGCCTGCTGGCTGGCGCTCGACCAGGCGGTGGCGCTGGCGGAAGGCGGGCACATCGAGCCGACATGGAAAGGGCGCTGGGAGCGCGAGCGCGACCGCATCCGCGATTGGGTGGAGGAGCACTGCTGGAGCGAGTCCCGCCAGGCTTACACTTTTTACCCAGGCAGCGAGCGGCTCGACGCCGCCATTACGCTCACGCATTACTATGGCAGCCGGGTCAACCGCAAGCGCATGCTCGCCACGCTGGAGGCGATTTATCAGGAGCTGGGCCACAACAGCCCGATGCTCTACCGCTATTCCGGCGTGGAAGTGGAAGAGAGCACCTTCGTCGCCTGCGCTTTCTGGCGCGTCGAGGCGCTGGCGGAGCTGAAAAAAACCGGGCAGGCGCAGAAAGATATGCAGGAGATCCTGGATACCCTTTGCAACACCGGCAATATCCAGATCTTCAACGAGATGTACGACACCCGCACGCAGAGCTGGCGCGGCAACATGCCGCTTGGGCTGAGCCACCTGGCGTTTATCTGCGCGGCCAATGCGCTTTCAGATAACAACCCCGGCCACCGCGTATAAAAAAAAGAGGCCCGCGGGCCTCTTTTTTTCAGGGTGCGTCAGGTGCCGATGATGCCGCCGTCGGCTTTAGTGATAACCACGGTTGAGGAGCGCGGACGACCCGCCTTATCGCCATCCGGCCAGCTGGAGACCGCCGTCGGGTTCGCCGGGTCGGTGAGATCGTCCCCGCCTTCGCCCGGGTGCTGGATGTTAATAAACAGCGTGCGGTTATCCGGCGTAAAGGCGATGCCGGTGATTTCGCAGCCGCGCGGGCCGGTCAGGAAACGGCGGTACTCGTTGGTGCCGGGAATGGTCGCCACCATCTGGTTGTTGCCCATCCCTTCGTACGCTTTTTTGTTGATGGTGCTGGAGGAGACGTCGGTCTGGATCCAGAGCACGCCACGCGGGTCGAAGGAGAGGCCGTCAGGGCTGCCGAACGCCGCGCCTTTCATCGAGCCTTTCGCTTTTTCGTCCTCGCCGTCGGTGCGGCCCGCCATCACCAGGATGTCCCACCTAAAGCGCGGCGCGGCCGGGTCGCTGTTCTCTTCCACCCAGTGCATGATGTGGCCGAAGACGTTGTTGGCGCGCGGGTTGGCGGCATCGACCGGCGCTTTGCCCTCTTTGCCGCGGTCGCTGTTGTTGGTCAGCGTGCAGTAGACGCTGCCTGCGGCGTGCGGGTCCACGGCTATCCACTCCGGGCGGTCCATCTTCGTGGCGCCCACCACGTCCGCCGCCATGCGGGTTTTGATAAGCAGGTCGCCCTGGTTTGCGAAGCCGTTGCTGCTGTCGAGGCCGCCCTCGCCGTGCACCAGCGGCAGCCATACGCCGCTGCCGTCGTCGTTAAACTTCGCCACGTACAGCGTGCCGGACTCCAGCAGCGACAGATTTGCTTCGCGGTTCGCCGGGTCATATTTTTTGTCCGACACGAACTTATAGATGTATTCGAACTTCTGGTCGTCGCCCATATAGACCACCACGCGGTTATCCGGCGCGATGGTTACCGCCGCGCCTTCATGCTTGATGCGGCCCAGCGCGGTGTGCTTGCGCGGCGTCGAGTTCGGGTTATACGGGTCTATCTCTACTACCCAGCCGAAGCGGTTCGGCTCGTTCGGCGTTTTGTCGACGCTGAAGCGCTCGTCCACTTCGTTCCAGCGGTATGAGTCGTCGCTGTCGCTGATGCCGTAGCGTTTTTCCAGCGCGTTCATCTCGCCTTTTTTCACAAAAATATCGGACCAGTTCTCCTCACAGGTGAGGTAGGTGCCCCACGGCGTGTGGCCGTTGGCGCAGTTCTGCATGGTGCCGAGCACCACTTCGCCTTTGCTGTCGGCGGCGGTTTTCATCAGGTCGTTGTGGCGGGCCGGGCCGCTTAGCTGCATCGGGGTGTTGACGGTAATGCGGCGGGCGAACGCGGAGGGGCGCACCACTTCCCACTGCTGGCCGTTTTTCTTCACTTCGATAACCGACACGCCCATGGCGTTCTGGCCTTTGCGCGCTTTGTCGGCGCTCCAGTTCGCCACGCCGTCTTTGAACAGCATGCCGTTGTCGATGTATTCATGGTTCATCGCCAGCAGGCCGTGGTCGGCACTTTCACCGCCCTGCGGCAGGCTGAACCACGCCATGCCGTCGTGATGCATGCCCGCCTGCGCGGCCTGCTCTTCGGTGGTATTGCTGCCATCTTTTTTAAACTGAGGCAGGTTGCCCTTAAGGCCCACCGCGTCGCCCCAGCGGTAGAACGGACGCGCGATGTACCCTTCCGGGACGATCACGGTGTCTTCTGAAGAGACCGGGATGCTGGTAAAGCCCAGCGAGACCGCTTTCGCGATTTTTGACGGGCTGGCGCCGCTGGCGGCCAGGGCGTTTTCAGACTTCAGCAACAGAGGGAAGGAGACGGCGGCGCCCGCCACCACGCCGAGCTGTAAAAAGCGGCGGCGGGAAAGAAAGGCGTCGGCAACGTCCGAGAACACCGGGTTGCTGCTGCGGTTGCTGATCTCTTCACTGTGTTCTTTTTTGATTAATGGTCTGCTCATAGTGGCTTCCTGTCATGTGCTGCCAGAGGGGCATTCGAAGAACGCAAGCCAGTGTAGGGGCGGATTGTTACACTTTTATAACAAGTGGGGGTCACGAAGCAGAGGATGAACCGAGAGCAGTATCGCCTGTTTAAACATTATGAAGCCAGCCAAATAAGGGGTATAAAGGCAGACGTGAATTTTGACATTATTTAATGCGATATGATCGTTAAAGGAACAGTGAATTATTTAAGGGAGCAGAGAATGACAAGCAGTAAATTATTCCGTAACGCGTTAATGTGTATATTACCTTTTGCGCTTACCGGTTGCCCTGGTTACGGCGATATAATGGTGCCTTCTGAATCGACCAGCGTCAGTATGAAAGGCGAGAAGGTGTGTTTCTTTGTAGCGAACCCGAAAAATTATCAACCTGTTTTTATCGCTATTAACCCAAGAGAAACGCCGATGAAAGAGCGGGTTTTTTTTAGTGATAAGGCCCTGCTTAAAGTCACTGATGGCCAGTTATGTGTTCCTCCCTCGTTTTATAAGTTCGAGAACGGCAGGCAGTATATTGTGGATTATGTCCTGTCGCCGAACGGGCTGGATGGAGGGGACAAGTTTACCAATCGCAGCGTGACGGTAGGTTTTGAAATCGCCAATGGTCGCGCATATTTCATCAAGCTAAATAACAACGAGTATTAACCGCCAGAATCAGGGGTGCCTTATTCTGGCGTTAATGCTTAGAATTGTCTTTTTCAGCGCCACGGATGAAGATTATGTCACTGACTATTAGCCACGCCACGCTTGATGAAATTGTTAGCCTCTGTCATCGCATCCCGGAATTCACGCTGCCCGTAGATAACGCGGCGCTGCAACAGCGCATTGGTGCTTCTGCTCCCTGCGCGATGATTGCTTATGTTGGCGAAGAGCCAGCAGGTTTTAAGCTCGGCTATGCACTGGATAAAGACACCTTCTATAGCTGGCTCGGCGGCGTGCTGCCGGCGTACCGACGAGACGGGGTCGCGCAGGCATTGCTGGAAGCACAGGAAAATTGGGCGAAAGAGAGAGGTTATAAAAGCATATCGGTAAAGACGCGCAATAGTTTCCCGGCCATGCTGATGATGCTGGTAAAAAATGGGTATCAGGTGATTGAGCTGGAGAAGAAAGGCGAGGTGGTGGATTACCGGTTGGTGTTGAGGAAGGGATTAAATATCTGACTGCCAACGAGTAGAAGCCAGTGCCAGTATTATATTCTGGCTATCCTGTCAGCAATGTAAGAGTCATGTTAAGATATATATATAATTAAATTATTCGAGAGGTGGCAATGGATATTTATATTGGGAATAAGCCTTTTTTAAACTATTTTCTGACAATGGCTATGGCTGAAACCAATAGCCTAATGAATACGGCAATGAGTGTATCAGCTTTTCATCTTGGTGATGCTCTCACGCGCATAAGGTTTCAGGATGAAGTCAAAGACTTTGCGCGGCGACAGATTGCTGCTATTAAAAACAGCGTTAATGATGAAGATTGCCATAGGTATATTAAAAATATTCGTGACGAAAACGACAATTTAAAAATACAGGACCGGATGCTAAGAACCGGTGAGTCTGTAGTTGCTGCATCGGTGAAAATATATCAAGAGAATGGTAAGATAGTTGGTTATATTATTGACGGGATAGGCGTCGTGCTATCCGGGTTGCAAATGGTTGCAGGAGTCGGTGTTTTTGCAAGTTCTCTTCCTGGCGGGAACATAATTGGTATCGCTGCTGGTGCAACGTTATTTCTTAATGGTGCTTCATCTGCGGCGGAGAATCTTCAAAAATTATTTGGTGCTGAAAACCCATCCAATATTATAAGGGATGCTTATGAAAATTCAGCGCGATTTCTAGGGTTTGATCGTCGTATAGGGTTACTTGCATATCAGCTTGTTGATTTATCTACCTCGTATTATGGCTTATTCAAGCTTACACTTAAGCCCGACGTATGGCGCCTGTATCGTTATACGACACCAGACTTCTACAGAAAAGTGTCAACGATGAATCGCACTGCGCTTGCGATTAAAGGTACCGGTGCCGGTTGGAAAGGGCTGCAAATCGGTAATAATTTGTATGAAATCAAACACAGCAAAAATTAGCTTGTGTTTACTTTAAACCTTTCATGAGTCTGTAAGCTTTCCATGAAAGGTTTAAAGGAATTAAATAATAAATGGCAATTACGCCGAATATAATAACTGGTATATAACTCAGTATCACCGAAGCAGGGTAAAAAACAAAAGCAAATAAAAACAAAGCTAATAGCAATAGTATGCAGATGACTCCAGCATAGAATCGCTTGCTCAAATCAACAATAAGTGTAGTAAAAGACTGGTTTTGGTTTTCCTGGCGTGACAGGATCTCTTTCAAGCGTGAAATATTTTTTTCTGTAAAACCGTAGTCGCGAAGGTTTTTCTCACTGATTTCTTTTTTCATCTTATCCAATCTCAGGCCTGGCCCTATGTCCTAAAAGAGTTTACCTGCTCAGTGCGACGTTTGAAACACTTTTGTTAGATTCATGTCGTAGCGGCTGCGTGAGCAAGGACGATATTGTACACATAAGGGTGTGCGCCGCTACGTAATATATTAGTCATATCCTGTTGAGGGTTGCCAGGGCTTCGGTATGAAAGGAAAGAATAAGCATTGGTTAATCAAAAGCCGTATTGTTAGCTGTTACTACTTCAGCCTTATGATTAATTATATAAGCAGATAGTAAAGGTAGACTTAGAAGGGCGTTATGCTTGCCTGTTTTATGCTCTGGCAAGGTCATGAAGGTGAACTGGAAAAAAGCCCGCTAAGGCTTTCACTTTGCGGAATTTAAATAGCTTCATGTATGGCTCTGGTAAGCAATAACCAGGCGAAGAAATGTGAAGTAAATTTATAAAGGATCAAAAAATAAGTAATCATCACATTTCATTGGTATATCTGAATGTATAACAATGGCATTGTTTAACCTTTATCATCACATCTCGTTCACGTGCATTTATCCATTTCAGCGCAGAGCTTGTCAATTTCATCCTGAATGTACTTTCGGCGCTGTTTTAACAGGAAGCGGGTGGGGACGACTCGCTCAATAATTGTTGGTTTTTTATTTACGTACTGAGTTACCAGACGTTTGATTTCCTCCTCTGACCAACCCTCCATGACGGGCGTAGGGTTATACAAGAGGTTGGCCTGTAAGGCCGGGGCGACTTCGTGGTCCAGTATGTTGAAAATTTCCTCACGACTTTTACCGGACTCTTTAAGCATCTGCGCTATCCACCTGTAATCGTTGCCCTGCAATTCTCGACCGGTAAAAAGCTCTGACAGTGCGTACCAGACAGGAACGCGGCTGGCCAGTTCTGCCTCAGTAAGGTGCATTAGTTTCTCCCCTGCGGTGATACATACATTGTTCCAAACAGAAGATCTGTCCCTACAGAAGCAAGAATGCCCCCAATTAAAGCCGCAACACCAATACAAACTGGTGCTGTTGCGGCACATACACCTGTGACGACAACTGCTGCACCAGCCCCTCAGCCTCCGGCAGTGGCTATTGCGCCCTGATGCAACGTTTCAGTCGTTTTATCCTCGGCCTGATAAATTTCATAAGCAGCAACAGCAAAAGAGACAAAAAGAGCGCGTTTACCAGCAACGCCCAACGTTTTAGCTATGCCAGATACCGCACCTCGGTCACGTCCCGCTGACTGGATCATTTCTTTGAAGAGGCGGCTTGCTGACCTTCAGAAAGAGATTCAAAAGATCGCTGAAACATTTTTTTGGCATAATGCTCGGTTAAATCTGCCATCGTGCGGCCTGCTGGCTTCAACTTTTTCGCATAGGCTCTACCGACCGGACTATTCCTTAAACGGGAAAGATCCAATATTTCGTTACGCATTTGAGAAGCCAGTGTAGCGGCTTCTCTTGGTGACATTTTCCCGCTTTCAACTGCGCGCGCAAACTCAGCAGACATTTTCTGGATATCTCTTAAATATTGCTCACAAACGCGAGAATCCTGGATACTTTGTGCTGCAAAGTTTGAGGCCGTTCCTTGTAAAGAAGCAAGAGCGGCAGAAAATGTTCTTTGTTCATTTTGCATCGCTCCTGCTACCGCTGGATATGTAAATCCCATTCAGCACTTACTCATGATGAATAAACGCGTCTTCAATAATACTTACAGTCTCTCTTTTTACTAAATGAACGTAAGGTAAATTGTGAAGCGGAGTTGTGCATGCAGAGTAGCTCCAATCCGAGCCAAAGCTATCGCAGGCCAGTGGGGTAGCGCAAGACCGACCAGGCTGTCCCAATGAGCCGCGAAGTTACCGCATACCAGGAGGGCCGAGAGGCGATTTCGGTGAGGATCACCACTTTGAGCGTGCGGTTGGGAGAAAGCTTACTGAAAAGGGGGCGTGTTTCATGATGGGGTATCAGTCGGCTCATCCCTGAGCGTAGATTAATGAATGGTATTGCGCTGCTACTACCGGATGTCAGTGGCATCGAAGACCACCAGTCGTGAAGAGAGGTGGGCGGGAAAGTAGGTATCTTTAATCAGGCGGGAAACTGACGATTCGCTCATCGTCAGAAACTGGAGCGACTGCCGCATACGCACGTTGCCGCTTTTGAGGAAAGCATTGTTACTGTCAGCACGAGTTTTCATGATTGCACCTCAAGGGAACAGAGTGTCGAAGCGGTTATAGCGCGGAACGGGAAGGGGAGGTGGGGGTTGGGTGAAAAAGTGGAGTTCGGGTAGAAAGTAATGAATCCGAGAAGAGTTTCTTGCGATCAGAGATTATGGTTTTTAATGAACCAATTGAAAATAAATAAATTTTATTCGGTTAAGTCCTGTTAAGCATAAGATATGCTCTGGTTAACGAATGGCCACGCACGACTACAAACACTTCACAATACTTATCTCTAGGTGATTGTGCGGACTTGCCCCTCTATGCAAAACATCAGTGTTTTGAATATCACTAAATAATATATTCAAAATAATACCTATTTAAATAATTACAGAAAAGTATGTTGCATTCTTTTTTTGTTTTTGTGCGTATAAACTAACCAAACAAGCTTAGATTATCGTTTAAAAATTGTTTCCGTGACGGAGATCACCCACGGTTATGTATAGCGGAAGGCATAGTAATCTAAATATCAAATTCTGAAAGTAAGATTTATCGATGATGGATGAGGAAAAAACTCGTGCCGAATTAGCACATATTGAATTTATTGCATACGGCACGTCGCGAATTTTTGATAGACGCATGAGGTCCTTAGATTGGAAACGTAAGGTAGTGACATTCCTTGGAGCCTTTGTTCCGTTAATGATAGGTGGTGCTGTTTTATCATTTGGGCTCGATGCTCCATTTTTGCCGTTTTGTATTGCAGTAGCTGGTGGGGCTAGTATTGTGCAATTAGCATTCTCATTATGGTCTCTGGTTTCTGGATGGGACCGCTCATACAGTGATTGCATGGCTTCTGTTAAGGAAAATACAGCTATTTATAACCTTGCTAGTAGTATTAGCAAGAAAATAGGTAAGCTTAATGAAGAAAAGCTATATATTTTAATAGATGATTTAACGGAAAAGTATGAAAGGCGGGAGCAGGAAGATCTAGCTTTATGTGTAAATGACAAAGAACTTCGTTATGCAAATCGCGTCTCTTGTTTCTATTTCAAAAAGAAATGTTATGTATGTAATACAATTCCCTTAACATTAAAGCCAAGAAAATGTACTTGTGATGGTTGTGGGAAATTTTAATTAAGGAGAACACATGAGTAGTGCAAAAATCCTTAACGCTTTCTTTAATGCATCTGAAGATGAGCGTAAAGAGTTTCTAAGAGTCCTTAGCCATTTTTATAAGGATAACCAAAGAGTACCTCTGCGGGACGGAATGGAAAGTTTTGCTGTGAATGAGAGTATTCGTAAGTCGCAGTCAATCAACTTTGCACCCATGCAAGGAGGGTGTCCGGTCTGCGGTAAATAATTATCAAAGCCGCTTATTTAGCGGCTTTAAATTTTTTTATTTAGCTAGTTATTACTGTTTATGGTTATAGATCGATAGGTTTTATTTATTGTAATACAAAGGAAAGTGGAAGCTACAAGGCTGATGTAAAGAAAAAGTGTCAGCGATTTCTGACCGTTTTCTAGCTAATAACCAAATTAAATCTACATAATTCAAACGTTAGACTATATAACATATTGTCAAAAATAAATTTTGGAATTTGGGTTTCGAAATAGTCACTGTGTTTTTATATGACTATTTCGAATATGTTTAAGTTTGAGCATCAAAATAAAAGCTATTTCAACATATAATCTAACTCATCTTTTATCGGAATAACCTGTTCATAAAGTCGATGATATGCTTTTCCTATAGCTCCTCTGAATTGCACTAACTTGGGAGACATAGTGCCAATGTTAATTATGTGATCCTGAGTGATTCCTGGATAAGGATCTATAAATATAACCTCTGAAATTCCTAGCTGATATGCTTTTTTTGCACATAGTTCGCAAGGACTTGCTGTAGTATATAACTTTCCGCCAACAATACCAGTTCCGCCATATTTAACCAATTGTAAAAAAGCATTCTCTTCTGCATGTAAAGCACGTGTATGTACTTGATTACTCTTATTATCAATACTATTGTGAATATCTTTAAAACAATAAGAAATATTTCTTCCTTTAAATGAGTTCAATTCTTGTATTACGGGTTTAAATATTTCGTAAAACTCTCCAGCTTTTGTTCTGAAGTTTTCATTATTTCTTTCGTAATGGCTATATGTTTCAATTTGAAAATCATTAATTAATCCATCAATTGATCTCATAGCACAAGGGATCTGCCCTTTAGCTACATCATTCCAGCCAACAGATTTTATTGAATTATCATCATCTGTGACAACTGCTCCTACCTGTCTTGAAATACACCCAGAGTTTAACTTAACAGTATATGCAACCTGCATTACCCTTTCCATTGATGTCGGAGTAATTAAACCGGGATGTTGCATTAATGCTATGTACCATGCGATTTGTGCTTTTAAAACATTGTTGTTATCATATTCATTTTTAGGATTGAATAAATGAATATCAGAGATTTCAATACATTTTTTAACGTTTGGATTTGTTAAATGTTTATATTCGCTTTCTCCTTTTCCTGACTCTTCATCATCTATTTTTTTGATTTGTTCGGCAGAGAATTTATGTAATTTCTGCAAATATCTAGTCCTGTGTTCATCTGGTGCATTGATAGAAACCAGATGAAATGCTGCATAACGGTCTTTAAAAAATTTGGCTTCATAGGGATTTCTTATAGCATCAATTACTATATAAGCGCGCCCATTTTTCACCTTGCGTATGAATTTTATAACTCTGTTTATTGTTTCAGGTAGATGAAATACAGAACTTGGTATAAAATCTTTAATTTTGTAATCCGCATCAACTTTGCCAATTCTTCTAATCGATTTGCCTGCTGATTGATAGACTGAGACATATAAACCAGACTCTAAATTATTTAATTCTTGTTTAAGGTCTCTAGTAAATTTTCTGACCAATTGAAGTATTCTGATGAATGAACGTTGAATCTTTTGATCTGTAAAATCAATTTCAGCGTTGTGATCCAAGAGTTGTTTGATGACATTGATATATTTTGTTTTTAATAAACTTTTCGATAGAACGCCATTTTTTACTAAATAAGTACTGGCTTTTTTTGTAACATTAATTCCACAGAAATGTATAAAATTATCCAACTTAGAAGTTGGAAGAAGTAGCAAATAAATTGAGATTAGATCACTTACTTTTATTGAATAAAAATTCTCCCAATGTTCTTCTGCGAATTTTCTCACTATGGAATAGCGTCTTATATCTAGCCCATCATAAAAGTTGTTCAGGCTATTTAATTCTGGAAAACATACTTCTTTGCTTTCCAGAATATTTGCTGTAGTAGTACAACCTGAACCAGTCCTTCCTGTAAGCCCCACGAGGATAAATTGATTATTTTCTAAAAACAACTCACTTATAAATTTTTGTTCTGCCATAGCCTTTTTCCATCCTAACATATCACATCACAATCAGTGTGGATTAGGAGTTCAATTATTAGGAATATTCCCAAAATTTCAACTGATTAATTAAAGTATTTACTAAAAGGTAGCCGGTTAGAAATCTGCTAACAGATTGAACCCATTGAATCGCCACGGGTTTAACAGACACCTCAGAGTCATTTAAGATGACTTAAAGAGAGGTACCCATGAGCGGTAAGCGTTATCCTGAAGAGTTTAAAATTGAAGCAGTCAAACAGGTTGTTGATCGTGGTCATTCTGTTTCCAGTGTTGCAACACGTCTCGATATCACCACTCACAGTCTTTACGCCTGAATAAAGAAGTACGGTCCGGATTCTTCCACTCATAATGAACAGTCAGATGCTCAGGCCGAAATCCGCCGTCTTCAGAAAGAGTTGAAGCGGGTTACGGACGAACGGGACATATTAAAAAAGCCGCGGCGTACTTCGCAAAGCTGTCCGACTGAGGTACGCCTTTATCCGCGACAACAGCC
>KK211225.1:0-152180 GCA_000621185.1 Franconibacter pulveris DSM 19144
GATGGTGAGCGTCGGCAGGGTCGCGGCGGCAGCGTCAAGGGTCACGCTGCGCGGTACGGTCGTGCTGTTGCCCGCCGCGTCGGTGAGGCTGGCGTTTATCGTATAAGGTCCGTCGGCAAGCGCCGCCAGATCCGCCGCCGGAACCGTGGTGCTCCACGTTCCGTTTGCCTGCACCGTGGCGCTGTAAATCACACCGTTCAGCGCGACGATAACCGTCAGCCCGGCGTCCGCCGGGTTTGCCGTACCGCTCACCGCCACGCCCGCGCCCGCCTCGGCGGCATTGATAATGTCATCGCCCGCCACCGGGTTAACGGTAAGCGTCACCTCGGTGTCCACAAGAAAGCTGCGGGCGGCCACCCCCGGGTTGCCGCTGGTGTCGCTCACTTGCGCTGAGATGGTCTGCTCCCCCTGGCCAAGCGCGCTGACAATAGCGGCGGGCACTTCCACGCTCCAGCCGCCGTCGGCTCCTACGACGGCGGTGAACGTAGTGCCAGCCACATTAAGCGTCACAATCTGCCCCGCCTCCACATTGGTGGTCGTGCCGCTTAAGAGCAGCGGCAGGCCCGCCTCGGCGGCGTTAATTATGTTGTCGCCTGAAACCGGGTTAAGCGTGAGCGTGGGCAAGGTTGACGGGTCAGCATCCAGCGTAAAACTATGCGGCACGGTGAGCGTATTGCCGGCAAGGTCGCTGAGCGTTGCATTAATGGTGTAAACGCCATCTGTCAGCCCGGCCAGATCCTCTGCCGGCACGATGGTGCTCCAGGTGCCGTCGCTCAGCACGCTGGCGGTGTAGTTCACGCCGTTCAGCGTCAGCGTCACCGTGCGTCCCGCCGCATCCGCCGACGCTGCGCCGCTAATGGTAATGGGGGAGTCGCTTTCCACCGCGTTGATGATGTCATCGCCCGCTACCGGGTTAAAGCTCAGCGACAGTTCGGTATCGACGGTAATTACGTGATTCAGGCTGCTGGCATTGCCCGCCACATCCTGGGTGGCGAGCACTATCTCCATTACCCCTTGCGGCAAACTGGCCAGAGCGGCGTTGGGCACCGTCACGCTCCAGTTGCCGCTGGCGTCCACGGTGGTGTTGTAAACCACGCCGTTAAAGGTGACCGTCACCGGCTGGCCGCTCTCAAGCTCGATGCTGCCGCCGCTGAGAAGAAGGTCGCTCTGACTCTCGGCGGCGTTGAGGATATCGTCGCCGGTAACGGGGTTAATGGTGAGTTCCGGCGGCGTGGTGTCGACCTCAAACTCAGCTTGCGGCGCCGCGCCGAGGTTGCCCGCGCCATCCGCCGCCACCACCGTAATGGAAACCTCGCCATTGTTTAGCTGCTGCAACACGTCAGGCGGCAGCTCCAGCACCCAGTTGCCGTTAGCGTCTACGGTAGCGATATAATTATTTCCGCCTGCCGCCACATCCACCACCAGCTGCCAGCGGCCGTCGCTGCCCAGCAGTGACGAGGTATGCTCGCGCACGTTAAACCCGCCGATATTGACCAGAACCTGCTGGCTGTCGCCAAACGCCCCGGAGGTGCCAGTCAGCAACTGTGGCTGTTGCACCTCGGCGCTGTTAAGCGCGCCGTCGCCAAAGGGCGTGTTCAGCGTAGGCTCAGGCGGCGTCAGCGCCATAGTAATGGTTTCGCTGACCGCGGCGCGGTTGCCTGCGGCATCGGTCGCACTCACGGTTAAAGGATAAAGCCCGTTGGCCATCTCGCTCAGCGTATCGGCCGGTATGGTTACCAGCCAGTTGCCTTCGCCATCCGCCGTAGCGCTCCAGCTCTGGTTGTTATAGCTGACGACAACCTGCGCCCCGGGTTCAGCGGTGCCGGTAACATCAATGGGCAGCCGCGTTTCAACAAGATTGAGCAGGTTATCATTGGTGAGCGCCGTCACCGTCACCGGCGGCGGCAGGGTATCTACCAGCAGCGAGGCGCTGTTGCCCCCGCTGTTGCCAGCGGCGTCGGTTGCGGTCACGCTCACCGCGAGTCCTCCCTGCGCCAGCTGGCTCAGCACCTCTGGCGGCAGCGTTAGCGACCAGCGGCCGTCGTTATCTACCGTGGCGGTATAGGTTGTCCCGTTCAGGGAAACAAGCACCGTCTGCCCCGCGCCGCTGACGCCGGTCGAACCGGTGAGCGGCTGCGCCGTCTGGCTCTCCGCCAGGTTTAAAAGGTTATCGCCAAATGCGGTATCGATGGTGGGCGCCGGTAGTGTATGGGTTATCACCAGCAGCGAGCTTTCGGCAGTCACCGTTTTGCCCGATTCATCGGTGGCGCTGACGATTACCGGTAACGTGCCATCGGCCAGTGCCTGCGCATCCTCAGGCGAGATGGTTACTTGCCAGTCGCCATTTTGCTGCACCGGCGCGGTATAGGTTTTATCGCCAAGCGTAATGGTCACCAGCGAACCGGGTTTGAGATTTGCGCTGGTGCCGCTGATAACGAACCCGCTCGCCGCTTCCGCCGCGTTAAGGGCGTTGTCGCCAGCAATAACGCCAGGGGTGAGCACGCCTGCAGGCGTTGGCGGTTCAGGAGCAGGCGGCTGCGGCGTTGGGTTGCTGTCTCCATCACCGCCTCCCCCGCCGCCGCCCGAGCCTGCCGCGGCGGCGATGCCGCCAAGCGCGAGCGCGCCCAGGGCGCTGGTCAGGTACGTCATCGTATGGCTGTGAGAGATAAGCAGAGGCTCGATGTTGGGCAGCACCTCAAACTGCGGTGTGACGACGCCCTCGCCTGCGGTCGGAAACGTCGCATGAGCGACTGACGTGCCGTCGTCAAAAACCAGCTCGCTGGTTTGCCCTTGCGCTTCCAGAAAATAGTTTTTACAGATGACCGTAGAGCCATCCTGCAAATGCAGGATCAGGTCGTCGCCCTGTCGCTCATAGCGCACCACACTTTGCGACGTGGCGTGCACGCGAACAATGGAGGGCTGCGTCAACAGCAACGTCCGCGTGCCGCCGCTTTGCAGCGTGCTGATAGTCTGCCCCCCGTCGCGGGCCAGCGTCTCGATGGTTACAGGGGAAGGTTGAACTGCATCACTCACAAAGGTCGCCATAGATCTCTCCTTAAAATCGCACCGGGCCGCCTGGCGCGGTGCGTTATGCCGCTAATTTTTAGTGACGCCAGCACGCGAGCCCGATACGTCCGCAGCCGCTATGCGCGTTTAACTGTTGGTTCGTAACGGTTGACGTTTTAAGGCTTCCAGTCCTTCAGCGAAGGCAGACTATAGGGTTTGCCGTCGATGTTAACGATGAGCTTGTCGGTGGCGATTTTGCTTATCACCACGTTGCGCGCGAGGCTGTCGCCTTCTTTATAAAAGTGGTTATTGAGCTTCACGCGGCTGTTTACGCCGTCAGATGAATACATGTGCTGTTGATATTTGAGGTAAGGCAGACGCTGGCGCAGCACCGTCTGGTCGTCGTCGCGCGCTTTGTCCGGTTCACGCTCCGCCCGGGGCTGCGATTCGTCCATCGCCCCTGGCGGGACATCAGAGTTGAATTCCCGGCTCTGCTCGCGCAGCGCCATCGCCAGTTTTTCCCGCAGCTTCGCCGCGTCTGCGCCCCCTTCCGGCAGCATCAGCGCGCTTTCCTGGAACAGCGGTTCGCTCTCCGGCGGCGTGTTAAGCGGGTTTTGCAGCGGCGAGCGGGCGAAAAGCGCGTTTTTCAACTCATCAACCTGCGGCTGCGTGGTGGGCAGCGCTTTGGTGGTGTAGACGTAGTGAACCTCAGAAATAAACGTTTCCGGCTGCTCCACTTTCACCACCGGCGCAGGCGGGGGATTGCGAAAATTCCAGTAAAGATGGAGATAACTGCCCCCGACGCCGGCGGCGATAGCGCCAGCGCCAAACGCCAGCAGCGCCAGCGCCAGACGCTTAACGGGACGGCGGCGGCTTAAGCGCACGCGCTGGTTGGTTTGCACGCTCTCATAGGCGGCGGTGAAAATTTCAGACATGGTGGCTCCTCACTGCCTGGTGGTCATAGCGACCGTGGCCTTTTGCAAGGGCAGCGCTTCTGCGAGCGCCGTGCCGGGCGGCTGCGCTGCGGGTTCGCGGTTCTGCACTTTCTGAATGGTGTTTTCGGTTTCTTTATCGCGGATAAGCCCCGGCGATTCGCCAGACAAAATAAGCAGCCGCATTAGCGTGCTTTCGCCAATCTGGCCATCCGCTTTTAACCCCACCTTGCGTTGAAACTCTTTGATGTTGTCGACCAGCGCTTGCGACCAGCCGGGCGCGCTGTTTTTCGGCTTCATCAGCGCCCGGCTGAGCATTTTGTTAAGCCAGTTGATTTCGCTGGCGTCGCTTTTCGCGTCTACTTTGCTGTTGCCCTGCGGGGTAAGGCGATAAAGCAGCACATAGTTGCCGGTGGCGGCGTTTTTGAACCAGTCGCGAGAGACCTGCCAGGTTTTGTTGCCCATCAGCAAGTCCATATCTTGCGGCCCGCTGCGTACCACGCTTGCGTAGCCGATGCGACCGCCCACCTTCAGCTCCGCAATCCACGGATAACCGTTTTTCTCCAGCGTCGAAACAGGGCTCTCCCCTCTCTTGCACTGCAGCTTCGCGCGGTTCGCCTCTTCGCAGAACGCCTCTTCCAGCGGCACGTCATAGCCCCAGACGCGGTAAAGCTGGCGCATGGCGTTAACGGGCTTGTCGAGGGAATCTTCAATTCTGACCAGCGGTTTTTCTTCCGGCGGCGCGGGCCTGTGCGCCCAGGCGGCGGGGAGCGGCAGCAGCGGCGAGGTATGCGGCAGCGTCTGCCAGCCGACAGCGATAAACCCCCCCAGCCACAGTGAGCCCGCCAGCAGAGGCAGCGCAACGTTCCGCCGCGGCGCGGTGAGTTCCGCAAGCGCCATTTTTACATGGCGAAATTTCACCTTCCTGCTGCGTTCAGCGAAAGCGGCGAGCAGCGCGTAGTGCGCCACCTGGGCCATTTGTGAAAGCCGTCCCTCGCAGCGTGAAGCGATCCTCATGATTTGCAGCGTGGAAAAGCGCGAAGTGGTGGCCCCGTTCCATAACTGCTGATGATGAAACCAGTCGCGTATTTCCTGATAAGTGGGGGGCCGGATAATAATCTGCGAGCGCAGCGGTCCGATGCCTGCCAGACTATTTATTTTTTCTGCCAATAAAGGATTTCCCGCCAGCAATAGCGTTATCTCAACGCCCTGCTCCTGCGCTTTATCCATAACTTTTCGTAAAATGCGCCTGTGCAACGACGTAAGCTCATCCTGTATCTGTAATATCAGCAGTTTTTTTGGCTTTGCATTTTTGTCACGTTTCATTACATCAAGTAAAAACTCGGAAATACGTTTTTCAAACTCCCGAATCTGCAACCCTTTATTGATAACCATCAAGCAGCTTTGCTTATCATTTTGCTGGCGAAGCATTGTAATGAAGGCGGAAATAACCTCATCATCATTACTAAAAAGCCCAACAGCGCCTGGATTATTGCAGGCGTGCGCCAGCATCAACTCCACACCCGCAAAATAATTAATAAAACAGCGCTGCTTAAGATTGTGATAAACCAGTTCTTTGAATGGCGTATCAGTAAAACCGAAATGTGTAAGATACATAATCGTTTTTACCTCGCGAACATTTATTGAAAACGACGAATAACAAAACGCTAAATTAACGCGCTTAATTCATTTTGTTTTCTACAGGCAAAGCCTCCCCCTCCCATTCTCAGAAGAGAAGAACAGCCAGGCCGGGTGATGTTTTGAAAGCGAAACCCCTTGTACCTATAGGAGCAATGAAAAGGTGTGTCAAGAAATGTCACGTCAAATAAAAATTGATAATTATCAAGAAACTATACAAATACGTGATTTATATCACTGGCCGTAACGCCTTTTTTCAGGTTTATTTTTTTGTTAAAAAAGCGCGGCAAACCCCTTATAAACCCAGCCTTAGGTCGCTATTTTTCGTCCTTTTTAGAAAGATCGAAAAAAAAACTGCGCATGTCATTAAAAAAAACTTGCCGTCTCGCCAGACGCGGTTAATTAATCATCAACTTAAACGTTAAGATATCTATTAACCGTCTAAAAAAGCACACCTGAAAACTATTTAACCCGCTTATAAAGCCGAATAAAAAAAAGTTATACAACGTCTTTTTGTTGTACAAGTTAATTTTTTATCGTGATATTAATAAGCAGCGAAAGTAAAAAAATCCGAAAATTTAATTTCGTTTAAATCAGCAAGATAGTGCGTAAGCGAAGCGAAAGTTAATTTATTAAGTAGACAGCCAAATAAACTTCAGCTAGAAAAATCTTTACATTCAACTTACGCAATGTCACCCATTATGAACGGTAAATTCAGACGAATTACTCTGTTCTGCATGGCGGCGCTTTCCTGCTCTTCGCCCGCCTTTGCAGCTGACTTTAGCGCCAGTTTTAAAAACACTGACATTCATGAATTCATCGATATTGCAGGCCGAAATCTGAATAAAACGATTCTGGTCGACCCTTCAGTTCAGGGAACCATATCCGTGCGCACTTATGATTTATTAACGGAAGAGCAGTATTACCAGTTCTTCCTGAGCGTGCTGGATCTCTACGGTTTTACCGCAATTCCGATGGATAACGGCATGCTGAAAGTGGTGCGCTCGTCAATGGCGAAAACCGCCGGGGTGCCGATTGCCGACAGCCAGAACCCGGGCAAAGGGGATGAAATTATCACTCGCGTCGTGCAGATGGTAAACGTCCCGGTTCGCGATCTGGCGCCGCTGCTTCGTCAGCTTAATGACTCTTCCGGCATCGGCAACGTGGTGAACTACGAGCCTTCGAATGTGCTGCTGCTCACCGGTAAAGCCTCGGTGGTAAACCGACTGGTGGATCTGGTCAGGCGCGTCGACGCCTCCGGGGTACAGCAACGGGAAACGTACACCCTGCGCTACGGCACGGCGAAAGAGATTGCCGATATGCTCAACAACCTCACCAACGAAGAGCAAAAAGGCCAGAGCGCGCCGCAGCTTGCCGCCAAAGTGGTGGCAGATAACCGTACCAACACGCTGATTTTAAGCGGTTCGCAGCAGGCGCGTGACCGCACGCGGCGGCTGATTACGCAGCTTGACCGCTACGAAGTGAGCGAAGGCAAAACCCGCGTCTTCTACCTTAAGTACGCAAACGCCACCAAAATCGCCAACGTGCTGAACGGCATCGGCGACAAGATCCAGGCGGAGAAAGGCAAAGCGGGCGGCGCCAAAGGGCCGGGCTCCCCGGCGGGTGGTACTGCGGGAAACGACTTAAATATCACCGCCGACGATCAGAACAACGCGCTGGTCATCAGCGCCCAGCCGGATGTCATGCAGTCGCTGGAGCAGGTCATCGCCCGTCTTGATATTCGCCGGGCGCAGGTGCTGGTGGAGGCAATTATCGTCGAGGTGCAGAACGGCGAAGGGCTCAACCTTGGCGTGCAGTGGATCCAGAAGCACGGCATCGCCCAGTTCACCGGCACCGGTCTTGGCATTAATCGCGTGCAGATGGGGCTTGATCAGCGCGATCAGGATGGGCGGCTGACGGTCACCAACCCCTTAACCAACGTACTGAACAACTATAACGGCATCGCCACCGGCTTTTTCAACGGCGACTTCGGCGTGCTGCTGACCGCTATCGCCTCCGACAGTAAAAACGACATTCTTTCCACCCCAAGCGTGGTGACGCTCGATAACAAAGAGGCGTCGTTTAACGTCGGGCAGGATGTGCCGGTGCTCTCTGGCTCGCAGGCCAGCACCACCGGCGACAATGTCTTCAACACGGTTGAGCGTAAAACCGTCGGCACCAAGCTGAAGGTAACGCCGTTAATCAATGACGATAACTCCGTGCAGTTGAAGATAGAGCAGGAGGTGTCGAGCGTAGACCCCACCTCCAGCAACAGCGCGCTCGGACCGACCTTTAACACCCGCACCATTAGCAACGAAGTGCTGGTGCGCGACGGCCAGACGGTGGTGCTGGGCGGCCTGGTGGAAGACCTCACCACCCAGACGGTGCAAAAAGTGCCGCTGCTTGGCGATATCCCTTTGATTGGCCAACTGTTCCGCTACACCAGCAACACCAAGGGCAAGCGTAATCTAATGGTATTTATCCGCCCGACTGTATTGCGTAACGACACCGATTACCGCACCTCTTCCCGCACCCAATACAACAGCACGCGTGATGCGCAGCTTCAGCGGCTGGAAGATCGCAAATTAGGCATTCTGCCGCCAACGGATCCGAAAACGCTGCCGACTTACCCCGACAACGCGCCTGCTACCGTTTCACCCACGGTAACGCCGACGTCGTCCGCGACGCCGCGCGGCCGTAACCCGTTCCGTAACTAGCTTTCTGGGGGAGATATGGAGACGACCAGCAAATCATTCTGCTCTTACGGCTATGCCCGGGAGCACGGGATAGTGATGGCCGATGAGCAGATCTACATCCGCGAGAACACGCCGCTTAGCGCCGTGCTGGAGATGCAGCGCATGATCCACCGCCCTTTTGCGCCGGTCACACTCAGCGCCGAAGCGTTTGATGAAATGCTCTCGCGCATCTGGCAGCAGAGCAGCGGCATGTCGCAGCAAATCATGGAAGACATGGATGCCGACATCGATCTGATGGCGCTTACGGAGGAGATCCCGGATAACGAAGATTTGCTGGAAAACGACGAAAACTCGCCGGTTATTCGCCTGATCAACGCCATTCTTGGCGAAGCAGTAAAAGAGAACGCGTCGGACATCCATATTGAAACCTTTGAGAAAACGTTAAGCATCCGCTTTCGCGTGGACGGCGTATTGCAGTCGATCCTGCAACCGGCGCGCAAGCTCGCCCCGCTGCTGGTATCGCGCATCAAGGTAATGGCGAAGCTGGATATAGCAGAAAAACGTCTGCCGCAGGACGGGCGCATCTCTCTGCGTATCGGCAAACGCGCCATCGACGTGCGCGTCTCCACCATCCCCTCGCAATATGGCGAGCGCGTGGTCATGCGTCTGCTCGATAAATCGAAAATGAAGATGGATTTGAATCAGCTCGGGCTGTCGGAGCAGGACCTGAACTACATGCGCGGGCTTATCGACAAACCGCACGGCATTATTCTTGTCACCGGCCCGACCGGCTCCGGGAAAAGCACCACGCTTTACGCCGTGCTCTCCTCGCTCGACCGCAACCAGCGCAACATTCTGACGGTGGAAGACCCTATCGAATATGAACTGGAAGGGGTCGGCCAGACGCAGGTCAACCCGCGCGTGGATATGACTTTCGCCCGCGGCCTGCGCGCCATTTTGCGCCAGGACCCGGATGTGGTGATGGTGGGGGAAATCCGCGACAGCGAAACGGCGCAAATCGCGGTGCAGGCTTCGCTTACCGGCCACCTGGTGATGTCGACGCTGCATACCAACAGCGCCAGCGGCGCGGTCACCCGCCTGCGCGATATGGGCCTTGAGTCCTTTCTTATCGGTTCATCGCTGCTGGGGGTCGTCGCCCAGCGTCTGGTCCGCCGCCTCTGTCCGCACTGCAAACAAGAAGTGGAACTCACGCCCCAGGAGGCGGAGATGTTCACCTTTTTGCCCCATCCGCCCGAACGCGTCTGGGGGCCAGGCGGATGCGAGAAGTGCCGCAACAGCGGCTATGCAGGCCGCGCCGGCATTCACGAACTGCTGGTGATGGACCCGGAACTGCGGCGCGCCATCAACGACAACCTGGATGAGATGTCCATGGAGCCGATTCTGCGCAAAAGTACCCGCAGCCTGCGCCAGAACGGGCTGCTTAAAGTGGTCCAGGGCATCACGTCGCTTGATGAAGTGATGCGCGTTACCACCACCGGCCAGGGAGATGAAGCGTAATGGCCTGGTATGCGTGGCGAGCCACGGCGCCGAACGGCAAAGCCGAGCGCGGAACGATGCAGGCGGACACGCCGCGCCAGGTGCGCCAGCAGCTGCGCGAGCAGGGTTTAACGCCGGTCAGCATTCAGGAGAGCAGCGCGCCCGGTGCAAGCAAAGCGGGCAGCGGCAAGAAGTTTTCCAGCAATTCGCTGGCGCTTTTTACCCGCCAGCTCGCCACCCTGACCAACGCCGCGCTGCCGCTGGAGAGCGCCCTGCGGGTTATCGCCCGCCAGACCGAGGATAAGAAACTCGCCCAGGCGCTCACCCTGATCCATGAAAAGGTAGTGGAAGGCCATTCGCTCTCCGAGGCGCTGGGAGAATATCCGCAGGCGTTCGACAACCTGTACCGCACGCTGGTCACCGCCGGGGAAAAAACCGGCCATCTCGGCGGCGTGCTGGATAAGCTTGCGGATTACAACGAAATTCGCCAGCAGATGAAAAGCAAACTGACTCAGGCGATGGTCTACCCCATCACCCTGACGATAGTGGCTATCACGGTTATCTCCATATTGCTGGTGGCAGTGGTACCGCAGGTGGTGGGCCAGTTTGTGCAGATGAAGCAGACGCTGCCGGTCACCACCCGCACGCTTATCGCCGTGAGCGACTTCTTGCAGGCGTACGGGCTGTTCATCGTGGCGGCGATTGTCGGCTCGCTGGTGGGCTTTCGCTTCTGGCTGAAAAAAGGAGATAACCGGCTGCGCTATCACCGCTGGCAGATCCAGTCTTCGCCCCTGCAGAAGCTCTCCCGGGCGACCAACAGCGCCCGCTATATCCGCACCTTGAGTATCCTGCAGGCCAGCGGCGTGCCGCTGCTGGAGGGGATGATTATCTCGGTGGAGGGGCTTGAGAACCTCTTTGTCCGCCAGCGGCTGATGGAAGCCGCCGACAAAGTGCGCCAGGGGGCGACGCTCAACGCCTCTTTAGAACAGACCCAGCTCTTTCCGCCAATGATGCTTTACATGGTCGCTTCCGGCGAGGAGAGCGGCGAGCTCGGCCCGCTGATGGCGCGGGCGGCGGATAACCAGGACAAGGCGCTGCAACACCGCATTACCCTGACGCTCTCTATCTTCGAGCCGGTGCTGGTGGTCTCGATGGCAAGCATCGTGCTTTTTATCGTGATGTCGATTCTGCAACCAATACTGCAACTTAATAACATGGTGGGGTGAGAGAAACGGTATGAACAGAGAAACAGCCAGCCTTCAGACAATGTTCCGCCAGCGCGGCTTCACCCTGCTGGAGATCATGGTGGTCATCGTCATCCTCGGCATTCTCGCCAGCATGGTGGTGCCGAACCTGATGAGCAACAAAGAGCGCGCGGATAAGCAAAAAGCGGTGAGCGACATCATCGCCATGGAAAACGCGCTCGACATGTACAAGCTCGATAACCATCGCTACCCCACCACCGAACAGGGGTTGCAGGCGCTGATAACCAAGCCGGAGCTGTCGCCGGTGCCGGAAAATTATCGCCCGGACGGCTACATCAAACGGCTGCCGCAGGACCCCTGGGGCAACGATTACCTGATAGTCAGCCCCGGCGAGCACGGCCCTATCGACATTTTCTCCGCCGGTCCCGACGCGGAGCCAAACACCCCGGATGACGTTTCCAACTGGACGCTGGATAAGAAGTCCGCTGATGAATCGCAGCAAAAATGATGCGCGCGCGGCAACGGGGCTTCACCCTGCTGGAGGTGATGCTCGCCATCATGATTTTCGCCAGCAGCGCCCTGCTGGTGGTGATGACCCTGCCGGAGCGCAGCGGGCCTGGCATCTTCGGCCAGCAGTTTAAAACGCTGCTGGAGTATGCCTCCACCCGCGCGGTTATGGAGGGGAACGTGATTGGCATGGTGATAACCGACCGCGAGTTCCGGCTGGTTGTGCTTAACGCCAGCGAGGCGTCGGCGGAACAGCCCGCGGCGTGGAAGCCGCTTGATGCCGGACGCGTTACCACCCGGGGCGATTTTCCGGAAGAGTTGCGCGTGTCGCTTGCGCCGCAAAGGCTCGCGGAGTCGCTGGTATCGCCGCCGCAGATCCTCTTTTTGCCGGATGGGGAGAGCAGCGTTTTTACCCTCACCCTGAGCGCGACCGGCGATCAGCAGAGTTTTGATGTGATTTCAAAAGGGGCGATGCCGGTAACGCTGGCATTAAGGAATGAACATGGCACACCGTGAAACGGGCATGACGCTGCTGGAGGTAATGGTCGCGCTGGCCATTTTCTCTACCGCCGCGCTGGCGCTGATGAACACCATCAGCGTGAGCAGCAATTACACCGGGCGGCTTGGCGACGTGCTGCGCGCAAGCTGGGTGGCGGAGAACGTCATTGCTGAAGCCCACCTTGCCAGCAACCGTTTTAGCGAGCAGCCGCAGGAGGGGACGGTGAAAATGGGCGGACAAATGTGGCTGTGGCGCACGCAGGCGGTAAAAGACGCCGACGGCGCCAGCAAAAACCAGGTCACGGTTTATATCCCGGAGGAGAAAACGCGCCCGCTGGCGACGTTAACGGACGCCTCCGTCTGGAGCAGCGATGAATAGCCGCCTGCGCCTGCAACAGGGTTTCACCCTGCTGGAAGTGATGATCGCCCTGATGGTGTTCGCGCTTATCAGCATGATGGCCTGGCAGATTATCCATGGCGCGATGGAGAACTCGGCGTTCACCGATAAACAGACGGCGAACCTGAGCCAGCTGCAGCTGACCTGGAGCCGCCTTGAGCGCGACCTCACCCAGATGCTGCCGCGCGCCGTCAACGGCGATGACCAGGCGCTGCGTCTTAGCGAAAACGCACTCTCCTTTACTACCCAGGACGGGCTGGCGAGCTTTGGCAGGCCGCAGGAGCCGGATATTTTGCGCGTCACCTGGCGGCTGAAAGACAACACGCTGTGGCGCGAGGTCGCGCCGGCGCTCGACTTAGCCAGCCCCGTCGAAGGGGTGCAGGTGCCGGTGCTGGAGCATGTGAAAAGCGGGCAATGGCGCTTTTTCGCCGAGGGCTGGCGTAGTGACTGGACCTCGAAAACCGCCATTCCGCAGGGCGTGGAGTTGACCGTCACGCTGGAAAATAACGAAGAGTGGCGCTGGGTGTTTGTCGTCACCGACGGCTGGCCGATAACGACCGAGGCGGCAGGCGCGCAAGGGGATACGCCGACAGAGCCTGCGCAGGATCCGAACGCCAGCCCGCAGGAAACTCAACAGCCAGATGCCGCGGGCAACGCGCCCGCTCAACCCACCACCAACACAGGAGCGCAACCATGAAGCTGAGAAGCGACCGGCGCCAGCGCGGCGTGGCGCTGCTGGTAGTGCTGATCCTGCTGGTGTTGATGTCGGTAATGGCGGCGAAAATCAGCCAACAATTTAGCGGCAATCTGCAGCGCATTCAGTATCAGCTGAGCCAACAGCAGCTGCGCTGGGCCATCCTCGGCGCGGATAAACAGGTGCTGAACGCACTGGCGAAAGATATCGCCGACCCGCAAAAAGCGGGCTCCATCCAGCAGCTTTGGAAAGAGCCGCTGGAACGTATCGACGGCGAAGTGACGCTGAAGAGCGAACTGGTGGACGGACAAAACTGCTTTAACGTGAATTCGCTGCTGGCGACCGATAGCGCCGCGCCCGCCGCCAGCGCCGCTGGCGAAGCGTCCGGCGCGCCGAACGATGCGGGGGCGCTAACGCCCGAAGCGCAGCAGGCGAAAATCGTGCAGTCCCTGCTCACCAGCGCCGGCATTAACCCGGCGAGCGCGGAGACGGTTTATCAACAGCTGGAGGATTACCTGGGTGTGGAGAACAGCGCCCCGAACGCCGCGCCGCGGGATTTCGCTCCGGCCTACGCCGCGCGCAAGCCGCCCCGCGTTCCGGCGCGCCAGATGATGTTTTCCATCAGCGAGCTGAAGCTGTTGCCCGATTTTCCGCTGACCTATTACGCGAAAGTCAAAACGCTGCTCTGCGCGCTGCCCGCCACCAAAACGGCGATTAACGTCAATACGCTGACGCGCGACGAAGCCCCTCTGCTTTCGGCGCTCTTTTTCGGCAGCCTGACTGCGGAAGATGTGATGCGCCTTATCGACCAGCGCCCGGAAGCGGGCTGGGAGTCGCTCGAGGCGTTTAAGACACAGCTTGAACAGCAGTTTCCGGTGAAGAGCCAGGCGGCGAGCCTTGATAAGTACCTCACCTTAAACAGCCAGTTTTACACCCTGTATCACACGGGGAACACAGAGGCGTTAACGCTTCGCAGCGCGGACGCCCTTTATGTCGATACCGCCTCGGGCAACCAGCTGCTCTGGTCCCGCCGCTATCGCCTCGTCGATTAAAAGGAATGCGCTGATGAAAAACGCATTAATAATAAGAGCGGGCTCCAACCCTGAACAGGCCGTCTGGTGGTGGCCTATGGGCGCGGCGGACGAACCCGCTAAGCTTGCAGGCTGGGCGCAGCTTAGCGAACTGGCGTCCCATCCGCTGGCGAACGCGGTCTGCTTGCTTATTCCGGCAAGCGAGGTGGTGTTTCGCGACTTCACGTTGACAAAAAAAGGCCCTTTCGCCCAGCTGCCGCAGTTTAGCTGGCTGGCGGAAGAGTCGCTGATGGGCGACGTGGAAGACCTGCACTGGACGGTGGTGCGTAAAGTGGGCAATGAAGTCACCGCGGCGGCTATCAACGCCACCCTGCTCCAGCAAATGCTGGATGCCTGCCATGACGCCGGTTTGCAGGTAGTGAAAGCCGTGCCAGACGCCCTGCTGCTGCCCTTTAATCCCGATGGCGCAACCTTTGCTTCGCTGGAAGAGGAGTGGTGGATCCGCCCGGGCGAGTCGCAAGCGACGGTGGTCAGCGACACACTGTTGCCCGCCGTCATGGCGCGCCTTGGCGAGGGAAATCACCAGTGCTATGGCGAGATGATCCCCGCCTGGCGCGACTCGGTAGAGCCGCAGCCATGGCAGCACCCGCTGCGCCTTATCGTCCCGGAACTGCGGGCGAAAAAATTTACCCTGCTGCACGGCGCGTTCAGCCAGCAGGCGGATATTAAAGAAGAGGTGCGCCGCTGGCGCAAACCGCTTATCGGCGCGGTGGTCCTCGCGCTGCTGTTAAGCCTGCTGCCGCAGCTTGCCAACTTATGGCAGATAAAAACGCAGCAAAAAGCGGCGGAAGCGAGCGTGCAGGCGCTGTTCAAGGCTTATTTTCCCCAGTCGTCCTTTACCAGTAATTTGAAGTATCACTTCACACAGCAACTTAAAACGCCGCAGCACGATTTCTTTCAGCATATTGCGCAGCTGGATCAGATAAAAAGCGCGTTTAACGACATCGAACTGGGCGTGGTGCGCTATGACGCCGCGCAAAGCGCCTTTACTCTGAACGTGACCGCCCCCGGCAAGGCGCGCGTCGAGGCTTTCGTCAACCAGGCGAAACCCGCTTTCGCCTTCGCCATTACTGAAGAAAAAAGCGCGGCGGCGGGCAAACCGTTCTCCGCCGTACTGAAAGGGGAGGCGGTGAAAAAATGAAGCAGAAACTTATCGCCTGGTTTAGCGCGCGCAACGCGCGCGAGAGAACCCTGGTGCTGCTGATGGGCTTCGCCCTGCTGTGGCTCATCCTGTGGTATGGGGTCTGGCTGCCGCTGCAAAACGCCATCGACGAGGGCAAAGCGGCCATCAATCGCGCCCGCGATACCCAGACCTGGATGCTAACTCAGGCGCAGCAGCACGACCTGCGGGTGCGCCGGGCGCTGGTTGAAAACCCCCAGCAGGCGTTGACCGAAAGCCTGAAGGCAAACAAGCTCGCGCCGAGCCAGCTCGCCATTCAGGGACAAAAAGCGACGCTTACGCTTGAGCCTGTCGCCTTCGCCGCGCTCTTTCAGTGGTATGTCGCGCTTAATCGCGCAAGCGGCATTCAGCTTGAATCGATTACTCTGACGCCGCTTGCGAAAAACGACAACGCGCTAAAGGTAGAGATGACGCTGTTCTGGGGGAAAGGCTCATGAGTACGCCGCAGCAACTCTTCTTCCTGATGCGCGAAGAGTACACCCTGCTTTTTTATATGCAGTGCCTGTTGCTGGGGGCGATTGTTGGCAGTTTTCTCGGCATGGTGATTTCGCGAGGGCCGCGGCTTGCGCAAGCGGACAGCGCGGTGCTGTATCACCTGAGCTTTCCCGCTTCCCACTGCCACCACTGCCATCATTCATTGAGCTGGTGGGAAAATATTCCGGTGGTGAGCTGGTTTATTTTGCACGGACAGTGCCATCACTGCGGCGAGCCTATTCCGCGCTGGCTGCCCGGCGTGGAAATAAGCTGCGGGTTGCTCTTTGTTTTAATGGCGATGGTATTTCACCACCCTGGCGATATTATGGCCGGATGGTTATTGGTGAGCTTCCTGATTATTTTAAGCGTGCTTGACTGGCAATATTTATTATTGCCCGACTGCTTCACCCTGCCGCTATTATGGCTCGGCTTATTGTTTAATACTTTTTCCGACAGCGTCGCGCTGCATGACGCTATTCTCGGCGCGGCGGCAGGTTACGGATTCTTATGGGCGCTTTACTGGTTTTTTCGCTTAGCGATGAACAAAGAGGCGCTGGGCTATGGCGACTTCAAACTGCTGGCGGCGCTTGGCGCCTGGCTTGGCTGGCAGTCGCTGCCTTACATCTGCCTGATAGCAAGCTGCGTCGGGTTGCTGTTCGCGGCGAAAGAGAGACGGCTTAATACCGCACTGCCCTTTCCTTTCGGCAGTTATTTAAGTTTCGCCGGACTGTGGGTTTTTATCTGTTATCACTACGGCGGGTAATAACGCTTCGACTTATTACGGCTTTATTACGACATGGGCCACGAACCTTGTCTTAATAATGCCTCACCATCTTTATATTAAGGAGGCCAGGCACCACTAAATTAAGAACTTCCGTTTTATAGCATTTATCAGGCAAGTCGTTAGGATGCATGCTTTTTCTGAATCCCTCAGAAAATGGCAGGCCGGTAACTTATCTGAATATGGGGCTTACTAATGAAACGAATGAAGTTAACTCTGCTGGCGATGGCTATCGCTTCCGTCACCGGGCCTGCCTGGGCGGCTTTACCCAGCAAGCCGGTCATCAGCAGCGGTACGGATAAATTCGCCCTGGTGGAGGTGGACCAGTCCGCCACCGCCTATAACCAGTTGGTCAAGCGAAACGACTCGGTCAACGTGGTTATTGAATGGAATATCTGGAGCGGCGATACCGGCACCAGCGCGAAAGTGCTGATGAACGGTAAGCAGGTGTGGAGCGGCGCAGCCGGCGCCAGCGGCAGAGCCTCCTTTGCGGTAAACAAAGGCGGACGTTACCAGACGCAGGTTGAAGTCTGTAACGCCAGCGGCTGCACGAAGAGCGACAGCAAGCTGATTCTCGTGGCGGACACCGACGGCAGCCACCTGACGCCGCTCGTCGCCACGCCGGGTGAGAAGAACAAAAAATACTCGACTCACCCCAATAAGATAGTCGGCGCCTATTTCCCGGAATGGGGGGTCTATGACCGCAACTATCCCGTGGACAAAATTCCGGCGGATAACCTGACCCACCTGCTGTACGGCTTTATCCCGATTTGCGGCGGTGATGGGATTAACGACAGCCTGAAATCTATCAGCAACAGCTTCGAAGCGCTGCAGCGTTCCTGCTCCGGGCGTCAGGATTTCCAGGTTTCGATTCATGACCCCTGGGCGGCTATTCAGAAGCCGCAAAAAGGCGTCACCGCCTGGGACGACCCCTACAAAGGCAACTTCGGTCAGTTGATGGCGCTGAAACTCGCCCATCCTAACCTGAAAGTCTTGCCTTCCATCGGGGGGTGGACGCTTTCCGACCCGTTCTTCTTCCTGAGCGATAAAACCAAGCGCGATCGCTTTGTCGCCTCCGTCAGAGAGTTCCTGCTGACCTGGAAATTCTTTGATGGTGTGGATATCGACTGGGAATTCCCGGGCGGCGGCGGGGAGAACCCCAACCTTGGCGGGCCACAGGATAAAGAGACTTACACAGCGCTGATGCGCGAACTGCGCACCATGCTTAACGGTCTGACGTCGCAAACCGGCAAAACGTATATGCTCACCTCTGCAATCGGGGTGGGTAACGACAAGATTGCCAATGTCGATTACCGTACCGCCAGCCAGTATCTCGATAACATCTTCATGATGAGCTACGACTTCTACGGCGCCTGGAGCATGACCGACCGCGGTCATCAGACAGCGATATATGCGCCGTCGTGGAAGCCGGATACGCAGTACACCGCCGATAACGGCCTGAAACTGCTGCTCGACCAGGGTGTGGACCCGAAAAAACTGGTGCTGGGCGTGGCGATGTATGGCCGCGGCTGGACCGGCGTTTCCGGCTACACCAACAACAACCCGTTCACCGGCGGCACCGCAACCGGTGCAGTGAAAGGGACCTGGGAAGCGGGTGTCGTGGATTATCGCCAGATTGCTAATGAATACCGTAATGGCTCAGGCTGGGAGTATAACTACGATGCGACTGCCGAAGCGCCTTACCTGTTCAAAAAATCAACCGGCGATTTGATTACCTATGACGACGCCCGTTCCGTGGCCGCGAAGGGTAAATATGCCCTGAGCAAAGGCCTGGGCGGCCTGTTTGCCTGGGAAATTGACGCCGACAACGGCGATATCCTCAACGCAATGCAGGAAAGCCTGATGAGCAGCGGCGGTGGCGGCGGAACGCCAACCCCGGCCAACCAGCCGCCGGTAGCCAGCGCTACCGACCAGCAGGTGACTGGCCCGGCGCAGGTTACACTTGACGGTTCTGCATCACACGATCCGGAAGGCGGCGCGCTCACCTATCTGTGGAGCCAGACTTCCGGCACGACCGTGACGCTTAACAATAAGAACACGGCCACAGCGACCTTTAACGCCCCTGCCACCACCACTGACAAGACGTATGGCTTCCAGCTTAAAGTCACTGACAGCGGCGGCCTGAGCAGCACCGCCAATATTCAGGTGCTGGATAAGGCGCCTGCGCCAAACCATGCGCCAACGGTGAATGCGTTTGAGGCTGTCACGCTTCAGGCGGGCCAGCAGTTGAACCTCCATGCTCAGGCGCTGGACGAGGACAACGATCCGCTGACTTACCAGTGGACCGTACCGTCTGAGTTTGCGCCGGAAGGCAACAATACGGCGGATCTGAGCATTACCGCGCCGGATGTGACTGCTAACCAGTCGTTTAACATCTCGGTTAACGTCAGCGACGGTAAGACCAGCACTCAGCAGTCGGTCAGCATTACCGTTACACCGCGCCAGAACGATGAAGAGCCGTTGCCATCGCCGGATCCGACCCCGGGCCCGTCGCCAGAACCGACACCTGAACCGGAACCGACCCCGGATGACGGTACAGGCACCGGCGGCACCGGAGGCTCCGGCGGCAGTTGCGCTACCCCAACCGACCCGAACGCCAGCAAGTACCCGGCCTGGTCTGCCAGCAAGGTGTATAACGGCGGCGAAACGGTCAGCTACAACAACCTGGTCTGGAAAGCTAAATACTGGACGCAGAACAACGCGCCGGGCTTTGACGCCGACCAGTGGCAGCTGGTTAGCCAGGTGAAAATGTCCTGGCGGGCAGATGTGGTTTACAACGGCGGCGAGACCACCGACTACGCCGGTTCGCAGTGGCGTGCTAAGTGGTGGACCAAAGGGGACGAACCCGGCAAAGCTGATGTCTGGGTGAAAACAGGGACGTCGGAGTGTCAGTAACCTGCCAGCCGGGCGTGTTGCGCCACGAAGCACACGCCTGAACGTTGGCACGCCGGCGCGAAGACGCGCTCGCGCCGGCAAAGGTGAATGACAGGTCTGACGCGGGCGGCGCTGCGGAAGTCTCGCAGCGTTGCCTGTCACCCTGCCGCGTATAGCCCCCTTCGGGCGGACTACGCACAACACCTCAGCCAACCCCGCAGTTAAGTCAACCAAACAAAGGTCATTCGCTATGAAAAGAAAACTATTAGCCCAGGCCATTGGCATACTGAGCCTGTGCGGCGCGGCGGCCCCGGCGCTGGCGCTGGAAGCGTGGAATGGACAGGAAGGCGGCGATACGTATCAGGTTATTTTCGCCGGCAACGTGTATAGCAACGCCTGGTGGGTCGGCGCCAGCAACTGCCCGACCTCCGACGACCCGAGCAACCCGTGGCGCCAGGTACGCGCCGCGACGGCCATTGAAATTACCCAATTCGGCAACCCTTCAAACTGCGATATTGCAAGCGGCGCGCCCGCGACAAAGCTGCCCGATTACAGCAGCGCCCAGAGTTACCAGAAAGATGACAAAGTTTCTAAAGATGGCGTGAGCTATAAAGCGCTGATGCCCATTCCGCCCTCCTCGTTCGCGCCCGGCGAACCGAACCCGTGGATGGCGTATGTCGCCGTGCCGCAGTGGCAGGCGGGCAAGGTGTATCAACAAGGCGATGTGGTGATGGTGAACGGCCAGGGCTACAAAGCCTGGTTCTACAACGTCGACCAGGATCCGTCAAAAGAGCAAAACCAGAACCCCACCGGCGACAACAGTCAGCCCTGGAAGCCGCTTGGCACGCTGAAGGTATGGACCGATCAGGAGCTGGCGAGCGCGCCGACGCTGGATGTACAAAAACTGTACCCGGCCGGATCGCTGGTGAGATTCCAGGGGCAGCCTTACGTTTCGCTCGCCACGGTGCAGCATGTGCAGCCGAGCGATCCTTCCCCGTGGGGCATTTTCATTGACTGGGCGGGCACCAAAGAGCGGGTCGGCACGCCGAAGTCGGAGTGGCCTGCGCACGTTTACGCCCCGTATGTCGACTTCACCCTGAATACCATTCCCGATCTCGCCTCGCTGGCGTCGAGCAAAAAGATAACCCACTACACGCTGGCGTTTATCGTCGCCAAAGATGCGAACACCTGTCTGCCCACCTGGGGGACAGCCTATAACATCAACGATTACACGCAGTACAGCAAAATCAAGGCGCTGCGCGACGCAGGCGGCGACGTGCAGGTCTCTATCGGCGGCGCCAACAACTCGCCGCTGGCCGCAGCCTGTAAGAACGTCAACGACCTGCAACAGCACTACTACGATATCGTCGATAACCTGAATCTGAAGGTGCTGGATTTCGATATCGAAGGCAACTGGGTCGCCGACCACGAATCTATCCAGCGGCGCAATACCGCGCTGAAGATGGTTCAGGAGCGCTGGAAACAGGAAGGCCGCAAGGTGGGGCTGCTGTTTACGCTGCCTATTTTGCCGACCGGCCTGACGCCGGAAGGCATCTATGTGCTGGAAGACGCGAAAGCCAAAGGCGTGGAATTGACCGGCGTAAACGTCATGACCATGGATTACGGCAATACCGTTTGTCAGTCTTCCGGTAAAGAGGGGCAGAATATTCACGGCAAATGCGCCACCTCCGCTATCGACAACCTGTTCCAGCAGGTGAAGAAGATCTGGCCGGAGAAGAGCGACAGCGCGATTAACGCGATGCTCGGCACCACGCCGATGATTGGCTACAACGACGTACAGGGTGAAACTTTTTACCTCTCCGATGCGCGCCTCGTCATGCAGCAGGCGCAGGAGCGGCAGCTTGGGATGATAGGCATCTGGTCGATAGCCCGCGACCAGCCGGGACAGCAAGGTTATGTCGGCCCGGAAAACAGCGGCCTGACCGCCCAGCAGGCGCCGCTCTATGCCTTCAGCGACGTCTTCTCGCCGTTCACTTCGGCAAGCAGCAGCAGCGGCGGCGGTAGCCAGCCGACACCAACCCCAACGCCAACACCGTCTAACGTTGCGCCTGTGGCTAACGCCGGGGTTAGCCAGACGGTGCAGGGCGCGCAGGCGGTTACCCTTGACGGCTCCGGCTCAGCCGACGCGGACGGCGATACGCTGACCTACCAGTGGCAGCAAACCAGCGGGCCGAGCGTAACGCTCAGCAATGCGAATCAGGCGCGCAGCACCTTCACGCCGCCTTCTTCGCAGCATGCCGAGTATGGCTTCCGCCTGACGGTCAACGACGGGCAGCACAGCGCCTATGCGGACACCTCAGTCACGGTGCTGGAAGCGTCTCAGCCCGTCGCACCCACGATTAATCTGGCCTCCTCCTTCCAGGGACAAAGCGGCAGTACCATTGTGGTTACCGCCACCGCCGCCGACCCGGACAGCAGCAGCGAACAATTGCGCTGGAGCTGGACGGTGCCGAGCGGAATTGGCCAGGTTACGGGGCAGGACAGCAATACGCTGACCATCGTCGCTTCGAACGTCACCGCCACGCAGTCGTTCCCGCTGGCGGTAAGGGTAACTGACCAGAGCGGCCTGAGCGCTAACGCGTCGACCACGCTGCAGATAAACCCGCTGCCGCAGCCTTCAGGCGGCGACTTCCAGTACGTTTATCCGCAGAACATCAGCCAGTACAAGGCGGGCACTCGCGTGAAAGGTAAAGACGGCAATATTTACGAGTGTAAACCGTTCCCTTATGCCGGCTGGTGTAAAGGCGCAGCCTGGTCATACGCGCCGGGCGCAGGTCTGAACTGGGCTGATGCCTGGATCAAACGTTAATCAGAAGTCTGCCCAGGGCGCCGCGCGCGGCGGCGCCCTGTCAGTCAGGAGAAAAGCATGAAAGCCTGTTTCGCATTGCCGCTTTACGCCGTGAGCCTGATGGCGCAGGCTACCTGCTGGGACGAGGCGGCTTACTATTTTAATCTCGACCCGAAGCTGCTTAACGCCATCGCGCAGGTGGAATCGGGCATGAACCCTGAAGCGATAAACGTCAACACGAACGGCAGCTATGACGTGGGGCTGATGCAAATCAACAGCACTCATTTTGCGCGATTGCGTAAACTTGGCGTTGATGAAGTTTTGCTGATGCAGGATCCGTGCGTGTCGGTGCTGGTC
Organism: Franconibacter pulveris DSM 19144; assembly: GCA_000621185.1. Taxonomy (GTDB): domain Bacteria; phylum Pseudomonadota; class Gammaproteobacteria; order Enterobacterales; family Enterobacteriaceae; genus Franconibacter; species Franconibacter pulveris. The sequence continues at coordinate 22,658 of KK211225.1, forward strand.
GGCGCTTCCATCTTATCGCAGATGGTGAAAACCTACGGCTATACCTGGGAGGCCATCGGCGCGTATAACGCAGGCACCAGCGAAAGCCGCCACGGTTTGCGTATGCGCTATGCCTGGAAAGTGTGGCAGCGCTATCAGCGCTTGAAGGGATTATAACCGGCAAGCATTTCCCCACCGGTTATGTTATTAACAGGCTCGCTAAAACCCACTCTCTGAATTTTCTGTCGCCACCGGTTTTAGCGAGAAGCGATTATGCGCTCTGTTTTTGATAGTCCGGCGCCGGCAATTTAATATTCTGATCGACGCCCTGATAATTCACCTGAATATGATCTTTGCTGATGCCGGTCACCCGGGCATTTTCGTACCCTTTCAGCGTTTCCCCGACATGATAAATAACCTGCTCGTTTCCTTGTTTAACCACCGTGGCGGAAAGATCTTTATCATCGCTGAAAATAATACCGCTGATATCCAGCGCCAGCTGCGGCGCACTTGCCTGAACGTCAGGCGTGGTCGGCGCCGCGTTAAAGAGCGCAAGCGTGACGGGCGATGCGGGCGTACTGGCCACGACCGGGGCGGCTGCAAGCTGCTCGCGCGTCTGCGACCAGCTCAACCAGCCGCTGGCGGTCTGCGCCACTCCGGCCAGAGCGATAATGCCGCATAATGCCGGCGCGAAATATTTTTTAATAGCAGGGGTCATCATATTCTTCACTATTTAAATTTAAGCTTGAATTATTGCCGTAATTCACTTGAGGATTTACGACGTCATATTTAATGAGAGAATTCTAACAACCCCGAATTTTATTAGCCAGCGAATCATTCACCAGCACAATAAATCAAAAAAGGACCTTTTCCTTAATTAATAGAAGAAGTTAACCAAAAAGGAACAATTAAGCAGCGCAGAATTCGACTTTCAGAAAGAGTGAATAAATAAATCGGGATGATATTGCGGCCGGTTAACAGCCAGCCGCCTCGTTACGATTAACTGCCGGTGCGCGCCACCGCATCGCGGCTCGCCAGCGCCCGCTCGTCGCCGGTCAACTCGCTTAAATGGCCCTGGCGCATCTCCAGCAGACGGTCTGCGTGAATAAAATAGTGATCGTCGTGGCTGATGGCGAAGATGGTTTTACCCATCTGCTGCATCAGCGGCAGCAGTACCTGATAAAACTCGCGGCGGAAATGAGGGTCCTGATCCGCCGCCCATTCATCCAGCAGGATAATATCGCGATCTTCCGCCAGCGCCAGCAGCAGCGCCACGCGCTTTTTCTGCCCTTTCGAAAGCTTAAGGTTAAGAATTTTGCCGTTATCCAGCTCCAGCTTCCCGGCCATTTTCAGCCGGTTCAGCCACGCGTCCACCAGCGCCGGGTCGGCCTCTTCGCCCTGCGGCCCCAGCAGCTTGTCGAAAAGCCAGACGTCGGTGAAGACCGCCGAGAAGTGCTGGCGATAAGCCTCCATTTCGCTTGTGGCAATCACCTTACCATCGAGCAAAATGTCGCCGCTGGCAGGCTCATAAAGGCCAGTGAGCAGCATGGCGAGCGTGGATTTGCCGCTGCCGTTGCCGCCAATCAGAAACAGCAGTTCGCCGCGCTTGATCGTAAGATTCAGCGGCCCGACGCCGAAGCTGCCGTCGCTGTATTTAAAGGTGACGTCGCGAAGCTCAAGCGTTTGCCAGTCGGCAAACTTTTGCGGGCGTTTAAAGGCGGGCTCGTAATCAGCCAGCTGGAACTGCTTCAGTTTGTTAAACGCCACCTGAGCGGTAAGCAGCGTCGGCAGCGCCCCCATGGCGGAAAGCAGCGGCGTGCGTAAAAAGAGCAGCGCCAGCGAGTAGGTCGCCGCCACGTTGGTATCGGCCCAGCCAAGGCCGTTCGCCATCCAGAACACCAGCCCAATTACGCCAAGCATCATGATGTTGGACCAGTTCACTGCGCTCAGGTGGAAGGTGTCGGCGCGAATAATGTGCTGGCGGTAGCTTTGCGCATCCGGCTTGTAAACCTGGTCGAAAATGTATTCGGCGCGCTCGCGGTTGAGCGCCAGCTCCTTACGCCCTTCCAGCAGGGTCTGGAAGTCGTTGTAAAGGCTCTCTTCCACTTCACGAAGCGTGGCGATGTGCTTATAAACGCGCTGCACCAGCAGGTAGCCTATCCACAGCGTGATAGCTATCCACACGGCGGTGACCAGCAGCATTTTCGACGACAGCCAGCCTAAGTAAACGGCGCTGCCGATCGTCAGAATTATCCCCTGCACCAGCTCCGGCAAACGCACAAAGGCGACCGTGATATTACGAACGTCGCTGGTAAGCCCCGCCAGCAGCGTGGCGCTGCCGAGCTTTTCCACTTGTTCAACCGGCGTATCCATAATGCGCTTGATGAATTCGCTGCGCAGGCGATAAACAAAATGGTGGCCGAGCATCGTTAACGCCAGCTGCGAGGCGAGCGTCACGGCCATCAGCAGCAACAGCAGGCCGAGAAACGCCGGCAATACCGCAAGCGATAAATCGACGGTCGCGATGAGACGTTGGTTAATAAAAGCGATAAGGCCAATACCCAGCGCGGCGCTGGCGAGGCTTAACGCCAGCACCAGCACAAACGGCAGACGGTACTGGCGCCAGACAAGGCGCAGAAGTTCCATAAAAGCGGCTACCCACAGAAAACAAAACAGCGAGCAGTTTAAACGGCGCGAACGCGACGGCAAGAATAATTCTTATTTTTATTCGCCGTCGCCCGCCTGGCGGAAGGTAAGGTTGTAACGCCAGGGCCCGGTATCGGGATGGCAGCCAGGCTTCAACGGCTGGACGCCATGATAATAAAGGCGCGACGGCCCGCCCCATACCACGACGTCGCCGTGCTCAAGCAGCAGCCTTTTAACCGGATCGCTGCGCTTGAGGCCGCCCCACTGAAACACCGCAGGTAGCCCAAGCGAGACGGAAACAATGGGCGCGCGCAGGTCAGGCTCGTCCTTATCCTGATGCAGCGAGAGCTTTGCCCCCGGCGCGTAGCGGTTAATCAGACAAGCGTCCGGCTGGAAATCGGGATAGCCTGCCGCCCGGGCCGCGTCGTCGCAAAGCGTGCGAAAGGCGGGCGGCATTTCAGGCCAGGGTTTACCGGTAAGCGGGTCGTGATGCGCGTAGCGGTAGCCGCTGCGGCTGCTGGTCCAGCCGAGCGGGCCGCAGCTGGTCATCGCCACCGACATGGTATAGCCGCCCGGCGTAATCATCTGGCGAAACGGCGACTGCGCCGCCACCTGCGCGATAGTCGCCAGCAGTTCAGCGGCGGTGGCGAAGGCGAACCGGCGCAATATCACCGCGCCGTCATCAAGCGGCTCCCGCCAGGGGGGCTGGTCGGCAAACAGATCCATTAGCTCTCCTTTTTCTTTATTTTTGCTTCGCGCGCCAGCAATGCGGCCTTGCGCTCAACGCCCCAGCGGTAGCCCGAGAGCGCCCCGTCGCTGCGCACAACACGGTGACAAGGGATCGCCACCGCCAGTTTATTGGCGGCGCAGGCGCTCGCCACCGCCCGCACGGCGCCAGGCTTGCCAATCTTTTGCGCCAGTTCGCTGTAGCTGAGCGTGCTGCCGGCGGGAATGGCGCGCAGCGCCTGCCAGACCTGCTGCTGAAAGGCGGTGCCGCGAATATCGAGCGGCAGCGTCCACTCTCCTGCCGGTGCGTCAAGAAACGCCACCACCTGCGCGACGCGGTCGTGAAAATCAGCGTCCTGCGAAGGTTGCGCATGGGGAAAGAGCGTTAATAGCTCAGACTCAAGCCGCTCGCGGCTTTCGCCAGGCAAAATAGCGCAGACTCCCCGTTCGCTTTGCGCCACCAGACACAGGCCCAACTGGCAGGAAACTATCGTCCAGTCGACCGGGGCGCTTTCGCCGCCGCGTAAATATTGCCGCGGCGTCATGCCAAGCGCCGCGTCGGCTTCGCGATAAAAAGCGCTGCCGGAGGCATAGCCGGAGGCGTAAATCGCCCCGGTCACGCTCTCACCGTCGCGCAACGCCTTACGCAGCTTTTGCCCCCGCAGCGCCTGCTGCCAGGCTTTGGGTGTAAGCCCGGTTACCGATTTAAACAGCCGATGAAAGTGGTAAGGACTCATCGCCGCGCTTTGCGCCAGCTCCGCGAGGGTTAACGGGGCGATGCTCGTCTCCATTTGTCGGCAGGCGGCGGCGATACGCATCGCCTTCTGCTGCTGCGGCGGCGTCTTATCGGGCTGGCAGCGCTTGCAGGGACGAAACCCCGCGGCCAGCGCGCCGGCGGCATCGGGGTAAAAACGAACATTGTCGCGCAGCGGGCGACGGGCGCGGCAGGAGGGACGGCAGAAGATGCCGGTGGTCACCACCGCGAAGACAAAGCGCTCGTCCGCACGGGCATCGCGGCTTTCCACCGCCTGCCAGCGCGCCTGCTCAGACGTAAAATCGTCGCGTTTCATAACAGACTCCTCTTTTATAAGGTAGCCCTACTCTGCCCTTACGGCACGCGTGAAAAACCCGCCTTCTTGCTTTTTAATTTTTATCACTCAGCAGAAAAGCGTGAAACGACGGCGACATCCAGGCCGAGAATCCGTTCTCCTCTTTAGTGACCAGATAGACCGCAAGGCCCTCTTTCAGCGCCACCGCTTTGGCTTTCTCCGGCCCCAGGACCATGAGCCCGGTATCCCAGCCATCCGCCTCCAGCGCCGTGGGCGCGATAACGGTCGCGGAAACCAGCTTATGGGTGATTGGCCGTCCGGTGGCGGGGTCAATAACGTGCGAAAGCCGTTTACCGTCGAGCTCATAGTAGTTGCGGTAGCTGCCGGAAGTGCTGATGCCGTGGCCGTTAATATCGACAATCGCCTGAACGGCGTTTTGCTGGTCGGTCGGCTTCTGGATAGCCACGCGCCACGGCTGCCCCTGCGGGTTGTCGCCCCGGCTTGAGAGCGCGCCGCCGACAGAGACCAGATAGCGGCTTATCCCTTCGCGCTCCATCAGGCGCGCCAGGCCATCGGCCGCGTACCCTTCGCCGACGGTTGAAAGGTCCACATAAAGATCCGGCAGATCTTTTTGCAGATACTGCTGTCCTGCGCGGTTTATCACCGAAAGATGCTGCAGGCCGGTGCGCGCCTTCGCCGCCGCGATTTGTCTGTCATCCGGCGTTTTCACCGGCTGCTTGTCGGGGCCGAATCCCCATAAATTCACCAGCGGGCCGACGGTGATGTCCATCGCGCCATCGGTTTTTGCGCCGATGCGCAACGACAGCGTCACGATATCGCTCATCGACTCGTCCACCGGCCAGGGCTGCGTGCTGCGGGAATGGTTAAAGCGCATCAACGCCGAGTCGTTTTTCCAGGTAGAAAGCCGCTGGTCGTCGCCGTCGAGCTGCGCCTGGATTTTCTTGCGCAACTCTTCTGCGCGTGCGCGTTCAACGCCCGCCAGACTTACGCGCCAGAACGTGCCCATGGTTTTGCCTTCCAGCACAAGGGGCTGCGCTTCGGTTGATGATGAATTGTCGCAGCCGGCAAGAAGTAATGCGCAGGCCATAAGGCTCGCGCAAAGAGAGTGAAACTTCATTTTATATCCTCAAACTTACGCGGCGACAGGGTACAACAAAAGTGGGCGACGTTGGCGGCGGAGCAATAAAAAAGGGGCCCGCAGGCCCCTTACGCAGATATACAAGCTTAGAACTGGTAAACCAGGCCCAGCGCGACGATATCGTCAGTACCAATGCCGGTGGCACGGGTAAAGTCGTTGTCGTCCACCAGGTTGATTTTGTAATCCACATAGGTGGACATATTTTTGTTGAAGTAGTAGGTCGCGCCCACATCAACATATTTCAGCAGATCCTGATCGCCGTAACCGCCTTCGATGTCTTTACCTTTGGACTGCAGGTAAGCCACGGACGGACGCAGACCAAAGTCGAACTGGTACTGCGCAACCACTTCGAAGTTCTGCGCTTTGTTAGCAAAGCCGTAACCCGTAGTACGACCGCTGCCGTTAGACGTACCAAAACGGGTAGCGTTGTAAGTCTGAGAGTACTCCGCCGCCAGGTAGATGTTGTTAGCGTCGTATTTCACGCCGCCGCTATACACATCAGCACGGTCGCCGTTACCGTAAACGCCCGCCGCATTCTGGTCAGCGGTACGCTTGGAGGAGGTAGCTGCAGCGCCGATAGCGAAGCCTTCGCCCAGATCGTAGGTCAGAGATGCGCCGTAGCCGTCGCCGTTCTGTTTCAGCAGGCTGCGGCCGCCAGCCACGTCGTTCTCACCGCTGACGCTGCCGTTTTTACCCTGATACTGCAGCGCGAAGTTCAGACCATCAACCAGACCGAAGAAATCGGTGTTGCGGTAGGTTGCGAAGCCGTTGCCGCGCTGCTGCATGAAGTTATCCGCGCCGTAGGTGTCGCCGCCGAATTCCGGCAGAACGTCGGTCCAGGAGGTCACATCGTAGATAACGCCGTAGTTACGACCGTAGTCGAAAGAGCCCGCGTCGCCGAATTTCACGCCCGCGAAAGCCACACGCGTCCAGGCGTTGTTCGAGGTTTCCGCGTTGTTACCCTGAACCTGGTACTCCCACTGGCCGTAACCGGTGATCTGGTCGTTAACCTGGGTTTCGCCTTTGAAGCCAATACGCATGTAGGTCTGATCGCCGTCGTTACCCGCGTCGTCAGAGAAATAGTGCAGACCGTCAACTTTACCGAACAGATCTAATTTGTTGCCGTCTTTGTTATAAATTTCAGCCGCCTGTGCGGTACCTGCTACCAGCAGAGCTGGGATCAGGAGGGATAGTGCTTTAACTTTCATCTTATTAACCCTCTATTGTTATATGCCTTTTTATTTGCCACTGCGTACTGACGCTTTTTAGGTCAGCCGGCGAAACCATTCTCCGCAAAAAATCGGAAGAATCCAACGCGAATATGATACGAAAACTTTGAAGATGTATCTTTTGTACCTGTAGGTGTAACTAAATATTAATAAGAGGGAACTTTTTATTCGCACTAATTGCTAAAAACATCCGCACTAAATATCAAAAAACATAAAATAAAATATATAAATCATGTACATAGTGCATGATATTTTTTACCGCACTGATTGCCAAAACATCTGGCGCGTTCGCGACTAAAATTACTCTCGCTATCATCATTAACTTTATTTATTACCGTCATTCAAATCTGAATGTTCGTTTTACCCCTATTATATCCGGATGCACGCATCCGGTTTTTTTTTGCTGAATTTACCCGCCTCGTTATTTCCCCGCCATATTGAGATAAATCTTAACGACTATTAAACAATCAACTTAGGGTTTAAGGTAAATTTCCTGCACATACTCTATAATTGCTTGTTTGTTATTTAGTGCTTTTCCGTCTGGCTTAATCGCAACCGCTCGCTTTTCATCCTCACTCTGTTTTTTTATTGCACAACGTGCCAAGGCGTTACGCCTTGCGCAGCCGCTTTTTATTTAGCGCAGTTATCATCCATCTGGAAAATCATACGTTTCGCTTTATACTGCATGATTTGCGATACTGGCGAACGTCCGGAAACGCCCTGCCCTTTGCCGCCCCGTGCTGTAACAGTGAGACGTTTTCCCGATACAGGCAGCAAGCAGAGTTCTTTTTGATGACGGCGTATGGCCGGTGGATTGCACACAACGATGAGTCAGTCAGACGCGATGATCCCCAACAAGTTTTCCCTGATGCCGGGCAGCATTACCCGTTTCTTTTTATTGCTGATCGTGGTGCTGCTGGTCTCGCTGGGCGTAATGGTGCAGAGCGCGGTTAACGCCTGGCTGAAAGACCGAAGCTATCAGATAGTGGATATCACCCGCGCCATGCACAAACGGGTCGATACCTGGCGTTACGCCACCTGGCAGATTTATGACAATATCGCCGCCTCGCCTTCCGCCCCTGAAGGCGCCAACCTTCAGGAAACCCGGTTACGTCAGGATGTCTATTATCTGGAAAAGCCGCGCCGCAAGACCGAAGCGCTGATTTTCGGCTCTCATGACAGCTCTACGCTGGAGATGACTCAGCGCATCTCAACATACCTTGATACGCTGTGGGGCGCTGAAACCGTGCCCTGGTCGATGTACTACCTGAACGGCCAGGATAACAGCATGATCCTCATCTCTACCCTGCCGCTGAAAGATCTCTCCTCCGGCTTTAAAGAATCTTCTGTCGGCACTATTGTCGATTCTCGCCGTGCGGAAATGCTGCAACAGGCTAACGCACTGGACGAGCGAGAAAGCTTTTCGCCGCTGCGCCGTCTTGCCTGGCAAAACGGCCTTTACTTTACGCTGCGCACCACCTTCAACCAGCCCGGGCACCTCGCGACCGTGGTGGCGTTTGATTTGCCCATCAACGATCTGATCCCGCCGGGCATGCCGCTGGAAAGCTTCCGCCTTGAGCAGGACAACAGCCAGGCCACGCTGTCCGGTACGGATAAAGAAACGCCCGATAGCGTCACCATTAACTTCAACAGCTCGCGCATCGAAATCGCCTCGCCGTTGAGCTCCACCAGTCTGCGGCTGGTATGGGAAGTGCCGTTCGGCACGCTGATGATGGACACGCTGCAAAACATTTTGCTGCCGCTGCTGCTGAACCTGGGCCTGCTGGCGCTGGCGCTGTTCGGCTACACCACGTTTCGCAACCAGCCTGCGCCCCGCGCCCAGGAAACGCCGGGTGGCAATAATAAAGAACTGCATATGCTGCGCGCGTTAAATGAAGAGATTGTCTCTTTGCTGCCGCTCGGCCTGCTGGTGCATGACCAGGAAACTAACCGTACGGTTATCAGCAATAAGATTGCCGATCACCTGTTACCGCATCTTAACCTGCAGAACATCACCTCAATGGCGGACCAGCACCAGGGGGTGATTCAGGCGACGGTGAATAACGAACTTTATGAGATTCGCCAGTTCCGCAGCCAGGTCGCTTCGCGCACGCAGATTTTTATCATTCGCGATCAGGACCGCGAAATTCTGGTGAACAAAAAGCTTAAGCAGGCACAGCGTCTGTATGAGAAAAACCAGCAGGGCCGCGTTGCCTTTATGCACCACATGGGCGAAGCGCTAAGCGCGCCGGTGAAGCAACTGGCGGAGCAGGCTACCGCGCTGCATACCCAGGAAAGCCTGGCGCTTGCGGATCAGGCCGACCGCATTGTGCGCCTGGTGGACGAAATCCAGCTGGCGAATCAACTGGAGGCGGATAACTGGAAGAGCCACAGCAGCGCCTTCGTCATTCAGGATCTTATTGACGAAGTCGTGCCGGAAGTATTGCCCGTTATCAAACGCAAGGGGTTGCAGCTGCTTATCAATAACCAGTTGCCCGCCAATGAAGAGCGCCATGGCGACCGCGAAGCGCTGCGTAAGATCGTACTGATGCTGCTGCACTATTCCGTGACCACCACGCAGATGGGCAAAATCACGCTGGAGATTAGCGCCGAAGAGCATGAGAAGGAGCGGCTGCTGCTGCGCATTCTCGATACCGGCGACGGCATTCATAACGCAGAAATTGATAACCTTCACTTCCCGTTCCTGAATGACACCACGGGCGACCGCTTCGGCAAGGCAAACGGCCTGACCTTCTGGCTGTGCAACCAGCTGGCCCGCCGTCTTGGCGGCAGCCTGAACATTAAATCGCGTCAGGATCTCGGCACCCGCTATTCACTGCACGTTACGATGGCGGCGGAGCCGGTTGATGAAACCGAGCGTGAAGAAGGCCTGCTGGATGACGTGGTAGCGATGGTGGATGTCACCTCCAACGAGGTGCGAAATGTGGTGGTTCGCCAGCTTGAACAGTGGGGAGCGACCTGCATCACGCCAGATGAAAGACTGGCAAGTCAAGAGTTTGATATCTTTTTAACAGATAATCCGTCTAATCTTACTGCCAATGGCCTGCTTTTAAGCGATGATGAGGACGGCGTGAAGCGAATCGGTAACGGTAAGTTCCGCGTCAATTTCAACATCAGTAATGCTATGCAGGAAGCAGTGCTACAACTTATAGAGGAGCAGCTGGCACAGGAAGAAGTTCCCGAGTCACCTTTGGGCGGCGATGAGAATACGCAGCTCCATGCCAGCGGCTATTACGCGCTGTTTGTCGACACGGTACCGGACGATGTTCAGAGGCTGTATACTGAATCAGCAGCAGGCGACTTTGCTTCGCTTGCGCTGACAGCGCATCGCCTGAAAGGGGTGTTTGCGATGCTGAATCTGATACCCGGCAAGCAGCTATGTGAAACGCTGGAGCATCACATTCGCGAGAATGATGCACCAACCATAGAAAAATATATCAGCGACATTGACGCTTACGTCAAAAGCTTGCTGTAGCAAGGTAGCCTAATACATGAACAATATGAACGTAATTATTGCCGATGACCATCCGATTGTTCTGTTCGGCATTCGTAAATCTCTTGAACAAATCGAGTGGGTGAACGTTGTCGGTGAGTTCGAAGATTCCACAGCATTGATCAATAACCTGCCAAAGCTTGACGCACACGTCCTTATCACCGATCTCTCTATGCCGGGCGATAAATATGGCGATGGCATTACTCTTATCAAATACATTAAGCGCCATTTCCCGAACCTGTCCATTATCGTTCTGACCATGAACAATAACCCGGCTATCCTGAGCGCCGTACTGGATCTGGATATCGAAGGCATCGTGCTTAAGCAAGGCGCGCCGACCGATCTGCCGAAAGCGCTGGCTGCGCTGCAAAAAGGCAAAAAGTTCACGCCGGAAAGCGTTTCCCGTCTGCTTGAGAAAATCAGCGCGGGCGGCTATGGCGATAAACGCCTGTCGCCGAAAGAGAGCGAAGTGCTGCGCCTCTTCGCAGAAGGTTTCCTGGTGACGGAAATCGCCAAAAAGCTAAACCGCAGCATCAAAACCATCAGTAGCCAGAAGAAATCGGCGATGATGAAGCTTGGCGTTGATAACGATATCGCCCTGCTTAACTACCTCTCTTCCGTAAGCCTGACGCCTGCGGACAAAGACTAAAAAAAAGCCCTCGCTACTCTGCGAGGGCTTTTTTTATCGAAGCGCGACGTTCACCCGTCGCGCTTTTTTTATTCCCGCTTATCCTCGCGCCCGGCGCACCCGCTCGGCATAGACGGCAAGCGTCTGCTTAAGCACATCCAGCGTAACCGGCTTGGACAAACAGCTGTCCATGCCCGATTCGATACAGCGTTGCTTCTCTTCCGCCAGCGCGTTAGCGGTCACGCCAACTACCGGCAGCGTCAGCCCCAACTGGCGGATGCGCTGCGTCAGGCGATAACCATCCATGTTCGGCATGTTAACGTCGCTCAGCACAATATCGATATGATTTTTACTGAGTACGTTAAGCGCATCCACGCCGTCATTGGCGGTTTTGCACTGATAGCCGAGCGAACCAAGCTGGTCGGCCAGCAGGCGACGGTTAATAGGATGATCGTCAACCACCAGAATCATCATGTCGTCGTTCTGCTCGGTATTGCTGGCGGCAGCCTGCAACGCAGACGCGCCCGCAGGCACCGCGACATTAATGCTGTAAATGCGCCCAAGCAGCGTGATGACTTCATGCGGCGAAGCGACGCTGTGCAGCCAGACGCCGGCGGCTCGCTCAAGCGGGATGCCGATATGGCGACGGCAGAAAATAATCGCGGCGCGGCCGCGCCAGGCGCCGTCAAGCTCATCGTCGGTAATCAGCACGTCTTCTTTATCTGGCTCTTCGCCTTCATAGCACTGCACCCGAATTCCGTTTTGCTCAAGCAGCGTCTGGAGATAGTGGTTCAGCGAGGCGTTTCGCACGGCGAGCCAGCAGCGTTTATCCGCCAGACCTTCGATGCTCGCTTTCGGCGGCGTCTGCGCGTCATAAAGCGGAATGCGCACGGTGAACTGGCTGCCCATGCCAGGTTCAGTATCTACCGAGATATCGCCATCCATCATGCTGATGAGTTTTTCGCAAATCGCGAGGCCCAGCCCGGTGCCCTGGAAGTTGCGCTGCACGCCCGTGCCGACCTGGAAGAACGGGTCGAAAAGACGTACCACCTCTTTCGCCGGGATGCCGACGCCGGTATCGCGCACGCGGAAGCTCAGGTAATCCCCTTCGACCTGCACATGCAGAATAATGCAGCCGATGTCGGTGAACTTGATGGCATTGCTTAACAGGTTGGAGATGACCTGTTGCAGACGCATCGGGTCGCCCTGCAGCGTCAGCGGCACATCCGGCTCGATAAAACAGTAAAGGCCGAGCTGTTTGCGCACCACCAGCGGCAGATAGTTGGCGGTGATATGGCTCATCACTTCCCGCGGGGAGAACTCGCGCGGCTCGATTTTCAGCTGCTCGGACTCAATTTTCGAGAAATCGAGAATATCACTGATGATTTTAAGCAGCAGGCTCGACGAGTTGTTCATCGCCGTCACCAGCCTGTCGACCCCTTTCGGCAGCGCTTTGGTTTGCAGCAGGTCGAGGTTACCGATAATGCCGTAAAGCGGGGTGCGCAGTTCGTGGCTCACCGTCGCGAGGAACATCGATTTCGACTGGCTCGCCTGCTCCGCCGCCTGCGCCATATCCTGCAGCGACTCTTCCATCTTCACGCGTGCGGAAACATCCACCAGTACGCAGATAGCCACGTTCTCATTACGGTAGCGCGAATGCACGAAGCTGATTTGCAGGTTGGTGTTATTGCTGGTCAACACGTCGACGAAGTTAACCTGCTGGCCGCAAATAATCTGCGTAAGGCGCTGGCGGTCTTCATGAGTGAGCATGTTGAGGTAATTGTGCGCCAGTTCGTTCGAAAGAATATTGGTGCCGTCTACGGTACGGAGAATGCAAATCCCCACCGGCGCGGAGGCGACAATCTTACGGTTGAATTGCTCATGCTCCTCCAGCCGCTGGGCATCGTTTTCCGCCGGAATGAAAATGCGCCGTTCATACATACGCGCCAGCGTAAAGAGCACAATCCCCACCAGCACGTTCAGCAATACGGCGTTAAGGATAAGCATGCGGATGCGCTCCAGCACCATATCTACCGGCACGGAGTAGATAATGCTGAGCGAAGACGGCGGCAGCGTTTTCTTGAGGATGAGTTGCTTAAAGCGGGCGGTATAGCCAAACCAGGTGCGTTCCTGCACCCAGCGCGGGTCCGGCTCGATGCGCGTTTCCGGCCCGGTTAAGGAAAGCAGCGGATGGCCGCTCTCATCCAGGATAGTCACGCCCATCGGCAGGCTGCCGGGGGTGTAGAAGTTCTCCATGCGGATGGTTTGCTCAATGCCAAGCAGCGCCTGCAGTCGGTTGCCCGGATAGACCGGCGTCAGGGAGTAGAAATAACCGATGCCAGGACGCGGCCCCTGCCCTACCCAGTAAAGGCTGTTGCCCCGCTCTTCCTGCGGCGCGTTGCGATACTTCATGATGCGCTCGTGCAGCGCCTGCAACGTTTTGTCGCGCTCAAGCGGCATATCGCGCAGCCCAAAATCGGCCATACAGAGATTATCTGAGCCAATCAAAAAGACGCGATTGAGATCGTAGGCCGCTGAAAAATTATCGTGCCAGTAACGTAAAAACCAGGAGAGCGACTGCAGCGAGCCGCGCCAGGCGTTGCCCAGGGTATTGCAGTCTGAATCGGGGAAGAGCGGCACAAAGGTCGGCGTGTCGAGCCGGTCGTCAGACCGCTGGGTCATTTTCAGGGTTTTATCGTCGTTCTGGAGCTGGTTTTCCGCAATGTACTTCAGCTCTTTCATGACGTCCGAGGTGCGCTGAATATAGCGCTGCGCCTGGTCGTAGCTGAGGTTGAATTCCTGATGGATTTCCGCCTCTTTATCATGAAGCGCGCCAACAATATAAAACACGGAAAACAGCGCGATAAGCAGCCACAGCAGTAAGGCTAAAGCCCGGAACAGATAGCGCGAGACTTTAAGCGTCGTGCGAAAAGAGACGAAGTATTTCAAGGTGGCACCGGTAGCCGTCGACAGGTGATAAAAAAAGAATGTCGTTTAAGGTAGCCGTAAAAACCCAAGGTCGCAACGGCAAAGCAAAGGGCCGGTTTCCCGGCCCTTATGACGCAGAACAAATGAATTACTCGTCTGCGTCGTCTTCTTCCGCGTCGTCGATATCGTCTTCTTCAACTTCAGATGCGATTTCGTCGTCGCCTTCCGCGACGCTGCCGTCGATGGAGTCGAGCTCTTCGTCATCCACCGGCTCGGCCACGCGCTGCAGACCCACCACGTTTTCCTCTTCCGCCGTGCGGATGAGGATAACGCCCTGGGTGTTACGGCCCACTTCACGGATTTCCGAAACGCGGGTGCGCACTAGCGTACCGGCATCGGTGATCATCATGATCTGGTCGCACTCGTCTACCTGCACCGCGCCGACCACCGCGCCGTTGCGCTCGGTCACCTTGATGGAGATAACGCCCTTGGTGGCGCGGGATTTGGTCGGATACTCTTCAACCGGCGTACGTTTGCCGTAACCGTTCTGCGTGGCGGTGAGGATAGCCCCTTCGCCGCGCGGCACGATAAGCGAAACGACGCTGTCGCTGTCCGCCAGACGGATGCCGCGCACGCCGGTGGCGTTACGGCCCATCGGACGCACGGCGTCTTCTTTGAAGCGCACCACTTTACCCTGCGCCGAGAAGAGCATCACTTCGTCATCCTTCGCGGTGAGGTCGACGCCAATCAGCTCGTCGCCCTCTTTCAGGTTGACGGCGATGATGCCGGCGGTACGCGGACGGCTGAACTCAGTAAGCGCCGTTTTCTTCACGGTGCCGCTGGCGGTCGCCATAAAGACGCTGACGCCTTCTTCGTATTCGCGCACCGGCAGAATGGCGGTGATGCGCTCGTTCGCTTCCAGCGGCAGCAGGTTGACGATAGGACGGCCGCGCGCCCCGCGGCTCGCTTCCGGCAACTGGTAGACCTTCATCCAGTAGAGACGGCCGCGGCTGGAGAAGCAGAGGATCGTGTCGTGGGTGTTGGCCACCAGCAGACGATCGATAAAGTCCTCTTCTTTAATACGCGCGGCGGATTTGCCTTTCCCGCCGCGGCGCTGCGCTTCGTAATCCGAAAGCGGCTGATACTTCACATAGCCCTGATGAGACAGGGTGACCACCACATCTTCCTGGTTGATCAGATCTTCAATGTTGATATCGGCGCTGTTCGCGGTGATTTCGGTACGGCGCTCGTCACCAAACTGGTCGCGGATCGCTTCCAGCTCTTCACGGATAACTTCCATCAGACGATCGGCGCTGGAGAGGATGTGCAGCAGTTCGGCAATCTCATCCAGCAGCTGTTTGTACTCATCGAGCAGTTTTTCGTGCTCAAGACCGGTCAGTTTCTGCAGACGCAGGTCGAGGATCGCCTGGGCCTGCTGTTCGGTCAGGTAGTATTTGCCATCGCGAATGCCGAACTCCGGCTCCAGCCACTCCGGACGCGCGGCGTCATCGCCGGCGCGCTCGAGCATGGCGGCCACGTTGCCGAGATCCCAGCCTGCGGAAATCAGGCCCGCTTTCGCTTCCGCTGGCGTCGGCGCACGGCGGATAAGCTCGATGATCGGGTCAATATTCGCCAGCGCGACCGCCAGACCTTCAAGGATATGGGCGCGTTCGCGCGCTTTGCGCAGTTCGAAAATCGTGCGACGCGTCACCACTTCACGACGGTGACGGACAAACGCGGCCAGAATCTCTTTCAGCGTCATGATCTTCGGCTGGCCATGGTGCAACGCCACCATGTTGATGCCAAAGGAGACCTGTAGTTGGGTCTGGGAGTACAGGTTATTCAGCACCACCTCGCCCACTGCGTCACGCTTAATCTCAATGACGATGCGCATGCCGTCTTTATCAGACTCGTCGCGCAGCGCGCTGATGCCTTCAACGCGTTTTTCTTTCACCAGCTCGGCGATTTTCTCAATCAGGCGCGCTTTGTTCACCTGATACGGAATTTCATGCACGATGATAGTTTCGCGGCCGGTTTTCGCATCCGCTTCTACTTCCGCGCGGGCGCGAATGTAGATTTTGCCGCGACCGGTGCGGTACGCCTCTTCGATGCCGCGGCGGCCGTTAATCAGTGCAGCGGTCGGGAAGTCTGGCCCTGGAATGTACTCCATCAGCCCTTCTACGCTGATGTCTTCGTCCTCGATATAAGCGAGGCAGCCGTTAATCACTTCGGTAAGGTTATGCGGCGGAATGTTGGTCGCCATCCCGACCGCGATGCCGGACGAGCCGTTAACCAGCAGGTTCGGGATCTTCGTCGGCATGACTTCCGGAATTTTTTCCGTGCCGTCGTAGTTATCAACGAAATCGACCGTCTCTTTCTCAAGGTCGGCCATCAGTTCATGGGCGATTTTCGCCAGGCGGATTTCGGTATAACGCATCGCCGCTGCGGAGTCGCCGTCGATGGAGCCGAAGTTGCCCTGGCCGTCGACCAGCATGTAGCGCAGCGAGAACGGCTGCGCCATACGCACGATTGTGTCGTAAACCGCGGAGTCACCGTGGGGATGGTATTTACCGATTACGTCGCCGACAACACGGGCGGATTTTTTGTAGGCTTTGTTCCAGTCGTTGCCCAACACGTTCATGGCGTAAAGTACGCGGCGGTGAACGGGTTTGAGGCCATCTCGGACATCCGGAAGCGCGCGGCCGACAATAACCGACATCGCGTAATCCAGATAGGAGCTCTTCAGCTCTTCCTCAATGTTGACCGGTGTAATTTCTCTGGCAAGGTCGCTCATCTGACCGTTATCCCTCTACTGTGTCCCGGATTCAAAGGTCGGAAATTATAACACAAGCGGGTGATTATCAGTAAGCGGAATAGACCCGCAGAGCGCTTTATTCCCCTGTTTTGCCTGTTATACTCGACGCTCTTGCGAAGAAAGGAGTAAATGCGCTGATGAATGCTGAAAAACCCCCCGTTGCGCGCAACGTTGACCACGAAGAAATTGCCAAATTCGAAGCCGTAGCGTCGCGCTGGTGGGATCTGGAAGGCGAGTTTAAACCGTTGCATCGCATCAATCCCTTGCGCCTTGGCTATATCGCCGAGCGTTCAGGCGGCCTGTTCGGCAAAAACGTGCTGGATGTCGGCTGCGGCGGCGGCATTCTGGCTGAAAGCATGGCCCGCGAAGGCGCATCGGTGACCGGACTCGATATGGGCTTCGAGCCCCTGCAGGTGGCGCGCCTGCATGCGCTCGAAAGCGGCGTTCAGGTGGATTACGTTCAGCAAACGGTGGAAGAGCACGCTCTCCAGAACGCGGGCGCTTATGACGTGGTGACCTGCATGGAGATGCTTGAACATGTGCCGGACCCGCGCTCTGTAGTTCAGGCGTGCGCGAAGCTGGTTAAACCCGGCGGCCACGTTTTCTTCTCTACCTTAAACCGCAACGGCAAAGCCTGGCTGATGGCGGTAGTCGGCGCGGAATATGTGCTGCGCATGGTGCCGAAAGGCACGCACGATGTGAAAAAATTCATCAAACCTGCGGAATTGCTCGGCTGGGTGGACGAAACCCAGCGATTAAAAGAGCGCCATATTATCGGTCTGCACTACAACCCGATAACCAACCGCTTCAAGCTCGCGCCTGGGGTTGATGTAAATTATATGTTGCATACTGAAGCCAAAAACCCTGCCTGATATAAGCTTTTCGTATTAAAAATTGCGCAGCGTTCTGTTGCGCAATTTTTTGTCTGACCAGGAAATCGGCGTTCGATCATATTTTCATTTTTTTTCTTCTGATATTGACACGACCTTCAGCCCTTATAAGACGCGCACTTAGATAATTTCATCGTTTCGTAACCGCAAATTAACGTTGAAATCAAGCCTTGTTCTCAAAAGAATCCAGACTAGAATACTCACCATATAGCGTTTCACTTATCTCAAACCCCCTATATATAGTATTTATCCACAGAGTTAATCACAAAGTTAGCCCTGTGAATAAGCGGGGGATATTTCTATTTCACGGACAGGTATATTTCACATGAATCAGAGTCTGCTGGTGACAAAACGTGATGGCCGTAAAGAGCGCATCGATCTGGACAAAATTCATCGTGTTCTCGACTGGGCGGCTGAAGGGCTGAACAACGTATCCATCTCTCAGGTGGAACTGCGTTCTCACATTCAGTTCTATGATGGCATCACAACCTCCGACATTCATGAAACCATCATCAAGGCCGCGGCGGATCTTATCTCCCGCGACGCCCCGGACTACCAGTACCTGGCCGCGCGCCTGGCTATCTTCCACCTGCGTAAAAAAGCCTACGGCCAGTTTGAGCCGCCGAAGCTTTATGCTCATGTCGTCAACATGGTTGAGCTGGGCAAATACGACAGACATCTGCTGGAAGACTACACGGAAGAAGAGTTCCAGCAGATGGACGGTTTTATCGACCATCATCGCGACATGAACTTCTCCTATGCGGCCGTTAAGCAGCTGGAAGGGAAATACCTGGTTCAGAACCGTGTCACCGGCGAAATTTACGAGAGCGCGCAGTTCCTCTACATACTGGTTGCGGCCTGCCTCTTCTCCGGCTACCCGCGTGAAACCCGTCTGGATTACGTGAAACGCTTCTACGACGCGGTCTCCACCTTTAAAATTTCGCTGCCGACGCCGATCATGTCCGGCGTGCGCACCCCGACTCGCCAGTTCAGCTCCTGCGTGCTTATCGAGTGCGGCGACAGCCTGGACTCCATCAACGCCACCTCCAGCGCGATTGTGAAATATGTTTCCCAGCGCGCGGGCATCGGCATCAACGCCGGCCGCATTCGCGCGCTCGGCAGCCCCATTCGCGGCGGCGAAGCGTTCCATACCGGCTGCATCCCGTTCTACAAGCATTTCCAGACCGCGGTGAAATCTTGCTCCCAGGGCGGCGTTCGCGGCGGCGCGGCGACCCTCTTCTACCCAATGTGGCATCTGGAAGTGGAAAGCCTGCTGGTGCTGAAGAACAACCGCGGCACCGAAGCGAACCGCGTGCGTCACATGGACTACGGCGTGCAGATCAACAAGCTGATGTACACCCGTCTGCTGAAAGGTGAAGAGATAACCCTGTTCAGCCCGTCCGACGTACCGGGCCTGTACGACGCGTTCTTCGCCGACCAGGATGAGTTCGAACGTCTGTATGTGAAATATGAAAAAGACGACAGCATTCGCAAGCAGCGCATCAAAGCGTCCGAGCTCTTCTCGCTGATGATGCAGGAGCGCGCCTCCACCGGCCGCATCTACATCCAGAACGTGGACCACTGCAACACCCACAGCCCGTTTGACCCGGTTGTCGCGCCGGTGCGCCAGTCTAACCTGTGCCTGGAAATCGCGCTGCCGACCAAACCGCTGGAAGATGTTAACGACGAGAATGGCGAAATCGCGCTCTGCACCCTCTCTGCCTTTAACCTTGGCGCGATTGAGAACCTGAACGAACTGGAAGAGCTGGCTATTCTTGCGGTACGCGCCCTTGACGCCCTGCTCGACTACCAGGATTACCCAATCCCGGCCGCAAAACGCGGCGCGATGGGTCGCCGTACGCTGGGTATCGGCGTTATCAACTTCGCTTACTACCTGGCGAAGCACGGCGTGCGTTACTCCGACGGCAGCGCCAACAACCTGACGCACAAAACGTTCGAGGCTATTCAGTATTTCCTGCTGAAGGCGTCTAACGAGCTGGCGAAAGAGCAAGGCGCCTGCCCGTGGTTCAACGAAACCACTTACAGCAAAGGCATCCTGCCAATCGACACCTACAAAAAAGACCTGGATGCGATTGCTAACGAGCCGCTGCACTACGACTGGGAAACCCTGCGCGAATCGATCAAAACGCACGGCCTGCGCAACTCCACCCTGTCGGCGCTGATGCCTTCGGAAACCTCTTCGCAGATTTCCAACGCCACCAACGGCATTGAACCGCCGCGTGGCCACATCAGCATCAAAGCGTCGAAAGACGGCATTCTGCGTCAGGTGGTGCCGGATTACGAACACCTGAAAGAGCAGTATGAACTGCTGTGGGAAATGCCGAACAACGACGGCTATCTGCAACTGGTGGGTCTGATGCAGAAATTCATCGACCAGTCGATTTCGGCGAACACCAACTACGACCCGCAGCGCTTCCCGTCAGGCAAAGTGCCGATGCAGCAGCTCCTGAAAGACTTGCTCACCGCGTACAAGTTCGGCGTGAAAACGCTGTACTACCAGAACACCCGCGACGGTGCGGAAGATGCCCAGGATGACCTGGCGCCGTCCATTCAGGACGACGGCTGCGAAAGCGGCGCTTGTAAGATTTAAGAAGGTCGTTGACCTGAAGCAGCCCTCTTCCCGGTGAAGAGGGTTTCTCTTTTCCCCCTCGCCCCTGCGGGGAGAGGGCCGGGGTGAGAGGCGTACTCAAATCGCCTCTTATCAACAAAGCCGTTTCACAGGATTTACGTCATGGCCTACACCACTTTTTCACAGACGAAAAACGACCAGCTTCTTGAACCCATGTTCTTCGGCCAGCCGGTCAACGTAGCGCGCTACGATCAGCAAAAATATGAAATTTTCGAAAAGCTTATCGAAAAGCAGCTTTCGTTTTTCTGGCGTCCGGAAGAGGTGGATGTCTCCCGCGACCGCATCGATTTCCAGGCGCTGCCGGAGCATGAAAAGCATATCTTCCTGAGCAACCTGAAATACCAGACGCTGCTGGACTCCATTCAGGGTCGCAGCCCGAACGTCGCGCTGCTGCCGCTTATCTCTATTCCGGAGCTGGAAACCTGGGTTGAAACCTGGGCCTTTTCCGAGACTATCCACTCGCGCTCTTATACGCACATCATCCGCAACATCGTGAACGACCCGGCGCTGGTGTTTGATGATATCGTCACCAACGAGCAGATCTTAAAGCGCGCCGAAGGCATCTCTCATTACTATGATGACCTGATCGAGCTGACCAGCTACTGGCATCTGCTGGGCGAAGGCACCCACAGCGTGAACGGCAAAACCGTTACCGTGAACCTGCACGAGCTGAAGAAGAAGCTCTATCTGTGCCTGATGAGCGTGAACGCGCTGGAAGCGATTCGCTTCTACGTCAGCTTCGCCTGCTCCTTCGCTTTCGCCGAGCGCGAACTGATGGAAGGCAACGCCAAAATTATTCGTCTGATTGCCCGCGACGAAGCGCTGCACCTCACCGGCACCCAGCATATGCTGAACCTGATGCGCAGCGGCGAAGATGACCCCGAGATGGCGCAGATAGCCGAAGAGTGCAAACAGGAATGTTACGACCTGTTCGTGCTGGCGGCGCAGCAGGAAAAAGAGTGGGCGGAATACCTGTTCCAGGGCGGCTCGATGATCGGCCTGAACAAAGATATCCTCTGCCAGTACGTCGAGTACATTACGAACATCCGCATGCAGGCGGTGGGGCTGGATCTGCCGTTTAAGACCCGCTCAAACCCGATCCCGTGGATCAACACCTGGCTGGTTTCCGATAACGTGCAGGTGGCGCCGCAGGAAGTGGAAGTGAGCTCTTATCTGGTCGGCCAGATCGATTCTGAAATCGACCACGACGATCTTAGCAGCTTCCAGCTCTGATATGTGCCGCGTTACGCTTCGCCTCACCGGTTCACAGCTTGAGTGCGACGAGGAGCATCCTTCGCTGCTTATCGCGCTCGAATCGCACAAGGTGGCGGTGGAATACCAGTGCCGCGAAGGCTACTGCGGCTCATGCCGCACCAAGCTGGTTACAGGCCAGGTCACCTGGCTTACCGAGCCGCTGGCGTTTATTCAGCCAGGCGAAATTCTCCCCTGCTGCTGCAAAGCGCAGGGGGACATAGAAATAGAGATGTAATCTCTTACAGAAAAGCAAAAGGGGCCGAAGCCCCTTTTTTATTGGTTTTTGTGCAGGTACTGCACCGCTTTGTCCGGGAAGTCGGTAAACACCCCTTCCACATCGGCCTGGCGGTAAAGCACTTCATAAAGCTGATTCACATCGCTGACGTAGTCCGGAAGCTTATCGGCGCGCACGGTGTAAGGATGAACAGGCAAGCGGCTGGCGTGCGCTTCCTGCGCCATCGCCGTGAGCTTCACGTTCCCCTTTGTCGACCCTGGCGCCACCAGCATGTGGTAATCAGGGCCAATGCCGTCGGCATATTTCGCAATTTCTTTCATTGCGCCAGGTTTGAACATCCAGTCGTAGCTGTAGTTAACCCAGGTGCCGTCTGGCTGCTTCTGCTGGGTTTCGTTCCAGTCGGTGTACGCGATAAGCTGCACAAGCTTCAGATCCATCCCCATCTTCGGCTCAAGCTCGGTTTTAATGCGCTTAAGCTCATTAGCGTCGAAGCATTGCAGGTACACAGCATCTCGCTTTGCAACATAGCCATACTGCTTCAACACCCCGAGCACCTTCGCCGCGATATCTTTCCCTTCCTGATGGTGAAACCAGGGGGCTTTAATCTCCGGGTAGATGCCGATGCGCTTGCCGGTTGCGTGGTTCAGCCCCTGAACGAACTCAATTTCCTCTTCAAAGGTGTGCACGCGGAAATCTGATTTGCCCATCGGAAAACGGCCCGGGAAGGTCTGCACCTTTTTGCCGTTTTCGAGATCAAACCCCTCGGTGAATTTCAGGGATTTGATCTCCGCGAGCGTAAAGTCGATGGCGTAATAGCGCCCGTCTTTACGCGCCCGGCCGGGAAACCGTTCCGCCACGTCGGTGACGCGATCCAGGTAGTGGTCATGCAGCACCACCAGCTGGTCATCCTTTGTCATCACCAGATCCTGCTCAAGGAAATCCGCCCCCTGGGCATAGGCCATCGCTTTAGCCGGCAACGTATGCTCCGGCAGGTAGCCGCTTGCGCCGCGGTGCGCAATCACGATTTTATCGATCGCCGCCGCGCTCCCCGCCACGGCGCAAAGCGCCAGCGTCATAAGCGTTGTTTTAAGCTTCATCTGTGCCCCTTAAGCGCGTTTTTCCTGCAATTCCTGATGGCGTTTACGCTCGCCAATCATGACAACCACCAGCAACAGTACGGCGAGAATGCTGCCGCCCACCATCACCATAAAGCCGCCATCCCAGCCGAAGAAATCAACGGTGTAACCGACAATCGCGCTCGCCGCCACCGAACCGCCGAGGTAGCCGAAGAGGCCGGTAAAGCCCGCCGCCGTACCCGCCGCTTTTTTCGGCGCCAGCTCCAGCGCATGCAGGCCAATCAACATTACCGGGCCGTAAATCAGGAAGCCGATGATTATCATGCAGGCCATATCCACGTTCGGGTTGCCCGGCGGGTTCATCCAGTAAACGACAGTCGCGATAGTAACCAGCGTCATAAAGAAGACGCCGGTCGCGCCACGGTTGCCTTTAAAGACTTTATCGGACATCCAGCCGCAGAGCAGCGTCCCCGGGATCCCGGCATATTCATACAGGAAATAGGCCCAGGAAGATTTATCCAGCGCGAAGTGCTTCACCTCTTTCAGGTAAGTCGGCGACCAGTCGAGGATGCCGTAGCGCAGCAGGTAGACAAACACGTTAGCGATAGCGATATACCACAGCAGCTTGTTCGGCAGCACGTATTGCATGAAGATCTGCTTCGCTGTCAGCTCCTGCTCATCTTTTTCGCTGTAGTCGTCCGGGTAGTCGTTTTTGTACTCTTCAATCGGCGGCAGACCGCAGGATTGCGGCGTGTCGCGCATTAAGGCGAAGGCGATAATTGCGACCAAAATAGCGCCGAAAGCAGGCATATAGAGCGCCGCATGCCAGTCGTTAAACCAGGCCATGCCGAGCAGGAACAGCAGCGGCGGAATGCCGCCGCCCACGTTATGGGCGCAGTTCCAGACCGAAACAATACCGCCGCGCTCCTTCTGCGACCACCAATGCACCATGGTGCGCCCGCACGGCGGCCACCCCATTCCCTGGAACCAGCCGCAAAGAAACAGCAGCACAAACATCACCATGATGCTGGAGGTCGCCCAGGGCACGAAACCCATAAACAACATCACCGCCGCCGCCAGAATAAGCCCGGCCGGCAGGAAAACGCGCGGGTTTGAACGGTCCGAGACCGAACCCATGATGAACTTCGAAAAACCATAAGCAATGGAAATACCGGAAAGCGCAAACCCGAGGTCGCCGCGGGAAAAGCCCTGCTCCACCAGATAAGGCATGGCAAGCGCGAAGTTTTTGCGCACCAGATAGTAGGCTGCGTAGCCAAAGAAAATTCCCATGAAGATCTGCCAGCGCAGGCGGCGATAAACGGGATCGACACGATCCGCGGGAAGCCGCGCCTGATGGGCGGCAGGTCTGAAAATACTTAGCATTACATTCTCCTGGCAGGTATTGATCTGCGGACACGAAGTCATTTGCGCCGCTTATGTTTGTTTTCGCGCAGGAGAATACGGGAGCTTTGTCATAATTGCTGTGAAACATCGCACATATTGTTACAGTTTTATGACAAACGAAGATTTTTTGCCTTTTTTATGTTCTTTTGTTTTCGCTTGATGGTCGAATACGCTCGCTAACCAACATAAAAATTTAGGTTTGTGATTCTGATCGGCAAAAAATGAAAAGCACTGTAATGCGTGAGCGCATGCTGAGGGGCGGGGAATAAAGCAATGTCACGCAGCAGGCTTCCGCCCGCTGCGTTTTGCAAGGGTAAGCCGCAGGCGTTACTGACTGAAGGCTTCCACCACCTGTACCCAGCCGTGCTCTGAAGTAACAGGCGCGTCGTTGAGCCAGCGGCGCAGCATGTTCAGCGCCATCATGGCGCAGACTTCCTGACGAGTGCGCAGCGCATGGCGGTTAGCGCTGAATTTGAGGCGCACCGCGTGCAGTCCGACCGGCGTGCACAGCACAATATTTAATTGCTCGTCGCGCATGGCGCCCACCACCAGCGTCAGCTCGCTGCCCGCCTTCTGCACCAGCGCCGCAGCCCGCTGTGCGGCTTCCTGCAGCGTTTCATCGCGGTCCGTCAACACCTCGCTATCCAGCAGCGGCGCGCCCGCAGAACGCAGTTGCAGCGCCAGCAGCCCGGCGGTGAACTGTTCGCTGAGCGACAGACGCAGCGGTTTTTCCTGCAAGCGGCGGGCAAGCTGGGCTGGCAGGCCTTCCGTTCCTTCGAAAATCAGACTTTCTCCCGCCACCTCGCGAACCTTCGGCCACACCGCTTCCATCGCCTCGCGCGCCTTCGCAGGGCCGGTCAGTTTCAGTTCGATAATCGGCATGGAGGAGCGGTAGCCCATCACCACACCCGGCGGCAGCGTAAGCGAGTCAAGGCTCTGCGCGAGATCGCTTTCCGAGCGCCCAAAGGTCGTGAGACGCAGACAAACCGGCGGCTCGACCTCCGGGAAGCGCTGACGCAGGCGCGGCACTATCTGCTGCTGCACCATCTGGCGAAACTCCGAAGGCACCCCAGGCGTGAAGAAAATGACCGCGCGGTTAAGCGTCATGGCGAAACCGCAGGCGGTACCGACGGGGTTGTCCACCATCTCGCTGCCTGCCGGGATCATCGCCTGTTTGCGGTTGCTCGGGGCCATCACGCGCCCGCGGGAGGAGAAAAACTGCTCCATATGCGCGAGCCACTCTTCATGTAGCTCCAGCCCGACGCCCGCCGCTTTCGCTGCGGCTTCGGCGCTAAGATCGTCGCTGGTCGGCCCGAGACCGCCGTTCACAATCACGATGTCCGCCTGCTGGCTGCGCTCCTGCAAAATGGCCGTCAGCGCCTCAAGATTGTCGCCCACCGTGTTGCGACGAGTCATGGGAAAGCCGTTCTCAAAGAGGTAATCCGCAAGCCATGCAGCGTTGGTATCGACTATCTGACCGTGCAGCACTTCGTCGCCCGTCGAGAGCATTTCTACTTTCAGCATTATTTTCTCCACACAAAGGGAACGCTTCACTATAGCGCAAGCGGGCGGGAGAAAGGGGAAGAAAAGGCGCGACGGACGCCGCGCCTGGAGGATCAGAAGGCTGCGCTGACGCCGACGTACGGGCCATCGGCCAGTTTGCTGTCGCGGTCGCCATCTTTACCGCTGACGTTAATGTAACGATAGCCCGCTTCGATGCTGAGCGGACGCAGAACAGAGAGGCGCGCGCCGACGTTCGCTTCCTGATAATCATCAATGCTGCTGGAGAGCGAATCCGGCGAGTAGTAATAATCGCCAAACAGCGAGAAGCTCTGGCCGATCGGCAATTTCACACCGCCGCCAACTGCCGCCGCGTAACCTTCGCTACCCGCTTTCGGGTTCAGGTAAACGCCTCTTACGCCAGGAGAGAGCATAAACGGCCCCAGCGGCAGGTTGAAGTTAAGTCCGAGACCGGCGATATCGCCGTGGTCATCGTTGTGCGCCCAGTTGCCGTTCAGCGCAAGGCCAGTGCTTTCGGTGCCGAAGCCGCCGGTAATATTGGTGTAATGCTCGCCCACTTCGCCGCCCACGCTCAGCGCGTTCGCCTGGGAAGCCACGAAGAGCAGCCCGCTCACGCCCGCAATCAGTAATTTTTTCATTCCGTGTATCTCAAATAAGCAAATAAGGATCCCAAAAAAAGCAGCGGCATTGTACCGCTATCCGGCGGGGAAGCAATGTATCAGGGCTTTAGCGTTAGCCTGGACTTGTAACCAGGTGAAAATGAATCTTTTTGCTTAACGAAAGGTGGCAAAGATAACTGCAATAGGAACAGCCAGATTGCCCAAGATCAACGATTAATCTAAAAATATCGCCGAGGATAATTCAGTAATCAATAGACAATTACAATCAAACGACTTACCTGTTGCGGGAGAAAAACGATGAGTAAAAAAGGATTAACCACGGCGTCAGGCGCACCGGTGGCCCATAACAATAACTCCATGACGGCGGGACGTCGTGGACCTATGCTGCTGCAGGATGTCTGGTTCCTGGAGAAACTGGCGCATTTTGATCGCGAAGTGATCCCGGAGCGCCGCATGCACGCGAAGGGTTCCGGCGCCTATGGCACCTTTACCGTAACCCGGGATATTACCGATTTCACCCGTGCGAAAATCTTCTCGCAGATCGGCAAGAAAACGGATCTGTTTATCCGCTTCTCAACGGTGGCGGGCGAACGCGGCGCGGCCGACGCCGAACGCGATATTCGCGGCTTTTCCATTAAGTTTTACACCGAAGAGGGGAACTGGGATCTGGTGGGCAACAACACCCCAGTCTTCTACCTGC
Organism: Franconibacter pulveris DSM 19144; assembly: GCA_000621185.1. Classification (GTDB taxonomy): domain Bacteria; phylum Pseudomonadota; class Gammaproteobacteria; order Enterobacterales; family Enterobacteriaceae; genus Franconibacter; species Franconibacter pulveris. The sequence continues at coordinate 49,681 of KK211225.1, forward strand.
GCGATCCGCTGAAATTCCCCGATCTCAACCATGTAGTGAAGCGCGACCCGCGCACCAACCTGCGCAACCCGACCTACAAATGGGACTTTTTCTCGCTGCAGCCGGAAACGGTGCACCAGTTGACTATCGACTTCTCCGACCGCGGCCTGCCGCGCTCGTACCGGGAAATGCACGGCTTCGGCAGCCATACCTTTAGCTTTATCAACGCCAATAACGAACGTTTCTGGGTTAAATTCCACCTGCGTTCCGAACAGGGCATTCATAACCTGATGGACGACGACGCGAAGCGCCTGATTGCCGAAGACCGTGAAAGCGCCCAGCGCGACCTGTTCGAGTCCATCGAAAAAGGCGATTTCCCGCGCTGGAAGTTTTACGTGCAGATCATGCCGGAAGCGGAAGCTTCTCAGACGCCGTATAACCCGTTCGACCTGACGAAAGTCTGGCCGCACGCCGACTATCCGCTGATTGAAGTGGGCGTGCTGGAGCTGAACCGCAATCCGGACAACTACTTTGCGGAAGTAGAGCAGGTCGCCATGTCGCCGGCGAACGTCGTGCCGGGCATCGGCTTTTCTCCGGACCGCATGCTGCAGGGACGTCTCTTCTCCTATGGCGACGCGCACCGTTATCGCCTTGGGGTAAACCATCACCAGATCCCGGTGAACAAGCCGCGCTGCCCGTTCCACAACTACCATCGCGACGGCGCGATGCGCGTGGACGGCAACAGCGGCAACGGCCCGACTTACGAGCCGAACAGCTTTGGCGTATTCCAGGAGCAGCCGGACTACAGCGAGCCGCCGCTGAGCATTGAAGGCGCGGCGGATCACTGGAACCACCGCGAAGATACCGATTACTTCACCCAGCCGCGCGCGCTGTTCAACCTCATCGGCGAGGAAGAGCGTCAGCGCATGTACAACCGCATCGCGGAGGATATCCAGAGCGTGCCGGCGTTTATTCAGGAGCGCCAGATAGGCATCTTCAGCGAAGTGCACCCGGAATATGGCGCGGGCGTGGCGGCCGCGCTGGCGGCGCTGAAAGCGAAACGCTAACCGCGCTGGCCTCCTCCATTAATGGCTGGGGGAGAGTTCGTTAACCACCCATTCTGAAAGCTGACGGCGGGAGATTTTAATCCCGCCGTTTTTTATACTCTCGGGCAGCGGGAGCCAGCGCACCGGCTGCTGAAAGCGCGCTAGTTTATCTCGCACCCATGACGCAAGCGCCTCTGGGCGCGCCTCTTCGTCGCACTCCACCACCGCCACCGGACGGTGGCCAAACTCTTTGTCTTCCAGCGGCACCACGAAAGCCTGCCGCACATGCGGGTGCGCAGCGATGACCCGCTCCACCTCTTCCGGCTGAATGCCTTCGCCGCCGCTGAAAAAGAGATTGTCCAGACGCCCCAGCACGCGCAGCCTTTCGCCAAGCCAGGCGCCGCGATCGCGGGTGGCGAACCATCCTTCGCGATTTGTCAGCGGCTGTACGCCACCTTCGCGCCAGTATCCCGCCGCCATGCTCGCGCCGCGCAGCCAAATCTCGTTGTTGACGATTTTCACTTCCCGTCCTGCCAGAACAAAACCGACGTCGCTCTGCCCGTCCGCTTTTTTCGCGCAGACGGTAGAAGCGAATTCGGTCAGGCCGTAGCCGCACCAGCAGGCGATGCCGCGCTTATGCGCCGCTTCGGTTAACGCCACCGGAATCGCCGCGCCGCCCAGCAGCACCGCTTTAAGGGACGGGATAGCCTGCCCTTCTTCCAGCAGCCGCCACAGCTGAGTAGGCACCAGCGAAGCGTGGGTACAGCCCGCCAGCGCCTGCGCCAGCGGTTGCGATTCGCGCGTCGCAAGGCCCGCTCCCGCCAGCAGCCAGCGCCAGAAAATGCCCTGCCCGGAGACATGATAGAGCGGCAGGGAGAGCAGCCAGCAATCGCCGCTGGCAAAGGGAATTTCACCCAGCACCCCGGCGGCGCTGGCAAGGTGCGCGCCAGCGCTGTGTACCGCCGCCTTCGGCAAGCCTGTCGAGCCGGAAGTGAGCGTCATGGACGCAAAGCGTTCAGCCTGCCAACCAACCGCATGCGCAGCGGCGGCTTCTTCGCGCATGGCAAGCAGCGGCAAGCCCGGCGGCGGCGGCGCGTCGCCGCAAACCAGCGCGTAGTCCAGTGAAAGCGCAGGCAGCAGTTGCGCGAGCATAGGCGCAGGGAGCTGCGGGTTAAGCGGCAAGACCCGCACGCCGCACTGCAACAACGCAAGCCAGGCGAAGAGCGCTTGCGGACTGTTTTTAGCGCACAAAGCGACGCCCGCGCCTTCTCTGACGCCTTGCTGATGAAAGCCCGCCGCCAGCGCGTCGACACGCTCGCATAATTGTCGCCAGGTAAAGTGCTCCCTGGCTGTGCACAGGGCTATCGCTTCCCCGCGCTCTGCTCGCCAGTGGCGCCACGGCCATGTGGTGAAGCTCATAGCAGCGGCTCCAGATTTTCCACCGGCCAGCAAGGCAGCGCGCTGCCCGGCCACTCGCGCACCAGTTGCGCCTGCATTAAAGAGAGCGTATCCAGCCCCGGTACGGTCATCGGCGTGAGCCAGGCGGCCAGGCGCGCCAGTTGCGTTAACCCGAGACTCGATTCAATAGAAGAGCTTATTACCGCCTCAAGCCCCAGCGCGTGCGCCTGCGCGATTTGCTCGCGCACGTTAGTGAGGCTTCCGGTCAGCGTGGGTTTGATAACTACCGCGCTCACGCCGGGTTCGGCGTCAAAAGTAAAATTCGCTTCCCGCAGGCTTTCGTCCCAGGCGATGGCGATGCCCGTTTCGCGGGCGAACTCGCGCGACTGCTCGCGGCGCTGGCAGGGTTCTTCAATAAACGCAATGCGGGGGCGGTTCGCCGGGTTGACATATTTTGCGAACTGTCGGGCCTTAAGCGGCGTCCAGCTGCGGTTGGCGTCAAGGCGCAGACGCAGGTCGGGCAACGCCTCCAGCAGCAGATTAACTACCATGCCGTCGCGCACCGCTTCATAAAGCCCGACTTTTACCTTGGCGATTTTCTCGCCCGGCATCGCGGAAAGCGTGGCGAAGAGTTCGTCCGGGTCGCCGCTGCACAAGGGCGCGACGCGGAAATCCGCCTTCAGCGGCAGTTCGCCGCCAAGCTCCGCCAGCGCGCAGCTTACGCCGAAATCGGCGGCTGGCAGACCGGGCAGCGAAACCGCCTGACCGCTGCGCCAGGCTTGAGCCCAGGCAACGGTTGCCGCCTGCGCCTCTTCCAGCGTCTCCAGGCTGAAGCCTGGCAGCGGCGCCACCTCGCCCCACCCTTCACGCTCGCCTTCGCCAAGGCGAACCAGCAACCCTTCGCGACATTTCAGCCGCCGTTCGCGCAGCACTACGCCTGCGTCCATCGGCAGCGAATAGCGGTAAACCTGAGCGCGTCGCATTACGGGTTACGCTTAAACTTGCTGAAGTCCGGCTGGCGCTTCTCGTTGAACGCGTTGCGCCCTTCCTGGCCTTCTTCGGTCATATAGAACAGCATGGTGGCGTTGCCCGCCAGTTCCTGCAGGCCCGCCTGGCCGTCGCAGTCGGCGTTGAGCGCCGCTTTCAGGCAGCGCAACGCCATCGGGCTGTTTTGCAGCATTTCACGACACCAGCGCACCGTCTCTTTTTCCAGCTCCGCCAGCGGTACTACCGTATTCACGAGCCCCATATCCAGCGCCTGCTGCGCGTCGTACTGACGGCAAAGGAACCAGATTTCCCGCGCTTTTTTCTGCCCGACGATGCGCGCCATATAGGAAGCGCCCCAGCCGCCGTCAAAGGAGCCGACTTTAGGTCCGGTCTGGCCGAAGACGGCGTTTTCCGCCGCAATGGTCAGGTCGCACATCATATGCAATACGTGACCGCCGCCGATGGAATAGCCCGCCACCATTGCCACCACCGGCTTTGGGCAGGTGCGGATCTGGCGCTGAAAGTCGAGCACGTTGAGGTGATGCACGCCGGAATCATCCTGATAACCGCCGTAGTCGCCGCGCACCTTCTGGTCGCCGCCCGCGCAGAACGCTTTTTCCCCTTCGCCGGTGAGAATAATAACGCCGATATTATCGTCATAGCGCGCGTCCGCCAGCGCCTGCAGCATCTCTTTAACGGTGAGCGGGCGAAACGCGTTGCGTACTTCGGGACGGTTAATGGTGATTTTCGCGATGCCGTCGATGGATTTATGGTAACGAATGTCGAGATAGCCTTCTGAGCAATCCCGCCATTCGACCGGCGCATAGAGCCGCTGTTCATCAGGGTAAATCATGGTTCTTCCTTAGCATGTTGCAGCAAAATGTCAGTGATGCAGTTCGCCACCGCTTGCGGATTTTCCCGATGGGCGTTGTGGCCGGCTGCGGCAATAGGGTGGCGCGATGCGGTAAGTTGCGTCGCAAGCGCGCCGAATTTGTTATCTTTTTCACCGTACAGGTAATGAAACGGCAAGCCGAGCTTTGCCAGCGGCGCGTGCAGATCGGGCTGGCGGCCAAGCGACGTTGCCTCCAGCATGGCGGCAAGCGCCTGCGGATTATTGCGGCTGCGCAGCGTAACTAACGCGGCGCGCTGCGCTTCGGTGAGCGAAGCGAAAACCGGCTGGCGATACCAGGCGTCCAGCACCAGGGAGAGCGGCTGCTCGCGTAAACGCTGCGCCCAGCGGCCGTCCGCTTCGCGCCTCGCTTCCCGCTCAGCGGCGCTTGTCAGGCCGGGATGACCGCCTTCGACAATCACGCCCAGTAATCCGCTTATCTCTTGCTGGCAGGCATACTGCATCGCTATCCGCCCGCCAAGCGAATAGCCTGCCAGCCAGTATCTAAGGATGTTGTAACTACTTACAGTTTCAGCGAGCCATTTGTTCACCTGCTGGCTATTCTGCGCCGCTATGCACGACGACTCGCCGTGTCCGGGAAGATCGATAAAAAGATGCGACCACTGCGGCAGCAGGGTCGCTACAGGCAGCCACTCTTCATGGTTACCCAAAAAACCGTGCAACCAGACCAGCCAGGGCTGATTGGCGAAAGCGCTCCGCTTAACTTTTGCGTGAAGTTTCATGCCTGGCTTACCTGCGCAACCAGCCGCTGCAGCGTTTGCGCGCCTTCAGTGGGCGACACGATAAGTTCAACAATCGTAGCACCCGGCGTGCGCCACCCCGCCTCCACCGCATCGCATAACGCCTGCCAACTTTCGGGCCGGGCGTAGTTGAGCCCGAACATTGCCGCAGCATGCCCGAAGGTGACGTTTTGCGGCATGCAGTAATATTTTTCACGCTCGGCGGCGGGTGTCGGCAGCAGCGAGAAAATCTGGCCGCCGTTATTGTTAACGACAATAAAGACGACAGGCGCAGAGGCCTCACGCAACAGGGCAAGGGAGTTGAGATCGTATAGCGCCGAAAGGTCGCCGAGTATGGCAAGCGTCGGGCGCGCGGTGGCGCGCTGAACCCCGGCGGCGGTAGAAATGAGTCCGTCAATGCCGCTCGCGCCGCGGTTGCTGAAGACCGGGTAACCCGCCGGAAGCTGTGCAAACGCGTCCACCAGCCGCACCACCAGGCTATTGCCGACAAAAAGCTGGCCCGCCTGCGGCAGCAGTTCCGTAATGCGGTGCGCCAGCTGCGCTTCGCCGAAGGCGTGCGTCGCCTGCTCGACGCTCTGACTGGCCTCTTGCGCTATCGCCTTAAGCGCCATCGCCCACGGGGCGCGTTTCTGCGCGGCGTGAAGCTCAAGCCAGTCGCTGATATTGGCCGTCAGCCTGCGGCCGCGGTGGTGCGCCGGGTCAAGTCGTCCGGGCAGCGAGTCCACCAGCCAGTACTCGTCCGGCGTGCAGGCCGCCTGCCATTGCAGCAGCCGTTTACCGGTAAGGCTGGCGCCAAACTGGATAACCAGCTGCGCCTGCGACAGCAATTCGGTCGCCCGGCGATTGCTCAGCCACAAATCCGCGCAGGGTAGCGGCTGCCCCGTCTGCGACAGCACGTCGCCAATCAGCGGCCAGCCGAGCGTTTTCGCCCAGGCGGCGACCAGCTCGCCTTCGCTGGCCGAGAGCCTGCCCGCAATAACTACGCCACGCTTTTGCCGCCAAAAAAACCAGTCGCGCTGTTTGAGGCACGCCTGCCCCTCACTCACACGCAGCCAGGGCTGGTCGCTCTGCCACCATTCCCCCAGCGCCTGCTGCCAGGCCAGCCCCGAGTCGTCCAGCTCGCCGTAAAGCGGCTCGGCAAACGGGCAGTTAATATGCACCGCGCCCGCTTTCACGCCGCTCATCGCTTCATCAAGCGTAGAAACGAGCCAGCGGGCGGGAATATCGGCCGTGGGACGGGGCAGCGCGACAGAAACGCCAGGGTGAGAAGCAAAAATATCCTGCTGACGAATGGCCTGATTCGCGCCGCAGTCGATAAGCTCCGGCGGTCTGTCGGCCGTCAGCATAATGAGTTTTTCACCGGTAAGCCCGGCTTCGATGATGGCCGGATAAAGGTTCGCCACGGCGGTGCCGGACGTCACAATCACCGCTACCGGCTCGCCGCTCCCCTTCGCCAGCCCCAGCGCCAGGTGGCCAAGGCCGCGTTCGTCAAAATGGGTATGGGCGATAAAGGCGCGATTTTCCGCCGCCGCCAGCGTCAACGGCGTGGAGCGTGAGCCTGGAGCGATACAGATATGACGCACGCCGTGGCGCGTCAGCGTCTCAAGGATGACCGCAGCCCAGCGTCGGTTGAAGGAGCTTATCGACATGATGTTGTCCGGTATCAATTTTGCCCGGTTATTATAAGGATTATGGCATCATGTATTTTGATATGAATCGGGATTGTGGCGCTTAGCGGCACAGCAGCGTATGCAAACCTGCCGCTTTGTTCTCAATCTCCTGCCACTCCTGCTCCGGGTCGGACCCCGATACGATCCCGGCGCCTGCGTAGAGGCGTACCGTATCGCCCGTCACCTGCGCCGAGCGCAACGACACGCAGAACTCAGATTGCTGAAGGGAGAGATAACCTGCGGAACCAGCATACCAACCGCGCGTGAAAGGTTCATGTTCGCCAATAAAAAGCCGCGCCGCTTCGCGTGGCAGCCCGGCGACAGCCGCAGTGGGTTGCAACTGTTGCAGACACAGCGCATCGTCCGGCTGAAAGAGCGTGCTCCAGATACAGCGGCGCAGGTGTTGCACCTTGCGCAGGCGCAGCACCTGCGGGGGCAGCACGTCGTAGCCGTCTCCGAGTTTTTCTATACGCTGGCAAATATCTTCCACTACCAGCAAGTTTTCGCGCTGGTTTTTGTCATCGGCCAACAGCAGCTGGCCAAGCGCCCAGGCACGATGATCGTCGGGATGATTTTCGATAGTGCCCGCCAGCGCCTCGGTACGCAACGCCCTGTCGATGCGTCGCCAGAGCCGCTCGGGACTGGAGCCAAGAAAGGCGTCGTGCTCGCTGAAAGCCATATAGAAATGGTAGCAGTTGAGGTTAACCCGGCGGCTGGCGGCCATCAGCGCCGCCGCGCAGACGGGTCGGCCAAAACGCAGATCGCTGGCGCGGGCCAGCACCACTTTATCCATCTCCTGCTGATGTATGGCGCGGGTAGCAAGACGAACCCGGTCGCACCAGCCTTCTTTATCGGGAATATGACATTCTTCTACCAGCCGTGAATTAAGCGGCGGCAGCAGTCTGGCAGGCTGGAGCGCGTTCAGGAAAGCGGTCGCCTGCCGGGCATCTTCTTTCAGCGACGTTTCGCTCCAGAGGTGCAGGCAGAGCCAGGCCTGGCCTTCATGTCGTCGCCATTCGAGACGAGAGAGAAACAAGTCGCCTTCATGAGGATTGAAGGCATTCAGGCCCCAGATGCGCAATTCAGGCTCATCCGCCTGTTGGAGAAAAGCCTGCGCTTGCGGCAAAGAATTGAATCGTTTAAGCGCGCCAAGTGCGGCGGCTTCATCACTGCCACTGCGCTGCTGCCAGTAGAACTGAGGGAAAAACGGTTGGCTTGCAAGCCAGGCGAGCGGGTCACTGGCATCGCTTAGAGTGACAGGCGTACACAAACGGCGCAGACCAGGTTGGTCTGGTAAGGGCGTCGTCAGCCGGTCTGCAAGCCGCTGTAACGCATCTTCTATGGATAACACTACCTACCTCTCCCCTCCCTTAAAAACCCTGCATTATATGTGGCTGCAGGGCCGAATAAAACGACACACCGCCGCAGCGGTGTGATTTCAGGGCGGCTGGAGCGTAAAGAATTAACGACGGGCCAGCAGAAGACCAAATATCAGGCCTGCGGCAGCGCCAATCCCTACGCCCTGCCAGGGTTTTTCGTGCACGTAGTCATCCGCGCGGTAAACCGCTTTTTTTGCGCGATAGTAGTAGTTGTCTGAAGCATTGCTGACGCGAGCTTTAACATCGTGCAGCGCCTGCTCTGCGCGGGCTTTAAGCTCAATATACTTCTGATCGGCTGGGTCGCCCGAGGAGCGTAAGACTTCTTCCAGCGTTTCGCTCAGCAGAGTGAGATCATCATCAAGACGAGGTTCATACGGTTGTGAGTCGGACATAACTGTTCTCCGTGTTTTAGTGAATACCCGTCTGCTAACTATAGACAACGCCACGCTTTTTGCGTAACTGCTATTCCTTCGCCATGCCGATATGAGGAATGCCGTCTTCGTCATAAATTTCCGTCACCGGCCGGAAGCCAAAGCTTGCGTAAAAAGGTTGCAGATGGGCCTGCGCGCCCAGGTATATCGCCCGCTGCGGCCAGTGCCGCTGACAGGAAGCCAGGGCCTGCTCCATCAATTGATAACCCAGTTTTTCGCCTCTGGCGGCGCGAGAGACAATGACCCGACCAATGGCTACAGGCGCCTCTTCTTCGACACTTTTCAGAATCCTCGCATAAGCGACCAGCTCGCCGTCGCGCCAGCCCAGCAGATGACGGTTTTCTCCCACCAGGTCATCGCCGTCAATATCGGCATAAACGCAATTTTGCTCAACGACGAAAACGTCGCAGCGCAGTTTCAACAGCGCATATAGGGTGGGCACATCGAGTTCGCTGTGGTGCAGGTCTTGCCAGCGGATCATGAAAAGCTCCTTGGTGACAGGGGGTTCATCGCTATACTAAAGGCTTTTATCGCCAGACGGGAGCACCCTTTCTATGGAACTGACTTTTCTTGGCACTTCAGCGGGCGTTCCAACCCGCAACCGCAACGTAACGGCCATGGTGCTCAACCCTCTTCTTGCCCGGCCCGGTTTATGGTTATTCGACTGCGGCGAAGGCACCCAGCACCAGATGCTGCGCACTGCGTTTAACCCCGGCAGGATCGATAAAATCTTCATTACTCACCTTCACGGCGACCATATTTTCGGTCTGCCTGGGCTGCTGTGCAGCCGCTCGATGGCAGGCAGCGAGGCGCCGCTTACCATCTATGGGCCAGCGGGCATTCGGGAGTTTATTAACATGTCGCTTAAGCTCAGCGGCTCCTGGGCGGGCTTTCCGCTGACCATTCATGAAATCACAGAGGGGCTGGTGTTTGACGACGGGGAAATGAAGGTCAGCGCGGTAGCGCTTGCACATCCCGTCGAGTGTTATGGCTACCGCATTGAAGAACACGATAAACCCGGCAAGCTGGATGCCCAGCGGCTGACTCGCGCAGGGGTTGCGCCAGGCCCGCTCTTTCAGCGCCTCAAACGAGGCGAAACAGTAAGGCTGGAAGATGGCCGCGAGATTGACGGACGCGATTACCTGGGCGAACCGCAAAAAGGCAAAAAGCTGGCGATTTTCGGCGATACCGGCCCGACGCCGGGGGCATTGCGGCTGGCGCAGGAGGTAGACGTCATGGTGCATGAAACCACGCTTGAGGCGGCCATGGCGGAGAAAGCCAACAGCCGGGGCCACTCCACAACCCATCAGGCGGCGGAACTGGCGCGCGAGGCGCGGGCGCTCAGGCTCATCATGACCCATTTCAGCTCCCGCTATGACGCAGCGGCCTGCCTCCGGCTGCTGTCAGAGGCGCGCGCCATTTTCCCGGCGAGCGAACTGGCGGAAGATTTCCTGACTATCACGGTATAGCGCCCATAAAAAAACCGCCGACAAGCGGCGGTTTTTTCTTACATCGACAAGCTTATGGCATAACCTGCGCGGCCTGCACGGCGCCGGCCAGCGGCTGCGCCATTTGCACCAGCGTAATCAGCGGCTGCGGCCATACGCCAAGCACCAGCACCACCAGAGCGGAAAGCAGCACCACTACACCGCCGGCGCTCCACGCCCAATTGGACGGCGCGTCGCGGTTGAGCTGCTGAGGCGCGCTCAGGTAGAGGCTCACCGCCACACGCAGGTAGTAGTAGAGACCAATTGCGGAACCTACCACCACCGCCGCCGTCAACCACCACAGGCTCGACTGCACGCCCACGGCCAGCACGTAGAACTTACCGATAAAGCCAAGGGTCATCGGAATGCCCGCCAGCGACAGCATCATTACGGTCATGACGGCGGAGAGGATCGGACGGTGCCAGAACAGGCCGCGGTAAGAGTAGAGCGAATCCGCGTCCGGGCCACGATACGGGCTGGACATCAGGCTCACCACGCCAAACGCGCCAAGGCTGCTGAACAGGTAACCGGCCAGGTAGACCCCAACGGTTTCCATCGACATCTGGCCGCTTTGCAGCGCAATCAGCGCCACCAGCAGGTAGCCCAGATGAGAAATGGAGGAGTAGCCGAGCAGACGCTTGATGTTGGTCTGGCTCAGCGCCATCAGGTTACCGAAGATGATGGAGATAAAGGCAATAATGCCCAGCACCACGCGCACCGCCTCGCTGTCGCCAACCGGCGCATAGAGGAACAGACGCATCACCACGCCGAAAATAGCGATTTTGCTGGCGGTAGCGAGGAACGTAGAAACCGGCGCAGGCGCGCCCTGGTAAACGTCCGGCGTCCAGAGGTGGAACGGCACCAGAGAGAGTTTAAAGCCAAGACCGACAATCATCAGGCCAAGACCCGCCAGCAGCAGCGGTTCGTGCAGCATGTTGTCCGCCAGGCTCTTGCCGAGGCTGACAAACGACAGGCTGCCGGACTGCGCATACACCAGCGCCATGCCAAACAGCAGGAAGGAAGAGGCTGCGGCAGAGAGAATGGTGTACTTAATAGCGGCTTCCAGCGAGCGTTTCTGGCGGAAAGCGTAACCAATCAGGCCAAACAGCGGCAGCGAAATAAGCTCAATGCCGAGGAACAGCGAGGCCAGATGGTTAGCGTTAGCCAGCAGAATGCCACCGAGCGCGGCAATCAGCACCAGCAGATAAAACTCTTCTTTGTTATCCGGATAAGTCTGCAACCACGGATAGGCGAAGGTGCAAGTCGCAAGGCTCGCCAGCAACACCAGGCCGGTGTAGAGCATGGCGTAGCCGTCAACCCGCATCAGCGGGGTAACATCCATCGGCCCCACCTGGCCGACAAACCAGAGCGACAGCAGCGCGGCGTTCAGGCCGATGACCGACAGCGTGGCATTTAAAAAGTGGTTGCGTCGCCACGCAATGGAGAGCATCACAACCACTACCGTCAAGCCGACGACGAGCAGCGGTAGCAGCGCGATCAATTGTTGGAGTGATATTGTCATGGCGAATTACGGCCTTGTAGTAGAAACAGAATCAGTAAACCACTGCTGGATATTGCTCATCGCGGAATGCGATGTATCCAGAATCGGCTGCGGATAGAAGCCGAGCAGTACCAGAAGCGCCACCAGCAGCAGAATGATGAACAGCTCGCGCAGCGACATTCCGCGGATCTCCTGACGGGCCGCTTCGCTCTTCGGCTGGCCGAAGTAAGCGCGGTGCAGCATCGCCAGTGAATAAACAGAGGCGAAAACCAGGCCGAAGGTCGAGATGACGGTGATCATCGGCACCACGTGGAAGCTGCCGAAGAGGATCATGAATTCGCCAACAAAGTTACCGGTGCCTGGCATACCCAGCGTCGCTACGGCGAAGAACATCGACATCGCCGGCAGCCATTTGATCTTGCTCCACAAACCGCCCATCAGACGCATGTCACGCGTGTGCAGACGCTCGTAAAGCTGACCGCAGAGAATGAAGAGGCCGGCGGCGGAAAGACCGTGGGCAATCATCTGGATAACCGCGCCCTGATAAGCCAGCTGGCTGCCGGTATAAATAGCAATCAGCACAAAGCCCATGTGGGAAACGGAGGTGTAAGCGATAAGGCGCTTAATATCGGTCTGCGAGAAAGCCATCCACGCACCGTAGAAAATGCCAATAACGCCAAGCCACATGGCGATGGGAGCAAACTCCGCCGACGCGTTCGGAAACAGCGGCAGGGAGAAGCGCAGCAGGCCATAGGCGGCAGTTTTCAGCAAAATGCCCGCGAGGTCGACAGAACCGGCGGTCGGCGCCTGGGAGTGGGCGTCCGGCAGCCAGCCGTGCAGCGGCACCACCGGCATTTTCACCGCAAACGCGATAAAGAAGCCGAGCATCAGCAGCCATTCCACGTTGTGGGACATCGGCGTTTTCAGCAGTTGCTGGTAGTTAAAGGTCCATTCTCCGGTCGCGCTGAAGTGAACAAACACCAGCGCCAGAATAGCGATCAGCATCACCAGACCGCTCGCCTGGGTGTAGATAAAGAACTTGGTGGCGGCGGTAATACGCGTCTTCCCGTCGGAGGCCTTATGGCCCCAGAGCGCAATCAGGAAGTACATCGGCACCAGCATCATTTCCCAGAAGAAGAAGAACAGGAACATATCAATGGCAAGGAAGACGCCGATTACGCCACCCAAAATCCACATCAGGTTGAGGTGGAAGAAGCCCTGATATTTCTCAATCTCGTTCCAGGAGCAGAGCACCGCCAGCACGCCGAGCAGGCCGGTCAGCACGACCATCAACAGGGAGAGCCCATCGATAGCGAGATGGATAGTAATGCCAAAGCGCGGGATCCACGGCAAAACAAATTCTGACTGCCACTGCGGCAACCCTGCCGCCTGCGTCAGTGAATAGCCGCCCTGCAACCAGAGTTGCAGCGAGAGCGCCAGCGTCAGCCCCATGGTAATCAGGGCAATCCAGCGCGGCATTTTTACGCCGAAGCGCTCCGTCTGCCAGCAGAAAAAGCCGCCGATAAAGGGAATCAATATTAGCCAGGGTAATAACATGGCAATCAATATTCCTTGTTAAAGTCCCGGACAGGCTCACTGCCATAGCCGCCTGTCCGCTGGGACCTGATTTTCAACGAATTCTCAGCAAAGAAAATTCACTTATTCTTGCAAACTCAACGCAATACCATCAGCAGCGCCAGCACCACGACCGCGCCGATGCTCATGGATGCCACATACCAGCGCAGATAACCGCTCTCGCTAAACAGCAGACCGCGGCCTGCGAAGCGGGAGAGGATAGCCGGAATGTTCATCAGCGCATTCAACGGATCGCGTTTCAGCAGCCAGGCGATACCGAGGAAAGGTTTGACGAAGACTTTGTCATACAGCCAGTCGAAGCCCCAGGCGTGGAACCACCATGTACCGAAGAAGCGGCCCGGCGCGCTGTTGGCCACAGAAGCGACCAGCGTGCGTTTGCCAAGCCACAGCCAGGCGGCAATCAGGATGCCGATGATGGCGATGGCGCCCGAAGCGATTTCCACTGTCATTTTGCCTTCGTGGCCGAAGTTACTTTCCGGCAGCACGCCCGCCAGCGGCGGCGTGATCAGCGCGCCCACAAAGGTGGAAAGCACCAGCAGAACGATTAGCGGCAGGTGGTGGGTAATCCCCTTCCCTGCATGAGCGTGAATTTTCTCTTCGCCGTGGAACACGATGAAAATCATGCGGAAGGTATAGATGGAGGTGAGGAACGCCCCCGCCAGACCCGCCAGCATTAAGTAGTTATGACCGTTGGCCGCTGCGCCCCACAGAATTTCATCTTTACTGTAGAAGCCTGCGGTGACGATCGGCAACGCCGCCAGCGCCGCGCCGCCGACCAGGAAGCAGGCGTACACCAGCGGAATGGACTTGCGCAGCCCGCCCATTTTAAAGATGTTCTGCTCGTGGTGGCACGCCAGAATGACGGAGCCGGACGAGAGGAACAGCAGCGCTTTAAAGAACGCGTGGGTCATCAGGTGGAAAATCGCCGCATCCCACGCCTGTACGCCAAGCGCCAGGAACATATAGCCAATCTGGCTCATGGTGGAGTAAGCGAGCACACGTTTGATGTCGGTCTGCACGAGAGCGGCAAAACCAGCCAGCACCAGCGTAATGGCGCCAACGATGCCGACCAGATGCAGCACGTCCGGCGTCATCAGGAACAGGCCGTGGGTGCGGGCAATCAGATAAACGCCCGCAGTAACCATGGTCGCCGCGTGGATCAGCGCGGAAACCGGCGTTGGGCCCGCCATCGCGTCCGCAAGCCAGGTTTGCAGCGGAAGCTGTGCAGATTTACCTACCGCGCCGCCAAGCAGCATCAGCGTCGCCCAGCGCAGCATTTCATTGCCGTTAGCAAAGTGCTGCGGCGCCAGTTCCACCATTTCGCGGAAGTTCAGCGTGCCGAGTTCGTTGTAGAGAATGAACAGCGCGAAAGCGAGGAAGACATCGCCCACGCGGGTGACGACAAACGCCTTCATCGCCGCTGCGCCATTCTTCGGATCGGTGTAGTAGAAGCCGATCAGCAGATAAGAGCAAAGGCCCACGCCTTCCCAGCCGAGATACATCAGCAGCAGGTTATCAGCCAGTACCAGCACCACCATGCTCGCGATGAACAGGTTGGTATAGGCGAAGAAGCGAGAGTACCCCTCTTCGCCGCGCATATACCAGGAAGCGAACATGTGGATCAGGAAGCCTACGCCGGTCACCACGGAAAGCATGGTCAGCGACAGGCCATCCAGCACCAGGTTAACGCCGATATTAAAATCGCCCACCGACATCCAGGTCCACAGCGGCTGAGTGAAAGCCTGTTTGCCGTTGCTGAAGAAATCAAAGCCAACGATAGCGGTAACCAGCGCCGCCAGCCCGACAGAGCCCACGCCCACCGTGGCGGAAAGGTTTTCCGACCAGCGACCGCGCGAGAACGCGAGCAATACATAGCCAATCAATGGCAAAAGAATTGTTAACCAGAGGAGGTTCATCCACGCATCTCACTTACTGAATCGATATTCAGGTTCTGGCGACGGCGATGGAGTTGCAGCAGCAGCGCAAGGCCGATGCTCGCTTCCGCAGCCGCTAAGCTAATCGCCAGGATATACATCACCTGACCGTCGGTCTGGCCCCAGTAGCTGCCCGCGACCACAAAGGCGAGCGCGGCGGCGTTAATCATGATTTCCAGGCCAATCAGCATGAACAGCAGATTGCGACGGATAATAAGGCCGGTCAGTCCGAGAACGAACAGAATGGCCGCGAGGATGAGTCCATGTTGTAACGGGATCATACGTGCTCCTCCGTTTTTCTTTTCGCCTGTTCCGCAGGGGAACCGCCGCGCACGCTGACGACGTCGCCTGCCGACTCTTCACGACCGAGATGGAAGGCCACAACCAGGCCCGCCAGCAGCAGCATAGAAGCCAGTTCCACCGCCAGCACGTAAGGGCCGAACAGCGCCACGCCAACCTCTTTCGCGCTGACTGGCGTGCCGTCGATGCCTTGATCGTTAACGCCAAGGATGGCGTAGACCATTACCACCAGCAAAACGGCGGAGAGCAGGCCCGGACCAATCCAGAGCTGCGGCTTAAGCCAGCCGCGCTCCTGCTCAATAACCGAGTTGCCGAGGTTGAGCATCATCACCACGAACACGAACAGCACCATGATGGCGCCCGCATAGACGATGATTTCCAGCGCGCCGGCGAAATAAGCGCCCAGCGAGAAGAACACGCCTGCAATCGCCAGCAGCGAGATTATCAGGTACAGCAGCGCATGCACCGGATTGGTATGGGTGATCACCCGTACGGTGGTCAGGACCGCCACAAGGGCGCAGATATAAAACGCGAATTCCATTCCTGACTCCTTAAGGTAACAGGCTCTTGACGTCGATAGGCTTGGCTTCGTTCTCCGCCTCGCCCTTGTCTTTGCCGTCGATCGCCATACCCGCCATCCGGTAGAAGTTGTACTCCGGGTACTTGCCCGGACCGGAGATCAGCAGATCCTCTTTCTCGTAAACCAGATCCTGACGCTTGTACTCGCCCAGCTCGAAATCCGGCGTCAGCTGGATAGCGGTGGTCGGGCAAGCCTCTTCGCACATACCGCAGAAAATGCAGCGTGAGAAGTTGATGCGGAAAAACTCCGGATACCAGCGACCGTCTTTCGTCTCCGCTTTTTGCAAAGAGATACAGCCTACCGGGCAGGCTACCGCACACAGGTTACAGGCAACGCAGCGCTCCTGACCGTCCGGATCGCGCGTCAGCACGATACGGCCGCGGTAGCGCGGCGGCAGATAAACCGGCTCTTCTGGATACATGCGCGTTTCGCGTTTTGAGAACGCGTGCATGCCGATCATCCAGATACTGCGTAGTTGGGTGCCGAAACCAACCACTAATTCTTTTAATGTCATGGCTTAATCACCCCTTACGATGCCTGCCAGAGAATAACCGCGGCGGTTGCCAGCAAGTTGATAAGCGTCAGCGGCAGGCATACTTTCCAGCCAAAGGACATTACCTGGTCATAGCGAGGACGCGGCAATGCGGCGCGAATCAAAATAAACATCATCATGAAGAACGCGGTTTTGAGCGCGAACCAGATGAAAGGCGGTAACCACGGGCCATTCCAGCCACCGAAGAACAGGGTCACAATCAGTGCGGAAACGGTAACGATGCCGATGTATTCGCCCACAAAGAACAGACCGAACTTCATGCCGGAATATTCGATGTGATAACCATCTGCCAGTTCTTGCTCGGCTTCCGGCTGGTCAAACGGGTGACGGTGACACACCGCAACGCCCGCGATGGCGAAAGTCACAAAGCCAAAGAACTGCGGAATAACGTTCCACAGATGCGCCTGGTTATTGACGATGTCGGTCATGTTGAATGAACCCGCCTGCGCCACCACGCCCATCAGCGAAAGCCCCAGGAACACTTCATAGCTCAGCGTCTGGGCGGAAGCACGCATGGCGCCCAGCAGTGAGTATTTGTTGTTACTGGACCAGCCGGCGAACAGCACCGCATAAACCGCCAGACCCGCCATCATCAGGAAGAAGAGGATCCCGATGTTGAGATCGGCTACCACCCAGGTCGGGCTCACCGGCACGATGGCGAAGGCGAGCAGCAGCGAGGTGAAGGCGATCATCGGCGCCAGAGTAAAGATAACGCGGTCGGTAAACCGCGGAACCCAGTCCTCTTTGAAGAACATCTTGATCATATCCGCTACCAGCTGGAGCGAACCGCCCCAGCCCACGCGGTTCGGTCCATAGCGGTTCTGGAAGAGGCCCAGCAGACGACGCTCGCCAAAGCTCATAAACGCGCCGCAGCTAACCACGACCAGCAGGATGACCACCGCTTTCAGGATCCCGAGCAGGACGGCAATAACGTCCGGTGTTAACCAACTCATTGCGCAGCCTCCTGCAGATTTTCAAGACGAGCGCCCGCCAGCACCGGCGCGATGCCCGGCATCCCCATCGGCAGACCCACCTGCCCCGCCGCCAGCCCTTCGGAGAGCTGCAGCGGCAGGCTTACGGTCTGCCCTTCATAGCTGAAGGAGACCTTCGAGCCCGCGTTAACGCCAAGCTTCGCGGCATCTGCCGGGTTGAGCTTAATGTACGGCTGCGGCATACGCGTCTGGAAGACAGGTGAACGCTGAGACATCTCATCGCTGCCAAACAGGTGGTAGTACGGCGCGATGCGCCACTGCCCTTCCTGCGGCTGGAAGCGTTCCGGTACTACCGTAAAGTACTCCAGTTCGCCCGCAGAGGCCTCGATGAGGCGCACGCCAGGGTCGCCGTGACGCAGATGGCCGCCCACTTCGTCCTGGAATTTGTTCCAGGCCTGCGGGGAGTTCCAGCCTGGCGCCCAGGCGAACGGCACCTGAGAACGCGGCGCGTCCGGATGGTTGTTTCCTTCCATCGAGAAGGAGAACATGGTGTCTTTATCCTGCGGCTGACGCGGCTCGTGCACGCTGATGTTAGCGCGCATAGCGGTGCGACCGCTGTAGCGGTGCGGCTCACGCGCCAGTTTCTGACCGCGAATGCGGAAAGAGGCGTCCGGCGCCGCGTCTTTAATACCCGCCAGCTGCGGCAGCTTCGCGATACAGGCGTCGATAACATGGTCCAGCTGCGTCCAGTCCACTTCACGGCTTTGTACCGTGCTGTGCAGGGAGTGCAGCCAGCGCCAGCTTTCCAGCATAGTCGCTTTGCTGTCGTAGTAGTGCGGGTCGTACACCTGGAAGAAGCGCTGAGCGCGACCTTCGTTGTTAATTACGGTGCCATCGCTCTCGGCGAAGCTCGCGGTAGAGAGCACCAGATGTGCATGTTCCATAATCGCAGTGCGCTGATGATCGATAACCATCACCAGCGGCGCCTTCGCGAGCGCTGCGTTTACGCGGGTCGCGGAAGCGTGACGATGCAGGTCGTTTTCCAGCACGATCACCGCATCGGCGCTGCCGGTTTCAAGCTCGTGCAGCGCTTCATCCAGCGAGCCGCCGCCAATCATGCCAAGGCCAACGCTGTTTACCGCACGGGCAATCATGGTGATGCCGACATCCGCGCCGCGCCCTTTGAGGGCTTTCGCTACGTTTGCCGCCGCCTGGATAATCTCTGCGCTGCCGGCGTTAGTACCGGAAATAATCAGCGGCTTTTTCGCCCCGGCCAGCGCCTGAACGATGATATCCACTTTGTTTTGCAGGTCGCGGTCGAGCCCTTCTACTGCCGGAGCGGCAGCGTCGAGCGCGTTGGCGATAGCAAAGCCCAGACGCGCCTGGTCTTCTACCGGCGCACGGTAAGTCCATGCGGCGATATCATCCAGACGGGTGCTGTCAACGTTCGTGACGAACAGCGGGTGTTTGGCGTGCTGACCGATGTTCAGAATGGCCGCAATCTGCCAGTCGGCTACTTTCTGCGCCGCTGCCATTTCGCGCGCTTTCCCTTTCACCGCCTGACGAACCGCCAGCGCGGCGCGAGCGCCAGTCTGGGTCAGATCTTCACCCAGAATCAGTACGGCGTCGTAAGATTCAATTTCACGCAGCGCCGGCGTATGGATGCCGCTTTCGCGCAGCACTTTCAGCATCAGTTGCAGACGTTCCTGCTCGCCTGCAGCGATACCGGTATAGAAGTTTTCCGCACCCACCAGCTCACGCAGCGCGAAGTTGCTTTCCACGCTGGCGCGCGGCGAGCCGATGCCGATGACTTTCTTCGACTGGCGCAGAATATCCGCTGCGCCCTGCATCGCCTGCTCGGCGTTCAGGGTGATAAGGTCGTCGCCGCGGCGCTGCACCGGCTGACGCGGACGATCTTTCAGGTTCACGTAGCCATAGCCGAAACGACCACGGTCGCACAGGAAGTAATGGTTTACGGTGCCGTTGTAGCGGTTTTCAATGCGGCGCAGTTCGCCATAACGTTCGCCAGGGCTGGTGTTGCAGCCCAGCGAGCATTGCTGACAAATGCTTGGCGCAAACTGCATGTCCCACTTACGGTTGTAGCGCTCGGAGTGCGTTTTGTCGGTGAAAACGCCGGTCGGGCAGATTTCTACCAGGTTACCGGAGAATTCGCTCTCCAGCACGCCATCTTCCGGACGACCGAAGTAGACGTTATCGTGCGCGCCGTAAACGCCCAGATCTTTGCCGTCGGCATAGTCTTTGTAGTAACGCACGCAGCGGTAGCAGGCGATACAACGGTTCATCTCGTGAGAGATAAACGGACCGAGATCCTGGTTGCGGTGAGTACGTTTAGTAAAACGGTAGCGGCGGAAGCTATGACCGGTCATGACAGTCATATCCTGCAGGTGGCAGTTGCCCCCTTCCTCACAGACCGGGCAGTCGTGGGGATGGTTGGTCATCAGCCATTCCACCACGCTTTCGCGGAACTGCTTCGCTTCAGCGTCATCAATTGAGATAAAGGTTCCATCGGATGCCGGAGTCATACAGGACATCACCAGGCGGCCACGGGTATCTTCCGCGTTCTGATATTGCTTTACCGCACACTGGCGGCAGGCACCGACGCTCCCCAGCGCCGGATGCCAGCAAAAGTAAGGAATATCAAGGCCGAGGGAGAGACACGCCTGCAGCAGGTTGTCCGCTCCGTCCACCTCGTATTCTTTGCCGTCTACATGAATCGTAGCCATAGTCAGCATGCTTCCAGTTGGCCCGGCTTAGCGCCGGGCGTTAATCAAAATTCTTTTATCCCTTGCCTCTCCCGACGGGAGAGCGCTGGCGGCGCTTCTTTATCAGAAAAGCAGCCGCCTGAGGGGAATCACCAACGTGTTTTTAACAGGTTTGGCTGAATACCACTGATGCGATGGGTATTGCTGAAATCCTGTTTGATGCCCGCTTCGAATTCTTCACGGAAATATTTAATCGCGCTTTGCAACGGCTCTACGGCGCCTGGCGCGTGGGCGCAGAAGGTTTTACCTGGCCCCAGGAAGCGACAAAGCTGCTCAAGGGTTTCGATATCGCCCGGTTGCCCTTCGCCGCGCTCCAGCGCGCGCAGGATTTTCACGCTCCATGGCAAACCGTCGCGGCATGGCGTACACCAGCCGCAGGATTCGCGCGCGAAGAACTCTTCCAGGTTGCGCACCAGCGAAACCATGTTGATTTCGTGATCCACCGCCATCGCCAGCGCCGTACCCAGACGGCTGCCCGCTTTGCCGATGCTCGCAAATTCCATCGGCAGGTCGAGGTGAGCGTCGGTGAGGAAGTCTGTCCCTGCGCCGCCCGGCTGCCAGGCTTTAAACTTCAAACCATCGCGCATGCCGCCCGCGTAATCTTCCAGGATTTCACGCGCAGTCGTACCAAACGGCAGTTCCCAGACGCCCGGGTTTTTCACGCGGCCGGAGAAGCCCATCAGCTTGGTGCCATTGTCTTCGCTTTTCGACAGCCCCTGATACCACTCCACGCCGTTAGCGAGGATAGCCGGCACGTTGCAGAGCGTTTCTACGTTGTTTACGCAGGTCGGCTTGCCCCATACGCCGCTGGAGGCCGGGAATGGCGGCTTGGAACGCGGGTTGGCGCGACGGCCTTCCAGCGAGTTAATCAGCGCCGTCTCTTCGCCGCAGATATATCGGCCTGCGCCGGTATGCACGAAAAGTTCGAAGTCGAAACCGGAACCCAAGATGTTTTTGCCAAGCAGGCCCGCTTCGGTCGCTTCGGCAATAGCGCGGCGCAACCGTTCAGCGGCTTCAATGTATTCGCCGCGCAGGAAGATGTAGCCGCGGTACGCTTTCAGCGCGAAGGCGGAAATGAGCATGCCTTCCACCAGCAGGTGCGGCAGTTGCTCCATCAGCAGGCGGTCTTTATAAGTGCCCGGCTCCATCTCATCGGCGTTACACAGCAGGTAACGGATGTTCATGGATTCGTCTTTCGGCATCAGGCTCCACTTAAGACCCGTGGAGAAGCCCGCGCCGCCGCGGCCTTTCAGCCCGGCGTCTTTTACCGCATTAACGATCTCGTCCGGCGCCATGCCGGTCAGCGCTTTACGCGCGCCCGCATAGCCGTTTTTGCTCTGATATTCTTCAAGCCAGACCGGCTGTTTGTCATCACGCAGACGCCAGGTCAGCGGATGGGTTTCGGCAGTACGAATAATGGTTTTCATTTGTACTGCTCCAGCAGGTCAGGGATAGTTTCCGGCGTCAGATAACTGTGAGTGTCCTCATCAATCATCATGGTCGGCCCCTTATCGCAGTTGCCAAGACAGCAGGTCGGCAGCAGCGTGAAGCGGCCGTCGAAAGTGGTCTGGCCCGGCTTGATCTGCAGGTGCTTTTCAATAGCGGACTGAATGCCCTGGTAGCCGGTGATATGGCATACCACGCTGTCGCAATAGCGAATAACATGGCGGCCTACGGGCTGGCGGAAGATTTGGCTGTAGAATGTCGCCACCCCTTCCACGTCGCTCGCCGGAATACCCAGCACGTCGGCAATAGCGTAAATGGCGCCGTCCGGCACCCAGCCACGCTGCTTCTGGACGATTTTTAGCGCTTCAATGGACGCCGCACGCGGGTCTTCATAGTGATGCTTTTCGTGCTCAATCGCCTCACGCTCTGCCGCACTCAGCTCAAAAGCCTCAGCCTGTGGTTGTTGATTTTCGTGCATAGTTAGCGATCCACATCAGACATTACAAAATCGATACTACCCAGATAGACGATAAGGTCGGAGACCAGGCTGCCGCGGATAACAGCAGGGATCTGCTGCAGATGCGGGAAGCTCGGCGTACGCACGCGGGTGCGGTAGCTCATGGTGCTGCCGTCGCTAGTCAGGTAGTAGCTGTTAATCCCTTTCGTCGCCTCGATCATCTGGAAAGATTCGTTGGCGGGCATCACCGGACCCCAGGAAACCTGCAGGAAGTGGGTGATCAGGGTTTCGATATGTTGCAGCGTGCGCTCTTTCGGCGGCGGCGTGGTCAGCGGGTGATCCGCCTTGAACGGGCCTTCCGGCATGTTGTTGAGGCACTGCTCAAGAATGCGCAGGCTCTGGCGCAGCTCTTCCACTTTCAACATCACACGGGTGTAAGCGTCGCTGACGCCGCCGCCGAGCGGGATTTCAAAGTCAAAGTTTTCATAGCCAGAGTAAGGACGCGCCTTACGCACGTCGAAATCGATCCCGGTGGCGCGCAAGCCCGCACCGGTGGTGCCCCACTCCAGCGCCTCTTTCGCGCCGTAAGCGGCAACGCCCTGGGAGCGGCCTTTCAGAATGCTGTTGCGCAGCGCCGCTTTTTCATAAGAAGCGAGACGTTTCGGCATCCAGTCGAGGAATTCACGCAACAGGCGATCCCAGCCGCGCGGCAGGTCGTGCGCGACGCCGCCGATGCGGAACCATGCCGGGTGCATACGAAAACCGGTAATCGCTTCGACCAGGTCGTAAATTTTCTGACGGTCGGTAAAGGCGAAGAAGACCGGCGTCATCGCCCCTACGTCCTGAATGAACGTAGAGATATAAAGCAGATGACTGTTGATGCGGAACAGCTCAGAAAGCATAACGCGAATCACGTTGACGCGATCCGGCACGACAATGCCCGCCAGCTTTTCAACCGCCAGCACATAAGGCATTTCGTTAACGCAGCCGCCGAGATATTCAATACGGTCGGTATACGGAATATAGCTGTGCCAGGACTGACGCTCGCCCATCTTTTCCGCGCCGCGGTGGTGATAACCGATATCCGGCACGCAGTCGACAATCTCTTCGCCGTCCAGCTGCAGAATAATGCGGAACGCACCGTGCGCTGACGGGTGGTTCGGGCCGAGGTTGAGGAACATGAAATCCTCATTCTCCGTGCTGCGTTTCATGCCCCAGTCTTCTGGTTTGAAGGTCAGCGCCTCCATTTCCAGATCCTGCTTGGCTTTAGTCAGCTCGAACGGATCGAATTCGGTCGCGCGTGCCGGGTAATCTTTACGCAGCGGGTGCCCTTCCCATGTCGGCGGCATCATGATGCGCGTCAGGTGCGGGTGGCCGTTAAAGGTAATGCCAAACATTTCCCAGGTTTCACGCTCATACCAGTTAGCGTTCGGGAAGAGTTTAGTAAACGTCGGCACGTTCAGGTCGTTTTCGCTGAGCGCTACTTTCAGCATGATGTCGCGGTTGCGATCGATAGAAAGCAGGTGGTAGAAAACGGAAAAATCCGCGGCGGGTAACCCTTCGCGGTGCGTGCGCAGTCGTTCGTCCATGCCATGCAAGTCATAGAGCATGACATAGGGTTTGGGGAGTTTTTTTAGAAAATCGCCAACTTCCAGTAATTGTTCGCGCTTAACCCACACTACCGGAACCCCGGTGCGGGTAGCCTGAACAGTAAAGGCATCCGGCCCAAAACGGTTACGCAGTTCGCCGATGACCGGGTCATCTAAATGATCCCGGGTTTGCCAGACTGGCTGGGCGGCTTCATGCGCGGTTAAATCGGTCATAGTAATCACCATTGCAATGGTTCTGTGGTGACTGACGGGAGTGGCTTCGCGCTGTTATAGAGTGATATGCAAAGAGAAGAACCACCGCCCGCAGGCGCAATTAAATTTCGTCTGGCGTACGCAAGTTTGTAACAGCAATACGTTCGCCGCGTTTACGTTCGCGCTCTGATTGCATATTGGCGCGATAAACGCCCTGATCGCCAACGACCCAGGACAGCGGGCGGCGTTCTTTGCCAATCGACTCCTGCAGCAGCATCAGCGCCTGCATGTAAGCTTCAGGACGCGGCGGGCAGCCAGGAATATAAACGTCAACCGGCAGGAACTTATCGACGCCCTGCACCACAGAGTAAATGTCGTACATACCGCCGGAGTTCGCGCAAGCGCCCATGGAGATAACCCATTTCGGCTCAAGCATCTGATCGTAGAGACGCTGAATCACCGGCGCCATCTTGGTAAACGGCGTACCCGCGATAACCATCAGATCCGCCTGACGCGGAGAGGCGCGCAGCACTTCTGCGCCGAAGCGAGCGACGTCATGCACTGCCGTAAACGATGTCACCATCTCTACGTAGCAGCATGAAAGGCCGAAGTTATAAGGCCAGATTGAGTTTTTGCGACCCCAGTTCACCATGTCGTGCAGGGCGTTCTCGAGCTTGCCCAGATAGACGGTGCGGTGAACCTGCTGTTCCAGGGGATCGGCGACAATCTCCTGTTTTTGCAGAGGGTAACGGTCGTTCTCACCGTTGGGATCTATGCGGGTGAGCGTGTAATCCATCTTATTGCCTCGCTGTTACTGCGTATGACGATTAGTGAGACCGCTCTGCTCAGGGTTAATACGCTCGCGACGTGAACGCGCGGGCGTCCAGTCCAGCGCGCCGATACGCACCAGATAAACCAGACCAGCCAGTAGCACTAAAATGAAAATTGCGGCTTCGACAAAGCCGACCCAACCGCTTTCGCGAATCGATGTCGACCATGCGTAGAGATAAAGGGCTTCAACGTCAAAGATGACGAAGAACATAGCCACCAGATAGAACTTTGCGGAAAGACGCAAGCGGGCGGTGCCCACCGAATCGATACCTGATTCAAAAGGAATGTTTTTGTGCCTCGCGCGTGCGCGTCCGCCTAAGAACCAGGCGCCTGCCAGCATCAGGCAACACAGACCAATTGCAACAATAAGAAAGATAGCGAATGCCCAGTGATGAGCGATGACTTCAGTGGATGTTGACATACGCATTGCTTAACTCAAAAAGTGGCGCTAAGACCCCTGCTCTTGCTGGCAGATGAACACCACATCGATTTAAAGGGAGGAACAATAAACCTTACAATCACTACCAGAATTGTGATTTAGGCAGCAAATTGATGGGGTTTTTTACTCCTTTCTATAACCTTTTGTCAACTTTAACAAAAGAATCCTCACATTAGTTTACATCCACGCAACCCTATTAACATTTGATGCCGTTTTACAACCCATTTTGTTGCCTGAACGCCATTTTTAGCGCTGTTGAATCGTGTCCGTAAAGTGAGTTGATTAAAATTGCCTCCTTATTCTGGCAGGAAATGGCAACTATTCATCCCCCTTAGCAGGGGTATTTTCTTGATCTGAGACACGCTTTTGTTAATTTCTAGCAAAAAAGAACAACAATGCTGGTCAATTTTTAACAAGGCGACGGGTTTTTAAGCAAAAGGGCGTGGAAATGTCAGCCGCAGGAAAGCACAATCAATACCCGTAAAAAATCGCGGGAATTAAACATTCTGCGCACTTGTCTTTGCGGACTATCGATGTGAATTGTGTAAAAATAAGCCCTTTAAGAGTTTAAAGGGCGCTGAAGGGGCTTTCTGACAGTTTACAAATTGTTACCAGTTTATCGCTTCGATTATTCGAAATCGCCGTCAGGCATCATTGAGTCATCGTCGTCGTCCGCCGTTGCGGCGTAATTCCATGGGGTGTAGCTGTTTTCCATGGACTGGAATATGACCTGAGCGAGATCGTTCTGCCCTTTCGGATTACGGCACAGCAAGTATTGCGTTTCCGGCATTATCGGCAAGCCTTCAGAGGCGCCGAGCACCCGCAAATCCGGACTCATCATTTCGACAGGCCGCGCAGTAACGCCAAGGCCCGCCTTAACCGCCGCCCGCACAGCAGGAAGCGTAGAAGCGACATAAGCGATGCGCCAGGGAAGTTTCGCCGCGTTAAGACTCTCAAGGATAACGTCACGTGAAGCGCTGCTTTCATCCAGCAGAACCAGAGGAATGGGCTCCCCTTTTTGCAGATTATAATCCGCCGCGCAATACCACATCGTCGGCGACGTCCGCAGCACGAGACTCTCAAAATTTGGGGGACAGGCGGTAGCGACAACAAGGTCGACTTCCTGTTGATTGAGCATTTCTAAAATAAACGGGGTGCGTTTAACGCGCACATCGAGCGCTAACTTCGGATAAACCGAACTAATGCGGTTTAAAAGGAAGGGCAAAATGGTATCGGCAGACTCATCCGAAGCGCCAATCGTCAGCACCCCTTGCAGGCTGCTAAACATTAATGATGTGCATGCTTCATCGTTGAAGCGAAGAATTTTTCGCGCATAGCCAAGCAACTGAATGCCATGCTCAGTCAATAATTTATTACGACCGTGGCGTGCGAACAGCTCTTTTCCCACCAGCTGTTCCAGGCGCTGCATCTGCTGGCTTACTGCCGATTGCGTTCGGCATACCGCCGCCGCCGCCGCTGCAAAGGTATTCAGATCGGCAACCGCCACAAAGGTCCGGAGCAGATCGAGGTCAAGATTAAGGATCGGACGATTTGCATTTATCATATTGTTATTCACTGTCAGGTTACGCTACCAGGCGGCCTTGGTTTAAAAGCTATGTGTCGTAAAGAAGGCAATTCCATTTGGCGTGCGCATCCGGCTTCGATCAACAAGGGCAAACTACTCTTATTTTCCGAGGTTATTGCAGCACGAAAATCCGGCTAAGCTTACTTTTAATAAATAAAGTTAATGCCATACATTCAAATATTTTGCACATTCATCCGGTATATTTAATTAAATTACTGGCGGTGCACTTGAATTTTACCGATTGGCTACAGCGAGGCCATTAGGGGCTTTCCTCTTATATGAAAGCCACGTTATGCTGAAGCTAAGCACCGCTCGGGAATATCGATAAGAAACAATTAAGTATCACGATAAACTGGCGAAACAGGTGTGATACCCGGCAGAGACGCCAGGGAATCGACATCAGTAACCAGGTCATACTATCTCATATTGAGGATTTTTTTAATAGCCTACGCAAATTATCGAAGTATTCCTAATAAGCTGTTTATAAATACATACTTAATAAAGGCAACGTTAAAAGTTATATTAAATAAACTTTATTATTTCTTATTATTAAAAGCGCAAAACGTAACAAAGGATTCACAACAATAGCCGCTTTTTACCGGTCATTTCCAGGATTGATGAGCAGGGTTAATATTCATTTTTTTAGAGTGATCGCCGCTTAACGTGACCCGAAGAGAGAAAATAGGGCTTGCGTCCGCCGCGATTGTTATAACTTACCATAAAACCATCATTAACCAGGCTAATAATCTGCAAACAAAAAATAATTTAGACATTTAATTCGCAAAATTCAATCGCTAAAGCTTCTTTTTTAAACAAACCGCTTTTGAAGAATAGAAGAAACCTAACGACTTCGCACTTCAAAAGCCGTAACGGGAGGAGTACATTGTCGCCACCCGTTTCCACGGCAGGACGCGGGATAACATTGAAGGTCAGATCCATGTCACCCATCGAAAAATCCAGCAAACTTGATAATGTCTGTTACGACATCCGCGGCCCGGTGCTTAAAGAAGCAAAGCGTCTGGAAGAGGAAGGCAATAAAGTCCTGAAACTCAATATCGGCAACCCTGCCCCATTCGGGTTCGACGCCCCGGATGAAATACTCGTCGATGTGATTCGCAACCTGCCCACCGCGCAGGGCTATAGCGATTCAAAAGGTCTCTATTCCGCCCGTAAAGCTATCATGCAGCATTATCAGGCGCGGGGAATGCGCGATGTGACCGTAGAGGATATCTACATCGGCAATGGGGTGTCTGAACTGATCGTTCAGGCTATGCAGGCGCTGCTTAACAGCGGTGATGAAATGTTAGTGCCGGCGCCGGATTACCCGTTATGGACGGCGGCCGTCTCTCTCTCCAGCGGTAAAGCGGTGCATTACTTGTGTGATGAATCCTCCGACTGGTTCCCGGACCTGGACGACATTCGCGCAAAAATCACTCCCCGCACGCGCGGCATCGTTATCATCAACCCGAATAACCCCACCGGCGCAGTCTATTCAAAAGAGTTACTGCTGGAAGTGGTCGAAATTGCGCGCCAGCATAATCTCATCATTTTTGCGGACGAAATTTACGACAAAATTCTTTATGACGACGCAGAACACCACTCTATCGCCGCGCTGGCGCCGGATCTGCTGACTGTCACTTTTAACGGGTTATCGAAAACTTACCGCGTCGCGGGTTTCCGTCAGGGCTGGATGGTGCTGAACGGACCGAAAAAGCATGCCAAAGGCTATATCGAAGGGCTTGAGATGCTTGCCTCGATGCGCCTGTGCGCTAATGTGCCGGCGCAACATGCGATTCAGACCGCGCTTGGCGGCTACCAGAGCATCAGCGAATTTATCGTGCCGGGCGGACGGCTATACGATCAGCGCAACCGCGCCTGGGAATTGATCAATGATATTCCAGGAGTCAGCTGCGTGAAACCGCGCGGCGCGCTCTATATGTTCCCAAAGATTGACGCTAAGCGCTTTAATATCCACGACGACCAGAAAATGGTGCTGGACTTTCTGTTGCAGGAAAAAGTGCTGCTGGTACAAGGCACTGCGTTCAACTGGCCGTGGCCGGACCATGTGCGCATCGTTACCTTGCCGCGTATCGATGAGCTGGATTTAGCCATTACTAAATTCGGCCGTTTCCTTTCGGGTTACCATCAGTAAAACGTTCAGGGGAAGATTTGCATCTTCCCCCGCCTCCCTCCACAATGGTTTTTTGTCGCGGTAACAGACAGAGCCCATTATGAATCAGAGTCACTTCTTCGCTTATCTTTCCCGTCTTAAACTTATCAATCGCTGGCCGCTGATGCGCAACGTGCGTACGGAAAATGTCTCCGAGCACAGTCTGCAGGTGGCGATGGTGGCGCACGCCCTGGCGGTGATTAAGAACCGCAAGTTTGGCGGCGAGCTGAATGCTGAGCGTATTGCTCTGCTGGCGATGTATCACGACGCCAGCGAAGTGTTGACCGGCGATTTGCCGACGCCGGTAAAATATTTCAACACGCAAATCGCCCATGAGTACAAGGCCATCGAGAAGATTGCCCAACAAAAACTGGTGGAGATGGTGCCGGAAGAACTGCGCGATTTTTTCGCGCCGTTGATTGATGAGCACCATTACAGCGATGAAGAAAAAGCAGTAGTAAAACAGGCGGATGCGCTATGCGCTTATCTGAAATGCCTTGAAGAGCTCTCTGCCGGCAACAACGAATTTTTACTGGCAAAAAGCCGCCTGGAAAAAACGCTTGATGAGCGGCGCAGCGCCGAAATGGACTATTTCATTGAGATGTTTGTCCCAAGCTTCCATCTTTCGCTGGATGAGATAAGCCAGGACTCCGCGCTTTAATCCGCTGCCCGCTTCAGAAAGGGAACAACAGCGGGATCATCACTACGCAGATGATCATCACCATCAGCGTAAAGGGTACGCCGAGCTTCACAAAATCGCTGAATGAGTAACGCCCCGGCCCCAACACCAGCGTATTGACGGGCGACGAGACCGGGGTCATAAAGGCGGCGGATGCCGCCATCGCCACCGCCATAGCGAAAGGATAAGGCGATACGCCCATGGATTTCGCCGCCGCTAACGCGACAGGGGCCATCAGCACAGCCGTCGCGGTATTGGAGATAAACAGCCCCGTCGCCGCGCACAAAACAAACAGACACGCCAGCATCGCCTGAGGACCATAACCGCCGCCGAGCTCCATCAGCCCGCGTACCACCAAGTCGACGCCACCGGTTTTTTGCAGCGCCAGCGCAAAAGGCATCATGCCGACGATAAGAATAATGCTCGGCCAATGGATCGCCTTATAAGCGCTTTGCAAATCGATACAGCGAAATTTGCCCATCAGCAGACAGGCGATGATCGCGGCGATGGGGTTGGGAATTTCATCGGTCAACATCATCGCCACCATAAGCGCCAGGCAAAAAATAGCATGCGGCGCCTGGCTATGGGCGGGCGAGGCATCGCTTTCCTCTACCGGCAAATTAAGCACCAGGAAGTCATGGCCCCTGCCCCCTAGCTTGCTGATGAGTTTCCAGTCTCCGACTACCAGCAAGATATCGCCAAGCATCAGCGGCTCATCAACGATGGCGCCTTTCAGCGCCGCGCCGTCTCGCCGCAGCCCTACGACATTCAGCCCATAACGTGTGCGAAAACCGATTTCGCGCACGCTTTTACCAATGATTTCCGATTCCGGTATCAGCGACACTTCCGCCATCCCGACATCCAGCGCCTGGTCAGAGAAATATTCGCCGCGCAGGATCATCGGTTCAAGCTGCTGTTCGCTGCAAAACTGACGCAGGTCCACTTCAGGGTCGGACATATCTATCAGCAGCACGTCGCGGGCGCGAAACTCCGTGACGCCCGTCACGTTTACGATAACCCGGCGAAAGCGCCGCCAGCGCTCAAGGCCAATCACATTCGCACCATAGCGCTCGCGCAATTTCAAATCGTCCAGCCGATGGCCGACCATCGGCGAACCCGGACGAATCGCCAGGCGGCGGGCGCGGCCCGTAAGATGATAATCTTTAATCAGATCGCGAAAGGTGCGGCGTTTCCAGCTTGCCTGGTCTGCGGCGCCGCTCACTTTGAGCATGAAGCGAAACAGCAGCATGTAGACGATGCCGCAAAGCAGAATCGCCAGCCCAAGCGGCGTGACGTCAAAGAACTCAAACCCTTTAAACCCTTCGCGCAGCAGCTCGCTGTTAACCACCAGATTGGGCGGCGTGGCGACCAGCGTCATCATGCCGCTGATAAGCCCGGCGAAGCTCAGCGGCATCATCAGGCGCGAAGGCGAAATTTTCATACGCGAGCAGACGCTAAGCACCACCGGAATGAAAATGGCCACGACGCCAGTCGAGCTCATAAACGCACCCAGCCCCGCGACGGTGAGCATAAGCAGGATAAGCATTCTGGTTTCGCTGCTTCCCGCCACGCTCATCAGCCACGAGCCCATTTTGGTGGCGACGCCGGTGCGCACCAGGCCATCGCCGATGATAAACAGCGCGGCGATAAGAATGACGTTAGGATCGCTAAAGCCTGCAAAGGCTTCGTTGAGTGTTAAGGTGCCGCTTAAGACAAACGCGATGATAACCAGCAGCGCCACGGCGTCCATACGCACCTTGCCGGTAGCGAAAAGCGCCACCGCTACCGCCAGCAGACTGAGTACCCAAATCAGTTCACCGTTCACAACCTGTCCTTGTTTTCATGGCGCCCGGTTATGCCGGGTTCAGTGGTTTGCCTGAAAGAGAAGCACGGCGAGAAACCATTTCTCGCCGTGATGGAAGGTTAACAATAACCGGTTCGCGCAGAGGCGATCCGGGGTTACATCATGAATGCGTCTTTTTACTGACGCTAACGGTGCCGTCCGGCATTTTTTCAATCGTCAGCTCATCCAGACGCGTAATGACCAGCGCAGCTTCATCCAGACGCGGCGTGGTTTCAGGCGCGTTTACCGCAATGACGGGCGAACCAGCGGCAAGGCCGGAATGAATGCCCGCCGGGGCATCTTCCACAACCGCGCATTCTTCAGGCGCCAGGCCCAGCAGCTGCGCGCCAAGCAAGTAAGCATCCGGCTCTGGTTTCCCCCGCTTAACCCGCTCCGCCGTGACGAACACTTCCGGCAGCGGCAGCTCGCTTGCCTTACGGCGCGCCGAGGCGACCGGCATTGAACCTGAGGTCACAATAGCCCAGGGAATGTCCGCCTCGTTCAATTGCGCGAGCAGCGCCTTCGCGCCCGGGAGCGCCACAATACCTTCGGTATCGGAAGCTTCAATTTGCTCGAGTCGGGAAAACTCGGCGGCAATCTCCTCTTCACTCCGGCCGGGCATAAAATGGCGCAGCGAGGTAATGGCCTGCTTGCCATGAATAAAGCTTAAAACCTCTTCATGGCTGATGCCGAAACGATCGGCCCAGCTGCACCAGGCGCGCTCAACGGTCGCCAGCGAATCCACCAGCGTACCGTCGAGGTCGAACAAAAATCCTTTACACTTCACATGCAGCTCCCGTCAGGCGTTAGTAATTTGCATAATTTCATTGGCGCTCAGGTGATACTGACGCGGGCAGGACTGCCATACCTTCAGCATGCGCTGGTATTTTTCCCACATCGGGGTTTGCGCATTAAAGCCGTGCGTGCCCGCGTCAAAATGCGTGTAGCGTCCTTCGGTGTTGACCATAAAACGTACGTAGCCGAGGTAACGCGCTTCGGTGGCAGCGTCAAAGCCAAGAAACGTCACGCGGCGCTCGTCAATCGTCTGGTTATCTTTCAGGTTTTCCCGGGAGACGCGTAGCGCGTGATACATTTCCATAATGTCGATAACGGTGCGGCAGGTCTCTTCGGGAAGCTGGCCGAAATCACGATCCAGTTCGCGCATTTGCAGGCCGTAGCCGCGCTCAATAATCGTCTGCAGACGGCGATAACGCTCGGCATTATCCGGGTCGAGCATGGTCATCATTTTGTACTGATTCGAGAGGATCAGACGTTGGGCGTTGGTCATTTCCATTATTGACTCCTGAGCGCGTAGCGCGCGCATAAAAGGCCTGAGAGCACAGAAAAAGTGTGCCTTCCTTTATATGCGCAACCCGGGGTCAATTACAAATCATCAAGGAAAGTTTTGTCGAGCTGCTTAAACGCGCGCTTTAACGTATCGGCCAGCGCCTGATAGTCGGGCTTGCCTTCGACCGGCGCCAGCGCCTGTCCCGCCTCCTGCAGCTTGCCGCGCACTTCGTAAAACCATTGCAATACCGAAGGTGGCAACGGCGTGACCGAACGTTTGCCAAGCCACCACAGCCCCTGCATCGGCAGGCTCAGGGCGAATAGCGCGGTCGCGACCGCCGGACCCAGCTGCCCGCCAAGGGCAATTTGCCAACATAACGTAAATACGGCAATCGGCGGCATAAAGCGGATTGCATGGCGGGTGGCGCGGATAACGCGGTTTTCAACAAAGACGGGAGCGAGGCGTTTTTCAAGAGGCCACGTCTTCGCATAGTGCTGCCCACGACGGAACAGACTGAAGAAACTCACCGGGCGATTTTCGGGTGTAGACATGGCGTCACCTCAACTTCAAGTATAAAAAATAAAATAATCGTGCAAGATAGCAACTGTACATGACAACGTTCAAAATATTTTGTCAATCCTCGCCGCGATCGAGTATCCTGTGCGCGCCTGTGATGGCGTAGACCGGGCGCCGGACGCTGTCAAACTAATTCATAAAATGCCGTTGCCGAAAAAAAGCGCAAAATGGCGTAAACTCATGTGTATTTCTTGTCATGGCAGAATTTTCGCCTGGCATGACGTTAATCATAAATGTCGGCGTCATCTTGCGCTACGCTCAGAGACTCCCTGACGTTTTTTTAGCCACGTATCAATAATAGGTACTTCCATGTCGAGTAAGTTAGTACTGGTTCTCAACTGCGGTAGCTCCTCACTGAAATTCGCAATCATCGATGCTGTTAATGGTGAAGAGTACCTCTCCGGTCTGGCCGAGTGTTTCCATCTTCCTGAAGCCCGCATCAAATGGAAAATGGATGGCGGTAAGCAGGAAGCTGCGCTGGGCGCAGGCGCTGCGCACAGCGAAGCGCTGAACTTCATCGTTAATACTATTCTGGCACAAAAACCTGAACTCTCCGCACAGCTGACCGCAATTGGTCATCGTATCGTACATGGCGGCGAGAAGTACACCAGCTCAGTCGTGATTGACGACTCGGTCATCCAGGGCATCAAAGATGCAGCCTCTTTCGCCCCGCTGCACAACCCGGCTCACCTTATCGGCATCGCTGAAGCGCTGAAGTCTTTCCCGAAACTGGCTAAGAAAAACGTGGCCGTATTTGACACCGCGTTCCATCAGACCATGCCTGAAGAGTCTTATCTCTACGCCCTGCCGTACAAACTGTACAAAGAGCACGGCATCCGCCGTTACGGCGCGCACGGCACCAGCCACTTCTATGTAACCCAGGAAGCGGCCAAAATGCTGAACAAGCCGGTGGAAGAGCTGAATATCATTACCTGCCATCTGGGCAACGGCGGCTCGGTCTCCGCTATCCGTAACGGCAAATGCGTGGATACCTCTATGGGTCTGACCCCGCTGGAAGGTCTGGTGATGGGCACCCGTTCCGGTGACATCGACCCGGCTATCGTATTCCATCTGCACGATGCGCTGGGCATGAGCGTTGATCAGATCAACAAGCTGCTGACCAAAGAGTCCGGCCTGCTGGGTCTGACTGAAGTGACCAGCGACTGCCGCTACGTTGAAGACAACTACGAAGCGAAAGAAGACGCGAAGCGTGCGATGGACGTTTACTGCCACCGCCTGGCGAAATACATCGGCTCCTACACCGCGCTGATGGAAGGCCGTCTGGACGCCGTGGTCTTCACCGGCGGCATTGGTGAGAACGCCGCCATGGTGCGTGAACTCTCCCTCGGCAAGCTGGGCGTGCTCGGCTTTGAAGTGGACCACGAGCGCAACCTGGCCGCCCGCTTCGGCAAGTCTGGCTTCATCAACAAAGAAGGCACCACCCTCGCCGTGGTCATCCCGACCAACGAAGAACTGGTTATCGCTCAGGACGCCAGCCGTCTGACCGCCTGATACCCCACCGCCAGCCTGTGCTGGCGGTGTTGTTTTGTGTCGCGCCAGAGGATTCTGGCCGCAACGAACGAAAGAGGATAAACCGTGTCCCGTACTATCATGCTTATTCCTACCGGAACCAGCGTCGGCCTGACCAGCGTCAGCCTCGGCGTTATCCGCGCTATGGAACGTAAAGGCGTTCGTCTGAGCGTCTTCAAGCCTATCGCCCAGCCCCGTACCGGCGGCGACAAGCTCGATCAGACCACCGCTATCGTGCGCGCCAACAGCAACCTGCCGGCTGCTGAACCGCTGCGTATGAGCCACGTCGAATCGCTGCTTTCCAGCAACCAGAAAGACGTGCTGATGGAAGAGATCATTGCTCGCTTCCACGAGAACACTAAAGACGCTGAAGTGGTGCTGGTGGAAGGCCTGGTGCCGACCCGCAAACATCAGTTCGCCCAGTCGCTGAACTATGAAATCGCCAAGACGCTGAACGCGGAAATCGTGTTCGTGATGTCTCAGGGCACCGACAACCCGGAACAGCTGAAAGAGCGCATCGAACTGACTCGCAGCAGCTTCGGCGGCACGAAAAACGGCAACATTACCGGCGTTATCGTCAACAAGCTGAACGCGCCGGTTGACGAGCAGGGCCGCACCCGTCCGGATCTCTCTGAGATTTTCGACGACTCCACGAAAGCGAAAGTGGTCAGCATCGATGCGCAGCATCTGCAGACCGTCAGCCCGCTGCCCGTACTGGGTGCGGTGCCGTGGAGCTTTGATCTGATAGCCACCCGCGCCATCGACATGGCTCGCCACCTGAACGCCACTATCATTAACGAAGGCGATATCAAAACCCGCCGCGTGAAGTCTGTCACCTTCTGTGCGCGCAGCATTCCGCACATGCTGGAACACTTCCGCCCGGGCTCGCTGCTGGTCACCTCCGCAGACCGTCCGGACGTGCTGGTTGCCGCGTGCCTGGCCGCGATGAACGGCGTGGAGATCGGCGCTATCCTGCTGACCGGCGGCTACGAAATGGACGCCCGCATCAACAAGCTGTGCGAGCGCGCTTTCGCCACCGGCCTGCCGGTGTTTATGGTCAACACCAATACCTGGCAGACCTCGCTCAGCCTGCAGAGCTTCAACCTTGAAGTGCCTGCGGATGACCACGAGCGCATCGAGAAAGTACAGGAATATGTGGCAAGCCACATCAACACCGAGTGGATTGATTCCCTGTCTGCCACTTCCGAGCGCAGCCGCCGTCTTTCTCCGCCGGCGTTCCGTTACCAGCTGACCGAGCTGGCGCGTAAAGCGGGCAAACGCGTTGTGCTGCCGGAAGGCGACGAACCGCGTACCGTAAAAGCGGCTGCCATCTGCGCCGAGCGCGGCATCGCGACCTGCGTATTGTTAGGCAACCCGGATGAGATCAGCCGCGTGGCGGCCGCGCAGGGCGTTGAGCTCGGCACCGGCATTGAAATCGTCGATCCGGAAGTGGTTCGCGAAAGCTATGTGGCCCGTCTGGTTGAGCTGCGTAAGAGCAAA
Organism: Franconibacter pulveris DSM 19144; assembly: GCA_000621185.1. Taxonomy (GTDB): domain Bacteria; phylum Pseudomonadota; class Gammaproteobacteria; order Enterobacterales; family Enterobacteriaceae; genus Franconibacter; species Franconibacter pulveris. Next base: position 86,033 of record KK211225.1, read on the forward strand.
GGCATGACCGAAGCGGTGGCTCGCGAACAGCTGGAAGACAACGTGGTGCTCGGCACGCTGATGCTGGAGCAGGATGAAGTCGACGGCCTGGTTTCCGGCGCGGTACATACCACCGCCAACACCATCCGTCCGCCGCTGCAGATAATCAAAACGGCGCCGGGCAGCTCGCTCGTTTCTTCCGTGTTCTTTATGCTGCTGCCGGAGCAGGTTTACGTTTACGGCGACTGTGCGATCAACCCGGATCCGACCGCAGAGCAGCTGGCGGAAATCGCTATTCAGTCCGCTGACTCCGCTGCCGCTTTCGGCATTGAGCCGCGCGTAGCGATGCTCTCCTACTCCACCGGCAACTCCGGCGCGGGTAGCGACGTTGAGAAAGTACGCGAAGCGACTCGTCTGGCGCAGGAAAAACGCCCGGATCTGATGATCGACGGCCCGCTGCAGTATGACGCCGCGGTGATGGCGGATGTCGCGAAGTCCAAAGCGCCGAACTCGCCGGTTGCGGGTCGCGCTACCGTGTTCATCTTCCCGGATCTGAACACCGGCAACACCACGTACAAAGCCGTACAGCGTTCCGCAGACCTGATCTCCATCGGGCCGATGCTGCAGGGTATGCGTAAGCCGGTAAACGACCTGTCCCGCGGCGCGCTGGTTGACGATATCGTCTACACCATCGCCCTGACCGCGATTCAGGCTTCCCAGCAGTAATCTGCTGCGGCAACGAAAAAGGCAGCCACCTGGCTGCCTTTTTTATTTTCTGCAAAACGTCGCGATTACGCTTCTTCCGCCTTGCTGGATTCGGTATTGGCGTTACGGCTGAGCCACAGCGCCAGCGCTTTTAAGGTATCCGGCGTGAACTCATCGCAGCGAGCGGTGATCTCTTCCGGCGACATCCAGCACACCTCGCTGATTTCACTCTCCTGCAGCGCGAACGGACCGTGGGTTACACAGCTGAACAGTCCGCCCCAGACGCGGCAGTTTTCATCTTCGAAATAGAACTGCCCGTGTTCAGCGAAAGGCACGCCTGCGATGCCAAGCTCCTCTTCCGCTTCGCGCCGGGCGCTTTCCAGCAGCGCTTCATCCGCCTGAACCACGCCGCCTGCGGTGGCGTCGAGCATGCCAGGCAGGAAATCTTTGGTTTCTGTGCGGCGCTGCACGAGGATTTTGCCCATCCCGTCGTGCACCACGATATACGTCGCGCGGTGACGCAGCCGTTCGGCGCGCATCTGTTCGCGGCTCGACTGCGCGATCACCTCATTGTCCTCGTTGACAATATCCACCCATTCCGTGCCTGCCAAATGACTCTGCTCCACCATCGGGAAACCTTCTCGCTAAGCGCTCTTACGGCGCGTTTATGATTAATAGCTCAACTTACGGGTTAATTGAAATCTGCGCAATAACCGCAGAATTATCCAGCGCATTAATGCTCAAAACGTCATCTTCCAGCATGCCATAGCTCGCGGCGAAGCCCCCTTTGGGAATGCTGACGGAGCCTGGGTTGAAGAAGATGATATCGTTACGGCGCTCCGCCACCGGAATATGCGTGTGTCCTGAGACAAATACATCGCCTGCCCCCAGCGGCGGCAAGTTTTCCGGGTGATAGAGATGACCGTGAGTCAAAAACAGACGCTGCTTTTCGAGCAGTATCTGCTGCCAGGGCGCGGTAATGGGGAATTGCAACAGCATCTGATCCACTTCGCTGTCGCAGTTGCCGCGCACGCAAAGAATTCTATCCGCCAGCGTGTTGAGCCGTTCGGCCACTTCCGCTGGCGCGTAACCTTCCGGCAGCGCATTGCGCGGGCCGTGATAAAGCAAATCGCCAAGCAGGATAAGCCAGCGGGCGCCGCTCTGCCCGAATAAGGCAAGGAGGCGCTCGGTAGCCGGCAGCGAACCATGAATATCCGATGCAATCATCAGTTTCATAACTCACCTTTGTAAGTCTGTATTCGGTTGGCGAATGATAGCGTATCCCGCCTGGCTTATCAGCCCGGATGCTTCGCAGAGAGTGCGATAAAACGCTGAACGGAAGCCCGTTGCCACTGAAACGCCGCATAATCCGCCAACCGTTCCGGCACCGCATCGCCATTAAGCACGAGGCGGTTGAGCATGAGCGCTAAATCGGTGTCGGCAATCGACCATTCGCCGAACAAGTTCTGCTGCCCTTCCACCAGCAACGACTGGGCAAGCGCGAAGAGTTTGTCCGCCGCCCGGCGACCCGCCTCGCTTAAAGGCGCTTTTTTCTCGCCGGCAAACACCACTTCCGTGGGTCGCTCTTTGCGTATCGGCATCAGATCGCTGCGCAGCCACGCCTGCACCTGCCGTGCGCGGGCGCGCTTTTCCAGCTCATGAGGATAAAGGCGGCTCCAGACCGGCGGGGCGAAACGCTCTTCCAGATATTCAGCAATCGCAGAGGATTCGCTAAGAAAAAAATCGCCCACCTGCAACAGCGGCACCCGGCGGGTTGAGTCAAAGCCTCGCCAGCCGGGCTTGAGATGCTCTCCACTCGACAAATCGATGGTTTTCAGCGAGAAATCAAGCCCCTTTTCCTGAAGCGCCACGTAAACGGACATAACGTACGGACTAAAGTAATTGGCATCGGACCATAGCGTAATAGCAGGTGTGGACATATTTCCTCGCAGGCTTCAGGGGTAAAATTAAAAAATATACAGCAAAACATCGGGCTGTCACCTGCCAGAACCCCCCGCGTCACCTGCGTGCGCACGCTTTGCGCCTATACTTGCCGGAAGAGGAATTTTCATTACGTTCTGACGGGAGTTGTTATGATCGACCTGTACTACGCGCCCACCCCGAACGGTCACAAAGTGACGCTGTTTCTGGAGGAAGCTGAACTCGATTATCGCCTGCACCGCGTGGATATCAGCAAAGGAGAGCAGTTCAAACCCGAATTTCTCGCCATTTCGCCCAATAATAAAATTCCGGCCATTATCGACCACGCCCCCGCCGACGGCGGCGGCCCGCTGAGCATTTTCGAATCCGGCGCCATTTTGCTCTATTTAGCAGAGAAAACCGGCAAGCTGCTGAGCCCTGAACTGCGCGAGCGGCAGGCGACCCTGCAGTGGCTCTTCTGGCAGGTAGGCGGCTTCGGCCCGATGCTTGGGCAAAATCACCACTTTAATCATTTCGCGCCGCAACCGGTGCCCTACGCCATTGAACGGTATCAGGTGGAGACGCAGCGCCTGTATGGCGTGCTCAACAAACGGCTGGAGAAGACGCCCTGGCTCGGCGGCGACGGCTACAGCATTGCGGATATCGCCGCCTATCCGTGGGTGGTGTCTCACGAGCGCCAGCGTATCGATCTCAACACCTATCCGGCAGTCAATAACTGGTTTACCCGCATCCAGAACCGCCCGGCCACGGAGCGCGCCTGGAAACGCGCGGAAACCGTCTGACAATGCGCGCCCGGCATGGGCGCGCTTCGCTTCCTCCTGTATGATAGGCGCCACTTAGCCCCACGGAGGAAACCGGCATGACACAGCAGCCAGACGCCATTATTCGCGTCAAAAACCTGCGCCTGCGCACTTTTATCGGTATTAAAGAAGAAGAGATAGCAAACCGACAGGATATCGTCATTAACGTGACGATCCACTATCCGGCGGAGAAAGCGCGCGCCAGCGAAGACATCAACGACGCGCTGAACTACCGCACCATTACCAAGCAGATAATTCAGCATGTCGAGAGCAACCGCTTCTCCCTGCTGGAGAAATTAACCCAGGATGTGCTCAATATCGCGCGCGATCACGCCTGGGTCACCTATGCTGAAGTGGAGATAGATAAACTTCACGCGCTGCGTTACGCCGATTCCGTCTCAATGACCATGAGCTGGCGACGCTAAGCGCAACCGGGAGGTTGCATGAATATCCTGATAACTGGCGGCACCGGCCTGATTGGCCGTCACCTTGTGCCGCGCCTGCTGGAGCTGGGTCACCACGTCACCGTCGTCACTCGCGATCTCAACAAAGCCCGCGCCACGTTCGACGCCCGCGTCAATCTGTGGAAGGGGCTTACCGATCATGAAAATCTCGACGAGTTTGACGCCGTCATTAACCTTGCGGGCGAGTCGATAGCCGACAAGCGCTGGACGGAGGCGCAAAAGCAGCGGTTATGCCAGAGCCGCTGGCAGACAACCCAGCGGCTGGTGGAGATGTTTCACGCCGGCGAAAACCCGCCAGAGGTGTTGATTTCCGGCTCCGCTACAGGATATTACGGCGATCTGGGCGAAGTGGTGGTAAATGAAGACGAGCCGCCGCATAACGAATTCACCCATAAACTCTGCGCCCGCTGGGAGCAAATCGCCTGCGGGGCGCAGAGCGACAAAACCCGCGTCTGCCTGCTGCGCACCGGCGCGGTGCTGGCGCCGAAAGGCGGCATGCTTGGCAAACTGGTGCCGCTTTTTCGCGCCGGTCTCGGCGGGCCTATCGGCAGCGGCCGTCAGTATCTCGCCTGGATCCACGTTGATGACATGGTCAACGCCATCCTCTGGCTGTTGAACAACGACCTGCGCGGGCCGTTCAATATGGTCTCCCCTTATCCGGTTCGCAACGAGCAGTTCGCGCATGCGCTCGGCCACGTGCTGCACCGCCCCGCCTTTATGCGCGCGCCGGCAAGCGCCGTGCGCCTGATCATGGGCGAATCCGCCGTGCTGGTGCTGGGCGGCCAGCGCGCGCTGCCGAAGCGGCTTGAAGAGTCCGGCTTCGGCTTTCGCTGGTATGACCTGGAAGAAGCGCTGCATGATGTGGTGCGGTGAAAAAAGGGCCACTTGCGTGGCCCGGCATTCAGATACGTTGTTCAGCGTAGGCGTCGGCGGCTTTCGCCGCTTTTGAGGCGCGTTTCGGCTGCGGAACGTTGATAATGAAAGTCAGCACGCCCGCAAAAACGTACAGCCCGGTATAGGCCCATACTACGCCTTCTATATCGAAGAAAGGCAAAATGAGCGATGCGATCGCGGGGGCGAGAAAGTTACTCATGCCAGCGGACAAGTTATAAATCGATACCGCAGCGCCCTTGTGATGCGGCTCAAGCGTCGGGAACACTGCCGTCATCGGCACAAAGGCGGCGACGAAAATCCCCAACATAACCGCCGGGATCAGCGCCATCGCGAAGTTGTGTCCCGCCCAGAGCGGCAGGTAGTAAAAGGTCAGGCTGGAGACCGCCATGCCCAGACAGCCAAACCAGCGCACCTGACGGATCCAGCCGATATACTCACCGGTAATCCCCCATATAATGTTGGTAAAAATCGTTACGAAGAAGAACACTGCCCAGATTTGCAGCCATTCGGAAATGGTGAAGCCAAGACGGTCAACGAACAGCAGCGGCATAATGATGGCAAAACCGAAAAGCGACAGCGTGTTAATAATACGAATCAGACAGGCGTAAAAAATGTCGCGGTTGGTAAACAGAATGGTCGCCGCCCGGCTCAACTCGGCCATTTTCTCTTTCATCGGCAAATTTACCCGCGAGCGGTCCACCGGCACGGTGCGCAGACTAATAAACGCGGTGATGCCGCCCAGCGCAACCCAACCAATGGCCATCCACAGCGTGCCGGTTTCGCCTATCATCGGAATGGTAAAACTTGGCAGATAGCTTCCCACCACGCCAATACCGACCGAGTACATCGCCCAGAACCAGCCCGTCGCCGCCGCCAGCTTCTCACGCGGCAGTACCTGTACCAGCATCATCATAAACGAGTAAATAAACAGCGGATAAGCCAGCCCGCGGATGCCGTAAAACAGCAGCATTAAAGGATAATTGCGCAGTCCTAAGCCGAGCGCCATAAACAACGCATGCATCACAATCCACAGCACAAAGCCGATCAGCATCGCTTTTTGCGGGGTGATAAGCTCCGCGACGACGCCCGATGCCCAGGCCGCCAGCGCGGCGGCAAAGCCGTAAACGGCAAAAACCATCGCCGATTGCGCCGGGCTGAACCCGAGATCGGTAATGTGTTTGGATAAAAACGCCATCTCAAAGCCATCACCGCTCATGAAGATGGCAATAGCGATAAACCCCCACAGCAAATGTCTGGGCAGGCCAAACCAGTATTGTTGAGATTGCATAACACCGTCCTCTTAATTTGGGTACAGGTAGACCGGAAACGACGACGGTTTCCGGGTCGTTTGTCTTAATTAGTCGGGTAATAATTCGCGGGCCTGCTGCTGCTGTTGATAAAGCAGGCGGAACAGAGCCAGCCGCTGCGCAAGCCAGGGATGACGCGCATCATCGGGTTCAAAGGCGTGTAAGACGGGCGGCTTGCGGCAGACCTTTTGCTCTTCGCCTCCTTTCGCCAGCCAGCCGAGCCGCGCCGCGCCAAGCGCGCCCGAGGAGCTTGCAGGATGAGTTACCACGCGCACCTGCAGCACATCGGCGATAAGTTGCGCCCAGAGCGGGCTGCGCGCCCCTCCGCCTGTCAGGCTGCAGCACGTAATGGTATCCCGGGCCGTTCCCAGCACCGCCATGCCATCAGCCAGGCCGAAGGTAACGCCTTCAATCACCGCGTACCCTAATAGCGCGCGACAGGTTTCATGTCGCAGGTTAAAGAAGCTGCCGGTGGCGTGGGGATCGTTATGCGGCGTCCGTTCGCCGCTCAGATAGGGCAGAAAGATCGGCGCCCGCCTTTTTTCCTCATCAGAAAGACGCGCCATCTCCGCCATCAGTTGGCTTTCCGTAACGCCCAACAGGTTACATATCCAACGCAGACAGCTTGCGGCGCTGAGCATAACGCTCATCTGGTGCCAGCGCGCCGGCAGAGCATGGCAAAACGCATGTACTCCGGATGTTGGGTCCGCCTGAAGCGCATCGTTGACGACAAAAATGACACCCGAGGTGCCAAGCGAGATCAGCGCATCGCCGGGGTTTATTGCCCCCACGCCCACCGCCGACGTGGCGTTATCGCCACCGCCGCCCGCTATCACGACATCCGCGCTGAGTCCCCATTCCGTCGCGAGTGAAGCCCGCAACACGCCGCTCACCGCACTGCCCTCCACCAGGCGCGGCATTTGTTCACGACGCAGGTCAGTCGCCGCCAGCAGCGTTTCTGACCAGTCGCGTTTTGCTACATCAAGCCACAGCGTGCCTGCCGCATCGGAAGGATCAGAGACAAATTCGCCGCTCAGGCGCCAGCGTAAGTAATCTTTTGGCAGCAGAACCTTATCAACCTTTTGGAATATTTCTGGCTCATGGCGCGCCACCCAGAGCAGCTTCGGGGCGGTAAACCCCGGCATGATCATGTTGCCGCTTATCGCCATCATTTCCGGGTGGCGCACGCGCAGGTCATCGCACTCCGGGGCGCTGCGCGTGTCATTCCACAAAATGCAGGGACGCAATACGTTTCCACTCTTATCCAGTAATACGGCTCCGTGCATCTGGCCCGAAAGTCCTATGGCGCGCACAGAAGACCAGGCCTGCGGCGCCTGCTGACGTAACGCTGCCACAACCTGGCAGGTCGCCTGCCACCAGGCGTGCGGATCCTGTTCCGCCCAGTGCGGGTGCGGACGCTGTACCGTCAGCGTCGCATGCTGCGACGCCACGATTTCCCCCTGCTCATCCAGCAGCAAGGCTTTAAGCTCTGATGTGCCAATATCAATGCCGAGGTACATAGCGCCTCCCGTCAGGCTGTCAGCGGTTGCCCGGTGGTTTCTTCTACCCATTCCTCTAACCGAGCGACGGTACGTTTCATCAGCGCATGGAACGAGGGCTGATGCGCCAGCTCGCCGAACAGCGCTTCGTTGGCGGTAAACGCTTTTAAGGGATCGGGGCTTGCGAAAAGCGCGGCCATCAGCGCGGGCTGCATTACGCCATCCTGATATTCGTAAGGCAGTTGCCCCTGCGCCCAGCGCCGCAGGAACAGGAAGAAAAGCGCAGGCAACACCGCGCTGGCTCGCGGTTCGTGGCCTCGCGCATAGCAAGCGATAAGCGTAGGCGTCACCATGCCCGGAATTTTTGACAGCCCATCGGCGGCTACGCGTTGGTTGGTGTCTTTGATGTAGGGGTTGCTAAAACGGGCCAGCACCACATCCCGGTATTGCGCTAAATCAAGCGTACCAGGTGTGAGAGAAGGAATGACATCCTGCGAAACATAGTCCCATGCCATTTGCCGTATGGCGGGCTCGCGGGTGCTTTCGTCAATATAAGAAAGCCCTGCCAGCGTTCCCGCCCAGGCGATGCAACTATGCGTGGCGTTAAGGATGCGGATTTTCGCCTCTTCCCACGGCAGGACGGAATCAACGAGCTCAACGCCGGCTTTTTCCAGCGCCGGGCGGCCGGCGATAAAGTCATCTTCTATCACCCACTGGATAAACGATTCGCCCATGACAGGTGCACGGTCCGCCATGCCGGTCGCGGCTTTTACCCGCTCCGCTACATCGGCAGTGGGACGTGGCGTAATGCGGTCGACCATGGTATTGGGGGAGGTCGTCTGGCGATTCACCCACGCATAAAGCGCGGTTTCTTCTTTTGCTTTCAGGAATGAGAGAAAGCCGTGACGAAAACGTTCGCCATTGTGACGCAGGTTATCGCAATTCAACAGTGTGACGGGCGCGCCGCCTTCGGCCATACGCTGTTTAAGTATGCGGGTAAGCGCGCCATACAGAGTGCGGATTTCCCCTTTCAGGTCCGCCTGAATATCGGCCTGCTCGCTATCGAGCTCGTGCTCCGGCGTAAGATAATAACCGCCTTCGGTAACGGTGAAGGCAATAACGCGGGTCTCTTCGCTGGCACCCTGCTTCACCAACTCGCTAATTTCGCTATCCCACTTCAGTACTTTCCGTACAGAGGTGATTTTTTCGTAGCGGCGGTCGCCTTGCGGGGACACGGTCTCCAGCATGTATTCGCCGTTTTGCGCCGCGAGCCGCTCCAGCAGGTCGCGCGCATCGTCACGCACATTGCCCAATGCGATAGTCCAGCTATCGTCGCCCTGTTCAATAAGCTTATGCAGATACCAGGCCTGATGCGCCCGATGAAAAGACCCTGCGCCAATATGCATCCAGACAGACTGAGCAGCCATACAACCTCCAATTTAAACATTTGCCATCTAACTGAGCATTTGCCCGTTTGTTATATGGTAGTTGCGACCCCGGAAACTATTCAGCGACAACCATCACAAAATGGTCATTTGCTCTTTAACGTGACAATTGCCCGGCTAACAAAACATAGCGTCAGGCCGTAAACTAGCGGCAGAAAAATTGAGGAGCGGGCATGAACAAAGAAGAGAAAAAACAGGAGCTGGCGGCGCGCGCCGCATGGATGTATTACGTGGCGGGATTAACACAGCAGGAGATTGCTCAGTCGCTGGGGCTTTCTCGCCAGGTCGCCCAGAGGTTAGTATCTGCCGCCCGCGAGCAAGGCATGGTGAGCGTTAAGATTGCGCATCCGGTTACCCATTGTCTTGCCCTGGCGCAGGCGCTGAGCGCAAAGTTCGGGCTAACGCTTTGCCGCGTGGTTCCTTCAGGCCAGCTTGATGATGACGCCGTACAGCAGATGCTGGCGGTAGAAGGCGCAGAAGTGATGTCGCAGTTTATTAGCGAAGACACACCGCAGACCTTCGGCATCGGTTCGGGTAAAACCTTGCGCGCCATTATCGATGCCCTGCCCTGGACAGAGCGTCCGCAGCATCACTGCGTTTCTATGATTGGCGCTATCGCGCGGGATGACTCAGGCACGCGCTACGATGTGCCGCTGAAAATGGCGGAAAAAATGCAGGGTAAATATTTCTTTATTCCCGCGCCGCTCTATGCCGACAGCCCTGACGATCGTGAAATGTGGTGCCGACATCAGGTTTATCAGCGCGTCACTCAACGCGCATTAAACGCCAGCGTCATCTTCCTTGGCATCGGCGAGGTTTCGCCAGGCTGCCCCCTGAATGCGGAAGGATTTATTACCGATCAACAGGTCAGCGACCTGCAAAGCAAAGGCGCCGCGGGCGAAATGCTCGGCCATTTTTTCAACCAGCAAGGAGAGCGAATCTACAGTGAACTGGATGCGCTGTTGACCAGCGTGCCGCTTGAGGCGAACACCACACGAAATATTATCGGCTTCGCGGGCGGCGAGCGTAAGTATGCCGCCATTCGCGCGGCTGTGGCGGGGCGCTGGGTAAACGGACTGGTGACGGATGAAGCCACGGCGAACCGGCTGCTGTCGCTGTGATAAAGGCTGCCGGGCAAGCCGGCAGCCTGCATATTACTTCAGCGACCCTTTCAGAAACTGTTGCAGGCGCTGGCTTTTCGGGTTGCCGAAGAGTTCGTCCGGCGCCCCCTCCTCTTCAATTTTTCCCTGATGCAGGAAGATAACGTGGGTGGAAACGTGGCGGGCAAACTCCATCTCATGGGTCACCACCACCATCGTTTTCCCCTCTTCGGCGAGTTGCTGCATAATGCGCAACACTTCGCCCACCAGCTCCGGGTCGAGCGCGGAGGTGGGTTCGTCGAACAACAGCACTTCCGGCTCCATCGCCAGCGCGCGGGCGATGGAAACGCGCTGCTGCTGGCCGCCTGAGAGGTGCACCGGGTATTTGCCCTGGGCGCGCTCGTCAATACCTACCTTAGCGAGGTATTTCAGCGCGCGTTCGCGGGCTTCGTGCTTGCTTAAGCCCAACACCTGGATCGGCGCTTCCATTACGTTCTCCAGCACCGTCATGTGGCTCCAGAGATTAAAGTGCTGGAACACCATGGTCAGGCGGGTGCGCAGCAACCTAAGCTGATTTTTGTCCGCCACCTTAAGCTGGCCATCTTTATCGCGCACCAGCGTAATGTTCTGGTTATTAACGACGATAGACCCTTCGCTCGGCTTTTCGAGGAAGTTAATGCAGCGCAGGAATGTGCTTTTCCCGGAGCCGGAAGAGCCGATGATGCTGATAACATCCCCGGCGTTCGCTTTCAGCGAAACCCCTTTCAGCACTTCATGTTCGCCGTAGCGTTTGTGCAGATCGGTAACGTTTAATTTATTCTCAGACATGCGTGATCACTCAGTGCGACGAGGAAACGGGTTTAACGTGCCCCAGCCAGCGCTTTTCCGCCTTGCGGAAGAGGCTAATCAGAACATAAGAAATTATCAGATAGAGCACCGCGGCAATGCCAAAGGCGGTGAACGGCTGATAGGTAGCGGAGTTGATGTCGCGGGCTATCTTCAGCAGGTCCGGCACCGTGGCGGTAAAGGCCAGCGCCGTAGAGTGCAGCATCAGGATCACTTCGTTGCTGTAAGCCGGCAGCGCGATGCGCAGCGCCGAAGGCAGAATAATGCAGCGATACATTTTCACGCGCGAAAAGCCGTAGGCGCGCGCCGCTTCGATTTCGCCGTGCGGCACGGAACGAATGGCGCCGGCGAAAATCTCCGTGGTATAGGCGCAGGTGTTAAGCGTCAGCGCCAGCACCGTACAGTTCAGCCCGCTGCGAAAGAAGGCGTTGAGCAGCTCGGTGCCCTTCACCACCTCAAGCGTATACATGCCGGAGTAGAACACCAGCAGCTGGACATAGAGCGGCGTACCGCGGAACACATAGGTAAACAGCCAGATGGGGAACTGAATAAACTTATTGCTGGAGACGCGGCCAATTGCCAGAAACAGCGCCAGAATGCCGCCCATCACCACGGAAGCGATCAGCAGCCAGAGCGTGATGGCCACGCCGGTAAAGCGGTAACCGTCGGTCCACAGCAAGGATTTCCAGTATTCCTGAATAATCTCGATCACAGGTCTGCCCTCTTCACGCCCACGCTGTAGCGGCGCTCAAGCAGCAGCAGCACGCCGTTTGACACGGTAGTAAACACCAGATAGATAACCCCGCAGACAATCGCGAAGTAGAACGGCTGCCAGGTGCTTTTCCCGGCAAGCTGGGTCGCTTTGACCACATCTTCCAGCCCCAGCAGGGAAACCAGCGCCGTGGCTTTTAAAATCACCTGCCAGTTGTTGCCGATGCCCGGCAGCGCGTAACGCATCATGGCCGGAAACAGAATGCGGCGAAAGGTTTGCGAGCCCGTAAAGCCAAAAGCGGTCGCCGCCTCGATATGCCCTTTCGGCACCGCCATATAGGCGCCGCGGAACGTTTCGGTAAAGTACGCGCCGTAGATAAAGCCCAGCGTAATAATGCCCGCGACCATCGGGTCGATATCAAACTGATCCATTCCCATCGCGTCGGTAACGGTGTTGAGGGCAATCTGCAGGCCATAGAAAATCAGCAGCATCAGCACCAAATCCGGTACGCCGCGAATAAGCGTGGTATAGCCTTCGAACACCCATGCCAGCGGACGGTTGCGGGAAAGCTTCGCGCCCGCGCCGACAAGGCCAATAATAACGGAAAGGATGACGGAGCTTATCGCCAGTTCAAGCGTGACGATGGCCCCCTGTAAAATCACTTCTGAAAACCCATACAACATGCTGCCAGTCCTGTCGTCAGTGCGGTCTTTGCGGGTAACGCGTTTCGCCTTGCCGCTGACGTTAAGAGAAAGGCCCGCAAGCCTTTCTCCTTAAACGTGCTGCTACAGGCGAACGTTAGTCACCGTATACGTTGAAATCAAAATACTGCTTCGCCAGCTTGTCGTAGGTGCCGTCGGCGCGCATTTGCGCAAACGCCTTATTCAGCGCTTCGCGCAGCTCGTTATCTTCTTTACGCAGCCCCATGCCGGTGCCCACGCCGAACAGTTTCTCGTCTTTAATGGACGGGCCGCCGAACTGGTAGTTTTTGCCGATGGGCTGCTTGAGGAAGCCTTCGCTGGCAGCCACCTCATCCTGGAACGCGGCGTCGATGCGGCCCGCCGTCAGGTCGGCGTAAATATTGTCCTGCCCCTGGTAGGAGACAATCTCAACCCCTTTCGGCGCCCAGTGCACATTGCCGTACGTCTCCTGCGTGGTGCCCTGCAGCACGCCCACGCGTTTGCCTTTCAGCGCCTCAAGAGTGGGCTGAATGGGCGAGCCTTTGGCCACCACCAGGCGAGAATCGGCGGCGTAAAGCTTGTCGGTGAAGGCGATTTCCTGCTGGCGCTTCTCAGTAATGGAGAGCGAAGACATGATGGCGTCGATTTTTTTCGCTTTCAGCGAAGGGATGAGCGCATCAAGTGGGTTCTCCACAAAGGTGCACTGCGTCTGAATACGCTTGCAAAGCTCTTTCGCCAGATCGATATCAAATCCCACCAGTTCGCCCTGCGCGTTTTTGGATTCAAAAGGCGCGTAAGTGGGGTCGGTACCGATACGTAATTTTTGGGGGATCGCGGCGAAGGCCATGGAAACGCTGGAAAAAGCCAGCACCAGAGAAAGCGATAACAGCCGTTTTTTCATATTAATCCTCAGTAAACGCGCAATGGACACTTTTTTATAACCTGGAAGGTGCAGTTATCGTGCCATTTTTGTGCATTCTAAAGCAAAAAATTATCGGTGCGCATGCACCTTTTCCGCTCTCAAATGCTTAACTATGCAGTATCGCCCCATTCTGGGGCGTCAATTGCACCGTGATGATGCAACTTAGCCAGGCGCGCACCAGGAAAAAGCACGCCTTTACAAGCGAACCGCCAGTTAATCTGACGGCCCGTGTTACCGGGCCGTCGCGTTACCGATGAGTATCAATCGCCATAGACATTAAAGTTGAAGTATTTCTTCGCCATTTTGTCGTAAGTGCCATCTTTACGCAGCTCGGCGAAAGCCTTATCGAATGCCGCTTTCAGCTCGGCGTCATCCTTGCGCAGGCCAATGCCGGTGCCGTCGCCGAAATATTTCTTATCTTTCACCGACGGGCCGGCAAAATCGTACCCTTTACCGGCCGGCTGTTTCAGAAAGCCTTCGCTGGCGGCCACTTCATCCTGCAAAGCGGCATCCAGGCGACCTGCCGTCAGGTCGGAGTAGATCAAGTCCTGGTTCTGGTAAGCCACCACATCCACGCCCGCGTTGCGCCATTTTTCATTGGCATACGCTTCCTGCGTGGAGCCTTGCAACACGCCCACGTGTTTGCCTTTCAGCGAGTCGATGGTCGGCTGAATGGGCGAGCCTTTCGCGGCGATCAGACGGGAATCGGCAGCGTAGAGCTTGTCGGAAAACGCGATTTCCTGCTGACGTTTTTCGGTGATGGAGAGTGAGGAGATAATGGCGTCGATTTTCTTCGCCTTCAGAGACGGGATCAGGGAGTCAAAGTCGCTGCCAACCCAGGTGCATTTCACCTGCATGCGCTTGCACATCTCGTTGCCAAGGTCGATATCAAAGCCGACAAAGTCGCCCTTCGCATCTTTTGAAGAGAACGGCGCATAGGTGGCATCCGTACCAATACGAACCGTCTGTGGGAGCGCTGCGAATACGCTCGACGCGCCAGTCAGGCCGAGCAGTAAAGACAGAGCGAGCACCTTCTTCTTCATACATTACCCTCAAGTTTGCTGATTTTATTATCTGTTGCGTTGTGTTGTGTTGTGTTGTGTTGTGTTGTTGTGTGTAACAGCTATCGTATTGCACTTCTCATGCCACTTTTCTGCGCCTGAAAATTGCGCCAAATAATGTTAATGGAAGGTTGCAACAACGTTATCTGAGGGAAAGATAGCACTCCCCGCCTCGGAATCTCAGCGGGAAAAGCAAAAAGGTGGGATTAATTTTGCAGGATATGATCGCTGTTACAGAATCGCCCCAAAATGAGGCGCGCCGCACGGTATTGCACGTTGTTGGCGCAGCTTACCGCGATCAGGCGCCCTGCCAGCGGGCGAAAAGATCTTCCGGCAGCGTAATGTCAAACTGATCCAGCACCCGGTTTACGGTCTGGTTAATCACGTCGTCCAGGCTTTGCGGACGGTGATAAAACGCCGGCATTGGCGGCATAATCACCGCGCCCAGTTCCGCCGCCTGGGTCATCAACCGCAGATGGCCCAGGTGCAGCGGCGTTTCGCGCACGCACAATACCAGCGTCCTTCTCTCTTTCAGCACCACGTCCGCCGCGCGGGTGAGCAGCCCGTCGGTATAGCTGTTAACAATGCCGGAAAGGGTTTTAATCGAACAAGGCAAAATGACCATGCCGTCGGTTTTAAACGAACCGGAAGAGATGCTGGCGGCGATATCCCGGGCGTCATGCACTACATTTGCCAGCGCCTGCACTTCGCGCAGGGAAAAATTCGTTTCCAGCGACAGCGTCTGGCGCGCCGCCTGACTCATCACCAGATGGGTTTCAATTTCCGCAAGGTTCTGTAATACCTGTAACAGGCGCACGCCGTAAATCGCGCCGCTCGCCCCGGAAATGCCCACTATGAGTCGTTTCATGCTATCGCCCCTGCTTTGATGTTGCGCTGACTTTGCCGCAAGACGCCGCGAGATGCAAATCTGCCACCCCTGAAAAACAAAACGCGAACTGAAAAGTTCGCGTTTTATCAAAGTGAAGCGGAAAGCTTAGCCTTCGTTATGCATCTCGAGGTTTTCCACTTCGTTCTGCCGCATCACCGCTTTGGCGTCGTCGTTACGCAAGGAATCCAGGTATTCCAGATAGTTGTGATCCACATCTTTGGTCACATACACGCCGTTAAACACAGAGCATTCGAACTGCTGAATGTCCGGGTTCTCAGCGCGCACCGCCTCGATCAGATCGTTGAGATCCTGGAAAATCAGCCCGTCGGCGCCGATAATCTGGCGTATTTCGTCCACTTCGCGACCGTGGGCGATAAGCTCATTGGCGCTTGGCATATCAATGCCGTAAACGTTCGGGAAGCGAATCTCCGGCGCGGCGGAAGCGAGGTAAACCTTTTTCGCGCCCGCTTCACGCGCCATCTCGATAATCTGCTCAGACGTGGTGCCGCGTACGATGGAGTCATCCACCAGCAACACGTTCTTATCGCGGAACTCGGCGCGGTTGGCGTTAAGCTTGCGGCGCACCGACTTACGGCGCAGATGCTGACCCGGCATGATAAAGGTGCGGCCCACGTAGCGGTTTTTCACAAACCCCTGGCGGTACGGCTTGTCCAGAATGCGGGCGATTTCGAGCGCGATATCGCAGGAGGTTTCCGGGATAGGAATAACCACGTCGATATCCAGATCTTCCCATTCGCGGGCGATTTTCTCGCCGAGCTTTTTGCCCATTCCTACGCGGGCGCTGTAGACAGAGATCTTGTCGATGAACGAGTCCGGACGCGCGAAATACACATATTCAAACAGGCACGGGTTGCTCACCGGGTTATCCGCGCACTGGCGGGTAAAGAGCTGGCCTTTTTCGGTGATGTAAACCGCTTCGCCCGGCGCCACGTCGCGCAGGAACTCAAAGCCCAGCGTATCCAGCGCCACGCTCTCAGAAGCGACCATATACTCGGTGCGGCCGTCGCCCACGTCGCGCTTGCCCAGCACCAGCGGACGGATGCCGTTCGGGTCGCGGAAAGCGACCATGCCGTGGCCGATGATCATCGCCACGCAAGCGTAAGCGCCGCGAATCAGGCGATTGGTGGCGGCGATGGCGGCGAAAATGTTGTCCGCTTCCAGCGGATAGTGGCGAAAGTTATCTAATTCGCTCGCAAAAATATTCAGCAGAACTTCGGAATCGGAGGTGGTGTTGATATGGCGGCGCTTTTCCTGGAACAGCATTTTGCGCAGCTCATGGGCGTTGGTCAGGTTGCCGTTGTGGGCAAGCGTGATGCCATACGGGGAGTTGACGTAGAACGGCTGCGCCTCGGAAGCGCTGGAGCTGCCTGCGGTCGGATAGCGCACATGGCCGATGCCCATATTGCCCTGCAGACGCTGCATATGGCGGGCTTCGAATACATCATTCACCAGACCGTTTGCCTTACGCAGACGGAAGCAGTTGTTAGCATCAATGGTGATGATGCCTGCGGCATCCTGCCCACGGTGCTGAAGCACCGTTAACGCGTCATAAATCGACTGGTTTACCGGCATAACACCGGCGATACCGACAATACCGCACATGTTGTCTTTTCCTCAATTCAAAGCCTGCCCCCGGCACGATTACCGGGGTAAGAAACTTGACGAGCTTTGCAGGTAATCAAAAAACCACCTGATGATGAAACTGAATTGCGGAATGAGCTGCGACTTTTGCCAGTCTTCGCTTTTCGACAGGCCGGTAAAGGTATCCAGAAAGAACAGAATGGCGGCGACAATCAGCACTCCTCGTAAAGCACCGAAACAGATCCCCAACACCCTGTCTGTCCCCGACAGGCCGGTTTTCTCCACCAGCGCGCCAATCACATAGTTGACCACCGCACCGACGATAAGCGTCGCGATAAACAGCACCGCGATAGCAATCCCATTTCGTACCAGTTCGTCCTCAAAGCCAGTGAACCAGACTGCCAGGTAAGTGTAGTAATGGCTGGCGACAAAGAAAGCACAGCCCCACGTCACCAGTGATAACGCTTCCCGCACAAACCCGCGGATAAGGCTAATCAGACAGGAGAAGCCGATCACCGCAATAATGGCGTAATCTATCCAGACCATGAATGTGTCCCACGATAAATCGCCCTGACGTCCAGTTCGGGGCGCATTCTAACAGAAAAAGAAAACGTTTGCGTAGGGTTTCCTTATCCCACTTCAATAAAAAATGGCGTTGAAAAAAGATTCAACGCCATTATCCCGCGCGCCGCGGTTAAGGCCCGTTTCGCTTACTTATTGCCCTGACCGCTTCGCTGGCGGCTGGCGATTCACGCGCCTGGCCGGCGCGCTTTTATCAGTTCACGCTATAGTTCATCACCACGCCATTAAGGCCGGAAATCTTATTCAGTTCGCCAAGCGAACCTTTAAGCTTATCTTTTGACGCTTCCGGGCCAACCAGGATGCGGGTGATTTTCCCCGCCACCGGCGTTGAAGGCGAGGTATAAACGCGATAGCCGCTGGCGCGAAGTTTACCAACAATTTCATTTACTTTGTCGGCATTTTTCAGCGCACCCAGCTGCACCACGTAGGCTTTACCGGCAGGCGGCGCTTCCGGTTTGTTCTGGGTCGGCTTCGCGGCAGGCTTTTCCTCTTCGCTCAGCATCGCCAGCTGCTCATCGGTTTTATCGCGCTGCGGTTTGCTCTGCGGCTTCTCTACCGGCTTAGGTTTCTCAACCGGCTTCGGTTTGGGCTTCGGCTGCACCTCTTCCGGTACTTCGTCAATGCCCGCGCCGGTTTCCGCCGGCAGGCGCGTGGTATCAATAGAAGAGGTCGCCGCGTTGCCCGCCCTCACCTCTTCCGCCGCCCCTTCCGGCGGCTGAGCCGGCAGCGCCTGAGTGGCCGCCGGCAGCATATCGGGTTCGTTCGTGTCGCCTGGTTTCGGCACCAGAGGAATAGCGGCGAACTCATCCTGATAATGCTTTTTCTTTCCGTCAAGCAGCCCGGGCAGCACGATTACCCCGAGCGCCACCAGCACAATGGTTCCCACTAATCGGTTCTGAAACTTACTCGCCACCGGTTCTCCCCGCGTCCATCTCTTCCATTACCTGCGCTACCGTGTGGAACGACCCACACACCAGCACCGTATCTGACGCCTGCGCCTGCGCCATCGCCGCACGCCAGGCCTGGGCCACGCTTGCGAAAACCTCGCCTGCGCCGAGATGCTCAATTAACTGCTCTGCGCTGGCGCCACGGGGCCCTTCCAGAGGGGCACAATACCAGCTATCGACTACAGGCTCCAGACAGGCCAGCGTCCCGGCGATATCTTTGTCATGCAGCATGCCGATCACCGCCAGCACCCGGCCGCGCGTTGGCAACTGACGCAGGCGTTCGGCCAGGTAAGCCGCCGCATGAGGATTATGCGCCACATCGAGGATCAGGCGCGGGGAGTCGCTCACAATCTGAAAACGTCCCGGCAGCGTTGCGCGGGCAATTCCCTCGCGGATAGCCTCTTCGCTTATCGCCAGCCCACTTGCGCGCAGCGCGGCGAACGCCGTGGCGGCGTTAGGCTGCGGCACCTGCGGCAGCGGCAGGTTTTCAAGCGCGCCCTGAGCGTCAGTAAACCGCCAGCCTCTTTCACTCACCTCATAGCTCCAGTCCGCGCCGAGGCGCAGCAGCAGCGCGCCTTTCTCCGCGGCCACGTCGGCGATGGTGTGGGGCATATCCGGCTCGCCCACCACGGCCGGTTTGCCCTGGCGGAAAACGCCCGCTTTTTCGCGACCGATGCTTTCGCGATCCGGCCCCAGCCAGTCAACATGATCGAGCGCGATGCTGGTGACCGCAGCCACATCCGCGTCCACCAGGTTAGTCGCATCCAGACGGCCGCCCAGCCCGACTTCGAGGATAACCACATCCAGCTGCGCCTGCTTAAAAAGCCACAGCGCCGAGAGCGTGCCGTATTCGAAATAGGTGAGCGAGGTTTCGCCCCGCGCCGTTTCGATTTCCGCGAAGGAGGCGGTATGGCGCGCCTCGGGCAATTCTTTGCCCTGCACGCGCACGCGTTCGGTATACCGCACCAGATGCGGGGAACTGTACACCCCGACCTTGTAGCCGGCCGCCATCAGCACCGCTTCCAGCGTGCGGCAGGTGGTGCCCTTGCCGTTAGTGCCCGCGACGGTGAAAACGAACGGTGCGGGTTTGGTTACGCCAAGCGCGGCCGCCACGCGGGAGACGCGCTCAAGACCCATGTCGATGGTTTTACTGTGCAGGTTTTCCAGATAAGAAAGCCACGTGGCCAGAGGCGACGTGGCTTGCGGAATAGATTGCTGTTCCATGATGCCCGTATCCTGGTTACGGTTCAGAAAAGAAAAAGGGCAGCGCCGGTGCGGCCTGCCCTTCAAGACTATCAGGCCTCTTGCTGACCCTGTTCCGGCGCGGGCGGAACCACGACCGCTTCGCGCGGCGCATCCGGGTTCGGCGCCGGCAGATTCATCAGCTTAGCCAGAATGCTGGCAAGCTTCAGGCGCAGCTCCGGACGGCGGACAATCATATCGATAGCGCCTTTTTCGATCAGAAACTCGCTGCGCTGGAAGCCCGGCGGCAGTTTTTCACGTACGGTTTGCTCGATAACGCGCGGGCCGGCGAAGCCAATCAGCGCTTTCGGCTCGGCGATATTAAGGTCGCCCAGCATTGCGAAGCTCGCGGAGACGCCGCCCATGGTTGGGTCGGTCAGCACGGAGATATACGGCAAGCCGCGCTCCTGCATTTTCGCCAGCGCCGCAGAGGTTTTCGCCATCTGCATCAGCGACATCAGCGCTTCCTGCATACGCGCGCCACCGGAGGCGGAGAAGCAAATCAGCGGGCAGTTATCTTCCAGCGCCTGCTCAACGGCGCGGACAAAACGCGCACCGACGACAGAACCCATGGAGCCGCCCATGAAAGCAAACTCAAAGGCCGCCGCGACAACCGGCATCCCATGCAGGGTGCCTTTCATAACGATCAGCGCGTCTTTTTCGCCGGTCTCTTTCTGGGCGGTTGCCAGACGGTCTTTGTATTTTTTGGAATCTTTGAACTTCAGCACATCTTTCGGCTCAAGCTCACTACCCAGTTCCACCAGTGAACCTTCGTCCAGCAGGCTATGCAGACGATCGCGGGCCGCCATGCGCATATGGTGGTCGCACTTCGGGCAGACCTCCAGGTTGCGCTCCAGCTCGGCGCGATAAAGCACCTGGCCGCAGTTGTCGCACTTGGTCCACACGCCTTCCGGAATGTTCGCCCTGCGGGTGGGGGTAATATTGCTTTTATTGAGAATTCGTTCAATCCAGCTCATTGATGACCTTTCTGCCTGAACCTGGTCGATGCCAGTTTTTCTGTGGGGGCGCATAATGCCATTTTTGCCCCCGACAGACCATAAATGCTGTTCATTAAACCATAACGGCCCGCGACTTTGGATAAAAAAGTGGTCGAACCGCTTATGGCCGTTATTTTGACTGCCGCGCCGCGGCGCGCTTGTGGCGCACCACTTCATAAACGCCCGGCAAGACAGACGCGAGAATAATCAACACCATAACCACTTTCAGGTTTTCCTGAATCAACGGTATGGTGCCGAAGAAATAGCCAGCGTAGGTAAAGATAAGCACCCACAACAGCGCGCCAATCACATTATAGAAAGCGAAATGGCGGTAGGACATATGGCCCATGCCAGCGACGAACGGCGCGAAAGTGCGCACAATCGGCACGAAGCGCGCCAGAATGATCGTCTTGCCGCCGTGGCGCTCGTAAAACGCATGCGTTTTATCAAGATAGCTCTGCCGGAAGATTTTCGAGTCCGGGTTGCTGAAAAGCTTCGCGCCGAACAGACGCCCGATAGTGTAGTTCACCGCATCGCCAAGAATAGCGGCAATCACCATCAGTACGACCATCAGATGCACGTTGAGATCGTTGGAAGGCAGCGCGGAGAGCGTCCCCGCCACAAACAGCAGCGAGTCGCCCGGTAAAAACGGCGTCACCACCAGCCCCGTTTCGCAGAACAAAATCAGGAACAGTATGGCGTAAACCCAGACGCCGTAGGCGGCCACCAGTTCGGCCAGATGCACATCGATGTGCAAAATAAAATCAACGATAAAGCGGATAGCATCCATCATGTTTTGCCTTCCTCAACAGCATTCAGTCAGCTAAAAAAAGGGGTCCCATCGGCGGTCTGGGCAGCGCGAAATGCGCCGGGTAGTCCACCGAAACCAGATAGAGCCCTTCCGCTTTCGCTGTGGCGGCGGCAAGGGTTCTGTCCTTCGCCGCCAGCAGTTCCGCCATCCAGGTTTCCGGCTGGTTGCCGCAGCCGATTTCCATCAGACTGCCGACGATATTGCGCACCATATGATGTACAAAAGCGTTCGCTTTGATATCCACCACCACGTAAGCGCCATAGCGCGTTACATTGATGTGCATCAGGTTGCGCCAGGGCGTACGCGACTGGCACTGCACGGCGCGAAACGAGGTAAAGTCGTTTTCGCCAAGCAGGCACTGCGCTGCCCGGTGCATACGTTCGGCGTCCAGCGGCAGGTGGTAATGGGTCACGCCCTGCTGCAACACCGCCGGGCGCAGGCGATGATTATAGATAACGTAACGATAGCGGCGCGCCGTGGCGCTAAAACGCGCGTGAAAATCTTCCGGCACATCTTTTACCCAGCGTACGGCGATGTCACCAGGTAAATTCGCATTTACACCCAACGTCCAGGCCGCGTCCTTACGCTGCGCCGTGGTTTCGAAATGCACAACCTGCCCGGTGGCGTGTACTCCCGCGTCGGTGCGCCCGGCGCAAAAGATGGTGACAGGCTCGTTCGCCACCTGCGAAAGCGCTTTCTCAAGCTTCTCCTGCACGCTTCGCACTTCCTGCTGACGCTGCCAGCCATAATATTTACTGCCGTCGTACTCGATGCCGAGCGCGATTTTCATTACCGGCTTTTCCAGACTTTCCGACATCAGTAGAAATACTCCTGAAGGAGTTTCTCCGCGGTTTTTACCGCCATCAGCGCGCCGCCAAAGCGGACGTTATCCGCCACCGACCAGAACTGGATCTGCTCTGGCATGCCGTAATCGTTGTGCACGCAGCCTACGGAAAGCTGAGCATTGCCGGATGCGTCGCCCACCTGCGTCGGGAACTCGCTCTCTTCAGAAAGAGCGATATCCTCACCGCGCGCGAAGGCGTCGCGCGCCTCTTCCGCCGCCAGCGGGCGCAGCGCTTCAAAATTCACCATCTGCGCATGGCCGTAGAAAACCGGCGACTGCACGAGGCTTGCGGAGATAATCAGCCCCTCGTCTTGCAATACTTTACGGACTTCATCCACCAGACGGCGCTCCTGACGCACGCTGCCCTCGCTGTCCGGCAGCATCGGCAGCAGGTTAAACGCCAGCTGGCGGCCGAAGAAATCGTCTTCATCAATCGGAATGCCGTTGAGCAGCTTCGCGCTCTGCCCCGCCAGCGCATCCACTGCCGCCTTGCCCTGCGCGGAAACGGAAAGCAGGCTGGTGACCTGAATGCGGGAAAGGCCGCCTTCGTCAATCAGCGGTTTGAGCGCGCACAGCAGCTGGCTGGTCAGGCTGTCCGCCACGGCCACCAGATTACGGTTGCGGTAATCGGCCAGCACAAACGGGTTAACATCCGGCACGACCAGCGGCACATCCGGCTCCAGCGCGAACAGGCCGCTGGAGTCGATAACCAGACACCCCGCGTTAGTCGCCTCTTCCGCATAGCGCGCGGAAGCTTCGACGCCGGCAACGAAAAAGGCGAGCTGCGCCTGAGTCCAGTCAAACGCGTCGGCATCCTGAACCTGCACGCTTTTGCCTGCGAAACGCAGCGTTTCGCCCGCGCTTTCCGCACGGGCCAGAGGATAAAGTTCGCCCACCGGGAACTGACGCTCGGCAAGCAGTTCGAGCAGGGCCTCTCCCACGGCACCCGTGGCGCCCAGTATGGCGATGTTCCAGCCTTCAGACATGGTGGTTTACTCCAGACAATAAAAAAGCATTCCCCGCGCGCTACGGGCGGGGAATGAGAGAAAGTGGTTAACGGGCCGGATGATAAACAGCGTTAAAGCCAAGCTTTTGCAACAGTTCAGCGCTGGCGGCGTCGTCGCACTGCACATACAGAGACGACCATTCGCGGCGCTCAAGGTAGTTCTTGCGAAGCTTATCAAACTCACCCGGGATGCCCGCCACTTTACGCAGCGGCGCATCATCGCGGCGCACATCATACACCAGATGGATAAGTCTTTTTAGCGTTGCCTGATCGAGCGGCCCGTGCAGCGTAATGCGGCCAAACTCCGGCGCGGGAAGCAACGTATCGAGGGCAACCTGCTGCGCCTGGCCGATAAACGCGCTGAATGCTTCAAACACCTGCGTCGTGCCGCGCGCTTTGCCTTCCAGGGTGTAACCGGCGATGTGCGCGGTGCCGATGTCCACTTTATTCAGCAGGTCGAGGTTGAGTTCCGGCTCCGGCTCCCACACATCCAGCACCACGCTTAACTTCTGCCCTTCGTTCAGGCATTTCAGCAGCGCGGCGTTATCCACCACCGG
Source organism: Franconibacter pulveris DSM 19144 (assembly GCA_000621185.1). GTDB lineage: Bacteria > Pseudomonadota > Gammaproteobacteria > Enterobacterales > Enterobacteriaceae > Franconibacter > Franconibacter pulveris. The sequence continues at coordinate 109,866 of KK211225.1, forward strand.
CCCGCGGCAGGCGTTGATAAGAATGGCGCCGGGCTTGAGGCGGCGGATCAGCGCCTCATCGGCCAGATGCAGCGTTTTGTAAGCACCTTCTTTATAAAGCGGCGTGTGGAACGTCAGGATATCCGCCTCATTAACCAGCTCGTCCAGCGGCCGGAAATCCGCGTCGTCGCCCCGCTCTGCGCGCGGCGGGTCGCACAACAGCGTGCGCACGCCCAGCGCTTCCAGCCGCGCCTGAAGGCGGGAGCCGACATTGCCGACGCCGACGATGCCGACGGTGCGGTCGGTAAGCGCAAAGCCGTCGCGCTCGGCAAGCCCCATCAGCGCGGAGAAAACATACTCCACCACAGCAATGGCGTTACAGCCGGGCGCGGCGGAAAAGGCGACGCCCGCCTCGCGTAAATACGCTTCGTCAACGTGATCGGTACCGGCGGTGGCGGTGCCGACGAATTTTATGCGTTTACCGGCAAGCAGGTCGCGGTTGACCTTCGTCACCGAACGCACCATCAGCGCTTCGGCGTCGTCCAGTTCACTCTGCGGGATTGGACGGCCCGGCACCGCTTTTACCTCGCCAAGGCGGCTGAAAAGCTCACGGGCGTAAGGCATATTTTCATCAACGAGGATTTTCACGTTTTAGTACCTGTTTTGTGCGGGAGATAACCGGTAAGTGTGCCATAATCTCGCCGCCAGGCATACTTAACAGCCTGGTAATGTTTCGCGACAACGTCCGGTCAGTTAAGGATTATTGATGATGCAACCCATTCAGGGCGCTACGGCGCGCCCTCCCGGCGAGCCGCCCTCCGCACTTCCACCGCAAGAGCAGCCGCTTTCCACTCAGCAGCGCACCGTGCTGGAGCGCCTCATTACCCGCCTTGTTGCGCTGACTCAGCAACAGAGCGCGGAAGTGTGGGCGGGCATGAAGCATGATTTAGGGCTTAAAAGCGACGCCCCCCTGCTCTCGCGCCATTTTCCCGCCGCCGAGCAAAACCTGAACCAGCGCCTGACCAGCGCGCAGCAAACCCATGCCAACCGCCAGGTGTTGTCGCAGCTTACCGAGTTGCTGAGCGTGGGCAACAACCGCCAGGCGGCGAGCGATTACATTCGCCAGCAGTTTGGCCACACGGCGCTGAATCAGCTTACGCCGGACCAGCTTAAAAGCGTGTTGACGCTTTTACAGAATAATCAGCTGAATATTCCGCAGCCGCAGCAGCGCCCGGCCACCGACCGCCCGTTGCAGCCTGCCGAGCACAATACGCTTAACCAACTGGTGACGAAGCTTGCTGCCGCCACGGGCGAGTCGCCGAAGCTCATCTGGCAGTCGATGCTGGAACTCTCCGGCGTGAAAACCGGCGAGCTGATCCCGGCGAAACATTTCGCCCTGCTGACGACCTGGCTTACGGCGCGCCAGACGCTCGCCCAGCAGCCTTCGCCCACGCTGCACAGCGTGCAGGCCGCGCTGCGCCAGCCGATGGAGCCGCGGGAATGGCAAGAGATGAGCGATTACGCCCAGCAGCGCTATCAGGCCACGCCGCAAACTCTGCTGACCACCGCCCAGGTGCAGGATATCCTCAACCAGGTGTTTGTCCGCCGCGCCGAACGTTCGCCGGAAAGCCTTGAAGTGCGTAACATCCAGCCTATCTATAACCCGCTTATCGCCTCGGTTATTGAGCCGATGAAAAACCTCTCGGCCCGCCCGGGGCTAGCGCTGTTCGCGTTTGTCATCGTGCTGCTTCTGCTCTGGCTGGTTATCTAGCCGCAATAAAAAAGGCTCCCCGCAGGGAGCCTTTTGCTTTATTACCGTGATTAAAAGCCGACGCTGAAGCCTGCTTCGAGCTGCGCGTCGCTCCGGCCGTCGCTGAGGGTATGCTCACCGCCAAACGACAGGCTGTAATCATCATTAAATTGCCACATCACACTGACGCCCGTCGTCCAGACATCCTGCGGCGCCGTGACGCCCGCCAGCGGCATAGCCTGGTCAACGCCGGTAAAGCTTGCCTGATAACGGCCGCTTTCCTGGCTGACGGTGCGCTGATAATGCGTCTGGAAACCGACGCCAATGCGACCATATTTCAGCAGTTCCTGCGTATAGCGGGTGCGTAAACCCACGCCTGCCTGCCAGCGGCCGGTGGTCTGGTCATCCGCCTTCAGACCGAAGCCGCTGCGGCTCTGCTCTTCGAAGGCGCTCTGACGCAGGCTGATATACTGCGCGTCCGCAAACGGCGTAACCTGCCACTGCTCGCCGCTGAAGCGGTAACCGCTCTCGCTGCCAAGCGTAAACCAGCTGCCGCTCTGACGGCTGCTGACGCGCTCGGACTGGCTGCCAAGCCACAGCATGCGGCGCTGATCGCCGTCGTAGTAGCCGGAAGCCATACGTCCGGTCACATAGTAACCGCCAACGATTTTGCCGCCGTAAAGTGCCGCTTCATTCAGCGTGCCGCGACTGCTTTCACCGCCGCTGCTCAGGCTGCCGGAGGTGTCGCCAAACATCAGCGAACTGCCGATAAAGGTATTGCTGTCGATAAAGGTATCCTGCCCCGTTACCCAGCCGTTAGCAGCGTAGTTGACTGGCGCAAAACCGGCATGGCCAAGGCTGCCGTTCCAGGAGAAACGCTCCGCCCACTGGCGGCTTTGCGGCGCGTCCATCAGTTGCGCGATATGCTCTGCGTCGCGGCGCTGGCTCAGGTTGATGGACTGATAGGCCATCGCACTGCCCGCCGCCGGAAGCTGCCCGGAAAGGCTCTCAAGCGTCGCCTGCGCCGCCTGCGCCGTCGGCGCTTGCTGAATTTGCGCCGCCGTCGCCGCAAACGCGGTTTGTTGCGCGTCCGCCGGTTGGTTATCCAGTTGCACAAAAGCCTGCTCAAGGCGCGTTGCGCCGGAAGCGGCGGCTGGCGTGTAATTTACGCCGCTCACCTGCGTGGCCTGAAGGCGCTGAATATTCAGCCAGACCTGGTTTGCGCTGTAACCTACCGAAGCGTCCAGGAATACGCCAGGCTCCTGCGTGAAGCTGCTGAATTGCCCCTGCACCGACCCGGCGTTGATCACCTCCTGCTGGCTTTTGGTAACGTAACCCTGAGGCACGCCCAACACATGAAGATCGCCATCCAGCGCGGCATTACCCGCAACGTTAAGCGTAGAGCCCAGCATGAAAGCAAGATGCCCTTCGCCATACTGCGTGTAGTTGCCGCCGAAGCGGGTTTCGCCATCGCGCAGGATCACATATCCACGGTTATCAACATCGCCCTTTACGCCGCGCATGTCGAGAGCGCCTGCGCTGCCGACGCTTGCGGAAGAGGCGATGCTCTTGCCGGAGAGAATGCCGCCCAGTACGCGGGTCGCGCCGGTATAGGTGGCTTCTTCCGTCATTACCAGCGTGCCGGTGCCGTTTTTGATCAGCCCGCCTGCGCCGCTGATGGGGTTGCGCCAGGTCGAGCTGTAACCATCAAACGAGACGCTGACATCGCCCCAGTCGAACTTCGCCGGGCCTTTGATGGCTTTGCCCACGTCGAGCATGCCGTAACCATAAACCTCATCCACCCCCGGCGCGCCGAGGTCGGCGGCGGTGCCAAGCAGCGTCTGGCGTACCAGATCGTTTGAGAAATAGGGGAACTGCTGCCAGACCTGCGCGGCCGCGCCTGAGACCTGCGGCGCGGCGAAAGAGGTGCCGTTTACCAGGCGCAGCTGCGCGTTGCCCTGCTCGTCTTCCTCAAGCACATAAACGTTACCCGGCGCGGCGAGGCAATTGTATTTGCTGATGCCGCAGCGGTTCGCGTAAGAGGCAATAGCATTCAGGTTGTTGGTCGCCGTCACCACCAGCCAGCCTTTTTCCAGCTCCTGCGAGCCTGAAACGACTGGCAGGCTGGCGATGGTGCTCGGGTTGGCGGCGGAACTGTTGCCGCTTGCAAAAACCACCAGCCCGCCCTGGGCGATAAACGGCTTCCAGGCGTTGACGTAATAGTTGGTTGTCGCGCTATTCGTCGTGTCCCAGTTCGGGATTTCCCATGAATTGTTGATGATTTTCGCGCCCGCGCGCGCCAGGTCGCTGTTCACCTGAGCCAGGGAAAGGCTGTAGGCGGCGTTGCTGCTGTCGGGGATAATACGGGCGCTGATAAGCGACGCGCCGGAAGCGGTGCCGCCGGAGAAAACGCGGGCTGTACGGCCCGCCAGCGTCTGGGCGACCGACGTGCCGTGGCCGCGCACATCTTCTACGTTAAGGTTGTTGGTTGCCGGGTCGACATAATTGAGCACGCCCGTCACGGCGCCCTGCAATGCCGGGTTCTGGCTGTCGATGCCCGTATCCGCAACGCCAACGGTAACGCCTGCGCCATTCACGCCTGCCGCGCGCGCCGCCGCCGCGTTGGTGGTGAAAAGGTTCTGGTTCCATGGCGTGCTGACAACGGTTTCACCTGCGGAAAGCGCAGGTCCACCAGGCTGAGCAACAGGCGCTTTTAAAATCGTCTTGTTGGCCGGCGGGGTTGCCACAACGCCGCTGTCGTTGCCCGGACTGGCGTTATTACCCGCGCCGCCGCTGTTTTGCGAGCTCGTCTTACTGGCGCCGTCGCCCGTGACGCCGTTAACGGTGCCGCTGTGGTCACCACCGCCGCCGCCACCGCCACCGCCACCGCCGCTGCAAGCAGAGAGCATCACAATCAAAACTGATTTCCCTGTAATCGAAAAAGTCCGTTTACCCAAAGACTTTTTTGAGGGCATAACAACTCCCGGGCGATTTAACGCCTTAATAAAAAAGTTTTCCCTGAATTCCGCAAATTAAAAATTTCGGCTTTCATATGTCTGCATAAATGCCGCCAGCAGCAGAATAGAACTGCTTATTGCAGGAAGAATTATCAAAATAAACAGGTGATATTTCTTTTTGCTTGCTTTAGTGGCGCTACACTCTATCGGCCTGATTCAGTAAAACTTTAATTTTAGATATATGCAGCAGAATGTTTTTTATGTAATTAGTTTAAATACAAGGAGATAAATTTTGCTTAGGCGGAGGCGACCGCCAGGCCAGACTCGTCTCCTGAGCCCTTGCCAGGGCTGGGGCGGTGAGGAAAACCGGAGGATGATACAGACAAAACGAGCATCCAACTCTTTAACAACAAGGGTGATGCAGCCTTATTAATTAGCAGACTAAAGAATTAATCCTCCGCCTTATTATTAGCGGTATTTTTCTTTTTTTTAATATCTAAATCCTGGCGGTTATCAATATAAAAATAAGACGTCGGGTTTTAATACCACCTGTCGGGGAGCTATTTCTTTTAAAGAGACACAACCCTGAATTAATAGCCAGTTGAAACAGCCTGTTTATGATTTCCTTTACTATCAGTACCGAAAAATAGCGGGCATTGAGGGGAGCCTGACGCAGCGATGCCGCCGGGCGAAGCTGGTAAAAAGGCAAAAAAAAGAGCGCTTTCGCGCTCTTTTTATCGGGTAGCGTTTTACGCTTTCAGCTTACGCATAACCAGCGTGGCGTTGGTACCGCCAAAGCCGAAGCTGTTAGACATCACGGTCGTCAGCTCGCGCACGGTCGGTTCCGTTACGATATTGAGACCTTCCGCCTGCTCATCCATCTCTTCAATGTTAATGCTCGGCGCGATAAAGCCGTGCTCCAGCATCAGCAGGGAGTAGATCGCCTCCTGCACGCCTGCGGCGCCCAGAGAGTGGCCGGTCATCGCTTTGGTGGCGGAAATGGCCGGGGTATTGTTGCCGAACACTTCACGGATAGCGCCCAGCTCTTTCACGTCGCCCACCGGCGTGGAAGTGCCGTGCGAGTTCAGGTAGTCGATTGGCGCGTCGAGATCCTGCATCGCCATCTTCATGCAGCGCACCGCGCCTTCGCCCGACGGAGCAACCATATCTGCGCCGTCAGACGTCGCGCCGTAGCCGACGATTTCAGCATAGATGTGAGCGCCGCGTGCCAGCGCGTGCTCCAGCTCTTCCACAACGACCATACCGCCGCCGCCTGCGATAACAAAGCCATCGCGGTTCGCATCATAGGTGCGGGACGCTTTTTCCGGCGTTTCGTTGTATTTGGTGGAGAGCGCGCCCATGGCGTCGAACTCACAGGCCATTTCCCAGCCCAGCTCTTCGCCGCCGCCGGCAAACACAATGTCTTGTTTGCCAAGCTGGATCTGCTCAACCGCGTTGCCGATGCAGTGTGCGGAAGTCGCGCAAGCGGAGCTGATGGAATAGTTCACGCCGTGGATTTTGAACGGCGTCGCCAGGCAAGCGGAGACCGCGGAAGCCATAGCCTTGGTCACAACATACGGACCAACGGCTTTCAGACCGCGCGGGCTGCGCATGGCGTCTGCGCCAAATACCTGTGCTTTGGAAGAGCCGCCGGAACCGGCGATGATGCCAACGCGCGGGTTGTTCTGATAAACCTCTTCGCTCAGGTTTGCATCCTTGATGGCTTCCTGCATCGAAAGGTACGCATAGATAGAGGCATCGTTCATGAAACGAACCACTTTGCGGTCAATCAGGCCCGTGGTGTCCAGTTTTACGTTACCCCAGACGTGGCTGCGCATACCGGAATCGAGAAATTCTTGAGAGAAAGTGATCCCCGAGCGCCCTTCACGCAGAGATGCCAGGACTTCCTGCTGGTTATTACCGATGCTGGAAACGATGCCCAAGCCAGTAATCACTGCACGTTTCATTCAATACCTCTGTAGTCGCACTTTGTAAGATTCGTGTCGCAAGATAGCGTACACTTGTACGCCGAACAAGTCCGATCAGCCAAAATATCAGGAAATTTGCACCGCTTTACACACATCGTTAAGATCGTGCCACCGCCTGTCAGACGAGCAACTTACGTGAAACTTAACGCGATACAACCGGCCAGCCTTGACTTTAATAGTGAGGGTACACCTGTTTCCCGAGATTTTGATGACGTTTACTTTTCTAATGATAATGGGCTGGAAGAAACCCGTTATGTTTTTCTCGGCGGCAATCACTTGCCGGAACGCTTCCTCACGCATCCCCGTTCGTCGTTAGTCGTCGCCGAAAGCGGCTTCGGCACTGGTCTCAACTTCTTAACGCTCTGGCAGGCCTTTGACGCTTTTCGCCATGCCCACCCGCAGGCGACCCTTCAGCGCCTGCACTTCATCAGCTTCGAAAAATTTCCGCTGACCGCGCAGGATCTCAGGCAGGCGCACGCCCACTGGCCTGAACTCGCGCCGTGGGCGCAAAAGCTGCAGCAGCAATGGCCGCTGCCGCTGCCGGGCTGCCAGCGTTTGCTGCTGGACGACGGGCGCATCACGCTCGATCTCTGGTTTGGGGATATCAACTCGCTTGTCGATGAGCTGGATGATTCGCTCAACCAGCAGGTAGACGCCTGGTTTCTGGACGGCTTTGCGCCAGCGAAAAACCCTGATATGTGGACGCCGAAGCTCTTCTCGGCGATGGCGCGCCTGGCGCGTAAAGAAGGCACGCTTGCGACATTCACCTCAGCCGGGTTTGTACGCCGGGGTTTGCAGGAGGCGGGTTTTACCATGCAAAAGCGCAAAGGCTTTGGGCGCAAGCGCGAAATGCTGACCGGCATCCTTGAAGAGCGAGACGACGCCGTTTCGCGCGCGCCCTGGTTTGCCCGTTCGCCTGCCTCCGCCCGGGAAGCCGCGGTTATCGGCGGCGGCATCGCCAGCGCCCTGCTCTCGCTCGCGCTGTTACGCCGCGGCTGGCAGGTGACGCTTTATTGTGAAGATGAGGCTCCGGCTCAGGGCGCATCCGGCAACCGCCAGGGCGCGCTTTATCCGCTGCTAAGCCAGCACGACGCCGCGCTGGCACGCTTTTTCCCCGCTGCTTTTACGTTTGCGCGTCGTCTTTACGACAGCCTGCCGGTGTCATTCGACCACGACTGGTGCGGCGTCACGCAGCTCGGCTTCGATGAAAAAAGCCAGCAGAAGATTGACCAGATGCTGAGCCTGGATTTGCCCCAGCCGCTGGCGCGGGCGGTTACGGCGCAGGAAGTGGAAGCGCGTGCGGGCGTACGCACCGGCTGCGGCGGCATTGAATATGCGCAGGGCGGCTGGCTGTGCCCCGCCCAACTCACGGCGGGCGTGCTGGAGCTTGCCTGCAAGCTGGGGTTAAAAACGCGTTATCGTCGCCGCGTTACTGCGCTCGCGCAGGAGCAAACCGGCTGGAGGCTCGATTTTGATAACGGCGAGCAGGCTTACCATCAGGCCGCCGTGCTGGCGAACGGCTGGCAGATAAGCCGCTTTGAACAGACGGCGCCGCTGCCGGTTTACCCGGTCGGCGGCCAGGTAAGCCATATTCCTACCGCGCCAGCGCTTGGCAAGCTGCGCCAGGTGCTCTGCTATGACGGTTACCTGACGCCGCAAAACCCGGCCAACGGCATGCACTGTATCGGCGCAAGCTATCATCGCGGACGCGAGCAGATGGTTTATAACGAGGCGGATCAGCAGCATAACCGCCAGCGGCTGATTGACTGCCTGCCGCAGGCCGACTGGGCGCAGGAAGTGGATGTCAGCGGCGGCGAAGCGCGCTGCGGCGTGAGGTGCGCAACGCGCGACCACTTGCCGATGGTGGGCAACGTGGCGGACTACGAAGCAACGCTTTCGCAATACGCGACGCTTGCCGCCGCGCCGGAAAACGCCGCCCCCGCCCCGGTTCACGCCAATCTCTTTATGCTGGGCGCGCTTGGCTCCCGCGGGCTGTGCAGCGCGCCGCTGGCCGCGGAAATTCTCGCTTCGCAAATGAACGATGACCCGCTGCCGCTGGATAGCGCAACGCTTGCGGCGCTGAACCCCAACCGTCTATGGGTGCGAAAGCTGCTGAAAGGAAAAGCGGTGAAGTGATGTGAGTGTCGCAGTGGGTGGGAAAGGCGCTACGCTTTTTCAGCCCGGAGTCGTTCACGCATACCTGAACCGCTCCTCCCCGTCAGGAAGAGGAGCGGTGCAAGTTAAGACCCGAGGGTTACTTCAACTTCGCCTGCTGGAACAGGTTATCCCACATGCCAAGCACCAGCGCCTGGTCGCGCGGGGAGAGCTCGCCGGCATGAATGGCGGTTTCAAGGCTGTTGGTCACTTTCGCATACACCGCTTCCGGCGAATGATCGTCGCCCTGCTCAAGCTCGGCTACCGCCAGCGTCAGGTGCCCGCGCAGGTAGCCGCTGGCGAACAGTTCATCATCGCTGGCATGCGCTACCATGTCGTCAATCAGCGCCAGAATGCGTGCTTCAAATTCCGCGATCATCTTCTTTCCTCTTTCAGTACTATGGCGATCAGCACAAGTCTTCCGGCCATGGAAATTGCTCCGCCGTAAACGGCGGCGTCTGGTAGTAATCTTGCAGAGCAGCGATAAAACGCGCCGGGCGCGTCGGGATCCCCTGCTCCAGATAGGTCATCACCTGAGCGTGCACCCGACGCTGAAAAGCGATGCGATCCGGGTCAAAATTGCCGCTCAGGTTGTCGCAGCTAACGTTAAACGGAAAATTCGCCGCCGCGCAAAAGAGCCATTCCAGCGCCTGCGGCTTCACTTCAACATCTTCAAACTGGTGCTGCGTGGCTTCGTCGCGTCCGTCCGGGCAGTACCAGTAGCCGAAGTCCACCAGCTCGCGCCGCGCTTTGCCCGCAATACACCAGTGCGAAATCTCATGCAAAGCGCTGGCGTAAAAACCGTGGGCGAAAACCACCCGGTTGTAAGGCGCGTCGTCGTCAGCCGGAAGATAAACAGGCTCATCGTCGCCTTTAATCAGACGGGTATTAAATTCTCCGGCAAAGCAGCCGTCGAATATCTCTATTAGCTGTTGGTAATGGTGTTCTTTACTCATTAGTTTATCCCTAAGGCTTGCAGAATTTCCGTTCCATGGCTGTCATATAAAAGTTTGGCGCTCATGACCGCCGAGACAATTACTATCATCGGGCGAATAAGCTTCTGGCCTTTGCTCAGCACCAGTCTTGAACCCAGGCGGGCGCCCAAAAACTGCCCCGCCAGCATAATAAATCCGGTCCCCCACACCACTTTGCCGCCGATAATAAACAGCAGCAGGCCACCAATATTCGAGGTGGCGTTCAGCACCTTGGCGTGAGCGGTGGATTTAGCAAGGTTATAGCCGCAGAGCGTGACAAAGGCCAGCGCGTAAAACGAGCCTGCGCCAGGGCCGAAGAAGCCGTCATAAAAGCCCACGCAGCCCCCGGCCACCAGCGCAAAAGGCAGGCCATAGAGACGACGTTGCCGGTCCTCTTCGCCAAGGCGCGGCATCAGCAGAAAATAGAGGCCGATGCCGATAACCAGCAGCGGCAGGATCTGGCGCAGCACGTCAGATTTCACATGCTGCACCAGCAGCGCGCCGGTAGTCGAACCGATGAAGGTCATCAGAATGTTAAGCTTCTGCGATTTGAGATCCACCACGCCGCGACGGATAAAATAGAGCGAGGAAGAGATTGAACCGCCGCAGGCCTGCAGCTTATTGGTGGCCAGCGCCTGCGCGGGCGACATGCCCGCCGCCAGCAACGCAGGCACGGTCAGCAGCCCGCCGCCGCCCGCCAGCGCGTCGATAAACCCCGCCAGCATGGCGACGAAAAACAACACGCCAAGCAGCAGCGGGGAAACCATAAAGAGATCCATTTACTTATCCTTAAAGTACATGCTCATCCAGCAGCGCCTGACAGGAAGGCGGTGGCGGCGGCGGCGCTTTCTTCACTGGCGCCTGTCCGCCCGGTTTCGCGGGGATAAACCAACTTTGCAGCTCCTCGCCGCAGCCATCGCCTGGCGGCGGCGGCGCTTGCTCTTCGCACTCAAGGCTGTCAGCCGGACAGCGCAGGCGCACATGCATATGGGCGCGGTGCTGGAACCACGGGCGCACTTTGCGCAGCCAGTCGCGATCCGGCCCGGCGTCCAGACAAAGTTGCTGCTTAATGGCCGGATTGACAAAAATACGCGTCACTTCATCATCCAGCGCAGCAAGCTTGATAAGCCCGCCGATTTCCGGTTTCCACAATGAAGGCACAACCGATTTTCCGTCGCGCGCCACCAGATCCAGCGCCTGGGGCTTGAGCAGCTGTGCGGCGCTCCAGCGCGTTTTCGGCAGTTGCAGGAAGATATCGACATCAAGCCCGGTCTGGTGGCTGGCGTGACCGCCGTTAAACCGTCCGCCCGCAGGCATTCCCATATCACCTACCAGCACGGTGCCCATGCCGAGGCGATGCGTTTCACCACTGAGGCGCTGGATAAAACGCACCAGATCCGGATGACCGAAATAGCGACGCTGGTCGGTGCGCATCACCTGATAAGCATCGTCGTTAAGCGGCAGCGCTTGCGCGCCCACGATACAGCCGTTGGAAAACGCGCCGATAGACTGGGCGCTGCCGGGAATAGGATGACTGATTTTTTGCCACGGTGTGGCGGCGAAAACCGCGCTGCTGGCACAGAGAGCCAGCAGCGCGCAGAGTGCTTTTTTCATGCGTTTACCAGCGAGGCAGTGTTGTGCTGACGTCGGCGTTCTGGGCGCGCTGACGCAGCAGGTGATCCATCAGCACGATAGCCAGCATCGCTTCGGCGATCGGCACCGCGCGGATCCCCACGCAGGGATCGTGGCGCCCGCGCGTCACCATCTCAACCTCTTCGCCGAAGCGGTTGAGGGTGCGGCCCGGCACCATAATGCTGGAGGTGGGCTTCAGCGCGATATGCGCGACGATCTGCTGGCCGCTGCTGATGCCGCCGAGAATGCCGCCCGCATGGTTGCTCTGGAATCCCGCTTTGGTGATTTCATCGCGGTTCTGGCTGCCCTTGAGCGCCACCGCGCCGAAACCTTCGCCAATTTCCACCCCTTTCACCGCGTTGATGCTCATCAGCGCATGGGCGATATCAGCATCAAGACGGTCGAATACCGGCTCGCCGAGGCCCGGCGGTACGCCGTCCGCCACGACAGTCACCTTCGCGCCGATCGAGTCGCCCTCTTTCTTGAGCGCCCGCATCAGTTCATCCAGCGCGTCGATTTTATCCGGGTCCGGACAGAAAAACGGGTTCTGCTCCACCTGATCCCACGCTTTGATTTCCAGCGGAATATCGCCCATCTGCGTCAGGCAGGCGCGGATCTGCACGCCGAATTTCTGCGCCAGATATTTTTTAGCGATGGCGCCCGCCGCCACGCGCATCGCGGTTTCACGCGCTGAGGAGCGCCCGCCGCCGCGGTAGTCGCGCAGGCCATATTTTTGTTCGTAGGTGTAATCAGCATGGCCGGGACGAAACACATCTTTAATAGCGCTGTAATCCTGCGAGCGCTGATCGGTGTTTTCAATCAGCAGGCCGATGCTGGTGCCGGTGGTGACGCCTTCAAACACGCCGGAGAGTATTTTCACCTGGTCCGGTTCGCGGCGCTGTGTGGTATAGCGAGAGGTGCCGGGGCGGCGGCGGTCAAGGTCGTGCTGCAGGTCCGCTTCGGTAAGCGGAATGCCCGGCGGCACGCCGTCCACGATGCAGCCCAGCGCCAGACCGTGGGATTCACCGAAGGTCGTTACGCGAAAGAATTGTCCAATACTGTTCCCTGCCATCACGGCTCCTTACCGTTGTCATCGTTATATGTGAAAGGAGTGAATGCGGGCGCGCAGGCCCGCAAGGTACGGATTAATCCCGGTAAATGCTGAAGTGTTCGCGCGCGCTGATAAGCTGCGCTTTGGTCAGCATAAAGACGCCATCACCGCCATTGTCAAACTCAAGCCAGGTGAAGGGGACATCCGGATATTGCTCAATCAGATGTACCATGCTGTTACCCACTTCACAAATCAGAATGCCGTTGTCGGTGAGGTAATCCGGCGCGCAGGCCATAATGCGGCGCGCCAGCTTCAGCCCGTCGCTGCCCGCAGCGAGCCCCAGCTCCGGCTCATGGCGGTATTCGCCCGGCAGGTCGGACATATCTTCTTCATCCACGTAAGGCGGGTTGGTGACGATGATGTCGTATTGCACTTTCGGCAGGTCGCGGAAGAGATCGGAGCGGATCGGCGTAACGTTGTGGATCATGCCGTGCTCTTCAATATTATGTTCGGTGACCGCCAGCGCATCGGTGGAGATGTCGACTGCGTCCACTTCCGCTTCCGGGAATTCATAAGCGCAGGCGATGGCGATGCAGCCGCTGCCGGTGCACATATCCAGAATGTGCTGCGGCTGATGGTCAATCAGCCCGGCGAAGCGGTTGGTGATAAGCTCGCCGATGGGCGAACGCGGCACCAGCACGCGCTCATCCACATAAAACTCGTGGCCGCAGAACCAGGCTTTGTTAGTGAGGTAGGCCACCGGAATACGCTCGTTAACGCGGCGAATCACGCGTTCAACGATGCGGTGACGCTCGCTGGAGGTCAGGCGCGCGGTGCGCATATCTTCCGGGATATCCAGTGGTAGCCAGAGCGTGGGCAGCACCAGCTGCACCGCCTCATCCCACGGGTTGTCCGTGCCGTGACCATACCAGATGTTCGCCGCGCTAAACCGGCTAACCGCCCAGCGCAGCATATCCTGAATGGTGTGCAGTTCATTAACTGCTTCATCGACGAAAATTTTATCCACATTGCCCTCCGCAGGCCGCACCGCGTTTACATTCGGCGGCTAGTTTGCCATGAAGACGGCGATAAATCAGCATTCGCCGACGCGGCAGGCCGGGAATTGGGCGTTTTATTTGGCACGCGCACGAAGTCAGGTAAACTGCCCAAAATGCTTAAGACGAGAACGAGATGAAAAAGAAGCCATCGCTGAGCGAGGAAGAAAGCGCGCTGTTCCGTGAGTTGATGCGCGGAACCCGCCAGATAAAGCAGGACACCATCGTCCATCCGCCGCCGCGTAAGAAACTGAGCGAGGTGCCGCCAAAGCGCCTGTTGCAGGAGCAAGTGGATAACAGCCACTATTTTTCCGATGAGTTCCAGCCGCTGCTGAACAGCGACGGGCCGATGCGCTACGTGCGCCCGGGCGTCGATCATTTCGAACTGAAAAAGCTGCGCCGGGGCGACTACTCCCCCGAGCTGTTTCTCGACCTGCACGGCCTGACGCAGATGCAGGCGAAACAGGAACTGGGCGCGCTTATCGCCGCCTGCCGCCGCGAGCATGTTTTTTGCGCCTGCGTGATGCACGGCCACGGCAAACATATTCTTAAGCAGCAGACGCCGCTGTGGCTTGCGCAGCATCCTCACGTGATGGCGTTTCATCAGGCGCCGAAAGAGTATGGCGGCGACGCCGCGCTGGTGGTGCTGATTGAAGTGGAAGAGTGGCAGCCGCCGCAGTTGCCCTGAGCCGACGTTTGCGCGCTGCAAAGCAAATAGCAGGCATATAAAGAACGCGCCGGGCCAAAAAAGCAGAGAGCCGCACTGAGCGGCTCTTTTTTCATGCGACTGGCGTTAAATCGCTTTTTTCATTCTGAGATTGCAGGGGCTCATCTGCCAGTTGAACACCCCTTTGCCGCTTTCGTTATCCAGCGTAACGTTAGCGATAGCGGAAGTGGTGAACATTGGCGGCGTTTCGCCAGGGCAAAGCTCAGAGACCAGATAACCGACCAGCGGCAGGTGCGAAATCACCAGCACCGAAGCTATCCCCTCTTTCGCCAGCGCCTGCAGATAGTCCCCTACCAGATGAACATCGCCGCAAGGCGTCAGCTCCGGCAGGATGTCTTGTGTTTCCGGCAAATTCATTGCCTCCCGTACGACATCCAGTGTCTGTTCGGCTCGCAGGAAAGGGCTCACCAGAACACGTTCGATATCCACCTTTTGACCTTTTAACCAGGTCGCCATTTGACGGGATTCATCACAACCGCAATGGGTTAGCGGACGAACCGAATCACTGGCGGCATCGAGTGCTGCGTCGCCGTGACGCATGATAAAAACTTGCATATTGCACCGCTTTTGTTAACCAGAATCGCCCTTTTCCCCTTCGGGTATAACACAACCAGTAAGGTTATCAGGGCGGCCGGGCATTGTGCCTGATCCGTACTTCAGATGAAACGCTGTTTTTTACCTTATTGCTGCAAGTATAGTCAATCAACGTTTACAAACTGACCGACCGGCGCTTCATCCGCAGCGGATGTTACTCTTGTTTGACCTCAATTTTTTCCTTCTGGTTCAATTCAGACCAGAAAACGAGGCGTTCTTCGGCCATCCGTATCAGCCTGTCGCAAGGGGCGAAACGCTCCCCATATTGGGCGGTAAGACGTTGCAGCGTCGCGACCACCTCACCCGCGCCCAGCCTATCCATATAGCGGAACGGGCCGCCAAGAAACGGCGGAAAACCAATGCCGAACACGCCGCCGATATCCCCATCGCGCGGCGAGCGCACTACCCCTTCATCCAGACAGCGCGCCGCCTCGTTAAGCATCATCATGACGCAGCGTTCGGCGATTTGCGCCCCGGTAAGCCGGTTGACAGGCTTCACGCCGGTTAACGTATAAATAGCCGGGTCTGGCTGTTTTTTGCTTTTACGCCCTTTCGCAGGATAAAGATAGAAACCGCGGCCATTTTTTCTGCCTTTGCGATCGTCCTTCAATATTGCTGCAACGGCGTCGTGCGGCGCGCTGAAGCGGGAGCCATACGCTTTTTCCAGCACCGGGATAATTTTAGTGCCTACGTCAATGCCTACCTCATCCAAAAGTTGGATCGGACCAACCGGGAAACCAAACTTCACCAGCGCGTCATCAATATGTTCAATGCTCTCCCCTTCCATCAGGCAGCGCATCGCTTCATTCATATAGGGAGCAAGAATACGGTTGACGTAAAACCCGGCGCAGTCGGCCACCACAATCGGCGTCTTGCCCTGCTTTTTGGCAAGCTGCACGGTGGTGGCGATGGTTTCCGCACTGGTGCCGGCGTGCGGAATCACCTCCACCAACGGCATTTTGTCGACCGGACTAAAATAATGCAGGCCGATGACCTGTTCAGGCCGCGCCGCGTTCGCAGCGATATCGCCAATCGGCAGTGAAGAGGTGTTCGAGGCGAAAATCGTATGCGGCGCGGCGTGCTGCTCCACTTCCTGCACCATTTTTTGCTTGAGCGCCAGGTCTTCAAAGACCGCTTCTACCACGATGTCGCGATGATGAAAGCCGCGGTAATCGGTGGAACCGGAAATTAACGCCATCTGGCTGTCGCGCTCTGTTGCTTTGAGATGGCGGCGGCGCACCTTTTTCTCAAGCAGATCCCAGCTGTATTTCAGCGCATGGCTGATGCCTTTTTCATTAATATCCTTGATGCGAACCGGCAGCTTGCCCTTACTGGCGGTGACATAAGCGATGCCGCCGCCCATCAGCCCGCCGCCCAGCACGCCCACTGCGCGAAGAGGCCTCGGCTGCGCCTCGCTGCCGGTCTCTTTTTTAAGCTCGGTGCTGGCGAAAAAAATACCGCGCAGCGCCGCCGACTGCGGCGTCATCGCCAGCTCGCCAAACGCTTTCGCTTCAGCGTCGTAGCCGCTCGCGCTCCCCTGCTCAAGCCCGGTGCGTACGACGTCGATGATGCGCCGCGCCGCCGGATAGTTGCCATGGGTTTTCTGCTCGGTTTGCTTTGTTACCATTTTAAACAGCAGCGCGCGGCCCAGCGGCCCGGCGAGCACGCGTTCGCGCACCGGCAAACGCCGCCCGTTGCCGCGCCCTTTTTTCACCAGCGCTACAGCGGCATCCAGCAAAATAGAGGATGGCACCACATCGTCCACCAGCCCCACTTTCAGCGCCTGGCGCGGACGCAGCTGCTTGCCGGCGAGGATCATCTCCAGCGCCGTGCTAACGCCAGTCAGCCTCGGCAGGCGCTGAGTGCCGCCGGAACCGGGCAGCAGCCCCAGCTGCACTTCCGGCAGGCCCAGCAGCGTTTTAGGGGAGTCGGTGCAGACGCGGCGATGGCAGGCCAGCGCCAGCTCCAGCCCGCCGCCGAGGCACGGCCCGTTAATCGCCGCCACGACCGGAATCGGCAGCGCATGAATATCCGCCATGATCTGCTGTCCCTGGCGCGCCAGCGCTTCCGCCTCCTGGGCCGTTTTGCAGCTGGCTATCATGTTGATATCAGCGCCGGCGATAAAGTTGTCCGGCTTGCCGGAAATAAACACAACCCCTTCCAGCGCTTTGTTATCGCGAATTTGCCGAAGAATGGCGCGCACCTGCGGACCAAACTCCGCCTTCAGGGTATTCATTTTCTCGTCCGGCACGTCGATAGTTACCACCGCCACGTTATCCGGGCGAACGTGAAGATAAAACGCGGATGTCGATTCCATTATTCGGCCTCCAGCACCATTGCCGCGCCAAGGCCCCCTGCCGCACAGGCGGTCACCAGGCCAAAGCCGCCGCCGCGGCGGCGCAGTTCGTTTAAGGTTTGGGTAATCATGCGCGCGCCGGTGGCGGCAAACGGATGCCCGTAGGCGATGGAGCCGCCCAGCACGTTAAATTTTGATTCATCCACGTCGCCCGTCGCGCGATCGCGTCCAAGCACCTCACGGGCAAAACGATCGCTTGCCAGCATTTTTAAATTCGTGAGCGTTTGCGAGGCGAAGGCTTCATGCATGTCGAACAGAGTTATATCGTTAAGCGTAAGTCCGGCGCGCTCCAGCGCCAGCGGCGTCGACCAGGCGGGGCCGAGCAGCATATCTTCCCACACATCGACTGCGGTAAAAGCGTAGCTTCTCAGGTAGCCCAGCGGCTGCAGCCCCAGCTCTCTGGCACGGGATTCGGTCATCAGGATAACTGCCGCAGCGCCGTCGGTGAGCGGCGTGCTGTTCGCGGCGGTTACGGTGCCGTGCTGACGGTCGAATGCCGGGCGCAGCTTAGCGTAATCGGCTATTGTCGAGTTTTTGCGAACGTTATTATCTTCGCTAAAGGGTTCGCGGTAAGGCGGCACGTAAGCGGTCATAACCTCCTGCGCAAGTTTCCCCTCTTCCCAGGCCTTTGCGGCTAGCCTGTGCGAGCGGTGCGCCAGCGCATCCTGCTGCTCGCGGGTAATGCCATGGGTTTTCGCCATCTGCTCGGCGGTATCGCCCATCCGCAGGCCCGTGGAGTATTCCGCTACCGCTGGCGGCACCGGCAGCAAGTCGCGCATCCGCAGACGTGAAAAAAGCTTAAGCCGCTGGCTCATGGTGCGCGCTTTGTTCGCATCCACCAGCGTGCGCGCCAGCGTTTTGCTCACACCAATCGGCAGCACAGAAGAGGAATCCGCCCCGCCAGCAATCCCGGCGCGAATCGTGCCCGCCAGCAGGCTTTCCGCGACGTTGGCTACCGCCTGGAAGCTGGTGGCGCAGGCGCGGCTGACGCTGTAAGCGTCGGTATGAACGTTCATACCGGTGCCAAGCACAATTTCACGAGCGATATTGGGCGCTTCCGGCATTTGCACAACCTGGCCAAACACCAACTGTTCGATAACGTCTGGCGAGATTTCGCTGCGCGTCAACAGTTCGCCGACCACCATCTTGCCGAGATCGACCGCCGGAACGCCGTGAAACGCCGTCGCCTGACGGGCGAAAGGGGTACGTAACCCACTGATAATCGCGATGCGATCCCCCTGCCGGGTGACCAGCGGTAATGCCTGACTCATAACCTTCCCCTGTAAAAACGTTAAAGCGCAAAAGTGGTCTGACCTGATAACATTCTTAACCAAAAATTTACATTGAGCCAATCGGAGAGAGGAAAAAGTGCGAGGCGAAACACGAATTGAGGGGCAAAAGAAAACGCCTTCCTGGCAAAAAGAAGGCGTTTTAAGAAGAAGGGTTTACCGCAGGCCGAGCTGGAAGATCATGGTTTCCGCCTGGCAGGCAAAAACAAAATCGATATCCATCTGTACGCCGCCTTCCACCTCGGTAAAGCGCGGCGTGACCTGACACGGCTCCGACTCCACTTCACGGGCCTTCGCCGTCAGGGCCGCCAGGGTTTCCTCTGCTTCGGCGCGGCTTGCGAATACGCGGCTGTAAGAGGCGGTACAATCGGTATTGTCCATGATGGTACCCACATCAATACAGCAACAAACCGGGGTTTCATCAGCACTGCATTTACTCATTGTGATTTCCTCTTTTAATAACGCAAAAACGATGCGGTTATTTTACGCTGCCGGAAATTCACCCTCCACATTAACTTTGTTTAAGCGGCGATAAGTGACCGAAATCACAATTAAAAATGATCTAACGCAAAATTCACCCAACCTGATGATCGACGCCGCTTCGAATTTTGCAGACGGGATCGCGTTTCGAAGATCACAATTGAAAAATGTTATAAACATACTTGCAACATATCGGCTGGTCGGACCTATACTCTCGCCACTGGTCTGATTTGTAAGCCGTACCTCAGACCCTACACTTCGCGCTCCTGTTACCTTAGGTAACATTATTTAAAAATAATAAATGGATGAGGTTATGGTCATGAGCCAGAAAACCCTGTTTACCAAATCTGCTCTCGCGGTCGCAGTGGCAATCGTCTCTTCTCAAGCCTGGTCTGCAGGTTTCCAGCTAAACGAATTTTCTTCCTCTGGCCTGGGCCGTGCCTATTCAGGGGAAGGCGCTATCGCCGATGATGCGGGCAACGCAAGCCGCAACCCGGCGCTGATTATGATGTTTGACCGCCCGACCTTCTCCGGCGGCGCCATTTTTGTAGACCCGGACGTCAACGTCTCCGGCCGTTCGCAGACAGGCCGCAGCCTGGACTCGGACAACATCGCGCCGACCGCCTGGGTGCCGAACCTGCATTTCGTGGCGCCGATTAACGAGCAGTTTGGCTGGGGCGCGTCAGTTACCTCTAACTACGGCCTGGCGACGGAATATAACGACAGCTATACCGCTGGCTCTGTGGGCGGCAAGACTGACCTCGAAACCATTAACCTTAACTTAAGCGGCGCCTATCGCCTGGACAACCACTGGAGCTTCGGCGTGGGCTTCGACGCGGTTTATGCGCGCGCGAAGATTGAACGTTACGCAGGCGATCTGCCGCAGCTGCTTGCGGGCGGCATTGCAAGACAAGCGCAGGCGGGTCTTATTCCTGCGGCGACTGCGCGCGCTATTGCAGCCCAGGCGGCTGGCATCAGTTCTGATACTCAAATCGCCTATCTGAAAGGCGATGAGTGGGGCTTCGGCTGGAACGCGGGGATCCTTTATGAAGTAGATAAAGATAACCGTTACGGCTTTACCTACCGTTCTGAAGTAAAAATCGACTTTGACGGCGATTATAAGAGCAGCCTGCCTGCGGCGATTAACCCGATTAACGCCGCCTATGGTCTGGGTCTGCCTTACGGCACCGGCGGCAGCACTACGGGCGGCTCGCTGACGCTGAACCTGCCTGAAATGTGGGAAATCTCCGGTTATAACAAAGTGGCGCCACAGTGGGCCGTACACTACAGCCTGACCTACACCAGCTGGAGCCAGTTCGAAGAGCTGAAGGCGACCAACAGCAACGGCCAGACGCTGTTCCAGAAAGAAGAGAACTTCAGGGATGCTTACCGCATCGCGCTGGGCACCACTTATTACATGGACGATTACTGGACCTTCCGCACCGGTATCGCGTTTGACGACAGCCCGGTGCCAGCCGACCACCGCTCCATCTCCATTCCGGACCAGGATCGTCTGTGGCTGAGCGCCGGCGCTACTTACGCCTTCAATAAAGATGCTTCCGTGGACGCCGGCATTTCTTATATGCATGGTCAGCACGTGGAATTCACCGAAGGCCCGTATACCTTCAAATCTGAAGGTAAAGCCTGGCTGTATGGCGTGAACTTTAACTACGCGTTCTGATAGCGGTTTACTTATCAAAAAAGGCGGGCCGATGGCTCGCCTTTTCTTTTGCGTGGGAATATTACCTGCCCTGCAAACCGGCCTGATTTCAACCGGCGCCGATAAAAAAGGCGAACCCGGAGTTCGCCTTTTTCACATTCTGTCATCGCTTATTCAGCATCAATCTCTTTGAGATCGTCCTGAATCGCCTGGGCGTTCGGGTTCTCTTGCGGCTTGAGTTTACCGCCATTGGCGATAAAGTCATGGCGCTGGAAGTAAGCTTCACGCACCAGAATATAAGGGTCCGAAGACTGGCGCAGCAGGCCGTCGGAATCCAGCAGTTGCGCACGGGTTTCCACCCCTTCCACCGCCCATTTCCCAACCGACAACGGCCAGGTCAGCCAGGAGAGCACCGGATAGAGCGTATCCACCGCGTCGCCGCCATCTTCACGCAGCGTAAAGCTGCCGTAAAAAGGCAGTTGCAGATAAGGACCGTAGCCCACGCCGTAATAGCCCAGCGTGCTGCCAAAACGGTGCGGCTCTTCGCGCGCCAGCTTCGGATTCGCCATGCCCGCCACATCGATAAAGCCGCCCATCCCCAGAAGAGTATTGAGGAAGAAGCGGGTAAAGTGCACCATCCCCTGGTAAGGATTGCCCTGCAGGAAATAGTTCACCATCACCGCCGGCTCTTCCAGGTTGCCAGTGAAGTTGCTCAGGCCGTTGCGCGCAGGTTGCGGCACATAATCGCGCCAGGCGACCGCCACCGGGCGCAGTACGTACGGGTCTACCACGTTAAAGTTGAAGTTATACATGGTGCGGTTGAACCCTTCGAACGGGTCCGAACGTCCCTGCTCCGTTTGCGAAGAGCTGGCGCAGCCCACCAGCAGCGTGGCGGCCAGAGCAAGCCCGGTCAGGCGAAATTTCATCTCAGTCTCCCTGTAAAGTCGTCGCGCTCAGGGTTGAGGCTGCGAAACCTCAACTTCCACCGGCGTGGAAGCATTGAACTGAATCAGCGCGCTCTGGCCTGTCCAGTCCCCCGTCTGCGGTGCGGGCGTGCCCGCCTGCGAAATATGCACTTTAATAATTCCCTGACGCACCGAGGAAAGCAGCCTGTCCGGCATCATGGCGTTGGTATCGTCAAGAGTAAGTGTTAGCGGAAAATGTCCCAGCGGCAATTTTTTTGCCGCGACAGGCACTGCTGAAACGCCATCAGTGACGGAAACAAAGACTATCCCCTTCTCGGGTAAGGCTTTTTCCGCCTGCGGCGACAGCGTGATTTTAACAGCCACTTTCGCGTTGTCCATGCCGCTTTCCACTTTCGCCTGCGCGATGCTGCGCATGATAACCGCGCGGCGCTCATCGTCAGCAGGCAGCAAGCGCAGCATTATTTGCCAGGCGCCAATCGCTTCTTTATAACGCTGCTGCTCAAAAGCGCTGAAAGCGAGCAGGCCGAGCGCGCGGATATTGGTATGCTGTTGGGAAAGCACCTCCCGGAGCAATTTTTCGCCCTGCTGGTTATCTTCCGCATCCGACGAACGGGTAAGCACTTCAGCATAGTCGAGCTTCGCGTCAAGGTTATCCGGCGCCAGTCGCCAGGCGCGCTCAAAGGCCGCCGTGGCGGTGGAAGCGTTGTTCAGCACCATACCGATGCGCCCAAGCATCATCCAGCCTTCGGCGTTTTGCGGGTCATCCTGCAGACGCGTGCGCAGCCCAAGCCCCAGGCGCGCCATCTCTTCCATCGTCAGCGGTTTCGCGTCCGGGTCCATCACCCTCTGGATAAGCGCTGGCGTCTGTTGCGTAACCTGCTGCCATTCCAGCACGTGAGACAGGCTGGATGTTTTGATAAAAGCGCCAATGCTGACCGCCGCCAGCAGAATGACGCCTGGCAACAGCGCCAGACGGCCGAAGGGGCGGTGTTTCGCAGGCTGCTGCTCAGGAATATCCGCGAGCAGGCTTTGCTGCAACTCCACCACCATTTCATCGCGCCCGGGGATTTTCTCCTCTTCCAGCTCGCGCAGGCGAGAGTGGTAAAAAGCGCGGTTAAGCGTATCGCGATCGACCGCCGGGCGCCCGGCCCACGGAAAAAAGAGCAACGCCGAAACGGCCGCCAGTAAAACAGCAATGACAGTAATCAGCAGCGTCATGGCAGGTTCCTTTTTTCATCGAGCAGCTTCGCCAGCCGCTGGCGTTCTGCTTCACTGAGCGCGCCCTGCGCGGCTCTTTTACGGCTGCGGCGAACAATCATCACTGCGCCGCCGAGAACAAACAAGGCAGGCAGCAGCCAGAGAATAATCGTGCCCGGCGTGACCGGCGGTTCGTACGTCACAAAATGGCCATAGCGTGCCACCATATAGTCCATAATCTGCTGCTTGCTCTGCCCCTGCTGCATCAGCTCGTAGACCTTCTGGCGCATGTCGGCGGCGATCATGGCGTTAGAATCGGCAATGCTGTTGTTCTGGCATTTCGGGCAGCGCAGCTGTTCGGTAAGCTGGCGAAACTGCTGCTCCTGCGCTTCGTCTTTAAACTGATAGGTGTCGATGGCGGCCCAGGCGCTCAGGCTCAAAAGCAGGCCGACAAACAGCGCGAAAACGCGTTTCATGCGCCCGCCCCCTTGCTGTATTTCTCCCACAGCGGCTTAAGCTCGTTTTGCCAGACGCGATCGTTAAGATCGCCCGCGTGGCGGTAGCGAATAATGCCGTTGCCGTCGATAAGGAACGTTTCCGGCGCGCCGTAAACGCCCAGATCCAGCCCCAGCATGCCGTCACCGTCGTAAAGGCTCAACGCGTAAGGATTGCCCAGTTCGTTCAGCCAGTTCACCGCCTTGCGGCGGTCATCTTTATAGTTCATGCCGACGACCCGCACGCCCTGCGCGGCAAGGCCGTTTAAAAACTGGTGTTCGGCGCGACAGGTAGGGCACCAGGTCGCCCAGACGTTAAGCAGCAGCGGCTTGCCCTGCGTCAGCACCGCCTGGTCGTAAATTTTGCCCGGCTCGTTCAGCGACTCCAGGCGAAACACCGGCACCGGTTTGCCAATCAGGGCGGATTCCAGCGTGGTCGGGTCATCGCCGCCCGCGTTGCGCACCAGTTGCCAGAGCAGCGCGCCCGCCAGCAGCAGAAAGAGGATAAGCGGGATAAACAGCACCTTGCGCTTCATTGCGCCTCCTTCAGGGTTTTACGCAGACGGTAGCGCGGGTCGAGCATGCACAGCAGGCCGCCAAGGGCCATCAACACGCCGCCGTACCAGATCCAGCGCACAAAAGGTTTGTAATAAAGCCGCACCGCCCAGCTGCCGTCATCCAGCGCTTCGCCAAGGGCGGCGTAGAGATCGCGCGTCAGACCGCCGTCGATGGCCGCCTCGGTCATCATCATCCGGCTGCTGTTGTAATAGCGTTTCTCGGCATGCAGCGTGGCTTCAGGTTTGCCGTTGCGGGTAACATCGATAATGCCCACGCCGCCCCGCCAGTTGGGGCCTGTGGCGTCATGCACATCGCGAAAGACGAAGTGGTACTGGTGAATGTCGATACTGTCGCCCGCCTTCATGCGCACGTCGCGCTCAATGCTGTAGTTCTGGCTAAAAGCGATGCCGACCACCGTCACCGCCACGCCCACATGGCCCAGCACCATTCCCCAGTGGCTGCGCGAAAGCGTCGCCAGGCCGCGCCAGAAACCGTGGCGATGCGTGGCGCGCTCGTGCAGTTCCATCAGCGCCAGCACCAGCACCCAGCCTGCCATCAGCAGACCCACTACCGTCATGGCCTCAACGCGATCCTGCATCAGCCACGGCAGCAGCAGGGAAAACGCCACGGTCACCGCCAGCGCTACCGCCAGCCGTTTAACCAGCTTTTGTGGCTCGTCCCGACGCCAGCGCACCAGCGGCCCGATGCCGAGCAGCAGCGCGAACGGCGCCATCAGCGCGCTAAAGAGCGTGTTAAAGAACGGCTCGCCAATGGAGATGCTGCCAAGCCCCAGCTGTTTATGCACCAGCGGCAGCAGCGTGCCGAGTAAAACCACCAGCATGGCGGCAACCAGCAGCACGTTGTTGCCAAGCAGGAAAGATTCGCGCGACCAGAGTTCGTTGCTCACCCGCGCCCGAACCTGCCCGCCCTTCACGGCGTAAAGCAGCAGCGAACCGCCAATTACAATCACCAGCAGCGCAAGGATGAACATGCCGCGCGCCGGATCGGAAGCGAACGAGTGTACCGAAACCAGCACGCCGGAGCGCACCAGAAAAGTGCCAAGCAGACAAAGGGAAAAGGCGGTAATGGCGAGCAGCACCGTCCAGGCGCGGAAGCTGCCGCGCTTTTCGGTTACCGCCAGCGAATGCATCAGCGCCGTGCCCACAAGCCAGGGCATAAAGGACGCGTTTTCCACCGGGTCCCAGAACCACCAGCCGCCCCAGCCCAGTTCATAATAAGCCCAGGCGGAGCCGAGCACGATGCCGATGGTGAGAAAGACCCACGCCGCCTGCGTCCAGGGACGCGACCAGCGCGCCCAGGCGGTATCCAGCCGCCCGGCCATCAGCGAGGCGATAGCAAAGGCGAAAGCGACCGAGAAGCCCACATACCCCATATAGAGCAGCGGCGGATGGAAAATCAGGCCGATATCCTGCAACAGCGGGTTTAAGTCACGCCCGTCGATGGGGAAATCGGGCAGCGTGCGGGTGAAAGGGTTGGAGGTAAAGAGGATAAAAAGCAGGAAGCCAAAGGCTATCATCCCCATCACGGCGAGCACCCGCGCTACCGCGTCCTGCGGCATGCCGCGGCTGAAAATCGCCACGGCGAAGGTCCAGCCGCTCATCAGCAACACCCAGAGCAGCAGCGACCCTTCATGGGCGCCCCAGGTGGCCGCCACGCGATACCAGACCGGCAGCTCGCGGTTAGAGTTGCTCACGACATATTGCACAGTGAAATCATTCACCACAAAAGCGTGCACCAGGATAAGGAACGCGCCGAGGATCGTGAAGAAGAGCAGCCAGGCGAGCGGGCGGGCAAGCGCCATCAAGCGCGTGTCCTGGCGCACGGCGCCCCACAGCGGGTAGACGCTCAGCAGCAGCGAAACGCCGAGCGCAAGGCAGAGCAGGTAGTTGCCAATCTCCGGCATCATGAGTGGTTATCCTTATAAGCTTCCGGCGGGCGCTTGTGGTTCTCCTGCATCGCCGCTTTCACTTCCGGCGGGGTGTAGTTCTCATCATGTTTAGCAAGCACCTCTTTGGCCGCCACCTGATTGCCCGCTTCCAGCACGCCCTGCGCCACGACGCCCTGCCCTTCACGAAAGAGATCCGGCAGGATGCCGGTGTAGCTTACGTCTATCACGCCGCGGGCGTCGTAAAGCTTAAAGTGCACTTCCAGCGTTTTGCTGTCGCGCTGCACGCTGCCTGGCATCACCATGCCGCCGACGCGCAGACGCTGCCCCGGCTCCGGTTTTTCCTGCGCTTCGCCTTTGCCGTACAGAATTTCGCCAGGCGTATAAAAAAGATCGATATTCGAGCGCAGCGCATAGAGCACCAGCGCGATAGTAAGCCCTAACCCCATCAGTACCGCGACAGCGAGATAAAGGCGATTTTTACGACGAGCGTTCACTTATGCTTCCTTAACTTTTGTCTGCCGCGCCGCCTGAATGCGGCGTTCCCGCGCTTGCTGCCGGCGCACCTGCGCCAGCAGCGCCCGGCGCTGCCAGAGGGTATGCCCCACCAACAGCGCAAGCGAAATAAGCGTACAAGCGACCGCCAGCCAGACGTAAAAGGCGTAGCCGCCCATGGCGAAAAAATCGCCCCAGCTGTTGAAAGCAGAGTTCATTGCGCGGCTCCTTTCCGGCTGGCAAGCGCCGCTACCCACGGGCGACGACGCTCCTGAATAAGAATAAGATTGCGCAGACGCATCAGCGTCAGCGTCACAAAAAGCGCCAGGAAGCCGAAAATGGTCCAGCGCAGCGGCATCCGCATAGAGGGGTCGATGGTCTGCTGCATATTGGTAGAGCCCTGGTGCAGGGTGTTCCACCACTCCACCGAGTAGTGAATAATTGGCAGGTTCACCACGCCGACCAGAATCAGGATGCCCGCCGCGCGGCCTGCGAGGCGGCGATCGTCAAAAGCGTTATAGAGCGCGATAACCCCAACATATAAAAAGAGCAGCACCAGTTCGGAGGTGAGCCGCGCATCCCAGATCCACCAGGTTCCCCACATCGGCTTGCCCCAGGCGGAGCCGGTCACCAGCGCGATAAAGGTATAAACCGCGCCGACCGGCGCCATCGCCGCTGCAACCAGATCTGACATTTTCATCTGCCAGACCAGCCCAATAAACGCCGCTATCGCCATCGAGGCGTAAATGCCCATCGACCACATCGCCGCCGGTACGTGCAGGTACATAATGCGATAGCTCTGCCCCTGCTGATAATCTGCCGGGGCGTAGACAAAGCCCCAGACGCAGCCTACCGCCAGCAGCGCAACGCTCAGCAACGCCAGCCACGGGATAAAACGGCCGCAGAGCGCGTAGAGCCGCTCCGGTTTAGCCAACTGATGTAACGCTTTCCACATGGTTATCGCTCACAAAACTTATCATGCCCGCTCCGGGCTGTTGTTATTGAATACTGATTCGCAGCGCCGCCGCCGTCGCGAACGGGCTTAAGGTGGCGCTGGCCGCCAGAAACGCGCCCAGAATCGCCAGGTAACCGTTCACCGCCATATGCATTGACGCCGCGTCCACCGCCGCGGTAGCGAAAATCAGCAGCGGCACGGTAAGCGGCAGCACCAGCAGGCTCAGCAGCACGCCGCCGCGCCGCAATCCCACTGTCAATCCGACGCCCGTGGCGCCAAGAAAACTCAGCGTTGGGGTGCCCAGCAGTAGGGTCAGCGTGAGCGTCGTGGCGCTTCGCATATCCAGCCCCAACAGCAGCGCAGCCAGCGGCGACAGCACAATCAGCGGCAGACCGGTGACCACCCAGTGAGCGGCCACTTTCGCGACAACCATTGCCGGCAGCGGCAACGGCAGCAGCATAAGCTGCTCCAGCGAGCCATCCTGCCAGTCGTCGCGGAACAACCGCTCCATCGCCAGCAGCGAAGCGAGCAGCGCCGCCACCCAGACTGCGCCTGGCGCGATGCGCGAGAGCATCTGCGGCTCCGGGCCGATGCCTAACGGAAAAAGGGTAATGACGATAAGGAAGAACCACAGCGGGTTGATTATCTCCGCCCCTTTGCGCAGCGCCAGACGAAGCTCTCTCTGAAAGACCTGCCACATCATGCCGCCGCCTCCGGCGCATTAAGCGTAATACAGCGTAGTGGACAGTTCACAGGGCGCAAGGGCTGGTGGGTGGTGAGCACAACCGCGCCGCCGCGTGAGGCGTGGCGCTCCAGGCGGCGCGTCAGCGTTTCGATGCCGGCGACGTCGAGCGCGGTAAAAGGTTCGTCCAGCACCCACAGCGCGGCGTCGCTCAGCCACAGGCGGGCCAGCGCCACGCGCCGCTGTTGACCGGCGGAGAGCTGCGCTACCGGCACATCTTCATAACCGACCAGGCCTGTCGCAGCAAGCGCCGCCCAGCGCGCATCCTGCGACAGTCGCGGATGGTAAAAACGCAGGTTTTCATCGGCGGTGAGCACCGCCTTCACGCCGGGCTGGTGGCCGAGCCAGAGAAGCTGATGATGAAAAACGTCGCGCTGGCGGCGGATGGGTTCGCCCTGCCAGCAGACGTTTCCCGATTCGGGGGTAGCGAGGCCGGTAAGGATACGCAGCAGCGAGGTTTTTCCCGCTCCGTTGACGCCTGCGATTTGCACTATCTCACCGGGCTGAACGGTCAGGCTCAGCGCTTCAAAGAGGACGCGTTCGTCACGAACGCAGGTGAGATGGTGTGCTTCCAGCATGGGCGCGCGGCTCCTTCTATTACAGGGAGGCGGCATAATAGCACAGCTGCGGCGCTGCCCAGAAATCCGGGGCGGCGATGCAGCCTACTCAAAAAGGAGTAATCTTAGTTTCAGGATCAATAATCATCCGAATTTTCGCTTATCTGCGGGCAAAACGCATAAAAGCGCTACGCTTAGTGATAGCGATATTTCCTGTGGAGAGCTCTTATGGACAAAATTGGCGAAGATAAAATCGACGAATCCACCGATGAACTGGAAGTGGAAAGCGAAGAGAAAGAGAGCGGCGAAGAGATAGAGGTGAATGAGGAAGAGCTGCCTTCGCGAGCGATGGCTATCCACGAACATATTCGTCAGGACGGGGAGAAAGAGCTGGAGCGCGACGCGATGGCGCTGCTCTGGTCCGCCGTGGCAGCAGGGCTTTCAATGGGCGCCTCTTTGCTGGCGAAAGGGATTTTCCATGTGCATCTGGAAGGCATTCCCGGCGGCTTTCTGCTGGAGAGCCTGGGTTACACCTTCGGCTTTATTATCGTCATCATGGCGCGCCAGCAGCTGTTTACGGAGAACACCGTCACGGCGGTACTGCCGGTGATGCACAAACCCACCAGTACGAACTTCAAGCTGCTGTTTCGCCTGTGGGGGGTGGTGCTGTTCGGCAACCTTATCGGCACCGGCCTTGCAGCGCTGGCGTTTGAGTTTATGCCGATTTTCGACGAAGCGACGCGTGATGCGTTCGTCTCTATCGGCATGGAAGTGATGCAGAACACGCCAGGCGAGATGTTCGCCAACGCGATTATTTCCGGCTGGATCATCGCCACCATGGTCTGGATGTTCCCGGCGGCGGGCGCGGCGAAAATTCTGGTGATCATCCTGATGACATGGCTTATCGCGCTGGGCAACACAACGCACATCGTCGTGGGTACGGTGGAAATTCTCTACCTTGTGTTTAACGGCACCATTCACTGGAGCGACTTTTTCTGGCCTTTCGCCCTGCCGACCCTTGCCGGCAATATTTGCGGCGGGACGTTTATTTTTGCGCTGTTAAGCCATGCGCAAATTCGCAACGACATGGCGACGCAGAAAAAAGAGAAGGCCAACGCGCAAGCGAAAAGCGAGCGGGTTATCGCGCAAAAAGAGCAAGAGGCGCGACGCGCGGCGCGTTGAGCATTGGCGACAGAGTGAACAAACAGGCGGCGCAGCCCTTAACGCGAGGGTAAAAATCGGTATACTAACGCCGCCTTGTCCCCTTAGTTAAATGGATATAACGAGCCCCTCCTAAGGGCTAGTTGCAGGTTCGATTCCTGCAGGGGACGCCATCGATACGCTTCCTGACCTCTACTGAATTCAATCTCCCCTTATAACCAGCAGTAAACTCTCAACCCTGGCGCTCCGCCATAAACCCATGTCTACTCAATTCAACGTGAATGGATAAACGTCTGGGGGCTATACCTCGGGCCGCTTCGGTAGTGACTGTCTCTTCAAATGTTTTCTTTCTGAGCGAGACCTGACACAGCCTGTTCACGCGCTGTCTGTTTTCTTCCTGTAGCCCCGGTAACTTAAAATCCGCAGTACCATCGCAACAGCAATCAACAAACAGGACGCCTGGCCGATCAGATACGGATTCACCAAACCGCTCATTAAGATTGCTTAAAGCTCTTACAGCTACCTAAACGCCCCCAGGCCAGAACACCAATAAGGACCAGAACGATACCTGCAGGATGGGTATCTTTTTGCAATGTTTAATTTCTTTTTACATCCATGATCATCTACCCCGAGTAACAGGAATAGAAAAAGCCTCACCCTCCACCAGCGGGTCTTTGGTGAATACAGCAACGTCTGCACATTCTGTTTAGTCCCCCATCACACCTCCATTCGCTCCTGAAGCCGCTCCATTCGCAGATGAAACTCTGCAATATCAACCTGACGCTTTCTGCTGAACGGGACGGAGGCGGGTTGTCGCGTCGAGATAATGCTGTTGTTTCAGATGCCGTAACAATACCCGCCCCTCCGGCATAAACTCTGTGCCGTAGCGCACCAGACCAACTCCTTTGAGTTCAGCGTCAATGGCATAGCGAAGCTCACCGGGGACGTCCTGTTCCAGCAGGACAACGGCTACCTTTTTCAGACGGGGTTCATATTTGAGCAGTACGGCGGACAATATGCCCATCAGTTCATGGGCTGTACCCGGCATACCCTGGAGGATTTTAGTCATATCAGGCAGGCCATAGTCCGGCAGATGTTTAAGCGTGCCAGCACGGCAGTTAAGGATGCGCTGCATGTTGTCGAGCACCGAGAGGATGACCTGATTTTCTTCACTGACCTGATGGAGATCGAGGCCGCCGGTAAAGTTGCCGGTCAGCATTTCATACAGTGAAGGTGTGTTGTGTCCCTGGGGCATCATTCATCCTTAAGAGGTTGCAGAATCAGATGATTGTTACCGGCTTCCAGAATGCGCGGCTTATCCGGGTCAAGGTCTTCGCGCCCTATCACCAGCTTCCAGGTGTTGTTGACCATATCCGGGTGACGGAATAGCCCTGCCACAGCGACAAACTGCGCGTCTTCTTCCATTGGCATATCAAGATTTGCATCACCGCCAGGTTTCACCACAACATCCCGGATCGCGAGCAGGTCGGCTTTCAGTACGGTGTCGCCATCCTTGAGGAGCTGCTGGTAGACCGTTTTATCGAAGGTTTTGCGGTCTTTCAGCTGCCAGACACGAACCACCACCGGCTCAGACAGCGAGTTACTTTCGCGGGAGTCCGTGTTCAGCGCTTCACGGGCGGTGAAATCCAGGTGCAGCACCTTAATCTTTTTATAGAACAGACTATTAAACGTCGATTTTGCGCCATCAGTGATGCCCTGGGTCGCCCCGCAGCCCGTCAGGCTGAAGGCCAGCAGCGGTAACAGTAAGCCGGCAGATTTAGTTAAACTTGTACGTAACACATCGGTTTCCTTGTTGTGGTGTCGCGGGCTGCAGGCCGG
Organism: Franconibacter pulveris DSM 19144; assembly: GCA_000621185.1. Taxonomy (GTDB): domain Bacteria; phylum Pseudomonadota; class Gammaproteobacteria; order Enterobacterales; family Enterobacteriaceae; genus Franconibacter; species Franconibacter pulveris. The sequence continues at coordinate 141,342 of KK211225.1, forward strand.
TGTAAAAGCCCAGTTCCGTCGTAAAGGTCTGCGGGATATCGTCCGGGAGGTCTTCGTCTTCCGCGCCCAGAACGCCATTCATCCCCAGCCAGAATGGGCCTTCGCCGAGCGGCGGCGGAGCCAACAGACGGGTGGCGGTAGTAAGGGTGATTTTTGCCTTAAAGCGCCAGCCCAGATACACCCTCAGCATCACCAGAAAATCCTGATACAGCAGGCCATCCGGTTTCCAGCCCTGCGCTTCCTGTTCATTATCGGTGGACAACGCTACCAGCAACTGGCTGTTGGCATCCATCGCCTCGTCACCGAGCGGCGTGTTACCATCCAGGAGAAAATCATCATCGCCATAAAAACCCAGAGGCTGACTGACTTCCACCGGACGCAAACAGTACGGACTCACCTGTACGGTGGTATCCGGGGCCAGCAGGGTCACCAGCGCCTGCATGCCTTCCTGGGTTTTGCCCGGCTGCTGCAGTACGCCAAGCAGCGACAGAAAGCGTGATACCGGAGTGGCGATGTGCTCTGCGGTGCCCGGAATGCCCAGCCCCACCAGGCCAAGCAGTGACTGTGAAATGCTGTCGGTGCCGCCAGGCTCGAACGTCGCCGGGTAAGAGTATTTACGCCAGATGCGGTAAAACTGCGTCAGGATGCGGTGGCTGAAGATATCCAGAAAGCCCTGTAATGCCTCGTACCCTTCGCGACGCTGGGTGATGTCATTGAGGTACGCAGTTGGTAAGGGGGAATCGACACCGTACATCCCCATAAAGGTCGTACGGATGAGCGGTGGCCTGCTGTCATCATCCTCGTCATATTCGACAGACTTCAGTTCGCTGGCCGGGAAGCCCATCCCCGGATGTGGCGCGAACCGCACCGGGTCATCTGCGGGATGGCTGGTTGAGCCCATCAACGGCCGGTCCGGATTTAGTTTCTCCAGTAACTGGCAGAAACGGTAAAAGTTTATCCGGTTAAGGTCAGCCTCCAGGCGCGAGGTCAGCCGGGAATACGGCGGTTGTGCTTCTCTTCCCATTCCAGGCGCTCTCCGGTTGGTTGCAGGATGATAATCAGGCGGTTAAACAGATAGATATCGGTATACAGCGCGAAGAAGCGGCTCAGCATCTCGCCAAACAGGCAGATGTCACCGCGACCGGCAAAACCATGGCTGTCCAGCGTCACTTCAATCTGCACGCCGCGCACCAGGTAGCCCTGCTCGAAACGCTCGGTTTCGCTGTGCTTAACGTCAATGATGGCTTCCAGGCGACGGCGGTTCATCTCGCTGTCGGTCCATTCGTACAGCGCCAGGGTACCGCGCAGCACGTCTGCGTTGTCCATCATCGACAGAAAACCGCTGCCAAGATGACTCAGCACACGCCAGTGGAAACGGTCCTGCGCCGGGGGATAACAGGGCAGCGTCGGCGCACACAGGTTACGGACGGCAATACTTGCCGAGGTGGTTTTCATCACCGTATCGAGCACGGTGCTCTGCAGCGCACGGCGAGGTAGCTGTCCGTTGGTACCAGTGAGCGTCAGTGACAGGCTTTCATCCTCCGGCACCGTGTGGTTATCAAAGGCCTCGCCACCGAGGATAAGCCAGGTGTTATGCAGCCCGGACGGACCGCGGCGCACGCGGGTATGGTAGTAATACTCCGGGGCTTCATGGCGCATCATCCCACCCTTGTGGCGGAAGCTCGAGAACGGCACGTAGGTATGCTGGCTCGACGACATCACCGAATCCACTGCGTATATCTCGGTATGTCCATCCTGCACGCGCATCGGGCGCAGCATATATTCAGTCTGCAGGGAGTTGAGTGTCAGCGGGTCAGATTCCAGCGGGAACAGGTTAATCACCGGCACACAGTTCAGGCGCAGATGTTTTTCAGTAAAGCTGAAGTCATGCTCCCAGCGCTCCGCCAGCACCACGTTGATTTCAAACCAGGGGAGCTCGGCCGGAAAGGCCACGGTATCCAGTCCACATAACCCCGTGAACATGAATTTCTCACGGAAGGTGAAGTACTCCAGCAGCAGCTGATAACCGCTAAAGCTGCTGCTGCCTTTCGGCCACAGGTCGTCGTCGTCGCCAAAACCCAGCGCGGTGAAATACCCGTCGAGCGGTCTCCTGTCCATGTCACCCGGCATCCGCAACCAGAGGCGCGCAGTGTTCATGGTAAAAGCTTCATGCATGGCGCAGGCCAGCGGTGCGTCTGCGTTGAAGTAGAACGGGAGCTGGCTGAGATCAACACGGCTCCAGTCGGCAAGATGGCTGCAGTTGAAGCGCAGGTTGATGACCGAACGCCCGTCAGAGTCAGTCGACAGGCGGGCGTGTTCCAGCGACAACGGCTGAAGGGTAATCTCTTTGGTTGTAGTGTACCGACAGCGAGTGCCCTTCTCACCGATCGGCCGCGAGTTCACCTCAAAGCCTTTCACAATACGCATCGGCTCTTTCATTTCGCGCCATTCAGGCGTGAACTCCACCACCGACATTGACGGAATGGTGCGCAGGTAATGCGGCCACAGAAGGCTAACCAGCCCTTCGGTCAGTTCAGGCAGGTCGTCATCGAGCTTTTCACGCAGCCGGCCCATCAGGAAGGCAAAGCCCTCGAACAGGCGTTCCACGTACGGGTCGCGCGCGCCCGCTTTATCAAGATTGAGCATTGCCGCCTGCTCGGGGTGAGCACGGGCAAACTCTTCACCGGCTTCCAGCAGGTAGCGCATTTCAGCGTCATAATAACGCAGGGTTAAATCATCCATAAAAACCTGAATATATGTATGTTAAAGGTATGCCAGGCGTTATTACCCACAAAGCACAGCACTGCTGGCCGGATCGAGCGCAATCAGACCGGACAGAAGCAAGTCCATTTCCGGCTGAAGCCGCGATTTTTCGGTTTCACTGCGCGTGGCTTTCATACGGAGCAGTCTGAGGCGGCGCGATTTCACTTCAAACAACAGCGCCGGCGTCCACTGCGTGAGGGTGATGGACTGTGCGGCACTGTCGAGTTCACCCAGCAGATGCAGCGCCAGTTCATTCTTGCCCTTCTGCTCAGCCACTCGGGCCATCAGCAAACGAAGCAGCCATTTGTCTTTTGCCGAGTCGGTGCCCGGGCGGGTCTGCAGCCAGTGAAGTGTGGCATCCAGACCGTCAGTATCCGCTTTCTCCAGCGCTTCCGGCTCGAGCGCCAGGATATCGTTGTCAGAATCACTGGTGGTACTGACCGGCCCATCTTTCCAGCCGGGCATATCGTCGAGCACGTCCTGATTTATCCAGTTCAGCGTGACCTCATCGGCAAACGGCGTACCGTCATTAAAGGCCAGGGTTTCCAGCCCGGTGAGGCGGCGCAGCAACCCTTTCAGGTCTGAAGTGATGATGTCGGCCAGTACATCCTGCCCCGACTTCACCAGGGCCTGGTGGATGTACCACTGCAAATCCAGCCAGAGGTGATTGGCGCCACGCGAGAAGGTGCTGTCCGCCTGCTCCAGTATCTCCAGCCAGCTCTGCTGCAGATAGAGGCGTTTTAGCATCGCCCGCTGGTCAGCGCGCGGCGGTTCTATTCGGGTTTTCCCTTCGGCATCCGGTGCCGGAATAGCACTCAGCGTATCATGACGCAGGCTTTTCATCAGCCGGTGTGCGGCGAGCCAGCCATCGGGCTGCTCACGCAGATATCCGGTCAGGGTACGGGCCTGAGCCAGCAAATCCTGACCGGAGGTAATGCGGCTCAGAACTGGCGCATCTGACTCGGTCGTGTGCGTGGAGGTCTGTGACTGAGCCTTATTACCGGCGTTCTGCGGGACCACGGCATCCACGCCACCGGCTTTTATCAGGCGAGATTCCAGGGCGCTGTACAGGGCATTCAGCTCTGGTCGTGACGCCTCCGGCTCTGTCTCCAGACTGTCGTGGATGAGCAACAGCGCACCGGCAGTGCGCAGTGCATCGTCGCGTGCCACTTCCGGCCAGAGTGACAGGCTGTCCAGAACTCGGGAGCCTGCGAGCCACTCCAGCGCCGGTTTACGGCTCCGCTCGCGCTGAGGGTGAAGCTGCGTTCCATAGCGCTGTATCAACCCCGCCAGCAGTTCAAGCCCTTCGGCAAATCCGGTTTCCCCGTCCCGGTGCAGACGCGCCCAGCAGTAACAGGTAGCGACCCGGATGTCTTTGGCTGTAGTGGTCAGCAGTTTTTCGGCAAGCGTGCAAATCAACCCGGTATCGATGCCGGAAAGTTTATTGACCTCCTCCCGGATACGCTGAAAATCATCGTCATAGCCGGGGTCTTCTCCCGTCGGACTGGCATCACTTACCGGAGCAAGCCAGGGCTGCCAGTTTTCCGTGCGTGCCTGCGCCTGCCGCCGCAGCTGCGCGTCGTCAGCCTGACAGGCCGCGACCAGATTTTGCAGAGTGCTCATTATTCGACTCCCTCCATGTCACTGTTTCCGGCACTGGCCATCAGCGCCTGCGCGGTGGCCGCGCTGTCGACACTGAATATCTGATCCGGCAGCGTGAAACCGCGCAGATCCAGCAGCGCCAGCGGACCTTTTCCGAGTTGCGAGCGCAGCACCCACTGCAGGGTGCGACCGTCCGGGGCGGTAAAGCTCATCATCCACTGGCTGCGGTCAAGCTGCGCACGCTTGCCCTGGTCCAGCCAGCGAATAAAGCCCCAGGTCCCGCTGTAATCCCCGAACAGGCGCGCACCAGCGTTGACCGTGGTCCAGGTCAGCATCGTCCCCGGCTTGTAAGTCTCTCCCGGCCAGCGGAAGCTCTGCCAGTCGGCCATCTGATTGAAGTAGTGCAGCTTTTGTCCATCAATGGTCAGCTGTGTTTCGACCACCTGTGGTACAGGGCGCGCCTGCAGCTCAAAGCTGATGCCCTGGCTGCCATCGATGAACAGAATGTCTGACAGCTGGCTCAGCTGATTAATGGCCCGCAGGAAAGCCGGGTTAAAGCTCAGCCCCTGGCTGTTGACCTTATCCGGTACCCACTGGCTGCCCTCCTTGTGCAGCACACCGTTGAGCTCTGTCGTCAGGAAGCGCTCTATACGTCCGCTGTCCTTGCGCACAAATTCAGCCAGCATCGGCAAAGAAGCATCACTTTTGCTGGCGGCAAACGGGAAACGTCCGTCAAAGGCGGTGTGCCAGTTCGCCACCACGGAGCGGCTCCATTTGTCATTCAGACTCGCCGCCGACGGCTGAAGCACGGTCTCCCAGGCCTGGGTCAGTGGCTGCACAAACATCGTGCTGCCAAAACCACTCCACTCTTCGCCAAGGCTTGCAGAGATGAGACTTCCGTACTGCTGGGTATCGGTGAGATCCACGCTTTTGCCCTGGAATACGGTCTGCGCCAGGGTCTGCATCATTGCCTGCGGATCAGAAGCACTGGCCACCTGTTGCAGGCGCAGGCGCACGCGGGTGATGCGGGTCAGATACGTCTGCAGGCTCAGCGAGTTGTCAGCCGACATCACATTGCTGCCTTTGTTTTTACCAAGAAGCTGAAGCAGCGGGCCAAAGGTTTCATCCAGCGGTCCCTGCGGCCCTGGCGCAGACTGGTCAATCGCAGGTTTGTCTTTCCCGCCTACGAGATCTTTAGCCGATTTGATGATGGAATCCGAAAGACCTTCGCGTTGCTGGCCGGTCTGCCCCTGCCAGGCGACGGTATTCATCAGAGCAATCAGTGGCGACTGACGGACATCACTCATCAGCGTCAGCTGGTCGGTAACGTCCGCAATGTTGTTTGCCGGATTAAGTCGCAAGCTGTTGAGGAAGCTCAGCCAACTGCCGGCAAAGTCAGTGAAGTAACGTTGCGTCAGACGTGCTTTCAGGGCTTCTGGTGACAGGTCTGAAGAAACCGCTTTCCGGCTGTCACTCAGCACCCAGTCAATTTCATCCCGGCGGGAATTTGCGGCCTTTTCGATAGCCTGCTGAATGCCCCCTTCCCACGCCTGGCGGGTAAACATGCCTGGCACCACTTCCTCGGTGGTGAACAGTCGCCGCGCATCAGTACCGCTGGTCATGTCTTCCAGGGATACATCGGCAAAGTTACGACGCACTGACTTGAGCATATTTTCATACAGTGTGCTTTCAGCGTTACGCCGTCCTATCTGCTGCAACAGTACCTGGCGGCTCTGGCTCACCAGCTGCGCATCCGGTGTGATTTTCCACTGTGGCTGCTTAGGCAGTTCGGAAATGTAGAAGGCCCACAAATCCGGCGACAGGCTTTGCCAGAGACCGGTTGAAATGCCCATTCGCGTCGGCTGCACGGTTTTCATGGTCTGTGCGTAATACGCGCCGTCTGCTTTATCCGGACGGGACATCATCAGCCAGGCCTTCAGTTGGTCATAACCCGGCTTTGCCAGTTGTGCCCGCTGGTCGCTGTTTGGCGCTGAATTGACCAGCTCTGTCAGTTTTTGCGTCAGGGCAGTATTTGCCGGATCGCGTATCAGGCGGTTGTTTGCCACGCCGTACCACGGCAGCATTGCGTCGAGCAACTGCTGGTTATGGTCCAGACCAAAGCGCTGGTACCAGGGGGCTCCATCCTGAATGCGGTGCTGCAGGCGACCGGCGTCATTACGTAGCGTATGCAGAGCCGTGAGCTGATAATCCGATACGGAAGGATGCTCCACCAGAGCATGCGCCTGCTGCGCCACAGAGACAATTTGCAGACGGTTGACCGCAAACGACAACAGTGTTCCCGCCCCCCAGATACCGATAATGACCATCAGCGTCCAGGCAAACGTCTGTTCCCACGCCATACCGACACGGCGGCCACGCACGCGGGTACAGTCATCAACAATCCCCTGCCAGGTCACCGGCAAGGTCAGCGCATGGCGTTGCGATTCCAGGATATATTTCTCAGCGTCGGCAGGTACAGCACCGGCTGTTTTTCCTGCGATAGCGGCGGGTTTATTCTCCGGCAGGCTGAACATCAGGCCACGCAGCGGAACGCGCTGCTGAGAAGCAGACAGCCATGGCACAAGTTGCTGAGCCCAGCGGGCGATACCGCCGTCTTTGAGGTACTGGCCAAGGCGCAGCAGGAAGTCGTGACCGTTGTTCTCAGCGACCTGACTCACCCCCTGCGTACGCAATGCAGGCAGCATCAACTCAAGCTGACGGGTAATATCGTCAGGCTTAGCACGCAGCGGGAAAGCGGCCCCTACCGTCTGTTCAGTACGTTTTGCCTGCGACCACTTGCTGTCGCACAGTTGCCACAGCCAGACCGGGGCGGAATAACGCAGTAACTCGCTGATTTTTTCCAGTCCGCGCAAATCGCTGTCGCTGATGTGCGGGGTCAGAGTCAGCGACTGCGGCAATACCCGAACAATCCCGTCCAGTGGGCGCCCGCGACGCAGTTTACGCAGCGCGATATATTTGTCGCTGTCGATTTCCGATGACAGGCTGCCGCCATAAATCAGAACGGTACGGTTACCTTCAAGCCACTGGTTTTCCTGCAGACCAGGTACCAGTTGTTCAATCGCAGCGTCGTCACCGGTAATCAACAACATGCGGACCTTGTAGCGCCAGAAGAGGCTATAGCGCGATCGGAGGTGTGTCTTCAGCAGTCGGTAAGCCGCTTCGTGCCCCGTAACCTTTGCAGGTCTACGCTTGCGGGATGACGACGGGCTAACCTTATCCTTAATCAATAACCGGAAGGCCATAACCCCCAGTACCAGCATGCTGAGCGCAATTCCCCAGACGATAAAGCCAGAGACAATAAGCGGACGCAATGTTTCCCATTCCGTTGACCGTTCGGTCGCCCACAGCCACCATGCCACTCCGCCCAGTAGTACCAGTAAAGTGGTCACAGCAATACAGACAGTTGCCGTGGCTGCCACAGAAATGGCAGCAGGCTTATTGACGTTGTCCATCAGGTTTTACTATTCCAGTTGCGAGGGTGTTCATCGGGTCGCGGGCAATCCAGCCGCACGGTTGTTGGTGGTGCGCGGCATAAATTGCCGCCAGGGATAAAACAATGAGAGTTTCCATATCGCCAACTTCCCCCCAGTTGGCATCCTGCAGATGCTGGCTGACATCCCATCCGGTACTCGCCAGCGCCTCAAGGCCGGGTAGGGAAAACAGCGTACAGGCCTCCGGTGGGTCTTTCATTTCGCTCTGTTCCAGTGCACGGGCAAACACGGTGAGCAATATGTCGCCTTGTTCTGGTGAAAAAGTTTCACCACGCGTCAGTTGTACCGGGCCATTAAGTCCGGCCAGCCACAGTGCCGCAGATTCTCCGGCGGGACGTTCTGTGCCTGACTGCGCCGCGATGACCTGACACCCGGCGATCAGTATCGTGTCATCAGGTTTGGCTCCGGCAAGCTCGCCCGCTATTTCAGCCAGGCTTGCTTCCCCTTGCCAGGGCTCAGGCCGGGCTGGCAGTGCAATATCCGGGAAAGCGATCGCCATCTGTGCGCGAAATACCTGCCAGGTGATGTCGGCCCCCAGCCAGTAGCAACGCAGCAGTGGAGTGAGTTTTTTTTCACTACGCTGCTTTTGCCACTCAATAACCAGCAGTTCCGCCAGCCGCTTTTCACGAGCGGAGCGATCCATAACCGAAATTTGTGGCAGTCTGAGTGCAATGCCACCGCCCTCTTTTTTTTCCTCCGGTGGGCGTTGTTCACGATTAAGTACACGCAGCCAGTCAACTGAACGCGTACCTGCAGGCCCCAGCAACAGGCCTTCTTTTAACCAGATCGGCTGCCGGTGCGTCGCCCACCACTGCTGTTGTTCATATGCCACCAGCTGATAGTAGAAAGCGGCGTTATGCACGCTAATGCGGTAGTACAGCAGCCGCGCAAGCCAGCCCGTGCCCGCCAGCAGCAGCGCCAGCAGAATACCGGCGGCTATCAGCGAGCTTTTACCCTCGGCAGAGGGCAGCAGTCCGCCAGCACCACCGCCGATCAACACCAGCAGAGCCGTGGCCGACAACCACCTTGCGGTAGCAGGCGGATGCGCCGTTTTGTATTCCGGATAATCAGGAACGGACCTCACTGGTCAATACCGCAATCAGGAAACGAGCTGACCAGCGTACAGCCGCAGGCACAGTGGTGGCCATGCAGCGCGACGGGCTGCCCATCAACCGTGGTCAATGTGCTACCTTCCGCGATGGTCGTCATACCGTGTTTGTTACAGCGAACCGGATCCCCTTTGCAGGCAAATCCCCGACCAAAACACTGGTAATGTCCTCCTAATACCTTGCCACCATATTCCCGCAGGCTGTCTCCTTTGCGGATGACTTTACTCATAGGTTCTCCTTACTCAGTTTTATCCATTCACCGTCAGGACGTCCTCAAGCCAGCTGGCCGGGATCGCCGCCTGCGCCCGCGCCAGCTGTTGTTCAGCCACCAGCGCTTTTCGCTGTGCAACCACCACTCCCAGCTCACGGGTAAAAGCTCGTTGCTGTTCGCCGCCCGGCAGTTCCGGCAGGGGTTCACGGGTGATCCTGTCCAGCACTTCAACCTGCAGCGATCGTACAGCGCCTGTCGCGGCCAGCCCTGCCAGCTTTCCGGTCAGGCTCTTTTGCCTGAAGCTCAGTACAACACCCGTGGTCAGGGTGGCAAACCCGATAAGGTCCCCGGCGATCACCAGCGGCGACAGGGACTTATTACATTTGTCGCTGAAATAAATCATCCGGTAGCGGAAGTAGCCGCCCCACATTTCGCGCGTACCCAGCGCAGCGTGCATAAACCAGGCTCGCGAGTCGTGCACCTGGTCGTCGAATAACGCCCTGACCAGCCCGGCAGGCTGTTCCGCATTACTGGCCTCACCGGCTGCCGGGAACAGCACGGCAACCCGGGCATCTCCGTCAGCCTTTATTCGCCGGTATTCCTGAGGTTCATCATCGGTATTGAGAACGAAAATCATCGGCTGCAGCACGGTATCCAGCACCGCCTGCGCCAGATTCTCCGGGATACGGTAACCGTCGTGGTAATCCTTACTGAACTCCTTCGCCGCTTCAAACAGCTGGGTCTGCGCCATGTCCGGGTCAAAATCCTTGACGCCCGGATAGAGCACAAGCTCATCCATCTTGTCGGCGGGCTGCTTTGCTATCTGCTCCTGACGCGTTTTGAGCACCTCCTGCTGCTTCTCATCCCGTGCGTTTTCTGCCTCCTTGCGCGCGGCAGGCAGCGCTTCGGTATTTGTGGCGCGCTGGTAGAACGGGGTTTTCAGCATCGAACCTCTGGCATAGCGTTCGATACGCCAGGCAGTGATCCACGCGATCTGGTTTTCAACGATAGTTTCCAGACTGCCGCTGGCACGTGGTGGTTCGTATTGGCAGGCCTCTTCGGGCGTGATTTTGTCTGGCGTGGTCAGATTCAGGGTAAGCTCGCGCCAGGCGTTGAAGCGATTGACAAGTTCAGGTGAAACAGCAAACTCCAATTGCACTGTTGGTTCCATAGCCCTCCAGCTAGCATTTTTTATATCTTCAGGGAGCGATGGTTCTGGAACCTTTAATGGAGCACCTGATTGAAATGCATTGGCATACATGTCATGAAGCGAGATCTGCGATAACAAAAATCGATCAAATTCATCATTGCCTTTTCCTTGATCCCCTGGAGGATAACCGCCCCCCAGATCCGAGTGCATCCCCGGGTAAACCACCTCAGTGGCATAGGGCGGGTATTTGCCGTCACTCCGACGCACCGAGTCCAGCGGAAAGCAGAGACGCTGCTCATGCCCGGATACCAGATGCACGCATTTTTTTATCAGACCGCCATAGGTTTTATCGTCCGGCAGCTCCATGGTGCCGTCAGCCCAGGACATATGCCCCTCGGCAATCGGTACCACGTGCGCTATCCCAACGGAGGCCACGGTATCCAGCAGCCCGAGAAACTCCACGCTGACAGGCAACTGCATCTCGCCAATCTG
>KK211225.1:154953-271232 GCA_000621185.1 Franconibacter pulveris DSM 19144
CGGGCGGGCACGCTGTAGCAGCAGCCACCACCGCCCCCCTGAAACGGGCCAATAATGTCGATGCCCGACTGGTTATCCACGCTGAAGTGGTTAATCGCCCATTTCGTGTGGTTGATGGCGTCAATGGTTCCACCGCCTCCGGCCTGAGCAGCAGGCTGCGAGCACCCGGTTAACAGCAGCAGGCCCGCCAGCAGCGGGCTTAACAGTGAACGTTTCATCTGCACTTCCTTGTATAAAATTGCTTTAAAAGAGGGAGGATAGGTTGACCACTGGAAAGAATTTAAATTGAAAAATCAGAAGGTTAATTATGAGTTAAGCCATTTTTTCATAACCCAGGCCTCGCGTGCTTCATCCAGAATAATGCCCTGGTTGGTTGCCTCCACCATGCCCTGGTAACAATCAGAAAAAAGTGCCTGTTGTGATGCATACCTACCCGCTGGCGGTGCACTGTGCGACAGGAGGGTCATGACATCACAAACGCACATCAGATGCTCAAGCTGGCGATCGCTTAGGTCGATTTTGTTAGGCTTTTCGTCGCGGGACTGGGGCGTACCGCTACCTTTTATACCTCTGGCATTACCATCCATATCCTGCCATGCCCAGAACAACACAGGCCGCAATAAAGGCTTTTGCTGTTCCTCACTGAGAACGTCCGTAAAAAGCACAGGGAAAATCCGCGTATCGTAAAACCGTAAAATCCCGCTCCGTCCTTCCTGCAGAACATCCATACACTGTGTGAGCCAGCCAGCCAGGGCAGAAAAAGGCCAGTGTGAGCACAACAGCAGTAACGGAGCCTGAACGGCAATCTGCTGACTCATCTCCTTCAACCACTGCAACTGCTGAAGATCATCAAGTCTAATGCGTGCAATCAGTGGAGCATCATCGACGATAAACGCTTCCGGAAGCCCGTGATAAAGCGACTGCCACTCTACTGACAGTGCGTCCAGTGCCGGGATTACGCTGAAATCCAGCCCGGCCTGATCAACGATAATATCAAGATAATCCGTTCCGGAAGCCCGGCAGGTAACTGCGACTTCTTCAATCCATTGCGCGGTCATTTATGCCTCCCTGGGTATAAAACCCTGAGCCAGTTCCTGCGCTTTTTTAAGGCACTCTTTACATACTGATGCCGGCAGTTCTGGCAGAGGAAAATCCTCGCTGGCTGGCCCCTGCAAATCGTGCAGGCCTTTAAGACTAATTACTCCCGGGCCATGAATATGCACATCTCCCTGTGGGGTGAGACGAATATAAGCTCCGCCACACCCTAGGGTGATGCCATTTTTAGCCGTCAGTTGCAGATGCCCCTGTGTTGACTGGACGGTGACGTCTTTCAGGGAAGTCAGCGATAGCGCATCACTATGTGACTCAATCTCCAGTGAACCTTTGGCGGATACCAGCCGCATTCCTTCCTGTTGGGCCAGCAGTGAGACCGCCTGGCTCGCGTTCACCGAATAGCGCTGTGCTGCGGTGATATTGACTTCCCCCAGGCTCTGCAGGTACAACCCTTTCCCGCTGTGCATCAGAGTTGTTTCCGGCGTAACGGTGGCAATGCCTTTCGGTGAAGACAGCAGTAGCACAGGATCTTTACACTCACTGGCACCTGAAACCAACGCTCTTAATGGCTCAGAATCAGGCGTAATATTGTGGTGAGTCTGCGTAATAGTTCCCCATCCAGTTACCTGATTCAACGCCCCTTTAAGCAGACTGATGGCTGGCTGCATGTCCAGCATCGGCCCCTGCGCCTTTGCCTGGCCATCAGTACTGATAAATATCCCTTTCTGCGCCCGGATGGCGCCCCAACTGTCGGTTCTGAGCTCAAAACCCTCACCGCGCTTTTGCCTTTCGCTGTCGACAAGGTGCCCGAGATTCAGCTGGCTCTTGCCGCCGTACTCCGTGCTGACCTTGATATGCTCTTTCCCGCGCTCGTCGTCGAGGCGGATTTTGTTGTTCGCAGGCGTCCGCAGCACGTTACGTTTGTAGTTGCGGATGGTGACGTGGTCGCCGTGCGCCGAGTCGTGCAGCACGCCGGCGATGTACGGACGGTCCGGGTTGCCGTCCTCAAAACCAATCGCCACTTCGGTGCCCGCCAGCAGCGGCAGGTGCAGGCCGTAGGTATCGCCAGCATATGCTCTGGACTGGCGCACCCACAGGCTCTCGAACCCGGTCTCCCAGTTGTCACGGTCAAATAGCATATTGACGCGGTAGCGACCGTCTTTATCGATATGGCCGTAGGTGTCGTTCTCGGTGGTGCTCGTGACGCGTGCCGGCAATGTGCCGGCCATCACGGGGCGTGAGCCGGGCTCAGGGCGGAAACTGAAATCCGTGCTGTCCGGGATGCCGTCGAAGTTAACGCCAAAGTCTTCATCACGGCGCGCATGGCTGTGCATCGCCGTGATGACCACGCCATGAGCAAACACGTCTGCCACTTCGTATCCGCCGGTGACTTTCAGTACCTGACCCGGAGAGAGGGTCGGGCAGCTGGTGATGGCACGGGTCTGCGTCTGGCCATTCAGATAGCGCTCATGACGAATGCGGGCATAAAATGCCCCGGACTCCGGCGCCGGGTTGCGGTCGTGGGGATTCCCCGCCGTCAGGTAGTTATCTCCCCAGTGGTAAGCCTCCCCACAGGTGGTCGCATCCCCGCGGGTCGCATCGACCTGGCTGTTCATGTCTTCCGTCGCCTGGCGGTAGTTGTAATCGCGGGTGCTGACCTGCTTCTGCACTACGTTATGATGGCTCTCCATGCCCCAGACCGCGTCCACACCTTCAGAATGCTGGCCCGACGGTGGAACCGACGGCAGCGTCAGGCCTTTCTCGTAACCCTGCTGACCGTCGTAAAACTCCACGACGTCGATGTTCAGGCGCGTGTCGGTGGTAAAGCGGAACCAGATACCCACCTCGCCCAGCAGACGGGTAATAAAATGCAGGTCGTCCTCACCGTACTGCATCACCTGCTCACGGCGCGGGTACTCTTTACTGAGTGAAAACAGAAAATCCTGACCGCGCATGTTGTGGCGTTCGCGCAGGATTTTTTCGACAATCTGCGGAACCGACATGTCCTGATAAATGGCGTTCTGATGCGAACGGTCAAGCAGCGCCAGGCGTGGCCGGAGCGTCAGGGCATAATGCGTTTCGTCTTTTGAGGTGTTGAGACGTTCAAAGCCGCTCACCACTCCCTGAAGGGTGCGCACGGCCTGCTGCATCTTTATGCCAAAGCCCTGGTCAACCGGAGCCTGCAGCGTCAGGGAGGCCGCTTTCATCAGCATCATCTCTTTACTGATGGCATGGTCAGCGCTGGTGAATTCAATACGGTAGCTGAACGGCCGGCTCAGGGCTTCATCGCCTTCAAACGCCAGCACATCGAGCACTGCGTCACATCCCTTCACCGACAGCTGGTGATGGTTGTGGCTGAATCTGATCGGGGGATTACTGCTCATGCGTGCACTCCTTGTGTACGGTCAAACTCCAGCCCGATACCCTCTTCATCACTCCAGCTAAGCCATAGCGACTGTGGTTTCTGTTTCGCAGCCATGTGGGTCAGCAACTGCTGACTCAGCACCGGCAGAATTTGCTGATTCAGCAGGCTGTCGACGTTGCGTGCGCCAGTGTCCGGCAGCAGGCAGGCGGCAGTGAGTGCGTCATACAGGCTCTCATCAATGTGCGTGGTCAGACCGTAGTGACGATGTAAGCGCTTGCTGACCTGTGACAGCTTCATTTCGACGATGGTGCGCATTGCCGTTTCTGCCAGCGGACGGTAAATCACGGTCTGGAAACGCGCCAGCAGTGCCGGCTGGAAGTGGTCGCGCAGTATCGGGCGCAGCAGTTCGTGCAGGTTCGCCTCGGAGGCGTCCGGCTGTTCGTCGAGCAACTGCATCAGGTGGTCGCTGCCGAGGTTCGAGGTCATCAGAATGACCGTGTTTCTGAAGTCGATTTCACGCCCTTCACCGTCGCGCATAAAGCCGCGGTCGAACACCTGATAGAACAGATTCATCACATCCCGGTGCGCTTTTTCCACTTCATCGAGCAGTACCACGCTGTACGGTCGCTTGCGCACGGCTTCGGTCAGAATGCCGCCCTGACCGTAACCCACGTAGCCCGGAGGCGAGCCTTTCAACTGGGAAACGGTGTGCGGCTCCTGGTATTCGGAGAGATTAATGGTAATCAGCGATTTTTCACCACCGTACAGCACATCCGCCAGCGCCAGCGCGGTTTCGGTTTTACCGACCCCGCTCGGGCCGACCAGCAGGAACACGCCCTGGGGGCCATCTTCTGACGTTAAACCTGTTTTTGCCGCACGCAGGCGCTGAGCGATGGCGTTCAGAGCGGTGTCCTGGCCCACCACGCGTTTGCCGATTTCGTTTTCAAGGGTCAGCAGTTCGGTCTGCTCGTCTTTCATCAGCGAGGAGAGCGGCACGCCGGTCCAGTCGGCAATTACGTTGGCGACGGTGCGTACATCCACATCCACGGAGAGCAACGGGTTGCTGTGCTGCAAACCATTCAGTTCCTGTTGTAACGCGTGAATCTCGCTCTGGCGGGAGATATCCTGCCGGCTTTTCAGCAGTTGCCCGGTGAGCGCCAGCTCCTGGCCATACCGGGTTTCCAGTTCGTCGAGCTCAACAATCAGGCGTACTTCTTCCTGTTCAATCGCCATTAGACGTTCGTCGTGGTTCTGGCTGCCTGCAGCAATGTCCTCCAGCAGCGCCTGCTTCTCCATTTCCAGCGACGTAATTTGCGAGCGAATGCGGGTTAACGGTTCTGGCGTTGTATCAAGGCTCATGCGCACGCGGGCTGCGGCGGTATCCAGCAAATCAACAGCCTTGTCCGGCAGCTGGCGGCCGGTCAGGTAGCGACGGGACAGCGTAACCGCGGCGCGCACCGCGTCGTCGGTGATATGGACGTTGTGGTGCTCCGCATAACGGGATTTCAGGCCTCGGAGCATCAGACAGGCGGTATCGTCATCCGGCTCGTCGACTTTAACCATCTGGAAGCGACGCTCCAGCGCGGCGTCGCGCTCGAAGTATTGTTTGTATTCGGACCAGGTGGTGGCGGCGATGGTGCGCAGTTCGCCACGCGCCAGGGCAGGTTTCAGCAGGTTAGCCGCATCTGCGCCGCCAGCCTGGTTGCCGGCCCCGATAATGGTGTGCGCTTCGTCGATGAACAGCAAAATGGGGGTCGGCGATTGCTGCACAGCGTCAATGACGTTTTTCAGACGCTGCTCGAATTCGCCCTTCACGCCTGCGCCTGCCTGCAACAGGCCGAGGTCGAGGGTACGCAGAATCACAGGCTTGAGCGACTCCGGCACGTTGCCTTCGGCAATGCGCAGCGCCAGACCTTCCACCAGCGCGGTTTTGCCGACACCGGGTTCCCCCACCAGGATCGGGTTGTTCTTGCGACGGCGGGAGAGAATGTCCACCATCTGGCGAATTTCAGTGTCACGGCCAAAGACCGGGTCGATTTTGCCCTCTTTGGCCTTGGCGGTGACATCGAGGGTGAATTTATCCAGCGCGTTCTGCAGAGCCTGGCTCAGTTCGCCCTCTTTCACTTCAGCTCCGACTGGACGCCCGATAAACTCCACGTCCCCGCCACGGCTCTGAGCCAGTTCAGCCTCGAGCTGCACATCCGGGCGTTCATCCGACTGCGCATCAAGTAGTGGCCTCAGACGTTCCAGCTGGCGCTGTCCCAGCGTCAGCAGCGGCCACAAACCATCACAACGGACCAGGCCCTGTTTCTTAACCAGCGCCATCAACAGATGAACACTGCGGATTTGTTCTTCACCGTTGAGTGAAGCAATCAGCCATGCTTCCTGCATAAGTATTTGAATGGTTTCAGAAAGATTGGGTCGATGGCGCACCGAGCGGGTTTGTCTGTCAAGCCAACTGAGTAAATCCTGCCAGATGCTGTCCATATCCCACTCATAGCGGCGCGCCAGCACGGTCAGGTCACCCTCTCCCTGCTCCAGCAGTTTCAGTAACCAGTGCTCGGGTAAGATCTCCGCATGTGCCCGGGTCTGGCATAAAGAGGCGGCGCCTTCCATCGCACGGGCACAGTATGGGTTCAGACGGCGTAACAGAATGGCTGGATTTTCCATGAATCTCTCTCTTTGTCGGTTCCAGGACACGCTACCGCCCATCGCTGTTTCCTGGGATGGGGACCAAAGCGCATACGGTCGGGCTGGCAGTTTGTGGGTTTCTTTGCTGAAAGCCCGTTTCAGACAGGCCCTCAGCAAAAAACTGCGGACAGGAAACCCCGTCCGCATCGGGCTTACGCGGTAGCGCGTTCGTTCCAGGAGTCGGAATGAATGATGTTGCCGTCTTTATAGGTCCAGGTGATTTTTTCGTAACGCAGTTCAATGCGCTCAAGGTGGTTGTGCTTCTCTTTAGAAGGATCCTTGATGTCATACATTTCAGGATTCACTTTCACCACTTTCACGTTTTCCAGTTTGGTGTTGAAGTACTCCACTTCCTGGCCCGCGTCGTTGATTTTGTACCACTTGAATTCCGCAGACTTGAGGGTCTGACCGGTGGTCACTGCCTTGTACAGGTACGGGCTGGACGAGTCGATTTCCTTGGTGAACAGGAACGGAGTGTGGATACGGGTACCGGTCAGTTTGCCGGTGTTGTTATCGGTCGGGATGTACAGGTTATGCTCCTGAGCGACAACTTCGATGCTGCCTTCACGATCCTGAACGTCCACAGAACCTTTAATGTCTGCGCCGCCGTCGTCTTTCAGCCAAAGATAAACAGGAATTGCCATGGAATTACTCTCCATTGTGTTGTGATGCGCCATCATCCTGCGATGACGCCTGGGTGTGGCCCGGTATCTGACAGGCGTTGGCCTGTGGTACCAGACTGATTTCGACACGGCGGTTGAGCGCACGCCCATCCGGGGTGTCATTGGTTGCGATCGGACGGCTTTCGCCATAGCCCTGCACCGCAAAACAGCTTTCCGGTACATCACCGGTATCACGCATCCAGTCGCGCACCGCTTCGGCACGTTTCAGGGATAGCGTCTGATTGAGCACTGGATTGCCGGTGTTGTCGGTGTGACCTGACACCACAATCAACCAGCCCGGTTTCGCCTTGATACCGACCAGTGAGTTCACCAGCATTTTGGTGGAACCAGCCTTCAGCACGGATTTACCGGAATCGAACAGCGACATGCTGTCGAGGCGGACAATTTTCGGCACCGGTTTGGGTTTCGGCTGTGGTTCAGGCGGCGGTGGAGGCACATACGAACGGATCGCATCCAGCACAGGCATTCGCAGGCGCTCCCCCTGATACAGACCTAGGCCCATGCGCGCCGGTACGCCATTGCGCGCCTGGTCATCCAGCTCAGCCGCATCGTCACGCAGTACAGCAACGGCATCGGCTTTTGGTCCGAAATCATGCATCGGAATACGGTCATAGCGGGCGATATCGAAGCTCACACGCTGCAGCAACTGGCGATTGTTCCAGCCACTGCTGAGCAGCGCTGCAATCGCCGCCAGCGTGAAAAGCCCGAGCGCACAACGCCAGGTTCGCCCACGCGGCGTCAGGCCTCGTCCTTCGGGCAGCAGCGGCAGAATAAAATCCGGAAAGGGGGAGATAACCGTACTGTCCGTTCCTGACGGCTGCCAGCCCGCTACCTGCTGCATCGCAGTGTGATGCGAAAGCCACGCAGTCCAGGCTGATGTGGCCAGACTTCCGGCAAGGATCGGCCTCATTCCCCACAGCACCGAGACAGGAGCAATGACAGGAACGTCGGGGTTCTCATCCATAAAGACAGCCTGGACGTGCTGTTGGAACCAGCTCATCAAGCTGTTCATCAGCACCTGTTGCTGCATCGCAGTCGACCCACCGGTGGTGACCCATGCAGCGATTGAACCCGGCGCTGAAGACTCACGCCAGACCCTCACCCCTTCCCCCGGGATAGCCGCCTGCCAGAGCAGATCATTCGTCATCGCACTGCCCACCTGACCATTCAGAACCAGCGGCACAGAATGACCCGTCACTTTACGCAGCTGGCTGATTTGCCAGCGCAGGGCCAGCAGGCGACTGGTCAGCGCCTCGATGTCTGCATGCTTCTGCGGACAGACGCTGACCATCACCGACAGCTGACGTCCCCAGTCCGGGCGCAGCCACAGCACCTGTCGGGCTACCTGCTCCGGATCCTGATGGTCTTCCACCCGGATCCAGCATCCCTGTGTGACCGTAAGCACCGGTGACTGCTGTGGCCAGGCCAGCGGCAGATCGCCACAGACCAGCACCACAGGCTGACGGTAAGTGGCTTCCGGGAGGTCATCCTGACGCAGGATGACGTCATGCTCCGCACGACGACTGGCTACATACCAGAACGCCAGGATAAGCCCCAGAACGGTAAGCAGAAGAAGCACAGAAACCAGTCTGGATACCGGCAGGAAACCCAGGCAGACCACTGCACTCAGCAGGGCGGCCCACAGCGCAAGCCCGCGCTGTTGTGCAGGACTCATTTCACAGCCCCCGGTAGCAGGGTCAGCAGTGTCTGATCCAGCCAGTGGCTCAGTCCCCACCACAGCGCGGCCACCACCGCCACGCTCAGGCCAATACGCACGGGCCATGACGCCAGCCAGCCGCCCATTCCACGCCCGGTACGGCTTTCCGCCAGGATCGGATGGGTTTGTGGATAGCTGAACGGCGTGACATGTTCACTGAGCGCGTTGACGAGTTTCTGGCGATCCGGATCGTTCAGCGAGCGGAAACTGCCGAGGAATCCCAGCATCATGACCCGCTGGAAGCAGGTCACGACAGCATGGTCAGGCGCTGGTTCACGCAGCACATCACGCATCCGATCGCACAGCGTATCACCCGCGTCCATGGTGCCGAGGAAGTGTCCCTGCAGGGGAATGTCATACCACTGCACGCAGGCGTCATCCTCCACACCGCGACCTTTGACGGCTTCATCAAGCAGCGCACACTGTGCAGTGAGAATATGCTGACAGCTGGCTTCATCGAGTTCACTCGCTTTCAGCTCACGCTGCACGCGCTCCACATCGGCGATACAGCGCTCCCACAGCAGCCGGCCTTCTCCATCCTGAAACGTCGGACCGTGGCGCAAGCTGATGACCTGCAACCAGGTGTCCTGCAGCAGGGCATCAATATCAATGGACGCAGCAGCGCTGCGTTTAGGCTCACTCATGTTCTCAGTACCGCAAAGAGTTCAAGTTCAGGCTCGCCGAGCATGCCCGGAACGTAAAACATACAGGTGCCGCCCTGTAGCATTTCGCTGGCCAGAGGATGAGACACATCGAGGCTGAAATACTGGTTTTCCAGACGCAGTGGGATGGCGGCCGGCACATGACGCAGGGGCATCAGGGGCACACCCACCCGTGATGAATTGACGATACTCCTGACATGATCGGGACTGCCCACCTTGCACTGGCGCGGGAACTGTTCCTGCAGCTGTGCCACCGGCATCGGCGAACGCACGGAGAGGTAGTAATCCGCCCCTTCGCGCAGGCGTGGGTCATGCAGACGGGCCTGCCAGAAGTGAAGCCGGGCATCATGCTCAAGCTCAATCGCTACCACCCGCGACGGCAGGCTGGCTTCCAGCAGGTCGCCCAGTAGGTCAAAGAGCGGCGGGAAGACGTTATTCAGTTGCTCATGCTGCCAGACAGGAATAGCACTCACCTGGTGTTCCAGTGAGAAGGTAAGCAGGCTGCCCGCAAACCGGGCCAGCTCCGGATACAAA
Organism: Franconibacter pulveris DSM 19144; assembly: GCA_000621185.1. GTDB lineage: Bacteria > Pseudomonadota > Gammaproteobacteria > Enterobacterales > Enterobacteriaceae > Franconibacter > Franconibacter pulveris. The sequence goes on from KK211225.1 coordinate 164,659, forward strand.
CGCTCAGGCGGGCTTTGTGGGTTGCGCTGAAACTGACCGAGCACAGGTTCGGCGCTGTTCAGGGCATTGAGCAACCAGAACAGGGACACGTCGGCCACAGCAAAATCCGCCATACGTTCGTTGCTTTCCCGGCGCATTGCCATCAGGCGACTCAGCCGGGCACGCAGTTGCGTCATCAGCTGTTCCAACTGGGTCACCAGCCAGCGACTACCCTGAATGGTCAGCAGCGGCGGGAGAAAAGCTTCGTCCAGTAACCATGCGCCTTGCGTATCCTGCTGCAGACGGGCGACCGGGCAGGTCAGGTAATCGCTGTTGTTCTGCCAGGCGAAGCGCAATGTCAGCTCCGGCTGCATCACCGCAATCTGACGGGTATCGTCCCCGAAGGTGTTGCGGACATCCCGCCAGCGCTGGCGATAGCGCACCGGACGTTCAGCCACTTCATCAGGTTTAAGGCAGTTGCCGCCGTTCGCCCGCAGCAGCGGAAGCGCCAGAACTACCACCACTTCATGCGATTCACTGTCGAGCGCCAGCGCCGGAGGCAGGGCATCCGCATTATCGGTATCAATCAGCGTGCCGTCGGGGAAACGGACGTGCAGATGGCGGGCCTGCAGGCGGCCCAGCTTCAGGGCATCCGGCTCGAAGGTGGCGTCAATTATTCCCCAGGGCTGGCTGAGGCCCAGCCGGGCGATGCATTCCGCAGACCAGGCCGCATAAGCGGCCTGTTGCTGGAAGTGCTGGGGAGAGACCATCTGGCCCCTGCCCCATAACGGTTGTTCCGTTTTCATTGGCTTCCTGCCTTAGCTTATGATTTCGCCTTCGGCATCTGGGAAACCAGCGACAGGTTGACGTCCATCCCTTCCACCTGGAAGTGCGGCACCGCATAGAGTTTCACGCGGAAGAAGCCCGGGTTGTCTTCTATATCTTCGACAATCACTTTCGCATCACGTAGTGGGTGAGACGCCTGCAGTTCATCGCCTGGATCGGTCATTTCAGTGACCAGCCCACGAACCCAGGTGTTCAGCTCCAGCTCCAGCAAACGGCGGTCCTTGGTGGTGCCGATATTTTCGCGCTGAATCAGCTTGAGGTAGTGCGCGATACGCGACAGCAGGAAGATATACGGCAGACGCGCATTGATGCGGCTGTTGGCCGTCGCATCCGGGGTATCGTACAGCGCCGGTTTCTGCGTGGAGTTGGCCGAGAAGAAGCACGCGTAGTCGCGGTTTTTGTAGTACGACAGGGGGATGAAACCCAGATTGGCGAATTCAAACTCACGGGTTTCCGGGATCATCACCTCCGACGGGATTTTCACCTGATTGCCGGTGCCGAGGTCATACAGATGGATCGGCAGATCGTTCACCGCGCCCCCGGCCTGCGGGCCACGGATCTGCACACACCAGCCGTTGTTGATGAAGCTCTTCACCATGTTAGCTGCAAAGGCAAAGGAGGCGCTGGTCCACAGGTATTTCTCATGGTCCGGGCCTTTCACCTGCTCAACATAGTTGAAGCTGCGCACCGGCACGGTGTCCGGACCATACGGCAAGCGGCCCAGGACGCGTGGCATCACCAGCCCCATATAGCGGCTGTCGTCAGTCTCGCGGAAGGATTTCCATTTGATGTACTCGGCGCGATCAAAGTAGTTGCCAATATCTTTGATGGCGGCGACCTCCTCCATTGAGTTTTTGAGGAAGAATTTCGGACCGGCAGAACCGATAAACGGCATATGCGCCGCCGCTGACACTTTAGAAATATTGCGCATCAGGGCTACGTCCTGCGGGCTGGCATCAAATTCATACGCTGAGATTACCGCCGCAATGGGTTCTCCCCCTGGGGTGTCGTACTCCGAAACGTAAGAATGCCAGTACAGCCCGCTCTGGATAACTTCCGGCGCATCTTCAAAATCCTGGCGCAAATCGTCTTTGGACACATCCAGGATCTCGGTCTTCACGTTCTGGCGATAATCTGTGTTATCCACCAGATGTTTCAGGCCGCGCCATAATGACTCAACTTTTTGAAACGCCTCGTGGTGCATGACGGCATCCAACTGGCGGCTAATCTGGTGATCCAGCTCGGCGATATGATGATCAATCAGCGTCTTATCGAGCTTCTCCACTCTTTGACCCGACTGGCGCAGACGCTCCAGGAACACCTGCACACCTGCAGTAATGCGTTCGTTAGCACCGGCTTCCGCCATGGCAGTTTCATCCTGCCAGACTGACAGGTCGCTGAGACTGGAAGCGGGTTTCAGATTGATTTTTTCAAACAAGGAGGCGTAAACCCCCTCAGTTGCGGAACGTTCCTGGACAAGCGTCTCACCTGCTGGCACAGCGGTTTCATTCTGTACAGACATCAACATTTTCCTTTAATTTTTTCCGTCAGGCTTTCGGAGCAAGGGCATTGAGTTCAGCGCGCAATTCATTGCTGAGCGTCGGATCGCGCAAAATGGCTTCCAGCTCTTTACGAAATGTGGCGTTATCCAGAAGATTGGATTTGAGATCGCGTAACAGGCTACGCATGGCAAGCATCGCTTTAAGCTGAGGGATCTGGCGGGCCACCTGCTCCGGCTCAAAATCTTTCATTTCTTTAAAGCTGAGACGGATGTTTTCTTCACTGCCATCACCAGCGAGGGTATTTTCAACAGTGAGGTTAACGGACGGTGAAAACTCAGCTAAAACGCTACCCAGATTATTTTTATTAACGTTGATTTTGGTACGCTCAGACAGCGGACGGTTCTCTTGTCCGTTACTGAAATCACCGGTCACCAGCAATTTAAGCGGCAGCTCCACTTTTTTCTGAGCGCCTCCTGTGTGCAGGTTCAATTTGAGGTTAATACGGGCTTTTGGAATTTCTTCCTGGAATGAACCGGACATGCAATGTTCCTTCATATGACGTGCTTCAGACGGCTGATTACCGGAAACCTCTGGCACATCTTCCGGACAGCACCTCGCCGCATCCACAGCGATGAAATAGAATGTATAAAACAGACAGTTACGTTAGAAATGCTACGCGAATTGCATGCACGAACAAGAGGGGAATAGAGCGTAAATGTAAATACTCATGATCTGAGCGCTACGAGAAATCCGCAATGTCAGAGCAAATGGATTTCTAATTATTTTCGGTTAAGGCAGATATTCCGGCGCCAGGAAATATATACCGACCTTTTTTTCTCAGTTATTTTCTGTTGAAAAATATTTCTGTACGGTAACAATTCAATTCCAAATCTATTAGGAAAATATTAATAATTCCAGGAAGAACACCGTTAAAAATCAATATTGCATTGAATCCCAGAATGAATTAACAAAAAAAGATTTACCTGACAAATTGATATGATGAGGCCATTTTGTTTACGCGAGGAAATATACGCCCGTTCCTGGCACTTAAGTTAAGCACTTGCCATGGAGGAGAAAATACCCTTTCCTCACGTCATGCTTATTTAGCGTAGAAAATAAAGGAGAAGAGTTTTATGGTTAATATTACTCTCTGGATTATGTATACGATAAATTGATAAACCAAAAGCATAATATCAACCTGGAAAGTATTTTGAGACGCAAAAGTTACCTTTATCCCTGGCACCGGATCCATTATGCCTTCACTTTCGTAAAGCCCTCCCGACGCATCGATAAGGCATCTTTGTTCACGATACTTTATGCTACTGGATCAACGTAAAGAGGAAATAGTTGAACGCGTATTTAAGAGCCCGTGGCGCGACTATAAGTTGGATATCTCCAGCAATCCTTAGGTAAGAGAGTTAACGAAGGGCGGGTCAGGTATGACTGAGGGAGCGTTTTGCGTTTTGCCTGTTGCTGGCAACGTGAAGAGTTGGCCACTCAAACGCATGTTAATCTCATCCGACGCCTGCAGGGACATAAAAGCGCGCCTACGCTGACAGAACGCCATGAAGATGAATCTTGCAAGACTGGCTATTTCTAAAAAAGGTCAGCAGTCCTTCGCAACATTCAGAAAACTAAACAGGAAACGCAGCATAACGGTCGCTATAGTTACCCTATTACTATGCGTGCGCAGGGAAGAAATATGATTGTTAACAGTATGGTTTATCGTCCTGGCGGCGAGTTTGAAGTGATTAATGTCGAAGACATCAGCGACGCGCTTAAATCGCCGGATAACTTTGTCTGGCTCGGTCTCTGGCAGCCCGATCCGCCGTTTATGCAAAACATGCAGGAAGAGTTCGGCCTGCATGAACTGGCTATTGAAGACGCCCTGACGGCGCACCAGCGCCCTAAAATCGATCAGTATGGCGAGTCGATTTTTATTGTGGTGAAAACCGCCTATATGTCTGATGCCGGCCGCATCGACTTTGGCGAAACCCACTTCTTTGTTGGCAAAAATTACCTGGTTTCCGTACGTCATGGCCCTTCGCAAAGCTATGCGCCAGTCCGTATGCGGGCTCAGGAGCGACCGGAAATGCTGACGGAAGGCGGCCCGGGTTACGCGCTTTATTGCCTGCTCGATTTTATTGTCGATCATTATCTGGAAATTACCGCTTCGCTTGGAGAACGTATTACAAAGCTTGAAGAAAAAATGTTCCGCAGCGAATTTGATAAGCAGGCGATGCAGGAGGTTTATACACTCCGTCGGCAGTTGCTGGAAATTCGCAACGCCGCGCTACCCGTTAACGAAATATGCAATCAGCTGATTCGCCTGCATGAAGATATTTTTCCGAAATCGCTTCGGCCTTATCTGCGAGACGTGCAGGACCATGCTCATCACGCGGTAATGGATGCGGAAAATATGCATGAAATGTTGACCAGCGCCATGCACGTAAACCTGGCGCTGGTGACAGTACAGCAAAACGAAGTGACCAAGCGGCTGGCGGGATGGGGTGCTATCCTGGTTATCCCAACCATAGTCTTTAGTATGTACGGCATGAACTTCGAACACATGCCGGAAATAAAATCGATTTATGGCTATCCGGTTACGATTGGCGGCACTTTCCTGGCCTGTTACCTGCTTTATCGCAAATTGCGGAAAACGGGCTGGCTTTAAGCGGGGCCTGACGCTTAACGCTTCGCCCCTGACTTGTCCGCAAAATCGTGACGGTCGTTGCGCGTCATAGGCTGGGAAATAACCAGGTATTCGGTATCAGGATTGGCCTCGTTACGAATCTGGTGAAGTTGCCCCGGGGCGACTTCGAGTGACTCGCCCGGTTTCAGTACAAAAACCGTGTTGTTAAGCTCGACCGTCATTTCACCGCTGATGACAAAAAAGCACTGCCTTACTGTTTCATGGTAGTGGCACTGCTCTCCCCGGCCCGACGGCATACGCTGCTGAATGACGCTTAAATCCTGGGCTTTTACCAGATGCCAGCCGTCGCAGTCCCCACCCCACAGGTAGTGTTCTGCGTTAGTTTTACTGATGACCATTTATCCTGCTCTGCTGATACAACAAATTACTTACATTTACATACCTGGCGGCTGTCAGGCAAGGGGAAGCGAGTGAATAGTTACTCACCGAAAATTATCTTTTTTCTACTATTTTTAATGGGATAACATCATTAAGCAGAGCCATAAAAAAATAATTTTTAGCGGGTCGGCAGCCGCTTGTCTCCCTCAAAATTTAGGGGTACATTAGCGGCCGCTGGCGCCCCAGAATAGTCAACGTTTTCGGGGGAATCGACAGGTCAGGACGGGAAAAATCTCAAAGTACTGTGGCTGCGGTTTTATCTCTCTATACTGAGACCTTGCGTAGAGTTTTTAAGCATACAATAGAGTATGCGGAGCGATGTGACGTGAAATACTTCTTTATGGGCGTATCGGTGATTCTGCTGTTGTGGGCCGGCACGTTTGCCCTGATGATTTAGCAAAACACCTGAGTGAAACAGGAGCCATTGGGCTCCTGTTTTGTTTTATTCGGCGCTTTCGCTTGCGGTTTTACTCCCTGAGGGCAGCAGACCATCCGCCCGGAACATCGCCTTAATGCCGCGCACAGCCTGTCGAATGCGATCCCGATTCTCAATCAGCGCGAAGCGGACATGCGTGTCGCCATATTCCCCAAAACCGATGCCTGGGGAAACGCAGACTTTCGCATCCTGCAGCAGCTTTTTGGCGAACTCGAGCGACCCCATAGCGGCGTATTGCTCCGGGATTTTCGCCCAGACATACATAGACGCTTTCGGGCACTCCACCATCCAACCAGCTTCGTGAAGACCTTTTACCAGTACGTCGCGGCGACGTTTGTACTGCTCTGCAATATCGCGCACGCACTGCTGATCCCCTTCCAGCGCGGCAATAGCCGCCACCTGCAGCGGGGTAAACGTGCCGTAATCATGGTAACTTTTAATACGCGCCAGCGCGCTCACCAGTTGCTGATTGCCGACCATAAAGCCAATTCGCCAGCCCGCCATGTTGTAACTTTTGGACAACGTGAAAAACTCTACTGCCACGTCGCGCGCGCCCGGCACCTGCATGATAGAAGGCGCTTTCCAGCCGTCATAGACGATATCGGCGTAAGCGAGGTCATGCACAACCAGCACGTCGTACCGTTTAGCGAGCGCCACCACTTTCTCAAAAAATTCCAGCTCTACGCACTGCGCGGTTGGGTTTGAGGGGAAGCCCAGAATCATCATCTTCGGCTTCGGATAGCTTTCGCGGATAGCCCGCTCCAGCTCGTTGAAAAAATCCACCCCTTCCACCAGCGGGACTGAGCGCACTTGAGCGCCCGCGATAACCGCCCCGTAAATATGGATGGGATAACTCGGGTTAGGCACCAACACGGTATCGCCGTGGTCGAGCGTGGCCAGCATCAGATGCGCCAGCCCCTCCTTCGAGCCAATGGTGACAATCGCCTCGTTTTCAGGGTCGATATCTACCTGGTAACGCTCCTGATACCAGCGCGAAATGGCGCGGCGAAGGCGCGGAATACCGCGTGAGGTTGAGTAGCCGTGCGTATCGGGACGTTGCGCAACGGTACAAAGCTTTTCCACAATATGCGGTGGCGTAGCGCCATCGGGGTTCCCCATGCTGAAGTCGATAATATCTTCGCCGCGCCGACGCGCAGCCATCTTCAGTTCAGCAGTGATATTAAAAACGTACGGGGGAAGACGATCAATACGGGAAAAACGACGGATAGCGCTGGAGTCAGCCATAGGTTCCTCAGGTTTACGTTAGCGCCCGGACCGTCCGAGCGACGCCGCCACGATTGTGGCATGTATACAAAATAGCCTGAAAAATTTTCTTCTGTCGAGAGGCAAAACAAACAATTTTTGACGTCGGGAAAAACGGGAACTTTCATTTGAAAGATATCCCTGTTTTATCCGATTGTCAGGCGCTATATTAACTCTGTCGCAACAAACCTATAACCTATTCCCTCTCACTTATGGAGTTACCGCGATGACCCTGCAAATCAACGATCTGCCCGCCGCTATTCGTGACGTTAAACAGAAGCTTCGCCGCGACTTACCTCATTACAAAGCGGTGTTTAACGAACTGGAAGCGGACATGAAGCGCCAAATCCAGGCTATCCGCGAAGAGATGGAGCGCGGCGAAAGCCCGGTTCCGCAAATCCACGCCGAAGATATTCTACATAACCGCATCAGCGACCAACAAAAAGCGTTAATCCGCGAGCGCGGCTGCTGCGTGATTAAAGGGGTATTTGCAGAAAACCAGGCGCGCGCCTGGAATAAGGAAATCGGCGACTACCTGGAACGCAATAACTTCGTCGAAAAACTGAAAAACGCCGCTGAAGATAACTACTTCGGTACGCTTGCCGACAGTAAGCCGCAGATCTACGGCATCTACTGGTCGAAGCCACAGGTAGAAGCGCGTCAGCACGAACGCATGAAAGCCGCGCAGGTGTTCCTCAATAACCTCTGGCAGACGGAAAGCCAGGGCAAGCAGCATTTCGATCCGAACCGCGTAGTGACTTATGCAGACCGCACCCGCCGCCGCCCGCCGCGCTCCTCTTCGCTGGGCCTGTCGCCGCATGTGGATGGCGGCTCGGTGGAACGCTGGCTGGATGAAAATTTCCGCCACGTTTATCGTCATGTCTTTAGCGGCGAATGGCGTCGTTATAATCCCTTTGAGGCTGAGGGACGCACCGAAGCGCGGGAAATCCCCTCCCCGGCGGTCTGCTCTATGTTCCGCACTTTCCAGGGCTGGACGGCGCTCAGCGAACAGCGCAAACACGGCGGCACGCTGACGCTGCTGCCCATTGCCAACGCCATGGCTTACATCCTGCTGCGCGCCCTTCAGGATGATGTGCCGGAGGAGTCGTTGTGCGAGGCGAAGCCTGGCCGCGCATTATCTATTAACGAACAGTGGCATCCCCTTTTACTGACTGGGATTTCCTCAATTCCTGATATGGAGCCGGGCGACACGGTTTTCTGGCACTGTGATGTTATACACGCCGTGGAAAACGAACATCAGGGCGAGTTTGACAGCAACGTAATGTATATCGCCGCCGCACCCTGGTGCGAGAAAAACGCCGCCTACCTCAAGCGCCAGTGGCCGGCGTTTGTTGAAGGCAGATCCCCGCCCGATTTCGCCGCCGACGACTTTGAAGTGGATTTTACCGGCCGCGCTACCGAAGCCTGTCTCACCCCGGCCGGCCGTGAACAGCTGAAAGGCGAATAACGCAGCACACCTGGCGGCTGGTCATCTGCCGCCAGGTTTTCTATTATGACCTTTCTCCCTGATGACAACCCGAGTATTACGTGCACGAAATTTTCAACATGCTGCTGGCGGTGTTTGACCGCGCGGCATTAATGCTTATCTGCCTCTTCTTTTTGATTCGCATCCGCCTTTTCCGCGAGTTGCTGCATAAAAGCGCTCACACCGCCAAAGAGCTGTTGGCGGTTACCGCCATCTTCTCTCTGTTCGCGCTGTTCAGCACCTGGTCCGGCGTACCGGTGGAAGGCTCGCTGGTTAACGTGCGAATAATTGCGGTCATGTCCGGCGGCATCCTTTTTGGCCCCTGGGTGGGTATTATTACCGGCCTTATCGCAGGCGTTCACCGCTATTTGATTGATATCGGCGGCATTACCTCTATTCCTTGTTTTATTACCAGCATCGTGGCGGGCTGCCTTTCAGGCTGGATCCACCAGCGGGTGCCGAAAGCGCAGCACTGGCGCATCGGTATTCTTGCCGGGATGGCGTGTGAAACCCTGACAATGATTCTGGTGATCGTCTGGGCGCCGACGCTGTCGCTTGGGCTCGATATCGTGTCGAAAATCGGCGTGCCGATGATTCTCGGCACGGTGTCGATTGGCTTTATTGTGCTGCTGGTCAGAAGCGTGGAAGGCGAAAAAGAGGCCAGCGCCGCGCGCCAGGCGAAACTCGCACTGGATATCGCCAACAAAACGCTGCCGCTGTTTCGTCAGGTCAACAGCGAATCGCTGCGCCAGGTGTGCGCGATTATCTGTCGGGATATTAAGGCCGACGCCGTTGCCATCACTAACAATGAAAGGGTGCTGGCTTATGTAGGCGTGGGCGAGCACAACTATCGGGACAATAACGACGAACTTAGTCCTACAACGCTACAGGCGATCCGCTACGGCAAGATCATTATTAAAAACAATGACGAAGCGCACCGCACCCCGGAAATTCACTCTATGCTCGTTATTCCGCTCTGGGAAAAAGGGGTGGTGACCGGGACGCTAAAAATCTATTACTGTCACGCGCACCAGATAACCTCTTCTCTTCAGGAGATGGCTATCGGCCTGTCGCAAATCATTTCTACTCAGCTTGAGGTTTCCCGCACCGAACAGTTGCGCGAAATGGCGAACAAAGCGGAGCTGCGTGCGCTGCAAAGTAAAATTAATCCGCATTTTTTATTCAATGCGCTGAACGCGATTTCCTCCTCCATTCGCCTGAATCCGGATACCGCGCGCCAGCTGATTTTTAATCTTTCTCGATACCTGCGTTACAACATTGAACTCAACGATGATGAGCAGATAGACATTAAAAGAGAGCTTTATCAGATAAAAGATTATATCGCTATTGAGCAGGCGCGCTTCGGCGACAAGCTGACCGTCATCTACGACATCGATGAAGAGGTTAACTGCGTAGTGCCCAGTCTGCTTATCCAGCCGCTGGTGGAAAACGCTATCGTGCATGGCATCCAGCCCCGCAAGGGTAAAGGCGTGGTGACGATTAGCGTCACGGAGAGCGGCAACCGCGTGCGCATCGCTGTACGTGATACCGGCCACGGCATCGACCAGCAGGTTATCGACCGGGTGGAAGCGAACGAAATGCCGGGCAATAAGATAGGTCTTCTGAACGTGCACCACCGCGTCAGACTGCTTTATGGCGAAGGGCTGCTTATCCGCCGCCTCGACCCGGGCACTGAAATTGCTTTTTATGTTCCTAATCAGCCGCAGGCGCTGGCCGCGTCTGCCGCCCTTCAGCCGTAACGGTGAGCCGTATGAAAGTCATCATTGTTGAAGATGAAGTGCTGGCGCAGCAGGAGCTGAGCTGGCTTATCAAAGAGCACAGCGAGATGGAAATTGTCGGCATCTTCGACGACGGACTCGACGTGCTGAAATTTTTACAGCACAACCGCGTGGACGCCATTTTTCTCGACATCAATATTCCTTCGCTGGATGGCGTGCTGCTGGCGCAGAACATCAGTAAATTCGCCCATAAGCCGTTTATCGTTTTTATCACGGCCTGGAAAGAGCATGCGGTGGAAGCATTTGAACTGGAGGCGTTTGACTACATTCTTAAGCCTTATCAGGAATCGCGCATCATCAGCATGCTGCAGAAGCTGGAGGCGGCATTTTCACAGCAGACGAGCCCGCATGCCGCAGCCCCGGCAAACCGCGAAAACGCGACGATAAACCTCGTTAAAGATGAGCGAATTATCGTTACCGATATTAACGATATTTATTATGCCGAAGCGCATGAAAAAATGACCTTCGTCTATACCCGCCGCGAAGCTTATGTGATGCCCATAAACATCACCGAGTTTTGCAGCCGTCTGCCGGAAGCGCATTTCTTCCGCTGCCATCGTTCCTACTGCGTTAACCTGAATAAAATCCGCGAAATAGAGCCGTGGTTTAACAACACGTATATTCTGCGCCTGCGGGATCTCGACTTTCAGGTGCCGGTGAGCCGAAGCAAAGTAAAAGAATTTCGCCTGCTGATGCGGTTATAAAAAAGGCGCCTTGCGGCGCCTGAGATTAGAGGATTTGCCCCAGCGTCTGGCGCAGGTGTGCGCCTGCGCCGAGCAGCCCTGGCTGGTCGTGCACGATGAGGTAAACCGGAATATCCTGCACGTAGGCTTTAAAGCGGCCTTTGTCTTCAAACCCGCCGCGAAAACCTGACGCGGTGAAGAAATCCAGGAAGCGCGGCACAATGCCGCCTGCGATATAAACGCCGCCAAAGGTTCCCAGCGTCAACGCCAGGTTGCCGCCAAAACGGCCCATAATGACGCAGAACAGCGAAAGCGCGCGGCGGCAGTCGGTGCAGCTGTCGTCCAGCGCTCGTTCAGTAATGTCTTTCGGTTGCAGGTTTTCCGGCAGGCGGCCATCGGCTTTTACAATCGCGCGATAAAGGTTCACAAGACCCGGGCCGGAGAGCACTCGCTCGGCGGAAACGTGGCCCACTTCGGCGCGCAGCTGTTCAAGAATAATCGCTTCTTCTTCGCTGTTAGGCGCGAAGTCCACATGCCCGCCCTCGCCCGGCAGGCTCACCCAGCGGCGATCAACATGTACCAGATGCGCTACGCCAAGCCCGGTTCCTGCGCCATACACGGCGATAGGTTTGCCCGGTTGAGCGGCGCCGCCGCCAAACTGGATCAGCTCTTCTTGTTTGAGCATCGGAATGGCCATCGACACGGCGGTAAAATCGTTGATTATCTCCAGATGCGCAAAGCCGAGGTTCTTTTTCATCTCTGCGATGGAGAAAGCCCAGATATGGTTGGTCATTGCCACCCAGTCGCCGGTAATGGGGCAGGCGATAGCGATACAACCGTCGGTAACAGTGACGTTATGTTCATCCAGATAGACACGCACCACCGCTTCAAGGCTCGGATAATCCAGCCCGGAATAGGTCTTCGCCCGCAGAATTTCGCCGCTGTCCACATCGCATAGCGCTAAGCGTGCGTTGGTGCCGCCGACGTCCCCCACCAAAGCATATTTTGTCATTATTTCACTGCTCCGCTAAATTCAGAATTGGTCCCTGGCACACTGTAATTTCCCGGCGCCAGAACAACAATGGTCATAGCATAAGTGCCCCAGGTTTATTGACTGCTGTCACAGATTACCTTTACCGTTTCAGCACCTTTTGTCATGCGATTATGGCACAGGGGCGCGCGCGGTCTGAATAAGACAACGGTACAATATGTTAAGGAAGGTATCATGCTCCATCCGCGAGCCCGAACCATGCTGTTGCTCTCCTTCCCCGCCCTGATGATTGGCGTGGGTTCAAGCCTCGTCCTGTTATGCGTTATGAAGATGGCGGCGGCGTTGCAAACGCTGTTATGGCAGTCGCTTCCCTCCCGGCTTGGGGTGTCTCTCGATTCCCCTTTCTGGATTTTATTAATGCTGACGCTGACCGGCGTGGCGGTAGGGCTGGTGATTCGCTATCTGCCCGGCCACGGCGGGCCAGACCCGGCGCTGGAACCGCTTATCGGCGCGCCGGTATCGCCGCTCGCGCTGCCGGGTCTTATTATCGCGCTGGTGCTGGGACTGGCGGGCGGCGTGAGTCTTGGGCCAGAGCATCCGATTATGGCGCTGAATATTGCGCTTGCCGTAGCGCTTGGCGCGCGGGTATTGCCTCGCGTCCATCTGCTGGACTGGACTATACTTGCCGCGGCGGGCACTATCGGCGCGATGTTTGGCACGCCGGTCGCCGCCGCGCTTATCTTTTCGCAAACCCTTAACAGCAGCAACGATGCGCCGCTGTGGGATAAACTTTTCGCGCCGCTAATGGCCGCCGCCGCTGGCGGAATAACCACCAGCCTCTTTTTCCATCCCCATTTTTCGCTGTCTGTCGCACCTTATGGCCAGATGCGTCTGGTGGACATTCTCAGCGGGGCGGTGGTGGCGGCTATCGCCATCGCGCTTGGAATGGTCGCCGTCTGGTGCCTGCCGCGCCTGCACAAACTCATGCACAGGCTAAAACACCCGGTGCTGATCCTGGGCGTGGGGGGGTTCTGTTTGGGCCTGCTCGGCATTATCGGCGGGCACATTACGCTATTCAAAGGGCTGGATGAGATGCAGCAACTCGCCTTCAGCCAGACCTACAGCGTGGCGGATTATCTGCTGTTTACGATTGTAAAACTGGCTGCGCTGGTCATCGCCGCCGCCTGCGGCTTTCGCGGCGGTCGAATCTTCCCGGCGGTGTTCGTCGCCGTGTCGCTTGGGTTCATGCTGCATGAACATGTAGAAGCGGTGCCCGCCGCCATTACGCTTTCCTGTGCGGTCCTGGGAATGGTGCTGGTCGTCACGCGCGACGGTTGGCTTAGCCTCTTTATGGCGGCGGCGATAGTGCCGGATCTCAATCTTTTGCCGCTGCTGTGCATCGTTATGCTGCCCGCCTGGCTGCTGCTGGCGGGCAAACCGTTGATGATGGCTTCACGCGACGATAGCTAACCTTCGCCGCCAGCGTTGCGCGCCTCAAGCGCCGCGCTGACGGCGCCGAGCAGCGCAGGCAGGCTCTCTTTCGGCAGCACCACTTCCACCAGGCTCAACTGCGCGGGTTGGCTTAAGCGTTCAAGCACCTCCCGCAACTGCACCGGCTCGCAGACGCGCCAGCTTTGCGCCTGATGACTGACGTCCAGGGCATGCGGCAGCGCCGTCCAGTCCCAGCGGGTAATATCGTTGTAGCGCTGCTCCGCGCCGTGAATGGCGCGCTCAACCGTATAGCCGTCATTGTTAAGGATAATCACGACAGGCTTTTGCCCTTCCCTCAGCATTGAACCCAGTTCCTGAATGGAAAGCTGTGCCGCGCCATCGCCGGTAATCAGTACTACGCGCCGGTTCGGCGAGGCGGTTTGCGCGCCAAAGGCGGCGGGCAGCGCGTAACCGATAGAGCCCCAAAGCGGCTGCACAAGAAACGTCACGCCTGCGGGCAACTGCAGCGCCGCCGCGCCGAAAGCGGCGGTTCCCTGGTCCACGACCACGATGTCGCCGGGGCGGAGGAATCTCTGTATTTCGCACCAGAAAGCAGCCTGGTCCAGCCCCTTTGCCTCTCCCCGCTCGGGACGGGGCGGTTTGATATCGGGCTGCGGCCAGCGCTGCACATGACGCTTAGAGGCCTGATGCAGGATCTCCACCGCCTGCGCCATCGGTAAGGGACTGAACCATTGGTCGCCGATGCGCGCAGCCTGCGGCTGGATGTCGATAGTCTGGCTGTAAGAGAGCTTTTGGGTAAAGCCGGCGGTAATCGTGTCGGAAAACTGTACGCCCACGCAGATGACTAAATCCGCCTCTTCGATGGCTTCGCGTACGCGGTCAACGCTTGCCGCGCCGCTGTAGGTGCCTGCGAACCCAGGCTGGCTTTCATCCAGCAAGCCTTTGCCCATCAACAGCGAAGCGTGCGGCATCGGCGTATCATCCAGCCATTGCTGTAACGCTTTTTGTTGCCCAAAGCGCTGCGCCAGAAAATCAGCGAGTAGCGCAGGCCGCCGACTTTGCGCCAGCCGCTGGTTAACCGCTTCGCTAAAAGCCGCCAGCCCGTTTTCATCGGAAGGAATAGCGGCCTCAGTGAGAACGTTTACAGGAGCAGTGGCAGGCATTTTTGCCACGTCGGCAGGTAACAATACATAAACAGGCCGCCGGGTCGTCAGCATTTCGCGGATAACCCGATCGATTTCAGCACAGGCATTTTCCGGCTTCAGCAACGCTTGCGCTGCCGATACTTCGCGTGCAATACGCAGAAAGTGAGAATAGTCGCCATCACCCAGCGTATGGTGCAGACATTCTCCTTTGCGCTGAGCGCCAAGACAGGGCGCGCCAACCACATGTAAAACCGGGACATATTCGGCATAGCTTCCGGCAATGCCGTTAAGCGCGCTGAGTTCGCCGACACCAAAAGTTGTCAGCAACGCCCCTGCGCCCTGACAGCGGGCATAACCATCTGCTGCATACGCGGCGTTGAGTTCGTTAGCGCATCCGACCCACCTGACCTGCGGGTGGCTAATTACATTATCCAGAAACTGTAAGTTGTAGTCTCCCGGCACGCCGAACAAATGAGAAATGCCGAAGCTTGCCAGCCTGTCGAGAAGATAATCAGCAACGGTGTAATGAGCAGACATAACAGCCATCCTTTTAATAAGGGCCTGATTTGAGTATCGAAGAAGTGTGATCGCTGTCCAGAATGCGGCAGCAATTCAGACTGGAAAGCAGGATTTACGGCGTGCTGCGGTGTAGGCTGATGATCGACCATTTTTGTGTAAACGCATACACTTACTGCAGACCTTCACACTGAGGCTTTCTTCATGGTTTATCAGGCAGATCCGGCTCGTTACCAGACGATGGAATATCGCCGCTGCGGCCGCAGCGGGCTGAAGCTTCCGGCTATTTCTCTTGGCCTTTGGCATAACTTTGGCGATGCCACGCTGCTGGAAACCAGCCGCCAGCTGTTGCGCCGCGCTTTCGATTTGGGCATTACGCATTTTGACCTTGCCAATAACTACGGGCCGCCGCCAGGTTCAGCGGAGAGCAACTTTGGCCGCATTTTACGGGAAGATTTTTTGCCTTATCGGGATGAGTTAATCATCTCTTCGAAGGCGGGATACACCATGTGGGACGGCCCCTACGGCGACTGGGGATCGCGTAAATATCTGCTTTCCAGTCTCGAGCAGAGCCTGCAACGTATGGGGCTTGAGTACGTAGATATTTTTTATCATCACCGGCCAGACCCGGAGACGCCGCTGGAAGAGACGATGCGCGCCCTGGATCATGCAGTGCGCCAGGGTAAAGCGCTTTATGTCGGCCTGTCCAACTACCCGGCGCCGCTTGCCCGCAAGGCAATTGATATTTTGAACGAGCTCGGTACCCCCTGCCTTATTCACCAACCCAAATATTCGCTGTTTGAGCGCTGGGTGGAAGAGGAATTACTGGATGTGCTGGCAGAAAAAGGGGTAGGCAGCATTGCTTTTTCACCGCTCGCGGGCGGGCAGCTTACCGACCGTTATCTGCACGGCATTCCGCCAGACTCCCGTGCGGCAAGCGGCAGCCGCTTCCTCAATCCGGATCAGATTACCGAAGAGAAGCTTGAGAAGGTGCGTCAGCTCAACGCGATGGCGGAGCGCCGCGGCCAGAAGCTTTCGCAAATGTCGCTCGCATGGGTGCTGCGTGATGAAAAAGTAACCTCGGTGTTGATTGGCGCAAGCAAGACCAGCCAGCTTGAGGATGCTGTTGGCATGCTGGCAAATCGGCAGTTTACGCAGGAAGAACGGCAGGAAATCGAAACCATACTCAACGGCGAACTCGCCTGAAACATTTTGCAAAAAGTGCTATGCCGCAGGATTTAGGAGTTAAAGCGATAAAGGAGTTCTTTACCTGACCGTAATATTCTCGTAACAGGCCCTTATGGCCCCGATCGTGAAGGAGAAGAGTATGTTCAGGTCCCTGATTCTTGCGGCAGTATTACTCGCTGGTACGCCGCTTATCGCCAGTGCTGGCGAAATCACCCTGTTGCCATCGATAAAATTACAAATTGGCGATCGTGACAATTACGGTAACTACTGGGACGGCGGCCGCTGGCGCGACCGTGATTACTGGCATCGTCACTATGAACGACGCGATGGCCGCTGGTGGCGCCATGATAATGGCTGGCACCACGGCTGGGATAAAAAACGCGGCTGGGATAATCGCCGGGCCTATGAGCGCGGCTACCGCGCCGGCTGGGAAGACCGCAGCGACCGTCATGGCTGGGGGCGAAAAGGCCACCATCACCATCACTAACCGAACAAAAAAAGCAGGCGTAACGCCTGCTTTTTTCTTACCTGACGATGCCCTTACAGCCCCAGCGCCGTCCCCACCAGAAGCCAGAGATTCAGCGCCACCACCACGGTAACAATTGCCCAACCGGTGCGTTTGACCAGCGTGGTATTGACAAGCTCACCCATTAACTTCGGGTTGCTGGTAAAGATAAGCAGCGGGATGAGGGCCAGCGCGATACCAAAACTCAGCAATACCTGGCTCATGACCAGAATACGAGTTGGGTCGAGCCCCATCAGGATAACGATAAAGGAAGGCGCCATGGTAATAGAGCGGCGTACCCACAGCGGAATGTGAAAACGCACAAAACCCTGCATCACTACCTGCCCGGCCAGCGTGCCGACTACCGTCGAGGAAAGCCCTGCGGCGACCAGACTCAGGCCAAAAATGGTGGCTGCTGCGTGGCTCAACAACGGTTCAAGCGTCAGGTAAGCCTGATCGAGATCCGCCACGCCGCTGTGGCCGTTGAAGTGGAAAGCCGCCGCCGCGGTTGCCATCATCGCAAGATTAACAAAACCGGCGATTGTCATCGCTATGGCGACGTCCCACTTGGTGGCGGAGTAACGTTCTTTGCGTGAACCGTCATGAAGGTTCTGCGTTAATGAAGAATGCAGATAAATAACGTGCGGCATGATAGTCGCCCCTAGCACCCCAGCGGCAAGAAAGACGGCTTCAGAAGTGGGCAGGCTCGGGATAATCATCCCTTTCGCCAGCTCGGCGACTTTGGGTTGAGAAAAAATGAGCTCAACGATATAGGCCGCTGCGACAAAGAGCAGCAGGCCGCCGATCACTTTTTCCAGCGGCTTTTGTCCACGCCGCTGCAACATTAGAATCAGAAAGGTCGCGATACCCGTTAATATCGCGCCCTGCAATAGCGAAACGCCAAGGATAAGCTTAAAGCCAATGGCGGCGCCGATGAACTCAGCGAGATCGGTCGCCATAGCGATGATCTCAGCTTGCACCCAGTAAAACCAGACTACCGGGCGCGGGTAATGGTCGCGGATTTGTTCTGCGAGGTTTTTACCGGTGGCGATACCGAGTTTGGCGGAAAGCACCTGAATAACCATGGCCATCAGGTTCGCCCAGACTACGACCCACAGCAGCTTATAGCCAAAGCTGGCCCCCGCCTGGATATTGGTAGCGAAGTTGCCTGGATCGATATAGCCGATGGCCGCAATGAATGCCGGCCCCATTAGCGCCAGCCTTAACTTACGCGCTGTACGCCCACTGCCACTCTCAACGCGACTGTTGTTCATGCTTTGCCTCTAAATATAGCCTTTGCTATGTTTCATGCTAACAAAATGAGAATGATTATCAAGTTCATTAAAGAAAGGTAATCGTGATTTCTCTGATAGCTGAAAACAATGCAAGGTGGGGTTTATGGCGTCCGGTCACAGCCAACGGCTCTGGCGACCCGGTTGTTATGCAAGTGTAGCAGTATGACGTAACTTTTCACTTCCTTACTTAACATATCAGAATTGTATGATGGATCACTTTTTTTGCGTTCCGTCACAGGACCTTACTATAGTGTGCGTTTACTCTCGTTTTCTAAATGTTTGTTGCATAGAATGTGCACGGAAATTAAACCTGCCTCATATTCGGAGCAAACATGTCCCGCGTTCTGCACTTTATTCTGGCGCTTGCTGTTGTTGCGCTGCTTGCCTTGCTGGTTAGCCATGACCGCAAGAAAATTCGTCTGCCTTATATTGGTCTGTTATTAGTCATTGAAGTTCTTCTGGCCTGGTTCTTCCTGAACTCGAATATCGGCCTGGGCTTCGTAAAAGGCTTTGCCGACATGTTTGAAAAACTGCTTGGCTTCGCTAACGAAGGGACTAACTTCGTTTTCGGCAAAATGAACGATGAAGGCCTGGCGTTCTTCTTCCTGAAAGTGCTCTGCCCTATCGTCTTCATTTCTGCGTTGATCGGTATTCTGCAACATATTCGCGTGCTGCCGATTATTATTCGCGCTGTCGGTACTGTGCTTTCTAAAGTTAACGGTATGGGCAAGCTCGAATCCTTCAACGCGGTAAGCTCGCTGATTCTGGGACAATCAGAAAACTTTATCGCCTATAAGGATATCCTGGGCAAAATGTCGCGCAACCGCATGTACACGATGGCCGCAACGGCGATGTCCACGGTCTCCATGTCGATTGTCGGCGCCTACATGACCATGCTGAAACCACAATATGTGGTGGCAGCGCTGATTCTGAACATGTTCAGCACCTTTATCGTCCTCTCAATCATTAACCCGTACCGTGTTGAAAATGAAGAAGATCTGCAGATGTCCGATCTGCACGCAGGTCAGAGCTTCTTCGAAATGCTGGGCGAGTACATTCTGGCAGGTTTTAAAGTAGCGATTATCGTCGCCGCAATGCTGATTGGCTTTATCGCGCTGATTTCTGGTCTTAACGCCCTGTTCGCGGCGGTGCTTGGCATCTCTTTCCAGGGCATTCTGGGCTACATCTTCTACCCGATAGCCTGGGTGATGGGTGTTCCGGCAAGCGAAGCGCTGCAGGTGGGCAGTATCATGGCGACTAAACTGGTTTCTAACGAATTCGTCGCCATGATGGATTTGCAGAAACTGGCTGGCCAAATTTCACCCCGCGCCGAAGGCATCCTCTCCGTGTTCCTGGTCTCATTTGCTAACTTCTCTTCCATCGGCATCATCGCCGGTGCGATTAAAGGCCTGAACGAAGAACAGGGTAACGTGGTTTCCCGCTTTGGCCTGAAGCTGGTATATGGCTCAACGCTTGTCAGCGTGCTTTCCGCTTCTATCGCCGCGCTGGTGCTGTAATAGATAAAAAATAAAAAACCGGAGCTCAGGCTCCGGTTTTTTTATATCAGAACTGCAGTGGTTCGGGTTTGCCGAGCAGATAACCTTGCAGATAATTCACCCCAAGACGAAGCAGCATTTCACGCTGCGCCTGTGTTTCAACATATTCCGCCACCACCGTCAGAGATTTGACCTTCGCCAGTTCGCAGATCGATTTCACAATCATTTCATCAACCGGATCGTTGATAATGTCTTTAATGAAACAGCCGTCAATCTTGATGATATCCGCCTCAATATGCTTCAGACGCTCATAGTTAGCGTAACCTGTACCAAAGTCATCAATGGCGATACGCAACCCGCTCTGGCGCAACAGAGCGACGTTTTTCAGGCTGGTTTCCGAATCTGAAAAAGCCTGCGCTTCGGTCACTTCGATAATCACTGCGCTGAACGAAACCTGATATTGGTTGAAGAGCGAAACGATTTGTCTCGCAATCCCCTTTTGCATCAACGTCATCGGCATTAAATTGAGGGAAAAGCGCGCCTCGTTGTCAGCTTGCGGACGCTCGCTCAGGTAATGAAGCAGCTTTTGCAGCACCAGCATGTCAAAGCAGGCGCTAAGGTTAAACTGAGCGATGATGGGCATAAATTTATCTGGCGCAATAACCTGCCCGTCGCAGTAAAGACGGGAAAGGATTTCATGATATCCCCGGCCGTTCCCGTCAACGATCGGCTGGGCGTAGAGCATTATCTGGTCTTCATCCAGAGCGCGCTTCACGCTTTGCAGCATAAGCACTTGTCCAGTGATTTGACCTGAAACGTTAGCTTCACGCTCGTTCAGCGCCAGCACCGGCTCGCTCATTTGCGTTTGCTCAGCCAGATAGCTGAGTTGGCCGATAAGCCGGTAAAGCAAATCTTTATTGTTTTCTACGCTCGCCCAGGCAGCGCCGTAATCCAGTTCAAGCACCGTGTTATGCCAGTGGATACGCTTACTGTTAAGCATGTCGACCATATGCCGCAGCCGGGATGCAGGCTCCGGCCCGGCGAGAAAGATCAACAAATCGCAGCCCGGCAAATGGAACACGCTATCGTTAACACCAAGCCAGGGTTGCAGAGCCTGAACGACGGTCTTTTTACAGTGAATGCGCATCTGCAAGCCATAATGGCGGCTGAGAATCTCCAGATTTCCCAGGCGCAGACAGCAGAGCGTGCCGGCACGCTCCCGTTCCAGGTGGAGTTCCAGCGCGCGTAAGTTAGGCAACTGGGTCAGTGGATCGGTCTGAGCAAGCGTATGATAACGACGCTGCATCCAGGCATTACGCTGAAATATCACCGTCATAAAAAGCATAGAGACAGTGAAAGCGATAAAAATGGAAAGCACGAAGCAAAGCATGAATTGCGCATTTTCATCTGGAATAAAACCGTTGTACCAGGAAAGAAGCGATAACGCCACAAGCGCCCAGCACAGTGTTACCAGCCGGGGTCCCAGATGGAATACGCCCATAGTAAATAAGATAAAAACAACCGGAACCATATAGCCGGAGATAATCACTGCCTTATAAGGCAAGCAAAAAAGCGAAGTTAATACAACAACGGTAAATAACCAGCCAAGGGTAAAGATAATTTTGTCCGGCGCTATCGCAGGGAGCACGCAGCGTCGCCAAAAATTTCTGGCAACGACCTTGCTCAATATTATTCGCAAAGGATAGTAAAAAAGTACGGTAAAAGCCGAGGCAGTAAGAAACAGGTTTTGGAAATCCACTACACTGTAAAACAGCGAGCTTTCACCAAAATAAGAAGCGATGGTGGTGGGATAACCAAGAGAAAGCCCTGCCAGCAGCATCAATAATTTCAGTACGCAAGGCGTTATCAAACCAAAACCAAACAGTCGAATCCCCACCCCCTTACCCGGCAGAGCATAGCGCCAGCGCGGGCCAAGTAAGCGTCGACAAACGAGCCCCCCGGCAATAAGCGAAATAATAAAACATGATACCAGCGTTAGATTTTGCAGTGTTTCCAGCGACAACTGTTGCCAATACCAGAAATAAAAGCTGATAAAAAGGGGAAGTAAGGCGAACCGTCCAAAAATAAACATCATGGCTATAGCTACGCTTAAGGGCAAATAAGCGAGATAAAGCATAGCGCCATCGATCTCAGCCTGAGGAGATAACAGGCGGGATAAGGGCATTAACAGAAAACATAACCCAAGAGCGATGCCTGATTTCCGCAGCTGATTGTAATATTTCATAGCAATGAATGTTATTTTTCTGTTGTTTAAAAGAAAGGGAATTCATTGCCAATGGTAAATACCTTTCACCGGTGTGACAAGGCGGCAAAAGATGAATTACCTTTTTAGTAAAATTACATTCACCAATTGAATTAAATAAAAATAAACCACAAATAATTATATATATTTATTGTTACTTAAAGCGTTATTTAGCCACCGTTTAAGAAATGTTCTGTGGCAGGGAATAGCACAAATGAAAAACCCCCGCCGTTTGGCGAGGGTTTGAATTTTGGTGGAGCTAAGCGGGATCGAACCGCTGACCTCTTGCATGCCATGCAAGCGCTCTCCCAGCTGAGCTATAGCCCCACGGAATGTCGCGTTACGTAACCAAATCTTGTGGGATGAGATTTGGTGGAGCTAAGCGGGATCGAACCGCTGACCTCTTGCATGCCATGCAAGCGCTCTCCCAGCTGAGCTATAGCCCCAACGTAAACACTCTGTCGTGTTGACGGGCGGCATAATAAGAATTCCCTTCCATACTGTCAACGGCAAATTTATCATCCCTTTTCAAACGCTGAAAAAGCCAGCAACTTATCTGAAAAGAAGCGGCTTTCCCGAATCCGCTAGTTATTCACATCACAGTTTCCAGTAAAATTACGCGTTAAGATGAAACCCTAATAAACACACTGTCAGCAGGACTATTCATGCTCAAGGAACGAATGACGCCTGAAGAACTGGCGATGATGACGGGTTATAGCCGTCAAACAATCAATAAGTGGGTTCGTAAAGAAGGATGGGAAACCTCGCCTAAACCCGGCGTACAGGGTGGTAAAGCCAGGCTGATCCACGTTGATGAACAGGTCAGAAATTTCATCCGCAGCACGCAGCGGGCGGCAGATAACACCGGCGTTTACATCGCGGCCGTTCCTGACACGCCCCTTGAGATCTTATTGCGAAATTCCCTTAAAGAGATGACAGCGTCGGAACAAAAGCAAATGACTTCGCTATTGCTGCGAGAAGGCATTTCCGGGCTGTTGCTGCGTCTGGGTATCCGAAGCGCGGAATAAAGAATGATTAAGTTTAAAACAAGGATGACCTCTGCGGAGCTGGCAGCACTGGCGGCCACTACGCCGCAGACGATTAGTCGCTGGGCGCGAGCGCAAAACTGGAAAAGAAGAAAGCTGAAAGGCAGCAAGCGTCAGCTTGAGATTTTCGTTAATGCCGCGGTACGCGAGTATCTTCTCAGTACAAAGCAGCTGCGTTACTTTGCTGGTGAAATTACTTACGCGCAGGAAACGCCCGCCGATTACAGCACCTCTACCAGCGATTTAGCCCTCCAGTTACAGGAAGCGCTCAGCATGATGACGGCAAGTGAGCAGCACAGGCTTAGCGAATTACTGGAAAATGAAGGCGTCAGTGGTTTGCTTTCACGGCTCGGGATAGAAGAAGAGTAAAAAGCCGGTACAAGACCGGCTTTTTATAACTGACCATTTCCTGCCGCTTATTATTGCTGACTTTCACGCTCTGCAATAAAAGCCAGCGCTTTATTAATGCGCTCTACGCTGCGGGATTTGCCAATAGCATGTACCGTAACATCCAGCGCAGGAGACTGGCCTGCGCCGGTCACCGCGACACGCAGCGGCATGCCAACTTTGCCCATGCCGACGTCCAGCTCATCGGCCGTAGCCTGAATGGCGTGATGAACATTTTCCGCCGTCCATTCGTTAATAGCAGCCAGCTTATCGCGAACCACTTCCAACGGCTGACGAGCAACCGGACGCAAGTGTTTCTTCGCGGCGTCAGCATCAAACTCAGCGAACTCTTCATAGAAGTAGCGGCAGGTCTGGGCAATCTCTTTAAGCGTTTTGCAACGTTCGCCCAGCAGTTTCACCAGCTCCGCCAGTTGCGGACCATTACGGGTATCAATCCCTTCCTGCTCAATATGCCACTGCAGATGCGTTGCCACATATTCCGCTGGCATAGTGTTGATGTAATGGTGATTCAGCCACAGCAGTTTGTCGGTATTGAACGCGCTGGCGGATTTGCTGACCGCCCCCAGGGTAAAGAGTTGAATCATCTCTTCGCGGCTGAAAATTTCCTGGTCGCCGTGAGACCAGCCCAGGCGCACTAAATAGTTCAATAGCGCTTCCGGCAGATAACCGTCGTCGCGATACTGCATCACGCTCACCGCGCCATGACGTTTAGAAAGCTTTTTGCCATCGTCGCCGTTGATCATAGAGACGTGTGCGTAGAGCGGCACTGGCGCACCCAGCGCTTTCAGGATATTAATCTGACGCGGCGTATTGTTGATATGGTCTTCACCACGGATAACATGCGTGATTTCCATATCCCAGTCATCAACCACGACGCAGAAGTTATAGGTTGGCGAACCATCTGTACGACGAATAATTAGATCGTCCAGCTCAAGGTTGCTGAACTCGATAGGTCCGCGGATCTGGTCATCAAATACGACGGAGCCTTCCTGCGGGTTAGCAAAACGCACGACGCAAGGCTCATCGTCAGCATGATGCTCATGATTATGGCGGCAACGGCCGTCATAACGCGGCTTTTCGCCTTTCGCCATTTGCTCTTCGCGAAGGGCTTCCAGACGCTCTTTCGAGCAATAGCATTTATAAGCAGTACCCGCTTCCAGCATCTCATCGATAACCGCGTTGTAGCGGTCAAAACGTTTAGTCTGGAAGTACGGACCCTCATCCCATTCCAGGCTCAGCCAGTTCATACCATCCATAATGGCTTCGATTGCTTCCGGTGTGGAACGCTCAAGATCGGTATCTTCAATACGCAGCACAAACTGGCCGCCCTGATTACGCGCAAAAAGCCAGGAATAGAGAGCAGTACGAGCGCCGCCGACGTGAAGATAGCCAGTCGGGCTCGGCGCAAAGCGGGTTTTGATTTTCATTAAGTGGCCTTAGTGTTGAACAGTGCCGAAAAGCGGCAAATGCCAGGGAATTTCAGTGCGCAATATTCTACCACCCTGAATTGAATCCTCAATGTTGCCGCCTGAGCTCAGCGGCACAAAGCATGATTTTGGCGCGAATTCAGGCGAAAAAGCTTAACAAACCATCACCCTGGCTAATTTTACGACGAACAAACAAAAACTTTGGAAAAGGCGTTGACTCATTTTCAACTCTCCCTATAATGCGACTCCACACAGCGGGGGTGATTAGCTCAGCTGGGAGAGCACCTCCCTTACAAGGAGGGGGTCGGCGGTTCGATCCCGTCATCACCCACCACTCTAAACAAGTGGCTTCCGCAGTGTAGATAAGAAATTGAGAAGTGGGTGATTAGCTCAGCTGGGAGAGCACCTCCCTTACAAGGAGGGGGTCGGCGGTTCGATCCCGTCATCACCCACCACTTCGGGTCGTTAGCTCAGTTGGTAGAGCAGTTGACTTTTAATCAATTGGTCGCAGGTTCGAATCCTGCACGACCCACCAATGTAAAAAGGCGCCCTAAAGGCGCCTTTTTGCTATGCGCAGTTGTCAATGATTCGAACCTGCGGCAGGTTCGAGCCGAGCTTTAGCGAGGCAGCATTGCCGCTTGCGGCAATGGCCCGGAGGGCGTAGTCATCCTGCACGCCCCACCAATGTAAAAAGGCGCCTTAAAGGCGCCTTTTTGCTTTTTAGCGTTATGCTAACAAAGCCCATTCATTCATCAAAAACTGCTTTGCTCAAGATATTATTTTTTCTGCCGATAACATTCGTACCATTTCCGTCTGGAGAAACGAATGTCTATTACCATCAGCGCCACCAGCTCCTTACCTTCTGCAGGCAATAGCAGCAACGTATCGTCCCAAATCGAGCAAATTACGCAAAAAATTATAAAACTGACGCAACAGCTTAAAGAAATAACCAGCGGCAGCGGCAGCGCTGAACAAAAGAAGCGTCAGCAAGAGCTTGTTCAACAGCAAATAGAGATGCTGGAAGCGCAACTCCAGCAACTGCAACAACAGCAACAACAAAAAGCGCAGGCCGCACAGCAGAAAGCAGATATGGCCAATGAAATTAAGGCTGCCTCTGGCGATCACCAGATTGATATCTACGTTTAAGTTTATTCTTCCTCAAACAGCGGGTCGCCACGTCGGGCCTCGGTTAACTGCCGGGCCTGTTCACGCACCACGTCCCAGATAGCCTGGGCAGCGCCCGATAGTGAGCGGTTTTTACGGCGCACCAGCATCAGTTTACGCTCAATGACAGGCGTTAAACGTCGTACCGTAAGACGACTTCCTTGCGGCAACGGCAGCGCCAGTGCAGGCAACACGCTGATGCCGATTCCCGCTTCCACCATCGGAAACAGCGTTGCCGGGTGTCCTATCTCCTGCACAATAATTGCCTGCACCTGTTGGGCGGCAAGCGCAGCATCGATCAGCGGACGGCTGCCGGAAGCATAATCTTGTAGCACCAACTTAGCCCCTTGCAAATCCTGCCATGTGACATACGGCAGGGAAGCCAGAGGAGCATTTTCCTGGCAAAGCAGAAGAAACGGCTCCGCGAGCACGACTTCACACGTCAGATCGTTTACCGGTCCCGGATCGATCACGATGCCAAAATCCACATCGCCCTGCCGAATACTTTCCAGCACCCACTGCTGCGGGCGATCGTGAAGGACAAAGTCGATATCCGGATAGCGTTGATTTCCTTCGGCGATGCACTGAGGAATAAGGTGAGCGGAGATAGTCTGGCTGGCCGCTACCCGCACCGTACCCGAGAGCTGTTGCCCCAGCCTGCCGACATCACGCAGCGTGCTGCTTAACTCATCAAGGAGCCTTTGCAAACGCACCGCCAGCTGTTGACCAGCCTCAGTCAGTACGACTTCACGCGTGGTACGGTCAAGCAGCCGCACGCCAGTCTGCATCTCAAGTTCCTTGATGCTATGACTAACAGCGGACTGGCTCAGCCCTATCTGGCTGCCGGCGCGGCTAAAGCTGCCCGCCTGCGCGACGGCGACAAAAATACGAAGCTGGCGTAAGGTATAATTCATCTGTTTTATTCATCAATGGATGCAATAAATCAATTTTATTTCTTAAACCGCCTTGAGCACAATGAAGCTTTCTTATGGCAGGAACGGTTATGAAACTTTTTCGCATCCTCGACCCTTTCACCCTCACGCTAATCGCAGTGGTTCTGCTGGCTTCTTTCTTCCCGGTTCGTGGAGAATGGGTCACCTGGTTCGACTGGCTGACCAATGCGGCCATCGCCCTGCTCTTTTTTATGCATGGCGCGAAGCTATCACGAGAAGCCATCATCGCAGGCGGCAGTCACTGGCGCCTGCACCTGTGGGTGATGTGTAGCACATTTATCCTCTTTCCCGCGCTGGGCGTGCTGTTTGCCTGGTGGGCGCCGGTGCCGGTAAGCCCCGAGCTCTATTCCGGCTTCCTCTATCTGTGCATTCTGCCCGCCACCGTGCAATCCGCTATTGCTTTTACTTCGCTTGCTGGCGGCAACGTGGCGGCGGCGGTCTGCTCCGCTTCTGCATCAAGCCTGCTGGGAATATTCCTTTCCCCTTTACTGGTTGGTCTGTTGATGCACCTTAACGGTGCCAGCGGCAGCCTTGAGCAAGTCGGCACCATTATGTTGCAACTGCTGTTGCCGTTCGTACTGGGCCATCTTTCCCGCCGCTGGATCGCCAACTGGGTGGCAAAGCATAAAAAATGGATAGGCAAGACCGATCAGGCTTCCATTCTGCTGGTGGTTTATGGCGCCTTCAGCGAGGCGGTGGTTAACGGCATATGGCATCAGGTGGGCGCGGGATCGCTGCTGTTTATCGTGGCGGTAAGCCTGGCGCTGCTGGCGATAGTTATCATTGTTAACACGGTAGTCGCCCGCCGTCTCGGCTTTAATAAGGCGGATGAAATCACTATCGTATTCTGCGGTTCGAAAAAGAGCCTCGCTAATGGCATTCCAATGGCGAATATTCTATTTCCTGCCGCCGCGGTTGGGGTGATGGTGCTGCCGCTGATGATTTTTCATCAGATCCAACTGATGGTCTGTGCGGCGCTGGCGCGTCGTTATCAGCGCCAGACCGCGAAAGCGCAGGCGGATGCCCGCGCCGTCCAGGCTTAGTGACGCTTCAGGGGCTGCACCAGATGTGTCAGCCCCTCGCTTTTAATCAGTAGCGTAAAGGCCATCAGTTCGCCGAGACGGCCCGCCGGAAATTCATCCTTGCGGGCAAACCAGAGCAGATACTCTTCCGGCAAATCAATAAGCATCCGCCCTTTATATTTGCCAAACGGCATCACGGTATTCGCTATCTCAATGAGCTGGGCCTTTTCCATTTCACTCTCCAAGCAGACGCAGCATTTTCGCTTCATCAATAACTTCTATGCCCAGCTCCTGCGCTTTGGCAAGCTTAGAGCCCGCCGCTTCGCCAGCGATGACCATATCGGTTTTCTTTGAAACGCTGCCGCTCACCTTAGCGCCAAGCGCCTCAAGACGGGCTTTAGCGTCATCACGCGACATCTGGCTTAAAGAGCCGGTCAATACGACGGTTTTCCCGGCAAAGGGGCTGTCTATCTCTTCCGCTTTAACGACAAGCGGCGCAGGCCAGCTGATGCCTACCTGCTCAACCAGCTCCCGGATAACCTCGCGGTTGCTCTCTTCTTCAAAAAAGTTAAAGACGTGCGTGGCGACCACAACGCCAACATCCGGCACTTTTTGCAGCTCTTCAATCGAGGCGGCCATCAGCGCGTCGAGCGTGCCGAAGTAAGCGGCAAGCCCGGCCGCCGTCGCTTCGCCAACCTCACGGATGCCGAGGGCGTACAAAAAGCGGGCGAACGTGGTTTGCTTCGCTTTCTCCAGCGCGTCCACCAGATTTTGCGCCGATTTGGGTCCCATCCGCTCAAGACGCTCAAGCGTCTCTTTGCCAAGGCCAAACAGATCCGCTGGCGTGTGCACGTACTCTTTTTCCACCAGTTGATCGATTATCTTATCTCCCATGCCATCAACATCCATCGCACGGCGGGAGACAAAATGCTTGAGCGATTCTTTACGCTGAGCGCCGCAAATCAGTCCGCCGGTACAGCGCGCCACCGCCTCGCCTTCAACGCGCTCGACATCAGAACCGCAAACCGGACAATGCGCGGGAAATTCGACCGGGCGCGTCTCTTCCGGGCGTTCGGAAAGCACAACGTTGACGACCTGCGGAATAACGTCGCCCGCACGGCGAATCACCACTCTGTCGCCAATACGCAGGCCGAGACGTTCAATTTCATCGGCATTATGCAGGGTGGCGTTGCTTACCAGCACGCCCGCGACCTGCACCGGCTCAAGACGCGCCACCGGGGTGATAGCCCCGGTGCGCCCAACCTGAAATTCCACATCGCGCACGGTAGTCATCTGTTCTTGCGCCGGGAATTTAAAGGCCACAGCCCAGCGCGGCGCACGAGCGACAAAGCCCAGCTGTTCCTGCAGCTCCAGCGAATCAACTTTGATGACTACGCCGTCGATATCGAAACCAAGTCCAGGGCGGTCCGCCTCTACTTTGCGGTAAAACTCCAGCACCGCTTCCGGCGTCTCGCACAGGCGAATGCGGTCGCTGACCGGCAGCCCCCATTTTTTAAATTGCTGCAGGCGCGCCATATGGCTGCGCGGCAGCTCGCCGCCTTCCAGCAGACCTACGCCATAGCAGAAGAAGGTCAGTGGACGCTTTGCGGTAATACGCGGGTCGAGCTGACGCAGGGAGCCCGCAGCGGCGTTACGCGGGTTGGCGAACACTTTGCCGCCATTGCGGCGCGCTTCTTCGTTGATTTTTTCAAAGCCCGCCTGAGGCAGAAAAACTTCGCCCCGCACTTCCAGGCGCGAGGGAATATCTTTGCCGTGCAGTTTAAGCGGGATAGCGCGGATGGTGCGCACATTCAGGGTAATATCCTCCCCTGTCGTGCCATCGCCACGCGTGGCGGCGCGCACCAGCAGGCCGTTTTCATACAGCAGGCTGACCGCGAGCCCGTCAAGCTTCAGCTCGCAGCAATAAACCAGCGCGTCGGCGCTTTTCAGTCGGTCCTGCACGCGCTTATTGAAGGCCAAAAAGCTGGCTTCATCGAAAACGTTATCCAGCGACAGCATCGGCACTTCATGACGCACCTGGCTGAATTCCGTAAGCGGCATAGCGCCCACGCGCTGGGTGGGCGAATCGGGGGTAATCAGTTCCGGGTGCGCCTCTTCCATGGCGCGCAGTTCGCGCATCAGGCGGTCATACTCCGCATCCGGGATTTCGGGCGCGTCCATGACGTGATAGAGAAATTCATGATGGCGAAGCGTGGTTCGCAGTTGAGTCAGTTTTTCTTCGATTGAGTCCATATCGCACCATCAATGATAAAAAACCCCCGACATGCGGGGGCTGTTATAAGGTTCGGGGGGCCAGGATGATATCAGGCGTTAGCCTCTTTGACCTCGCGAATGCGATCCTGATATTCACGCAGCTTCTGCGGTGTCATCATACGACGCTGGTCATCTAAGACCACGCCGCCCACTTCATCAGCAATATGCTGAGCCGACTGCAGCATCAGTTTGAAATTCTGCAACTCATCGCCAAAACCGGGCACCTGCATAAAGATGGTAATGCCAGGCGTGGAGAAGTCGGTCATGATTTCAGGATCAAAAGAGCCAGGCTTAACCATATTGGCAAGGCTGAACAGGACCGGGCCGCTGCCGTCAGGGCTCAGGTGGCGATGGAAGATATTCATATCGCCGAATTTGAAGCCTGCCTGCTGGATACTGTTGAGCAGGACATCGCCGTTGATTTGCGTACCAACATGCGCCGCTACGTTCATGACAATAACCGTTTCTTTAAGCTGCGGCCTTGGCGTCTCGACAGGCTCAGGCTGAGCAGGCGCAGCAACAGGCTGCGGCGCAGGTTGTTGCATCGCAGGTTGCGGCGCTGGCTGCTGCACAGGGGGCGGAGCGTATTGCGGCGCGACGGGTTGCACGGGCTGCTGAACAGGTTGTTGAACCGGCGCGCGCGGTTGCGGCTGCGCTACGGATTGCTGCGGTGCAGGCTGTTGCACGGGCGCTTGCGGGCGCGGGGCAGCGACAGGCGACTGTTCAGGCGCTTGTTGAGCTGGCTGGCGCGGTTGGGCCGACTCATAAGGCGGCTGGTAGTTGTGCTGTGGCTGACGCGGCGTTTCCTGTTCCCAGTTCGCGTTGTCCTGAGGCGTATTTACGCGGCGTACACGCACTTCACCAACACCTTCCGCTTCATCGTCCTCGGCGTCTTCATCAAAATCCTCTTCGTCACGCTTCGATTTCATTCGCTTAAGCGGACGATCGCGGAACACGGAAGAACGCTCCTTACGGCTGGTCCAGAGTCCATGAACCAGTAAGGCTATTATGGCTATCGCGCCAACAATGATTAATATCAGACGCAAATCCTGCATCATTATATTCTCTGTTGTTCTAACACCTTGCCACCACGGCAAACATTTACTCACTAAGAGTATTTGCCCATCTGCTCAAGTGCAAGTGCGCACTCGGTTTTCTCAGCATAAAGATGTAAGAAAAACTGCTTTTTGCTGTTTTTTCGACCATTTCCGAACTGGCGCATTTAACCGGCTCGGTTAAGATAATCCTGCCCCTTTTCGGGCCGATATTCAGGAGCACAGTAAGAGATATGGTTTCATATACAGGTACAGCCCCGCGCAGCGGCCTTTATTACTTTTCACAAGGCTGGAAATTGTTAAGCCAGCCGGGATTAAAACGCTTCGTCCTTTTACCGCTTCTGGTGAATATCCTGCTCATGGGCGGCGCGTTCTGGTGGCTTTTTACACAGCTCGATCGCTGGATACCGCAGTTGATGGCCTCCGTTCCTGACTGGCTGCAATGGCTAAGCTACCTGCTCTGGCCCATCGCCGTGTTGTCCATTTTGCTCGTTTTCGGCTATCTCTTCTCGACGCTCGCGAACTGGATAGCCGCCCCGTTTAACGGATTGCTGGCTGAACAGCTTGAAGCCCGCCTGACAGGCGCTACCCCGCCAGATACCGGTATCGTCGGCATAATGAAAGATGTGCCGCGCATCATGAAGCGGGAATGGCAAAAGTTCGTCTGGTATCTGCCGCGCGCTGTAGTGCTGCTGATACTCTATTTTATTCCCGGCATCGGCCAGACCGTAGCGCCGGTGCTGTGGTTTTTATTTAGCGCATGGATGCTCGCTATTCAGTACTGCGATTATCCGTTCGACAATCATAAAGTGCCGTTTAAAGAGATGCGCCAGGCGCTGCGCCGACAAAAAATAACCAATATGCAATTTGGCGCGCTGGTTAACCTCTTTACCCTCATACCAGTACTTAACCTGTTCATCATGCCTGTTGCCGTATGCGGCGCAACGGCCATGTGGGTGGATTGCTACCGCACCCAGCATGCGCTCTGGAAGTAACCCAGCAGAGGTGGCATATGCCGCCTCTTATTCCATACTGATAAGCATTATTTCGCGACAGTATATAGATATGCGAATTCCTTACTTCCGCATAAGACCTGAGCGGGTATGCTGGAGCGGTTCCCAAATTTCATACAGTTAAGGACAGGCCATGAGTAAGATTTTTGAAGATAACTCGTTGACTATTGGTCATACGCCTCTGGTTCGACTGAACCGTATCGGTAATGGACGCATCCTCGCGAAGGTCGAGTCCCGTAACCCGAGCTTCAGCGTCAAATGCCGTATCGGTGCCAATATGATTTGGGATGCCGAAAAACGTGGCGTACTGAAGCCGGGCGTGGAACTGGTTGAACCGACCAGCGGCAACACCGGCATCGCGCTGGCTTATGTCGCCGCCGCCCGCGGTTACAAGCTCACGCTGACCATGCCAGAAACCATGAGCATTGAACGCCGTAAGCTGCTTAAAGCGCTGGGCGCTAACCTTGTGCTGACTGAAGGCGCGAAAGGCATGAAAGGCGCAATCCAGAAAGCTGAAGAGATTGTGGCGAGCGATCCGTCAAAATATCTGCTGCTTCAACAGTTCAGCAACCCGGCTAACCCCGAAATTCATGAAAAAACCACTGGGCCTGAGATCTGGGAAGATACTGACGGTCAGGTTGACGTGTTTATCGCAGGCGTCGGTACCGGCGGTACGCTGACTGGCGTGACGCGTTATATCAAAAACACCAAAGGCAAAACCGACCTTATCACCGTAGCGGTTGAGCCGACCGATTCTCCGGTTATCGCCCAGGCGCTGGCAGGTCAGGAGCTGAAACCAGGTCCGCATAAAATTCAGGGCATCGGCGCAGGTTTTATTCCTGGCAACCTGGACCTCAAGCTGATTGATAAAGTCATTGGCATCACCAACGAAGAAGCGATTTCCACCGCCCGCCGTCTGATGGAAGAAGAAGGCATTCTGGCCGGTATCTCTTCAGGTGCGGCCGTCGCGGCAGCCCTCAAACTGCAGGAAGATGAAGCCTTCAGCAATAAGAATATCGTGGTCATTCTCCCCTCTTCCGGCGAACGCTACCTTAGTACTGCGCTGTTTGCCGATCTCTTTACTGAGAAAGAACTGCAACAGTGATACCAGATTGTTAAATCTGGCTAAAAAAGCACCCCCAAGGGTGCTTTTTTGTGGCGTACGTCAAAGTTTTAGCTCCCCTGGCATTGCTTCAGTCTGTAGGGTCTGGTATTTAACCAGCAAATTATTTCGATGCGTGAAATTAATCATTGGCACCATTCGTGTTTGCTGAATCGATTTAATGATTTGGTTAAGCCGCTTTATTCGCGGCATAATGATTAATGACGAGCGAAACGCGTGCCGCATGGAATCGATGCCGTGCGATTTTCGTCGTTCTGGCATCCTGTGCTGCGTTCCGTTTACGTCGGCGCTAACAATACAGGCTAAAGTCTGGCCGCCAGGCTAGACTTTAGTTCCACAACACTAAACCTATAAGTTGGGGAAATACAATGTTCCAGCAAGAAGTTACCATTACCGCTCCGAACGGTCTGCATACCCGCCCTGCTGCTCAGTTTGTAAAAGAAGCGAAAGGCTTCACCTCTGAGATCACTGTGACTTCCAACGGCAAAAGCGCCAGCGCGAAAAGCCTGTTCAAGCTGCAAACTCTGGGTCTGACTCAGGGCACTGTTGTGACCATTTCTGCGGAAGGCGAAGATGAGCAGAAGGCAGTTGAACATCTGGTAAAACTGATGGCTGAACTCGAGTAAATTCCGGGTTCTTTTCAAAATCAGTCACAAGTAAGGTAGGGTTATGATTTCAGGCATTTTAGCATCTCCGGGTATCGCCTTTGGCAAAGCACTGCTGCTGAAGGAAGATGAAATTGTCATCGACCGGAAAAAAATTTCTGCCGACAAGGTTGATCAGGAAGTTGAGCGTTTCCTGAGCGGGCGCGCTAAGGCTTCTTCTCAGCTGGAAGCGATCAAGGTGAAAGCCGGTGAGACTTTCGGTGAAGAAAAGGAAGCTATCTTCGAAGGCCACATCATGTTGCTGGAAGATGAAGAGCTGGAGCAGGAAATCATAGCCCTGATTAAGGATAAGCTCGTTACCGCGGACGCTGCGGCGCACGAGGTTATCGAAGGTCAGGCTACCGCGCTGGAAGAGCTTGACGACGAGTACCTGAAAGAGCGTGCGGCTGACGTGCGCGACATCGGCAAGCGTCTGCTGCGCAATATCCTTGGCCTCGCCATCATCGATTTAAGCGCGATTCAGGATGAAGTTATTCTGGTTGCCGCTGACCTGACCCCGTCGGAAACCGCACAGCTGAACCTGAAAAAGGTGCTCGGTTTCATCACCGACCTGGGCGGCCGTACTTCCCACACCTCTATCATGGCGCGCTCTCTTGAGCTGCCGGCGATTGTGGGCACCGGCAACGTTACCTCTCTGGTAAAAAACGACGATTACCTGATCCTCGATGCGGTTAACAACAAAGTTTACGTTAACCCGACCAACGAAGAGATCGAAGCGCTGCGCAACACTCAAGCCCAGGTGGCTGAAGAGAAAGCAGAGCTCGCCAAGCTTAAAGATCTGCCGGCTATCACGCTTGACGGCCATCAGGTTGAAGTTTGCGCCAACATCGGTACCGTGCGCGACGTCGCGGGCGCCGAGCGTAACGGCGCGGAAGGCGTAGGCCTCTATCGTACCGAATTTTTGTTCATGGACCGTGACTCGCTGCCGACTGAAGAAGAGCAGTTCCAGGCTTATAAAGCCGTGGCGGAAGCCTGCGGTTCTCAGGCGGTTATCGTTCGCACCATGGATATCGGCGGCGACAAAGAGCTGCCGTACATGAACTTCCCGAAAGAAGAGAACCCGTTCCTCGGCTGGCGCGCGATTCGTATCGCTATGGATCGTAAAGAGATCCTGCGTGACCAGCTGCGCGCCATTCTGCGCGCCTCCGCTTTCGGCAAATTGCGCATCATGTTCCCGATGATCATCTCAGTGGAAGAAGTGCGCGCGCTGAAAAAAGAGATCGAAGCGTTTAAACAAGAGCTGCGCGATGAAGGCAAAGCGTTTGACGAAACGATCGAAATTGGCGTGATGGTAGAAACCCCGGCGGCGGCGACCATCGCTCGTCACCTGGCGAAAGAGGTCGATTTCTTCAGTATCGGCACTAACGATTTGACGCAGTACACCCTGGCAGTTGACCGTGGTAATGATATGATTTCCCACCTCTACCAGCCGATGTCGCCGTCTGTGCTGAACCTGATTAAGCAAGTAATTGATGCATCTCATGCTGAAGGCAAGTGGACGGGCATGTGTGGTGAGCTTGCTGGCGATGAACGTGCTACACTTCTTTTGCTGGGGATGGGTCTGGATGAATTCAGTATGAGTGCCATTTCTATCCCGCGCATTAAGAAGATTATTCGTAACACGAACTTCGAAGATGCGAAGGTTTTAGCAGAGCAGGCTCTTGCTCAACCGACAACGGACGAGTTAATGACGCTGGTTAACAAGTTCATTGAAGAAAAAACAATCTGCTAATCCACGAGATGCGGCCCAAATTACTGCTTAGGAGAGAAGGCTAATGGGGTTATTTAGTAAGCTGTTCGGTGATAAAGGCAATAGCGACACCGGAACCATTGAGATCGTTGCTCCACTGTCCGGTGAAATCGTTAACATTGAAGACGTGCCGGATGTAGTGTTCGCAGAGAAGATTGTTGGTGATGGCATCGCTATCAAACCGACCGGCAACAAAATGGTTGCGCCGGTAGATGGCACCATTGGCAAAATCTTTGAAACCAACCATGCGTTCTCTATCGAATCCGATAGCGGCATTGAGCTGTTCGTTCACTTCGGTATCGACACCGTCGAACTGAAAGGCGAAGGCTTTAAGCGTCTCGCTGAAGAAGGCCAGCGTGTGAAGAAAGGCGACCCGGTTATCGAGTTCGACCTGCCGCTGCTGGAAGAAAAAGCGAAATCTACGCTGACGCCGGTCGTTATCTCCAATATGGATGAAATCAAAGAGTTGATCAAACTCTCTGGTAGCGTAACCGTGGGCGAAACGCCGGTTATCCGTATCAAGAAGTAAGACTGACTCGTATTCGAAAATGGCGCCGCAAGGCGCCATTTTTTTATCCTTCGGCCCCTTATCGGACTTTGAACTATGCGCCGCTGGCGTTCCCTCTGGCTGTGCTTCATTGCCCTGCTGCCCGCCCCATGGCTTTATGCGGGTTCTCCCGGCCCTTACGTGCTGGCGTTTATCGACATTTCCGCCCCACCGCTCAACGACGGCCAGGCCCTTACCGCCGCGCTGCGTAAAGCGCCATCAGTAGCGGAAAGAGAAACCTGTTTTTTATGCGAGGAAAGCGCTCAGGTTGAGGTACTCTATCTTTATCGTCTGCCGCCGGGTCTGTCAGCAGGCGCGCTGCGCCTTGCCGTCAGAGGCGATGAAAATGCCCGTAACCGGATGCAGCAACAACTCGCGGCGTTTGAAGATAAAGATGGCTATCAGGTGGATGGGTTGCTTATTTACGAGCATCTTCCCGGGGTAGTCAGCATTTATGCGATGCCTGCCCTGCCGGGTAAAGCGTTGCACCGGGTAAGTAGACCCGTAAAACGTTACCTTTCGCAGCAGAGCCTGGACAGGCTGCTTGAGGACGCGGCGGCGACAATTCCACGTGAAATCTAAACCGGCGGACGTTTGCGTCCGCCGCCACGGTTAAATGCCTGCGCCCTGGCTGTAGCTTTCTTCCCCGAATACGCCGGTCGAAAGGTAGCGGTCGCCGCGATCGCAGATAATCGCCACGACTACCGCGCCGGGGTTTGCCTGCGCAACGCGCAACGCGCCCGCTACCGCCCCGCCGGAACTCACGCCGCAGAAAAGTCCTTCTTTACGCGCCAGCTCGCGGGTGGTGTTCTCCGCATCAAGCTGGCTGATATCCAGCACCTCATCCACCAGCGACGCGTTGAAAATGCCCGGCAGATATTGCTGGGGCCAGCGGCGAATTCCCGGAATGCTGCTGCCTTCTTCCGGCTGCAGGCCGACAATCGTCACCTTTTTCGCCTGTTCGCGCAGAAAGCGGCTCACGCCCGTAATGGTGCCCGTTGTCCCCATGCTGGAAACAAAGTGCGTAATGCGCCCTTCGGTTTGCCGCCAGATTTCAGGCCCCGTGGTGGTGTAATGCGCGTAAGGGTTATCAGGGTTATTAAACTGGTCCAGCACCTTACCTTCACCGCGTTCGCCCATCTCTTTCGCCAGATCGCGCGCGCCTTCCATCCCCTGCTCGCGGCTTACCAGAATCAGCTCCGCGCCGTAAGCCTGCATCGCCGCCTTGCGCTCCATGCTCATGTTGTCCGGCATAAGCAGCTTCATACGGTAGCCTTTCAGGGCCGCTATCATCGCCAGCGCGATGCCGGTATTGCCGCTGGTCGCCTCAATCAGCACGTCGCCGGGCTTAATCTCGCCACGCTTTTCCGCCTCGGTAATCATCGAGAGCGCCGCACGGTCTTTCACCGAACCCGCCGGGTTGTTACCTTCGAGCTTGACCCAAATTTCGGCGCCGTTGGTCAGCCCGGTCCGCTGCAGCCGCACCAGAGGCGTATTGCCGATAGTCTGTTCTAATGTGTTCACGTCAGTCTGTCCAAAGCATAAAAAAAGCGGCCACGGGGCCGCTTGCTCGTCGTGTAGGACGTTAACCTATCAGGCCGTCTCAGCCAGAGCAACACTCTGGATCCGCTCATCGCCGTTGTAAAGACGGGCGTGCTGCAGGCCCACATAGAGACGCTCGCCGCGGTGCGGCACATAGTCTTCGCGCAGCACAACCGTTAGCGGTTCGTCATACCAGCCGAGCGGCTGCACGACCAGTTGCATATAGTGCCCCTTCGGACTCACTTCCAGCACCTGCACCGGGAGCGGCGAATCAAGGCTGGTGCGGCGGCTTACGTCCACTTCCCACGGGCGCAGGAACAGGTCAACCGGCCCCTGGTGCGCAGGAGAAAAACCAAGCGGCCAGCGGTGCGCGCCGACGTGGAACTGGCTGCCGCGCACGGTGCCCTTCAGCCGGTTAACTTCGCCAAGGAACTCCAGCACGAAGCGCGTGGCGGGTTCACGCCACACCTGCTCCGGCGCATCAGCCTGTTCGATATGGCCCTGGCTCATCACCACTACGCGGTCGGCCACTTCCATCGCCTCTTCCTGATCGTGGGTAACGAAAACGCTGGTGAATTTTAACTCTTCGTGCAGCTCGCGCAGCCAGCGGCGCAGCTCTTTACGCACCTGGGCGTCCAGTGCGCCGAAAGGCTCGTCGAGCAGCAGGATTTGCGGCTCCACCGCCAGCGCGCGAGCCAACGCCACGCGCTGTTTCTGGCCGCCGGAAAGCTGCGCCGGATAGCGGTCCGCCAGATGAGAAAGCTGCACCATCTCAAGCAACTGCGTCACTTTTTGTTTGATAGCCGCCGCGTTCGGGCGCTCGCGCCTTGGCAACACGGTCAGGCCGAACGCGATATTGTCGAACACCGACATATGGCGAAACAGCGCATAGTGCTGAAACACAAACCCCACCTTACGGTCGCGGGCATGCAGGCGGCTCACGTCGGTGCCGTGAAAGCGAATGCGCCCGCTGGTCTGATGCTCAAGCCCCGCGATAATACGCAGCAGCGTCGTTTTACCGGAGCCGGAAGGCCCCAGCAGCGCTACCATCTGGCCGGAAGGGATATCCAGTGAGATATCATTCAGCACCTGGGTGCGACCAAAAGACTTCTTAATATTGGCAATCTCAATGCTCATGATTTCCCTCCTGTTGCCCGCGTTTTTCCTGATTATTCAGGCGCCACTGCAACGCACTCTTCAAAAACAGGGTCAAAATAGCCATTAACGTCAGCAGGGCGGCGGCGGTAAACGAACCCACCGCGTTGTAATCCTGCTGCAGTAATTCAATCTGTAAAGGCAGCGAAAGCGTTTCGCCGCGAATCGAGCCGGATACCACCGACACCGCGCCAAACTCGCCGATAGCGCGCGCGTTAGTCAGCACCACGCCATACAGCAACGCCCAACGGATATTCGGCAGCGTTACGCGGCGAAACATCTGCCAGCCGGAAGCGCCAAGCAAAATAGCCGCTTCATCTTCCTGGCTGCCCTGGCTCAGCATGACCGGCACCAGCTCGCGCACCACAAACGGACAGGT
This sequence comes from Franconibacter pulveris DSM 19144, assembly GCA_000621185.1. Lineage (GTDB taxonomy): Bacteria > Pseudomonadota > Gammaproteobacteria > Enterobacterales > Enterobacteriaceae > Franconibacter > Franconibacter pulveris. Next base: position 204,118 of record KK211225.1, read on the forward strand.
AACAAAGATAGTCACCAGCACCATGCCCGGCCAGGCGAACATAATCTGCATATCATGTTCATCCAGCCAGCCGCCGAGCGGGCCGTTAGAGCCGTAAAAGAGCAGATACACCAGGCCCGCCACCACCGGCGAGACGGCAAACGGAATATCAAGCAGCGTCAGCAATAATTGACGGCCGCGAAAGTCAAAGCGCGTCACCAGCCAGGCGAGCAAAGTACCGAACACCAGGTTCACCGGCACCGTGATAAGCGCGATCAGCACGGTCAGCCAGATGGCGTGCAGCATGTCCGGGTCGGCGATATTTTCCAGCACCGGCATCAGCCCCTTCGAAAAGGCCTGCGCGAAGATAGAAATCATCGGCACCAGCAGGATCAGGCAGGAAACCAGCACGCCTGTGCCGATAAGCAACCATTTGCCCCAGTTCACGCCGGGGCGATCGTAATTTTTCACTTCAGTAACTTCAGCCATTAGTGACCTACCACGCGCCGGCCAAAGCGGCTTTGCAGAGTGTTAATGCCAAACAGCAGCAACAGCGAAGCGGCGAGGATCACTGAAGCGATAGCGCTGGCCGCCGGGTAATCAAACTCCTGCAACCGTACGAAAATCATCAGCGAGGTGACCTCGGTCTTCCAGGCGATGTTGCCGGCGATAAAAATCACCGCGCCGAATTCGCCAAGGCTGCGGGTAAACGAGAGCGCCACACCCGCCATCAGCGCCGGAGAAAGTTCCGGCAGCACCACTTTACGAAAGCTCTGCCAGCGGGTGGCGCCGAGCGTCTGCGCGGCTTCTTCGTATTCCGGGCCTAACTCTTCCAGTACAGGCTGCACGGTGCGCACGACAAAGGGAATGCTGGTGAACGCCATCGCCACGGCGATGCCAAGCCAGGTATAGGTCACTTTAATGTCGAACTGCGCCAGCCATTCGCCGTAAAGCCCGTTCACGGAGAAAAGCGAAGCGAGGGTCAGGCCCGCCACCGCCGTCGGCAGGGCGAAAGGCAAGTCCATCAGCGCATCCAGCAGCGTACGGCCAGGAAACTGATAGCGGGTTAAGATCCACGCCATCAATAACCCGAATACGCCATTAAATACCGAGGCCACCGCCGCGGAGAGCAGCGTCACTTTATACGCTGCCACTACCTGCGGGTTGGTAATCACTTCCCAGTACTGCTCCCAGCTCATCTGGGCGAGCTGCATCACCAGCGCGCTAAGCGGCAACAGAAGAATCAGACAAACAAACAACAGGCTGGTGCCAAGGCTCAAGGTAAAGCCCGGCAACACACGCTTAGAGACTGCAAACATTACTTACGCCCCGCCGCGACCAGCCGGTCAAATTCGCCGCCGCTGTTGAAGTGGGTTTTCATCGCTTCCGGCCAGCCGCCGAATTTATCCTCCACGCGGAAAAGGTCGGTCTGCGGGAATTTATCCTTCAGCTTGTCCATTACTGCCGGGTTGTTCACGCGGTAGTAATAGTTGGTGATGATCTGCTGCGCCGTCGGGCTATAGAGATAGTTCAGATAAGCCTTCGCCGCCTTCTCGGTGCCGTTGGCTTTGACGTTTTTATCAATCCACGCCACCGGGAACTCCGCCAGGATATTGACCTTCGGCACGACGACCTCGTAACCCTCTTTTTCGTACTGATTGCGGATGTTGTTCACTTCCGACTCAAAGCTAATCAGTACGTCACCCAGGCCACGTTCAACAAAGGTGGTGGTCGCACCGCGACCACCGGTATCGAACACCTCAACGTTTTTCAAAAACTGCGTCATGAACTGTTCGGTTTTGGCTTTATCACCGCCGTCGGCGTTGTCCGCGGCGCCCCAGGCGGCTAAATAGGTGTAACGGGCATTACCGGAGGTTTTCGGGTTCGGGAAAATAAGCTTTACGTCCGGGCGCACCAGGTCGCTCCAGTCGTGAATATTTTTCGGGTTGCCCTTACGCACCAGGAAAGCCATGGTGGAATAGAACGGCGAGCTGTTATTCGGCAAACGGCTTTGCCAGTCGGCCGGGATGAGCTTGCCTTTATCATGCAGGATCTGAACGTCAGTCACTTGGTTATAAGTTACAACGTCTGCTTTTAAGCCCTGCAGAATGGCCAGCGCCTGCTTGGACGAGCCTGCGTGCGACTGCTTTATGGTCAGCTTGTCGCCGTTATTCTCTTTTTCCCACTGCTGCGCAAAAGGTGGGTTAAGGGCGGCAAAAAGCTCGCGGGAAACGTCGTAAGAGCTGTTCAACAGCTCGGTTGCCTGAGCGTGTCCTGCCATTAACAGAGAGATGGCGATTGCACTCCATGCTTTTCTAGTGATTTTAACGGCCATTGCGCACCCTTATAAATGTGATGACGATCAGGCATCAGTTTATTTATAACGGGCATTAAAGCTGTAACGCTTTTATATACCGTTTAGCGATTTGCAATTGCGAAAGGATATAAGCCAGCGGCGCGACGGAAAGCCGCGCCGCGAGGGGGTTAAAGCGCGAAAAGCCTCTCGAGAGAGGGGGCGAAATAGTAGCCGCCGGTAACTGGCTTTGTGAAGCGCAGCATGGCGTCGCGCTTGCCGTCTTTATCGCCGAACATGCTCAGCAACTGCTGTTCAATATTATAAAGACGCGCGCAGTAGGCGCAGAAGTACAGACCGTGCACGCCGCTTGCCGTGCCGTAAGGCAGGCTCTGGCGCACAATTTTCAGGCCCTTGCCCTCTTCTTTGAGATCAACGCGAGTCAGATGGGAAGTAACCGGACGCGCGTCGCCGTCAATCTCTTCGTTGGCCACTTTGGTACGGCCAATCATCATCTCCTGATCCGGCACGCTCATGCGGTTAAGCTGCTTCAGGTTATGCTCCCAGCGCTGCACAAAGACATAGCTGCCGCCCGCGTCCACGCCGTCGTTAATCACCGCAACGGCGCGACGCGTCTCTTCGCCGGCCGGGTTCTCGGTGCCATCGACAAAGCCGCTCAGGTCACGCTCTTCCACCCAGCGGAAGCCGTGCGTTTCTTCCTGCACGTTGAGCGTGTCGCCAAAGGCCACCAGCGCGGCCTGCGCGACGGAAAAGTTCACGTCATGGCGCAGCGAAAGGATGTGTATCAGCACGTCGTGCTGGGTGGCGGGCGCCAGTCCTTTACCAAGCGGGGTAAAGTTTTTCAGCTCCTGCGCCCCTACCCCGCCGCTTAATTCACGCCAGAGGTCATGGCCGAAGCCTATCACCACCCCGAGGCTGGCTTCCGGGAACTGCGCCTGAAAGGTCGCGACTTTATCAGCGAAGGCTTTACAGCCCTGACGCAGCGCGTCGCGATCGCCCTGCGCTTTCGCTTCCAGCCAAATGGCGGCGCGGCAATGTTCCGGCAAAATGCCGCTTTGAACCTGAGACATCTCTCCTCCAGCAAAAACGATGCCACGAAGGTGGCATGAATCGGGCTATTGTACCCGATTTTTTTGCCGGCGCGTTGCGCTAAAACAAGCCGTTAACGGCGCCAGACTATCTTGTGCAGCGTCCATTTTTTCAGGGCATCGTCAGAAGGCATTAACCCTTCAGGGCCGCGCCATTCGCCGGTAAAAACGTAGCTGACATGATGACTGCCGGGCGCCTGACACTCCACGCCGTCGCTGTCGTCATCCAGCGCTTTTTTACAGGCGCCATACGCTTTGTCATACAGATCGCTGAAAGGCGTGCCAATCTTCACGCCGCTGTCGGTCGCGATATCGTTATCCAGCACATCGATACGGCTGACTTTGTCGTTTTCGCCGTTAACCACTACGGCAAGCTTGTCATTCTTCAGCGCTTCGAAATAGCGCACCACCGCGCCGCCCTGCGTTTTCATCCCGCTGCGCAAGCGATAATCATCGCCCAGCGCGTCGGCGATCTCCTCTTCTTTCAGCGGCGTGTCGGCAGTGATATCCCCTAAGCCGTTTTCGGTCACTTCAAGCGACGAGCCAAACCAGTTCCACGGCGCGGCGGCGGACCAGTGTACGTTCGATAGCGTGGAACAGCCCGTCAACACGAGCGGCAGACCGCAGAGCAGCAAACGCAGGTTTTTCATTTTTTATCCCTTTCTTAAGCATTATCGCTTGTTGGAACCTCTAAACCGAAAAAAGTGCCGGTTAATCTGTATCGGGCGTAAAGCAGGCGCGCAACCGGGCGTTAAACCCAAGCCACCAGAGCGCGAAGAGGTCGGCGGCCAGCAGAATCATCGCCGCCCCGCTCTGCCCTTCATTGTTTGCCAGCATAAACAGCTGTGAGGTTAGCAGCCAGACCTGGGTAACGATAAGCACCCAGCGCCAGGCGCGCCATAGCCGTGGGAAGCGCTCCCGTCGCCCGCTTAGCAGAAAAGCCAGCGCCGCCGGCACGCCGGTCAGCAAACCGAGCCAGAAGGCGGCACGGTCGGGGTAAAAGAGCGCGAGCAGCGCTTCTCCTTGCTCCCGCGATGCGCCCGCCAGCACAAACAGCGCCCAGGTGCGCGCTTGCAACAGCAGCACGCCCCAGAACAGCGCGGGCAGCTTCAGCAGCCCCTGGCTGTCGTAATCGGAAGGTAAAAACATGTATAAATTCCGGGATCCGCCGTCATAAAAGGCAGAATTATGTCACCCTGTAAGGGTGCGAAGAAAGCGCTTCGCACGAGATAACCAAAAGGAGATTGAGATGAAAAAACGTAGCATTGCGTTGTTATTTGCGACGGCCGCGCTGACGGCGGCCCCGGCTATCGCCCAGAAGGGAGGGTTTAGCGGTCCGGATAACACTACCGCCGCCGCGAAAGGCGGCTTCGTTGGGCCGGATGCGGCCAGCACAACGGTGGAACAGGCAAAAAGCCTGCGCGATGACGCCTGGGTGGCGCTGGAAGGCAACATCGTGCGTAAGATTGGCAAAGAGCTTTATGAGTTCCGCGACGCAAGCGGCTCTGTCAATGTGGAAATTGACGATCACGTCTGGAACGGCGTCACCGTCACCCCGAACGACAAAGTACGTATCGAGGGGGAAGTGGATAAAGACTGGAACTCCGTTGAAATCGACGTGAAAAAAGTGACCAAAGGCTAAGCGCTTTTCACCCGGCCCTGCGCCGGGTGACTATTAATATTCCTGGTCTTCAATCAGCCGCTTGCCAAGGCTTATCACATCCTGGTGCTCGTAACCCAGACGTTCATACATACCCAGCACCACGTCGTTATCCTCGCGGATCTGAATGTTGATTTTCGGGCAGCCGCGGGCGATGAGTTTTTTCTCAAGACGGCTTAATAACGCATTGGCGATGCCGCGTCCGCGAAACTCCGGGTGTACGCCCAGGTAGTACGCCGAGCCGCGATGCCCGTCGTAGCCGCCCATTACTGAACCCACGACTTCGCCGTTCACTTCGGCGACCAGGAACAGATCGGGGTCGTGGTTCAGCTTGCGCTCAATGTCCATTTCCGGATCGTTCCAGGGGCGCAGCAGGTCGCAACGCTCCCAGAGGGTAATGACCTCTTCGAAATCTGGCTGGCGAAAAACACGTATCTCCATGGTATTACCCATCTTTTGCGCAATAAAAACAGTGATTATGGCGCTATCTGTTGCAATAGCCAATATCCCCGGCAAAACTTCGCGAAAAATGGCATACTACCCTTTCGCCTCGCCTTGAAATGAAAAGTAAAACTTTTCCCGCTACGGAATGTCGTCCCCTGAAGAGCGATACGCTATAACACTGCGGGACCATAAAAACAGAAGTCAGGACGCATGAGCACTATTAAGCCCTTAAAAAAACTCACATCGCGCCGTCAGCTGCTGCTTACGGGCCTCGCAGCCCTGACGGTTACCGGCATTAACAAAGCCCTTGCTAAAGAAGAGAAACCGCTCGCCACCAGTAACAGCCACAGCAAGCCGAAAGCCAAAAAAGCGGGCGCGAAGCGCGTGGTGATGCTCGACCCGGGCCACGGCGGCATCGATACCGGCGCTATTGGCCATAACGGCTCAAAAGAGAAACACGTGGTGCTGGCGATTGCCAAAAAAGTGCGCGCTATTCTGCGCGCGCGAGGTATCGACGCCCGCCTTACCCGCAGCGACGACACCTTTATTCCCCTCTATGACCGGGTGGAGATAGCCCACCAGCATGGCGCGGATCTCTTTATGTCAATTCACGCCGATGGTTTCACCAGCCCCACCGCCGCAGGCGCGTCGGTTTTTGCGCTCTCTAACCGCGGGGCGAGTAGCGCCATGGCGAAATACCTCTCCGATCGCGAAAACGCCGCCGACGACGTAGCGGGCAGCCGGGTAAAAAATAAAGATCACTATCTGCAACAGGTGCTGTTCGACCTGGTGCAGACCGATACCATTAAAAACAGCCTTACGCTCGGCTCGCATATCCTGCGCCAGATTAAACCGGTGCATCGCCTGCACAGCCGATCGACCGAACAGGCAGCGTTTGTGGTGCTCAAATCGCCTTCCATTCCTTCCGTGCTGGTAGAAACCTCTTTTATTACCAATCCGGAAGAGGAAAAACTGCTCGGCACCAATGCGTTTCGCCAGAAAATCGCTACCGCTATCGCCAACGGCGTCATCAGCTATTTCAACTGGTTCGATAACCATAAAGCCCATTCGAAGCGAGGCTAACCGATGCAACCAGACATTCAGTTAGTAAAAACGTTCCTGCTCGATTTGCAGGACCGCATCTGCCAGCAGCTGGCGGCTATCGACGGCGCCGCGTTTGTTGAAGATGCCTGGCAGCGCGAGGGCGGCGGCGGCGGTCGCAGCCGCGTTCTGCGCGAAGGAAACGTCTTCGAACAGGCGGGCGTTAACTTTTCGCACGTTCATGGCGATGCGATGCCCGCGTCCGCCACCGCGCACCGCCCGGAGCTGGCGGGACGCAGCTTCGAGGCGATGGGCGTTTCGCTGGTCGTGCATCCGCGCAACCCTTATGTACCGACAAGCCACGCCAACGTGCGCTTTTTTATCGCCGAGAAGCCGGGCGCCGACCCGGTCTGGTGGTTTGGCGGCGGCTTTGACTTAACGCCCTTTTACGGTTTTGAAGAAGACGCCGTGCACTGGCACCGAACGGCGCGTAGCCTCTGCCAGCCTTTTGGCGAAGAGGTTTACCCGCGTTACAAAAAGTGGTGCGACGATTATTTCTTTCTTAAGCACCGCAACGAGCAGCGCGGCATTGGCGGCCTGTTCTTTGATGACCTCAATACGCCTGACTTCGACCACAGCTTTCGCTTTATGCAAGCGGTGGGCAACGGCTATCTGGACGCTTACCTGCCTATCGTCGAACGTCGCAAGGCGCAGCCCTGGGGCGAGCGCGAGCGCGACTTCCAGCTCTACCGTCGCGGGCGCTATGTGGAGTTCAATCTGGTGTGGGATCGCGGCACGCTGTTTGGCCTGCAAACCGGCGGGCGCACCGAATCTATTTTGATGTCGATGCCGCCGCTGGTGCGCTGGGAGTACAACTACCAGCCTGAAGAGGGCAGCCCGGAAGCGGCTCTCTACCGCGATTTCCTGCCGGTTCGCGAGTGGGTATAACTACCGCGGCGCCCGTGAAAAGGCGCCGTTATTTTTTGAATCGTCCGTTCGCCACGTCATCCGGCGTCACGACCCCGCTGTCCAGCACCCAGCCGCTAATCAGCGCCGCTGGCGTGACGTCAAACGCCGGGTTGTAAACCCGCGCATTTTCCGGCGCCCACTGCACCGCGCCAAAGCTGCCCGCCACGCCCGTCACCTCGGCTGGTGCCCGTTGCTCAATGGGGATAGCCGCGCCGTTCGGACAATCCGGGTCAAGCGTGGTCTGCGGCGCGGCAACATAAAACGGAATATGATGAAACTTCGCCAGCACCGCGAGGCTGTAAGTGCCGATTTTATTCGCCACGTCGCCATTGGCGGCGATACGGTCCGCGCCCACCCAAATAGCGTCCACCAGCCCCTGCGCCATCAGGCTCGCCGCCATCGAGTCGGTAATCAGCTGATAAGGGATGCCGAGCTCGCCAAGCTCCCACGCCGTTAAGCGACCACCCTGCAACAAAGGTCGGGTTTCATCCACCCAGACGTTGGCGACCTTACCTTCATCAAACGCCTGGGCGATAACGCCAAGCGCGGTGCCCACGCCCGCTGTCGCCAGCCCGCCGGTATTGCAGTGGGTGAGCAGGCGGCTGCCTGGCTTCACAAGCTGGCTGCCCGCCCGGGCGATGCGGTCGCACAGTTCGCGGTCTTCCTGCACCAGGCGAACCGCTTCGGCTTCCAGCGCGGCGGCGACGTTCTCCTGCGCAAGCGCCTCTTTCATGCGGTCGAGGTTATTCATCAGATTAACCGCCGTGGGCCGCGCGGCGCGCAGCGTTTCGAGGGCATGGGTCAGTTCGTTCCGGCTCAGGCCGCGTTCGCCCAGCAGCGCCAGCAGCAGGCTTGCCGACAAGCCAATCAGCGGCGCGCCGCGCACCCGCAGCGCATGAATATGGCCGACCAGCGCCTCTACGCTGTCGGCGGGCAGCCAGTTTTTCTGCTGCGGCAGCGCCTGCTGGTCGAGGATCCAGAGCTTATTGTCCACCACCCGCAGGCTGGTTGTCTGAAGTGTCTGCATGAGTTAAATCCCTGTTGCGTTATTGTGGCGTATTGTGTCAGGATGCGAAACGGATGTATAGACGTCTGAACGGCTTTATAACCTGATTGCATGAGGATATTCGCAATGTCGCACTACCGAACCTTCACGGCCTATGACGCAGTGGCTTACGCGCAACAGTTTGGCGGACTGGCGGATCCAGCCAGCCTTGTGGAGGCGCAGGAAGTGGGCGACGGCAACCTCAATCTGGTGTTTAAAATTTTTGATACCCAGGGCGTTAGCCGCATTATCGTCAAGCAGGCGCTGCCTTATGTCCGCTGCGTAGGCGAATCCTGGCCGCTGACGCTCGACCGCGCGCGGCTAGAAGCGCAGACGCTGGTCGAACACTACAAACATTGCCCGCAGCATACGGTGAAAATTCACCATTACGACGCGGATCTGGCGGTGATGGTGATGGAAGATCTTTCAAGCCACCGCATCTGGCGCGGCGAGTTGATAAGCGGCGTCTATTACCCGCAGGCGGCGAGCCAGCTTGGTGAGTACCTGGCGCAGACGCTGTTTCATACCAGCGATTTTTATCTCCATCCCCACGAGAAAAAAGCCCAGGTGGCGCGCTTTATCAACCCCGAGATGTGCGAAATCACCGAAGATCTTTTCTTCAACGACCCGTATCAGATTCATGAGCGTAATAACTACCCGGCAGAACTGGAGCCGGAAGTCGCGGCGCTGCGTGACGATGCGCAGCTCAAAACCGCCGTCGCCGCGCTCAAGCACCGCTTCTTTTCTCACGCCGAAGCACTGCTGCACGGCGATATCCATAGCGGATCGATTTTTGTCGCTGACGGCAGCCTGAAGGCGATTGACGCCGAGTTTGGCTATTTTGGCCCGATCGGTTTTGACGTCGGCACCGCCATCGGCAACCTGCTGCTGAACTATTGCGGCCTGCCAGGACAGCTTGGCATTCGCGAGGCGGCAAGCGGCCGCGACCAGCGTCTTGCTGATATTGTCGAACTGTGGAACACCTTCGCCGAGCGCTTCCAGTGGCTTGCGCGGGAGAAGACCCGCGACGCGGCGCTCGCCTTCCCCGGCTACGCCAGCGAGTTTCTGAAGAAAGTCTGGGCAGATGCCATCGGCTTTGCCGGTACGGAGCTGATTCGCCGAAGCGTCGGCCTTTCCCACGTGGCGGATATCGACACCATTCAGGATAAAGAGATGAAGCTCTCCTGCCTGCGCCACGCCATTGAGCTTGGCAAAGCGCTGATTGTGCTGGCCCCGCGCATCGACAGCGCCGACGAGCTGGTCGCCCGGGTGCGGCAGTACGGTTAAACGTTTTCTCCTCACCCCACCCCTCTCCCCAACGGGGAGAGGAAGAAAATCCTCCGCCCTTGCCAACCGCGCCTTCCGGTCCCCTCTCCCTTGTAGCTAACTAACTACCCGCTACGCTTCTGCCACCCCCATCATCTATGGAGCAGCGGTAACCGTCTGTTCGACACAGCTGATGGCACAGTTAAAATCGGAATAAAAGTTCTTTAATAAGGTCCAGTCGGGAGTGAGCGGTCTACAGGGCTTTCGATTAAGCGGAACGTAATGAAACAGACTTTTAAGTCTGGTACTCAGCTGGGACAAAATGCCGCCTTTAGAGGCGGCATTGAATTATTGTGACCTGCTTCCCATTGCGATCTGCTTCCTGAAAATCAATGCAGTACGGACCTGGCGATATTAGCTCCTGCCACGAAGCGGACAAGTGTGAAGGTCGAGCGGACGTCGAAATATCCTCTATTTCAGCGAGCTGCTGATGCCTCCTTTTGATGTCATATCTGCGTTATCTCATCTCCATTAACCTTGTTTTATGCCTTCTACGTTGGTCGTGGAGCATTCTTAAAAAGAGACATTGCTTCTTTTGTGATCAATGTATACATTGTATACATTGTTTGCGAATTGATGCTGAGGACAACATGAGCAGAAAAAATAATGTCGTCACCGTAAGGTTAACGGATGAACAACTGAAGTTTTTCACAGAATGGAAGGAGAAATTAGAGGGCGAATTAGGGATCGATGTTCCTTTGGGGGCTGTTATCCGTAGGGCGTTGGACGGCACAATTCACGGCTTTAACCAGGCCCGGAATCACGAGCTCCAGGCAGAAAACAATACCGACGAGCGCGTTTCACGAACCGAAGCTGCTAACGCCTATATCAGCGACTACAAGGAAGGGAAATAATCATGACCATTATCGACAGCAAAGCACATCACGAAGGGTTCAGAGAGCATTATGCCGATAATGCCAGGCCCGTATGGGATATCGGTCGTCCGCAAAAACCTTTTATTGAGCGCGCCTCTGATATACGCGGGCCAATCTTAGATATTGGCTGTGGTACGGGTACGCTTGCCGTATATTTTGCTGAGCGTGGTGAGCAGGTTACCGGCATCGATTTTGTCGAAGAGGCTGTTGAGCGAGCTATCGCGAAGGCGAAGGCCGCGGGTCTTAACATCGACTTTATGGTTCAAGACTTTTTTACTCTTGGCAGTTGGGATCGTAAGTTTCAAACCATTATTGACAGTGGTCTTTTTCATATCTTTTCGGGTGATGAAGTGAGAAAGGCTGCTTACCTGGAAATCGTGAGTCAATTACTCAACGACAATGGCCGGCTTTATGTACTGAGCTGTCAAAAAGAACCGGGAATCGACGGTGGTGTTAACGCGGATGAGATTTTTGACACCTTCCGTGAACGCTTTATTGTTGAGTCATTGCATGAGTTTGAGGCCGAAACGGTTATTGATGCAGCGGAGAATGCTCCCGGCAGGCGGTGGCTAAGTTATTTTACGGTAATTAAAAAATGCGAACGTTAACGGGGACTTTTCATCTGTTGTAGGTGTGTATCGGGGAAAAGCGAGAATAAAGGTCTACTGTCCCTGAATAAATGTTCGCACCGGTTTCCAGTAAGGGCTGTAGAGTGGCATGTCTGCTATGAGCGAAGAGCGGACGTTGGTCTTAAAGGGAAGCTAAACCGCTTGTTGGAAACTCCTAAAAGCGAACTGTCCGTTTTAACACAACGGTTACAATATCAAAGTATATGAATACAAGTGACTAAAAAATCGTTCATTTCATTGAGCACGTAATTCCTTCGCAGTACACTTCCCCAAGGCTATCTAGTGGATTTAAATAAATGAAAAAGCGGAATGGGAAGCAAGTTAAAGCCAGTGCCACTCGTAAGCTTCGTGAGGCTAAGTTCCCTAAGAAACAGATACCAGTTCAAAAACAAGAGGTTTTTTATTCAGTTTGTGAAAAGGTAATTCTGCATACTGAAGAAACCAACGAAACCTCTGCAGACTATTATTTCTGTAAAGCGGTGATAGCAAGGGAGGCAAAAGCGTTTCAGACGGAAAGGCAGGCGGTTCTGAATCTGATAGCATTTTCTGGCACTCCAGCGACTCCACTGATTCAATCAGCGTTAGAGCAGGACGAACGGTATGAGTTTAGTGAGCAGATTTGTACGGTGCTTTCCCTGGCGAAAAGTGATGCCTCGTTCAGTCCCTACATGGCAATCATCAGAGCGTTTATTCTTTCGGGTACAAAGCAGCAGTATGTTACCTACTTTAACTGTCTGATGGGCAATTCGGCATCTTTTAACAAGGAACCTCCCATTTTTGACATCAATAATCTGAATAACGCTCAGTTGATGGCCTTTTATGAAGCAACGCACCGTGTACTGCTGGATAACTCACGCCAACTCTCTACCCTTGAAAAGCTAACTCAATTTATATCTCATCAAGTGGGCGAAGATACCTGCCAGAGTTTGCTCTTTTTTGAATCCTATTTTAGCCTCGATAGAAACCCTAAACACAGTATCGGGGTTGCCAGGCAGTTCCTCAGCGCCCCCAACCTTTCGGCAGGACGTACTAACTATCTAAGTTCACTGGCATTCAACACGGCACATGCCGCTATAAATTTGGCTGATATTGAGGAAGCTTGTTACTGGATAGACTACGTTAATGATGACGACAAGGCTGCAAGTCTCAGGCGCTCAATCGCTAAATTAGAAGAGAAAATAGGGGAAAGGACTGATCACCCCTTAAATCCTGAACATATTACCCCCGTCTCACTTGAAAAAATTCCTACCAGAATGCTGATGATATTATGCGCTTTTGTTGATGGCTGCGGTGACGATTGGGGATTCAAAACGCTAGAACGTGCAGGGAAATACATATTCCCTTCAGAGACAATGACAAAGATGCTTTTCCAGTCTCTGGCAATCGGCGGATTAATTAAAATGTCCACAGCTTCTTTCAACTCGCTGGAGGATTCTGCACTGGACCAGTTTAATGAAATACTCTGGATTGCGAAATTCCATTTAAACATCATCGGCATTGCAGATAGCAGATTGATGGCGTTACCGGTATTACTAGAAGAGCTAGATCGCCGCAGTGATAAAAAAGAGGTGGCCTGGCAGATTCGTAGGCTCATCACGACAGGATATTTCTACAACGCGTTTGAGTACTATCTCGGCAATGTTAATGAGCTCTGGGCAAGAGAGTTTACCCTGAATGAGGCGACAACAGAACGAATAAATGGATCCACACTCAGTGGCAAAGATCTAGCCTATATTGCTAGATCGTCGATTCGCTTTACTGCGGGGCAGCACTCGATCGGTAGCACAAATGGTAATAGACACACCTGCAATACCCTCATTGGTAGCATCAATCGTTATTTCGACTGGGTAAATGAAGGACGTTATTCCTACAGCGCATTTGAACGGAGTAAAAGACAACCCGTCCTCTCCTCAGAAAGGCTGCTTGAGCAAATCGCAGAGTTCACACCGGAGGATATCTACAACCTTCCGCCTTTGCCGCAAGAAATTGAGGAAGAAGAATCTGAAGACGAGTAATTTCAGAATGTAGGTGATCGGCCTTTTCTAACGGATGAACTTACACATAAGCAGGGGCTGACCCAAATTGTAATTTGATTAGCTTGCCCATATTGATTGGCTCATCATTATATTAGTTGGGCCCGCTTCTTGTACGGGACGGACCGTCTAAAGACATCAAGGGCCGCTATGAGCGAAGAGCAGACCTACGAAATTGCTCCCATATCCTGGCGAGAAATACTGATATTCCCGTGCGTTAATCAACAGGGGCGGTCATATTATGTAATACTGTGGGCAAGAACACCACGAAGATTCAGGAACAATGGGCCGTAAGTAACGAATTCAGATGCAAATGCCAGATCATATACGCCTGTTAGGGCACGACTGGTAACAGAGCCTTATAAGAGCATCTGAAAAACCTCCGGTTAAGCCGGAGGATATTTATTCTTATTCTCGCTCTATTCTTGCCCACTGATGGGCGTGAAAAGACCTTTCATCACGGCAGCTTTCACACTCTAGGCTTTCCGTATCATCACAATTCTCATACGCATCTAATAATGCCTCACCAGTCAAAACTGTAGTACAGTTGTTATGGTGACCACCTGGATCGATTATGCCTGAGCAGTGTTGTGTTAAGAACGGCTCTAATACTATTTTTTGGCGAGGGGATAACGCGTTAAAACCCCGATCTACAGCTAGTTGGGCTATACCGCTAACCATTTTTTCTTCTCCATGAAAAACATCTCTGTCCAGCTGTATGCGTAAAATACTCTCAATAATAGGCATAAAAAGACCTTTTTAAATGTGTGTGTTGCATTATGCACACATATCTGCCGTGGTTTTTTTGCGCATACGTGCTAAATGGGGCTCGTTTAGAGAATTATGTTAAGCCTATTTCTTAAGGAGCATGACAGACCGATTTGAGCGAAGCGTAGAACAATCTATCCGAAAAAATAGCCGCGAAGTAATAGCTACTATCAGATTGTAAGTAACAACATCTTATTGGTAACGATGAATGAATAAAATACTTCACATATTTTTTATAAAAAACAGTTGCATACTCCTCCTTGTTTGATTCAATAGTCTCAACCTAAACTATCCGTAGAAATGTGTAATTGAGAAATCATGACAGAAGACTCCAAACGCGGTAGCGCATTAATCTGCGCTTTAAAATCTGATGAGGTAGTCGAGTTGAGCAAGGAATACGCTGAGCTTAGCATTGACGCTTTGATTGAATCAAAGACGCTTGAATCTATCCCTTTTGTTAGCACTGTGGTTGGAGTATACAAAGTTGCCAGTTCTGTCAGGAGTCAGCTATTTACTGAAAAGATTATTCGTTTCCTCACTCACTTCTCAGACCTACCCGATGTTGAACGGATTAATATGACTGAAAGGTTGAATGAAAATGATAAGTTTGCTGGCCAGGCAGGTGCAAGACTTATTGAAATCATCGATCGGATGGAAAGCGAAAACAAGCCTGAAGTTGCGGCAGAATTTCTCAAGTCATTCGCACGGGAAGAGATAGATTTTAATGTTCTTCGGCGTTTGCTCGTTGCTCTTGAACGAATTCCCTCATTTGATATCAGAGAACTGGCGGCTTTTGTTGCCATCGACCCTGACCAACCATTGGAGATGGATGAGGCCTTTTTAGATAGTCTAGTTAATGCTGGGTTGGGAAAGAACAATGGGGCATGGAAAAGTATAATTGTCCCTACGGAGTTATGCATAACCTTTGTGCGCGCAGGAAGGTTATAAGCAACCTGGCTTTTTCTTATGTCAGAAACGGATTGTCTTACTAGTCTGCGTGCTAGTTGTCGCAACATAATATCAGAAACGTCCGCTTCTGGCACAAAGCTGACATTCTTTATTACTGCAGTGCGCAGCCTGCCCATAAATGCCGCGCTAGCGGCATGGAGGCGCCAGATAATATTATCTGTCACTCCGTAGCTGAAAAGCGCCGTCCGCCCGACGTAGCCGGTTGCAATACCAAATATTCAGCCTGGCCAATCCCCGCCCTGATTAGCCCAAACCTGCTGCCAGCAATGAAGAAGCCCCGGTAGTTTCTTTTAACCCCGCTGAGCAGGTTTTACGGCGCTTGTGACGCAAAGGGCGTGATTTCGACGGCAGCTTGTTGCTGACGCTTAGAGGCGTGTTCACAATCATTTTCAGCGACGGGCACGGGACTTAACCCGGTAGCGTCCTGGAAAAGAGTGAGAGTAAAGGTCATAACAAAAGCGCCAACGCCTACCCCAGATACTCAATCACCGACAGCCCACCGTTGTAGTCGGTGCTGTAGATAATGCCCTGCGCGTCGACAAACACATCGCAGGACTGAATCACCTGCGGGCGGCCTGGCCGCGTGTCCATCATTCTGGCAGGCGCAGCAGGCACCAGCGCGCCGGCCTCCACCGGACGATACGGATTCGAAATGTCATAAGCCCGCACGCCCGCGTTCTGGTAAGTAGCGAAAATCAACGTCGAGCTGATAAAGCTGCCGGGACGGTTTTCATGCAAATTATGCGGGCCGAAGTGCGCCCCTTTCGCCACGTAATCCGCTTCATCCGGCTGCGGGAAGGTCGAAATGCTCACCGGGTTCGACGGCTCGCGAATATCAAACAGCCAGATAAACTTCTCGCCGTCTTGCTGGTTGTCGAGCACCGCTTCATCCAGCACCACCAGCAGGTCGCGGTCCGGCAGCGGCAGCGCGGTATGGGTGCCGCCGCCAAACGGCGGGCTCCAGTTGCGATGCGCGATGAGCTTCGGCTGGCTGCGGTCTTTCACATCCAGGAGAGTCAACCCGCCGTCGCGCCAGCTGCCGTAGGCGGTATCGCCCGCGATAATCGCGTGGTGCAGCGCATAGCGCTTGCCTTCAGGCCACATGGGCTGCTCGCCTGCCGCCTCGTTCATGCCCGGCAGCCACCAGCGCCCCGCCACTTCAGGCTTACGCGGGTCGGCCAGATCGATGGTCAGGAAGATGTAGTCGGTAAAGCCGTCAATGAGCGCGGAAACATAGGCCCAGCGCCCGCCCACATACCAGATGCGGTGGATGCCGATGCCGCTCAGCGACAAAAAGCCAATCTCGCGCGGTTTATCGGGCGTGGAGATATCAAACACCCGCAGCCCGGCGCTCCAGCCTTTCTCTTGTACATCGCGCACCGTGTCGCCTACCGAGCGGGTGTAATAGACTTTCTCGTCAGCGAAGCGGGCATCGGCAAACAGGTCGCGGGCGTTGATCACCAACAGCAGATCGTCATGCGCCTGGAGATGCACGTTCCATGTGCCCGGCGGCGCGGCAACAAAGCCTGCCGCCTTCGGGTTTTTCGGGTCACGCACGTCCACAATGGAAAAGCCCTGCGACACCATATGACCGATGTACGCAAAGCCCCGGTGGATCATCAGCTGCACGCCGTCCGGGCGGCCGCCCTGGTCGGAGTGGCCAATCAGCCGCATATTGCGGCTGTATTCAGGCTGCGGTAAGTGGGCGGCCATTATTTGTTCTTCGCTTCAAGCGTGGCGAACCACGGCGCGATAAAATCTTCCGTCTGGCCCCAGCCTGGGATGATTTTGCCAAGGCTCGCCACGTTCACCGCCCCACCCTGAGTCGCCAGCAATGCCTGCGGGATAGCCGCGGCTTTAAAGTCATACGTGGCCGGTGTCTGCTCGCCTGCAATCTTGTTGGCGACAAGACGCACGTTGGTGGCGCCAATCAGCTTCGGGTCGACCGCCACGGTCACTTTCCACGGGCTGCCCGCTTCACGCATCAGCTGCAAATCCTGGTTGGAAACATCAATGCTGTAGAGCTTAATCTCAGTGCGTCCGTTCTCTTTCAGGGCTTTATAAGCGCCCTGGCTGAAGGCGTCCCAGGCGCCCCAGATGGCGTCGATTTGCCCTTTCGGGTATTTCGCCAGCACCGCGCCCACTTTGTTAGCCGTGTCGCCCTGCACGTCGGAGGAGACCGCGCCGATGGACTCCAGCTCTTTAATGCCCGGGTTCTGCTTAAGGATCGCCTGATACGCCGCCTGGCGGCGCTCCATCGGCGGGAAGCCCGCGACCCACAGCTTGATGATATTCGCCTTGCCGTTGAAATCTTTCACCAGTTGACCAACAGAGAGATTCGTCAGCGAAGCGTCATCCTGCTGGGTGACGGTCACGCCCGGGATTTCGCCGTTCACGGCGGTATCAAACACGGAAACTTTAATGCCGGCATCGACAATGCGTTTCACAAGCTGAGTGGAGTAAGGGTCGCGGCCCTGAGAGAGGATGATGCCGTCATACTTCTGGCTAATCGCCTGGTTGACGAAATCCTGGAATTTCGCGTCGTCGCCGTTGCTGAGAAACGTGCTGACCTTAAAGCCCAGCTTTTTCCCTTCCTGGATCGCGCCCGCCACAAACTGGGTGGTGTTATCGTCCGAGCCGAGGTTGCGAATAACGGCGATACGAACAGGCCCGCTGTGGTTAGCGATAGCCTCCGGCACTGGTGCAGGCGTGGCGGCGAATCCCGGCAGCGCGGAAAAGAGACCCAGCGCCAGTAAAGAGAGCGTAAATTTTTTCATTATGATTAATTCCCTGTCCTGTGATTAACGGCGCTGGATATACGTGATGGCAAGCGCTCCAGCAAGCACCAGCCCCTTAATAATGTCCATGGCGTAGTACGGCACCGAGAGCATCACCAGCCCGTTAGAGAGCACGCCCAGAATCACCGCCCCCACTAACGTGCCGAGCGCGTTCGGCTTGCCGCTTCCGGCGAGCGAAAAGCCTATCCACGCCGCCGCGACGGCGTCCATCAAATAGCCGCCGCCCGCATTCACCTGCGAAGAGCCGATGCGCGAAGCGAGTAAAATGCCGCCAAGCCCCGCCAGCAGTGACGCTATCATGTAGGCCGCCACTTTGTAGCGGGTAGTGCGAATGCCGGAAAGGCGCGCCGCTTCCGGATTGCCGCCGATGGCGTACATGCGCCGCCCGTGGGTGGTGAGCGAAAGGCCAAGCTGCGCCACCACGGTGACAACCAGCATGATGATGACAATGGTCGGCACCTGTCCCAGCAGCCCGAACGCTTCAGGGATAGTCCCCTCCGCCATCTCGCCGCTCGGCAGCACCATGTTTTCGGTAATCGACCCGCCGTAGCTATAAGTCATCGCCACGCCCTGAATCACAAACAGGCTGGCGAGGGTGGCGAGCATATCGGGGATTTTCAGCACCACTATCAAAAAGACGTTGAACAGCCCCACCAGCGCGCAGAGCAGCAGCGTGATGACGATGGCCTCGGTGGTGCCGAAGCCGTGCCAGACGAAGAGTGAAATCACCAGCGCGTTGGCAAGCGAGGCGGTAGAGCCCACGGAGAGGTCAAACCCGCCGACGGTGAGCGATACCGACACGCCGATGGCTATCACCGTCACAATGGCGATAGAGCGCAGAATGTTGATGATATTGAACGGGTCGAGGAAATTGTCGGAGGCGATGCCGAACAGCGCAATCAGCGCCACCACCGTAAGCAGCATTCCCCACTTATAGAAAAATTCAAACAGCTGATGACGCGCCGAGGGCGTCGCCTTAAGGGTTGCGGCTTTGCTCACGCAGGGGTTCCTCCGGTGGAGTAAAGTAGTAAGGTTTCTTCGCTGGCCTGTTTACCCTCCAGCTCCGCGACGATGCGCCCGTCCCAGAGCACGCAGATACGGTCGCACAGGCCCACCAGCTCGGCGAATTCGCCGGAGGCGTAAATAATCCCTTTGCCTTCGCGGGCCAGTTGGTCGATAAGAGTGAAAAGGTCGGTTTTCGCTTTCACGTCCACCCCTTTGGTCGGCTCGTCAAAAATCAGCACTTCCGCCTGGCCGCGCAGCCATTTGCCGATGGCCACCTTCTGCTGGTTGCCGCCGGAAAGACGACGCAGCGGCTGCGCCGGGCCGGTAGTGCGCACGCCAAGCTTTGCGATGCTTTCAAGCGCCCAGCGCCACGCCTCGCGATGGCGAAAGAGGCTTGCGCGGGCGAAAGTGTTATCAGCGCTCACCGCCAGGTTCATGACGACCGGCTCGTCGATAAAAATGCCCTCTTTGCGCCGCTCTTCAGGGATCAGAGCCAGCCCCTGCTCCACCGAATGCGCCGGGTCGCGCGGCCGCCAGGGCTTGCCGTTCAGCTCGCCTGCGCGCAGCGTGCTTTTTGTCGCGCCGAACAGCGCCTTGCAGAGTTCCGTTTTGCCCGCCCCCGCCAGTCCGGCGATGCCAAGAATTTCGCCGCGCTTAAGGCGCAGGGAAATATCGTGCAGCAGGCTTTCATCATGCAGCCCCTCGATGCGCAGCAGCGTCTTGTCGCCAGGCGCTGGACGCTTTGGCGGGTAAATATCCGCCAGTTCATGGCCGAGCATCTTCTCGACTATCTGTTCGCCGCTGAGCGCCGCCATCGGGCCGCTCTCAATCAGCCTGCCGTCGCGCAGCACCGTCAGGGTGTCGCAGATAGCGTTTAATTCATGTATGCGGTGCGAGATAAACACCACGCCGATGCCCTGCCCCTGCAGCCGCTTCACGACAGAGAAAAGCCGCTCGCTTTCATGCTGGTCCAGCGGCGCGGTAGGTTCGTCGAGAATTAAAAAACGGCAGCGGTGGGAAAGCGCGCGCGCCAGCAAAATTTGCTGCTTTTCGGCAAGGGTGCAGCGCTCAATGCGCCGGTTAACGTCGAGCACGACATCCAGTTGCGCCAGCGCCTGCTGCGCGCTGGCGCGAATGGCGCGCCAGCGATAGTAGTGGCCGGGCTGCGCCAGATGGTCGAGCATGATGTTCTCCGCAATGCTCAGCCCTGGCACCAGCGCGACGTCCACTTCCTGCTGCACCAGATGAATGCCAAGCGCTTTGGCCTCGCGCGGCGAGCGGATAACCACCGGTTCGCCGTCAATAAGGATCTCGCCCTGATAATCGGGATAGGTGCCGCACAGCACCGCCATCAGCGTCGATTTCCCCGCGCCGTTGGCGCCCGTCAGCGCGTGGACGGAGCCGCCGCGCAGCGTGAAATCGACTTTTGTGAGCGCCTGAAACCCGGCAAAGGCAATCGAGATAGCGCGCATTTCAAGGCGCTGCGAAACAGGCATGGCGGGGCTCTCCGGGTGGTAATAACGCGATGATTTGCCACTTTTTCACGCAGACCTGTCTGCTGGCAATGAACGAATCGGCATAAGATAAAGCGAAAAAGTATTAGCCGTCCAGATGTCCAGAAGTAACATCGAAATAATTCATGATCGGCGCGCTTCGCCCTGCATCATGAAAAAAATGCAACATGCCGCCGCGATTACATCAGACGTCTGGAAGTCTGTTTGTGGTAGGGTGAGAGAAAACATAACAAGGACACCATCATGAGCAGCAACACTGATATTCGCGTCGTTCCCGGCCCGGCCAACTACTATTCTCACGCAGGCGCGCTGGCGCGCCTTGCGGACTTCTACACGCCCGAACAACTTTCCCGCGCTTTTTGGGTTTATGGCGAACGCGCTATTGCCGCCGCCCGGCCTTTTCTGCCGGACGCGTTTAACGCCCCGGGCGCGAAAAAATGCCTCTTTCAGGGCCACTGCAGCGAAAGCGATGTGGCGAAGCTTGCGCAGGAAGCGGGAGAGGACCGCGCGGTAGTCATTGGCGTAGGCGGCGGCGCGCTGCTTGATACCGCCAAAGCGCTGGCCCGCCGCCTGGGGTTGCCGGTCGTCGCCATACCGACCATCGCCGCCACCTGCGCCGCCTGGACGCCGCTCTCGGTCTGGTATAACGACGCAGGCCAGGCGCTGCATTTTGAGATATTCAACGATGCCAACCACCTGGTGCTGGTGGAGCCGGAGATTATCCTGCGCGCGCCGGTGGAGTATCTGCTGGCGGGCATCGGCGATACGCTCGCCAAATGGTATGAAGCGGTGGTGCTGGCGCCAGAGCCTGAAACCCTGCCGCTGACCGTGCGCCTGGGCATTAACGGCGCGCTGGCCATTCGCGACGTACTGCTTGAGCAAAGCGAAGCGGCGCTGGCGGACCAGCAGCGCGGCGAACTGACCCAGGATTTCCGCGACGTGGTCGATGCGATTATCGCCGGCGGCGGCATGGTGGGCGGCCTTGGCGAACGTTACACCCGCGTGGCGGCGGCGCATGCGGTGCATAACGGCCTCACCGTGCTGCCGCAGACCGAGAAATTCCTCCACGGCACCAAGGTGGCTTACGGCATCCTGGTGCAGAGCGCCCTGCTCGGCCAGGATGAGGTGCTTGCGCAGTTGATTAACGCCTATCAGCGCTTTAACCTGCCGACCACCCTTGGCGAACTGGAAGTAGATATCCGCAACGCCGCAGATCTGGAGCGCGTGATTGCACATACGCTGCGCCCGGTCGAGTCGATTCACTACCTGCCGGTGACGCTAACGCCTGCCGCCCTGCGCGCGGCGTTTGAAAAAGTGGAAAGCTTCGCACGCTAAGGAAAAGCACGCGCCGCCATGCCACTTTTCGCAAAATCCCTGTAGGCTTAAAACCTTGTTGATGCGGCGATAAACCACTTACTCGCGCCGCCTTTTTTTTGCGTTAATGGGATGGTTTATGGCTTCTGTACACTCTGACGGCGGGGCGTCGCTGCTGGCGCACCGCTCGTTTGTCGCCTTCTGGCTGGCGCGCACCTGCTCCGGCTTTGGTTTCCAGATGTTGTCTATTGTGGTGGGCTGGCAGATTTACGCGCTCACCCACAGCGCGTTTTATCTCGGCCTGATAGGTCTGGTGCAGTTTCTTCCCTCTGTTACGCTTGCGCTCTGGGCAGGTCACGTCGCCGACCAGCGCGACCGCCGCCGCGTGGTGCTGCTGGGACAACTGGTGGAATGGCTGGCCATCGGCGCCCTTACCACCGTCACGGTGATGCATCTGGCGGATGTAAATATCATTCTCGGGCTGATTTTTGTAATTTCGGTGGCGAAAGTGATGGAGGCGCCGTCATTGCAGTCGATGCTGCCCGCCCTGGTGCCGCCCGCCCTGCTGGCCCGCGCCACGGCGGCGAGCGCGGTTTCAAGCCAGGCGGCGATGATCATGGGCCCGGCGCTGGGCGGCCTGCTGTACGCTTTTGGCGCGGACGTGGTCTATGGGCTGACCGCCGTGCTGTACCTCATCTCTATTGCGATGGTCAGCCGCCTGCGTTATGAACAGGCGCCGCCGAAGCGCCAGCCCGCAAGCCTCGCCACCCTCTTCGCCGGGGTGAAGTTTATTCGCGAGCGGCCAGACGTGCTGGGGGTCATCTCCCTTGACCTTTTTGCCGTGCTGCTGGGCGGCGCTACGGCGCTGCTGCCCATTTATGCGCACGATATTCTGCATACCGGCCCGTGGGGTTTGGGCCTGCTGCGCGCGGCCCCCGCCGTCGGCGCGCTGCTGGTGGGCTTCTGGTTGAGCCGCCATTCGCTGGAAAAGAACGTCGGCATGATTATGTTCCTCTGCGTTGCCGGTTTTGGCGTGGCGACGCTGGTGTTCGCACTCTCAAGCAACCTGTGGCTTTCGCTTATCGCGCTCTTCGCCACGGGCGGGTTTGACATGGTGAGCATGGTTATTCGCGGCGCGCTGGTGCAGCTTGATACGCCCAACGACATGCTGGGCCGCGTGAATGCCGTTAACTCTATTTTTATCAACACCTCTAACCAGCTTGGGGAGTTTGAGTCCGGCATGCTGGCGGCGCTGCTCGGCGCCGTCCCCGCCGCGGCGATAGGCGGCATCGGCACGCTGGTGGTGGTGGGGCTCTGGATGCGTCTCTTCCCGTCTCTGCGCAAGCGTCAGCGGCTGGAAGAGCCGAAACCCGAAGCCGCCTGAATACGCAACGCCTTCCGCCCGGAAGGCGTTTTTGCGAGACGGTACGAGAAACCTTTCGCTGCCGCTTTCCTCCCGCCCGTTCCCCGTTTAGCGTACTTCATATAAGCAAATCACTTTCAGATAAAAACTTATATTCTTATATTTTACTTATAACACGGAAGCAGATAGAGTGAGGGAACATCATGGAGATCAGATGGACAAAGCGGGCGTACAAACAACTCAATGCCGTACCGGAAAGCGACAGGCTTACGCTCTATAAGAAGGTCTCCGCGCTCGCCGCTGAAGACACCAGGCTGGACATTGTAAAACTGGCGGGGCTGAAACCCCGTTACCGGCTGCGGGTGGGGAGTTATCGGGTTATCTACGAGCGCGTGGCAGGCGTACCAGTTATCTGCCTCATTCTGGAAGTGAAACGCAGAACCACGACGACTTACCTAAATTAACGGGGGATCGATATGCTCAACGCACAAATTATTCATGATAAACAGGGCAAACCCGAATATGCGGTCATCCCTTATGAGCTCTATCTGTCTGTGCTGGCGCAACTGGAAGATGACGAGGCGCTGGCGTCACTGCCATATGAGCCGGATAGCGACGATGACGTCACGCTGCCGCATGAGGTGGTTGGCATTACAGTCGAGCAGAACGTGAGTTTACAGGCCGCCTGGCGTATCTGGCGCGGGCTGTCGCAGCAGGAGGTGGCTGAAAAACTCGGCATCAGCCAGTCTGCCGTTTCGCAGCTGGAATCCCCTGATTCACGTCCGCAAAAACGTACCCGCGAAAAACTGGCGGCGCTCTATGGCTGCCAGCCGGAACAACTGGTGCAGTACCGCTAACCGGCGCTTAGCAGCACTTCGCCCCACCTTTGCCGCCGTAGCGGGCATCCTGACGTTCCCGAAAGAACGCTTCATACGTCATGGGCGTCTGGTCCGGGTGGTTGACGCGCATATGCTCTACGTAGTTATCGTAGTCCGGCACGCCAATCATCATTTTCGCCGCCTGGCCGAGGTATTTCCCGGCTTTGGCAAGGGTATCAAACATCGTTTTATCCTCGTTATCCCCTCCCCCTCAGCCACAATGCTGAGGAAAAGGGGAGAGACGTATTTACGTTACAGGTTTAATGCGCGCTTTTCGCTTCGGTGACAACGCGGTCGAGGTTCTCAGGCATCGGCTCGTACGGCGTCTCCCTGGCGGTCGGGCGATTTTCTTTCAGCGCCTTCATCGCGGTTTTTAGCGAAAAGAGCGCCAGCACGACGACCACCGCCATAAAGAAGATGGTCAGCCCGGCATCGAGACGGTTATTAAACACCAGCTGGCTCAATTGCGCCTGGGTGTACTGCGCCGGAATATTACCGCTGTCGATCATCGCCTGGAAGCGGTTGGCAATGGCCAGGAAGCCGACTTTATTATCCGGGCTGAAGGCCTTTTGCCAGCCCGCCGTCAGCGTGCAGATAAGCAGCCAGGCGGTCGGCAACAGCGCCACCCAGGCGTACATCTGGCGCTTCATCTTGAACAGCACCACGGCGCAAAGCATCAGCGCCATGCCCGCCAGCATCTGGTTGGCGATACCGAAGAGCGGCCAGAGGGTGTTGATGCCGCCAAGCGGGTCCACCACCCCCTGGTGCAGGAAGTAGCCCCACGCCAGCACGCAGAGCGCCGTCGCCAGCAGGTTAGCGGGCAGCGACTCGGTACGCTTGAGGTTGGGCGAAATTACCCCCAGCAGGTCCTGCAGCATAAAGCGCGCCGCGCGGGTGCCCGCGTCCACTGCGGTCAGAATAAACAGCGCCTCGAACAGAATCGCGAAGTGATACCAGAACGAGACATCCATCAGCCCACCGAGCGCGCCGTGCAGAATATAGGCCATGCCGACGGCTAAGGTCGGCGCGCCGCCCGCGCGGGAGATAATGGTTTGTTCGCCCACGTCAGCGGCTATCTGGCTAAGCGTATCCGGCGTTATCTGGAAGCCCCAGCCGCTGACCACCTGCGCCGCCGAAGCCACCACGTCCGCCGTACCGGCAGGCGCCAGCACCGCCATCGGGCTGTTCATGGCGAAGTAAACGCCCGGGTCGATCACGCAGGCGGAAACCAGCGCCATAATGGCGACAAACGATTCCATCAGCATGCCGCCGTAGCCGATAAAGCAGGCCTGATTTTCGTTCGCCAGCATCTTCGGCGTGGTGCCGGAGGCGATCAGCGCATGGAAGCCGGAAACTGCGCCGCAGGCGATGGTAATAAACAGGAACGGGAAGAGGTTGCCGCTCCACACCGGCCCGGTGCCGTCGATAAATTTCGTCATCGCCGGCATGGTCAGCGTCGGGCGCATAATCAGAATGCCGATGGCAAGACCAATAATGGTGCCGATTTTCAGGAAGGTGGAGAGGTAATCACGCGGGGCGAGCAGCAGCCAGACCGGCAGCACCGCCGCCACGAAGCCATAGCCTACCAGCATCCAGGTCAACTGCACGCCGGTGAAATCGAAGTACGGCGCCCATGTCGGGCTTTGCGCTACCCAGCCGCCGGAAATAATAGCGAAGACCAGCATCACGAGGCCGATAACGGAAACCTCGCCAATGCGTCCGGGACGCAGATAGCGAATATAGATGCCCATAAAAATAGCGAGTGGGATGGTAAAGGCGACGGTATAGGTTCCCCACGGGCTATGGGTAAGCGCTTTCACGACGATCATCGCCAGCACGGCGAGGATAATCACCATGATCATAAAGCAGGCTATCAGCGCGATAACCCCCGCCGTGTTGCCCATCTCCTCTTTCACCAGCTCGCCAAGCGAGCGGCCGTCGCGACGGGTTGAGACAAACAGCACCATGAAATCCTGCACCGCGCCGGCAAACACCACGCCTGCGAGGATCCAGAGCATGCCCGGCAGATAGCCCATCTGCGCCGCCAGCACCGGCCCCACCAGCGGGCCTGCGCCAGCGATGGCGGCAAAATGGTGACCGAACAGCACTTTTTTGTCGGTGGGCACATAGTCGAGACCGTCGTTATGGCGCACGGCGGGCGTCATGCGCGTGGCGTCCACGCCAAGCACGCGTTTTGCGATATAAAGACCATAAAAACGGTAGGCGATGAGATAGATGCAGACAGCGGCGACCACTATCCACAGCGCGTTAATTTGCTCGCCGCGGTTAAGCGCGATGTAGCCCATCGCGAAGGCAGCCGCCACGGAGAGCCCCGCCCACAGCAAGTATTTCCCTGAATTCGTCATAAGAATTGTCCCTTCAGTGAAGGTGGAATGAAACAGAGGTGTTACATTTTGTTTCTATATCACGACAGAAGATTTAACAACTTAGCTACTGGAGAAACGCGGGGTTGGCGCAGGGATTTACGTCAGTCTGCTAGCGGGATCACGGGAAGGGGCGAAGGGAAAACCCGGGGACGGCTGCTTGTCCCTGGGAGTTTAAACACGATTTCTGATGCGAATGCGCAGGTGAGCCAAAAATCAGCGGTGCAGCGAAGGCTTTCTCCAGCGTCAAAACCGCCTTCCGTGCTGGCAGCGGACCGGAGCACGCCGGATGGCCCCGGCATGACCGACCCGAAGCCAGATGACAGCGCGGAAGGTCTGCCCCGACGGGGGGCGATTTTAAGCCGGGAGCCGGGATGGTTAAGGGAGCGGCGACGAGCTCCCTTAGCATGTTCGCCTGATGGAAGGTGAAATATAAAAACCATCTTCCGGCGAACAGAACCTTTCACCGTCTGCGCACCCTCAACGTATGCAAAGGCAACAAGACGGATGTCCTGCAAGTCACGCTCCTTTACCCCAGCACCGCCGTACTCAGCCTGCTAGTGCAGCAGCGCCTGCCCTGCTCGTCGAAAATCACAATCTCCCAGCTCTGGCTCTGCCTGCCAAGGTGCAGCGGCTGGCAAACGCCGCGCACCGTGCCCTGCGAAACCGCACGGTGATGGGTGGCGTTAAGCTCCGTGCCGACCACGCACTGACCGTCGCGGGTGGTGAGATAACCCGCCATTGAACCCAGCGTTTCCGCCAGCGCCGCCGAGGCGCCGCCATGCAGCAGGCCGAACGGTTGATGGGTGCGGGCGTCCACCGGCATGGTCGCCTCAAGCAGGTCGTCGCCAAGCCGGGTGTAAACGATGCCAAGATGCGCCACCATCGTCCCTTCGCTGGTGGCATTAAGCGCCTCCAGCGTCATGTGCCGTTTCCAGATCATCTATGCCCCCAGCGTTGAGCCGCCGTCGATAACGAGATCCTGCAGCGTAATGTGGCTCGCCTGGGCGGACGCCAGGAACAGGATAGCGCTGGCAATCTCCTGCGGACGGGCGATTTTACCCAGCGGGATACCGAGCTTGAACTGCTCTGTGAAGCCGCGAATGCGCTGCTGTTCGGCATCTTCACTCTTCCAGAGCGTACGCTGCATATCGGTATCCGTTGAGCCAGGCGAAACCAGATTCGCCCGCACGCCGAAGGGGGCAAGCTCCAGGCCTACTGTCAGCGCCAGGCTTTTCAGCGCCGCTTTCGACGCGCCATAGGCGGACATGCCAATGCGCGGCGTGTGCGCGGCGTCAGAGGCCACCGTGACGATAGCCCCGCCCTTTTGCGCGCGAAACTGCGCCATGGTCTGCTGAAAGAAGTTAAACGCGCCGCCAACGTTTACTGCAAAGGTCTGCAGCCAGTCGGTGGCGGAAAGCTCGTCCGTCGGCCCCATACGCAGAATGCCGGCGGCGTTAATCAGCACGTCGAGGCGCTTTTCTGCCGCCAGCAAACGCTGGCAGGTCCGCGCAACGGCGGCGGCGTCCGCCACATCCAGCGTTTCGCACGCAAACGGATAATTTTCCTGTTCAAAGGCGAGGTCGAAACCCACGACGCTTGCGCCCGCTTCCACAAACGCCAGCGCCGTGGCGTAGCCGATGCCTTTGCCCGCGCCGGTCACCCAGACCGTCTGGTCGCTAAAATCAAGGCTCATGCCTGCGGCTCCCGGGCGAGCAGCGCCCACCAGGCGTCCAGCGTCGGGTTTTTCGCCAGCATGACGAAGTCGATATCGCCATGCGCTTTGCGCCAGCGGGCGGCCAGCGCCATCATGCGCACGGAGTCGAGACCGTAGTCGATAAGGTTCTCATCATCTTCCGGCTCGTCGGATTCATCCAGCAGCGGCAGGATCAACGCGCGAAGTTCCGCTTTGCTCTGCGGCAGTTCGGCTTTCGCCGCGATATCGCGGGTCATCACCACGCGGCCAGCGCGCCCTGCGACATATTTCAGCGCCATCAGGTGCTCTTCACGGCTGAAATCCGCCAGCGCGTCCGCCACCATAAAGGGCTTAATGTCGCGCATAAAGGCGTCTGTTGCGGTGATCATGCAGCCAATGTGCGCATAGACGCCGCAAATAATCAGCTGGTCGCGACCCGCTTCTTTCAGCGCCTGCTCCAGCGGCGAGCGGTGAAACGCACTGTAGCGCCATTTCACTAACACGGTATCGTCTGCGTCCGGGGTAAGGGCATCCACCACTTTTTGTTTATCGGGATGGTTGTTCAGCCCCGGGCCCCACATGTCGTTCAGCAGCGCGCGGTCGGCATCGCTCTGGTTGTTAGGTTGCGCGGTGTAGTAAACCGGGATGCCGTTCTGTTTGCAGAACTGACGCAGCGCGACGACATTCGCCACAACCTGCTCGATCATCGGGCAGTTTTCACCCCAGAAATTAAGGAAATAGTCCTGCATGTCGTGGATAAGCAGCGCCGCGCGGTCTGGCTCAAACGCCCACTGGACTTTGTTCTGTGGAATGTCTGCCGCTGTCGGCAACGCATAGGCGTTCAGTTTTGGAATAGCCATGTTCTCTCCTTACTCAGATGCGGACTGACGCGCCGCCAGCCACTGACGCAATTGTTTTTTATCCACTTTGCCGACGGCCGTAAGCGGCAGTTCGTCGACGCGCTCCACGCGATCCGGCAGCTTGAAATCAGCGACGCCAAGCTCACGCAGAAAGCGGCGGATCTCCACCGCCTTTACCGGACGGGAGGTGACGATATAAGCGCAGCTTTTCTCGCCCATCAGGCTGTCTTCCATCGAGACCAGCGCGGCATGAACGATAGCCTCATGGCTGAGCAGCAGGTTTTCGATCTCTTCGGCTGCGATCTTCTCGCCGCCGCGGTTGATCTGATCTTTCTCGCGCCCTTTTACGGTGATGTAGCCCTGCTCATCGATGGCGATCAGATCGCCCGAGCAGTAAAAGCCGTTTTTATCAAAGGCGCGGGCGTTGTGTTCCGGGCTGTTGTAGTAGCCGCGGAAGGTATAAGGGCCGCGCGTCATCAGGCGGCCGACTTCGCCGGGCGGCAGCGGTTCGCCGTTTTCATCCGCGACCCAGACTTCGTCATCCGGGCTCATCGGGCGCCCCTGGGTGGTGAAGATGCGCTCATCCGGGTCGTTCAGGCGGGTGTAGTTCACAAGCCCCTCCGCCATGCCGAACACCTGCTGCAACTGGCAACCGAGCTCCGCCGGAATACGCGCGGCGAGAGAATCGGAAAGGCGAGCGCCGCCAACCTGCAACAGCTTCAGCGAGGCGAGCTGCGCGTCAGAACCCCCTTCCCCCACCGCCTGCAGCCAGAGACTGACGGCGGGCGGCACCAGCGCGGTGACGTTAATCTGATGCTGTTCAATCAGCGGGAAGCAGAGCGTGGCGCTCGGGTCGCTCGCCAGCACCACGCAGCCCCCGCCAAAGAAGACGCCGAGCGCGCCGGGCGAGCTCATCGGGTAGTTATGGGCGGCGGGCAGCGCGCAGAGGTAGCGCGTTTCGCTATCAAAACGGCAAATCTCTACGCTGCGGCGAATGCTGTAGTAGTAGTCGTTGTGCGTGCGCGGAATCAGCTTCGGCGTGCCGGTGCTGCCGCCGGAAAGCTGGAAAAAAGCCACTTCATCCGGCGCGGAAGGCGAGGCGACAACGTTATCTGCCGGCTCGTCAATCAGCGCTTCCAGCGTGTCATTGCGCAGGGCGATAACGCGCAGCGAAGGCGTTCTGGCTTTCAGCGTTTCAAGCCAGGCGTCGTCGCCAAACAGGCCGTGCTCGCGGTCGGCAATCAGCAGCGCCGGGGCAATCTGGCTGGCGTAGGCGTCAAGCTCGGTGCGCTGGTGGCTGAAAAGCGCGTTAACGGAAGCCACGCCGATTTTCCACAGCGCGAACAGCGTGATGTAAAACTCCGCAACGTTGCCAAGCTGCACCAGCGCGGTATCGCCGGTTTTCAGCCCGCGCCGCTGCAGCGCGCCCGCAAGACGCGTGGCGGCCTGCTCCAGCTCGCGATAGCTGAAGCGGCGTTCGCCGTCTACCAGCGCCGTCGCGTCGCTGCTGGCGTGGCGGCTTAAAATATCGGTGAGCGGCAGATCCAGCCAGTAGCCTTTTTCACGGTAGCGGGCGGCGAAATCATCTGGCCAGCGGGTATAAGGGAGGGTCATGCAGGGCTTCCTTCATTCAGTCCAAATACGTTGAGCATGGTCGAGAGCTTGACGCCGGTTTCGCGCCATTCGCTCTGCGGCTCAGAGGCGGGCACAATGCCTGCGCCGGCGAAAAGCCGCACGCGGTTGCCGTTAAGCTGCGCGCAGCGGATAGTCACCACCCACTCGCCATTGCCCTGGTCATCGCACCAGCCGACGATGCCGCCGAACAGTTCACGGTCGAACGGCTCCAGCTCGGCGATAAGCGTTTTGGCTATCTCATGGGGGAAGCCGCTCAGGGCGGGCGTTGGGTGCAGCAGGCAGGCGAGCGTTAGCGCGTTATCGCGGGCGTCCTGCGTCTCGCCTTCAATGGCGGTGGCAAGGTGCCAGAGGGTGGGCGTGGTGATAAGCGCCGGCGTTTCCGGCACGCTGAGCAGGCGGCTGCGCGGCGCCAGCACGGTTTTCATCGCTTTCGTCACCAGCTCATGTTCATGCCTGTCTTTCGCAGAACGCAGCAGTTGATTACCCGCCTCCTTGTCCTGCGCTTCATCCTGCATGCGGCGGGCGGAACCGGCTAACGGCAGCGAGCTGAAACACTCGCCCGATTTGCGCAACAGCAGCTCCGGGCTTGCGCCAAGCAGCGCCCCGCCCGCCTCCAGCGGCACGTGGAAATTAAAACTGGTGGGGTTCTGGGCGATAAGCCGCTCCAGCAGCGCAACGCTGTCGGGCGCGTCTTGCGTCGTGATATCGATAAGGCGCGACAGCACGATTTTATCGACGCGCGACGTGTCGGTAAGCGCGGCGGCGCGGGCCACCATCTCCATAAACTGCGGCTGTTCGGGAATCGCCTGACGGCGCGTTACCTGCAGCGGTTTTTGCGGCTTCACGCTGCTGCGATAACGCTGGCGGTTAAAAACGCGCCACGTTTGGGGAATAAACAGCGCCGAAGGCTTGCGGGTGTCGAACGGAATGGCGCCGACGACGATGGGGTTGCTGACGCCCTGCGCGCGGGCGGCGGCGAAGTGGTTTTGCAACGCCTTCTGGAATTTCCCGTTGCGATCGGCGCCATCGGCGGCAGGCGTCGTCAACCGGGCGAAACAGCCGGAAGTGGCCAGGCTGCGATACGGCGACATGAAGAAAAAGCTGTCCGGTGAAAGGGTTATCCTCTCCACTTGCGTTTCCTCAGCCAAAGACGTGTCCATGCGCTCCTCCAAAAATGATAAGAGAACTGATAATTGTTATCATTTGTATTTGGTGGCGTAACCTAAGACGAAACGCCGGGCATGTCAACCGACGCCACATTTTCCGTTAAGCGGCGCGCTTGCATCGCTGCGGTAAATAGTGAAAATGAGAAGCATTACTCACCTTGCTTTTTACAGGATGCGACGCTGTGATCTCCCATTTCGCCCGACGGGCGCTGCTGCTTTTCAGTGCACTGGTTTTAGGATTTTCCTCACTCACGCAGGCGGCGGAATGGCCGCGTCAGGTGACCGACAGCCGCGGCGTGCAAACGCTTGAAAAAGCGCCGCAGCGCATTGTTTCCACAAGCGTAACCCTGACCGGTTCGCTGCTGGCGCTGGACGCGCCCGTGGTGGCAAGCGGCGCGACCACGCCCGGCAACCGGCTGGCGGACGACCAGGGCTTTCTGCGCCAGTGGGGAGAGATTGCGAAAAAGCGTAACGTGCAGCGCCTGTACATTGGCGAACCGAACGCCGAGGCGGTAGCCGCGCAGATGCCGGACCTGATTTTAATCAGCGCCACCGGCGGCGACTCGGCGCTGGCGCTTTACGAACAGCTCTCCGCTATCGCCCCCACGCTTATCATCAATTACGACGACAAAAGCTGGCAGCAGTTGTTAACCCAGCTTGGGCAGATAACCGGCCATGAGAAAGAGGCGCAGGCGCGCATTGCACGCTTCGCGCAAGAGCTTGACCAGGTGAAAGCGCACATGAAGCTGCCGCCGCAGCCCGTGAGCGCGCTGGTCTACAACGCCGCCGCGCATGGGGCGAACCTCTTTACGCCGATGTCCGCTCAGGGGCAGCTGTTGCAGCAGTTGGGCTTTACCCTCGCGACGCCGCCGTTGCTGCCTGCGCTTAGCAGCATGGGCAAGCGCCATGACATCGTACAGTTGGGGGGTGAAAACCTGGCTGCGGGGCTGAACGGCGAATCGCTCTTTCTCTTCGCCAGCGATGAAAAAGACGCTCAGGCGCTTACCGGCAACGCCCTGCTCTCTCATCTGCCCGCGGTGCAAAACCAGCGCGTTTATGCGCTGGGGCCAGAAACCTTCCGCCTGGATTATTACAGCGCGAGCCTGATACTCGAACGGCTGGCGACGTTATTTAAAGCGTAAAAAAGGGGCCGCACGGCCCCTTCTCTTATGGCTTCACCATTTGCGGCGGCGGCTGCCGCAGGCGTCGAAGCTCGCTTAACAGCAGCGTAAGCGCAACGCCTGCAACCGCCAGCGCCATTCCACTGACGCTCGCCGAGCTGACTGGCGAGAGCGCAACGCCCATGCCGCCCAGCAGCGCCGCGCCAATCGCATCGCCCGTTACGTTCTGCGCGGTCCACAGCCCATTAATACGCCCGAGCATGTGGTCCGGCGTCTGCGTCTGAATCAGCGTGTACTGAACCAGCGAGCTGATGCCGCTCAGGTAGCCGAACAGCGCGAGGCAGACAACCCCTAAGCCCCAGAACGGCATCAGGCTGAAAATGCCTACCGCGACGAACGCCAGCACGGAAGTGAAGAGCATAACGAGCCCCGGCTGCGTAGAGTGCGCCAGCCGACCGCTGGTGAGGGCGCCTGCCGCCGCCCCCAGCGGTACGGCGGCGTAAAGCGCGCCGATTTCGCCGCTCGCCATCTGCCAGTGGTTAGCCAGCGCCGGATAAAGCACGCGCACCGCGCTCGCCATCGTGAGCAGGGCGCCGATAAGCGCCACGCCGCCCACCACCGGGCTTGCCAGCAGAAAGCGAAACGCGCTCGCCAGCGCCTTTAGCGGATGCTCGCGCTGCATCTGCGGCGCAGGCAGTTTTGGTAGCGTAAGCAGCGGCAGCAGCGTGATGAAGGTGCCGAGCGTCGCCAGCGCGTAATTCCATGTTACGCCGCCAGAGGCCAGCAGCAGGCCGCCGATAAGCGGCGAAATAACCGACCCCAGACGCACCGTCAACATGGTAATCGCCCCCGCCTGCATCAAATTTTCTCGCCCGACAATTGCGGGCGTGGCGGCCAGCAGCGCCGTGACGCCAATCGCGCCGAAAAAGCCGTCCCACAGGCCGAGCAGGTAAATGACGACAAGCGAAGGATCAGGCAGCATGGCGTTAATCCACAGCCCGATAAACCCCACGCCGCAGGTGGAGCGCGCCAGCAGAATCAGTTTTTTGCGCTCATGGCGGTCCGCCAGCACGCCGCCGGTCATCAGGCCGATAAACATCGCCCCGCCGGTGAGCGTGACCGAAAGCCCCACCTGAAAAGGGGAGCCGGTGAGCGTCTGGATCTGCACCGGCACCGCCACGCCGAGCAGCCCCAGCGCGAGGATGGAAATAAAACGCGCCAGGAAGACAGCGCGGTAAGCCGGATGGGTTTTCAATAAACTCAGGTTGAGCAACAGCGAATGTCGGTTCATTACAGGGCCTTGAGAGCGAATTTTCCTTACCGATTAACGGGGCGCCCATGCTAACATAGCCCGATAAGAGTGATAATAACTATCATTATCGTTATGGGATGTGCGTTATGTCGGCCTCACGGTTTTCAGCACGGGCTTTCTCCCTGCTGGGCCTTTTTCTTTTTTTGCTGCTTATCGCGGCGTTAAGTTTGTTGGTGGGCGCTAAGTCCATACCGGTGTCGGTGGTGCTGGACGCCCTGAGCGGTCAGTGCCGGAGCGCGGACTGCACCATTGTGCTTGATGCACGGCTGCCGCGAACGCTGGCGGGCCTGCTCGCGGGCGGCGCGCTGGGCGTGGCGGGCGCGCTGATGCAAACCCTCACTCGCAACCCGCTGGCGGACCCGGGCCTGCTTGGCGTCAACGCCGGAGCGAGTTTCGCTATCGTCATCGGCGCCGCCCTGTGGGGCGCCTCCTCTTCGCTTTCCCTGCTGGGTTTTGCCTTCGCCGGCGCGCTGTGCGCCTCGCTTATCGTCGCCTTTACCGGCAGCGCAGGCGGCGGTCAGCTCAGCCCGGTGCGTCTGACGCTGGCTGGCGTCGCGCTTACCGCCGTGCTGGAAGGCTTTACCAGCGGCGTCTCGCTGCTCAACCCGGTGGTTTACGACAGGCTGCGCTTCTGGCAGGCGGGTTCGCTCGACATTCGCACGCTTTCTACCCTTAAAATCATCGTTCTGCCGGTGCTGTCGGGCATGGCGCTGGCGCTGGGATTAAGCCGCGCGCTAAACAGCCTGAGCATGGGCAGCGATACGGCGACCGCGCTCGGCAGCCGGGTGGCGCGCACACAGCTGCTTGGCCTGCTGGTGATAACGGTGCTGTGCGCCAGCGCGACGGCGGCCGTCGGTCCCATCGCCTTTATCGGTTTGATGATGCCGCACATGGCGCGCTGGCTGGTGGGGCCGGATCACCGCTGGTCATTGCCGGTTACGCTGCTCGCCACCCCCGCCCTGCTGCTGCTGGCCGATATGATTGGCCGGCTGATCGTGCCGGGTGAAATGCGCGTTTCGGTAGTGAGCGCGTTTATCGGCGCGCCGGTGCTGATTTATCTGGTGCGCCGCCGTCGCGGTGGAGTGTCGTTATGAAGGCTTCTCCTCGCTTATGGCTGGTCAGCGGCCTGTTTTTGCTGCTCAGCGCCGCGTTTGCCGTATGGGCGCTGGGCCAGGGCGCCGTTTCGCTGAGCATCGCTCAGGTCGCGGATGCGCTACGGGGCGATGCCCCGCGCAATGTTTCTCTCATTGTCATGGAGTGGCGTTTGCCCCGCGTGACGATGGCGCTGCTGCTCGGCGCGGCGCTTGGCGTCAGCGGCGCTATCTTCCAGTCGCTGATGCGTAACCCCTTAGGCAGCCCGGATGTGATGGGTTTTAATACCGGCGCCTGGAGCGGCGTGCTGGTGGCGATGGTGCTGTTTGGTCAACATCAGACGGCCATCGCCGCGGCGGCGATGGCGGGCGGCATCCTTACCTCGCTTGCCGTCTGGGCGCTTGCCTGGCGAAACGGCATCGACACCTTCCGGCTGATTATTATCGGCATCGGCCTGCGCGCCATGCTGGTGGCGTTCAATACCTGGCTTTTATTGCAGGCCTCGCTTGAGACGGCGTTGTCCGCAGGCCTGTGGAACGCCGGGTCGCTTAACGGCATCACATGGAGCAAAACGTTCCCCGCCGCGCCGCTGATGCTGCTGGGTTTGCTGGCGAGCGCGCTGCTGGTGCGCCGGATGCGACTTTTAGAGATGGGCGACGACAGCGCCTGCGCGCTCGGCGTGCCGGTTGAGCGCTCACGCCTGCTGCTGATGCTGGTCGCCGTCGTGCTGACCGCCGCCGCCACGGCGCTTGCAGGCCCCATTTCGTTTGTTGCGCTGGTGGCGCCGCACATCGCCCGCCGCCTGAGCCGCACCGCCCGCTGGGGGCTTTTCCAGTCGGCGCTCTGCGGCGCGCTGCTGTTGCTCGCCGCCGACCTTGGCGCGCAGCACCTTTTTGCCCCTTATCAGCTGCCGGTGGGCGTGGTCACCGTCAGCCTCGGCGGTCTTTATCTTATCGCCTTGTTGATTCAGGAGTCCCGTAAGCGATGAGCACCTTAACGCGCCTGCATGGCGATGCCCTGACGCTGGGCTATGGCGACTACCTCGTTGCCGAAAACCTCAGCGTGACAATCCCGGACGGCCAGTTTACCGCCATCATCGGCCCGAACGGCTGCGGCAAATCGACGCTGCTTCGCACCTTAAGCCGCCTGATGAAGCCTGCGGCGGGCAGCGTGTGGCTGGATGGCGAGCAGATCCAGCGCTACGCCACGAAAGAGGTCGCCCGGCGCATTGGGCTGCTGGCGCAAAACGCCAGCGCGCCGGGGGATATTACGGTGCAGGAGCTGGTGGCGCGCGGACGATACCCCCACCAGCCGCTGTTTACCCGCTGGCGCGAGGAAGATGAGCGCGCGGTACAAAAGGCGATGGCGGCGACGGGCGTGGCTTCGCTTGCGCATCTTGGCGTGGATACCCTCTCCGGCGGCCAGCGGCAGCGGGCCTGGATAGCCATGGTGCTGGCGCAGGAAACCTCTATCATGCTGCTGGATGAACCCACCACCTGGCTTGATATCAGCCACCAGATAGATTTGCTGGAGCTACTGAGCGAGCTGAACCGCGAGCAGGGTTATACGCTGGCGGCAGTGCTGCATGACCTTAACCAGGCGTGCCGCTACGCGACGCATCTGATTGCGCTGCGGGAAGGGAAAATCGTGGCGGAAGGCGCGCCGAAGGAGATAGTGACGCCAGCGTTGATTGAGGCGATTTACGGTCTGCGCTGCATGATTATCGAAGACCCGGTAGCGGGTACGCCGCTGGTTGTGCCGCTGGGGCGGCGTTAACCGCCCTTCTCCCTCGTGATGTAGAACGGATAGCGCAGCGCTAACCCATCCTACAAAAGATAACCTGAATTCCAAATCTCAACGCGGATGCGGGGGGTTTCCTGCGGCTGCCCTTCTGCCGCGAGCCGGGATTGTTAAGAGGGCGGCGGCGAGCCCCCTTAACCCGTTCGCGGGATGCGAGATTTCATGTGCACGCGACGCAAAGGCGAACGGCACCTTTCACCGCCCGCACAGATCCCCCTCACCCCGCCCCTCTCCCCAGTGGAGAAAGGGAGAAGCCGCCGCTCCAGCAAAAGAACGGCTCAGAGGTTGATTCTGCCGTAGGGCGGGTCAGCGCAGCCGCCACCCGCCAGTGCGCCGTCGGAAAAAGAGAGGCGGTTTCGCTTATCCACCCTACGAAAATCCAGAATTCACAACCAACGCGGATGCGGGGGGGTTTTCTGCGGCTGCCCTTCTGCCGCGAGCCGGAATTGTTAAGGGGGCGGCGGCGAGCCCCCTTAACCCGTTCGCGGGATGTGAGATTTCATGTGAACGCGACGCAAAGGCGAACGGCACCTTTCACCGCCCCCACAGATACCCCCCACCCCGTCCCTCTCCCCAACGGGGAGAGGGAGAAGCCGCCGCTCCAGCAAAAGAACGGGGCGTTACGTTTAACACCCGATCACAGCGGCTGCGTCTGCGCTTCCACCACCGCCAGCGCCACCATATTGACAATGCGGCGCACCGAGGCGATAGGCGTCAGCACATGTACCGGCTTCGCCACGCCCATCAGGACCGGCCCGACGGTCACCCCTTCGGAGCTGGAAACGCGAAGTAAGTTGTAACTAATTCGCGCCGCTTCCACGTTCGGCATGATAAGGATATTGGCGGAACCTTTCAGCGGGCTGTCCGGCATGCGGTCGTTGCGGATGCTTTCAATCAGCGCCGCGTCGCCGTGCATTTCGCCATCTATCATCAACTCCGGCGCACGTTCGCGCACCAGCCGCAGCGTTTCACGCATCTTGCTGGCGGCGGGTGAATTCGACGAACCGTAGTTAGAGTGCGAAAGCAGCGCTACCTTCGGCTCAATGCCGAACCGACGCACGGTTTCCGCCGCCATCACGGTAATCTCCGCCAGCTGTTCCGGCGCAGGGTCGTCATTAACATACGTATCAGCGATAAAGGTGTTGCCGCTCGGCAGCAGCAGCGCATTCATCGCGCCCGCCGCTTTTACCCCTTCGCGATAGCCGAAAATCTCCTGAACAACGCTGAAATGTTCGTGATAATCACCGATGGTGCCGCAAATCATCGCATCCGCTTCGCCGCGATGAACCATGATCGCGCCAATCACCGTGGTGTTGCCGATCACCGCGCGCTGCGCCTGCTCCTGGGTGACGCCGCGACGCTTCATGATGGTGTAGTACTCGTTCCAGTACTCTTTAAAACGCGGGTCCGATTCGTTATTCACTATCTCAAAATCCACCCCGGGCTGAATTTGCAGGCCCAGCTTTTTCAAACGCATTTCGATGACGCTCGGGCGGCCCACCAGAATCGGCTTCGCCAGGCCAAGCGTGACCAGCTCCTGCGTGGCGTGCAGCACGCGCGCCTCTTCCCCTTCCGCTAACACGACGCGTTTCGGATCGGTGCGCGCCTGGGAGAAAATCGGCTTCATAAAGAGGTTGGTTTTGTAAACGAACTCGGTGAGCTTGTCTTTATAGGCTTCGAAATCGTCGATCGGCCGCGTCGCCACGCCGGAATCCATCGCCGCCTTCGCCACCGCAGGGGCGATTTTCACGATAAGACGCGGATCGAACGGTTTCGGGATAATGTAGTCCGGCCCGAACGAAAGCTCCTGGTCGCCATAGGCGGAAGCGACCACTTCGCTTTGCTCGGCGTGGGTCAGTTCCGCAATGGCGTGTACCGCAGCGAGCTTCATCTCTTCGTTAATGGCGGTCGCACCCACATCCAGCGCCCCGCGGAAGATGAACGGGAAGCAGAGCACGTTGTTGACCTGATTCGGATAGTCCGAGCGCCCCGTGCAGATGATGGCGTCCGGACGCACTTCTTTCGCCAGCGGCGGCAGGATTTCCGGCTCCGGGTTCGCCAGCGCCAGGATAAGCGGCGAATCCGCCATCTGTTTTACCATCTCCTGGGTGAGTACTTTCGGGCCGGAGCAGCCCAGGAAAATATCCGCGCCTTCAATTACCTCGCCCAGCGTGCGCTTGCCGTTATCGTCAATCGCATAGGCGGCTTTGGTCTCCGCCATGTTCTCTTCACGGCCTTTGTAGATAACGCCTTTGGAGTCGCAGACCACAATGTTGTGCTTCTGCATGCCGAGCGCCACCAGCAGGTTCATACAGGCGATAGCGGAGGCACCCGCGCCGGAAACCACCAGCCGCACGTCGGAGATAGTCTTTTTCACCACCCGCAGGCCGTTTAACACCGCAGCGGTACAGATAATCGCGGTGCCGTGCTGGTCATCATGAAACACCGGAATGTTCATGCGCTCGCGCAGCTTCTGCTCAATATAGAAGCACTCAGGCGCTTTGATGTCTTCGAGGTTAATGCCGCCGAAAGTGGGTTCGAGCGCGGCCACCACATCAATCAGTTTATCCGGATCGTGTTCGTCGATTTCGATATCAAACACATCGATACCGGCGAATTTCTTAAACAGCACGCCTTTGCCTTCCATCACCGGCTTGCCGGCCAGCGCGCCGATGTTGCCAAGCCCAAGCACCGCCGTACCGTTGGAGATAACGGCCACCAGGTTGCCGCGGGCGGTATATTTGTGCGCCGCCAGCGGGTCCGCCGCAATCTCAAGACAGGGCGCGGCGACGCCCGGCGAATAGGCCAGCGCCAGGTCGCGCTGCGTGGCGAGGGGTTTGGTAGGCGAGACCTGAATTTTTCCGGGCACCGGAAATTCATGGAAGTCGAGGGCGCTTTGCTTCAGTTGATCATCCATTTGTTCGATCCTTTTTTATCTGTCTTTCAGTAAGGTCAGAGGGGCGAACCGTCACTGGCACGCCTGAGAGGCGAATAGTATGGCTGCTTGCGACGCCGTAAACTTTGAACGCTCCCAAAATTCCCGGCCGTAAGGTAAGGAATGTTAGCAATTTATAGAGAGTATGTTACCTAACGCCAGAAGCAACGCCACGCTCGTCTGCTATGCTTTTTAGTTATGTTCTCTATGAGTTTTTCCGGAGCGTGTCAGGAAACGCTCTGCTAAGCATTTGCTTTTCAAGGAGTATTGACCATGAACCAGCTAGAAGGCATCAAACAATTCACCACCGTAGTCGCCGACAGCGGCGACATTGAATCCATCCGGCACTATCAGCCACAGGATGCGACCACTAACCCTTCCCTGCTGCTGAAAGCCGCAAGTCTTGAGCATTATCAACACCTTTTCGAAGATGCGCTCGCCTGGGGCAAGCAGCGCGGTAAAACGCAGGAACAGCAGGTCGCCGAAGCGAGCGACAAGCTGGCGGTCAATGTGGGTGCGGAAATTCTGAAAAGCATCCCGGGCCGCGTGTCCACGGAAGTGGACGCCCGCCTGTCGTTTGATAAAGAAAAAAGCATGCAGAAGGCGCGCCACCTGGTAGAGCTTTACCAGGATCAAGGCGTCGACCGGGATCGCATTCTGATCAAACTCGCCTCAACCTGGGAAGGCATCCGCGCCGCTGAGGAGCTGGAGAAAGAGGGCATCAAGTGCAACCTGACGCTGCTCTTCTCCTTCGCCCAGGCGCGCGCCTGCGCCGAAGCGGGGGTATATCTGATTTCGCCGTTCGTCGGCCGTATCTACGACTGGTACAACAGCCGCAAGCCGATGGACCCGTATGTCGTGGATGAAGACCCGGGCGTGAAGTCGGTGCGCAATATCTACGACTACTACAAACAGCACAATTACGACACCATCGTTATGGGCGCAAGCTTCCGCCGTACCGAGCAGATTCTGGCGCTGGCGGGCTGCGACCGTCTGACCATCTCCCCTAACCTGCTTAAAGAGTTGCAGGAAAAAGAGGACGTCGTGGAACGCAAGCTTATCCCCAATAAACAAGGCTACCGCCGTCCGGAACCGCTGACCGAAGCGGAGTTCCGCTGGGAGCATAACCAGGACGCGATGGCCGTTGAAAAACTTGCCGAGGGCATTCGCCAGTTCGCCGTGGACCAGCGCGCGCTGGAAGATCTGCTCGCCGCCAAACTTTAACTTTGCCATGGAGTGAAACATGTCACGACAGCAGTTAGCTAACGCCGTCCGCGCCCTGAGTATGGATGCGGTGCAAAAAGCGAAGTCCGGCCATCCGGGCGCGCCGATGGGCATGGCGGATATCGCCGAAGTATTGTGGAATGATTTCCTGAAGCACAATCCGACCAACCCGGCATGGTATGACCGCGACCGTTTTATTCTCTCTAACGGTCATGCCTCTATGCTGCTTTACAGCCTGCTGCATCTTTCAGGCTACGACCTGCCGATGGAAGAGCTGAAAAACTTCCGCCAGCTCCACTCCAAAACGCCCGGCCACCCGGAAATCGGCTATACGCCGGGCGTGGAAACCACCACCGGGCCGCTCGGCCAGGGGCTGGCGAACGCGGTAGGCCTGGCGATTGCCGAACGCACGCTGGCGGCGCAGTTCAACCGCCCGGATCATGAGATTGTCGACCACTTCACCTATGTCTTCATGGGCGACGGTTGCTTAATGGAAGGCATCTCGCACGAGGTCTGCTCGCTGGCGGGCACGCTGGGGCTTGGCAAGCTGATTGGCTTCTACGACCACAACGGTATTTCCATTGACGGCGAAACCGAAGGCTGGTTTACCGATGATACGGCGAAGCGCTTCGAAGCCTACAACTGGCATGTGGTCCATGAGATTGACGGCCACGACCCGCAGGCGGTCAAGCGCGCTATCGAAGAGGCGCAGAGCGTGAAGGACAAGCCTTCGCTGATTATCTGTCGTACGGTGATAGGCTTTGGCTCGCCGAATAAGTCAGGTAAAGAGGAAGCGCACGGCGCGGCGCTCGGCGAAGAAGAAGTGGCGCTGACGCGCAAGCAGCTTGGCTGGAACTATCCGCCGTTTGAAATTCCGCAGGAGATCTACCAGGCCTGGGATGCTCGCGAAAAAGGCCAGCAGCAGGAAGCGAGCTGGAAAGACAAATTCGCCGCTTATGAAAAAGCGCACCCGGAGCTGGCGGCAGAATTTAACCGACGCATGAGCGGCGGCCTGCCGGAGAACTGGGAGCAGCTTACCCAGGATTACATTAAGAAGTTGCAGGCGGAACCGGCGAAAATCGCCACCCGTAAAGCGTCGCAAAACGCGCTTAATGCTTATGGCCCGTCATTGCCGGAGCTGCTCGGCGGTTCAGCGGACCTTGCGCCAAGCAATCTCACCATCTGGTCGGGTTCAACATCGCTTAAGGAAAACGAAGCGGGTAACTATATCCACTACGGCGTGCGTGAATTCGGCATGACGGCTATCGCCAATGGCATTGCCCATCATGGCGGCTTCGTACCTTATACCGCTACCTTCCTGATGTTCGTCGAGTACGCCCGCAACGCGGCGCGCATGGCGGCGCTGATGAGCGCTCGCCAGATTATGGTTTATACCCACGACTCGATTGGTCTTGGCGAAGACGGCCCGACGCACCAGGCGGTGGAACAGCTGGCGAGCCTGCGGCTAACGCCGAACTTCACCAGCTGGCGCCCGTGCGACCAGGTGGAAGCGGCGGTGGCCTGGAAAGCGGCCGTGGAACGCCATAACGGCCCGACCGCGCTGATCCTCTCTCGCCAGAACCTGGCGCAGATGGACCGTACGCCGGAGCAGGTTGAGAATATTGCCCGCGGCGGCTATGTGCTGAAAGAGAGCGACGGCAAGCCGGACGTTATCCTCATCGCTACCGGTTCGGAAGTGGAAATTACCATGCAGGCGGCGGAACAACTGACTGCCGAAGGCCATAAGGTGCGTGTGGTATCGCTGCCTTCCACCGACGTGTTTGAAGCCCAGGATGAAGCGTACCGAGAGTCGGTGCTGCCTTCCGACGTGGAAGCGCGCGTAGCCGTGGAGGCGGGCATTGCGGATTACTGGTACAAATATGTCGGTCTGAAGGGCGCGATTGTCGGCATGACTGGCTATGGCGAATCTGCGCCCGCGGAAAAACTCTTCCCGTTCTTCGGTTTTACGGTAGAGAACGTGGTGGAAAAAGCGAAAAAAGTGCTTAAGAAGTAAAGCTACTGGCGATTCAGCCGCCGGGCTGAATCGCCACACTTTTAATTAAGTACGTTGAGCGGCACGGACGCTTTCTCAATCACAATATCCTCTTTCTCTTCGTCCCATTTCGCCTGCGCCACGATGACCTGGCCTGGATGTCGCGCGTCACGGGCGACCAGTTCTTTCCCCTGCACGTTTTCCTGCACATTGGTATTCATTGAAAACGAAGGGATGGCCTTTACCCACTGTTTTTGCTGAATGTCATAGAGATAAGCCACGCTCCAGGCGCTGGTCCACCATTGGGGGTAAATGAGCAGGCGATCGCGGCCGCTCTCATCCAGCCCGGCAAGGGTTTCGACCCCGCCGCCGATGCAGGAGGGCAGCTTCGCAGGCGTTATCGCCGGGTCGCTGTTCCAGACGTCGCACTCGCAGTCGCCGCTTTCATCGCAAACGCCGCCGGTTTTGGGATCGCTTGCGCTCAGCCAGGCATAGCTTTTGGTCACGCCATTAAAGCGCCCGCCCGCGACCCGGTAATCTTTTTCTTTTTGCTGGTTAGACTCGGTTATCCAGTCGCTTTCTTCACGGATGCGCCAGCCTTCAGCCTGCTTTGCCACCAGCAGGGTCGCCGGGTAGTAACGCTCGCTGGATGCCTCAAGCCCTGCGGCTTTCACGAAAGTCACCTGCGCGACGGGCTGCGCCTCATCAAGCGCGTCAATGGTCAGCCTGTTGACGATTTTCTGGGTGTAGTGAGGATGTTTCTGCACAAACGCCGCGTTCTGCTCAACCACAGCGCTCAATGGCAGGGTTTTGCCATAAAACGTAATCTGCCCGGCATACAGAGCGGCAGCAGAGGCCGCCTGCGGACGATTTTTGAAAACGTTCCACTGCGCGATAAGCTTGCCTATTTCCTGCTCATCCTGCGGCGTCAACGCCGCGCCAGCGCAGGCCAGAGGTAAAAAGAACATCAACGCCGCCGCGCCGCGCATCCCTTTGCTGCCAGTAACCGCCATTTGCCGCCGCCTCTTTTTGTCTTGCTAAGTCCGCGAAAATATACGCAAAAAAGCGCAGCGGCAACAACGGGATTATTTTGTTACCCAGAGAATGGGCCAGCTGTCGGGGCCGTTCCAGCCGTCGCAGCTTGGCTCTTCGGCGTAGCGCACCAGCCGAAAACGCTGTCCGTCATAGCGCCAGCGTGTAGCGACGCCGCAGTCGCCCATCCCGCG
The DNA here is from genome assembly GCA_000621185.1 of Franconibacter pulveris DSM 19144. Taxonomy (GTDB): domain Bacteria; phylum Pseudomonadota; class Gammaproteobacteria; order Enterobacterales; family Enterobacteriaceae; genus Franconibacter; species Franconibacter pulveris. Next base: position 248,574 of record KK211225.1, read on the forward strand.
CCCTTTGGCAAGCGTGGCGAGCTCTTTGGTTTTCTCGTTATAGGTTGCGTTCATCAGCTCCAGATCCGGGTTATCGCTCGCGGGCGTAAAGGGCAGCCGCAGCCTGACCGGCCAGGAGGCGAACGGCTTTTTGCGCGATACCAGCCAGGCGAGATCGACCGTGTTATACGCGCCCGCTTCGCAGCTGATTATCATCAGCGCTTTGTCATCGCTTAACGCCGACACGCGCACTTCGCGCCGCGCCGGGTCCAGCGAACACTGGCTGTTGTTCATGCGCCACGCGCCGTAATCAAGCAGATCGTTAAGCTCACTTTGGGAGAGCGGCGTAGGCGTCGGGTTGGTGATAGCGACCTCTTTGAGCGCAGGCGCAGGCGGCACGCTAAGCGGCGGCTCGTCACCCTTTTTGATCCATGCGGTTTCGCTGCCGATGCGCTTTTGCTGCGCATCGATAAACATTAACGCCGCCTTGAGCCCGGCGAGTGAAAGGTTACCTGCGCCGCCCTTAAGCGTAATGGCGGAGGCTTCCTGTATCTGCGACAAAAAGGCGTTGATGGTCGTCGGGTCGTCGGTAGCCATGCGGTTAGGGCTGATGCGCCATTTATCACCCGCAGGCGTCAACGATTTATCATCAAGCAACAGACGCGGCGCAATGGGCGGCGTTTTAGGCGGGATTTTATTCAGGCCGTTAAGGTTGCCGAAGTCGATACGCAGTTGCGCATCGGCCCGCGCGCCGGCGCTGCGGGAGAGCGTCATCACCAGGCCCTGGTGCTCGCCGGTGTTGCGGGCCTGGCAAAAGTTCTGGTTGTTGCAGGTAACTTGCCAGTCGGTAAAGTTTTTTTGTACTGGCGCGGCGAAAGCGCAGGGCGCCAGAAACAAAAAAAACGTAAGCAATGGAAAAAGGCGAGACGACATGAACGGCACATACCCTGAACAAAAAGAGGTCAACTGAGGATTTATGCGCCTATCTTCATCGCCTGCCGCAGGCTGCTCAATCGGATTTATCGGATTGATTCATTTAAAATACCTGTTTAATTGCCTCGCGAAATCAATACATTATTCCACTGGCATGCAGGTGCTGTAGCAAGATCACCGTTTTAGCGTCGCGGATTTCCCCGCTTTTTACTTGTGCCAGCGCGTCGCTGAACAACATTTCCAGCACTTCTATCTCTTCGTCTTCCACGCCGCCGCCCGCACTGGCGCGCTGTGCGTCGCTGTATTCGGCGATAAAAAGATGCACAATTTCGGTAACGCCGCCCGGCGACATATAAAGTTCAAAGACCTTAGTGGCATTGCCGACTTCATAACCCGTCTCTTCAATCGCCTCTTTGCGAATGCAAACTTCCGGTTCGTCGTCATCAAGCAGGCCCGCGCAGGCTTCTATTAGCATACCGTCGGCGTTGCCGTTCAACCAGGTGGCGACGCGGAACTGGCGAATCAGCACCACGCTTTGCTTTTCGCGGTTATAAAGCAGAACGGCGGCGCCGTTGCCCCGGTCATAGACTTCGCGCTTGTGGCGGATAACTTCGCCATTTTTTCGCGTCAGGTCATAGGTCACGTTGCGCAGGACAAAATAGTTTTCGGAGAGGATTTTATCTTTAACAAGAGTAATGTTGAGCGACATCGCGGCTTCCTGTTCAACACTGTCGGGTCGTTTATAGTAAGCCGCCGGAAGGGATTTGTCGCGCGAAGGCGTCTGAAACCCCTCCCCTGCCGTCAGGGGAGAGGGACTCAAAAGCCGTTTTTCACCTCAGCCATATCCGGCAGCTTATGAGCGATGCCTTTATGACAGTCGATACAGGTTTGCCCTGCTTTAATCGCTTTATCGTGCAGGCTTGCCGCCACGGTTTTTTGCGCGCTGAAATCCATAAAATCGAAATTATGGCAGTTGCGGCACTCCTGAGAATTGTTGTTTTTCATTCGCCGCCATTCATTTTGCGCCATCGCCAGCCGGTGATCTTCAAACTTTTTCGGCGTGTCGATTAAGCCAAACGCTTTGGCGTAAAGCTCTTTGCTGGCCTGAATTTTACGCACCATTTTCGGCGCCCATTCGTGGGGAACATGGCAATCCGGGCAGGTGGCGCGCACCCCGCTTCGGTTGCTGTAGTGCACCGTCTGCATGTATTCCTGATACACGGTATTGCGCATCTCATGACAGCTGATGCAAAACGCTTCACGGTTTGTCATTTCAAGGCCGGTATTAAAGCCGCCCCAGAAAATAATGCCGGCGGCAAAGCCAATGAGCAGCAGCGTGCCGAGCGCCAGACGGCTCGGACGGCGCCACCACAGCCACAGGCGTTTAAGTACGCCAGGTTTGCGGGAAGGGTTCATGGCGCGCCTCACTGACCAAAGCCTTTAGACGGCGTAAAGGTGTTATCGACAATAGGCGACGCGTCCGTTTGCGGCACATGGCATTGCAGACAGAAATAGCGGCGCGGCGCTACGCCCGCCAGCACTTTGCCTTCGCTGTCGATAAAGTGGGTTGGGCTTATGCGCGGCGCGCCCGTAGCGCGGTAGTGTTCCACGCCGTGACACTGCAAGCAGCGGTTAGTGTTGGTGTTTATCTGGTAGCCGTCCACGCTGTGCGGGATCATCGGCGGCTGATTAACATAGTTCAGCGCCATTCGCTCCTGCTGCTTCGGCATGCGGACAGCGTCCTCCCGGGTGCCCGACACTTCCGGCGACTGGCTAAAATCCATGCCGCCAGCCGCCCATGCCGCGCCGCTTAAGAGCAGCAACAGTGCCGCCCAATAAAACAGCCCCTTTTTCAGGAAATGGTTCTTCATGATTAGCTCCCGAATTCCCTCTGTCATTATTATGAAACTCGCTCTGGCGCAGCCTCTCGCCGCGCCGCGGTAACGCCGTTACGCCTCAGGCTTTCTCAAGCTTCACGGCGCACTTTTTGAAATCCGTCTCTTTCGAGAGCGGATCGGTGGCGTCAAGCGTCAGGTTGTTTACCAGCTGCGCGGCATCGAAAAACGGCATATAGACCAGCCCCTGCGGCGGACGGTTGCGGCCGCGGGTTTCAACAATCGATGTGACTGCGCCACGACGGGAGACCACTTTTACGGTGTCCCCTCGCCTGAATCCCCTCGCTTTTGCATCCAGCGGATGAATGAAAAGCACGGCTTGCGGGAACGCACGGTGCAGTTCCGGCACGCGGCGCGTCATGCTGCCGGTGTGCCAGTGCTCCAGCACGCGACCAGTAGAGAGCCACAGGTCATATTCTTTATCCGGCGATTCCGCCGCAGGCTCGTAAGGCAGGGCGAAGATAACGGCCTTGCCGTCCGGTTTGCCGTAGAACCTAAAACCCTCGCCCGCTTTGACATACGGATCGTGTCCTTCGCTGTAACGCCACTGTGTTTCCTGACCGTTCACGACCGGCCAGCGCAAACCGCGCGCCTTGTGGTAATCATCAAACGGCGCGAGGTCGTGGCCGTGTCCGCGTCCAAAGCTTGCGTACTCTTCAAACAACCCTTTTTGCAGATAGAACCCGCATTCGCGGGACTCATCGTTAAGCTGGTCCTCCGCCAGCTCGCTCAGCGGGAAGCGGCTTATCGCCGGGCTTGCAAACAGCACCTCATAAAGGCTCTTGCCGCGATGCTCCGGCTTTTGCGCCAGCAGCGCTTCGCTCCACACCTCGTCGGTTTTAAAACGCTTCGCAAAGTTAACGAGCTGCCAGAGATCCGATTTCGCCTCGCCTGGCGCTTTAACCTGCTGACGCCAGAACTGGGTGCGACGTTCGGCATTGCCGTAAGCGCCCTCTTTTTCCACCCACATGGCGGTCGGCAGGATCAGATCCGCCGCCAGCGCGCTCACCGTTGGATAGGGATCGGAGACGATCACGAAGTTGCGCGGATCGCGCCAGCCTGGCATACGCTCCTGATTGATATTCGGCCCGGCCTGCATGTTGTTGTTGCACATCACCCAGTAAACGTTGAGCTTGCCGTCTTTCAGCGCCCTGTCCTGCGCCACGGCGTGCAGGCCGACTTTCGCCGGAATAGTGCCCGCTGGCAGGTTCCATTTCTGCTCGGCGATGTCGCGGTGCTTATCATTTGTCACGACCATGTCGGCAGGCAGGCGGTGGGAGAACGTCCCCACTTCGCGCGCCGTGCCGCAGGCGGAAGGCTGGCCCGTCAGGGAGAAAGGCCCGCAGCCGGGCTTCGAGATTTTGCCGGTCAGAAGATGCAGGTTGTAGCAAAGGTTATTTGCCCATACGCCGCGGCTGTGCTGGTTAAACCCCATCGTCCAGTAGGAGATGACGTTTTTATCCGGGTCGGCGTAAAGCTTCGCCAGCGCTTCCAGCTGGTCGGCAGGCACGCCGCTCAGGGCGCTGGTTTTCTCCAGCGTATACTCCGCCACAAACGCTTTGAACTCGTCAAAACTCATCGGTTCGGCGGCGTCGGAGCCGGGGTTTTTCGCCGCTTGCTCCAGCGGGTGGCTGGGACGCAGCCCATAGCCAATATCCGTGGCGCCGCGTTTGATATTCACATGCTGGCTGAGGAACGTCTTATCTACCGCATCGTTTTGAATAATGTAGTTAGCGATGTAGTTAAGAATGGCGAGATCGGTTTGCGGCGTGAAGACCATGCCGTTATCCGCCAGTTCAAAGCTGCGGTGTTCAAAGGTCGAGAGCACCGAAACATTGACGCTGCTGTCAGAGAGGCGACGGTTAGCGATGCGCGACCAGAGAACAGGGTGCATCTCCGCCATGTTGGAGCCCCAAAGCACAAACCCATCCGCCTGCTCAATATCGTCATAACACCCCATCGGCTCATCCATGCCGAAAGTGCGCATAAAGCCCACAACGGCGGACGCCATGCAGTGTCGCGCGTTCGGGTCGATGTTGTTGGAGCGAAATCCCGCCTTGAAAAGCTTGGCGGCGGCGTATCCCTCCCAGACGGTCCACTGGCCGGAGCCAAACATGCCGATGGCTTCCGGCCCCTTCGCTTTCAGCGCGGTTTTAAACTTCTCCTCCATAATATCGAAGGCCTGCTCCCAGCTGACGGGCGTAAACTCGCCTTCTTTATCGAACTGGCCATCCTTCATGCGCAGCAGAGGCTGCGTCAGGCGATCTTTGCCATACATTATCTTTGGCAGGAAGTAGCCTTTAATGCAGTTAAGGCCGCGGTTGACCGGCGCGTCCGGGTCCCCCTGGCTTGCCACGACCTTGCCATTTTGCGTGCCCACCAGCACGCCGCAACCGGTGCCGCAAAAGCGACACGGCGCTTTATCCCACTTGATGGTCTGCGCGTCGCCCGCCGCCGCGCGGGCGACTGAAGGTACGCTGAGGCCCGCTGCCGCTGCCGCTGCGGCGACGGCGTTAGCTTTCATAAAGCTACGACGACTGAGTTTCATGGTGTTCCTCACATGCTTCCTGCTGGTGATAAACCAGCGACACAGCCAGTACGCCCTCAAGCTGGCGCGCCGACTCAATGTTGGCTAATAACGCCGCGCTGGTCGCGGCTTCCATTACAACCACGAGCTTGCCCGCAGCCTCATCCTGCGCGGCGACCTCGCAGCCAGGCCGCGCGCTAATGCTTTTTGCCGCCGCCGCGATATCATCGGGGCGAGCCTGAACCAGTAATCCACATACGTGCCATTCAGCGGTCATGCGTTATCCTCAGGCTTAATGCCGACACCGGGCAGGCGTGCAGGCATTCGCCACAGGTATTGCACGCTTCTGGCGCGATATGCGGTATCGCGACGCCGGTCAACACAGGTGTAAAACGGATGGCCTGCGTCTGGCAGACATCCTGACAGCAGCGACACTCCACCCGATGCAGGGCGAGACATTGTGCGCTGAGAGCAAGCTGGTATTCCCAGGGGCGGGCGCTTCGCTCAGCAAAAATGGGTTGCGGGCAGGCGGCGGCGCAGGCGTAGCAAAACGTGCAGCCGGCATGGGTAAAATCAAGCTGTGGAAAGCCGCCCGCGCCAGCGCGCAGGACACCGGTTTCGCACGCGTTCAGGCAGGCGTTGCAACGGCTGCACCGTTCGGTGAAATGGCTTTCCGACCCGCTCCAGGGCGGACGAATAACCGGCGCTTTGCGTCCGGTCAGTAGGCCACGTCTCGACATTTCCGCCATTTCCCTTCCCTGTTTTGCGCTGCGGCAGGCGCCGCGAAAGTGGGTATCCCCGCATTAAGTGCGGCTTTTATTGCGGCGTAACATTAAGTTACAAGGGAGTAGTCAGGCATCCCTCTTTAGGGGTAAATCACGATGCGGGATCAAGGTTGCAGCGCGCCAGGCGCAAACTCCGGCTTTCGCGCTGGAAGCGGTGGCTGTTGGGGAAAAAAAACCCGGCAAGACGCGGCGTTCGTGACGTGCCGCAATGATCGCGTGGATAAAGGAGTTAACCCGGACCTCACGCATTTTCCCCGGCCTCGCTTTCTGGTAGGTTGCGTCCACAGTAAAGATGAGGAACTCCCCGGTGATTGTTAAACGTCCGGTCTCGAAAAGCCTGGCACGCGCTTTTTTCTGTATCGTTCTGCTTTCGCTGCTTTCCACCGGCGTGGCGCTGCTTACGCTCGCCAGCAGCCTGCGCGACGCCGAGGCGGTCAACATTGCGGGTTCCTTACGTATGCAAAGCTACCGACTGGGGTATGACTTACAGGCGAACGACCCGCAACTGGCCTTGCACCGTCAGCAATATGGCCGGACGCTTGACTCCCCCGTTTTTCAGCAGCTTCACCACCGTTGGGTGCCGATGCAGGTACAGGAAAGCTATGCCCTGCTCCACGATCGCTGGCGGCAAATGGATGCCTGCCTGGCGCGCGGCGACATCATCTGGTACCGGCAGAATATCGCAAGCTACGTAGCGCAAATCGACAGCTTCGTTCTGGCTTTGCAACACTACGCCGAGCGAAAAATGCTGCTGGTGGTCGCCATCTGCCTGTTGGGCTTCGGCGCTATTTTGCTGCTGGTCTTTTTCACCCTGCGGCGCATTAACCAGCAGGTGGTGGCGCCGCTTAGCGCGCTGGTGGAAGCCAGCCGCCGCATTGAACAGGGGCGATTCGATCACCCGCCGCTGGAAACCCGCCTGACTAACGAACTCGGCCTGCTGGGCCGCACCTTCACGCGCATGTCAGGCGAGCTGGAGAAGCTTTACCGTTCGCTTGAAGAGAGCGTGGCGGAGAAAACCCTCAGCCTGCAGGAGGCGAATCGCATGCTGGAGGTGCTGTTTCACTGCTCGCAGGCGCTGAACGTCGGCACCATCGACCGCCGCTGTTTTCGCCATATCCTCCAGCTTGTCCGCGAGCACGAGCCGGTAAGCAGCGTAGAGATGGCGGTCGGCGCGACGTGGCGTTTGCAGGAGGGCGAAGCGCAGGCGGACGCGCCCTGGCAGACGCTGCCTATCACGATGCAGGAGACCCGATTCGGCGAGCTGCGCTGGCAGGGCGAAACGGCTGACAAACCCTCGCCGCAACTGATGCAGAGCGTCGCGAACATGCTGGGCCGCGGGCTTTATTTTAACCAGGCGCAAAAGCACACCCAGCAACTGCTGCTGATGGAGGAGCGCGCCACCATTGCGCGCGAACTGCACGATTCGCTGGCGCAGGTACTCTCTTATCTGCGCATTCAGCTTACCCTGCTGCGACGAGCCGTGCCGGAAGAGAACCGCGCGGCGCAGGGTATCATCGGCGATTTTACCCGCGCGTTGAATGATGCTTACCAGCAACTGCGCGAACTGCTGGCCACCTTTCGCCTCACGCTCCAGCAGGCGGACTTTCCCGCCGCGCTGGAAGAGATGATTGAACCGCTGCGCGCGCAAACGGCAGCGACTATCCGACTCGACTGCCGCCTGTCGCTGCTGGCGCTGGATGCGCAGCAGCAGGTGCATCTGTTGCAGATAATCCGCGAAGCGGTGCTGAACGCGATAAAACATGCAGACGCACAGGAGATTTCAGTGAGCTGCGTCAGCGCACCGGAGGGGCATCATGCGGTATATATTCACGACGACGGCTGCGGCATCGAAAGCGTGAATGAGCCTGAAGGCCACTATGGGCTCACTATCATGCGAGAGCGCGCCGAAAGGTTAGGCGGCGCGCTGACCATTAGCCGCCAGCGCAATGGCGGCACGCTGGTGAGCGTGAGTTTTACCACGCTTAGCGGCGAACAAACGGCAGGGAGGCCGGATAACAACAATGACGATAACGATTAATACCCGGGAGCACGCAATGTCAGAAAAACCCACCTGTCAGGTGCTGATTGTCGACGATCATCCACTGATGCGCCGCGGCATCCGGCAACTGCTGGAAACCGACAGTTATTTCAGCGTGACGGGCGAAGCGAGCAGCGGCGTAGAGGCCATCAGTCTCGCAAGCCGCCTGTCGCCTGATGTCATCCTGCTGGATTTGAATATGAAGGGGCTAAGCGGGCTGGATACGCTGAACGGCCTGCGGCGCGACGGCGTAAGCGCCCGGATTATCGTGCTCACCGTTTCCGATGCCCGCAGCGATATTTATGCGCTGATAGACGCCGGGGCGGACGGTTATCTGCTGAAAGACAGCGACCCGGAAGCGCTGCTTAGCGCCATTCGCCACGGCGCAGCGCATGGCGATGCGTTCAGCGAGCAAGTGCGCCGCTACCTTGCTGAACGTAACGATAAAAGCAAAAGCGACAGCCCCTTTGTCCTGTTAACCGAGCGTGAGCTTGATGTGCTGCAGGAAGTGGCGCGCGGGCTGTCGAATAAACAAATTGCCGCCACGCTGCATATCTCTGAAGAAACGGTAAAAGTGCATATCCGCAACCTGCTGCGTAAACTTAACGTGCGCTCGCGCGTGGCGGCTACCGTTTTGTTTCTCAACACCCGTACGCAGTGAGCCTCTTGCAGGCTGACAGCAGCCTGCAAAAACCGCATGATAATTTACACTTTCTCCTCAATTTCTCCACGTTTGACCCGTCGCTTAACGCTACAGTGATTGCGGCTACCAATAATAACGATACGAAGTATTAAGAGGTACTGATTCTGATGGCGAATTTTTTTATCGATCGCCCCATTTTTGCCTGGGTTCTGGCAATTCTGCTTTGTCTTACAGGCACGCTGTCGATTATGTCTTTACCGGTCGAGCAGTATCCGGAGCTGGCGCCGCCTAATGTTCGCATTACCGCTAACTATCCCGGCGCGTCCGCCCAGACGCTGGAAAACACCGTCACCCAGGTTATCGAGCAGAACATGACGGGCCTCGATAACCTGATGTATATGTCATCGCAGAGCAGCAGTACGGGGCAGGTTACCGTGACGCTGAGCTTTCTTGCAGGCACCGATCCGGATGAAGCAGTGCAGCAGGTGCAAAACCAGCTGCAATCGGCGCTCCGTAAACTGCCGCAGGCGGTGCAAAATCAGGGGGTGACGGTGCGTAAAACAGGCGACACCAACATCCTCACCATCGCTTTCGTCTCTACCGACGGCAGTATGGATAAGCAGGATATCGCTGACTATGTGGCGAGCAACATTCAGGACCCGCTGAGCCGCATAAACGGCGTCGGCGATATCGACGCCTATGGATCGCAATACTCAATGCGCATCTGGCTCGACCCGAACAAGCTCACCAGTTTTCAGCTCACCACGCAGGACGTGGTAAGCGCGATAGAGTCGCAGAACAGCCAGATAGCCGTCGGGCAGCTTGGCGGCACACCATCGGTAGATAATCAGGCGCTTAACGCCACTATTAACGCCCAGTCGCTGCTGCAAACGCCGGAGCAGTTTCGCGATATTACGCTGCGCGTGAATCAGGATGGTTCAACGGTGACGCTGGGCCAGGTGGCGACGGTGGAGATGGGCGCGGAGAAATATGACTACCTTAGCCGCTATAACGGTAACCCCGCGTCAGGACTGGGGGTGAAGCTCGCGTCGGGCGCCAACGAAATGGCGACGGCGGAGCGGGTGCTTGATCGGCTGAACGAGCTATCGAACTATTTCCCGCACGGACTGGAATACAAAGTCGCCTATGAGACCACCTCGTTCGTTAAGGCGTCTATTATCGACGTGGTGAAAACGCTGCTGGAAGCGATCCTGCTGGTGTTTCTGGTGATGTACCTCTTTTTACAGAATTTTCGCGCCACGCTGATTCCCACTATCGCCGTGCCGGTGGTCCTGATGGGCACGTTCGCGGTGCTTTATTCATTCGGCTACAGCATTAACACTCTCACCATGTTCGCCATGGTGCTGGCGATAGGTCTGCTGGTGGACGACGCCATCGTGGTGGTGGAAAACGTCGAGCGCATCATGAGCGAAGAGGGGTTATCGCCGCGCGAAGCGACGCGAAAATCGATGGGCCAGATTCAGGGGGCGCTGGTCGGCATCGCCATGGTGCTTTCGGCGGTATTTATCCCCATGGCTTTCTTCGGCGGCACCACCGGCGCTATCTATCGCCAGTTTTCTATTACCATCGTCTCGGCGATGGTGCTTTCGGTGCTGGTGGCGATGATCCTCACCCCTGCCCTTTGCGCCACGATTCTTAAACCGCTGCATAAAGGCGAACATCACGGCCAGCGCGGCTTTTTCGGCTGGTTCAACCGTGTCTTCAACCGCAACGCCGACCGCTACGAAAAAGGGGTGGCGAAAATCCTTCATCGCAGCTTTCGCTGGGTAGTGATTTACGGATTGCTGCTGGTCGGCATGGTGGTGCTCTTTTTACGCCTGCCGACCTCGTTTCTGCCGCAGGAAGACCGCGGCATGTTTATCACCTCCGTACAGTTGCCGAGCGGCTCTACCCAGCAGCAGACGCTAAAAGTGGTGCAAAAAGTCGAACACTACTTTTTTACCCAGGAGAAAGAGAACGTGACCTCGGTCTTCGCCACCGTGGGTTCCGGCCCTGGCGGCAACGGGCAGAACGTGGCACGCATGTTTATCCGCCTGAAAGACTGGGACGCGCGTGACCCGGATACCGGCAGCGCCGATGCTATTATCGAGCGCGCGACGAAAGCGTTTCGCAGCATTAACGAAGCGCGCGTGTTCGCTAACAGTCCGCCTGCTATCAGCGGTCTTGGCAGTTCAGCGGGCTTTGATATGGAGCTGCAGGATCATGCCGGGGCGGGTCACGACGCGCTGATGCAGGCCCGCGATCGGCTGCTCGACATGGCCGGGAAAAACCCGCAGCTCACCCGCGTGCGCCACAACGGCCTCGACGACAGCCCGCAGTTGCAGATTGATATCGACCAGCGCAAGGCGCAGGCGCTTGGCGTCGCCATCGACGATATTAACGACACGCTGCAAACCGCCTGGGGCTCAAGCTATGTGAATGACTTTATGGATCGCGGCCGCGTGAAAAAGGTCTATGTGCAGTCGGCCGCTAAATTCCGCATGCTGCCGTCTGATATTAATCAGTGGTACGTACGCAACAGCGAAGGCGGCATGGTGCCCTTCTCGGCCTTCGCGACCTCGCGCTGGGAAACGGGTTCGCCGCGCCTTGAGCGTTACAATGGCTATTCGGCGCTGGAAATTGTCGGTGAAGCGGCGCCTGGCGTTAGCACCGGTACGGCCATGACGATTATGGAAAACCTTGTGCGCCAACTGCCAGGCGGCTTTGGCCTGGAGTGGACCGCCATGTCTTATCAGGAACGCCTCTCCGGCGCGCAGGCGCCCGCCCTGTATGCTATTTCACTGCTGGTGGTATTTTTGTGTCTCGCAGCGCTGTATGAGAGCTGGTCGGTGCCTTTTTCCGTGATGCTGGTCGTGCCGCTCGGGGTGATCGGCGCCCTGCTCGCCACCTGGATGCGAGGGCTTGAAAACGATGTCTATTTCCAGGTCGGTCTGCTGACGGTAATCGGGCTTTCCGCCAAAAACGCCATCCTGATTGTGGAATTTGCCAATGAGATGAACAGCAAAGGGCAGGATCTGCTCAGCGCCACGCTTGAGGCGTGCCGTCAGCGTCTGCGACCCATTTTAATGACGTCGCTCGCTTTCATCTTCGGCGTATTGCCGATGGCCACCAGCAGCGGCGCGGGCTCGGCAAGCCAGCATGCGGTAGGTACGGGCGTGATGGGCGGGATGATATCCGCCACCGTTCTGGCTATCTTCTTTGTGCCACTATTCTTTGTGCTGGTGCGTCGCCGCTTTCCACTACGACCGCCGCACAACGCCTGAGCAACGAGCAATAAAAAGGCGACCTGTAAGGTCGCCTTTTTTGTCGGTTTTATCGCGGGAGAGTTACTCACCACTGTTTTTCTTTAATTTTACGTGCTTTGTGCATTCACTGGATATTATTTACGAAGCATTGCTTCAATAAAATCTTTCCAGTTCCCCAGTTCATGTTCAATCATAACAACCTCTCTTATTATTGTTGCTATATTACAAAACTTGCCGCTGCGTGTGAAGAGAATTTAATCAATCGCTTTGATTACTCCTCCTGATGATCCGCCGTTATGAACCTAATATGCCTAATATGGCTGTGGCATAATGTGACGCTTAGCAATATTCAGAAACATTTACCCGATACGTTGCAGCCTTTGCCTGCTCTGGGGTTGCACTGCAAACCTGTCAGAAAAATGAAACCTGGATCGCATTCTGAAGGCGCTTGCCGTACAACTGTTTGATATTCATCTGCCTTATTTTCTGTGAAAAATTTAATTAGCAAACTGATTAATTATTAAATTTAATTTAAGGCATATTGAATAAGTCTGGTGAGGGGATGAAATACTGACAAGGCGAACTTTTATTCAATTTGTATCAAGCTGGTTATATTTGTTACACGGCCTCGCCCAAATTACGTTATATTTAGCCTGCTATGGTTTATTTTACACTTTGTTCTAATTATTTGTTTAAGTAACGCTCATAAAGACAAAAGGATTCATGCATGACGATTATGTACGGCATAAAAAACTGTGACACCATCAAAAAAGCGCGCCGCTGGCTGGAGATGCACCAGCCTGACTATCGTTTTCATGATTACCGCGTCGATGGAATAGATGCAGAACTGCTGCATAAATTTATCGCTGAACTGGGCTGGGAAGCGTTGCTGAACACGCGCGGTACAACGTGGCGCAAGCTCGATGAATCCCGTCGCGCAGCGATTACCGATGCGAATTCCGCCGTCGAACTGATGCTGGAGATGCCGGCAATTATCAAACGACCATTGCTCTGCACGCCCGGTAAGCCTATGCTGCTGGGTTTCAGCGAATCCACTTATCAGCAGTATTTCAATGAGGTCCAGTAATATGTCTTGCCCGGTAATTGAGCTGACGCAGCAGCTTATTCGTCGTCCCTCCCTGAGTCCTGATGACGCAGGCTGCCAGGCGTTGCTTATCGAACGTCTGCGCGCCATCGGTTTTACGGTAGAGCGCATGGACTTCGGCGACACGCAGAATTTCTGGGCGTGGCGCGGCAAAGGCGAGACGCTGGCGTTCGCCGGGCATACTGACGTCGTGCCGGCAGGCGATGTCGATCGCTGGATCAATCCGCCTTTTGAACCCACCATTCGCGACGGCATGCTGTTCGGTCGCGGCGCGGCCGATATGAAAGGCTCGCTTGCGGCAATGGTGGTGGCGGCGGAGCGTTTTGTTGCGCAGTACCCACATCACCGCGGTCGGCTGGCTTTTTTAATCACCTCTGACGAAGAAGCGAGCGCGGTTAACGGCACCGTCAAGGTGGTGGAAACGCTGATGGCGCGCAATGAACGGCTGGATTACTGCCTCGTTGGCGAACCTTCCAGCAGCGAAGTGGTTGGCGACGTAGTAAAAAACGGCCGTCGCGGGTCGCTTACCTGCAACCTGACCGTGCATGGCGTGCAGGGGCATGTCGCCTATCCTCATCTGGCGGATAACCCGGTGCACCGCGCCGCTCCCATGCTGAACGAGCTGGTTGCTATCGAATGGGATCAGGGCAACGCCTACTTCCCGCCCACCAGCATGCAAATCGCCAATATTCAGGCCGGTACCGGCAGCAACAACGTTATCCCGGGCGACCTGTTTGTACAGTTTAACTTCCGCTTCAGCACCCAGGTGACGGCGGAAATTATTCAGCAACGCGTACAGGCGCTGCTGGACAAATACCAGCTGCGCTATACCCTCGACTGGTGGCTCTCCGGGCAGCCGTTCTTAACAGACCGCGGCAAGCTGGTGGATGCGGTAGTAAACGCCGTTCACCACTATAATGAAATCAAACCGCAGTTGCTGACCACAGGCGGCACCTCCGACGGACGCTTTATCGCCCGCATGGGCGCGCAGGTCGTCGAACTTGGTCCGGTCAACGCCACCATTCATAAAATCAACGAATGCGTGAAGGCGTCGGATCTGCAACTGCTGGCTCGTATGTATCAACGCGTGATGGAGCAGCTTGTCGCCTGACAAGCGCTCCGGCAAAGAGGACAGGCGCATGGAATGGCTTTCTAAATACTGGTGGGTGCTGGTGCTGGTTTTTCTGCTCGGCGTCCTGCTGAACGTCATTAAAGATTTAAAGCGGGTGGACCATAAAAAATTTATGGATAACCGCCCGGAACTCCCGCCGCATCGCGACTTCAACGACAAGTGGGACGATGACGACGACTGGCCGAAAAAGAAATAACTCGCAAGCCCGATAACGTAAAAAGGCAAGCCTGATGGCTTGCCTTTTTTATTACTGCCGCGCTCCGATTTCAGAGCATTTCGATAATGTCGTCATCTTTCGGTTTGCCGCCGCTCAGCGCTTCGTCGAAGTAGTGCTTCGGCACCGTATAACGCAGGTGATCGAGCGCCAGCTGCATGCTGCGGTTATCGATGGCGTGTCCCAGGTCTTCGACGATATCCAGCGTTACATCGCCGCCCGCGCGAATCAGCGCCTCTTCGGCGGCCTGAGCGTGGCGGGGGTCAATCACCGGGTCCTCTTCGCCGTGAATAAGGTGCACGGTAGTGGCGGTGGTGGCCTCCTCGGGAAGCTCGGCAAAACGGCCATTGAAGGCGATAACTCTGGCGGCCAGTCCCGGCTGCGCCTTAATGCCTTCCAGCGCCATGATGGCGCCCTGTGAAAAGCCAATCAGCGCCGTGGCGCTGGGGTCAACGCCGCTATGCTCCTGCCAGTAACGCACCACGCTCAGAAAAGTCGGCATCACGGCATCAACCCGCTGCTGGCGGTTTTCTTCAGTAACATCCTGAACTGAAAACCACTCCCGTCCCGGCGCAGGGCCGCTTGCGCAAGGACCGCCAATGCTGACGACCAGCGCTTCAGGGAAAAGCGGCGCGAAGTAGCTGCCAATCTCGCCCATAGAGACCGGGTTATCGCCCACGCCATGAAACAGCAACAGCAGCTGTTTTGCCGGAGCGACAGGACTTTGCACAATGTAATGTTCGGGTTTCATGGCGGTCTCCTTAGTTAACAGAAGGCAGTCTACGCCTGCCAGAGATAATGACCATGCCATTTAACTGAATGAGTTAGTGGAAAAATTGCAGTTGCAAAACCCACTCTTTTAGCGCCTGCGCGCGCGCCGCATCGAGCGAAGCGAGCGCCATTGCCGCTTCCCGACGCTGAACCGCCAATAGCGCTTTGCGCCCGGAAAGCCGCAGCTGCCGACACAATACGTTTAGCGCCAGGCGCTTTTCCAGCCGTCCCCGCAACGCCAGCAACGGCAAAGAACTGGCGAGCAGCAAACGGTGCAGGCTACCAACAGACGTTTCCAGCGGACGATGGGCCCAGGCAAAACCCGCCAGCTCCCGCCAGTCACTCTCATTAAGGGTAGACGCTTTACCGCTGACAGGCAGCGCTTCCTCCACCCAGGGTTGCAGCCACCCGGCATCACGTTGTAACCGCTGGTGCGCAAGACGAGTGAGCGATTCACCTTCAGGGGTGAGCGGGAATAACGCCATCGCCGTGTAACAACCGCTGCTGGCTTCCCGGTGACTGCCGAAACGCACCAGCGTAAAGCCGCACGCTTGCCAGAAACGCCACAGCTCCGGCGTATAACCAAAACTGACGGAGAGATAGTCGCAGGCGGGCAGATGTCGACGCGCAAACGCCACCAGCGCCTGACCCGCTCCTTCGCGCTGACGAGCCGGGTGCACCGCAATGCGGCTAACGCGCCAGCCTTTCAGCGTCGCCGCCAGCGGATCGCCGCCGTGCGCGGCGAGCGACTGCGCGACCAGATTGCCGCGCGGGCGGCGAAAACCGGCCCAGACAGCCTGGCTCAGCGCGTCGCCTAATCCACCCTCCTCCACCAGCCACAGCGCGCCTACGGTTTTTTCCGCCGTCGCAGCGGCGATAAAGCGCTGCCCCGGCGCATCCATCATGCGGCGTAAATCCAGCGGCGAGGTGCGGTAATGCGCGCCCGAAAGCAGGCGATAAAGCCCAGCCGCCCGCTCAGGCTGCTGGTCCCAGGCCGTTTGTTCCACCACGCTGAAGTGAATTTCCCCCTGCGGCGCATCGCTAAAATCTTCATCGTCAAATAACAGGGCGCTGGCGATAAAGCGCTCAAGCGGATCGCCCATAGCCCACCGGATCGGGGCGCTTAACGAATACTGGCGCAACTGCGGCACCGAGGCGCAGAACTTTAGCAAGAAGCCGCGTCCGGTGCCTTCGTAGCCCTGAATGGTCGTTGTGAGCAGAACGCGGGGAAAACGGTGAATCAGCTTTCTTAGCACCGGCCCCGGCAGCGCGGCCGCTTCGTCAATAATAAGCCAGTCGGCATGAAGCGAAGGCAGCGCAGCAAGAAGCGCGTCGGGCGCCACAAACTCAAACGCCTCGTTGGCATGCGCGGCGATAACATCGGTCGCCGCGCGGGAAGGCGCCGTCACCAGCCCGGAGCCTGCAAGACGCGCCAGCAGCATGCCCGCCAGCGCCGATTTGCCTCGCCCGCGCGGCGCGGTAACGACCGCCACGCCGGGCGCCATGGCGAGCAGCTCCGTCAGTATCCTCTCCTGCTCCTGCTGCGGAGCGCCGCTGGCGGCTTGCCAGCGTGGGCGTAAGGGAAAAGGTTTCAGTTCGAAGCGCTGATCCTGACGCCAGCACACGACCTCCGCATCGCTTTGCATGCTTCTCTGGAGGTGGTGAATAAAATGCGGCGTGGCGATGGGCTGAGAGCTGTCGCTCCAGCGTGCGGCGTCGCTGTCCGCCTGTTCAGGCCATGCCGTCCAGTCTGGCGTGAGCAACACCAGCCAGCTTCCCGCCTTCAGCGTGCCTGCCAGTACCGCCAGCGCTTCGGCGTCCAGACCGCTTCGCGCGTCAAACACCGCATGGAGAAACTCCTGACCTAACAGCGTGCGCACCGCGGAAGGCGCGCAATTGACCGGCAGGCCGGGGGCGTTGCCGACCCACAGCCAGTCTCCGGGCAGAGTGCGGGCAAGCGTTACGGCCTGCTCTTCGCACCAGGCGTTTTCGCCGCTGATGACTAAAAGACGACGAATACCGCTTTCTGCCATCTCGGCGGCGGTGTGGATCAGGGGCTTCATAGAGCGTCCTTGCGGTTAGCTGCGAAGATTAAAGGCTTTTGCCAAAGGTATTGCACTGCTTCGGATCGCCGCTGTCGAAGCCGCGTTTGAACCAGCTGTAGCGTTGTTCGGAAGTGCCATGGGTAAAGCTGTCCGGCACAACGCGCCCCTGGCTTTGCTGTTGCAGACGGTCGTCGCCAATCGCCTGGGCGGCATTCAGCGCTTCCTGGATATCACCCGTTTCCAGCACCCCCTGTTGCTGCATATTATGTCCCCAGACGCCTGCAAAGCAGTCCGCCTGCAGTTCCATACGCACGGAGAGGTGGTTCACTTCAGTTTGCGAAGCGTTCTGCTGCATCTGACGCACTTTTGGCTCAATGCCCAGCAGCTTCTGTACGTGATGGCCTACTTCATGCGCAATAACATACCCCTGGGCGAAGTCGCCATCTGCGCCGAGCTTGGTTTTCATTTCGTCATAGAAAGAGAGGTCGATATAGACCGTGCTGTCCGCCGGGCAGTAAAAGGGGCCCATGACGGACTGTCCCGTGCCGCAGCCGGTACGCGTGGCGCCGCGGTACATCACAAGCTTAGGCTGCTGATAGCTGTGGCCCATCTGCTCGAACAGCTGGCCCCAGGTATCCTCCGTTGTGGCGAGAATAACGGAAGTGAATTTCGCCGCTTCATCCTCATCCGGGCTGATAGAGCGGGTCTGGGTTTGCTGCGTCAGCGGCTGACCGCCGGTAAGCAGCGACGTCAGATCCACGCCGTAATAGCCCGCCACCATCACAATAATCAACAGAACAATGCCGCCTTTGCCGCCCGGCAAGCGAAACCCGCCGCCGCCCATCATCGGACCGCCGGGCTGGTTTCTTCTGTCTTCTACATTGTCGCTTTCGCGACGACCCTGCCAACGCATAGCTTTCTCCTTGCTACCAATCGAGTAATAAGGAGATCGTAGGTGGTTAATGGGAGGATTACCATAAGAAAGCGGAGGCAGTGCGCCGGGACGAAGAGGTTTGCGCCCCGGCAGCGAGGGAAACGATTGCCCGGTTAGTCTAGTTTAACGCCAAGACGGCGTGCGACTTCTTCGTAAGCTTCGATAAGCCCGCCGAGGCTCTGACGAAAACGGTCTTTGTCCATTTTGTCCATCGTTTCTTTATCCCACAGGCGCGCGCCATCGGGTGAGAACTCATCGCCCAATACCACTTCGCCTTTATAAAGTCCGAATTCCAGCTTGAAGTCGACCAGAATCAGCCCGGCATCGTCGAACAGTTTTTTCAGCACATCATTCGCTTTGTAAGTCAGCTCTTTCATGCGCGCCAGGTTCTCTTTGCTCACCCAGCCGAACGTTTCGCAGTAAGACTCGTTAACCATCGGGTCATGCATGGCGTCATTTTTCAAAAAGAGATCGAACAGCGGCGGAGTGAGTTCGATGCCTTCTTCAATACCGAGACGCTTGACCAGCGAACCGGCGGCACGGTTGCGGATCACGCACTCGACCGGCACCATCTCCAGCTTTTTCACCAGCGATTCGGTATCAGAGAGCAGGCGCTCCATCTGAGTCGGGATGCCCGCATCCGCCAGTTTGGTCATGATGAAGTGGTTGAACTTGTTATTCACCATGCCCTTGCGATCAAACTGTTCAATACGCGCGCCGTCTCCTGCTGACGTATCATTGCGGAATTCGAGCACCAACAGATCCGGATTTTCCGTGCTGTATACGGTTTTCGCTTTGCCACGATACAACTCAGCTTGCTTTTGCATCTTTATTACTCCAGGTAGGGATGACCGCCCGGGCGGCCTGATGATTTAACACAAAAAAGGTTGCGCCCAATTCTACGCACACGTTTGCGTAGAGGGAATAAAAAAGGGCCGGAATCTTCCGGCCCTGCGATTATTTGCTGAATGCGGCCTGGAATACGGCCACCAGCGCATCGTTTTGCGCCTGCGTCAGCGTATGCCCTTTCGGGTCGATAAATTGCAGGCTGCTGCGGTTATCCAGATCGCCGACCTGCAGCTTGTAGTCGCCGCCAGGCAGGTTCGGGTCGCGTGCGCCCAGCGCTTGCCAGTCGCTGTCAGACAGCGGTTTGTACGTCACCGCCAGGCTGCCCTGCGAGCGGGTGGAGTCCGTCACTTTCATGCCCACTTTTTCAAGAGTGGCCGGCAGGCGATTCCAGACGACGTTAAACGGCGCGCGCACCACCAGCACTGGCAGACCGACATCGTCTGCGCCGCTCTGCACGTCGATTTGCGACGCGTTGCGGTTGTCAGCGGCGTTCTGACGCGCGGTTAAGTTCTTATCCAGCCCCGCGGAGATAGCGTTCAGCATCTCGGCGCTGTAGCGCTGCATGGAAGCCGCGTCGCCTACCGGTTTACCGCTCTGCTCCAGATTCAGCAGTTTCACCACCAGCGCCTGCTGGTAGCCCTGCGGCTGTACGGTGATTTGATAGCGTCCGCGATACTGCTCGTCTTCATCCGCACGGTTCCACTGTACCCAGTCGGTGGTCAGCGTCTGGCCTGCATCGTCACGCTTGGTGATGGTGTAGTTGTTCGCCTGCACCACGCTGACAACCTGTGGCCAGAGCGAGCCGTTGCGGCCGCTTTCAAGCAGCAGCGTAGAAGTGTCGCCCGTAAACTGGGTGCGACCGCCGTTTACCAGCGCCAGCGGCTGAGCGGGCGGACGAATGTCCAGCGCTTTGCCGACCGGGCCGCTGCCGTTGGTCACGGGGATGTTATAGTCGCCGTTCTGTACCGGTAAAATCATCCCGGCCGGGGCGTGCAGTTCCGCCAGCGGCGCGGCATCGAGATAAGACTCGTCGCCGCTGACCTGACGCTTGTAACGTGAATCGGAACTACAGGCGGCAAGCAGCATCACCAGTGAAACGGTAACCACTTTCGCCACGTGCGACTTCTGTACTGAGTAAGCCATCAAATCTCCCTAAACTTTACAGCAAACCGGCATGCTTAAGCGCCTGGCTGACAGCTTCACGACCTGCGTCGGTGATAGGCGTCATTGGCAGGCGAAGCGTATCGGTCGCCACAAGTCCCAACTCCTTACAGGCCCATTTCACCGGGATCGGATTGGGTTCGACAAATAATTTATAGTGCAGCGGCATCAGGCGCTGGTTAACGCGATGCGCCTCTTTAAACTGCCCCTGAGCGGCAAGTTTGCAGACTTCCGCCATTTCGCGCGCCGCCACGTTTGCGGTAACGGAAATGACGCCATGTCCGCCAAGCTGCATAAAATCCAGCGCGCTGGCGTCATCGCCGCTCAGCAGAATGAACTCATCTGCAACCAGCTCTTTGATCTGGTTAACTCGCGTTAAGTTCCCTGTCGCTTCTTTAATGCCGACAATATTTTTGACTTTCGACAGGCGGCCTACGGTTTCCGGCAGCATATCGCAACCGGTACGGGACGGTACATTGTAGAGGATTTGCGGTAAATCGGTATGTTCAGCGATAGCTTTAAAATGCTGGAACAGCCCTTCCTGCGTCGGGCGGTTGTAGTAGGGCGTGACGGTCAGACAGCCCACGACGCCGCTGTCGTTGAAACGCTGGGTGAGGCTGATGGCTTCGGAAGTGGCGTTCGCGCCGGTTCCGGCGATAACAGGAATACGCCCGTCCGCCAGCTCAAGCGTCATCATCACTACGTCGCCATGCTCATCATGACTCAGCGTTGCGGATTCACCGGTAGTCCCTACCGAAACGATCGCCGACGTTCCGCTGGCGACATGGTAATCAATCAGTTTTTTCAGGCTCGACCGGCAGACATTACCTTTGTCATCCATCGGTGTGATAAGCGCGACAATACTTCCCGTGAACATTGGCCATCCTCTCCACAAACAAGTGTCACAATGGTACGTTTGGAGTCGTAATAAAAGCAAGCGGCCATGCCGGGCTACGCGGTTGTATGCCGGTTTTTTTTATGCTTTCCTAGAGTTTACTTCACTGCTTCACAGGAATAACCCGTTTGGAACCCTCATCACAGCATTATCTGGTCATCACGGCGCTGGGCGCGGACCGTCCTGGTATCGTCAATACCATCACTCGTCACGTCAGCAGCTGCGGCTGTAATATTGAAGACAGCCGTCTGGCGATGTTGGGTGAAGAGTTCACTTTCATCATGCTGCTTTCCGGCAGCTGGAACGCGATAACCCTGATTGAATCCACGCTGCCGCTCAAGGGCGCCGAGCTTGAACTGCTGATTGTGATGAAGCGCACCGCCGCGCAGGCCCGCGCGCCGATGCCCGCCTCGGTCTGGGTGCAAGTCGAAGTGGCGGATTCGCCGCATCTGATTGAACGATTCACGGCGCTGTTCGACGCCCATAATATGAATATCGCCGAACTGGTGTCGCGCACGCAGCCGGCAGTGGAGGATAACGCCGCGCAGCTCTATATTCAGATTACCGCGCACAGCCCGGCATCACAGGATGCGACAATTATCGAACAAGCCTTTCGCGACCTATGTACAGAACTAAACGCGCAAGGCACTATTAGCGTGGTGAATTACCCACAGCAAGATGAACAGGATGGAGTGTAGTGATGAATCCACTGAAAGCCGGTGATATCGCACCGAAATTTAGCTTGCCCGATCAGGACGGTGAACAAGTAAATTTGGCCGACTTCCAGGGACAGCGTGTACTGGTCTATTTTTATCCGAAAGCCATGACGCCGGGTTGCACCGTGCAGGCTTGCGGACTGCGCGACAACATGGACGAGTTGAAAAAAGCGGGCGTTGAAGTTTTGGGCGTCAGCACCGACAAACCGGAAAAGCTCTCCCGCTTCGCGGAGAAAGAGCTGCTCAACTTCACGCTGCTCTCCGATGAAGATCATCAGGTCAGCGAAGCGTTCGGCGTCTGGGGTGAAAAGTCTTTTATGGGCAAAACCTATGACGGCATTCATCGCATCAGCTTTTTGATTAACGCTAATGGCGAAGTGGAAAAGGTGTTCGATGATTTCAAAACCAGCAATCACCATGACGTGGTGATGAACTGGCTGAAAGCGAACGCCT
Organism: Franconibacter pulveris DSM 19144; assembly: GCA_000621185.1. Classification (GTDB taxonomy): domain Bacteria; phylum Pseudomonadota; class Gammaproteobacteria; order Enterobacterales; family Enterobacteriaceae; genus Franconibacter; species Franconibacter pulveris. The sequence goes on from KK211225.1 coordinate 270,915, forward strand.
GAACCCATGTTGTAAAAAACCACCTCCAGAGGAGGTGGCTTTAAAGTGAGCCCCCTGAAAGGGGGCCGCTGCTAACCGGTTGATTAGTTCTGTAGTAACTCCATCTGCATGTCGAGTTCCTGTTCCTTTTTGTCCTGATGCCTCACATATCGCCGGATAATCTCTTCGTTCACACCAACCGTATCCACAAAGTATCCTCGCGCCCAGAAATGATTGCCCCACAACTTCTTTCTTATGTGCGGGAACCTGTTATAGAGCCTTATTGCACTGCGCCCTTTCAGAACACCCATGAGCGTTGAAATAGAGAGTTTGGGCGGT
>JHYZ01000012.1 GCA_000621185.1 Franconibacter pulveris DSM 19144
CGTTGAAATAGAGAGTTTGGGCGGTACGATAACCACCAGATGAACATGGTCAGGCTGAATATTCAGTTCCAGCACTTCGCAGTCCTTGATGTTGCACAGAATATAGATTGTCCGGTACAACTCCTTACCAATCTTGTCCGTCAGGATCTTGAAACGATACTTGGGTGTCCAGACGATATGATATTTGCAGCGCCAGAATACATGTGATGAACTTCTGTAAAGGCCCATGTTGGTTTTTCCCTCTTACTTGTGGTGAGTAAGGAGAAATATTCCGGCATGGGCTTTCTTCAGGCTATAGCCTTACAGGGACAATCACCACCTCCTCAGGAGGTGGTTTAGGGCTGACAATAAAAAAACCGCTCCGAAGAGCGGTTCGTTATCAACAAAAACGATTACAGCGCTTTGAGGATCGCATCCACGCTGGCTTTGGCGTCGCCAAAGAGCATATGGGTATTATCCTTGAAGAACAGCGGGTTCTGCACGCCGGCGTAACCGGTATTCATCGAGCGCTTAAACACGATGACGTTCTGCGCCTTCCACACTTCCAGTACCGGCATGCCGGCAATCGGGCTGCCCGGGTCGTCCTGCGCCGCCGGGTTCACCGTATCGTTGGCGCCGATCACCAGCACCGTGTCGGTGTCGGCGAAATCGTCGTTGATTTCATCCATCTCCAGCACAATGTCATAAGGCACTTTCGCTTCGGCCAGCAGCACGTTCATGTGGCCTGGCAGACGCCCCGCAACCGGGTGAATGCCGAAGCGCACGTTGATGCCGCGCGCACGCAGTTTTTCGGTGATTTCGGCCACCGGATATTGCGCCTGCGCCACCGCCATGCCGTAGCCCGGCGTGATAATAACGGAGTGAGAGTTCTTCAGCATGTCCGCCGTCTCTTCCGCGCTAATTTCACGGTGTTCGCCCACTTCGTCGCTGCTGGTGCTCGTCACGCCGTCTGAGCCAAAGCCACCTGCGATGACGCTGATAAACGAGCGGTTCATCGCCTTACACATAATGTAAGAGAGGATGGCGCCCGACGAACCGACCAGCGCACCGGTGACGATAAGCAGATCGTTGCTAAGCATAAAGCCCGCCGCCGCCGCCGCCCACCCTGAATAGGAGTTCAGCATGGAAACCACGACCGGCATATCCGCGCCGCCGATAGAAGCGACAAGATGCCAGCCGAACGCCAGTGCAATAATGGTCATCAGCAGCAGCGCCAGCACCTGCAGGCCCACGCTTTCAGTACGCACGAAGACGACCAGCAGCACAAAGGAGACCACCAGCGCCGCCAGGTTCATCTTGTGGCGGTTCGGCAGCATCAGCGGTTTGGACGAAATTTTGCCGCACAGTTTGCCGTACGCCACGATGGAGCCGGTAAAGGTCACCGCGCCGATAAAGATGCCCAGGAACACTTCCGCCAGGTGGATATTCACCAGCACCGGATCCAGGCCCGGATTATGGTGCAGGTAGCTGTTGAAGCCCACCAGCACGGCGGCCAGGCCGACAAAGCTGTGCAGAATGGCAACCAGCTCCGGCATCTGAGTCATTTCCACTTTCTTCGCCAGATGCATGCCGATGGCGCCGCCGATAACCATCGCAATGATTATCCATACCACGTGGCCGGTTTCCGGCCCGAGGATGGTGGCGATAAGCGCAATCGCCATACCGGCGATGCCGAAGCGGTTGCCCTGTTGAGAGGTTTCATGCTTCGACAGCCCCGCCAGGCTAAAAATAAACAGGATCGCGGCAACAATGTATGCTGCGGTAACTAATCCTCCAGACATGTGTTACCCCTTAGTTCTTCCGGAACATTTTCAGCATGCGCTGAGTGACGGTGAAACCACCAAAAATGTTGATGCTGGCGATAAGCACGGCGATAAAGCTAAAGAAGCTCACCCAGCCGCCGTCGCCAATCTGCAGCAGCGCGCCGACGACGATAATGCCGGAAATGGCGTTAGTAACCGACATCAGCGGCGTATGCAACGCATGGGAAACGTTCCACACCACGTAATAGCCGACCACGCAGGCCAGCGCGAAAACGGTGAAGTGTCCCAGGAATTCCCGCGGCGCCACGTCCGCCAGCCAGCCGAAAAGTACGATAGCCAGCGCCATCAGCGCGTATTTCCGCCACGGCGAGGCGGGTTTCACCGGCTCTTTGACCGTTTCGGTCTGTTTTACCGCCGCCTGCGGCTGTGCGGAAACCTGAATCGGCGGCGCAGGCCAGGTGACTTCCCCTTCGCGGATAACCGTTACGCCGCGCACCACCACGTCGTCAAAATCCACCACGACGTTGCCGTCTTTCTCTTTGCACAGCAGCTTAAGCAGGTTCACCAGGTTGGTGCCGTAAAGCTGAGAAGACTGGGTCGGCAGACGGCCCGGCAAGTCGGTATAACCGATAACTTTTACGCCATGAGGGGTGACAAAAATCTCGTTCGGGACGGTGTATTCGCAGTTGCCGCCGTTCTGCGCGGCCAGATCGACAATCACGCTGCCCGGCTTCATGGAATCGACCATTTCACGGGTAATAAGCTTCGGCGCCGGTTTGCCCGGAATAAGCGCAGTGGTGACGATGATATCCACCTCTTTGGCCTGGGCGGCGAAAAGCGCCATTTCCGCTTTGATGAACGCCTCAGACATCACTTTGGCGTAACCGTCGCCGCTGCCCGCCTCTTCTTTGAAATCAAGCTCGAGGAACTCGGCGCCCATGCTCTGCACCTGCTCCTTCACTTCCGGCCGGGTGTCGAAGGCGCGAACAATGGCGCCAAGGCTGTTCGCCGCGCCGATAGCCGCAAGACCCGCAACGCCCGCGCCAATGACCATCACTTTCGCCGGCGGCACTTTCCCCGCCGCGGTGATCTGGCCGGTAAAGAAACGGCCGAATTCATGAGCCGCTTCAACAATCGCCCGGTAACCGGCGATGTTGGCCATGGAGCTCAGCGCATCGAGCGACTGCGCGCGCGAAATACGCGGCACGGCATCCATCGCCATCACGGTCACGCCGCGCGCAGCCAGCTTTTCCATCAGCGCCGGGTTTTGCGCCGGCCAGATGAAGCTTACAAGCGTTGTGCCGGCTCGCAGCAGCGCGATCTCCTCTTCCAGCGGCGCGTTGACCTTCAGCACCACGTCCGACTGCCATACAGTTTCGCTCGTCGCCAGCTCCGCGCCTGCCGCAGCAAACGCCTCGTCGTCGAAACTCGCCAGTTTACCCGCGTCATGTTCAACGGCGACGCTAAAACCCAGCTTTAACAACTGCTCCACGGTTTTAGGCGTTGCCGCGACGCGGGTTTCATTGGCCAACCGCTCTTTTGGTACACCAATACGCATAGTATTCCCTTCCATCGGTTTTGAATGATGGTCTGCCACTCGTTTTCATAATGAAGACGGCTTGCGCCGCTTCGGCCAGAAAATCAATCTGTAACAAACTTTCTATAACCTACTGAAATTAGCGCCCCCGATCCACCACAGGTTACGGGTATTTTTGCGCTTATCCGCAAAAAGGCAGTCATGCGCGCGCATAACAGGGATTTTTGCTTTAAATCACGATGAGAAAGCCGATATTCCGCTTAAGCGCAACGGTAAAACATGATTCTGCTCGGGCAGGAATGTGTTCTTTAACAAGTCTTTAACTTAAAAAGTAATAACCTTTATCAATTTTTCTGGTCAATCGCCCGTTTTTGACATCTATTAGCAAATGTTATCCCACGTAACCGAAACGTCGCATTGAGTGTGAAAAATGGCGCAGACAGCCAAACCCATTCAATGCAATAATCAGCGGCTAAACGTTAATGTACACAGGCAGTATGAGTACCTTTTTTGCGCATGGCGAAGGATTATTTTTATGAAGCTTAAGTACACTCTTCTGGCGTCCGCGCTGTTTTCCGTGACCACGCTGTCCGCTCAGGCGGCCACCGAGTTAACGCCAGAACAGGCCGCTGCAGTAAAGCCTTATGACCGTATCGTTATCACCGGCCGTTTTAACGCCATCGGCGAAGCGGTTGATGCCGTATCGCGTCGGGCGGATAAAATGGGCGCCGCCTCTTTCTACATTCTGGATACCAACGACACCGGCAACAGCGGTAACTGGCGCGTGGTGGCGGACGTTTATCATGAGAACGCGCCGAAGGCCGAAGAGACCAAAAACCGCGTCATTAACGGCGTGATGGAGTTGCCCAAAGATCAGGCTATCGCCCTTGAGCCTTACGATACGGTGACCGTTCAGGGCTTTTATCGCAGCCAGCCGGAAGTTAACGACGCCATCACCAAAGCGGCGAAAGCGAAAGGCGCCGCCTCGTTTTATATTGTGCGCCAGGTAGATGCCAACCAGGGCGGCAACCAGCGCATCACGGCTTATATTTATAAAGCTGACGCGAAGAAACGCGTGCTGCAAAGCCCCGACGCTATTCCGGCTGATTCCGATGCAGGCCGCGCAGCGCTGGCCAAAGGCGGCGAAGAAGCGAAGAAAGTGGAAATTCCTGGCGTCGCCACCTCTGCTGCGCCAAGCACTGCCGTGGGCCGATACTTTGAAACCCAGGAAAGCAAAGGCGGTCGTTACACTGTCACGCTGCCGGACGGTAAAGAAATTCAGGAAGTGAATAAAATTACCGCCGCGCAGATGGTGCCTTTTGACAGCGTTCAGTTTACCGGTCATTACTCGAGCATGACGGAAATCTCGTACCAGGTGGCGAAGCGCGCCGCGAAAAAAGGCGCCAAGTATTATCACATTACCCGCCAGTGGGAAGAGAAAGGCGGCAACCTGACTATCAGCGCCGACCTCTACAAGTAATTTCACTCCCCTAAAAGACGGCCCAGGCCGTCTTTTTTTCTCTTTCAGAAGATTTTAGCGCCCCTCTCATTGCATGCCTTGTCTGGACTCCGTAAAATCGCGCGCCTTAGCGTGATCCTCCATTTTTATGCGCTCTGGCAAAATAATTATTCTGGGTCCTTCTCTTTAAACAACAGGATACCTATGGACAAAAAACTTGGTCTCGCCGCGTTAACCGCGCTGGTTTTAAGTTCCATGCTGGGCGCGGGCGTCTTCAGCCTGCCGCAAAATATGGCGGCCGTCGCGGGGCCTGCCGCGCTGCTGACGGGCTGGGCGATTACCGGCGCAGGCATTTTGCTGCTGGCGCTGGCGATGCTGTTTCTGACCCGCCTGCGCCCGGATCTCGACGGCGGCATTTTTACCTATGCGCGGGAAGGATTCGGCGAACTGGTGGGGTTTTGCTCCGCCTGGGGTTACTGGCTGTGCGCGGTCATCGCTAACGTCTCCTATCTGGTGATTGTCTTTTCCGCGCTGAGCTTTTTTACCGATACGCCTGAGCTGAAACTTTTTGGCGACGGCAATACCTGGCAATCCATCGTCGGCGCGTCGGTATTGCTGTGGGTGGTGCACTGGCTGGTGCTGCGCGGCGTGCAGACGGCGGCCAGCATTAATATCGCCGCCACGCTCGCGAAACTGCTGCCGCTGGGGCTCTTTGTGGTCCTCGCCATCATCGGCTTCAAGCTCTCCACCTTCAGCCTCGATTTCAAAGGCCTTGAGCTGGGCGTGCCGGTCTGGGAGCAGGTGAAAAACACCATGCTCATTACGCTGTGGGTGTTTATCGGCGTGGAAGGCGCCGTGGTGGTTTCCGCCCGCGCGCGTAATAAAAGCGATGTCGGCATGGCGACGCTGCTCGCCGTGCTGGCGGCGCTGGCGGTTTATCTGCTGGTCACGCTGCTGTCGCTGGGTGTGATGGCGCGCCCTGAACTGGCGCAGATGCGCAACCCCTCTATGGCCGGACTGCTGGTGGAAATGATAGGGCCCTGGGGCGAGGTGATTATCGCCGCCGGTCTGATTGTCTCCGTCTGCGGCGCTTACCTGAGCTGGACGATTATGGCGGCGGAAGTGCCGTTGCTTGCCGCCCGCTATCGCGCTTTCCCTAAAATTCTGCTGCGTCAGAATGAGAACAATGCGCCGGCGGCCTCTTTATGGCTTACCAACGCCAGCGTACAGGTTTGCCTGGTGCTTATCTGGGCGACAGGCTCGGATTACAATACCCTGCTGACCATCGCTTCAGAGATGATTCTGGTGCCTTATCTGCTGGTTGGCGCTTACCTTGTGAAGATTGCGAAACGTCCTTTGCACAGGCTTACGGGTGTCGGAGCGTCCATTTATGGTTTATGGTTGCTGTATGCCTCAGGCCCGATGCACCTGCTGCTCTCGGTTGTGCTTTACGCCCCCGGCCTGCTGGTTTTCCTGTACGCTCGCCGTACGCACCAGCATGACGTGGCGCTGAGATCGCACGAGCGCGTGTTTATTGGTCTGTTGTTAATCGCCGCGCTGCCGGCCACATGGATGCTGATGGGGTAACCGCCCCATTGTCGTCACTGACGAGGAGTGCTTATGGGCAAAAAACTGGATCGTCCGATAGTCATTACCGGTGGAGGCCGCCGCATCGGCCTCGCGCTGGCGCACCATTTTCTGGCGCAGCATCACGACGTGATTGTCAGCTACCGCACCCGCTACCCGGCTATCGACGTGCTGGAAGAGACGGGCGCTATCTGCATTCAGGCCGATTTCTGCACCGATGAAGGCATTCTCGCTTTCGCTGACGCCGTGAAAGCGCGCACCGATCGTATTCGCGCGCTGCTGCATAACGCCAGCGCCTGGCAATCGGAGGGGAATGGCCTGTCGCCGGCCAAAGTGCTGCATGAAATGATGCAAATTCATGTGCACGCCCCTTACCTGCTGAACTTTGCGCTGGAAGGGCTGCTGCGCGGCCAGGGCCATGCCGCAGCGGATATCATCCATTTCACCGACTACGTTGTCGAGCGAGGCAGTGAGAAACATATTGCTTACGCGGCCAGCAAAGCGGCGCTCGATAACCTCACCCGCTCGTTTGCCCGCAAACTGGCGCCGGAGGTGAAAGTCAACGCCATCGCCCCGTCGCTGATTCTGTTTAACGAAAACGACGATCCGGAGTACCGTCAGCGGGCGCTGAATAAGTCGCTGATGAAAATCGCGCCGGGCGAAAAAGAGATAATCGACCTGCTCGATTATCTGTTGACCAGTTGCTTCGTTACCGGTCGCAGCTTCGCCGTCGATGGCGGCCGGCAACTGCGCTAAGCGCGGTTTATCATTGGTTGATGGAGCGCAGGCGGCGTCCGGTGTATGTTAAGCCTTTTACGCTAAACGCAACGGTATATGGCTAAAATAGTCTTTGTCGAGGATGACCCGGAAGTCGGCTCGCTGATTGCCGCTTATCTGGGCAAACATGATATTAACGTGGTGGTGGAAAGCCGCGGCGACCGCGCTGAAGAGGTTATCCAGCGCGAGAAGCCCGATCTGGTCCTGCTGGATATTATGCTGCCCGGTAAAGACGGCATGACGCTCTGTCGGGACTTACGCCCGAACTGGCAAGGCCCCGTCGTCCTGCTGACCTCGCTTGACAGCGACATGAACCACATTCTGTCGCTGGAGATGGGGGCAAGCGATTATATTCTTAAAACGACCCCGCCCGCCGTGTTGCTGGCGCGTCTGCGGCTGCACCTGCGCCAGGCGCAGACGCAAAACCCTGAACTCCTCTCGCTTAAACCCCACAAGGCGCTGCGTTTCGGCGCGCTGTGCATCGATCCGATTAACCGTCAGGTTACGCTGGGTAATGACGTGGTCGCCCTTTCCACGGCGGATTTTGATCTGCTCTGGGAGCTGGCGACCCATGCCGGGCAGATTATGGACCGCGACGCGCTGCTGAAAAACCTGCGCGGCGTCAGTTATGACGGGCTCGATCGCAGCGTGGATGTAGCGATTTCCCGCCTGCGCAAAAAGCTCAACGACAACGCCACCGAGCCGTTTCGTATTAAAACCGTACGCAATAAAGGCTATCTTTTTGCGCCGCACGCCTGGGAAAGCGAGGCGTAAAACGCACCTGCCGCACCATCAGGCGCGGCACGGTCCGCTTGTGCGTCAGATTTGCGCCTGGCCGCCATCCACAAAAAGCTCAACGCCGTTCACAAAGCTTGCCTCGTCAGACGCCAGGAACAATACCGCTTTGGCGATCTCTTCCGGCTGGCCGACGCGCCCGGCCGGGATCTGCTCAGCAAGCCACGCTTTGGTGCCTTCGGCCTGGTCGCCGCCGCCGAACAGGTCGTTCAACCCTGCGGTTTCGGTCACGCCGGGGCTGACGGCGTTAACGCGAATGCGGCGCTCTTTGAGATCGAGTATCCAGTTGCGTGCGAAGCTGCGCACCGCGGCTTTGGTCGCCGAGTAAACGCTGAATGCCGGCGTGCCGGAAATGCTGGTGGTAGACGAGGTCAGCACGATAGCCCCGCCATCACGCAGCAGCGGCAGCGCCTTCTGCACGGTGAACAGCACGCCTTTAACGTTGGTATCGAACGTTTCCTGATAATGCGCTTCAGTAATAGCGCCCAGCGCGGCAAACTCGCCGCCGCCCGCGTTGGCGAAGACGACGTCGATATGGTTATGCTGTTTCTGCACGGCGTCATAAAGGCGGTCGATATCACCAAGCTGGCTCATGTCGCCGCGCACGCCGGTAACTTTCCCCTCGATGCGGCTTACCGCCTCATCGAGCGTGGACTGGCGGCGACCCGTGATAAATACGGAGGCGCCCTGCGCTGCAAATGCTTTAGCGGTAGCGAAGCCAATGCCGCTGGTGCCGCCGGTAACGATAACCACTTTGTTGTTGAATTGCTGGTTCATTTTTCTTTCCTCAGGTGAGAGTGGATGATGACCGTTCGTCATGGAGAGAAGAATAAGCGCTTCCCAAAGGTGTGAGTAGTAGGACAAAATGGCACCCTGCGTTCTGAATAAGGAACGATAATGCAGACTGACCTTAATGATTACTTTTACTTTGCCGAAGTGGTGACCCATGGCGGGTTCGCGGCGGCCAGCCGGGCGCTGAAACAGCCCAAATCCAAACTCAGCCGCCGTGTGGCGGGGCTGGAAGCGCAGCTTGGCGTACGTCTGATTGAGCGCTCCAGCCGCCGCTTTCGCGTAACGGAAGTGGGCCAGGCGTTTTACGACCAGTGCCGGGCCATGCTGCTGGAAGCGGAAAAAGCGCAGGCGCTGATTGCCGAAGCGCAGGCGGAACCGCATGGACTGGTGCGTTTTAGTTGTCCGACAGGGCTGGTGGAGGTGATTTCCGCCGTGCTGCCCTCTTTCATGAACCGCTTTCCCAAAGTGAAGCTGCAGATTGTCGCCGTGGACCGGGCGGTGGATTTAATCCGCGAGCGCATTGATGTTGCGCTGCGCGTGCGTACTGAACTGACCAGCGACGCTGAACTGGTGATGCGCTCGCTGGGCTATTCGCGCCGTATACTGGTCGCAAGCCCGGCGCTTGCCGGTAAGCTGGATGGCAATATCGACACCTTGCCCTTGCAGTCTACGCTCGGCACCAGCGACGAGCCGGGCGAGTTAGCCTGGCAACTGGAGCATGAGCAGGGCAAAAGCTGCCTCATCCGCCACGAACCTCGCATGAGCTGCGCCGACTTCGGCGCCATTCGCTCGGCGGCGATGGCCGGACTCGGCATTGCATTATTGCCGGATCATGTGTGCGCTGAGCAGCTCAAGCGCGGCGAGCTGGTGCAGGTATACCGCGGCTGGCAGGGCCAGCGCGGCATCGTTCACCTGGTCTTTACCACCCGGCGCGGTCTGCCGCCCGCCGTCAGGGCTTTTATCGATCATCTGGCGGTGAATTTTCCCCTTGCCCCTTCGGCAGGCAAATAACGGGCGTTTACTATGACGGGTCGGGAGATGTCATGAAGAAGCTGTTCATCCAGTTTTATCTGCTGCTGTTTATCTGTTTTCTGGTGATGACCCTGCTGGTGGGGCTGGTCTATAAGTTTACCGCCGAGCGCGCCGGACGGCAGTCGCTGGACGATCTGATGAAAAGCTCGCTCTACCTGATGCGCAGCGAGCTGCGGGAGATCCCGCCGCGCGACTGGAATAAAACCATCAAAGAGCTGGACCTGAATCTCTCTTTTAAGCTGCGCATTCAGCCGCTTGCCAGGTTTCATCTGGACGACGCGACCATGCAACGTCTGCGGGAGGGAGAGATCGTCGCGCTGGATGATGAGTACACCTTCGTACAGCGTATCCCGCGCAGCCATTACGTGCTGGCGGTCGGACCGGTGCCTTACCTCTATTTTTTGCACCAGATGCGGCTGCTGGACATCGCGCTTATCGCCTTTATCGCCATTTCGCTGGCCCTGCCGGTGTTTATCTGGATGCGTCCGCACTGGCGCGACATGCTGAAGCTGGAATCCGCCGCCCAGCGGCTGGGGGAAGGCCATCTTGACGAGCGTATTCACTTTGAGAGCGGCTCCGGTTTTTCTCGTCTCGGGATAGCGTTCAACCAGATGGCGGACAATATTAACGCCCTGATAGCCAGCAAAAAGCAGCTTATTGACGGGATTGCCCACGAGTTGCGCACCCCGCTGGTACGCCTGCGCTACCGGCTGGAAATGAGCGATAACCTGAGCGCTGACGAGGCGCTGGCACTTAACCGCGACATTGGTCAACTGGAGGCGTTGATTCAGGAGCTGTTGACCTATGCGCGCCTCGACAGGCCGCAAACCGAGCTGCACGTAAGCCCGGTCGATTTGCCGCGCTGGCTGGCTGAGCGGGTGGCGGAAACGCGCCAGATGAATCCGCACCGTGAGCTGGCGCTTAACGTTGGCAACATGGACGCATATGGGCTGGTAGACATTCGCCTGATGGAGCGCGTGCTGGATAATCTGGTTAACAACGGGCTGCGTTATAGCGAGAAGCATATGCGTGTAAGCCTCGGCCAGCATAACGAGCGCGCTTGCCTTGCGGTGGAAGACGACGGGCCCGGCATCCCTGAAGCGGAGCGTACGCGGGTGTTTGAGCCGTTTGTGCGACTCGATCCGAGCCGCGACCGGGCGACCGGCGGCTGCGGGTTAGGGCTTGCGATTGTGCAGTCTATCGCGACGGCGATGGGCGGCTCGGTGAGCGCAACCACGAGCGACCTTGGCGGCGCCTGTTTCCGCTTCTGCTGGCCAATTGAGAAAGCGCCAGCGCCCGATACGAACGAAACGGTAGTGTAAAAAGGTAAGCGTCGCCTGTTCCATTCATCCCAACCCTCTCTCCAGGGACGAGGAGAAATCATGGCGGGCGACGCTGCGCTGACCTGCCCTGAAGAGTGTCGGCCTGCTCCTTTCCACTGCCAGCGCCCGCTGTTCCCTGCCAAACTTTACACTGCGCTGTGGCCTGTTCCGGCGAAACTGTGCTACAAATAAAGTATGTTGTAACTAATGAGGTTTTATTATGGCCCGTTACGATCTGGTTGAGCGCCTCAACACCACCTTTCGCGAACTGGAGCATGCGCTGATACAAATGCGCGAAACATTGAGCGGTTGCCGCCTGCTGGCGGGCCGCGTTTTTGAGCTGCCGGAGATTGAAAAAGGCAAAGAGCACGATCCGCTGCTCACCATCGCCGTCACGCAAAAAGTGGGCAAGGCGGCGCAGGAGGCGGCGCTTCGTCATTTCACACACCTGTTTATTCAGCAGCAGTCGGAAAACCGCAGCAGCAAGGCGGCGGTGCGTCTGCCGGGCGCCGTTTGCTTTAGCGTAAACCACCCGCAGTATGAATCGCTCCATCAGCAGGCGGAACAGATTAATCAGCTCAAAGCGGAATTTGAAAATATCATCACCGTGGAATCGGAACTGCCCTCGGTGCAGCGTTTTGAGTGGGTGCACCGCCATCTGCCGGGGTTGATTACCCTGAATGCCTATCGCCAGCTTACGCTGCTGGATAACCCCGCCACCCTGCGCTTTGGCTGGGCCAACAAGCACATCATCAAGAACCTCACTCGCGATGAAGTGCTCTCAATGCTTGAAAAAAGTCTGAAGTCGCCACGCGCGGTGGCGCCCTGGAGCCGCGAGCAGTGGCATGAAAAAGTGACGCAGGAATATAACAACATCGCCGCCCTGCCGGAAAAGGCGCGCCTCAAGATAAAAAGGCCGGTTAAAGTGCAGCCGGTGGCGCGGGTCTGGTATGCCAATAACCAGCGGCAGGTGCAATACGCCTGCCCTTCGCCGCTGATTGTATTGTGCCACGAAGAGCGCGGCGCAAAGGTGCCCGATATCGGCGAACTGCTCAACTATGACGCGCAGAACGTGCGCCATCGCTTCAAGCCGCAGGCGGAGCCGCTGGAGTTGCTGATCCCCCGCCTGCACCTTTACCGGGCGCGCTGATTAGCGCTTCATGCTGCCGACCATCTCTTCAGGGCGCACCCATTCGTTGAACTCCTCCTCGCTGAGATAACCAAGCTTCAGCGCGGCGGCCTTCAGGGTCAGCCCCTCTTTATGGGCTTTTTTGGCGATTTCCGCCGCCTTGTCGTAACCGATATGGGTGTTGAGCGCCGTCACCAGCATCAGCGACTCGTTCAGCAACTGGCTGATGCGTTCGCGGTTAGGTTCGATGCCAACGGCGCAGTGCTCGTTAAAGCTCTCCATGCCGTCGGCCAGCAGGCGTACCGACTGCAGGAAATTGTGGATAACCATCGGGCGGAAGACGTTGAGTTCGAAGTTGCCGGAGGCGCCGCCCATGTTGACCGCCACATCGTTGCCCATCACCTGACAGCAGAGCATGGTCATCGCTTCGCACTGGGTCGGATTCACCTTGCCGGGCATGATGGAGGAGCCGGGTTCGTTTTCCGGAATGGTGATTTCGCCAATGCCGCAGCGCGGGCCGCTCGCAAGCCAGCGCACGTCGTTGGCAATTTTCATCAGCGAGGCGGCAAGCCCTTTTAGCGCGCCGTGGGCATGCACCAGCGCATCGCAGGTCGCGAGCGCTTCAAATTTGTTCGGTGCGGTGACAAACGGCTGGCTGGTAATTTCCGCCAGCGCTTTTGCTACCCGATCAGCATATTCCGGGTGGGTGTTAAGCCCGGTGCCGACCGCCGTGCCGCCAAGCGCCAGCTCGGCCAGGTGCGGCAGGCTGTTGTCGATGTGCTTCAGGTTATGCTCAAGCATCGCCACCCAGCCGGAGATCTCCTGACCGAGCGTCAGCGGCGTGGCGTCCTGCAAATGGGTGCGGCCGATTTTGACGATATCGGCAAAGGCGTTCGCTTTCTCGCTCAGGGTTTTGTGCAGCACTTTAAGCTGCGGTATCAGCTGTTCACGCAGCGCGATCACCGCCGCGACGTGCATCGCCGTCGGGAAAACGTCGTTTGAACTTTGGCTTTTGTTAACATCGTCGTTCGGATGCACTTTACGGCCCATGCCGCGTTCGCCGCCGAGAATTTCGCTTGCCCGGTTCGCCAGCACCTCGTTCATGTTCATGTTGGTCTGGGTGCCGGAGCCGGTCTGCCAGATGGCGAGGGGAAACTCATTGGGGTGCTTGCCCTCCAGCACCTCATCCGCCGCCTGAATAATCGCGTTGCCGCGCTCTGCCGGCAGCAGGCCGAGATCCATATTCACTTTTGCCGCCGCGCGCTTGGTCAGCGCCAGCGCCTGAATCAGCGCCACCGGCATTTTCTCTGTCGAGATGCGAAAGTGCTCCAGCGAGCGCTGCGTCTGCGCGCCCCAGAGTTTGTCCGCCGGTACGTCAATTGCGCCCATGGAATCTTTTTCACTGCGATGCGTTGCCATGACTTTCTCCATTCACATAAAAGGGGCATCTCTGCATGTCAATGCAGGGACGAAGGTAAAGGGATCAGACGTTGCTCACACGTAAACGGGTGTCGTGATAATGCGTTACAGGGTAGTTCAGCTTTGCGCCCTCAGCGAAACGCGCAAAGAAAAAAGCCGCCCGCAGGCGGCTTCAACATTACTTCAGACAGGCGGAGCACTGTCCGCTCTGGATCTGTTTAAAGAAGTCGTTGCCTTTGTCATCCACCAGGATAAACGCCGGGAAATCTTCCACTTCAATTTTCCAGATAGCTTCCATCCCAAGCTCCGGGTATTCCACACATTCCAGCTTTTTGATGCTGCTTTGCGCCAGCACCGCCGCCGGGCCGCCGATGCTGCCAAGGTAAAAGCCGCCGTGCTTGTGGCAGGCGTCCGTCACCTGCTGGCTGCGGTTGCCTTTAGCGAGCATGACCAGGCTGCCGCCGTGGGATTGCAGCAAATCGACGTAGGAGTCCATACGTCCCGCCGTGGTCGGGCCTAGCGAGCCGGAGGCGTACCCTTCCGGCGTTTTCGCCGGTCCGGCGTAATAGATGGGATGATCTTTGACATACTGCGGCAGCCCTTCGCCGTTATCGATGCGCTCTTTCAGCTTCGCATGGGCGATGTCGCGCGCCACGATAATGGTGCCGGAAAGCGACAGGCGAGTGGAAACCGGGTATTGCGAAAGCTGCTTTACGATCTCGCTCATCGGGCGGTTGAGGTCGACGCGCACCGCTTCGCCCTCGCCTGCGCGGCGCAGTTCTGGTGGGATATATTTGCCAGGGTTATTTTCGAGCTTCTCAATCCAGATGCCGTCGCGGTTGATTTTGGCTTTGATGTTGCGGTCCGCCGAGCAGGAGACGCCCATGCCCACCGGGCAGGAGGCGCCGTGGCGCGGCAGGCGAATAACGCGAACATCATGCGCGAAATACTTGCCGCCGAACTGCGCGCCGAGCCCCAGCTTTTGTGCTTCCTCCAGCAGCTCCTGTTCAAGCTGCACATCGCGAAACGCCTGGCCGTACTCGTTACCTTCCGTCGGCAGGCCGTCATAATATTTCGTCGAGGCGAGCTTCACGGTTTTCAGGGTCGCTTCCGCCGAGGTGCCGCCAATGACAAACGCCACGTGATAAGGCGGGCAGGCCGCCGTGCCGAGGCTGCGCATCTTTTCCACCAGATAGTTTTTCAACTTGCCAGGGCTTAAGAGCGCTTTGGTTTCCTGATAGAGGTACGTTTTATTGGCTGAACCGCCGCCTTTCGCGATACAGAGGAATTTGTATTCGTCGCCGTCCACGCTGTAGAGATCAATCTGCGCTGGCAGGTTGGTGCCGGTGTTGACCTCTTTGTACATATCCAGCGCGGCGTTTTGCGAGTAGCGCAGGTTATCTTCGGTGTAGGTGTTGTAAACGCCGCGCGCCAGCGCCGCTTCATCACCGCCGCCGGTCCAGACGCGCTGGCCTTTTTTACCCATGATGATGGCGGTGCCGGTATCCTGGCAGGTCGGCAGAATGCCTTTGGCGGCGATTTCCGAGTTGCGCAAGAACTGCAGCGCCACATATTTATCGTTTTCGCTGGCTTGCGGGTCGTGCAGGATATCCGCTACCTGCTGCTGGTGCGCCGGGCGCAGCATAAAAGAGGCGTCGTGGAAAGCGTGCTGCGCCAGCAGCGTCAGCGCCTGCGGGTCGACCTTCAGCACTTCCTGGCCTTCGAACTCGGAGACCGAGACATAGTCGCGGGTCAGCAGGTAATACTCGGTGTCGTCTTTTTTTAGCGGAAAAGGGGGCTGGAACACAAAGGGTTTATTTGACATTGCTCTCTCACTTACAGCTTCAGCTAAGTAATTATTCGTTCAGCACTTCATGTGCGATGACAAAAAAGCGAGTGGCACCATCGTACACAATTTTTTAACAAAAACTGAGACTAATACGACTTTTTCCCGGGCAGGGTTACTTGAATCGCTTTTATTGCTTTAATACCTGAACTTTTTTCTACCTTCTTACAGGGCTTAAGAATGAAAAAACTCATCAACTCAGTGCAGAACTATGCCTGGGGAAGTAAAACGGCGTTGACGGATCTCTATGGTATCGCGAACCCGCAAAACCAGCCGATGGCGGAATTGTGGATGGGCGCGCACCCGAAAAGCAGCTCAAAAATTCAGGACGAAGCGGGCGATACCCGCAGTTTACGTGATGTGATTGAAGCCGATAAACCGGCGCTGCTGGGCCAACACGTCGCAGAGCGCTTCGGCGAGCTGCCGTTTCTCTTTAAGGTGCTCTGCGCTGACCAGCCGCTCTCCATTCAGGTGCACCCTAACAAGCAGGCGTCTGAAGAGGGTTTCGCGCGGGAAAACGCGGCGGGCATTCCGCTGGACGCCGCCGAGCGCAATTATAAAGACCCCAACCACAAGCCGGAGCTGGTTTTCGCCCTCACCCCGTTCCTTGCGATGAACGCGTTTCGCGAGTTTACCGAAATCGTCTCGCTGCTGCAGCCGGTCTCCGGCGCGCATACCGCCATCGCCCATTTCCTGGAAAACCCGAATGCGGAGCGCTTAAGCGAGCTTTTCGCCAGCCTCCTCAACATGCAGGGCGAAGAAAAAACCCGCGCGCTGGCGGTGCTGAAGGCGGCGGTGGCAAGCCAGCAGGGCGAGCCGTGGCAGACCATTACGTTCATCGAACAATTCTACCCCGACGACAGCGGGCTCTTCTCGCCGCTGCTGCTGAACGTGGTCAAGCTAAACCCTGGCGAAGCGATGTTCCTGTTCGCCGAAACGCCGCATGCTTATCTGCAGGGCGTCGCGCTGGAAGTCATGGCGAACTCTGACAACGTGTTGCGCGCCGGGCTGACGCCGAAATACATCGATATCCCTGAACTGGTGGCGAACGTGAAGTTTGTCGGCAAAGCGGCAGGCGAGCTGCTGACCCAGCCCGTGAAGCAGGAGAGCGCACTGGACTTCCCTATTCCGGTAGCCGATTTCGCCTTCTCGCTGCACGACCTCAGCACTCATGAAACGCCCCTTGCCCAGCAAAGCGCCGCTATCCTCTTTTGCGTCGAAGGCGAAGCGGTGCTGCGCCGCGGTGATGAGCGTCTGGTATTGAAGCCGGGCGAATCCGCTTTTGTGGCGGCCAACGAATCGCCCGTTGCGGCAAGCGGCGTGGGCCGTCTGGCGCGGGTTTACAATAAGCTCGACTAAGTTACTGATCTTTTAGACAAGGATTGCTAAGCTTTACCTATTCTTTGCACCGAGCCAGGCGTCCTGCGCCTGGCTTCTCATTTAGGGATAAATTGCTATGAAAAAGTCTCTGGTTGCCGTTGGGGTGATTGTCGCCCTCGGCGTCGTCTGGACCGGCACCGCCTGGTACACCGGCAAACAGCTCGAAAACCGCATCGGCGAAATGGTTAACGAAGCCAATACGCGCCTGCAGCAAACCATGCCGGAAGCCGGGCTGCAGGTGAGCTATCAGCAGTACCAGCGCGGCCTGTTCCGCAGCCACCTGCAACTGGTCGTGAAACCTGTCGCTAACCAGGCGAACGCCTGGCTGAAGCCAGAGCAAAATGTGGTGATTGATGAGGTTATCGACCACGGTCCGTTCCCTTTCGCCGAACTGAAAAAATTCAACATCCTGCCTGCGATGGCTTCGGTGATTTCCACCCCGGTCAACAATGCCACCACCAAACCGCTGTTTGATATCGCTAAAGGCGAAGCGTTTGTTCGCGCGCAAACGCGTGTGGGCTACAGCGGCGACACGTCGACCGATTTCAACTTCAGCGCGCTGAACTACGAAAGCCCGACCGAGAAAGTGGCCTTCAGCGGCGGCGATTTCACGCTGGACGTGGATAACGAAGGCAGCCTCTTTACATTGAAAGGCAAGGCGGAAAGCGGCCTGGTTAATGCTGTCAACGAATACAACCAGCGCGTGCAGTTTACCTTTAACGGCCTGAATACCGACGGCTCCAGCAAGCTCACCGCCTTTAACGAGCGCGTGGGCAGCCAGAAGCTTACGCTTGATAAACTCGCTGTTGCTATCGAAGGCAAAGAGCTGGCGGTGGTGGATGGGCTGAGCTTTAACGGTAAATCGGATGTCGCAAAAGATGGCAAAAACATCGACAGCCAGATCGATTACCAGATGGACAGCCTGAAAATTCAGAATCAGGACATGGGCAGCGCGAAACTCACCATGAAGGTGGGGAATATTGACGGCGAGTCCTGGCACCAGTTCAGCCAGCAGTACAACGCACAGAGCCGCGCGCTGCTCGGCCAGCCGGATGTGGTCAATAACCCCGAGCTCTATCAGCAAAGAGCGACGCAGATTTTCTTTGCAAACCTGCCAGTGCTGCTTAAAGGCGAGCCGGTTATCACTATCGCGCCGCTAAGCTGGAAAAACGCCAAAGGCGAAAGCACGTTCAACCTGTCGCTGTTCCTGAAAGATCCGGCGAAGGCGCCTGCCGCCGCGGCGCCCGCAACCCCGGCGCAGCAGGTTGATCGCCTGGTGAAATCGATGGAAAGCAAACTGGTTATCCCGACCGACATGGCGACCGAGTTTATGACCCAGGTTGCGAAGCTTGAGGGTTACCAGCAGGACGACGCGGCGAAACTCGCCAGCCAGCAGGTAAAAGGCATGGCGGCGATGGGCCAGATGTTCCGCATCACCTCCATGGAAGATGACAACATCGTGACCAGCCTGCAATACGCTAACGGTCAGGTGACGCTGAACGGCCAGAAAATGCCGCTGGAAGAATTTGTCGGCATGTTTGGCCTGCCGGGCGACGTCGCACCGGGCATTCCGGGTCTCTCTCCAGAGCCGGCGCCGGTTCCGACACCTGCGCCTGAGCAAACCCCGTCGCCTGCCCCTGCTCCCGCGCCAGCCCCGGCCTTAACGCCGGACCAGCAGCCTGCGCAAACGCCTGCGCCGGTTCCGGCTCCCGCGCCGGATGCGGCGCCGACGCCAGCCCCTACCCCTGCGCCGACGCCAACCGTACCGCAGCAGTAAAACAACGGCCTCTGCGGAGGCCGTTTCTATTTACGCGTGACAAGGCGGGGCGCGATAATTTGGCTCTTGATGGGCTCTTCAGCGTACTGAATACGCTGCATGATGCGCTCCGCTACGCTGCGCCCCATTTCGCGGGCGGGCGTGAGAACAAAAGCACCGGGAATATCGTCCAGCCTCTCCTCTTCCACCTCGGCAAAGGCAGCCAGCGCCACGGTGCTGTCGAAATAGCTTTCAAAGCTGTCTTCACCGCTCTGCCGCCCGGCCCGCAGCAGGCCGAACCAGGCGCCCATGGCGACGGTGGCGTTATGGCAAAGCACAGCGGAAATGGTCGGGTTGTGACGCAGCAGCGCATTTATCGCCTGCGCCGCCTGGTTCTGGCTCGGCTCGCACTCTACGATCCATTCGCTATGAAACGGCAGACCGTACTGCAAAAGCGTGGCGCAGTAGCCGCCCAGACGCTCCGCGCGGGTGAGCGACGAACTGCGGCCGCCAAGCCATGCGATGCGCTGATGACCACGCTTAATAAGATGCTCCGTTAAGCGCTGCGCCGCCTGGTGGTTATCAGGGCGAATGTTATCCGCGTCGTCAAGATAACTGGCGCGGGAAGCGAAGACCAGCGGCACGCCAAGCCGGTTCGCCTCGTCGCGCAGCGCAGCGCCTTCGCTCGCCGCGCCGGCAATGACTATGCCATCCACCCCTTGCTTCATTAACGCTTCAAAGCCCCGGCGCATACGCTCGCCGTCGCGCCCGCCCTGAGTGAGGAAGAGCATACGCCCTTGCGCCTCCAGCGCTTCGGTCAGCCCCGCTGTCAACTCCGCATAAAAAGGTGTGGTTAAATCACGAACGATGAGACCAATCACCCCGCTCTGCCCGCCGCGAAGCGCCGCCGCCTGGCGGTTGCGCACAAAACCGAGCTGCTCAACGGCTTCGTTGACGCGCTGCCCGGTCGCGCTGGAGATACGGCCTTTGCCGCTCAGCACCAGCGAAACCGTGCTGACAGACACCCCCGCCGCCAGCGCTACGTCATTAATGGTGATTTTTTTCATCTGCGTCATTCACGTCATCCCTTTCCTGCTGCATCCGGTAAAACGTTTTATCAAGCTTGTTTTATCATCGCCTAAAGCGCGAAGAAATCTGTGAGGTAAAGCGCATTAAAATTTGATAAAACGATTTACCTTGCTTGGCGTGGTCAAACTTTAACGCTTTCGGACGCACAAGGAGTCGTTTATGGCGGCGAGTACCTCACAACAACGAGTCACATTATGGGAGTTCTTCCAGCAACTGGGCAAAACCTTTATGTTGCCGGTAGCGCTCCTCTCCTTCTGCGGCATTATGCTCGGCATCGGCAGCTCACTGAGTAGTCACGATGTCGTCACGCTAATGCCGTTCCTCGGCCAGCCGGTATTGCAGCTTATTTTTACCTGGATGAGCAAGGTGGGCTCCTTCGCGTTCAGCTTCCTGCCGGTGATGTTCTGTCTCGCCATTCCGCTGGGGCTGGCGCGCGAAAATAAAGGCGTGGCGGCGTTTGCGGGGTTTGTGGGCTACGCGGTGATGAACCTGGCGGTGAACTTCTGGCTGACGGCGAAAGGCATTCTGCCCACCACCGACGCCGCCGTGCTGAAAGCGAACAATATTCAGAACGTGCTGGGCATTCAGTCTATCGATACCGGCATTCTGGGCGCGGTGATCGCGGGCGTAATTATCTGGCAGCTGCATGAACGCTTCCACACGATTCGCCTGCCGGACGCGCTGGCCTTTTTCGGCGGCACCCGCTTTGTGCCGATTATTACCACGCTGGTGATGGGGCTGGTGGGGCTTGTCATCCCGCTTATCTGGCCGTTCTTCGCCAAAGGCATTAACGGGCTTGGCTATATTATCAACAGCGCGGGCGACTTCGCGCCGATGATTTTCGGCACCGGCGAGCGCCTGCTGCTGCCCTTTGGTCTTCAGCACATTCTGGTGGCGCTTATCCGCTTTACCGAGGCGGGCGGCACGCTGGACGTGTGCGGCCACACCGTAAGCGGCGCGCTGACCATTTTCCAGGCGCAGCTCACCTGTCCGGAAACCCACGGCTTTGCCGAAAGCGCTACACGCTTTTTGTCACAGGGTAAAATGCCCGCTTTCCTGGGCGGCCTGCCGGGGGCGGCGCTGGCGATGTATCACTGCGCGCGGCCAGAGAACCGTCATAAAATCAAGGGGCTGCTTATTTCCGGCGTTATCGCCTGCGTGGTGGGCGGCACCACCGAGCCGCTGGAATTCCTGTTCCTGTTTGTCGCGCCAGCACTCTATCTTATCCACGCGCTTTTGACCGGGCTTGGCTTCACCATGATGGCTATCCTTGGCGTCACCATCGGCAATACGGACGGCAACATCATCGATTTCGTGGTCTTCGGCATGCTGCACGGCCTCGCTACTAAATGGTATATGGTGCCTGTGGTCGCCGCGGTCTGGTTCGCGGGTTACTACGCCATTTTCCGTTTCGCCATTACCCGCTGGAATATCAAAACGCCGGGGCGCGATGTGGATACTGCGCCAGCGGCGGAAAAAGTGGCGGGCGCGGTGGGTAAATCGGGCTATAACGTCCCGGCTATCCTTGCCGCGCTCGGCGGCGCGGACAATATCGTGACGCTTGATAACTGCATCACCCGCCTGCGCCTGTCCGTAAAGGATATGTCGCTTGTGGACAGCGCCGCGCTAAAAGCGAACCGCGCCATCGGCGTGGTGCAACTTAACCAGCATAACCTGCAGGTGGTGATTGGCCCGCAGGTGCAGTCGGTTAAGGATGAGATGGCGAGCCTGATGAACACGGTTCAGGCCTGAGCAACAGCGGCGCAGCAGTAAAGTTGCGCCGCGAATAAGAGGTGTTATGTTCGATTTCTCGCAAACCGTGGACAGGCACGGCACCTGGTGTACCCAGTGGGATTACGTTGAAGACCGCTTCGGCGCGCCCGACTTGCTCCCCTTCACCATCTCCGACATGGATTTTGCTACCGCCCCCTGCGTGCTGGAAGCTGTGGCGAAGCGCCTTGACCACGGCGTGCTGGGGTACAGCCGCTGGAAAAACGACGATTTTTTGAGTGCCGTTACGCACTGGTACCAGCGTCGCTTTGCCTGCCGGATGGACGCCCAAACGCTGGTTTACGGTCCGTCGGTCATTTATATGGTTTCGCAGCTTATTCGCCAGTGGTCCGCACCAGGCGAAGGCGTGCTTATCCACACGCCTGCTTATGATGCTTTCTTCAAGGCGATAAGCGGCAACGACAGGCAGGTATTAACCGCCCCGCTGCGCTCAGTTGAAGGCGGCTGGGAGTACGACGAGCAGGCGTTTGAAGCGCAGCTCGCCCGGCCAGACTGCAAAATTTTACTGCTGTGCAGCCCGCATAACCCCACGGGGAAAGTCTGGAGCCGGGCGGAGCTTGCTGCCATGGCGGCCCTTTGCGAAAAGCACGGAGTGCGCGTGATAAGCGATGAAATCCATATGGATATGGTATGGGGAAACACGGTTCACACCCCCTGGAGCGAGGTGGGCGGCGAACGCTGGGCGCTTTTAACCTCTGCTTCCAAGAGTTTTAATATTCCGGCGCTTACCGGCGCCTATGGTTTTATCCCGGATGCGCAGGAGCGTGAAACTTACCTGAACGCGCTCAAGGGCCGCGACGGACTCTCCTCGCCCGCCGTGCTTTCGCTGGTCGCGCACATTGCGGCTTATCGTCACGGCGAGCCCTGGCTCGACGCGCTGCGCCACTATCTGGAAGGCAACCTGCGCTTTGTTGCAGAGCAGCTTAACGGCGCGTTTGCGCAACTCAACTGGCAACCGCCGGAAGCGACTTATCTCGCCTGGCTTGATTTGCGCCCGCTGGCGCTTGACGCTCGCCAGTTACAAAAGGCGCTGATTGAGCAAGAAAAAGTCGCCATCATGCCCGGTTATACCTACGGCGACGAAGGTCTGGGCTATTTGCGCCTGAACGTCGGTTGTCCCCGCGCGAAAGTTGAAGATGGCGTGGCGCGCCTGATTCGCGCAATAAGTCGCCAGTTATAGACAGTAAAAGCCCTTTCTCGCCCTGATTTGTTGCGCAACGTAGCTTTCGGGGCGGAATTATTTTTATAATGGTATGCACTTTATTCTAAAAAAAGAGTGCCATCATGATTGATACCCGCCTTCCGCTAACCGATCTTCATCGTCACCTTGACGGTAACATTCGCGCACAGACTATCCTTGAGCTGGGCCGCCAGTTTAACCTCGAGCTGCCCGGCGCTACCCTTGAAACGCTGCGCCCGCACGTGCAAATCACCAAAAACGAACCGGATCTCGTAAGCTTCCTGGCAAAACTCGACTGGGGCGTGAAGGTGCTGGGCTCGCTGGAAGCATGTCGCCGCGTGGCCTGGGAAAACGTGGAAGATGCCGCGCGCAACGGTCTGCACTATGTTGAGCTTCGTTTCTCGCCCGGTTATATGGCGATGACGCACCAGTTGCCTGTTGCAGGCGTAGTGGAAGCGGTGATTGACGGCGTGCGCCAGGGCTGCCGCGATTTCGGCGTTGAGGCGCGGCTGATTGGCATTCTGAGCCGTACTTTCGGCGAAGAGGCGTGCGTGGCCGAGCTTGAAGGGCTTCTTACCCACCGCGATCATATTACCGCGCTCGATCTGGCGGGTGATGAGCTCGGCTTTCCGGGCAGCCTTTTCTTAAGCCACTT
Organism: Franconibacter pulveris DSM 19144; assembly: GCA_000621185.1. Classification (GTDB taxonomy): domain Bacteria; phylum Pseudomonadota; class Gammaproteobacteria; order Enterobacterales; family Enterobacteriaceae; genus Franconibacter; species Franconibacter pulveris. The sequence goes on from JHYZ01000012.1 coordinate 23,310, forward strand.
TAACCGTGGCCGCGATGCGGGCTGGCGCATCACCGTGCATGCCGGCGAAGCGGCAGGACCAGAGAGCATCTGGCAGGCTATCCGCGAGCTTGGCGCCGAGCGTATCGGCCACGGCGTAAAAGCGGTAGAAGATCCGGCACTGATGGATTTTCTGGCGGAGCAAGGCATCGGCATTGAATCCTGTCTCACCTCTAATATTCAGACCAGCACCGTCGCTTCGCTGGAAAAGCACCCGCTTAAGCGTTTCCTGGAGCACGGCATTCTCGCCACCATTAATACTGACGATCCGGGCGTTCAGGGCGTGGATATCGGCCACGAATATACCGTTGCGGCGCCTGCCGCCGGGCTGAGCGCGGCGCAGATCCGCACCGCGCAGGAAAACGGCCTGAAAATCGCGTTCCTTAGCGCTCAGGAAAAACAGGCGCTGCTGGATAAAGTGCGCGCCGCCTGACGCGCACCGCCAGGCGCTATCAGGACGCCGCCGTCTGCGCCTGGCGCTTCTCTTTCGCGGTGCGTCTGGCGTAACGCTGCGCCAGCACCGCGCACACCATCAGCTGGATTTGATGGAAAATCATCAACGGCAGCACCATCATCCCAACCTGGCTTGCCGGAAACAGCACGTTCGCCATCGGCACGCCGTTAGCGAGGCTTTTCTTCGAACCGCAAAACACGATGGTGATTTCATCGGCGGTGTTAAAGCCCATCAGCCGTGCCGACCAGGTGTTGATAACCAGCACAATGGCGAGCAGAACCAGCGAGCAGACCAGCACGCTCAGCAGCGCCAGCCCGTCCACCTGATGCCAGATCCCCTGCACTACCGCCTCGCTGAAGGCCACGTACACCACCAGCAAAATGGAAGAGCGGTCGGTGTAGCTAATGAGTTTTTTATGTTTGTCGACCCAACGGCCGATCAACGGACGAGAAAGGTGCCCCACCACGAACGGCAACATCAGTTGCAGAACGATTTTGCCGATAGCGTGCAGCGTATCCGTTTCTCCCTGATGCGCCTGCATCAGCGCGCCTACCAGCACCGGCGAGAGAAAAATACCCAGAATGCTGGAGGCTGAAGCGCTGCACACCGCCGCGGCGACGTTGCCGCCGGCAACCGAAGTAAAAGCGATCGCGGACTGTACGGTAGCAGGCAGAGCGCAGAGATAAAGAAAGCCCATATAGAGCGACGAAGGCAGTAGCGTGGGCGTAAGAAACTGCATCGCCAGGCCCAACAGCGGAAAGAGCGCGAAAGTGCTCAGAAAGACCACCAGATGCAGCCGCCAGTGGCCCATCCCCGCAACGATAGCCTCGCGGGAGAGCTTCGCGCCATGCATAAAAAAGAGCAACGCGATAGCGGCAGTGGTGAGATATTCGAACCCGGTTTTTACCTTTCCTTCGCAGGGGAACAGCGAAGCGATAACCACCACCACAATCATTACCAGTAAGAACTTGTCTATTTTCAGTCGCTGTAACCAGCTCATGCACGCCTCCCGGTTCGTAAAGCGCAAAAACGCGCCGCTGAGGGCGCGTTATAAAAGTTAAAACGACAAATCAGGCAAGCGACAGCGTGGAGCGGTGTTTCGCCGACTCAATGCCCAGCTCCAGCAGCTCCATGATCTGGATAGCCTGACGGGCGGGCACCGGGTTCTCGCCCTGTCCGTTCAGCGCGTCGCGCACGCCCGCGTAGTACGCCGGGTAGTTCCCCGGCACCGTCAGCAGCGTTTGCTCGTCCAGCTCCTCGCCGTGCGCCACCGTTAACACGCCGTCGCGCATATCGTAGCCCCAGTCCTCCTGCGGTGGTCGTTCCCCCGCTTTGAGCCTGTCCTCCTGCGGGTCGAGGCCGAATTTCACATAGCTTCCCCGCGCGCCGTGCACGATATAACGCGCCGATTCCGCCGCCGCCAGCATGGTGCCGTGCAATACCACGCGACGCTGCGGATACGAAAGAATGGCGTGGAAATAGTCGGTGGTCTGCGCCCCAGGACGCAGCTGCGCCAGATCGACCGTCATCGTCACCGGCAGACCAAAGAGGTTCACCGCCTGGTCCAGCAAATGCGGCCCTAAGTCATACCAGATGCCGCTGCCCGGCCCCGCCTGCTCGCGCCAGCGGTCACGAACCTGTGGGCGATAGCGGTCAAAGTGCGATTCAAAATAGGCGACTTCGCCCAGCGTACCGTCTGCAATTAGCTGTTTAAGTGTAAGGAAATCGCTGTCCCAGCGGCGGTTATGGAACACAGAAAGCAGCAGGCCGCGGCTTTTCGCCAGCGCATCCAGTTCGCGCGCCTGTGACAACGTCACGGTGAAGGGTTTATCTACCACCACATGCTTGCCCGCTTCCAGCGCGGCTTTCGCCAGCGGAAAGTGGGTATCATTAGGGGTAGGAATGACGATCAGATCGATATGAGGATCGTTAAACAGTTGCTTAGGTTCGGCAACCACCGGCACCGATGGCCAGTCGGCATTGACTTTCGCGGCATCGCTGCTGGAGATGCCCGCAAGCGTCATGCCCGGCGTGCCGGCAATCAGCGGCGCGTGAAACGTTTTACTGGCGTAGCCATACCCCAGCAATCCGACCCGAATAGTGTCACTCATCTCTTTTCCTCTGCTTAGTGGACAGGGCTATTTCACACCAAACCCCTGCGCGCGACAACACGTTAATAAAGTGTTGACCCGGCCGCTTTTTTTCGCCAGCTGACGTACGCTCAGGTGGAAAAGTGATTCTGCTCGCATTTCTGAAACCGGTTTCGGAAACCGGTTGCAGCGTAAAACGCCCGCTGTCTACACTGCCTGTAAACTAACCCCCTCAAGGAGTGAATCAATGTCTCAATTTCCTGAACATTTTCTCTGGGGCGCCGCCACGGCAGCGTATCAGGTTGAAGGCGGTTTCGACGCCGACGGCAAGGGCCCTTCCATTTGGGATATTTTTGCCCATCAACCCGGCGCCACTTACCAGGGCACCAATGGCGACGTCGCGGTCGATCATTACCACCGTTTTCGCGAAGATGTCGCGCTGATGGCGGAAATGGGAATGCAAAGCTACCGCTTTTCCATCTCCTGGCCTCGTCTGCTGCCGAAAGGTCGCGGCGAGGTGAACGAAGCGGGTGTTGCTTTTTACAGCGAGCTTATCGACGCCCTGCTTGAGCACAACATAGAGCCGATGATCACCCTTTATCACTGGGACCTGCCGCAGGCGTTGCAGGATGAAGGCGGCTGGGAGATGCGCTCGACCGCAGAGGCGTTTGTCGAGTACGCGCGTCTCTGTTACGAGCGCTACGGCTCACGCGTTAAGCTCTGGGCGACCTTCAACGAAACTATCGTCTTCATCGGCCATGGCTATGTCACTGGCAGCCATCCGCCAGCGGTAAAAGATCCGGCGCGCGCCATTCAGGCCTGCCATCACGTCTTCGTCGCGCATGCGCTGGCCGTCAAAGCGTTTCGCGAAAGCGGCATCAAGGGGCAAATTGGCTTCGTCAATGTTCTGCAACCGCACACGCCGTTAACCGATTCGCCAGAAGATAAAGCGGCCGCCGCTCTTGCTGACGGTATTTATACCCACTGGCTTTACGATCCGGTATTGAAAGGCGAGTACCCGGCGGAGCTGGTTAGCCAGACTCAGGCGCTGTGGGGCGTGCCCCGCTTCGCGCCGGGCGATGACAGCCTGCTGAAAGAGAACATCGGCGATTTTATCGGCCTTAATTATTACCGTCGCGAAACCGTAGTGGCGAATAATGAAGAGACGCAACTGAAGGCCAACCACAGCGGCGAGCGCAACAGTGGCCACGAATTTGGCTTTAAAGGCTTATTTAAGTTTGTCCGTAACCCGAACGGCGTCTACACCGACTGGGACTGGGAGATTTGGCCGCAAGGCTTAACCGACGGCATTATGCAAATTAAAGCCCGCTACGGCGACGTGCCGATTTACATCACGGAAAACGGTCTCGGCGCGAAAGACCCTATTATTGATGGCGAAATCGTTGATGATGCACGAATTGATTATTTGCGCATGCATGTCGACGCTATGGAAGAGGCGATGCGCCAGGGCGCCGATGTGCGCGGTTACTACCCCTGGTCATTTATTGATTTATTAAGCTGGCTTAATGGTTATCAGAAACAATATGGTTTCGTCTATGTCGATCACCATGCCGGCCTCGCCCGTAAACGTAAAAAGAGTTTCTTCTGGTATCAGAAGCTTATTGCCAGCCGCGGCGAACAGCGTTAATCTTGCACTCCGTCAGGCGCCATCCGGCGCCTGCACTCTTTAAATGAAAGAAAAGTCTTAAATGTCCTCTGCGGCGTTTAAGAATTCTGCGCCCCTGCTTGTTTCCATTTATTATTTATCCGGCCCCAGCGGTCCGGTTTACTACGCTTTTTTTTATTTCTGTTACGCGGATACTTTTAAACATGACAGTTCAGGACTACTTATTAAAATTTCGTAAGATCAGCTCGCTCGAAAGTCTGGAAAAACTGTTCGACCACCTCAATTACACCCTTACCGATAATCAGGAGATGATTAATATGTACCGTGCCGCGGATCACCGGCGCGCCGAGCTGGTGTCCGGCGGACGGCTGTTTGACCTGGGACAGGTGCCGAAATCGGTCTGGCGTTACGTGCAATAATCACGACAGGTAGCATTCAGGACGAAAATCCTTATAATTCTGGCACTGTATTTTGTTCGTTGTCATTCATTGGCTCAATGCATAACCCGGGAGGTAACATGACCGCCACGCCTGCAATGCGCATCGGAGGTTGGTTACTGGCGCCTCTCGCCTGGCTGCTGATGACGCTGCTTAGCACCACTATCGCCGTGGCCTTTTACCTGTTGGCGATCGCCTCGCCGCAAACGCATCAGGCTCTGGCCGCGCAAAGCGCGTCGACAGTGGCGCTGTGGTATTTCTCGTTCGTTTTCGCGCTGGCCATCTGGGGCTACACCCTGTGGCTGGCGGTGATGTTTTTTAAACGCCGCGCAGGCGTGCCAAGGCATTACATTATCTGGCTGCTGCTCACCGTTCTGCTGGCCATTAAATCTTTTGCCTTCGCGCCAGTGAGCGACGAGCTGGCGTTGCGTCAGCTGCTGTTTCCGCTGTTGGCGGCAGCGCTGCTGGTGCCTTATTTCAAACGTTCGAAGCGCGTGAAGCAGACGTTTGTTAACGCTAAATAACCTTACACATTCTCTGTTGTCGCTCCCGGCGCATTGCCTGATAATGAGCGGCTTTTTTCGTTTCAGGTCGAATAATGTCTGACTACTTACTCTTATTTGTCGGAACGGTACTGGTAAACAACTTCGTACTGGTGAAGTTTCTCGGCTTATGTCCGTTTATGGGCGTCTCTAAAAAGCTGGAATCGGCTATCGGCATGGGGATGGCGACGACCTTCGTGATGACGCTCGCCACGATTTTCTCCTGGATTATTGACCACCTGATTCTGGTGCCGCTCGGTCTGGTCTACCTGCGCACGATGGCCTTTATCCTGGTTATCGCGGTGGTGGTGCAGTTCACCGAAATGGTGGTGCGAAAAACCAGCCCGGCGCTCTATCGTCTGCTCGGTATTTATCTGCCGCTTATCACCACTAACTGCGCGGTGCTGGGCGTGGCGCTGCTGAGCATTAATCTGGGGCATAACTTTCTGCAATCGGCGCTGTATGGCTTTTCCGCCGCCGTAGGCTTCTCGCTGGTGATGGTGCTGTTCGCCGCCATTCGCGAGCGTCTGGTGGTTGCCGATGTGCCGCTGCCGTTTCGCGGCAACGCCATCGCGCTGGTCACGGCCGGGCTGATGTCTCTGGCCTTTATGGGCTTTAGCGGGCTGGTGAAGTTCTGATGAATATGATTGTCATTGCCGTCGTCGCTCTCACGCTGCTGGCGCTGGTGTTCGGCATGCTGCTGGGCTATGCCTCGCGTCGCTTCGCCGCCGAGGAGGACCCGGTGGTGGACCAGGTCGATGATTTGTTGCCGCAGAGCCAGTGCGGACAGTGCGGCTATCCAGGCTGTCGCCCCTACGCGGAAGCGGTGGCCAATAATGGCGAAAACATTAACCGCTGCGCCCCTGGCGGCGAGGCGGTGATGCTGAAGATAGCCACGCTGCTGAACGTTGAACCGCAACCGATTGACGGCGACGCCGCCGCGCCGGAGCCGCCGCGCATGCTGGCGGTTATCGATGAACCTAACTGCATCGGCTGCACCAAATGTATTCAGGCCTGCCCGGTAGACGCCATCGTCGGCGCCACGCGCGCCATGCACACCGTTATGAGCGATCTCTGCACCGGCTGTAACCTGTGCGTAGACCCCTGCCCGACTCAATGTATTGAAATGCGCCCGGTCTCACCGACCCCGGACAGCTGGAAATGGACTTTAGAGACGATTCCGGTGCGCATGATCCCAGTGGAAAACCATGCTTAAGTTATTTTCTGCTTTCAGAAAAGAGAAAATCTGGGACTTCGACGGCGGCATTCATCCGCCGGAGATGAAAACCCAGTCCAACGGCACGCCGCTGCGCCATGTGCCGCTGCCAGGCCGTTTTATTATCCCGCTGAAGCAGCATATCGGCGCGGAAGGCGAACTGTGCGTTAAGCCCGGTGATACAGTGCTTCGCGGTCAGCCGCTGACGCGCGGCCGCGGACGAATGCTGCCGGTGCACGCGCCGACTTCCGGCACCGTCATCGCCATTGCCCCCCACTCCACCGCGCATCCTTCCGCGCTGGCGGAGCTGAGCGTGATTATCGAGCCCGATGGCAAAGATGAGTGGATAGCTCGCGAAGGCTGGGCCGACTACCAGAGCCGCAGCCGCGAAGCGCTTATAGAGCGGATTCATCAGTTTGGCGTAGCCGGGCTTGGCGGCGCGGGTTTCCCTACCGGCGCCAAACTGCACGGCGGCGGCGATAAGATCGAAACGCTGATTATCAACGCGGCGGAGTGCGAACCTTACATAACCGCAGACGATCGGCTGATGCAGGAGTGCGCCGCGCAGATTATCGACGGCGTGCGCATTTTGATGCATATCCTGCAACCGCGCGAAGTGCTGATTGGTATTGAAGATAACAAGCCGCAGGCTATCTCGATGATGCGGGCCGTGCTTTCGGGCGAGCATGATATTCGCCTGCGCGTGATCCCCACCAAATACCCTTCCGGCGGCGCGAAGCAGCTCACGCAGATCCTGACCGGCAAACAGGTGCCGCACGGCGGGCGCTCGTCCGATATCGGCGTGTTAATGCAAAACGTTGGCACCGCTTACGCTATCAAGCGCGCCATTATCGATGGCGAGCCGCTGACGGAGCGCGTCGTCACGTTGACCGGTGAAGCGGTTTCCCGCCCCGGCAACGTCTGGGCGCGCCTTGGCACCCCGGTGCGCCATCTGCTGGAGTTCAGCGGGTTTATTCCCACCTCCGGGCAACTGGTTATCATGGGCGGCCCGCTGATGGGCTTCACGCTGCCGTTCCTGGACGTGCCGGTGGTGAAAATCACCAACTGCCTGTTGGCCCCCTCTGCAACCGAAATGGGCGAGCAGCAGGAAGAGCAACACTGCATTCGTTGCAGCGCCTGCGCGGACTCCTGCCCGGCTGACCTGCTGCCGCAACAGCTTTACTGGTTCAGCAAAGGGCAGCAGCACGATAAAGCGACGGCGCACAACCTTGCCGACTGCATAGAGTGCGGCGCCTGTGCGTATGTCTGCCCGAGCAACATTCCGCTGGTGCAGTATTTCCGCCAGGAAAAGGCAGAGATCCGCGCCATCGCAGAAGAAGAGCGCCGCGCCGCTGAGGCGAAAGCACGTTTTGAAGCGCGCCAGGCGCGTCTGGAACGTGAAAAAGCGGCCCGCCTTGAGCGTCACAAGCAGTCTGCGGTACAGCCTTCCGGCGAGAATAAAGATGCCGTCGCCGCCGCCCTTGCCCGGGTTCGCGCCCGTAAAACCGATGCTGCCGAACCTGTGGTGGTGCAGGCGGGCGCGAAACCGGATAACAGCGCGGTGATCGCCGCTCGTGAAGCGCGCAAAGCCGAAGCGCGCGCCCGTCAGGCTGAAAAAGCGCAAGCCGAAATGGCGGCGAACAGCTCCGTTCCTGCCGTCGAGGCGACCGAACCGCAAAGTATCGCCGACCCACGCAAAACCGCCGTTGAGGCCGCCATCGCCCGCGCCAAAGCGCGTAAAGCCGCGCAGCAGGCGGATGCGCAACCGGTGCAAACAGATACGGCGGCAACCGAAGACGCCGCCCCGGTCGACCCGCGCAAAGCTGCCGTTGAAGCCGCTATCGCCCGCGCCAAAGCGCGCAAAGCGGCGCAGCAGACAGATGCGCAACCGGTGCAAACAGAGGCGGCGGCAACCGAAGACGCCGCCCCGGTCGACCCGCGCAAAGCCGCCGTTGAGGCCGCCATCGCCCGCGCCAAAGCGCGTAAAGCGGCGCAGCAGGCGGATGCGCAACCGGTGCAAACAGAGGCGGCGGCAACCGAAGACGCCGCCCCGGTCGACCCGCGCAAAACCCCCGTTGAAGCCGCCATCGCCCGCGCCAAAGCGCGTAAAGCGGCGCAGCAGGCGGAAATGAATACAGCAGAAACGGAAATTGCAGCGGCAGTGAAAGAGGCGGCGACACCGGCGCCCGTTGACCCGCGCAAAGCCGCCGTTGAGGCCGCCATCGCCCGCGCTAAAGCGCGTAAAGCGGCGCAGCAGGCGGATGCGCAATCGGTGCACACAGATACGGCGGCAACCGAAGACGCCGCCCCGGTCGACCCGCGCAAAGCCGCCGTTGAAGCCGCCATCGCCCGCGCCAAAGCGCGTAAAGCGGCGCAGCAGGCGGAAATGAATACAGCAGAAACGGAAATTGCAGCGGCAGTGAAAGAGGCGGCGACACCGGCGCCCGTTGACCCGCGCAAAGCCGCCGTTGAGGCCGCCATCGCCCGCGCTAAAGCGCGCAAAGCGGCGCAGCAGGCTGACGCTGAAAACGCGGCATCCGATGCCGCTAACGAAGAAGAAGCGGAAGATCCCCGTAAAGCTGCAGTTGCCGCCGCGATTGCCAGGGTTCAGGCTCGCAAAGCCGCTCAGCAGGTTGTTAACGAGGAATAAATGGTTTTCAGAATCGCAAGTTCGCCCTACACGCACAATCAGCGCCAGACATCGCGCATTATGATGCTGGTGACGCTCGCCGCCGTGCCGGGCATCGCCGTCCAGACCTTTTTCTTTGGCTATGGCACGCTTATTCAGGTGCTGCTGGCGATAGCCAGCGCCCTGCTCGCCGAAGCGCTGGTGCTGCGCTTACGGAAAATATCGGTGAAAGCCATTATTCGCGATAATTCTGCGCTGCTGACCGGGCTGCTGCTTGGCATCAGCATTCCGCCGTTAGCGCCATGGTGGCTGGTGGTGCTTGGTACTGTTTTCGCTATTATCATCGCGAAGCAGCTCTACGGCGGCCTGGGGCATAACCCTTTTAACCCCGCGATGATAGGCTACGTAGTGCTGCTTATCTCTTTCCCGGTGCAGATGACCAACTGGCTGCCGCCGCACCAGATCGCCGCCACCGTTCCGGGTCTGGTTGATGCGCTGCAGGTGATTTTCCACGGCGTGACAGTTAACGGCGATACCATGACGCAGCTGCGCATCGGCATTGATGGCGTAAGCCAGGCCACGCCGCTGGATACCTTTAAAACCGGCCTTCATGCCGGCCATCCGGCGGCGGAACTGCTGCAGCAGCCGATTTACGGCGGCACATTAGCCGGGCTTGGCTGGCAGTGGGTGAACCTGGCTTATCTTGCGGGCGGCCTGTTCCTGCTCTGGCGTGGTACAATTCGCTGGCATATCCCGGTGAGTTTTATTGCCACGCTCACGATCTGCGCCACGCTCGGCTGGTGGCTGGCGCCAGAGAAATTTCTCTCGCCATTGCTGCACCTGTTGTCGGGCGCGACCATGCTCGGGGCGTTTTTCATTCTTACCGATCCGGTGACGGCATCAACGACCAACAAAGGCCGCCTGGTTTTTGGCGCGCTGGCGGGTCTGCTGGTATGGCTCATTCGCAGCTTTGGCGGCTACCCGGACGGCGTGGCTTTCGCCGTGCTGCTGGCGAACATCACCGTGCCGCTTATCGATTATTACACCCGTCCGCGGGTTTACGGTCATCGCTAAGGAGCGCCTGTGCTGAAGACGATACAAAAACATGGGACCACCCTTGCGGTATTCGCCGCGCTGACCACCGGCTTAACGGCGATGGTGAATGCGCTCACCAAAACGACTATTGACAACCAGGCCCTTCTCCAGCAAAAACAGCTGTTCGACCAGGTATTGCCTGCGGAACTTTACGATAATGACCTGCAGCAAAGCTGTTTCGTGGTGAGCGCGCCTGCGCTGGGCGCGGGTGAAAAACAGCTGTGGGTTGCCCGTAAAGGTGATACGCCCGTCGCGGTAGTGATGCAGGCGACCGCGCCGGATGGCTATTCTGGCGCTATTCAGCTGCTGGTCGGCGCTGATTTTCACGGTAAAGTGCTGGGGACCCGCGTTACCGAGCATCATGAAACCCCGGGCCTTGGCGATAAAATCGAAACTCGCATCAGCGACTGGATCACCCACTTTGCCGGAAAAGTGATTCAGGGGAGCGATGATGCGACCTGGGCGGTAAAAAAAGATGGTGGCCAGTTTGACCAGTTTACCGGCGCGACCATTACCCCGCGCGCGGTCGTAAACGCGGTGAAGCGCGCTGGCCTGTATGCCCAAACGCTGCCGCCGCAGCTTGCCGCCCTTCCTTCCTGTGGAGAAAGCCATGAATGACGTAAAATCGATTCTGGTCAATGGCCTGTGGAAAAACAACTCAGCGCTGGTGCAGCTGCTTGGGATGTGCCCCCTTCTGGCGGTGACCTCCACGGCGACTAACGCTCTGGGTCTGGGCCTTGCCACCACGCTTGTGCTGACGCTGACTAACGCTTCGATTTCCGCCTTCCGTAAATGGATGCCTGCGGAAATTCGCATCCCTATCTACGTAATGATTATCGCCGCCGTGGTCAGTATTGTTCAGATGCTGATTAACGCCTACGCGTTTGGTCTTTATCAGTCGCTTGGCATTTTTATCCCGCTGATTGTGACTAACTGCATCGTGGTGGGTCGCGCAGAAGCGTTTGCGGCGAAAAACGGGCCGCTGCTGTCGGCGCTGGACGGCTTCGCCATCGGCATGGGCGCTACCGGCGCGATGTTTGTGCTGGGCTCTTTACGTGAAATCCTCGGCAACGGCACGCTGTTTGATGGCGCAGACGCGCTGCTGGGCGGCTGGGCGAAGGCGCTGCGCGTGGAAGTGTTTCATACCGATACCCCGTTCCTGCTGGCGATGCTGCCGCCGGGCGCCTTTATCGGCCTTGGCATGATGCTGGCCATCAAATATCTGATTGATGAAAAAATGAAGGCGCGCCGGGCGGCGCAGGCTGCGGTTGTGGCGGGCAAAACGGAAAAAGCCTGATGAACAAAGCGAAACGCATAGAAATACTTTCGCGCTTGCGCGAAAACGATCCACACCCTACGACCGAGCTTAATTTCACTTCTCCCTTTGAGCTGTTGATTGCGGTGCTGCTTTCCGCGCAGGCGACAGATGTTAGCGTAAATAAAGCGACCGCGAAGCTCTACCCCGTCGCCAATACGCCGCAGGCGATGCTGGACCTCGGCGTGGAAGGCGTAAAGGAATACATCAAAACCATCGGGCTGTTTAACAGTAAAGCGGAGAACGTGATTAAAACCTGCCGCATTTTACTGGAACAGCATGGCGGCGAAGTGCCGGAAGATCGCGCTGCGCTCGAGGCGTTGCCAGGCGTCGGGCGTAAAACGGCAAACGTCGTGCTTAATACAGCGTTTGGCTGGCCGACTATCGCCGTGGACACGCATATTTTCCGCGTCTGTAACCGTACGCAGTTCGCGCCAGGGAAAAATGTGGAACAGGTGGAAGAAAAACTGCTGAAGGTGGTGCCTGGGGAGTTTAAGGTTGATTGTCACCACTGGCTTATCCTTCACGGTCGTTATACCTGCATTGCCCGCAAACCCCGCTGCGGCTCCTGCCTGATTGAAGATCTCTGTGAATATAAAGAGAAAGTCTATTCATAATGCTTCGCCCGCGCCGTTGCGGGCGAATGTGAGCTTTCTCACCGATCATTTTTCACTCTTTACAACTTTTTAGCCTTTATTTGGCCTTACCGCGACTGATTAAACTCGGCGATAAACCACCCTCCCAGGTTAAACGTTTTTTTTCGACAGGAAATTTCTATAACTTTGTGACAGAAATCACATCAATAACATCATGTTAATTTTCTGTTGTGAAAGCGCTGCAAAATGCCGCGTATAGCCTGCACTGACACGCTTTTTTGCCGCACATCTGTCGGTATATTTGCCTCTATCAGGTCGCAATCACTGGTACGCGGGCAAATCAGCAGAACATATAACCTTTAAACCTTTGATGGCGGCTTAAATCAGATAAAATATTTGATATTGAGGTTAACAAAAAATTTAACGCTGACTCAGGTTTTGTTTTCGTGGGTAATATCCTGGCCGAGATAAATGTAACGGATTATTACAAAGGTATTGCCTGACAGGCCAGGATAGTGAACATTACCCGCCGTTTCTCACCCTAATAAAAATAAAGGGCATGCCGCACAGGCAATGCGCCGCTAAGACTCCCGTTAATACGGGGCGTAAAAAAAGAGGTATATGTGTCGACTGCAAACAATAAACCAGCAGAAAGCGTGAGCATTAACGCTTTCAAACAACCGAAATCGTTCTATCTCATTTTCTCTATCGAATTGTGGGAGCGTTTTGGTTACTACGGCCTGCAAGGGATCATGGCCGTCTACCTGGTGAAACAACTGGGTATGTCCGAAGCGGATTCCATCACTCTGTTCTCCTCTTTTAGCGCACTGGTTTACGGCCTGGTCGCCATCGGCGGCTGGCTCGGCGATAAAGTGCTCGGCACTAAACGCGTCATTTTCCTTGGCGCAACGGTGCTGGCGATCGGTTATGCGTTGGTGGCCTGGTCTGGTCATGACGCCGCTATCGTCTATATGGGGATGGCAACTATCGCGGTAGGTAACGGCCTGTTTAAAGCCAACCCGTCTTCGCTGCTCTCTACCTGCTATTCGAAGGATGACCCGCGTCTCGACGGCGCTTTCACCATGTATTACATGGCGATTAACATCGGCTCCTTCTTCTCTATGCTGGCCACACCGTGGCTGGCGGCGAAGTTTGGCTGGAGCGTGGCTTTCGCGCTGAGCGTGGTCGGTATGGTGATAACCATTATCAACTTCGCCTTCTGCCGTCACTGGGTGAAAGAGTATGGCTCAAAGCCGGACTTCCAGCCGCTGCACTTCGGCAAGCTTATCGCCACCATTGCGGGCGTGGTAGTGCTGGTAGCCATCGCCACCTGGCTGCTGCATAACCAGGGAATCGCTCGTATTGCGCTGGGCGTTATCGCGCTGGGCATCGTGATTATCTTCGGTAAAGAGGCATTCGCCATGCACGGCGCAGCGCGTCGTAAAATGATCGTCGCGTTTATCCTGATGCTGGAAGCGGTTGTGTTTTTCGTGCTTTACAGCCAGATGCCAACCTCGCTGAACTTCTTCGCGATCCGTAACGTTGAACACGCTATTCTGGGTATCGCCTTCGAGCCGGAACAGTATCAGGCGTTGAACCCGTTCTGGATAATGGTAGGCAGCCCTATTCTGGCCGCTATCTATAACAAAATGGGCGACCGTCTGCCGATGCCGCATAAATTCGCTATCGGTATGGTGCTGTGCTCCGGCGCGTTCCTCGTGCTGCCGCTGGGCGCGAAGTTTGCCAGCGACGCGGGTATCGTCTCGGTGAACTGGCTTATCCTGAGCTATGCCCTGCAGAGCATCGGTGAGCTGATGATCTCGGGTCTGGGTCTCGCGATGGTCGCACAGCTGGTGCCGCAGCGCCTGATGGGCTTCATCATGGGCAGCTGGTTCCTGACCACCGCTGGCGCGGCGATCATCGCCGGTAAGGTAGCCAACCTGATGGCGGTGCCGGAAAATGTTACCGACCCGCTGATGTCGCTGGAGGTTTATGGTCGCGTCTTCATGCAGATTGGCATCGCAACGGGCGTTATCGCCGTACTGATGCTGCTGACCGCGCCGAAACTGAACCGCATGACGCAGGATGACGACAAAGCGGCGAAAGCTTCCGAAACCGCAACGGCGTAATTCTCATCACGAAACCTTATTCAGCCGCTAACCTTTGGGTTAGCGGCTTTTTTTTTGCCCCGCCGGGCACTACCATACTGTGATAATTCATCGCTAACGAGGAGCGACTCATGAAGCTGTTTTACAAAGCAGGTGCCTGTTCCCTTTCACCCCATATTGTTTTACGCGAATCGGGTCTCGATTTTACGCTGGTGAAAGTAGACCTGGCGGCGAAAAAAACCGAAAGCGGAGATGATTTTTTCGCCATCAACCCTAAGGGGCAAGTACCGGCGCTACAGCTTGATGACGGCTCGATGCTGACAGAAGGCGTGGCGATTGTGCAGTATCTGGCGGATAAAGTGCCGGACCGCCAGTTGTTGGCCCCGGCAGGCAGCATGACGCGCTACCACACGCTGGAATGGCTTAACTACATCGCCACCGAGCTGCACAAAGGCTTTTCTCCGCTCTTTCGCCCGGACACGCCAGAGGAGTACAAGCAGACCGTACGCGGCCAGTTAGAGAAGAAGCTACAGTATGTCAATGAAGAGCTGACGGATAAGCAGTGGCTGATGGGGCTGCGTTTTAGCGTTGCGGATGCTTATCTCTTTACCGTGCTGCGCTGGGGAAAAGCGGTGAAGCTGAATTTTGACGGGCTGGATAATATTGAGCAGTACCTGGCGCGTATGCAGGCACGTCCGGCTGTCGCGGCCGCGCTGGCGGCAGAAGGGCTTTGATGTTGCCGCTCTCCTTTAGCGGGAGAGCGGTTTAATTTTTTACAGCGCGACGGCGGTAAAGTAGTGCTCCGGTTTGGCGATGCCATCCTGCGCCGCAACCACCTGCAGCTCATACTCGCCCATGCGCTTCGTTGTCACCATCACCTCGTAAACGGCGGCCGTCACGTGCTCCAGCGCGTCGCGAAGGCTCGCGCCCTGCAGCAGTTTCACCAGCAACAGACCGCTTGTGACATCGCCTACGCCGACGGGCTGACGCTCACCGAAATCCACCAGCGGGCGGCTGATGTGCCAGGCTTCATCCTTTGTCACCAGCAGCATTTCAAAGCGATCTTTATGGTAGCCCGCCCGCGCCAGATGTTTCACCAGCACAATCTTCGGACCCAGCGCGATGAGTTCACGTGACGTTGTCACCGCTTCTTCTACCGTATTCACTGCGTGGCCGCTCAGCAACTCCAGTTCGATTAAGTTCGGCGCGATAATATCGCTCGCCGGGAGCGCGTAACGGGCATGGAATTCGGCTACGCCTGGCGCGACGATGCAGCCTTTTTCAGGGTGCCCCATGACCGGATCGCAAAAGTAGAGCGCCTGCGGATTGGCCTTTTTCACCTCGCGCACAATGCCCAGAATATGCTCGCCCTGCTCGGCTGACCCCAGATAACCGCTCAGCACCGCATCGCAGCGCTGCAGTTGGCCGATGGCGGCGATGCCCTGCACGATGTCGGTCAGGTGGGCCGGTGGCATCACCGAGCCTGTCCATTGCCCATACTGTGTGTGATTGGAAAACTGAACGGTATTCAGCGGCCAGACGTTGGCGCCGAGACGTCGCATGGGAAATTCAGCCGCACTGTTGCCGGCGTGACCAAACACCACGTGAGACTGGATGGCGAGGATGTTTTTCATGTTGCTTCCGGATGAATTGCAGGTGATAGCGAAAAATAAAGGGCGTGGTTTCCCACGCCCTTGCTTGCTGAATATTATTTCCAGCAGACGAGGCAGTAATTCTTTTTACCGCGGCGCAGCAGCGTATAGCGCCCGAACAGGCGGTCGGCATCGCTGAAGGTATATTCCGGGTCTGACTGTTTTTCACCGTTGATGGTGATGGCGTTCGAGGCGATGGTTTTACGCGCTTGGCCGCGGGAGGGCTGCAGCTCGGAATCGACCAGCGCCTGCTGGAGATCCGCCCCTTTTTCCATTTCAACCATCGGTACGCCGTCCTGGGCGAGCTGTTCGAAATCTGCCTCGCTCAGGTCGCTCAGGGTGCCGTTAAACAGGCTTGCGGTGATGCGTTTCGCCGCCACCAGCCCCTCTTCGCCATGCACCAGACGCGTCACCTCTTCCGCCAGCACATACTGGGCGCGCGGCGCTTTACCGCTGTTCTTATCTTCCTCTTCCAGCGCATTGATCTCTTCAATGCTCATAAAGGTGAAGAACTTCAGGAAGCGGTAAACATCGGCGTCCGCCGTGTTGATCCAGAACTGGTAGAATTTGTACGGGCTGGTTTTCTTCGGATCGAGCCACACCGCGCCGCCTTCGGTTTTACCGAACTTGGTGCCGTCTGATTTGGTTATCAGCGGTACGGTCAGGCCAAAGACCTGGTTCTGGTGCAGACGTCGGGTCAGGTCAATACCGGAGGTGATGTTGCCCCACTGGTCGGAGCCGCCGATTTGCAGCGCCACGCCGTGCAGCTTGTTCAGGCAGGCGAAATCGTAACCCTGCAGCAGGTTGTAGGAGAACTCGGTAAAGGAGATGCCCACATCATCACGATTCAGGCGCTGCTTCACCGCCTCTTTGTTAATCATCTGGTTAACAGAGAAGTGTTTGCCGATGTCACGCAGGAACGTCAACACGTTCATGTTGCCGAACCAGTCATAGTTGTTGGCCGCGATGGCAGAGTTTTCGCCACAATCGAAGTCAAGGAAAGGCGCAACCTGACGGCGGATTTTCTCCACCCATTCCTGCACCGTATCCTCGGTATTCAGTTTACGTTCAGTGGCTTTGAAGCTTGGATCACCGATAAGTCCGGTTGCGCCGCCTACCAGCGCGACCGGCTTATGGCCGGCCATCTGAAAGCGCTTAAGGCACAACAGGGGAACCAGATGGCCCAGATGCAAGCTGTCAGCGGTAGGATCGAAGCCGCAATAAAGGGCGATTGGCCCCTGCGCCAAACGCTGCGCTAATGCTTCTTCATCCGTTACCTGAGCCACAAGGCCCCGCTCCTGCAATTGCTTGATCAAATTGCTGCTTGCCATCAATTTCTCCATCTGTTTACGACTGCACCTTTGCCGGTACACGGCTTTTCGCCCGCTGGCGAATACGTTAAAAATTCAGGGAGGCATAGAATAAAGCGCTGTGCCCGGTTGCGCCAGCGCTTCGCACAAGAAAATCCCTCACTCAGGGGGCGAGACGATCGATTTTCCAGCCCGCGCCTTCGCGCTGGTATAAAAAGCGGTCATGCAGGCGGTGTTCTCCGCCCTGCCAGAATTCCATCTGTTCAATAGAGACGCGAAAACCACCCCAGAAACTCGGCAGCGGGATCTCTCCCTGCTGGAATTTCTGTTTGAGTTCAAGAAACTTACTCTCCAGCACGCCGCGCGCGGAAATGCGGCTCGACTGTTTGGAAACCCAGGCGCCAATCTGGCTGTCGCGGGGGCGGCTGTGGAAATACTTCATCACGTCAAGCGTAGAGAGACGCTCTGCTTTTCCGATAACCATCACCTGTCGCTCCAGCATATGCCAGGGAAACAGCAGGCTCACGCGCGGGTTGTGTTCAATATGATGCGCTTTACGACTGCCAAGGTTGGTGTAAAAAACCATGCCTTTTTCGTCGTAATGCTTAAGCAGGACGATGCGCTGGTAAGGTTGGCCGGTTTCATCTACGGTGGCGACCACCATGGCGGTCGGGTCGGCAAGCTGCGCTTCGCAGGCCTGGGCAAGCCAGCGTTCAAACAGAGGAAGCGGTTGGTCGGCGAGGTCGCGGCGGCGCAACCCGCCTTTGGTGTATTCACGGCGCAGATGCGCAATCTTTTGCAGAGAATCGTTATCAGACATGGCGTTACTAAACGTAATCGTTGGGTAGAGCTATTGTGCGCTCCACCCGGTTAAATCTCAACGCCTGGGATTTTGCAACTGGCAATTATGCAGCACAACGCGATCTTTTTCGTAAACGTCAGCCGTATCGCCCTTCGACCAGAAAACGTAAATGCCGTCGGTATAACGCGCGCCAGAGGCGGAGAGCCCCTGCTTAAGGCGCAATGATTTGTCGTTATAAATAAAGCTCACTTCCTGGCGAGTGTTATTGAGCGAAACGGTCAGCGGTTTTTCATCGCACTGGTATTCAAGCTTATCCGTGTGCATACGCTCAACCAGATTGTTGTAATAACTACAGCCGGCAAGAAGCGAGGGAAGTAAAACAACAAGCAGTTTTTTCATGGGGCTATCCTGATGACTTTCTTTTACTTAGGGAAGCGGTATTCATCCTGTTTCAAAGGCAGTCTATCGGCTTCACCCCATGGGGTGAGTCGGCTAAATCCGATTCTGAAGCGGGTTTGCGGGGAAAATGGCGCCCAGCACGCTTGCCTGCGAAGCGCCGGTCACCGACGGCAGGTTGCCTGGCAATCCGGAAAGCGTGCGAAAAGCAAGCCAGGCAAAAGCCAGCGCTTCCATATCATCGCCGCTGATGCCCATCTCATCGGTGGTCGCAACCTCAATGCCTGGCAGCAGTCCGGCCAGTCGGTTCATCAGCAGCGGGTTTCGCCCGCCGCCGCCGCACACCAGCAGCCTTTCCCCACCACCGCTTAACAGCACTTGCTCAGCGATGGTAGTAGCCGTTAATTCCGCAAGCGTCGCCTGCACATCCTGCGCCGCCAGGCCCGGGAAGTGCGTTAACTGCCGTTCAAGCCAGCCGTAGTTGAAGTATTCACGTCCGGTGCTCTTGGGCGCAGGCTGCGCGAAGTAAGGATCGCTGAGCATATGCTGAAGCAGCGGAATTATCACTTTGCCACTGCTTGCCCACTGGGCGTCTTTATCATAAGCCTGCCCACGCTGGCGCCAGATCCAGGCGTCCATCAGCATATTGCCGGGACCGGTGTCATAACCGCGCACGGGTTGTTCGGGAAAAAGCAGCGAGAGATTGGCGATACCGCCAATATTGAGCACCATGCGCCGCTCGACAGGATGCGCCAGCAGCGCGTGGTGAAAGGCGGGCACCAGCGGCGCGCCCTGCCCACCCAGCGCGATGTCGCGGCGACGAAAATCGCCCACCACGGTTACGCCGGTGCGCGCCACAATCTGATTATTATCGCCAATTTGCAACGTATGCGGCGCGTCGCCGCCCGGTTCATGCCAGACGGTTTGACCGTGGCAGCCGATAGCCATGACCTCTTCAGGCTTCAGCCTTTCCTGCGTCATTAACGCCTGTACCGCGTCGGCGAACAGTCTGCCCAGGCGCGTATCAAGCTGTCCCAGTTGCGAAAGCGTCAGCGTCTGGCCCTGACAGATGGCGAGAATATCCTGCTTAAGCGCGAGCGGGATAGGCCAGGTCAGGCTCGCCTGCTGGGCGACCATGCGTTCGTCGATCGCTGCCAGCACCACATCCACTCCGTCCAGGCTGGTGCCAGACATCACGCCAATATAGCGCCCCGATTTCATAGGCTTTCCTTAAAGGTTGACGGGTTGCCCGACCCGGCGTCAGGCAATTTGCTGCGTTAATAGTAATTATTCACCTGAATGACGCAATAAAAACGCGATGCAGTTTAAAAGGCGTTTACCCTGCGTTAAACCGGGTACTTTTACTATTTTTACATGGGAATGCATGAACAATATGAAACGTGGCCGTTTAATGCCATATAATTTAACTATCATGGATGCTCATCGGAGCATTGTTTGTAAACAGGAGATTTGCATGATTTCACGTGTGCTGGTGGTCTCGCTGGTGGGCTTAACGCTGGCGGGTTGTGTTAATAATGATAGCCTTTCAGGAGACGTTTATACCGCATCTGAAGCCAAGCAGGTGCAGAATGTCAGCTATGGCACCATCGTTAACGTGCGTCCGGTGAAAATTCAGGGCGGCGATGAGAACAACGTCATCGGCGCGCTTGGCGGCGCGGTGCTGGGCGGCTTCCTCGGCAATACCGTCGGCGGCGGCTCCGGGCGTTCGCTCGCCACCGCAGCAGGCGCAGTAGCAGGTGGCGTTGCAGGCCAGGGCGTCCAGGGGGCGGTGAACAAAACCCAGGGCGTTGAACTGGAAATCCGTAAAGATGACGGCAACACCATTATGGTTGTGCAGAAACAGGGCAATACCCGCTTCTCTGCCGGTCAGCGTGTTGTCCTGGCCAGCAACGGCAGCCAGGTTACGGTCTCTCCCCGCTAAAATAAAAGCGACCTGCATGCAGGTCGCTTTTTTACGCATTAACCGCAAACCGAGAAACTATCCTCTCTCCTGAAGTTCGTTGATATTCTTCTCCAGACGCGCAATCAGGTTCAACAGCGTGTTGAGTTCCGCCTCACTGATGCCGGAGAGAATTTCACCG
The DNA here is from genome assembly GCA_000621185.1 of Franconibacter pulveris DSM 19144. GTDB lineage: Bacteria > Pseudomonadota > Gammaproteobacteria > Enterobacterales > Enterobacteriaceae > Franconibacter > Franconibacter pulveris. The sequence goes on from JHYZ01000012.1 coordinate 43,699, forward strand.
CGCGTTTTACGGATCACATCTTCCATCTCTGTGATGATAGGTCGCGCTTTTTCCGTCAGCTTGATACGTTTTGCTCGCCTGTCGCTTGCGCAGGTGTGACGGGAGATCAGTCCCTTTTCTTCAAGCTGATCGAGTGTGCGCACCAGCGATGGCTGCTCAATGCCGATCGCTTTGGCGAGCTGTATTTGCGACTGGTCAGGCGGCAGCTCATGAATGTTATGCAGCGTGACCCAGTGCGTTTGCGTGAGTTCCAGAGGTTTGAGGCGATGGTCAATCAGAGCACGCCAGATGCGCACTAACCGTGCCAGATCAGAACCTAATGGCGATTCCAATTTCATCTCCTTATAATTAGCTTGCTAAGTTATTGTACTGATTTTAGACTAGTGTGCAGCATTTATTTAACTAAAACAAATGTCTTACTTTTGCGACTATCGCAGCGGCAATTATAATCAATCTATATCAGATGAACGAAGCCGCCACCCCGAATCGCTGCTCAAAGGATTATCAACCGTGTCGTGGTCTTTTCTCGCATCAGGCATGCCCCTCCAGGATTTAGTCGCAGGCGCATCCGTCTATTTTCCTCCCCTTTTCAAAGCGGTCATTATCGGCTTTTTCATCTGGCTCGCGCTTCATCACCTCCTGCGCGACTGGATGTATTCCGGGGAAATCTGGCACCCCACGTTAATGGACTTATCGCTTTTTACCCTTTCCGTCAGCCTTGGGCTGCTGATCCTGCTAGTGTGGTAAGCCATGCGCCTGAAAACGTTTAAATACTTCTCAACGTTAATTGTCTTTGCCGCCGCGCTGACGGCCGGTTGGCTACTGTGGACTTATTACATGCAGTCGCCCTGGACGCGAGACGGTAAGGTTCGTGCGGAGCAGGTTAATATTACGCCGCAAGTTTCCGGCACGCTGACGCGCCTTGCGGTGCGGGATAATCAGTGGGTAAAAGCAGGCAGCGTGCTTTTTACTATAGACGAAACGCCGTACCGTATTTCTGTTTTGAACGCGCAGGCCCAACTTGCCCGCGCCAGTTCAGACGTTGCGAAAGCGCATTCAGAGGTGGCGAAAGCCAATAACGAGGCGAACCGCCGTCGCCATCTGCCACGCAATTATATTTCTGCCGAAGATCTCGATACCGCGAATATCAGCGTGGAGGCCGCGCAGGCAAGCCTCGAGGCGGCAAAAGCGGACCTGAAAGCGGCGCAGGCGGCGCTTGAACAGGCGAACTGGCAGCTTTCTCAAACAACCGTAAAAGCGCCGGTGGACGGCTGGGTTACTAATCTCTCAAGTCGCGCAGGCAACTACGCCACCGCCGGGCAGCCGGTTTTCGCGCTGGTCGACAGCCGCTCATTCTATGTGGTGGGCTACTTCGAAGAGACCAAGCTTCGTCATATTCGACCCGGTATTCCTGCTCGCGTAACGCTCTACAGCGGCCATCAGCAGTTAACCGGCAAGGTGGACAGCATCGGGCGCGCCATTTACGACCAGAGCGTGGAGAGCGACAGCGGGCTGGTCGCGGATATCAAACCCAACGTGCCCTGGGTCCGACTGGCGCAGCGGGTGCCCGTGCGTATTGCGCTCGATCCCGTGCCAAACGAACTGACGCTGGTTTCCGGCACCACCTGCACCGTTTCCCTCGGACCGTAGCGCCATGAAGCCCGACTGGCTTGCCTTGCGAAATACGCCCTGGGGGAAAGCCAACCCCGGCCAATGGCGCTATGCGCTGCGCAACAGCATTGCGATGTGTCTGGCGCTCACTATCGCTTACGCTCTTGAACTTGATGAGCCTTACTGGGCGATGACTTCCGCCGCTGTAGTCAGTTTCCCAACCGTCGGCAGTGTGATAAGCAAAAGCCTCGGGCGTATCGCAGGCAGCCTGCTGGGCGCCGCCGCTTCACTTATGATTGCCGGGCACACGCTGAACGACCCCTGGTTTTTTACCCTCGCCATGGCAGCCTGGCTTGCGTTCTGTACCTGGGCCGCCAGCCAGTTTCTTAACAACGCCGCCTACGCCTTTCAACTTGCGGGCTATACCGCGGCCATCATCGCCTTTCCGCTGGTCAATACGGTAGAAACAACGCAACTGTGGGATATCGCTCAGGCCCGCGTTTGTGAGGTTATCGTCGGTATTTTGTGCGGCGGCTTTATGATGATGCTGTTGCCCGGCAACTCCGATGGCACGACGCTGCTGACGGCGCTGAAAACTATGCAGACGCGGTTGCTGGAGCATGCCAGCCTCCTCTGGCAGCAGGAGACAACGGATAACATTCGCACCGCCCATGAAGGGCTTATCGGCCAGATCCTCACGCTTAACCTGTTGCGGATTCAGGCGTTCTGGAGCCATTACCGGTTCCGGCGGCATAACCTGTTGCTTAATTATCTGCTGCACCAGCAGCTAAGACTTACCAGTCTTATCTCCGGCTTGCGCAGGCTGCTGATGAACTGGCCTGACGCCCCGCCGTCTCTCTGGCCGCAATTGCAGACGCTGCTGCAGGCGCTGGCGCGACCGGGCGCGAGTAAATACAGCGTGTCGAGGATCCTCGCCCAGTGTTATCCCACCAATGCCGATGATTTTCGCCATCAGGCTTTCTGGCACCGGCTGCGCCATTTTTGCTGGGTATATCTCGACAGCGCTCGCTGGCTGCATGAAGTGGAGGATCACGCGCCGGAACGCGTCGTCTCTCCTCCCGCGGCCCCCGCTTTCGCCCGCCACGCGGATAATATTGAAGCGTTGTGGAGCGCGTTGCGCACCTTTTGCGTGATTACGCTTATCGGCGCATGGTGCATCAACACGCAGTGGGAATCCGGTGCCAGCGGCGCGCTGACGCTTGCAGCCATCAGCAGCGTGCTCTATTCCGCCTCGCCATCGCCGCACAACTCTTTGATGCTGCTGCTGCGCACGCTGGCGCTGCTTTCTCTTTTTAGCTTTGTGGTGAAATTTGGCCTGATGGTGCAGATAACCGACCTGTGGCAATTTTTGCTGTTTTTGCTGCCGCTGTTAACCACCATGCAGCTAATGAAGCTGCAACAGCCGAAGCTTGCCGGGCTATGGGGGCAACTGATCGTATTTATGGGCTCGTTTATCGCCGTAACCAATCCGCCCGTTTATGACTTCGCTGATTTTCTTAATGACAATGTGGCGAAAATCACTGGCGTTGCGCTCTGCTGGGTCTCGTTTGCGGTGCTGCGCCCCGGCTCAGACCAGCGAAAAGGCCGACGCCATATCCGCGCTTTGCGGCGCGGTTTTATCGACCAGTTAAGCCGCCATCCGGCCCAGAGCGAGAATGGCTTTGAATCGCTGGTGTATCACCATATCAGTCAGCTTAGCAACAGTAAGGAAGAGAGCGCGCGCCGCTGGCTGCTGCGCTGGGGCGTCGTTTTGCTTAACTGCTCGCATGTGGCGTGGCAATTACGCGACTGGGAGGCCCGTTCGGACCCTTTATCACGCGTTCGCGATAATTGCATCGCAACGTTAAGAGATGTGATGAGCGAAAAAGGCGTGCAGCAAAGGTCGCTGGCGGTCGCGCTGAACGAACTTGAGCGGGTGTATACGGTGCTTGCGAAGCATCATCAGCCGGATGCGCGACGGCTGGCGCAGCTAATCTGGCGGCTGTGGTGCTCGTTATCCCAACAGGAACAAGCGCCGCCGCCGGGTAACCCCAGCGACAGCGCAACGCGGCTTACTTGATAACGCCGCAGGCGTAACGTTCGCCGCCGCCGCCCAGGGGTTTAGGATGATCGGACATGTTATCGCCGCCCACATGCACCATCAGCGCTTTATTTTTTATCTCATCAAGCGATTTAAGGCGCGGCGCGGTTACGGGTTCGGTCGCCTTGCCGTCATTATTAACCTGCAGCGCAGGCAGGTCGCCTAAATGGCCCGGACCTTTAGGCCCAAGATGCTTACCGGTATTTTGCGGATCGTAATGGCCCCCCGCCGCTTCTGCCGCCGCAGGTTTGCCTTCCTTCATGGCGGGCTCGCAAGAGCCTTTGGCGTGGATGTGAAAGCCATGGTCCCCGGGCGGCAAGGCCTTGAGGTCTGGGGCAAACTCCAGCCCGTTATCGGTTTCGCTGATTTTGACTGTGCCGATGGACTGACCAATCCCCTGAGGAGTGACGAGGTTCATTTCTACTTCTTCACTTGCCGCCTGGGCCGCGCCGCAGGCGAGCAGTGCCAACATTGCCAGACTAAAACGCTTCATGTTGCCTCCTGATCGGTTTTCTCGCTGGTAAGTCTATACCAGAGAGGGAGTTTTCACCGGGAGGCAACCTCTTTTCAGCATTAAGGCACGTCGTAACCCAGCGCCGCTTTACGGATGCGGAACCACTGCTGGCGCGTCATTTCCAGCGAAAGCGCCGGAATGGCGGCACGCACGCGCTCAATCTTACCGGAGCCGATTATCAGCAGCGGCTGGGACGGCAGGCGCATAACCCAGGCGTAAACCACCTGTTCGATTGTTTCCGCGCCCAGTTCCTGCGCCACATTCTGCAGCTCGTCACGCAGCGGCTGGAAGGCGGCGTCGTTAAACAGGCGCCCGCCGCCGAGGCAGGACCAGGCCATCGGACGAATGCGCAGTTGCTGGAGCTGGTCCAGCGTGCCGTCAAGCAGCAGCGGCTGGTAGACCGGTGAAATTTCCACCTGGTTGGTGGCAAGCGTAAACGGCAGACGCGATTGCAGCAGCATAAACTGCGCAGGCGTAAAGTTTGATACGCCGAAGTGGCGTACTTTGCCGCTCTGATGCAGCGCGAGGAAAGCTTCCGCCACTTCGTCGGCATCCATCAGCGGGTCGGGACGGTGAATAAGCAGCAGGTCCAGAGAGTCGGTGGCCAGGTTTTTCAGCGAGGTTTCAGCGCTGCGCAGGATATGCTCACGGCTGGTGATATAGTGCCCGAGGGTGTTTTCTTCCTTCGCCGTCGTGGCTATCCCGCATTTAGTCACGATCTCTATACGTTGGCGCAGGTGCGGCGCCAGACGGAGCGCTTCGCCAAAGGCGGCTTCGCACTGATAGCCGCCATAAATATCCGCGTGATCAACTGTGGTGATGCCTGAATCAAGGTGCGCTTCAATGAAGCTGACCAACTCACGGGCGGAGAATTTCCATTCCATCAACCGCCAGTAGCCCATCACCAGGCGGGAGAACTCCGGCCCCTGTGGTGCGAGGGTAATACGTTGAACCATCTCTCTTTTCCTCGGGATAAAATAAACACTGCGCCGGAGTATACGATAGTCGCACGATTAAAACAGTGAAGGCTGCTGGGGTTCTTCGGGCGGCTCGGGTTTAGCCGCGCGCAGCTTACGCAGCAGGCGCTGGCGGCACAACCGCAGTACTTCCTGCTTTTGCGCATCGCTCATCTTCTGCCAGTTAAAACGCTCATCCCGACTGCGCAGGCAGCCGCGGCAGAACCCGCGCTCGTCGCTCTGGCAAATACCCCGACAAGGGCTGGGAACGGGGAAAAACTCTAGCTGCTCGGCCACAACGGCTCCTCATTAACAGAGTTGCTACAATTGAAGCCTCTCTTTTGAACGCTTGCAAGCCTGTAGCGGGTAAAGTGCGCTTTTGCACAAGCGTCTTCCTTGAATAAGCGCCGTAAAAAGTGACAACGTCACAGTAAAGAACCCTTCATTTACTGATACAGGCTTGCATTAGACCGAATGGTCTAGTACGGTAATGGCCATGAAAACGCATGATACTGATACCCGCGAACACCTCCTTGCTACCGGCGAGCAGCTATGCCTGCAGCGCGGTTTTACCGGCATGGGGCTGAGCGAACTGTTGAAAACCGCAGGCGTGCCGAAGGGCTCGTTCTACCACTACTTTCGCTCTAAAGAGGCGTTTGGGGTAGCGATGCTGGAGCGGCACTATGCGCATTATCATGAACGGCTGCGCCAACATTTCGACCGCGCGGATCGCACCTGCCGGGAGAAGATCCTCGACTGGTATCAGGAGACGCTGCGTCAGTACTGTCATCAGGGCACGATTAGCGGCTGTCTGACCGTAAAACTGTCGGCAGAAGTATGCGATTTATCAGAAGATATGCGCAGCGCGCTGGATAAAGGCGCCGCCCAGGTTATCGCGCTTCTCGCGCAGACCCTTGAGCACGGCATGGCGGAAAAAAGCCTCAACGGCGCGAATGATGCGCAAACGCAGGCGCAGGTGCTGTATGTATTGTGGCTTGGCGCCAGCCTGCAGGCCAAGATTTCCCGCAGCGGCGTGCCGCTGGAAAGCACGTTAAAACATGTAGAACAGATTCTTTGAGCGCCCGCTCAGGCAGGCGCTTTTTATTTCCCTTGTCACTAGACGACCGGTCTACTCAGGAGACATTATGCCGTCCGAAAAACTGTTTACCCCGCTTAAAGTGGGCGCTGTTACCGTTCCGAACCGCGTCTTTATGGCGCCGCTGACCCGTCTGCGCAGCATCGAGCCAGGCGATATTCCTACCGCGATGATGGTGGAGTATTACCGCCAGCGCGCCAGCTCTGGTCTTATCATCAGCGAAGCGACGCAGGTTTCCGCGCAGGCGAAAGGTTATGCGGGGGCTCCGGGTCTGCATAGCGATGAACAGGTAGCGGCGTGGAAAAAAATCACTGCGGCGGTACATGAAAAAGCAGGCCGCATCGCCGTACAGCTCTGGCACACCGGCCGCATTTCTCACAGCAGCCTGCAGCCTGGCGGCGAAGCGCCGGTGGCTCCGTCCGCTATCAACTCCGGCACGCGTACTTCTCTGCGTGATGAAAACGGCAAAGCTATCCGTGTAGACACCACGACGCCGCGCGCGCTGGAAACGCACGAAATTCCGGGCATCGTCGACGATTTCCGCAAGGCGGTAGGCAACGCGCGCGACGCCGGTTTCGATCTGGTCGAGCTGCACTCCGCTCACGGCTACCTGCTGCACCAGTTCCTCTCCCCGAGCGCCAACCAGCGTAACGACCAGTACGGCGGCAGCGTAGAAAACCGCGCGCGTCTGGTGCTGGAAGTGGTCGACGCGGTCAGCAAAGAGTGGAGCGCCGATCGCATCGGCATTCGCCTGTCGCCTGTCGGCACGTTCCAGAATGTGGATAACGGCCCGGATGAAGAAGCGGATGCGCTTTACCTGATTGAAGAACTTAACAAACGCGGCATCGCCTATCTGCACCTGTCCGAGCCGGACTGGGCGGGCGGCGCGCCTTACAGCGATGAGTTCCGCCAGAAAGTGCGCGAGCGCTTTGACGGCGCGATTATCGGCGCCGGCGCTTATACCCGTGAAAAAGCCGAAGCGCTGATCGAAAAAGGACTGATTGATGCCGTCGCTTTTGGTCGCGACTACATCGCCAACCCGGACCTGGTGGAACGCCTGCGCAAAAAAGCAGCACTCAACCCGCAGCGCCCTGAATCCTTCTACGGCGGCGGCGCGGAAGGCTACATCGATTACCCAACGCTTTAATCCCTTCATTGATAGCGGCGTTCTTTCGCCGCTATACTCATAACAGTGCTTTAACAAACCACGACTTACATTTCATAGATTTAAGAGGATATTATGCGCTTACTTCACACCATGCTGCGCGTCGGCGATCTGCAACGCTCTATTGATTTCTACACCAACGTGCTGGGCATGAAGCTGCTGCGCACCAGCGAAAACCCGGAATATAAATATTCTCTGGCGTTTGTCGGTTATGGCCCGGAGAGCGAAGAAGCGGTTATCGAACTGACCTACAACTGGGGCGTGGAGAGCTATGAACTCGGCACCGCTTACGGCCACATCGCCATTAGCGTGGAAAACGCGGCGCAAGCCTGCGAGCGCATTCGCAACAACGGCGGCAACGTGACGCGTGAAGCGGGCCCGGTTAAAGGCGGTTCCACCGTTATCGCGTTTGTGGAAGATCCGGACGGCTACAAGATTGAGCTTATCGAAGAAAAAGACGCCGGTCGCGGCCTCGGCAACTGATCCTTCCCGGCGGGCCTTCGCGCCCGCCCTGCTGCATCCCGTCCCGAAATTTGCCATAATACGCGCTGCTTTAACTCCCCATTATATGAGACCCTGATGTCCGATACCCCGCAACTTGCAGGTCTGTGCGACCGTTTTCGTGGCTTTTACCCCGTCGTCATCGATGTGGAGACTGCCGGATTTAATGCCAAAACCGATGCGCTGCTGGAAATTGCCGCCGTCACCCTGAAGATGGACGAACAGGGTTGGCTCTCGCTGGATGAGACCCTTCACTTTCACGTCGAGCCCTTTGAAGGCGCTATTTTGCAGCCGGAAGCGTTGGCCTTTAACGGCATCGATCCGCACAATCCGTTGCGCGGCGCCGTAAGCGAATATGACGCGCTGCACGCTATCTTTAAAATGGTGCGCAAGGGGATGAAGGAGAGCGACTGCAACCGGGCGATTATGGTGGCGCATAACGCGACATTCGATCACAGCTTTATGATGGCGGCAGCGCAGCGCGCTTCCCTGAAGCGCAACCCTTTTCATCCGTTTGTCACTTTTGACACGGCGGCGTTAAGCGGCCTGGCGCTGGGGCAAACGGTGCTGGCGAAAGCCTGCACCGCGGCGGGCCTTCCCTTCGATGCCACCCAGGCGCACTCCGCGCTTTACGATACCGAGCAGACGGCGCTGCTGTTTTGTGAAATCGTTAACCGCTGGAAGCGGCTCGGCGGCTGGCCGTTGCCTGCGGCGCAAGACACGCCATAAAAAAAGCGACCCGGTGGGTCGCTTTTTTATTACATCGGGCTTATTCAGCATCCGGCGTTTCAGATTTGTACTTCGCCGCGGTTTCTTTAATAAGCTGCTGCAGCTCGCCGCGCTGATACATTTCGATAACGATATCGCAACCGCCGACCAGTTCGCCATCCACCCACAGCTGCGGGAAGGTCGGCCAGTTAGCGTATTTCGGCAGCTCGGCGCGGATATCCGGGTTTTGCAGAATATCCACGTAAGCGAAGCGCTCGCCGCAGGCGGAAAGCGCCTGCACGGCCTGGGCGGAGAAGCCACAGCTTGGCAGCTTCGGCGAACCTTTCATATAAAGCAGGATGGGGTTTTCGGCGATCTGGCGCTGAATTTTTTCAAGGGTTGTGCTCATTGTCTTGCTTCCTCAAGCTTCTTAACGGCAGGAGCTTTTCATTGTAACGGCCGGGCGCAAATTTTGCGCTGACCGCCACGCCCGTAGCCGGGGTTAAACATTCATTAAGAATAACACTTTTATGTCGCCGATCGGCATACTATCTTTGCCGACAGCTCGCTTTACATACCGACAACGCGACGCGGGAAAGCGGAAAAATGCACATTTTTTTTGCGCTTGATAACGAAACGTATCGATGACGGCAAATGGCTATTAACTTTTGTCATTTTTTTAGATTAGAATCGGCTGGTTTTTAAAAAATCATACGCGGGCACGATTGCCGCCATCATCAGGGGAATGCTCAGTGGCGCGGATTAATAAAATCACCATCACGCTCTGTGCTCTATTTTTTACCAGTCTGACACTGAGTCCGTTAACGCACGCTTCAGAAAACGCGCGTCCGTCGGCTATTCAAAAGGCGCATAACGCTAAAACGAAGAAGCAAAGCAGCCAGATTAAAACCACCAGCAAGCAAAAATCCTCAGGCAAAACCTCTACTAAGCGCGTCGCCTCTTCTTCCAGCAAAAAAGCCAAAGCGTCAGCATCCGGTAAAACACTCGCCCGGCGCGGTAAAATCTCCTCTTCTGACTTAACGCTGAAAGGCAAAAAAGCGCAGACGCTGGCCTACACCGAGCAGTGCACCAAACGCAAAGGTCATAAAAAACGCTGTGTGAAAGTTAAATCGGACCAGCCGACCACCATCGCCGCAGCGCATAAGCTTCGCGTGCAGAAAGCGCAAAAAACGGCGCTGACTAAGCTAATGGGCCAGATAGGCAAGCCTTATCGCTGGGGCGGCACCTCGCCGCGCACCGGCTTTGATTGCAGCGGGCTCATCTACTACGCCTATAAGGATTTGGTGAAATTCCGCATTCCGCGTACCGCGAATGAGATGTACCACCTGCGCGACGCCGCCCCGGTTGACCGAGGCGAGCTGGAGAGCGGCGATCTGGTCTTCTTCCGCACTCAGGGGCGCGGCACCGCCGATCACGTGGGCGTTTATGTCGGCAACGGCAAGTTTATCCAGTCTCCGCGCAGCGGTCGGGATATTCAGATAACTTCACTGAGCGAAGATTACTGGCAGCGTCACTATGTTGGCGCGCGTCGGGTGATGACGCCGCGCACCATCCGCTGAATTTTAAACAAAAAAAAGGGAAGCCTGCGCTTCCCTTTTTTATTTATTCCGCCGCGAAGGCTTTTTCAGCATTGCGCCGTGAGGAAAAGAGGACCAGCAGCAGCCCCAGCGCGGCGATAATCGCCCCCATTACCGGTACAAAGCTGTAGCCAAGACCCGCCTGGATAACCGCGCCGCCTGCCGCCGCCCCCAGCGCGTTGCCGAGGTTGAACGCGCCGATGTTCACCGAAGAAGAAAGGCCCGGCGCTTCGCTCGCCACGCGCATTACGCGCATCTGCAACGGCGGCACCACGGCAAAGGTCGCCGCGCCCCAGATAACCATGCTCACCGCCGCGCCCACCTCGCTGCGCGCCAGCAGCGGGATAGCGGCCATAATCACAATCAGCAGCAGCAGGAAGCCTTTAAGCGTGCCGTTGACCGAACGATCCGCCAGACGTCCGCCAAGGTAGTTGCCAATTGAGAAGCCTACGCCAATCAGCACCAGCATGCCGGTAATAAATGCAGGCGTAGCGTCAGTCACTTTATGCAGCACTGGCGCAATATAGGTATAAAGCGTAAACATCGCGCCAGCGCCGAGGACCGTCGTCAGCAACGCGCTGACCACCTGCGGGCGCATCAGCACGGCCAGTTCGCTCTTCACATCGGGGCGTTCGCCCGCGCTGCCTTTCGGCAAGGAGAAAAAGAGGCTTATCATAGAGACGACGCCCAGCCCGGCGGTCGCCAGGAATGACATACGCCAGCCGATAACTTCGCCAAGCCAGGTCGCCGCAGGCACGCCGCCAATGTTGGCGATAGTCAGTCCCATAAACATGGTCGCCACCGCGCTCGCTTGCTTATGTTTCGGCACCACGCTTGCCGCCACGACGGACCCCAGCCCAAAGAAAGCGCCATGGTTGAGGCTGGTGAGGATGCGCGACGCCAGCAGCGTGCCGTAATCCGGCGAAATGGCCGAGAGGACGTTGCCGACGGTAAAAATCGCCATCAGGAAGATAAGCGCGTTGCGGCGCGAGCGGTGCGAAAGCAGCAGCGTCATCAGCGGCGCGCCAACCATTACCCCTATCGCATAGGCGCTAATCAACATGCCAGCGGCGGGTATAGACACATCAACGCCTTTCGCGATAACCGGCAGCAACCCCATCGGCGAGAACTCGGTGGTGCCGATACCAAAAGCGCCAATCGCCAGCGCCAGTAAAGGAAAATTAACTCTCATGCAAAACTCCAGACAAAACGAGAGAGCGTCAGCGGCGGTTGCGCAACTGACAAGAACGGAATGCCAATCAGCATGTCAGATATAGCTTTGGGACAGAAGTCACAAGAATCGCAAAAGATATTTGCGATTTTGTTAAGGGTGTAGCTTTTTTGTTATTTGCTAATGATTACCCGAACGGGCAATAAAAGAAAGGACAACGTGGGGATTTATAAGGAAAAATGATGAGGAGAGGGAAAGTTAACCCCTCTCCCGGCAAGCGAATCAGTGCATTACCGCCGTCAGCGCCGAAGCCACAATCAGACCCAGCACAACGACGGTGGTAACCAGCGAAAATTTCAGTTCGGTACTCATTTGTTCTCCTTTTTAACCCTACAAAAAGCGGGTGCGCTTCATTTTTACATAGTCCAACGCAAAAATCCTCTTTGATTTAGTCTGATATGCGTTTTCCCTCTTCCCCTTTTGCGCAAGATCGGCCAAAATTCTCGGCTAATTTATTATGTACCGGCCATTACCCCCCTCTCCTTCCAGCCGAACTGGCTTTTCCCGGCCTGATGCAACGTTTTCGTTGCCGCAAGGGGGTAGCGTAGGCAAACGTTTAACCAGCGTTTTTTCAGGAAGTTAGGGCATGGTCTGGAGTGACAACTAATGGCAACAATTAAAGACGTCGCGAAGCGAGCAAACGTTTCCACTACAACTGTATCACATGTAATTAACAAAACCCGTTTTGTCGCGGAAGAGACGCGCAACGCGGTATGGGCGGCAATTAAAGAACTGCACTACTCGCCGAGCGCCGTGGCGCGCAGTCTTAAGGTTAACCACACCAAATCCATCGGTCTGCTTGCGACCAGCAGCGAGGCGCCCTATTTCGCAGAGATCATCGAAGCGGTGGAAAACAGCTGTTTCGCCAAGGGTTACACGCTGATTCTTGGCAACGCTCATAACAACCTGGAAAAACAGCGCGCTTACCTGTCGATGATGGCGCAAAAACGCGTCGACGGCCTGCTGGTAATGTGCTCCGAATATCCGCAGTCGCTGCTCAGCATGCTGGAAGAGTACCGTCACATTCCTATGGTGGTGATGGACTGGGGCGAGGCAAAAGCGGATTTCACCGACTCGGTAATCGATAACGCTTTCCAGGGCGGATATATCGCCGGGCGCTATTTAATCGAACGCGGTCATCGCGAAATTGGCGTTATCCCGGGGCCGCTTGAGCGCAACACCGGCGCAGGCCGCCTGGCAGGCTTTATGAAGGCGCTGAAGGAAGCGATGATCTCAATGCCGGAAAACTGGATTGTCCAGGGCGACTTCGAGCCGGAATCGGGCTACCGCGCCATGCAGCAGATGCTTTCGCAGCCGCATCGCCCCACCGCAGTCTTTTGCGGCGGCGATATCATGGCGATGGGCGCGATTTGCGCCGCCGACGAGATGGGGCTGCGCGTACCGCACGATATTTCTATTATCGGCTATGACAACGTGCGCAACGCCCGCTATTTCAGCCCGGCGCTGACCACTATTCATCAGCCGAAAGAGACTCTCGGCCAGACGGCGTTCAACATGCTGCTGGACCGTATTGTCAACAAGCGTGAAGAGTCGCAGACCATTGAAGTGCATCCGCGTCTGATTGAGCGCCGCTCCGTGGCGGACGGTCCCTTCCGCGACTATCGCCGCTAATCCTGCCGGGGGCCGGTTAATCCGGCTCCCGCAACCACTCCCGGTTCAACGTCTCACTGTCGCCTAAATAATCCAACAGCCACTGCAACGCCGGAGAGGCGTCGTTTTGCCGCCACGTCAGGCAACAGGCGGCGTCCGGGAACGGGTTTTCCAGCATCAGCGCCCGCCACTCGCCGCGTTTAAGCCACGGGCGCGCGAAATGCGACGGCACCATGCCGACGCACAAACCCGCGCTCAGGCAATCCGCCGCTGAAGGCCAGTCCGGCACAATCACCCGACGCTGGTTATCCAGCAGCCAGGTAATGCGCTTGGGCAGCGAACGCGACGTATCCTCCAGCACCAGCGAGGGCCATTCGCGCAGCTGGTCGTCACTAAGCGGCGCGTTCTGTTGCGCAAGAGGGTGCTGGCTTGCCACCACGCAATGCCAGCTCAACATGCCCATATCCCTAAATGCATAGCGGCCGCCTACCGGAATCGCCTGCGTCGCGCCAATCGCCACCTCCACGCGTTCATCCGCCAGCGCGTCCCAGACGCCATTGAAAACCTCCTGAGAAATTTTCAGTTCGACATCGTTAAAATGCCGATAGAAATCCAGCACCAGCTGGCGGGTGCGTTCGGGGCGGACAATGTTATCGACAGCGATAGAAAGCTGCCCGCGCCAGCCGTTGGCTATTTGCTGGCACTGTTGACGCGTGATCATCATTTTTTTGATAACAGAACGCCCTTCTTTTAAAAACCAGGCGCCGGCGGGCGTGAGCACTACGTCACGATGGCGACGTTCAAAGAGCGGCACCGCCAGCCATTCCTCCAGTTGTCGGACCGTATAGCTGACGGCTGAGGGTACGCGATGCAACTCCTGGGCCGCCGCGCTGAAACTTCCGCTGCGGGCAACCGCATCAACCACTTCCAGAGAATATTCGGACCACATGTTATGCCTGCAAAATTTTTGAACGCAATCGCCAAATATTAGCGTTTCACATTGCAGGCTGCACTCTTTACACTCGCGGTCTTCGTTAAAGCGTCATAAGAGGAACCTATGCAACCCTCGAAAATTTTTCTTGTCTGGCTGGCCGGGCTTAGCGTGCTCGGCTTTCTGGCGACCGATATGTATCTGCCCGCTTTCGCCGCTATTCAGCAGGATCTGCAAACGCAGGCGGCGGCCATCAGCGCCTCCCTGAGCCTGTTTCTGGCGGGTTTCGCCGTGGCGCAGCTGCTCTGGGGACCGCTTTCAGATCGCTTTGGTCGCCGTCCCGTTCTGCTGACGGGCCTTGCGATTTTCGCCGTCGGCTGCATAGGTATGCTGTGGGTGGAAAACGCGGCGGCGCTGCTGGCGTTGCGCTTCGTGCAGGCGGTAGGCGTGTGCGCCGCCGCGGTTATCTGGCAGGCGCTGGTGACGGATTACTACCCGGCGCACCGCGTTAACCGTATTTTCGCGACGATTATGCCGCTGGTGGGGCTTTCTCCGGCTCTGGCGCCGCTGCTGGGCAGCTGGCTGCTGAACCATTTCGAATGGCGGGCCATTTTCGTCGTACTGTTCGCCGTGACGCTGCTGCTGATGTTGCCGGCGCTGCGCCTGCAGCCGCGTGTTAAACCCGCGGCTGAACCGCAGGCGGAAAAAATCCGCTTTGGCACCCTGCTGCGCTCATCCGCTTATCGCGGCAACGTGCTTATTTACGCCGCCTGCTCCGCCAGTTTTTTCGCCTGGCTCACCGGCTCACCCTTTATTCTTAGTGAAATGGGCTACAGCCCTGCTGTAATTGGCTTAAGTTATGTGCCGCAGACGATTGCTTTTCTTATCGGCGGCTACGGCTGCCGCGCTGCGCTGCAACGCTTGCCGGGCGCGCAACTGCTGCCCTGGCTGCTGATAGCGTTTGCTCTGAGCGTGGCGGCGACCTGGGCTGTGGGGTTGTATGAAAACGCGACCCTGACGATGCTGCTCATTCCCTTCTGTCTGATGGCGATGGCGAATGGCGCTATCTATCCGATTGTCGTGGCGGCGGCGCTGCAGCCGTTCCCACAGGCTACCGGGCGTGCGGCGGCGTTGCAGAATACGCTGCAACTGGGGCTCTGTTTTATCGCCAGTCTGCTGGTTTCCTGGCTGGTCGCCGCGCCGCTGTTTTCCACCACCAGCGTGATGTTAGGGACGGTGCTGCTGGTGGGCTGGGGCTATAAAATGCGGGGCCTGAAGGTGGTAGAAACTGAGCGGCAACCCGCGCAGTCTTCGCCGCACGCATCATAACGGCATCGATAATGTCATATTTATGTAATTAGGTTGCTAACAATATTCGGTTGAATCATCAGAATTTGCCGCCTATACTGATTCGCGGCTTTGCAATAAATCTCATAAATATTATGCAGTAACGGGAGCCGGAGCGCTCCCGTTTTGCTATGGAAGGCTTTTCTGGCAAGGGTATCCTCCCTTCCTCTGTTCTACGTCGGATATCAGGCACGCGGATTAGTCCGTGAGATTTCTCACCAGCCTCAAATTGCGACTACGCTGTTTGAAGGTTCTGATCACACAGGTGATGGAGAAGCTATGAGTTCATCGTGTATAGAAGAAGTCAGCATCCGGGACAATGAGTGGTATCGCATTGCAAGCGAAATGCTCAACCGGGCCGGCATAACCATTAACGGCCCCGCCCCCTCTGATATACAGGTTAAAAACCCCAATTTCTTTAAACGTGTTTTGCAGGAGGGCTCGCTGGGTCTTGGCGAAAGCTACATGGATGGCTGGTGGGAGTGCGAAAGACTCGACCAGTTTTTTACCAAAGTGCTGCGCGCCGGGCTGGAAAAACAGCTGCCCCACCATTTCAAAGATACGCTGCGCATTCTTGGCGCCCGCCTTGTTAACCTGCAATCAAAAAAACGCGCCTGGATTGTCGGCAAAGAGCACTACGACCTTGGCAACGATCTCTTTACCCGCATGCTCGACCCGCACATGCAGTATTCCTGCGGCTACTGGAAAGAAGCGGAGAATCTCCTCGACGCCCAGAATAATAAGCTGAAGCTGATTTGCGATAAGCTGCAATTGCAGCCTGGCATGCGTTTACTGGATATCGGCTGCGGCTGGGGCGGGCTGGCGGAGTTTGCGGCGCGCAATTACGGCGTTTCCGTGGTGGGCGTCACCATTTCCGCTGAACAGCAGAAAATGGCGCAGGAGCGCTGCCAGGGGCTGGACGTGACGATCCTGCTGCAGGATTATCGCGACCTGAACGATGCCTTTGACCGCATTGTCTCTGTCGGGATGTTTGAACATGTCGGCCCGAAAAATTACGCTACCTATTTTGAAGTGGCCGACCGCAATCTCAAGCCGGACGGTATTTTCCTGCTGCATACTATTGGTTCGCGTAAAACCGATAACAATGTCGACCCGTGGATCGATAAATATATCTTCCCGAACGGCTGTCTGCCTTCCGTGCGGCAAATCGCCGACGCCAGCGAGCGCCATTTCGTGATGGAAGACTGGCATAATTTCGGCGCAGATTACGATAAGACCCTGATGGCCTGGCATGAACGCTTTCTGAATGCCTGGCCGGAAATCGCTGATAACTATTCCGAGCGCTTTAAACGGATGTTCGTTTATTATCTGAACGCCTGCGCTGGCGCATTCCGCGCCCGGGATATTCAACTCTGGCAGGTGGTCTTCAGCCGCGGCATTGAAAACGGATTGCGTGTCCCCCGCTAAAAATAAACCCCGGCAGTCCCGGGGTTTATTTTTATTAGGATTTTACTTATTTAGGTTCTTCGTTAACCGCCAGCGCTGCGGCTGCCGCTTCGCGGCTTGCTAATACGCGCTCGACCGTATCCACGACCGCCTGCGTTTGCGGGTCGATTTCAATATTCACGCGCTGCCCCAGTTTTTTCGCCCCTAACGTCGTGCGCTGCAGCGTTTCAGGAATTAAATAGACGCAAAAACGCGTCGGCGTAACCTCGCCTACCGTCAGACTAATGCCATCCACGCCGATAAAACCTTTGTGCAGAATATACTTCATCAGCGTCGGGTCCTGTAATTTAAACCAGATCTGCCGGTTATTTTCCGAGGTCAGGATTTTCGCGACTTCCGCCGTGGTCATAATATGCCCGGACATTAAATGACCGCCGATTTCATCGCTGAATTTTGCGGCTCGCTCAATGTTCACTACGTCGCCTTCCTGTAAATCGCCCAGGTTAGTGATACGCAGCGTTTCTTTCATTAAGTCGAAGCTGATGCGGTTGCCGTTTATTTCCGTCACCGTCAGGCAGCAGCCGTTGTGCGCAACCGAAGCGCCGGTCTCAAGCCCCGGCAGGAGCGCCTCCGGCAACTCCACAACGTGGGTACGAAAGTTCGGTTTTTCATCAATGGCGACGACTTTGCCGGTGCCCTGCACAATGCCTGTAAACATATTAACCACTCCTGAATTCGATAAAACGGCGGCATTTCGCCGCCACCTGCATATTGAGCACAATAACAGTTGGAAATTCTCCTTGCCAGCCTGTAGCGGGAATAGCGCATTATTTCACTGGCTTAATAGTGAACTCCCGCTACAATAGTCTGACTCATTCCCCTGCAATTTCTTCTTGCTGCCAGTTAAGGCGGCTTTTTTGTCTTTCAAATAACTACAAAATACAGGTGTTCACGTGCAGAAGTATTTCATCGAAGCGCGTCAGTTATTAGCTCTGGCAATCCCGGTGATCCTTGCGCAAATCGCCCAGACGGCGATGGGATTTGTCGATACGGTTATGGCGGGCGGCTACAGCGCCACCGACATGGCCGCCGTCGCTATCGGTACCTCTATCTGGCTGCCAGCCATCCTTTTTGGCCACGGCCTGCTGCTGGCGCTTACGCCAACCATCGCGCAGCTCAATGGCTCGGGTCGCCGCGACCGCATCGCGCATCAGGTGCGCCAGGGCTTCTGGCTTGCCGGAATGGTATCCGTACTGGTGATGGTCGTGCTGTGGAACGCCGGTTATATCATTCACGCCATGCATAATATCGACCCGCAGCTGGCGGATAAAGCGGTCGGTTATCTGCGGGCGCTGCTCTGGGGGACGCCGGGTTATTTATGTTTCCAGGTGGCGCGTAACCAGTGTGAAGGCCTGGCGAGAACCAAACCCGGCATGGTGATTGGGTTTATCGGCCTGCTGGTGAATATCCCGGTTAACTACATTTTTATCTACGGCCATTATGGTATGCCGGAGCTTGGCGGCGTGGGTTGTGGCGTGGCGACCGCATCCGTTTACTGGGTGATGTTCGCCAGTATGTTGTTGTATGTTAAGCGCGCCCACGCTATGCGCGACATTCAGCATGCGCAGCATTTCGGCAAACCGGACTGGGCGGTCATTAAACGCCTGACGCAGCTAGGCTTGCCGATTGCGCTGGCGCTGTTTTTCGAAGTTACGTTGTTTGCCGTCGTGGCGCTGTTGGTTTCTCCGCTCGGCATCGTCGATGTCGCCGGCCACCAGATAGCCCTTAACTTCAGCTCGCTGATGTTTGTTTTGCCGATGTCCCTTGCTGCGGCAGTCACTATTCGCGTGGGATATCGTCTCGGTCAGGGCTCGACGCTGGATGCGCAGACATCCGCCTGGACGGGCATTGCCGTCGGCGTCTGTATGGCCATCGTCACTGCGATTTTTACCGTGGTAATGCGCAAACATATCGCCCTGCTCTACAACGATAATCCGGAAGTTGTGGCGCTGGCCTCGTTCCTGATGCTGCTGGCGGCGGTGTACCAGATTTCCGATTCCATTCAGGTCATCGGCAGCGGCGTGCTGAGAGGATACAAAGATACGCGCTCCATTTTCTTTATTACTTTTATCGCCTATTGGGTGCTGGGTTTGCCGAGCGGCTATGTACTGGCGTTGACCGACCTGGTGGTAGAGCCGATGGGGCCTGCAGGGTTCTGGACCGGTTTTATCATCGGGTTGACGAGCGCGGCGATCATGATGTTTTGGCGCATGCGCTATCTCCAGCGCCAGCCTTCGTCGGTTATTTTGCACCGCGCGGCGAGGTAACCGGCGGTGCTGCGCTGACCGTTTCAGGGGCGAGTCCTGTCGCCGCCCCGTTATGCGCAGCGGCGTTGGATAAACAAGGGGTGGCGCTTTTTGTCCACCCCTTTACCAAGATGCGCAAACGCGCGCCGCCATCTTAATCCGATCACTTTCTCATCATTCTGTGCACTTACGCGGCAATCGCGCTAAATCTCCTGAAAAATTACCCTTTTGCTCTTGCCAGCCGCCGGGCCTGCCGTTAATATTCGTCCCCGCTGTCACACAGCAATGCGTTCATAGCTCAGTTGGTTAGAGCACCACCTTGACATGGTGGGGGTCGTTGGTTCGAGTCCAATTGAACGCACCATCTTCTTAGTGCGTCCGTAGCTCAGTTGGTTAGAGCACCACCTTGACATGGTGGGGGTCGGTGGTTCGAGTCCACTCGGACGCACCAAATCACGTTATCCTTTTCGATTTTCGCTTTTCTGTACGATTTCCCGCAAAGCTTGTCTTATCGCTAACTTTTTTGCTTAAACACGCGGATCACGGCCTCGCGTCGGGAATACACTGCCATTTGGCCAGTAAGCCAAAGCCGCGCCCTTTGATTCACCTGTCGCTAAACGCTTCCCGGCAAGCTATTGCGCCGCCCCGCCCTGACGGTCCTTTAACAATGCGTAACGGCTCAATAGCTGCTGCAAATGCATTTCCGTTTGTTGATACAGCGCAGCAGGCGCAACCGCATTATTTTGCTGCCCATCAATCTGACGCAACTGCTCCTCCACCGGCGGGGTTGCCGACAGCGATTGCTGGATGGCAAACACCATTGTTTTCAGTTCGCTTGCCGTTAAATATTTGCCGCGCCGCTCGTCCAGGGCGTTAAGCCGCTGCGTAAGCTGTTGCAGTTGTTCCATTCCTTGATGCCAGCCGTTAAGGCTCTCCTGCGTGGAAGCCGCCGCCGTTAACTGACGCTCCCATTGCTGAGAAAGTTGTTCAACCGTCGCGTCACCGGGCTGGAAAGCTTGCGCCTGCGCCAGCAGTTGCCGGGCGTAGCGGAACGTCCAGTCCGGCGGCAGACGGGAAAGTCGCACCAGCTGTCGCTCTGTTCGCGCTGCGATATTCGCGGGCGCGCCCTGCTGTTTCAGCTTTTGTTGTTGCTCGCGGGTCAGCACTTGCGCAAAAGGGGCGAGCGACGCGTTTAACGTGTCGCTCAGCGGTTCCGCACGGTTGAAAAGCCGCCACCCTTCTGCCGCCGCGCCCATAAGCAGCAGCATAGTGAGCATCCCGCCGATAAAGGGTTTTACCGGCGACAGGCGGCTTCTGTCAGTCTGCGCCTTTGCCGCCGGCTCAGGCTGCGCCACAAACACCCACCGCGCGGTTTCCTCTTCTTCAGGCAAAACCGGGTTATTCAGCGCGCAAAACGGTAAGACAGTCCCCGCGTCAGAAGAAGTTTCGCCAGCGTCAGCGTTACTGTTCTCCAGCCGCACTGCGGCGTTGTGCACCTGCGTGCGCAGCGTTTCCAGCTGGCTTAAATGTTTAAGTTCGAGTCGCTCAAGCGCTTCTCCCGTGCGGGTAAGATGCTCCTCAGCCTGATAGAGCTGGCTCAAATCCGCCCATTTAAACGTCAGCGTACGTAGCGCCTGCTGGAGGCGCTGACTCAGGCTGCTGACAATTTCCATTCTGGCGTGGACCGGCTGCGGCCAGAGGTTTCCCCAGTGGTAGCTGATAAGCGCTTCCAGCATAGCCAGCCCTTCGTTCAGCCCGTGCAGGCCCGCAAGCCGGGTGCGAGCGAGCGTATACCAGGCGGTGGTTTGCAGTTCTACGCCATTCACCTCAAACAGCGACAGGCAAAGTTGTTCGACTTTTCGCCAGTCTACGTCGGGCCGCGCCGGGTGAGAGAGTTTGCTGAGCTCTTCGCGTAGCAGACGGTGCCCGGCAAGCGGGCGGGGATCTCCGCCTGTTTTCAGGCGACGCGGGGTAACAGGCATCGTAAATTCCTTAATTAAGGTGACAGCGCGGCGCGGGCGTTGAACATTCGCTGCATGTCGTCGAACACGGCGAGAAAGAGCGGGTTTTGTTGATGTCCTGCGGTAAATGCAGCGCCCTTCAACGTTGTCATAGCGTATTTCGTCAGGTTATTACGACCAGACATTTATCTGCTTCGCTTTTGGAAAAAATAAATGCAAAAATATTAAGTTCGCAAATAAGACTCGCCAGAGCGAGCGTTACCGGCCCTTTCCGGCAACGCAAACCGATAAGTGCAGAAGATTTACCGCGCCGCGCTTATTTCCCTATAGTAATCATTGTCGTATCGTAACATCTCAGGTTTTACTCAAGTAAAACAAATGCCAGAAAGGCGCTTTTTTTCAGATTCTGTCTAAGCTTCTCTAAGCAATCATACTGACGTGAAAAGTCATACAGTCAATTATTCCTGTTAACAGTAAGTGGAGTTTTTGCCTACTGATCGCCGCGGAGTCTTATCCCAAAGCCGTTCCCGCTCATTGCCCGCTGCCCACAGAAAAACAGAATTAATCATTAAACTGTTTCATCCAGAAATAACTCCCCGGTAATTATTTATACCAGTAATAAATATGAGAATATTTTTAATAAAACCCATTGCAGATCGCTAATATCCGCCGCGTCAGGGCGACGACATTATACAAATAGCGTAAGGAGTGAATATGAATGGCACACTGCGGGCTCAACCCCGCCGCCAGCAACGTGAAAGAAGAACAGGCAAGAAGCTTACTTTATTACAGCAACGCGATAGCCTGCCGTCGTTTCTTTGACAATGGGACGCAGCGGCAGGTTTGCAGAATGATTTCATCAACGATGCCGCCTGCGTTGAGCCGGCTCGTCGGCAAGCGGCGTTTCTTAATCGCCCGTACGCAACCGGCTACCAGCCGCACCAGGGGGCTATTTATTCTCGCTCTGCACCACATAACGCGTTGCCGCAAAGCGGTTGAGGATGAGGTGCACCAGAAAGACCATCGTCAGCGTCACCAGCAGCGATACTGTCACAGAGCTAATGCGGTAAAGATCGCTAAAGACCAGGTCTTTATCCGGGTGCATATTCTGGCCGAACATAATGCCAAGCGTGGTGATGCAGGAAAACCCGACGCCCGCGCCCACTTTCTCCATTACATGCAGCCGGGCGCTGAAGGCGAAACCGAGCGCGATAAGCGGCATCATCAACAGCATATGACTGCTGTGATCGTAAAGCACCAGCTGCACCGCCAGGATATAAAGACACCCCAGCACCACGCCAACCACCCGCCATATCGAGCTCAGCACCGCGCCGCGGTAACTCATCGGAAAGAGGATAAGAATGCCCGCCATCAGCGCTGAAAGCGAATCGCTCAGATCGCACATCTGGAAAACGACAAAATTGAGCGTCGCCACCGTGCCGGAAAGCAGCGACTCATGGCGCACGCGGGCGGCGTCTTTTTCAATCAACGGCGGACGGCCGCGCGGCTCCACATCCGGCAATAAATAGTGCATCAGCGCGCTCAGGCACACCGCCAGTACGCTGGCTTCCATATTAGAGAAAAGCAGCGTATGCCAGTCGTTGCCCGGGTAGCTCATAAAGTTGAGCATCGTGCTCTGGCAGACCACGCCCATCGAGCCGAACAGGAACAGCGGCCCCTTGCTCATAAAGCGAAAACGCATGACGTACAGCGCGAACACCACGCCGGTCATGATGACCGGCCACTGCGAAAGCCAGCCGATAATCAACACCATCTCCACGCAATTGATAGCCGCGCTGAAGATAAACTGCTTCGCCACATGGCGGTTAAACACCGGCACCAGCGAAAGCAACATGATCGGGTAGACCACGAAGAAAACGCCGTACTGCACGTTGTAAAAACTCGACAGACTTAGCGCCATCACGCCCGCCACGACAATACGCAGCGTCTGACGAAAATCATTCGCTGTGTAAACGATATTGCCATGGGGGGTGAACACCCGCGCCAGCGTATTAATAGACATAATGCAGCAGGCTCACCAGACGGATTTGCAGGCCGGAGAAAAAGCGGGCGAACGGCCCTTCGCTGTTATAGAGCTGAACGGTCGCACGAGCGCCCGTCGGCAGCGATTTCGGCAGCGGCTCGTCGAGCGCGACGTGAATACGCATACGCTGTGCGTCGCGCACCCAGCGGTTGGACTCTTCCGGCTGGGAAAGCTGGCCGTTCACCGCCTCCTGCCCCGCCAGGATGCCCGCATCGTGGCTGGCGACATGCGCGTGAAAAACGTGGCCCGGCAGCGCATCGAACACCACGGCGGCATCGGTTCCATTCTGCGTATGGCGCAGACTCTTCTCGCGGAAATCGGCCACGATATCGGTCTGGTTGCTCACCAGCGCCAGCGCCGGCGAACCGGCGGAAGCGTACCAGCCGGGGCTTAACTGCATGTTGCTCACCATACCGTCGGCTTCGGCGCGCACTTTCGTCCAGCCGAGATTAAGCTGCGCCTCTTCCAGCGCATTGCGGTATTTTTGCAGCGTTACGTTGCGGCTGTCGTCGCGCTCGCCGCGCGCAATCGTGAGCTCGCGGATTTTCGCCGCCAGCTCCTGTACCGCCTGCTCGCTGGTCTGCCAGGTGGTGCGGGTTTTATCCAGATCCTGCTGCGAGACGTTCTGCTGGCCGCTCAGGCGCAGGTAGCGCTCAAAGGTCACCTTGTTGTTATGCGCGGTGAGCTGGGCGGTTTTTAGGCTCGCCTGTGCGGCAAGGATTTGCGCATCCAGCTGCTGGTTGGTCAACTGCGCCTGCTGCAGTGCGATTTCCGCCCCCTGCACCTGGTTAAGGAAAGGCGCCGGATCCAGTTCAAACAGCAAATCCCCCTTTTTCACCGGGCTGTTGTTATGCACATGTACGACGGCGACATAACCCGATACGCGTGAGGAGACAGGCGTCACCACGCGCATTACGGTGGAGTCCGGCGTCAGCGGGATCCAGATATCCGCCAGGATGAAGTAAACAAACATCAGCAGAAAGGTGGCAATACTTACCCTTACCCAGCGGGCAAATTTTTGTTCCGGAGTCATCATGATTATTTAATTGTTATGGCTATCTTCTTCGCGAATCGTCCGCAGATTGCGCGCGATGTGATTTAAGGTTTGGCTGAACGTTTCCATATCCAGCGCGGGAATGTTTTGCGACACGCGAGCCTGGTAGGTTTCAATTACCTGTTTTAGCCTGTTCAGCACCTTCTCCCCGTCGGGAGTCAGCTTCAGCAGGCGGCAGCGTTTGTCGTAAGGCGATGTGGCGCGCAGCAGGTAGCCCTGGTTTTCCAGCTGTGTCAGGGTGCGCATCAGCGGCGGCAATTCGATACCCTGGACTGCCGCCAGTTCGCTTACCGAGACGTTATTCCCCAACTGGTGAAGCTGCATCAATACCGTCCAGCTTGACTGCGTCAGGCCGGTATCGGTAATAGCGTTATCGATCGTCGCACGCCACTGGCGCACAATCATCGCCATACGCATGCCCATCGGCCTGCTGGCGAAGCGTTCATCTTCAGTCACGGGTCTTCCCTCCGGTAAGCGGGCAGGCAAAATAATACTTATCAGGGTAAGTATCAAGAAACGAACCTGGAATAAGGCATGGATTGTATAAAGCGGGCGATATAAAAGAAGAGGCGCCTAAAGCGCCTCTTTAATGACGGAATTTACCGACAGGTTAATGCGTTTGTCAGTCAAAATCCTTTATGGCAGGCAATGTCCATTAATTCGCCCTCCGAAGGCGAGCCGTAAACATATCCCGTATACCAGTTGACATACACTCTCTGGCCATTACTGGGGTTTGTTTCTTTTGCCCAGTCCGATTCAATAGGGCTGGAATGGCCCCAGGAATATTGACTAAGCGCTCCCCATTCTCCCCACAACGTTCCCACTGCTCGCGTTGCTTTCCCCTCGATTTGACCATTGGAGAGCACCGTGTAGCTTGGCACCTCCAGGTTTTCCTCTGCGCAATAACGCTCTGCGTCCGACGGGTTGGTACTGCTATGATTCAAGGCCATGATCCAGTGTTGCAAGGTGAAGGTATACGTCAAAGGTTGGCCGCCCCATTTCGGCATCGCGGTAACGGTAACGGTATTGCTGCCGCTTTCCGGCGTTGTCACCATTTGCACGTTGCCGTTGGCATCCGCTCTTACCCATTCATAGTGATCGGTAGACCAGGTGTAATTGGCGTTATTGGCAACATCATCGTTAATGACCAGTTGAAAAATCGCTGAGCGAAAGCCGGTCTTAGGGAAGCCGCTTGCTGCATCAAAGGTATGACCGCCGGCGATCACTTTGGTAATCGACTGCGCATAGAATGTCACCGTCTTTTGCAGCCCGCTGTCCTGCGGATTGACGGTCGCACGGGCCGCTACGGTCACCTCTTCACCATACAGATCGGTGAGCGAGACAACCGCGTTCCCCGAGCTATCCGTCATAGCGGTTGTCGCGCTCAGCACTCCCTTGCCGGTATTGCTAAAGGCGACCTCGCTGTTTGCCACCGGCGCGCCGCTGCTATCTGTCACCGTCGCCGTAAAGGTAATGGGGTTGCCATTGGCATCTTGCCCCCAGCGGCTTGGCTGCAGCTTCGTGACGTTGATGGACAGAAAGTTAGCCTGTTTGGTTAACGTGCTGGCGTTATCCAGCGTCGCAGTAATATCAACGTTCCCTCCGACATTGTCCGTCATCGTGACGTGCGCCTGACCATTGGCGTCGGTAATGCCCGACGGGGTCAACACCACGGAGCTTCGGCTCGCGCTCCAGGAGACGTTCTGCCCTGGCAGGATATTGCCCTGCGCATCTTTAACCGTTACCGTCGCCACATTTTGCGCGACCCCATCGGCGCGTACGTTATCCGGAGAGATAACCATGTCGGCGATCGTGGCGGTTGATGTATCGGCAATAAACTGGCTGACCGTCGATTTGTTATTTCCGTTGGGCAGGCTGGCTTTTAGCGTAACTTGCTGGGCGACGGTATCCGTAAAGGTGACGCTGGCTTTACCTTCGCTATCCGTTTTTCCGGATGGCGAGAGTTGCACGGTCGTTTTATCGGCAATCCAGCTCACATCCAATCCGGACACAGGGTTTTTCTGACCATCAACCACCTGCACGGTAGCCTTGTTCGCCGCGACGCCATTGGCCTTGCTGCCATCGACATCCAGCGTCATCGTCTGAATCGTGGCGCTGGACGCATCAGCGACAAAGGTCATCGGTTTACTTTGCGTATCGCCATTAACAGCAGCGCTAAGGGTAACTTGTTCCGCTTTCGTGTCGGCGACCGTAACCGTCGCCGTACCATCGGCTGCCGTTACGCTCTCTGACGCGGAGAGTTTCCCGTTTCCTGTGACAGTCCAGGTAACGGTCAGCCCGGAAAGCGGGTTGCCATTAGCATCCACGACTGTCACCTTGCCGGCATTGGTCGCCGTGCCATTCGCCAGCGCGCCGGAGGTGACGGCTAGCTCACCAATTTTCGCGCTGCCATTATCGCCAACAAAGGTACTGGACTTCGTCTCGCTGATGGAAGAGCCAAGCTGGACGCGCACGTTAACGGCTTCCGCTTTGGTATCGGTAAACGTTACGCTTAGTTTACCGTCCCGATCGGTGGTGCCGATTTCAGCGGACAGACGCGCTGAGCCGCTAATGCTCCATGTCACGGAAGCATCAGAGACCGGGTTATTGTTATTATCGGTGACAATAACCGTCGCGGAGTTGGTATCGGTACCGTTAGCCAGCGCTCCGCTGGTTACGCTATAGCTTTTAATGTGCTCGCTTGCGGTATCTGCGACAAATGACGACGAAGCGGTCAGGTTCTGTCCGTTAGCAAGCTGCGCTTTGAGCTGGAAGGTTTGGGCGACCGAGCTGGTATAGCTGACCGTAGCCTTTCCGCTATCGTCTGATTTTCCGCCCGAGGCAAAAACGACGCCGGCTTTGTCACTGCTCCAGGTAACTTCCTGACCGGCAAGCGGGTTGCCCTTAGCATCCTTAACATACACTTGCGCGGTATTTGCTTGTGTACCGTCTGCCGGGCTGCCGTCTTTAGTGACGTTTAAATTTTGCAACGTCGCCGTCTGCTGGTCAGCAACAAAATGGCTTTGCGTCGTCAGGTTACTGCCATTATCAAGTTGCGCTTTAACGGTGACGGTTTCGGCAACCGTATCGGTAAAGGTTTCGACCGCTTCACCTTTGTCATCCGTAACTGCATCAGACTTGAAAGAGACAGTGCCTTTATCAGACAGCCAGTTCACATGCATACCGCTTACCGGGTTGCCGTTAACATCTTTAACGGACACTTTTGCGGCGTTAGTCGCTATGCCGTCTGCAACGCTGTTGTCCCGGGTCAGGGTCAGCTCCTGCAGCGCGGCGGAGCTGTTATCAGCAACAAACTGCTCGACCAACTGCTGGTTATCGCCATTCTCAAGCGTTGCGGTCAGCGTTACGCTTTCTGAAACGGTATCCGTGAAGACGACGTGCACCTGCCCTTGCCCGTCCGTTTGCGCCTTCACGTTCCCTTTCGCTTTTCCTCGTTTTTTCGCCTGCGTTGAAAGAAACGCGACGGTCGATTTGTCCGCTGTCAGCGAAACCGACATGCCGCTAACCGGGTTGCCGTTAGCATCCGTTACGGTTACCAGGGCGGTATCTGGCGTCGAGCCATTAGCAGGGCTGCCGTTCGTTACGGCGATGAAGCTGGCTATTTTTGCCCCCGCCGCGTCAGACACAAAGGTGCTTTGCTGCTCGGCGGATAACTCACCGGCATTCACTTTTAGCGTAACCTGCCCGGCTTTGTCAGAAACAAATTCCGCACGTGCCTGACCTTTTTCATTGGTTGTGGTATCAGAAGCCTTCAGGCGCGCCGGCGACGAGAGCGTCCAGCTCACTTTGGCATTGGCGATGGGGCGGTTATTCACATCGGTAACCGTTGCAACTGCGCTGTTAGCCATCGCGCCATTCGCGACGCTGCCGTCTTTATCAGGCGTTAACGTTAAATGACTGACCGTGACAGGAACAAAATGGCTTGCCTGAGTCGCCGATTTGGCGCCGCTGGTCGCCGTAACCTGTACGGTTTCTTCAGCAACGTTAGTCAGGTTTACCGTTGCCACCCCCTGGCTATTCGTGACGGAAGCAAACGCACTCAACGTCGCCGAACCCGTTACGGACCATGCGACAGGTGCATTCGGCACTGGCGCGTCATCACTGTCAGTAGCGACGACTTGCACCGTGTTTTGCGCCAGGCCGTCAGCAGGCGCGTTGTCCGTTATAGCCTGTATGGCAAGCTTATTAACGCCTTCAACATGCTTTTTCTTATACTGAAGAATGATTTCGTTATTGCGTTCAACCAGATCGTACCGGCTTCCCGCCAGGGTGCGCAGCAGACGCACGTTATCCGGGTCAAGCTGCTCACGCCAGCTCTGTCCGGGTTGGTAACGTAGATTAAGCTGAAACTGGGTATCATCCATGGAATCCTGCCCTTTGCGGTAGTTAGTCGCCAGGGAGATCAGGGGCACCGGGGTATAGCTCAGGCCCACCGTCACGGCAGAAGGGTTATTTTGTAGGTGGTCGGTATCGAACAGCGCGACATCCTTGCCATAATATTGTTCATAGACAAGCTTCGCCCCCATCTGAGGCCAGGCGGGCATGTATCCTTCCGCTCTGATGTCAAAGCCATCGGCCGGCTTTTCATAGTATCCGTCTAAATCTCGCGAATCATGCCATTGCGAGGTGCCGATATAGTTGTTAGCGCTAAGCTTCAGGTAGTTGGTCCACGCCTCGGCGCCGAAACCGATGCGGCGGTTTTTACCGGTTAAATCATCATCGAAAAAAACGTTGCCGCCTAACATCCAGTTTTCAATGTTGTAAGTGCGAACGCCGCTACCGATATTGCTGGTTACCCGACCATCCGGCGCACGCAGGCCAAATTGAGTAAACCAGACTGATTTCGCATTATCGTAAAGGGGCAAAAGCATATCAAACGAGCTTTGATCCCAGTTGCCATCGTTATCGACATTCAAATCCAGCCGGGCAGTGCCAAACTGATTTAGCCACTTCTCAGCATCAGACGCGGCTTTTCCCACCGCCATCGCTTTAGCCGAGCTTTCGACTCCATCCATGCCTTCAGTGGCCATTAAATTAGCGAATCGACTTACCGGTTCTGAATATTCAACGGGCTCGCTTTCCAGATTATCTTTCGCTGCAACAGAAGACGCAGAAAAGGAAGCAATAATCGGGAACAATGCTTGCAAGCAGATCTGTCCCCAGGCAAAGATTTTGATACTGCGATCTCTTCCTTTAAAAAAAGAATACTCCATCTTTATAACCCTAAGATTTAATTACCCATCAAGTGTTGCTATCAATTCGACTAAGCTTTGAGCTCGGCCTCACTCCGGATAGCGTCAATAAAGCAATCGCTCATTTCAGATGATTCCAATAAAACTTACCCTCTGTAGATAATAAAAATATATCTAAACCTAAAACCATTCCGCTCACAAATATTCCGTTAGCAAAATACAAAATCAGCATGGGTTTATGTACAAACATTTAAATGAGCAATAATATATTTAATCCCGACCATTCCAATATGACTTCGGGCTTTTAGTGCGCGACTAAAAAGCAAATTTTGCACTTTATAACGACTTTTAATCGTTATCGTACTGACTATTGAAAACACAGACAGAAAATGCGTTGTGGTTTTTCAAAAATGGAAATCAGCCTCTTCAGTTGAAATAAAAGGCTTATAAAACAAAGAAATAAGGGAGTGTCAGGTATGGGTTTTTTGTTGACGAAAAAGTTAAAATACTTTATGACAGTGATGGAAAAACGTTGTCTCACCAAAGCCAGTGAAGAGTTGTTTATCACACGTTCGCCTCTTGGCAAGGCAATAAATGAACTTGAGACAATCCTCGGCAATAAATTGTTTATCCGACAGCATGGCCAGCTCGAACCGACGGAGTTTGCTTTAAGCATACATTCCGAGGCAGAACCGCTTTATAAAAAAATCATTGAGCTTGAGAAACGACTGACAAGTATAAACGCATCTGAAGATATCAATATCATTTTTGACAGTCACTACCCTGGCAACTTGATCGATATCGTTACATGCAGTTTAAAAAACAGTAACATAAAGTGCCGTTTCGACGTGATAGAATTGCAGCAGGCAATGTTTGACAATAGCGAGTTCGACAGAAATACGCTAATTCTGAGCCACCGTAGTTATGAGCCTGAAGAAAATATGGTATCTGAATGTTATCCCAGCAGCGGGCTGGTATTACTTATAAGTAAGGAGATCGAGGAAAACCCGCAGAAAATATCACGCATTCCCATCCTGCTTAGAGAAAACACGGATAGTTATGCCCCGTATATCATAAAAGAAAGACTTGAGCCGCTATTTGGCTCTCCTTTAAAGGTTCGTTTCCATAAAGGTACATTAGTTGATTTTTTGATGATGACGGCAAATGGCGAAGGCTTAATGATCTTGCCGATAAAAGTCTGCGATTTACTTAAGGTAAACAGAAGCAATGCCATCTTCCTAAACGACTGTAGATTTAAGACTTATTATTATCACCCATTATCGAAAAAAACTGGCAATCAGGTTGATAAGGCGATAAAATATATTAAAGATTTGCTGTAACTGCATTTGAGCGCTCATATCTCAAAAGCCAGAAGGAAGCGACTTAATTTTAATAAGCCGCCCACGCTCTATATCTATATAATTTCCTTTTTTCAGTTCGGAAAGTATCATCATGGTTCCGCTTTTAGAAAAGCCGGATCGCCTGGTAATATAATCGCAGACATTCACCTGCCCCTTAAGTTCGGGGTTGTTATTAATTTCGCGCAAATAATGTTTTATTACGCTATACAAATCACATGAAAGCATGATTTGTAATTTAATATTCAGTATCGAAGCAGTATATTGCATTACATAATATAAATCCTCCCATAAATTATTGACTGAGATAAATTTATAAAAATCAGCTCGATTGCAAATCACATACGAAAAGCGGCTATCAGTTGTAAATTCCAGATCGCTATAATTTAATTCCGGCAATAAAAAAACCACATAAGCGCCAGACATCTGTCCTAAAAGAATCCGATCGCTATGTCGTTGCAACCCCCATTCCCCTTCAATAATAATGATGATATTATCTTGCTTAAACAATTCCAGTTGTCCCTGATTGCCATCAAATACCTGCACGCGAGAAATAATACTCGTAGAGCACAATATAGTATTTATAATATTACTGATGTGCTTTAACGGCTTATCCATAACTGCTCCGTACTAAGTAATATTCCTATAAGAGAATTTACTTGCGCAACGAAAAGTAATCAATCCTCAGAATATAGTTATACAAAAAAAGTGATAACAAATGTCAAAAATATTCAAAATATTTCATAATGTTTAAGCCAAACTATCCCCATGTTTTTTACCCGCCAGGGAATCCTTCAGGATTTTCTTAAGAAAAAATAGCCGCTCAGACGCTTTCTTTTGGAGCACGTGTCTTTCCACTGGTTTCCAGATAATGCACTGTGACGCAGGATAAAAAGGCCGCAATATCGGGCTAAATGCAAACATTTTGCGGTCATGATTGTGATTATGGCGCCAACAATGACAAAGCATAATTTGACCAGTTTTGCGTCACAATTTAGCCGCTCAATGATATTTAGCCAAAGTATTATTTTCCCCGATACATTGTCGTATCGTAATTAATGAAAGGAAAAAAAATGGCTAATACTATTGTAAGTATCGTTCCGGTACCGGCTATGGTTGCGAATGATGGTTCTGAAAAGTCGGCGGTAAGCGCCACAGTTCAGACCGATGGTTCTCCTGCACAGGCTGGCGTAAATGTCATTTGGGATATTACTGGCGGCGACGGCCCGTCCTCTTCCACCACAGACGATACCGGTGTGGCTAAAATTGAGGTAACGGCGAAAGATGGCGTGGCAACAATTACTGTAAAAGCGTCAACTACAGATGATCTGACAGGCAAGACCACCTTAATTACGACTTATGTGCCGCTTAAAGCGCCGGTAGTTTTGAATGCCAGCGATGAAGACGGATGGACGCTTGATCATTATGATATTGAATTCGGCGTGCAGGCTGAAATTCCTTATTATAACAACGTCAAAGTTGACCAGGAGGTCACCTTCTATTGGGGCGATGCGTGGAGCACCTCGCTTTTTGTCACCGAAGACAATTTACCGCCTTATATTCTGGAGATTCCTGCAGCCTTTACGGTTAACGGCGAATATGATGTTTATTATGATGTCCGTGATAATGCAGGCAACCCACCGGTCTCCTCCAGTCATTTGGCGATTACTGTCGATGATGAAGGAAGCCTGACGCCGGTTCTGGTAATGCCGCAAGTCGCCGAAGCCGATCCGTATATTAATATGTCGGATGTCGCCGATGGCGTTTCTGTTCTGGTGAACTACCCCAGCATGGCGGAAGGCGATGCTATCTCGTTGTACTGGGTAGCTTATGATTCTCAGGGCCGTAAAATTGAGGCTGCTTGCGATACCCAGCAGTATGATGTAATTGCGGACCAAAAATCAGTCACCTTTACCATTGAGCAAACCAAATTCTACCCGAATGGCATGGGGTATGAAGGCTATGCTGAGGTTTATTATACTGTGTTGCCTGCTGGCGCCACTGCCAAACAGCTCTCTGAAACTTGTCGGTGCCTCGTTGACACCGTTCCCGCGTAACTAACCGAGTCCCGGCCTTGCGCCGGGACATTTCCTGAATATCCGGAATATATTCATTATCAGCTTAATGGACTATACGTTTGGACGCTGTCTATGTCTATTTTTCCTCTGACAGAGCTATCACATATCACCAATTCGGTTGCAAATTTTGATGTCGTTTGCAGTAAGGCCTCTTTATTCTCAGGAGCACTCTGCGGCGCGTTAATTTACATGTTAAACTTAACAAACATTAGCTTATCGCGGCGTATTTTCTACTTCTTAATTTCATTTCTACTTGCTATTAACTGTGCCGAAGTCGCTTCGCACTTGCTGGTAACGATCATAGCCAAATTTATTAACCCGCCACCACAGATTAACTGCGCATTTTCCGCAGCGTTAATGGGTGCGGTTGTCGTAAGGGTGATTAATGTAGCTTCAGATAATATCATCAAATATTTTCCCGGCAATAAATAAAGGAACGCTTATGATGCCCCATATAATTATCGCTATCTTAGCTCTTAATTTAATGCTGTTACATACTATTATTTCAAGGAGAAAGCTCCCAAAAAGTAAAAAGGCATTACAGCTTTTTTACTGGTGCAGTATCGTTATCCTTTGTATGTCGGTTGTCCGGCTTGCTGATGGCCGCGTCACCTGTAGCGTTTTTAGCACCCTTTTTCTTGTTACTGTCGCGCTTCTTTTATGGCTACGCGCAAGCCAGTAAATAAAAATGGAGAAGTTAACAATGGGCGATTTATCTTTTCATTTTAGCCGGCGCGAGTTCGCCTGCCATTGTGGATGCGGGTTTGACGCTGTCTCACCAGAACTGATAGAGATCCTGGAGCAAGCCAGGCGTTACTTTGCATCACCAATCGTGATCAACAGCGGTTGCCGGTGCGCGCAGCACAATAATGCCGTGGGGGGAACGCCAGGTAGCCAGCATCGGCTTGGCACCGCCGCGGATATTGTTGTTGCTAATACGCCTGCCGCAATCGTAGCCGACTACTTTGAAAAAACGTACCCGAACCAGTACGGTATCGGTAGATATAAAACGTTTACACACATAGACGTTCGCAAAAACAGCGCCCGCTGGTCTTAGCGGCATCCGTCCTGATAACCACCGCACAGCAAAGCGTAGGGTGCTTTCACTCTACGCTTATTCTTTAGTAAAGACATATTCTCTACAACGACCTGTCTAAACCGGCCAGAAAAACCTATCATGCGCGTATGGAGACAGGCTAGATCCGTTCAGGGAGGTAATAAACCGAGACCAGCATGCCTTTTTTCAGGGCGATATACCCTTTTTCGACAAGTAATGACAGCGTTCTGTAGATCATGCTTCTTGATAAAAAAGTGCTGTCTTTTATATAGCTGATGACACCGATCTCATTTTCATAAAATAATTCTTTATTGCGATAATACTCCAGCAATTTCATCTTTATGGCATGATAAGAGTCCTTTCCTGTCAAATATCGGTCCCGATAGAGCATGTAGCATAGATGGGAAGAAACCGTTTTAGCTACCGACTTCCATAGTTCATGTTTGTTTATCAACCGGGTCGCCCCGGCCTGGGAGATTTTATAACCATTACCGCGGTTAAGCGTTTTGCAGTAATAGCCTCCAGGCATGTCAAGCAAACGCCCCAGCCCAAAAATAACAGGCGCTGCGGTCATGCCAATTAATAAATCATCACCCGCCCTACGAACTTCAACGCTCTGGTCTGTAAGCAGCCAGATACTTTGCTCTTCTGCCCGTAATATAGTCCCGGCACGTAAACTCACGGTCTGCGCATGGGGCGCTAGCTTTTCAATTATATCGACTTGCTCACTATAATATTTTTTCCAGTCAGGTATTGAATAACTTTCTACCCCATCCCAGTGTCTGGCATAAGGTGAGACAATATCTTCCTTTTCGTTCACGATAATCCCCTTGTGTTACCACGCCACGCTTTCATTCCCTGCCTGCCGCAGAGATCTCCTTCCTGTTATTCCTGTATTAGTCGTTTTTCTTTTCAATTTACATCCTGAATTTTGCATTGCGTTTATTCGCAGATTTATCGTTCAGTACAAACCATTATATATTTTATATAATCGCGGCATGCTCCGCACCCCTAACTTATGGAGTACATTATATTTATAAACGCTAATTGTTTTAGGGCTTACGCTCAGGCGGCGAGCCAGATAATCGGGCGTATGCCCTTCGCACAGAGAAATAAAGAAATCCATTTCCCGTCGCGTAAGACGCTCAGTCACTTTTTTCTTTTTCGCCTGGAAATCAAAGCGATATTTCTCTTCGCCTAATGCCTGAATATGCTCTTCCATTTGCGAAACCGTCACTGCCGGGTTGATGACCTTACCGGCTATATCAGAAATGATACGTCTGTTTTTACAGACCGCATTACCGATGAGGATCATGCCTACCGCGGGTCTATACGAAAGAAACCACTCGCGAAACCGCAGCCAGTCAACCAGCTGCTCGCCATTACCATAAAAACCGGTTATCGCCCCTACCACGTTAAGGGTCGTTATGTAATGTTGTAATTTACTTAAGGTATGACAAAACAGCAGTTCACAATCCGCGATAGCCATCCCTTTCGTCAAATGAACAATCCCGTCCAGCCAATATTTGTTAGCTGACATAACAACCACATACCGCTTTTCAACTTTTTTATGCTTAAATGTTGTTAAGTATTGACTCATGCAATTTCCTCTTTGCTAACCGGGCCATTACAGATGTCCATCTGAATATGCAAAACCAAACGGAGTAACGCCAGTTTAATGAGCTATTCTCCTGGAGAAATCTCAGGCTACGTAAATTTTCTCTGCGGGCAACCGTCGCCCTGACGAAAAATGTTAAAAAACGTTTGCCTATAAACACATTACAGCGGCATTCCTGCTAAATAATAACGGCTCTCCAGGTAAAACCGTTAAACATCAATCACTCCGGGTAAATCACAGTCGATACAATTTACCGCTTAAAAGTTATTATTTTGGAACGATTCTATTGAGAAATATTACCCGGCGTTGCTGTTCTTCATGTTGCAGCCCATTGCCCTATTCATTTCGCCACTTAAACAAGATTAAACATTCACAGCGAATTCCTTTCTGATACCGCCTGTTCTTCTACATTTATTTTCCTGATACGGGTTGGTTCTGCAACCCGCAGCCACCTTTTTCAACAACGCAAAAAATAGCCAGCAATGTTCCTTTTTTGGAAAAACTTACCAGGTGAATGTATTTACGCTCTCCTCTGTTAGTTAATCAAATAATGGATAACAATATGAATTATACCGTTCTGCCCGGTCCCGATTTACCTCAGATGAGCAACGATGGCTACATCAACAGCACGGAACTGCTAAATGACGGCGGCGTGATTGTTGAGGTCAATGCCTATCCCACAGCTAAACCCGGCGACTATATCAATCTTTACTGGGACGGCCGCTTTAGCGCCTCGCAATATATTGACGATCCAGACCAGTTTAGCTGGCCATGGACCGTCATCATTGCTGCGGGCGAAGCGCCGGACGGCCCTCATCAGGCCTAT
The DNA here is from genome assembly GCA_000621185.1 of Franconibacter pulveris DSM 19144. Classification (GTDB taxonomy): domain Bacteria; phylum Pseudomonadota; class Gammaproteobacteria; order Enterobacterales; family Enterobacteriaceae; genus Franconibacter; species Franconibacter pulveris. The sequence goes on from JHYZ01000012.1 coordinate 79,991, forward strand.
TACACCGTTACTGATGTCGCGCAAAACCCTTCAGCGTCGCCCATTTCACCAGCGGTGGTAGACAGAAACCATACCGAGGGTTTGCCGCCGCCGCGATTCCCGGATGCCAATGTTAATAATGTCATTACTTATAATTCTGTAATTGCCAATAGCGGAACACATATTCACGTGCCTTTCACCTCGGGCATTTTTGCTATCGGCAACACGGCTTATGTTTACTGGCGTGAGCTGGATAGCTACGGCAATACGGTGCCGGGAAGTGAGGTTAACTTCACGCATATTATTGAAAGTAAGGACATGAGCAACGGTTTCGAGGTGCTGGTGCCTGCGCCTTATATTACGCTCATTCAAACGTTCGCCACCGCCCAGGCCTGGTATTCTATCGTCCCGCCGGATGACGAAGCGCAAAGCTCGCAAAATGCCACCGTCACCGTCGATATGACCGGCACCGCCTCGTATCCCGCCCCTTATATCCCGGCAGGCAACGACGGCTGGATCGATTGCAGCGAAATCATGGCTGATGGCATTGAGGTAACCGTACCCGGCAACAGCCAGTTTGTCGCAGGCGGCCTCGTTACGGTCTTCTGGCAAGGTTTCGACGCTTCAGGCGCCTCGCTTCCCGACGCTGGCTTCCAGTTATCCCATACGCTAAGTGCGAATGATGTCTTACAAGGCTTTAGCATCACCGTGCCGACAGAATTTATTTTGCCGATCGGGATTGGTTACGCCGACGCCTGGTATCAGGCTTCCGCCCCTTCGGTCCCCGGCTTTTCAGCGGTTAAAACCGTTGAAGTCGACAGCGAGCATTGCACGCTTTTACCCGCGCCTGTTTTTCCGGATGCGCTGGACGATGACGTTATTGATAGCGCCGAAGTAGAGGCCGACAGCGGAACGACGATGACGATTAGCTACCCGGATATGCGTGCGGGCGACATCGTGACGGCCTTTTGGTTTGGCTATAACTCTTCCCCTGCGTCCCCCCTTCCCGACACCAGCTGGACGCAAACCCGCACCCTCACCTCACAGGAAGCGCAGGCGCAGCAGGCGCTCTTCCATATAGCCGCAGCGTTCATTACCCCTATCGGTAATGGTTATGCACAAGGGAGATATCAAGTGATGTTTGAAAATGGCGGAATCGCCTCTTCGGCCAGCCAGACGGCGGCAGTCAATGTCCATGAAGCTCAGCAGCTCCAGATGAGTTGTTCCACCGGCGCCCCCTGGTTCGACCCAACCGTATACGTCAGGCCGATGAATCAGGTTACGCTTTCAGGCCCTCCGGGCGCCGACGTCATCCTTTCACTGCCGGATTCGTCAGACGCTTTCTTTTACCCGGACGGCACCAATGTGACCACGCTGCGGCTTGATGAAACCGGACGTGGCGCCATACAGGTTTATTGCTTTTCCACGGGCGGCATTACGGTCTACGCCTGGATGTTAACCAACCCAGCCGTCAACGCCACCGCCAATATGGCCTTCACCGAGTGGCTAAATGGCAATGGCGAACTGAAGCAGTATGGTTTCTCAACCGGCGCGATAGCCGACGGGAAGTCCTTGTGCAGCGTTTACCTGAAGACCGACCCCAGCTCTCAGGCGCAACAGGCGAGACTGGTTCTGCAAGATCCAACCTCCGCACGCATCATCACCTCCGGCACCCAGCAAGCATGGGTAGACATCAGCCTTTATCACGCCGGCAGTTTTGATGTCATCGACAGCGCGCCCGAGGTAGTGAACTTCACCCTCTCCCTGCCTGATTATTCCAGCGCGTATGCGGTGGGTTCGTTAACGTTCAGCCTTTTTAGCGCATTACAACACCTCTAATCGGTCATACAGGAGACCAACTATGAACTCTCACCTTTCTTCTCAGCAGGCGGCCGGCAGCCTTATTTTCTATACCCAGCCTAATTTTGGCGGACAGAACGCCATTGATGTCTTACATGGCGAAACCGGTGATATTGCTAATCGTTCGGGGGAATGGCTCTACCGCTCTGTTGCTATGGCGAATATGCACGCCTTCGCCTTTAGTGACGTTAACCCGGCAGACAGCAGCATCAATTACCTTAATCATATCGAGACCATGCTCAGCGCTAACTGCGCAGATTTACAAACGTTATGGCCGAGCGCTCAGGTTCCGCTGCATTATCTCGGCGTTGATCCTTCGCTGGTCGTTCCCGTCTGGTTACATATTGACGCCAGCCAGGATGTCCCTAACGCCATAGCAGCGCAGTTTGTCGTAGGCGTAAGCACCACGCAGATAAGCGCGCTCACGCTCCCTGGCAGAGACGGCATGCTCGGCTTGCCAGGCCGCACCGACGGCAGCGCTGTTTCCGCCTACTGCCCTTTTGGTGATTATGATCCTTCTACCGGTAAAGTAGCCTGGTCGGGTAATGGCAATATTGTGCTGGAATACCGCGGCGGCCAGATAACTATACTGACTTATTCCGGCTTCCCTGATGGCTGGAGCTTTAGCGAACCCAAACAAAATGCTGACGGCAGTTGGGTTGTGGAACTTAACGCAACCGTAGTGCCGGATTCGCTTATCATCAGCTCGCTCTATACCGACAAAAACAGCATCAAGAATGACGGTATCGATGCCGCGACGTTTACCGCTACGGTTATAGATACCCTCACCCAACTTCCCGCCAGCGGCCAGACCATCTACTGGCATACCACGCTTGGGTCGTTAAGCTCCTCCTCCACTGTCACCAATGCGCAAGGGCAATGCACAAACCAATTGACCTCGGTAACTACCGGCACGGCAACGATTACCGCCAGTCTTGATAATGGCGATAGCCGCGCTGTTAATGTTGATATCAGTGCAGGCGAACCGCTTTTGCTCATCCGCGGCGCAAGAACCAGCCTGCGCGCTTCCGGTCAACGTCAGACCGGCAGACTGGTTGCGCTGGATGCGCTTACTTTGCTTCCTGTATCGGCCACATGGCGTTACCGCAACGCGTCCACCTCAACAGCCGCAAGCGCCTTTCTTGATGTTGCGCCTGAACAATATCTGGATGTGAGCCTGCCGTCGGGTGAAACCGTTACCCTTAATCCTTCTAATATTATTGGCAATGGCGAATGGACTGACGACAGTACTTCCGCAGGCGCTTTTGCTGCTCGTCTTAATAACGGCAGCTGCGCCGGATGGGGCGTTGCGGGCTGGGGTGGTTATTCGCCGTCGACGCAGGTCAATTATGGCGTCGCCTGCCCGGCGGCTACCTTTTATGCTTTCACCGCCCTGCGATCCGACGGCTCGATATTCTCCTGGGGTGACGGCAATGAAGGTGGCATGCTGCCGGCAAACATTGCGGTATTAAATAGCGTACTGGAAATAAAAGGCTCCCGCGGGACCTTTGCTCTGCGCTCCAGCGTGCCGCCCTATATCCAGAGCTGGGGCTGGGGTGTAGACACCCCTTCAGCCATCAATCTGACCGTGCCGCCTTATATTGCCAGTATGTACGACATTAAATCGCTGTTTGCGAACGACAATGCTTTTGTCGTCATTAACAACAACGGGCAGGCTTTCGCCTGGGGTGATGCAGACGCAGGCGGCGCTATCAGCCAGCATGCTGGCGCATTACGGGGGATTTCTGATTGCTGCGCCTCCCGACGCGCCTTTGGTGTTATCGCCCAGGGCACCATCGCTGCCTGGGGCGATGAAGATTATGGCGGAAACGGCGCCGAGGTCGCTTATGTCAGCAATGCCCTGCGCCTGGTCGCGACAGAGAGCGCGTTTACCGCTTTGCTGACCAGTGGCGCGATTGTCTGCTGGGGCAATCCTGAATATGGCAATAACCTGCCAGACGCGTATCGTTACCGTACCGATATTCTTGACGTAAAAAGCACTTATGGCGCTTTTGCCGCGCTTTGCGCCGACGGAACGGTGATTAGCTGGGGGAACCCGCTATATGGCGCCAACAGCGCATCAGTCGCCGGCCAGTTAAGGGATATCGTTGCGCTTAGCGCTACTTCTGGCAGTTTTGCCGCGCTGACCCGTTCTGGTCATGTCGTCACCTGGGGTGATTCCAGTACGGGCGGTAACTCGACTGCGGTTGCGGGTCAATTAACCGACGTTTGCGCTATCTATTCCAATACGCATGCTTTTGCCGCCCTGAAGGCGGATAACAGCGTGGTGGTATGGGGCGACCCTGCATCAGGCGTGAATGATTTCCCATCGACGATTAACGGTAATATCTCTTATCGGGCTGAATAACTTTAAGGTGAGGGAACGCTTTCCCTCACCTTATTTTCACTTGCAAAGATAATACTCATTTTATTTTTAATTAAATCGAGGAGGCGCTAACCCGGAATAAACTTTAACTCTGATCATTATAATAAACCTTTGACCTTATTTAATAACAATCACGATTTACCAAGGACAGCTTATGAAAAAGTCTACCTTCACACTGTATCTCTCGCTTATTTTAGCCGCCACCGGTGCACAAGCGCAGACGTTAAAAGAAGCCAAAGCAGAATATTTAAAAACGCACCCTGCCCGCCTGGCCAGACCCAGCGGCCAACAAACGGCGGAATATCTTAATACTGACTATGCCGATACCGAGAAGGATTGCGGCTCAAGCAGTACGCCTGCGTTTTTATGTTCTGGCAACTTAATTCGCGGTACCGATGTCTTTTCAACGCAATTCCATGCCTGGGACCCCAGCCCCTCATCGCAATCCAGCGGCGGGGTTTCCTTTTCTTATTTACGGGCTGATTCTAAATTCAGTTCTGTTGCTTACGATTATAATAATGGCTTTATTTTTTATCCCTATTTCTGGGCGCCCGACAACGAAGGCATTGACACTAACATTGATATTATGTGCGCCTTCCCCGTAGATGGATGGACTGTCTACCGCAGTGACGCGGGCTGCGGCGCGTCCAGCGACTACCCGCAAGAAAGCGTGCCGTGTCAGGAGCAGGGTATCTACACCGCAGACCAGTGGTATGCCCATTTTGAAAAAGGTGGGGAAAATCATCTTTATATGTGTGGTTTTACCACCAGCGACTATAGCAGCGAGGACACTGCCGCAGGCTTTTATCAAAGCATTTTGAGCAGGGCTAAAATCGAGAGTAAATATTTCTCGGAGCAAAATGAGCTGCGGCTGGCTACATGGGCGCAAGGTAAACAAGATTCTCTGCCCATCGAAGCGTTCTTTTATATTGTGGAAAGCAGTTCCGGTCTGGATAGCGCGCGTAAAAATCAGCAGGATTTTTATAACACCACCACCAACCACATCTGGGTGCCGGTTATTAAATTAACACTGCCGCAGTCGCCGGGGGGAAATGCCGTGTTCAGCTATTCCGCTGCCGATCAGCTTATTCCGGAGCCGACAAGCCATTAATAAAACAACACGTTTATTTTCTTTTCGCTAAATAAACCAATACATCATTAACCTTGAAAGAAAGGCGGGAGCGCTTTGCCGATAATGCTGACAATACGCTCTCGTTTAAAATAATTAGCGTGGCTTTTTCAGGCCACAACTTCACACAGCATTTTATTAAAGGTGATTTATGCTACTTAAAATAACCGTAATTATTTTACTTGCTGCGCTGGCTCCATTTAATTTTAGCGAGGCCGCGCAAACCAATGGTCCAGACATTGCGAAAGCTATAACCGACAGTTACAACGCCACCCCTGCTGATTGCGGCTCTTCGGCCCAGCCTGCTTATTTATGTTCCGGCGTCTTTATTCGCGGCACCGATGTTTATTCGGATCAATACCATACATGGGACCCGAGTCCTGCCTCTCAGGAAAGCGGCGGGGTTTCATTTTCGTGGCTAAGAAAAGATGCGAAATTTAATAAACTCGCTTACTCCTATAATAATGGCTATATTTTTTATCCTTTCATGAACGCGCCGGCGGGTAAGACAACCTCCATCGACGTGCTTTGCATCTGGCCGATCGATGCGGCTTCAGAATACCGAAGCGACAGCGGTTGCGGGCCCAGCTCTCAGTATCCGACGCAAAGCGGTCCCTGCCAGCAGCAAAATATCTATACTGCCGAACAATGGTACGACCATTATCTGGAAGGCGGCAGAAGCCATCTTTACCAGTGCGGGTTTGAAACACGCAGCAACAGCGTTTATGACCGTGCCGATGGATACTACCAGGCAATACGTAGCATGGCGTTGATCAGCGATGAATCATTCAATGAGCAAAATGAATTGCGTCTGGCGACCTGGGCACAGGGAATGCAACGCACTCTGCCGATCGAGGCTTTTTTCTACATTAGCGGTACTTCCGGGCTGAGCAGCGCGCAGAATAACCAACGGGATCTGTTGCAAAGCACGGATAACGCGGTGTGGGTGCCCGTCATCGAACTGAAGCTGCCTGCATCGCCAGCAGAAGAGGCCCAGTTTATTTTTAATGATGATGATCAGGCTATACATGTGCACTAAGCACCAACGTGTTTAGCTTGCGATTAATCGCCATCCCCTGCGCCTAAATCAGGCCGGATAATCCACTCAATCCGTCCATTATCTGGCGAAAGGGGATGGCGCGCGCTTTTCACGCTATCGCAATTAACCCAGCGCGGTCTCCCGCAAACGGGTTTTGAGCTTGTTGTACTCCTCAATCACATACTGCTCGGCGCTTCGCTGGTCGGCGATGGCTTCCACCCGAACGGCGCAGTACTTGTACTCCGGCGTTTTGGTAATGGGGCTCAGGTTCTCCGCCACCAGCTCGTTGCAGGCGCCTATCCACCACTGGTAGGTCATATAAACGGCCCCTTTATTGGGCCGGTCGCTGACCTGCGCGCGGGTGATAACCTTGCCTTTGCGCGACACCACCCATACCAGCGCTTCGTCCTCAATGCCCAACTGCTTCGCGTCAGCGGTGTTAATCTGCGCGTAGCCAGGTTCGTCGGCGAGCGCTGCCAGCGCTGCGCAGTTGCCGGTCATCGAACGACACGAGTAGTGTCCCACTTCGCGCACCGTTGAAAGCACTAATGGGTACTCCTCCGTCACCCTGTCAAGCGGCGGCGCCCAGTCGCAGGTGAAGAACTGCCCAAGGCCGTTCGGCGTCGAGAAGGCCTTTTCAAACAGGTAGTCGGTGCCCTGATCGGCGTCCGACTCATCGCGACACGGCCACTGAATGTAGCCAAGCTCACCCATTTTCTCGTAGGTGGCGCCGTAGAAGTCCGGACAAAGATGACGCAGCTCGTCCCAGATCTCCTGCGTGTTGTTGTAGTGCATCGGGTAGCCCATGCGGGTGGCGATGTCGCTGATTATCTGCCAGTCCGTTTTCAGGTCCCACTTCGGCTCCACCGCCTTAAAGAAGCGCTGGAAGCCGCGGTCCGCCGCCGTATAAACCCCCTCATGCTCGCCCCAGGAGGTGGAAGGCAGGATGACGTCCGCCGCCGAGGCGGTTTTGGTCATAAAGATATCCTGCACGATAACCAGTTCCAGATCCGCGAACGCCTGACGCACCGCCGACAGTTCAGCATCCGTTTGCAGCGGATCTTCGCCCATAATGTACGCCGCGCGCACCTCGCCATGCGCCACCCGGTGCGGCAGCTCGCTGATGCGATAGCCGGTGTGCTCGGGAAGCGACGCCACGCCCCAGGCCTTCGCGAACTTCTCGCGATGCTCAGGGAATTTCACGTACTGATAGCCTGGATAGGTATCGGGCAACGCGCCCATGTCGCACGCGCCCTGCACGTTGTTTTGCCCGCGCACCGGGTTGACGCCCGCGCTCGGTTTGCCCAGGTTGCCGGTGAGCAACGCAAGGCTTGTGAGCGAACGTACCGTCTCAACGCCCTGATAAAACTGGGTGACGCCCATTCCCCAAAGGATCGCCGCACTTTTCGCCTGCGCGTACATGCGCGCCGCCTGGCGAATATCCGCCGCGCTAACGCCGGTGATGCTTTCCACCGATTCCGGCGTATAGCCCTCAACGATTTTGCAGTACTCCTCAAACCCTTCGGTGCGCGAGGCCACGAAGGCGCGATCGTAAAGTTCTTCTTGCACAATCACGTGGCCCATGGCGTTGAGCAGCGCGATGTTGGAGCCGTTTTTCAGCGCCAGATGCATATCCGCAATACGCGCGGTCTCTATTTTACGCGGATCGCAGACGATAATTTTCGCCCCCTTTTTCTTCGCCTTGATAACACGATTGGCGACGATAGGATGCGAATCCGCCGGGTTGTAGCCAAAGACAAACACTAAATCGGTATTTTCAATGCCAACGATGGAGTTGCTCATGGCGCCGTTACCGACCGACTGGTGCAGACCTGCAACCGAGGGGCCGTGTCAGACGCGCGCGCAGCAATCGACGTTATTCGTGCCGATAACCGCGCGGGCAAATTTTTGCATCACATAGTTGGTTTCATTGCCGGTGCCGCGCGACGACCCGGTGGTCATAATCGCATCCGGGCCATACTTCGCTTTGATGGCGGAAAGCTTTTCCGCCACATAATTCAGCGCCTCCTCCCAGGAGACCGCCTCCAGCTTGCCGCCGCGCTGACGGCGTATCATCGGCGTTTTCAGGCGCGGGGTGAGGATCTGGGTATCGTTAATAAAATCCCAGCCGTAATAGCCCTTCAGGCATAAATCACCCTGATTGGTTTTCCCCATCGCCGCTTCCGCCTTAACGACCTTGCCGTTATCGACCACCAGGTTGATTTTGCAACCCGACGCGCAATAGGGGCAAACCGTGACGACTTTTTTCATCCGTAGTGCTCCAGTTAGCTCAATAATCCGCAGACCGGGTTCGGCCTGCTTATCTGAATGTCTTAATGCAGAAACCGTGCCAGCCGCCCACAGGCGCGAAGGCCGCGTAAATCGGGCCGCGACCGCTGTCGCGCCGCCGCCCTTCGTCAAAAATGACGTGTCGAACGCTTAACTCACCGCCAGCGCGTCATAGCCCTTCAGGCGATAGTTAATAAAGGAGACCAGCCAGCAGAGGAGAAACAGACCGACCACGACAAACCCGGCGTCGCCGAGGTTGTCGTTCACCCGCGCCACCCAGGCCCAAAGGCCGCCGGACAGGCCTAATTTATCCATCAGCAACCCCAGCGCCTCCAGCCCGCCGATAAACAGCGCCGCCACCACCGAGCTGCCGGTTATGGTCATGTTGTAATAGAGCTTGCGCTGCGGCTTGTTGAAGGCCCAGCCATACGCGCCCACCATGACGAAATTATCGAGGGTATCGATAAGCGCCATACCGCTGGTGAAAAGCGCCGGGAAAACCAGAATCGACCACATCGACATGCCATGGCTGGCGCTGGCGGCCGAGATGCCGAGCACGCCGATTTCCGTTGCGGTATCGAACCCCAGCCCGAAGAGAAAGCCCACCAGATACATATGCCAGCTTTTGCCCACCAGCCCGAAGGCGGAGCGGAAAAGCCAGCTCATCGCGCCGCCGCTCGCCGCTTCATCGCCTGCCAGCGCTTCACCGCGTTTAAGCTTGCGAAAGCTTTGCCAGACGCCGCGCAAAATCACGAGGTTCACCAGCGCCATCGCCAGCAGAAACGCGGCGGAAACGGCAGTGCCAATGACGCCGCCCACATCGTGAAACCAGGTCAGATCGTCTTTAATGGCGGCGGCCGTGGCGGCGATGGCGATGGAGGCCAGCACCACAATGCTCGAATGGCCGAGCGAGAACCAGGCGCCGACGCCAAACGGCCGCTGGCCGCGCTGCATCATCTTGCGGGTGACGTTATCAATCGCCGCGATATGGTCAGCGTCCACGGCGTGACGCAACCCGTAGCCCCAGGCGAGCAGGCTTGCCGCCATCAGCGTCGGGCTGTCGTGAAATGCAAAAAGCGCCCAGCCCCAGGCGGCCAGGTTGGCGAAAATCAGGGCGCTGAACAGCGCCAGCGCGCGCGGATTATTGCTTAGCAGAGTTCTGTACATCGAAGCTATCCTGTGGGTTAAGAAAACGTGGCGGCGGCGATCGCCGCCTGACCGAACGCTATCGCGCCGTCGCCTGCGGGCAGCGCTCGCGGCAGCAGCAGCGTGAAATCGCGCAGATAAAAAGTGAGCCGCTCGCGCAGCAGCCGGTTGTGCAGCACCCCGCCGCCGCAGGCGATAACGCTCAGGCCCTGCGCCCGCGCGTGGTGGCGGGCAAGCGTCGCCAGCCCCTGCGCCAGCGCGTCGTGAAAGGCCCAGGCGCGCGCGCAAGCGGGCGCATCGAAGCGCAGCCACTGCGCCCAGAAGGCGGCCATGTCCAGCTCGCCCTCCACCAATGGCAACGTCACCGGATGCGCTACCGCCCCGCCCCGCGTCGCCAGCGCTTCAAGCAGGCAGGCGGCTTCGCCTTCGTAGCTTTGCGTCTCCCCCACGCAGCCCAGCGCGGCGGCGACCGCATCGAACAGCCGCCCGCAGGAAGAGGCACGCGGCGAATTCACCTCTCGCGCTACCGCGCGCGCCAGCGGCCGCCAGGGTTTCGCCAGCAGCGCGGCGGCCTCCGGCAGCGTCTGCCAGCCGGGCACGAACGCGAGAAACTGCGCCAGCAGGTTGCGCCAGGGCTGGCGGGCCGCAAGGTCGCCGCCGGGCAGCGCCACGGCGGGCAGGCCGCCCAGCCGCTCGCACTGGCGGTAATCCACCCGCAGACACTCCCCGCCCCATAACTGCCCGTTCGCGCCCATGCCGATGCCATCCAGCGCAAGGCCAATAACCGGCCCGCCCTCCAGAGGCCAGCGGTGCTCCGCCAGGCAGGCGGCGAGATGGGCGTGGTGATGCAGCACCCGCTGCACGGGCAGCCCCATAGTTTGCGCCAGTTGCGTGGTGCGATAGCCCGGGTGCGCGTCGGTGACGACCCGCTGCGGGTGAAAGTCATACATGTCGCTCAGGGTGTCGAGCGCCTGACGCCACTGCGCCTCTACCCCCTCTTCACTCAGGTCGCCCAGGTGCTGGCTCAGCACCGCCTCGCCGCCGCGCGCCAGGCAAAAGGTGTTTTTCAGATCGGCCCCCAGGCAAAGCATGGGCGGCGCCTCGCGAAAGCCCGGCGGCAGCGCGATGGCGTCCGGCACGAAGCCCCTGGCGCGGCGCAGCACTTCGCCATCGGCGCGCATGACCGCGTCATCCATCCGTTGCAGAATGTCGCGGTTATGCAGCAAAAAACCGTCCGCTATCGTCGCCAGCTCGTCCAGCGCCTGTTCATTGGTCAACGCAGGCGGACGGCCGTTGAGGTTGCCGGAGGTCATCACCAGCGGGCGCGCCAGCGCCTGCATTAACAGATGCTGGAGCGGGTTTGAAGGCAGCATCACCCCCACCTCGTTCAACCCCGGGGCGATGGCGCTGCTTAACGCGGGCAACACCTGTTTCTCCACCAGCACGATGGGCGCAGCAGGGGTGGAAAGGCGAGCATGGATAGCGGGCGTCAGCCCGGCGGCGTCTGGCAGCATGACCGCCAGCGGTTTCGCCGGCCTGCGCTTGCGCGCCCGCAGCCGCGCCACCGCCGCCGGGTTTTGCGCATCGCAGGCCAGGTGAAAGCCGCCTGTCCCTTTCACCGCGACGATAAGCCCGGCCTGCAGCGCCGCGACGGCCGCCTGCAGCGCCGCTTCTTTCTGCGCCCTTTCCGCGCCCGCCCGCCAGAAAAGCTGCGGACCACAATGCGGGCAGGCTACCGGCTGGGCGTGAAAGCGCCGGTCAGACGGGTCGGCATACTCGCGGGCGCACGCCGCGCAAAGCGGAAAATCCGCCATCGCGGTAAGCGGGCGGTCGTAGGGCATGGCGCGGATGATGGTAAGGCGCGGACCGCAGTGGGTGCAGTTAATAAACGGATAGCGGTAGCGGCGGTTGGCCGGGTCATTCAGCTCGCGCAGGCAGTCGGGACAGGTTGCGGCATCCGGGACGATGTGCGTCTGCATCGCGCCGCCCGCGCTTTCACGGATGGTGAAGCCCTGCGGCGGCTGCGGCCACTGGAACGCCTGCGCCTGCACGCTGTCAATGCGCGCCAGCGGCGGGCAGTGGGCGTAAAGCGCGGCGATAAACGCCCCCTCTTTATCCGCCAGACGCACCTCGACGCCAGCGGCGTCGTTGCAGACGTCGCCTGTCAGGTTAAGCTTGTGGGCCAGTTGCCAGACAAAGGGACGAAATCCCACCCCCTGCACCCTGCCCTGAATACGTAAAACCGTGCCGTTGCTGTTCATCTTGTCGTCAAAAAAAGGCGCGGACCAACACGGCCCGCGCTATCAGGAAACACTTACGCGTCGACGGTCTCCCGCAGGCGGTTTTTCATGCCGCTGTAAGTGGTTTGCACAAAGCTCTCCGCCTGGCGCTGATCGGCTATCGCCTCGACCTTCACCGCGCAGTATTTGGTCTCCGGCGTGCCGGAGATGGGGTCCAGGTTGTCCTGGGTCAGCTCGTTGCAGGCGCCTATCCACCACTGGTAGGTCATATAAACCGCGCCCGGGTTGATGCGCTCGTTGACCTCGGCGCGGCTTATTACCCTGCCGCGACGCGAGCTCACCCACACCAGCTGGCTATCCCGCACGCCGAGCATTTCCGCATCCTGCGGATGCATCTGCACAAAGCCCGGCTCGTCGGCCAGCGTCTGCAACGCCGCGCAGTTACCGGTCATCGAGCGGCAGGAGTAGTGGCCCACTTCGCGCACCGTACAGAGCACCAGCGGGTAGTCGCTGTCAGGCCGTTCCGCAGGCGCACGCCAGGGAGCAGCGAACAATTGTCCTTTGCCACTCGGCGTGGCGAACCGGTTGTCATGGTAAAGATAGGGAGTGCCGGGATGATCGAGCGTCGGGCACGGCCACTGCACATGGCCCATATCGCCCATTTTTTCGTAAGTGACGCCATAGAAGAGCGGGCACAGTTCGCGCATTTCGTCCCAGATCTGCTGGTTCGAGTCGTAATGCATCGGATAGCCCATTTCGCTGGCGATAAGGCTGATGATTTCCCAGTCGCGCTTCACGTCATACTGCGGCTCGACGGCTTTTTCAAAGCGCTGAAAGCCCCGGTCGGCGCAGGTAAACACGCCGCCATGCTCGCCCCAGGCGGTGGCGGGCAGCAGCACGTCCGCCACTTCGGCGGTTTTGGTCATAAAGATGTCCTGCACCACCACGAAATCGAGCGCTGCAAAGCCCTCGCGCACGAGGCCGAGATCCGCTTCCGTCTGCAGCGGATCTTCCCCCATGATGTAATAGGCTTTGACTTTGCCCTGCAGCGCCAGATGCGGCACCTCGGTAATGCGCACGCCGGTCTGGTCATCCATGGCGGCGGGATCGATACCCCAGGCGCGGGCGAATTTCTCGCGCGCCTGCGGGTCGGTGACTTTCTGATACCCCGGGAAAAAATCGGGCAGTACGCCCATATCGCACGCGCCCTGCACGTTGTTCTGCCCGCGCACCGGGCCGACGCCGACATGCTCGCGCCCAAGGTTGCCGGTCAGCAGCGCAAGGCTCGCCAGCCCTTTCACCACGTCAACCGCCTGGCCGAACTGGGTGACGCCCATACCCCACATGATGGTGGCGGACGGCGCGGCGGCGTAAGTGCGCATCGCCTGACGAATCTGTTGCGCGCTAAGGCCGGTGAGGTGCGCCACCGCTTCCGGCGCGTACGCTTTCACCGCCTCGCGATACGCCTCCAGCCCTTCGGTGTAGCGCGCCACGTACTCTTTGTCGTAAAGCTCCTCTTCCAGCAGCACATAGCCAAAGGCGTTGACCAGCGCCATGTTGCTGCCGTTTTTCAGTTGCAAATGCTGGTCGGCGATACGTGCGGTCTCGATTTTGCGCGGATCGCAGACAATAATCTTCGCCCCGTTCTGCTTCGCTTTCAGTACCCGGCGCGCCACGATGGGGTGCGAATCGGCGCAGTTGTAGCCAAACACCAGCAGACATTTGGAGTTTTCGATATCGCTGATGGCGTTGCTCATCGCGCCGTTGCCAAGCGTCGCCTGCAAGCCCGCCACTGAAGGGCCGTGGCAGACGCGGGCGCAGCAGTCGACGTTATTGGTGTTAATCACCGCGCGGGCAAACTTCTGCATCACGTAGTTGGTTTCATTCCCCGTCCCGCGGGAGGAGCCGGTAGTCATAATGGCGCGCGGGCCGTGCTCCGCCTTAATTTGCGCCAGGCGCTTCGCGGTGTAGCGGATAGCCTCTTCCCAGGAGACAGGTTGCAGCTTGCCGCCTTTTTCATAGCGGATCATCGGCTGGGTCAGGCGCGGGGTCAGCAACCGGGTATCGTTAAGAAAATCCCAGCCGTAATACCCCTTCAGGCAGAGCTGGTTTTCATTGGTCACGCCCGGCGCGGCTTCAGCGCGGACGATTTTGTTGCCATCGACGACAAGTTTCAGTTTGCAGCCCGCACCGCAGTACGGACAAACGCTGGTGATTTTTTTCATCAGTAACAGACCTGTTAAAAGGTGAAAGCGCGGCTTAAAAAGCCAGATGGGTAAAGTTGTCCAGCGCGGCGCGGCGGCGACGCTCGGCGCTAAGCTGGGCAAGCTTGTTGCGGTCAACGCAGACGATGGCGTTGGTCGGGCAAGCCTGAATGCAGGCGGGTCCCTCTTCGCGGTGGTAGCAAAGGTCGCATTTGTTGGCCTGCGCTTTTTCCGCCAGCACGTTCAGGCCCGCCCCGCTGTTGCGCACCACCGGGCGAACCACGACTTCCATCGCGCCATAAGGACAGGCGACGACGCAGGTTTTACAACCGATGCAGCGCTCCTGGTGGACATGGACAAAATCGTCGTCGCGGCTGATGGCGCCGTTCGGGCAGACGTTGGCGCAGGGCGCGTCTTCGCACTGGCGGCACATCGTGGCGGTAGAAACATTCACGCCTTTAATGACGTGAATGCGCGGCAGGAAGGTTTGCGGCGTCAGCGCGGCGCAGTCCTGTTCCGGCTGATGGGAAACGACGCACGCCACCTCGCAGGTGCGGCATCCGATGCATTTACTTGAATCAGCAATGATGAAGCGGTTCATCATAGTCTCCGGCTGTGGGTTAACCCTCACGGGTATTCACAATCCGTGCCAGATTTTATATCGCTGATTTTAAAGTAATTTAATTAAGAGGCGGGTTTGGCGCAACGTGTCATCGACATTAATGACGAAGAAAATGACGGCAAGCGGGCAACAAAAAAGCGGGTTTCAGTACCCGCTTTGTCTTTTTTAGCTGAAATTTACGCCCACAACTCCGCTTCTGCCTGGGCGGCTTTCGTTGCCTTCATCTGCCCCTGCATACGGTAGAAGTTGTAGCGCTCAACAAACCAGGCGGACTGCTCCTTGCTCATATTACCGGTGACGGCGCGAATATCGATGTGTCGTCCTTGTCCGTTCATACGGGCAAAACTGCTAGCCAGAAAATCAAAATTAGTTAACGAATAGATATCGTGTCTGTTCATCAGTTTCTCCCTCCACTTCTTCAACTGTATACGAAGCGCGCTGCGTCTGGTTTTATTCGGACGATTCCTGGTCAGAAAAGGCAGTTTCGGACACTTCTGCGACACGCGCCATCACACGGAAGTGTGGACGTGGTGAAAGGGGTGAGTCAGCGAGGCGTGAGATTTAGCGGGTGTTCTCCTTCGGGCCTTTGGGGAGAGGGGCGCAGGCGCTGCGTTTCCCGGGACGGGGTGGCGTTTTATGACACGCATATGTGCGGGCGATGAAGGGTGGCGTTTTATGACATGCATATGTGCGGGCGATGAAAAGTTACGTTCGCCGGAATGTTGTTTTCATATGTCATCTCTTTTCACGCGAACGTGCCAGGGGGCTCAAAGCCAGCCCTCTGGCAACCCCGGCTCCCGGCGCGCAAAATCGCCCGCTGAAGCGGGAAACCTCATCTTTTCCTCGCTGGCTTCGGGCCGGGCATGACAGTGCGTCCCTGCCCTGACATGCCCTCGCACCGGGTCCGACCGGTGCGTCCCGGCCACCGTGAAAAAGCTGAGGCGATTTTGAGGCCGGATTCAAACCCTCCGCTGCGGGATTTTTATTTTGGTTACAGGAGATGCTTCGCTTTAATGGCATGCAGGAAGTTTTGCAGGGCCAGTCAGCAAAGCGCCACTGCTCTCTGCAATGTAATACGGTCATACCGTCCTTTTTCCTCAACCCGGCCCTCGCCCCCGAGGGAGAAAACCGGAGAGTGGCGCTGCGCTTGCCCGCCCTCCGAACCACCAAAACGTGTCTTGCCCTACAGCGACACCACCACGACTGTTTTAATCAACCTGTCAGCGATGACATTTATCCGGCCTCAAAATCGCCTTCCGGGCTGACAGCTGGCCGGGGCACGCCGGAGGGAACCGGCGTGAGGTCATATCGGTGCAGGGACAAAAACGCCGGGAGCGTTTTTGAACAACGCAAAGCGTTGGCCCCGAAGGGGCGAGGCCCATGGATGGGCCGAGTAAACACCGTCAGGACCGACCCGAAGCCAGATGACAGAACGGAAGGTCTGCCCCGAAGGGGTCGATTTTGCGTGCCGGGAGCCGGGATTGTTAAGGGGGCGGCGGCGAGCCCCCTTAACACGTTCGCGGGAAAAGAGATGACATATGAAAACAAGATTCCGGCGGACGGAACCCTTCACCACCCACATATATTCACATAAGAAAACGCACATAGCGGTTGGCGCTGCGCCAACCCGTCCCGGGAAATTTAACACCTGAGCCGCCAGCCCCCTCACCCCATCCCTCTCCCCAAAGGGGCAACAGAGCAAACCCGGCGGTTGGCGCTACGCCTCCCCGCCGAGGGCAACAAATCCCCCGCTCCCCTGCCAGTCGGCCAGCCGCTGATAAACGTCCTCCACGCTGCGTTTCACCGCCTCGGTCATCGGGTAATAAAAGCCGACAATATCAGGCTGAATGCCAATAAAAAGCACCTCGCCCACCGCGTCCTGGAGCTGCTCCACCAGATAGTTGAGCGGCATGTTGTGGGTCGTCATCATGAACATGTCGGCAATGTCGTTCGGGTCGATAAGCCGGATATCGCCGGGGTTTAGCCCCATGTCGGTGGCGTCGACTATCAACAGCCGGTCCGGGCGCAGCGCGCGGATGGTGCCAATGTCGTTTTCCGGCGCGCTGCCGCCGTCTATCAGCTGCCAGTTTCCCCGCGGCGCAGCGCGGCATTTCTCCGCCAGCAGCGGCCCTGCACCGTCGTCGCCCATCATGCTGTTGCCCACGCATAACAAAACGTCAGTCACGATCCCTCCTTACCATGACGTAGACCGCCGGCTCCTGTTGAATCGCCTGCAACAGGCTCAGCAGTTCACGGCTCCAGGCCTGCTGCGACGCGCTCTGGCGCGGCAGCGCCTCATCAAACGCTGTCGCCAGCAGCGTCACATGGCTCTGGTCGATAACGATTTCGCCGTAGCGCGGCACGCCTTCCATCTTGCGCCGCGCCTCGCCCGGCTCAAGCGTGCCGATCCACGTCTGATAATCCGCAAACGGGCAGACCAGCGTCGCTTTCAGGCAGTCGATTACCCCTAAATGGTGGCCAATCGCCAGGCTGTAGTAGATAACCTGCTGCGCCTGCGGCGGCGTGGCGTCGTTCTCGTCGATAAACTTGCGGCTGAGCCGGCTGAATACCACCTTTTCCGTCATCCGATGCGCTCCCGATCCACCACCTCATTGAGGCGGTGCACTATCTCGCTCAGGCGCGGATCGTTTTCCTGCTCCAGCCAGCGCGCCACGCTGTTATGCCCGTTCGCGAGGTGGCGCATAAAATCGTCGGCAATCTGGCGACCGTAGCGGTAACCCGCGAGCCGCCGCGCGGCGCGGTCCACCCTCACCCGCAATGGCTGCACCATCTCCGGGTGCAGGATCTGCGCAGGCTGGTTATCCTCTTCGCCCGGCAGGCGCGCATGAATTTTCTGCTCCAGCAGCCCCAGCGCCATGGCGAAGCCATACAGCGTGGCGGCGGGGGTCGGCGGGCAGCCGGGAATATACACGTCCACCGGCACTATCTTGTCCGTGCCGCCCCACACGCAGTAGAGATCGTGGAAGATGCCGCCGCTGTTGCCACAGGCGCCGTAGGAGATGCAGATTTTCGGGTCAGGTGCCGATTCAAAGGCGCGCAGCGCGGGCGAGCGCATGGCGCGCGTCACCGCGCCGGTAAAGAGCAGAATGTCGGCATGGCGCGGGGAAGGCACCACTTTAATGCCGAAGCGTTCGGCGTCGAACAGCGGCGAAAGCGTGGCGAAAATTTCAATCTCGCAGCCGTTGCACCCGCCGCAGTCCACCCGGTAAACGTAAGCGGAGCGCCGGATATTTTTCAGCAGCGACGTTTTCATGCGCGCGATAGATTCATCAACGGTGAGCGGCGTCGGAATGTTGTTCTCGTCGCGAGGGCCGAGCAAATTCATCAGATGGCCTCCTTCAGTTCACGGGTCAGATCGATGCGATCGGACGGCGCAAGCCCCTGCTGGCGCTTGCAGTCGGGACAGGTTTCAACGCCTTCGCGGTGGCGCTCGGCGCGGGCATCGCCGTTATGCGCCAGCAGCGCAATCACATAATCAATCTCCTTTTGCACCGCAAACGGCTGCGCGCAAACGCGACAGCGGCAGAGAGCAAAACGCGCCTGCTGGAGAAAATCCTCCTTGCGCCACACGGCGAGCTCATACTCCGGCGTCAGGCGAATGGCCGCGGTCGGGCAAACCTCTTCGCAGCGGCCACAGAAAATGCAGCGGCCAAGGTTGAATTGCCAGGCGAGCTGCCCCGCCGCGAGGTCGGTCTCCACCGTCAGGGCGTTGGAGGGGCAAGCGTTCACGCACGCGGCGCAGCCGATGCACTGCTGCGGGTTATGCTGCGGCTTGCCGCGAAAGTTTTTATCGACCGGCATCGGCTCAAGCGGATATGCGCGGGTCGCCACGCCGGTTTTTAAGGCTTTTTTGATAAAGGTAAACATGCGGGCCTTCCCCTATTTCAGCGGCGAGTTTTTGCGCTCAATGCTATAGCGCTCCAGTTCTTTGTAAGGCACCACCTGGCTTTTCTTCTTGCGCACGTCCACCACCGTCATGCGGTCGGTGCAGGAGTAGCACGGGTCGAGGCTGCCAATAATCAGCGGCGCGTCGGAAACCGCGTTGCCGCGCAGCATATAGCGCAGCGTCGGCCAGTTGGCATAGGTCGCCGCCCGGCAGCGCCAGCGGTAGAGCTTCTGGTTGTCGCCGGTCATGCTCCAGTGAATGTCGTCGCCGCGCGGCGCTTCGCAAAAGCCCAGCGCGAAACGGTTCGGGATATAGGTAAACCCTTCCACCATCAGCGGGCCGCCGGGCAGGTTATCAAGGCCGAAGTCGATCAGGTTAAGCGCGGTGAAGACCTCGTTAATGCGCACTTTAAGGCGCGAGATAACATCGCAGCCCTGCTCGCTGTGCACCTCGACCGGCAGCAGCCCGTAGCCGGCAAAGGGGTGATCGGCGCGGGTGTCGCGGGCATGGCCGCTGGCGCGCACCATCGGGCCGACGTTGCTGAAGTCGCGGGCGATCTGCGGGTCGAGCCGCCCCACGCCCACGGTGCGCTGCTCTATGTTCGGCGTGCTGAGCAATACATCCACCAGATCCTTAACCTCGCGGCGCATCTGCTGCGCCAGCTGACGCGTCTGGATCATGTCCTCTTTCAGCAGATCGCGACGAATGCCGCCAATCAGGTTCAGGCCGTAAGTTTTGCGCGCGCCGGTCAGGATCTCCGCCATCTTCATGGAGGTTTCGCGCACGCGGAAAAACTGCATAAACCCGGAATCAAAGCCGACGAAGTGACAGGCAAGGCCGAGGTTCAGCAGATGGCTGTGCAGCCGCTCCACCTCCAGCAGAATGGCGCGGATCGTCTGCGCCCGCTCCGGCACCTGAATGCCCATCGCGTTCTCCACCGACGTGGTGTAGGCGGTGCTGTGGGCAAAGCCGCAGATGCCGCAGACGCGGTCGGAAAGAAAGGTCACTTCGTTGTAACCCATGCGCGTTTCGGCGAGCTTTTCCATGCCGCGGTGCACATAAAAGAGCCGGTAATCGGCGTCGATAATATTTTCGCCGTCGACAAACAGCCGGAAGTGGCCCGGTTCATCCGAGGTGACATGGAGCGGGCCAATCGGCACCACGTTGTTTTTGGCGTCACCCAGCTCGTTAATGAACTCGTAGGTCTCTTTATCGCTGGTCGGCGCCGGGCGCTGGCGGTAATCCATACTGTCTTTACGCAGCGGATAGAGCGAGTCCGGCCAGTCGTCCGGCAGCACCAGGCGACGTTCGTCCGGCAGTCCTGTCGGCACCAGGCCGTACATGTCGCGCACTTCGCGCTCGCCCCAGACGGCGGCAGGCACGCGCGGCGTAACGGACGGGAACTCCGGTTTATTCGCATCCACCTCTACCCGCACCGTTATCCAGCATTTTGTCCCCTGCTCCATGGAGAGTACGTAATAGACGGCAAAACTGCCGCAAAGCTTGCGCTCGTCGTTGCCAAACAGCACCGACAGCCAGCCGCCCTGCTGGTAGTAGAGAAACTCCACCACCTCAGGCAGATAATTGAGCTTCACCGTCACGGTGAGCTGGTCGCGGGTTTGCCAGGCCTCATCCAGCACCACGCCAGGAAACGCCTCGTGCAGCGCGCGCAGATAGTGTTGACCCACTTTTTCTTCAGACATCGTTCTGTTCTCTTATCACGCCGCCAGCAAGGAGACGAAAGCTAAAAAAGCCAGGCCAAATCCGGCCCAGGTGACGCGGGAGGCGGCGCCAAAGCGCAGGCGCGCCATGCTGTTTTCAAACAGCGCGATGATGAGCACGCCAGACAGCAGCTTCGCTACCGCCGCGACGACAGCCAGCAGAAGGCCGCCCATGCTGAAATGCGGCATCTGCCCCCAGGGCAGAAACACGCCGACAAACATCTGCAACACCACCAGTTGCTTGAGGCTCACGCCCCACTTAAGCAGCGCGAAGCCCGCGCCGCTGTACTCGGACAGCGGCCCTTCCTGCAGCTCCTGCTCCGCCTCGGCTAAGTCGAACGGCAGCTTGCCCATCTCAATAAACGTGGCGAAGGCGCAGGCGGCGAGCGCCAGTAGCAGCGGCAGGCTGTGGGCGACGGGCCAGTGGTAAACCATCGCGGCGATATGGCTGATATGCGTCGAGCCCGCCACCTGCGCCGCGGTCCACAGGCCGAGCAGCAACATCGGCTCGACCAGCACGCCGAGCATCGCCTCGCGGCTCGCCCCTATCGCCGTAAACGGGCTGCCGGTATCCAGCCCGGCGATAGCGAAAAAGAAGCGGGCGATGGCGAAGAGATAGATAAGCGTGATGAGATCGCCAACGCCGGGCAGCGGCGAGGCGAGCGTCACCACCGGCAAGGCGGTGGCGATGGTGAACATCACCGCTATCATCACCAGCGGCATCAGGCGGAACACCCATCCTGAGGCCGCCGGGGCCACGCTCTGGCGGCCCAGCAGCTTGAAGAGATCCCGGTACTCCTGCATCACGCCCGGGCCGCGGCGGTTATGCAGCCGGGCGCGGCAGACGCGCGTGACGCCGGACAGCAGCGGCGCGCAGGCAAAAAGAATGAGCGCCTGCGCCAGAGGGAAAATAACGTTCTGCATTTCAGACTCCCCGTGAAATGACAACAACCAGCAGCACCGCCAGTTCGATAACCGCCAGGCGGCGGCACAGCGCAGGACTGGCGTTGCGCCAGCCCGGCGCCACCAGACTCATGGAACGACGAAGCGCGATGACCGGCGCGAAGGCGGCTCTCACCGGCTGGGCGAAGCCGTGGGCGGTAATCACCATCGCCGACTCATGCTCATAGCCGCAGACCCAGGCGCCGCCGCGGGTGCGGGCGGGCAACCTGTCGCCTTTCAGCAGCGTCAGCAGCAGGAACGGCAGCAGCAGCGAGCCGAGCAGCAGCAGCGTTATCATCAGCTGAGCAACGCCTGTGTGAGCGGTGACCAGCGGCAGCGGTACGGCGTTATGCAGCAGCGGCAGCAGCCAGGGCGCGCCAACGCCGCCCGCCACGCAGCAGAGCGCGCAAAGGGCCGCGCTCAGCGTCATTGGCCAGGGCGCAGGCTGCGCGTTTTCCGCCTCTGCGGTTCTCGGCGCGCCAAGGAAGGTGACGCCGTACACCTTCGCCATGCACATCACCGCCAGCGCGCCGGTAATGGCGAGACCCACCGCCAGCAGCGGCCCGCACAAGCGCGCGGCAAACGGCGCAAGCTGACCCAGGCGGAAGAAAGATTGATAGATAACCCACTCCCCGGCGAAGCCGTTCAGCGGCGGCAACGCCGCCATCGCCATCAGCCCCACCAGCATGGCGAGCGAGATAACCGGCATCTTTTTGCCGATGCCGCCGAGCTTTTCGATATCGCGATGCCCGGTGCGAAACCACACCGCGCCCGCGCCCAGAAAGAGCGTGGTTTTGAACAGGCTGTGATTAAAGAGATGGTAAAGACCGCCGGTCATGCCGAGCGCAATCAGCACCGGCTCGCGAAGCGCCAGGCCAGTGAGGCCCGCGCCAAGGCCCAGCAGGATAATGCCGATATTCTCAAGCGTGTGATAAGCCAACAGGCGGTGGATATTGTGCTCCATCAGCGCGTAAAGCCCGCCGATAAAGGCGGTCAGCATGCCAAGCAGCATCACCAGCACGCCCCACCACAGCGGCAGCGCGCTGTCGATGAGCGACATCATCAGCAGGCCGTAAAGCCCCACCTTCAGCACCACGGCGGAAAAGAGCGCGGCGGCCGGACTCCCCGCCTGGGCATGCGCCTGCACGACGCCGCCATGCAGCGGCACGAGGCCCGCCAGCAGGCCAAAGCCCGCAAGCCCCAGCAGACGAACGCCGTCGCCGAGCGGCTGAGCGGCGGTGAGCTCATGCAACTGCGTAAAGTTCAGCGTGCCATACTGTCGCCACAGTAGCCCGCAGGCGAAAATCAACAGCAGCGTGCCGCAGCGCCCGAGCGCGAACCAGAGCTTGCCTGCGCCGCTCTCGCCGGTCAGAAAAACGGCGGCGAGGCTCATTATCTCCGCCATGACCACCAGGGTAGCGAGGTTATCTGCGGTGACCGCAAGCGTGGCGGCGGCCAGCAGCAGGTTCAGCAGCCAGCCTTCGGTTCGCGGCGCGCCCGGGCGATCGCCCGCAAGCTGAAAGAGGCTGACAAAAAAGCCCGGCAGGCCAAAAGCCAGCAGCCAGACGCTGTTGAGCGGCCCCACTTGTATGGTGAAATGTCCTATGCCAAGCGCAGCGATGGTCGCCGGGCGCAGCTCGCCCAGCACCAGCGCCCCCGCCGTCAGCGCGCCAAGGCTGCCGAGCAATCCGCTCGCCGCCGCGACGAACGCGCTCAGCGGCTTATGCGGGCGCAGCAGCAGCGAAAGCAGCGCGCCGCCGAGAAATATCGCCAGCGCCCCATTCAGTAAAGTCACGATGCTCATGCGTTTCCTCTGCTTATGTCAGGCAACTGCGACAGATCGCCGAAGTCGGAATAGAGCGTCAGCTCGCGTTTGCGGCGGCTGGCGCGGGCGATGTCGTGGTTATCGACAAGCCTTAACGCGTTGGTCGGGCAGGTGCGCACGCACGCCGGGCCCGCGTCGTCGAAGGCGCATAAATCGCACTTCACCGCCACGGCGCGTATGCCGGGCGTCCAGTCGAGAAAGGCGCCGACGTGGGCCGGCGCCGGGGGCGCAGGGGGCGCCTTCGGGCTGTTGACGTTGGCGGGAACATGCAACGGACGGCTGCCGGAGAATTCAATCGCGCCAAACGGGCAGGCAATACCGCAAAGCTTGCAGCTTACGCACAGGCTCTCATTGAGCTGGACCGCCCCCGCCTCGCGGTTAATGGCGTTTACCGGGCAGACCTGGGCGCAAGGCGCATCTTCGCAGTGGCGGCAAAGCTGCGGCGCGGAGTCTTTTTCGTTGCGCATCACCTGCAGGCGCGGTCGGGACTGCAGACCGTGCAGGCGATGGGTCTCTGCGCAGGCGGCTTCGCAGGTGCGACAGCCGATGCAGAGCGAAGAGTCAGCAAGGATAAAACGATTCACCAGTCATTCCTCAGGTGAGACATTTTTGACGAAATGTGTCGACATCGACAGTCGCCGACACGTAAACGTGTCAGGCCACGTCAGGCTTGCGTGGGTTCGCCAGCAGCGCGCTGATGCGCAGCGGCGCATCGCCCTTCACCGCCTCATACAGCCCCTCATACACGGCGCTGATTTTATTGAGGTAATGCTCAAGCACGCGCTCGCGGTCGCGGATATCCACCGCGCCATCAAGCAGCCCGTTCTGGTCCAGCCGGGCGCTGGCGATGCAGGCCTGCTCGCGCCCGTCGCGGCTCTCCACGAGGTAGTTAATGGTGTGGCAGTTAAAGCCTTCGGCCTGCTCCACGCGAATAACGAAGTGGTCGAAGAGAAAGAAGCTGAGCCCGGTCTGCGGCTCGCAGCCCATGGCGTGATGCAGCTTATGTTTCGACAGGGTGATGGCCTGGACCAGAGTATTGCAGTAGGTATGCCAGTGCGACTGCAGGCTGCGGTGACGATCCGCGATAAATTCTGCTTTCTGGCTTAGTTCGGAAAGGATCATGGCGTAACTCTCATTTACGGGTAGCAGTCCCGTTTAGCATGAACCGTGCCATTTTTTATCTAATTGTATTTTAATGACTTTATTTAGAATGACAGCGCCTGCGCGCTGTCATGACGTGTCATTTCGACAGCCTCGACACCCTTTCTGCCGACACCGTTTTTCCTCTGGCACCGTTATTGCATTGCCCGTCCAGGGCGTCGGCCCATGGCTTCGGAGGTTTTATGCATGAACTCACCCTCTGCCAGCGGACGGTAGAAATTATTGAACAACAGGCGCAGCGGCTCGGCGCGCGGCGGGTGACCGGCGTCTGGCTGGAAATCGGCGCGTTTTCCTGCGTTGAACAAAGCGCGCTGGCGTTCTGCTTTGAGCTGGTGTGCCGCGATACCTGCGCGCAAGGCTGCGCGCTGCATCTGGCGCAACAGGCGGCGGAGTGCTGGTGTCATGACTGCGAGCAGCATGTTCATCTGCTGACCCAGCGCGTCAGGCGCTGTCCGCAGTGTAACGGCGTGAACCTGCGCATCGTCGCGGACGACGGCGTGCAGATCAAACGCCTGGAAATCGAACAGGAGTAGCTATGTGTACCACCTGCGGTTGCGAACACGGCAACCTTTATATCGAAGGGGATGAACGCAACCCCCACTCGGCGTTTCGCGCCGCCCCCTTCGCCCCGGCAGCCCGCACTCAGGCCGCTATCACCAACGTTAATCTGTTTACCCCCGCCGTCGCCCCGCAGGGCGATCTGCATTACGGACGCGGCGAAGCGGGCACCCACGCGCCGGGGCTAAGCCAGCGCAAGATGGTGGAGATTGAAATTAATGTGCTGGAGAAAAATAACCGGCTGGCGCAGCGCAACCGCCAGCGCCTGAACGAACGGCGACAGCTGGGGTTAAACCTTGTTTCCAGCCCCGGCTCCGGCAAAACCACCCTGCTGACGGAAACCCTGAAGCGGCTGCACGGTAAAACGGCCTGCGCCGTCATTGAAGGCGACCAGCAAACGGTGAACGACGCCGAGCGCATCCGCGCGACCGGCACCCCCGCGCTTCAGGTGAATACCGGTAAAGGCTGCCATCTGGACGCGCAGATGGTGGCCGACGCCATGACCCGGCTCCCCCTCGCTGATGGCGGCATTCTGTTTATTGAAAACGTCGGCAACCTGGTCTGCCCGGCGGGGTTCGATCTCGGCGAACGGCATAAGGTGGCGGTGCTCTCCGTGACCGAGGGCGAAGACAAGCCGCTTAAGTATCCGCACATGTTCGCCGCCGCCTCGCTGCTGCTGCTGAATAAAATCGACCTGCTGCCTTACCTCGATTTCGACGTGGAAAAATGTCTGGCCTGCGCGCGCGAGGTCAACCCGGATATCGACATCCTGCTGGTTTCCGCCACCAAAGGCGACGGCATGGAGGCCTGGCTCGCCTGGCTGGAGGCGCAGCGATGTGCATAGGCATTCCCGGGCAGATTTGCGAACTGGGCGAGGGTAACCTCGCCCGCGTTGAGGTCAGCGGCGTGAAGCGCGAGGTGGATCTTACGCTTGTCGGCACCCATGACGAACACGGCGCGCCGCGTCTTGGCCAGTGGGTGCTGGTGCATGTCGGCTTCGCCATGAGCCTGATTAACGAACAAGAGGCGCTGGATACCCTCGACGCGCTGCAAAACATGTTTGACGTGGAGCCGGACGTCGGCCCGCTGCTCTACGGCGAGGAGGCATGCTGATGCGCTATGTGGATGAATACCGCGAGCCGCAGCGGGTAATGCAGCTTATCGACAGGCTGCGCGAGCGGGCGGCGCGGCTGCCCTGGAGCGCTGAACGGCCGCTGCGCATTATGGAGGTGTGCGGCGGCCACACCCACGCCATTTTCAAATTCGGGCTGGACCAGTTGCTGCCAGAGAACGTTGAGTTTATTCACGGCCCCGGCTGCCCGGTCTGCGTACTGCCGATGGGGCGCATCGACAGCTGCATTGAAATCGCCGAGCGCCCTGGCGTTATCTTCTGCACCTTCGGCGACGCCCTGCGGGTGCCGGGGAAAAACGGCTCGCTGTTGCAGGCGAAAGCGCGCGGCGCGGATGTGCGCATCGTCTATTCGCCCCTGGACGCGCTGAAGATTGCCGAAGAAAACCCGCAGCGCGACGTGGCGTTCTTCGGCCTGGGTTTTGAAACCACCATGCCCGCCACCGCCCTGACGCTTCGGCAGGCGAAAGCCCGCGGCGTGGAAAACTTCTTTTTCTTCTGTCAGCACATCACGCTGATTCCAACCCTTGCCAGCCTGCTTTCGCAGCCGGATAACGGCATCGATGCGTTTCTCGCACCTGGGCATGTCAGCATGGTTATCGGCACCGCCCGCTACGATTTTATCGCCACGCAATATCAGCGGCCGCTGGTCGTGGCGGGCTTTGAACCGATGGACTTGCTGCAGGGCGTGCTGATGCTGGTGGAGCAGAAAATCGCCGGGCGGAGCCGGGTGGAAAACCAGTACCGCCGCGTGGTGCCGGACGCGGGCAACCCGGCGGCGCAGCACGCTATTGATGATGTTTTTTGTGTGGAAGGCGACAGCGAATGGCGCGGGCTCGGCGTGATAAACGGCTCGGGGGTGAAGCTTCGCGAAGCGTACCAACGCTTTGACGCCGAGGCCCGCTTTGCGCCCCGTAAGCACCAGGTCAGCGATGACCCGCAGGCGCGCTGCGGCGAGGTGCTGACCGGGCGCTGCAAACCCGCGCAGTGCCCGCTGTTCGGCGCGCGCTGCAACCCGCAAAACGCCTTCGGCGCGCTGATGGTCTCCTCAGAGGGGGCTTGCGCGGCGTGGTATCAGTACCGTTCTCAGGAGTGTGAAGCATGAACACCATTACCCTCGCCCACGGCAGCGGCGGCCAGGCGATGCAGCAGTTAATCGGCCAACTTTTTATGCGGGCATTCGCTAATCCCTGGCTTGACGAACAGGAAGATCAGGCGCGCCTGCCGCTTGCGGAGCTCACCGCGCGCGGCGATCGCCTGGCGTTTTCCACCGACAGCTACGTCATCGACCCGCTCTTTTTTCCCGGCGGCGACATCGGCAAGCTCGCCGTCTGCGGCACGGCTAACGACGTGGCGGTCAGCGGCGCGCTCCCGCGCTGGCTCTCCTGCGGCTTTATTCTTGAAGAGGGGCTTGCGCTGGCGACGCTTGAGCGCGTGGTGAACAGCATGGCGGCGACCGCCCGCGAAGCGGGGATAGAGATTGTGACCGGCGATACCAAGGTGGTGCCGCGCGGCGCGGCGGATAAGCTTTTTATCAATACTGCCGGGCTGGGGGCGATTCCGGCGACGATTCACTGGAGCGCCGCTTCGCTGACGCCGGGCGACCTGCTGCTGGTTTCCGGCACGCTCGGCGACCATGGCGCCACTATCCTTAATCTGCGTGAGGAGCTGGGGCTTGAAGGGGCGCTTTCGAGCGACTGCGCCCTGCTCTCGCCGCTGATTGAGGCGCTGCGCCCGATCCGGGGAGTGAAAGCGCTGCGCGACGCCACCCGCGGCGGCGTTAACGCGGTGATGCATGAGTTCGCCGCCAGCAGCGGCTGCGGCATGGCGCTTCAGGAGAAGGCGTTGCCGCTCAAGCCGTCGGTACGTGGCGTGTGCGAACTGCTGGGACTGGACGCCCTTAACTTCGCCAATGAAGGAAAGCTGGTGATTGGCGTGGCGCGGGAAGCGGCGCAACAGGCGCTGGAGACGATGAAGGCGCATCCGCTGGGGCGTGACGCCGCGATAGTCGGCGAAGTCACCGCCAGCGCGGGCGTGCGGCTTTGCGGGCTCTACGGCGTGAAGCGCACGCTTGATCTGCCGCATAGCGAACCGTTGCCGCGGATCTGCTAAAGCCTGTTCCTGCGCAAAAAACCATTAATTAGCCTTTAGTTATTATAGTGCTTTGCTTGTTTCGCCTTTTGCGAAACCTTTCCGGATGAGTCTAATGTCATACACTCCCATGAGCGATCTCGGCCAGCAGGGGCTGTTCGATATCACCCGCACGTTATTGCAACAGCCGGATCTCTGCGCGCTGGCGGAAGCGCTGAAAACGCTGGTGAAAAGTTCTGGCATGGCGGATCGGGTTAATATCCTGCTTTACCACCCTAAGCATCAGCGGGTCTGTTTTTACAGCGTCGATAACCTCGGCAAAGCGGTGCAGTACGAAGATGAAACCGTGCTTTCCCACGGTCCGGTTCGCCGGGTGCTCTCCCGCCCGGAGGTGCTGCATTGCGACTATCAAGAGTTCGCCGAGACCTGGCCGCCACTCGCGGCGCTGGCCCTCTACCCGCCCTTCGGCCACTACTGCCTGGCGCCGCTCGCCGCCGAGGGGCACATTTTTGGCGGCTGCGAGTTTATTCGCAACGCCAACACGCCGTGGAGCGAAAACGAGTACTCCCGGCTGCAAACCCTGACGCAAATCGTCAGCGTGGCGGCAGAGCAGATCCAGACGCGCGTGGGCGATAATCAGAATTACCAGCTGCTGTGCCGGGAGCGCGACGACTTTCGCATTCTGGTGGCGATTACCAACGCCGTGCTGTCAAAACTGCATCTCGATGAGCTTGTCACCGAGATCTCGCGCGAGATTCATTACTACTTCAACATCGACTCGGTCAGCGTGGTGCTGCCCTCGCCCCGCAAGGGCAAGCTCACCATCTGGTCCACCCACTACGTTGACGAAGCCGCGCCGCTGCACGACCAGAGCGAAGTTACCGCAAAAGGCACCCTTTCAGAACGGGTGCTGAAGAGCCGCGAAATGCTGCTGGTTAACCTGCACCAGCGCGACGAACTCGCCCCTTATGAACGCATGCTGTTTGAAATGTGGGGCAACCAGATCCAGACGCTCTGCCTGCTGCCGCTGATGTTTGGCGATAAAATGCTCGGCGTGCTGAAGCTTGCCCAGTGTGAGGAGCATATTTTCACCGCCGCCAACCTGAAGCTGCTGCGCCAGATTGCCGAGCGCATCGCCATCGCGGTCGATAACGCGCTCGCCTACCAGGAGATCCACCGGCTGAAAGAGCGGCTGGTGGATGAAAACCTGGCGCTGACCGAGCAGATAAACAACGTACCGGCGGATTTCGGCGAGATTATTGGCCGCTCTGACGCGATGACCGCGGTGATGAAGCAGGTGGAAATGGTGGCGAAAAGCGACAGCACGGTGCTTATCCTCGGCGAAACCGGCACCGGCAAAGAGCTTATCGCCCGCGCTATTCACAACCTCAGCGAGCGCAACGGGCGGCGGATGGTGAAACTCAACTGCGCCGCCATGCCCGCGGGCCTGCTGGAGAGCGACCTTTTCGGCCATGAGCGCGGTGCATTTACCGGCGCCAGCGCCCAGCGTATCGGCCGTTTTGAGCTGGCGGACAAGAGCAGCCTGTTTCTTGACGAAGTGGGCGATATGCCGCTGGAGCTGCAACCAAAGCTGCTGCGCGTGTTGCAGGAACAGGAGTTCGAGCGGCTCGGCAGCAACAAAGTGATTGAGACCGACGTACGGCTTATCGCCGCCACCAATCGCGACCTGCGCCAGATGGTGGCCGACCGGGAGTTTCGCAGCGACCTCTACTACCGCCTGAACGTTTTTCCCATCAACCTGCCGCCGCTGCGCGAGCGCCCGGAAGATATCCCGCTGCTGGTAAAAGCCTTCACCTTTAAAATCGCCCGTCGCCTCGGGCGCAGCATCGACAGCATTCCCGCCGAAACGCTGCACGCCTTAAGCCAGATGGAGTGGCAGGGCAACGTGCGCGAGCTGGAGAATGTGATTGAGCGCGCGGTGCTGCTGACGCGCGGCAACGTCTTGCAGCTTTCGCTGCCGGAAGTGGCCTTCACCGCGCCGAAGAAAGCGACGCTGACGCCCGCGACCGACGAGATGCGGGAGGGTGAAGATGAATATCAGCGCATTGTGCGGGTGCTGAAGGAGACCAACGGCGTCATCGCCGGACCTAAAGGCGCGGCGCAGCGTCTGGGGGTGAAGCGCACCACGTTGCTTTCGCGCATGAAGCGGCTGGGGATAGAGAAGGATGCGCTGTAGCGCTGCCCTACGGGGCGGGGACCTGGCGGCGCAGACGCTGCGTTTCCCGGGATGGGTTGGCGTTTTCTGAGATGAATAGGCGTGGGCGGTGAAGGGTGGCGTTGTATGACGTGCATATGTGCGGGCGATAAAGGGTTTCGTTCGCCAGAGCGTTGTTTTCATATGTCATCTCTTTTCCCGCGAACGTGCCAGGGGGCTCAAAGCCAGCCCCCTGGCAACCCCGGCTCCCGGCGCGCAAAATCGACCCCTGCGGGGCAGACCTTCCGGTCTGTCATCTGGCTTCGGGTCGGCAGGACGGCACATCCTTGTGCCGACCTGCCTCTGGCCGTTCCCGACGGCCAGCCCCGGCCATCCGCCCGCCCGGAAGGCGATTTTGAGGCCGGATAAACGTCATCGCTGACAGGTTAATGAAAATAGTCCTGGTAGCGTCGCTGTAAAGACGGAACAGTCTTCGTGGTTCGCAGGGTAAGCAAGCGCCGCGCCAGTCGCCGGTTTTCCCCCTCGCCCCTCGGGGAGAGGGCCGGGGTGAGGGGAAATGACGGCGCGGCCGTACCCCAGCCGTTAAAGCGAAGCATCTCCTGTAACCAAAATAAAAATCCCGCAGCGGAGGGTTTGAATCCGGCCTCAAAATCGCCTCAACTTTTTCACGGTGGCCGGGGCGCACCGGCTGGACCCGGTGCGAGGGCATGTCGGCACAGGGACGTGCCGTCATGCCCGACCCGAAGCCAGCGGGGAAAAGATGAGGTTTCCCGCTTCAGCGGGCGATTTTGCGTGCCGGGAGCCGGGATTGTTAAGGGGGCGGCGGCGAGCCCCCTTAACACGTTCGCGTGAAGGAAGAGTACATATGAAAACAACGCTCCGGCGAACGTAACTTTTCATCGCCCGCACATAAGCACGTCATAAAACGCCACCCCATCCCGGGAAACCCAGCGTCTGTGCCGCCTGCGCCCCTCATCCCGCCCCTCTCCCCGAAGGGGGCGATTTTGCGAGCTGGGAGCCGGGGTCGCCAGGGGGCTGGCGGCGAGCCCCCTTAACACGTTCGCGTAAAGGAAGGGTGCATATGAAAACAACATTCCGGCGAACGGAACCCTTCACCACCCACGCATATTCATCTCAGAAAATGCCAACCCACCCGGTAAAGCGCAGCGTCTGCGCCGCCTGCTCTCCCCAACAAACGAACCCCTTGACTCCTCTCAAAACCGATTAAAATTAATACTTATTACAGACGCGGGAGCACCCGTAACAAAGCAGGCGCCGGAGCGCCAGGAGAGGGCTATGCAACAACCTTTAATCGGCGTGACCGCCTGCCGCTGGGAGCATAACGGTCAATATTTCCATGTGGCGGGCGATAAATATCTGCGCGCGGTGGTGTTTGGCGCCAGCGCCCTGCCGGTTATCGTGCCCGCTTTTGGCGACCTTATCGCGCCGGAAAGCTGGTTCGCGCGGCTCGATGGCCTGCTGTTTACCGGCTCACCAAGCAACGTAAACCCCGATCTTTACGGCCATACGCTGCACGTGCTGAATACCCACAGCGACACGGCGCGCGACGCCACGACCCTGCCGCTGCTGCGTGCCGCCATTGAAGCGGGCGTGCCGCTGCTCGCTATCTGCCGCGGCTTTCAGGAGCTTAACGTGGCGCTGGGGGGCACGCTGCATCAGGCGGTGCATACGGCGGGGCCATGGGCGGATCACCGGGAAGATCCCAACGCCGACCTGGCCGAACAATATGGGCCAGCACATATCATTCATACCGAGCCGGGCGGCGTGCTGGAAGAACTTGGCCTGCCGCCAAAGTTTGAGGTGAACTCGCTGCATACGCAGGGGATTGAAACGCTGGCGCCAGGCTTGCGGGTAGAAGCGCGAGCGCCAGACGGATTGATTGAAGCGGTATCGGTGGAAAGCGCTCGCGCGTTCGCTGTCGGCGTGCAGTTTCATCCGGAGTGGCAGGTGCAGCATAACCCGCACTATCTGACCCTGTTCCGCGCCTTTTCTAAAGCCTGCATAGCCCGCGCCACGCAGCGAGCGCGAGGAGACGTTTAATCACCCCTGCCGGACGGCGCTGCCTGCGCGTCTCACCCCACCCCTCTATTCAGAGGGGCGAGGGATACTGTCAGGCCATGGCTTCAGACGTATCCCCCGGTTGAAGCCATGGCGGTTGGCCCTACGCTGACCTGGGAGACCCAGCGCCTGCGCCGCCCTC
Source organism: Franconibacter pulveris DSM 19144 (assembly GCA_000621185.1). GTDB lineage: Bacteria > Pseudomonadota > Gammaproteobacteria > Enterobacterales > Enterobacteriaceae > Franconibacter > Franconibacter pulveris. The sequence continues at coordinate 112,616 of JHYZ01000012.1, forward strand.
CTGCTCCTCCACCCGTTCGCCCTTAAACATCGGCGGCGGCTGGCGGAAACGGCGGGTCAGCCACGTCAGGTAGCCCACGCCGAGCGCCGCCCAGATAAGCCCCATCACCAGCGAGCTTTTCTCCAGGTTCAGCCACAGCACCGCAACCGTCAGCGCCCCTACCAGGGGCAGGATCAGGTAGTGAAACTTGTCGCGCCAGGTTTTGTTGCGCCCTTCGCGCAGGAAGAAGTGGTTCACGACCGAAAGGTTTACGAAGGTAAAAGCCACCAGCGCGCCGAAGTTAATCAGCGCCGTGGCGGTGACGAGATCGAAAGAGAGCGCCGTCAGCGCCACAATGCCCACCAGGATGACGTTCAGCGCCGGGGTGCGCCATTTCGGGTGCACGTAACCGAACACTTTTTCCGGGAAGACATTATCGCGCCCCATCACATACAGCAGGCGGGAGACGCTGGCGTGCGAAGCCAGCCCCGACGCGAGCGTATTAACGAACGTACAGCAGAGGAAAATAGACTGGAACAGCTTACCGCCAACATAGAGCGCAATCTCCGGCAGCGCGGCGTCCGGCTCTTTAAAGCGGCTCATGGTCGGGAAGAAAAGCTGAATAAAAAACGACGCGGCAATGAAGATAACCCCGCCATAGAGTGCGGTGAGGAAAATCGCCCGCGGGATCGTTTTGCCGGCGTTAGGCGTCTCTTCCGAAAGCGTGGTGACGGCGTCAAAACCCAGGAACGAAAAGCAGACAATCGTCGCCCCGGTGATGATGGGGATAAGCTGCGCGTTTTCGCTGACGAACGGTGAAAGCGACCAGACCGTGCCCACGCCTTCGCCTTTATGCAGCCCGTGCACGACGAGGAAGATAAACACCGCGATAATCGCCACCTGCACACCCACAAACAGCGTGTTGAAGTTCGCCACCAGATTGACGCTTTTGAGATTCGCAAGGGTCATGATGCCGACATAAAGCACCACCCAGATCCATTGCGGCACTTCCGGGAACATGGCGGAGAGATAGAGCTTCGCCAGCAGGACGTTGATCATCGGCAGGAAAAGGTAATCCAGCAGCGAAGACCACCCCACCAGAAAGCCCACATGCGGGTTGATAGCCTGTTGGGCGTAGGTATAGGCGGAACCGGCGGTGGGAAAACGCTTTACCAGCTTGCCGTAACTGACCGCGGTAAAGAGCACGCCCGCCAGCGCCACCAGATACGAGGCGGGAACATGGCCGTCGCTAAGTCCCGACACGATGCCGAACGTATCGAATACCGTCATCGGCGTCAGGTAGGCGAGCCCCATCATGACGACCTGCCAGAGCTTGAGCGATTTGCGCAGCTGCGGTTTTGCCGCCGCCGTCGCGACATTGAGATCGTAGTTAATCGCCATGCCGGTTCCCCTCTTTTCCCTCTGCGGCAGAGGCGATGGGGAACCCGTCAGGCAAACGGGGGGAGAAATGACTCAGGGAGAGCTTGCCGCTGAAGGCGGCGCAGCGGTTCGCCGGCCCGTATTTACTGCGGCTCAGGCGAAGGCCTGTGCGCGGCGGATAGACATAAACATGCACCATCTCTTTTTCCTCGTAACGTATCCTGAACGTCGTAGTCAACCGTGGCCGCGCTTAGCTCCTTCGCGCGACACCGGAAAAAGCCGGCCTGTTCCGCCCGGCAACGCTCGCCGCTATCTTCCACAGAAGCGGCCTGTTATTTCTGTTTGTCGGACTGCGGCCTCGACAGGGTATTACGGGTAAAAGCTTCCCGGCCTGCGCAACAAAGGCAGGGAAGCGAGGTTGATTGTCAGCGGAAAATCAGGCGTTTTTCAGCATCCACTCAATTTCTGTTTCTGTGATTAAACGCTCAAACTGGATCAGCTCATCGTTCTTGCAGGCGTGGAACACGTCGCAGAAGCGGCCGCCGAGAAGTTCTCGCATGGCCGGATGAGCCTGGAATTCGTAAAGCGCATCGCTTTGACGAATCGGGAATGGCGCACCCTCTTGCTCAAGACCGTTACCCTCGACGGCCTCTGGCAAAGGGAGGTCATTATCCAGACCCTGCAGGGCGCCCGCAAGTACCGCGGCCATAACGAGATAAGGGTTAGCGTCCGCCCCGGCTACGCGGTATTCAACGCGGTGGCTTTCGCGCTCCCCACAGGGGATGCGCAGCGCGACGGTGCGGTTGTTGTGGCCCCAGGAGGCCTGGGTCGGCACATACATGCCTGGCTGAAAACGGCGGTAGGAGTTTACGTTGGGGGCGAGCAGCGCCATCGAGGCAGGCATCAGGTCAATCATCCCTGCCAGCATCTTCTTTAATACCCCGGAGTCTTCGCCTTCGGCGTCCGCCAGCACGTTGACGCCTTTATCATTCACCACGCTAATATGAATGTGCATGCCGCTGCCGGCGTGCTCTTCGTAGGGCTTGGCCATAAAGGTGGCCTGCATGCCGTGCTTTTCCGCCACCTGTCGCACCAGGCGCTTGAGCGCCAGCGCGTGATCGCAGGCCTGCAGCACGTTACTGGTGTGATGAAGGTTGATTTCAAACTGGCCCGGCGAGGCCTCCGCCACCGCGCCGTCGGCGGGAATTTGCTGCAGGCGCGCCAGTTCGTCGATATCGCTCAGCACATCGGCGAAGCGATCAAGGTTGTCGACGGAGTACACCTGGCTTTGGGTATTACGGTCCTGCGTACCGGGCGCGCAGGGCGGTTGAAGATAGCCTTCAGCGTCGCGCTGACGGTCAATTAAATAGAACTCCAGCTCTACCGCTACCACGGGGAACAGCCCGCGCTGGCGCAACTGCTGCCAGAGTCGGTTAAGCACGTTCCGTGGCTCAACGTCAAAGGGAGTACCATCTTCATCCTGCATCGTCAGCAACAGCTGACCTATATATTCAGGATCGGTGGTCGACGGCACCAGCGTGCCGGTTACCGGCACGCAGCGGCGATCCGGTTCGCCAAGCTCCTGCCCTAACCCTGCCTCTTCCACCACGTTGCCTAAAATGTCCATCGCGAAAACCGAGGCCGGGAAGTAGCATCCTTTTTCTACTTTACGCAGGCCTGCTACGGGAATGCGTTTGCCGCGAAAACAGCCGTTTAAATCTGTGAGCATGACGTCGATATGTTCGGTCAGAGGATAGCGCTCCAGATAGGCTTTTACTTCGCGAGCAAACGCACTGCTTCGCCTCTCTTCATTGTGCTGCATGAAATTCTCAACTTCTACGATATTGGTTTCCATGATTCACCGCCGTTGTTGCCAGGAGTCCCGGTCTGTTGACTGCGACCGTTCGATATAATTTCCACTTTTAAAATTTAGATGCAACCGAATTGTTTTTCAAATGTTAAATTGAGTTTGAATTTTGGTTACGGTGTTGCTAGATTGAGAAAATATTGAACAACAGGCGAAGCATGACCGTTATTTGTAAATAATTTAGTCCATCAGGCGAGGGTAAAATGGGCAATATATTTGACAGACCTCTCATTGGAGTGGTGATGTGCAGGAACAGGATAAAAGGACATTTAAGTCAAACCCTGCAAGAAAAGTACCTGAACGCCGTGCTCCACGCAGGCGGCCTTCCCATCCCTTTACCGCACGCGCTGGCGGAACCGGAACTCCTGACTACCCTTCTACCGCAGCTGGACGGCATTATGCTGCCCGGCAGCCCCAGCAACGTTCAGCCGCACCTTTATGGTGAAAACGGCGATGAGCCTGACGCCGACCCTGGGCGAGATACATTGAGCATGGCGCTGATTGAAAGCGCGCTCGAAAGGCGCATCCCCCTTTTCGCCATCTGCCGGGGCCTGCAGGAATTGGTTGTCGCCACTGGCGGAACGCTATATCGTCGGCTGTTTGAGCAGCCGGAGCTTCTGGAACACAGAGAAGATCCGGAACTGCCTTTGGCGCAACAATATGCGCCCTCTCATGAAGTTCAGGTACAGCCTGGCGGCTTAATCTCCCGCCTTGTACCGGGTTGCAACAGGTTCTGGGTAAACTCATTACACGGCCAGGGCGTGAAAACGCTGGGTCCGCGCCTGCGCGTGGAGGCAAGGTCAACCGACGGGCTGGTGGAAGCCGTGAGCGTCGAAGACCACCCTTTCGTGCTCGCAGTCCAGTGGCATCCCGAATGGAAGAGTAATGAATATGCCCTCTCCCGCCTGTTGTTCGAGGGTTTTATCACCGCCTGTCGGGGATACCGGGCAGAATTACGACCGCCCGCCTGACACTGACTTAAGGAAGCGAAAATATGAGCGATATCACCCTGGCGCCGGGGAAGCGTTTAGCGCAGATCCGCCAGCAACTGGGTTTGTCGCAGCGCCGCGTCGCTGAACTATCGGGATTAACGCACAGCGCTATCAGCACCATTGAGCAGGATAAAGTCAGTCCGGCCATCAGTACGCTGCAAAAGCTGTTGAAGGTCTACGGGCTGTCGCTGTCGGAGTTTTTTGCTGAACCAGAGAAACCGGACGAACCGCAGGTTGTTATCAATCAGGAAGATTTGATTGAGATTGGCAGCCAGGGCGTCTCGATGAAGCTGATTCATAACGGTAACCCTCATCGCACGCTTGCGATGATTATTGAGACTTACCAGCCCGGTACCACGACCGGGGAGAGAATTAAACACCAGGGGGAAGAGATAGGCACCCTGCTGGAAGGCGAGGTGGTGCTGGCGATTAACGGCCAGACGTACCGCCTGGTGGCAGGACAAAGCTATGCCATTAACACCGGCATACCGCACAGCTTCAGCAATACCTCGGCCGGGATCTGCCGCATCATCAGCGCGCACACGCCCACCACCTTCTGATAGCCGGAAAGCGCGTTTCCGGATAACGAAGCAGGCCGGAAGCGCCTCCTCGCAGGCGACATAACGTAAAAAAGCAGGCCCGGGATTTTTTTAAAAAAATCTCCCGCGGCCCCGCTTTGACCAAATTCCGTGACGTACCGGCGGAACGATTCGATAACACGTTGAATTTCAAAGGAGAGCTTATGGAGTTTCATCATTTGCCTTACTGGCGCCAGCAGGCGGAACGGCTCACGGTTCAGGGGCGCCTGTTTATTAACGGCGAGTACAGCGACGCCCTGGGCGGCGGAACCTTCGCCACAGTCAACCCGGCGACAGGCGAGAACATCGCCAGGGTCGCGCGCGGCAAAGCGGAAGACATTAACGCCGCGGTGAGCAGCGCGCGGGCCGCCTTTGAGCGCGGCGACTGGTCGCAGGCCTCGCCCGCCGTTCGCAAGCACGTCCTGAACGCGTTCGCGACGCTTATGGAACAGCATCACGAGGAGCTGGCGCTGCTGGAGACGCTTGATACCGGCAAGCCGATTCGCCATAGCCTGCGTGATGATATTCCCGGCGCCGTGCGCGCTATTCGCTGGTATGCCGAAGCGATTGATAAAGTCTATGGCGAAGTCGCGCCGACGGGCGGCAGCGAGCTGGCGCTGATTGTCCGCGAGCCGGTGGGCGTGGTCGCCGCCGTGGTGCCATGGAATTTTCCACTGCTGCTCGCCTGCTGGAAGCTCGGCCCGGCGCTCGCCGCCGGCAACAGCGTTATCCTTAAGCCTTCCGAGAAATCCCCCCTCACCGCCCTGCGCATCGCGGCGCTCGCTAAAGAGGCGGGGCTGCCGGACGGCGTGCTGAACGTGGTGCCGGGCTTCGGCCACGAGGCGGGCAGCGCGCTGGCTCAACACCCGGATGTGGACGCCATCGCGTTTACCGGCTCCACGCGCACCGCGAAGCAGCTTTTAAAAGACGCGGGCGACTCCAACATGAAGCGCGTCTGGCTCGAAGCGGGCGGCAAGAGCGCTAACATCATCTTCGCCGATTGCCCGGACCTGAAAAAAGCGGCAGCGGGCGCGGCGGCGGGCATCTTCTATAACCAGGGCCAGGTCTGTATCGCCGGTACGCGGCTGTTGGTGGAGGCGAGCATTCGCGAAGCGTTTCTGCAACTGCTCGCCGAACAGGCGCAGGCTTTCCGCCCCGGCGACCCGCTCGACCCGGACTGCGTTATGGGCGCCCTGATTGACGACGCTCACGCGCAAAGCGTGCGCGACTACATCCAGCTTGGCCTTGAGCAAGGCGCTCAACTCTGGCTTGACGGGCGCAACACAGGGCGCGCCGCCTGCGTCGGCCCGACCATCTTTACCGGCGTGGAAAATACGATGCGCATCGCCCGGGAGGAGATTTTCGGCCCGGTGCTGGCCGTCACCACCTTTAGCGGTGAAGAAGAGGCGTTGCGGCTGGCCAACGACAGCGACTACGGCCTCGGCGCCGCGGTCTGGACGCGGGATCTCTCCCGTGCGCACCGGCTATCCCGCAGGCTGAAAGCCGGCTCTGTTTTCATCAACAACTATAACGACGGCGATATGACCGTACCGTTTGGCGGCTACAAGCAGAGCGGCAACGGCCGTGATAAGTCGCTGCACGCGCTGGATAAATTTACCGAACTGAAAACCATCTGGATTGCCCTGGAGCCTTAATCATGGAACACGTAAAGAGCTATTACGCCGCGAGCGCCAATGCCCATGCCCCGTATCCGACCCTGACGGAATCGCTGGAGTGCGATGTTTGCGTGGTGGGCGGCGGTTATACCGGTCTCTCCTCCGCCCTGCATTTAGTCGAGCAGGGTTATAACGTTGTGCTGCTTGAAGCGGCGCGCATCGGCTTTGGCGCCAGCGGCCGCAACGGCGGGCAAATCGTTAATTCATACAGCCGCGATATCGACGTGATTGAAGCGCGCTACGGCGCGCAGACGGCGCGAATGCTCGGCAGCATGATGTTTGAGGGCGCGCAGATAATCCGCGACCGCATCGCCCGTTACGATATTCAATGCGACTACCGCCAGGGCGGGCTGTTCGTGGCGCTCAATCGTAAACAGTATCTGGGGTTGATTGAGCAGAAAGCGAACTGGGAGCGTTACGGCAACAACCAGCTTGAGCTGCTGGATGCGGACAAGGTGCGCGACGAAATCGCCAGCAACCGCTACAGCGGCGCGCTGCTCGACCACAGCGGCGGCCATATTCACCCGCTGAACCTGGCGCTGGGCGAAGCGGAGGCGATTCGCCTGCAGGGCGGACGCATTTTTGAGCAGTCGGCAGTAGTGAAAATCGAGCATGGTCAGCCCGCCGTCGTCAAAACCGATAAAGGCCAGGTGAAGGCGCGCTTTGTCATTGTGGCGGGCAACGCCTACCTTGGCAGCAAACTGGAGCCTGCGCTGGCGCGGCGCAGCATGCCGTGCGGCACCCAGGTGGTAACCACCGAGCCGCTGGACGCCGACGTCGCCGCCTCGTTGCTGCCGAACAACTACTGCGTGGAAGACTGTAATTACCTGCTCGACTACTACCGCCTGACGGCGGATAACCGGCTGCTTTACGGCGGCGGCGTGGTTTACGGCGCACGCGACCCGCATGATATCGACAGGCTGATTATGCCCAAGCTGCTGAAGACTTTCCCGCAGTTGAAAGGGGTAAAAATCGACTATCGCTGGACGGGCAATTTCTTGCTGACGCTCTCCCGGATGCCGCAGTTCGGCAGGCTTGAGAACAATATCTATTATATGCAGGGCGACAGCGGTCACGGCGTGACCTGCACCCACCTTGCCGGCAAGCTTATCGCCGAAGCGCTGCGCGGCGACGCCGAACGCTTCGACGCTTTCGCCACCCTGCCGCGCTACCCCTTCCCCGGCGGCCGCTCGTTCCAGATCCCGTTCACCGCCATGGGCGCGGCCTACTACAGTTTGCGGGACCGGCTGGGGGTATGACGCTCGCGCTGGCGGCGCAGCGCCACTCGCGGGGTTTTCTCCCTCGCCCCTTTGGGGAGCGGGGTGCCGATGCTCAGGTGTTGAGTTTCCCGGGACCGGGTGGCGTTTTATGACGTGCATATGTGCGGGCGATGAAGGGTTCCGTTCGCCGGAATGTTGTTTTCATATGCACCCTTGCTTCACGCGAACGTGTTAAGGGGGCTCGCCGCCGCCCCCTTAACAATCCTGGCTCCCGGCGCGCAAAATCGACCCCTTCGGGGCAAACCTTCCGGTCTGTCATCTGGCTTCGGGTCGGTCCTGACGGTGCATCCCTGCACCGACATGACCTCACGCCGGTTCCCTCCGGCGTGCCCCGGCCATCTGCCCGCCCGGAAGGCGATTTTGAGGCCGGATAAAAATCATCGCTGACAGGTTAATGAAAATAGTCATAGTGATGTCGCTGCAAAGACATAATAGCCTTTGTGGTTCGCAGGGAACGTTCGCCGGGTTTTCTCCCTCGCCCCTTTGGATAGAGGGTCGGGGTGAGGGGCGCAGGCGCTGGGTTTCCCGGGACCGGGTGGCGTTTTATGACGTGCTTATGTGCGGGCGATGAAGGGTTACGTTCGCCGAAGTGTTGTTTTTATATGTCACCTTTCCTCACGCGAACGTGTTAAGGGGGCTCGCCGCCGCCCCCTTAACAATCCCGGCTCCCGGCACGCAAAATCGCCCGCTGAAGCGGGAAACCTCATCTTTTCCCCGCTGGCTTCGGGTCGGGCATGACAGTGCGTCCCTGCACTGACATGCCCTCGCACCGGGTCCAGCCGGTGCGCCCCGGCCACCGTGAAAAAGCTGAGGCGATTTTGAGGCCGGATTCAAACCCTCCGCTTCGGCATTTTTATTTTTGTTACAGGAGATGTTTCGCTTTAACGGCTATACAGGGCATTTTGCAAGGCGGGTCAGTAAAGTACCACTTGCCCTGTCACAGGATACGGCTGCGCCGTCATTTCCCCACACACGGCCCTCGCCTCAACCCGGCCCTCTCCCCCGAGGGAGAAAACCCCGTGATTGGCACTGCATTTGTTCACCAATGAACCACCAAAACGCATTCTGCCTTATAGCGACAACACTATGACTTTTTTCATCAGCCTGTCAGCGATGGTGTTGCTCCGGCCTCAAAATCGCCTTCCGGGCAGGCAGATGGTCGGGGCTGGCCGTCGGGAACGGCCAGAGGCGGGTCGGCACACGGATGTGCCGTCCTGCCGACCCGAAGCCAGATGACAGACCGGAAGGTCTGCCCCGAAGGGGTCGATTTTGCGAGCCGGGAGCCGGGGTTGCCAGGGGGCTGGCGGCGAAGCCCCCTGGCACGTTCGCGTGAGGAAAGGTGACATATGAAAACAACACTTCGGCGAACGTAACCTTTCACCGTCCGGACATATATCCCGGCACAGAAAACTCAACACCTGAGCCGCCTGCCCCCCTCACCCCAACCCTCTCCCCAAAGGGGCGAGGCAGAAACCCACGGGCGGCGAAGGAAGAGGCTGTGCCGCTTCGCTAACCCGCCCTGCGTGCGGCTCTGCAACCCCTCTCCTGCTCCCCACAATAAAAAAACCGCGCCTGAAAAGGCGCGGTTTTCACCACGTTTTACATCACTTCCTCATCAGAAGCTGATTTTCAGCGTCACCTGACCGCCGTAACCGCCGGTGCCGGCATCGTCCAGCGTCTGGGTATAACCCGCGCGCACCCCTAAGGTCACGTTATCGCGGATCTGCCCGTCAAGCCCCACATCCAGCGCGGCGGCGGTGCCGTCCTGATCCGGACTGAAGGTGGTTTCACTGTTCGCCACCCCCGGCGCACCGACGCGCAAATCGCCTTTCGAGTCGAAAGTCTGAATGAAGGACGGGCGCACCCACCAGCTCACCGGCGGCGGGTTGCCCGTCGCCTTCAGCGTCGCGTTGTTGCCAATACGCAGCCCCGCACGCACCTGCTGGCTGTGCGCGTCGCCGAACTTGATATCCGCCACGTCATCGCCACCATCGTTCAGATCCACGCTGCGATACTGGTACTGCACCTGCGGCTCAAGCACCAGCCCCGCGCCAACCTCGAACGGCAGGCCGGTTTCGAAGGAGCCGACATAACCCCAGCCGTGCGTCTTCATGCCGTCGCCGTCACGCGGGTCGGTGTCGAAGTTGTGACGCGTGCCCTGCGCCACCACGTCGAACCACCAGCCGCGCTCATGTACGCCGTTGAAGTAGAGACCCGCACTGTAGGCATCATCTTTCACCGTGCCCGCTTTGGAGTCGTTCGAACGTTGCACGTCCACTTTAGACAGACCCGCTGCGCCGTAGATGCCAACGCTCAGCGCCATGGCGCTGTCGGCATTCTGCCAGAGATCGCTACCAATCTGCAGGAAGGTATAGCCGCCCTTGCTGTCCGGCGTGTTGCCGCTACGCAGGTCGTCGCTGCCGTGGTCGTGGCTCAACTGCCCGGCCTGGAAACGCGCCCACATATTGCTGCCGCTTTCTGTCGCCGCGCGAGCCGCGTAGCGACGGCTGTCCAGCGAACCGAGCAGCGCGCTGTCATAATCCATCGCCTGCGCAAAAAGCGAGTTGTAGAGATAGACAGCTGAACGGTAGTTCTGCGCTCCGCGATCCCCGGCGCTGGTTGCAGCGGTCGTCAGATACCAGCTCTCATCCGCTGCGCCCTGACGCAGGGTGTAGTTATAAGCCCCCGCCTGCAGCTCACCCGCCATGCTGAAGGCGTCATCGGCGGTGGTGGCGCCGTTAATGGCGTTAACCACCTGAATGCCTTCGCCCGTGGTGCGCGCCCCAAGGCCGCCCAGGTTGCGGATAGCGAGCTGCGTGTTGCCGGTCGCCGTGCCGCCGTCAATCACCAGGCTATCGGTGGTGGCCACATTGCCCGCAAAGAGCGTGTTGAGCGTGATGGTGCCGCCGTTGCCCACCAGGTTGGTGACCGTAAGGGTTTTCGGTGCGAATGCCCCGGTCGGTGCCTGGTAATCAATGGTGCCGCCGAGCGTCAGGGTATTGAGCAGCGAGTCGCCGGTCATCAGCCAGCTTGAGCCTGCGTCAACCGTCAAATCGGTCGGGTCGATGGCGCCGGTCAGCGACGTGCCATTGGTTAACTGCAACGATGTGCCGAGCTGCGCAACGATATCTGTAACCGCCTGCAGGCCGCTGAAGACCAGCGTACCGGCTTGCAGATAGGTCCCGCCCGTCTGGTTAAGTACGCCGCTTAAGGTCAGCTGGCCGTCGCCTTCTTTATAAAGGCTGCCGTTGCCGGTTAACGCGCCGCTGTAGCTGCTGTCGGTGGTGTCGGCGGTAATGCTCAGCACGCCCGCATTATTAACATCGCCCGTTAAGGCGGCGCCGTCGTTAAGCTCGGTAAAGCCCGTTAAGGTGCCGCCTGCCGCTACGTTGAGGCTGCCGCCCGCGTTTACGGTAGTGTTGTTCGCCGTGCCGTCCGCGCTCACATCCAGCGAGCCGCCATTTTCCAGCAGCAGGCTGTCGGCCAGCTTATCAGCGATAGAGAACTCGCCGTTGCTGCTCTCGCCGTCTACAGTAGTATCCGTCGTGGTCACCAGCGCTGCGCCGCTGTTCAGCATGATGTTGGTTGCGGTGGCGCCGCTCGCCAGCGCCAGCATCCCGCCCTGCTCGACGGAGGTGAGATCGACCACGCCGCCGGCTTTCACATGCTGCGCGCCGCCCTCGCTCACGGTCGTGGCGACGGCGGTGCCGCCGAAGGTGACGCTCTGGGTGCCGTTCTCGCTAACGGTGGAAGAGGCTACTTCGCCGCCTGCATTAACTACCTGCTCGCCTGCCACAATGTTATCCACGACGATAGCGCCGTCGTTGACATTCTGGATCCCGCCCGCCTTGATGACGGTCGAGATAACGGTGCCGCCGCTGTTGACGTTCTGCGTACCGCCATCGTTAAGCGTGGTGCTGACGGCGGTGCCGCCCGTCAGAACGTTCTGGATGCCGCCCAGGTTAATCTGCGCGTCGTAAGAGGTGCCCCCGTTCTGGATATTCTGCACGCCGCCCTTATAGACGGTAGTGGATGTGGCCGTGCCGCCCTGATAGATCTGTTGCACGCCCTTGTAATCCACGCCGGTGCCTTGCGCATTACCCCAGACGCGCTGTACAGCGCCATTGACCAGCACGGTGTCAGAGGCGTTCGCCCCCGCGCCGACATTCTGTGCGCCGTCGCCGATAAGATGGGTATCCAGCGCGCTGGCGCCGCGGGCCAGATTCTGGATCCCTCCCCGGATAAGGGTATCGCTCACCTGCGCGCCCTCGCTCACCATCTGCAGGCCGCCCGTCTCAACGACCGTCGAAATCACGGTGGCGCTGGCGTTCACCACCTGCTGGCCGCCGCTGTCGATGGTGGTTCCGTTCGCCGTGCCCGACACATCCTGCAGGCCGCCATCGCGGATAAACGTTAGGTTAGCCACTGCACCATCCAGCACCGTCTGGCGTCCGCCGTTATAGACAGAGTTGCCATTCGCCGTGCCTTCCAGTATTTGCAGACCGCCGTCGATAAGGGTGATATCCGCCAGACCGCCCGCTTTCACGTTCTGGATGCCGCCGCTGTAAATCACGCCGAAATCCGCTTCGCCGCCAGCGTTAATGTTCTGCACGCCGCCGTTTTCAACGCGGGTGTCTACGGCCAGGCCGCCGTCGCCGATATTCTGCGTACCGCCGAGCATACGGGTTTCAACCGCTTTCGCGCCGTTATTGATATTCTGCTCGCCGCCGTTCATCACGGTGGAAATGGCCGCCCCTGCGCTGGTGACGGTTTGCTTGCCGCCGGCATTGATCACCGTGTTACGCGACCAGCCATACGGGTCGACCAGCTGCTGGCCGCCATTGTTGATAACAGCGGCGTCAGAAAGGCCGTCCACGCGCTGTACGCCGCCGCTGTTAACCAGCGTGCCGCGCGCCTGGCCGCTGGCCGTCACCAGCTGTACGCCGCCGTCGCTGATGCTGGCGCCGGAAGCTGTGCCTTCCACCAGTTGCGTGCCGCCGCCGAAGATGGTGCCGTCGGACGCCGCGCCGCCCAGGTTGATATGCTGCAGCCCGCCGCTGTTAACAATGGTGCCAGCGGCCAGACCGCCCCGGTTGACCAGCTGCACGCCGCCATCGCTCACTACGGCGGAAATAGCCGCGCCGTCGACGCTCTGGGTGCCGCCGCTGTTAATCTGGGTATTGTTCGCTTTACCGGTGCGCATGACCAGTTGCGTGCCGCCGTCACTGATGCTGGCGCCGGAAGCAGTCCCTTCCACCACCTGTTTGCCGCCGCCGAAAATGGTGCCGTCGGATGCCGCGCCGCCAAGATTAATGTGCTGGAGACCGCCGCTGTTGACGATGGCGCCAGCGGCCAGGCCGCCGCTGTTCACCAGCTGTACGCCGCCGTTGTTTACTACCGATGAGGTTGCGGTGCCGTCCACGCTCTGGGTGCCGCCGCTGTTGACCTTCGTGCCGGTCGTTTTACCGCTCGTCTGTACCAGCTGCACGCCGCCATCGCTGATGCTGGCGCCGGACGCGGTGCCGGCCACAACCTGCTGCCCGCCGCCGAAAATGGTGCCATCAGACGCCGCGCCGCCAAGATTAATATGCTGAAGACCACCGCTGTTCACGATAGCGCCAGCGGCCAGGCCGCCGCTGTTCACCAGCTGTACGCCGCCATTGTTCACTACCGATGAGGTTGCGGTGCCGTCAACGCGCTGCAAACCGCCCTGATTGATAAGCGACCCGGTGGCGTTGCCGCCCGTCATCACATGCTGCACGCCGTTCTGGCCAATCACGGTGCCGCCCGCAAGCCCCGCCACGCGCTGGATGCCGCCCAGCAGCAGAGAACCGGAAGCCGCCGCCCCTGCGCGCACCGACTGAATGCCGCCGCTGTTTACCTGCGTATTGTTGGCGTGGGAACCGTTTTGCAGGATCTGCAGACCGCCATCATTGACGATGGAGCCATTGGCCGTGCCGTCCACATTCTGCAGACCGCCGCTGTTGACGCGCGTGCCGGTGGTTTTACCGGTGACGTGAACCTGCTGCATGCCCCCTGCATTCACGATTGTGTCCGAGGCCGTGCCTTCCACTACCTGGGTGCCGCCTGCCAGCAGCCCGTCGGAGGCAGCGCCGCCCTCGTTGATGTGTTGCAGGCCGCCGCTGTTGACCAGCGAACCTGCCGCCAGACCGCCTGCCTGCACTAACTGCACGCCGCCATCATTCACCACGGAGGAGATTGCCGAGCCATCGACCGCCTGAGTGCCGCCGCTGTTGATAATGGTATCGGTGGCCTTGCCAGTCTGCTGAACCTGTTGGGAGCCGCCCTCGTTGACGCTGGTGCCGGACGCCGTGCCCGCAACGACCTGAGTGCCGCCGGAGAAAATGCGCCCATCGGACGCCGCGCCGCCTTCATTAATGTGCTGGAGCCCGCCGCTGTTGACGATGGAGCCCGCCGCCAGACCGCCGCTGTTGACTAACTGGGTGCCGCCATCGTAAACCACCGATGAGGTCGCGGTGCCGTCCACGCGCTGCAGGCCGCCGTCATTAATGAGCGAGCCGGTAGCGCTGCCGCCTGACTGCACATGCTGCACGCCGCCTGCGCCGATAACCGTGTCCGCCGCCATGCCAGCCAGTTCCTGAATGCCGCCGAGCAGCGTTGCCGCCGCTGCCGCGCCGCCTGCCAGCACGTCCTGAATGCCGCCGGTGTTCACTACGGTGCCGGTGGCAATACCGCCGCTGCGTACTTGCTGAACGCCGCCATCGTTTACGGTGGCGGCAATCGCCGCGCCGTCCACATCCTGCAGGCCGCCGCTGTTGATGGTAGCACCGGTCACTTTGCCGGTGGCGTGGATCTGCTGAACGCCGCCCGTATTGATGAGCGTATCGGAAGCAGCGCCTTCCACAATCTGCGTGCCGCCGAAGAGGATACCGTCGGAAGAGGCGCCGCCTTCGTTGATATGCTCAAGCCCCCCCGCGTTGACAATGGTGCCAGCCGCCACGCCGCCGCGATGGATCAGCTGTACGCCGCCGTCGTTAACCACGGCGGAAATCGCCGAGCCGTCTACCGCCTGGGTGCCGCCGCTGTTGATAATGGCGTTCACCGCTTTACCGGTTTGCTGTACCTGCTGCGTGCCGCCTGCGTTAACGCTGGTGCCAGACGCCGTACCGGCAACAACCTGGGTGCCGCCGCTGAAGATGCGTCCATCAGAGGACGCGCCGCCAAGATCGATATGCTGTAGGCCGCCGTTATTAACGGTGGTATTAGCCGCAAGACCGCCGCTGTGCACCAGCTGCGTGCCACCGTCGTTCACCACGGCGGAAACCGCCAGGCCATCCACCGTCTGGGTGCCGCGATTATTGATAATCGCGCCGGTTGATTTGCCGGTCTGCTGCACCAGCTGCGCGCCGCCGTCGTTCAGGTGGGTGCCGGTTGTGGTTCCCGCCACCACCTGGTTCCCGCCGCCGAAGACGGCGGTATCGGATGCCGCTCCCCCCAGGCTTACATGCTGAAGACCGCCGCTGTTAACCACCGCGCTGATGGACAAGCCCTGATTCTCGACCAGTTGCGTGCCGCCGGTATTTACCACCGCAGCAGTGGCGGTGCCTTCCACGCGCTGCAGGCCGCCTTCATTAATTAACGAGCCGCTGGCGTTTGCGCCTGTCTGGACGTGCTGTATGCCGCCCTTGCCAATGACGGTGTCCCCCGCCGTGCCCGCCAGTTCCTGTACGCCGCCCAGCAGGACAGAGCCGGAGGCCGCGCCGCCGAGTTTCACCTCCTGGACGCCGCCGTCACGCACCACCGTGCTGTTCGCATGACCGCCGCTCTGCACCAGTTGGGTGCCGCCTGATTTGACGGTCGCGGAATTCGCCGTGCCGCCGACGTTTTGCAGGCCGCCGCTATTGACCTGGGCATCGACAGATTTACCGGTCGCCTGAATCTGCTGCTCGGCGCCTGCGTCAATCTGCGTGTTAGACGCCGTACCTGCCAGCAACTGGGTGCCGCCGAAGAGATGGGCATCCGCCGAAGCGCCGCCTTCATTCACGTGCTGCAAACCGCCGCTGTTGACCTGCGTACTGGTGGCAAGACCGCCGCTCTGGATGAGCTGGGTGCCGCCCGCTTTAACGACCGCCGAAATGGCGGTGCCTTCCACCGCCTGGGTGCCGCCGCTGTTAATTTGGGTGTCGCGCGCCTGGCCGCCCAGCTGTACCTGCTGCGTGCCGCCGTCGCTGACGCTGGCGCCGGAGGCGGTGCCGGAGACCTGCTGAATGCCGCCGCTGAAGATGACGCCGTCGGAAGCCGCGCCGCCGGCGCTGATGTACTGTACTCCGCCATCGTTAACGGTGGTGCTGCGGGCAAAGCCGCCGCTCTCGACCACCTGATGTCCGCCATCATTCACCACAGCGGAGATTGCCGTTCCGTCCACGGACTGCGTGCCGCCGTTGTTAATCAGGGTGTCGGTGCCGGTGCCTCCTGCGAGAATATGCTGTTCCCCACCGTCGCCCACCACCGTGGTCACCGCCGTACCGGCTACGCTTTGCACGCCGTCAAAAATAACCGTATTGCTCGCTTGTCCGTCGCTTTCCACCCACTGAACGCCATTATTGATAGTGGTGTCCGTAACGCTTCCCTGCTGGCGCACAATCTGCACCCCGCCGTCGTCAAGCGTCGTCTGTTGCGCCTGACCGCCTGCGACAATCTGTACGCCCTGGCCTGAAATCAGGTGCCCGGTAGTAACGCCGCCCGCCAGTACATTTTGCGTGCCGCCCTGCACCACTTCATCCTGCACGGCGGAGGTGACATCCGTCGTAAACGCCAGCGCAGCGGAGCTGGCGAGCGCTGAACCCACCGCCGCGGAAATCAGCACCGCCCCGCTGGCGCGCTTGCCTTTCGCCCGGGTTAACTCTGAAACCACGATAAACGCGCGCTGAACTTCACTCCATACCAGCCGGTAGCTGCAGTTGAGACTTTTCTTCATTTTTAATGTCCTCGGGACCCGTTCTCATCGGCCGTCAGGCGGCGTGCTGATCGGGGTCTGCCAATGCTGTTGTTTTGATGTCAAAGGGATTGCTTCGCAGCGCTATAAGCCGACGTAGCTGGCTGATAACCTGCTTGCCCGTAATAAAACGCGTGCACTCGTACTGCCGGTCCGTGCCTTTGTGGCGCGGACACCAGAAATAGTCCTGATGGTCGAAATCGAGCCGCACGTCATCCCAGCAGCCATTGCAGACGTGGGTATTGATGACGCGCCAGGGGGTATAAAACTCGCTGTTGGGTAGACTAAAGCCGCTTATCAGCACCACCGGGGTGCGGCTTGCCCAGGCAAGCCAGGAAAGCCCGCTGCCAAGGCCAATAAAAAAATCGGCGTGCTCCAGCAGCGCCACGCGATCGCGCAGCGGCAGATTGCCGGTGAAATCTTCCGCGCCGTGGGGAATTTTGTTCCAGACGTAGCCGCGCCCCACTACCTTCTCTTTGTCGATACAGATAACCCGGTACCCTTCGGCTTTAAGGAAATCAATGACTTCATGCCAGCCGCTGCCGTTGTTCCAGAACTTCGCCTGGCTGGTAGACTGGGTGGCGATACAAACGTAGGGTTCGGCTATCTGGCGCGGGGAGCGGGTGCGCAGATCGGGGATAATTTCGTCGGGATCGACGCCAAGAATATGCCCGGCGGTGCGGTGCAACCCTACCTGGCGGAAATCGTAGGGCTGGCGGTCCAGATCGCCATGAAAAAAGAGCCCGACGCGATATGTGGCGTAAGGCGCCTGCGCCTCGCCCCGCTCGGCCTGCCAGGTTTCTGGCGTAAAGAAATTAAGCTCGGGATAAGCGGGTCGGAAGAGATCGAGAATGGGCTGCGCCAGCGTGCAGTCGGTCTGACAGCGCCAGGTTTTGCGAAAACGCTCGGCGTAAGGCACCCAGCCAATCAGATCGCCCAGCGTGCCGGTGGGAAAAGAGATCAGAACGCGTTGCCCACGCAGATCGAGCGCGTGGTCAAGTAGCGGGTCGCTCTCCCCCTTTCGCCAGACGCGTAGACGAAAAGGCACATAATATTTTTTGGTGCTGATGACCCAACCCTGAATAATATCGTTGGCGAAAAGCACATTTCCCGTTTCGTCGTCGCTTATTTCCACTCGCCAGTTGCCCTGGGGCAATAACAAACGTGCGCCGTCATTAAAATCAAATAAAATGCCTTCCGGCCCCTGCTGCGTAGGTAGCTCTGGAGGCAATATGAAAGCGTGACCATTACTGGCAGATGCGGAATTCGTCATCACCCTACCTTCCTAACTATTCAGGAAAAATCTTAAACAACGCTTTGGCTAAAAATTATGGAAATCAGGCAGAAGCCATTCTCCAGACGAGGCTGCCTGGAAAGTTATTTATTCCTGCTTTTTGTTCATCCATTAACCATGCGAAAAGCTGGCTTAAGTGTAGTGATGACTTAACTTATTGCAAATTCTTACTTTTTGTTAAATATCTTAATAATCAATAACTTAAAATTACTACCATTTTTAGCGGTTTTTTGAAAAACCTTAAATTACAATAAGTTAACATTGCAAAGCGCAGAGTAATTTAGGAATATCCTTAACGCAAACTCACAAAAAAGCAAAACGCAGATCACATTACATAATATATTATGGCGATGGTGTTATTGCGCTTCAGATATTTTTTCAGGGTTCAATAAGAATTAAACCTAAAATAAAAGAAAGCTGCCTTATCAATAGACCCCCGATTTTAAGGTTGCGCTCTTATTGGAAACTCATAAGCGTTATGCGCTGACCGACACGGTATTTTGCCAGCGGAAGCAAACCCGCTGTTTTTTAGCGCTACGCAACTGAGCCTTTGCGAACATAATTATGGGAAGTAGGCGACAGATAAAAAGATTAATTATTAGCCGTTAATTAAATGCTTTCGTCGGTAATAGTGCCGCTTTTAATGCTAAACCGTATCGCTTATTTTGATTGCCAACGCTTTCTTAATGAGCCTGTAACTCGCAGGCAACACAACCGCAGCGCCGCGCTGATTTGTATTTTGAAACAGCGTTTTCAATTCCTTTCCTGGCCCGTGGAAGCTATAATGCCGCCACTTTATCTTGAATGGTTTCAGCGCATTGGACTGTCACAACAATTACAATCAGATCCGTTCATCCCGGCTGGCTGAAGCGCAAGCACACTTTCCCCTGCACGCCTGGTTGATGTCACCTATTCTTATTAGGCTGTGGCATTACCGGGTGAGCGACACAGGTTCACAAGCCACGGCGAAGCGCGCCGCGGTAACGCATTTTTCCTATCCTTCATCAACTAAAAGATTAAGACTGTCATGAAAAAGACGAAAATTGTTTGCACCATCGGCCCGAAAACCGAATCCGAAGAGATGCTGACCAAGATGCTCGACGCGGGCATGAACGTGATGCGTCTGAACTTCTCCCATGGTGATTATGCCGAGCACGGCCAGCGTATCCAGAACCTGCGCAACGTGATGGAAAAAACCGGCAAGAAAGCCGCCATCCTTCTCGATACCAAGGGCCCGGAAATCCGCACCATCAAACTGGAAGGCGGCAACGACGTTTCGCTGAAAGCCGGCCAGACCTTTACCTTCACTACCGATAAATCCGTAATCGGCAACAGCGAAACCGTAGCGGTGACCTATGAAGGCTTCACCAGCGACCTGCAGGTAGGCAATACCGTGCTGGTGGACGATGGCTTGATTGGCATGGAAGTGACCGCCATCGAAGGCAACAAGGTTATCTGTAAAGTGCTGAACAACGGCGACCTTGGCGAAAACAAAGGCGTCAACCTGCCGGGCGTCTCTATTGCCCTGCCGGCGCTGGCGGAAAAAGATAAGCAAGACCTGATTTTCGGTTGCGAACAGGGTGTGGACTTTGTCGCCGCGTCCTTTATCCGTAAACGTTCAGACGTGGAAGAGATCCGTCAGCACCTGAAGGCGCACGGCGGCGAAAATATCCAGATCATCTCTAAAATTGAAAACCAGGAAGGCCTGAACAACTTCGACGAAATTCTCGAAGCCTCCGACGGCATCATGGTTGCCCGCGGCGACCTTGGCGTGGAAATCCCGGTTGAAGAAGTTATCTTCGCGCAGAAGATGATGATTGAAAAATGTATCCGCGCGCGCAAAGTGGTTATCACCGCGACGCAGATGCTCGACTCCATGATTAAAAACCCGCGTCCAACACGTGCGGAAGCAGGCGACGTGGCGAACGCCATCCTCGACGGCACCGATGCGGTTATGCTGTCTGGCGAGTCCGCGAAAGGGAAATACCCGCTGGAGGCGGTCACCATCATGGCGACCATCTGCGAACGTACCGATCGCGTAATGACCAGCCGCCTGGACTACAACAATGACAGCCGCAAGCTGCGTATTACCGAAGCCGTCTGCCGCGGCGCGGTAGAGACAGCCGAAAAACTGGAAGCGCCGCTTATCGTGGTTGCTACGCAGGGCGGTAAATCAGCCAAGTCCGTACGTAAGTACTTCCCGAACGCGACTATCCTTGCGCTGACCACGAACGAACAGACCGCGCGTCAGCTGGTGCTGAGCAAAGGCGTTATCGCACAGCTGGTAAAAGAGATCGCTTCCACCGACGATTTCTATCGTCTGGGTAAAGAAGTGGCCCTCTCCAGCGGCCTGGCTAATAAAGGCGATATCGTCGTGATGGTTTCCGGCGCGCTGGTGCCAAGCGGCACCACCAACACCGCTTCTGTACACGTGCTGTAATAATATTTCATCTTATTATTTCGTTTAAGAAGGCGTCGTAAGACGCCTTTTTTTATTTGTCCGCTACGGCGTCTTTAATAAAAACTCAAACAATATTTAACTATTTGCCCGTCCGTTGCGTGTGCGTTTATCTAAGAAGAATCCGATGAAACCGCCCTGTTTTATCAGAGTTTTTTTAACTCAGGGGTTAAAGGCGGTGTTTCTTTGAGCGAACGATCAAAATTAGGTGTATTCCCATCAAAAAAATATTCTCAACCCAAAAAACTTTGTGTAATACTTGTAACGCTACATGGAGATTAACTCAATCTAGAGGGTATTAATAATGAATCGTACTAAACTGGTACTGGGCGCGGTAATCCTGGGTTCTACTCTGCTGGCTGGTTGCTCCAGCAACGCTAAAATCGATCAGCTGTCTTCTGACGTTCAGACTCTGAACGCTAAAGTTGACCAGCTGAGCAACGACGTGAACGCAATGCGTTCTGACGTTCAGGCTGCTAAAGACGACGCAGCTCGCGCTAACCAGCGTCTGGACAACCAGGCTACTAAATACCGCAAGTAATAGTAGTTTGATTGAAAAATGGCGCACACTGTGCGCCATTTTTTTTGCCTCGCTTCTACGCCCTCTCGACGCCCCCTCCTGCACGGCTTCCCTGCCCTCTGATAATCACCGTTACTGCACCAGCGTCACGCTATGGGTACTCGCCACGGGCGTTCCTTCCGCCTGAGTAATGGGCGCGGGCTGCGGCGTCGCCTTGACGCTCTGCATGCTGTTTACAGGCGCAACGGTCTTCGGCGCGCTCTGCATGGCGCTGACAACAACCGGCACGCCTGCGCGACGGGTTATCGCGTTATCGACAGCCATGGCGTCTGTGGCGGCGTCATCAATAAACCTGCCGAAGCTGGCGTTAATGGCGATAGGCAGCGTCTGCGGGTTATCCCAGTCGTTTTGTGAAAGCGGCTGATGCACTTCCACGTAGCGTTTGCCATCCGGTTCTTGTGAATATTTCACAGGCTCATTGATGATTTGCACGCGAGTGCCCCACTCAACCTGGCTGAAGAGCGATTTGATATCTTCCGCCCGCATGCGCATGCAGCCGGAACTGACGCGCATGCCGATGCTCCTGCGCGCATTAGTGCCATGAATAAGATACTCTCCGCCGCCCTGCTCCAGACGTAGCGCATACCGCCCTAAAGGGTTATTGGGCCCGGCAGGAATGACCGGCGGCAGCTTTATGCCCTGGGCAAGCGATCGGGCGCGGATATTCGCCGTCGGCGTCCAGGTCGGGTTGGGGATTTTCTGGATGATGCGCGTTACCATAATGGGCGTATCACGCCCCTGCTGGCCTATTCCCAGCGGATAGACCTCTACGCGATTTTCCCCGGGCGGATAGTAATAAAGCCGCAGCTCCGCCAGGTTTACCACTATCCCTTCGCGCGGCGTATCGGGCAGCAGCATCTGTGAAGGAATGACCAGCTCTGAACCCGGTTTTGGCAGGAACGGGTCGACTGTATTATTGGCCTCAAGCATCAGCAAGACGCCGGTTTTAAATTTCTCGGCAATGTACTCAAGGTCTTTTCCATCATTCGGCACGGTGTAGATTTGTTTCTGGCCGATAAGACGGCTGCCAGGCGGCGGCAGAGGATAATCCACCGCATAAACTTCAGCGGCGCCCAGAAGAGTGAAGGTAATAAGAGAGAAAAAGAACGCGCGTTTCATACTGAATTCCTGTATTCACCGGCTAAGCCGGAATGCTGAAAGACGAGCGGGGTAAAAAGTACCCCGCGTAACAGGATGAAAGCTGTTCTTTTGAGTTTAGCTAAGATTAATCGCTTTAGTGCGAATGGCGCGGATCATCGCTTCAAGACCCTGCGAGCGGGACGGCGTAAGGTGCTGAGCCAGAGACAGTTTTTCAAACCAGGGGCGCACGTCGAAAGCGACAATATCCTGCGCGGTCATCTGCTGATATAGCGAAAAAACCACGGCAATAAGCCCTTTGACAATAGCGGCGTCACTGTCGCCCTCAAGCTCAATAATACCGTCTTCACGCTGGTTCATTACAATCCAGACCTGACTCTGGCAACCCGCAATACTATTTTGCGGGTTATGCGCCTCTTCGCAGAGCAGCGGCAGCCGCTGCCCAAGCTCAATAATATAGAGATATTTCTCTTCCCAGTTGGCGCAGCGGCTGAAATTGCGCAGCAACTTATCTTTATCCGGCAACGTAGCCATGCATTTCTCCCTTTAACCCAATAAACGATGAATGCGGATGAGGCCAGCCACCAGCCGGTCCACCTCTTCTTCGGTATTGTACATGGCGAGCGAAGCCCGGCACATGGCCGGCACGCCGTAGAAATGCATTAGCGGCATGGCGCAGTGGTGCCCGGTGCGCACCGCGATACCGTAATTATCCAGAAAGCTGCCGACATCATAAGCGTGGTGTTTGCCAAGGTTGAAAGCGATAACGCCAAGCCGCGAATCGGGGCCGTAAACCGTTAAATCCGGCACGTTTTTTAGCTGCTCCAGGGCGTAGCGCATCAGCGAGCGTTCATAGTCGCCGATCTCTTCAAGACCAATCGCCTGCACATAACTCATCGCCGCCCCAAGGCCGATAATGCCTGCGGTGTTAGGCGTGCCCGCCTCGAAACGCCACGGCGCGGCGGCATAGGTTGTGCCTTCGGTCAGGCTTACCTGGGCTATCATCGAACCGCCCCCTTCCCACGGCGGCATCGCCTGTAAAATAGCCTCTTTAACATAGAGGATGCCGATGCCGGTCGGGCCGTAAAGCTTATGCCCGGAGAAGACATAGAAGTCGCAATCCAGGGCCTGCACATCGACCGCGTGATGCATAACCGCCTGCGCGCCGTCAATCAGCACCTTCGCCCCGACGGCATGGGCGGCGCTGATAATCTCCTGGATCGGGTTTTCCGTGCCCAGCACGTTGGAGACATGGGTTATCGCAACCAGTCGGGTCTGCTCGTCAAGCAGACCCGGCAGCGCTTCCATTTTTAACGTGCCGTCCTGATTAACCGGCAGCACGCGAAGCTCAGCGCCTGCGCGTTCGCACAGCATCTGCCAGGGTACGATGTTAGCGTGATGCTCCATCGTGGAGATGACGAGGTTATCGCCGGCGCGCAGCTGGCTTTTACCCCAGCTGTTAGCGACCAGGTTTATTCCCTCTGTCGTGCCGCGCACGAAAACAATCTCTTCCGGCAGACGGGCGTTGAGAAACTTCGCCGCCTGCGCGCGCACGTTTTCCATCCGCTGCGTCGCTTCTGCGCTCAGCGTATGGATGCCACGATGCACCGCCGCATAGCCGTGGCGATAGAGATCCGCCTCGGCGTCAATCACCGCGTTGGGCTTTTGCGCGCTGGCGGCGCTGTCAAGGTAGGCCAGCGGCTGGCCGTTCACTTCACGCGCCAGAACGGGAAAGTCGGCGCGTACTTTCTCCACGGAAAAACTCATGCCTTGCCCCCTGCGAGGCGCTGGCCGATACGCGCCAGCACCTGCTGTTTCAGCGCTTCGTCGTGAATGCTCTCGGTGAGCTCTGCGGCGAAAGCGTAAATTATCATCTGCTGGGCGGCCGCCTCGTCAATCCCGCGCGAGCGCAGGTAGAACATCTGTTCGTCGTCGATGCGACCGACCGTCGCGCCGTGGCTGCATTTCACGTCATCGGCGTAAATTTCCAGCTGCGGTTTGGTGTCCACTTCCGCCAGCTTGCCGAGCAGAAGGTTGTTGTTGGTCATCTGCCCGTCGGTTTTGATAGCGTGCTGGGCCACTTTAATGAGGCCGTTAAATACCGCGCGGCCTTTATCGCGCACGATGGTTTTATGCAGCTGACGGCTGTTGCAGTAGCCTTTGTTATGCTCAAGCCAGGTGCGGGTATCACACACTTCGTTGTTGACCGGCAGCGCCAGGCTGTTCATGCGAAGCGTCGTGTTTTCGCCATCCAGCCGCGTGCTGGTGTGGTGGCGCGTGACGCCTGCGCCCAGCAGGAAGCTGTTGCTGTACGCGCCGGCATCCTGCCCAAGCCAGATATCGTTATGCGCGAAGTGGAAGCTTGCCGGGTTTTCAAACGCCAGCTTGTAATGGTGAAGGTGGCTGTTGGCGGCCACCTGCATGGTTAAGCGCGCTCCGGTAAAGTGCCGCTTGTCATCCAGGCTTACGTAATGCTCGATGACCGTGGCCTGCGCCCCTTCGGCAAGCTCAATGTGATGGCGGTAATGCACCGTGTTCATCTCATCGGTTTCGCTGCCCCGGCTGATATGCATCAACAGCAACGCTTTCGCCGGACGCTGATTGCGAGCCACCCGGATGCGCGTCGCGCTGCGGGCAAGGCTTTCGGTGAGGTGCAGGAAGAGTTCCGGCTGCACGGGCGCAGGCAAACCTTCGCGCATCTCGTCAATATCCACCTCAAACCCGCTCGCGCTCAGCTCATCGCTCAGTTCAGGCGCGAAGCGGCCATCGACAAACACCAGGCGCAGCGCGTCAACGCTCAACGACAGCGCGTCGCGCTGTTCAGCGCTTACCGGCTGCGGCTGCGGCGCGACGAACTGATTGTTAAGCAAACCTTCCAGCGGCGTATATTTCCAGTGCTCATGCTTGCGCGTCGGCAGGCCGGCGCGCAACAGCTGTTGCAGGTGCTGCTGCGCATATTCAGAGCGTTGCCCTCCCTGCGTTTCAAACAGGCGATGCCACTGCTGCAGCGCGTTACTGCTGTTCTGTAAGCCAGCCATAGCCCTGCTCCTCCAGCTGTTTAACCAGCGTGAAATCGCCTGACTTCACGATGCGGCCTTGATAAAGCACATGGACGTAGTCCGGCTTGATGTAATCAAGGATACGCTGATAGTGGGTGACGATAATAAAAGCGCGCTTGCCGTCGCGCAGGCTGTTTACGCCATCCGCCACGATTTTCAGCGCGTCGATATCCAACCCTGAGTCCGACTCGTCAAGAATACAAAGCTCAGGCTCGAGCACCGCCATTTGCAGAATATCGTTACGCTTTTTCTCACCGCCGGAGAAGCCGACGTTCACCGAACGGGTAAGCAAATCTTCCGGCATCTTCAGCAGCCTGATTTTCTCTTCCATCAGATCCTGAAAATCGAAACGGTCAAGTTCCTCCTGGCCGCGATGCTGGCGCACAGCATTCAATGCGGTCTGCAGAAAGAACTGGTTGCTGACGCCCGGGATCTCGACCGGATACTGAAAGGCCATAAATATCCCTTCGCCGGCGCGCTCTTCCGGCGACAGTTCCAGCAGATCTTTACCTTTGAAATGCACTTCGCCGCCGGTCACTTCATAATCTTCGCGCCCGGCAAGGGTGGCGGAAAGCGTGCTCTTACCGGAACCGTTCGGCCCCATGATGGCGTGCACTTCGCCCGGACGCACTTCCAGATCCAGCCCACGAAGGATCTGCTTGTCTTCAACGCTTACCTGCAAGTTTTTAATGCTTAACATGTCTTATCCTTTCTCACGCCTTAGCCGACGCTGTGCTCAAGGCTAATGGCCAACAATTTTTGTGCTTCAACGGCAAATTCCAGCGGCAACTCGGAGAAGACATCTTTACAGAAGCCGTTAACGATCATGGAGATGGCATCTTCTTCGCTAATGCCGCGCTGCAGGCAGTAGAAGAGCTGGTCTTCGCCAATGCGTGAGGTGGTCGCCTCGTGTTCAAGCTGAGCACTGTTGTTGCGGCACTCTACGTACGGGAAGGTATGCGCCCCGCAGTCTGCGCCAATGAGCATCGAGTCGCACTGGGTAAAGTTGCGGGCGTTGGTCGCCGTCGGCATGATTTTCACCAGCCCCCGGTAGCTGTTCTGGCTCTGCCCCGCCGAGATGCCTTTCGAAATAATGGTCGATTTGGTGTTTTTACCAATGTGGATCATTTTGGTGCCGGTATCCGCCTGCTGGTGGCCGCTGGTCAGCGCCACGGAGTAGAACTCGCCGATGGAGTTGTCGCCCCGCAGGATAACGCTCGGGTATTTCCAGGTGATGGCCGAGCCGGTTTCCGACTGCGTCCAGGACATCTTGCTGTTTTCGCCTTCGCACAGCGCGCGCTTGGTGACGAAGTTCAGGATGCCGCCGGTGTTGTTGTCGCCCGGGAACCAGTTCTGCACCGTGGAGTATTTCACTTCGGCGTCTTTGTGGATGATGACTTCCACCACCGCCGCGTGCAGCTGATAGCTGTCGCGCACCGGCGCGGAACAGCCTTCGATATAGCTTACGTAGCTGCCTTCATCCGCCACCAGAATGGTGCGTTCGAACTGGCCGGTTTTTTCCGCGTTAATGCGGAAGTAGGTCGAAAGCTCCATCGGACAACGCACCCCTTTCGGCACGTAGATGAAAGTGCCGTCAGAAGCGACCGCCGCGTTCAGCGCGGCGAAAAAGTTATCGTTCGACGGCACCACGGTGCCCAGGTATTTCTTCACCAGCTCCGGATGTTCATGAATGGCTTCGCCAAAGGAGCAGAAAATAATACCCTGCTCCGCCAGCTTCTCACGGTAGGTAGTGGCGACCGAAACGGAGTCGAAAATCGCGTCTACCGCCACTTCCTTGCCTTCGCGCACCGGTACGCCAAGCTGGTTGAACGCCTCTTCCACCTCGTTCGTGAGATAGGCGTTGCTGCCGGTTTGCTGCACGGCGCCAGGCTCTGAGGCGCAGCTGTCATCGCAATTACCGCAGGAGGGCGCAGAGTAATAGCTGTAATCCTGATAGTTGAGCTTATCGTAATGGGCGTGCAGCCAGTGCGGCTCTTCCATCTCCAGCCAGGCGCGATAAGCGCTCAGGCGAAATTCCAGCATCCACTCCGGCTCATTGCGGCGCGCAGAAATGGCCCGCACTACCTCTTCGTTGATGCCTTTCGCCAGCTCATCGGTCTGCAACCGGGTGAAAAAGCCCTCTTTGTAGTTCAGGTGGCCGCCGGTCCAGGTTTGTACATCGTCAGTTGCTTCAGTATTACGAGACATAAGTTACCGCCTAAACTCCAAAACTTTCGCCGCACCCGCACTCGTGCTGCGCTTTCGGGTTATTAAATTTAAATATCTGGTTTAATCCTTCGCGTACGTAATCCACTTCGGTGCCGTCAATAAACGGCATCGCCTGGAGCGACACGTACAGACGCGCCCCGTCTTGTTCATAGACCAGATCGTCTTCTTTCGGCTCGCTTACCGTATCAAGCACGTAGCCAAAGCCTGCGCAGCCCGTCTGCTTGATGCCAAGACGCACTCCAAGCAACGCCGGTTTTTGCGCCATCAGCGAACGGATATGATCAGCAGCGGCAGGCGTCATGGTCAGCCCCAGCCAGCTGAAGTCTTCCGGATTGAAGGTTCCTGAATGTAATTCCATCGCGCTACCTCACAATTGATTGCCTTTCAGGCGATAACACCATGTTAGTGATAATAATTATCACTTCAACCTCTGTTGAACAGGGGTATTCGCTAAAAGGCACTTTTTAAGCACTTTTATTAAGCATAGACCTTCAGCTAAAGGAGGTCAGGTTGTAAGCTTCTTTATTAATTTTTTGAAAAATAAAAAGAAAAATTCTCTGCCAGTCAGACAAAGTAAATATCCATAAGTTGTATAGAAAATACCTATTTATCAAATAGCCGCTTTAAAAACGCCTCCGTAATTTCGCGCTCTTTTCCAGCGCCACTCCACGCGTTGCGCGGATTCTGCGTAGCCGGCAACGCGTTAAGCCGAAAAATAGCTAAAGAATGAAAGGGTTATACCGATAACCCTATTTCACCAGAGGATAATGGTGAGACTGACAAGGAGGGGCTGAATTGCGCAGCCCACGCGATGACTGCAGCGACGATGCCCTGTTTACTCAAGCAAAACGCTTTCAGGCGAATGGATGTAAGTCATGAAAATTAAGGCAGTACTGGCGGCTACATTATTTTCTCTCTCCCTGACTTCTTGCTCTGCATGGATACATGGCAACAAGACGCTGGCGGACGACAGTCAAAGCGATCGGCAATTAAGTGCGAAAATTGTGGATGGGAAAACCACGCGCCAGGAAGTAGAACAAACGTTTGGGCTGAAAGCTGAAGCGCGCAATACTCGCAACAAAAGTTTCCCGGACGGAAAATATGCGCTCGCCCAATATATTGGTCATCTGAACGACCTTGCCGGAACTTACGCGCATCGTTCGCTGTATGTCGCTTACGACAGTAACAACGTAGTCGTAAATCACGCGATTACGACCAATAACTTCCGTGAAAAAAATGTTTTCGAAAAAGACCCGGTTAACGTTAAAAACAGCGCCTTTGCCAGTTTGAATAAAGGCGACAGTCAAAGCAAAGTTGTTTCTTTGCTGGGTCAGCCGAGAGAAGCCACGTTTACCGACAACGGCTCTCTGCTGTGGATCTACAGCAGTACGGAAATTTCCCGCGACGCGTCATCATATATTCCGCTCTATAACATGGTTAAAGGCACCGAGTCCGGTCAATCAGATCGCATCTACGTTGAATTTGATCGTAAAAACCAGCTGACAAATTTGTATTCCGTCACGGTTAGCATTGTTCAGGGAACCAGCATGGGCAATGCCTGGGATTATCAGGAAAAAATCGATCGACTGGTCAAAAAATATTAATAATAAAGGCGCCTTCAAGGCGCCTTTTTAAATACATTCACACCACCGCCGTTGTTAACCGCGCCGTACAGCAAAGCCTGTCCCGTTCGTCGAAGATGTCAATCTGCCAGACCTGATGACGACGCCCGACATGCAGGGCGCGGCAGACGCCGCGCACCAGCCCGCTACGCACGGAACGCAGGTGATTGGCGTTAACCTCAAGCCCCACCACCTGTTGTTCCCCTTCGGTGCAGAGATAGCCCGCGACCGAGCCGAGCGTTTCCGCCAGCACCACTGAAGCGCCGCCGTGCAGCAGGCCGAAGGGTTGATGGGTGCGGCTGTCCACCGGCATCGTCGCTTCAAGGTCGTCGTCGCCGAGGCGGATAAAGCGAATATCCAGCAGCCCCACCATATTCCCCTGCCCCATGGCGTTGAGGGCATCGAGCGTCGCGCTACGTTTCCAGATCATGGCAGAAACTCCAGCAATGCCTGCAACGGATGACGCACGCCGTTGCCTTCAATGCGTTTTACCTGGCTGCGGCAGGAATAACCTGTCGCCAGACAGCGGTTGCGCGGCAGACGTTGCATCGCCTGATGCCAGGAAAGCTCATAAATGCCGAGCGAGCGGGCATGGTTTTTAACCTCATGTCCGTAAGTTCCGGCCATGCCGCAGCAGCCCACATTCACGCTTTCAAGCTTCGCGCCGAAACGGGCGAAAATTTGCGCCCACTGGCCGGGGGCGCCGGGCAACGCCGTCACTTCGGTGCAGTGGCCAAACAGGTACCACGGCTCGCCGCTCACCGGCAGCGCTTCGCGTTTTTCTAAAGCCTGCGGCAGCCATTCATGCACCAGCATAACGTGGAAATCACCGCGCTCCGCGCCCAGCGTTTGCTTGTATTCATCGCGATAGCACAGCACCAGCGCCGGGTCTACCCCTACCATCGGCATGCCGAGCGCCGCCACGCGATTTAAAAACTCCGACGTTTTTTGCGCGGTACGGGCGAAGCGTTGCAGGAAGCCCTTGATATGCTGCGCCTTGCCGTTGGGCGAGAACGGCAACACCACAGGCTGAAAGCCAAGCTTTTCCACCAGACGAACAAAGTCCGCCACGACCTGCGCATCGTAGTAGCTGGTAAACGGGTCCTGCACCACCAGCACGGTATGGTTACGCGCTTCCTGAGAGAGCTTCTCGAGCTGTTCCAGCGTCATGTTGGCGGAGCGGTGCCCTACCAGCTGTTGCTGAAGCGTCGGTGTGGAAAGCGGCGGCAAATCGACCATGCCGATGTGCTTTTCAGAAAAATTGCGCACCCAGGGCTGGCTCATAAAGAAGTTGAAGGTCTTCGGCGCGCGGGCCATCAGCGGCGCGTAGCTCTCAACGGTCGCCACCAGATGGTCGCGAAGCGGACGCAGGTAGCGGGTGTGGTAGAGCTGTAAAAAACGCGAGCGAAATTCCGGCACGTCGATTTTGATCGGGCACTGGGTAGAGCACGCTTTGCAGGCGAGACAGCCGGACATCGCTTCCTTCACCTCGTGCGAGAAGTCATATTCGCCTTTGTTGGCATGCCAGCTGTTGCGGGTGCGCGCAATCAGGGTACGCAGGCTGGCGCGTTTTTCCGGCAGCGCTTTTTCAAGCTTCAGCGGGTCGATGCCGCGGTCTGAGAGCAGCCGCAGCCATTCACGCACCAGCGTCGCGCGGCCTTTTGGCGAATGAATACGGTCGCTGGTTATCTTCATCGACGGACACATCGGGCTTTTCACGTCGAAGTTAAAGCACAGGCCGTTGCCGTTACACTCCATCGCGCCGCGCCAGGAGGTGCGTACCGCCAGCGGGATCTGTCGGTCATACGTGCCGCGCTTCACCGCATCGACTTTCATCATCGGCGCGTCCAGGCCCATCGGCGGGCAGATTTTGCCAGGGTTAAGCCGGTTGTCCGGGTCAAAAGCCGCCTTGATACGCCGCAGTTCGTTATAGAGCGTTTCGCCGAAAAAGGCGGGGCTGTATTCGGCGCGAAAGCCTTTGCCGTGCTCGCCCCATAACAACCCGCCATAGCGGGCGGTGAGCGCCACCACCTCATCAGAGATGCGCTTCATCAGCATCTCCTGCTGCGGGTCGCACATATCCAGCGCCGGGCGCACGTGCAAAACGCCCGCGTCCACATGGCCGAACATGCCGTAGCTCAGGCCGTGGCTATCCAGCAGCGCGCGAAATTCGGCGATGTAATCGGCCAGATGTTCCGGCGGCACGCAGGTGTCTTCGGCAAAAGGAATCGGCTTGGCGAGTCCTTTGGCGTTGCCAAGCAGCCCTACCGCTTTTTTGCGCATCGCGTAAATACGCTCGACGCCCGCCAGTTCGCGGCAGACCTGCCAGCCGATTACGCCCCCCTCGCCTGCGGCCATCAGCCCGTCCAGACGTTCGCAGAGCGCCGCCACGCGGCCCTCAATCAGCGCCTCGTCGTCGCCAGCGAACTCCACAATATTCAGCCCGAGCATCTCTTTATCCGGCACGTCGGTTATCAGCTCACGCACCGAGTGCCAGACGATGTCTTCCCGCGCCAGATTAAGCACGCGAGAATCCACCGTTTCAACGGAAAGCGCCTGCGCTTGCACCATAAAGGGGGCATTGCGCAGCGCCGAGTCGAAGGAGTCGTACTTCACGTTGACCAGCTGACGGACCTTCGGCAGCGGCGTGATATCCAGCCGCGCTTCGGTGATAAACGCGAGCGTGCCTTCCGAGCCGCAAAGAATGCGCGTCAGGTCGAACTCGGTTAGATCGTCATTAAAAACATGGCGCAGGTCATAACCGGTCAGGAAGCGGTTGAGTCTGGGAAATTTGTCGAGGATCAGCTGGCGCTGCTCGCGGCAGCGCTCCAGCACGGTTTTATAGACGCGTCCGATAGCCGTTGCGTCTCGCCCCAGCGCTTCGGCAAGGGGCGTAGCGATAGCCTGCGTATCCAGAATGTCGCCGCCCAGCAGCACCGCCCGCAGCCCAATCACATGGTCAGACGTTTTGCCGTACACCAGCGACCCCTGGCCGGAGGCGTCGGTATTGATCATGCCGCCAAGCGTGGCGCGGTTGCTGGTGGAAAGCTCCGGCGAGAAGAAGTAACCGTAAGGCTTGAGGAATTCGTTAAGCTGGTCTTTGATGACGCCCGCTTCCACCCGCACCCAGCCCTGTTCCGGGTTGATTTCAATAATACGGTTCATGTGGCGGGACATATCGACGATGATGCCCTGGTTGAGCGACTGGCCGTTCGTGCCGGTGCCGCCGCCGCGCGGGGTAAAAACGAGCGATGTAAAACGGGGCTCGGCGGCGATGCGCGCTATCAGCGCCACATCGGCTGTTGAGCGGGGGAAAAGAACGGCATCTGGTAGAAGCTGGTAAATGCTGTTGTCGGTCGCCATGGTAAGGCGTTCCGCATAACTGGTGGCGGTATCGCCGGTAAATCCATTCTGCTCCAGTGCCTGCAAAAAATTGAGCACCAGCTGTACAAGCCCCGGCGCCTGAGAAATCTGTGGGATCATGAATCGTTGACCCTGCCTGACGTTTGAAATGTTGATGAGTTATCGTTTGCGTTGTGCCTTCAAGGTTGTATCACATTTCTTGCTCTGACGCCTGCAAGAATTGGCAGCAGCATTCGTCTGTCAAAAACGCCTGAAATACTTCATCATTTAAAGACCGATGGGCCTGCAAGCGCCATCGCCGCTCGCGCCTGGCGTAAGGCGCATTAATTAAGGTGAATGTGGTTTATGTTAAAACTTCGTCAGCCCATGGACGTGCCGCAGATTCTGTTGTCCGTGCTGTTTTTGTCGGTGATGATTATCGCCTGCCTGTGGATCGTCAGGCCTTTTATTCTCGGTTTCGCCTGGGCGGGAACCGTGGTTATCGCCACCTGGCCGGTGCTGCTTCGCCTTCAGCGGCTGCTGTGGGGCAAACGTTCGCTGGCGGTGCTGGTGATGACCCTGCTGCTGATTCTACTGTTTGTTATTCCGATAGCATTGCTGGTCAACAGCGTGGTGGATAACAGCGCGCCCGTTATTAAGTGGGTCAGCTCAGGTCAGATGACGCTGCCCGATCTCGTCTGGCTCAACAGCATTCCGATGGTTGGCGACAAGCTCTATCTTGGCTGGCATAACCTGCTTGATAGCGGCGGCAGCGCCATTATGGCGAAAGCGCGACCCTATATCGGCACCACTACCGGCTGGTTTATCGGCCAGGCGGCGCATGTCGGCAGGCTGCTGATGCATCTTGGTCTGATGCTGCTTTTTAGCATTGTGCTTTACTGGCGCGGCGAACAGGTGGTGAACGGCATTCGGCACTTCGCCTTCCGCCTCGCCTCTAAACGCGGCGACGCGGCGGTGCTGCTGGCGGCGCAGGCGATTCGCGCCGTGGCGCTTGGCGTGGTGGTTACGGCGCTGGTGCAGGGCATCCTTGGCGGCGTCGGCCTCGCCGTTTCCGGCATTCCCTACGCGACGCTGTTAACCGTGGTGATGATCCTGACAAGCCTTATCCAGATAGGCCCGCTGCCAGTGCTGGTCCCGGCGATTATCTGGCTTTACTGGAGCGGCGACGCTACCTGGGGCACCGTGCTGCTGGCCTGGAGCGCCGTGGTAGGCACGCTGGATAACTTTATCCGGCCGGTGCTGATACGCATGGGCGCCGATTTACCAATGATTCTTATCCTTTCCGGCGTTATCGGCGGGCTTATCGCGTTTGGCATGATTGGCCTGTTTATCGGCCCGGTGGTGCTGGCCGTTTCCTGGCGGCTCTATTCTGTGTGGGTTCACGAGGCGCCGCCGCCGCAGACCCCGCCGGATGAGGCCGTGGAGGAGCTCGACGGATCGGAAAACGAGGTTGTGAATAAATAATATTCAGGCGGGGCAACCCGCCTTATTCTTAAGCAGAACTTATCAATTATAAAGGCCTGCTTACTGGTCTGACCCTTACCTTTCCTCTTTACATGCTGACACACAACGCAGATCATTCACCGTTATTAAACTATTGAGACGAATCTGATCGACGTCAAAACGGCAGATGCCTACTATAAAGTCACGGTTATAAATCAACCCCTTGATTTATAAACATGGAAATCCCCTGAGTGAAACGAATTGCTGTGTGTAGTCTTTGCCCATCTCCCACGATGGGCTTTTTTTTATCCTTTTTCCGGTTAGGTTTTAGTCAAAAGCTCACTTCACAATGGCTCAGCATGTGCCATTGCTGACCAAGGACCCGCGTCTCGCCTGTAACCGTTACGGTTTTCGTCGCCCGAATGTCAGCGCTTGAGGCGCCGACGCGTAGCTCAAACTCACCCGGCTCTACGATGCGCTTGCCGTCGCGACGGGTAAAATTGAGCATGTCTACGGGCAACGAAAAGGTCAGCCGCGCTGAGTCGCCTGCTTCGAGCCTTACGCGCTGAAAGGCTTTTAGCTCTTGCACCGGACGCACCATCGACGCGACGTTGTCGCGCACATAGAGCTGCACCACTTCGCTGCCTGCGCGCTCGCCCCGGTTAGTGACCGTTACGGAAACGTTGATAACGCCCTTGTTTATCGCTACCTCCTCCTCCGCCAGCGTCAGCGGGCTATAGTCGAACTGTGTCCAGCTCAGGCCGTAGCCGAAGGGATAGCGCGCGCCAAAGTGGAAGGCGAACGGCGTGCCGCCGCTTTTCAGCTTATGGTTGTAGTAATAAGGCATCGCCCCGGCGCTTTTGGGCGCGGAAACCACCAGTCGCCCCTGCGGCTCGGCTTTGCCGGTGAGCACGTCGGCAATGGCGTGACCGCCCTCCTGACCCGGCGCCCACGCCATCAGCAAGGCGGCAACGCGAGATTCCAGCCCGCCCAGGTGATAAGGCCGCCCGCCGGTCATGACCACCACCACCGGTTTTCCTGTCTCCACCAGCGCTTCCAGCAACGACTGCTGTACGCCAGGCAGCGCCAGGCTGTCGGTATCCGAACCTTCCCCCACCGTGCCGCTCTGGAACAGCCCGGCGAGATCGCCCACAAAGGCCAGAACGATATCGCTCTGCTGCGCCTGCGCCACCGCCTGCGGAATCAGGCTCTGATCGAGTGATACAGGCGAAGACTGCATCGGCTTATTGCCGCTGTCGCCCGGAAAGACCGGCGCGCCCGCCATCCGTTTTTCAATGATGTGGCAGCCTTTGGCATAGCGCACATTCTCCTCACCCAGTTGTTCCCGCAGGGCCTGCAACGGCGTGGTGACCTGCGTCGTTTGCTCCAGCATATCGCTGATGATGAGGTGCACCGGGAAGCTGTAGCCGCTTAGCAGCGCCAGCGGGTCGTCGGCGGTCGGGCCGATCACCGCTACGGTCTGGCTTGCGGCGAGCGGCAGCGCGCCGCGGTTTTCCAGCAGCGTCAGCGAACGGGTCGCCACCTCGCGGGCTATGGCGCGCGCTTCCTCGCTCTGCAGCGCGACGGCGTTTTCATCGGCATAGGGGCGCTCAAACAGACCGAGGCGAAATTTCTGCGTCAGCACGCGTGCGACAATCTCGTCAATTTTCTCCATGCTGATAAGCCCGCGCGCCACCGCTTCAGCCAGGTGGCGCGCGCAGTCGTCTTTGGGCAATTCAATATCGAGTCCGGCGTTAAAGGCGAGCGCGGCGGACTCCGCACCGTCGTGCGAAACGCCGTGATGCTGATGCAGCAGGCTCACGCCGCCATAGTCGGCAACGATAATGCCGTCGAAGCCCCACTGGTTGCGCAGCACATCGGTCAGCAGAAACGCGTCGCTGTGCCCCGGCTGATTATCGATATCGTGGTAGGCCGGCATCACCGAACCGGCGTGCGCCAGTTTTACCGCCATCTCGAAGGGCAGCAGGAAAGTATCATTCAGCTCGCAGAAGCCCAGATGCACCGGCGCGTGGTTGCGCGCCCCTTCGCTGAACGAGTGACCCACGTAATGTTTCAGGGTGGCCAGCAGATCCCGGGATTTGCCCTGTAACCCCTGGACGTAGCGCGTGGCCATCACGCCCACCAGCCAGGGATCTTCGCCGAAGGTCTCTTCCGTTCGGCCCCAGCGCACGTCGCGCGAGACATCCAGCACCGGCGCCAGTCCCTGATGGCAGCCCGTGGCGCGGGCCTCTGCACCGATGGCCGCCGCCGCGCGCTCGACCAGCTCCGGGTCCCACGTCGAACCATAGTTGAGCGACGAGGGAAAAAGCGTGGCGTCTTTACAAAGCAGACCGACTAAACACTCTTCGTGAAACATCGCCGGAATGCCGAGCCGCGTCTCTTCCACCAGCGTGCGCTGTAGACGATTTGCGGCGCGCACGCCCTCCCTCGCCTCGACAATGTGCGTGCCGAGCGGCCGGGTAATCTGCCCTACGCCGCGCTGAAGCCGGGTGGCGAGATCCGTCTGTTCGCTAACGCCGGCAAAATCGTCGCTCAAATCGCTGCGTTCGCGTTGATCGCCCTCCGGGGAGAGAATGAGCCAGTACGCGTGCATCTGCGCAAACTTCTCCTCCGGGGTCATACGCGCCAGCAGATCGGCTACGCGTTCGTTTACGGGGCGTTGCGGGTCTTTATAGATCTCAGTCATCAGTTACTCCTGTACGGCGGGATTAAGTGAAGGCGTTTCTTCGCGTGTTTTGCGCTTGCGGGCCAGCGCTTCGGCGATATCGGCTACGCGGCGGCTGCTGAGCCGGTAGAAACAGAGCAGCAGCGCCATGCACAGAAAGAGCGCGCAGGGAATCAGCGTGAACAGCGCATTAATGGTGGTGAGCACGACGGCGCTTTGCGCGGTCTGGTTAGGCAGATAATCCACCATTCCCAGCACCCATCCCACGACAGCGCCGCCCAGCGCCAGGCCAAACTTGATGGCGAACAGCGCGGTGGAGAAAACCAGCCCGTCGAGACGACGGCCGCTGCGGTGTTCTTCATGATCGACAACATCAGAAAACATGGTCCACTGCAGCGGGGTAGTCAGGTTCTGAATAAAGCTGAAAACAATATTTATGGTGAATATGAGCCAGACGGCGTCAGGCGGGATAAAAAAGATAATCGCAGCCAGCGCCACAAAGCTAATAATGGTCCACTGATACGCGCGCACCCGGTCAAATTTCCCTAACAGGCGCTCAGATAATAAGGCGCCGGATAAATTCGCAATCATCCCGGAAACAATAAATGCAAACACCAGATCGGGGCGCAGCATGACATATTTCACGTAATACATCGTGGCTGAACCGCGCGTCACCACCGCCGTTAATAGCAGGATGTTAAACACGAAGATAATTCG
The DNA here is from genome assembly GCA_000621185.1 of Franconibacter pulveris DSM 19144. Classification (GTDB taxonomy): domain Bacteria; phylum Pseudomonadota; class Gammaproteobacteria; order Enterobacterales; family Enterobacteriaceae; genus Franconibacter; species Franconibacter pulveris. The sequence goes on from JHYZ01000012.1 coordinate 149,894, forward strand.
CCACTGACTGTTGGCCGCCAGCAGCTTTAAATCTTTAAGCAGCGAAGCGGAATTATCATTGCCGGGCGCATAACGCTCGCGAGTCATAAAAAAGCAGCAGTAAAACAGCGCCACGCCTAACAGCCCCATCAGTCCCATGGCGAAGAAATAGCCTTTTTGCGCGTCGCCCTCACCCAGCCATTCCACCAGCGGCAGCGCTATCACGGTGACGATGAGCCCACCGATAAAAGAGAGCCCGAAGCGCCAGGATTGCAGCGAATGGCGCTCGCGCGGGTTGAGCGTCAGCGCGCCGGGCATGGCGCAGTAAGGCACGTTAATCGCGGAATAGACCAGGCTCAGCAGGCTGTAAGTGGCGCAGGCATAGACGATTTTCAGCGTCGGACTGAGCGGGGGCACATAGAAGGTCAGCAGGCAGCTGACGCCAAAAGGAATGGCGAACCACAGCAGCCAGGGGCGAAAGCGCCCGTGGCGGGTCTGCGTGCGGTCCACCAGCGCGCCGATGCAGGGATCGATAAAAGCGTCAATCACCCGCACCAGTAAAAACATCGTCCCCATAATAGCGGCGGGTAGTCCAAATACATCGGTATAGAAATAAGCGAGAAATAACGTGGCGGTTTGCCAGACCAGGGCGCTGGCCATATCGCCTAGCCCGTAGCCTATTTTATCTTTCGTGGTCAGCACAGAGGAGAGCGTCATTATTATTTGCCTTTTATCAGGTTAAAAAATTCAACCCGCACACCAACAGACCGTGCGATGTGAGGCTAAGTATTAATAAGCCCAGGCCACTCAACAATTGCTGTAATTACCAGACAGATTACGTTTTTTTGCTTTTTCTCCTGACTGTGACGTGGCGCAAGAATATATATTTGATGAATAAAAAAGGCCCGCAAAGCGCGGGCCTTTTTCGAAGTGCGAGATTTACTTATTGAGTTCAGCCAGGCCAAGCCAGGTCTGCACCACGGTATCCGGGTTCAGCGACAGGCTGTCTATCCCCTCTTCCATCAGCCAGGCGGCGAAATCTTCGTGATCCGACGGGCCTTGTCCGCAGATGCCGACATACTTGCCCTCTTTTTTCGCGGCGCGGATAGCCATGGAAAGCAGCGCTTTCACCGCCTCGTTGCGTTCGTCGAAGAGTTCAGAGACCACCCCGGAGTCGCGGTCCAGCCCCAGCGTTAACTGCGTCATGTCGTTGGAGCCGATAGAGAAGCCGTCGAAGTACTCAAGGAACTGTTCGGCCAGCAGGGCATTGGACGGAATTTCGCACATCATAATGACTTTCAGCCCGTTTTCGCCGCGCTTAAGCCCCTGGCGCGCCAGCTCTTCCACCACCGCTTTTGCCTGCTCCACGGTACGCACGAACGGGATCATTATCTCTACGTTGGTCAGCCCCATCTCATTACGCACGCGTTTGACCGCCTCGCACTCAAGCGCGAAACAGTCGCGGAAGCTGTCCGCCACATAGCGTCCCGCGCCGCGAAAGCCGAGCATCGGGTTCTCTTCATCCGGTTCGTAACGTTCGCCGCCTACCAGGTTGGCGTACTCGTTCGATTTAAAGTCGGAAAGGCGCACGATGACCCGTTTCGGGTAAAACGCCGCGCCCAGCGTCGCGATGCCTTCGGTCAGACGGCCGACATAAAACTCCCGCGGGTTGTCGTATCCTTTCATCATCTCGCGGATCTCGTTCTGCAAACCCGGCTCCTGCTGGTCAAACTCCAGCAGCGCGCGCGGATGCACGCCAATCATGCGGTTGATGATGAACTCCAGGCGCGCCAGCCCTACCCCTTCGTTTGGCAGACAGGCGAAGTCAAAGGCGCGGTCCGGGTTGCCGACGTTCATCATTATCTTCAGCGGCAGATCCGGCATGGTATCCACGCTTGAGCTTTTCACGCTGAAGTCGAGCAGCTCGGCGTAAACATAACCCGTGTCGCCTTCAGCGCAGGAGACGGTGACGTTTTCGTCATCTTTCAGTCGCTCGGTGGCGTCGCCGCAGCCCACTACCGCCGGGATGCCGAGTTCGCGAGCGATGATGGCCGCGTGGCAGGTACGCCCGCCACGGTTAGTGACAATCGCCGCCGCTTTTTTCATGATAGGTTCCCAGTCCGGGTCGGTCATGTCGGTCACCAACACGTCACCCGGCTGAATGCGGTTCATTTCGCTGATGTCGTGAATCACCTTCACCGCGCCCGCGCCGATACGGTGGCCGATGGCGCGGCCTTCCGCGACGATTTTCCCCTGGGAGTGAAGCTGGTAACGCTCCATCACCTGGCCGCGCGAACGCACGGTTTCCGGGCGCGCCTGCACGATAAACAATTTGCCGGTGTGGCCGTCTTTCGCCCATTCGATATCCATCGGGCGGCCGTAGTGTTTCTCAATCTGCACCGCCTGCTTCGCCAGCTCCTGCACCTCTTCGGCGGTGATGCAGTAGCGGTCGCGGTCAGCTTGCGGCACATCTTCAATACGCACCTGCTTGCCATGTTCCTGGGTTTCGCCGTAGACCATACGGATTTTCTTAGAGCCCAGCGTGCGGCGCACAATCGCCGGACGTCCCGCGTCAAGACCCGGCTTATGCACATAGAACTCATCCGGGTTGACCGCGCCCTGCACGACCATTTCGCCAAGGCCATAGGCGGCGGTAATAAACACCACCTGATCGAAGCCCGACTCGGTATCAATTGAGAACATCACGCCGGAGGCTGCGAGGTCGGAGCGCACCATCCGCTGCACGCCTGCGGAGAGCGCGACGCCGCGATGGTCGTAACCCTGATGCACGCGATAAGAGATAGCGCGGTCGTTAAACAGCGAGGCGAAGACATGCTTTACCGCCACCATCACGGCGTCGATGCCCTGTACGTTCAGGAAGGTCTCCTGCTGGCCGGCGAAGGAGGCGTCCGGCATGTCTTCCGCCGTGGCGGACGAGCGTACCGCGAACGACGCATCCGCATCGTCAGCTGAAAGCTGCTCATAAGCCTCGCGAATAGCCTGCTCCAGTTCCGGCTGGAAAGGTGTGTCGATGATCCACTGACGGATCTGCGCGCCCGCTTTTGCCAGCTCGGACACGTCGTCAATATCGGTTTTATCCAGCAATTCATAGATACGCTGGTTAACGCCGCTCTGGTCGAGGAACAGGTTAAACGCCTCGGCAGTGGTGGCAAATCCATTCGGTACGGAGACGCCCATGCCGGAGAGGTTAGTAATCATTTCACCCAGGGAGGCATTTTTGCCCCCAACTCTGTCTACATCATTCATGCCGAGTTGGTTGTACCAAAGCACCAGCGGTGACGAGCCATTGTTGGTCATCGAACAATCCTTTTGTGATATTTGAACGGGGTTACGAAACACCTGACAACAAATTTAGTCTGGCATAATTATTCCGCAGCGAAAAACGGTGAATCGTTCAAGCATATTAAAATTTTTCATTTTCAGACCACTTCCCATTAATTTCAGACCACTTTTCGTACTAATTCTAAGCCATTGATTAGGAAGAAATCATTATTAAAATAATGGGCTATGTGCCGCTTCGAAAAAATGAATCACACTTTTCATTTATTATAAAAACCGTGTTTCATTTTATAAAAATGAGAGTATCGCTATGCTTTAGCACTCTGATTTAAATTATGCTTAAGCAAATTCTTAACTTTTCAGGATGTCGGCAATGGACAATGTGGTTGATCGTCATGTTTTTTATATCTCCGATGGCACCGCCATCACCGCCGAAGTGCTGGGCCATGCGGTGATGTCGCAGTTCCCGGTTTCCATCAACAGCATTACCCTGCCCTTTGTTGAAAACGAAAGCCGCGCCCGGGCGGTGAAAGATCAGATTGACGCCATTTTTCAGCAGACCGGTTTGCGCCCGCTGGTCTTTTTTTCGATTGTGCTGCCGGAAATACGGGCCATCATTTTGCAAAGCGAAGGCTTTTGCCAGGATATTGTGCAGGCGCTGGTGGCGCCGCTACAGCAGGAGCTCAGGCTTGACCCGACGCCGATTGCGCACCGCACCCATGGCCTGACCGCCGGCAACCTGACCCGCTATGACGCCCGTATCGCCGCCATTGATTACACCCTGGCGCATGACGACGGCGTTTCGCTGCGCAACCTCGACCAGGCGCAGGTGATCCTGCTGGGCGTATCCCGCTGCGGCAAAACCCCAACCAGCCTTTATCTGGCGATGCAGTTTGGCATTCGCGCCGCCAACTACCCCTTTATCGCCGATGATATGGATAACCTGACGCTGCCGGCGGCGCTACGCCCGCTCCAGCATAAGCTTTTCGGGCTGACCATCAGCCCGGACCGCTTGGCGGCGATCCGCGAGGAGCGGCGCGAAAACAGCCGCTACGCCTCCATGCGCCAGTGCCGTATGGAAATTACGGAAGTGGAAGCGCTCTACCGCAAGCATCAAATTCCCTATCTCAACAGCACGAACTTTTCCGTGGAAGAGCTGGCGACCAAAATCCTCGACATTATGCAGCTAAGCCGACGCATGTACTAGTAAACTAGTTCACCGATGCGATCGTTTATGGTAAAGTCCCGAACATCTGGCTGATACTCTTTCTCGTTTCTTGAAATCAGGAGCGATTCGTTTATCGTGATGGCCATCACTTCCCGGCGCTGTAGCCGGGAAGCAACCACTTTCGAGACACCCAATGAATAAAACCGATGAACTGCGCACAGCGCGCATCGACACCCTTGTGACGCCGGAGGAGCTGGCGCAACGCTATCCCGTCACGCCGCAGGTGGCGGAACATGTTACCCGCGCACGTCGCCGTATCGAAAAAATCCTGAATGGCGAAGATAACCGCCTGCTGGTGGTGATGGGGCCCTGCTCTATTCACGATCTTTCCGCTGCGCTGGAGTATGCGCAGCGCCTGCAACCGCTGCGCGAAAAATACCAGTCGCAGCTTGAAATTGTTATGCGAACTTACTTCGAGAAGCCGCGTACGGTGGTCGGCTGGAAAGGATTGATTTCCGACCCGGATCTCAACGGCAGCTACCGGGTTAATCACGGCATAGAGCTGGCGCGCCGTCTGCTGGTGCAGATAAACGAGCTTGGCGTGCCGACCGCCACCGAATTTCTGGATATGGTGACCGGCCAGTATATTGCCGACCTGATTAGCTGGGGCGCTATTGGCGCGCGCACCACCGAAAGCCAGATTCATCGTGAAATGGCTTCAGCCCTCTCCTGCCCGGTGGGCTTTAAAAACGGCACGGACGGCAATACCCGCATCGCAGTGGACGCTATTCGCGCTTCCCGCGCCAGCCACATGTTTCTCTCTCCGGACAAACATGGCCGCATGACGATTTACCAGACCAGCGGCAATCCCTATGGTCACATCATCATGCGCGGCGGAAAGCAGCCTAACTACCACGAAGCGGACATCGCCGCCGCCTGCGCCGCGCTGCGTGAGTTTAACCTGCCGGAGCGGCTGGTGGTCGACTTCAGCCATGGCAACTGCCAGAAGCAGCACCGACGCCAGCTGGAAGTGTGTGAAGAAATTTGCCGCCAGCTGCGCGCCGGTTCACAGGGCATCGCCGGGGTGATGGCGGAGAGTTTCCTGGAAGAAGGCACCCAGCCGGTCGCCGCCGGGCAACCGCTGGTTTACGGCAAGTCCATTACCGACCCTTGCCTCGGCTGGGAAGACAGCGAAGCGCTGCTCGCGATGCTTGCCGACGCGATGCAAAGCCGCGCGTAAACCTCCAGCAAAAAGGCGCCTTGCGGCGCCTTTGTTTTAGCTTGAACAGCTGACCTCAAGCCTTTTGCCCCAGTCTGGCGGGCGATGGGTAAAATCATCATCGCGATCCGCAAACGGGTTTTGCAACGCCTCGCACAGGCGCGCCAGCTCGCTGGGGTCATTTTTTTCTGCCCCTTCAATGGCCCGCTGCGCCAGCCAGTTTCGCAGCACAACCGCCGGGTTTACCGCTTTCATTGACTGCTGACGAGTTTCATCCGCCACATCCTCCTGTTGCAGACGCTCGCGATAACGGCCAAACCAGCTGTCGAACGCCGCCCGGTCGATAAACTCGTCGCGCAGCGGCGAGGCGGCGGAAAGCTGCTCCGTCTGGCTCAGCATACGGAAAGTGCGGCTGTAATCGCTGCCCTCACGAGCCATCAGCGAGAAGAGCTCCGTCAACAAATCGTTATCCGCCATCTGCTCGGTATGAAAACCTAACTTCGCGCGCATTTGCTTGCCGTAAGCGCGTATCAACGCCATCTGATAACGCTCAAGGCCGCTGTTCAGCGCGTCCACATCAATGAAAGGCGACAGCGTCTGCGCCAGTCGTTGCAGGTTCCATAACCCAACGCCTGGCTGATTATCAAAAGCATAGCGTCCCTGATAGTCGGAGTGATTACAGATAAAATGCGGCTGATAATCGTCCAGAAAGCCGTAGGGGCCGTAGTCGATAGTGAGCCCCAGAATAGACATGTTATCGGTGTTCATGACGCCGTGGGCGAAACCGACGCTTTGCCAGTGGGCCATCAGCGATGCGGTGCGATCCACAACGTCATTGAACCACAGGATGTAGCGATCCTGTTCCTGCGCAAGATGAGAGAAATGGTGATGAATGACGTAATCAGCCAGTTGCTGCACCTTTTCCGGCTCGCGGCGGTAGTAAAAGTGCTCGAAGTGGCCGAAGCGCACGTGACTTTCTGCAATACGCATTAACATCGCGCCGCGTTCAATGGTTTCTCGTCGCACTGGCGTATCGCTGGTGACAATAGAAAGCGCCCGGGTTGTGGGAATACCAAGATAGTGCATCGCCTCGGAGGCGAGGAACTCGCGCACCGTCGAGCGCACCACGGCGCGGCCGTCGCCCATGCGGGAATAAGGCGTCAGCCCAGCGCCCTTCAGGTGCCAGTCGAATTTACGTCCGTCGGGCAACTGCTGCTCGCCAAGCAAAATGCCGCGCCCGTCGCCCAGTTGTCCGGCCCAGACGCCAAACTGATGGCCGCTGTATACCTGGGCGAGCGGGGCCATGCCCGGCAGCAGCGCTTCGCCGCCCCAGACCCCAGCGGGCTGGTCTGGTGTGAAAAGAGAATCGTCAAGCTGCAGCGTCTTCGCCAGCGGTGCGTTGTGCCAGAGCAGGCGGCTATTTTTCAACGGTGTTGGGGAAAGCTCGGTATAGAAACCCGGCAGCTCGTCGCGCCAGGTAGATACAAATTGGGGGTTTTCGCTCATGAGGCCTCCTGCCCTAAGTGTAGTGCCTTAAACGTCAGGCAAACACGGTTATCGCGCAGGGTTATTCAATCAGCGATGCCAGCGAAGCGGCCATCACTGGCGGCCACAGTCTGCCTTGTACCGCCCCCACCCCAAGCGCGATGGCGTGACGACGGGCAATTTCATTGTCGATGCCCGGCAGAATCAGCGTGTCGCAGCAGGGCGAGATTTGCTTAATAATGGCGGAAATAAAGGGCTCGAAGGTGGAAGGCGAAAGCTGCCGGTTAATAAATTGCTTATCGAGTTTAACCCGACGATACATTCCTTCATACACCGCCCGACTGGTGGCCCCGCCCGAGCCATAATTCGCCAGCAGCAGCGGGTGGAGAGCCTGTAGCGCGTTCAGTTGCGGATGCGCTTTGCCTGCGTTCAGGCCGGGATAATCCTCAGTAAGGCTGAACTCCAGAAACGGCAATTCGCTGACCCTTTTCTGTAGCGCCACGCCGCTTAACAGCGCGCTGACGATAATCTCGTCCACGCTGACCCAGGCCAGCACCTGATTTTGTATAAAAAATTCCCGATTTTGCTCCAGCAAACTAATCGCTTCATAAAAAAGGATGAGCCGCTGTTCTGCAGTAATACGGGAAAGCACTAAGCCAGGCGGAATACGCACCGAGGCGTTATCGCTAATAAAGTCAGCGATAAGTTCTACGCCCAGTAGCGAGTGATCTCCCCGACGTACAGGGAGAAATAAATACTGCGAATGATATTTGACGTCGAGCGAAACAATCATTATTCACGCTCCGTCTGGTAAGGTGATACGCAATGAGTATGTTGCATATCACAACGGTGCAACCAGACTGTTTTTATTGCAATAATTAGCATGCTCTGTCCTTAGAGTTTCAGAATTATCCTTAGCTTCTTTTAGCTTATCCTGGTTATTCGTCAATAGACAAACAGACTGAAAATTTCGCCGCCAATATAAATAATTTGTAAGATATCGATTACAAATATTCTTAATTTATTTACCGTCGGGAAAGTGCATAACTATTTTTTAACGAGGGCGATTAAGCGCAGCCTAATTGTTTAACGCTTTTTACGGGACGTACATTACCGCCCCGCTATTTCATCTATTCCTGCTATCAAATGAATGGCCTGAGGTAGTCCCGGTTCAATATTAATACTTCATCCAGCAAATCGGCTGCAAGCTTCGCATCACCAATAAGCGGGTTAACGATAAGCGCCAACAGCGCCGCTCGTTTATCGCCATTAACCGCCGCTTCAATGGTCAGTTGTTCATACGTTTTTATCTGCGTCGTCAGGGCATGCATCGCAGGGGACAACGCGCCAAACGCCAGCGGCTTCGCGCCAGTGGCATCGACAATGCAGTTCGTTTCCACCACCGCATCTGCCGCCAGCCCCTGGATAGCCCCCAGGTTCGCGGTATTCACTACGAGCTGCGCGCCAGTATCGTTATGAATAGCCGCGATTAATTCCAGCGCGACCTGCGAATAGAACGCCCCGCCGCGAAAGCGTAACGCTTCCGGCTTGTGGTCGAGTTGCGGATCGCGATATTGCCTGAAAAGCGAATCTTCAACTTTCATTACCTGTTCAGCGCGCGTACCTCCGGCTTTGGCGTCCGCCTGCTCTTCCTCAAGCATTTCGCGAGTGAGATAAAAATAACGGTGATAGGGGCATGGGATTGCGCCAAGCGCTCGCAGCAGCGCGGCAGGCCACGGCGCTTCTTTGATGTTGTTCATGGTCATCGTCGCGCCGTTGCACAGCTTATCGATAACCTCCCGCGTACGGTTTTCGCCGCGTACATTCACTTCATGCACCCACACCATATGATTTAAACCAGCGAACCGCAGGCGCAACGCCTCAAACGGCTCATCCAGCATCTGGGCAAGCATATGGTGCATGGTGATCGGCACGTTGCACAGGCCGATAATTTTCGCTTTCGTATGGCGCTGCACCGCCTCGGTCACAATGCCTGCCGGGTTAGTGAAGTTGATAATCCAGGCCTCCGGCGCCAGGGCTTCAACTTTGCGGGCGATATTGAGCATCACGGGAATGGTGCGCAGCGCCTTGGCGAAGCCGCCGACGCCGGTGGTCTCCTGCCCAATAAGGTTGTACTTCAATCCCAGACGCTCATCCGCGGCGCGCGCCTTCAGCTGGCCTACGCGCAGTTGCGTTAATACAAAACTCGCGCCGCGAATCGCCTCGTCCGGCTGAAAATGAACCGTCACTTTTACCGCTTCCATGCCATTCTTCGCCAGCATCCTGCGGGTGAGCGCCGCGATAGTCTCTACTTTCTCACGCCCCTGCTCTACATCCACCAGCGCCAGCTCGCGCAGTTCGACTGTCTCCCGACGCGCAATTAAGCCTTCCACCAGTTCTGGCGTATAGCTGCTGCCACCGCCGATAACCGCAATTTTGATTTTGTTACCCATTGCTGCTCCTTCGCCTGATAGCTCTCGTTATTGCCCGCGGTGCGCGAGCGCCCGCTAAGCGTAGCGTCAGGTGGGTAAACAGGAAGAGAGCTGGCCGCCATTGTTACAAAGTCGGGCCAGCAAACGCGGGAAGTGTGAAGAGAAACGCCCGCCGCACGCGACGGGCCAGCATCAGATACGGCGCGCCTGCCAGAATTTTTTGCGCCAGTAGACGTTATCAAGCGATGAGCGGATCACGCCCTGGCTGGTAGAGGCGTGGATAAACTGATTATCGGTGTCATAAATACCGACGTGCAGGCCGTTCTGACCGCTGCCGGTTTTGAAGAAGACCAGGTCGCCCGGCAGTAAATCATCTTTATCGATTTCAGTGCCGATTTTCGCCTGCTGGCGCGTTTCCCGCGGCAGCTGTAACTCAAACTTATCGCGGAAAGTCAGCATGACGAAGCCGGAGCAGTCCACCCCTCCCCGGCCCATGCCGCCATAACGATACGGCGTACCGCGCCAGTGGCTGAGCTGATCGTTCAGGCCAGCGATAACGGAGATAGAATCAGAGAGCCGTGGATTGGGAGGCGGTGCGCGATGATGGCTGCATCCGGCCAGCACCAGCGTCGCCACAACGATTAACCAGAGCCGCATTTTCAGGCAAATCCTCTACCCTGTTTTTATTTTGGCTAATGTAGCCTGCCCCGACGCGCCGAAGCAAGACAGAGAAGCGCCTAAAGCGGGCAAATGAGCATACTGTGACCTTCCACCTGAAGGCGACGAAACGGCAGGCCATAAGCGGCGCCCAGCAAGGCTGGCGTGAGCACGTCGTCGCGCTTGCCTTCGGCTATCAGCTTGCCGTCACGCAACAGCCAGACCCGGTGCGCATGGCGCAGCGTATGGTTGAGGTCGTGGCTGCTTGTCACGACCGTTACGCCCGCATCGCAAAGCTGGTAAATGATTTTATCAAGCGCCGCCTGCTGGGCCACGTCCAGGCTGTTCATCGGCTCATCGAGCAGCAGCAGTTTGCCATGCGGATTGGTTTGCGGATCAATTTGCAGCACGACGGCAGCGAGCCGCACCCGCTGCCATTCGCCGCCGGAGAGTTGGTTAACCGGCCGGGTGAGCTTGTCGCCAAGCCAGAGCGACGTGGCAACGTCGGTCATTCTTTTTTCATTCGGACTGGCGTGCTGGTGCAGCGCCAGATAATGCCAGACGGGCATGGCGAAGGGCGGCATCTGCTGCTGCGCGAGATAGGCGCGATGGCGGGCAAGCTGCTCGCTACGCCACGCGCTCAGCGGCTCGTCGACGAAATCGATGCTGCCCGCGCCGCTGGTAAGCCCCGCCATTCGCGAAAGCAGCGTGCTTTTCCCGGCGCCGTTCGGCCCGACCAGATGCAGTAATTCGCCAGGCTTAACGCTGGCGGAGAACGGCTCCAGACGGCCGGACACCGCCACATCGCGCAATTGCATCAGCGCCATTGTTTATTTCGCCAGCGCGACTTTGATAGCTTCCATCACGATAGGATCTTCCGGCGTCATATCTGGCGCGAAGCGCTGTACCACCTGCCCATCGCGGCCAACCAGGAATTTTTCGAAATTCCACAGAATGTCATCCGGATAGAGCGGCGCGCGCCCTTTGCTGGCCAGACGCTCATAGAAACCGCTTGATTCCGGCGCGACGGCTGTCGGACAGGCGGCAATCAGTTTCTGGTAAAGCGGGTGACGGTTCTCGCCATTCACATCAATTTTGCTGAACAGCGGAAAGGTGACGCCATAAGTGGTGCTGCAAAACGTTTTGATCTCTTCTTCGCTGCCCGGCTCCTGACCGAGGAACTGGTTGCAGGGGAAAGCCAGCACGCTGAAACCCGCCTCTTCCCAGGCCTTATGAATATTCTCTAACTGTTCATACTGCGGCGTCAGGCCGCATTTGGAAGCGACGTTGACAATCAACAGCACCTTGCCTTTCCAGCGTTCGAGTGACGTGGTTTCCCCGTCAATGGTGGTCACTTCGGTGTTCAGCACATCGTGTTGCATAGCATCCCCTTAATGGTGGTGTGAGGAACTTAACGTCCAGCCCTTAATAATAGCCAGATAAATACCGGCGCGCCCAGCGTTGCGGTGACGACGCCTATCGGCAACTCCGCCGAAGCGAGCGCCAGCCGGGCGATAACATCAGCCGCCAGCAGCACCGCCGCCCCCGCCAGCGCGCAGGCGGGCAACAGGACGCGATGGTCAGTCAGCCCGCATAACCGCAACACGTGCGGGATAACAAGCCCGATAAAACCAATAGCGCCTGAAAGCGCTACGCTTACCCCCACCAGCCAGCCTGTCGCGATAACCAGCAGGTTGCGCCACAGCCACACCGGCAAGCCGAGCTGGCGCGCGGAGGTTTCCCCCAGCGCCAGCATATTGAGCGGCAGCGCCTGGCGGCAGACCCATATCATGACCGGCAACAGCGCAGCCATAAGCCAACCGTGCCGCCAGTCAACCCCGCCGAAACCGCCCATCATCCAGTACATCAGCTGGCGCAGATCGAGGCTGGTGGAGAAATAGACCGCCCAGGTCATCAACGCGCTGCAAATGATGCCCAGCGCCACGCCAGCCAGCAGTAGTCGGCTATTAGAAAGATGCCGTCTGGCAAAACGCAGCAGGATAAGCGTGATAATCAATGCCCCGCCGATGGCGCACAGACCGAGCCCCCAGCCGGGCAGCGCGCCGTGGCCCAGCAGCACGGCGGCGATTAGCCCGACGCCTGCGCCGTTCGACACGCCAAGCAGCCCGGGTTCAGCGAGCGGGTTTTCAAACAGCGCCTGCATAATAGCGCCAGAAAGCGCCAGCGACGCGCCAACCACCAGCACCGCCAGCGTGCGCGGCAGACGAATTTGCCAGACGAATAGCTTACCGCTTTCGCTAAACCAGTCCGTCGGCCCCAGCCATTTGTCGCCCACGCAGAGGCTGAACAGCATCGCAAGCAGCGTGAACGACAGCAGGCTCCACAGCCAGCGCTGCTCGCGCTGGCGTTGTTGTTCAATAAAAGAGAGCATGAATGAATTGGTCGTTATGATCGCAATCCGTTGATTCTACGGCCCTGCGACCGCCCAAAAAAGAAAAAAGGCCGCACGATGCGGCCTTTTTGACTAGGTCAGATTACTCTGTCTTCGGCGAAGCGTTCTCAACCCGGCTTTTTAACTTCTGACCGGGTCGGAAGGTCACCACACGGCGCGCCGTAATGGGGATATCTTCACCGGTTTTCGGGTTGCGTCCGGGACGTTGGTTCTTATCTCGCAGGTCAAAATTACCAAAACCGGAGAGTTTCACCTGTTCGCCATTTTCCAGCGCGCGACGGATCTCCTCGAAAAACAGCTCCACCAGTTCTTTGGCGTCCCGCTTGCTAAGCCCAAGCTTATCAAACAGATATTCTGACATTTCCGCTTTAGTAAGCGCCATAGGTTCAATCCCTCAATGATGCCTGGAATCGCTCTTTTAGTGCCTCTACACATCTCGCAACAGTAGCGGCAATATCCTCTTCTTCGAGTGTACGGCTGGTATCCTGAAGGATCAGGCTGATGGCAAGGCTCTTGTAACCCTCCGCAACACCCTTACCACGGTACACGTCAAATAAGTTTACGCCAACTATCTGATTTGCGCCAACTTTCTTACATTCGGCCAAAATATCTGCTGCCGGTACGTTTTCAGACACGACCACAGCGATGTCGCGGCGGTTCGCCGGGAAGCGAGAAACCTCGGCGGCTTGCGGCACAATACGGTCCGCTACCTTGTCCCACAGCAGTTCAAACACCAGCGTACGGCCGTTGAGATCAAGCTTACGCTCGAGTTCCGGATGCACAACGCCAATGAAACCAATGCGTTCGCCCTTTAAATAAATGGCAGCACTTTGGCCAGGATGCAAGGCCGGATTGGCTTCTGCCTTAAATTCAATTTCAGATAATTTACCGGTAAGCTCCAGAACGGATTCCAAATCGCCCTTCAGATCGTAGAAATCCACGGCGCTTTTCGCCTGATCCCAGTGCTCTTCATAGCGGTTGCCGCACAGCACGCCGGACAGCATAAGATCCTGACGAATGCCGAGGTCCGCCTGCGTATCAGGCACAAAGCGCAGGCCGGTTTCGAAAATACGCACGCGGTTCTGCTGACGGTTCTGGTTGTACACCACTGTGCTGAGCAGGCCGGTCCACAACGACAGACGCATCGCGGACATATCGCTGGAAATCGGGCTTGGCAGGATCAGCGCTTCTTCGCCGGGGTGCAGCAACTGCTGTACTTTCGGATCGACGAAGCTATAGGTGATCACTTCCTGGTAGCCTTTATCCACCAGCATCGTTTTCACGCGCTTAAGGGAGAGATCCGCTTCACGGTGGCTGCCCATCTCCAGCCCCGCCTGCACCGGCTCGTTCGGGATATTGTCATAACCATAGACGCGAGCGACCTCTTCCACCAGGTCTTCTTCGATTTCCATGTCGAAACGCCAGCTCGGGGCAGCGGCCTGCCACTCGTCCTGACCTTCGGTGACTTCGCAGCCCAGACGTTTAAGAATGTCGGTCACTTGCTCGTCTGGGATCACGTGGCCAATCAAACGATCCAGTTTGCTGCGACGCAGGGTAATGGTCGCACGCTTCGGCAGATGCGCTTCGCTGGTTACATCCACTACCGGGCCCGCTTCACCGCCGCAGATGTCGATCAGCAGACGGGTAGCTCGCTCCATGGCTTTGTATTGTAGCGCCGGATCCACGCCGCGCTCATAACGGTGAGACGCGTCGGTGTGCAAACCGTGGCGACGGGCGCGACCGGTGATGGAAAGCGGATTGAAGAACGCGCACTCCAGCAGCACATCGCGCGTTTCGGTGTTCACGCCGGAATGTTCGCCGCCAAAGATGCCGCCCATCGCGAGCGCTTTGTTGTGGTCAGCGATAACCAGCGTATCTTCATTGAGCTTCGCTTCGTTGCCGTCCAGCAACACCAGCGTTTCGCCCTCTTTCGCCATCCGCACCACAATACCGCCTTCAATGCGGTTCAGGTCGAATGCATGCATCGGCTGCCCCAGTTCCAGCAGCACATAGTTAGTAACATCGACAACCGCGTCGATAGAGCGGATGCCGCAGCGGCGCAGTTTTTCACGCATCCACAGCGGAGTCGGCGCAGAAACGTTAATGCTTTTTACCACGCGCCCCAGGTAACGTGGGCAAGCCTCAGGGGCGTCAACGCGGATAGACAGCGTGTCGTTTACAGTCGCGGCGACAGGCGCCATTTCCGGCTCGTTCAGCGGCAGCTGGTTCAGAACCGCCACATCGCGCGCCACGCCAATGATGCCGAGGCAGTCGGCGCGGTTCGGCGTTACGCTTATTTCAATGGTATTGTCGTCAAGCTTCAGGTACTCGCGGATATCGGTGCCGATCGGCGCATCGGAAGGCAGTTCGATAATCCCGCTATGATCGTCGGAAATACCCAGCTCGGAGAAAGAGCAAAGCATGCCTTCTGAAGGTTCGCCGCGAAGCTTCGCCGCCTTGATTTTAAAATCGCCCGGCAGAACTGCGCCTATCGTCGCCACGGCGACTTTCAGTCCCTGACGGCAGTTTGGCGCGCCGCAGACGATATCAAGCAGGCGTTCGCCGCCGACGTTAACTTTCGTTACGCGCAATTTGTCTGCGTTCGGGTGCTGCCCGCACTCCACCACTTCACCCACGACCACACCATGGAAAGCGCCGGCAACCGGGTCAACGCCATCGACTTCCAGCCCCGCCATGGTGATTTGGTTTGCTAACGCTTCGCTGTCCAGGGACGGGTTAACCCACTCGCGTAACCACAGTTCACTGAATTTCATTGTTTTTTCCTGCCCTTATTTAAACTGTTTGAGGAAACGCAGATCGTTTTCGAAGAATGCGCGCAAATCGGTAACGCCATAGCGCAGCATGGTCAGGCGCTCCATTCCCATGCCGAATGCGAAGCCGGAATAGACTTCAGGGTCAATGCCAACGTTACGCAGCACGTTCGGGTGCACCATGCCGCAGCCCAGCACTTCCAGCCACTTGCCGTTTTTACCCATCACGTCCACTTCAGCGGAAGGCTCGGTGAACGGGAAATAAGAAGGACGGAAACGAATCTGCAAATCTTCTTCAAAGAAGTTACGCAGGAAATCGTGCAGCGTGCCTTTGAGGTTGGTGAAGCTAATATTTTTGTCGACGATCAACCCTTCCATCTGATGGAACATCGGGGTGTGAGTCTGATCGTAATCGTTACGGTAAACGCGGCCCGGTGCGATGATGCGGATCGGCGGCTGCTGATTTTTCATGGTGCGGATCTGCACGCCGGAAGTCTGCGTACGCAGCAGGCGGGTCGCGTCGAACCAGAAGGTATCGTGGTCAGCACGCGCCGGGTGATGTCCCGGAATGTTCAATGCGTCGAAGTTATGGTAATCGTCTTCGATTTCCGGCCCTGTCGCCACGGTAAAGCCCAGCTCGCCGAAGAAGCTTTCGATACGGTCGATGGTGCGGGTAACCGGGTGCAGGCCGCCATTTTCCACACGGCGGCCCGGGAGCGATACGTCGATGGTTTCCGCAGCCAGACGGGCGTTCAGTGCCGCACTCTCCAGCGCTTCTTTACGGGCGTTCAACGCCTGCTGAACCTGCTCTTTGGCTTCGTTGATCACCGCGCCCGCAGCCGGACGCTCTTCCGGCGGCAGTTCACGCAGGGTGGTCATCTGAAGGGTCAGCTGCCCTTTTTTCCCTAAATATTCGACGCGTACGTTATCTAACGCGGCAACATCCTGGGCATCGTTAATGGCTGCCTTAGCACTGGCAACCAGCTCTGCGAGATGTGGCATGGTGTTCCTCATTAATAGTGGCGTTGTGCCGTAATCATTAGTGTTCTGCAAAACCATCAGGCAATAAAAAAGCCTCCACAAGGGAGGCTTTTGGCGCTATTTTCCGTTTCTTCTTTCACGCGCTAGCCTCCTGAAATCAGGTGCTAAAGTAAAAAAAGAAGCGGAAAAGAGCAGCATTCATGCTTGCAGTTACCTTATGTTCACGTCTTTTGCGTCTATTGAAAGGGCTAAGCGAACAATTGTCAACGTATTGAAGCAGTTAAGTTAAAAGAGGGAGACAAGCTCCCTCTTTCAAACTGGCTTACGCCAGAGCTGCTTTCGCTTTTTCAACCAGGGCAGAGAATGCCACTTTGTCGAATACGGCGATGTCAGCCAGGATCTTACGGTCGATTTCAACAGAGGCTTTTTTCAGGCCGTTGATGAATTTGCTGTAAGAGATACCGTTCTGACGTGCTGCTGCGTTGATACGTGCAATCCACAGTTGACGGAACTGACGCTTTTTCTGACGACGGTCACGATAAGCGTACTGACCAGCTTTGATAACAGCCTGGAAGGCAACGCGGTATACGCGAGAACGCGCACCGTAGTAACCTTTAGCTTGTTTCAAAATTTTCTTATGACGTGCACGTGCAATCACACCACGTTTTACGCGAGCCATGGCTCTCTCCTGTATCTATATTCTGATGTTGCCTCACCCCAGACGTCGCTGCATTGCGATATCGCTGGGATTTCGGCGATAAAAAAGTTAAAGGTTAACGGCTTATGCGTACGGCAGGCACGCGATTACCAGACCCAGATCGCCTTTAGAAACCATGGCTTTCGGGCGCAGGTGACGTTTACGCTTGGTTGCTTTTTTGGTCAGAATATGACGCAGGTTAGCGTGCTTGTGCTTAAAACCACCTTTACCGGTTTTTTTGAAGCGCTTAGCAGCACCGCGTACGGTCTTAATCTTTGGCATTTTATTAACTTCCACTTCGCATTGTTGATAAACGAAACCCAGGCGAACAAAACCTGTGAAGCCTGGAGGCCTCACAGGGAATGTTACTTGATGGCCTTACTGTTTCTTCTTAGGAGCGAGCACCATAATCATCTGGCGGCCTTCGATCTTCGTTGGGAAGGATTCGACTACTGCCAGTTCTTGCAAATCGTCTTTCACGCGATTAAGCACTTCCATACCGATTTGCTGGTGGGCCATTTCACGCCCGCGGAAACGCAGGGTGATTTTGGCCTTATCGCCTTCTTCGAGAAAGCGAATCAGGCTGCGGAGTTTTACCTGATAGTCGCCTTCGTCAGTACCAGGACGGAATTTGATTTCCTTAACCTGGATAACTTTCTGCTTCTTCTTCTGTTCCTTAGAAGACTTGCTCTTTTCATAGAGGAATTTGCCGTAGTCCATTATGCGGCAAACTGGCGGCTCGGCGTTAGGGCTAATTTCAACTAAATCGACCCCGGCTTCTTCAGCCTTCTCAAGAGCTTCTCTCAGACTGACAATACCAATCTGCTCGCCATCCAGACCTGTTAAGCGAACCTCTTGTGCGCGAATCTCACCATTGATGCGATTAGGGCGCGCCGTTTGAACTCGTTTTCCGCCTTTAATACCTTATTCCTCCAGTTGATGAAGATTGCGGCTGCGAATCTCTTGCTGCAGCTTCTCAATCACGTCGTTCACATCCAGGCTGCCGAGGTCTTTGCCACGACGGGTGCGGACGGCCACTTTGCCAGCTTCGACTTCTTTGTCGCCACAAACCAGCATATAAGGGACACGACGTAAAGTGTGCTCGCGGATTTTAAAGCCAATCTTCTCGTTTCTCAAGTCCGCTTTTACACGAATGCCCGCATTTTGCAGTTTACGAGTCAATTCGTTAACGTATTCAGACTGTGAGTCAGTAATATTCATCACCACAACCTGAACCGGCGCGAGCCATGTCGGGAAGAACCCGGCGAACTCTTCGGTCAGGATGCCGATGAAACGTTCGATAGAACCCAGGATGGCGCGGTGAATCATAACCGGCACCTGACGTTCGTTGTTTTCGCCTACATACGATGCGCTAAGGCGCGAAGGCAGTGAAAAGTCTAGCTGAACTGTGCCGCACTGCCAGGCGCGATCGAGGCAGTCGTAGAGCGTAAACTCAATTTTCGGACCATAGAACGCGCCTTCACCCAGTTGATATTCAAACGGGATATTGTTCTCTTCCAGCGCCACAGCAAGATCCGCTTCCGCACGATCCCACATTTCATCGCTGCCGATACGTTTTTCCGGACGAGTAGAGAGTTTTACTACAATCTTCTCGAAGCCGAAGGTGCTGTACATATCGTAAACCATGCGGATACAGGCGTTCACTTCGTCACGCACCTGCTCTTCTGTACAGAAGATATGGGCGTCATCCTGCGTGAAGCCACGTACGCGCATCAGCCCGTGCAGCGCGCCTGACGGCTCGTTACGGTGACAGCTGCCGAACTCCGCCATACGCAGCGGCAGATCGCGGTATGATTTCAGGCCCTGGTTGAAGATCTGGACGTGGCCTGGGCAGTTCATCGGCTTGATGCAGTATTCACGGTTCTCGGAAGAGGTGGTGAACATCGCATCTTTATAGTTATCCCAGTGACCAGTTTTTTCCCACAGGACGCGATCCATCATAAACGGACCTTTCACTTCCTGATACTGGTACTCTTTCAGCTTGGAGCGAACAAACGTTTCCAGTTCGCGGAAGATAGTCCAGCCGTCATTATGCCAGAAAACCATGCCCGGCGCTTCTTCCTGCATATGGTAGAGGTCAAGCTGCTTGCCGATTTTACGGTGGTCGCGCTTGGCGGCTTCTTCCAGACGCTGAAGATAAGCGTTCAGGGCTTTTTTATCCGCCCAGGCGGTGCCATAGATGCGCTGCAGCATTTTATTATTGCTGTCGCCGCGCCAGTAAGCGCCCGCGATTTTCATCAGTTTAAAATGATGGCAGAAGCGCATATTCGGCACGTGCGGTCCGCGGCACATGTCGATGTATTCTTCATGATGATACAAGCCCGGCTTGTCATCATGAGCGATATTTTCATCAAGAATGGAGACTTTGTAGTTTTCGCCGCGCTGTGCGAAGGTTTCGCGCGCTTCGTGCCAGCTCACCTTTTTCTTGATGACGTCGTAATTTTTCTCAGCAAGCTCGTGCATACGCTTTTCGAGCGCGTCGAGATCTTCCTGGGTCAGCGTGTGGTCCAGATCAACGTCATAATAAAAGCCGTTGTCGATAACCGGGCCGATCGCCATTTTGGTGTGCGGCCAAAGCTGCTTAATGGCATGGCCCAGCAGATGCGCACAAGAGTGGCGAATAATTTCCAGACCGTCTTCGTCTTTAGCCGTGATAATGGCGAGCTGGGCATCGTGTTCAATCAGATCGGAAGCATCTACCAGTTCACCGTTCACGCGGCCGGCAATGCAGGCTTTGGCGAGACCGGGACCGATGTCCAGAGCGACATCCATGGGGCTGACGGCATGGTCAAAATGGCGTTGGCTACCATCAGGAAGCGTAATAACAGGCATGTTAAATCCTTATTCACAGTGGTGCCCCGCACGAAAGAGCACATATGAGAGTATGAAAATAAAAAAATTACCGGCCAGTAAGGTGGGTTTTCCGCTTCACTCTGCGGAATCTGCGCGGGGAATAATAGGCCTGCGCCCTCACCTGCTTACCGATAAGGTCGCTGTAAATAGTACACGCCTTGCCGGTTTGTTAAAAGCCCGGCTTGTTCCGCCGGGCTTTGCGGGAGAATATCTGTCCATTACAGGACAGATAACAGGCTTACTCATTAATGTCCGGATGTTGCTGCACCAGACGCTTACGTTTTTCCTGCAAGTCAGAGATCTCTTTATCAATATCTTCAATTTTTTGTTCGATATTGTCGTGGTGCTCCTGCAGGATTTCACGCGCCTCCTGAATATCCGATGCGGCGGGCGTCGCTCCTTTCAGGGGGCGGTTCGCCGTCTCCTTCATCGTAATCCCGGTAATGAGGCCGATAACCGCGATAACCATCAAATAATAGGCTGGCATCATCAGGTCTTCTGAGCTTTCCACCAGCCAGGCGGCAAGCGTCGGCGTCAGACCGGCAATCAACACCGAAATGTTGAAGGCGCTGGCAAGGGCGCTATAACGAATATGCGTCGGGAACATCGCCGGTAAGGTTGAAGCCATTACGCCGGTAAAGGCGTTCAGGATAACCGCCAGCATCAGCAGACCGGCGAAAATCAGTCCAATCACATTGCTGTTGATAAGAGTGAACGCCGGGATAACTAATACAAACAGCGCGATACTGCCAATAATAACAAACGGACGGCGGCCAAAGCGGTCGCTCAGCAGCCCCATTACCGGCTGTACGAACAGCATCCCCATCATGATTGCGATGATGATGAGCACCCCGTGGCTTTCGGAATAGTGCAGGTTATGCGACAGGTAGCTTGGCATGTACGTGAGCAGCATGTAATAGGTCACGTTAGTCGCGATAACCAGACCGATACAGGTCAGCAGGCTGCGCCAGTGTTTTGTGGCGATCTCTTTAAAGGAGACTTTCGGCCCATCCTGCAGCCCCTGGCGATCGCCCTGCTCGAGTTTATCAACGTGCTGCTGGAATGCCGGCGTCTCTTCAAGCGCATGGCGCAGATAAAGGCCGATGATGCCTAGCGGCAGCGCCAGGAAGAATGGAATACGCCAACCCCAGCTCTGGAAGTTCTCTTCGCCGATAATGGCGGAGATCAACACCACGACGCCCGCCCCCAGAACGAACCCCGCTATCGAGCCAAAATCGAGCCAGCTCCCCATAAACCCACGCTTACGATCGGGGGAATATTCAGCCACGAAGATGGATGCGCCTGTATATTCCCCACCGACGGAAAAGCCCTGCGCCATTTTACAAATCAATAATAGAATCGGCGCCCAAATGCCGATAGTTGCATACCCGGGAATTAAGCCGATGCAGAATGTACTGATCGACATAATAACAATGGTAATAGCAAGGATTTTCTGTCGGCCATATTTATCGCCGAGCATCCCAAAGAAAAGTCCGCCCAGGGGACGAATAAGGAAAGGTACGGAGAAGGTGGCAAGCGCAGCTATCATCTGTACGCTTGGATTCGCCTCAGGGAAAAACACTTTACCCAGCGCATAGGCGACAAAACCATAAACACCGAAATCAAACCACTCCATCGCATTGCCAAGCGAAGCTGCTGTGATGGCTTTGCGTAATTTTGCATCATCAATAATCGTTACGTCGCTAAGCGAAATAGGCTCAACTTTTTTTCTTTTTAATTTCATATCCATCCTCTTTAGAATCGCTCTCTGACCCGGCGGCATACGTCCTGCATGCGCGTATTTTACCGACTGCGGCCCGCCTCCTTAGCGATAAAGAAACCTGAACGTTCGGGCTCCCTTTAAGAGCGTAGCAGGTTTACCCCTGCAGGTTGGTTACAATGCATCCAATCGAAAAAGCGTAGACGGTTTCGGATGCCTGAGCCTTTACCCTACCAGCGTTTAAATTTGTGATCAAATTCACAAAAAGTGGGGGTATTTATTTCAGCGCACTTTTGCCATGACCGTGATACAGGTTAATAAAACGCGCTTTGCGTCTTAAAACCGGTCGGCAATTGTAAAAGAAGAAATGACGAAATTACTGGCAGTAAAAGGAAAGAAGACAGGATATAAAAATAAAATAATAAAAAACCGGACGTAAAATTCCGGTTTTTTATATAAGACGTAACCTATGTGGCTTGCAGTTAACACGTCTAAAAGCAAAAGGTCGGGTTATTAAGACCATTCACCCGCCACTAATTTATGAACATCAAAGGCGTCATTCATAGACTGTCCGGTAGAGGCGGCGCCAGGCTGAATATTCGAACCGGCTTCCACATCTTTGACATTCCAGGTGCTGGAAGGTGCGGTGCGGGTATCAGTTGCGGTTTCGGCCGCAAAAGCGCCGAACGAGAGCGCGGACAGCACAACGGCTGCGGCTGTGGTTTTCATCATATTCATCATTTTCTTCTCTTATTTTTCTGAATCAGGTTAAACCGTGCGGTAATAAAACCGCTGTGATCAGATTGTAGATCCAGATCACATTTCTGCCCACTCAAATTATTTGTCATTTCGTTTCAAATTAATTGAATGTTTGATGGCGGGGCTAATTATGAAGAGAAAGTGAAGAAACGGATTTTTATATTTTACAGACTAAGCGACCAGGTTGAAATGCAACTTTAAGAATTAACTTAAAAAATCAGGCCGGATAAACCGGCCTGTTGTTTTACATCTTATAACCGAGCGTAACGGAGGTACGAGTGTCGGTATGCTCAGGCGCCGAAGAAGGCGGCTCGGAGTTCCAGGTGACGTTATAAGCGACCTTAAGACCAAAATGCGCGTTAATAGCCACATCAAGCGCGGTTTCGGAGTTAACGGTCGTATCGTCAGCGCCAAAGACGGAAACGCCCTGGGTAAATTTCGTATTATCGGTAAGCTGCCAGGCATAGGTGCCGGAAGCGTAGCCGAGACCCTGAGTTTTGGTGTCGCCGTTGGTATATTCGTCGTAGCGCACGCCCGGACCAAATTCGACGCGAAGACTATGCACCGGACCGTTAAGCAACTGGCGACCATAACCCAGCGTTGCTACGTCGCGCTCGCGATAGCCATTGTAACGGTCGGTCAGCCAGCTCGCCTGGCCGAACAGATAATCCAGATCGGTTACGTTGTAGCGGCTACGGCCGCCCACCGCATATTTTTCTGACGAACGCTCATCGTTAGAAGAGGTGTTGCTGGCATTGCCCCACAGCGACCAGGCTGTTCTCTGACCGTACCAGGTTAGCGTACTGTCGGCGGTTAAAGAGGAGCTTTTCGTGTTGCCTGACTGGGCCAGATAACCGGCGTTCAGGTTGCCTTCGAAAGGTTTTTTAGCGGTGGAAGGGTCGTCCATGACAGTAAAAACGGTGTTGTCCGCGATTGCGAACTGACTCACAAGCGCGCCCCCCGCAAGCAGCATAACTGCGGGTACTGTCTTCAAAAGCTTCATTTATTTTTAGGTCCGTACAACAAAAAAAAGAGACCGATAAGGTCCTGGAATGTTTTCCCGGAATCAACGACATAAGGCTCGTCGAAAGGTAACAAATTATAAAAAGGCCCGCATAACATGGCAATAAATTCTTATCTCTATTTTTGAATAAGAGGGATCTTAAATCTGCTTTTATTTCATAAATATAGCGCCGATGAAAAAACCTGCTTTATTTGAGAAATCAGCGTGTTAATTCACACCCTAACCCGGTATGGAGTGCTACGCTTACCGCAGCCCATATAAAAAGGAGGTCACATGGTACGCATTTATACGCTGACGCTGGCGCCTTCTCTCGACAGCGCTACCCTCACGGCGCAAATTTATCCTGAAGGCAAGCTTCGCTGTAGCGCGCCGGTTTTCGAACCCGGCGGCGGCGGGATTAACGTCGCGCGCGCTATCGCGCATCTTGGCGGCAAAGCCACCGCGATTTTCCCGGCTGGCGGCGCCACCGGCGAACACCTCACGGCCCTGTTGCTGGATGAACACGTCGCCGTACAAACCATAGAGTCAAAAGACTGGACGCGACAAAATCTGCACGTGCATGTCGAGGCAAGCGGTGAACAGTACCGATTTGTTATGCCCGGCGCGGCACTCAGCGATGAAGAATTCCGCCAGCTCGAAGAAAAAGTACTGGCTATTGAAGCGGGTTCCATTCTGGTGATAAGCGGCAGCCTGCCGCCGGGCGTGAATGTCGCCAAACTTTGCGGCCTGATAAAAGCCGCCCAGCGACAAAACATACGCTGCATTCTCGACAGCTCGGGCGACGCGCTGGCTGCTGCGCTGGAGATTGGCGATATCGAACTGGTGAAGCCCAACCAGAAAGAACTTGGCGCGCTGGTGAAACGCGACCTCACGCAACCGGATGACGTACGCCAGGCGGCGATGGAGCTGGTCAGGCGCGGCAAGGCGCGACGTGTTGTCGTCTCGCTTGGCCCGCAAGGCGCGCTGGCAGTGGATGAACAGGATTGCGTGCAGGTGGTGCCGCCGCCGGTGAAAAGCCAGAGCACCGTGGGCGCGGGTGACAGCATGGTCGGCGCGATGACGCTCAAACTGGCCGAAGGCGCTTCGCTGCTGGATATGGTGCGCTATGGCGTGGCCGCAGGCAGCGCCGCCACACTGCACCAGGGCACCCAGCTCTGCTCGCGCGAAAACACCGATAAGATTTACGACTACCTGAAGGGCTAGTTTCCCCCTCTTCCTTTCCATCGCGCCGGGCAGGCATTGCCCTGGCGACTTGCAACAGTGAGGTAAATAATGAGCAGCGGAGACATTACGCGCTATGTAGTTACCCTGAAATATCAGGAGCACAGCCTTGCGGATATCAATGAGCTAACCAATGCGCTCACCCGGGGCGGTTTTCAGCTCACCATGAGCGATGAAGAAGGTAAAATTCATGAACTGGGCCCCAACACGTTTGGCATGATCAGCGCGCTTAGCAAAGAAGAGGTGTTGGCAATGGCGCGCGGCCTCGGCGAAGTGGCGCTGGACAGACAACCTGAGGTGGAGATAACCACCTGGGAGGAGTGGCAAAAAGCGACGTAACGACCACGGCGCAAAGCGAGTCAGGGTGTGCGTCAGCTCGACGTTTTCGCTCGCCCTTTTGCGCTAACCTGATGATCTGATTGATAACCCGGGAGAGAAGCGTCATGTGGCAAGCGATTACGCGGTTATTGAATGAGCAGCTGGGTGAAGGCGAAATAACCCACCGGGAGGAGCTGCCGGGAGGTGAAATCCACGCCGCCTGGAAAGTGACTTTCGCAGGCCGACCGGTATTTATTAAGTGTGACGATCGAGAACTGTTGTCCGTTTTTACCGCTGAAGCGGATCAGCTCGATCTGCTGGCGCGCAGCAAGACGGTAACGGTGCCGGAAGTTTACGCCGTAGGCAGCGACAGGGATTACAGCTTTCTGCTGCTGGAATACCTCGCTCCTCGTCCGCTTGATGCGCATAACGCTTTTCTTCTGGGGCAACAGTTGGCTCGCCTGCATCAGTGGAGCGAACAACCTCAGTTTGGCCTTGATTTCGATAACGATCTTTCCACGACGCCACAGCCCAACGCCTGGCAGCGACGCTGGGCGACCTTTTTCGCCGAGCAGCGCATCGGCTGGCAGCTTGAGCTGGCGGCGGAAAAAGGGCTGGAGTTCGGTGATATCGACCTGATTGTCGATGCGGTGCATCAACAGCTCGCCGGCCACCAGCCTCAACCTTCCCTGCTGCATGGCGATCTCTGGTCCGGCAATTGCGCGCTCGGCCCGAACGGTCCCTATATTTACGACCCCGCCTGTTACTGGGGCGACAGGGAATGCGACCTCGCGATGCTGCCGCTGCATCCGGAACAGCCGCCGCAACTCTACGATGGCTACCAGTCTGTTGCGCCATTGCCGCCCGACTTCTTAACGAGACAGCCGCTTTATCAGCTTTATACGCTGCTTAACCGGGCAATACTCTTCGGCGGGCAACATCTGGTCACAGCGCAAAAAGCGCTGGAGAGGATTTTAGCGGCCTGACGACGCCCAGGTCAGCCACTCCTCAATGGAGTGGCTGACGCATCAGAGAAAACCAAGCAGTGAGAAGAAAAGGTAACCCAGCACGATGACGATGACCGGCAGGATATAAAGCGGGAAGATTTGCAGGAAAATGGTATGCCTTGGCACCACGATTTTAGACTCTATCTGTTCGCGGCTAAGCCCATCGGCGCCTTTTGCCCGCTCAAGAATTAACTGGTCTTCCACCCCTTCGCGCAGAAAGCGCGCCTGACGGCTCATGCGCGCGCCGCTGGCCTGAAGTGCGAGGCCGACAAAAATGAGCGCGAAAATCACCCAGAACAGAATATTGGCCTGATGCCGGAAGTCGGGCAGCGGCGAGTTATACCAGAACAGGTTCAGAAACGGCGTGTTAAAACGCATCATCTCAATCATTACATGAGCAAAGTCCATCATCACCGCATTGATGCCCGGCTGCTTGTCGCTGTGCTCATACATAAATTTCAGAACAGAAATAACCGTGGAAATCGTCGCCAGAATAAAGATAAGCCACCCGGCAATGCGTTTTACTACGGCAATGCGTCCAGCTTGTTGATACGTCATGCTTTCCCCTTGATTGTGACGTCACATTGTCGCTTTAAGTCTACCTTCTCCCTGCGCTTTTCGCTGCACTTTCCAGGCGGGAAGACAAAGCAGTAGCCATACTTCGTTTTTCAGGCTATTGATAATCCTTCTTAAACAATCTGAAAGGAGTGCAGCCGATGTCGACCTCGCGCCAAATCCTCGCCGCGATCTTTGATATGGATGGATTGCTGATCGATTCCGAACCCCTGTGGGACCAGGCGGAACTGGAAGTGATGAAAACGCTGGGCGTGGATATCTCCCGCCGTCATGAATTGCCCGACACGCTGGGGTTACGCATCGATCTTGTCGTGGAACTCTGGTTCGCCCAACAACCCTGGAATGGCCCGTCGGTGGCGGAAGTGACGGAGCGCATCATTAACCGCGCCATCACGTTGGTGGAAGAGGAACGTCCTCTGCTGCCTGGCGTGCATCAGGCGGTAGCCCTGTGCAAAGCGCAGGGCCTGAAGGTAGGTCTGGCCTCCGCTTCGCCTTTGCGCATGCTTGAACAGGTGCTGGCCATGTTTGAATTGCGCGACCAGTTTGACGCCCTCGCCTCGGCGGAGCACTTGCCGTACAGCAAGCCGCACCCGCAGGTCTATCTTGATGCCGCCGCGAAGCTTGGCGTAGATCCGCTGACCTGCGTCACGCTGGAAGATTCCGTTAACGGCATGGTGGCAACGAAAGCCGCGCGCATGCGCTCCATCGTCATCCCGGCCCCGGAAAACCGCGACGACCCCCGCTGGGCGCTGGCTAACGTGAAGCTGGACTCGCTGGAGGCGCTGACGGCAACGCATCTGCGCGGTTAAGCGGTTACCGCTGAAAAAGGGCACGCCGCTGCCCTTTTTTATTAAGCTCATCAAAATTTATAAAACAGCTTTTCAATTCTATTTGTGTTTTATCAAGCCCCTTCCTATGCTTCTCGCAAGCTCACCCACGGACCATTTCATCACCACACAGGGGCATCTATGATTCTTGACGCTTTTACGCTTGCAGGGAAAGTAGCGCTGGTTACCGGCTGCGATACGGGTCTGGGACAAGGCATGACGCTGGGCCTGGCTGAGGCGGGCTGCGATATTATTGGCGTCAACCGCAAAGCGCCGCAGGAAACGGCGCAGAAAGTGCAGGCGCTGGGCCGCCGCTTTCACGCCATTCAGGCCGACCTCAGCCGCCATGACAGGCTGCAGGATATCGTTCGCGAAGCGGTTGAGCAGATGGGGAGAATAGATATTCTGGTTAACAATGCCGGCACCATTCGCCGGGAAGAGGCGCTCAGTTTTAGTGAAAAGGATTGGGATGAGGTCATGGACCTGAACCTGAAATCACTGTTTTTCCTCTCCCAGGCCGTGGCGAAGCAGTTTATTAAGCAAAGCAGCGGCGGCAAGATTATCAATATCGCTTCAATGCTCTCTTTTCAGGGCGGCATTCGCGTGCCTTCTTATACCGCCTCGAAAAGCGGCGTGCTGGGTCTGACCCGCCTGCTGGCGAACGAATGGGCAAAATACGATATCAACGTCAACGGCATCGCGCCGGGCTATATGGCGACCAATAACACCCAGGAGCTGCGTGAAGACGCGGCGCGCAATCAGGAAATCCTCGACCGCATTCCGGCCGGACGCTGGGGCAAACCGGAGGATTTACAGGGAGCGGTGGTTTTTCTGGCTTCATCCGCTGCCGATTATGTAAACGGGTATACGCTGGCTGTGGACGGAGGCTGGCTGGCGCGCTGACTGCAGGCGCGGATTGTGACAAAGAGTTACACCGTCACCACTTCCGTCTACTGTATAAAACTCCTATACTGGATGAATTGACAGTTACGTTGGGTTTTATCATGACGGCGGAAGGCCACCTGCTTTTTTCCATTGCCTGCGCGGTGTTCGCCAAAAACGCCGAGCTCACGCCTGTACTGGCGCAGGGCGACTGGTGGCATATTGTTCCCTCCGCCATTCTCACCTGCCTGCTGCCGGATATCGATCACCCCAAATCATTTCTTGGGCAGCGGCTTAAATGGATATCGAAACCCATCGCCCGCGCTTTTGGGCACCGCGGCTTCACTCACAGCCTGCTGGCCGTATTTGGCTTGCTAACGGTGTTTTATCTTCAGGTGCCGGAAAGCTGGATTGTTCCCGCCGACGCGCTGCAGGGCATGGTGCTGGGCTACCTGAGCCATATTCTCGCCGACATGCTTACCCCTGCGGGCGTGCCGTTGCTGTGGCCCTGCCGCTGGCGCTTTCGTTTGCCTATCCTGGCGCCGCAAAAAGGCAACCAGCTGGAGCGCGTATTGTGCATGGCGCTTTTCGCCTGGGCGGTCTGGATGCCGCAGGGCATGCCCGAAAACAGTGCAATTCGCTGGTCATCTCAGGCGATAAATTCGCTGCAAAACGGCTTTAATCGGTTTATTCATCACCAGACAGGACAATAAACCAGCAAAATAATACGGTGCGGAATAACCTATTCTTTTTGGATATAAGTAACTCGCAACGCTTCTGATACCCTTTGCGGCATAAAGGCATGCCATTTTACGCATGTCCGTCATAAGAAATCAGGAGAAACGGGGATGAACCTTCCATTAATCGCGAACGTTGTCGCGTTCGTCATTCTGCTGCTCTTGCTGGCGCAAACGCGCCACAAGCAGTGGAGTCTCGCCAAAAAAGTGTTGCTCGGCCTGGTCATCGGCGTGGTCTTTGGCCTCGCGCTGCAGCTGATTTACGGCGCGCAAAGCGATGTGCTGAAAAGCTCTATCCAGTGGTTCAACGTGGTCGGCAACGGCTATGTTCAACTGCTGCAGATGATTGTTATGCCGTTGGTCTTCGCCTCTATTCTGAGCGCCGTGGCGCGCCTGCATAACGCCTCTTCCCTTGGCAAGATTAGCGTACTGACTATCGGCACTCTGCTCTTCACGACGCTTATCGCGGCGCTGGTGGGCGTGTTTGTCACTAACCTCTTTGGCCTGACGGCGGAAGGTCTGGTGCAGGGGAGCGCGGAAACCGCTCGCCTGAATGCTATTCAGACGAACTACGTCGGCAAAGTGGCGGACCTGACCGTACCGCAACTGCTGCTGTCGTTTGTGCCTAAAAACCCCTTTGCCGACCTGACTGGCGCGAACCCCACGTCGATTATCAGCGTCGTGATTTTTGCCGCTTTTCTCGGCGTGGCCGCGCTTAAGCTGCTGAAAGACGATGCGCCGAAAGGCGAACGCGTACTGGCGGCCATCGATACTCTGCAAAGCTGGGTAATGAAGCTGGTGCGTCTCGTTATGCAGCTGACGCCTTATGGCGTGCTGGCGCTGATGACTAAGGTGGTTGCAGGCTCCAATCTGCAGGACATCATTAAGCTCGGCAGCTTCGTTGTCGCCTCTTACCTGGGGCTGGGTATCATGTTTGTCGTGCACGGCATTCTGCTTGCGGTTAACGGCGTCAGCCCGCTGAAGTATTTCCGCAAAGTCTGGCCGGTACTGACCTTCGCCTTTACCAGCCGCTCAAGCGCAGCGTCCATTCCGCTGAATGTGGAAGCGCAAACGCGTCGTCTGGGCGTGCCGGAATCGATCGCAAGCTTCGCCGCCTCTTTCGGCGCCACCATCGGACAGAACGGCTGCGCGGGTCTCTACCCGACTATGCTCGCGGTAATGGTTGCCCCGACGGTTGGCATTAACCCCTTCGACCCGATGTGGATAGCAACGCTGGTTGGCATCGTCACCCTGAGTTCGGCAGGCGTAGCGGGCGTGGGCGGTGGCGCCACCTTCGCGGCGCTGATCGTGCTGCCGGCGATGGGCCTGCCGGTAACGCTCGTCGCTCTGCTTATCTCGGTTGAACCGCTTATCGATATGGGCCGTACGGCGCTGAACGTGAGCGGTTCAATGACCGCCGGCACGCTCACCAGCCAGTGGCTGAAGCAGACCGACAAAACGGTTCTGAACAGCGAGGAAGAAGCCGAACTGGCTCACCGCTAAGCGATAAAAACGCAAAAGCCGCCTGCGGGCGGCTTTTTTATGCCTGAAGCAGGCTAAACGTCCGTTTCCTGACGCATCTGCGTAGCCCAGCGTTGGGCGGCTTCAGGCACGCCGAAGGCGGGGGAGCGGCGAAAGTGCTCGCCCACCAGCACAAACGCGACGTATTTGCCACGCAGCAGGTACACATCCTGAAAACCCTCCATGCGCACGGCATGATCCGGCGGTGCCGGCTCCACGCGGGGTACATAGCTGATGATGGGACGATTCTGTTGACGAAGTGGTTTCATAGGCGTCGGTTTTTTACTCTTAATAATTCCATAAACAGGAAAAAACAATCATAGCGGATTGTGGGCTGCGGCGTCGCGCATAGCGTGCTTCAACGCGCCCCAGATGACGTTTTTCACGCCGTTTTGCCGTCTGGCGCAAGCGCCGGATCCCCTTCCCTGTTCTATAGTTAGAAAGCTTTTGAACACAAAAAAGCCGCCTTTCAGCAATGAAAACAGGAGAAGCGTTCAATGTCGCAAGAAGAGAAAAAACCACACCATCATGAATCGCCGGTGCATGATGCCGATGAGTCGCGTCCCGGCCTCGATTCCCTTGCTCCGGAAGATGGTTCGCACCGCCCCGACCCGGTTCCCACCCCGCCCGGAGAGCAACCCACCGCGCCCGGCAGTCTGAAAGCGCCGGACACCTCTAATGAAAAGCTTAAAGCGCTGGAAACCTTTCGCAAAGGAAGCGAAGACTTTCCGTTGACCACCAACCAGGGCGTGCGCATCGCCGACGATCAGAACTCCCTGCGCGCAGGCACACGCGGCCCTACGCTGCTGGAAGATTTTATACTGCGGGAAAAAATCACCCACTTTGACCATGAGCGTATCCCGGAGCGTATCGTCCACGCCCGCGGCTCGGCGGCCCACGGTTATTTTCAGCCTTACAAGAGCCTGAGCCATATCACGAAAGCCGATTTCCTCTCCGACCCTGATAAAATCACCCCTGTCTTTGTACGATTTTCTACCGTTCAGGGCGGCGCAGGCTCGGCGGATACCGTGCGCGATATCCGCGGTTTCGCCACGAAGTTTTATACCCAGGAAGGCATTTTTGACCTGGTCGGCAACAATACGCCGGTGTTTTTCATTCAGGACGCCCATAAATTCCCCGATTTCGTTCACGCCGTGAAGCCGGAGCCGCACTGGGCTATTCCACAAGGCCAGAGCGCCCACGACACGTTCTGGGATTATGTCTCGCTGCAGCCTGAGACGCTGCATAACGTTATCTGGGCGATGTCCGATCGCGGCATTCCGCGCAGCTACCGCACCATGGAAGGTTTCGGCATTCACACTTTCCGCATGATCAATGCCGAAGGCAAAGCGACCTTTGTACGCTTCCACTGGAAGCCAGTGGCAGGGAAAGCGTCACTGCTGTGGGATGAATCGCAAAAGCTCACCGGCCGCGACCCCGATTTCCATCGTCGCGATCTGTGGGAGGCTATCGAAGCGGGCGACTTCCCGGAATATGAGCTCGGCCTGCAGCTTATCCCGGAAGAAGATGAGTTCAAGTTTGATTTCGACCTGCTGGATGCCACCAAACTGATTCCGGAAGAGCTGGTGCCGGTGCAGCTGGTGGGCAAAATGGTGCTCAACCGCAACCCGGATAATTTCTTCGCCGAGAACGAACAGGCGGCATTCCATCCGGGCCATATCGTGCCGGGGCTGGATTTCACCAACGACCCGCTGTTGCAGGGCCGCCTCTTCTCCTACACCGATACACAAATCAGCCGTCTCGGCGGGCCGAACTTCCACGAAATTCCGATTAACCGCCCTACCTGCCCTTATCATAATTTCCAGCGGGACGGCATGCACCGCATGGATATCGACACGAATCCGGCGAACTACGAACCCAACTCAATCAATGACAACTGGCCGCGCGAAACGCCGCCGGGGCCGAAACGCGGCGGGTTCGAGAGCTATCAGGAGCGTATTGAAGGCTATAAAGTCCGCGAGCGCAGCCCGTCGTTTGGCGAATATTACGCGCATCCGCGCCTCTTCTGGCAAAGCCAGACACCGGTTGAGCAGCGCCATATTATCGACGCTTTCAGCTTTGAGCTAAGCAAGGTCGTACGTCCCTATATTCGTGAGCGCGTGGTGGATCAGCTTTGTCGAATCGACATTTCGCTGGCCCAGCCTGTCGCTGAAAATCTGGGGATTGAGCTGACGGATGAGCAGATGCATATCGCTCCGCCGAAAGATGTCAACGGCCTGAAAAAAGATGCCTCGCTTAGCCTTTATGCGGTGCCGGGCGGCTCGGTAAAAGGCCGCGTGGTGGCGGTCCTGCTTAACGATAAAGTGAATGGCGCCGAGCTGCTCTCTGTACTGCAAAAGCTAAAAACGCATGGCGTGCATGCAAAGCTGCTCTACAAACGCATGGGTGAAGCGGTTGCGGATGATGGCTCAAGAATTCCGGTCGCGGGCACTTTCGCCGGCTCCCCGTCATTAACCGTGGATGCGGTGATTGTGCCAGGGGGCGATGTCGCTTCGATTCTTGATAACGCCGATGCCGCGTACTACCTGATGGAAGCCTACAAGCACCTTAAGGTTATCGCGCTGCTCGGGGAGGCCCGGCAGTTCAAACCGTTCATTAAGGTTCCGGATGCGGGCGAGGAAGGCGTGCTGGAGGCGGATGATGCGACAGGCAACTTTACCGACGATTTTGTGAAGCTGCTGGCGGGCCATCGCATCTGGTCGCGCACCACGAAAAGTCTGACCATACCGGCTTGATCGTTATTCTCCCCCTCCTTTGCCGGAGGGGGCAGACAATAAAAAAACCGGCCGAAGCCGGTTTTTTTAACCCTGCGCGCTTATTTTTTCGGCGCCTGCGGGTCGGTGTCATATTCGGCGCAGGTCTGGTAGCCGGAGTTCAGCACGTGGCCGGTATCGTCGAGCGCGACGAAATAGGTTTCGGTTTTACCGTTACGTTGACCCAGGATATAGGTCTGGCAGGTGCCACGAGCGTGGATCATGGTCACTTCAGAAGAAGGCTGACCGGCAATCTGGCGAACCTGCTCACGGCTCATGCCTTTTTTCACATCTTTCACAACCGGCTGCGTGAACTGATCGGTCGTCCGGTCATAAGCCGTACAGCCCGCAAGCATGGTCATAACCGCCGCTGCACTTAAAAATCCTGCAAAGTTCTTTTTCATTTTGTCGTCCTCTTTTCTCAGCGTGTGAAGTAAGCCTGGAATAGAAACGAACATTTATCAACTTGTTAGCGATAAGCGAAGCGAATTAGGATTATTCCCTTATCGTCAGGAGGGAAAGAGAAAACGCCGCAATTAGCAGCGCTCGCGCTGTCTGTAGCGGTACGAAACTTGTCGTTTTGCCGTCAAAGGGTTAGCTTTAACAAATCCTGTTTTTTCGCCTGCGCGTTGCAGGTTAACCACAACCGGAGGGGTTAAATGTCTTTGCAGCAAGAGATTATTCAGGCGCTTGGCGCGAAACCGCAGATTGACGCCCGCGAAGAGATCCGCGCCAGCGTTGATTTCCTCAAAAGCTACCTCAAAACCTATCCGTTTCTGAAAACCCTGGTATTAGGCATCAGCGGCGGCCAGGACTCCACGCTCGCAGGCAAACTGAGCCAGACGGCTATCAGCGAACTGCGTGAAGAAACCGGCGACAGCAGCTATCAGTTCATCGCCGTACGCCTGCCCTTCGGCGTGCAGTTTGATGAAAAGGATTGCCAGGACGCGCTGAACTTTATCCAGCCGGATAAAGTACTGACGGTGAATATTAAGGAATCCGTGCTGGCGAGCGAGAAGGCGCTGCGCGACGCGGGCATTGAGCTCAGCGATTTTGTGCGCGGCAACGAAAAAGCGCGCGAGCGTATGAAAGCGCAGTACAGCATTGCGGGCATGACCAAAGGCGTGGTGGTGGGCACAGACCACGCGGCGGAAGCGATTACCGGCTTCTTCACCAAGTATGGCGACGGCGGCACCGACATCAACCCGCTGTTCCGTCTCAACAAGCGCCAGGGCAAACAACTGCTTAAAGAGCTGGGCTGCCCGGAACACCTCTACCTGAAAGTGCCGACCGCCGATCTCGAAGACGATCGCCCCTCGCTGCCGGATGAAGTGGCGCTGGGCGTGACTTACGAAAACATCGACGATTACCTCGAAGGCAAGCAGATCGACGAAAACCTCGCCAAAACCATTGAAGGCTGGTATCTCAAGACGGAGCATAAGCGCCGCCCGCCGATCACTATTTTTGACGACTTCTGGAAAAAATAATCACGCGAAGGTGGCTTCGGCCACCTTTTTTATGGAAAGCGTATGCCTGAGTCAGCCCCTTCTCTTACCGCCCAACCGGTTTCAGCACAGCGCGCCACTCTTGCAGGGCTGATAGCGATTCTCCTCTGGAGCGCTTCCGTCGGCCTGTTTCGCAGCATCGCCGAGCAGTTCGGTCCAACCGGCGGCGCCGCGCTTATTTACACGCTCAGCGCCATTTGCCTTTGTCTGGCGCTGGGGTTGCCGCGCCCGCGTCAGTTGCCGAAACGGTATTTGTTTATCGGCGGCGCGCTTTTTGTCGGCTATGAAATCAGTCTCGCTCTCGCGATTGGTCTTGCCCACACCCGAGCGCAGTCGCTGGAGCTTGGCATGATCAACTATCTGTGGCCGAGCCTTACCGTTCTGCTGGCGCTGTTTTTAAACGGCCAGCGCGCCTCGTGGCTCATCTGGCCCGGCTTAGCGCTGGCGGTGGCTGGCGTCGCGCAGGTGTTGAAAGGCGACGGCGACTGGTCGCCCGCCCTGCTGTGGGCCAATATGCAGGATAACCCCATCGCCTATGGTCTGGCCTTTGCCGCCGCGCTTATCTGGGCGCTTTACTGTAACCTTACGCGCCGCTGGAGCGAGGGCAAAAGCGGCGTGGCGCTTTTCTTCTGCGCAACGGCCATCGTCTTATGGGTTATGTTTTTTATTACGCCGCAGCCCGCGCTGCACTTTTCGCTGCCCGCCTCGCTCCAGTTGCTGTTTATGGGGCTGTCGACCGCTATCGCTTACTCCGCATGGAATCGAGGCATAAGCCACGGCAATATGACCCTGCTCGCCACCGCCTCGTACTTCACGCCGGTGCTTTCCGCGCTGCTTGCCAGCCTCTGGCTCGGCCTGACGCCCGGCTTCGGCTTCTGGCAAGGCGTGGGAATGGTGGTGCTTGGATCGCTGGTCTGCTGGCTTGCCACGCGCAACCGCTGAACAACATGCCGCTTTTTCAACCAGACATTCCCTGATAGACTGGATAAGTAAACAGTATTCAGGAGAGTAATGAGTGGTAAGGCGTACTGGCGCGCCAAGGCTCGATTTTGAAGCCGCGGCGATTT
This sequence comes from Franconibacter pulveris DSM 19144, assembly GCA_000621185.1. GTDB lineage: Bacteria > Pseudomonadota > Gammaproteobacteria > Enterobacterales > Enterobacteriaceae > Franconibacter > Franconibacter pulveris. Next base: position 185,808 of record JHYZ01000012.1, read on the forward strand.
ATGAATACCCCGAGCATCTGCGTCCCTGGCTCGACGATCTGCCCAAACACCCCGGCGTGTATGTTTTCCATGGCGAAAGCGAAACCATGCCCCTTTATATCGGTAAAAGCGTGAATATTCGCAGCCGGGTGCTTTCTCACCTGCGCACCCCGGATGAAGCGGCGATGCTGCGCCAGTCCCGGCGAATCACATTTATCCGCACGGCTGGCGAGATAGGCGCGCTGTTGCTGGAAGCGCAGATGATCAAAGAGCAGCAGCCCTTGTTCAACAAACGCCTGCGCCGCAACCGTCAGCTCTGCTCGCTGCGCCTGAACGGCGCGAAGCCGGAAGTGGTTTATGCCCGCGAAGTCGATTTCTCCAGCGAGCCCGGGCTCTATGGTCTTTTCTCCAGCCGCCGCGCCGCGCTGCAAACGCTGCAGTCGCTGGCTGATGAGCATCAGCTCTGTTACGGCCTGCTGGGGCTTGAGGCGTTAAGCCGCGGCCGCGCCTGCTTTCGCTCGGCGCTTAAGCGCTGCGCGGGTGCCTGCTGCGGGCGAGAGAGCGAAGAGGCGCACAATGAGCGGCTGATGGCGGGCCTGGCACGCATGCAGGTGATCTGCTGGCCGTGGCAGGGGCCGGTGGGGCTTAAAGAGAGCTTTGGCGAGATGACCCAGTACCATATCATCCATAACTGGTTCTGGCTCGGCTCGGTCAACACGCTGGATGAGGCGAAAACCATCAGCCGTGCGCCGCAGGGCTTCGACAACGACGGCTATAAAATACTCTGCAAGCCGCTCATCAGCGGCCAGCACGATATCGTCGAGCTGGCGCGCTAAGCGTCAGAGGTAGCTGATTTCGCTAAACAGCAGCTGGCCTTCCGATTTCAGCAGCCGCAGCGTATGCCTTCCCTCCTGCCACCAGGCCCCCTGATCGGCGGTGAGCAGCTTATCTTCAAGCTGCCACGCGCCGCTAATCACATACACGATTCCGCCGCGCGAGCTAAACGTGGTAAAGGTGCGGTCCGCCACCCGCACTTTGGCCTGACAGCGGTCGCGGCGGGTCATAACGTTGAAGTCCAGCGACATCCGCCCTTCCGATAACACCGCGCGTACGGTCTGTTCTCCAGAAAAGGCGAATGGCTGATGGCGGCGTAAGATATGGCGAAACGCATTGCCGCCATCGAGCGTAACCTCCCCGCCCTCCAGCAGCGTAACAACCCGGTCAACCTGCGGAAACGGGGCAAACTCGCCATTGCTGGACAGGGAGGCAATACTGGCGCGCCAGTTGAAATCACGGGTAGCGGGCGGAAAACAGCAGATCTCGCGGGTTTCTCCCGCGCCGTTTCGCCATAAATTGACCGGCATTTTTTTAATATCAAAAAATTCCATTACCACTCCTGAAAAAACGCGTAATGCGCCAGGGCCCCGCGCAAAAAGGACGGAGCGAAAAACATTATGGGTATAAACAAAACCTGTTATCGGCAGCGCCTGGCCATTGCTGCAGGGCCGGAGATCGCCACACCGCTTATCTTTTTAACATTTTGATAACGATGAGGTTTTAATGGACGCTGGCCAATGAGAATAACGATCTGCCAGCCGCAGGCAAGAGGGAAACGCAAAAAGAAAACCGCCGGTCCTGTTCACAGCACTGGGGTGCGCTATGAACAAGACCGGCGGTCTTTAAGAGGTCGCTGTTGTTATTATTCAGCAGCTTCCGGCATTTTACCTTCCGGAGCCGGACGTTCTGTCAGACGCTTCTCAAAATTGGCATTAAATTGCTTTTTCTGCTCCGGCGTCAGGATGTTATAGATTTTATTCTGGGTTTCCAGATGGGCCATCATGCGCGCTTTGTTCTGCTCAGCCATTTTATCTACCTGCGCCTGCGCTTTCGCACGGTCGAAGCTATCGCTGGCAATCAGGTTGTGCATCTCGCGGCGTTCTTCCAGTGACGGACGCTTGAACTTCTCACGCTGCGCTTTATGGATATCGCGGATCTGCTGCTTTTGCGCGTCGGTCAGGTTCAGGCCTTTTAACATCATCTCATTGTGCGGACCGCGCGGGCCTTTATGATGCTGCATCGGCGTGCTGTCGGTGGTGGTTGCGGACGTGGCGGTATCCGCCGCATGTGCCAGATTAGCTGCGCCCAGAGCCAGAGTGGAAGCAACAAAAATCGCAGTTAATTTACGCATAATATTGTCCTTACTTTGTTTATTCGGCGACAGGGTTTGTCGCGTTGACGAGAATGAGTTTAGGGCTTATTACGTCAAGTAATCAGAGCCACAGTAAAACAATGAAAGGATAAAAAACAAGAAATAATCAATTATGAAGAAAATAAGGATAAAGCGTGGAGAAGCGCAAGAAAATATAACAACAGACTGATTAAGAAGGAAATTTGCAGAAAGTATAAAGATAAGGCGCTGCAAAAGAAAGCAATAAGCCAGGAATATTCCGCAAAAAATTTGATCCTGTTCTAAATATAAGCGGGCCCCTGAACGGAGCCCGGAATTATTTCATTTCGATGAGCATTAATCCCGCCCGCATACCGATAGCGACCGAGGGGTTGGGAAATAAAACATATTCGCAGTCATGCTTCACTTCATAACGCGTATCGCTATCTTCCGCCAGCAAAGTGCCGCGCGGAAAAGCGGTGAAGTTGAGCGTCTGGCCGGTCATGTGCAGCACGAAGCTGTCGCTATGCCGGGTGATTTGCTGTACCACTTTGTAGCGCAGCGGCGGGTCCTGCGCCGCCGGCGCTTCGCCGCCGCACAACAATGCCGCCAGCGCCGCTTCCGTGACCGCGAACTGCGACAGGTCGTTTTCACCGAACGGCTGCGCCTTACCCAGCTCCAGCGTACAGCTCAGCGTGCCGAAGTGTTCGCTGCTGAAATGGGTAAAGGTGCCGCCCGGCGCGCGATGGAAGACCAGCGCCTGCAGCCCGGCGCAGCCCAGCCAGGCGAGATAAGCCTCGTCGTAGGGCAGCGGGCGCGCGGGCAACACGCCAAATCGCGGATGGTAAGAGCCGCGAATGGCGGTGTGCATGTCCAGATGCCAGCGCAGCTTCTCCTCGCCGCTTTCGAAAAATTTCTCCAGCGTATGTTCAAGCACATTGGCCCGCTGCGTCTCTACGCTCTCAGGGAACTGTTGCCAGCGGCCGCCGAACATCCGGTTCATATCGCTGTGCAGATAACGCTTGCCGCTGCGCAGCGCCGACGGGTTGCCAAGCACAACCAGCAACCGCCACTGTAGCGCCAGCTCGCCGTCAAAGAGCCGTTTCAAAAGCCTGTCGAGGATCTCCACCGGCGCGGTTTCATTGCCATGAACGCCTGCCGAGAGGATAAGCGCCTTTTCGACTGGTTGAAGGGGCATCATCAGCAGTATGCCCTCATCCCACCACTGCCAGCGAAAATGCGCCGTCTCGCCCTGTCTCTGCCCGGGCGCTTTGCCCTTGAGCGTCTGCGCCAGAAAGTCGCGCATCGTGCCTCCTTATTAACGCTGGAATGGATAAACTGATCCTAAGTGTAGCAAGCGGGTCAGTTCTTCCAGCGCCTCCCTGCCCTCGCGCAGCAGCTGCGGGTCGGCGAGATCCGCCTGCGTCAGCCGGTCGCGGTAGTGTTTTTCTACCCAGCGGGTAAGCGTTTCGAACAGCGCGTCGTTCATCATAACAGCAGGGTTAACCGCCTGGCGCTCCGCGTCGTTCAACACTACGCGCAGGCGCAGGCAGGCGGGACCGCCGCCGTTGGCCATGCTTTCACGCAGGTCAAATACCTTCAGCTCGTTTATCGGGTTGTCGCTGGCGACCAGCGCATTCAGATAGCGCCAGACGCCTTCATGCTGGCGCGACTCCTGCGGCAGCACCAGCACCATTGAGCCATCGTCGCGGCTCAGCAACTGGCTGTTGAAAAGGTAAGTTTCCACGGCGTCCTGCACCGAAACCTGGTTCGCCGGCACTTCGAGCGCCATAAAGCCCGGCACTTTTGCGCGCAGCTCACCTAACACATCCTGCTGATGAAGAAACGCCTGCTCATGGCAGAAGAGCACCTGTTGATTGGACACGGCGATAACGTCGTTATGAAACACGCCCTGGTCGATGACCGCCGGGTTTTGCTGGGCGAAAATCAGCTGCTTCGGATTAACCTGGTTGACGCGGGCCACCGCCTGGCTTGCCTCCAGCGTCTGACGCGCCGGGTAGCGGGCCGGGATAAGCCCGCCGCTCTCTTCGCGGCCATAAACGAAAAGCTGAATGCCCGGCTCGCCGTAGTCGCCGCCGAGGCGGTTATGGTTAGCCGCCCCCTCGTCGCCGAACATCGCCACCTGCGGCAGCGCCGGATGAACGGAAAAATGCGCTTCATCGCGAAAAATGGCGCGCAGCAGCCGCTCGGTAGTGGGCGCTTCGCTGGCGCGGTGAAATTTATTGTTAAGATTGGCGACGGTGAAGTGCACTTTGCCATCCAGCGCATCGGCGGAAGGGCAAACCGTCGCGGCGTTCGCCACCCACATCGAAGAGGCCGAGCTCGCAGCGCTCAGCAGGTGCGGCGCCTGCCGCCAGGCTTTCTCCACGACCTGCTCGTCTGTGCCGTTAAAGCCCAGCAGGCGCAGCGCCTCGATGCCGGGGCGCTCCTGCGGCGGGATCACCGCCTGGGCGAAGCCCGCATCGGCAAGGGCTTTCATCTTGCGCAACCCCTGAAGCGCGGCGAGCTTCGGGTTAGAAACCTGGTAGCGGTGCTTCGTAGAGGCTTCATTGCCAAACGACAGCCCGGCGTAGTGGTGGGTTAAGCCCACCAGCCCGTCAAAGTTAACTTCGCGCGCTTTCATGCCTGCTCCTTAGTGAAATCCAGCCCCGGGCTTAAGGTTGCCGGCAGCGTAAAGCTCGGGCTTTCCAGCGAAGCCATCGGCCAGGCGCAATAATCCGCCGCGTACCACGCGCTGGCGCGGTGGTTGCCGGACGCACCCACGCCGCCAAAAGGCGCGGTGCTCGCCGCCCCGGTAAGCGGCTTGTTCCAGTTGACGATGCCCGCCCGCGCTTCCAGCAGCAGCTGTTCAAACTGCTCGCGGTCGGGTGAAATCAGCCCGCTCGCCAGCCCGTAACGGGTATCATTGGCCATGCGAATGGCTTCATCGAAGCTGTCATAGCGATAAACGCAAAGCAGCGGGCCGAAAACCTCTTCATCCGGCACGTCGCGCGCTTCGCTCATGTCGATAATGCCAGGCGTGAGCAGCGAACTGCCCGCGCGCAGCAGCGTTGGCGTCAGCAGCGGTTTGCCGCCGCGCGCCAGATGCCCTTGCCAGGCCTCCAGCACGCGCTCCGCCGCCTGCACCGACACCAGCCCGCCGATAAACGGCTGCGGCTCGGCGTCCCAGCGGTCGGGCTGAATGCGGCGGCTGATTTCCACCAGGCGCGCAAGAAATGCGTCGCCCGCGTCTCCCCGCTTCACCAGCAAACGACGCGCGCAGGTGCAGCGCTGCCCGGCGGTAATAAAAGCGGACTGGATAGCCAGATGCACCGCGCCGTCGAGATCCGCGGGATCTTCCACAATCAGCGGATTGTTGCCGCCCATCTCCAGCGCCAGGATTTTCTCCGGCTGCCCGGCAAGCTGGCGGTGAAGCTGGTAGCCGGTATTCGCGCTGCCGGTAAAGAGCAGCCCGTCGATATCGTGTTGCGAAGAGAGCGCCTGCCCGGTTTCGCGCCCGCCCTGCACAAGGTTCAGCACGCCTGCCGGCAGCCCCGCCTGCTCCCAAAGTTTCATCACCGCTTCGCCGGTGTGCGGCGTCAGTTCGCTGGGTTTGAAAACCAGCGTATTGCCCGCAAGCAGCGCAGGAACGATATGCCCGTTCGGCAAGTGGCCCGGGAAATTATAGGGGCCGAACACCGCCAGCACGCCATGCGGGCGATGACGCAGCGAGGCGGCGCCGTCGGGCATCGGGCTGTGCTGCTCGCCGGTGCGGGTCTGGTAAGCTTTTACCGAAATGCCCACTTTATTGATCATCGCCGTCACTTCCGTCGCCGCTTCCCAGCGCGGTTTGCCGGTTTCCCGGGCGATGATTTCAGTGAGCTGCGCTTTGTTCTCATCCAACAAAGCCGCGAACTTTTCCGCTATAGCCTGACGCCCGGTAAAGGGGCGCTTCGCCCAGCCGGGAAAGGCTTCGCGCGCGCTTTTGCACGCCTGCGCCACCTGCTGCGCATCCGCCGCTTTACCCTGCCAGAGCGTTTCGCCGCTAACCGGGTTGGTTTTCTCAAACCCCTCGCCGTTGCCGTTCAGCCACTGGCCGTTAATCCACAAACTCATGCTTTTTTCTCCTCAGGGCAGAGACGAACCAGACGTACAGTGTCGCCGGGACGGCATTTCAGGGCGTCAAGGGTGGCGCCGTCCAGCACCAGCCGCTCAGTATGGGGATTCGCGCGCACCAGCATCACGCGGAACATGTCGTAATTTTCATTCGCCACCATGCAGGCGGGCAGATCCTCGCCCGTGGCGGGCTGGCCTTCCGCCACTTCCACCAGTCGGCTTTTACGGATAGCGCGTACCCGGTCGACATCGCACTCCAGCGTCGGGCCGCCGTCGAAGATATCGACATAGTTGCGATAGCGGAACCCTTCCGCTTCCAGCACCGCGCGGGCCGGGGCCGTTTGCGGGTGCACCTGGCCTATCACCGCCTGCGCCGCCTCGCTCAAAAAGTGAGTGTAGATCGGGTGTTTTGGCATCAGTTCAGCGATAAACGCTTTCTGCCCGGTGCCGCACAGGTAGTCGGCGCGGCTGAACTCCATGGAGAAGAAGCGCTGGCCGAGGCTGTCCCAGAAAGGAGAGTAGCCGTGCTCATCAATGACGCCGCGCATCTCCGCCACCACCTTTTCATTAAACCGTTCGCGAAAGGCGGCCATAAACATAAAGCGCGACTTCGACAGCAGATAGCCGTTGCCCTCTTTGCGCCACTGCGGGTCGAGAAACAGCGTGCAAAGCTCGCTGCTGCCGGTGTGATCGTTACTTAAAAAGAGCGTCGGCAGCGCGTTATAGACATTCAGCTCTTTTGAGGCGTGCACCAGCGTGCCGACGCGGTAGTTATACCAGGGATCGTTCAGCCCCACCGCCACTTCAATCGCGCAGATGCCCGCCACCGCGCCGCTTTGCGTATCCTCCAGCACGAACACATAGCCCTGGTCAGCTTTCGGCAGCGTGCCGCGCCAGGTTTGCAGCGAGCGCTCAATGCGGGCGCTAAGGGTCGCTTCATCGACCGGGAGCGAGGTAAGCCCCCCGCCCGTTTTCCCGGCAAGCGCCAGCAGCGCGCCGAGGTCGTTATGCTCAATAGGGCGAATCACCATCATGATGAACCCTCCGCAAGAAAGCGGCTGCACGCGCGGGCAAAGCGTTCAAGCCCGGCGGCGATCTCCGCTTCGCTGATATTAAGCGCGGGCGCGAAGCGCACCACGTTGCCGCCGGCAATCAAGACCATGACGCCTTCCTGCGCGGCCAGCGTGGAGATGGCTTTCGCTTTACCGGCATAGTCATCGTTAAGCACACACCCGAGCAGCAGCCCGAGACCGCGAATTTCTTTAAACAGCTTCAGACGGTCATTCAACGCAGTAAGCTGTTCAATAAAAGCGTGATGCCGCGCTTTCACGCCCTGCAGCGTTTCAGGGGTGTTAATAAGCGCCAGAACACGCCCCGCCACTGCGCCCGCCAGCGGGTTGCCGCCGTAGGTCGTGCCGTGGGTGCCAACGCCCATGACCTTTGAGAAACGCTCGGTGGTAAGAATGGCGCCAATCGGGAAACCACCGCCCAGCGCTTTGGCGGTGGAGAGCACATCCGGCGTTACCCCGTAGTGCATATAAGCGTAAAGCGAACCGGTGCGCCCTACGCCGGTCTGCACCTCGTCAAAAATCAGTACCGCGTTGTGCGCGTCGCACAGTTCGCGCAACCCTTGCAGAAAAGCGGGGTCGGCTGGCACTACGCCGCCCTCGCCCTGCATCGGTTCGACTATCACCGCGCAGGTATCGTCATTGATAAGCGCGCGGGCGGAGGCGAGATCGTTATACACGGCGTGAGAAATCTGCGGCGGCAGCGGCGCGAAATCCTGAGAATAAGCCGGCTGGCCGCCCGCCGAGACGGTAAACAGGGTGCGACCATGAAACGCGTTTTTGAAAGCGACAATGCCGCTTTTCTGCGGACCGAAATTATCGTGGGCGTATTTGCGCGCCAGCTTCAGCGCCGCCTCGTTGGCCTCTGCCCCCGAGTTGCAGAAGAAAACGCGATCGGCGAACGTGGCGTCGATAAGCTGTTTAGCCAGCTTTAATACCGGCTCGTTGGTATAACCGTTACCGGTGTGCCACAGCTTCGCCGCTTGCGCCTCCAGCGCTTTGCGCAGCTCCGGGTTAGCGTGCCCCAGTGCGTTAACGGCGATGCCGCCAGCGAAATCGATATACTCCTTGCCTTCCTGATCCCACAGCGTCGAACCTTCAGCCCGTACCGGAATAAACGGCGCCGGCGCGTAAACCGGGATCATCCATTCATCAAAGTTTTGACGGGTAATTGACTGCGACATAGCGACCTCTTCCGGTAAATTAATGGTTGTCGATTTGTTAATAAATATGATGTGTTTGCGCTCTTACAATAGATTGCAGGCTTCGTGCCAGCCAGCGGCAAAAATGCATAAGAGATGACAGCACAATTAAAATCAACAACTTACGAACCAGAATTATTCACTATTAGTGCATAAACAGTGCATACTAACGTGATGCGCTGCGGTTGCAGAAAAATAAATAAGCAATGTTATGCATAAACCGAATATCCTTCTGGATTTGTGATCGCAGGCAGGATTCAGAGGAAAAAAACGCCCTTTTTTAGGGCGCCATGCGCTGAAACAGGGCGCTGTGCGCCGAAACGGGGCGTAGCGGCGAAAGCGAGCCATTCATCCGCGCAAGTAAAAGGATGGCCTCAGGGGCAGCGATGCGGGGGCTTTTCTGATATTCTCTGGCGCCTGACTTTCCGCAATGTGGCAGCGACTATGAAATTTGTCTCTTTTAATATCAACGGCCTGCGCGCCCGCCCCCATCAGCTTGAAGCGCTGGTGGAGCAGCATCAGCCCGACGTCATCGGTCTTCAGGAAACAAAAGTGCATGACGATATGTTCCCGCTCGAAGAGGTAGCAAAACTCGGTTACAACGTTTTCTACCACGGCCAGAAAGGACATTACGGCGTGGCGCTGCTGACAAAAGAGACGCCGGTCGCCGTGCGTCGCGGCTTTCCGGGGGATGATGAAGAGGCGCAGCGCCGTCTGATTATGGCGGAGATCCCCTCTGAAATCGGCAACATTACGGTAATTAACGGTTATTTCCCTCAGGGCGAAAGCCGCGACCATCCGACAAAATTCCCGGCTAAAGCGGCGTTTTATCAAAACCTGCAGGATTATCTGGAAAGCGAGCTTAAGCGCGAGAACCCGGTGCTTATTATGGGTGATATGAATATCAGCCCAACGGATCTGGATATCGGCATCGGCGAAGAGAGCCGCAAACGCTGGCTGCGCACCGGCAAGTGCTCATTCCTGCCGGAAGAGCGCGAATGGATGGGCCGCCTGCTGAACTGGGGGCTGGTAGATACCTACCGCCATGCTCACCCGGAATCGACCGACCGCTTCTCCTGGTTCGACTACCGTTCGCGCGGCTTTGACGATAATCGCGGGCTGCGCATCGACCTGCTGCTGGCAAGCTCGCCGCTAATGGAGCGTCTGGTGGAAACCGGTATCGACTACGATATTCGCGCCATGGAAAAACCGTCCGACCATGCGCCAGTGTGGGCGAAATTTAAGCTTTAAGCATCGTTATATGCGTGCTCGCCTTTTTTCTTTTCAGGGCGAGCGCAAAGCGAAATCCGCAGACGACTCTGTCCGTCCCGCTCGCCGCTTCTCTCCCCTGAGGGGAGCGGTAAGGCGAGCACGGACGTCTCTTTTTTCATCTTGAGCTTATGAAAACGATTGATGTTGTCGCCGCCATTATCGAAAAGCAGGGCAAGATCCTGCTGGCGCAGCGGCCAGCCAGCGGCGACCAGCCGGGACGCTGGGAGTTTCCCGGCGGCAAAGTGGAAGCGGGAGAAAGCCAGCCGCAGGCACTGGCGCGCGAGCTGGCGGAGGAATTAGGCATTCAGGCGCACGTGGGCCGCTATGTCGCGAGCCACGAGCAGGAAGTCAGCGGCAGACGCATCCGTCTGCACGCCTGGCATGTGGCCGATTTCGCAGGCACGCTGACTGCTCACTGCCACAGCGCGCTGGTGTGGTGCTACCCCGCCGACGCGTCGCGTTATGATCTCGCTCCGGCGGATATTCCCCTGCTCGCCGCGTTTATGGCTGCACGCGACGCCAGACCAGAGGGTTCGTGCTAACCGTTTTTTCATCGCGCTGGCATTGCAGCATGACGCCCTGGGCATTGACGACCGCCCCTTCCGAATAGTTTTGATCCTGATAAATACAGCACTGGTTACAGGGCGGCGGGCGATGACCGCCGCTGCTGAACACTTCCGGCGGTACGGCAACGCCAATATCCGAGGGGTAGCGCTCTTCGGGATACCCGTCGGAACCCGAATGATAACGCTCTCCCGCTGCGCAAAAGCCCGACAGCAGCAGTAATCCTCCCGCCAGCACTACGTTAATCCTGAGCATGCATTTTCTCCTGATGGTTACGGTTACGCCGCGCCGTTAACCGCTACTGCGCCATATCTCACAAGCTTCGTCAATATATCGCTTTTTGTCATAAGTTTTCATGATGATAACGAAAAAAAGCCACCGGGCAGCCGACAAAATTTGCTTGCTTTATCGCCTTAACTGAATGATATAGTCGCCGGGTTGGCGCATTTTTATTCATAAATTTCACAAATAAAATCATTTATCTATAAAAGGAGCTTATACCTTATGGGACAACATCTTACTCTGGAGCAGTTTCTTTCCTCTGCGCAGCAGCGCGACCCGCACCAGCCGGAATTCGCCCAGGCGGTGCGCGAAGTAATGACCACCCTGTGGCCTTTTCTGGATACCCATCCTCACTACCGCGACCACGCTTTACTGGCGCGCCTTGTCGAGCCGGAGCGGGTTATCCAGTTTCGCGTCGTATGGGTAAACGATCGTAATGAAGTGCAGGTCAACCGCGCCTGGCGCGTGCAGTTCAACTCCGCCATCGGCCCCTACAAAGGCGGCATGCGCTTTCACCCGTCCGTGAACTTATCGATTCTGAAATTCCTCGGCTTTGAACAAACGTTTAAAAATGCGCTGACGACGCTGCCGATGGGCGGCGGCAAAGGCGGCAGCGATTTCGACCCGAAAGGCAAGAGCGAAGGTGAAATCATGCGTTTTTGCCAGGCGCTGATGACCGAACTGTGGCGCCACCTCGGCCCGGATACCGACGTTCCGGCGGGCGACATCGGCGTGGGCGGACGCGAGGTCGGCTATATGGCGGGCATGATGAAAAAGCTCGGCAACCATAACGCCTGCGTCTTTACCGGCAAAGGGCTCTCTTTCGGCGGCAGCCTGATTCGCCCGGAGGCGACCGGCTATGGCCTGATTTACTTCACCGACGCCATGCTCAAGCAGCACGGCATGGCGCTTGAAGGGATGCGCGTGGCGGTCTCCGGCTCCGGCAACGTCGCGCAATACGCTATTGAAAAAGCGATGCTTTACGGCGCGCGCGTCATCACCGCCTCCGATTCCAACGGTACGGTGGTGGATGAAAGCGGCTTCACGACGGAAAAGCTGGCGCGACTGGCGCAGATTAAGGCAAGCCGCGACGGCCGCGTAGCCGATTACGCGCGCGAGTTTACGCTGACGTATCTGGAAGGCAAACAGCCCTGGAGCGTGCCGGTGGATATCGCCCTGCCCTGCGCTACGCAAAATGAACTGGATCTCGAGGCGGCGTTAACGCTCATCGCCAATGGCGTAAAAGCCGTGGCGGAAGGCGCGAATATGCCCACCACGATTGAAGCTACCGACGCGTTTCTGGCAGCGGGCGTGCTCTTTGCCCCAGGAAAAGCGGCCAATGCGGGCGGCGTCGCCACTTCCGGGCTTGAGATGGCGCAAAACGCCGCGCGTATGGGGTGGAAAGCGGAGAAAGTGGACGCCCGCCTGCACCACATCATGCACGACATCCACCACGCCTGCGTGACCTATGGCGAAGGCGAGCGTCAGGTAAACTATGTGCGCGGCGCCAATATCGCGGGCTTTGTGAAAGTGGCGGACGCGATGCTGGCGCAGGGCGTTATCTGAACGGCGGAGAATAAAAAAGCCTGCGTCGGCGCGACGCAGGCTTATCAAGGTCAGTTAAGCGGGCTGCCATTTACAGCGAACCGGGGAGACAATGCGCCCCTGCGCTTTCAGGTTCTTAAACGCCTTATCGATGGCTTTGCGATCGAGCTCGCAAACCTTTTCAATTTCACCCGCCGAAACCGGCTTGCCGGCCTCTTTCATCAGTTGCAGTACTTTCGTTTCATTGTCCATTGAAAACACCTGTCGCGTTATCCGTTACGCCGCACCCGCGGCGCCGACATGATAAAGTAAAACCGCACTTAAACAAGGGGCTTATTCTGCCGCGCCGCCCGACGCGGGCGCGCCGGTTTTTTTACTGCGTCCGCCGCCTTTTTTGCCGCCTTTGAATTTCCGCGGCCCTTTGGCCTGCGGCGCCGCGAGGCCGCGGAACTGGCGAACCGGCGCGCTGCGCGCCTGTTCTATCAGCGCGTAGAGGGTTTGCACCAGCGGCGTCATAAAGTCCTGATAACGGCACTGCTTCTCGCTGATTTGCGTCAGCGTCGATTCCCACTGCGCCGTCATGTCCGGACGCGCCGCCAGCTCCGGCAGCGCATGGATAAGCGCCCGGCCCGGCTCGGTCGAGCGAATATAACGCCCCTGCTTCTCCAGAAAGCCGCGCTTAAACAACAGCTCGATAATCCCCGCGCGGGTGGCCTCTGTTCCCAGCCCGTCGGTGGCGCGCAGGATTTTTTTGAGATCTTTATCCTGCACAAAGCGGGCGATGCCGGTCATTGCGGAAAGCAAGGTGGCGTCGGTGAAATGGCGCGGCGGCTGCGTCTGCCGCTCCACCACTTCGCCATGCTCGCACAGCAGTTCATCGTCTTTGGCGACCACCGGCAAAGGCGAGCCATCGTTTTCTTCATCCCGCTCTTTCGCCCCAAGCAGCGTGCGCCAGCCCGCTTCCGCCAGAAAGCGGGCTTTGGCGATAAACTTGCCGCCTGCGATATCAAGATCGATAACGCATTTGCGAAATACCGCGTCAGCGCAGAATTGCATCAGGTACTGGCGGGCGATAAGCCCGTACACTTTCGCCTCGCCGTCGTTAAGCGAAACGGAAGCGCTGCGGGCTGTCGGAATGATGGCGTGGTGCGCATCGACCTTTTTATCATCCCAGCAGCGGTTACGGCGCTCCGGGTCCACCGCCGGTTGCGGCAGCAGATCGCTTGCGTGAACGCCAATCGCCTTTATTACCGCGTGCCGTCCGGCAAAATGCTCTTCCGGCAGATAGCGGCAGTCGGAACGCGGGTAGGTAATCAGCTTGTGGGTTTCATAGAGCTTCTGGCAGATATCCAGCACGTTCTGCGCCGAAAGACCAAAGCGCTTCGCCGCTTCAATCTGTAATGCCGAAAGGGAAAACGGCAGCGGCGCGGCTTCCGATTCGCGTTTATCGCTGTAGGCCGTGACCCGCGCGGGCTGCCCGGCGATACGCTTGACGACATGCTCAGCAAGCGCCCGGTTAAGCAGCCTGCCCTCATCATCCTGGTGCGGCTCGCACGCCTCGCTGGGCTGCCAGGTGGCGACAAAGCGCTCATCCTTCGGCGTGACGATATGCGCTTTCACTTCGAAATAATCTTTGGGTATGAAGTTTTCTATCTCTTCATCGCGTCTGACCACCAGCCCCAGCACCGGCGTTTGCACGCGCCCGACCGACAATACCCCCTGATAGCCGGCATTTTGCCCAAGCAGGGTATACGCGCGGGTCATGTTGATGCCATACAGCCAGTCAGCGCGGGCGCGGGCCAGCGCAGAAGTGCTGAGCGGCACAAACTCCCGGTTTTCACGCAGGCGGGAGATGGCGCGCTCCACTGCCTGCGGGTTGAGGTCGTTTATCAGGCAACGTTGTACCTGCCTGCGTTTTTCCGCAGGGAGCTGCAGGTAGTCCAGTACTTCGTCTACCAGCAACTGTCCTTCGCGGTCCGGGTCGCCCGCGTGCACCACTTCGCTCGCTTCGCGCAGCAGCTTTTTAATTACGTTGAGCTGTTTGGTCACTGAGGCGCGCGGCTGCAACTGCCATTTTTCCGGCACGATAGGCAGGTCCGCCAGGTTCCAGCGTCCATAGCGACTGTCATACGCATCGGGTTGCGCCTGCTCAAGCAGATGGCCTACGCACCAGGTTACCACCTGACCGTTGCCACATTCGATGAAACCATCGCCTTTGCGGTGCGGCTTAGGCAGCACGTCGGCGATGGCGCGCCCGAGGCTGGGCTTTTCGGCGATGAACAACCGCATGGCGTTAGCGGATCTCAATCATCGGACGGCCTGCGCGGGCGTCTCTCAGTTCGCCGATGGCGCTCAGCGTAATGCCGTGCTCCGCCGCGATGGCAGCCACTTTCGCTTCGGCTTGCGGCGTGACGGCCAGCAGCAGGCCGCCGGAGGTTTGCGGGTCGCACAGCAGGTTGCGCCAGGCTTCCGGCATCTCGCCCATCAGGTGGCCATAGCTGGCGAAGTTGCGCGCCGAGCCGCCCGGCACCGCGCCCTGGGCAATATAGTCTTCCACACCCGGCAGCTTCGGCACCTCCTGATACCAGATTTCCGCCTGTACGCCCGCCCCCTGGCATACTTCGCTCAGGTGGCCGAGCAGGCCGAAGCCAGTCACGTCAGTCATTGCCTTCACGCCTTCAACCCTGGCGAAATCCGCCCCCGCTTTGTTCATACGGCACATCACTTCAGCGGCCAGACCTTTATGCTCATCGCGCAGCAGCGACTTTTTCTCGGCGGTGGTCAGCACGCCGATGCCGAGCGGCTTGGTGAGGAAGAGTTTGCAGCCCGCTTCAGCGGTGCTGTTTTTCTTCACCCGCTCGGTTGGCACGACGCCGGTCACCGCGAGGCCGAAAATAGGTTCAGGCGCGTCGATGGAGTGGCCGCCTGCGAGGCTGATGCCCGCCTGCTGGCAGGCGGCGCGGCCCCCTTCAATCACGTCGCGGGCAATTTCCGGCGCCAGCGTGTTAACGGGCCAGCCGAGAATGGCTATCGCCATGATCGGTTTGCCGCCCATGGCGTAGATATCGCTGATGGCGTTGGTGGCGGCGATGCGGCCGAAGTCAAACGGATCGTCAACGATAGGCATGAAGAAATCGGTGGTGCTGATGATGCAGGTGCCGTTGCCCAGATCGTAGACCGCGGCGTCGTCGCGGGTTTCGTTGCCCACAAGCAGGTTCGGGTCGACAAACTTCGCCTGCTCGCTGTGCAGGATGGTCTCCAGCACTTTCGGGGAAATTTTGCAACCGCAACCGGCTCCGTGGCTGTATTGCGTCAAACGAATAGCTTGCTCACTCATGGACCTCTCCTGTTGATGAACGGTGTCGCACCCTGCGGGCGGGACGACGCGCGCCTATGGTAGCGCCAGAAAGAGAGGGTGATAAGTACGGCTGTCTGAATTGCGCCGCTTTTGCTCACAATCCAGACAGCCAGAGGCGTTTTTATTAAAAATGGCGAACAAAAGGCGCGGTATCGGGCACGCTGATGGTCGTGGAGGCTTTTAACTGCGGGGTGCCGAGATAGAGAAAACCGACAATCCGATCCTGCTCGCGGCATTCGAACGCTTCGCGAACCTGCGGGCTTTCCGTTAGCGCGCCGCTGCGCCAGATGCCGTTGAAGCCCTGGGCCAGCGCCGCCATCTGCATCGCCATGACCGCGCAACTCGCAGAAGCCACCTGCTCCCACTGCGGCACTTTCGGGTGCGCTTCGCAGTGCGCGACCACGGTGATAATCATCGGCGCGCGAAACGGCGCGTTGCGCGCTTTCTCGATAGCCTTTTCATCCTGCCCGGTTTCCCGTGCGGCTTTTTCCAGCAGCTGACTAAAGCGCTCACGCCCTTCGCCTTCGATAATAAAGAATCGCCAGGGTTGCAGGGTGCCGTGATCGGGGGCGCGCATCGCGGCGCGCAGGATATTTTCCAGCGCTTCGCCCGCTGGCGCAGGTTCGGCCAGCCGGGAGGCGCTACGGCGGTTAACGAGCAGTTCAAGTGCGTCCATCAGGTCTCTCCTGTCATGCATTTTGTTTACAAAATTAACACAGCGCCCTCTTTTGTTACAGCATCGCCCCTCTTTCCTGCTGACAAGCCGCCTGCCTCTATTTACACTTTGAGCGCCCCCGCGTTTGAGGCGGGCGGCTTACGGGATACCCCCGTTCACACGATTAGGGAGAGGACATGCGAACCCTGTGGCGAATTATTGCCGGCTTTTTTAAGTGGACATGGCGTCTGCTCAATTTTATCCGCGAACTGGTGATGAACCTGTTCTTTATTTTGCTCATCCTGGCAGGCGTCGGCATCTGGATGCAGCTTGGCGGCGGCGAGTCATCGCAGCCGGGTCGCGGCGCGCTGCTGCTGGATATTACCGGCGTGGTGGTGGACAAACCATCCGTCAACAACAAGCTTGGCGCGCTGGGCCGCCAGCTGTTCGGCGCCAACTCCGACAGGCTTCAGGAAAACTCGCTGTTTGATATCGTGGCTGCGATTCGCCAGGCGAAAAACGACCGCAATATCACCGGCATCGTGCTGGATCTGAAAGATTTCGCCGGGGCCGACCAACCCTCTATGCAGTATATCGGCAAGGCGCTGCGCGAGTTTCGCGACAGCGGCAAACCGGTGCTGGCGGTAGGCGACAGCTACACCCAGGGCCAGTATTACCTGGCGAGCTTCGCCAATAAGATCTGGCTGTCACCGCAGGGTGAAGTGGATCTGCACGGCTTCGCCACTAACGGGCTTTACTATAAGTCGTTGCTCGATAAGCTGAAGGTGAGCACCCACGTTTTCCGCGTCGGTACCTATAAATCCGCCGTGGAGCCGTTTATTCGTGACGATATGTCGCCGCAGGCGCGGGAAGCGGATAGCCGCTGGATTGGCGAACTCTGGCAAAACTATCTCAATACGCTGGCGGCCAACCGGCAAATTCCTGCCTCGCAAGTCTTCCCGGGCGCGCAGGGGCTGCTGGCCGGGCTGCAAAAAGCAGGCGGCGACACGGCGAAATATGCGCTCGATAATAAGCTTGTGGATGCGCTTGCCTCCAGCGCCGAGGTGGAAAAAGCGCTGGTTAAGCAATTTGGATGGAGCAAAAAGGATAAAGACTTCAGCGCGGTAAGCCTTTACGACTACCCGGTGAATAAGCCGACGCAGCAGGGCGCGTCCGTCGCCGTGATTTTTGCTAACGGCGCGATTATGGACGGCGAAGAGACGCAAGGTAATGTCGGCGGCGATACCACCGCCTCGCAGATCCGCGACGCGCGCCTCGACCCGCAGGTAAAAGCGATTGTGCTGCGCGTAAACAGCCCCGGCGGCAGCGTAACCGCGTCGGAAGTCATCCGTTCTGAACTGGCGGCCGCCAAAGCGGCGGGCAAACCGGTGGTGGTTTCAATGGGCGGCATGGCGGCTTCCGGCGGCTACTGGATTTCGACCCCTGCGAATTACATTGTGGCGAACCCCAGCACGCTGACGGGCTCTATCGGCATCTTCGGCGTGATCAACACCATGGAAAACAGCCTTGATGCTATTGGCGTACACACTGATGGCGTGGCGACGTCCCCGCTGGCGGACGTGTCCGTCACTAAGGCGCTGCCGCCGGAAGTGCAGCAAATGATGCAGCTCACCATCGAAAACGGCTATCAGCGCTTTATCAACCTGGTGGCGCAGTCACGCAGCAAAACGCCGCAGCAGATTGATGAAATTGCCCAGGGCCACGTCTGGACCGGTCAGGATGCGAAAAACAACGGTCTGGTGGACAGCCTTGGCGACTTCGACGACGCGGTGGCGAAGGCGGCGGAGCTTGCGAAACTGAAAAGCTGGCACGTCGACTATTACCAGGACGAGCCCACCTTTATGGATATGGTGCTCAGCGGCGTAAGCGGCTCGGTACAGGCGATGCTGCCGCAAGCGTTGCAGGTTTATCTGCCGGCGCCGCTCAGCGAGGCGGCCAAAACCGCGAAGGCGGAAAGCGATAAACTCGCCGCCTTTAACGACCCGCAAAACCGTTACGCCTTCTGCCTGACCTGCGGCAACGTGCGTTAACACTATCCCGGCCCGGCTTTTGCCGGGCTGTTTTTTTCTCCCCGCGCCACTATACTGCGCCTGTTTATGCACAACCTAAGCGATACCATGCAAAAGAAATCGATTTACGTTGCCTACACCGGTGGCACCATCGGTATGCAACGCTCTGAACAGGGTTATATTCCGGTCTCCGGCCATCTGCAGCGCCAGCTCTCCCTGATGCCGGAGTTTCACCGCCCCGAAATGCCGGATTTCACCATTCATGAATACGCCCCGCTGATGGATTCCTCGGATATGACGCCGCAGGACTGGCAGCATATCGCCGATGACATTAAAGCCCACTACGATGATTACGACGGCTTTGTTATCCTTCACGGCACCGACACCATGGCCTTCACCGCCTCGGCCCTCTCCTTCATGCTGGAGAACCTCAGTAAACCGGTTATTGTCACCGGCTCGCAGATCCCCCTTGCGGAACTGCGCTCGGATGGGCAAATCAATCTGCTGAACTCGCTTTACGTCGCGGCGAACTATCCCATTAACGAAGTCACGCTCTTTTTCAACAATCGTCTCTATCGCGG
This sequence comes from Franconibacter pulveris DSM 19144, assembly GCA_000621185.1. Taxonomy (GTDB): domain Bacteria; phylum Pseudomonadota; class Gammaproteobacteria; order Enterobacterales; family Enterobacteriaceae; genus Franconibacter; species Franconibacter pulveris. Next base: position 204,626 of record JHYZ01000012.1, read on the forward strand.
CAACCGCACCACCAAAGCGCACGCGGATGGCTTTGACGCCTTCGCCTCCCCTAACCTGCCGCCGCTGTTAGAAGCAGGCATTCATATACGTCGCCTGAATACGCCGCCTGCGCCTCACGGACACGGTGAATTGCAGGTACACCCGATTACGCCGCAGCCTATCGGCGTCGTCACCATCTATCCCGGCATTTCCGCGGATGTGGTGCGAAACTTCCTGCGTCAGCCGGTGCGCGCGCTTATCCTGCGATCGTATGGCGTGGGCAACGCGCCGCAGAACGGCGAATTCCTCAAAGAGCTGGGTGAAGCGTGCGCGCGCGGTATTGTGGTGGTCAACCTGACCCAATGCATGTCCGGTAAAGTCAACATGGGCGGTTACGCCACCGGCAACGCGCTGGCGCATGCGGGCGTTATCAGCGGCTTCGATATGACAGTGGAAGCGACGCTGACTAAACTCCATTACTTACTGAGCCAGGGGCTGGACGCTGGCGAAATTCGCGACGCGATGATGCGCAACCTGCGCGGTGAGCTGACCCCGGACGAATAAGGAGGCTTTCATGACTGCACGCGCCCTGCTGCTGGTGGACTTGCAAAATGACTTCTGCGCTGGCGGCGCGCTCTCCGTCCCGGAAGGCGACAGCACGGTGGACGTGGCGAACGCGCTGATTGAGTGGTGTCAGGCCCGTGACATCCGGATTGTGGCAAGCCAGGACTGGCATCCGGCGAACCATGGTAGCTTCGCCTCGGTGCAGGGAACCGAGCCCTTTACCCAGGGCACGCTTGACGGTCTGCCGCAAACCTGGTGGCCAGACCATTGCGTGCAACATACCGAAGGGGCGGAACTGCACCCGCTGTTAAATAAAAAAGCCATTGAAGCGGTGTTCTACAAAGGCGAGAACCCTACTATTGACAGCTACAGCGCTTTTTTCGATAACGGCCACCGCCAGAAAACGGCGCTGGACAGTTGGCTTCGTGAGCGCGGCGTCAGCGAGCTGATAGTGATGGGGCTTGCAACGGACTATTGTGTGAAATTCACCACCCTGGATGCGCTGAAGCTTGGCTATGACGTAAACGTTATCACCGACGGTTGTCGCGGCGTTAACTTACAGCCGCAGGATAGCGCCCGCGCGTTTATGGAGATGGCGACGGAAGGCGCAACGCTCTACACGCTTGATGACTGGCGGGAAACGCAGGGTTAACGCCCCGCGCCGTCGCGCTTACTTTCAGGCCAGTAAAAAAGCCCTCAGTACGGAGGGCTTTTTCGTTCAGCAACGCGTTCAGCTTACTCGGGCTTCATCCTGGCAATAGCAGGCGGCACAATGCCGAACTCTTCTTTAAGCTGCTGTTTGCTCTTCATGACGATAGCGCCGTCCGTGCCGATGGTCATATGCTGCGGCGCCGTGTTATTGCGCATTTGCCACATCATCACCAGCTGCAAACTGTTCTCTTTTTGCTCCGGCGTCAGCGCCACGCCGTCAGGCCATTTTCCCAATTCCACCGCCGTGGCGAGGCGCTGATAAACTTCCGGCGTCATGCTGCTGATGAGGTCATCCAAGTTCATAAAAGCAAGTCTCCAGGAATAATTTGCTGAATCGATTCTTCAGCCTTTAATTTGCTCGCCGCCGTCGTCATCAGAGAAGCTCAGTGAGGCGGAGTTGACGCAATAACGTTCGCCTGTCGGCTGTGGGCCATCCGGGAAAACGTGACCTAAATGCGCATCGCAGGTGCCGCAACGGATCTCAATACGCTGCATGCCGTGCGAGTAATCATTGAGATAGCGGATAGCATTTTCGCTTACCGGCTCATAAAAACTCGGCCAGCCGCAGCCAGAGTCATATTTGGATTGCGAGTTAAACAAAGGCGCATCGCACACCAGGCAGTGGTAGACGCCTTCCCGCTTGTTATGCAGCAGACGACCGGTGAACGGCGGCTCGGTGCCGTGGTTCTGGGTGACATAAAACTGCATTTCCGTCAGGGTTTTCTTCAGTTCATCCTGGGAGTTTTGATTGGCCATAATTCACATCTCGGGGCAGGGTTAAGCAGTCACATTATCTGGCAGATTCTAACAAAACATTAACAGTGACGTGTCATCTTTTAGACTAAACTTAGCGCTGAAAGAAAGCCCAGGGGCTAAATGTGATGGCGTTCACGTTTTTGGTTTAATGGGCCTTTAAAATTCACCGCAACGTCCCAATGTGGTGCTGTAGCTCAAAAGGAAGAGTGAGCGAGTCAGTCGAGCAAAGGTTGTGCACAGGATTGATTTGTCGCAATGATTGACACGATTCCGCTTGACGCTGCGTAAGGTTTTTGTAATTTTACAGCCAACCTTTTATTCACTAACAAATAGCTGGTGGAATATATGACTATCAAAGTAGGTATCAACGGTTTTGGCCGTATCGGTCGCATTGTTTTCCGTGCTGCTCAGAAACGTTCTGACGTGGAAATCGTTGCAATCAACGATCTGTTAGACGCTGACTACATGGCTTACATGCTGAAGTATGACTCCACTCACGGCCGTTTCGACGGTACCGTTGAAGTGCAGGACGGCCACCTGATCGTTAACGGTAAAAAAATCCGCGTTACCGCTGAAAAAGACCCGGCTAACCTGAAATGGGATGAAGTGGGTGTTGACGTAGTCGCTGAAGCAACCGGTATCTTCCTGACCGACGAAACCGCTCGTAAGCATATCACCGCTGGCGCGAAAAAAGTGGTAATGACTGGCCCGTCCAAAGACAACACCCCGATGTTCGTACGTGGTGCTAACTTTGATAAATACGCAGGCCAGGACATCGTTTCCAACGCATCCTGCACCACCAACTGCCTGGCGCCGCTGGCTAAAGTTATCAACGACAACTTCGGCATCATCGAAGGTCTGATGACTACCGTTCACGCCACCACTGCTACGCAGAAAACCGTTGACGGCCCGTCTCACAAAGACTGGCGCGGCGGCCGTGGCGCAGCTCAGAACATCATCCCGTCCTCTACCGGCGCAGCTAAAGCGGTAGGTAAAGTGCTGCCGGAACTGAACGGCAAACTGACTGGTATGGCGTTCCGCGTTCCGACCCCGAACGTATCCGTTGTAGACCTGACCGTTCGTCTGGAAAAAGCAGCCACTTACGAGCAGATCAAAGACGCGATTAAGAAAGCGGCTGAAGGCGAAATGAAAGGCGTGCTGGGCTACACCGAAGATGACGTGGTTTCCACCGACTTCAACGGCGAAATCTGCACTTCTGTATTCGATGCCAAAGCAGGTATCGCGCTGAACGACAACTTCGTGAAACTGGTTTCCTGGTACGACAACGAAACCGGCTACTCCAACAAAGTTCTGGACCTGATCGCTCACATCTCCAAATAAGACGAGATGAGAATCTGATCCTAAGGGCGACTTCGGTCGCCCTTTTTTATGGCTTCGAGACAGAGGATTGCCCGAAATGATGAATAAGATTTTTGCGCTGCCGGTAGTTGAACAGATTACGCCTGTCCTTTCCCGCCGCCAGCAGGATGAGCTGGAACTGATAGTGGTGGACCACCCTCAGGTTCGCGCCTCATTTGCGCTGCAGGGCGCGCATTTGCTCTCCTGGAAACCGGCCGGCGAAGAAGAAGTGCTGTGGCTGAGCGACATTACGCCATTCAAAACTGGCGTGGCGCTGCGCGGCGGCGTGCCTGTCTGCTGGCCGTGGTTTGGCCCGGCGGCGCAGAAAGAACTGCCTTCTCACGGCTTCGCCCGCAACCTGCCCTGGTCCTTAAGCGCTCATAATGAAGACGAAAACGGCGTCGTGCTGACGTTTGAACTGCACAGCAGCGATGCCAGCCGCCAGTACTGGCCGCACGATTTCACGCTCTACGCCCGTTTCAAAGTAGGCAAAACGTGTGAAATGGAACTGGAAGCGCACGGCGATTTTGAAACTACCTCTGCGCTGCACACCTACTTCAACGTAGGCGACATCAGCGCGGTTAAGGTCAGCGGCCTTGGCGACACCTATATTGATAAAGTGAACGGCGGGGAACAGGGCAAACTTAGCGATGGCGTCCAGACCTTCCCGGACCGCACCGACCGCGTTTATCTGAACGCCGAAGCGTGCAGCCTGATTCACGACGCTGCGCTCAAGCGCTGTATTGAAGTGGTGCATCACCACCACAGCAATGTGGTGGGCTGGAACCCGGGCCCGGCGCTCTCTGTCAGCATGGCGGACGTACCGGATGAGGGCTATAAGAGCTTTGTTTGCGTGGAGACCGCCTGCGTGACGACGCCGCAGAAAACACACGTTGAGAAACCTTCCCGCCTGGCGCAGACGCTGCGCGTAGTGAAAAAAGGGTAAGCCTCGCTCCCCTCGCCTCCCGGCGAGGGGAAAACGCGCTTACACCACATCCAGCCGCGTTTTTCCTTTTGGCGCCGGAAATGCGTTATCCAGCCGGGCCAGTTCGTCGTCGCTTAAGCTTATCTCCATCGCGGCCGCGTTTTCTTTCACATGCGTTACGCTGCCCGCTTTGGGAATAGCCATTACCCCCTGATGGCTGATAACCCACGCCAGCAGCAGTTGCGCTACCGAAATGCCGCGCTCGCGGGCAATATCATTTACCACCGGGTCATGCATCAACCCTTCGCGCAGCCTGCCCGCCTGCGCCAGCGGGCAGTAAGCCATGACCGGCACCTGATGCTGCTGGCACCAGGGCAACAGGTCATGTTCTATACCGCGGGAGGCGAGATGGTAAAGCACCTGATCGGTAACGCACTCGCTGCCACCGCCGATGCGCCAGAGCGCCTGCATATCGTCGTAATCCAGATTAGAGACGCCCCAGCGGCGGATTTTCCCCTGCTGCATCAGCGTCTGCATGACGTCGACCGTCTCTTCCAGCGGGATATCGCCACGCCAGTGCAGCAGGTAGAGATCGAGATAATCGGTGCCGAGTCGCTTCAGGCTCGCTTCGCAGGCGGCAATGGCTTTCGCTCCGCCCGCATTCCATGGATAGACTTTGGAAACCAGAAACACGTTGTCGCGCAGCCCGCGTATCGCCTCGCCCACCACTTTTTCAGCGCCGCCTTCGGCATACATCTCAGCGGTATCGATAAGCGTTAAACCGAGGTCGACGCCCGCGCGCAGTGCATCCGCCTCGCTCTTGCGCTGGCTCGCCTTTTCCCCCATGTACCAGGTTCCCTGGCCAATAGCGGGCAGCGCCAGCGCTTCAGGAAAGATAACCTCTTTTTTCGCCATCACATCCTCCGTAACCGTTGCCTGTAAACATTGCACCACGGAAATGCAAACGGGGCGCGAACGCCCCGTTATTAAGCAATATATGCACTACACAGGATCAGAAGGTGTAAGTCACACCCGCTGATAACAGACCCGCCCAGGATTTATCCACCATCGGGCTGTCTTTGATCTCGTCGCTAAGACGGGTATAGCGCCCGGATCCGTAAACTGTCCAGTTGTCCGACATACGATAGCTGGCGGTCAACTCAACATACGGGTTCCAGCCATCTTCCGGATCGTAATCGTCAAGGCCGCTGCGGCGAGACTCGTTGCGGCTCACGCCGAAGTAGTACTCGTTCATGTTATCGCTGTTCCACTCCGCGCCGATGCCAGGCGTCAGCGTCAGGTTGCCGTTGGTATAGCGATAAAGCCAGGCGATATCCCAGAGGATGCCGTTATTGTTATCCAGCGTGTCGCCTGCAAGAGAGGTGCGCAGGAAACCGTACTGCGTGAAGTGCGTGTAGGAAAGGCCCGCCATTAAGGTGGACTTGCGTTTATCCAGACGGCGAAGCTGTTCGTCATCGCTGTCCTTCGGCTTGAACTGGAACGGAAGATAATAGGCCATGATGGAGAGCTTATCCGTCTGGTCGTTCCAGACGTAATAGCCCGCGCCGAGGCCACGAACCCAGAAGTTATCCCCTTCGTAATTGATGACCGGAATAGGCACAACTTTCTGGTCATACTCTTTATAGGGGGTGTCCGCCCAGCCCGCCCCTACGCCAATTGACAGCGGGCCTTCAGCCAGCGCCGCAGCGCTCATTGACGCCATCGCGACGCCTAATGCCAGAAATTTGAATTTGCTCACAATCCATTACGTCCTTTCATCAAATAATCAGCGAAGTGAAGTGTAACCGCGCAACCCCCTCATCCCAAAATTTTTCATCACTCTTTACATCACGCTAAACCTGGCAGGTTTACAAAACATCGTGACAAACGACTTGCAGTTTTATGACTCGTTGATGAATCAGCGCTTTGCCGCTTAAGTTGATAATGAAATGCTAAGGATGAGTTATTGATATGTATTTGAAAATCGCGTAAAGCGCCAGGCAAGTTTTATAAATGCCATCTACGCTTTAACTTAAGAAGGTGCATTACCCTGACCGCAGTAGCACAGCGCAACGCGCAAAAACGCATCAGTTGGCATAAGGGTTGCTGTACTCAGAATACGTCTTCCGGGAGCCTCCACTATTCATATGAACGGCTCTTAAACCTGTGCTAAAACGAAAGGACGGCATGCCATGAATATATTCGATCATTATCGCCAGCGTTATGAGGCTGCCAAGGACGAAGAGTTCACACTGCAGGAGTTTCTTACCGTTTGCCGGCAAGATCGCAGTGCTTATGCCAACGCGGCAGAAAGGCTACTGATGGCCATAGGTGAGCCAGTGATGGTGGATACTGCCCAGGAACCACGGCTGTCCCGTCTCTTTTCGAACCGGGTGATTGCACGTTACCCGGCGTTTGAGGAGTTTTACGGCATGGAAGACGCCATTGAGCAGATTGTTTCATACCTGAAACATGCCGCTCAGGGGCTTGAAGAGAAGAAACAGATCCTTTATCTGCTCGGCCCGGTGGGCGGCGGTAAGTCGTCGCTGGCGGAGCGTCTGAAAGCGCTGATGCAGCGCGTACCGATTTATGTGCTGAGCGCCAACGGCGAACGCAGCCCGGTCAACGATCATCCGCTGTGCCTGTTCAACCCGCAGGAAGATGCGCAGATCCTGGAAAAAGAGTATTCGATCCCGCGTCGTTACCTCGGCACTATCATGTCGCCCTGGGCAGCGAAACGGCTGCATGAGTTTGGCGGCGACATCACGAAATTCCGCGTGGTAAAAGTCTGGCCTTCCATCCTCGAGCAAATCGCGATTGCGAAAACTGAACCGGGCGATGAGAACAACCAGGATATCTCTGCGCTGGTGGGGAAAGTGGATATCCGTAAACTGGAAAACCACGCCCAGAACGATCCGGACGCCTACGGTTACTCTGGCGCGCTCTGCCGTGCCAACCAGGGCATCATGGAGTTCGTGGAGATGTTTAAAGCGCCTATCAAGGTGCTGCACCCTCTGCTGACCGCGACGCAGGAAGGCAACTACAACGGCACCGAAGGGATCTCCGCCCTGCCGTTTAACGGCATTATCCTGGCGCACTCCAACGAATCGGAATGGGTGCAGTTCCGTAACAACAAAAACAACGAGGCGTTCCTTGACCGCGTTTACATCGTTAAGGTGCCTTATTGCCTGCGCATCTCTGAAGAGATCAAAATTTACGAAAAGCTGCTTAACCACAGCGAGCTGACCCACGCGCCTTGCGCGCCGGGCACCCTGGAAACGCTGGCCCGCTTCTCGATTCTTTCGCGCCTGAAAGAGCCGGAAAACTCCAGCATCTATTCCAAAATGCGCGTCTATGACGGCGAGAGCCTGAAAGATACCGACCCGAAAGCGAAATCTTACCAGGAGTATCGCGACTATGCGGGTGTGGATGAAGGGATGAACGGCCTCTCGACCCGTTTCGCCTTTAAAATCCTCTCACGCGTCTTTAACTTCGACCATACCGAAGTGGCGGCCAACCCGGTCCACCTCTTCTATGTGCTGGAGCAGCAAATCGAGCGCGAACAGTTCCCGCAGGAGCTGGCGGAGCGTTACCTGGAATATTTAAAAGGCTATCTGATCCCGAAATATGCCGAGTTCATCGGCAAAGAGATCCAGACCGCCTATCTGGAATCCTATTCCGAATACGGGCAGAACATCTTCGATCGTTATGTCACTTATGCGGATTTCTGGATCCAGGATCAGGAGTATCGCGACCCGGATACCGGCCAGCTGTTCGACCGTGAATCCCTGAACGCGGAACTGGAAAAAATTGAGAAACCGGCGGGCATCAGCAACCCGAAAGATTTCCGCAACGAAATCGTTAACTTCGTGCTGCGCGCCCGGGCGAATAACAGCGGCCGCAATCCGAACTGGACCAGCTACGAGAAGCTGCGCACGGTTATTGAGAAGAAAATGTTCTCGAATACCGAGGAGCTGCTGCCGGTAATTTCATTTAACGCTAAGACCTCGACCGACGAGCAGAAAAAACATGACGATTTTGTCGATCGTATGATGGAGAAAGGCTATACGCGTAAGCAGGTTCGCCTGCTGTGCGAATGGTATCTGCGCGTACGTAAATCGTCATAACCACAGCGGTCCGACACAGGCCGCAGGCGTGACCTGCGGCTTTGCTGCGCTGGCATATATGCAGTCTGGGGGAGATATGGCCTATTTTATTGACCGGCGGCTTAACGGTAAAAACAAGAGCATGGTGAATCGCCAGCGCTTCTTGCGCCGTTATAAAGCGCAAATCAAGCAGTCGATTTCCGAGGCCATCAACAAGCGTTCGGTAACCGACGTGGAGAGCGGCGAGTCCGTCTCCATTCCTACGGAAGATATCAGCGAACCGATGTTCCATCAGGGGCGCGGCGGCCTGCGCCACCGCGTTCATCCTGGTAATGACCACTTTGTGCAGAATGACCGCGTGGAACGCCCGCAGGGCGGCGGCGGCGGTTCAGGCAGCGGCCAGGGCCAGGCGAGCCCCGATGGCGAAGGCCAGGATGAGTTTGTCTTTCAGATTTCGAAAGATGAATACCTCGATCTGCTGTTCGAAGACCTTGCCCTGCCTAACCTGAAGAAAAACCAACACCGACAGCTTAACGAGTACAAAACCCACCGCGCGGGGTATACCTCTAACGGCGTGCCGGCCAACATCAGCGTGGTCCGTTCGCTGCAAAACTCGCTGGCGCGCCGCACAGCGATGACCGCAGGCAAGCGCCGCGAACTGCGCGAGCTTGAAGAAAGTCTGGATGAAGTGGCGAAGAGCGAACCCGCACAGCTGCTGGAAGAGGAACGTCTGCGCAAAGAGATTGCCGAGCTGAGGGCGAAAATCGAGCGGGTGCCGTTTATCGACACCTTCGATTTACGCTACAAAAACTATGAGAAACGACCGGAGCCTTCCAGCCAGGCGGTCATGTTCTGCCTGATGGACGTTTCCGGCTCGATGGACCAGGCCACCAAAGACATGGCCAAGCGCTTTTATATCCTGCTCTATCTCTTCCTGAGCCGGACCTATAAAAACGTCGAAGTGGTCTATATCCGTCATCATACCCAGGCGAAAGAGGTGGATGAGCATGAGTTCTTCTACTCGCAGGAGACGGGGGGCACCATCGTTTCCAGCGCCCTGAAGTTAATGGATGAGGTCGTTAAGGAGCGTTACGATCCGGCGCAGTGGAATATTTACGCCGCGCAAGCTTCGGATGGCGATAACTGGGCTGACGATTCGCCGCTGTGTCACGAAATTCTGGCGAAGAAAATCCTGCCGGTGGTGCGTTATTACAGCTACATAGAGATTACCCGCCGGGCGCATCAGACCCTGTGGCGCGAGTACGAACATTTGCAGGCGACGTTCGAGAATTTCGCTATGCAGCATATTCGCGACCAGGAAGATATTTACCCGGTATTCCGCGAACTGTTCCATAAACAATCGAGCGAAGCCTATAATTAGCATTCAAAGCCAGCGCCAACCCGCTGGCTTTTATTTATCAGCCATTTAAGCGTTGCTCTCTGGCTTATTTAAGCATCGCTAAATAAATGGCAATAATTGGCGTTAAGTTCACCCTGATAATTAATGTTAGTTCAATAACCTGCATAAATAATTGCACCGGTCATTTCATTCGTTATAGTGCTAATTTTTCAGGCTCCATCACGCTGCGCTTCAGGATGATATGCTTCATGCTTCGCCGGATTAATCTCACCTTCAGTCATATGCTGGTTACGCTTTTAGCCATTTTATCCAGTCTGGTGTTGATTCTGGTCGTCGCCCAGACGATCGCATGGCGCCTTAGCGAAGCGAAAGTGGAAGCGTTCAGCACGACCGTGCTTGAGCGTAGCGTTTACCTGTTGCGCCAGGCGCAGGGCATCGCGCAGCAGAACGCCCGCAACGACAATACGCCGCCGTGCAGCGAAGCCGATCTCAGTCGTCTGCGTTCTTTACTGTGGAATTACCAGTTAATTAAAGATGTGGGGCGGGTGAATCAGCAGGGCCTCATTTGTTCTGTTTTATGGGGACGGGTCTCTCCGCCGTTACCGCTTATGCAGAAAGGGGAACCGACAAAACAGCTTGCCGGCGCCACGTTTTTGCATTTGCCCGTGGCGAACGGCGTTGAAGCCACGGCGCTGCGCCGTCACGGGCTTATCGTTTTTCTCTCCCCCTTCGCTTTTTCGCGCTTTGAAAGCGACCCCGACACCGCGTTATTCAGCGCGCTGACCATGAATAAAACGGGCACTGAACGCTATTTTTCCGTCGGCAGGGGCGCAGATGAATTAAGCCAGGCGCTTAACGGGCAAAGCCGCTGGAATTACATCGTCAAAAAAAGCTGCAGCCCGCATTATGATCTCTGCGCCATCGCCGGCGCCCATGCCGCCGGTTTTTTTAACGAGTCGCCGATTATTATTGGCTTTATTCTGTTTATGTCGGTCTTTACCGGCACCCTTATTTCACTGTGCTGGCATTTCTGGCGCAGTAAGAAAACGTCACTCTCCGCGAGGTTACAGCGCGCGCTGGCGCAAGGTCGGCTAAGCCTGGTGTACCAGCCGGTTTTTGAAATACAAAGCGGCACGATGAGCGGCGTGGAAGCGCTGCTGCGCTGGGAAGATGACGATATGGGCGCGATATCGCCCGAGGTGTTTATCCCGCTGGCGGAAGAAACCGGGTTGATGCGCCAGATAACCGAGTACGTCACCGCCAGGGCATTCAGCGAGATGCGCGAGCTAATGCAGCGCCACCCTTTTACGTTAAGTATCAACATAAGCCTGATGGACCTGTTGGCCGATGACTATCTGCATTTTCTTAGCGAACAAGCCCGCCTGCAGGGCGTAACGCCTGGCCGGGTAATTCTGGAAATAACCGAACGCCAGGGCGGGGATCTGGAGAATATGTCCTGCGCTATCGCCCGCTTTAAACGCGCGGGTTTTCTTATCGCGCTGGATGACTTTGGCACAGGGTACTCGACTATTTCCTGGCTCTCACAACTGGACGTGGATGAGATAAAAATAGATAAAAGCCTTAGCGACTCTATTACCACCCACTCGCTGAATAAAACGTTGCTGGTCAATTTGATCTTGCTGCTTAAATCGATGCCGCAGAAAGTTGTCTTCGAGGGGCTCGAAGAAGCGGAACAGGTTAATTATTTACGTTCACATTTCCCTCAAAGTTACGGCCAGGGTTGGTGGTATTCCCGGCCGCTCGATAAAAGTTCGCTGCAACAATTTCTTATATCTGATAAATAAAAACAGCAGCCTGAAAGGCTGCTGTTGTTTTCCCACGCTTGAGGATTTACTTACGGTCCTTATCGTGGCTATGCTGCCCCCCTTTTTTGCCCGCTTCGGAAGCGCGCTCAGGGTCGTTTTTAAAGTTGCCGCCGCTGCGCTGGCCGCCCTTGCGGCCCGCTTCAGAAGCTTTTTCGCGGTCTTCGGCAAAGTTGCCCGAACCGCCACGATGTTCTGCCATATCCTACCTCCGGAAACCCGATTTTGTTACCTGGACAGATGACGCATCGATGAAGTCAATAAAGCTTTATTAACCGTCAGGCTGAAGCGTGAAATAAAAGCGCTCGCCGCCGCTCCTTTTTATTGCCGTCCTGCGCCGCTTGCTATAAATAAGAGAGAAACCCTCCTGATTTATTCCGTTACCGTTTTGAATGGCATGCCCGGCCTGCAAAAATAATGTTTGCCCATAGCAAAAGCGTTATTTTCGCCAGCCATTCCACGATAATACAGTTCGCTCAGGTAAGCCAAACGTGTCAGGTCATTTTCTTACGCTCATTTCGCCATCTCTTTTATTTTGGGAGGTATTTTCTTTTGCCCGCTACGGGAATATTGCAAACCTCAGGCGCGCTGCGTATCGTAAACAGCACAATAATCAGTCAGCAACGGACGGAAAAAATAATGACAGACAGAGGCGTGGCGGTGCATGAACAACTGGTGGAGTTGCTAAAAGATAACGAAGCGCGTTATCGGGTAATGGAACATGAGCCAATGGGCAAATGCGAAGCGGTTTCACTGCTTCGCGGCACCGCCCTGGGCCAGGGCGCTAAGGCGCTGGTTTGCAAGATCAAGGGCAACGGCGTAAAGCAGCACGTGCTGGCGATTCTGGCAGCAGACCAGCAGGCGGACCTGACCTTGCTGGCGCAACATGTCGGCGGGCTGAAAGCCTCCCTCGCAAGCCCGGCGGAGGTGGATGCGCTAACGGGCTGCGTCTTTGGCGCCATTCCACCCTTCAGCTTCCACCCGAACCTGAAGCTGGTCGCCGACCCGCTTATTTTCGAGCGGTTTGATGAAATCGCTTTTAACGCCGGTCTGCTGGAAAAATCCATTGTCATGGATACCGCCGACTACCTGCGTATCGCCCGCCCGGAGCTGGTGGCATTTCGCCGCAGCTAATCGCTTAACGCTGCAGCGCGAATCGATAAAAACCCCCGCTGCGGCTTTTCTGTGTTTCTCTTAAAAAGGCTCAGCAAGGAGCTAATATGTTTGACAGCACGCTGCTGATTTTGCTGGCGCTGGCGGCGCTCGGCTTTATCAGCCATAACACCACGGTTGCGATTTCCGTTCTGGTGTTGATAGTCATCCGCATGACGCCGCTGCAGCAGGCGTTTCCGTGGATCGAAAAACAGGGGCTCACCCTGGGCATTATCATTCTTACCGTCGCCGTGCTGGCCCCCATCGCCAGCGGCACGTTACCCGCCTCCACGCTGTTTCACGCTTTCCTGAACTGGAAGTCGCTGGTGGCTATCGCGGTGGGGATTTTTGTCTCCTGGCTTGGCGGGCGCGGCATCACGCTGATGAGCGGCCAGCCCACCATTGTCGCGGGTCTGCTGGTGGGCACCGTATTAGGCGTGGCCCTGTTCCGGGGGGTGCCGGTCGGGCCACTGATCGCTGCGGGGTTAGTCTCTTTACTGATTGGTCGCCAGTGAACGGCGCGAAAAGCGTCGTGAAACCAGCAGGCCGAGCGCGCTGCACAGCAGGTAATAGACCACGCCGGTAAAGATAAACAGCGCTGCCGGGTAGACCTGCACGCGGTTATTAACCTGCCCGGCGACGGTGGTGAGCTCCGGCACGTTGACGATAAAGGCGAGCGACGTGTCTTTCAGCAGCGCGATAAGCAGCCCGATATACGACGGCAATACATTGCGCAGCCCCTGCGGCAGCAAAACAAACCGCAGCATCTGCCCGCTGCTGAACCCGCCCGCCAGCGCCGCTTCGCGCTGGCCTTTCGGCAAGGCTTCCAGCCCGGCGAGCGTGGTATGCATCACCGAAGCGGAAGTAAACCAGGCCAGCGCCAGCGTTACCGTCACCGCCCCCGGCATCTCTCCCCCCGTTAGCATCGGCAGCAGAAACCAGAGCCAGAAGATAACGAAGATGAGCGGAATGCCGCGGATTAACTCTGCCCACACGAACAAACCTCGCCGCACCGCGCCGCCGTAGCGCCAGGCCAGACAGGCAAGCGCGATGCCGCCGGGAAAGGCCAATAGCGCCGCGCCGAGGGTCATCAGCAGCGTCAGCAGCACGCCGCCCGGCTCCCCTTGCGCCATCCGGCCCCACAGCAGGTACTCCAGGTTATCGGTAATTACCGTAATGTTTTCCATCATGCCGCCCTCCCTTGCTTACGTTCGCCGCCTGACGGGCCAAACCAGGCAAAAAGCCAGCCCATCGCCAGCCCGAGCAGCAGGTAGAGCGCCGTGCCGATGGCGAACGCCTCCAGCGCGTGGGCGTTGTAGCTTTCAATCTGCCGCACCTGGTAAGTGAGCTCGGCAAAGCCGATGCCGGTTGCCAGCGAAGAGAGCTTCATCAGGTTGAGGTATTGCCCCACCACCGGCTGCCAGGCGTTGCGCAGCCCCTGCGCCAGCAAAATCCAGCGAAAAATCGCCAGTTCGCTAAACCCCTGCGAGCGCGCCGCTTCAACCTGCCCTTTTGCGACGGCCTGAAGCCCTGCGCGGATCTCCTCTACCAGAAAAGCCGCGCTAAAGAGCCCCAGCGCCCAGGCCGTGCAGAGAAACTCCGGCGTAAACCACCAGACATCGCCGGGCAATATGCTCCACGCATGCTCATCGTTAACCACCCCGCGAAACGCCTGCGGAAGAAAATTCCAGGCGGCGAAATACCAGAACAGCAGTTGCACCAGCAGCGGCGTATTACGAAACAGCGAGACCCATGCCGCCACCAGCCCGCGTCCTGCCGCCCCGCCAGCCAGCCGCAGCGCCAGCAACAGCACGGTAAGCAGGGTGGCGAGCAGCATGCCCGCAAGCGTTACCCAGAGGGTGGTAAGAAAACCGGAAATAAGCCACTGCAACGGTTGCCCGCTCAGCACGCCATGCCAGTCAAGGTGCAGATTCATGCGAGGTCCTTACGCTCCAGGTGCAGCGGGTCGAGCACTTTTTGCAGGAAGCGCTGCGCGCGAGGATGCGCGGGAGCGGTGAAAAACTGCTGCGGCGGCGCCTGCTCCAGGATCTCCCCGCCATCGATAAACACCACCCGGTCGGCGATTTCCCGCGCAAACTGCATCTCGTGCGTTACCACAATCATGGTGATGCCGCTGTGGGCCAGCGTTTTCATCACAAAGAGCACCTCGCCTATCATCTCCGGGTCGAGCGCTGAGGTCGGCTCGTCGAAGAGAATAATTTGCGGCTCGCTGGCGAGCGCCCGCGCGATGGCCACACGCTGCTGCTGTCCGCCGGAGAGCTGTGCGGGCAACTCGCTGGCTTTATCCTGCAAGCCTACCTGCGCCAGCAGGCCAAGCGCTCTCGCTGTCGCTGCCTGCGGCTTCCAGCCATGGACATGGGTCAGCGCCAGCGTGACGTTCTCCAGCGCCGTCAAATGCGCGTAAAGGTTGAACTGCTGAAAAACAAAGCCGACGCGGCTTCGCAGTGCGCGCAGCGCCCGTCCGCTCAGCCCGCGCGTGGGTTTGCCGTCGATATAAATCTCCCCTTCGCTTAGCGGCTCAAGCTGATTAATCAGCCGGATGAGGGTCGATTTGCCGGAGCCGGAAGGGCCAAGTATCGCCACCACTTCGCCCGGGTTAACTCTGAGGTTGATGCCGTTCAGCACCCGGTTGTCGCCGTATCGTTTAGTCGCGTCGCGAAACTCAACGCTTGCCTGCTGCAAATGCGAAAAATCCGCGGCTCGGGCCGCGGACTGAGAAAAAAACGCCATATTACTTCGCTTCTATTTTGAAATTACGCGGTTGCGGCGTTTTGGTCGCAGGGCCGAACCAGGTATCGTAAATCTTCGCCGCTTCGCCGCTCTGTTCAAGCTTCACCAGCTCGTCATTCACCGCTTTCAGCAGCGCCGGCTCGCCTTTTTTCACCCCTACGCCGATATCCTCTTTGCTGAGCAAATCCGGCAGGATTTTAAACTGCGCCTTGTCCGGCGCTTGCGCCAGCAGCCCCGCCAGAATGGTGCTGTCCTGGGTGATGGCCTGCACGTTGCCGTTGCGCAGCGCCGTCAGCGCCAGCGGGATGTCGTCATAAGAGAGGACGCGCGACTGCGGGAAGCGCTGATGCAGCGCCTGCTCGCCCGTGGTTCCCTTCACGGCGCCGATACGCGCTTTGCTGTAGGCATCAAGCTTATCGGGCGACTGCGCCGGCACCAGGAACTGCTGACCGGTCACAAAATAGGGCGTAGAGAAATCGACCACCTGCGCGCGTTCCGGGGTAATGGTGATATCCGCGACGATGAGATCCGCCTTGCCGGACTGCAGCAGCGGGATACGGTTCGCCGGGTTAGTGGCCACCAGCTCCAGCTTCACGCCGAGGCTTTTCGCCAGCGCGTTCGCGAAATCGACATCGTAACCAACGATGTTATGGGTTTTGGGGTCAATCGAGCCAAACGGCGGGTTGGCGTCAAAGGTCGCCACTTTTACCACGCCCGCTTTTTTAATTTCGGCGAGCTGGTCGGCCTGCGCTGCGCCGGTGAAGCCCGCCAGCGCCAGCAGGGCCAGCGCCACGATCTTTTTCTGTGTGTTAAGTACGGCTGCCATAGGTTTTCCTTGATATCCCTGTAGTTATTACGTCCTCTCTACGTTCCCACAGCCCGCGCTATCCTGGAAATTCCTTAATCGGCAATAGATATGCGCAAATGTTATTAAGCGCAACGGCTTAAAAGGAAACGCTTATGGCAGGGCGCAAAGCAGCATAACCCACTGCCAGACGGAGAAAACTTCCCCGGCTGGCAGTCGTTTTTTATGAAAAAGAGGACAGCGCCTGCGTGTCGCGCAGATAACGCCCCGGCGTCTGGCCCAGCGCTTTTTTAAACATAGTGATAAACGCAGTGGTGGAGTCATAGCCCAACGCCTGCGCCACCTGAGTGACCTGTTGACCATTAATCAGCAACCGCAGCGCGACGATGAGCTGTAGCTGCTGGCGCCAGCGGCGAAAGTTTAACCCGGTCTCTTTCACCACCAGACGGGCCAGATTACGCTCGCTCATGGCGAACTGCGCCGCCCATGCGGCAAGCGTACGCCGGTCGTCCGGCCGCGCCGCCAGCGCTTCGACCATGACGCGAATTTTAGGGTGTCGGGAAACCGGCAACTGGAGTTGCTCAACCGGCTGGCGGGGAAGCTCATCGAACAGCACCTGCACCAGCCGTGCGGTCTCCCCGGTATCGCTCTGTGTTTTACGACGCTCTGCAAGCGTCAGGATAAGCTCGCGCACCAGCGGGGAGACTTTCAGAGTGCAGCAGGTTTCAGGCAGCTTAACCGCGCCCGGTTCGATAAACAAAAAGCAGAGCCGGGCCTGCGCCGTAGCCCGGTTGCTGTGGGCAAGGCCGCCCGGCAGCCAGACCGCGTACTGCGGTGGCACCATCCAGACGCCCTGCTCCACTTCGCAGGCGATGCCGCCGTGCAGCGCCAGGATAAGCTGCCCTTTACGGTGCTGGTGAAAGGGGATCTCTTGCTCGCTTTCTCCTACGCGTATGCGAAACGCCACCGCCGGGTCGTGGTGGAGGTCCGGGTTGTACCCCTCAAGTTCTAATCCCTGTTCCATTGCGCTTGTCCGAATTTAGCGATTATCTGGCATTTTAGCTTGATTCCATTCAGGCGAAGAAGCGCTATGCTCTGCATCTCGTTTTTTTGCTGAGAAAGCCTGATGACTTCCACGACGCTTGCCCGTCCCCGCGCCCTGCTTTTACTGGCGGGCATTTTGACTCTCGCCACCACGCTTCGCGTGACGTTTACCGGCGCGGCGCCGCTGCTGGACGCCATTCGCGACACGTTTACGCTCTCTACCGCCAGCACGGGCGTGCTGACCACGCTGCCGCTACTCGCCTTCGCCGTGGTTTCGCCGCTGGCGGCAGGCCTGGCGCGCCGCTTTGGCATGGAGCGCAGTTTATTTGGCGCGATGCTGCTGATTTGCGCCGGCATCGCGCTGCGCTCAACGGGCGGCGCGGCCGGGTTATTCCTTGGCACCGCCGTCATCGGCTGCGGCATTGCGATTGGCAACGTCCTGCTGCCGGGCATGATCAAGCGCGATTTTCCAGGCCAGGTGGCGCGGCTCACCGGCGCCTATTCCCTGACGATGGGCGCGGCGGCGGCGCTGGGTTCGGCGCTGGTGGTACCGGTGGCCGCGCTCGGTTTTGGCTGGCGCGGCGCGTTACTGGCGCTGATGGTCTTTCCGCTGCTGGCGATGCTGCTGTGGTTGCCGCAGCTGCGGCAAAAAAGCGCCTCGACGGTGCGCGGCCCGGCGCCGCGTGAACAGCGCGCACTCTGGCGCTCGCCGCTCGCCTGGCAGGTAACACTCTTTCTCGGCCTTAACTCGCTTATTTATTACGTGGTGATAGGGTGGCTGCCCAGCATGCTGATAAGCCAGGGCTACAGCGAGGCGCAGGCCGGTTCGCTGCACGGCGTGTTACAGCTGGCGACGGCGGCGCCCGGTATCGCGGTGCCGATTATCCTCTCACGTTTGCGAGACCCGCGAGGCCTCGCCGTTGGCGTATCGCTGCTTTGCGCGGTAAGCGCGCTGGGGCTGTGGTTAATGCCGGGTCATGCCAGCCTGTGGGTTGTGCTGTTCGGGTTTGGCTCCGGCGCGACCATGATCCTGGGCCTGACATTCATCGGCCTGCGCGCCAGTTCAGCGCATCAGGCGGCGGCGCTTTCGGGTATGGCGCAATCGGTGGGCTATCTGCTGGCGGCGGGCGGCCCGCCAGTCATGGGGAAACTGCATGATTTACTGGCAAGCTGGAGCCTGCCGCTTATCCTCTGCGCGCTGCTGTCGATAATCATGGCGATCTTTGGCGCGTTAGCCGGACGCGACAGAGAGATTCACGTCGGCTAACCGGGCCAGGGGCGCGCCCCTGGCTTTACCGTCTTAACGCTGGGCGGCGCGTAAAAAGGCCTGCACCAGCGGCGCGGGACGCCCGGCCAGCGCCGCGCGTTCGTGCTGAAACAGCGTGGCGACGAAGAACGGGTGCGTCACCAGTTCAACTGCGCGAATCTCCCCTTCGCTGTCCCAGCCGGTGACCTTCAGCGGCGGCTGTTGTTCGAGCGCCCCGGCAAACAGCGGCGCAATGCCGTAGTTACAGTGGTAGCCCTCTTCAATTTCCAGTCTGCCGTAAGCTTTCGCGATGAGCGTATTGGGGCGAAGCTCAATGGCGTCGCTTTTTTCCACCAGCGCGCAGGTCAGCGGCGCGATCACCAGCCGCCCTTCGCTGTGCGTTTCCCCATGCGCGGCGTCGTCCCAGCCCATGACGTTACGAGCGTACTCGATAATGGCGTGCTGAAAACCGCCGCAGGTGCCAAGGAGCGGCACGCTGTTTTCGCGGGCGTAGCGGATAGCGTGAAAAGCCCCCTCTTCGTTCTTATAAGGGCTTGCTGGCACTACCCAGATGGCGTCATAGCCAACCAGGTCTTCCGTGCTTGCGACATCCGGCGTGGCGAGCCAGTCGTAGTCGGCGTTCACCTCCAGCACCGCGGCGGCGTCGTCTATCGCCAGCGGGATAGCCTGATGCGCCAGCACGTCGGGGTTATAGTCGCCAACCAGAGCGATACGCAGGGTGGATTTCAGGGGAGAGCTTTCCATGAGGAGTTCCTTATGCAGAGATCGGTGATGCACAACATAAGGAACCTCAGCATACAGATCTGCGCGCAAGCTAACAACACCAAAAAATAGCAGGCTTATCAGGCAGATTGCCGTTTGTGCCCTGACGATGGCGGGGAATAACATGGCGTGATGAAAAGTCACATTCTGGTAAGCGCCTGCCTGATGGGGTTTTGTGTCCGCTATGACAGTCTCGATAAACCCGTTGTTCTCGACACGCTTTCGCGCAGGCAGGAGGCGCAGCGGAGAAAAGGTAAATGATCGTAACAAAGCGAGTGTATGAAGCGCCGGACCCGCAGGACGGCTACCGCGTGCTGGTAGACCGGCTCTGGCCGCGCGGCGTAAAGAAAGCGGCGCTGAAGTGCGATGAATGGTGCAAAACGATAGCCCCTTCAGCCGAACTGCGCAAGGCGTTTCACGCCGAAGCCATTGATTTCGCCGCTTTCCGCGAAGCGTATCGCCGCGAACTTGAGGCTTCGCCAGAGGCGGCCCGGCGGCTTGCCGCCCTCGCCCGCAAGCAGAGGCTGACATTGCTTTATAGCGCGCGGGACACAACGCAAAATCACGCCCAGGTGCTGGCAGATTTTTTACGCGAACTGGCTTAGTCGCTGCGACAAAAGAATTAGCCTCACGCCGTGTTGGCGCTGCCATACTGAGAAAGGTTCGATGGAGGAGAAAGAGATGGCGGCGCGTTGGTGGCAAACCGGACTGGTGGTGCTGGGCGGACTTGTCTGCCTGAATTTATTGCAAAATGGCGTCTCAGCGGGGCTGTTTTTCCTGCTGGCGATGGGCTTGATTTTTCCGCTGGCGGTCTCGATACGCCTGCACCAGCTCACCGAATCGGGACTGGTGCTGATCCCGCTTGAATATCTGGGTAGCCAGAGCGCGCAGGACGGCTCCCGCCAGGCGCGGTTTCGCCGCAGCCTGACTAATCCCTGTTTTTTCAGCCCCGACCGTGCAAGGCAGTTTTTCGCCAGCGCGTTGAGCGTACGGCTCGCGCTTCAGGTGGGCATTATGGCGATGTTGCTGGTGCAGTCGCGCATGCTGACGCCGTCGCTCGCGCTGCTGAGCGTAGGGCTGGGCGCCGGCTGGCTGCTGTATGGCATGGTGCGCTCCTGCGTCAGTCTGCATGCGGTGCTGAACCGCAGCTGGAGCGTGGAGCAGCTGGTTTCCGACAGCCAGAGCGAATGGTATCGCGCCTACCTCTGGTGGCAGAACGCGCGAATGCCAGCGCTGGATACGCTGCTCGGCCTTAGCTGAGGGAAAGCGTCTCTTCTTTCACCGGGGAAAAATCGCCCTCCAGCGGCATCAAATGTTCGGCGCGCACAAAGGCAAAGCCGTGCTGCCGGTCAAACGCCACCACGTCGCCAGTCACCAGCCACAGCGCCCGCCCGCCCTGTTGCGGCATCTGGGTTGTTACGCCGTTTACGGGGTTGATAAAGCGCTCGCCAGGCTGGCACAGCGCAAAAAGCTCAACGGATTTACCGATATTCACCCGCCCGGCGGCGGTGCGCGCGCCAATAATCATGGCAAGCGAGCCCGGTTTTAACTGGAACATTGCTTCACTCACAAGAACAGAAAAAGAACGCGACGATCAGAACATTCCTAAAGGCTCTTGTAAATAATGCGTGCGCCGCAGACCGCATTTTTTTCTCGCCCGGCGACAAAATTCACTATTTCTCCATTTTTGCAGAGGGTGGCTGTTTTACGCTCAACGGGTTCTGTCGTTGAACCACAGGACGCCATTCTCAAATTTACTGAGTTAACGTTGCCCCGCGCACCCTGCGGGGCATTTTTTTGGCAAGCCGCGAAAAGCGACGTTGAGCTTTCAGGCTTTATCCCAGCCCAGCCGCTCACGGATGACGCGCCGGTATGGCGTTTCAAGCTGTGCCGGAACCTGCTCGACATAGGCGCGGGCGTGCTCCCGCACTTCGCCCTGCAGGCTATCAAGATACGCGACAGCCTGTTCCGCCGTCGGGATTTGCCCTTCGTTGTGCCCCACCCGCGGCGGCAGCGCCGTCCAGATAAGCGCATCGATATTGCGCTCGCGCGCCCAGCTGGCAAGCTCACCTGCGCCTTCGTGATGAATGAGCAGCAGACCGGTGCCATCTTTTCGCTCTGGCGGAATGGCCTCCCTTTCTCGCAGCGCGAGAATCGCCTCCTCCTGAGAATTCAACGCAAGCTGCGCCCAAAAAACCTGTACCCGCGGCGCATTCAGGCAGATAGCGGTAGCCAGTTCGCCGCCGTCGCTCATGCGCGAGAACTCCACCGGCAACAGCGGCCCGTCCTGCCGCCACGCTCCCGCCACCGGCAGCGGACCCGGCTTCCAGATAAGCGATCCCCATCCCAGACAAGCAATATTCATCGGTACCGCTCCTTACGACAAGTCATTAGCGTTCTCTCTATTTATAGCCGCCAGGACGAAGCGCAGAGTAAGAAATGAAAAAACAGGCGACGGCGCGCGCTTTAAAAAAGAGGTTGCATTCCCATCTTTACCTTTGCGATGCGCGCGTTTATAGTGCATTCCCGCTGTATATAAACCCAGTACCAGAGGTTCCCTTAATGTTTGTTGAACTTGTCTATGACAAACGTAACGTTGCCGGTCTGCCCGGCGCCCAGGAGATTATCCTGAACGAGCTGACCCGCCGCGTTCACCGCATATTTCCTGACGCAGACGTGCGCGTAAAGCCGATGCAGACTAACGGCCTGAACTCCGACGCCAGCAAAAATGACCGCGAAAAGCTCAACCGCATGCTGGAAGAGATGTTCGAGGAAGCGGATATGTGGCTGGTGAGCGAGTAATCTGCGCGCTTCGGCTTCTCTTCGCTGATAATCCAGGGCGGGCCTCGCTTTGCTCCCGCCTTTGCTGTTTGCCTCTGTTGATTCGCTTCCTGCAATTACTGTTTCCCCTGCTGATTTGTTTCTCGCGCGGCGAAAAACGTGCGCGGCAAGGCTATTCCTGCCCTTACGGGTTGCAGGGGTTTGTTCTTTAATGGCATAAAAGCGCCTCCTTTGGGTAAACAGAACAAGGAAGCATAAGAATGAGAAAGACAACGCTGATTTTGATTGTGGTGGCGGCTATCGCCTGGGCGGGCGTAGGACTCGGCTGGTGGTAACGGCAGCCTGCCATTTATGGTGGGCAGACAATCCTCACCCGGGCGCTATACTCCAGAGACAAACAAAAAAGACCCCGTGTATTCTCCCGGCCTGGCCGGGTTTTTTTTTCGCTGTTGTTGGCCAGGCGTTACGCCTTTTCAAGCGCCGCCTGAATGGCATCTGCAAGCGTCGCTATCTCTGTGGCGACCGACTGCAAATCATATTCGGTTCGCGCGCCGGAGATGCCGTTTCCCGCGCCCACCGAAGATTTCGCGATCTCCAGCGCCGCCGCGACAGCCAGCAGCCGTTTTCTTTGCTCATCAGTGGCTCGTTCGCCGTAATAGTTTTCCAGCATCGTTTTCTCCCGCAGTCTGAAAGCCCCAGGCGTTAACTTACAGCGTCTCGATAAGCGCAAACCTTTCAAAAACCAACTCCATGGCAGGCGCAAACGTCCCTTCACGCTCAAAGAACGCCCGGTGCGCATCCTGCCAGTAACGCAGGCTTAAATCGCCCTCGCCTTCCTGTTGCGCCAGCTCAGCCGTAACATCGCAAAAGCGGATAAGCTGCATAGCGACCGTACGAATTACGCATACCGGCTGCCGCGCGCCATTGAGCACAATGTGATAGCTTCCCACCCACGGACGAAGTTGCTCCTGCTCAAAGGCAGCCAGCGAGCAGCAGGTCGCCTTTTTCTTACCGGAGATTACCAGTGCTGCCAGCTCATCGGCCATGGTGGCGGAGTCGCCAAACGACCACCAGAAAGCGTGAGGGTATTTCTGGCGCAGCGCGTCCTCTGTCATCCTATTTGTCATTCCCTTTGCCTGAACAAAACGTAAAACGCTCATTAAACCGCAGGCTGGTTGACTATTCACCTACGAAATATAAGGGCGTGAGCTATCGGATGCAGGCGCTCGCCGTCACCCGCGCGGCCGTGGGTTTTAACCAGGTCCTGTAAAGGCACAACACATTCAGGGGCATAAAAAGGTTTACAACGAAAATGAGAATGATTATATTTTGCGTATCGAGTAGTTGAGTATTTCACTCAGGTATTCGATACGACATTGCTCACATTGCTTCCAGTATTTCTGGCCCGCCTCGTTATCTGTGCGGGCTTTTTTTTAATCTGCCGCCTGAAAGATTGCGCTAAAGCGTTACCGTTAAAAAGGAATGGGGCCGCGCTGGTTCTACCCTTATTAATAACAGGGATAAATAATCACCTGGAGGAATTTAAGGCACAACGGTAAATCGCACTTTCGTCTTAATAAGCGGTCTAATAAAACGCAATCCGCCTTAGCGCATAGCGGTAAAAAATACTGACTTTTCCTGACAAATTTATCCGAAACCGGTTGCAGAATATTTAAGGTGGGTAATTAAGAGATTACGCTCGCAAAATTGCATGTGCGACACGGTAAATAACAACCTAACGCAAATTAACCGGCTTTTAGCCTGTTAAATTGGTTCAAATTCAGCCAGACTAAGAGTTCTGGAATACTTCCTGTATTCCTCCTGACTAAGGTCTCTATGAAATATCTTAATACCGAAACGGTATGCGCCATGACAGGCGTATTGCCGACTACGCTTAAAAACTGGAAGCGTGCAGGTTTAATCACGCGCGCTGAAGATCTTAAGCGCGGATATAGCTGGAGCCAGTACATCAGAATTAACCATATCCTTGTCCTGACTTCTCGCGGCGATACCTTACGCGAAATTTATAATCTGATTTATGCCCCTCGCCGTTATCACCACAGCGGCTGGAGTTATCGGCAGGAAGAGTTGCTGATGCTGCTCAGCTTTGCTGATGATGTCGCGCTGGATAAATATTTACGGCGAATGATGCGTGATTACAGCAGCGAGGATTGCGTAAATTATTTGTTGAAACCACTCAACGTTCTGCTGCATGAAGAGCATTCTCCCGGCAGCGCGTTAAGAAAAGCCTCGTTTCATCGTGCTGTTATGCAGCAGGCGCTGCGCGACATACAGGCAATTGGCAGACAAAAAGCGGCCCCGCTTTTTCTGGAGGCTGTAAGCGTCAACGATGAAACCGAAATCTGGCTGGAAGCCATCCGACTGACGGGGCTCGGCTTTCGTGTTGAAGTATCGCCTCAGCCGGCGGCCATGCCTGCTGTCGCGACCCGTCGCTATGAACATCATTTTATGTGGTGCGGCGCCGGGATTAGCAAAACGATGAAGCGTTATTTTCAGCAACGCCTTGCAGAGGGCGAACCCATTATGCTTTGCGGCCCCGATAAATCCGAGCATGCGTAAAAAACGGGTTATTGCGATACATCGAATGAAAACCGCCTTTGGGCGGTTTCGTTTTTTGCAACCCGCCATTTCTTGTAATGCCCGCTTGCTGGACACCCCTGCGCGAAAAGCGTAACGTCACATTTTTTAAGATGGCGAGCGAAAGATGATTTCTAAAGCAACGGCGGAGCATTATCACTGGGGAGAACAATGCGACGGCTGGCATCTGCTCAAACGATCGGATATGAGCATTATTCACGAGCGTATGCCGCCCGTGACAAAAGAGGTTCGTCATTATCATTGCCAGTCGCGGCAATTTTTTCTGGTGCTGAGCGGTGAGTTAACCATGGAGCTGGAGGGGGAACTTCATACCCTTAGCGCGCATCAGGGCATTGAAATTCCGCCGCAGGCAAAGCATCAGGCGCAAAATCTCAGCCAACATGCAGTGGAGTTTGTGGTTATTTCCCACCCGACGACGCGTGGCGATCGTATTGATATTGCATAACGGCGCCTGATGGCGCGTCGGCAAATTTTCCTCTCGCCCACGCGCCTGCAAAAAAATACCAACAGGTGGAAGAGAGACAAAGCGCATAGCCGAAAAATTCCACGCCTTCTTCCACCATATTTTTGACCAACCGGTCATACCCTTCCTGCATCAGCTGCTGCCAGAGAAAATGCATGCCGAAAAGACGGGAAAAAACCAGAATGCAGAGCAAGCCGGAAAACATCATGCCGTAGGCGGGATGGCGCATAAAGCGAGCCAGCTGGCGCGCCGTATCAACAGGCTTCCTGGCGCAGTAACCGATGCTCAGAAGCGCGGTGAGAAGCGCGAACCAGACCCATGCGCCGTGCCGGATTTGGTCAAAGAGAAAATCCATTTCGCGAATCAGCATACAGCCAAAAAAACCGGCAATCAGCACGGCGCCTTGTCTGATTTCACCTGGGCGGGATCCATGACGGAGAAACAGCATCACCGTAGCCGCCAACATGAGCTCCTGCACAATTTCAGTGGCGGACATTTCTTTAATCCCATCCTGTAACCAGGCGATATCGATATACAACGCGCTGAGGGTGATAACGACAAGAAAAGCAGAGGCGAAAAACGCGAGAATATTTTTTAAAACAAATGCCATAACTATTCGCAATTAAGTAAATGCTTAATTGTACTGATGTTGCTGCTCAAAGGTTCGCGATAAGTGCGTAATATAGAGCATAACCTTAATAAAATGCTGCTTAATGCCGCTTTTTGCCAAATAATATTATCGTATCGCGGCCATTTTTAGACTCAGCATTAAGCGGTAGTGACAATGCGGGAGCAACCGGCTGGCTTACCTGTCTGCTGGCGGCATCAGCGGGCCGCTCAACACGGTGGCTTCCTGACGGGTGGCAATAAAATCGGAAGCGCCCATAAAATGCCAGACGCCCCTGATGCGCTCCCCGGTCAAATAATCCAGCGTTTCTTCATCAGCGTACCAGGCAATCAGCTTGGTCCCGGCGTAAAGCACCCAGTAAAATCCTTCTTCCATACTTACCTCCGTTAGCGCAGGTTCTTTTTATCGGCAGTATAGAACTGCGTACAAGCACCGGGACGTGAGCCGGATCGACTCCTGTTCCAGCCATCTAAAAAGGTTCATAAATCCTGGTTTCCCTGGCTGCGTCTGTCCCTCTGCTACACTTAAAACTTACCGAGTAACGTTTCAGGAGGGAAAGATGTTTGGTAAAGCCGACGATAAATTGAAAGAAGTTTCAGGTCTGGCCCAGGAAGCTTACGGGCGCGCAACCAACAGCCATCATGATGAAGCAAAAGGCGCCGCGCGCCGGTATGCAAACCAGGCAAGCTACGCCGTGCGCGATGCGGCTGACACCGTACGCGATCAGGTGACGTCTAACCCGTTAAGCGGCCTGGCCATTGCAGCCGCCGCAGGTGTCGTATTGGGTTACCTGTTGGCACGTAAATAATTTCTCAGGGCCGCCATGCGGCCCTGCTTCTTTTCCCGTCCCGCTGTCTTCTCTTTTCATTCCCCCCGTCAATTCATAAGTTTTTGTTATCTGACGTCTTTCATGAACGCCGCACCCTCTTACGTCGCTTTTAAGCGTGAAAGTGATATATTCTACAGCCTGTACCATCACGGTTATCTCTCTGTATTTAAAACAAAAACAAGATAATGGCCGATGCAGATTATTCTTACTTCCCTAAGCGCAATCAGCTTCTATATTTAATCGTGTAGCAACGATGCAGTAGCATTTAACGCTACTTTTACTTTCCTGGAAGAAAAGAAAATCTGGAGGTTTATATGGCCGAACATCGTGGTGGTTCTGGTAACTTCGCAGAAGATCGTCAGAAAGCTTCTGAAGCAGGTAAAAAAGGTGGTCAGCACAGCGGCGGTAACTTCGCTAATGACCGCGAAAAAGCCTCTGAAGCAGGTAAGAAAGGTGGACAGAATAGCCATGGCGGCGGACGTAAGTCTGACTAAGTGCGCTAAATAGCTACCTTTCAGGGAAAGAAAGTGTATAAAGCCTCTTCCTGGATAAAACCTCCAGGGAGAGGCTTTAACGTTATGGCCGCCTGCTTGTTCGATCCCCCTCTTCTCGCCGCCTCATCCATAACTTAATTTGATGCTTGCCATCGTACCGTACGCAAGCGCAGCTATTGTCGCCGCGCCGGTCGCTATTGCCGATTATTCGTCCTCTGTACGCTGCGGCTTGCGGTGGTCGTCATGGCTTAGCGTGTCGTCTTCCTCATAAGCGTTGCCTCCCTTCGGCGCCGCCTCGGGCAAGCCTTTGCTCGCCTCGCCTTCCTCTTTACGATGCGTATTGGAATCTTTGTCGACCATATAAACCTCCTGGCATGTTGGAGAAATAAGTGTAGCTGAGAACCCCGTTTTGCCCGCTAACGGGGCCTGGCTTGCGCAGTTATTCTGGCGCGTTGCCGCTGCCCTGCTGCGAAGGCCACTTCCAGCCGCGCACCTCCGGCAAGTCTTCGCCATATTCCCGAACATAACGATGGTGAGCGGCTATCTTTTCCTGCAACTCATCCAGGATCTCATCCGCCTGCCCCTGTAATTTGTCAACGCGCAGAATTGTTGCCTGGGCCAGATGGAAGCGGTCGAGCTCGTTCATCACGGTCATATCGAAAGGCGTGGTGGTCGTGCCTTCCTCCATAAAGCCGCGAACGTGGAAGTTGCGATGGTTATTGCGCAGGTAAGTCAGGCGGTGGATAAGGCTCGGGTAGCCGTGAAAAGCGAAAATAACCGGTTTATCTTTGGTAAAGATGGCATCAAACGCTTCCTGGCTCAGGCCGTGCGGATGCTGCTCCTGGGTCTGTAGCGCCATCAAATCCACCACGTTAACCACCCGTACGCTCAGGTCCGGCAGATAATGGCGCAGCAAATCGACGGCGGCCAGCGTCTCCATGGTCGGCACATCACCTGCGCAGGCCATCACCACGTCCGGCTCTTTGCCTTGCTGCTCATTGCCCGCCCAGGGCCAGACGCCAAGCCCCACTTCACAGTGCTTCACCGCCTCTTCCATGGTCAGCCACTGCGGTTCAGGCTGCTTGCCGGCCACGATGACGTTAATGCGGTCCCAGGTTTTCAGGCAGTGGTCCGCCACCCACAGCAGCGTGTTAGCGTCGGGCGGCAGATAAATGCGCACAATATCTGCTTTCTTATTCGCGACATGATCCATAAAGCCCGGATCCTGATGGCTATAGCCGTTATGGTCCTGTCGCCAGACATGGGAGGAGAGCAGATAGTTAAGGGAAGAGACGGGCTCGCGCCACGGCAGCTTGCGTGTCACCTTCAGCCATTTGGCGTGCTGGTTGAACATCGAATCGACAATATGGATAAAGGCTTCGTAGCAGTTAAACAGGCCGTGACGGCCCGTCAACAGATAGCCTTCGAGCCAGCCCTGACACTGGTGCTCGCTCAAAATTTCCATGACGCGGCCATCCGGCGCAAGCTGCTCGTCGTAAGGCTCAACCGGCTCCTGCCAGGTGCGGTTGGTCACGTCAAACACGTTGCTGAGGCGGTTGGAGGCGGTTTCATCCGGGCCGAAGAGGCGGAAGTTATCCTGGTTGCGCGTGAAGATATCGCGCAGGTAACTGCCCAGCACTTCGGTAGACTGAACCTGCGGCTCGCCCCGGGTCGTCACCTCAACGGCATAATCGCTGATAGCCGGGGTTTGCAGCTCGCGCCGCAGCCTGCCGCCATTGGCATAGGGCGTTGCGCCCATGCGTTTATCGCCCTCCGGCGCCAGCGCCCGCAGCTCGGGCTTAAGCCTGCCCTGCTCATCAAAAAGATCTTCGGGATGATAGCTGCGCATCCACGTTTCCAGGATCTGGCGATGTTCGTCGTTCTCCCGGCAGGAGGCGACAGGCACCTGATGCGCGCGCCAGAAACCCTCCACTTTTTTGCCATCGACCGTTTGCGGTCCCGTCCAGCCTTTAGGGCTGCGCAGAATGATCATCGGCCAGCGCGGGATAGCCTGCGCCTCGCCGCCGCTGCGCGCCTGCTGCTGATAGCGGCGGATGTTGTCCAGCGCCTGGTCCAGCGTCTGCGCCATCTGCCGATGCATTTTTTCCGGCTCGTTGCCGCTGACGAAAAACGGCTCGTAGCCATAGCCGCTGAAGAGTTGTTGCAGGTCGTCGTCGCTGGCGCGTCCGAGCAGGGTGGGATTGGCTATTTTGTAACCATTAAGGTGCAAAATGGGCAGCACCGCGCCGTCGCGCGCGGCATTGAGGAACTTAATGCCATGCCAGCCTGAAGCCAGCGGCCCGGTCTCGGCTTCGCCGTCGCCGATAACACAGGCGGCAATCAGATCCGGATAGTCAAATACCGCGCCAAAGGCGTGCGAAAGCGAATAGCCTAATTCGCCGCCTTCATTAATGGAGCCCGGGGTTTCCGGCGCTGCGTGGCTTGGGATGCCGCCGGGAAAGGAGAACTGCTTAAAAAGCTTTTGCATGCCCGCGGCATCTTCGCTGATGTGCGGGTAGATCTCGCTATAACTGCCTTCAAGCCAGGTGTTCGCCACCATTCCCGGCCCACCGTGACCGGGTCCGCAGATGTAAATCATATCAAGAGAGCGGTGGCGAATGACCCGGTTGAGGTGCGCATAGATAAAGTTAAGCCCCGGCGTAGTGCCCCAGTGGCCGAGCAGGCGGGGCTTGATGTGCTCGGGACGCAGCGGCTCGCGCAGCAGGGGGTTATCCATCAGGTAGATTTGCCCAACGGACAGATAATTGGCGGCACGCCAGTAACGGTCGAGCAACTGCAGTTCTTCATTAGCGGCTGACGGTGAAGATGGTTGCGTCATGCTTTCCCTCCGGTAGTGGTTATGCAGACGAGGGGCGCTCGCCCCTGCGCATTTAAATACTGCTTTAACCCTACTAGAAGAATGGCGGACTGGCGAAAAAATGGCGGCGATTCAACGGAGCGGATAAAACGTTCTCTTTTTGCACGCTGCTGCGCAAGGGCGTCTGCCTGCGTGGCGAAGCGTCGCTAAAGGGGTCCGCCGGCGAGGACTCGAACCTCGTACCCCCTGCTCAGTTGACAGTTACTCTTACCTGGTGAGCTACCGGCGGAATAAATTTACCATTTCGGAATTAAGCATCATTAATCGATTTAATCATCACGCAAATAATCCGCTAACCCACTGTCGTTATAACGTTAACAGGGGGCTGGTTAATGAACAGATTGACTTCATATCGATAAGCATGTCTTAAGAAACAGCAAAGCGCAAATAGCCGCACTACTTTTTATTTTACCCCCGCCTGAAACTGTACATGAAATTATAATGCGTACAGGATTGCGCTTATTTATTGGTCAACGGTAAAGAAAAGCAAAAAAAAACCCGCCTGAGCAGGCGGGCAATATCAGGAATAACTCTAAACAAGAGAGGAAAACCGACAAATTAAACATAGAGAGTTACGCCAGATATTCAATACTTAACTCAAATTAATGTGTCGAATATTAATTTAATTAACCATTTTTACATTTTATTGCTTTCTACTAATGCATTTCTACTCCTCAGGGAGTAGTTTTGCTGCTTCATGGCGTATCGCACCCGATCCTCTACAGCGCCA
This sequence comes from Franconibacter pulveris DSM 19144, assembly GCA_000621185.1. Taxonomy (GTDB): domain Bacteria; phylum Pseudomonadota; class Gammaproteobacteria; order Enterobacterales; family Enterobacteriaceae; genus Franconibacter; species Franconibacter pulveris. Next base: position 235,413 of record JHYZ01000012.1, read on the forward strand.
ATCCCGCACCGTCATTTCTGGCTGGTTTGCCCGCAGGCGAAAACAGGCGGCGACCGGCAGATGGCGTAACGGGCAGGCAACGTCTGCTGTCAGGTGTATTTGCTGGTGGGCTACTCTTTTGTACCGCCTTTTATTTTTTTCTCTATTAATGCGCCGTTTAGGATATGTTGAAATAAATGCATGCTAAAAAGGGTATTATCGGCGCGGGGATTTCGACGAAAATAAAAACGCCATCGCGAATGTGTTATTTTCATGCACGCCTTCATGCAAAACCACACGTAAAACCCGCCACATTCACAATGAAACCTAAAATTTAGTAATCCATTGTTTTCGCTGAGTTAAAAAAAGAAAATGATTTAATCATCTTTGCCTGCCCGACCATTATCGCTATTTCTAAATAAACCCTAAACGGCCCCGCGGATTATTTACGGCTTCTGTTAAGCTATTAAATGGCTGTCCTTATAATCATCGCAAACCCAGAACGAGATGATTATTTTGACTGACAGCAACCTGCCTTTTGCCTGCGCGCCACAGCCGGGCGAGCACCTCATTACCGCACTCGTCACCGGGAAATGTATCCCCGGCCCTGTATGGAGCAAATGGGATTACCGACTGAAATTCTTGCTTCGCTCCCTGCTCTTCTACCCCTCTACGCGCCGGATGCTTTCCGGCCTCGCGCAGCGGGCCGATTTTGGGCAACTGCTCCAGTCGCAAATTACGCTGCCTGGCAAAACACACCGTCTTTATCTTGTTCGCGGTTTGTCGGCGGGCCAGCGGGCTGATGCTATTGTCAGCCATTACCAGTTTCTCAGCACATTGCCGGCGTCTCTCGCCAGCGCGTTTACGGCAATGTCAGAGACACCGCTGCTACAATTCCCGGGCAAAGAAGAAACCGCCTTCACTCTTGGCGCCTCCTGCGCCAGAAAGGCGGAGCGCGAAGGCGAATGCACGCTCTGGCTGCGCGATGCAAACCAGACTCTGCTTGCCAGCCTGACGTTCAGCGTCACGCGTCGGCAAAAGCAGTGGCAGCTGGTTATCGGCGGCTTACAAGGGCCGCGCCGCAACGTTGCACATGAAATGATTAAACAAGCGACGCGCGCCTGCTATGGTTTGTTTCCTAAACGGCTGCTGCTGGAATTTCTCTGGCAACTGGCGGCGCTTACGGATATCCGCGCCATCTATGGCGTCAGCAACAACGGGCATGTGTTTCGCGCGCTGCGTTACCGGTTCAGCAAAGGCCGCCATTTCCATGCCAGCTACGACGAATTCTGGGAATCGGTGGAAGGCGTGCGTGAAGGCGCGTTTCGCTGGCGTCTGCCGCTGCAACTGGAGCGAAAAACGCTGGAGAGCATTCCCAGCAAAAAACGCGCGGAGTACCGTCGCCGCTTCCAGTTGCTGGATAGTATGAGCGCGCAGTTAAGCGCGCGGTTTGCTTCACGCGCCTGATAACGACAAGGCGTTCTCCAGCTTTGTCCTTCAAGCAACGGGCCAGTTTCAACGGCCTGCTTCAGGCGGCGCGTCTTCCTGGGCGCTTTCATAAAGTAAATACTGACGTAACCATTTTCCCGCCACCCCGGGCGGCGTTCGCTTGTTCCATAACAGGTCAATGGATAACGCCCGCGGCCAGCCTGGCACCGGCAGCGTTACCAGGCTACCAGGCGCGGCGAATTCCGCCACCAGCGCGCAGGGCAAGGTGCACCAGCCAAAGCCTTGTACCGCCATGCTGAGCAGCATCAGATAGTTTGGCGCCGACCATACCGGCCCGCGGCAAAGGTTGTCAGGCCTTTCGAGATAGGTATTCAGCTGCAGTTCGCGCCAGGCATGAAGTTCATCAAAGGTAATTTGCCTGCGCTGCGCCAGCGGATGGCGCGCAGCGACATAGATAGCCATATGGGTCTGGCGCGGCAGGCGGCTAAAGCCGATGTCGACCGGATAACTCTCCCTTGCCTCAATTAAGCCTGTTTGCGCGCGCCCTTTCTGCAGCAGATCGATAACGTCCTCATCTTCCCCAATCAGACACTCGAATTCGGTATGGGGAAAGGCGCTGTCGAAACGGGCGAGTAAGTTTTCCAGTACTTTTGGATCGAGGGTGTCGGAAAGCACGAACGACAGGCGCGGTTCCGTCTCGCCGGCTAAGGAGATAGCCAGCTCGTCCAGCCTTTCGCTGGCGGCAAGAATCGCCTGAACGTAGCCAAATACCTGATGGCCCTGCTCGGTCAGCACCGGTTGCCTGGCAGAACGGTCAAACAGCGTCACGCCAAGGTCTGCCTCCAGATTGGCGATGGCTGTACTGATAGTGGACTGACTTTTACGCAGCCTTCGCGCCGCCGCAGAAAACGACCCGGCGGCAACCGTTTCTACAAAGGCGGTCAGGGCTTCAGGGGAGTAACGCATGAAGTATCGCTTTTATCGATGGATCCTATCTTTAAGTTATCATCATCATCGATAAAATCGGAAACCTTGTTGATTAATCCCGCACGAAAAGGCGAACGAAAATGCAAACTTCCGAACCCGAAAAACGCACCCTTGCGGAGCGCGTATTCCATGCCGTCTGCTTTGAAGGCATCGCCACCATCATACTTGCGCCCACCGCCGCCTGGCTGATGGGACGCAAGGTTATGGAAATGGGCGGGCTGACCGTTTTGCTGGCTACCGCCGCCATGATCTGGAACGTTATTTACAACGCGATATTCGACAGACTCTGGCCGGCGCACCGGGTCGCCCGCACGGCAAAAGTGCGCGCGCTGCATGCGGCAGGCTTTGAGTGCGGGTTTATCGTAATTGGCGTATCCATCGCCGCCGGTTTCCTGGGTATTTCCCTGACAGAAGCGTTCCTGCTGGAGATAGGTTTCATTCTCTTCTTCCTGCCCTATACCATGCTTTATAACTGGGTATACGACATCCTGCGGGCGCGGCTGATGCAACGTCGCAGAAACAGAAGCCGCAAAGACGCGACCGCATGAACGAAAATGAAGCGCAGAACCATCCTTTTTATTCACCGCAATCGTCCTTTGCAATCAGAACACAGCAGGTGAAAGGCAACAAAGTGAGCGACGTAAAGACAAGGATGTCAACCGGCGCCCAGGCTCCCCGCACAATCATTTCACTTATTTCACAGCCGGATTAATGAAAAGACTGCCGTTTCATTCAGGCGAAGGGTAAGTGCAGGATAAACAAGTACTGCGCAATGAGAGCGTTTCCTCTGCTTCATTTAAATGCAACGCGGATCCTGTTTAAGACTTACTGATATTGCCTCTGACATTGAAAGGTTTAGTATGTCTAAAAAACAGGAGGCAGTGATGAAAAATGTAATTATTAGTATGATTGCAAAGATCTCCAAAATGGATGCGGAAGCCAAATTACTCACAGCACAAGTTGAAGCTCAATCCCTGCTCCTCAGCGCCATGCTTTTAACGTTGGGAAAACAGGGCGGCACCGACGAGATGATTGAAAGCGTAAAAAAAGCAATTAACGCAGCCCTGGACTCCTCAGACAGCCCCCTTAAAACAGACGCAGAACTCCTGCTCACCCAGTTTAATGAATTGCTTTCCATAACCACACTGCTGGATACAAAAGACCCCGAAATAAACCTTGAAGCGCTGCAAGAAATTCCTTCCTTACCGGGTGACAATAAAAGCTCTTAAATAACTCGCCATGCCTTTAAATTACCTCTGCTGATTTATGCCTGATGTTTTATCGCTAAGCACGCTTGCTTATACTTACGCTTACAGCTAACACTCATCTCAGGGGCGCTCATAATTATGCCTGATGATGCATATTATCCTGCTGCCGTTAACGTTATGTCTGGAGGAACGGGATGCTGTGGCTTATCACAAAATATGCAATTACGGCAGGGCTTGTGGTTTTAATCTCTGAGGTTGCTAAACGCAGCGATCGCCTCGGCGGCCTCATCGCTGCGCTGCCGCTGGTCACGGTTCTGGTCCTTGTCTGGATGAAATTTGAAGGACAAAGCCAGCTAAAAATTGCCAACCATGCCTGGTACACGTTCTGGTATGTGGTGCCCACCCTACCCATGTTTATTCTGTTTCCTTTTCTTTACCAGCGGCTTGGGTTTTGGCTTACCCTGGCGGCCAGTTGCGCGACGACCATGCTGGTATTTACCGGTTGGGCGGCCTTGCTGAAAAGGTTTGGCATACACTTGCTATAAGCGCTGAGTTTTTTTGCCTCTATTGATTGGAAACATACGAACTTATTTATCGTGACGGTCATAAAAAAACCGCCCGTAGGCGGTTGGTATCATTTTTTTTCCAGAGATTCTGCTATCCGTCGCAAGTACTCATTGTTTTTAAATGTCACCATGATGCACTCAAAAAAGATACGGGCGAAGACAGCCATAATCAGCAACATGATACCGGCGGCGTTAAATCCACGAGTAAAAAAGGTTAATACCGCTGCAATAACTAAGAATGCAAGCGTGATTATGTAAAGCGCGCTGATAATTCTTGGGGTTATTAACTTATCAAAACTAAACACTCTGAAATCATCCTGATTTTAAAAAGAAAACATCGTATTGCTTCACGCCTGATCCTACAACCCTCAATTCCGGGGATTCACAAACGCGGAATAATATGTTTTGCCCGGTCTTATTATCCATGCGTGGAAAAAATATAAATGCGCACAACACGTTGATACAAAAGCCTCCTAAAATAAATGTCCTGCGCTGAAGTAGCGTATAAGCCTGACCGGAAACCCTTTTTTATGACAAATAATGGCTCCAGGCCTGTTCTGGCGTTCCGCCAGCGGCCCAACAAAAGGGCTAATTTTCGATAATTAATGCACCGTATGATACCGGCTTGCCGACGGCACTGACTCAGCCTTAGCGCGTGATGAGAGTGGCAGGCAAGCAACACGGTCATAAAAAAAAGCCAGCCCGTTGAGAGCTGGCGATTAACACACATGCAGCTTTATTCCGTGCCGGAAACCATTCGATAGACCACAGCTGGTTGTAGTGGTCCGCATGCAACAGGAGACAAACTCCTGCCGATGCGTTCTGATACACGGGTTTTACCAGATTGCAGAATTATTAGCCTGATTTGGCTAATGTCAATCCTCAGCAACGGCGAAAAAGCATCCTGGTGACGATTCGTTTATAAAGTATGCCCGCCTGCGGTCAACGATAAACGAAGGGGCAACGCCATCCCCGGCCCTTTTTCGAATGCAAATAAAACGGGAGCGCGATGGCTCCCGTTCTTCGTTAACCCGCCAGGCGGTGGAATAATCAGTTGCTATAAAGCCCCAGAGGGAAACAGCGTTTAATTTGAGATTCAGTTCTGAAAATAACAGGTCCGCCGCCAGCGTATTACAACGTCATTCGATACCGAACAACATCATCAGTTGCAGCAACCTTGTCATATAACTTACGGGACGGATTACCGGAACGGGTAAACCAGTAGACTTTCGCCCAGCCTTCACTGATGGCTTCATTACGAAGATGTTCAAGCACAGCCTTGCCAATCCCCTTCCCGCGTAAACCATCCATGACAAAAAAATCCTCAAGGTAGCAAACCGGCTTATTGTAGTAGGTGCCTTCATGTAACACACACATAGCAAAACCAACAACATTTCCATCGAACTCAGCAAGACGACAAAGAACAGGCGATGCCGGGTCAAGAGCGCGCTTCCATGTATGTTGCGTAATATCTTCGCTAACGGAGCCACTACTGATACTGCTATAGCTATTCCAGAGAACCAGCCATGCATCGAAATCGCAGGCCTGCGCTTTACGGACCACAATGCTCATGTTTTATCTATGCCCAGAAAAAATTCAGAATAAAAATATACTCCGCACCCAGCCTCTGATAAACCAACCAGATTAGGGGATGGCTCCGCATTAAGAGCATCATCCAGCGCAAGCAGCAATTTTTGTAAGGGTCATCCTCAGCACGGCAAAGTAAATGAACATGATGGTCTGGGCATTAAGCTCAACAATTTCTCTGCCGGGCTGCTCACTTGAGATTCGTATTTGCCTGGAAACTTCACGGCTAACCTTGTTACGCAAAAGGCGAAATCGGCGCCTGTGTGTCCATACGATATGATATTAAAAACATCAAAGCACATGAGATGTTTTCTGGAATCTACGTATGGTTAAACCCTTATCAGTTATAGAAATAACGAATGCAGATTTTCCTGTGCGTAGCATTGTTGGCAGAGCCAACCTGTTGCTGACCACCTAAACAGGAGGTGCTGTTTTAGATGTATAAAAAAAACGGGAGCGCGATGGCTCCCGTTCTTCGTTAACCCGCCAGGCGGATTACATGTTCGCGATGATCGCGTCGCCAAACTCTGAACATTTCAGCAGCTTAGCGCCTTCCATCAGACGCTCGAAGTCATAGGTCACGGTCTTGTTGTTGATAGCGCCTTCCATACCTTTCACGATAAGGTCAGCCGCTTCGAACCATTCCATATGACGCAGCAGTAGTTCATAGGAAACTGTATTGCTCGTTGATATAAAAAGATATTCTTTAAAAAATTTTAATTTAGCTCACCCTTTCATCGATATCTTAAGTCACTGATTTCTCGTAACCTCTTCTGTGTTTTGATAACCGTTTTTCGGCTCTTTCCAGACGTAGCAATGATGGTAAAAACCCTGTCGTTTTGTCCTCCAAAGGACGCGCGCGAGACCCACGATTTAGAAGAACGTAGGTCTATTTTTAACGTACTGTAACTACACTGTTTTTCCGCGTTCGCTTCGATCACTGTGTCGCTAATTGTCGTTATTTGTCTTTCCGGATCCGTTCGCGGCGGCCGGTCACGACACATTTACGACACAAAAGCGACACAGCCTTTTCCCTAATTAGCCCGGGCTACCGGCACATCAGCAAGGTGCGTCGTGTAGCACGGCGACAACATTTCCCTCCGCATCTGCCAGGACTGCGTTATCCCCTGACCGGCAAAATACAGCGTGCCCTTTCCGTCTTTCATGTTCAGCGTGTCCATTACTGACATCAGCGCGGCGCTGTTTGGCTTCGGTGCGTTATCGTCGAAAAGGTTAAGCTGCGCCACACCCTGGCTGAAGAAGTCGCCAAGCATCACGCCTGCTTTCTGGTACCGAAAACCGTCGCGCCAGATATGGTCGAGGCAGCGAACGGCGGCATTGATAATATCGCGGGTGTCCTGGGTGGGTGTAAGCAGCCGCTGGCCGACGCTATTCCCGTAAAAGGGATCGGCGGCATACGGTGAGGTTTTAATGAAGGTGGAAATGTAGCGGCAATACTGATGCTCACTGCGCAGTTTCTCCGCCGCGCGCGCCGCATACGAACAGACTGCCTCGCGCATACGCTGATAGTCGCTGACGCGCTCTCCGAACGAGCGGGAACAGATAATCTCTTGTTTTGCTGGCGCGAACTCTTCCAGCCCGAGGCAGCTTTCGCCGCGAAGCTCCCGCACCGTTCTTTCCAGCACCACGCTGAAGTGTTTGCGGATAAAACGAATATCGGTATCGCACAGATCAAGAGCAGTTTTAATGCCCATCGCTTCAAGTTTTTTGCTGATGCGCCGGCCAATGCCCCATACATCCTCGACAGGAACCAGCGCCATCAGCTTTCGCTGTCGTGTCTGGTTCGACAGGTCAACCACTCCACCGGTTTTGGTCCACTTCTTCGCCGCATGGTTCGCAAGTTTCGCCAGTGTCTTTGTCTGGGCAATTCCTACGCCGACAGTCAGCAGCGTATGCTGACGAATAGTGGCACGTATCTCCCGCCCGAACTCGTCCAGGTCTCGACAGTTTCTTACCCCGATCAGATCGCAGAAGGCCTCGTCGATGCTGTAAATTTCAACCCGGGGGCACATCGCCTCAAGCGTCGTCATCACCCGTTGCGACATATCGCCATAAAGAGCGTAGTTACTGCTGAACACCACAACGCCGTGCCGGCGAAACAGCTCACGCTGTTCGAAATACGGTGCGCCCCGCTTAATCCCTATAGCTTTCGCTTCGGCAGAAAGCGCGATAACACAGCCGTCGTTATTGCTCAGAACCACTACCGGCTTATGTCTCAGATCCGGGCGCCACGCTGTCTCACAGCTTGCATAGAAGCTGTTCACGTCCACCAGCGCAAACATCACAGCACCGGATTTTCATCAGTAAACGCGATGGCGCCGTTCACGAAAAACGTCACCACTCCCACAACATTCACATCTTTTAGCGCGTCGCCTTCAATGCTCTCGCCATCTTCAGTTATCAGCACACCGCCCATTATCACAGCGAACTGCAACTGACCGAGCGCGGCCACCAGCACGCGCGCGCCTTCCTTCGGCATCATATCGGGCTGAATGATTGCGTAGCCGGATGGCGTTTCTACAAGACATGAGCTGCGGTTAACGCCGCAAATTTCTTCTAATTTGAGTTTTGGTACTGCTGCGTGCATTGTTATCCTCCCCTGATAAAATACTGTTTATATTTACAGTAGTTTTAAAAGAGAGGAGGATCAAGCTATAGCAGCCTATTGATCCGCGCTCAAAGCCCCCTCAAGCTTTGTCTTTTTATGGGTATGATTACGTTTTGTTCCAATCTTTGATATGAGCATCTTCCCTACAGAAATGAAGGTTTTTTCTATAAGATGATGCACAAAGTAAGCGAGAAATAGCGACAGGATGACCAAATATATAACCTGAGAAAACCCTTTCTGATTATTGAATAGAGTAAAGACTTCAGGGTTTTTACGAAATATTTCAATCAAAATCGCATGTGTTAAATACAATGAATAAGACACGTCGCCTAAAAAGCTCAAAGGTTTAATGTCTCTTAAGTTGTTATTCATTTCAAATATTAGCGCCGACACAACCAAAGCAAAACACCACGCGCCCCAAAGAAGCGGGCCATGTCCGTACACCTGAACAGAGAGAATTACCAAGGACGAAATCAAGAAAAGAAATAATGAAAACAGGGTTAAAGTACGTTTAATTCTATCAGATAAGGTAATTGACTGAATAAACAAAATTAACTTATACGCAACAAGCCCGTAAATGAAATTGATAAATAGAGGTGAAGATAAGAAAGTTAATGGAGCGTGCCAAATAGTCCCGGTCGCAAAATTATTACTGTTGTATGCGAGAAGAGTTACCCCTCCTGTGTAGTAGTACTGAACGCCCAAGACAAAAAGCAGTATCAATCCGGAGCAGATAAGCCATCTGAATCTGTGAGACAGGACAAAAGAAAGCAGGAATAAAGCATAGAATGCTATTTCGTAGCTGAGTGTCCAGGCGGGTCCTAAGAGATTATATCCGAAAAAAGGTGATCCAGCATCATAGTTAGTGTTTAAAGGTATTGCAGATCGCAGCAGAAATGAAAACCCACCTTGATTGCTTATAAATAGATATGTCACAATCAAAGATACAAATAAAAGCGGATATATCCTGAAAAATCTTCTTAAGAGATATTTTAAGGGCATAAAGGATTCTTTTCTCTCAGTTGAATAACAGATGATAAAGCCACTAATGATAAAGAATAAATCTACTCCAAAAGCCCCGCTATTAAATAGCATATCCCCTAAATCTTTTTGCGCGTATACATCATTAAGCGTGGCCTTAAGATGATAAAAAACAACCATCAAAGCCGCTATGCCACGAAGATAATGTATACTTTTTACTTTCCCCAGAACCACAGTAAACACCATATGATAGTAAAAATCCCATACTATTACTTATATGGCTAACTTACAATTCTCAAAAGCTTCTTATTCATGGTGTTATAATAAAAATGAAACACTGTATATATTAACAGGTATATCAAGCATATCAGGGTTAAACTCGGCCTATGCTCTGGCTTTTGCTGTTGATTCAGCCTTAACTTGGCTGTAACATTCTAGCTTTATAAGAGGTAAGTTTTATGAGTACATTTGCAAAAGTAAGCCATTGGTTTATCAGGGCAATGGGTGTGACATGCCTGCTAATGCTAATAACAGGCATGTCTTCTGCGAAGGGCTTCGTTGGTATTGATGTTGCAATGATAGCTATCTGGTTGTGGGATGAGTATTCGCTATGGAAGCACAAGCAATAGCTATTTACTGGGGAATAAATCCTCAAGCTTGCTAATTCTGGCCTCCAGTTTCTGCCGTTCTCTTCGCTGATATGCAGCTTCTAACCACAGACACTGGTCTGAACGAATGCCCCAGCGGTTTCCCGCCGGTGTAACCAGCACTCTACCCTCAGGCTTTACAACCTCTGTCCAGGCTTCTTTCTTGACGATTAACTGCATTGATACATCCAAAATAGAAGAATACTCGGCAGGATGCTCAACCACCTCCTCAGGGATAATATCGTACTGGTCTTGCCATTCATCGTAACAGAGCAGGCCAAGGCGAGTCCCGTCGATTCCTTTGGAATCAAACGCATCTTTAATTTGTTGTGCAATAACGCCAAAATGCCAGCGCGCGTCAGCCTGCCCCTTTTCTTTAATAGAATTCAGCCACTGAAAAGCGATTATTGATACATCGCCCCACGCATCAAGTATTGCATCTTCGTCATTAGCCATGGTTTTCGATAGCTCTGACGCAGTGACTGGCTGTGATTTTTCGCGGCCGTCTGAAGTATTAATTGAGCCGGTGCCAGCAAAAACAGTGCTCCAGCGGTTTACGATATCACCTAACGGAGTAGAATTATCATTGCCAGGGGTTAGCGCTCGCTGGGATACTGCGGCAGGCTTAATCTGGAGACGCACCTCATTTCCGGATACAAATTTTAAGCCAGTGTCGCCTGTTGTACCTAAATAAGTCCCGTTTGCGTCAGTTGTCACGAAACCGTAAAAGTTACCAGTCGCTCCGCCGCGCCAGTTTATAGCATTCGTTAGTTGTGATGGATCTACGCCAAATCCTGCGGCACCATTCTGGAACATCTTGCCAAGATTGGGCGCATAATAGCCATAGCCATCCATCTGTCTGACATTTATAGCTACGTTCGCTCCCTGAGCCGCCTTTAAATGCTCAATATAAACTCCACTCTGTTCACCTATTACGCCAGTGCTTCCAAGCAGTACATCATTAATATACACACCTTTACGATTAAGTATCGTCCCGGTTCCATTATGTGAAGGGGATGAATAAAATCCCTGCATATTTTCCAGAGAGCCGCTCCCGGCGTAATTAATACGATCCTGAAAGCTGTAAGCGTGATTTTGAGCGTGGCCGCCAGTTATGATTAGCGTTGAATCAAAAGCTCCATACCCGCCATAATCAGAAGCCTGATTAATAACTGTCTTATCTGCGAAGGCGTGGCAGTTTGTAGGAGCGTTATCAATACGACGCGCAATGTTTATGGCATCTCTTAGCGAATCAGGTGACGGCCATGTAGCACCTGTTACGCCGACTGGCTGGTCGCCAACTATAAGATTTCCGTACGTGGTTGAGATGCGTAAACCGCCGGACATTATGTCGCCCCGCTTGTCTACTGCATCCGCAACTAAATCCACGCCACCAGGCGCAGCAAGATTTGCTCTTAAAGATGCATCTCCGACTGATACCCAGGACCCCTTTCCTACACCACCGGTATTTTGTGGCGTTGAACCATCTGGCACTTTTTTTGGAAACGCACCATCCCATCGATAATACTCACCATTGTTCGTGTCGCGCAAAACCTGATTCGGAAGCGTGATATTTGCGCCCGCCTGAAATGAATCCAGAGTGATATATCCGTATTGAGAGATAGCTTGCTTACTTATTTTTTCCTGTCCATATCGAGTGATACGCTGCCTGCCAAACCTGTCAGGCCAATATTCTTTTTGCATATCATTTTCGAAGTGATCCATGTTTTCGGCATTATCGAATAAATCGCGCGGATCAGAAGAACCAAGCGGATTACGTGTATTATAAGTGGTCATGCTTGCTCCGGACATAAAAAACCCGCCTTAGGCGGGTCGTGTTTTCCGTTAGTGTTAGACGGCGGCGCCAGGGTAGTTCGCGTCGTCAAACTGGTAAAAAAGCGGTGAATACTGAGCAGCTGTAAGCTGGCAGGTACCATCTGAAGAAGGATCAATGCTGCTGATAATTGCGTCATAACCAACACGCTTTGACGAGCAGAACACCAGCCGCAGCGGCTCAATGTAAGGACTATCCATGTCCCACTCATCCAAGCGAAGCGCGCTGCTCTCCGGTATCGTCAGGGTGAATTCATCCACCCGCTGAGGTATTAGCAGCACAGACGCGCTACCGTCCTGAAAGCGTAACACGCAACGCGGGTTTTCAAACGTCCAGTCAAGTGGCTCGCTGACTTTCAGTGTCACGGTTTCGCCGTCACGGCTCATATCCGTAATAAGACAGCTGATGGTCTCGCTGCCGGGAATGTCATCGGTCAGTACCAGACGGTCACCGAACTGATAACACAGCGCATCCAGTTCCGTGGCGGCGGAATGCGACAGGTGCTGATAGATGTATTTCATCAAACGACGCATGCCGATGCGCCACGCGCGGTCTGCGTCAATAACGCCGTCGAGTTTGTAATCCTCAATTTTACGTGGCGTGTCACTACCAAAGCGACACTGAACAGTTTCTTCCGCCCACGTCACCGAGCTGATAAAAGTCACATCGACTGCATCAAAATCATCTTCCGTGGGCGCCGTAAAAGCGGTCTGCATCGTATCTGTCGTTTCCTGCGGGCTTACCACCCCAGACCATGCTTTTATCCCTTCCCTTCCAACCGAAGCCAAGCCATCTGACAGTAGGAAATAGCCCATCCCCGCATTACAGATTTTTTTCAGAATATCGAGCGCGGAGGATCCAGACTCGCTGGCTGAGTAATCGAAAGTTTCACCGCGTGGCGTCCACCAGGCAGATTCGATCGCTGCGATACCATCACCATCAATCTGGTCCTCCCGCATGCCGATGCTTGTCAGCACATGCCAGATAGCGCCGCTGATGCTGCGCGACGGGAAATGCTCATAACGGCGCTTAGCCGTTATGCTTATCCGCCGATCAGATTGAGCAGCCAGACGTGAGCCGGTACGGATTGTCAGCGCAATGGTCGTAACGTCATCATAGCGGATTGGCCTGCTGGAAAGCCTTGCACGCAGCGCCTGCCAATAAACCTGATCGCGGGTGCTGCTGCCAGCAGGCGGTTCTGTGCGGCGCATGCGTACCTCATATTGTCCGCGTGCCACGTCAAGAACCTCCGTAAAGCCTATCTGATCCTCCGTTTTCCGGGTGTAGCTGAACGCCTTTTCCTGCCAGTCCTCTTGGCTGCCCGCGGGACGGTATTGAACGACCACAACCACGGTCTTGTTTCTCTTTTTTCCTTTGTCGTTGTACTTCACCAGACCATTCTGGAAGTTAAGATTAATTTCCAGCCGATCGGTGGTTTCCCCGTCCGGGCAGGAGAGAAACGGGCCTATCCAGTCGTATTTATCGTTTACGCCAGTGACTGACGCATCCAGCAAGGTGCGGCTGACAAATCCAGGCCAGGTAGCATCTACACTGGTTATGTTATTACCAGAGACTGCCACACGAGCCACTGTAATTGTCAGCCCATCGATAGCTGTAATCTGATACTGGTAATTCGCCGGCGAGAGGCTGAACCTTTGCTGTCCGTCCGGCAAGCCAGCAAATTTCCCGCCGCCGCTGGCATAGGAAAGCCGGATATTAGCCATACGGCCAGCAGCGCCCCCGGTGGATGCCACACCTGTTACAGAAGATGGTGCACTTCCGAATACCGCCACCGGCAGCGTACTGTAAGTAATGACACCGCCTGCAAACGGGCTGGATTCTTCACTGATGATAATGCGGCCTGACCTGTCATTTGCTACAAGCCCGGAGCCGGTTAGCTGGCTGGTAATTGCCGCCACCAGCCCGCTCATGTTGACATAGTTCGCCGTCAGCGAAACGGGCCAGGTGCGCCCCTTCCACGTAAAGGAAAATGTCTGCGGTGACGTGCTGAAATTATAGGTCTGCGGCGCCGCGCTGGCGGTAACCGACGCGGTACTGCCTCCGACACCCGGAACTGGTGCTATAGCGGGCTGATAGGAATCAACCACCAAATCGAACTGATCGTTGTTGATGCCGAGCGTTACCGGCATGCCAGCTACCGGCGCGATTTCTGATACGGAACCAGATATAACGCTGTAACCTTCGATTGTGGTCACGGTGTAGGTATCAGGCGCCTCGATATCAATGAGCGTGCCGGTAACCCAACCAAGTGGGATTTCCGTTTCGCTGTCATCGTCATTATCAGGCGAAGAGCCAATCAGCGTCACGGTACCGCCAGATACCAGCACGGCGTCAGCTGTGATACTTGCCGTTTCAGGCCCGCTGGAGCCAAGGTCAAGTCCTGCCGTTCCGGATCCAGTATTGCCCACCTCCGTTGAGTTGTACCAGTTTTCGGAGCGCGGGTCGGCCGACACATCCGCGCCCGGTTGATAGATGGTATAGGTAACATCTTCACCAAAGCTGAGGACGGGCGTGGCGCCGATGCGGATATCATCCATGCTGATGTCGTCAAACTCCCCAACACCAACGCAGAGAAACATGGTGGTTATCATGTCACGCTCGTTACTGAACCGGCTCACCGGCTGCACGACATAATCCGGATAAATGCGGTACAGGCCAAACACCTCGCGAATAGGGTCGCCCAGGCGCGCCGTATTGGCTTTGGCCGGATCGAGGGAAATCTGATCACCCTGCCCTGCAGCACTGAAGCCTCCTTTATCCATCGTGGACATCATGTAAATCGAATAAGCTGCAGATGCCACCGCCACCGCCACGGCAGACCAAGCAACCCAGGCGGGAACCGCCGGCCCGTAGGGGACAGGATAAATCCGGACGTCACTGTCAGCATGTAACTGACATTGCGGCCACGACTTCGGCGGCACCGGTGTGCCATTAACCTCAACAGCTATCGGGTGCTGAGGTCTGTTTTGTGCGTAGCATGCGACGTTTTCCATTAGCCACTGGTGAAGCGTAATAGCGCCGTTTTTGTGCGTTTCCAGCGGCTCACCCGGAAGTCGTGAAGGGAAAATTCGGATTGTCACTCGTAATACTCCACTTTCGAGTAAAGCCGCTCAAAGCGTGCGAGCGGCAGCACAGTCACATTGCGATGGGGATTCGACTCCATTACCTGAAGCATGCTGTCAAGACTAATCACAACACCCAAGTGATCGATAACGCCACCGGAATAACACGCGGCAACAGCCCCCTCTTTCGCCTCTGTCCGGCGAACAGTCCGGCTGAAATCAGCACAGAGACGTGCCATTGTATCCCCCTCTCGGATCACCCCCTCGAAAACGGGCCACCCTGGCAAACCAAGGTCTTTTCGTACCTCATGCACGACCCCGTAGCAGTCGAGAACGGGGTAGACGCGGCCTCCCATCTGCCAGATGACAGAACGGTATTTATCGATATCAAGCATAAGAACCTCAGAGGTAACGCAGACCTGGATAAGCAGGGAGGGTGTAACGGTAGCGCGGCCAGGCAAGGTCCAGCACGTTCATATAACCCGCCGTAATCTGCACTTCGGTTGCTGTCCAGTATCCGGACTTAATCGATAGTGTGTACGGGCGGCCTACCGGCGCGCTCAGGCTTGTCGAGATGTAAAGCCGGTAGGTCAGCGTGGCGCCGGAAAGATTCTGAAGCGCATCCCGGATAGCTCCGGAAACCGTGCCGGTGACATTGCTTATAGCGAATTTAAGATCCTGCGTGCCATCGTCATTGCGTGCCGGCAGCGCGATATCTATTCCACAGGCGACGAACGTTACCAGTTCTCCACCCTCAGTAGTTGCGGTTATATCGTCCCATCCACGGGTGAGGTAATACAGCTTGTCACCGATGTTAATCTGCAGCGTCTCAATGAGCACCTCATTCCCGCCCGAGGCATAAAGCCGGTTTAGTACTGTCATACTTCAGGCCACTCCCTGTTTAATGCCAGATCGATTATGTCCGAACCGGTGATAAAGCTAAGGAAATTGCCCCAGCCAGGCGGAAGTAACGGACGTTCACTCAGCTCGAGCCGAGCCGAATAGCGCCAGAAATTGCCACCCTCCAGATCCGGGCCTTCATAGATATCCGTGAACCGGCACACCTTCGGCGATTCACCGCCAGGCGTTCGCAGGTTCATATTAAACCAGGCCGCGCCATCCATAAGCGCATCGCGAAACCAGGCTTCGAACGCCTGCGCCTGCTTGTCAGTCAGCAACCATGACACGTTCGCAACAGTCGGCGTTGAGATGTAGCGTCGGCGCTGCTTGGCACGCCCGCTTGCCATTTCTGTACGTACCAGCGGGCTGACAGGTCGCAGGCCATAGCCTTCCTGCAGAGGAACTGGAAGTTCATTATGCGGATAGTTAATAGTGGTGGTGATAGCCATCAGCGTTTCTTCCTCCCAACCGTCCAGGCACTGTTAAGCGCTTTGGAAGCTTTTCCGGTGCCCGCAGCCAGATCGTTGGTTGTCATCTGATAACCCAGACTGGCACCGCGCGTTACTGCGCTTTCAATAAGCGCTAGGGTGCGCTGATCAGGATCGCCATGCACTTCAACGGGAATGGTGATGTTCGAAACCTGACCACCAATGGATTGCTTGCCCACTCGATCAAGGGTTGCATCAAGTTTCGCGCTGGTCCTGGCTGTAGTGACACGCTCCCCCTTCTGCAGCAACCATGTACCCGTTTCCGGTACTGAATCGATGCCGTCATGCGCTTGGCCTTTAAGCGCGGTGCTGACGCCAATCATCAGCACACCTGCCGCCGCAGCTGCGGCTGTTGCCTGCGCTGGCGCAACGGCCGGGCCAACGTAGGGAACTCCTATCCATTGCGTGAAGGCGTTCAGCGCTGCCATTGCAACCTGAGCAGCGGCATATTGAAGCAGTGCTGTACCCATTGACTGAATAAAAGTGGCCGCAAAGTCTTTCACGTTCATTTTGCCAGTCTCGGCCCATTCAACAATCATGTCCGTGAGGCTGCTGAATGCCTGCGCGCCGACCTGCTGCATGCTGCTGTACAGGTCCATAGAAGCTTCAATTTGCGTAGCCAGACCCGATACAAATCCGGCCGTGCCATCGTTTCGCAACTGGTCTAACTTGGCGTAATAGTCCTCCTGAATTTTCAGACGTTCTTCCAGCGCATCGTTTAACGCGGAAGTCTCTTTTTCGTAGAGATACTGGGTAATGTCACCCGCCTGGTATTGCTTTTGCAAATCGCTTTGTCGCGACAGGAAATCAGCCTGTAGCTGCAGGCGTTCTTTCATGCGCCCGCGTTCCTGCTCTCCAAGCCAACCGCCAGAAACATCGATATCGAGAGAAGATTTCGCGTTCTGGTTAGAAGACTGCAGGCCAGACACGTACTCGGCAAGCTTCTGGTTTTCCTCATTCGCCTTGCGGACACCATTAAGGCGGTCGATTTCAGTCGCCAGTTGCTCAAGTCGGGTTTTCTGCGCGGCGTTAAGACCCGCGAGCTTGCCATCGGCGATGTCGAACTGGAGCTTTTGAAGTTCAGTCACTTCAACGGTTTTCTTACCCGTAATGTCGATTAGCGCAATCTGGCGCTGGTAAGCCATCTCAGCGGATTTGAAAGCATTCTCAAGCTTTTTAGCTGCATTATCCGTTGTCGGCTTGCCGTTAGTTTCACCGGCACCGAGCTTAAATCCAGTACTGGATGTGCTACTTACGGCTGCAGTGTTGACAGGCAGGCTAGTCTTGAAATCTTTAACATCTGCAAGTCTTTCACGTAATTCAATAAGCTCTTTTCGGCGAGAGTCCGTATCCATCCCGATCCGATTTATATCCGCAAGAACGCCCTTATCGTTCAGATCCGCTTCCAGGTTCTTTATTCGACGCTCTATTTCAATGCGCGAAGCATTCGCGGCGACCTGTTGACCGCCCTGGAAGTTTTCAATCAGGCGACCCAGCTCTGATGCCGCCTTACCAAGCCATCCAACAAGAGAAGCAACGCCACCCACAATGTCAGATAAACCCTGTAAAACTGCCGGGTCGGTAAAAGTTGTTTTAAGATCATCCAGACCGTGCTGGAGTGGTGACAGGTCAACCTTCGCCAGACCTGCAGCAATCTCCATTTTCAGACCTTTTGCCTGCGCCTCTAGATCCTGAAATATCTGATTCGCCTTCAGAAGGTCATCAATAGATTCCTGATCCGGAGCAACACCATAGTCTTTCGCCAGTTGAATAAACTGCGTTAGTTTCTGGTTATTGTTATCAAAGAGAGGCAATAGCTTGGAAAGGTCGTTGCCCAGACTTTCCAGAATATTGATCTTTTCAGCATTGGTGTTAATTTTCCCAAGGGCTTCCCCAATAGCTAGAAGTTGCTTATCTGGTGTGACTTTAGAGAGCTTCTCGGCAGAAAGCCCCAGGGCATTTAGCGCATCGACCGCTTCACCCGATTTATTCAGAACTGCGTCACCGATTTTATCGCCAATGTCCTTGAAGATATCAGCTATCTGATCGCCTGATACACCGGCCTTTTCAGCGGCAAATTGCCATGCCATCAGTTCCTGAGTGGATACGCGCAGCGACTTCGCCCACCTGTCTGTTTCAGTGATTTGTTCAGAAGTGGATTTGAGTAAGGCAATGCCGGCCGATGATACGGCAACTGCAGCGCCCGCTGCGGCGGTTCCTATGGTGGCAATGGCAGAGCCAGCCGCTTTCACATCTGACTGAACCTTTTTTCGCCACTTTTCAGACGAGCGCTCTGCTTTATCCATGCCAGCAACAAAACCACCTACCCTGGCGATCAGGTCTATCGTCAGGGTTCCAAGGGATTTACCGGCCATATAATCTCCATAAAAAACCGCCAAGCGGATATTTTTATAATCAGGTCTGATGCGATATTTGGTACCGCCTGGCCATTAACTCCATGACTTCATGGCTTCTTCGAGAGAAACGGGCGGCTCTTCGATATGGGGAGCAAAATCGCTTATGCGGAAAGAAGGGGTGTCTTTCCCTTTATTGACGTTGGCTATAACAGACGCTACAAGTGCGGCCCCCCATTCGGTACGCATTACGGGATTCAGGCTTCCATATTTGATACGGTATCTGACCCAGAGCTGGTACTCCCGGAAACTGAGGGCTTCCTGTGCTTCCGCGATGGTTCTGCCGCCAATTCCGTTGAGGACGAGCTCGCACCAGATTTCATCTTCAGCACTGAGTTCGTCTTTCCCAGTTCGTTGACCTCCTGGATAGCCACCAGAAGCGCTACAGTAAGCGAGCCATCCAGCGCGCCGCGCTCAGGATCCGCCTCGCCGGTAATATCTTTAGCGGTAAACACAGGATTACCTTGTTCATCACAGATTGCAGCGGCAATGTAACCTGCCACACCGTCAATTTTACCGGCACTGGCTTGAATGCCCTGCGTCGCGGCATGGTATCCAGCAGGGCGAATGTAGACCGTTGCCGTAAGCTCCGTGTCCCCCTGCTTCCAGGTAATTTCTTTTTCTACTGGCCGGCCGGTAAACGCGCCCGCTTTTTTCAGGTTATCGAGAGTAAGCTGCATACCAGTCTTTCCTTTCATCAATAAAATAACGCGGGGCCGCTAACCCCGCGCTGGTTAACTGCCCGCCTGTACTTTCGGGACCCAGACAGCCGGTCCGGAACGCTGGACAGAAGCAGAGGTAGCCACGACAGCATTTGCCGCGAAATCAAACGGGAAGTCCGTTACCTTGCCTTGGAAAACAAACCAGGTGCGGTCCTCGGGAAGTGAAAGACCCTCCACTGCTTCCGGATCAGAACCTGTAGCAACAGAGGGAACTGATTCGCCGTCTGACCAGCCAACGGCCCAGGTAATATCTTCCTGGTCATCAGATTCAGACATACGATGCAGCATAAGGTGGCTGGCATTTGCCGGATCTGCGTTGAGGGTAATGGTTGCCGCGCCTGGCGTGCGCAAACCTTTTTTATAGCGCCGCGTGCTGCGTTCACTCAGGCAGGTGTCTTCAATCTGATCGGCAGGGTTCCCGCCCGGGTTAAACGCGGTGATGCACTCCACTTCGCTTACGGCACCATTTGCCAAAACGAAGAGCTGCGTGCCTTGTGTCACTACAGACATAATTATCTCCGGATATAAAAAAACCGGCTCAGGGCCGGTGTTTGTGGGTTATCGCCTGACTATCCAGTCAACATCGAAGGAGAAGCGGTAACGCCTGGTTTCGGGGTCTTTCTCCTGCCCGCCCCAGCGCGTGATATAGGCATGCGGTTCAATGGCATCCCGCAGCGCGGCGGCCACGGCGATCACCTCATCCACCGTGTCGGCGTAGGCATCCACCTGCAGGGTGAACGAGTCGACATCGGGCCTTTGCTTGAGGTAATTCTCCGGCGAACCGCTGACGTTCTGCCAGACCACGTAGGGGTAAACAACAGCATCATCCTGCAGGCCGAAGGGATAAAGGCGCACAGGGTCCGTTCCCAGTAACGCCGTTACCGCCGGGCTGGCTGCGCAGACGGAAAAGATGGGCGCGATCATGGTGGCACTCCTTTCTTCTGCGCGCGCTTAATGGCTCGGTCGATGGCCTTTTCATATTCAGTGGCGAAAGTGTTTACCACCTCGTTAATACTGCTTTCCGCCGCCGGGCGCATGAAAGGCTGGGCGCGCATTTTCTCGGTACCGAACTCCAAAAAACGCCAGTACCAAGTATTCCCGCCGGGATTTTTTGAACTACCAGGGGTAAAGTACAGTCTGCCCGCACGACCTTTCCGCCTATTTTCACGTGAGTCAGCATACGAAATAGCCCCACCCAAAACGCCAATCCTGAATGCCAGGTTGCCAGTTCTTCGAAATGTGACATTGCTCCATCTGGCAACAATGTTTTTACTTATCGATTCCTTGGTAAGCGGATCATCCACACTAGCTGCATTCTCCTGGGCTTTTGTGACAATGACATTTGCGGCTTTGCGAAGCGCCGCCCTCCCGCCGCGGCGCCGCAGGTCGTCACTGATGCTGTCCAGCTTACCCAGCAGCGAATCGAGCCCGGCAATGCTTAAATCAATGCCATCAGCCATCGTTCACCCCCCGGGAGCATGGCAGCGTCAGATATTCGCGCCCGCTTTTGTCGTCCTCCAGCACGCCCTGAATGTCGTAAACGCGCCCACGGTAAAGAATGCGGTGCTTATCCGTGACATCATCACGCCAGCGGATGGTGATCCGCGTCGTTACCTCATTCTGACCTGCCTTTGCGGCCACAAAATCCCGCGCGGAAAGGTCAGTAACGTTAGCCCACAGTTCGGCCACATCAGCCCAGCCATTAACGACGGCGCCGGTGCCCGGGCTCTGCGTCTTAACCGGCTTCTGTAGTGTGATGCGCTTGTTGAGCTTTCCGGCCTGCATACTCACCCCCTGGGCTTGCCGCTAAGGTAAGTGTGCTGGGGAAGTTCAGCTTCACTCTCTTCCACTACCATTGACTGGTAGATCACCGCCGTCAGAGCCTCGTTTGACTCCGCCAGTCGGTTCATCGCTGCTGTCTGGGCTGCCATTGCTGCCAGCAGCTGGTTTACCTGTTGCTCGTTCATAGGCGATTTTCATCCATTTTTTCAGCCACTCTCGCCGGGCGGCGCAACCATTACATGCCATGCTGCCCCCTATACGCCATAAATCCGATACGGCTGAAGAAGCGCTTCGGTGGAGAAAGCCAGCGCGGACGTTGTGCTGCCAACACTGACCGTCTCGCGGTTTTCATACCAATGCCCGATAAGCATCAGCATGGCCATTTCAATATCTTCGCCATAAAGCAGTGCGTCAGGGTCAAGCGGGTACAGTGGATCAGCTGCATTTTCGTAAAGCCGGCGGCGGGTCCAGTTCTGAACGTACAGGACCGCCCCTTTGATGCTGGTTTCAATCCAGGCATCTTCTTCGGTGCTATTGGCATCGATCCGGCAGTGTGTTTTAACCTGCTCTTTGGTCAGCATGCCCGCTCCTTATTTGGCCTTGCCATTCCCTTTCGGCTTTTGCTCTTTGTCAGGATCCGGCTTCTTCTCACCAGTCTCCTGAGCGTAGCCGCTGGCCAGAAGATCGCGGCCGTGTTGCTCCAGCGTCTCGAACTCGGAGCCTTCGGTCAGCACGTTGCCTTCAAAGTAGATAGGCTTGATAGCGATCAGCTTCATGGCTGCCTCCTGTAAGGAAAAGAAAAGCGGCCCGCAGGCCGCCGTTAAAGGTTACGCGCCGCCACCAGCAGGTGCGGTAAAGGAACCGTAGATAAACGCTTCCGGACGTTTCACGGCCAGCGCCAGGCGCTCTTCGCAGCGAATCGAGATCATATTTTTCTCGAAGTCGTCGGCGTTCTCGGTGGAGATTACAACGTTGGCATCTTCACGATCGAACAGCTGCGCCGCGGCGTTAAACGCACCGGTCAGGAACTTGCCCTGGAATGCCGCTGCCTCGGTCGCGACCACCGGCAGACCCCAGAGGGTCGGGCCAGTCAGCGCCGCCGGGTTCGCCAGGATGTAGCGTCCCAGGGTGTCTTTGGTGAGTTCAATCTTCGCCCAGTCGATGAAGTGCAGCACGTGGCCGGAAGCCGGGAAGCGAGCCAGCTGCGCCTGAAGCATTGCGAGGCGCAGATCATCAATACCGTTCTGCTGCTCAACGGTGAAAGCAGCAGCGAAAGCGGAGGCCTGCGGCACGATACCTTTCAGATGCGCGCCGGTACCATCACCGAACAGGATCTCCTGTTCTTCCACGTACTTCAGACCGTAACGCATTTCTGCGTCAATCGTGGACTGCAGCTGCGCGAAGTCGTCCAGGATTTGCTTGGACGCTTTGAACATGTGCGCGATGGTGGTGACTGGCGTGATCTGCGTGGCGAACTGGATATCGCTGTACGGCTTGGCGGTACCTTCCGGCACGACTTTCGCCGCATTGGTGAATCCGGTCTGCTGCACCCAGAAGATAGCCGGTGCGGAGGTACGGCCGGGCGCAATCAGGTCGCGAATGAACAGGCGCTGTTTCGGGGCGGTGTCGATGCCCGGCAGGCGCTGCGGCTCCACCACACCGGTTGCCACGTCAGTTGAAATCAGCGCAGCGTTCACCGGCACGCTGACGCGCTTACCACCTTCAACACTTGCCGCAAATGCTTTCAGTGCTTCGCTGTTGATGACGGTCTGGCCGACGGTTTCCACCACTTTTGCGGCGTTTGCCAGCGGCATCTGGGCGACCTGCTGCTCGAGCTCACCGAGCGCCGCCTTAAGCGTCTTTTCCGCCTCTTTCAGAGCGTTGAATTCCGACGCCATTTTGTCGACAGTTTCTTTGGTTTCCTCCGACAATTTGCCGGTTTTCTGGGCTTCTTTCAGCGCCTCTTCTGCTTTTGCGTTGAATTTGCCGGTCGCTTCTTCAATGCTGGCGCTAACCTTTTTCAGAATATCGTTTACTTCAGACATAACATCTCCGTATTTACTGGGCAGCCGCTGTCAATCCGCGCAGCGCGGCTTCCAGACGGTCAATGGTTTCTTTTTCGATGGTGGCAGCGCTCGGCGTACCGTCAGGACTGGCAGCAGCGCCCGGCGTGCTGCCTGATAAGGCTTTAAGAAGTTTTCGCCGTTCAGATCGTGGCGTGTTGGCTTTTGCCAGCAGCGCATCGAGCTTACGGATCGCCGCTGCGGGGCTTTCATCGTCGTCAGCGATTTCGTCGGCAGAAAGCAGGCTGTCAGCGAAACCCTTCTCCACGGCTTCGCTGCCGCCGATATAGGTTTCACCGTCCATCATTTTGTCGATGGTTGTAGAGTCGAGGCCGCTGCGCGCCTGGTAGATATCGCTCATCGCTTTATCAAACGGCGCCATGTCAGCGGCAATCTGCGCCAGATCGTGACGGTTGCCCATCGCATAAACCCAGCAGTTATGGATCATCAGGAAAGCGCCGCGGCCAATCTGCACGTCGTCACCCGCCATTGCGATAATCGATGCGGCCGACGCCGCCAGACCCAATACCTTTACAGTGACTTTGCCTTCGTACTCGCGCAGCAGGTTATAAATCGCCAGGCCTTCGAACATATCGCCGCCCGGGCTGTTGATGTTGACCGTGACGTCAGCGCCGTTAAGCGAACGAAGCGCCCCGGCGATGCGGCTGGCGGTCACACCGTCGCCCCAGTAGTCCGCGCCGATCACGTCAAAGATTGAAATGCTGTTGTCACCGTCACGGGCGGCACGGATGCCGCCGTTCCAGCGCTCCATTGCCGCTGCCGGCAGGTCCGGTTTTTCGCGCGCAAAAGGTCGCCCCTCCGGCGCCGCCGGAAGGCTTTTAATCGTCATGGATGCTCCTACGCCGCCTGTTTAAGCGGTGACTGTTCGAAGGGAATATCGGGGAATATGTGATTGTGAAGCTGGCGCAGCGTCTCTGCCTTCGCTGCCAGGTTGTTCTGCTTCAGGTCTTCCAGCGGCGTCAGGTTGAGCTGCACGGTATAAATATCACCACCGTCGATAGGTGGCATATTCTCCAGGCGGCGCACATCGTTACGCGACATCCAGCCGTTCTGCAGCGCACTTGTGTAGTATGCTGCCCGGCCTGCGCTGTCCGCACGCAACAGGCCTTCTATTGAGAACTCAGCAAAAAGGTCTTCTTCACCATTCAGCAGACAGCGAGCGATTTCCTGCTCAATATTCACCAGTAACGGACGCAGCGTGTGGGTCAGGAACTGGAGGTTCATGCCTTCAAGGCTGGATGCCCAGCTGCTTTGTTTTGAGGTGTGCCCTACCATAAACGGCGCCACACGGAACCAGCGGCAGATTTCCTCAATTCCAAAAGAGCGCGTTTCCAGCATCTGCGCCGCTTCAGGATTCATGGTAATGTTCTGGTAGCTTAGGTCCGCTTCGAGAACCATCACTTTCCCGGCGTTTTTCGATCCGGCAAATGCGCTCAGGTTTTTGCGTAAGCGCTCGCGCTGCTCTTTCGTCAGGGTGTTTTTGGAAGCAAAGTAACCGGAGCTCTGCAGGCCATTTTCAAAAATTTTTGCTGCAGACTCTTCAACCGCCATCGCGGCACCGAAGACATCACGCCCGGTGTACATGGGCATCATTCCGCAGACGCCATCCAGACCGAAGCCGCGGATATGCATCAGGTCTTTCTCGGGAATAACGCGCTTCCTGCCGTCCTCGGTATAGGTGTATTCAAGGCGCCCCGTCTCCAGACGTTTCACCACCATGCACTGCGGAAGCAGCGGCACCAGCGACACCAGCTTGTTGCCGATATACCGCTTTTCCACATAGGCGTTGCCGCGCAGGCATATGCTTGCCACCAGCATCAGCATAAAGCGCGACGGGGTCATTTCGAGATTCGGGCGGCGGCAAAGCAACTGGTAAACCGGGTGTTTCTGCGCCAGCTTGCGCGAACCGTCCGCCTGCCGCTCGTAAATCTTCAGCGGCAGCGTGGAAACCGACTCGCTCAGCAGCCTGACACATGCCCATACGGCAGAAAGCTGAATCGCCTTGTCCGCTGTCACTACTTTGCCGCTGCTGCTTGTGCCAAACCAGTCCTGCCAGAACTCGCCAGTCGTCAGGCTAATCGGCACCCCAAGCCAGTTGAGCAGCGCGCTCTTTACCCGGCCAGGATGTTTGTTTGCTTCCATCAGATACCTACCATGATCGGGTCGTCAAAAAAGTCATCAGGATCGCCGGTTTCAACCAGAACGGCATCTTCTGCCGCGCCGATTGCCATGGCGGACGCCACCACGCCATCAATGCGGCCGGTGCTTTTCTTCTTGGCAAAGATACGGTTGTCTTTCTGATCGGCTTCAAGCACCGCCGAGGCGGCATTCCAGCGAAGACAGGGATTAAGACGAATAACCAGCTCTCCGCTGTTAAGGTGCTCTTCAAAAAGCTCAATGGAACGCGGCATCCACAGACCTGATTCCTGCGCCTTGTAAAAGCCCTGACCGTGCGGCACCAGTTCCACGCTTACCGACTCGTTTTCAAGCTCAGGCTCAAGGTATTTGATGCGGTACTGGTCGAAGGCAATGCATTTAATGTTGTACTTCGCCGCCAGTTCGCCGATGCGGGATGCCACAAAACCGTAATTCACTGCCTTGCCCGGCGGTGCATGGATATAACCGTTACGCAACCAGGCGTCATACGGCACATGGTCGGTCTTTGCACGCTCCAGCAGCGTGTCTTTTGGCGTCCAGAACTCGACCAGCAGCCGTTTCAGCCGGGGGAAATAGAGCGCCAGCGCCGTCAGGTCCCGCGAACCGGAAAGATCGAGGCCGCCGTAGCATTCCTCGCCGTTCAGCTCATCGGGGTCGAATTCCTGTTCGCAGCTCATCCAGGTGTTACTGTCCACCCACGGATCGGCAGCTTCCACCCACTGGCAGAAGTTAAGGCGCCGCACAATGCTCTCTTTCGATGGCATGCCCCGCGCCTGGGTAACCTGCTCGCGCAGGTACTTTTCAGTAAAGGTATGGCCCAGCGACGGGTTAGCTTTCCCCCAGCAGGACTCATCTTTAAACGGGTCGTCGCCCTCATCCAGCGAACAGATGAAGCTGAAAAAGCTGTCATCTTCCAGGTCACCGGCAGCAACCTTGCGTCCGTACTCGTGATACTCGTAGCAGACGCTGGTTTTATCGTGACCGCTGTTTGTGATGAGGAACATCAGCGCCTGCCGGCGGCCTTTCGTGCCGGCGCGCATCATCTCAACGACCGCGTTCGTCTTGTGCTCATGAACCTCATCAATCAGCGCGCCATGAGGACGTGGGCCAGACTGTCCGTCATCAGAGCTGATGGGTTTGAAGAAAGAGCCGGTCTGCAGGAATGCCAGGTTCCAGACGTTCAGCCCGGTACCGGATTTGGTGATACGCTGCGCCAGCGCCGGAGACTGGTCTACCATCGTCACCGCGTCGCGGAAAAGAATCATTGCCTGGTCTTTTTTCGTGGCCGCCGCGTAAACCTCAGCGCGGGGCTCTTTGTCGGCCATCAGCAGATAAAGCCCCACCCCGCCCGCCAGCGGCGACTTACCGGAGCCCTTACCGGATTCGATATAGCTCATGCGAAAACGGCGGGTGCCATCTGCGCTTTTCCAGCCAAACAGCGAACCAACAATGAAGCACTGCCAGGGAAGAAGAATAAATGGCTGCCCTTCATGCTCGCCGCCATTGAGCTTCAACACCTGGGCAAAGAAATTGATTACCCTGTTTACCGCTTCCACATCCCAGAACAGACCGCGCGCTGGCCCTTGTTCCAGATCCCTGAGGTGACGCACACAGGCATTACGAATATCCGGCCCCGCCAGCACCTTTCCCGCTGTAACGTCCATCGCATACTGCGTGGCGGGATCAGCCGAAGTACTGGTTGAGCGGGTCTTCTTCTTTTTCTCCACCATCAACATTTACCTTTGACCGGGCCGCCGGTGTTAAGCCGAACTCGACCAGGTAACTTTTGAACCGGCGATCGGCATCCGCCAGCATGGCAACTGCCGGGTTCGCCTTGATCAGAAAATCGCCCATCTGCGTTTTGGTCGTATAGGTGCGCCCCTCGATATCCACTATCTGGCGCAGCTGCAGAATTTCCGCGTACAAATCGCAGAGCCGTTCAAGCGCCAGAGAATCGGCAACCGTGAGCACCCCCATACCGTCCAGCAGAACGGTGAGCTTGCCCCAGGCTGTTTTTCCCCAGTCCGTCAGATGTGATGGCGGGCTTGGTATCTCCCGGGCGGGCTTCGGCTCTTTTTTATTGAGCGCGCGCTTGCCGGGATTACCTGTAACAACTTTCAGATGGGTCGGTTTTGGGCGCCTTCCCGCCATAAAAACCTCCCAGAAAAAAACTTTTCATTTCGCGGTTGTGCACAAAAAGCAGGGCGGGCGGTCACGAGCATGACGTGCCCGAAAGTTTTCACCCGCCCCTCCCTCCTGAGCCGTTAAATTTTCGCACCTTTTTGGTGCTATTTAATGCAAATGAGAATGGTTATAGATTCAGCCAATGAGACGACGGATCAAGCGGCATGCCGTTCTCGTCGCAGCCAATTACATGGCCTCGCTTCTCGATGCGCTGCTTGGTCGAATCGTGATGCTGTTTACATAGCGGCTGCCAGTTGGCTTTATCCCAGAAGAGCTTTTGCGCTTTCGCTATCTCCTGCGGGTTGCCGCCGTTGAGCGCCTCTTTAAGTTTGTGCGGCTTAATGTGGTCAACGACGGTCGCCGGAACGGCCCGGCCCTGCCTGTGGCACATAACACAGAGCGGGTTAGCACGGAGGAATGTCAGCCTGGCTTTATCCCAGCGGCTGCCATAGATGCGCGGCTCTTTCATATTCACTCCCCAGGCTCACGACTGAAAGACTCTCTTTGATGCGCGTGCGATGCGCTATATAAAAGCACCGCTAACGTGATGCCCGGATGATTAAGAAATTAATTTATCAATTTGTGCCGTTGACGAATTCGTCAATATTTTCAATCAGTTAAAATTGAGGCACTACTATCTTCGAGGTTATTCTCTCTTTTAAAAAACTGGAGGTTTTTATGTTGCTATCAGATATTCAACTGCTCTCTGCTATAGCCGGACTATTGGGTTCACTTCTTTCAGCACTCAGCACATTTGGGTATGAGCCCTACCCTCTCGCTGAATGTGCTAATGATAGTGAGATTGTCGGGATAGACAGGAGAAATAAGCGACGCAAGATAGGTCAGGTTTCAGGTCTCATTTTGATAGCCTTTAGCTTCCTATTACAGATAGTTGCAGTGCTTTAATCCGTTTAGGCATGGATGCCATTATCAAGCCCACCAGCAGATGAGCTTTGTAATGCTTTAACAGACGGCGATTAACGAACGTCAATATCAGGGATGATCACCGATGGTTTGAAGGTGACGCGGTAATGGTTAACGCTGGCGTTCGTGCCGCTCAGGTCTTCCATAAACCAGGTCACGTTATCCGACAGGCCCAGCATGTGCTTTTTGTAAGTGTCCGGCCCGGTCTTGCAGATAACGCCCAGCGTTCGCTCGGTGCTGGTATTGTCCTTTGAGCAAAGCCCGGTAATTTCCAGCATGAACTCGCCGGTAATCCCGTTATAAAAAACAAAGCGCCGTTGCGCCTCGAAGTTATCAGCGGCCTTGCTTACGTTGCGGCTGGCTACATCGGCATCATTAATATCGCAGGCAGCAAGCGCCAGCACCGCAAGGCAAAGAAGCGTCTTTCTCATCACGTTTTACCAGAGTAATTGATTGTCTCGTTGCTCAGAGGTGAGCAGTGGGCCGGAGTCGCGGCGCTTCACAGCGTGGCTAACCGTGTTGTTGTGCAGCGGAGAGAACATCATTAGGCGCTCTGCTGTGAAAGCGCCTTGTGATGGTCACAAAAAACCGCCCGGAGGCGGCTTCTGTTCATTCTGGCTCTTTATCACCAGATTCTGGTGCTGAGCCAGGATCATCTTTTTTGGTTGTTTCTGACTGCTCCGGCTTATCGTCATCTACATTGTCCGGGATGGGGCTAAAGTCAGGATGGTCACCATTAACTGGACGGTCAGTCATATGAACCTCTCTTTTCACTTAAAGGATCTTAAGTCTAGTCAATTCAGGAGCCATGCCCAAAATATGTCGGTGTAATCAGCATCGGTACGTTTGAAAACGCAACTGGCGGTGCTAGCTATAAGCCAAGCCAATTCATAAGAAGCCGTAAACTAACAAAAGCACGGAATGCCAACACTAAAGATGCATTTTATTTGTAATTTATCAGAGAGCTGTTATTGTTGCCCCGCTGTTAAAGCAAGAAGCACATAAAAAAGATTGACTCATAATTGCCTCCGCACCAGGAGGCTTTTTTTTTGCCTGCTTATCATCGGTAATTTTGAATTCATTATTCTCAGTTAGTGCATAAGGCCCTTACTGTTAGTCAACGAATTATCTAATAACACTTATCTGAGAAGTAGCTAAAGCCGTTGATAATACTTATACATAAAACAAATTTATCTCTCTGGAAACACTTCAAAAGATAGCTAATAGTTATAACGTTAGACTATGTGTGGCCATTGGCCCCCTTCTGGTGTTTCAACAGAGGTTTCACCAGAAGGGCTAATTTTCTGCAACTACTTAACCGCTTTATACCAGGCCTGCCAGCGGTATTTATCGAGCCGTAACTGGCGCAGGCACTCCATCGTTTCAACATCCGACTGCAGGTCTTCATCGCTATTCGTTCCAGCATCACTTGCCTTGCACGGCTCCTGCATCAAATCCGCTGATGGAGTTGGCAGCGTCGATAGCTCGTTGGCGCAGCCGGACAGACTCATCATTAAAATCACAGCGGGTACGATTCGGATTCTGAACATATTTCACCACGTCGCGGGTTATGGTTCTGTAAATGACTTTGCCCTCACTTGTTGCCTGCGCTGCTTTCTGCTCGCCCGACTGGACTGCTTTAGCCGCCTTGTCTTTCTTTTTAGCCGCCAGCGCATTGATATGGTCAGCATGCGCACTCCAGCCAGAACGCCAGGACAGTAAGCCGGTAAGCGCGCAAAGTGAGGCGCAGAGTATAAGCACATAGCGAAGCTTCATTTCTGGCTCCAGGTGCAGACTTCCCGCTCTATCTCGCGGCGATTTACCAGCCCCTTCCACTGTTTACCGCCTGCATACGTCCACCGACGCAGCTGATCGCACGCACCCTTGTTGTCACCCTTGTTGATGAGGGTAAGCAGGGTGGATGTACGAAAACTGGTAGCACCGACGTTATAAGCAAAAGAGTAAAGCGCTGCGCGCATCGTTTCGGGAATTGGGCGCTGGATATAGGGATTAATCTGCCGTGCCACCTTGTTAAGGTCAGTGCTCAGCAGCGCCCGGCATTCTGCCTCGGAATAAGTCTTACCGAGCATAATGTCCTTGCCGGTGTGCCCGTAACATACCGTCCAGACGCCTACGACATCCTGGTATGGCTTATGGCGCGCACCTTCCAGCCCATCATTACCGGACAGCATGGCTGTTGCTATCGCAATAGCGCCACCGCCACCAGCAATCGCGCCGATAATGCGGTTTCTCAGCGTGGGAGACATTGCCATGCTATTTCTCCTGCGGCTGCATTACCGCGTTGATGTCCTGAACTATCTTCGCGGCTTCCGGAATGCTGTTTACATCGCCCCGGGCATAAGCGGTTTTGAGTATGTCGGTGCGCTTGCGCTCCTCCTCAATAACCGCCAGGTTGCGCTTGTTGTTGGAGCGATACGTCAGCCAGGTAAATAACGCGGTGACAATTGCCCCCAGGGCGAAAAGCACATCCTGAAGAGTCAACATGGCGAAGAATCCTGTTATGGCTGACCAGAAATAAGACCAGAATCCGTTTTGGGTATTCATACGTAGCATTTCTCTCACCTCCGTTAAGGGTTCGGAAGTGCTGTGCGTAGTGGGGTATGGCCGCGAGGCATGCGGTTAAAGGGTGTCTGGTTGCTGATTGCCTGCGGCCAAAGAAAAGCCCGGATGAACCGGGCGGAAATCGGAAATAAAAAAAGCCAGCCCGGTCAGAGCTGGCGATTAACACACATGCAGTCTTTTTTCCGTGCCGGAAACCATTTGATAACCACATCTGGCTTTAGTGGTTCGCATCAGATGCAATGAGGGGTCTCTTGCTAACGCGTTCAGATACACGGGCTTTACCAGATAGTTAATTATTAGCAGCCAAATATTACCGTCAATAATACAAAGCCATTAAAGACGTAATGGTTACTGTGCAGCGGATAAAAAAAGGCCAGTTCACAGAGAACTGGCCGAGTATCAGGATTCACTCAAGTAAGCTAATTATGGCGTGGCGCCGGGGTTATGCCGGGGAGATGTTGCCGCCACGGTTAAAATATAGATG
>JHYZ01000013.1 GCA_000621185.1 Franconibacter pulveris DSM 19144
CTTTCACTCCCGCAACAGATAAACTAAAGCGAGAGCCGGGGCGGATAGCGCTGCGCCAGCGCGCGAAGTTTTCGCTGAAAGGCTGAAAGGGGGAAGGGCTGAAAGGGGGAAGGGCTGAAAGGGGGAAGGGCTGAAAGGGGGAAGGGCTGAAAGGGGGAAAGGCTGAAAGGCTGAGAGGCTGAAAGGGGGAAGGGCTGAGAGGGGGAAGGCGGGTAATACTGCGCTGCCCGCCTTTGAAGCACCGCTGTCGAAGCGGGCGCGTCACCCCATCCGACAGGCGTCCGCCTCCCATCGATACCCCACGCCGTACACGGCGCGAATAAACGACTGCTCGGCGTCCAGCGCCTCCAGCTTGCGGCGCAGGTTTTTAATGTGGCTGTCGATGGTGCGGTCCGTTACCACGCGGTAATCATCATACAGGTGGTTTAATAACTGCTCGCGGGAGAACACTTTGCCCGGTTCGCTGGAGAGTGTTTTCAGCAGGCGAAATTCCGCAGGCGTGAGATCCAGCGCTTTCTCGCGCCAGCTGGCCTGAAAACGGCTCTCGTCGATAACCAGCGGGCTTTGGGCATCCAGCGCCTGCACCTCGCGCTGCGGACGGCAGCGGCGCAGAATAGTCTTCACGCGCGCCACCACTTCTCGCGGGCTGTAAGGCTTGCAGATATAGTCATCGGCGCCAATCTCCAGCCCCAGCAGGCGGTCAATCTCTTCAATCTTCGCCGTAACCATCACAATCGGCACCTCAGAGAAGCGGCGGATTTCACGGCACAACGTCAGGCCGTCGGTGCCCGGCAGCATCAAATCGAGCAGGATAAGGTCCGGCGGCGTCTGGCGCACCCAGGGCAACACCTTGTCGCCGTGGCTGATGAGCGTCGGCGCATAGTTCGCGGCGCGTAAATAGTCGATAAGCAGCTGCCCGAGCTTGGGTTCGTCTTCCACAATCAAAATACGCGGCGCATTGTCGTCAATCGGCATATCGGTCATACATCTCTCGGCAGGTCAGAATCGAGCGGTAAGGTTACTGTAATGCTTACACCGCCCAAAGGCGAATGCGCGGCGGAAATGGCGCCGCCATGCGCTTCAACGATATTGGTGCAAATGGCAAGCCCAAGGCCGGAGCCGCCGCTGGCGCGGTTGCGCGACCCTTCGGCGCGGTAGAAGCGCTCAAACAGCAGCCCGAGTTGCGCGTCGCTCACGCCCGGCGCGCTGTCGGCAAAGGTCAGCACCAGCCGCCCTGGTTGCGCTTCGCCCTGAATCAACAACTGGCCGCCCGCGTCGGTGTAGCGCAGGCTGTTCTCAAGCAAGTTATTGAAAAGCTGCATCAGGCGATCGCGGTCGCCGAAGACCTGAGCGCTGTCTGGCAAAGAGAGCGCAATCGTAAGCCCGCGCCCTGCTAAGCGCTCACGAAACGCGCCAGCGGCCATCTCCAGCAGGTTCACCACATCCACCGGGGCTTTCTGATAAGCCAGCGCTCCTTCGTCAGAGAGCGAAAGCTGATGCAGATCGTCCACAAGCTTCGTGAGCGTGCCTACTTCCGCCTGCAGCGAGGCGACCGATTCCGGCGTAAACTGCCGCACGCCGTCCTGTATCGCTTCCAGTTCGCCGCGCAGCACGGCGAGCGGCGTGCGCAGTTCATGGGAGATGTCGGCCATAAAAGCGCGGCGCATGGTCTGGTTTTTTTCAAGCGTACTGGCGAGCTGGTTAAAATCGTTCGCCAGCTTGCCAAGCTCATCCTGGCCTGTGGAGGCCACGCGGGTGGTGAAATCGCCCGCCGCCAGCCTGTGGGTGCCTTCCACCAGCCGTTTTACCGGCGCCAGCAACCCCCGCGCCAACAGGAAGGTGGCGAGCGCGGCCAGCAGCGTGGCGAGCGCGACAATCAGCCAGCTGGTGCGCCGCTGTTGCTTGTCGAAATTAATGTCCGTGCTGCGGGTCAGCCGTTCGACCGGCGAGGCGATAACCCAGCCTACCGTGGCGCCATTCACCTGGATTGCGTGGCG
Source organism: Franconibacter pulveris DSM 19144 (assembly GCA_000621185.1). Taxonomy (GTDB): domain Bacteria; phylum Pseudomonadota; class Gammaproteobacteria; order Enterobacterales; family Enterobacteriaceae; genus Franconibacter; species Franconibacter pulveris. Next base: position 1,998 of record JHYZ01000013.1, read on the forward strand.
CGCGCCGTCCGGCGGCACCGGCGCGCGCGGCCCAACCAGTACGTTCTGATCCTGATCGACCACCCAGAACTGCGTGCGCCAGCCGTGAGGCGGCAGGTCCGGCGGCGGGCGATCCGGCGGCGGACGGTCATCATGTTCATTTTCCCGATCGAACGAGCGGAGGATCTGAAACACGAAGCGATCGTTATGGCGCAAAAATTCCCAGTTGCCGTGCGTGGTGTATTGCTCGGCAAGGGCGTCGCTTAACATCGACATTCGCTGTTCGTTGCCGTGCTTAATGTAGTCGATAAAGCCACGCTCAAAGCTCAACCGCACCGCCCAGTGCATGGTGATAAGCAGCAGAATGCAGGTGGCGAAAATCGCTAAAAACAGCTTGCCGGTGATGCCGGGCCGCCAGAATTTCATTTACTTGTGGCTCCTTTTACGCCGCGCAATAACGACGTTTTTCATGGTGTCCTTAGGCACGCGGGCGAAAACCAGCGCGGGCAGGGCGATGATCGCCGCCATGCAGAAATAGGTGTAGAGGAAAACCTCATGCGCGATGCCGCTGTCGGCCGCCAGCTGGTTATGGCCGAAGGCGCCGAGCAGGATCCCGGCGACCGAAACGCCAATACTCATGGAAAGTTGCATCACCATCGAAAGCAGGCTGTTGCCGCCGCTTGCCAGCTCGTCCGGCAGGTCGCGAAGCGTCAGCGTGTTCATGGAGGAAAAGCGCACCGAGTTAACAACACCCTGGAAGAAAAGCACCACCGGCAGCAGAGAGTACCAACCCATCAGCCCCACCCACATAAACAGCAGGCTGATAAGCGCCAGCGCCAGCGTGGAAACCACCAGCGTGTTGCGGTAGCCAAAGCGGTTCACCACCTGCACTACGATGCGCTTCATCCCCATGCTGCCAAGCACCATCGGGATCATCATCAGCCCTGCGTGAAACGGCGAAAAACCGAGGCCGATTTGCAGGAAGATGGGCGTCATGAAGGGCAGCATGCCGCTGCCGATGCGTCCGCAGAGGCTGCCGAACAGGCCAAGCGAGAAGGTTCGGGTGTCAAAAAGCCGCAGGTTAAAGAGCGCCGACTCATTACCGCGCGCGTGCCAGAGATAAAAGATAAGGGCGGCGGCCCCCGCCGAGATGAGTAAACTGAGCGCCACCGGCGAGATGCCAAGCCCTTTTTGCCCGTCGAGCGCGATAGTCAGCGCCGCCATGCCCACCGCGAGCAGCAAAAAGCCGGAAAAATCGAAGCGCCGGGTCTGCATGGTGTAGTTGGGCATCAGCCACAGGGTGGCGATGGCGCCCACTACGCCTACCGGCAGGTTGATTAAGAAGATCCAGTGCCAGGAGGCGTACTCCACCAGCACACCGCCGAGCGCCGGGCCGAGCAGCGGCCCGACCTGGCCTGGGAGCGTCACGAACGTCATCGCCGCCATGTACTGCTCGCGCGGGACGATTTTCATTACTGTCAGCCTGCCCACCGGCACCATCATCGCCCCGCCGATCCCCTGCACCACGCGCGCCGCCACCAGGCCGTTGAGCGTATTGGCCATGGCGCAAAACAGCGATCCGAGCGTAAAAATGACAATAGCGCAAAAGAAGATATTGCGCACCCCAACCCGGTCCGCCAGCCAGCCACTGGCGGGCAGCGTCACCGCCACCGTCAGCACATAGGCGACGATCACCATGTGCATATGAAGCGGGCTCTCCCCCAGGCTTTCCGCCATGGAGGGGAGGGCGGTATTGACGATGGTGGTGTCGAGCGACTGCATAAAGAAGCCAAAGGCGACTATCCACAGTTGCCAGCGCACGCTGTTGGGCAGGTCTGTCATAGGCTTACTCACTTATCGATAGCGTTTTATCCTGTTTTGGCGTGCGCGCAAAGCGCAGCCGTAAGCGGTCAAAGAAAAGGTAAACCACTGGCGTGGTGTAAAGCGTTAACAGCTGACTCATGACCAGCCCGCCGACGATGGTGATGCCGAGCGGCTGACGCAGTTCTGAACCGTCGCCGCCGGAAAGCACCAGCGGCAGCGCGCCGAACAGCGCCGCCAGCGTGGTCATCATGATGGGGCGAAAGCGCAGCAGGCTCGCCTGGAAAATCGCCTCCTGCGGCGTCAGATTGCCGTTGCGCTGCGCCTCGATGGCGAAATCGACCATCATGATGGCGTTCTTCTTCACTATGCCAATTAACAACATAATACCGATGAGCGCGATCAGACTAAACGGCGCGCCAAACCACTCCAGCGCCAGCAGCGCCCCCACGCCCGCCGAGGGAAGGGTGGAGAGAATGGTGAGCGGATGTACATAGCTCTCATAGAGAATGCCGAGCACGATATAGACCGTGGCGATAGCGGCGAGGATCAGAATCACCTGCGAGTTCATCGTCTGCTGGAACACCTGAGCGGTGCCGGCGAAGCTGCCGCGCACCGTTGAGGGCACGCCAAGCGTGACCATGGCGCGCTCGATAGCCGCGCTCGCTTCAGAGAGCGACACGCCGGTCGGCAGGTTAAAGGCGATGGTGGAGGAGGCCGACAGCCCCTGGTGATTCACTGAAAGCGGCGCGTTAGCGGGCTGCCACTTCGCGAAATAAGAGAGCGGGATCGGTTTGCCTTCGCCGTTGACCACAAACATCTGGTCCAGCGCGCTGATATCCTGGGTATAACGCGGGTCCACCTCCATCACTACCTTGTACTGGTTAAGCGCTTCGTAGATGGTGGAGATCTGCCGCTGGCCAAAGGCGTTGTTCAGCAGGCTGTTGGCGTCCTGCACGCTGATGCCGAGGCGCGACATGGTTTCGCGGTCATAAATCAGGTTCATCTCCGCGCCGTTGTCCTGCTGGTCGGAGTTAACGTCGGCAAGCTCGGGCAACTTCGCGAAGGCGGCGCGAATTTTCGGCTCCCATTCCCGCAGCGCGGCGAGGTCGTCGGAAAGCAGCGTGTACTGATAGCTGGCGTTGGCCTGACGCCCGCCGACGCGGATATCCTGCACCGCCATCAGAAACAAACTGGCGCCGGGCTCTTTGGCGAGCTTTTTACGCAGCCGGTCAATAACCTGCTGGGCGCTTTCATTGCGCTCGTCGCGCGGCGTGAGCGTAATAAACATCATGCCGCTATTAACCCGCGAGCCGCCGGTAAAGCCGGTGACGTTATCCACCGCCGGGTCGTCGCGAATAATCTTCATAAAGTTTTGCAGCTTGCCGCGCATCGCCTGGAACGAGATGCTCTGGTCCGCCTGAATGCCGCCCATCAGCTGGCCGGTATCCTGCTCGGGGAAGAAGGTTTTCGGAATGGCGATATAAAGCCAGACGTTCAGCGCGAGGGTGGCGATAAAAATAACGCCCACCAGCCGCGCATGGTTAAGCACCCATTTCAGCGAGCGGGCATAGCCGCCCTGCAAGGCGATAAGCAGTCGGCCCACGCCGCGCTTGCGGGCGGGGCGGTGTGGTTTTTCGCTTTTCAGCAGCCAGCCGCACATCATCGGCGTCAGCGTCAGCGAAACGACCATGGAGATGCCTATCGCCACCGAAAGCGTGACGGCGAATTCGCGGAACAGCCTGCCTGGCAGGCCGCCCATCAGCAGCAGCGGCAGAAAAACCGCCACCAGCGACAGGCTCATGGAGAGCACCGTAAAGCCGACCTCGCGCACCCCCTGCAACGCCGCCTGCAGCGGCTTCATTCCCGACTCCAGGTGGCGGGCGATATTCTCCAGCACCACGATAGCGTCATCCACCACGAAGCCAGTGGCGATGGTCAGCGCCATCAGCGACAGGTTATTGAGGCTAAAGCCGCACAGGTACATCGCCGCGCAGGTGCCTATCAGCGAAACCGGCACCGCTACCGCCGGGATAAAGGTGGCGCGCCCGTCGCGCAGGAACAAAAAGACCACCAGAATAACCAGCGCGACGGAAATCGCCAGCGTCTGCTCCACCTCGGCGAGCGAGGCGCGGATAGTCGGGGAGCGATCCTGCGCTATCTGCAAATCGATAGCGGCGGGGATGGTGTCGCGAAGCTCCGGCACTTTGGCGCGAATGCGGTCCACCGTCTGGATGATATTGGCTTCCGGCAGCTTGCGGATCATCAGCAAGATAGCGGGCTTCGCGTTCGTCATCCCGGCGTTACGTACATCCTGCACCGAGTCGGTGATGGTCGCCACATCGCTTAAGCGCACCGCCGCGCCGTTGTTGTAGTGCACAATGACCGGCTGGTACTCGGCGGCGGTTTTCAGCTCATCGTTGGTCTGTAACTGCCAGCGGCGGCTGGCGTCTTCCACCGCGCCCTGCGGACGGCGAACATTGCTGTTGCTGATGGCGCTGCGCACGTCGTCAAGCGAGACGCCCTGGTTAAAGAGCGCCTGCGGGTTAAGCGCCACCCGCACGGCAGGCAGCGAACTGCCGCCGACGTCCACATCGCCCACGCCATCAATCTGGGCGATGGTTTGCGCAAGCTGCGTCGACGCGTAATCGTAGAGCTCGCCCTGGGAGTAGGTCTCCGAGGTGAGCGTCAGGATCATAATGGGCGCGTCTGAGGGGTTTGCCTTGCGGTAGGTTGGGCGCGAAGGCATGCCGCTTGGCAGCAGGCTTTGCGCGGCGTTAATCGCCGCCTGCACGTCGCGCGCCGCGCCGTTGATGTCGCGGTCAAAATTGAACTCCAGGATGATGCGAGTGCTGCCAAGGGAGCTTGACGAGGTCATCTCGTTAACGCCCGCGATGCGCCCGAGTGAGCGCTCAAGCGGCGTCGCCACCGACGAGGCCATGGTTTCCGGCGACGCGCCCGGGAGCGACGCGCTGACCATGATAACCGGGAAATCGACCTGCGGCAGCGGCGCGACCGGCAGCAGGCGAAAGCCCAGTACGCCGCAGAGCGTCAGGGCGGCGGTTAATAAAATCGTCGCCACCGGGCGGTAGATAAAGAGGGCGTAAAACTTCACCTACGCCTCCTCTTCACGCTGCGGGAAGCGGCTGCGGGCTGCGTTCGCAAGCCGGTCGAAGAGCAGATAAATCACCGGCGTGGTAAAGAGCGTCAGCACCTGGCTTACCAGCAGGCCGCCCACCATGCCGATGCCGAGCGGGCGCCTGAGCTCCGCGCCCACGCCGGTGCTGAGCATCAGCGGCAGCGCGCCAAGCAGCGCCGCCAGCGTAGTCATCAGAATGGGCCTGAAGCGCAGCAGGCAGGCCTGATAAATGGCTTCATAAGGCGACATTCCCTGTTCGCGCTCCGCCGCCAGCGCGAAGTCGATCATCATGATGGCGTTTTTCTTCACGATGCCGATGAGCAAAATGATGCCGATGATGGCGATAACATCCAGCTCGCTGCCAGCCAGCAGCAGCGCCAGCAGCGCGCCGACGCCTGCGGTGGGCAGCGTTGAGAGAATGGTTATCGGGTGAATAAAGCTCTCATAGAGCACGCCAAGGACGATATACATCGCCACGACCGAGGCGACAATCAGCCAGATGGTGCTGCCGAGCGCCGCCTGGAACGCCAGCGTGCTGCCCTGGAAAGAGGTGGTAATGTCGGTCGGGAAGGCGAGCGCCTGCTCCGCTTCGGTTACCGCCTGCACCGCGTCGCCCAGCGAGTAGTCCTCCGGCACGTTGAACGAGATAGTGGTGGACGGGAACTGGTCGAGATGGTTTATCGACAGCGGCCCGAAGCGCTGCTCCACTTTCGCAATGCTGCTTAGCGGCACCGCGCCGCCCTCGCTGCTGGCGAGGCGAATGTTGTCCAGCGCCGCAAGCCCGGGCGTCGCCGCGGCATCATGCTCCAGCACCACGCGATACTGGTTCGCCTGAGTATAGATGGTGGAGATAAGGCGCTGGCCGAAGGCGTTATAGAGCGCGTTATCCACGTCCGCCATACTGATGCCAAGGCGGCTGGCGCTGGCGCGATCGACGTTGACGTAGGCCACCAGCCCCTGATCCTGCCAGTCGCTGCTGACGTCCGCCAGTTCCGGGCGCGTGCGCAGCTCATCCATCAGCTTCGGCACCCAGACGCTGAGCGCGTCAAGGGAGTTCGCCTGCAGCGTGAACTGGTACTGGGTGCGGCTCACCTGGGTGTCAATCGTCAGGTCCTGAATCGGCTGCAAATAGAGCTGCACGCCGGGCACCTTCGCCACCGCCTGTTGAAGGCGCTCGATAACCGTCTGCACGCGGTCGTCGCGCTCGTCCAGCGCTTTGAGGTTGATTTGCAGGCGGGCGCTGTTGAGCGACGGGTTCGTGCCGTCCACGCCGACAAACGAGGTAAGGCTCTCTACGGCCGGATCCTTAAGGATAACGTCCGCCACCTGCCGCTGGCGCTGCGCCATGCTGGAGAACGACGTAGACTGCGGCGCCTGCAGCGTTCCCTGAATGATGCCGTTGTCCTGCACCGGGAAAAAGCCTTTCGGGATAAGCACCCACAGCAGAACGGTGAGCGCCAGCGTGCCCAATGCCACGCCGAGCGTGAGCCACGGATGGTTAAGCACCCGTTTCAGCAGTCGACCATAACCCGCAATCACCCGGTCAAAGAAGCGTTCAGAAGCGCGCGAGAAACGATTCTGCTTGCGCAGCGAGGCATGGCTTAACATGCGCGCGCACATCATTGGCGTCAGCGTCAGCGAGACGACGGCGGAGATCAGGATAGCCACCGCCAGCGTAACGGCGAACTCGCGGAACAGACGGCCGACGATATCGCCCATAAACAGCAGGGGGATCAGCACCGCTATCAGTGAGAAGGTCAGGGAGATAATGGTAAAGCCGATTTCGCCCGCCCCTTTCAGCGCGGCGGCCAGCGGTTTTTCGCCCTTTTCGATATAGCGCGAGATGTTCTCAATCACCACGATGGCGTCATCCACCACAAAGCCGGTGGCGATGGTCAGCGCCATCAGCGTCAGGTTGTTGATGGAGAAATCAAGAAACACCATTACCGCAAAAGTGCCTACCAGCGAGAGCGGCACCGCTACCGCCGGGATAATGGTCGCCGGCACGTTACGCAGAAACAGGTAAATAATCATGACCACCAGCGCGATAGCCAGCATCAATTCATGCTGGGTGTCATCCACCGAGGCGCGGATATTGGTGGTGCGGTCGGTGAGCAACTCTACTTTCACTGACTTCGGCAGGCTCTGCGTGAGCGTCGGCAGCATCTGACGGATGGTGTCGGCAGTGGTGATGATGTTGGCGCCCGGCTGGCGCTGCACGTTCATTACTATTGCCTGCTGTTTGTTAGCCCAGGCGCCAAGCCAGCTGTTTTCCGCGCCTTGCTCCACCGTTGCCACGTCGCCCAGGCGGATCGCCGCGCCGTTCTGGTACGCGATGATGAGGTTGCGATACTCGGCGGCGGAGGTCATCTGGTCGTTGGCGGAGAGCGTGATCGCCCGCGTCGGGCCGTCCATACTGCCTTTCGCCGAGTTGACGTTGGCATTGCTGATGGCAGTGCGCACCGTTTCGCTGGTCAGCCCCAGCGAGGCCAGCGCCGGGGCGTTAAGCTTCACCCGCACCGCCGGACGCTGGCCGCCTGAAAGCGTCACCAGTCCCACCCCCGCCACCTGGGAGATTTTCTGCGCCACACGCGTTTCCACCATATCTTCCACCTGCGTCATCGGCAGGGCGGAGGAGGTGACTGCGAGCGTCATGATGGGTGGGTCCGCCGGGTTAACTTTGCTGTAGACCGGCGGGTTGGGCAGGTCGCTCGGCAACAGGTTGGTGGCGGCGTTAATCGCCGCCTGCACTTCCTGCTCGGCGACATCCAGCGGCAGCGTCAGCTGGAACTGCAACGTCACCACCGAAGCGCCGCCGGCGCTTTGCGACGCCATCTGCTTTAAGCCCGACATCTGGCCGAACTGCCGCTCAAGCGGCGCGGTAATGGCGGACGTCACCACATCCGGGCTGGCGCCCGGGTAGAGGGTCACCACCTGAATGGTGGGGTAGTCCACTTCCGGCAGCGCCGAAACGGGTAAAAAGCGGTAGCCGATAATCCCGGCGAGCAGGATTGCCACCATCAGCAGCGTGGTGGCGACAGGACGCATGATAAACAGGCGCGACGGGCCGCCTGTAGACCCCGGAGGTAACACCTGCATCAGGACGCGGCTCCCATGCGCGAGGCCTCACTGCGCGGCCCGGCGTGAGAGCCGGTGGCGGGCGCTTTTTTCTGTTCACCGCTCGCCTGCGCCTGAGGCTCAACTACCTCTACGTGTGCCCCTTCGGTCAGACGGTCGATGCCATCGGTGACTACGCGGTCGCCCGTCGACAGTCCGGCGGTAATCACCACTTTTTCGCTGTCCTGAATGCCGGTGGTGACGGTGTGCTTGCTGACCTGGTTTTTGTCGTTCAGCACCCAGACGAAGTTGCCTTCATTGCCCATTTGCAGCGCGGCGGTAGGGATAACCACGGCGTTCTCTTCTTTAGCCACCAGCATGCGGGCGTTAACAAACTGATTAGGAAACAGCGCGTCGTCCTGGTTTTCAAAACGCGCTTTCAGCTTGATGGTGCCGGTGGTGGCGTCTATCTGGTTATCAAAGCTCAGCAGCGCGCCGGTGCTGAGTTTCTGCTTGTTGGTGCGATCCCAGGCTTCCACCGTCAGGGTCTGGCCCGCTTTTTGCGCCTGTACGACCGTGGCGATTTCGCTCTCCGGCAGGGTAAAAACGAGGTCAATAGGATGGGTTTGCGTCAGCACCACAATGCCGGTGGTGTCGCCGCTGGAAATCTGGTTGCCGATATCCACCTGCTTTAAACCGACCCGGCCGTCAATCGGCGCCGTAATGCGGCTCCAGTTGAGCTGCAACTGCGCGCTGGCGACCGCCGCTTCATCCGCTTTGATGGTGCCTGCGGTTTCGCTCACCAGCGCCTGCTGGGCGTCAAGCTCCTGACGTGAAACCAGATTGGTTTTTGAAAGCTGCTGGTAGCGTGCCAGGTCGCGGCGGGCGTTGGCGAGGGTTGCCTTATCGCGGGCAAGTTGCCCCTGCGCCTGGGCGAGCGCGACATTAAACTGGCTCGGATCGATCTCTGCGAGCAGATCGCCTGCTTTTACCTGCTGGCCTTCCTTGAAGTGGAGCGCCATCAGCTGGCCGTCGACGCGGCTTCGCACCGTAACGGTATTGGCGGCGGTAATGGTGCCAAGGCCGGTGAGGTAGTGCGGCACGGTCTGGCTGGTGGCGACGGCGGCCTGTACGGGCGCAAGCGCTCCGCCGCGCATCCCTTTACGGCCGCCAGCCGTCGGGCGCTGCTGCGCGGAAGCTTGCGATGACTCAGGCGGGCTCTGATGCGCGTTGCGCCAGTACAGCACGGCGGCAATCACCACCACGACAACGCCAGCCCACAGCCACCAGCGGGAATGCTTATTGCCTTTCATAAGTTAAACGTCTTCTTTTCCTGAAACGATTAGGCGTAATGATACTAGTTTAGTGACGCGACGCCGGAGAATAATGGAGGAAATATGAAACAAGGTCAGGATAAGTCTGAATGGCGCGGGTTGCGGGAAATACCTCGCAAAGTTATGCCGACAGGCTCGCGGTGATGGTTATCCGTGCTTAAAGTGTGGTTTATCGATAAAATATAAACTACAATTTATGGAGCAGGCATGACATGGACTGTGCTTTTTAGCCCTGAATTTATGCAGTGGTATCAGCAGCAACGCCCTGAGTTGCAGGATAAAGCTATCGCGGAACTGGCGAAGCTTGAACAGTATGGTCCCCTGTTAGGCCGCCCCTGGACCGACCGGGTAAAAGGTTCGGCTTTTGTGAATATGAAAGAGTTGCGTTTTCTTTTTTCAGGCGCGCCTTATCGACTGTTTTATGCATTCGACCCGCAGCGTCGGGCTGTGGTTTTGTGCGGTGGCGATAAATCGAATCAGAAGCGTTTTTACGAGACCTGCATTCGTCTTGCCGACGAGGCGTTTTCGCGCCATCTGCTTTCAGTGGAGAAAACAAAATGAAAACATTGCAGGATGTCATCGCGCAAATGCCGCCAGAACGGCGCAAGCGGGTAAAAAAGATGGCGGAAGAAAGCGTGCTGGAGGTTGAACTTCAACGGCTGCGTGAAACACTTGCCATCTCTCAGCAGCAGGTTGCGGAAATCATGGGCGTGACTCAGCCTGCGATCGCGGCCCTGGAGCAACGCGGCGTGGATATCAAACTCATTACGCTCAAACGCTATATTGAGGCGCTGGGCGGCAAACTTTCGCTTAAAGTGGAAATGAACGGGGAAACGTCGACGTTTCCCCTTTAAGCCTTAGCCAAACACCACCTGCGCCCAACGCGCGAGCCCGGCGGTAACCGAGCCGAAGTCGTCGCCGCCCATGATGGGAATGCCGGGCAACTGCTGCGCCAGCGCTGTTTTAATCAGCGGAGAACGGGCGCTGCCGCCGGTGAGATAAATCACATCCGGACGCTCGCGGTTCTCCTCCAGCGCCAGGGAAACCTGCTCAAGAATGCGCTGCAACGGCTGGACAAGCGCGGCCTCCAGCGCTTCCTGGGTGATATCGGTTTGCAGCGCCTCGGCGATAAACGGCAGCATCGCGCGGGTCTCGTGGGCGCCGGAAAGGGCGATTTTGCTCTCTTCCGCCGCGCGCACCAGCCGGTAGCTCAGACGCTGACGCCAGACTTTTTGCAGCCGCGCCACCTTTTCGCTTTCCCGCGCGTCGCGCGCCAGGTCCGCCAGCAGGCGACCATTGGCTGCGCTGTAAAAATCGCTCTGCGCCGGGACGTCGTTAATCGCGCAGGCGTTCCACCAGGGCAGCGCCGGCAGGGCGGTGCCTTTTTCCGTCAGGCCGCCAAGCCCCAGCAGCGGCATGAGCTGTTTGAACGCCAGCGCGATATCAAGATCGTTGCCGCCCACGCGACAGCCGCTGTGGCCAAGCAGGCTCGCCTCGCGGTCGCGGCGTCCACGCCACTGCGGGCCCATCAGCAATAAAGAGCAGTCGGTGGTGCCGCCGCCGATATCCACGACCAGCACGCGCTTCTCTTCTTTGAGCGTCGCTTCGAAATCAAGCCCGGCCGCCACCGGTTCAAACTGGAACACGACATCGCGAAAGCCTGCGCGTTTCGCCGCGCGCTCCAGAATGCCCTGCGCCTGCGCGTTCGCTTCATCGCCGCCGAGCCCCTGGAAGTTAACCGGGCGGCCAATTACCGCCTGGTCTATCGCTTCCTGCGTCTGAGTTTGCGCCGTGTTGCGGATGTGCAGCATCATGGAGCAGACCAGGTCTTCAAACAGCGCCACCTGCTGCGGCTTCAGGCCGCTTGCGCCGAGGAAGGATTTCGGCGACTTGACGAACCAGACCTCTTCCGGGTCGACCATATAGTGCCCAAGCGCGTTCAGGCCAAACAGCACGCTGCCTGGCGTCACCTCAATATCTTCTTCGCGGTTGTAAGCGATGGCGCGTCTTAACAGCGCCTGGGTCTCTTTTTCCTGCGCGGCGACGCCGTGGTGGCGATAAAGCCATTCGCTGACGGCTTCGCGCGTCGGCGCGCTTATCATGGAAGGCAGAAGCGGCGAGCCGTTTTCCAGCGTCAGCAGCTGCGGCGAGCCCTCGCGCATCACCGCTACCGAACAGTTGGCGGTGCCGTAGTCAAAACCAATAAACATCGTTATCCCCATGCCGGTGAAGAAGGGGGGCGACTTTAGCCGAATGCGGCCTGCCGGGCAAACAGAATATGTGGGCAAGGCGAAAAGCGCGATTACCCATTATGCTAAGGAAATCATTAACAAAGGAGACGCCATGATAATCCTTAGCTATCAGCCGCCCTATGACTGGACGTGGATGTTCGCTTTTCTGGGTGACCGCGCCGTTGAAGGCGTAGAAACCGTCACGCCCGAGCGCTACCGCCGCACGCTCGCGATGGAAGGGCATCACGGATGGCTGACGCTGACGCCGCGTGCGGAAAATCATCAGCTGGAGGTGGAGATAAGCGAAGGGTTGCAGCCTGTCGTCGATAAGGTGGTTGAACGCGTGCGTCGGCTGCTGGATCTGGATATGAACCCGGCTATCGTTCACCAGACGCTGGGCGAATTGGCAAGCAACCGCCCCGGCCTGCGGTTGCCGGGCTGCATGGATGTGTTTGAGCAGGGCGTACGCGCCATTCTCGGTCAACTGGTCAGCGTCAAGCAGGCGGCGCGGCTGACCGGCAAAGTGGTGGCGGCGTATGGCGCGCCGCTGGATGCGCAGGGAGAATGGCGGCTTTTTCCCACCGCCGCACAACTGGCGCTGGCCGACCCGCTGGTGCTGAAGGCGCTGGGGATGCCGCTTAAGCGCGCCGAGGCGCTTATTCATCTGGCCCGCGAATGCGAAGCGGGGCGCTTCCCCCTGACGCGGCCGACGGATGTAGAGCATGGGATGAAAGCGCTCATGCAAATGCCCGGCATAGGCCGCTGGACGGCGAACTATTTCGCGCTGCGCGGCTGGCAGGCGCCGGATGTTTTTCTGGCTGACGACTACGCCATCAAACAGCGCTTCGCCGGTATGACGCCTGCGCAAATTCGCCGTTATGCGCTGCGCTGGCAGCCGTGGCGCTCCTACGCGCTGCTGCATATCTGGTTTAGTTACGGCTGGCGGCCTGACGATCAGTTGATGGCGAAATAGCTGCTGTTGAGCAGCAGGCTGAGCGGCTGCCCTGGCGCCAGGGCGTCGCCGTAAACCATGTCGACGCCGATGCCCGCCAGCGTCTCCATCATGACCGGATGGGCCACGGGGCCGGCGATGCAGGCGACCTTGAGCCGCCGCGCGTGGCCCAGCACGATGGTAGCCAGCATTTCGTCCATCAGATTGGTATGGACGTTCATCACCACTTCCGGATCGAGCATGACATAATCCGCAACGGCGCGGCTGATGTGGTTAAAGACCTCCAGGTCGCGGCCGACATGGCTCAGGATGATATGGCAACCCGCCTGGCGCAGCCTGTCGAGCTGGCGGCTGGTCATGAGCGGATCTTTTTCAAACGCGTCGCTATTGATGACCAGATGCAGCAGGCGAGGCGGGAAGGGACCGGCGTCGAGCAAATCCAGCAGTTCATCAACCAGACGCGGGCCGGTTATTCCCGCGGAGAGCGGCAGCGCGACGCCAAAGCCTTTGCGCGCCGCGTCGGCGGCGTGCTCGTTAAAGAAGTCGTGCAGTACGCGGCGATCGAGCGCATGCAACAGTTCCGTTTCGTTGATGGTGGAACGAAACGCCTGCTCTTCCACTACCGTGCCTTCGCTGGTCCACAGTCGGACTGAGAGCAGCAAAAAGCTGGTGCTTTCCGGTATGCGGGGCGATGCGACAGGGCGCGCGACTAACGCCATCGGGTTCTCTTTTATCATGCGCCACTGTTCATCGAGCGGCAGCGCTTCGCGGCTTTGCTGTAGCCGTTGCTGTTGCGGCTCATACAGCGTGACTACGCCGCGACCGTTATTTTTTGAGGCGTAGCAGGCGATATCCGCCTGCGACATCACTTCAGAAGCCTGATTATTGCTGGCGTCAATCATGGTAATCCCGGCGCTGGCGCCGATACGGTGCAGGCGGCCTTCCCAGATAAAATGGTAATCATTGACGGCGGCAATCAGGCGCTCGGAAATGGTGCGGGCGTTATCCACGCTGCAATCAGGCAACAGCAGGCCGAATTCATCGCCGCCAAGGCGCGCCAGCACATCGGTGGTGCGCAGCATGCCAAGCATCATTGAGGCAAGCTCGCGCAGCAGCGCGTCGCCCGCCGCGTGGCCGGCGGTATCATTAACCGCTTTAAAGCGATCGAGGTCGATAAACACCAGCGCGTGACGCTGATGGTTGTCATTTACGCTTTGCAACAAGCGCTTGAGGTGGTTTTCAAAGCTGACGCGGTTGGAGAGATGAGTCAGGGCGTCATGCGAGGCGTTATAGCTGAGCTGGCGCAGCATTTTGCGCGATTCAGTGACGTCATGGATAACCATTACCGAGCCGATATTCTGCCCGTCGAGCGTGCTGAGCGGCGTGATGGTGTAGTGGATGTCGTAAGCGCCGCCGCTGCGGCAGTGTAAAACGATATCCTGTTCAATGGCGCTGGTGCGGGATGAGTCGCCGCTGTGGATGTTATCAAGCAGCGGGCCGTTATCCCCCACCGTAATGCGCAGCACGTTTGCGAGCGGCTGACCCAGCGCCTGCTCCTGCGTCCAGCCGCTCATTTTTTCCGCCACCGGATTCATGAAGGTCACGTTCAGCTCCTGATCGGCGCAGATAACCCCCTCGCCAATGGAGTCGAGCGTAATGTGCAAACGCTCTTTTTCCTGAAACAACGCTTCGTTAAGCTGTTTTACTTCGGTCATGTCCATGTTGATGCCAAGCAGGCGTTCCACTTCGCCGTTTTTATTCAGCACGCGGTTGGCCAGGGCGCGGATATGACGAATACGCCCCTGAACCTGAATGCGAAATTCAAGCTTAAAGGGAATGCGGTTGCGCAGCGCTTCCTGAACGGTCTTCTCCGCAAGCGGCCTGTCTTCTTTAATGAGCCGTTCACGCCAGAGCTGCCAGGTCGGTTTGGCATGCAGCGGCACGTCATAAAGCTCAAACATCCGTTTGTCCCAGGTAATCACGTCAGGACCCAGTTCCCACTCCCAGATGCCGATGCCGCCCGCTTCGTTGGCAAGGGTAATGCGCTCCATCAGACGCTTATTAACCCACTCGGTATGCTTGAGATCGGTAATATCCTCCACCTGGGCAATGAAGTAGAGCGGCGAGCCGTCGGTGTGGCGCACGACCGAAACCGCCAGCAGCGCCCAGACGATATCCCCATTGCTGGTGTAATACCGTTTTTCCAGAGAATAATTATTGATAATGCCCTGCGTGAGCTTGTCGAGTTGTTCGAGGTCGCCGTGCAAATCTTCCGGGTAGGTCAGCTGTTGAAAGGTCAGCGAGCGCAGTTGCTCCGGAGTGTAGCCGAGAAAACGGCACAGCGCTTTGTTGACTTGCAGCCACTGACCGTCTGTCGAGACCAGCGCCATGCCGATAGCGGAATACTCCATGGCGTTGCGAAAACGCGCTTCGCTTTCAGAAATATGCTTACGCTCTTCGCGAAAAGCATACATCACCATCGTCATGATATTAGCTGGCAGCAAAATCATCAAAAAGGGCAACCAGGGCGCATTCGCCATCGCATTAGGCTTCGGCAACTGCACCAGCTCTGGTTGGGAGGCGAGCATAAAGGAAACCGCCATTACCGTTGCGAGAAAAACGACGAAGGCCTCAAGGCGCGGCAGCCGGAGAGCGCTCCACATCAGCAGCACGATAACGATGGTAAAAGGCCAGGGGAGATAATGCAGCGCGAACCAGCTCAGGAAAAGCGTAGCGGCGAGCGTGCCCAGCGTTTCCAGCAACAGGCGCGGGTCGCGATGGCGCAATAAATAGTGCGATTTATAAAGTAGCCCCAGCGGCACCAGCGACAGCGCGCCGATAGCTTCAGAAAGCACCCAGACGCAAAAGCTGCGCAGCGGGTCGGCCGGGTGAGTAAAGGCGAGTAACAGCAGGCCGCCGAGAAGCGGAGGAATAAGCGCGCTGCCAAGCGCCAGCCGCAGCCAGTTATTAAGATTCTGCAGCGGGTTGTAATAAGGCAGTAACTTTCGCAGCAAAACCGCGCCGACCAGCGCTTCGAACAGGTTAATAAAGGTATACCCCAGCAAGACATGCTGGACGGAAAAAAGCGCGATGGTCGCCGCTATGCTGCCGAGCGAACAGGCGACGGCGATGCCAGGCCACAGCCGCAGCGGGTGGCGATAAAACGCCACAATCATTAAGGACGTGGGAAACCACAGCGGCGCCAGCATCGTGCCGAGCAGCGTCAGCTCCAGCGAAAATAGCGTAAAAATAAAGGAAAGCAGCCCAAGCGTCAGGCAGCGCAACAGGGGCTGTGGCGTAGCAACTAAAGCGCGCTTATTCTTTTTATTGGTCATTACCGCATAATCCGCAAAAGCATTGCCGTCAGGAGCAAGGCCCGGACGCATCTTAAAAAGAGTTTTCGGTATGCTAGTACAAACAATTTACAATTCCTATGGCGCACGATCAGAAATTGCCTTTCCGCCGTCATAATTATTTCGTAGAGATTTATCTGCGCCTGCGACTTTTGGCTTATTGTTTTTTCAGCAGATTTTATGGCGCACCCAGACGCGATTAAGCTCTTGCTGGTATCACCACAGGGAAATCCCTATAATTGCGGCGTTTGACGCCCCCCGCGTCTCCCTTCCTTAACAATTAAGTAAACCAGGTCGCTAATTTATGACTGACAAGTCCCATCAATGCGTCATTATCGGTATCGCCGGCGCATCGGCTTCAGGTAAGAGTTTAATCGCCAGTACGCTCTATCGGGAGTTACGTGAACAGGTAGGTGATGAACACATTGGTGTAATTCCGGAAGACAGCTATTACAAAGATCAAAGTCATCTGTCGATGGAAGAAAGGGTTAAAACCAACTACGACCATCCAAGCGCGATGGACCACAATCTGCTGTTTCAACATCTGCAAATGCTGAAGGCGGGCAAGCCCATCGAGCTGCCGGTGTACAGCTATGTTGAACACACCCGCATGAAAGAAACCGTTCATATCGAGCCGAAAAAGGTCATTATTCTGGAAGGGATCCTGCTGTTGACCGACGCGCGCCTGCGTGAAGAGATGAACTTCTCTATTTTCGTCGATACGCCGCTTGATATCTGCCTGATGCGCCGCATCAAGCGCGACGTGAATGAGCGCGGCCGCTCAATGGACTCGGTGATGGCGCAGTATCAGAAAACGGTGCGCCCGATGTTCCTGCAGTTCATCGACCCTTCCAAACAGTATGCCGATATCATCGTGCCGCGCGGCGGAAAAAACCGCATCGCGATTGATATCCTGAAGGCTAAAATCAGCCAGTTTTTTGAATAACGCAGATTTTGCGTGTAACGTTCAAAGAGTTACCTCCGCTCCCGGCCTGCAGGCCGGGACAACAGCACAACAGGAGAGCGTGCGATGCGTCTTTGTGACCGAGATATTGAAGCCTGGCTTGATGAAGGCCGTTTGTCGATCACCCCGCGTCCACCGGTGGAGCGCATCAACGGCGCGACCGTGGATGTGCGCCTCGGCAATAAATTCCGTACTTTTAGCGGCCATACCGCCGCGTATATCGATCTCAGCGGACCGAAGGATGAAGTCAGCGCCGCGCTCGATCGCGTTATGAGCGACGAGATAGTTCTTAACGACGGCGAGGCGTTTTTCCTGCATCCGGGCGAACTGGCGCTGGCGGTAACGCTTGAATCCGTCACGCTGCCTGCAGATTTAGTCGGCTGGCTTGACGGGCGCTCATCGCTGGCGCGCCTGGGGCTGATGGTCCATGTGACCGCGCACCGAATCGACCCGGGCTGGCAGGGCTGCATCGTGCTTGAGTTTTATAACTCCGGCAAGCTGCCGCTGGCGCTGCGCCCCGGCATGGTTATCGGCGCGCTCAGCTTCGAGCCGCTTTCAGGCCCCGCCGCGCGGCCTTATAACCGCCGTCAGGATGCTAAATATCGCGATCAGCAGGGTGCGGTCGCCAGTCGAATTGATAAAGACTGAGCCTGTCGGCACAGTCAACTGAGGATGACATGAGACGACTTCTGACCGCGCTGATGATTCTGCTGGTGGTCTTTTTCGCCGGCCTTTCCGCGCTTGTTCTGCTGGTCAATCCTAACGATTTTCGCGCGTATATGGTTCGCCAGGTCGAGGCGCGCAGCGGCTATCAGCTCAAGCTCGACGGCCCGTTGCGCTGGCATGTATGGCCGCAGTTGAGCATTCTGTCTGGCCGCATGAGTCTTACCGCGCCGGGCGCGAGCGTGCCGATGGTGAGCGCCGACAATATGCGCCTTGACGTAGCGCTCCTGCCGCTGTTCTCGCATCGCTTAGAGGTGCGCCAGGTGATGCTGAAAGGCGCCGTGGTGCAGCTGACTCCGCAAAGCGAAGAGCGCCACCCGCAAGGGGCGCCGGTTGGGCCGAAAGGCGGCGTGGCGCCGCAGGAAAGCGAGCGCGGCTGGTCGTTTGATATCTCTCGTCTGAAAGTGGCCGACAGCCTGCTGGTGTTCCAGCATGAAAACGATGAACAGGTCACGGTGCGTAACCTTAACCTGCAAATGGAGCAGGATGAGAAAGATCAGGCGCAGCTTGAAATGAGCGCCAGGGTGAATCGCGATCAGCGCGATTTAACCTTCTCGCTAACGGCGCATCTGAACGCGGCGGACTATCCTCAGCGGCTGCTCGCCTCGGTTTCGCAGTTCAGCTGGCAGCTTCAGGGCGCCGATTTGCCGCGCCAGGGGATAAACGGCCAGGCGACGCTGCAGGCGCAGTGGCAGGAAGCGTCAAAAACCCTCTCTTTCTCGCAGCTTAATCTTAAAGCGAACGACAGCGCGCTGACAGGGCAGGGGAGCGTAGTGCTGGCGGATAAGCCGCAGTGGACGCTTGATTTGCAGTCTGATCGGCTTAATTTCGAAAACCTGCTGGTCTCTGACGCCGCCACCGATTCAGCCGCGCCCCAGCAGGGGCAGCAGCAGGCTTCGCTGCCGCGCCCTGTCGTCGCAAGCGAGGTGGAGGAAGCGCAGTATCATGAGCTGCGCGGTTTTACCGCCAGGGCCAATCTTCACGCCCGCGTAGTGCGCTGGCGCGGGCTCGAATTCACCAACGTTGGCGCCCAGCTTGCCAATGACGCGGGAATGTTGACGATTTCGCAACTGGAAGGCCATCTCGGCGACGGCAAACTTTCGCTGCCGGGCAGCCTGGATGCGCGAAACGACGAGCCGCACGCCGCGTTCAAAGCGCAGTTAGAGAACATTGAAGTCGGCTCGATTCTTAAAGCCTTTGATTACCCCATTGCGCTGACCGGCAAGCTTTCCCTGAATGGCGAGTTTGAAGGCGACAGAATTGATGCCAGAGCCTTCCGCGAGCGCTGGGTCGGCGACGCTTCCGTGATGATGAGCCACTCCCGGCTTGAAGGCATGAACTTCCAGCAGCTTATTCAGCAGGCGGTGGCCCGCAGCAACGGCGACGTAAAAGCGCAGCAGGATTACGATAACGCCACCACTCTTGAGCAGTTCAGCGCGGCGGCGACGCTGGATAACGGCGAGCTGACGCTTAACGATATGCAGGGGCGCTCGTCTTTGCTGACGCTTACGGGCGAAGGGGCGCTGGACCTGGTTCGCGAGCAGTGCGATACGCGCTTTAAGGTGCTGGTCAGCGGTGGCTGGCAGGGCAATGACAAGCTGATCGCCTGGCTGAAAGAGACGCCGGTGCCGCTGCGGGTTTACGGCCCCTGGCAGAAACTCAACTACAACCTTGAAGTTGACGACCTGCTGCGTAAGCGGCTGCAGGAAGAGGCTAAGCGTCGGCTGAACGGCTGGGTGGAACGCCATCAGGACAGCAGCAAAAGCAAAGATTTGAAGAAGCTGCTTGATAAACTCTGATAAAAAAACCGGGAGCCTGTCTCCCGGTTTTTCTTTTCTACACGTCGTAATTATGCTCCGGCTGCGTCAGCGGCGTGATATGCACCTTCTGCACCCGGTGGTTTTCTACCTGCACGGTTTTCAGCCGGTAGTCGCCCACCTGCACCTCTTCGCCTTCCTGCGGAACGCGCTGCAGGTATTCCATTATCAACCCGGCAAGCGTGTGGTAATCGCGCTTCTCCTCCAGCGGCAGCGGCACGTACTGGATAAGATCCTCCAGCGGCATGTGGCCGTTCGCCGTCCAGCTGCCGTCCGGGTTTTTCTGGATGTCATGCCGGTCGTCCAGGGTATCGACTTCATTTGGCAGGTTGCCGGCGATGGTTTCCATAACGTCGCTCAGCGTGACAACCCCCTGCACCGAGCCAAATTCGTCCACCACAAAAGCGAAGTGAGTACGCGCATTGCGAAACTGCTCCAGCGCCTGCAACAGCGGCAAGTACTCCGGAAAGACCAGCGGCTGGCGAATCAACGCGCGCAGGTCGAGCCGTTGTCCGTGTAGCGCCTGTTGCAGCAGGTCAATAATATGCACCACCCCCAGCAGGTCTTCCTCGCCGCCGGTCACGACTACGCGGGTATGCTGGTTTTTATCCAGCAAGGCGCGCACCTGCTCTTCGGGCGCGCTGAGGTCGATATGCTCAATATCGTGACGCGGCGTCATAATGCTGCCGACGCGCCGCTGGTTGAGGTGCAGCACGCGCGCAATCATCCGCCGCTCCTGCGGGTCGAACACCGGGGTGTTGTCATAATCGGCGATCAGGGATGAAGTGTGCGGGTCCAGATCCGCTTCCTCTTTATTGCCGCTCAACAGCCGCAGCACCGCTTCCGCCGTACGCTGGCGCAGGTTCTGGCTGGTGGCGGAAAGAAAGCGGCGGCGGTTAAAGATAGCAAGCTGGTTTAGCGCCTCGATAATTATCGAGAAGCCGATAGCGGCATAGAGGTAGCCTTTCGGAATGTGGTAGCCAAAGCCTTCGGCAATCAGGCTAAAGCCTATCATCAGCAAAAAGCTCAGGCAGAGGATAACTATCGTCGGGTGGCTGTTTACAAAGCGGGTTAGCGCCTTGCTGGCGAGCATCATCAGCGAGATGGCGATAACGACCGCCGCCATCATCACCGCAAGCTTATCCACCATGCCGACGGCGGTAATCACCGAATCCAGCGAGAAGATAGCGTCGAGAATGACGATTTGCGTAACCACCGCCCAGAATTTAGCGCCGCGCCGCTGCGTGGTTCCCTGCGCGTCTTTCCCCTCCAGCCTTTCGTTGAGCTCTACCGTCGCCTTAAACAGTAAGAAAAGCCCGCCGACGAGCATTATCAGGTCGCGGGCGCTAAACGCGTGGCTGTAAAGCGTAAAAAGCGGCGTTGTGAGCGTCACCAGCCAGGAGATAGAGGCGAGCAGCAGCAGCCGCATCCCCATTGCAAGCAGCAGGCCGGTTATACGGGCGCGGTCGCGCTGAGCGGGGGGAAGTTTCTCGGCGAGGATGGCGATAAACACCAGATTATCAATACCGAGCACCAGCTCGAGGACAATCAGCGTCACGAGCCCGGCCCAGATTGACGGATCGGCAATCCATTCCATAAAGGGTTATTTACCTGTGTTGTCTACAAATGTCTTTGATGATCATGGTTAAAGGCGCCCTGAAAAGCAATCACTACTGAGATTTATCTTATTATTTCGGGACGGCTGATTGTTTTGTCATTATTTAATCACTGATATGCCATGAACCCTTCATTATTATTTCATGGCGCTTTCTGATGGCTCCTTTTTTTTAAGAATTTCCGCATGTAGCACTTCATTAAATATTGGGGCTTTAATTTATCAATGCCATTTCGTCAAGATGAAGAAAATCCTAAAACCAGAGGGGTATTTACCGGGATTTTCTTAAAATGAATCGTTCCCGTCCGCATGCCTTGCCTGAAAGAGCAGGAACTGCAAAACTAACTTTCGATATTCATCAACGCCGCGCCGGCTATTCTTTTTCCGCACGCTTTGCGGGGCCGGATACTGCTGTTTTGCTGATGGTATTAATAAATAAGATTATTCTGGTTTAACTCATACTCTCTAAATTATCTGCGTTATTTCAGTGGGTTGGTTGCTGTAAGCCAAGGGCGGTAGCATGCCCGCGCCCGGAGATGAGCCGATAATTTTTCTGTCAACGATATGCGGTTTAATAAGCAATTTTAGGACTGATTCTGTTTATTAACTTCGCCCGCAGGCATCACTATTGCGGGCAGTGAAAAACAGGGTTGCTTATTTAAAACATCCTGGATAATAACTTTGCCTAAGTGATAAATATTCAATGATGAGATCCAGACTGAAACTGATGCCTTTATTGGTGTCTGTAACCTTGCTAGGTGGTTGCACCGTCTTTCCCGGTAGTAATATGTCCACAATGGGCAAAGATGTGATCAAACAACAGGATGCAGACTTTGACCTTGACCGGATGGTAAATGTTTATCCTCTTACGCCAAGGCTGGTTGAGCAATTAAGACCCCGGCCCAATGTCGCGCAGCCCAATATGTCATTGGATCAGGAAATCTCTAATTATCAGTATCGGGTAGGGCCGGGCGATGTGCTTAACGTCACCGTCTGGGATCACCCTGAACTGACCACGCCAGCGGGGCAGTACCGCAGCTCCAGCGACACCGGCAACTGGGTGCAGCCCGATGGCTCCATGTTCTACCCCTATATCGGTCGCGTCCATGTCGCGGGTAAAACCCTTTCGGAAATTCGTAGTGATATTACCGGCCGTTTAGCGCAATACATCGCTGACCCGCAGGTGGACGTTAATATCGCCGCGTTCCGTTCGCAGAAAGCCTATGTATCAGGCCAGGTGCAGAAGTCGGGGCAGCAGGCTATCACCAACGTGCCGCTTACTGTTCTGGATGCGATTAACGCCGCAGGCGGTCTGACCGAAGACGCCGACTGGCGCAACGTCGTGCTTACCCATAACGGACGTGAAAACCGCATTTCCCTGCAGGCGCTGATGCAAAACGGCGATCTCAGCCAGAACCGCCTGCTTTATCCGGGCGATATCCTCTTCGTGCCGCGTAATGACGATCTCAAAGTCTTCGTCATGGGCGAAGTGAAGAAACAGAGCACGCTCAAGATGGACTTCAGCGGCATGACGCTGACCGAAGCGCTCGGCCAGGCGGAGGGTATCGACCTCAATACCTCCAACGCCAGCGGCATCTTTGTTATTCGTCCGCTCAAAGGCGAAGGGCAGCGCAACGGCAAGATTGCCAACATCTACCAGCTGGATATGTCGGATGCCACCTCGCTTGTGATGGCGACCGAGTTCCGCCTGCAGCCGTACGACGTGGTTTACGTCACAACCGCGCCGGTGGCCCGCTGGAACCGCCTTATCAACCAACTGCTGCCGACCATCAGTGGTGTTCGTTATATGACGGATACGGCAAGCGACGTTCACAACTGGTAACGGCCTATGTTTAACAAAATTCTTGTGGTGTGCGTGGGGAACATTTGCCGTTCCCCCACGGCGGAGCGCCTGCTTAAGCGCTACCAGCCGGAACTGACCGTCCACTCAGCGGGCCTTGGCGCGCTGGTGGGAAAGCCGGCCGATGCCAATGCGGTGAGCGTGGCGCAGGCTAACGATCTGTCGCTTGACGGGCATAGCGCCCGTCAGCTTACCGCTCAGATGTGCCGTGAATACGATCTGATCCTGACGATGGAGCGGCGGCATATTCATTCGCTGTGCGACATCGCGCCGGAAATGCGCGGCAAGGTCATGCTGTTTGGCCACTGGGATGGCGAGAGCGAAATTCCGGACCCTTACCGTAAAAGCCGCGAAGCGTTTGAAGCGGTCTATTCACTTCTCGATCGGTCGGCCCGCAAGTGGGCGCAGGCACTGAATACGCAGCAGGGATAACGATGACAGAGAAAGTAAGACATTCTGCCGCCTCGTCTGAGGGCAGTGACGAAATTGATATCGGGCGCCTTATCGGCACGGTGATTGAAGCGAAGTGGTGGGTGCTTGGCATCACCGCGCTGTTCGGCCTGCTGGCGCTTATCTATGTTTTATTCGCCACGCCTATTTACAGCGCCGACGCGCTGGTGCAGATAGAACAGGATGCCGGCAACTCGCTGGTGCAGGATATCAACAGCGCGTTGACCAACAAGCCGCCCGCATCCGATGCGGAAATTCAGCTGATCCAGTCGCGTCTGGTGCTCGGCAAAACGGTGGACGATCTTGACCTTGATATCGCGGTTGAGAAAAACACCTTTCCCGTCTTCGGCGCCGGTTGGGATCGCCTGACAGGGCATGCCAATGACACGGTGAAGGTGACGACCTTCAACCTGCCGAAAGGCATGGCGCAGGATACGTTCACTCTGGAAGTGCTGGGGCCGCAGCAGTATCAGCTTACCAGCGATGCGGGCTTTAGCGCGCGTGGCACCGTAGGCCAGATGCTGTCGAAAGATGGCGTGCAGATGATGGTCAGCGCCATTCAGGCTGGCGAAGGCAGCGATTTTACCGTAACCAAATACTCCACGCTCGGCATGATTAACCAGCTGCAGGGCAACCTGACGGTGACGGAAAACGGTAAAGATACCGGCGTGCTGAGTCTGACCTTCACCGGCGAAGACCGCGATAAGATTCGCGACATTCTTAACAGCATTACCCGCAACTACCTTGAGCAGAACGTGCAGCGCAAGTCGGAAGAGGCGGCGAAGAGCCTGGCCTTCCTTGATAAACAGCTGCCGGAAGTGCGCGCGCGCCTGGATGATGCAGAGAACAAGCTTAACGCTTACCGCCAGGAAAAAGACTCGGTCGACCTGCCGCTTGAGGCCAAGTCGGTGCTGGATTCCATGGTTAACATTGACGCCCAGCTCAACGAGCTGACCTTTAAAGAGGCGGAAATCTCCAAGCTCTATACCAAGGCGCACCCGGCGTACCGCACGCTGCTGGAAAAACGTCAGGCGCTGGAAGATGAAAAGGCGAAGCTGAACAAGCGCGTGACCGCGATGCCGAAAACGCAGCAGGAGATTGTTCGCCTGACGCGTGATGTAGAATCGGGCCAGCAGGTTTACATGCAGCTGCTGAACAAACAGCAGGAGCTGAAAATTACCCAGGCGAGCACCGTGGGCGACGTGCGCATCGTCGACCCGGCTATCACCCAGCCGGGCATCGTGAAGCCGAAAAAAGCGCTGATAATCCTGGGCAGCCTGATTCTCGGTCTGCTGCTCTCGGTCGTGGTGGTGCTGCTGCGCTCGCTCTTTAACCGCGGCATTGAAAGCCCGCAGGTGCTGGAAGAGGCAGGTATCAATGTTTACGCCAGCATCCCGCTCTCTGAATGGCAAAAAGAGCGCGACAGCGTGAAAACCGTCAAAGGCGTTAAGCGTTACAAGCAAAGCCAACTGCTGGCGGTGGGCAACCCGACCGATCTGGCGGTTGAAGCGATCCGCAGCCTGCGCACCAGCCTGCACTTCGCCATGATGCAGGCGCGCAACAACGTGCTGATGCTGACCGGCGTAAGCCCTTCTATCGGTAAAACCTTCGTTTGCGCCAACCTGGCGGCGGTTATCAGTCAGACCAACAAGCGCGTGCTGCTCATCGACTGCGATATGCGCAAGGGATATACCCACGAGCTGCTCGGCACCACTAACGTCAACGGTCTTTCCGACGTGCTGGCAGGGCAGGGGGATATCTCCCGCTGCGCGCAGAAAACCTCTATCCCCGGCTTTGACCTGGTGCCGCGCGGGCAGATCCCGCCGAACCCGTCTGAACTGCTGATGAGCGAGCGTTTCGCTGAGCTGGTGAAGTGGGCGAGCAGCCAGTATGACATGGTGCTTATCGATACGCCGCCTATCCTCGCCGTCACCGACGCCGCCGTGGTGGGCCGCCATGCGGGCACCACGCTGATGGTGGCGCGCTACGCGGTCAACACCCTGAAAGAGGTGGAAACCAGCCTGAGCCGCTTCGAGCAGAACGGCATTCAGGTTAAAGGGGTGATTCTGAACTCCATTTTCCGCCGCGCGACCGGGTATCAGGATTACGGCTATTACGAGTACGAGTATAAGTCCGACCACAAATAACCCCCGATCGTCCCTGAACCCGCCCTCTCCCGCAAAGGGAGAGGGAAAAGCGCCTGCCCGGGAGAGGGGGAATACGACAAAGAGAACGCTTCTGGTTTTCCTCCCTGAGCGAAGCCGGAAGTCAAAGGTAGTCGCCGCTAACGTGCATAACTTCCATCTGCATTCGGAGAAACAACAATGACCCGCACAGCGCGCCCATTAATTTCCATTTATATGCCGACATGGAATCGCCAACAGCTGGCCATCCGCGCCATCAATTCGGTGCTGCGCCAGGACTATGAGCATTGGGAGATGATCATAGTTGATGACTGTTCGTCCTCTTATGAACAACTGCAAAGCTTCGTGGAGGGGCTGAACGACCCTCGCGTGCGTTATACCCGCAATGATTACAACTCCGGCGCCTGCGCGGTGCGCAACCAGGCTATTTTGCAGGCGAAAGGGGAGTTTATTACCGGTATCGATGACGATGACGAGTGGATGCCGGATCGCCTTTCCACGTTTCTTGAGCATAAGCACCAGCTGGTCACCCATGCGTTTTTGTACGCTAACGACTATCTGTGCGAAGGGCAGGTCTATTCGCAGCCGGCCAGCCTGCCGCTCTATCCCAAATCGCCCTGGTCGCTGAAGCTTTTCTTCAAGCGCAATATCGTCGGCAACCAGGTTTTTACCTACGCCTGGCGTTTTAAAAGCTGCCTGTTCGATACGGAGCTTGCCGCCGCGCAGGATTACGACATCTTCCTGCGCATGGTGGTGGAATACGGCGAACCGTGGAAAGTGGAAGAGGCGACGCAAATCTTGCACGTAAACCACGGCGAGATGCAGATAACCAAATCGGCGAAAAAGTTTGCCGGCTATTTTCACTTCTACCGTAAACACAAAGATAAATTCGACCGTGCGAGCAAAAAGTATCAGCTCTTCACGCTCTACCAGATCCGCAACAAACGCATGACCTGGCGCACGCTGCTGACGCTGCTCTCCGTTCGCAATACCAAGCGACTGGCTGACGGACTGCGGGGGAAATAATGCTGCTTGAGGATCTACGCGCCAACTCATGGAATCTTCGCCCCTGCTGCATGGTGACCGCCTATCGCGTGGCCCATTTCTGTTCAGTCTGGCGCAAGAAAAACGTACTGAACAACCTCTGGGCGGCGCCGGTACTGCTGCTTTACCGTTTTGTTACGGAATGCCTGTTTGGTTATGAAATTCAGGCGGCCGCCACCATCGGGCGCCGCTTCACCATCCATCACGGCTACGCGGTGGTGATTAACAAAAACGTGGTGGCGGGCGACGATTTCGTTATCCGTCACGGCGTAACCATTGGCAACCGCGGCGCCGAAAACCTCGCCTGTCCGGTTATCGGCAATAACGTCGAACTGGGGGCGAATGTCGTCATGATTGGCGATATCACCATCGGCAATAACGTGACCGTTGGCGCAGGCAGCGTGGTGCTGGACAGCGTGCCGGACAACGCGCTGGTGGTAGGCGAAAAAGCGCGGGTAAAGGTAATTAAATGAACATTCTGCAATTTAATGTTCGCCTCGCCGAGGGCGGGGCGGCGGGCGTGGCGCTGGATCTTCACCAGCGCGCGCTGCAAAAGGGACTGCGTTCTCGCTTTATCTACGGCTATGGCAAGGGCGGCAAAAAAAGCGTCAGCCATGGCCGCTTCCCGCATGTTGAAAAACATACGCCGCGTTTAACGTCAGTCGCCAATATCGCGCTGTTTCGGCTTTTCAACCGCGATCTGTTCGGCAATCTCAACGGCCTTTATCGCCGTCTGACCCGTACCGAAGGACCGGTGGTGCTGCATTTTCATGTGCTGCACAGCTACTGGCTGAATCTGGAAGAGGTAGTGGATTTCTGCAAACGACTGAAAGCGCATAAAGCGGACGTCACGTTTGTCTGGACGCTGCATGACCACTGGAGCGTGACCGGCCGCTGCGCCTTTCTCGACGGCTGCGAAGGCTGGAAGAGCGGCTGTCGCAAATGTCCGACGCTCAGCAACTATCCGCCGGTAAAAATCGACCGCGCCCACAGCCTGGTGGAAGGCAAGCGCCAGCTCTTTCGTGACATGCTGGCCCTGGGCTGCCGCTTTATTTCGCCAAGCCAGCATGTGGCGGACGCGTTTAACGAGCTCTACGGGGCAGGGCGTTGCCACATCATCAACAACGGCATCGACGTTGCCACCGAGGCGATTCTGGCGGAGCTGCCGCCGGTCCAGGCGGCGTCAGCCAGGCCGAAGATTGCCGTGGTGGCGCATGACCTGCGCTACGACGGAAAAACTAACCAGCGCCTGGTGCGTGAGCTGGTGGCGCTGGGGGATAAAGTGGAAGTGCATACCTTCGGCAAGTTTTCCCCCTTCGAAGGCGGCAACGTGATTAATCACGGCTTTCTGACCGACAAGCGCCAGTTGATGAGCGAGCTGAATCAGATGGACGCGCTGCTGTTTACCTCACGCGTGGATAACTACCCGCTCATTCTGTGCGAAGCGCTCTCTATTGGTGTGCCCGTTATCGCCACCCACAGCGACGCGGCCCGTGAAGTGCTGCATAAATCGGGCGGTAAAACCGTGGATGACGAGACCGCGCTGCGATTAGCGCAGCAGGGTAAGGCGCAAATCGCTCAGGCTGTCTTTAACGCCTCTCTTGAGGACTTTACCGCGCGCAGCCGGGCGGCATACAGCGGCGAACAGATGCTGGAGGAATATGTCTCGTTCTATCAGAGTCTGTAGCTATCTGCTGCTGCCGTTCATCTACCTCGTGGTGAACGTTAAGCTGCTGCAGCTCGGCGAAAGCTTCCCCATTACCGTTGTCACTTTCTTGCCGCTTATTTTGCTGCTGTACGTGGAAAAAATAAGCGTTAAGAAATTACTTATTGCACTGGGGATCGGGACCGGGCTGACGCTGTTTAACTTCGTTTTTGGCAAGTCGCTCGACGCCAGCAAGTATGTTACCTCGACGATGCTTTTTGTTTATATCGTCATCATTATTGGCATGACCTGGAGCATCCGCTTCAAAACCATCTCGCCGCGAAACTATCGTAAGATATTACGTTTATTTTACATCGTGGTGGGGATTATTGTGGCGCTCGCGGCGATGGAAATGGCTCAGATTATTCTCACTGGCGGCAGCAGCCTGATGGAGAATATTTCTAAATTTCTTATCTACAGCAATAGCTATGTACTGAATTTTATCAAGTTTGGCGGGCGGCGAACTACGGCGCTCTATTTTGAACCTGCCTTCTTCGCTCTGGCGTTAATCTCAATTTGGCTCAGTATCAAACAGTTTGGTATCAAAACACCGAAAACGGATGGTATGATTCTGTTGGGGATAATTTTATCCGGGTCGTTTTCAGGGGTAATGACGTTTATTCTCTTCTATCTGCTGGAATGGGCGTTTCAGTATCTCAACAAAAATGCGATCCGTAAAAAGTTGCCCCTGGCAATTATTTCACTGGCGGTGTTCATTGTCGGCGTTGTGTTTGCTTTTCCCTATATTGCGACGCGTCTCGGCGACCTCGGAACGGAAGGATCTTCCTCTTATTACCGAATTATCGGTCCGCTGGCGATGGTCGGGTATTCGCTGACAAACATCGATGGCGTTGTGCGTTTCGGTTCGCTTTATGAATATGTCGCATCATTCGGAATTTTTAACGGTGCGGACGTCGGTAAAACCATAGACAATGGGCTGTATCTGCTAATCATTTATTTTTCATGGTTCGCGGTTTTATTAACGTGCTGGTATATGTACCGGGTTGTGAAAATGATGCTTAACGCGTTTGGTAATAATCAGAATTTTCGCGTTCAGCTTTGGTTGTTCACGCCGGTATCGCTGTTCTTCACCGGTTCGATATTTAGCCCGGAATATGCGTTTTTAATAGTTTGTCCGTTTATTCTGCGTAAAGCGTTAAACATTACAGCTTCCTGATGAGGTCAGCCATGATGCTTTTGAGTGTAATTACTGTCGCCTGGCGCAATTACGAAGGGGTGGTGAAAACCTGGCAGTCGCTGGCCCATCTGGCGAAAGCCAAAGGGATTGAATTTGAATGGATTGTCGTCGATGGCGGCTCTAACGACGGTACTGAGGAATTTCTGAAAAATCTGCACGGCCAATATAATTTACGCTACGTTAGCGAAAAGGATAAAGGCATTTATGATGCCATGAATAAAGGCATCGCAATGGCTAAAGGCCGTTACGCTATTTTTCTGAATTCCGGCGACGTGTTTCATTCGGAAGTGGCGGAGGTCGCGCACCAACTCGCCGCGACGCCGACCACTGAACGCGCTATGTATATTGGCGACGCGCTGCTCGATTTTGGCGATGGCAATAAAGTGCGCCGCGGCGCGAAACATGGCTGGTATATTTATCACAGCCTGCCAGCCAGCCATCAGGCTATCTTCTTTCCGGTAGAAGGGCTGCGCAATTATCCTTATGACCTGCAATATAAAGTCTCATCCGATTACGCTTTAACCGCTCGTCTCTATAAAGCAGGCTACGGTTTTAAAAAATTAAAAGGTCTGGTTTCGGAATTTTCGATGGGCGGCGTGTCAACCTCGAATAATCTGGAATTATGCCGCGACGCCAGAAATGTTCAGCGCAAAATATTAGGCGTGCCCGGCTTCTGGGCGGAATTATCTTATTTATTGCGCCTGCGTACGACCGGCAAAGCCAAGGCGATGTATCACAAAGCATAACGCCTGAAGCATAAGGAAAAACTATGCAGGATTTAAGCGGATTCTCGGTGCCGAAAGGCTTCCGGGGCGGGCACCCTATTAAGGTTCAACTGTGGTGGGCGGTTCAGGCGACATTATTTGCCTGGTCCCCGCAAGTGCTTTATCGCTGGCGCGCCTTTTTATTACGGCTTTTTGGCGCGCGAATCGGCAAAGGGGTGGTTATTCGCCCTTCGGTAAAAATAACGTACCCCTGGAAATTAACGCTTGGGGATTATGCCTGGGTCGGCGACGACGCCGTTTTATATACCCTTGGCGATATTACCATCGGAGCCAATTCGGTGGTTTCGCAGAAATGTTATCTCTGCACCGGCAGCCACGACTATATGTCAGACCATTTCGATATTAACGCCACGCCAATTGTGATTGGCGAGAAATGCTGGCTGGCGACAGATGTTTTTGTCGCCCCTGGCGTGACCATTGGCGACGGCACGGTTGTCGGCGCCAGAAGCAGCGTATTTAAGCCGCTGCCGGCGAATGTGATTTGTCGCGGCAACCCGGCGCACATCGTTCGCGAGCGGGTGGCGCAAACCACCCCCCTGGATCCTCTCCATCAGGAGCGGAAGAAAGCGGCGGGCATGAATTAACGCGGCGGCGTCACGCCGCCAGATAAGAAAGATTTTCCCCTCTCCAGGCGAGAGGGCCTGAGTAAGGGGAACAGGCGACTGAACCCTGAATGATTAACGAGCCTGGTGGGCAGGCAAGGTCCGATTTAAACAGAGGAAATAGACATTATGAGTAAAGTTGCTCTCATTACCGGCGTAACCGGACAAGACGGCTCTTATCTGGCTGAGTTCCTGCTTGAGAAAGGCTATGAAGTACACGGCATCAAGCGTCGCGCCTCATCGTTCAACACCGAGCGCGTTGACCATATCTATCAGGATCCGCACGCCGCTAACCCGAAATTCCACCTGCATTACGGCGACCTGACTGATACGTCTAACCTGACCCGCATCCTGCAGGAAGTGCAGCCGGATGAAGTGTACAACCTGGGGGCAATGAGCCACGTAGCGGTCTCTTTTGAATCGCCGGAATACACCGCGGATGTAGACGCCATCGGCACCCTGCGCCTGCTGGAAGCCATCCGTTTCCTGGGTCTTGAGAAGAAAACGCGCTTCTACCAGGCCTCTACTTCTGAGCTGTATGGTCTGGTGCAGGAGATCCCGCAGAAAGAGACCACGCCGTTCTACCCGCGCTCCCCGTATGCGGTGGCCAAACTTTACGCTTACTGGATTACCGTCAACTACCGCGAATCCTACGGCATGTACGCCTGCAACGGCATCCTGTTCAACCACGAATCTCCGCGTCGCGGCGAGACGTTCGTTACCCGCAAAATCACCCGCGCAATCGCCAACATCGCCCAGGGCCTCGAGTCTTGCCTGCACCTTGGCAACATGGACTCCCTGCGTGACTGGGGCCATGCCAAAGACTACGTGAAAATGCAGTGGATGATGCTGCAGCAAGAGCAGCCGGAAGATTTCGTTATCGCCACCGGCGTGCAGTACTCCGTTCGCCAGTTTGTCGAAATGGCCGCCGCACAGCTTGGCATCAAACTGCGCTTTGAAGGCAAAGGCGTGGAAGAAAAAGGCATCGTGGTTTCTGTAACCGGCCATGACGCGCCGGGCGTAAAACCGGGCGACGTTATCGTTCAGGTTGACCCGCGCTACTTCCGTCCGGCTGAAGTGGAAACCCTGCTCGGCGACCCGACTAAAGCGCATGAAAAACTGGGCTGGAAACCGGAAATCACGCTGCAGGAGATGGTTTCTGAGATGGTAGCCAAAGATCTTGAAGCGGCCAAAAAACACTCGCTGCTCAAATCTCACGGCTACGAGGTGGCCATCGCGCTGGAGTCCTGAGGATGAAGAAACAACGTGTTTTTGTCGCCGGCCACCGTGGAATGGTGGGCTCGGCCATCGTCCGCCAGCTTGAGCAGCGCGACGACGTTGAACTGGTTCTTAAGGGGCGCGACGAGCTGAACCTGCTGGACGGCGCGGCGGTGGATGCTTTCTTCGCCGACGCGAAGCTCGATCAGGTTTACCTGGCGGCGGCGAAAGTGGGCGGCATTGTCGCTAACAACACTTACCCGGCGGATTTCATCTACGAGAACATGATGATTGAGAGCAACATTATTCACGCGGCGCATAAGCATGACGTGAATAAGCTGCTGTTCCTCGGTTCATCGTGCATCTATCCGAAGATGGCGAACCAGCCGATTAAAGAGAGCGAGCTGCTGCAGGGCACGCTTGAGCCGACCAACGAGCCTTACGCCATCGCCAAGATAGCGGGCATCAAGCTGTGCGAGTCCTACAACCGCCAGTATGGCCGCGATTATCGCTCCGTGATGCCGACCAACCTCTACGGGCCGAACGATAACTTCCACCCGAGCAACTCGCACGTGATCCCGGCGCTGCTCAGACGCTTCCACGAGGCGACGCAGGAGAACGCGGCCGACGTGGTGGTCTGGGGCAGCGGCACGCCGATGCGCGAATTCCTGCATGTGGATGATATGGCGGCCGCCAGCATTCATGTAATGGAGCTGGCGCATGAGGTGTGGCTGGAAAATACCGAGCCGATGCTTTCTCACATCAACGTCGGCACTGGCGTGGACTGCACCATTCGCGAACTGGCGCAAACCATCGCCAAAGTGGTGGGCTACAAGGGCCGTGTGGTGTTCGACGCCTCGAAACCGGACGGCACGCCGCGCAAGCTGCTGGACGTGACGCGTTTGCACAGCCTGGGCTGGTATCACGAGATAACCCTGGAGGCGGGCCTCGCCAGCACTTACCAGTGGTTCCTTGAAAACCAGCACCGGTTCCGGGGGTAAGCGATGTTTTTAAGCCAGGAAGACTTTGCCACCGTGGTGCGTTCCACGCCGCTCATCTCCATCGATTTGATCGTGGAGAACGAGCGCGGGGAGTTCCTGCTGGGCAAACGCACCAACCGACCGGCGCAGGGCTACTGGTTTGTGCCGGGCGGGCGCGTGCAGAAGGACGAACCGCTCGCGCTCGCCTTTGAGCGCCTGACGCAGGCCGAGCTCGGCAAGCGTTTCGCCATGGAAGAAGGGGAGTTTTACGGCGTCTGGCAACATTTTTACGACGACAACTTCTCCGGGAAGGATTTCTCCACGCACTACATCGTGCTGGGCTTTCGCCTGCGGGTGAAAGAGGCGGCGTTAACGCTGCCGACCGAACAGCACAATGCCTACCGCTGGATGAAGCCCGAACAGCTTACGGCAAGCGAAGAGGTGCATGACAACAGCCGTGCCTATTTCCTTGCCGAACGCAAGGCGGAGGTGCCGGGGCTATGAAGATCCTGGTCTACGGCATCAACTACTCGCCGGAGCTGACCGGCATCGGTAAGTACACCGGCGAGATGGTGGAATGGATGGCCCGTCAGGGCCATGAGGTGCGGGTCATTACCGCACCCCCTTATTACCCGCAGTGGCAGGTGGGGGAGAATTACTCCGCCTGGCGCTACCGCAAAGAGCAGGGCGCCGCCACCGTCTGGCGCTGCCCGCTTTATGTGCCGAAGCAGCCTTCGACGCTGAAGCGTTTGATTCACCTGGGCAGCTTTGCGGTGAGTTCGTTCTTCCCGCTGCTGGCGCAGCGCAACTGGAAGCCGGATCGCATTATCGGCGTGGTGCCGACGCTGTTCTGCACGCCGGGCATGCGCCTGCTGGCGAAGCTCTCCGGCGCGAAAACGCTGCTGCATATTCAGGATTACGAAGTCGACGCCATGCTGGGCCTTGGCATGGCGGGCAAGGGAAAAGCCGGCAAAATCGCCCGTCTGGCGACCCGCTTTGAACGCAGCGGCCTGCATAACGTGGACAACGTCTCGACCATCTCTCGTTCAATGATGAATAAAGCCAGAGAGAAGGGCGTGCCGCAAGAGCGCGTGATTTTCTTCCCCAACTGGTCGGAAGTATCCCGCTTTCGCGACGTGACGCAGGAAGAAGCTGCAACGCTTCGCCAGCAGCTTGGCCTGCCGGCGGATAAAAAAATCATTCTTTACTCCGGCAACATCGGGGAGAAACAGGGGCTGGAAACCGCCATTGAAGCGGCGGAACGCCTGAAAGATAAGCCCTGGGAATTTGTGATAGTAGGTCAGGGCGGCGGCAAGGCGCGCCTTGAGAAGATGGCGGCGGAGCGAGGCCTTTCTAACGTGCGTTTCTTCCCGCTTCAGCCTTATGACGCCCTGCCGGCGCTGCTAAAGATGGCCGACTGCCATCTGGTGATTCAAAAGCGCGGCGCGGCGGACGCGGTGCTGCCTTCCAAACTCACCAACATTCTGGCGGTGGGCGGCAATGCGGTGATTACCGCAGAAAACGAAACCGAGCTCGGCCAGCTTTGCCTGAACTACCCGGGCATCGCCGTCTGCGTGGAGCCGGAATCAACACCCGCGCTGGCGCAGGGCATCGAAGCCTGTCTGGAGCTTCCCAAATTCAACACGGTGGCACGTGAATATGCCGAACGCACGCTCGAAAAAGAGAACGTGTTAAGTCAATTTATTGCTGATATTCGGGGTTAAGCCATGAGTCAGTCGACACTCTACCCAGTCATTATGGCAGGCGGCTCCGGCAGCCGTCTGTGGCCGCTCTCCCGCGTGCTTTACCCAAAACAGTTCCTCTGCCTGAAAGGGGAACTGACCATGCTGCAGGCGACCATTGCTCGCTTAAACGGCGTGCAGTGCGAAAGCCCGGTGGTTATCTGCAACGAACAGCACCGTTTTATCGTCGCCGAACAGCTGCGCGAGCTGAACAAGCTGACTGAAAACATCATTCTTGAACCCGCCGGGCGCAACACCGCGCCGGCCATCGCCCTGGCGGCGCTGGCGGCGAAGCGCAACAGCCCGGACAGCGACCCGCTGATGCTGGTGCTGGCGGCGGATCACGTCATTCAGAACGAAGAGGCGTTTCGCGACGCGGTGCGCGCGGCGATGCCGTTCGCCGAGAGCGGCAAGCTGGTGACGTTCGGCATCGTGCCGGATCAGCCGGAAACGGGCTATGGCTATATTCGCCGCGGCGAGGTGGTCAACCCCGAGCAGAATGTCGACGCCGTGGCCTTCAGCGTGGCGCAGTTTGTGGAAAAACCGAATCTGGAAACCGCCCGCGCTTACGTTAATACCGGCGAGTACTACTGGAACAGCGGCATGTTCCTGTTCCGCGCGGGGCGTTATCTCGAAGAGCTTAACAAGTACCGCCCGGACATTCTGGACGCGTGTGAAAAAGCGATGCGCGCCGTTGACCCGGATCTCGACTTTATCCGTGTGGATGAGGCCGCCTTCCTGGCCTGCCCGGAAGAGTCGGTGGACTATGCGGTGATGGAAAAAACCGCCGACGCGGTGGTGGTGCCGATGGACGCCGGCTGGAGCGATGTCGGCTCCTGGTCGTCGCTGTGGGAGATCTCCAGCCGCACGCCGGAGGGCAACGTTCATCACGGCGACGTCATCAGCCACAACACCGAGAACAGCTACGTCTATGCCGAATCGGGTCTGGTGACCACGGTGGGCGTAAAAGACCTGGTGGTGGTGCAGACCAAAGACGCGGTGCTGATAGCCGATCGTAACCACGTGCAGGATGTGAAAAAAGTGGTGGAGCAGATAAAGCAGGACGGCCGCCGTGAGCACCATATCCACCGCGAGGTTTACCGTCCATGGGGCAAATATGACTCCATCGACGAGGGCGACCGCTATCAGGTGAAACGCATCACCGTGAAGCCGGGCGAGGGCCTCTCGCTGCAAATGCATCATCACCGCGCTGAACACTGGATTGTGGTGGCGGGCACCGCGAAGGTCACCATCAACGACGAGGTGACGCTGCTTGGCGAGAACGAGTCGATTTACATTCCGCTTGGCGCCACCCACTGCCTGGAAAACCCGGGAAAAATTCCCCTCGACCTGATTGAGGTGCGCTCCGGCGCTTACCTGGAAGAGGACGACGTGGTGCGGTTCGCAGACCGCTATGGCCGCGTCTGATCCCGCTTTGTTTTTCACGCCGCAGGCGCGCTGACCGCCCCTGCGCGCCGGGCGCGTGGCGGACCATGCGCCCGGGAGTGCACGCGGCTGCCGCCTGTCCGCAACGTGAAAACCGCAGGCAGACGCCTTACTGATTTGGATTTTCCGAAAAAAGATTAACCAAGAGATAAAAATGGAAAAGTTAACCTGTTTTAAAGCCTATGACATTCGCGGCCGTCTTGGCGAGGAGCTGAACGAAGATATCGCCTGGCGCATCGGCCGCGCCTATGGCGAATTCCTGAAACCGAAAACCATTGTGCTGGGCGGCGACGTGCGCCTGACCAGCGAGGCGCTCAAGCTGGCGCTGGCGAAAGGGCTGCAGGATGCGGGCGTCGACGTGCTGGATATCGGGCTTTCCGGCACCGAGGAGGTCTATTTCGCCACGTTCCACCTGGGCGTGGACGGCGGCATTGAAGTGACCGCCAGCCACAACCCGATGGACTATAACGGCATGAAGCTGGTGCGCGAGGGCGCACGCCCGATCAGCGGCGACACCGGGCTTCGCGACGTGCAGCGTCTCGCCGAGGCCAATGACTTTCCGCCGGTAAACGAGGCGAAGCGCGGCGGCTATAAACGCATCGACCTGCGCGATGCCTATATCGACCATCTGTTCTCCTATATCGACGTGAACAACCTCAGGCCGCTGAAACTGGTCATTAACTCTGGCAACGGCGCGGCGGGCCCGGTGGTGGACGCCATTGAAGCGCGTCTGAAGGCGATGAACGCGCCGGTGAGCTTTATCAAGGTGCACAACACGCCGGACGGCAACTTCCCGAACGGCATTCCCAACCCGCTGCTGCCGGAATGCCGCGACGACACCCGCAACGCGGTTATCGAACACGGCGCCGACATGGGCATCGCCTTTGACGGCGACTTCGACCGCTGCTTCCTGTTCGACGAAACCGGGCAGTTTATCGAGGGCTACTACATTGTCGGCCTGCTGGCGGAAGCCTTCCTCGAAAAACACCCCGGCGCGAAAATCATTCACGACCCCCGTCTTTCCTGGAACACCGTGGACGTGGTGAAGGCCGCTGGCGGCACGCCGGTGATGTCGAAAACCGGCCACGCCTTTATCAAGGAGCGCATGCGCCATGAAGACGCCATCTACGGCGGTGAGATGAGCGCGCATCACTACTTCCGCGATTTTGCCTACTGCGACAGCGGGATGATCCCGTGGCTGCTGGTCACCGAACTGCTGTGCCTGAAAGGCCAGACGCTCGGCGAACTGGTTCGCGATCGCATGGCGGCGTTCCCGGCGAGCGGTGAAATCAACAGCAAACTGGCGGAGCCGGCGGCGGCGATTGCGCGTGTGGAAACGCATTTTGCCCCGCAGGCGGACAGCATTGATCGCACCGACGGCATCAGCATGGAATTTACCGGCTGGCGCTTCAACCTGCGCAGCTCCAACACCGAACCGGTGGTGCGCCTGAACGTGGAGTCCCGCGGCGACACGGAACTCATGCAGGCTAAAACGCAGGAGATCCTGGCGCTGCTGAATCAGTAACCAGGCGGTAGAACCTTCGCCCCGGCAGCAAAAGGGGAGAGCGCCTTCTGTAGCGAGGGATAAAAGAATCACGGTCCCGCAAGGGGCTAAAGGAACAACCTCCTCCCGGTGCATGGGAGGAGAAGAGGAGGGGCATTAAGGTGAGATCGCTTAACAGCGCCTTTGGGCGCCCTACAGGTACGACGATGGCAAATCTAAAAAAGCGCGAACGGGCTAAAACGAATGCATCGTTAATCTCCATGGTGCAACGGTTCTCTGATATCACCATCATGTTCACCGGGCTATGGCTGGTGTGCCGGCTCAGTGGGTTGCCTTTCTTCTATATGCATCTGCTGATGGCGCTGATAGCCCTTGTGGTGTTTCAGATGATTGGCGGCATGACCGACTTCTACCGCTCCTGGCGCGGCGTGAAGATATCAACCGAACTGTTGCTGCTATTGCAAAACTGGACGCTGGCGCTCGTTTTCAGCGCTGGCCTGCTGGCCTTTAACGATGATTTTAACGTCAGCTTCGGCACTTACCTCGCCTGGTATCTGCTTTCCAGCGTCGGCATGGTGGTATGCCGCTCCTGTATTCGCATCGGCGCGGGCTGGCTGCGCAACCACGGCTATAACACCCGTCGGGTGGCGATTGCCGGGCCGTTGCCGGTAGGCCAGGAGCTGGCGGAAAGCTTTCGCAACGAGCCGTGGCTGGGCTTTGAGGTGATGGGCGTTTATCACGACCCGCTGCCGGACGGCGTGCCGTCGCAGTGGGCAGGCACCACGGAACAGCTGGTGGAAGATGCGAAAGCGGGAAAAATTCATAACGTCTATATCGCGATGTCGATGAACGACGCCGCGAGCATCAAAAAGCTGGTGCGCGATCTCTCCGATACCACCTGCTCGGTGATGATGATCCCGGATGTGTTCACCTTCAATATCCTGCACTCGCGTCTTGATGAAGTGAACGGCGTGCCGGTGGTGCCGCTGTTTGACACGCCGCTTTCGGGCATTAACCGCGTACTCAAGCGCATTGAGGACATCATTCTCTCGTCCTTAATCCTGCTGCTGATTTCGCCGGTGCTGCTGTGCATCGCGGTGGCGGTGAAAGTGAGCTCGCCAGGCCCGATTATTTTCCGCCAGACCCGCTACGGGATGGACGGCAAGCCGATTAAGGTCTGGAAGTTCCGCTCTATGCGGGTGATGGAGAACGACGCGGTCGTAGTGCAGGCGACGCAGAACGATCCGCGCGTCACCAAAGTGGGCAGTTTCCTGCGCCGTACTTCGCTTGATGAGTTGCCGCAGTTTATTAATGTGCTCACCGGCGGCATGTCGATTGTCGGCCCGCGCCCGCATGCGGTCGCGCATAACGAGCAGTATCGCGCGCTGATTGAAGGTTACATGCTGCGCCATAAAGTGAAGCCAGGCATCACCGGCTGGGCGCAGATCAACGGCTGGCGCGGCGAGACGGATACTCTGGAGAAGATGGAAAAACGTGTCGAATTTGACCTCGAGTATATTCGCGAGTGGAGCCTGTGGCTTGATATCAAAATCGTCTTTCTCACCATCTTCAAAGGCTTTGTGAACAAAGCGGCGTATTAAGGATTTGTCATGAGCCTCAGAGAAAAAACCATCAGCGGCGCCAAATGGTCCGCTATTTCCACCGTCATCATCATCGCCCTCGGCTTGTTGCAGATGACGTGGCTGGCCCGCCTGATGGATAACCACCAGTTCGGGTTGCTGACCATTTCGCTTGTGATAATCGCCCTTGCCGATACGCTTTCCGACTTCGGTATCGCCAACTCGATTATCCAGCGTAAAGAGATTAGCCATCTGGAGTTAACAACCCTCTACTGGCTTAACGTTGGGCTTGGCGTGCTGGTGTGCGTGGTGGTTTTCTCGCTGAGCGGCGTTATCGCCGCGCTGCTGCATAACCCGGATCTCGCGCCGCTTATCAAAACGCTGGCCTTTGCTTTTGTGGTCATCCCCCACGGCCAGCAGTTCCGCGCCCTGATGCAAAAGGAGCTGGAATTTAACAAGATAGGCATGATAGAGACGCTGGCGGTGCTGTCGGGCTTTACCTTCACGGTGATTAGCGCGCATTACTGGCCGGTGGCGATGACGGCGATTATCGGTTATCTGGTCAATACCGTGGTGCGCACCGCGCTGTTTGGTTTTGCCGGACGTAAAATCTACCGCCCGGGGCTGCACTTCTCGCTCCCTTCTGTTGCCTCTAACCTCAAGTTTGGCGCGTGGCTCACTGCCGACAGCGTAGTGAACTACATCAACACCAACCTCTCGACGCTGGTGCTGGCGCGAATTCTTGGCGCGGGTGCGGCGGGGGGCTTTAACCTTGCCTATAACCTGGCGGTAGTCCCGCCTGCCAAGCTCAACCCGATTATTACCCGCGTGCTGTTCCCGGCTTTCGCCAAGATTCAGGACGATACCGAGAAACTGCGCGTGAACTATTACAAACTCATCTCCATGGTGGGGATTATCAACTTCCCGGCGCTGCTGGGGCTGCTGGTGGTTGCCGACTCTTTCGTGCGGGTGGTGTTCGGCGAGCGCTGGCTGTTTATTACGCCGGTGCTGCAACTGCTGTGCATCGTCGGGCTGCTGCGCGCCATTGGCAACCCCATCGGCTCGCTGCTGATGGCGAAAGCGCGCATGGATATCAGCTTTAAATTCAACCTGTTTAAAACGGTGCTGTTTGTGCCCGCCATTATCGTCGGCGGTCATATGGGCGGCGTTTTGGGCGTGACCATTGGCTTTTTGTCGGTGCAGATAATTAATACCGTACTGACCTATTTTGTTCTTATTAAACCGATACTTGGACCGAGTTATCGCGACTACATTTACAGCATCTGGTTACCTTTCCGCTTATCTTTGCCCACCGTTCTGGTGAGCGGCGGGCTGGGGTATTTCCTCCCGGGGCAACTCCCTTTCGCGGCGTTGCTAATTCTTCAGGTGGTTGCTGGCGTCGCGGCATTTGCGCTGACCTTGCTTTTTTCTCGTGAACCGCTGGTGCTTGAGATTAAGCGACAGCTGTGCCGTAGCGACAAGTTGAAAGCCTTATTGCGCGTGAGCTGAATTTTAAACACGCGCTGTTGTTAAGATGACGAGGTCATAATGAAGATTTTAATTTTGGGTAACCATACCTGCGGTAACCGTGGCGACAGTGCCATTCTCCGCGGCCTGATTGACGCCATCCATTCGCTGGATAAATGCGTAAAAATCGATGTGATGAGCCGCTACCCGGTAAGCTCCGCAAGCCTGTTAGGCCGCCCGGTAATAAAAGATGGCCTCTATGAACACATGAAAAAGGCGAATAACGCGGCGGGCGTGATGGGCCGCGTGAAAAAAGTGCTGCGTCGCAAGTATCAACATAAAGTGTTGCTGGCGAAAGTGACCGAGCGCGGCAAGCTCAGTAAGGTCTCGGTACCGAAAGCGTTTACGGATTTCGTTAATACGCTTGAGCAGTATGACGCCATTATTCAGGTGGGCGGCTCGTTTTTCGTCGACCTGTATGGCGTTTCCCAGTTTGAACATGCGCTGTGCAGTTTTATGGCGAAGAAGCCTATCTACATGATTGGCCACAGCGTTGGGCCGTTCAACGACCCGCAGTTTAACGAAGTGGCTAACCATGTGTTTAGCCATGCCGATGCGCTGGTGCTGCGCGAAACGGTAAGCCGCGATCTGATGGAAAAGTTCGGTATTAATACGGAGAAGGTAGAGCAGGGCGTGGATACCGCCTGGCTGGTGGACCGAGAGGCTAACGATATAACGCTGGAATACGCCGTTGACCACTGGCTGAACGTGATTCGCCAGCGCAAAACCGTGGCGATTACCCTGCGTGACCTCGCGCCGTTCGACAAA
This sequence comes from Franconibacter pulveris DSM 19144, assembly GCA_000621185.1. GTDB lineage: Bacteria > Pseudomonadota > Gammaproteobacteria > Enterobacterales > Enterobacteriaceae > Franconibacter > Franconibacter pulveris. The sequence goes on from JHYZ01000013.1 coordinate 43,537, forward strand.
CGCCTTGGCACCACGCAGCAGGCTTATGAAAAAGCTTTCGCCATTATGGTCAATCAGCTTATCGCCGACGGTTATCAGGTGCTGGCGCTCTCCACCTGTACCGGCATCGACAGCTATAACAAAGATGACCGCATGGTGGCGCTTAAGCTGCAATCCCTGATTGAGCAGCCGGAACACTATCATGTCGTGATGGATGAACTTAACGATCTGGAAATGGGCAAGCTGCTCGGCGCCTGCCAGCTCACTGTTGGCACCCGTCTGCACTCCGCCATTATCTCTATGAACTTCGGCACGCCAGCCATCGCCATCAACTATGAACACAAGTCTGCGGGCATCATGAAGCAGCTTGGCATGCCGGAAATGGCGGTGGAAATTCGCAACCTGCTTGATGGCTCTCTCCAGCAGAAGGTGAGCGAAACGCTAGAGAAGCTGCCGGAGATTAACCAACGCCTGGAGACGGCGGTGCAGGCTGAGCGCGAAAATGGCCTGCGCATGGTGGAGGCTGTGCTGCAACGCGCGCGGGAGGGGAAATGAAGGTTGGTTTCTTCCTGCTAAAATTCCCGGTGGCGTCGGAAACGTTCGTGCTCAACCAGATTGTCGCGTTTATCGACATGGGGTATGAGGTGGAGATTGTCGCTCTGCAAAAAGGGGACATGCAGAATACGCACGCGGCCTACACTCAGTACGGCCTTGCGCAAAAAACCACCTGGCTGCTGGATGAGCCCGAAGGCAAGCTGGCGAAGCTGCGCTCGCGGGCGGGCAACACCTTAAAGGGGGCACTGCGCCCCCGTACCTGGAAAGCGTTGGATAAAAAACGCTACGGCGATGAAGCGCGTAACCTGATCCTCTCCGCCATTTGTGGACGGGTAAAAGAGCCGCTCGTGGCCGATGTGTTTATCGCCCATTTCGGCCCGGCAGGCGTTACCGCCGCGAAGTTGCGCGAGCTGGGGATTTTGCAGGGCAAAATCGCTACCGTCTTCCATGGCATCGATATTTCGCACCGCGACGCGCTCGCGCACTACACGCCCGAATATCAACAGCTTTTTCGCCGTGGCGACCTGATGTTGCCCATCAGCGAGCTGTGGGCCAGCCGGCTGAAGGCGATGGGCTGTCCGGACGAGAAAATTGCGGTGTCGCGTATGGGTGTCGACATGGAGAAATTCTCCCTGCGTCCGCTTAAAGTGCCTGGTTCGCCGCTGGAGATTATCTCTGTCGCCCGGCTTACCGAGAAAAAAGGGCTGCATGTGGCGATTGACGCTTGCCGCCTGTTAAAAGCGCGCGGCGTGAACTTTCGTTACAACATTCTGGGTATCGGTCCCTGGGAGCAGCGCCTGCGCGCGCTTATCCAACAACATGATTTGCAGGATCGCGTTTTCATGCCGGGCTTTAAGCCAAGCCATGAGGTGAAAGCGATGCTCGATCAGGCCGATCTCTTCCTGCTGCCTTCCGTCACTGGCGCTGATGGCGATATGGAAGGTATCCCGGTGGCGTTGATGGAGGCGATGGCGGTCGGTATTCCCGTCGTTTCAACCCTGCACAGCGGCATCCCGGAACTTATCGACGCGGGCAAATCGGGCTGGCTGGTGCCGGAGAATGACGCTGCGGCGCTGGCTGAGCGCCTGCAGGCTTTCGCAAGCCTGCAGGAAGCGGAGCTTCGTCCGATGCTAAGCCTCGCCCGCCGCAAAGTGGAAACTGACTTCAATCAGCAGGTCATTTATCGTGAGCTTGCCGGTCTGCTGCAAGCGCTATAGAGCCTGAGGTATCATGCGTAAAGAGATAAAAACTTCACTCCTTCTTTCCCGCCGCTCCCTTCTGCAAGCCAGCTCCGCGCTGGCGCTTCTTCCGCTCTTCCCCTTCGCCGCCCGCGCGCAAAGCCGCGCCGACAGCGTCAGTATTGCCCGGTACAACCGCAACGACATGCCTGCCGCGTTTAAACAGGCTTTCGCCGAGGCGCAGACGGTAGAAGTGCCTGCTGATACGGTGTGCGATAACTTCAACAGCGCCGTCTTTATTCCGGCGGGAAAAACGTTGCTGGTGCGCGGCGGCATCAAGGGCAACGGGAAAGGACGTTTCGTGTTGCAGGATGGCTGTCAGGTTGTGGGAGAGCAGGTCGGCCGCCTGCACAATATTACGCTGGATGTCCGCGGTTCCGATTGTGTTATCAAGGGGATAGACTTAAGCGGTTTCGGCCCGGTAGCGCAGATTTATATCGGCCAGAAGGAGCCGGCTACGATGCGTAACCTCCTGATTGATAACATCACTGTGCACGATGCCAATTACGGCATCCTCCGTCAGGGGTTCCGCGACAAAATGGAGGGCGTGCGCATTACCAATGGCCGCTTTACGCACTTACAGGGCGACGCCATTGAATGGAACGTGGCTATCAACGACAGCGATATCCTTATCTCAGACCATGTGATTGACCATATCGACTGCACCAACGGCAAAATCAACTGGGGGATCGGTATTGGGCTTGCCGGCAGCACCTATGATAACGACTACCCTGAAAGCCAGGCGGTGAAAAACTTCGTTGTGGCAAATATCACCGGCAGTAATTGTCGCCAGCTGGTGCATGTGGAAAACGGCAAACATTTTGTGATTCGCAATATCAAAGCGAAGAATATTAATCACACCTTCAGTAAAAAAGCGGGTATCGATAACGCCACGGTGGCGATTTATGGCTGCGATAACTTTATTATCGATCAAGTAAATATGACCAACAGCGCAGGCATGTTGATTGGTTATGGCGTCGTTAAGGGTAACTACCTTTCCATCCCGCAAAACTTCAAGCTCAACGATATCCACCTCGATAATACCCACATGCCTTATAAGAGCCGGGGCATTCAAATCTCGTCTGGCAACACGACATCGTTCGTCGCTATCACCAACCTGACGATGAAGCGCGCTACGCTTGAACTCCATAACAAGCCGCAACATCTTTTCCTCAGAAATGTCAGCGTTATGCAGGATTCTGCCGTTGGCCCGGCGCTAAAAATGCACTTTGATTTGCGCAAGGATGTGCGGGGGCGCTTTATGGCGAAGGAAGATACGCTGCTTTCGCTGGCGGATATTCACGCAATCGATGAAAGAGGCCGGCAGTCGGTAGATATAGATCGGGTGGATCAGCAGCATGTTAACGCGCAAAGGTTGAATTTTAAGCTGGCGGTAACCCAGAAGTGAGCCTTTATCAACTTTGCGAGGATTCTGAGTCCTCACCTAATCAAAGCGTCATATTTTATGTAAAGGGAAATTAGTTACACCTCGGTTAAGCGTCAACTTTTGACAATTCATGCTGGCTTTGAGATTCCAACAGTCTATAATTCATCAACCCAATTTTGAGGTGACAGAGTAAATGGTTAATTTGAAAGCGGTAATTCCGGTAGCGGGTTTGGGTATGCACATGCTGCCTGCCACTAAAGCCATTCCGAAAGAAATGCTGCCAATCGTCGATAAGCCAATGATTCAGTACATTGTCGATGAGATTGTGGCTGCAGGCATCAAAGAAATCGTACTGGTGACCCATTCTTCAAAAAACGCAGTGGAAAACCACTTCGACACCTCTTATGAGCTTGAGGCGCTGCTTGAACAGCGCGTTAAGCGTCAGTTGCTGGCGGAAGTTCAGTCTATCTGCCCGCCGGGCGTGACCATTATGAACGTACGTCAGGCGCAGCCGCTTGGCCTTGGCCATTCCATTCTCTGCGCTCGCCCGGTCGTTGGCGATAACCCATTTGTGGTTGTGCTGCCTGATATCATTCTTGACGATGCCACCGCCGACCCGCTGCGCTATAACCTTGCCGCTATGGTGGCGCGTTTCAATGAAACCAGCCGCAGCCAGGTACTGGCGAAACGGATGTCGGGCGATCTTTCCGAGTACTCTGTCATCACCACTCAGGAAGCACTGGACAGCGAAGGTAAAGTAAGCCGTATCGTTGACTTCATTGAAAAACCGGATCAACCGCAGACGCTGAACTCCGATCTGATGGCCGTTGGCCGTTATGTCCTCTCGGCGGATATCTGGGAAGAGCTGGCGAAAACCGAACCGGGCGCCTGGGGCCGTATCCAGTTGACCGACGCCATTGCGCGCCTCAATGAGAAGCAGCCCGTAGAAGCGATGCTGATGACGGGTGAAAGCTACGACTGCGGCAAGAAAATGGGCTACATGCAGGCGTTTGTAAACTATGGCCTTCGTAACCTGAAAGAAGGTCAGAAGTTTCGCGACAGCATCAAGAAGCTGCTGGCGTAATGGCAATTGCCAGCATTGAGGCTGGCGAGGAAGTTAAAGTGAGAAACGGCAATCTGAGCGTTCGGGTCTGAGACTCAATACTCGTTGCCGTTTTTTTATTAAAGCTTTTAAAACAAAGGATTAAAAGTGGACAGGGGCTTTGTAGAACCAACATTCTTCTTGTTTCTACTGTCCGAAGCGCGCAAAATTAGCATCCATTTAGCGCTAATTATGCAGTAAAACGGTTTTTTTGATGGGAATTCGTGACGGCAAAACCCAAGCCAACCCTCAGTGCACTGGTAGCTGTAGAGCCAGGGGCGGTAGCATTGTTGAAATATTCCTCGAAAACAGTCATGTGTAAAAGTAGAGCAAGGAATATTTCTACAGAGCTAAAAATGAAAGTTAAATTTATTTAATCAGCGAGACTATTTCACGTGAAAATACTTGTTACCGGTGGGGCTGGCTTTATTGGCTCAGCTGTGGTTCGCCATATTATTAATAATACTCCGGATGAAGTGATTAATGTTGACAAGTTGACCTATGCAGGAAACCTCGAGTCGCTTGCTGAGATTGCCGGTCATCGTCGTTATAGCTTTGTACAAGCCGATATTTGCGACCGTTTAACGCTTGAAAAAATCTTTGTTGAGCACCAACCTGATGCGGTCATGCACCTTGCAGCGGAAAGCCATGTTGATCGTTCCATTACAGGTCCAGCTGCTTTTATCGAAACGAATATCGTAGGTACGTATACCCTACTTGAAGTTGCACGTACTTATTGGACGCAGTTAGACGCAACGCGTAAAGCAGCTTTTCGTTTCCACCATATTTCCACAGATGAAGTCTATGGTGATTTGCCGCACCCGGATGAGTGGCATCAAAATAAGGTTTTGCCGCTTTTTACAGAAGAGACGGCTTACGCGCCTAGTAGCCCTTATTCCGCTTCTAAGGCTTCAAGCGACCATCTGGTCCGCGCGTGGTTACGCACCTATGGCTTACCGACAATTGTGACTAATTGCTCAAATAACTATGGTCCATACCATTTCCCAGAAAAGTTGATTCCGTTGGTCATTCTTAACGCCCTGGAGGGCAAACCGCTGCCCATTTACGGTAAGGGCGATCAAATTCGCGATTGGTTATATGTTGAAGACCATGCACGCGCACTCTATACCGTAGTAACTAAAGGCAAGGTTGGCGAGACTTATAATATCGGTGGTCATAATGAGAAGAAAAACATCGATGTGGTACAGACTATCTGTGACCTATTGGATGAAATGGTGCCTAAGGCAAAGCCATATCGTGAGCAGATTATCTATGTAGCGGACCGTCCTGGTCACGACCGACGTTATGCAATTGATGCCGATAAAATTAATCGCGAGCTTGGCTGGACACCACAAGAGACGTTTGCGACTGGTATTAAAAAAACGATTGTATGGTATTTAAAAAATCAAGAGTGGTGCCAAAGGGTGCAGGATGGCAGCTATCAGCGCGAACGTTTAGGATTAGAATAATATGAAAGGTATAATACTGGCGGGTGGTTCAGGAACTCGTTTATATCCCGTAACCATGGGCGTCTCAAAACAGCTCCTCCCTATTTATGATAAGCCTATGATCTACTATCCACTGTCAGTATTAATGTTGGCAGGGATACAGGATATACTTATTATTACGACTCCAGAAGATCAAGATAGCTTTAAACGGCTCCTGTCCGATGGAAGTCAGTTCGGTATAAAATTATCCTACGAAATACAAGAAAAACCGGAGGGTCTTGCTCAGGCTTTTATCATTGGAGAAGCATTTATTGGCAAAGACCCTGTTTGCTTAGTGTTGGGCGATAATATTTTCTTCGGCCAAGGTTTTAGCCCTAAACTCAAAAGCGTGGTTGAGCGTAATGATGGGGCTACCGTATTCGGCTATCAGGTTATGGATCCTGAACGTTTCGGCGTAGTTGAATTCGATGAAAACAATAAAGCAATTTCTATCGAGGAAAAACCGAAAGCGCCCAAATCAAACTGGGCGGTGACTGGTTTATATTTTTACGATAACAACGTAATTGAAATTGCTAAAAATGTAAAACCTTCTGCACGCGGCGAATTAGAAATTACAACCGTAAATGAAGAGTACTTGAAAAGAAATAAACTTCATGTTGAGCAACTTGGCCGTGGCTTCGCCTGGTTGGACACCGGCACGCATGACAGCTTAATTGAGGCTGGCAGTTTTGTTGAGACAGTTCAGAAGCGACAAGGCATGATGGTGGCCTGTCCCGAAGAAATAGCCTGGCGTAATGGATGGTTAACAGTAGACGAACTTCGCGAGCGCGGGCAAATGCTTAAGAAAAACCATTACGGCAAATATCTACTAAAACTTATTAATTAATATGAAAATAGAAATTATCAATTTCCCTAAGCATGGTGATGAGCGAGGCGCGTTAGTTGTTCTGGAAGAACAAAAAAGTGTTCCTTTTGATGTAAAACGAATTTATTACATGTTCGATACAAAAAAGGATGTCAGACGCGGTTTTCATGCTCATAAAAAATTACGTCAGCTCGCCATACCTGTACAAGGTCATTGCAAATTTTTGCTTGATGATGGTAAAGAATCTATTGAAATTTTAGTAGATAATCCCACTCAAGGGCTGATGATAGAACCTATGATCTGGCATGAAATGTTTGATTATTCCGAAAACTGTGTACTCATGGTATTGGCGGATGATTATTACGATGAAAGTGATTATATTCGCAACTATGAGGAATTCAAACAGCGAGTAACAAATGGATAATTTAAAGTCAAAAACTATTCACTTACGTTTTGCTGACGCTTCTGATGCCGAATTCATCTATTCACTCAGAATAAATGATTCGTTGAATCAGCATATTTCAAAGGTTTCAGGCTCTGCAGAAACGCAAAAGGAATGGCTGCAGGAATACAAAAAGCGTGAGCTTCTTAATGAAGAGTTTTACTTTATTATCGAAAAAAATGAAGGGAATTGCGAAGTTGGCACAGTTAGAATCTACGGTTTGACTAACGATAAGCGATTTTGTTGGGGTAGTTGGATACTGAATGAACATAAAACAAAAAGTGCTGCTATAGAGAGCGCCTGCCTCGTTTACAAATTTGCTTTTGAAGATAAACAGTTTAAGTCATCTTATTTTCAGGTCGATAAAAAAAATGTGGGTGTGATTTCTTTTCATTTAAAAACAGGCGCTAAGATTGTATCTGAAGATGATATAAATTTTAACTTCATTTTTGAATATGAAGACTACATAGAGCTTAAAAATAAATATTACAAATATTTAGAGGCATAATGACATGGTGACTTTTTTAAATCTAAAAAAAATAAATGAGCAATATCAGAGTGAAATATTGCTGGCATGCGAACGCGTAATTAAATCTGGCTGGTATATTCTGGGCGAAGAAGTCAAAAACTTCGAGAAACAATTCGCTGAATATTGTGGCGTAAGACATTGTATCAGTGTTGCGAACGGCCTTGACGCACTGAATCTTGTATTACGGGCTTGGATCGAAACAGGCCAGCTCAAAAAAGGTGATGAGGTTATTGTTCAAGCCAATACATACATTGCCTCCATACTTGCAATTACTGAAAATGAACTTGTTCCTGTTTTGGTTGAGCCGGACCCCCAAACGTATAACCTTTCAGCCAAAACAGTAAAACAGGCTATCACAGAAAAAACCAAGGCTATTCTGCCGGTTCATCTGTACGGCCAGATCTCTCCAATGGATGAGATTATGGAAATAGCAGACAAGCATAATTTGCTTGTGTTGGAGGATTGCGCTCAATCGCACGGAGCTGAGCTTAAGAATAAAAAAGCAGGGAGTTGGGGAGACGCGGCTGCTTTCAGTTTCTATCCAGGCAAAAATCTAGGCGCGCTAGGCGATGCGGGAGCTATTACTACTAATGATGATAATCTGGCTGATGTTCTCAAAGCTCTCCGAAACTATGGTTCCCACGTAAAATATCAAAATAGATATAAAGGTGTGAATAGCCGTCTCGATGAGATGCAGGCAGCTATATTGAATGTTAAATTAAAATATCTTGATAAAGAGAATGAAATCAGAAGAGCGATCGCTCAGAAGTATACAGGTGGAATTGAAAATAGCCATATAAATTTGCCTGTTGTCGCTCAAGGAAAGGATTCTCATGCCTGGCATCTTTATGTTATCCGCACAACAGAAAGAGAGAATTTGCAATCTTATTTAATGGAAAAAGGTATTCAAACTCTTATCCATTATCCGCTCGCTCCACACCATCAGATTGCATATAAAGAATATAATCATATCCATTTGCCGCTCACAGAATGTATCCATAAAGAAGTTTTATCATTACCTATGGATCCAACAATGAGCTCTAAAGATGTCGATGCTGTTATTGAAGCGGTTAATGGATGGAAAAGTTGAATTTTGCAAAAGTTACAATCCTTAGCGGGATTGTAACTTGTTTGCGTTTAGTTTGCGGACTGCTTATTTCAAAAGTTGTTGCAATTTATACAGGCCCAGCTGGAATTGCTAACCTTGGGCAACTACAGAACTTTGTCACCTTTGTTAATGGATTCATTTCTTCCCAAGTCTCTCAAGGAGTAAATCGTTATTCTGCTGAGAATAAAAACGATTACTCTAAAGCTCAGCCTTATTGGCGTGCTTCGGTAAAACTTTCTACGATAGCTTGCTGTTTTATCATTAGCATCGGCGTCTTGTTTTCAGGAAAACTCTCAGCATATCTTTTTCATCGGACCGATCTTTACTGGCTGATAATAGTAGCGTTATGCGTGCTTCCATTAAATATTATTAATAATATATTTTTGGGCGTGCTTAATGGGTTAAATGAGTATAATAAATTTTTCCTGGCTAATATTTTTGCTATCATATCATCTCTCTTGTCAATGACCGGATTAGTATATTTTTTCGGCCTCAAGGGCGCGTTGATATCGGCAGCTCTAAATAATGCAGTAGCGGGGACATGGCTTATATTCATTATAATGAAAAGGCCGTGGTTCAAATGGAAATATTGGGTTGGCCAGGTTTCAACACATCATATCGCAGAAATGCGTAAATACTTCCTTATGGGAATCATAGGTGCTTTGACAGGCCCAATATCCCTGATTACTGTACGTACGATATTAACAAATGATTTTTCATTAGAGGATGCAGGTTACTGGCAGGCTGTGGCAAAAATTTCTGAAGCTTATCTTGCAGTTTTAACAACAGCATTAACGGTATACTATTTCCCCAAAACAGCCGCAGCTAAATCATACAATGAATATATATCAATATTAAAAACCGGCGCTACCGTTGTTGTTCCTCTTGCTTTGATTATGGCTTTTTCAATTTTCATTTTAAAAGACATTATTATTAAAGTGTTGTTTACTGCAGATTTTACAAAGGCACGAGATCTTTTTTTATTTCAAAATATTGGTGATTTTTTAAGAATATGCAGTTGGCTTTTTGCCACCATTCTCCTGGCTAAAGGTTATTTCAAAATAAATGCCATTCTGGAAATTATTTTTTCAATAATGTTCCCGGTTTTAGTTAAAATCTTTGTTAGCCATTTCGCATTGGAAGGTGTAAGCATCGCTTACTGTATAACTTATTCATTGTATTTTATAGTGACAGCGTGCATTTATTATTGGCATCTAAAAACTAAGGTGACTCATATTAATGATTGTATCCAGTAATGGCTTGAGTGTTATTGTACCTGCCTATAATGAAGAAAAAAATATACTTAAAATACTGCAAAATCTGAATGAGCAAACGCTGAGTGGATTTGAAGTGGTGGTTATAGACGATGGCTCACAGGATAATACCGCCTCCATAGTAAAAAATTATACCTCTTCAAAATACAAATTAACTCTAGTGCAGCAGCAAAATATGGGCGCGGCTCAGGCAAGAGAGAAGGCAATCAATGCGGCGACAAGTACTTATATCGCATTCGTTGACTGTGATGATGCGCTCAGCGCCGATGCGCTGGAACAAGCAATAAAGCCGATGCTTGAAAATGATGATATAGGGATATCATTATTTGAGCTTATACATACTAAATCGCACGCTGATCTTAATCGAACTTCATTTAAATATTATACGGATTCGACATTGATCAAAGGCGAGGATGCATTAACTCACTGTATATCTTCATGGGGGTTACACGGCTTTGGGATTTATAAGAAAAAAATCCTGACTGAAGCGTATAATACTTATTACAAATATAATAAAGACAGAATTAATTATATTAATAATGACGAAATAATTTCACGAATTTGTTTTGGTATGGCCAGATTGATTTTTTTATCTTCTGGAAAATATTATTTTATCCATAATCTTGAGTCGACAACCAGGAAAGTAAATATTAATTATTACAAAGTGATTAATAACGCTTGTTATCTTAAAGGTTATTTGGCTGCAGAGAAAAAGTCAGGAAGTTTTGACTATATAAGTGAAGCCTACAAATTACTTGTCAGTACTGTCTGGGGTGTATCGGTTCGCTATATTAGATGGAGACATCTTTTCAACAAGGAGGTTAAAGCAGAATGGCGCAAGGCTATTAAAAAAGCGGTTGACGATTTACGGTTGGACAATATTAATCACAGTGTTCGTTTAAATAAAAAATCTACTGTGCAATTATTTATAATTTATTATTTACTTGTGAGAATATGAATAAACCGCTTGTAACGATTGTTGTTGCGTCTTTTAATGCAGAGAAATATATCTTAGAAACGCTAGAGTCATGCATTAATCAGACCTATCAGAACATTGAAATTATTATTGTTGATGACTGTTCAAACGATAACAGTGTGCAGATAATAGAACAATGGTGCGATGAAAAGAAAATTAGTCATCCTTCGATTCCTTGTTCTTTAGTGAAAAGTGAAAGGAATAGTGGTATCCCTGCAAATTTGAATAATAGCCTGCCCTTAATAAAAGGTAAGTGGATAAAGTGTATCGGGTCAGACGATATTCTTCTACCCGAGGCAATTTCTGAGTTCATTAAACGCCTAAACTTATATGCGCACTGGGATAATATTGGAGCGGTATTTACCTATTTCGAAACTTTTGGTGCAAACGTAAAGAAATCCAGTCGCTATCCTTTATCCTGGACTCGCGACATATGCAAAATGCGAGCATCGTGGTTAAAACGGCAACTTGCCATGCTCCATTTTAATAATGTCGCCCCCTGCGCTTTTATTAATAGAAGTCATTTCGATGGATTTGATACTTCCTATAGATTACTTGAAGATCTTCCTTTATGGCTAAAATTAATTGAGAAGAATGCAGTTACATTATTTTTTGATTATACAACAGTGTTATATCGATTACATGATTCGCAGATTACCTCTTTAGCTAACCCAAAAGTAAATAACGTTCTGATTAATGATTTAAAACATCTGAATGAATTTCGCTTAATGCGGAAGCATTACTTAGCTTATTTACACCACAAGTTTAATCTACATTGCTCACTAAAAAGAACAGCTTTTTATAGGTATTTGAAAACAATAAATCCTTTTAATCTGGTTATTCGTTTGTATGAGAGCTTAAAGCAATAATATGTTTATATTACTTCTTACATCGCCATTGCTATTATTATCTCTGATCTGGAATAAGTTCGCTTTTAGTTCGCAAACAATTCTTCGGTTTCTATTTGTCATTCTATTTAGTCTGTTTTTTACATCGTATTACTTAAATGGAATGGACTGGAGCATTTATTATTTAAAATTCATTGATGAAGGTGATCCGTATTCATCTTTTGAATTCGGTTTTGTTCTTTTTTTTCAAGGAATTTTACTTTTAACAAATAATAACTATGGTTTAGCCATACTCCTGTTTTATTTGATTACTTTTAGCATTCTTTGCCTCATTATAAAGAGATTCAAAACGAACGAACCGCTTTTTTGGGCATGTTTATTTTTGATATTTGGTTATAACTTGATATTGGAGCAACTTCGTCAATTCATAGCATGTATTATCATTTTTTATGCATTGCTCAAATATAATAATGACGGAAAAATAAATTGGTTGATTTTTTGGATTTTTCTCGCGGCTTGCTTTCATGTATCTTCACTGATTGTTTTCCCCGCTATAGCTTTGGCATCATTCCGTAATGTCACGACTTTTACCCTGCTGACGCTAGTTTCGATTGTAGGTTTTATAGGGTTCTTCTTTACCGGAGCTGCTATAGTGACTGCATTGGCGAATGCCAATCTTGCCTTTACAAAAATTGCGTATTATCTCCAGCAAAACCCTATTAGCCTAAGTTTTGGCTGGTTAAATATCCTTGACTTAATATTCGTCCTATTTTATTTCATCTATCGTGCAAGTATTGATCGTGTTGCGTCAGTGAGATTATTAACACGGCTAATTTTCGTAGGGGCAACCATTCACTTATTTAGTGGTTCAATTACTTTCCTTGCAAGGGTTTGTTTCTTTTTCTATTTTATTGCTATTTATGTATTTTGCGTAGTACCAAAAGGAGAATCTACAAGATTATTCTCTATTAGAAGCTACAATACACTCATATTGGCATTATTCTTTTCAGGCATGTTGACCCTAAACTTTATTTCTTACTTTAGAAATGAGCAGGCGCCTGTACAATTTAGTAATATGACTTTCAGATTGCTATCCTTTTTTGAGGATGATTATGTCCGGAAACTTGCAAATGATAAGTATTATGATGCCACGCAGGATATGAATAACATTTTATGAAAAAAAAAGTATTATTTGTTATCACCGGCCTTGGTCTGGGCGGTGCCGAAAAGCAACTATGTCTACTTGCTGATAAGTTAGTTCAACGCAATTACGACGTGGCTATAGTTGCTCTTAACGGTGAAATAGAAGTAACCCCTAAGAGTAACGAGGTTAAGCTTATCAATTTACGAATGCAAAAGAATCCATTGGGTTTGCTAAACGCCGTACTGCGCCTCGCTAAGATTATTAAAGATTTTAAGCCGCAGATCGTGCATGGGCATATGTTCCACGCAAATATTATTGCAAGGCTGGCCAGACTGGTCGCACCGGGAAATTATAAACTAGTCTGTACCGCGCATAGCAAAAATGAAGGTGGAAAGGTTCGGATGTTGGCTTACAGGGTTACCGACTGCCTGTGTGACATAACTACGAATGTCAGCGATGAAGCACTTACTGATTTTATTAAAAAAAATGCTTTTCGAAAATATAAATCACGAGTGGTTTATAACGGCATCGATACGGATTTATTCAAATATGATGAAAATATAAGAAACGAATTGCGTAAGCAGCTCAATATCAATGATAACTGTTTTCTTATATTAGCTGTAGGGAGACTTACAGAGGCGAAAGATTATCCTAATTTGTTAAGCGCAATGCAAAAATTGCCTGATAATTACAAGCTCGTCATTATAGGAGAAGGAGAAGCCAGACATCAAGTTGAACGGAATATTATTGATCTGCAACTTCAGAGCGCTGTCATGCTACTCGGCAGAATAATGGATGTTGCTCGATATTATTCAGCATGTGATATCTATGTTTCTTCATCGCAGTGGGAAGGATTTGGTCTGGTTGTTGCGGAAGCAATGTCTTGTGAACGTCTTGTCGTCGCTACTAACGCTGGCGGAGTTGCTGAAGTTGTCGGCGATAAACGTTTTATTGTACCAATTTCGGATGCAAATGCGTTGGCTAGCAAAATAATTGAAGTGACGAACTCTGATGCGAATACTAAAACAAAAATTATGCAGCGAAACCGAAATCACATTGTCGATACCTTTTCTATCGATTCCATTGTTAATAATTGGCTGGATATATATTCACTTAAGCAGGTTTGAAATATGCAAGTGCTATTAATTGGTAACCAGACAAGTACCATTTTGCTTTTCAGAAAGCGTCTTATAGAGAAGTTTATTGAAGAGGGGGCAGTTGTTCATACCTTAACGATGGACAGTGACGTCAATGCATTCAAAAAAATAATTGAATTAGGCGCACATCCGGGCTGTTATCGATTTTCACGTTCTGGTATGAATCCTGTCTCGGATGCGATTAATACTATCAGGCTCGCTAAAACAATAAAAGAAATTAAACCTGATGTCGTTTTTTGCTTTTTTCCCAAGCCTGTTATTTTTGGTACATTGGCAGCACGTCTCGCTGGCGTAAAAAATGTTAATGTGTTATTAGAGGGATTAGGGTATTGTTTTACCAAAGGCGCTACTCAGGAAAACTTCAAAAAGAGAGTTGTCAGAAAAATACAAACATTACTCTATAAGTTATCGTTGCCTTTGACAAGAAAAGTATTGTTTCTTAACAGTGATGATTATAAAGATTTACTAATTGAACATCGTATTCAGGTCAAGTCGACTGAAGTTGTAGGCGGAATTGGAGTTAATCTTGAACAATACAGTTATGTGCCTGCGCGTACAGATGTCATTCATTTTACTATGGTCTCCAGGCTACTAGTTGAAAAGGGTGTCAGAGAATACGTTCTCGCTGCTGAGAAAGTAAAACGTCTATATCCTGATGTGCAATTTAGTATTGCAGGGACGTTTGATGATAACCCTGGCGGCATTACTCGTGAGGAATTTGAAGCCTGGATTAAAAAAGGTGATGTGAATTTCTTAGGTCAGGTATCGGACATTAAAAGTCACTTAATTAATAGCAGCATTTTTGTTCTGCCCTCTTACCGTGAAGGGGTCCCACGTAGTACACAAGAAGCGATGGCAATAGGAAGACCAATTATTACTACAGACGTGCCGGGTTGTAGAGAAACCGTCATCGCTGGATACAATGGCTTTTTGATTCCGCCCTGGGATGCAGATGAGCTTGCTAACAAGATGATATCTTTTATTAAGCAACCCGAGCTGATTGTTCAGATGGGATTGGCAAGCCGTACTATAGCGTTAGAAAAATTTGATGAAGAACAAGCCTGCGATAAATTGATAAACCTTCTTTCTTCATAACGAACACTTTCTATGGGCAAATATAGCTATACTTATTTTTAAGGAATAGATATGTCAATACTGGTGACGGGCGGTGCCGGTTATATTGGATCACATACAGTATTATGCCTTCTGGAGCGAGGTTACAATGTTGTGGTTTTAGATAACCTCAGTAATTCTTCATATGAATCTTTACGTCGAGTACAAGCGATCACGCAACGTGATATCGTTTATTATCAAGGCGATATCACCGATCGAATCTTCCTAGGGAAAATTTTTTCAGAGAATACAATAGAAGCGGTAATCCACTTTGCTGGTTTGAAGTCTGTGAGCGAGTCGATAAAGTACCCTACTAAGTATTACGAGAATAATGTTATGGGAAGTATTATTCTCCTTGAAGAAATGATGAAGCATGGTATTTATAAGCTGATTTTTAGTTCATCGGCAACCGTTTACGGTGAACCAGAGCGTATCCCTCTTACAGAAGATTGCAAAACAGGCGGTACTACTAATCCCTATGGTACGTCAAAACTTATGGTTGAGCAGATTTTATCGGATACAGCCAAAGCGCAACCGCAATTAAACATTACCATTCTTCGGTATTTTAATCCGGCTGGTGCCCATCCTTCTGGTTTAATTGGTGAAGATCCAAATGGTATCCCTAACAATTTATTGCCGTATATAAGTCAAGTTGCTATTGGAAAGCTTAAAAAGCTTTCTATATACGGTAATGATTATCCCACTCATGATGGAACGGGAGTAAGGGATTATATCCATGTGATGGATCTTGCTGAAGGTCATGTCGCAGCAATTGAAAAAATGAATGCTGATAGCGGATGTAACATATATAACCTGGGTACTGGCAAAGGGTATTCGGTTTTAGAGCTGATTTCTGCTTTCGAAGCGCAAAGTAATGTAAGAATTCCCTACACGTTTACTGAACGCCGTCCGGGCGATGTCGCTGAGTGCTGGTCCGATTCTTCCCTGGCGCATAAAGCGCTGGCGTGGCGCGCCACAAGAAGTCTGGATGAGATGATGCGTGATAGCTGGAATTGGCAACAGCAAAACCCTAATGGCTATAAGCCGTTAGTTTGATCCGCATTTGTTTGTAAGCAATTATTGTTGAAGACGTAATCCTCAGACGAAAGGCTCCCACATTTATCCATCCTGAGTTAACATCGTAGCTACATTTACCTGCGTGATGATTCGCAGTGACCACACCTGACAGGAGTATGTAATGTCCAAACAGCAGATCGGCGTTGTTGGTATGGCCGTGATGGGGCGCAACCTGGCGCTTAACATTGAAAGCCGTGGCTATACCGTATCCGTATTCAACCGCTCCCGTGAAAAAACCGAAGAAGTGATTGCAGAAAACCCGGGCAAAAACCTGGTTCCTTACTATACGGTGCAGGAGTTCGTTGAGTCCCTGGAAACGCCCCGTCGTATCCTGTTGATGGTTAAAGCAGGCGAAGGTACTGATAAAGCCATTGAATCCCTCAAGCCTTATCTGGATAAAGGCGACATCATCATTGATGGCGGTAATACTTTCTTCCAGGATACGATTCGTCGCAACCGCGAACTGTCTGAAGAAGGCTTCAATTTCATTGGCACTGGTGTTTCCGGCGGTGAAGAAGGCGCCCTGAAAGGGCCATCTATCATGCCTGGCGGTCAGAAAGAAGCTTATGAGCTGGTCGCGCCTATCCTCAAGCAAATTGCTGCTGTGGCGGAAGGCGAGCCGTGCGTTACTTACATTGGGCCGGATGGTGCTGGTCATTATGTGAAAATGGTGCATAACGGCATCGAATATGGCGATATGCAACTGATTGCAGAAGCCTACTCTCTGCTGAAGCACGGCCTGAATCTTTCCAACGAAGAACTGGCGAAAACCTTCTCTGAATGGAACGAAGGTGAGCTGAGCAGCTATCTCATCGATATCACTAAAGACATCTTCACCAAGAAGGACGAAGAGGGCAACTACCTGGTTGATGTGATTCTGGATGAAGCGGCTAACAAAGGCACCGGTAAATGGACCAGCCAGAGCTCACTCGATCTCGGGGAGCCGCTGTCCCTAATCACCGAGTCTGTTTTTGCGCGTTATATCTCTTCCCTGAAAGAGCAACGTGTTGCCGCTTCCAAAGTACTGAGCGGCCCGCAGGCCAAACCTTTCGCAGGCGATAAAGCTGAATTTATTGAGAAAGTACGCCGCGCGCTGTACCTCGGTAAAATTGTCTCTTACGCTCAGGGCTTCTCCCAGCTGCGTGCGGCTTCTGAAGAGCACAACTGGAACCTCAACTACGGTGAAATTGCGAAGATCTTCCGCGCTGGCTGCATCATCCGCGCGCAGTTCTTGCAGAAAATTACCGATGCGTATGCTGAAAACCCATCTATTGCGAACCTGCTGCTGGCGCCATACTTTAAGAAAGCGGCTGATGATTACCAGCAGGCGCTGCGCGATGTAGTGGCTTATGCGGTACAGAACGGTATCCCGACGCCGACCTTCTCCGCAGCTATCGCTTATTACGACAGCTACCGTTCTGCTGTACTGCCAGCAAACCTTATTCAGGCGCAGCGCGACTACTTCGGGGCGCATACCTACAAGCGCACCGATAAAGAAGGCGTGTTCCATACCGAATGGCTGGATTAACTCTATCTTTTACTTTTTGAATGTTAAAGCCCGGCCATGGCCGGGCTTTTTTCTGGATAAATAGATATAAAAAGAGCCTTACAATCAACAAACTTTACAGGTAAATTGTGCCGCTCCGTGCAGTTTCATCTTTGTCTTATCAACATAAGAAATGAATTTGGCAAACTAAGCGCTGCAGGCTACACGTAAAGTTGTTTATCTGTTTGATAACAAATAAATTTATTATAAGGTTTGTATGGTGCACACTTCTTCTACTGCTAATAACAGGCAACCGGACGCCAACGAGCAAATTGACCTGTTAGATCTACTGCTTCAGTTATGGCGCGGAAAGCTGACCATTGCTGCGTGTATTGTCGTTGCGATCCTGCTTGCTGTTGCTTATTTATTCGTCGCGAAAGAAAAGTGGACTTCTGAAGCGATAGTTACTCTGCCTGACTCCGGGCAGATAGCCAATTACAACAACTCAATGGGCATACTTTATGGTCAAAACCCCACAAACGCGCCTACCGTTGTGGATGTCCAGGAGCGTTTTTTTGGCCGTTTCAATTCAGCCATTTCTGCTTTGGCCGATGAGTTGCAAAACCAGCCTGAAAAAGAGAGCCTGAAAATTGAACAGACGGTGAAAGGACAGCAGGTACCTTTGACTATCAGCTACACAGCGAATGGTGCTGAACAGGCGCAGAAGACATTAGATAAATATATCCAGCAAATTAATAAACAGGTCGTGCAAGAGTTGGATGCTGACTTGCAAGTCAACATCGACAGTAAGCTGGAAGACCTGAAAGCCTCCCTGGCGACGCAGATTAAAGTGGCGCAAGAGCAAAAAGATAAACGCCTTGCCGTACTTAATCAGGCATTGCTTGTAGCGCAGCAAGCGAATATTAAAGATACGCTAGTTCAACAGGCCGAAACACTTTCTGAAGACACCTTATTTGTATTAGGTAGCGACGCGCTTTCTTCAATAATCAAGAACGAAGGAACGCGTCCACTGCCGCTTTCAGATTATTACTACCAGACACGTCAGTCTTTGCTTGCTGTCAGTGCGCTTAAGTCAAAACCTGATTCGCTCTATTCGTTCCGTTATGTCATGAAGCCAAGCCTGCCGATTTATCGAGATAGTCCGAAGAGAGCATTAACGCTTATTCTGGCAGTGCTGATTGGTGGCATCATTGGCTCAGGCGTTGTACTTCTTCGTCATGCTGTACGCAACCATCGACCGGGGTAATCTCTCTGGCGGGTTGTTTGATAAAAGGCCGGTTAACCCGGCCTTTTTTATGCTTACTTATGCCTGCCGCGCAGATTCTCTATCACCGCGCTTAAATCCAGTTCCTGATCCTGCAACAGCACCAGCAGGTGATAAACCAGGTCAGACGCCTCGTTAACCAACTCTTCTTTGTCGCGTACCGTCGCGGCAAGCGCCGTTTCCACGCCTTCTTCTCCCACTTTCTGCGCAATCCGTTTGGTGCCGCTGGCATACAGCTTTGCAGTATAGGAGCTTTCCGGCGAGGCGGTTTTACGCGCCGCCAGCAGCGCTTCCAGTTGGTAAAGAAAATGCCACTGGTGATGCGCCTCGCCAAAACAGCTCGAGGTGCCAAGGTGGCAGGTTGGCCCAATTGGGTTAACCAGCACCAGCAGCGTATCGTTATCGCAATCCGGTGTTATGCTCACGACATTCAGAAAGTGACCGGAAGTTTCGCCTTTGGTCCACAGCCGCTGTTTAGTGCGGGAGAAGAATGTCACCTTGCCGCTTTCTTCTGTCCGGCGCAGCGCCTCGTCGTTCATATAACCCAGCATCAGCACTTCGCCAGATACGGCGTGCTGCACCACGACCGGCAGCAGCCCGTCGGTCTTCGCCCAGTCCAGTTGGGCCCGCTGTTGTTCTGTTAACACGCTCGAATCTCCACGCCTTGCTGAACCAGAAATGCTTTCAGTTCGCCAATATTAATAATCTGTTTGTGAAATACCGATGCCGCCAGCGCGCCATCCACGTCCGCGTCGCGAAATGCTTCCAGGAAGTGCTCCATGGTGCCGGCGCCGCCGGAAGCGATCAGCGGAACGCGGCAGACCTCGCGCACTTTTTTAAGCTGCGTCAGGTCATAACCGTTGCGCACGCCATCCTGGTTCATCATGTTAAGGACTATCTCGCCGGCGCCGCGCTTCTGCACTTCCGCTACCCAGTCCAGCGTTTCCCATTGGGTGACGCGAGTACGGCTTTCGTCGCCGGTATACTGGTTCACGTGATACTTGCCCGTCTCGCTGTCAAACCAGGTATCAATGCCTACGACAATGCACTGCACACCAAAACGGTCTGCAAGACGGGTGATGAGCTCCGGGTCCGCCAGGGCAGGGGAGTTGATGGAGATTTTGTCCGCGCCGAAAGAGAGGATCTGCGCCGCGTCGTCCAGGGATTTGATGCCGCCCGCTACGCAGAAAGGGATGTCTATCACTTCCGCCACGCGGGAAACCCAGCTTTTGTCTACCACGCGGCCATCGCTGGAGGCGGTGATATCGTAAAAGACCAGTTCATCGGCGCCTTCCTGCGCATAGCGTTTAGCCAGCGGCACGATATCGCCAATAATCTCGTGATTACGGAACTGCACGCCTTTGACAACCTGGCCGTCTCGCACGTCCAGGCAGGGGATTATCCGTTTTGCCAGCATTGAATCGCCTCCGTCACAGTAAATTTGCCTTCCAGCAGCGCCCGCCCGACAATTACGCCCTGAACGCCAGTGCCGCGCAGGGCGCGAATATCATTAAGTTCGCCAATGCCGCCGGAGGACTGGAACGCCACCTGCGGATAGCGGGCGCATACTTCTTCATACAGCGCCACGTTGGAGCCGGAAAGCGTGCCGTCGCGAGAAATATCGGTGCAGAGCACATGCTTCAGGCCGAACGGCAGATAACTTTCCACCAGCGCTTCCAGCGTAACGCCGGAGTTTTCCTGCCAGCCGCTGACCGCCACCTGCTTGCGGCCCGCTTCATCGATACGCACATCCAGTGCCAGCACCAGCGCATCGGCGCCGAAGCGTTTAAACCATTGCTGCACCGTTTCAGGTGATTTCACGGCGGTGGAACCCACCACCACACGGCTGGCGCCCGCTTCAAGCAGCGCGGCCACGTCCTCTTCCGTACGCACACCGCCGCCGACCTGCACCGGCACGCTCACGCCCGCCAGCAGCTTTTGCAGCAACGGGATCTGGCGCTTCGCCGGGTCTTTCGCGCCGGTTAAATCCACCAGATGCAGCACCTGCGCGCCCTGCGCTTCGTAACCCTGCAGACGCGGCAGCGGGTCGCTGCCATAGTCGCGCTGCTGGCCGTAATCGCCCTGATGGAGACGCACTACTTTTCCGTCAATCAAATCTAATGCCGGGATAATCATTTACATCTCCAGGAAATTTTTCAGCAGCTGCGCGCCCGCGGCGCCGGAGCGTTCCGGGTGAAACTGCACGCCCCAGAAGTTATCTTTCTGCACCGCGGCGGTAAACGGCTCGCCGTAATTACACTGCGCGATAGTGCAGGGGTTCACTGGCATGGCGTAGCTGTGCACGAAGTAAAAATACGCGCCGTCTTCTATGCCGCGGAACAGACGGTCGCCCGCTTTCGCGTAGACGCGGTTCCAGCCCATGTGCGGTAACGGCAGGCCGTAGTCGGTCATATGCGGCACGGGTTCATCGATAATGCCCAGCGTCTCGACGCCGTTGTTCTCTTCGCTGCGCGACCCCAGCAGCTGCATGCCGAGACATATCCCCAGCACCGGCTGGGTGCAGGCTTTAATCAGGTCAATAAGTTCGCGCTCGCGCAGCTGATCCATTGCCGCCTGAGCGGTGCCCACCCCCGGCAAAAAGAGCTTATCGGCACGCAGCACCACTTCCGACTCGCGGCTGACCAGCGGTTCATAACCCAGGCGCTGCACCGCCCACTTCACGGAAGAGAGGTTGGCGCAGCCGGTATCCAGAATCACCACGTTCATTACAGCACTCCTTTTGAGGAGGGGAGGGTGTCGCCTTCCACGCGAATCGCCTGGCGCAGCGTGCGGCCAAAGGCTTTAAACAGGCTTTCCACACGATGGTGGTCGTTTTTACCCTTGGTTTTCAGGTGCAGCGTTACGCCCATGGTGTAAGAGAGTGAACGGAAAAAGTGCTCCACCATTTCCGTGCTGAGATCGCCTACGCGCTGGTAAGTGAACTCGGCGCGGTACTCAAGGTGCGGACGTCCGGAAATATCCAGCGCGCAGCGCGCCAGACACTCATCCATCGGCAGCACGAAGCCGAAGCGGTTAATGCCGCGCTTGTCGCCAAGCGCCAGTTTCAGCGCTTCGCCCAGCGCAAGGCCGGTATCCTCTACGGTGTGGTGATCGTCGATATAAAGGTCTCCCTTCACTGCGATCTCCATCCGGAAGCCGCCGTGGGTGGCAATCTGGTCGAGCATATGGTCAAAGAAGCCGACGCCGGTGTTAATTTTGCTGCCGCCTTCCTGGTCGAGCCAGACTTTCACATCGATCTGCGTCTCTTTAGTGTTGCGGGAGACCTGTGCGAAACGGTCGCGCTTTGTCAGCTTCTCGCCAATCATCGTCCAGCTCAGGTCGGCGCGGTTATAGCGCAGCCCCTGAATGCCCATGTTTTCCGCAAGTTCAATGTCAGTGGCGCGGTCGCCAATCACATAGCTGTTGGCTGTATCCAGCACGCCCTCTTCCAGATAGCTCCGCACCAGCGTGGTTTTCGGCTTGCGGCAATCGCAGGCGTCATTGGGGAAGTGCGGGCAGATCAGCACGTCATCAAAAATCACCCCCTGAGAGGTGAAGATCTGCATCATCAGGTTGTGCGGACCGTCAAAATCGGCCTGCGGAAAGCTGTGGGTGCCAAGCCCATCCTGGTTGGTGATCATCACAAGCTTAAAGCCCGCTTTTTGCAGCTTCAGCAGAGTGGGGATCACATCTGGCTCAAAGGCCAGCTTATCAAAGCGATCCACCTGAAAATCTTCCGGCGGCTCGGCAATCAGCGTACCGTCACGGTCAATAAAGAGAGTCTTCTGGCTCATACACGCTCCGTGGCCGCAAGGCCGGGTTGTTCACGCAGGGCGTCAATCACGCGCTGACACTCCTCGCGGGTGCCGACGCTAATACGCAGACAGCCGCTCAGCGAGGGCTGTTTATTCTGGTCGCGTAAGATAATGCCCTGATCCCATAAGGATTTAAACACCGCGCTGGAAGCGGTAATGCGCGCCAGCACGTAGTTAGTTTCACTGTCAAAAACGCGCTCAACGCACGGCACCTCTTGCAGCGCCGATACCAGATACTGGCGGTTGCGTTTAATTTCCGCCACCCGCTCACGCATCTGCACGATGCCCTGCGGGCTCAGCGCCTGCGCGGCGATATCCGCCACCGGCGTGGAAAGCGGGTACGGGGCGATCACTTTCAGCAGCAGGTTGATTATCTCTTCACTGGCAAGCGTAAAGCCGCAGCGTAGCCCTGCAAGCGCGAACGCTTTTGAGAGCGTACGCAGCACGACCAGGTGCGGGTATTCCGCCAGCCAGCCGGCGACGGTCGCCTGCGGGCAAAATTCGATATAGGCTTCGTCGGCGACCACCAGCGCTTTGCCGCGCGTCATCTCCAGTAGCGTGCGCAGATCCTGCGGGTTAATAAGCTGTCCGGTCGGGTTATTGGGACTGCAGACAAACACCACCTTCACGCCGTCGAGTTTTTCGGCGATGGCGGGTAAATCAAGCTGCCAGTCTTCCAGCGCCTGAACGGTGCGGTACTCAACGCCGAACGCTTCCGCGCTGACGCTGTACATGCCGTAAGTCGGCGGACAGTAAAGCACGGCGTCCTCTCCCGGCTCGCAGAAGGCGCGGATCAACAGTTCAATGCCTTCATCGGCGCCGCGGCTCACCAGCACCTGTTCCGGTTTCACGCCGGCGTAGTCGGCGTAGCGTTCAATCACCTGCTTCGGCTGGCATTCCGGGTAGCGGTTGAGGTTTTGCTGCGTTAGCTGAAACTCCACCGGCTGCGGGTATTCGTTGGCGTTCAGCCAGACATCGCCGCTGCCACCGAGACGACGGGCGGACTGGTAGGGCGTCAGCGCGCGGACATTGGCGCGGGCCAGTTCTTCAATGCTCATTCCATCTCCTTAAGGGCGGCGACACGCAGCGTGACGGCGTTTTTATGGGCGGTAAGCTGTTCAGCGGCCGCCAGCGTCTCAATGGTTTTCGCAAGGCTCGCAAAGCCCTGCATGGAAAGCTCCTGTACGGTCATACGCTTCTGAAAATCCGCAAGCCCAAGGCTTGAGCAGGTAGCGGTGTAACCGTAAGTCGGCAACACGTGGTTAGTGCCGGAGGCGTAATCACCGGCGGACTCGGGGGACCAGTCGCCCAGAAACACGGAACCGGCGCTGGTGATGCGCTCTACCAGCTCGCGGGCGTTACGGGTCTGGATAATCAAGTGTTCCGGGCCGTACTGGTTGGAAATTTCCACGCACTGCGCCAGATCGTGCGCAACGATAATTCGGCTGGCGGAAAGCGCCTGGCGCGCCGTCTCGGCTCGCGGCAGAGCGGCGAGCTGGCGCTCTACGGCCTCTGCGACCGCCTGCGCCATCTCGCGGTCCGGCGTCAGCAGAATCACCTGCGAGTCCGGGCCGTGCTCCGCCTGGGAGAGCAGGTCGGAGGCGACGAAATCGGGCGTAGCGCCGCTGTCGGCAATCACCAGCACCTCGGAAGGACCGGCGGGCATATCGATAGCCGCGCCATCAAGACGCTGGCTTACCTGGCGTTTCGCTTCGGTAACATAAGCGTTACCGGGGCCGAAAATTTTATCCACCTTAGGCACCGTCTCGCTGCCAAAAGCGAGCGCGGCGATAGCCTGCGCGCCGCCCGCGTTGAAAACCTCCTGCACGCCGCAAAGCTTCGCCGCATAAAGAATTTCATCCGCAATCGGCGGAGGGGAGCAGAGCACCACTTTGGCGCAGCCTGCGAGACGCGCAGGGGTCGCCAGCATCAGCACGGTAGAAAAAAGCGGAGCGGAACCGCCGGGAATATAGAGGCCGACGGAAGCGACCGGGCGCGTTACCTGCTGGCAACGTACGCCCGGCATGGTTTCGATGTCTACCGTCGGCAGGCGCTGGGCGAGGTGGAACGTCTCAATGTTGGCGACCGCTACCGCCATCGCTTCTTTTATTTCCTCGCCAAGGCGCGCTTCGGCGGCGTTAATCTCTTCAGCCGTAACTTTCAGCGCCGTCACGTCGGTTTTATCAAACTTCGCGCTGTATTCGCGTAGCGCCGCATCGCCCCGGGTTTTTACGTTATCAAGAATGTCGGCGACGGTGCGGGTAACACTTTCAGATGCGGAAATGGCCGGGCGCGTCAGCAGCGCGCGCTGCTGCGCGCTGTCGCAGTTATTCCAGTCGATTATCGTGCTAAAGGTCATGGCGCTTACTCCATCATCTTCTCAATCGGCAGCACGAGGATAGAGCTGGCGCCGAGGGCTTTGAGTTTTTCCATGGTTTCCCAGAACAGGGTTTCGCTGCTCACCATGTGCATCGCCACACGCTGCTGGTCGCCCGCCAGCGGCAGGATGGTGGGACGCTCGGCGCCCGGCAGCAGGGCGATAACCTCTTCCAGGCGCTCGGTCGGCGCATGCATCATGATGTATTTTGACTCACGGGCCTGAATTACGCCCTGAATGCGCACCAGCAGTTTGTCGATAAGCTTTTGCTTCATTTCCGGCATCTCGCCGTCACGCTGGATAAGACACGCTTTGGAGCGGTAAATGACCTCCACTTCACGCAGACCGTTAGCCTCAAGCGTGGCGCCCGTGGAGACAAGGTCGCAGATGGCGTCGGCAAGGCCTGCGCGCGGGGCGACTTCCACCGAACCGTTAAGCAGACAGGATTTAAACTGCACCCCTTTCTGGTCGAGGTAGCGCTTGAGCAGGTGCGGATAAGAGGTGGCGATGCGCTTGCCGTTCAGGCAGGCCGGGCCGTCCCAGGGTTCGTCCACGGCGGTCGCCAGGGAAAGGCGGCAACCGCCGAAATCGAGGCGACGCAGCGTGAAATAACGCGGGTCTTCGCCCTGAGCGCGGCGTGTGAGCAACTCCTCTTCCAGCACATTTTCGCCAATGATGCCGAGATCCACCACGCCATCCATCACCAGGCCCGGGATGTCGTCGTCGCGTACGCGCAGGATATCGATCGGCATATTCTCCGCCAGCGCAATCAGACGCTGAGTGTGGAGATTAATTTTTATGCCGCAACGGGCGAGCAGTTCGCGTGAGTCATCGCTTAAGCGGCCAGATTTTTGCATAGCTATGCGTAAGCGGGTGTTATCGGTCATGTTGATGTCCTCGTGATCCTGTCTGTAAACGGTCCATAAAAAAAGCCCCCGGAAGTGGATCTTCCGGGGGCTTTTTCTGCGTTCATGCACCACTGGAAGAACCGATCGTCTTCCAGCACACATCGCCTGAAAGACTAATCAGGATGATGGTGATGATGGTGGTTTTTAAACTGAACGCGCATTGTAAATTTCTCGTGTGAATGACTATTCATTAACTGGCTTTAACCGTAAACCATACGAGGCGAAGAATGCAAGCGCTTTTTTTCATCATTAAAAATCATCATATTGCGCCCGTGAATTGTCAGCCAGACGCCGCTGGCGTAGCCTAAACTTAGTAAGTTCGCAAGATGACAGTCTCCAGGAGAGAAGGATGAAAAAGGTCGCAATTGTCGGGTTGGGTTGGCTGGGTATGCCGCTCGCGCTGTCGCTTTCGGCAAAAGGGTGGGAAGTCACGGGCAGCAAAACCACTCAGGATGGCGTAGAAGCGGCGCGCATGTGCGGCATTGAGAGTTACCCGCTGCTGTTGCAGCCTGAGCTGGTCTGCGACAGCGATGACCTGGACGCGTTGCTGAACGTCGACGCGCTGGTGCTCACGCTGCCCGCCCGCCGCACCGGCGGCAACGGGGATTTTTATATGCAGGCAGTGCAGGAAATTGTCGACAGCGCGCTGGCGCACAACGTTAAGCGTATTATTTTCACCAGCTCCACCTCCGTTTATGGCAATGGCGAAGGCGTAATGAAAGAGACCTCGCCGCGCAATCCGGTCACGGAAAGCGGAAGGGTGCTTAAGGAGCTGGAAGACTGGCTGCATAACCTGCCGGGAACCTCGGTCGACATTTTGCGCCTGGCGGGGCTGGTAGGGCCGGGGCGACATCCGGGCCGCTTTTTTGCCGGTAAGCACGCGCCGGACGGCCAGCACGGCGTAAACCTGGTGCATCTGGAAGATGTTATTGGCGCCATACAGTTACTTTTACAGGCGCCGAAAGGGGGACATATCTATAATATCTGTGCCCCCCAACATCCGGCGCGCGCCATATTTTATCCGCATATGGCGCGTTTGCTCGGCCTTGAGCCGCCTCGCTTTAGCGAAGCGGCAGGCAATGGTGAAGGAAAGCGGGTGGATGGCAACCGTATCTGTAATGAACTTGGTTTTGAATATCTTTATCCCGATCCGTTAGTGATGCCAATGGAGTAGCTGCCGTTCCTGACGCCGGTAAACGTGCTGCACAGCGCAAGAGGCGACAATGAGAGCATTGCTCGATGTATTAATTATTCTTGATGCATTAGATAAAGAGGGCAGCTTTGCCGCTGCCGCTTCCCGGCTTTATAAAACACCTTCCGCTCTGAGCTACACCGTTCATAAACTTGAAAGCGACCTGAATATTCAGGTGCTGGACCGCAGCGGGCATCGCGCCCGCTTTACCCCAACCGGCACGATGTTGTTGAATAAAGGGCGTGAAGTGCTGCAAACCGTACGCGATCTTGAAAAGCAGGCGGTCAAGCTTCACCTGGGCTGGGAAAACGAACTGGCCATCGGTGTTGACGATACTTTTCCCTTTACGCTGTTGTTTCCCCATATCGAGGCTTTTTTACAGCTTCATGAAATGACCCGGCTGAAGTTTATCAACGGCGTGCTGGGCGGCTCCTGGGAGTCGCTGACGCAGGGGCGCGTTGATCTGGTTATCGGCGCGATGCGCACGCCTCCGCCGCTAAGCGGGTTTTCTTTCACGCTGCTTGGCCATCTGGCCAGCGTTTTTGCGGTCGCTCCCCATCATCCGCTGGCGCAGGCGCAGGAGCCGCTATCAAGACGCCTTATCAAACGCTACCGCGCCGTGGCGGTGGCCGACCCGGCAAGTACGCACCTCTCTTTTGCCTCCGGCGTTCTGGAGGACCAGGACGCCGTCACCGTTTTTGATTTCAAAGCCAAACTGGAACTCCAACTGCGCGGCATCGGCTGCGGCTGGCTGCCGCGCTATCTCGCCCAACAGCATCTTGACAGCGGCGCGCTGGTGGAAAAAGAAGTGGCTTCACACGTCTCTTACGAGCCGGTATGGATTGGCTGGAATGAGCAGACCTCGGGGCTTGCCTGCGCCTGGTGGCGCGAGCAGATCCTGAGCAACAGCGAAATTACCGCGCTTTATTCCGCTCCCGCCCCTCATGACGGAGGCTGAGTTAATTTCATACTTTCGACTTTATAACCTCGTCTATGTTTAAAGCAGGCAGATCCCTGCCGAAACCGTTTTTCTTTCACCACTGTGTTGTTAACGCAGGGGTTTTATGCGCAAGGAGGTTGTATGAGTCAGACTAACCAGCAATGGCAGCAGCGGCGCGTCGACGCCGTGCCGCAAGGGGTGGGTAATGCGCTGCCGGTTTATATTGAGCGGGCAAAAAATGCAGAACTCTGGGATGTGGAAGGGCGGCGTTATATCGATTTCGCTTCGGGCATTGCGGTGCTTAATACCGGCCATAATCATCCGGCTGTTATTGAAGCCGTTAAAGCGCAGCTTGAGCACTTTACTCACCCTTGTTTTCAGGTCACCCCTTATGGCAACTATATTGAACTGGCTGAGCGCCTGAATAAACTCGCGCCCATAAGCGAGCCGTGCCAGACGCTGTTTCTCACCACGGGCGCGGAGGCGGTGGAGAACGCAATTAAAGTGGCGCGCATCGCCACCGGTCGCTCCGCCGTTATCGCCTTTCGCGGCGCGTTTCATGGCCGCACCCTGTTGGGAATGGCGCTGACGGGTAAAGTGCAGCCCTACAAAAAGGGCTATGGTCCGTTTCCGGCGGGAATCTACCATGCGCCTTATCCAGCCTCTTACCTTGGCGTAAGCGACACGCAGGCGCTGGCTTCGCTGGCGGGCATCTTCGCGGCCGATGTCTCCCCCGACGA
Source organism: Franconibacter pulveris DSM 19144 (assembly GCA_000621185.1). Lineage (GTDB taxonomy): Bacteria > Pseudomonadota > Gammaproteobacteria > Enterobacterales > Enterobacteriaceae > Franconibacter > Franconibacter pulveris. The sequence continues at coordinate 72,522 of JHYZ01000013.1, forward strand.
GGTGGCGGCGATTATCATCGAACCGGTACAGGGAGAGGGCGGGTTTTACGCCGCGTCGCCGGAGTTTATGAAGCAACTCCGCGCGCTATGCGATAAGCATGGCATAGTGCTTATCGTCGATGAGATCCAAAGCGGCTTTTGCCGCACAGGCAAAACCTTCGCTATCGAGCATTCTGGCGTCGAACCGGATCTGGTCACGATGGCCAAAAGCCTGGCGGGCGGTTTTCCTCTGGCGGCGCTGGTGGGTAAGAAATCGCTGTTTGATAAAGCGCTGCCCGGCGGGCTTGGCGGCACCTATGCCGGTTCCCCCGTCAGCATCGCCGCCGCGCTGGCGGTCACAGAGCTTATCGAAAAAGAGCGGCTTAACGAGCGCGCGCAGGCGCAGGGCGAACGGCTTATCAGCCGCCTCAAAGAACTGGCCGAACGCTATGACTGTATTGGCGACGTACGCGGCCCTGGCGCGATGGTGGCGATGGAGCTGGTGGAAGGGCGAGACAGCCACCGCCCGGACAAAACGCTAACCCAACGGCTGGTCCAGGAAGCGGGACGACAGGGCCTGATTTTGCTCTCCTGCGGGGTGCGTGCTAACGTTATCAGGTTCCTTATTCCGCTCACGGCGGAAAAAGAAATTATCGATGAAGGGCTCAACATCTTGTCATCGAGCCTCGAAATGGTGCAAAATACGCGCCCTGCAAAATGAGATAAATAACCGACGTAAAACGCGTCGGTTATTTTTTTGCAGTTTAGCAACGTCATTAAATTCAAGAGGCCGGGCTTCGTACCGGATAGATACTTACTAAAAATCGACAGTCGTGTCGCTGAGGAAGAATATAAGATGGGGCAATTCCTTGCTTTTGCGCTGGCTTTCGCCGTAGGGGGAAATCACCATGTCGCATAACGTCAATAACGTTAACACCCCTCGCGTGGAATTACGTAAAACGCTTACGTTAATTCCGGTTGTAATGATGGGCCTGGCCTATATGCAGCCGATGACGCTGTTCGATACGTTTGGTATTGTTTCTGGTCTGACGGATGGTCACGTGCCGACCGCCTACGCCTTCGCACTGGTAGCGATTCTGTTCACCGCGCTGAGCTACGGCAAACTGGTGCGTCGTTACCCGTCTGCGGGTTCTGCCTACACTTACGCCCAGAAAGCGATTAACCCGACCGTGGGCTTCATGGTGGGCTGGTCTTCGCTGCTTGACTACCTGTTCGCGCCGATGATCAACATTCTGCTGGCGAAAATCTATTTTGAAGCGCTGGTGCCTGGCATTCCATCATGGATCTTCGTGATAGTGCTGGTCGCCTTCATGACTGTATTCAACATGCGCACCCTGAAGGGCGTGGCGAACTTCAACACCATTATCGTGGTGCTGCAGGTGGCGCTTATCGCCGTTATTCTGGGCATGGTGATTTACGGCGTTTCTCATGGCGAAGGCGCGGGTACGCTGGTGAGCTCCCGTCCGTTCTGGTCTGAAAACGCGCACGTGATACCGATGATTACCGGGGCGACGATTCTGTGCTTCTCCTTCACCGGTTTTGACGGCATCAGCAACCTGTCTGAAGAGACGAAAGACGCAGGCCGCGTTATTCCGCGCGCTATCTTCCTGACGGCGCTGATTGGCGGGCTTATCTTTATTTTAGCGACTTACTTTATCCAGCTCTATTTCCCGGATATCTCGCGTTTTAAAGATCCAGACGCGTCGCAGCCGGAAATCATGCTCTACGTGGCCGGCAAAGCGTTCCAGGTCGGAGCGCTGATTTTCTCCACCATTACCGTGCTGGCTTCCGGTATGGCGGCGCATGCAGGCGTTGCGCGCCTGATGTACGTTATGGGCCGTGATGGCGTATTCCCGAACCGCTTCTTCGGCTACGTTCATCCGAAATGGCGTACCCCGGCGCTGAATGTGGTGCTGGTAGGCGCTATCGCGCTGATGGCGATTAACTTCGACCTGGTGATGGCGACGGCGCTGATTAACTTCGGTGCGCTGGTGGCGTTTACCTTCGTCAACCTGTCGGTGATTTCTCAGTTCTGGATCCGCGAGAAGCGCAACAAAACGCTGAAAGATCACTTCACTTACCTGATTCTGCCGATCTGCGGCGCGTTGACGGTAGGCGCGCTGTGGCTGAACCTGGAAGAAAGCTCCATGGTGCTGGGTCTTATCTGGGCGGGCATCGGTGTGGTTTACCTGGCCTGCGTAACCCGCAGCTTCCGCAACCCGGTTCCGCAATACAACGAAGATATCGCGTAATTCAGGCGAAAAGAAAAAGGCTCCCGTCGGGAGCCTTTTTTGTATGTGGGCCAGCATGCGAGAAAAACCCGGCGGGAGAGGCCCTTCTTTGACCAGGCGGGCGGCGCTGTGCTCACCCGCGCAAATACCAAACCGCGTAACGCAAGCGAAGCGCAACGCGCGTCACCTCAGCCCACGATTTCCTGCGCGTACTGATACAGCGCCTTAATCAGCGCGATTTTCTCTTTATCCCCTTCGTACTGGTTGTAGAGCATCTCCAGCTCCTGGGCATAGGCCTGCAGGAATTCAGGTGTGAAGCGGTCGCGGCGGTACTGCAGCCAGCGCTGCTGCTCGGCTTCATCCAGCGTGCCCGGGAAATTACGGGCGCGGAAGTTAAACAGCAATTTCTCAATGCGCTTGTCGGCAAACGTGATATCCAGCGCCGGCAGATTCTGCGGCGGCGTTTGCAGGATGATGCGCATGCCCGCGCGGTCGGCGTCGCTGAAAAAGCCGTCATAAAGCTTCGCATCGACGTTATCGCTCGGCGGAAAAGGCGGCGCTTCGGCAAACAGCGCGACCACTTTTTCACGCACCTGCGGCGCTTCTCGCAGCAGCTTCAGGTTCGCCAGACAGTGCTGACGGTCGATGCCTAAACGCTCCGCGTCTTCCGGGCGCAGCGTGTTCGCCTGGGCCAGCACCGGGCATTTATTCAGGTGAATCAGCTTAATGGGCGCCGCCGGGTCGTCGCCAAGGCTGGCTTTTGGCGTATAGAGCCGCTCGCGCAGCGCGTCGTGGTCGAGCTCCAGCAACGGACTAATATCGCCCGCCAGATCCGCCACAATTACCGCGTTCCGGTTTTCCGGGTGCCAGGCGAGCGGCGCAATCCAGCTGGTGTTGCCACGCCAGGCGCCGAACATGCCGGAGACATGCACCAGCGGTTTCATCTGCGGAATATCGATAAGCGTCATCAGCTTCTGCTTGCTTCGATAGCTGTAAAGATACTCAAACAGCCGCGGCTGGCGGGTTTTCACCAGTTGCGCCATGGCGATGGTGGCGTGAACGTCCGCCATCGCGTCATGCGCATTGCTGTGCTCAATGCCATTGGCGGCGGTAAGGTGCTCCAGGCGGAAACTCGGCAGGCCGTCGTTGTTCTCCGGCCAGACAATCCCTTCCGGGCGCAGCGCGTAGCAGGCGCGCATGACGTCGAGCAAATCCCAGCGGGAGTTATCGTTCTGCCAGCTCCAGGCGTAAGGGTCGTAGAAGTTGCGATAGAAAATATTGCGCGTCACTTCATCATCAAAGCGGACATTGTTATAGCCCACCACGCAGGTTTTCGGCACGGTGAAGAGGGCGTGTATGCGCCGGGCGAATTCCGCTTCGTTCTCGCCTTTCGCCAGCGCTTCCTGCGGCGTAATGCCGGTTATCAGCACCGCTTCAGGCTGCGGCAGGTAGTCGTCGGCCGGTTTACAGTAGAACACCTCGGGTTCGCCAAGCGCGTTGAAATTTTCGTCGGTTCGCAGGGCGGCGAACTGGGCGGGCCGGTCCAGCGACGGGCTGGTGCCGAAGGTTTCATAATCATGAAACAGAAAAGTGGGTTGCGCCGAAGGCTCAGACACGGGGATTTTTCCAGTCAGTAATACACTGTCTTTAATGGTAAACCATCCCCCCGACAAGCAGAAGAAAAAGGGCGCCGAAGCGCCCTTTTATCAGGGTAAAACCTGCTCCGGCCGGACATTCTTGCCGGTAATAACGCGCCTGCCGAGCGCAATGCCCGGTTTTTCCACCCGGTGGAACAGCCCCCAGGCGCACAGGTAAACCACAGGCGTGCAGAGCGCCGCCACCATCAGCATGCGTACGGGCGAGGGGAGATGCTCAAAATTGCTGTAGTTCACCAGCAGCGCGATAGTCGGGATGACAATCATCAGATGCAAAAGGTAAACGGAATAGGAGACATCGCCCAGAAACTGGCTTATCCGCAGCGTCAGCAGGCGCTTTGGCAGGCGCATGGCGCGCTCAAGGCGCGAGCCTTCCGCCGCCTGCCATAGCAGCGCCGTCATGCCGATTATCATCACCCACTGCGCTGCCAGCCGCACCGGCGTAACCGCAATGCCCATCCAGGCGGCGCAAAGCGGGGCGAGGAGCGCCACCAGCCAGAGCCGCAGGTTGCTTTCGCGCACCGCCTGCGCCATCACCATGCCCGCCAGAAACAGCGGCAGCTTAATTAAAATCATCGACGGCATCGGGAACGCGTCGAAGTAATCCGCCAGCAAAAAGCGCGCCGCGAGGCAAACTACCATGACCACCAACGCGCTGAGCATAAAACCCCAGCGCATCACCATCAGCATGATAAACGGAAACAGGACGTAGAACTGCATCTCCAGACCAATGCTCCAGTCCGGCAGCACGGTACGGAAGGAATAGTCCGGCAATGCGCCGAAAATAAAGCTCAGGTGGGTGAGGATATTAAGGAATGAATGATCGGCGTAACGGCTGGCGTCGGTCTGGGTGGAAATCCAGGCGCTGGCGATAATATCACGACACTCGCCAAACAGGCCGCCGAAAATAAGCGCGACGATAAGTAACAAATAATAGAGCGGAGCGATCCTGAAAAAGCGTCGTAGCCAGAACTCCCGGATGGTCGTCAGGCTATTCCACGGCGCTTTTTCACGCCGATCCTGATAATTTTTCGCCATCAGATAGCCCGACAGCAAAATAAACAGATCAACCCCCATACCCGGGTCGTAAAGCAGCGGAATACGGCACTGCACCAGCAGACAAATATGCCCAAAAAGCACCCACAGCGAGGCGATGCCCCGTAGCCCCTCCAGCTCCGGCGACCAGTTTTTGCCCTGCGCCATAACGTTTTTCCTCTGGTTAAAATAAGGATGCATGAAACCAGGAAAAAAGCATTCAGGGCAATCGGAACAGCATGATAATGTCTGATTATCAGAATTACCGCAAATCTATGGAAATAGCGGCGTACAGATTTTGAGAAATATTTCCTTGCAATTTGCCCGCGCAACGAAATAAGAACTCCCGTAAAACAGGCGGCGAAAAATATGTCATTGAGGATATGCTGTTGAAACTTCGCCCTTTATTTGCCGCTTCTTTGTTCGTTTTTCTTGCGTGCCCCGCCTTTGCGGATACCCCAATAAGCGGTTCGCCGGTGCCGCCACCCATTCAGGCGGGCGCCTGGGTATTGATGGATTACACCACGGGCCAAATTCTTACGGCGAATAACGAGCACCAGCAGCGCAACCCGGCCAGCCTGACCAAGCTGATGACCGGCTATGTCGTGGATCGCGCCATTGACAGCCAGCGTATTACCGCCGACGACATCGTGACCGTAGGGCGCGACGCCTGGGCAAAAGACAACCCGGTGTTTGAAGGCTCTTCGCTGATGTTTTTAAAAGCAGGCGATCGCGTGACGGTGCGCGATCTGAGCCGTGGGCTGATTGTCGATTCCGGCAACGACGCCTGCGTGGCGCTGGCGGATTATGTGGCGGGCGGCGAGCAACAGTTTGTCGCCATGATGAACAATTACGCGCAAAAGCTGCATCTGGCGGATACGCATTTCGAAACGGTGCACGGCCTGGACGCCCCCGGCCAGCACAGCTCGGCGTATGACCTGGCGGTGCTTTCCCGCGCCATTATTCACGGCGAGCCGTCGTTCTACCATATGTACAGCGAGAAAAGCCTGACCTGGAACGGCATCACCCAGCAGAACCGCAACGGTCTGTTGTGGGATAAGAGCCTGAACGTGGACGGGCTGAAAACCGGCCATACTTCCGGCGCCGGTTTTAACCTCATTGCCTCAAGCGTTGACGGCAACCGCCGCCTGATTGCGGTGGTCATGGGCGCCGAAAGCCCGAAAGGGCGCGAAGAGCAGGCGCGCAAGCTGTTGCACTGGGGCCAGCAGAATTTCGACACCGTGCAGATCCTGCATAAAGGCAAAAAGGTGGGAACCGAGCGAGTCTGGTACGGCGATAAAGAGCAGGTGAACGTCGGCACCGATCAGGATTTCTGGCTGACGCTGCCGAAGGCGGAAGTGGCGAATATCAAAGCGCGCTACGTGCTGGAAAAACCGGAGCTGGACGCGCCGCTGGCGGCCAACACGCGCATTGGCGAAATTCAGCTTTATGACCGCGATAAAGTGGTGGCGCACTGGCCGCTGGTTACCCTGGATAACGTTGAAAAGGGCGGCATGTTCTCGCGTCTTAGCGACTACCTGCATCAAAAACTGTAAGGCGCGCTTGCGCGCTATCGCACGGCTTGTTGGTGAGAACTATCTATACTCGGTTATTTAAACCGTGAGGAGAGAGCATGAACTACACCATTGAGCACGTACCCGAGCGCGCTATCGCAGGCTTTCATCTGGTTGGCCCCTGGGAGCAAACGGTGCCGCAGGGGTTCGAGCAGCTAACGATGTGGGTGGATAATAAAGCTATCCAGCCTAATGAATGGATCGCCGTTTATTACGATAACCCGGAAAAAGTGCCTCCGGAGAAGCTGCGGGCGGATGTTGTCGTTTCCGTGCCGGAGGGCTTCAGCCTGCCGGAGAACAGCGAAGGCGTGATCCTGACGAAGCTGCCGGGCGGCGAGTATGCGGTGGCGAAAACCAAAGTGGTGAACCAGGATTTCGCCTCCGCCTGGGATGAATTTTTCGTTAAGCTGCACCACGACGGTATAAATCGGGTGGCGGATAAACCCTGCTTTGAAATCTACCTCAATGATGGGCAGGCCGATGGCCACTGGGATATCGCCATGTATATTCCTGTCGGGCCGAACGCCACGGAATAAGGCGTTTAGCCAGTAAAAAGGCCACCCCGGGGGTGGCCTCTGTTTATCTGCGCATCATCACGCCTTACGGCGTTAAGCGTTCGCGCATTTTCTTCACATCGTCTGCGCTAACCGCTGGCGCCGAGTTGCCCCAGCTATTGCGGATATAGGTCAGAACGGTCGCTATCTCTTCATCGGTCATGATGCTCGCGAAAGCCGGCATCGCCGGGGCGGTTGGGCGCGCGTTGGTATCCACGCCGCGGCTGCCCGCCAGCACCACGTGCGCCAGCGAAACCGGCTCAGGGGCATTGACCAGCGCGTTGTTCGCCAGCTGCGGGAAGATGTTCTTCTCGCCCTTGCCCGACGAGCCATGACAGGCGGAGCAGCGGTCGAAGTAGATGTGGCGTCCTGCAATCATCTGCTTGTCGTCGCCTTTAAGCGGCGCCGGCACCTTCTCATCTTTCACGCCGAGCGATTTCAGATAGACCGCCACCGCCTGCAGGTCTTCCTCTTTCCAGTATTGGGAAGAGTTTTTCACCTGCTCGGCCATCGGCCCGGAGGCGATGTCGTAGCGGTTTACGCCGGTGCGCAGGTAATCCTTGATATCCTGCTCGCTCCAGCGGCCAATGCCCTGGTGATTGGCGGCGGTAATATTCGGCGCCCACCAGTTTTCTATCTCCGTTCCCTGCAGGAAGTTGTCGTTCTTATCGCCGCCTATCATGTTTTTCGGCGTATGGCAGGTGCCGCAGTGACCAAGGCCCTGCACCAGATAGGCGCCGCGGTTCCACTCAGCGGATTTCGACATATCCGGCTGGTAAACGCCCCTGTCGAAGTTCAGCCAGTTCCAGCCAATCAGGCTGGTGCGGATGTTGAACGGGAAGGGCAGTTGGTTGGTTTCCACCGGGTTATGGATGGGCTCCAGCGTTTGCAGGTACGCCCAGATAGCGCGGTTATCCTCATCAGTGACTTTGGTGTAAGCGGTAAACGGCATCGCGCCGTAGAGCCGCTTGCCGCCGTGGCCGATCCCTTCGGACATGGCGCGCTTAAAGTCATCGTAAGTCCAGTTGCCGATACCGGTTTCGCTGTCCGGTGTGATGTTGGCCCCCACCAGCTTGCCGAACGGGGTGCTGATTTCCACCCCGCCTGCGAACGGTTTTTGCGGATCGCTGGTATGGCAGGCCGTACAGTCGCCCACGGTCGCCAGATAGCGCCCTTTTTCAACCTGCTCGAACTCCGGCTGCGCCTGCGCGCCAAACGACGCGATACCGAGAGCGAGAAGCGATAAAGCAGCTAGTCGTTTCATACGCTTATCATCTCCCCCGGGTTTTTCAGGTAGAAGTTGCGGATGGCGTGCGCCGCTTTAAACGCCAGCGCGCCCACGGTGCCGGTCGGGTTGTAGCCCGGGTTTTGCGGGAAGGCGGAAGCGCCCACCACAAACAGGTTCGGCACATCCCATACCTGGAGATGCTTGTTCACCGAGCTGGTGGAAGGATCGGCGCCCATAATGAAGCCGCCCACCACGTGGGAAGACTGGTACGGCACGCTGTTCCAGTGGCCGGTGGTCGGCTTGGCGACTATCTCGCGCGGCCCCATCGCTTTGGCGATTTCCGCCACTTTGCTGGTGCAGTACTGCGCCATTTTCAAGTCGTTTTCCGGGAAATCGAAGGTGATACGCAGCAGCGGACGCCCCAGATGATCTTTGTAGTTCGGGTCGAGCGACAGATAGTTGGTGCGCGTGGTGTAACTGCTCGCCTCGCAGCCAATCGACATGGTGCTCTGGTAGTTTTTCACCATCGCCTCTTTCCAGCCTTTGCCCCATTTCGGCGAGCCTGGCGGTGTCGGGTGATAGTTAATCGGCGCGCCGCCGATTGGCGTTACGCGGATGCTGCCGCCGCCGAAGAAGCCAAGGCCGCTGTGGTCGAAGTTATCGTTATTGAAGTCGTCGATGCCCATGCCCACCGCGCCCGCGCCGATGAACGGGTTGAACTTCTTATCATCAAAGAAGAGTGTCACGCCGTTGGCGGTCTGGTAGGCATAGTTACGCCCGGTGGTGCCGGAGTTGGTCACCGGATCGTAAGGCTTGCCGATGCCGGAAAGCAGCATCAGGCGAACATTTTCAAAGGTAAACGCCGCAACGATGACCAGGTCAGCCGGTTGCTCCCACTCGTCGCCGGAGGAGTCGATATAGGTGACGCCCGTCACCTGCTTGCCGGTGTTGTCGGTATTGACCTGCAACACTTCGCAGAAGGTACGCGCTTCAAAGTTCTCCTGGCGCAGCAGCGCAGGGAGCACGTTGACGATGGCGCTGGCTTTGGAGTAGTTGGCGCAGCCGTAGTTGGTGCAGAAACCGCAGAAGGTGCAGGGGCCCATGGTCACGCCATACTGGTTGGTGTAAGCCTCTGAGACCAGCGAAGAAGGCACCGGGAAAGGGGTATACCCCATGTTCTTCGCCGCGTCGGCGAACAGCACCGGGCCGTAGGGCTGGCGCAGCGGCGGCGTAGGGTATTCGCCGCTGCGGGTGCCTTCGAACGGGTTGCCGCCTTCCTGGCGCTGGCCGTTCAGCACGCCCGCTTTGCCGGAGGTGCCCGCCACACGCTCAAACGCCATGTAGTGCGGCTCCATCTCCTCCCAGGTGGTGCCCCAGTCCTGCAGCACCAGCTCGTCAGGAATACTGCCGTAGCGCTCAAGCAGGTGGCTTTTTAAGCGAAACTCTTCCGGCTGGAAGCGGAAGGTGATTCCCGCCCAGTGGTTGCCCGCGCCGCCGGTGCCGTTGCCCGGGTGGAAAGAGCCCCAACTGCGCATCGGCAGCGCCGTCTGCGACGGATTGTTGCGCATGGTGCAGGTGTTTTGCCGGGTGCGCAGCATCAGCTCCTGGCGCTGCACGTAGCGTAATTCGTCCGGGACGGTGTTGATATTGAAGTCGCGCGCGGTGTCGCGCCACGGGCCGCGTTCAATGCCGACCACGTTAAGACCTTCGTCGGCAAGCTCTTTTGCGATGATAGAGCCCGCCCAACCGAGGCCCACCACGACCACGTCGGTTTTAGGTAATTTCTTCGCCATGTTTTATGCCTTTTTGTTCCATTGAGGTCCGCCCTGAATGCTGACCGGCGGGAATTTCAGTTCTACGTTGTGTTTCTCAATGAAATCGCGGTAGTCGTAGCGCGCGCCGGGAAAACCGAGCATTTTCCAGGCCGCCATGTCGCGGTTGCCGCCATAGACCGGGTCGGCGAAGAAACCTTCGGTGGTGTTGCTGAGCACCTGAGCGAAGAAAAGGGTGCCCGCAATGCCTTCCAGTTCAATATCGCCTTTCTCAAGGCCCGCCAGCACCTTGTCCTGGTCGTCGCCGGAAAGCTCGCGGAAGGGTTTTTGAAATTGCTGCTGAGTGTATTTGTTCAGCGCGGCGAGGCCGATGCGGTAGCGCTGACGAGGCGTCAGCTCAGACTGGTCGCCTTGCTCCGGCGTGCCTTCCTGAAACGGGCCTTCCATGTACAGGCGTTCGAAGTTGCCATAAAAACCGTGAAGCTGACGGTCGATAAACACCGCGCAGCCCATCTCTTTGCCGCCGGGGCTGAGATCGTCTGCCGGGATCAGGCGGTCAACTATCGCTTCAAGCGTGGCCGCTTCATCAGCGGTGAGGAAAAGCCAACCCTGCGCGTCGAACGTTTCGGGAGGATTATCGGCGAACGGCTGCCAGCCGGGTGTACCAGTTAACGTGATTGCTTTTGCGGAACCGGCACCCAGGGTTAGCGCCGCGCCAGACCATTTCAGAACCTGCCGTCGGGTGACCCCAGGCAGCGTTTTTTGTGGCTTGCGCATTATTGCTTCCTTAGATGTGCATAAAAAAACCACCGCGTGAAATGATTACGCAGCGAAGTATTTAAAGGGTAGCTCGCTTTGCATTGTTAAGAAAAGGTTTATCTCCTGTAATGAAATGTCAGAAATGTTAAGAAATATGTATTTGTGTGTTTTTTTAGACTAAGAAGACAGTAGTACAGGGGGTGAAAAAAGGGCAAATAACGCGGTAAAAAACAGGGTTATATGGCCTGGAAGCGCGAAAAGCGGGTACAATTAGCCTTTTGGCAGGTGGAGAACGGGTGTGCGTCCCGACAAGACTTTAACGCCTTTCGAGGTGCGCATTTATCGTCACTATCGCATTGTGCATGGCGTGCGCATCGCGCTGGCTTTTATCCTCACTTTTTTGATTGTGCGCCTCGTTCAGGTGCCGGAAGGCACCTGGCCGCTTATCACGCTGGTGGTGGTGATGGGGCCTATTTCCTTCTGGGGCAACGTCGTGCCCCGCGCCTTTGAGCGCATCGGCGGCACCATTTTAGGCGCCGCGCTTGGGCTGGTGGCCCTCCGGCTGGAACTGTTTTCATTGCCGCTGATGCTTATCTGGTGCGCGCTGGCGATGTTTCTGTGCGGCTATCTGACCCTTGGTAAGCGCCCTTACCAGGCGCTGCTGATAGGCATTACGCTTTCTGTGGTGGTGGGTTCGCCGAGCGGCGATATGGAAGTGGCGCTATGGCGAAGCGGCGACGTAATTTTCGGCTCGCTGCTGGCGATGCTTTTTACAAGCGTACTGCCGCAACGCGCCTTTATCCACTGGCGCATCCAGATGGCGAAGCTGATAGGCGACTTTAACCGCATCTACCAGGCGGGCTTTTCGCCTAACCTGGTGGAGCGGCCGCGGCTCGATAAACCATTGCAGAAAGTGCTTAGCGACGTGGTGAAGATGCGCGCGCTTATTACGCCCGCCAGCAAAGAGACGCACATTCAGAAAGGGATTTACGAGGCGATCCAGACTACCAGCCGCAATATGGTCTGCACGCTGGAGATGCAAATCAACGCCTACTGGGCCTCGCGCGAAAGCCATTTCCTGATGATTAACGCCCGCACGCTGCGCGACGTGCAGTTGATGACGCAGCGCACCTTCGAGGCCTTGTCGCAGGCGCTGCACGAAGGCAACCCTTCGCCCGCGCTGGCCAATAACGAAAAGCTGGCGGAAATTGTGCAGGAGCTGCGTACGCTGATGCGTGACGAACAGTACGGCGAGCTGGTGGAAACCTCCATACACGGCTATGTCTGGTTGAGCATGGAGCTGGCGCGCCAGCTTGAGCGGCTCTCGCAGCTTATCTGCCGGGCGTTGCGCAAATAAGAATCAGACGACGCGGGCGCGCAGGCAGGTTGTTTCGATTCAGCCGCGTTTAAGGTTATGATACCGGCAGGGTATTTATCCGGCGTAAGCCATTGTCATCCGCAGCCCTGAAAGGCTATGTTTAACCAGGTCGCGGTTGTTTAACGAATCCGAGTCTCAAAATTAGCAGGGGTGTAAAAATGGAAAACAGCAAACCTTCATTCCAGGACGTGCTTGAGTTTGTCCGCTTGTTCCGTCGTAAAAACAAACTTCAGCGCGAAATTCAGGATGTTGAGAAAAAGATCCGTGACAACCAGAAGCGCGTGCTGCTGCTCGACAACCTGAGCGACTACATTAAGCCTGGTATGAGCGTAGAGGCCATTCAGGGCATCATCGCCAGCATGAAAAGCGACTATGAAGACCGCGTGGATGATTACATCATCAAGAATGCGGAAATCTCCAAAGAACGCCGCGAGATCTCCAAAAAGCTTAAAGCGATGGGCGAACTGAAAGCCCACGAGCCGAAAAGCGAATAAGCAATAAACCGCCTCCGGGCGGTTTTTTTACGGCCGCATTCCGCAAAAGGGCGTTCAGGCGGTGTGCGTTCCTTGCGCTTCCCGCTTGCCGCTGCCCGAAACAGGCTGCCCCGTGCCTGTGCTAAAATTTATCCTGTCCTCGCCAAAAGCCGTCTTTTGGTTTCCTGACGTTAACAAAAACATACCGTGGCATGATGGCTTTAACAGACGGCGCGGGTAATGACTTAATTCATCCCCCGAATACAGGAAAACCTATGGCCAGAGTGTTGTTGCTTGCCGTTTTGCTGATGGTCGCCGCCATGCGCGCCGGGCTTGCTGTCACCTGGTTGCTGCCGCCGGAAGGCAGCCGCCTGGTCGGTAACACGTTTAGCGTGGTGGTGCCGCAGGGCAATACCGAGCCGTTAGAATCTTTCGCCGCGACTTACAGCCAGGGGCTGAGCAATATGCTGGAAGCGAATCCGGGCGTCGATCCTTTCCTGCCTGCCGCAGGCACAACACTGGTCATTCCGCAGCAGCTGATCCTGCCTGATACAAAGCGGGAAGGCATTGTTATTAACGTGGCGGAGATGCGGCTTTACTACTATCCACCCGACACCAATACGGTGGAAGTGCTGCCCATCGGCATCGGCCAGGCGGGCCGCGAGACGCCGCGAAACTGGGTGACCCGCGTGGAGCGCAAGCAGGAGGCCCCCGCCTGGGTGCCAACGGCCAATACCCGACGTGAGTATGAAAGCCGTGGTGAGACGCTGCCGGCGATGGTGCCGCCAGGCCCGGAAAACCCCATGGGACGCTATGCGATTTATATCGGCAGGCTGTATGCCATCCACGGCACGAATGCGCGTTTTGGCATTGGCCTGCGGGTGAGCCAGGGCTGCATTCGTCTGCGCGACGCCGATATTAAATACCTGTTTGATAATGTGCCGGTTGGCACTCGCGTACAGATTATCGACCGGCCGGTGAAGTTCACCACCGAGCCTGACGGCTCACGCTGGCTGGAAGTGCATGAACCATTGTCGCGTAACCGGGTGGAGTTTGAATCGAACAAGCGGGTACCGCTGTCGGTGCAGCCGGTATTGCAAAAAGCGATGCAGGAGGGAAGCGTGAACGCGGCGGCGGTAACCGAAGCGATGGAGCGAAGATCGGGAATGCCGGTGCAGATTGGCTTTGCCTCTGCCGGGGCAAACGGGCTATAAAAAAGCCCGCTGTTTAGCGGGCTCGACTTGACTATCCCGGCTCAGCTGGTGGTCTGAGTGCTGGACAGCATCGTAGCGAACCGGGGTTATCCGCTGAAGCTGCGATAAACAACGGCCCGGGACTGGTCTCGCTGACGCTGGCGCAGTGGGCTGAAGAGCATGGAATTATGCTGGAGTTTATCAAACCGTGAAAGCCAACAAAGAATGCCTTTATCGAAAGATTTAACCGGACGTCCCGGACAGAAATTCCAAATTTTTATATGTTCAGAACGCTGAATAAAGCGCGGGAAATTACAGAGCGCTGGCTTGCGAAATACAACAGCGAGCGGCCTAATTAATTTGTGAATAACCTGAAACCGAAAGAGTACCGGCTGATATATGAAAAACTGGAATTCTCAAAACATGCGTAAAATTAAAACGCGTGTGCTTGCAGCTGGACAAATTAATATTTGAGTAATGTATTATTTATCCATAACTCATTCACTTTAAATATGATTTCATTTTGTAATACTTTATTTTCTGTTGTGAGTGTCGTTTTAATCATGGAAAGGAGGGCGTATTATTTTTTATAAAAATGGTTAATTAAAAGGATTTTTGGCTATGACAGGGCAATCCGAAAAGGTCCAACAGCAGGATACCTTAAACCGTTATTTGTTATATTTCCCCCGCAGCAAGGGCGTTATCCCCGATGTTCACTCCTTTACAGGCACTGAAACGTTAAGCAGCCCCTACCGATATACTATCCGCTTCACCAGCCCGGATCAGAATATTGCTATTGATGCTGTTCTTAACCAGATGGCCGAATTTATTCTGCGCGCCCCAAACCCGAAAGCCGCCTGGCAAGGGCAGCCCTCCTGGCTGCCGGTACGTCAGATTAATGGCACGATCACAAAATTCTCCCGCCTGAAGTCTTCAGGCGACGAAGCGCTGTATGAGTGCGTGCTGGAGCATGAGCTGGCGCTGCTGGACAGAAATTACCGTTCAGCTGTGTATATGAACATGACGGTTCCTGAGCTCGTTACAAAGCTAATGAAGGACAGCGGTCACTTTGACGGATACAACATTGATTTCGACCAGTTGAGCCACTGCTACCCTAACCGGGAAATGATTATTCAGTGGAAAGAAACCGATCTGCAGTTCATCCGACGTTTGCTTGCGGAAGTGGGGATCTGGTTCCGCTTCGAAAATCACGACAAGGTGGAGGCAGAAACCGTCGTCATTTTTGGTGATTCTGGTAGCCGCTACATCTTCAGTGACAAACAGGTGCCATACGTTCGCAATTCCGGTCTGACCAGCTACGAAGAGTACATTACCGATCTTGAGGAGCAGCACGACCTGATCCCCCAAAATGTCCTGGTACGCACCTACAACTATCGCGATCCGCGCTCGCCGCAGACGGATAAAACCATCGAAACCAGTGAAATTCCTCAGGGCGTAACGTCAGGGCAGCACTACCACTATGCTGATCACTATCTGGCCGACGGTGATTTCTACGGCAAAGAAGCCGAAACCGCCACATTCTATGCCCGCCTGCGCTATGAACGTCTGCTGAACAGCCAGAGCGTCTTGGGGGCGACAACCAGCGATCCGGAACTTCGGCCCGGAATTATGTTTCACCCGACCGGCCCTGTTCCTGACGGGTTTAAGCGCGGATTTCTGATAACGACGATGACCATTCGCAGCAGTCGTGCGGAACACTACCGCGCCGTGCTGGCAGGGATCCCCTATCTCCATGGTTACAGCTTTCGTCCTGAATATTTACCCCGGCCGGTGATAGCCGGAACGGTACCCGCCAGAGTGATGGCTATCGGGGGGAATAAAACTTATGCCGGCGTTGATGCCCTCGGCCGTTACCGGGTGAAGTTTGACTTTGACCTGAATGAAAAACGGGACGGGTTTGAAAGCGCGCTGGTGCGTCTTGGCAGACCGTATGCCGGCGATACCTTTGGTTTCCACTTCCCGCTACTGGGCGGAACCGAAGTCGCCGTTGCTTTTGAGAACGGCGATCCGGACCGGCCCTTTATCGCGCACGTCATGCACGACGGCAGCCATCCGGATTTGGTCACAAACCGCAATGATACCCGCAACGTCATCCGCACGGCCGCGTCGAACAAAATTCGTCTTGAGGACCGGCGCGGCCAGGAGCATATCAAAATTGCCACGGAGTATGGCAAGGGCCAGGTCAGTGTCGGCCACCTGGTCGATGCCGAAGGAAAAAAGCGTGGAGAAGGCGTGGAGGCCCGGACCGATGACTGGATGGCGCTGCGTGCCGCCAGAGGGGTGATGATAACTACGGAGGCCCAGCCGCAGGCCGCGGGCAAACAGCTGGACATGACGTCGGCCATTGCGCAACTGGAAAAAGCCTTATCACTGGCGATGACGCTGCAACAGAGCGCCCTGACGGCGGGAGCTGGCAATGTGGAAACCGAACAACAGTATGCCCTCAGCCAGACGCTGAACAACCTTACCGGCGCGGGCCTGCTGACCTATGCCGAAAAAGGACAGGCACACGTCACGCCGGACAACCTGCAACTGTCAGCCGGGAAAGATGTGATCGTCACGGCGGGCAGTGATGCCAGCATGAATGTGGTGAAAAAATTCTCGCTGGCCGTGGGGGAAAAACTCTCGCTGTTCGCCCGCAAACTCGGCATTCAGATGATTGCCGGTGCGGGGAATATTACGACGCAGGCCCAGCGCGGGGAAATGCACCTGCTTTCGCAGCAGGATTTCACGCTGGCGAGTACCGACGGGAAGATGAACGGCAGCGCCAGGCAGGGCATACAACTGGTTTGTGGCGGCGGCGGGATCCGTATCAGCCCGAATGGTCTGGTCACACTCTTCTCGCCCACGGGGATTGAGCTTAAAGGACCCAGCCTGAAATACGACGGCCCGGAAAGTGCGCAGGTCGCGGTCCCGCCCTTCAATAAGGGTGCGTTTAAACTTCGCTACCAGCTGCACGCAGGCGACGACCCGGAGCAAATTCTCGCGAACAAAAAATTCAGGCTGACCAGTTCGGCGGGTCACGTGGTGGAAGGTGTGACGGACAGCAACGGGCACTCACCGCTTCTTGATGCCGACGACCTGGATACCTACAAAATGGAGTTACTGTCATGACGGACGCCAGGAAAAGCCCGTATGCCCCACGGGTAGTATCAGAAGGAAATATCCCTGTACACAAGAGTCTGGGAGAGGCGGCCCAGACCTGCCGCGTAGGTGTGCCGCGCCCGATGCCGGGTATTGTGATCCTGGTCCACGGCGTGAACGATGTGGGTGAAGCGTATCAGAATCAGGAAAAGGGCATTCTCGCCGGTCTGGGAAAACGTCTTGGCCGCACGGACTTTTACGCCCATGAATGGCGGGACTACAGAATCACCCGTCCCGGCCGTTCACCCATTATCCCGTTTTACTGGGGGTATAAGCCGGTCACCCATGCGGATTACGTTGCAGACCAGAAACGCTATCGTGATGAAGTGGGTAAGCTGAAGGACCAGGCTCACCTGCCGTACGATACGTATCAGGAAGATAACGCGGATAAAAAAGCCGATCTGGGTAATGACGGAAAAGGCGCGTTTAAGTACCAGAACGACAACTTTGGTAATGCGCTGGACGCGAACTTTGCCAAAGGCGGCGGGACGTTTGCCAATGCCACGACCAATATTCCCGATATGCTGGGGCCGGGGGCGGGTGGTTTTGGCGTGGCAGCGGCGGGATTTCTTTCATTGCGCGCCAACAGCGGTGACTTTACGCACCCTATCTTTAATAACCCACACCGAATTTACCAGTTTTTTGCCGCTCAGCGTCTGGCAGATTTGATTATTCAGATCAGAACCGAAGATGAAACCAAAAAAGATGTGATCAACATTGTGGCTCATAGTCAGGGCACGATTATCACCATGCTGGCCAATATGCTGGTGGTGCAGGCGGGTTTGACGCCGGTGAACTGTGTCATCCTCAACCATTCCCCGTATTCACTGGAATCCCGCACCGCGGAAAATATTCAGCCAGGCCATCACCAGACAGATAAAGCCCGGCAGGATACGTTTAAAAATTTCTGTCGGCTGATGGCAACGCATTACAAAGGTGGTGTGCTGGATGACGCTGCGCTGAAGGAAATGGAAGGGGCTTGTACGCTGCGTAAACCATCCGATAATCCATTGCGCAAAGACGCCAGGTTTTGCCGGGATAATAACGGGAAAGTCTACAACTATTTCTGCCCTAATGATGGCGTCGTGTCTCTGGCAAACGTTCAGGGGTTTGGCTGGCGGGGCATCCCTAAAACTATTGCCGGCGATATTCCAAATTTATATCAGCGGGTCTTTTACCAGCATGGTGAGGTAGGGCGGGCGCCAACAAAAGAAGAGTTCACTCTGCCTCCGCGCAGAACGGGTGATGCGGATTACAGCGGACCCTTCAATACCGATTACCCTGCTTCGGGATCTGGCGTGATTGTGAACGGGGAGGAATTGCCAGATACGTTTATCTTTGAACTTCAGGGGCAGAATAATCATCCCGACAACGATCCGAAAACAAGCGATAAGCCTTACACCGCTTACATCGATCCGGACAGCCCGGATGCCTACATTTCGTATTCTGCGAAAGCCCATACCATCAAACTGACGGAGAGCGCCACGTATGCCGTCAGCCGTTACCAGGGAATCAACTGGAGCCCCGGCCATATACTGACAAACGATGAGCTGAAGAGCGAATCATACGGGATGAAAGAGCGTATCGGGTATGACACGAGAGTGATTCGTGGGGTGGTGACAGGAACGAAGGATTTTCTGAATGTCACGCTGACCTGGCTTCGCCCCCGCGACGAACTGGAAAAGGAGTGGAAGAAGGCAGATCCAGTTGGGTACAGCCAGCACTCTTCTATTGTGGCGAGCGAATATGCGCCGTCTCATGCGATGGCGTATGACCTTGCAATCGGTCAGTGCAAATCGTTTGACTATCAGGCCGGGAAATTCTGGGAGGGATTATTACACCGTGCGGACTGGCGCGATCCGCAGAATGGCAGCCCGGCGGCTAAAGAATATTACCGGACAGGAAAACTTCCAGAGGCTAAGACAAAAAACTTTATGAACAAACCCACTGAAGCGCTACCGGAATATGTGGTTAATCTGTTTAACAATGCGACAAAGGTTAAACCCTCACGCGACCTTGCCGCAGGGAATCAGGAAGTGGCAAATCTACAATGGGATATGCCCAAAGCTAAAAGCGACGCTGCCTTAGCGAAGGGAGAATAAACATGAAGAAACTTTATTCAGCGTTTGCTGCGCTGTTGCTGGTGGCCGGATGTCAGGCGAAAGAGCCACCGACACAGGTGGTTTATCGGTTTGATGACCACCGTTATCTGGAGCTAAAAGGCTGGGACTGCGAGGGTGAGCTCTGGTATACGGATATGCAAAAAAGCATTCATTCCCAGCCATTTTTTCAGTTTTATCGGATTTTTACCAAAAAGTTTATACATCCATCCCAGCGTTATATTGCTATTCCAGACTGGGAGGTCGATGGTTTTATGGTTTCAAAGGACTACGGCAAAACATGGCGACCGGTGGGTTTTGCACCCGGTCATAATGAGCCGAACGGCGATGATTACGCTCCTGCAGAAGATGTTCTTTCTTTCACCGTCGTCAACGACCAGGGTTTTTTGAAGACCAAACACCGGCTGTATATGTCGTCAAAGCCGTTTGATGACCCGCGTATTTTACCTGGAGGCCCAAGTATTTCTTATAGCCTTGCCAATGGGGAAAAAGACAGTATTACTTCGGATGCACCAGGATGGGCTTGGGGTTTAATTTACTTCACGCGAGAAGGACTAGTTGGAAAAATAATGAGTCATGAAGCCAATTATCAGGATCTTCCCGACAAGGTACCAGAAATAAAGGGCTACACCGGCTGGGACCGTATGCGGTGCGATATGGATGCGGGGCGATAAAGCATGAAAGGATTATGCACAGGTCTGGCGGCTGCAGCTGTATTTATGGCTACGGGGTGTCAGGCTTCAGAACCGCCGACGCAGGTGGTTTATCGGTTTGACGATCACCGTTATCTGGAGCTGAAGGGCTGGGACTGCGAGGGTGAGCTCTGGTATACGGATACAAAACAAGGCGTTCACTCGCAAATAGCCAGCCAGTTCTATCGAATTTTCACGAAAAAATTCGTACATCCTTCCGAACGTTATATTGCAATTCCGTGGTGGGGAAATATAACGGGGGGTTTTTCAGTATCAAAAGACTATGGACAAACATGGGAAACAGGTGGTGCATCAATGTCGCCGGGAGAAAATGAACCTGATGGAAGTAATGCCCCTTATTACGACGACGTTCTTTCTTTTACCGTCGTCAACGACCAGGGTTTTTTGCAAACCAAACACCGGCTGTATATGTCGTCAAAACCGTTTGATGACCCGCGTATTCTGCCCGGTGGGTCAGGGATTACGTATACCGCGTCAGATGGGGCTGTACATCACATAAAGCCTACATCTTCAGGTCCTGCCTGGGGACTGGACTACATCACCAAACAAGGTCTGAAAGAAGATACTGCCCAGTTTAAAACCAATTACCAGGGCTTGCCCGATAAGGTCCCGGAAGTAAAAGGTTACACCGGCTGGGACCGTATGCGGTGCGATATGGGTGCGGGGCGATAAAGCATGAAAGGATTATGCACAGGTCTGGCGGCTGCAGCTGTATTTATGGCTACGGGGTGTCAGGCTTCAGAACCGCCGACGCAGGTGGTTTATCGGTTTGACGATCACCGTTATCTGGAGCTAAAGGGCTGGGACTGCGAGGGTGAACTCTGGTATACGGACACTAAACTAGGGATTCATACTGAGCCCGTCAGCCAGTTTTACCGGATATTTACCCGACAATTTATTCATCCTTCTGAACGTTATATAGCAATAACAGGCTGGGGGGCCGGAGGATTTATAGTTTCTAAAGACTACGGACAAACTTGGAATTCTGTACGTTTTGCTCCCGGTCCTAATGAACCTAATGGTGATGATTACGCACCTTATGACGATGTTCTCTCTTTCACCGTCGTCAACGACCAAGGTTTTTTTCAAACCAAGCACCGGCTGTATATGTCGTCGAAGCCGTTCGAAGATCCGCGTGTGTTGGCTGGTGGACCGGGAATCTCTTATAAACTGGATGATGGAACAGAACAGGTCCTGGAGGCTCGCTCACCAGGTTGGGCTTGGGGTATGGTCTACATGACTAAACAGCTATTAGAGCATAGCACACAACAATATAAGACAAACTGGCAAGGTCTTCCCGACAAAGTACCGGAAGTGAAAGGCTACACCGGCTGGGACCATATGCGGTGCGATATGGATGCGGGGCGATAAGGAGATAAAACAATGAACGGCGTAATTCGACTTAACGATCCACTGGAAAGTGGCGGAAAGGTAATTAAGGCGTCCGGTGCGCAATTTATGGGGCTGCCCGTTGCCCTGAAAGATGATACGGTGACATGCCCGGAGTATAAAGGGACGTTCCCGATCAGTGAATGCCACCCGACCTGGACCATGAACGGTCGGGGGGTTGTGGTGGATGGCTGTAAAGCCGCGTGCGGCTGCACCATTCGGTCCACGCTGCCGGTTGCGGGGGCTGTTTGATGAAATGGTGGTTATTCTCAAAACAGAAAGAATATAACGATAATAGCTTCTCCTATTTAGCGGTGTTTATTCTTTATATTGTTGTTGTGGTTATTTGTATCGGTATTCGGGCTGTTACCTGGCCGGGTAACAAGCATGTTGATATTGATTTTTTAATCGATGCTGTACTTATGCCGACAATTATTCTGACAACTGTGGTGCAGTTTTTTTGCATGATAGCTAACGGGTTACGGCATTACACAGAAACTCGCCTGCTGATAGCGGCAAGGCAGGAATACAATGTTGTCAGCTATGCCAGGGGTTATATAACGCTTGCTGGCTGGTCTGTACTGACTCCAACGGCAGACCTTGCGTTGAATATGCTAAAGCTGGAGGGGGAATTTCCGCTGGCGCCCAAAATGCCGTTAAAAATTGACCTGGCTGAATCATTCGATTTAACCCGAAACGGGCAGGCATTTTTCCGGTTGATAGCCCCACTGGTGGATAAACTCAAAAGCCCTCAGTACAAGGGTTTTGAGGCCGCTGTATGGATAAATGGCGGTGATGAGTCTTGTTGTGATGAGCTACAGCGCGTGTTTGAAAGTTTTGCCATCACCGGTATCAAAATGACGTATTTACCTGAATGCCCGGATTACACGCTACTAACGGAATGGATAACACAGGCAAAAAACGATGTGTTTAACCGACTGCTTATCTGTATAGACCTGCACCCCGAAGAGGAGGAGTCTAAACGGATGGAGAATGCCACCGCATTTTTTTTCACCAATAGTTATGTCAAAACAGAAGGTGAGAAACCCGTTTATCTGTATCAGCCGATGACCGGTGTCACCGACGTTGAAAACAATCTACCTGTTTATCTGCGTACGGAACCCGTCAGTAAGCCGAAAATCCTCTGGTATACCGGATTGTCCCGCACTGAAAAATATCCTTTGCTGGAAGTGCTGGACGAGAAAAAAATGGTTCCTGAAAGGCTCGAGCTTGAAACGTCCTTCGGCGAACGTTCTGCCGGGTATCAGTGGCTGGCGCTGGCAATGGCGTCCGATGCGGTAAGATATGCGCAGGGGGATCAACTGGTTGTAGCATCAGAACACAATAAGTGTGCTATCACGGCGCTTTCGTCACGGTTAACCCGTCAGCCTGATTATCCACAGGAGAAAATATACCCGTTACCCTGGTCCGCCGGGGGCATTGCCGGGCTTATGCTATTTTTCAGTCTCGCCATAGGTTTTAGCTGTTTTGGTGATGATAAAATGGTAACCGGTGGGTTTATTGTTTTTCTGTTTTTTATCTGTCTGGCTCCTTTTCTTGTAATAGGTGCTTTTTTTACCTGGTTTTTCGGTGAGAAAGCCCATGAGCATATGTGGGGAGAGTGATGAATGAGGGTGTTATTCGATGCGATCAGCCCAGAACTATTGATATGGGGGCCCGGAACGGCAAACGTCTTGAACACATACCTGAGAAAGTTGTGAATGAAGTACTGGCCAGACTGGAAGCCATTCTGACATGATGCTTTTCACACATAATGCAATAAAAGCAAAAAGCCCGCTTAAGTTTCCTTAAGCGGGCTTTCGAATTTGGCTCCTCTGACTGGACTCGAACCAGTGACATACGGATTAACAGTCCGCCGTTCTACCGACTGAACTACAGAGGAATTGTGGAGGCTAATCTTAGCGTCGCCGCGGAATTTGTCAAACACGATTTCATCGCATCGCGTTCAGTTGCTCTAAAACCACACAGCGCCCCCTGTTTTTTAGCAATTTACCGGAAAAACTTTGCAGTTGTTTACGAACTAACCCATTATTTGAAATGGGGTTTCAACTTTAAGTGAAGGTTATCTTGAGCTTAGCGACCAGGTTGAACCAGGCGGTGAAAGGCACCCCCTGGTATGTCAGAAGAAAAAGTTATCGGGTACTGTTCTGGCGCGAAATCACGCCGCTCGCCGTACCTATTTTTCTGGAAAATACCTGCGTACTGCTGATGGGCGTGCTGAGCACCTTCCTCGTCAGCTGGCTTGGCAAAGAGGCGATGGCGGGCGTGGGGCTG
This sequence comes from Franconibacter pulveris DSM 19144, assembly GCA_000621185.1. GTDB lineage: Bacteria > Pseudomonadota > Gammaproteobacteria > Enterobacterales > Enterobacteriaceae > Franconibacter > Franconibacter pulveris. The sequence goes on from JHYZ01000013.1 coordinate 96,056, forward strand.
GCGGATAGCTTCAACATGGTCGTGCTCTCGTTCTTTGCTGCGGTTGACCTCGGCACTACGGTAGTGGTCGCTTTTAGCCTCGGCAAGCGCGACCGACGACGCGCCCGCGCCGCCGCCCGGCAGTCGCTGGTGCTAATGACCATTGTGTCGATACTGCTCGCGGCGCTGATTCATCTTTCCGGCAAATACATCATCGATTTCGTGGCGGGCGAGGCCACGCAGCAGGTGAAAGAGCTGGCGCTGACCTACCTTGAACTTACCGCCTGGAGCTACCCTGCCGCCGCCATTGCCCTTATCGGCAGCGGCGCGCTGCGCGGCGCCGGCAATACCAAAATTCCGCTGCTCATTAATGGCGGGATGAATATCCTCAATATCGTCATCAGCAGCTTTCTCATCTACGGGCTTTTCTCCTGGGACGGGATGGGGTTTGTCGGCGCCGGGCTGGGGCTGACCATTTCGCGCTATATCGGTGCCATCGGCATTATTTATGTGCTGATGATTGGTTTTAACCCGGCGCTGCGCATCACGCTGAAAAGCTACTTTTCGCCGCTGAAGCTCAATATTCTCTGGGAAGTGCTGGGCATTGGCCTGCCCGCCAGTATTGAATCGGTGCTGTTTAACGGCGGCAAGCTGCTGACGCAGATGTTTGTGGCCGGCATGGGCACCGATGTGATTGCAGGGAACTTTATCGCGTTCTCCATCGCGTCGCTCATCAACCTGCCGGGCAACGCGCTTGGCTCTGCTTCCACTATCATCACCGGCAAGCGGCTGGGGAAAGGGCAGATAGGCCAGGCCGAGCGGCAACTGCGCCACGTATTCTGGCTTTCCACCATTATGCTGACCGCCATCGCCTGGCTTAGCGCTCCGTTCGCCGGGCTGCTCGCGTCGTTTTACACCCATGAGGAAGATGTAAAAGAGGTGGTGAAGGTGCTTATCTGGCTGAACGCCGCCTTCATGCCCATCTGGGCGGCCTCCTGGGTGCTGCCTGCCGGGCTCAAGGGCGCGCGCGACGCCCGTTTCGCCATGTGGGTTTCGATGCTCGGCATGTGGGGCTGTCGCGTTATCGCGGGCTATGTGCTGGGGATAATGCTCGGCTGGGGCGTGGTCGGCGTCTGGCTGGGTATGTTCCTCGACTGGGCGGTGCGCGGCGCGCTCTTCTACTGGCGCATGGCCAGCGGCAAATGGCTACAGAAGTACCCGCGCGTGCGCTCAGAAACCGCCCTCAGCGCTGAAAGTAAAGCTAGTGAAGCAGGTTAAGCAGCGCGAACAGGATTAACAGCGCGCCGCCGCCCATGTTAATGGCTCGCTTAAGCGCTCGCGTATTGATTTTGCGCGCGGAGGTTATCAGCAGCAGGCTGAGCGCGATAAGCCACACGGCCATGACCGCTACATGTACCGAGGCGAGGGCTAAGTAATGGCTCACCTCGCCCTGACGGCCGGCAAACTGCGACACCACAGTCAGGTAAAAGAGTATCGCCTTCGGGTTAAGCACGTTGGCAAGCCAGGCATCCTTTAGCGTGATTACCTTCTCGTTTTGACTGAAAGCCAACTCCTGTGCGCCCAGGCCGCTGCGGATAAGCTGTGCGCCCAGCCAGAGCAGGTAGAATATCCCTGCTATTTTCAGCAGGCCGAACAGGGCGGGGGAGGCCACCAGCAGCGAAGTCACGCCAAGGCCAATCAGCAGCGCATGGGTGTAAATGCCAAGCGCCGTTCCCGTTAGCGTGACCAGAAGACCTTTTCGGCCCTGCGCCAGCGCGCTGTTCATCGCAAGCGTAAAGCTCGCCCCCGGCGAGAGCGCCACCGGCAGCAGCGCCGGAATAAAACCCACGATGTTGATATCCATTCAGATGACCGTAACCCGCTCTTTTTTCAGTAGTGCGCTCAGTTCGGCATCCAGTTCCCCGTCCACTACCAGCGTGCTGGCAAGCGAGAGCGGGCCAATGGCGAAGGCGGAGGCGGAATTGAGTTTTTCCTGCGAGGCCATCACGACTGTTTCCGCCGCGCGCGCTGACAGCGCCCGCTTAACGGAGGCCTCTTCATAATCGCCCGTCGTAAAGCCCGCGTTTTTGTGTACGCCGGTCACCCCCATAAAAAAGAGATCGGCATTGATGCGGTTAATGGATTCCAGCATCGAAGCGCCCACGGTAACAACGGAATGCTTGTAAAGCCTGCCGCCGATAAGAATGACGTCGATCCGGGGAAAATCGACCAGCCCGACCGCGATGCCGGGACTGTGAGTCACTGCCGTAAAAGGGAGATCGGAGGGCAGCTGTTTGATCATCTCTGTGGTTGTGGTGCCGCCGTCGATAATCACCACCTGGCCTGGCTGAATCAGCGCGGCGGCTTTGCGTGAAACTGCACGCTTTGAATCTATTTGCACGTTTTTTCTTGTTTCGAACGGGGCGAGGGCGGCGGAAACCGGCAGCGCGCCGCCATGCACCCGCTGCAATAAGCCTTCTGCCGCTAACTCTCGTAGATCCCGGCGGATGGAGTCTTCCGAAACGCCGAAGCGCTGGCTTAATTCCCCGGAAAGCACCTGCTTCTCGGTGGCCAGAATGTCCAGAATACGTTTTTTTCGCTGACTGGCGAGCATGCGTTTTTGTTCCTGTTTTTGCTTGACTGTGCACGATTATCCATGTCAGAGTCGTTTTTGTCACGACGGGAGGGCAAAAAATGCTTCTGGAATCGCAAAAAGTACGCAATGTTCACGAGACGTTGCTCTCGGATAACTGGTACACGCTAAAGAAATATCGCTTCGAACTGCTGCGCCGTGACGGCAACTGGCAGCAGCAAGAGCGCGAAGCCTATGACCGCGGCAACGGCGCGGCGATCCTGCTTTACAACAAAGCCAAAAAAACGGTGGTATTGACGCGCCAGTTTCGCTTCCCTGTTTATCTTAACGATCGCCACGGCATGCTGATTGAGGCCGCTGCCGGCCTGCTCGACAACCTTTCGCCGCAAGAGCGCATAAAAGCGGAAGCGCAGGAAGAGACTGGCTTTCGCGTGAGTCATGTCGAAAAGGTCTTTGAGGCTTATATGAGCCCAGGTTCGGTCACAGAGAAACTCTATTTTTTCATCGCCGAATACTCGGAGCGGGACCGCAGCAGCAACGGCGGCGGGGTGGAAGAAGAAGGGGAAGATATCGAAGTGCTGGAATGGCCCTTCGCCCGCGCCCTGGACGCTATCAGAACCGGGGAAATTGAGGATGGGAAAACGATCATGCTGCTCCAGCATCTTGCCTTAAGCGCCATCTTTGAGGAGACGATATGAAAATCATGCAGATCCTGATTGCCGGCCCGGTAAGAAGCGGCACAGACGATCGCCCCGAACTTATCGACGCCAACCTGAAGCGGATGCAACAGGCCGCGCTGGAGCTCTGGCAAAAGGGCCACGTACCGGTTATCGGCGAGTGGCTGGCCTTACCGCTGGCGCAGGCCGCGGGTTCAACCCGCATTGGCGATGAAATCAGCGAAGCGTATTTATACCCGGTGGCGCACCGGCTCATTGGCCGCTGCGACGCGATTTTGCGGCTGGATGGCGCTTCCCGCGGCGCCGACAACGACGTGCGCATCGGCCAGTCGCTGGGGCTCACGATCTACACAAGCCTCGACCAGCTGCCGCAGAGTGGTGTTCAGCAATAAACGTTTGATACAGAAAGCGAAGCCTGCATCCGGCGGGCTTTTTGAATCGGGCGAACGCCTTGCTCGGTCAATTAATTTGAAGCTTTATGTTAAACAAATGGCATTTATTCGTATCAGGGAACGCGTAAAGTAGACCCCACGCAAGGCAGTCCTTCAGGCGAATTTCATTACGTGTTATGAGAAACGCGCCGCCTGCCGATTATTTCCCTGAAGATAAGGTAATAGGTCATGAAAAAGATCGGATTTTTGTCATTTGGTCACTGGACGCCTTCGCCGCAGTCCGGAACGCGTACGGCCGCTGACGCGCTGTTGCAATCCATCGATCTGGCCGTCGCGGCTGAAGAGCTGGGCGCGGACGGCGCTTATTTCAGGGTTCACCATTTTGCTCGTCAACTCGCGTCTCCTTTCCCGCTGCTGGCGGCGATTGGCGCGAAAACCCGCACTATCGAGATTGGCACCGGCGTTATCGACATGCGCTATGAAAACCCGCTCTATATGGCGGAGAGCGCAAGCGCTGCGGATTTAATCTCCGGCGGGCGGTTGCAGCTTGGCATCAGCCGCGGTTCGCCGGAGCAGGTGATCGACGGCTGGCGCTACTTTGGCTATCAGCCCGCGGAAGGGGAAAACGAGTCTGACATGGCGCGCCGTCACACGGAGGTGCTGCTGGATGTGCTGCGCGGCGAAGGCTTTGCGAAACCCAACCCGCAGCCGATGTTCCCGAACCCGCCGGGGCTTTTGCGCCCGGAACCTTACTCGGAAGGCCTGCGCGAGCGCATCTGGTGGGGGGCGGGCTCGAATGCGACGGCGGTCTGGGCAGCAAAACTCGGCATGAACCTGCAAAGCTCCACTCTGAAAGATGATGAAACCGGCGAGCCGTTCCATATTCAGCAGGCGAAGCAGATCCGCGCTTACCGCGAAGCCTGGGCGCAGGCGGGGCATACTCGCACGCCGCGCGTCTCCGTTAGCCGCAGCATTTTCGCCCTGATGGATGGCCGCGACCGTGCTTATTTCGGCGCCAGCCGTGACGAAAGCGATAAAGTTGGCTACCTGGATGAGAAAACCCGCGCTATCTTCGGGCGCAGCTACGCGGCTGAGCCGGATAAGTTAATCGAACAGCTGAAGCAGGACGAGGCGATAGCCGAAGCCGATACACTGTTGCTGACCGTGCCGAACCAGCTGGGCGTGGATTACAACGTACACGTGATTGAGTCCATTCTGAAGCACGTCGCTCCGGCGATGGGCTGGCGTGAATAGCCTGATAAGGCCAGCCTGAAATAAAAAAGCCCCGCATTGTAAAAGATGCGGGGCTTTTAATTTTGGGCGAGTCACGAAGCGGCTATGGCAAGCAAATACGCCTGCCTTTATTTCTTCTTATTAAGCATCGACTTTAAATCGGCAAAGGGGTTATAGGTTGCCGCAGCCACATCTTTTTGCGCGTCTTCGCCCGCCACAACGGTTGTGCCGTACTGGTCCGCTTCCGTGTACTTCGAGTGTTCGTGGTCATGGCAATAAAGACACAGTAACTCCCAGTTACTGCCATCTTCCGGGTTATTGGTATGGTCATGATCGATATGGTGGACCGTTAATTCACGCAGGTTAGAGTAAACAAACTCACGCGAGCAGCGCCCACATACCCACGGGTAGAGTTTTAATGCTTTCTCACGGTAGCCGCTTTCCAGCCGTGAGTAGTTTTTTGGGATCAGAGCCATGCCGGTGTTACCTGTTACAAGGAGATAATTTACATGTGGTTTGAGCAGGCTAGCCTGCCTGGCAGGCCACCGCAAGCGTCATTTACCGTCCGCTCCTCGCTCTGCAAAGCGAGGGCTACTTTTAAGATTAGCGCTCTCCTGGCTCCTCAGTTGCTGGAACACGTTTATTTTACTCACTCGCTGCTCGCGCCTCTGTTTTTTCACGCCGTGTCGCCAGCATGCGCGCTTAAAAATCATTGAGCGAAACGCAGCCTCAGGCAGACGAGTGCTCCCGTGTTGCGCCTGATGGCGGCCAAAGTTGATAAACGCCTCAAAAATACCCTTAAAGTTATCATGGCTTAACCCACCTACCATAATTAGTAGGGTTAAACCAAAAGAGGAAAGCATCATGAACGGGTTATCAGAGGTAAATATCGGCGAGTTCAAAAAGCAGTTCACGGGAGAGGTGATTGTTCCTGAAGATGCAAATTATGACGAGGTGCGCCAGATCTGGAACGCCATGATCGACCGTAAACCTGCGCTGATCGTCCGCTGCACGACGCCTGAGGATATCATCCAGGCCATCGAATTTGGGCGCACGCAAAATCTCCTCATTTCTATCCGCGGGGGTGGACATAACATCGCGGGCAATGCCGTGTGCGACGATGGTCTGATGATAGACCTGTCGTTGATGAAGGGCGTGGAAGTGGACCCGACCACCCGCAGGGCAAACGTTGAGCCAGGCTGCACCCTTGGCGACTTCGATGCGGCGGCGCAGGCCTGGGGCCTTGCCACGCCCCTTGGCATCAATTCAACCACCGGCGTGGCTGGCCTGACGCTCGGCGGCGGATTCGGCTGGCTGAGCCGCAAGTATGGCATGACCATAGATAACTTACTCTCGGTGGAGATTATTACGGCAGATGGCAGACAGCTGCACGCCAGCGAAGCAGAAAACGCCGATCTCTTTTGGGGGGTGCGGGGCGGCGGCGGCAACTTCGGTGTGATTACTCGCTTCGAATTCCAGCTTCATCCCGTCGGGCCGAACGTACTGAGCGGGCTGATCGTCTTTCCGTTTGAGCAGGCAAAATCCGTTATCTCGCAGTTCGCCCGTTTCACCGAGACGATGCCGGAAGCGCTCAATGTCTGGATGGTTACGCGCAAGGCGCCTCCGCTGCCTTTCCTGCCGGAAGCGGTTCACGGGAAAGAGATGGTTGCGCTCGCACTATGCTATGCGGACGACCCGGAAGAAGGCGAGAAGCTCATCGCACCACTACGCGGGTTCGGCACCGTGCTCGGCGAACACATCGGCGTGCAGCCCTATACGGCCTGGCAGCAGGCGTTCGATCCGCTCTTAACAAAAGGGGCGCGCAACTACTGGAAGTCGCACAACTTCTCACAAATCAGCGAAGGCGTTATCGATACCATCATTGAATATGCGGCCAGATTGCCGTCACCGCATTGTGAGATATTTATCGGCACAATTGGCGGCAAGACGACCAGCGTAGCGCCCGAGGCCATGGCTTACTCAAGCCGGGACGCCAGGTATGTGATGAATGTGCACGGGCGCTGGGAGACCGCCGCCGAGGATGAGCGCTGCATCACCTGGGCGCGTGAATTCTTCGCTAAATCACAGCCGTTTGCCAGCGGCGGCGCCTACATCAACTTCCTCACCCACGACGAGACTGACCGCATCGTCTTCGCATACGGTACGACCTGGAAGCGGCTGGTGGAGCTTAAAAATAAATACGACCCGATGAACCTCTTCCGGATGAATCAGAACATCAAGCCGGCATGAGACCAGGGATGCGCCTGACGACGGGATGTAGCCAGCACGCGATGCACACTGCGGGCGCTCAACGTCAGGCGCGATAACGGCGCGCTTTATTGACCTGCCGGCAGCTGTACAGGGCGCTTGCGCCGACGCCTGTAAACGCCAGGCTGGCGCGTTTACGGTTTTTTACTCCTCCACTTTATCGCTCCTTGAGCATCCAGACGTAAACTAAAGACGTAGTCTGCGCGGACATTGTGCTTTACACTGCGCGCTGCAAAAACTGAGTAGATAAACGATTAGCAGGCGATAATGGCGATGAACGGAAAGATCACAACCTGGTTTAAAGAAAAAGGGTTTGGGTTTATCAAAGATGAAAACGGCGATAACCGTTATTTTCATGTGATTAAGGTCGCCAATCCGGAACTGATTAAAAAAGATGCCGCGGTGACGTTCGAACCCACCACCAATAATAAAGGGTTGTCAGCTTATGCGGTGAAAGTTGTACCGGAGAGCAAATATATTTATATCGCAGGCGAGCGCCTGAAGCTCACGTCTATCAAATCTTACGTGGTTTTCAGCGAAGAGGTGCCTGCCAGCACGCGCATTGATAAAGAAAATGCGGTGCTCTCTGTCGGGGCGTTAATGAACAGCATTAAGCCGAAAACCGCCGCTAAGCCTGGTGAAATGCGCTCGCTGAAAAAGCTGGCTATCACCACTTTCCAGGGAACGACATTAATCTTCTCGGAAGATGAGATTGATGTGGATGCCACGGTGAAACTGCTTAAAGTTTGATATGCCTTGCGCCGGGTTCCGGACAGGGTATACGCCCATCGGCTACCGCACCCGGGCATAACTGCCTGAATACAACCTCACCCATGACTGGCGGGTTATAGAAACGAAAATGACGAAACTTACCTTACAAGAGCAGATGCTAAAGGCTGGCTTAGTGACCAGCAAAAAAATGGCCAAAGTGCAAAGAACGGCGAAAAAATCACGGGTTCAGGCCCGCGAGGCGCGAGAAGCCGTGGAAGAGAATAAAAAAGCGCAGCTTGAGCGTGATAAGCAGCTAAGCGAACAGCAAAAACAGGCGGCGTTATCTAAAGAGTATAAAGCTCAGGTTAAGCAACTCATTGAAATGAACAGAATTACCATTTCAAAAGGCAACATCGATTTTAATTTCACCGATAATAACCTCATCAAAAAAGTTGTTGTGGATAAGCCCACTCAGACGCAGCTGATAAACGGCCGTCTCGCCATTGCGCGATTAGTGGTTGATGGCAAGGGAGAGTGTGAATACGCCATTATCCCGGCGAGCGTTGCCGATAAAATCGCCCAGCGAGATGCGAGCAGCATTGTCGTCAATCACGTGCTGAGCCAGGAAGCGCAGGATGAGGACGACCCGTATGCTGATTTCAAAGTCCCTGATGATTTGATGTGGTAATGAGCAGTATGGCGTGCAGAGACTACGGCGTTGGGTTAATGCTGATGCCAGCATGAAGTCTTTCAGGCGTCCAGCTTGCAGGGATGACAGCAAGCCGCAGGGAAGCAGGATATTTTCAGGTCTGCCGGGGCAGGCTATAACTTACTAAAGACGTTAATCCAGGGGGGCTGCTTATGAGCGCTGAAATACCACTTAAATATTATGATATCGCGGATGAGTACTCGACCGAATGCGCGGAGCCGGTAACGGAGTCCGAACGCGAACCCCTGGCGCGCTATTTCCAACTGCTGATCACCCGGTTAATGAATAACGAGGAGATCAGCGAAGAGGCGCAGCGAGAGCTGGCCAGTGAAGCCGGGATTGATGAAGAACGTATCGACGAGATAGCGATGTTTCTGAATCAGTGGGGCAACGAGTAACGCTATTTTCAAAGGGCGCAAAGCAAGCAAAGTTGCGTCCTTTTATGCGTTTAACGCTCTGAACCAGCAAAGCAAAAAGCCCGCTTAAGTTTCCTTAAGCGGGCTTTTTTGAATTTGGCTCCTCTGACTGGATACAATATGTCACATCTCCATTTGAATTTTTAATTATTTCTATTTTCGGTTTAGAACGAAGCCCTCAATAAAGTCCCCAATCTTATAATTGATTGGAATGTGATGCATATCATAAATTTAAAACATCATATTGAGTTTTGCACCCGGTTTAACCGGGCGCATTTTGATTTATTTTTTATGCTTTTTTGCTCAAGCCTCACCAACCACAGCAGGTAAATTTTCTTCAACGTATATCGACTAACAGTACAAGGATGAATAAATATGTCTATTTCAATCAAAACAACAATCTATGACTGTAGTGAAGGTAGTGATGGTTTCGGCATTCAGGATTCAGGAATGGGTTATATCTACGGAACCTTTCCTGTATTTAATGGCGGAGAAGAGGGGGCGATATATCAACTTAATGTGGCAACCTCAACAACCCGTGCCATTACCAGCGGTTTCACTCCGCAGGGAGAGCTTGGTAAAATGACTCTGGGCAATGACCAGATGATTTACTTTTCCGAGAGAAATATAAATTATCATATTGGCAAAATCGACCCCACATCTGGCTCAATATCCGAAATACCCGTTCCCGGTACAGTGACATCAAGAATGCTGGGAGGGATAACTACTGACAAAACGACCGGACTCATCTGGCTGACCAGCCGTGTTTATGATATTAAAACCGATCCCGAAAACGTCAGGCAGGGCATTATCAGCTATAACCCTGCTACCGGAGAAATCTCAGAATACCTCACAGCATCGTTCAGTCCTGATAATCCCGGAGATATTACTGTCGATAATGCCGGGAATATCTGGTTTGTCGAACTCTCTGGAGCAGGGCTTATCCGATTTACACCCAACACTCAGGAGTTCTCATACTATCCCGCCCCATTGAATGAAGATATCAATATTAACGCCTTAACTACCGATACTGACGGAAACATCTGGTATACCAACACCTACTATAATAATAACGCCGGAGCAATCGGTAAGTTTACTCCCGAAACAGGGGAATATACCCAATACAGCGAAGGCATTCTGAATGGCCCACCATCTGATATTGTCATTATGAATAATGGTGCAATCTGGTTTAACGAACATTCAGGCCAGTATCTGGGAACCCTTGATCCTGACACTGGCTATATTGAAGAAATTTCAGTGAATATTCCGGCAGAACAGTCATTATTTGGCCAGGGCGATTTATGCCTGTCTCAGACATCATCAAATATAATTTGGGGATGTTCAGCGTATGCCATCACGTCTTATGAAATCATTGACCAGCAATAACAAACCTGGCATTGCATAAATACTGGGTCTTCGCGCCTGGAGAATCGGGCGCTATTTTTTTACCAAAAAACAGTTGTCGCTATCCCCCTCATTTTCAATCCCCATGGGGAGGATGCGATGAAACAACTGCTGATAGCTCTACTCCTGTTCATTCTCAACGGCGTGGCCGCAGCTGATTGGTGTTACTCTTTCCGGAGTGTATGCTTGATCAGATCGTACAATCCGCACTGAATCTCTTTCTGGTGCGAAACGACTAATAACAGCTATTTAGCCCGCGGAGATCACCACTTCAATCAGATTCGTCTTCCCGCTGGCTATACCGATTTTAACCGCCGCTGTGATATCAGCAGCCTGGGTGACACGGCAGGCGCTGATGCCCATCGACGTCGCAAGCGACTGAAAATCAATGCAAGGGTTCACCAGATCCATGCCGATGAATTTCCCCAATGCAACGGAGGAGTAGCCAGCCTGGTTCTTCATGAAATTTTTCAGCACATTGTACCCAAAATTATTCATGACGATAAAAGTACCAGAGTTTTGATCCGTTGGGTTTGATCAGCAGGTACAGTCCGGCACTGTCGCCGAGTTTGAAGGGTTTGTCTGTGGGTCTGAGCTTGCGGATAGCGGTATCTGTTAATGCCATAGCGGCGGGCTCCATTTGTTCACCGAACCGTGAGGCCCCCGATTAAGCCCCAAAAACTATGGATACCAAGAAACCCGGTAATCCTTATTTGGACAACCGGGTACAGATAACTTCTTGTTTTTTAACAGCCTTAAGACGCATAGAGATGTCTTAAGACTAAAATTTGGCTCCTCTGACTGGACTCGAACCAGTGACATACGGATTAACAGTCCGCCGTTCTACCGACTGAACTACAGAGGAATCGTGTGAACGGGGCGCATAGTAACGAGATGCCCCTGGGTTGTCAAAAGCTCTTTTAAAAAAACGCGCCGTTTGCCGATTAATTCCGCAAGCTGCGCTTTTTTTGACACTTTTCTGGGCGAAAGGCCGCATATCGGACGCGCCAGTGAAAAGAAAACGCCGCCGCGAAGGGAGTACGCGGCGGCGTTTTTTCAGCCGGGGGATCAGCGGAACGGCGGTTCGTTGAAGGTGCGCAGCTTACGGGAGTGTAAGCGCTCGCCCTCGGCGCGCAACAGGTCGATAGCGCGAATGCCAATCTGCAAATGCTCTGAAATGGCCCCTTCATAAAAGCGGTTCGCCTGGCCGGGCAGCTTTATCTCTCCGTGCAGCGGCTTGTCGGAAACGCACAGCAGCGTGCCGTAAGGCACGCGGAAGCGATACCCCTGGGCGGCGATGGTGGCGCTCTCCATATCAATCGCCACCGCGCGACTTAAATTGAAGCGCAGCGCGGAGGCGGAGTAGCGCAGCTCCCAGTTGCGGTCGTCGGTGGTGACAACGGTGCCGGTGCGCAGCCGTTGTTTAACTTCTTCACCCGGCATGTCGCTCACCAGTTTGGTGGCGTCATACAGCGCGCGCTGCACTTCCGCAATGCTCGGGATAGGGATATCCGGCGGCAGTACGGCATCCAGCACGTGGTCGTCGCGCAGATACGCGTGCGCCAGCACGTAGTCGCCAATCGCCTGGCTTTCACGCAGCCCGCCGCAATGACCAATCATCAGCCAGACATCCGGGCGCAACACGGCGAGATGATCGCAGATGGTTTTCGCGTTCGACGGTCCAACGCCGATATTGATAAGCGTAATGCCCTGACCGTCAGCGGTAATCAGATGCCAGGCGGGCATCTGGTGCTTTTTCCAGGCGAGATCGGAAATGACCTCTTCCGGCCCTTCGGTATCCGCGGTGATCCAGACACCGCCCGCACAAGAGAGCGCCACGTAAGGGCTTTCCGGGTCGAGGATCTGGCTGCAACCCCAGCGCACAAACTCATCCACGTAACGCGTGTAGTTAGTGAACAGCACGAACGGCTGGAAATGCTCGGCGGGCGTGCCGGTGTAGTGCCGCAGGCGCGCCAGCGAAAAATCCACGCGGCGGGCGTCGAAATGCGAGAGCGGGTAAAACTCCGTCGGATGGAAGATGCCGTCGGCGGTCTCATCGCCAATCTGCGCAAGCTCAGTGGTCGGGAAATGGCGGGCGAGACCGGCGCTCATTGAGCGGTCCAGCGTCAGCGTGGAGCCGTCTATCACATAAGGGTAGGGGATCTCATGCTGAGAAGGCGAAACCTCGATCGCCGCGCCGTAATCTTCGTACAGCAGCGTCAGCTGTTCCGCCAGATAAGGCCGAAACAGCGAAGGGCGGGTGATGGTGGTGGTATAGCAGCCCGGGTGAGTAAAGCGGGCGTAGGCGCGGGTTTTCTTTGGGTTGCGGGCGTTGCCGTCCCAGCTTACCCGCAATTGCGGGTAGACGAACAACCCTTGCGAACGGCGAGCCTCTTGCGGCGTTTCGCCGTTTTCAATAAAGGCGGCGATGGCTTCGCGCAGGGCGTTAACCGCCGCGTCGTACATGGCTTCGAGTTTATCAAGCGCTTGTTCTGGCGTCAGGTGAGTTCCGGCTTCGTTATGCATATTTTCTCCTTATCCCGCACCACAGGCGGGTGTTAGCCATGCCGTTAGTATGTCACAGGATAAGGAAAGCGCAGTGAAGGAAAGATGAAACGCTGAAAAGCAAAAATCCCGCTTAAGTTTCCTTAAGCGGGATTTTTTGAATTTGGCTCCTCTGACTGGACTCGAACCAGTGACATACGGATTAACAGTCCGCCGTTCTACCGACTGAACTACAGAGGAATCGTGTGAACGGGGCGCATACTAACGGCGCAGGCCGGGATTGTCAAAGGGCGAATTAACGTTAACGATTCGTTTGCCGACAAATTAGCCATCCCGCGCTCAGGCCCTTCATAAAATCCGCTCTCGCACCGTTGTGGTGCAACCGCCGTTCGAAACGGGGCATCAGAAAAACGCTGTTTCAATAATGGTTCAACGCGTTGTGATTGGTTTCTCTTATTATCCAGCCGGTTAGCGTCCCTGGTCGGAGCAATCTGAAAACTGGCAAGCATATTGCAACACATCCTGCGACTATCTTGCTGGCTTTACTACCGGCGTTCCGTACAGGAGGCAAAATGAACTTAAGACGACTGAAGTATTTCGTAAAAATCGTCGACATCGGGAGCCTGACGCAGGCCGCTGAAGTGTTGCACATTGCGCAACCCGCCCTTAGCCAACAGGTGGCAACCCTGGAAGGGGAGATGAATCAACAGCTGTTGATTCGCACCAAGCGGGGCGTAACCCCGACGGAAGCCGGAAAAATACTCTATGCTCATGCGCGCACCATTTTACGCCAGTGCGAGCAGGCGCAGCTGGCAGTGAACAATGTCGGCCAGACGCTGAGCGGCCACGTCTCTATCGGCCTTGCGCCGGGAACGGCGGCCTCTTCTATTACCATGCCGCTGCTGCAGGCCGTGCGCGCGGAATTGCCGGACGTGCTGGTCTATCTGCATGAAAACAGCGGGTCGGTGTTAAACGAGAAAGTGCTCAACGGCCAGCTCGACATGGCGGTGCTCTATGACCGTTCGGCGACCTCCGGGCTCACCAGCCAGCCGCTGCTGAAAGAAGATCTTTACCTGGTCGGCACCCGCGACTGCCCGGGCCAGAGCATCGATCTCGCCGCCGTTGCGGAGATGAACCTGTTTCTCCCTCGCGATTACAGCGCGGTGCGCAAGCGCGTGGATGAGGCCTTCTCGCTGCGTCGCCTGACGGCCAAAATCATCGGCGAGATTGAGTCTATCGCTACGTTGACAGCGGCTATCGCCAGCGGCATGGGCGTAACGGTATTGCCGGAATCGGCGGCGCGATCCCTTGCGGGCTCCGCGAACGGCTGGATGGCCCGCATAACGGCGCCGTCCATGAACCTGCCGCTGTCGCTGAATCTCTCGTCAACGCTGCCGCTTTCCCCGCAAGCGCAGGCGGTGAAAGAAATTTTGCTGTCGCTGGTGACGCGCCCGGCGCTCGGAAGCCGTGAGTTGATGCTGGTGGGCTAGCTTATATTCCATCCAGGAATATATTGCTGGTTTTTATTATTTGTTCTGTCCATCGGGTGACTTTAACAATAGCGTCATGTTGAATGTCTCCCGGGGGCGATGTGAATTTCCAGCAGCTTAAAATTATCCGCGAAGCGGCAAGGCGGGATTACAACCTGACCGACGTCGCTAATATGCTCTACACCTCTCAGTCTGGCGTCAGCCGTCATATTCGCGAGCTGGAGGAGGAACTGGGCATTGAGATTTTCATCCGCCGCGGCAAGCGCCTGCTTGGCATGACGGAGCCGGGCAAAGCGTTGCTGGTTATCGCCGAGCGTATTCTCGACGAAGCCAGCAATGTGCGCCGTCTTGCCGACCTTTTCACCAACGACGCCTCCGGCGTGCTGACTATCGCCACCACGCACACCCAGGCGCGCTATAGCCTGCCTTCGGTTATTAAAGAATTTCGCGCGCTTTTTCCTGAGGTGCGTCTGGAATTAATTCAGGGCACGCCGCAGGAGATAGATTCCCTGCTGCAAAGCGGCACGGCGGATATCGGCATCGCCAGCGAACGGCTTAGTACGGACCCGACGCTTGTGGCTTACCCCTGGTTTCGTTGGTATCACAATCTGCTGGTGCCGCAGGATCACCCGCTTTTACAGGCAAACCCACTGACGCTGGAAGATATTAGCCGCTGGCCGCTTATTACCTATCGTCAGGGCATTACCGGGCGCTCGCGTATTGATGAAGCTTTTGCGCGTAAGGGGCTGGCGGCAGACATTGTGTTAAGCGCGCAGGACTCGGACGTTATCAAAACCTATGTTGAGCTGGGGCTTGGTATTGGCCTGGTGGCGGAGCAGGCGAGCGGTGAAGCGGGGCAACTGGTGCGCCTTGATACGCGCCATCTTTTTGACGCCAATACCGTCTGGCTGGGGTTAAAGCGCGGACAGCTGCAGCGCAACTATGTCTGGCGCTTTATCGAGCTTTGCAATCCGGGTCTTTCGGTTGATGAAATCAAACGTCAGGCGCTGGAAGCCGCCGAACCAGTGATCGATTTTCAAATCTGAGGCCGAGAAAAACAAGAAGCCCGCATTAAGCGGGCTTAGTTGAATTCTGTACCTTAAGCTGAGCTTATTACGCCTCACTCAAAAGAAGAGTTTTATTCAGAGAATTAATAAACCTTGTAATCAATTATTTATTCTTCTTTTATCTGTTGTTCTTTTATTGTTCCATCCGGCAGTTGAATATATTGCCTGGCACCGATGTAGATAAATGTTTTCTTTGTTACGTCACCCATGATTGACATAAGCTCATTTTTCTTAACGCATTTGGTTTCGCTTTTGATTGAATCAAAACATAGATAATCGTCTTGTGAAATGCCAGATATAAAATCTTCTGCAGGCAATTTTTCATAACCTTTTCCAAAGTCCATAATAGACAACGAAAAATAACCTTGATCAGGTATCAGGGCATGATCTTTTTCTAAAAGATGCTTATTTTGTTTCCACCATTGCAGCCTGAGCTTGTCAGAAGGAGGGAGATCTTTGACTAATACTACGCCATCTCCGGTACGTTTTATTTCGGTGTTATAAAAAGGCGGCCAAAAATAAAGTAGTGCGATTATGATCACGGCTGCTATTATAGATAAAAATACTACTGGCTTACGCATGATTCTCTCCAGTAATAGTGATGCGGGCTTCCATATTGGTAAAAAAGGGCTTGTAGGCCAGTTTCTCAAAACGCTGAATAACGAACCATATACCAAATAGCTTCCAATATTTGAACAGGGTTTTAGTCATGTCATCGGTATCCAGTCCAAAGTGATCCTGGCCTTTGAAATGTAATACTGCAGTATATCGGTTATTATCAAAGTTGAGAGATTCAAGAGTGATTTTAGTGCTGTTTATTTCGTGGATGCTAATACCTAAACCATTAATGCGGTCGGAAAATCTATCAAATTTAGGAAGATGAGATTTGTTTATTTCATTGGCAAAGTGCCTTGTTTGTAACCCGGAATCCCAGTCTGAAAAGGTATCTAGCGTTCGTTTTATCCTGTTGATAGTGCTTCCCGAAGAGTTATCACCTTCAATCATTTTCTTATAGGCCTGATTCATCTGCACATCGTAAAAATCTTTCCCATTGCAATACTGCATATGAGTAAACAGTCTGTGGATAATACCAGTATACGGCCCCCAGAATGCAAATCTTCCGGCTTCGAACCGAAGCTGATCGAAGAGGATTGCGGCGACCTGCTCCTTGTTCAGTTTAGGCATGTTGCCATAGGCCGGTATGGTAATTTTCTGGAAGGCATAGCAATCTACCCGCTCAGAGACCTGGAAAAGGCCGAAGCGCGCTTTAAGTGTTTTTTCAGTCAAATCGCCATACTTCATGTCATCTGCGCAACGATCGTTGAATGGCTTGCGGCTGTTAAAAATTATCAAAGGTTGGTCGATACCGCGCATGTTAAGCAAATCCTTTGGCTATGCGGTTTAACGATACGCTAATTATACAGATACGTTCGTCTGGCAAAATAGCGGACGTGGTATCAGAGCGACGCGTTGTCAGATAACAGGGGGTGGGTGCGCAATAACGCAGTCAGTGATGAAAAGCAAAAAGCCCGCATTAAGCGGGCTTTTTTGAATTTGGCTCCTCTGACTGGACTCGAACCAGTGACATACGGATTAACAGTCCGCCGTTCTACCGACTGAACTACAGAGGAATCGTGTGAACGGGGCGCATATTAATGGCGCCCCTTTCAGGTGTCAATGCTAAATTTAACGCGTTGATTCAACTGGCTATTTATAAGGCAGTTTGCTGATTTAATGCACCTGCCGCTGAACGTGGCCGCTGCCTGTATCAGAAAGCCGCAGCCGGCGAAGCGGGTCCTGGCCATAGAACTGCGTAAAACGCTGCCAGAGAGATGGGAAGCGCGGCGCAAACAGTTCCGGCGCGCTGAAGAAATATTCCGACAGCACGGCGAAGCATTCCGCCGGATCCGTTGCCGCGTAGGCATCAATACTGGCCGCATTCTCACCCACCAGATCGATCTCGTCCTGAATATTATTCATGGCGGCATGCAGATCGTGCTCCCAACCTGCCACTTCACGCAGCGGAATGAACGGAATGCCGCTAGCCCGGTCGCCGTTACGCGTATCGAGTTTATGCGCGACTTCATGGATAACCAGATTAAAACCGGAGGCGTCGAAAGAATCCTGAATATCCAGCCAGTTAAGCACTACTGGCCCCTGTTGCCAGCTCTGGCCGGCGTGTACGACGCGCTGGCTGTGAACGAGACCAATATCATCTTCCCACTCGTCATCGACGATAAAGGGCGCCGGGTAGATAAGCACTTCGTGAAAACCATCGAGCCAGTCGAGTCCCAGTTCCATCACCGGCAGGCAGAAGAGCAGGGCGATACGGGCGGTCTTGAGGGAATCAAGCTCAAAGCCCTGTAACGGAACCAGGCGTTTTTGTTGAATAAAGCGTTCGGCGAGCCGCACCAGCTTGTTCTGTTCATCCGCGGATAAACCCGCCAGCAGAGGGATAGCGAGCGCCTTTTCCCAGGGCATCGGGTCATCATGCGCGTCGTCGTTTGCTTTCCAGGGCCACTTAATCATCTTATCTGCTCGCAAAGTCGTCACTTGAACAAAATCGAAGGGGCAGGGTCTGTTAAAATGCCAAATTACCTGGCATCATGGCAACCACCAATACGGAGAGATGCCGGAGCGGCTGAACGGACCGGTCTCGAAAACCGGAGTAGGGGCAACTCTACCGGGGGTTCAAATCCCCCTCTCTCCGCCACTATTCAAGCACTTACCGCCTTAATTTTCAGTGATAAAACTCTCGTTGAGAAAAACTGCAGAAATCCGCTAAACAGCAATTCTCGCCCCATTTGTCCTGCTATCTTATTCCCTGGTTGTATTCTCTTCCATCATTCAGGTTTATGTTTTATCGCTACGGGCTACCTTCGGCTAACAGTCCACGTGCGCACGCCTTGTAGTGGCAACCTTACGGCCCTCGTTTTTTGGTTAAATCTGGTACTAAAGTGCCAGTAGGTGTATTATTTTGGACGCAAAATGGCGCCGGCGACACCGCTTTTACGCTTTTAGTATGCGTTGAAATAGTTACGCCATGAAATAAATATCACGTTGCAGCTGATGCGGCGGCTATATGAATGGGCGTTTTAGAAATGCGCCATAGAGATTATTTTTGTGCGGACAAAGCGTGCTCTTTTAAATAAAAATGTGAATATCATTAAAAATGAAAAGTAGCCTGATAACACTAAAAAAATGGATTGCGCATAATTCCATTCATATCGTACAGGGTGTCTCAGCATGAATGGACTGGTTGATATTTTTGCGACCTATCTTTATGGCTTAAAGTTTATCGCCATCGGGCTGGCTTTAATGATGCTTATTAGCGGCCTGGACGATCTCTTCATTGATATAGTCTATTGGGTAAGAAGAGCAAGGCGCGCCGTCACTGTTTACCGGCGGCATAAGCCTATGGATTACCAGGCGCTTTATGAGCCTGATGAAAAACCTTTAGCCATCATGGTGCCTGCATGGAATGAAACTGGCGTCATCGGTAATATGGCAGAGCTTGCCGCTACCACGCTGGATTATGAAAATTACCATATTTTTGTGGGGACTTATCCAAACGATCCTGATACCCAGCGCGATGTAGATGAAGTCTGTGCGCGTTTCCCGAACGTGCATAAAGTGGTGTGCGCTCGACCCGGACCTACCAGCAAAGCGGATTGTCTGAATAATATTCTTGATGCCATCACACAATTTGAGCGTAGCGCTAAGTTCGCCTTTTCTGGCTTTATTTTACATGATGCTGAAGATGTTATTTCACCGCTTGAGTTGCGCCTTTTTAATTATCTTGTCGAGCGTAAAGATTTAATTCAAATTCCTGTTTATCCCTTTGAACGGAAATGGAACCATTTCACCAGCATGTCTTATATCGATGAGTTTGCCGAACTTCATGGTAAAGATGTGCCGGTGCGTGAAGCCATTGCCGGCCAGGTGCCAAGCGCAGGCGTTGGCACCTGCTTTAGCCGCCGAGCCGTTATGGCGCTTCTGGCCGACGGGGACGGCATCGCCTTCGACGTGCAAAGTCTTACAGAAGACTACGACATTGGCTTTCGTCTTAAAACTAAAGGAATGACGGAAATTTTTGTTCGCTTTCCGGTAGTGAGCGAATCAGAGGGTAATCAGCCGCGCCGCTTTCTCCAGCGGGCCCGCTCATCCAATGTTATCTGCGTACGCGAATATTTCCCTGATACCTTTTCTACCGCAGTGCGACAGAAGTCGCGTTGGATAATTGGCATTGTCTTTCAGGGGCTCAAAACGCATAAATGGAGCGCCAGCCCGACGCTGAATTACTTCCTCTGGCGTGACCGGAAAGGAGCAATAAGCAATTTTCTGAGCTTTACGGCAATGCTCATCATGGTTCAACTGGTGGCGCTATGGCTCTACCAACACCTCTGGCCGGATGCGTGGCAATTTCTCTCTATTTTCACCGGCGGCCCGTGGCTGATGACCCTACTGTGGGTGAATTTAGGGCTGATGATTAACCGTATTCTTCAGCGCGTTATTTTCGTAACGGTCTACTACGGGCTCGGACAGGGATTACTTTCTGTCATCCGTCTTTTCTGGGGCAACCTGGTTAACTTCATGGCCAACTGGCGCGCCATCAGACAAGTTATTCAACACGGCGATCCCAGACGAGTAGCATGGGATAAAACCACGCATGATTTTCCAAGCGTAACCGGCGAGACTCGCGCCCTGCGACCGTTGGGTCAAATCCTTATAGCCCATCAGATAATTACTGAAGCGCAACTTGAGCAGGCGTTAATGAACCGTATACCGGGTTTGCATTTGGGCGGCTCGCTTATGTTGCAGGGTGTTATTACGTCAACCCAACTGGCGCAAGCGCTGGCAGAACAAAATGGCGTACGCACAGAGTCGATTGACGCCTGGGAAATTCCTGTCGCGCTGATTGCTAAGGTGCCCGCTTCCATCGCGCTGCGCTATGCCATACTGCCGCTGCGAATAGAGCGGGGCGTAATGGTGCTTGCCAGTGAAAATGGTATCGATCCGGTCTCTCTGGCAGCGCTTTCCCGTAAACTTAATTGCGAAGTGGAATATGTCATCGTGCCCCGGGGACAGGTTGTCACAGGCCTGAGGCACTGGTACGCGCGTTATCGCGGCCAGGACGATCGCAGCCTTTTGCAAACGGCGGTGAAAGAAGGGTGGATAAGCGAAGCGCAGTCAGAGGCTATCTGGCATCGTTTTGTGCCCCATCAGTTCCTTTTCGCCGAAGTACTCACTACGTTAGGGCATATTAATAGCTCGGCGATCAACGCGTTGCTATTGCGTCACGAGCGCAGCCACTTACCGTTGGGTGAATTTCTGGTGAAGGAGGGCGTTATTAGCCAGGAGACGCTCAGCCGGGTATTGTCGCGGCAACAGGAGTTGCAATTGTCAATGCAGACATTGCTGAGTGAAGCGGGTCTGACGACGCAGCAGATGGCAGCGCTGGAGCAGGCGGCATGATAATGCGTATCCATTCTCACCGCCTTTTAACGTTTTTTATTGCTTCACTTCTCAGCGGCAGCGTACTGGCGCAGGAGGACACCACCGAAACCAGCGCCGCAGCGCTTGGGCTGAGCGATTATCGCTATTTCATCATCTATCCTCATCTGGAAAAGGCTTTAAGGGCGCAAAAGCAAAATGATGAAAAAACCGCGCTGCGTGAATTTGAAGAGATACGTCGGCGTGAACCCAATAATGTTCAGTTAACGCTTTATCAGGCAGAAGCGCTTCGCCATTTTGGTCACAATAAGCAAGCATCGAGTCTGCTTTCGCAGCAATTAAAACAGCACCCCGACAATAAAAAACTGGCGCAAAGCCTGGCGGCGATACCTGTTGAGCCTGTGTTGGTAACATCTGTGCCGGAGTTACTGGCGCAACAGCAGCGATGCGATGAAGAACCTTCTGTTCGCTGCCGCAGCGAAACAGGACAAAACGCGTTGCGACTCGGTGAGATTCAGATTGCCCGTCAGCAGCTTCGCGATCCGGTGTTTGCCGCGCATTCGCTCGGTGAGGCGCTGCGTAATGACACGCTGCAACGGGCAATCTACCTGAAACAATGGGACATAGCAGACACGCTTTTCTCTGAACGCTTTCAGCAGCAACGCCTGAGCCCCGCTGAGCAAGAACAATGGTTTACTGTATTACTTGCCGCGCATCAGGATGAGAACCTACAGGCCCGGCAATCGCAGGGGCTTTTCAACAGCCCTGAAAATCATCTCGCTTATGCCGCAACGCTTGTGCAACGGGGCGAGACAGCGCTTCTGCAACGCTTCCTCGCGCAGCGACAGCCTGTTTTCCATACGGCTGAACAGGAAAAACGGTGGATTTATTTACTGTCACGTTTCAGTGTTCATCCGCAAGAGGCGCTGGCGAACTATAACGCGCAGTTTAGTGAAAATCGGTCATACATAGCGGGTGCAACGCTGCCAGGGCTGCTGAAGTCTGGTCATTACGCCGCTGCGCGACAAATGCTGGCCGGACTGCCCCAGGATGCGTTTCTGCAAGCGCGTTATGAATTGAGCATAGCAAGTCATAACAGCCATGAAACGCTGCAACTGGCTCAACGTCTCTATGCGCGCTACCCGAATGATTTGCAGCGCCTGGATGCGCTCAGCTGGCAATTGATCCAGGCGGGGCAATCGCAGGAGGCGGCGCAAATTTTACTGCAGCACTATCCGTTCCAGGGTGATGAAAAAATAACGCTCAGGTTATTGATGCGGCTCGTTGAGCTATTGCATGAGCATCCCCAGTGGGCATCTGACGCGCAGAAAACAGAACTCTCGAAGCCGCTTCACTCTTCCGTTCAACGACGCTTGCAAAGCCAGTTGCCGTGGCTCGTGGAGGATTGTTCAGCCCTGAGTAGCCTGCTTGGTGATATGTCTCCAGCCTATGACGCGGCGTCGTGGAGCAGGTTGGCGGCCTGTTATCGCGAAACGTTACCCGGCGTGGCGCTCTATGCCTTTCAGCAAGCGGCAGCCCATTCGCCCGATGTCTGGCACCATCGGGCGGTGGCGTATCAAGCCTACCAGGTTCAGGATTATGCTGCTGCTATGCGCGCCTGGAGGAAAATACCTGTTAACGAGATGAGTAATGCGGATCTGGTTGCGGCGGCAAATACTGCTCACGCGGCGCAAGAGCGGGATATGCTCTATCGCTTGTTGCAGGAGGAGAAACAGCGTGGGTTGGATAACAGCGAGCATTACTGGTGGCTTCATGCACAACGCTACCTGCCAGGAGAGCCTGAAAAAGCGTTAGCTGATTTCAATCGCGCATTGGCAATCGGGCCTTCGGCGCAAGTTTATGTTTCCCGTGCCAGTATTTACCGTCTGCAGGGCAACACCCGCGCGGCGATTAGTGATTTACGCCAGGCGCTGACAATGGAGCCGCAAAACGCATCGCTTCAGGCGGCTTTGGGATATGCGTTATGGCAAGACGGTAACGCGGTTCAGTCGCGTGTTTTGCTTGAGCAAGCTTATAAGGCGATGCCGGACGATCCCGCGCTTATTAAGCAACTCGCTTATGTGAATCAGCGGTTACAGAACGTCTCGGCGGCGCAATATTATGCCCGCCAGGTTATTGATGAAATTAATGACGACGCGGAACTCGCACCGCCGACAGCTGAGCAAAAGCAGCAGCGTTTTGCTTTCAGACGACTGCATGAAGACATTGCGCGACGCTGGAGTTTTACGTATGACAGTTCCGTCGGCCTGCGCTCTGGCACTCTTAATTCAGTGAATAATAAGCTTAACGACGTATCGCCAGGGAAGAGCTACCGAAGCTACGGCCAGCTTGAAGCGGAATATCGTGTCGGCCGAAACCAGTTGCTGGAAGGCGACTTGCTCTCTGTATATAGCCGCCTGTTTGCCGATACGGCAGGATCAGGCGTAGCGATGCCCGTAAAAAACCCCATGATTGGGGCAGGCCTGCGCTGGAAACCGCTGCGGGAATCGGTTTTCTTTCTTGCCATTGAGCAACAGGCGCCGCTTGATAGCCATCACGGTGAATCGGATGCCATGCTTCGCGCCAGCGCCTCGTTTTTCAATAATGGTCGTTTCAGTGATGAGTGGCATCCGAACGGGCCAGGCTGGTTTGCGAACAATCTTTACCTTGATGCTGCACATTATGTACGGCAAGACATTCAGGCATGGACCGTTGATTATCGCGTCAGCTGGCATGAAAAAATAACCGATGGGCAAACGCTGGAGCCCTATGCCCATTTGCAGACCAACGGTTACCGTAATGGTGAAACGCGGGGGGCGCAGACTGGCGGCGCGGGCGTACGATGGAACATCTGGACCGGCGAAACCCGATACGATGCCTGGCCGCATAAAGTAAGCCTGGGCCTTGAGTATCAGCATATCCTGAACAGCGTTAATCAACGTTCGGGCGAGCGCAACAATGTCTTTGTTACGGTTGGAGTTCACTGGTAAATGAATAAATGCCTCTTTTTGTTATTTCTTTTACTGGTGAACGCGCCCTCATTTGCAATGACAGGCATTTTCTGGCAACCGCAATTGCGAGATAACCTTGCAAGCGACACGAGCTGGCAGTCATTGATGCAAACGCTGCGTCAGCAAGGGTTTGATACGCTGGTAATACAGTGGACGCGCTATGGCGAGGCGTTTGCTAACGAAACCGAACGCGCTCTTCTGTTAAAGAAAGCGCAGGCGGCGCGTCAGGCGGGGTTGAAGGTTATCATAGGCTTAAATGCCGACCCCGCTTTCTTTACGCGTCAGAAGCAGCCGCTTGCCGCGCAGGCTAACTACTTAAATCGCTTACTCGTACAGGATCGTCGCCAGGCGAGGTTATGGGCCAAAACCATGGGTTTTCAGCCGGATGGTTGGTACATCAGCGCGGAAATAGACGATAGTAACTGGCGTGATAAAGCGGCGCGGGGGCAGATGACCAAGTGGTTGAGCGATACGCGTCGCCAGTTGGTCGCCGTTCTGCACAAGCCCGTTTATATCAGCAGCTTTTTTTCTGGCAACATGTCGCCGGAGGGCTATCGTCAACTGGTCGCAGATATAGAAGAGACAGGGGTAAACGTTCTTATTCAGGATGGCGGCGGCGTAGGCAAACTTAACACAGTACAGCGCGAACTTTATTTACAGGCCAGCGCTGGATGCGAAGTAAAAACACCTGGCAGCGGCATCGTTTATGAAATCTTTACAGCCAATCCTGGCAAGGTTTTTAGCGCGCAACCCAAATCGGCAGGACAAATTCAGGAGCTGCTGGAAAGACGTTCGTTGTGTGGGAAAAACAGACTTTATTTCTCGCTACGCTATTTGCCAGCCGCAAAAAATGTTCTCCGTAATGATTAACGCGTCGTCAAAAAAACATTAAAAAGCTCGCTAAAGGCTGGCAATAAAAAAGCCCGCACGGCGGCGGGCTTTGGCGTCAGCTGATTGTCAGAACTGGTAAACCATACCTACGCCAACGATGTCATCGGTGGCGATGCCATTGTTGCGGTAGAAGTTATCTTCTTCTTCCAGCAGGTTGATTTTGTAATCAACATAGGTAAGGAAGTTTTTATTCAGATACCAGGAGGCGCCAACATCGGCGTATTTGACCAAATCTTTATTAAAATATCGGCCATCATACCAGACGTCTTTGGCTTTTGATTGCAGGAAAGCCAGTGACGGACGCAAGCCAAAGTCGAACTGGTATTGCGCTACCACTTCAATGTTCTGGGTTTTATCTGCGATACCGCCGCCAAGACGGCTGTCGCTGCTGCCATACGGGGTCATGTTGCGCGTTTCAGCAAAGGTTGCGGCCAGATAAAGGTTATTCGCGTCATATTTCAAACCGGCTGCCCATGCGTCCGCACGCTCGCCGCCAGCATAAGCGCTCTTTCCACGGCCAGCATTAGCCTGAGCGGTAGTGCGGTCGGCGGAAGAGTAAGCGGCTGAGGCGGCAAAACCCATGCCAAAATCATAAGTGGTCGATATGCCGAAGCCGTCGCCGTTCTGGCTGGCAAGGCTGTTGTGACCCACACCTGCGCCTTCGTTGCCTTGACCTTCGCCTTCGTTGTTGCCCTGGTATTGCAGCGCGAAATTCCAGCCTTCCACCAGGCCAAAGAAGTCGGTATTGCGATAAGTCGCCATGCCGTTGCCGCGCCCTATCATGTAGTTATCGTGATAGGTGTAAGAATCGCCGCCAAAGACCGGCAGCATATCCGTCCAGGCTTCCACGTCGTAGATGACGCCATAGTTACGACCATAGTCGAAGGAGCCGTAGTCGCCATACTTCAGGCCGGCGAAAGCCAGTTTGTTATAAGAAGTGTTGTCGCTTTCAACGCTGTTGGCCATGAGCTTATAGTTCCACATGCCATAGCCGGTAAGATCGTTGGAAATTTGCGTTTCGCCTTTAAAACCCAACTCTATATAGGTGCCGTCGCCATCATCTCCTGGGTTGTCGGAGAAAGTGTGTCGCGCGTCGACTTTACCAAAGAGGTCTAATTTATTGCCGTCTTTATTATATATTTCTGCAGCGTGAGCCGTGCCCATCGCTAATAAAGCGGGGACGAGCAATGCCAAAACTTTTCTCTTCATTATCAATGTCCTTATAATCATAAATACCATGAATGGCACTTTTCATTTAATGCCGGGCAGGATTCTATCCTTAATTCTTATAATTTCCGAAAGAGAATCTGTGAGGGGAAAGAGTGAAAACAATAATTAGGAAAAAGTTAAGAAGTCATTTGGATAATAAATGATTGTGTTTTTGTTATTCGTGGCGGAAATTAGAAATAAAGTTAAGCTCTGGTGGTTTGTTAACCTGGCTTACATATCAATAAGTTGAATTTGTTAAAGGCGCTCCTGCGCGAACGTTTTTTTGTCAGATAAATGTGTCTGATCAACGCTGTTTCTGCCTTTATTTGTTCCTTAAATCGACACTGCTGTGTAAAAGACAGTGTTGCCAATAAGCGGCAGATAAAAATAACCGGTGCGTTTTAACCGCTTTTCTGAATAACTTTTCTGTAACAAAGCGCTTTTATCCTCCGTGATGCCGGATGACGCGTAGGTTAGCGTAGACGTCCTGGTTGATCAGGAGTATTAGCGTCAATAGTGATGATGTATGAAGCCGTCGCGTGGGCTACGTCTTGATAAATTTGTGATCTGCGTTACAAATAATAAACGGGCCCGCAGCGCAATCAGGAGTACCTATGACCCTATCCCACTGGCAAGAGCGTTTCGAGGCCTGGTTCAACCAGAGCTGGTTGCAGGATGATAAGGCGCATGACGTGGCGCACTTCAGGCGCGTATGGAAAACCGCGCAGCAAATTATGCAGGGCACGGAAGCCGACCGTTTGGTGGTGCTCGCCGCCTGCTATTTTCACGATGTCGTTAACCTGCCTAAAAATCACCCCGAGCGGCATCTGGCTTCCACGCGCGCCGCCCAGGAAACCCTGAACATTCTGGCCGAACACTTTCCCGATTTCCCGCACACGCTTTATGACGATGTCGCTCATGCCGTGCAGGCGCACAGTTTCAGCGCCGGCATTGCGCCGCAAACGCTGGAGGCGAAAATCGTGCAGGATGCCGACCGGCTGGAGTCGCTTGGCGCAATAGGCCTCGCCCGCGTCTTTTACACTTCCGGCGCGTTAGGACGAGCGCTGTTCGACGGCGAGGATCCGTTGGCGATGGAGCGTGAACTGGACGACGCCGCCTGGGCGCTGGATCACTTTCAGAAAAAGCTGCTGACTTTGCCGGATACCATGCAGACCGAGGCGGGCAGGGCGCTGGCGCATTACAACGCCGACTTCCTTGTGCACTACATGGCGAAGCTGTGCGCTGAACTAAAAGGCGAATATTGCCAGCTTGATGAAGACGTATTGCGCCGCTTCAGCAGGCTGTTGCCCTGAAGACGCGCTAACCGTCGTGGCGGTCCATTTTGTGTTACTCTGTCAGATATTTGTTCTGTATGGCTAACGCAATGCTGGAAAATCAATTTGTTATTGACGAGGTCGCCTGCCCGCCCGTCGGGCGCTCTCT
Organism: Franconibacter pulveris DSM 19144; assembly: GCA_000621185.1. Taxonomy (GTDB): domain Bacteria; phylum Pseudomonadota; class Gammaproteobacteria; order Enterobacterales; family Enterobacteriaceae; genus Franconibacter; species Franconibacter pulveris. The sequence goes on from JHYZ01000013.1 coordinate 123,508, forward strand.
TTTATCGCGACTGCTGGAAATCTACGACGTAAAAACCCTGGTTGCGCGTCTTAATGAGGCGGGGGATAAAACCTGGAGCCGGGCCATACTGAAACGCGAACTCACCCGCGAAGCGGAGCAAACGCGCCTGACGCCGCGCGAAGAGGCGTCGCTAAGCGCGCTGCTGGCTGCGCCGCCGAAACATCATCCCCATTACGCCTTCCGCTTTATCGACCTTTTTGCCGGCATCGGCGGCATTCGCAGCGGCTTTGAAGCCATTGGCGGGCAGTGCGTCTTTACCAGCGAGTGGAACAAACACGCCGTCCGCACTTATAAAGCTAACTGGTATTGCGACCCACAGGCGCACCGCTTTAATGAGGATATTCGCGACGTTACCTTAAGCAACCGCGTCGAAATCAGCGATGAAGAGGCCGCGGCGCATATTCAGGCGACATTGCCCGATCACGACGTTCTGCTGGCGGGTTTTCCGTGCCAGCCTTTTTCACTGGCGGGCGTGTCGAAGAAAAACGCGCTGGGCCGTGCTCATGGTTTCGCCTGCGAAACGCAGGGCACGCTCTTTTTTGATGTGGCGCGCATTATCGCCGCCAAACGCCCGGCTATTTTCGTGCTCGAAAACGTGAAGAACCTGAAGAGCCACGATAAAGGCAACACGTTCCGCATCATTATGGAAACGCTGGATGAGCTCGGGTATGAAGTGGCGGACGCGCGCGAGATGGGCGCAGGCGACCCGAAAATCATTGATGGCCGACATTTCCTGCCGCAGCACCGCGAGCGTATCGTGCTGGTGGGTTTTCGCCGCGATCTTAACTTGCATGCGGGGTTTACGCTGCGCGATTTGCCCGCCTTTTATCCCGAACGTCGCCCCGCCTTTGGCGAACTGCTCGACCCAACGGTTGACGCCCGATATGTGCTGACGCCGACGCTCTGGAAATACCTCTACCGCTACGCGCAAAAGCATCAGGCGAAAGGCAACGGCTTCGGCTTCGGCCTGGTCGACCCGCAAAATCCGCTCAGCGTGGCCCGCACGCTTTCCGCACGCTATTACAAAGACGGCGCGGAAATCCTGGTCGATCGAGGCTGGAACAAGCCGCTCGGCGAAGAGGATTTCGACCATCCCGATAATCAGCAGCGTCGGCCGCGCCGCTTAACGCCCCGTGAATGCGCGAGGTTAATGGGGTTTGAGCTGCCGCATGAGCACCGCTTTCGCATTCCGGTTTCCGATACCCAGGCGTACCGGCAGTTTGGCAACTCCGTCGTGGTGCCTGTGTTTGCCGCGGTGGCGCAACTACTTCGTCCCCGCATTTTACAGGCAGTAAAACAGCGACAGGAGTAACCCTATGGCGGATGTGCACAGCAAAGCGATACGCAGTAAGAATATGCGCGCCATCGCTACGCGCGACACCGCCATTGAAAAACGACTGGCCGGGCTGCTTGGCGAAGCAGGTTTCGGCTTTCGCGTGCAGGATGCGGAACTGGCGGGCAAGCCCGACTTCGTGCTTGACGACTACCGCTGCATTATCTTCACGCACGGCTGCTTCTGGCATCATCACGACTGCTATCTCTTCAAAGTGCCCGCCACCCGTACCGATTTCTGGCTTGAGAAAATCGGCAAGAACGTTGAACGCGACCGTCGCGATATTTCGCGTCTGCGGGATGAAGGCTGGCGGGTATTAGTGGTCTGGGAGTGCGCCCTGCGGGGCCGGGCGAAGCTTTCTGACGCGGCGCTCAAAGAACGGCTGGAAGAGTGGATTTGCAGCGGCGGCGCGCAGGCGGAAATCGATACGCTCGGCATCCACGCCACAGAGCGCGAGCGGCCTGCGCCGCCCGCCTGAAACTATTTCTCAGCTTTACATGCCACCACTGTCGGCTTTGCCGGCAGCAGATATTTCCCTATCGTTACTAACAGCACGGCGAGAATAATAATCCCCAGCGCCAGCCACTCAATAGCGGAGAGGTTTTCGCCGCCAAGCCCGGTGCCAAGCAGTACCGCCACTACGGGGTTAACGTAGGCGTAACTGGTGGCGATCGCAGGCGAAACGTTGCGAATAAGATACATGTAGGCGTTAATGGCGATAACCGAGCCGAAGAGCGCAAGATAGCCTACGGCAAGGAAACCCGAGAGGTCCGGCATCGTCGTTAGCTTTTCGCCCGTCAGGAAAGAGGCTGCCATTAGCACCACGCCTGCGCAAAGCATCTCAACGGCGCCTGCCATCATGCCGGAAGGCAGTTCGATGCGCGAACCATACACCGAGCCAAACGCCCAGCTCAGAGAGCCGATTAAAATCAGCAACGCGCCCCAGGGGTTGCCGTTGAGGTTGCCGCCGCTGTTCAACAACACAATGCCCACAAGACCGATAGCTATACCGAACCATTCGAGCTTGCGCGTCGGCAGGCCAAAGCAGCGACTGAAGATAAGCGTAAACAGCGGCACAGTGGCGACCATGACGGCGGCAATACCGGAAGGCACATGCATATGCTCCGCCACGGTAACAAAGCCATTGCCTACCGCCAGCAGCAGCACGCCTATCAGCGCGGCGTTCATCAGCGGACGGCGAGCGGGCAGCTTGTGGCCGGTCAGCAACAGAAAAGCCATGAGCAATAGCCCGGCAGCCAAAAAGCGAACCCCGGCCATCATAAACGGCGGCCAGCTTTTCACGCCGATGGCGATAGCAAAGTAGGTGGAACCCCAGATGATGTAGAGCGCAAAAAGCGCCCCAAGCAGCGGCAAAACTTTAGCGAAACGCATACTCCCTCACGACATTGATAAAGAACGCTTATAGTGAACGACAAAAATATTGTCGAGGCGAGGTTTTTAATTGTTTATTTCTGATGAATTTTTTGTTGATTTTATGGAGAATTTTCCGCGCTCAGGCTTTTGTTCCATAATTACCTTTCCGATCACAAACAAAGGATGAATATTTTGGCTGGAAGTAGTCTTTTAACGCTGCTGGATGATATCGCCACGCTGCTGGATGACATTTCGATGATGGGCAAACTGGCGGCAAAGAAGACCGCAGGCGTGCTGGGGGACGATCTTTCACTGAACGCGCAGCAGGTAAGCGGGGTGCGCGCTAACCGCGAGTTGCCCGTGGTCTGGGGCGTGGCGAAGGGGTCGTTCGTTAATAAGCTTATCCTGGTGCCGCTGGCGCTTATCATCAGCGCGTTCGCGCCCTGGGCTATCACGCCGCTGCTGATGATAGGCGGGGCGTTCCTGTGCTATGAGGGCGTGGAAAAAGTGTTGCATAGCATTGAAGCGCGCAAGCACAAGGAAACGCCTGAAGAGCGCCGTCAGCGGCTGGAAGCCATCGCACGGCAAGACCCGAAAGTTTTTGAACGTGACAAAGTCAAAGGGGCCATTCGTACCGACTTTATTCTGTCGGCGGAGATCGTCGCCATCACCCTTGGCATCGTAGCGGAAGCCCCGCTGTTAACGCAGGTCATGATCCTTGCAGGCATCGCCATTCTGGTGACTATCGGCGTTTATGGGCTGGTGGGCATTATTGTGAAGCTTGACGATCTCGGTTACTGGCTTGCCGATAAAACCTCGACGCTGGCGCAGGCCGTGGGCAAAGGGCTGCTGGTGACGGCGCCGTGGCTGATGAAAGCGCTGTCGGTGCTCGGCACCCTGGCGATGTTTCTGGTGGGCGGCGGCATTGTGGTTCATGGCCTTACGCCCGTGCATCATGCTATCGAACACTGGGCGGAGCAGGGCGGTCATATCGCGCAGGCGGTGGTGCCGACGCTGATGAACCTGGTGCTCGGCTTTATCATTGGCGCTGTCGTGCTTGCCGTTGTAAAAGGCATAAACCGCCTGCGCGGCAAAGACGCACACTGAGAATTTTCTGGTTTACACGCTGTAAGCCCGGCAATGGTCGCGTTCTTTTACTATCTTGTAAAAGTTTTCACCCCTGAGAAGGAGGCAGATATGGTCTTTTTAGTCAGCGATGAAGTTAAGCGTAAAAACGGCGGCCCGAGCATGGTGGTTACGGGGTATTCCAGCGGCATGGTCGAGTGCCGGTGGTACGACGGCTATGGGGTCCAGCGGGAAGCTTTCCGGGAAGAAGAACTGATCCCGGGTGAAAAGCAGGCGCGTGAAGAACGCCGTTAACGATAACGCCCGGTTTGAGCCGGGCGTTTTTGCAGGCTGTTCGGACGGCAGGCTAGCCAGCGCGCAATGCTGGCGGATAAAGTAGAAAGACAAGTAAAACCGGGAATAGCCTGTTAATGCAGGGAGCCTGCTGGTGCTTAAGAGAACGTTAAATCCAACCCGCTTTCGCCATCCTGGTCGGGTCGTCAATCTTTGCTTTGCGATAGTCTTACTCTGCTCCACGCTGCTGACCTGGCGTGAAGTGGTTGTGCTGGAAAACGCCTACCTCGCCGGGCAGCGCAACAGCCTCGACACCATCGCCACTGCGCTGGACAGACACTTGCAGTATGGCGTCGACAGGTTGCTTTTTTATCGCTCCGCCATGGAAGAGGCGCTGGAAGCGCCCGTCATCACGCCTTCTCAGGAGGCGCTGGCAGCGTTCTTCGCACAGCGCGACAGCGAGGGCTGGCTGCTCAACGTAAACGATAAACGCGGCGTCCCTCTGCGCGGCGTTTCGGATGATTATGTTGAACAGAACCCTTACCTTAACCGGGAAGAGGAGCGGCTTAATCAGGAACTGACCGCCGCTTCTGAATTCAGTTATCTGATGAACAGCGCGAGCGCCGATCCGGCGCTGCAGCGCAATATGTTTTATACCTCCCGCGCCGGTTTTTATTTAAGCCCTGCGGCGCAGGAGCAGGAAGAGGCGCGCATTCGCGCCCATTATCACCGGCTGGTCAACCATCCCTATTTTTCCGCCCATTCGAAACGCAGCAATCCTACGCGCGGCGTACGCTGGACGCACAGCCAGTCTCCGGTTGATCAGGCCGACCGCTCCCTTACCGCCAGCGTGCCGCTGGACCATGAGCAACGCTGGTACGGCGTGCTGGCGCTGGATTTCAGAGTGGATGCGGTGACGCAGTTTTTACTGGAGTCGCTGGAAGAGGATCATGAGGCTGATATCGTCCTTTATGACAGCCACTTTCAGGTCATAGCCGCTACGAAATCGACCACTCACCGCGGGCGCCTGCTCAGTGCCGAACAGAAAACGAAGCTTGCCCAAATGATGAAAAAGGCTACCGAAGGGGATTACCGCCTGGGATCGCGATTTATCAGCTGGGCACGGCTGAGCTATTTTGACGGCGTACTGGTGCGGGTGGATACACTGGCCCAGAGCGCCAGCGGCGAGTTTGGCAAAATCACGCTGGTGCTGGCGCTATTGTGGCTGCTTTTTACCAGCATGCTGATTTTCTCCTGGGTGGTTATCCGCAGGATGGTGCACGACATGTACCAGATGCAGCATCATCTTCAGTGGCGCGCCTGGTACGATACGCTGACCCGGCTTTATAACCGCGGCGCCTTTTTTGAACGGGCCAAAAACGCAGCGGCGCGCTGTCGCGAGCAAAACCAACCCTGCGCCGTTATCCAGCTCGATCTGGACCACTTTAAAAGCGTCAACGACCGTTTCGGCCACCAGGCGGGCGACCGTGTGCTTTCCCATGCGGCGGGGCTGGTGAGCCAGACGCTGCGGGCGGAGGATATCGCTGGCAGGGTTGGGGGTGAAGAGTTTTGTATATTGCTGCCCGGCGCAACGCGCGACGAGGCGGAGCGCGTTGCTGAACGCATTCGCACCAGGCTGAACGCCCGGGAAATCCTGATAACGCAGAACACGACGCTGCGCATCAGCGGGTCGCTGGGCGTCAGCGGCGCGCAGGAGGAGGGCACCTATGATTTCGAACAACTGCAGTTAGTCGCGGACCGCAGGCTCTATCTGGCGAAGCAGAACGGGCGCAACGGTGTGCGCGCCCGGGACTAACGCTTCGCAACGAAGTGCTCAAGCCCTTCGTTCCAGCCTTCAGGCCCGGCAAGCTGCGTGCGATAAACCCGCTGCGGGTCCTCGTTTTGCAGAATCACCCCGTGACGGCTAAGCCCCTTGACCACGACCGCGTAATCGACATTATCCAATAGCAGGGCGTCGTTGGGGCCGTCGCCCAGCCCAAGGGTGGTGCGCAGTTTGCCTTCACGTTGCTGGTATTGCGCCTTCAGCCAGTTAACCGCCTCGCCTTTGCCGCACTGCGCATCTAAAACATGCCAGAAGCGCCCGCCTTCCTGCAGCACCAGCCCAGCCTCGTTGAGCTGTTTCTCAAACGCCGCCAGCCGTTCATCAGTATCACGCCAGATAAGGGTCTGAGAGGCCTCAAGCAGTCGGGACATCGCCGCGAGCTTCGGGCTGAGGCCGGTCCACTCGGCAATGGTTTTATCGTCTACATCATCAAAGCTAAAAAGCTTATAGGCGTGCTGCTGACGAAGCTTTTCAATGACGGCGAGGATAGTCTCGTGATCCGCGCCGCAGCGCAGGCGAGGAAAGTCCGGATGATCGCTCCAGCTTTCATCAAGCTGGATCACCGCGCCATTTTCAGCGATAAACGGTAATCCCTGCAGCCCCATCTCCTTTTGCAGGGTAATGATCTCCGCAGAGGTTTTGCTGCTGGAGAGCACCACCGGCACTTGATTATCAACAAGGCGGGACAGCCAGCCCTGCGCCGCCTCCCAGGCGTGGGTATTAGGGTCGAGCAGCGTGCCGTCGAGATCGGTGACAATCAGCAGGCTGTCGTTAAGCGGTAGTTGCGGCATGTCGGCTCCTTGTCTTGCGTGTAAAAGCAAATGTTGCAGAAAAGTGATTGACCAGGAATAGTCTCAAAAAATTCACGCCTGTAAATGGGCAAGGTTGGGATCGTTTCCAGCCAACAGGCTTCGGCCAAGGCCTGGCGTAATAATCACTATTTTTAATATTCGGGATGAATTATTCATCGGCTAAATATATTCTTGTCATGCAAAAAAATTGCCTATATGTTGATTGCCGACATCAGATTTCCTGGTGTAACGAATTTTACGTGCTTCTTGCATTCGCAAGCTTATCCCGGCCCCCCAGGCCGGGATTTTTTATTTCAGCGGTTGAGCTCGCTCACCCTGAAATCCTGAATATCCAGCTCGAACGCGTCGGCAAGTTCGGTGTAAGTGTGGTAATCGCGCCCATCCACGCTTACCCGTTGCGGGTCGTCGCTGCCGTCCACCCGCTTTACTTCGCTTTCGCTGATTTCATTGATGGCAGCCAGCAGCGCATCCACATCCACTTCGGCGTCGCGATGCGCGCTGTCGCTGTCTGGCTTCATCGTTTTCATCACCGTCACCCTCCGGTTGTGTACCCTGATAAGTATAGACGCTCGCAGGCGGCGCTAAATATCGCACCGGCAGCGAGTTTTGTTCTAAACTGGCACGAAGGATCACTGGAGGAACGGTTATGAATATTAACGATCGGGTTACTGTCAAAACGGACGGGGGTCCGCGTCGCCCGGGTGTCGTGCTGGCGATTGAAGAATTTAACGAAGGAACAATGTATCTGGTCTCGCTGGAAGATTACCCTTTGGGAATTTGGTTCTTTAACGAGAAAGGGCATCCGGACGGCATCTTTGTAGAAAAAGCCGAATAACTAACGCTGCCCTCATTTGAGGGCGGTTTGCTGTTGGGGCTGAGCCAACGCAAGCGGATAGCGTTTTTGTTGTCTGCCGTGAGACGATGCTGCGGGCAAGGAGCAGGGTGTAGGGTACAGAGTCAGGGGTCAGCGCATATTAACGAAAATGCCGTTAGTGACATTATCCGTTAGCCGGACCACATGATAAATAACTTGCTTATTATGGGTTTTTATTTTGCGTTTGATATTGCCTTTATGCGAGGAAACCGTCTTCGCTTTGATATTCATCTGGTCTGAAATCTGAATCGTTCCTTGCCCCGACATCCACATCCGTAACATGCTTGATTCAGTGCGGCTTAACGAAAGTGTAGGCAAATTAATATGACTGATGCATTGCATATCTTTTGCCAGATATTCGCCAAGAATGCTGTCCAGCGATTCGGGCTTAATTGATTTGGAGCTAATTAATAAATTTTTGCGCACCCGCAGATATTCATCAAAATGGATATTAGCGATAGCCATAAAAACGATAAATAAGGTGCCAGGATGTTGATTGATGACCTGCTTAATTTGTAGGCTGCTTGGCGCGTCGTGAATAAAGCAGTCTTCGTTAATAAATACCACATGAGGTTCTTTGCTCTGGCACGCTTCTTCCAGCGCTTCGACCGTTTCGACGTGACAGATTTGCCGCTTTCTGACTCCCCGACTGGCAAGGTAGCCGGTTAGCCCAAGCCGCGTATAGCTGCATAAATCCATAATAATCGTTGACATAGCATACCCTCACTAAACGCGTTATCCGTTAAAGCACAACGATTGCTTCACCACTAGCCTGAGAACGACCGCCGTTCTGCGAAGACCAGCAATAACGAGATAAAAACTGCATAAGCAATATTCGGTTAGCAGGTCGGACGACCTGGAACAGCGTCAGGGAAGTCATTCAGGCGGACCCACTATCCCGTAAAGTTAGGTATAATTTGCCAGGAATGTTCTTAAAGTAAAGTAAATGTTGTGAGTTGTGAGCAAGGTAAAATCTTTAATTTCCCGCTGTGCTTTAGCTAAGCGGGAGAATATATTTTCTTTTTTAGGATTATCCTCAAAAAACCATTTTGTTGTGAGGGTTAATTATTGGCGGGTATTTCGCTGACAATATCTGAAAGCAAATTAAAAATTTCGCTAAATAGGTGTTCGCAAAACGGAGCGATGAGCGGCATTAAGGCAATGATAACCATCATGCCAATTGACAAGGTGATGGGAAAACCTATCACAAATACCGACAGCTGCGGCGTCATGCGGTTTAATAAACCGAGCGCCAGGTTGAGCGTCAGCAAAAGCGTCACCAGCGGCAACGCCAGCATTAAGCCGTTGAGAAAAATGAGTCCGCCCGCGCGGGCCAACGCCATAAACGCATTACTGTTTAGCGGTTCGCCGCTAAATGGCAGGGTATGAAAGGTATCCGCCAGGATTGAAATCAGCCACAGGTGGCCGTTAAAGGTTAAAAATAACAGCATCGCCAGCATATCCAGCAGGCGGGCCAGAACAGGCATGTTGAGATGGCTGGCCGGGTCAAAAAAGGTCGCGAAGGAAAGCCCCATCTGCAGGCCGATTATCTCGCCTGCGGTACGCACGGCGGCAAAGGCGAACTGCATGGTAAAGCCCAGCGCGATACCAATAAGAATTTGCTGCAGCGCAAGCCAAAAGCCCTGGGCTGAGAAAATCGGCACCTGCGCTGGCGTCAGCGTCGGCGCGATGACTATCGTAATCAGCAGCGCGAGACCTATCTTTACCCGATTGCTAATGCTGCGCTCGCTCAAAATCGGCGCCGTAGAGACCAGCGCCAGCACGCGCAAAAGCGGCCAGAAATAAAGGTTCAGGTAATGCAGCCACTGATCGCTGGTGAAATGAAGCACCCGATACTCCGTCAGCCGATCATATACGGCAGGTTAGTAAAAAGGGTGCGCATGTAATCCAGCAGCAGGTTGAGCATCCACGGGCCTGCCACCACCATTGTGACAAATACGGCGAGGATCTTCGGGATGAAAGAGAGCGTCATCTCGTTTATCTGGGTAGCGGCCTGCAGGATACTGATAATCAGGCCCGTCACCAGCGCGACCAGCAGCAGCGGGGCAGCAAGGGCAAGGGCGACTTTCATCGCTTCTGTGCCCATCATCATGACCGATTCTGGCGTCATGGCATCCTCTCCTAACTGTAGAAGCTCTGAGCGAGCGAGCCGACCAGCAACTGCCAGCCATCCACCAGCACAAACAACATGAGCTTAAAGGGCAGGGCGATGGTCGCGGGCGGCACCATCATCATACCGAGCGCCATCAGCACGCTCGCCACCACCAGGTCGATGATGAGGAACGGAATAAAGACGGTGAAGCCAATCTGGAAAGCGGTTTTCAGTTCGCTGGTAACATAGGCGGGCAGCAAAATGCGCATTGGCACGGCTTCCGGCCCGGCCATCTCCGGCGTTTTCGCCAGCCGGGCGAAGAGAGCGAGATCCGCCTCGCGGGTCTGGCGCAACATAAATTCGCGAAGCGGCTGCGCGCCTTTTTCCAGCGCCACTTCCATAGAAATTTTATTTTCGCTGAACGGCTGATAAGCGTCGGTATAAATCTTATCAAGCACCGGCGACATGATAAAAAAGGACAAAAACAGCGCAAGGCCCAGCAGCACCTGGTTCGGCGGGGCGGAAGGGGTGCCAAGCGCGTTGCGCAGCAGGCCGAAGACGATGATGATGCGCGTAAAGCTCGTCATCATCAGCAACACGGCTGGCAGGAAGGTGAGCGAGGTGATAAACACCAGCGTCTGCACCGGCAGCGACCAGCTCTGGCCGCCGCCCGCCAGCGGCTGGCTCACCAGTCCCGGCAGTTGCGCCATAGCAGGCGCGGCGAAGAGGCTGAGCGCGCCCAACGAGAGATAAACCCAACGACGCATTACTTTCTCCCGTTGCGCTTAAGCAACGTTTTCATCAGTTGTTGAAAATCCGCGCCCGGGACCGGGGCGGTAGCTTCTTCCGTTACCGCTTTCGGCGGCAGGGTATGAAGGTGCGTAATCTGGCTTGCCGTCACGCCCAGCACCAACCGGGCGTCTTCGACATCGACAATCACAACCTTTTCGCGGTTGCCGAGGCTTACGCTGCTGCTGACTTTCAGCTCGCGGTTACCGCCATGCTTCGGTGCAAAGCCAACGCGTTTGGCGACCCACGCCGCCAGTAAAATCACCAGAATGATAAGCGTTAGCGCGCCGCTCACCTGGATAAGCGATGAGCCAGCGGAGGGCAGAGGCTGGCTAACCGTGGAGGTGGTTTTCATTACCGGCTCAGACGACGCATGCGTTCAGATGGAGTGATGATGTCGGTGATACGCACGCCGTATTTATCGGCGACCACCACCACTTCACCCTGGGCAATCAGATAACCGTTGATCAGAATATCCAGCGGCTCGCCGGCCAGGCCATCGAGCGCCACCACGGAACCCTGCGTCAGGCGCAGCAGTTCTTTGATGGTCATCCGGGTGCGGCCCAGCTCCACGGTGAGCTTCACCGGGATATCCATAATCAGATTGATATCCTGCAGCGCGCCGGTGACGTCGCCGCCTTCCAGCGCGCGAAACACGCTGTCGGCCGCGCTTTTTCCGGCGGTTTTTTGCTCGCTAAGCGCATCGGCCCAGAGATCGTCTGCTGAGCCGCCTGCGCTTTTTTGTTCGTTCAATGCGTCAGCCCACAGATCGTCCATGCCTGCGTTGTCGTCGGACGGTTTGTTGATGTCACTCATTTGGGCTGTTCCTCATTCAGCGAATTCAAAATAGGGTTGATCAAATGTTCAACGCGCAGCGCGTACTGTCCCTGCACGGTGCCGTACTGGCTGGTCAGTACGGGTACGCCGTCGACATGCGCCAGAATGCGATCCGGTTTATCAATGGGCAGCACATCGCCCGGTTTAAGCTTCAGAATTTTCGACAACCGCAGCGGGATTTCAGCGAAGTTCGCTATCAGCTCCAGCTCGGAGTGCTGCACCTGGCGCACCAGGGTGTCGCGCCAGTGCTGGTCTTCCTGACGGGAGTTCTCCAGCGGCGGGTTAACCAGCAGCTCGCGCAGCGGTTCAATCATGCTGAACGGCAAACAGATATTAAACTCGCCGGTCAGGTTGCCAATTTCTACGTGGAACGGCGTGTTAACCACGATGTCGTTCGGCGAGGTGGTGATATTGGTAAATTTCACCTGCATCTCCGAACGCACATACTCCACATCCAGCGGGTTGATCGCTTTCCACGCGTCGCTGTATGACTCCAGCGCCAGCTTCAGCATGCGCATAATCACGCGCTGTTCGGTATGGGTGAATTCACGCCCTTCCACCTTGGTGGGGAAACGGCCGTCGCCGCCGAACAGGTTATCCACTGCGATAAACACGAGGCTTGGAGAGAAAACCACCAGACCGGTGCCGCGCAGCGGTTTTAAATGGATAAGGTTGAGGTTCGTCGGCACCGGCAGGTTGCGGGCAAACTCGTGGTAAGGCTGAATGCGAATCGCCCCCACAGTGATATCCGGGCTGCGGCGCAGCAGGTTAAACAGCCCCATACGGAACTGGCGGGCGAAACGCTCGTTAATAATCTCCAGCGCCTGCAGGCGCTCGCGCACGACGCGACGCTGGGTATTAGGATCGTAAGGACGAACGTCGCCATCGCTCGCCGATACCTTCTGTTCGGCGCTTTGTTCGCTGTCGCCGTTTAACAGCGCGTCGATTTCGGCCTGGGAAAGAATGCTATCGCCCATGGGGTTACCGCAGAATAAAGGCAGTGTAAAGCACGTCGGTCACCACCTGCTTCGGCTGGCCGGTCACCAGCGGCGGCGACAGCGTCTCTTTAATGGCGGCTACCAGCTTCTGCTTGCCTTCATCCGTGGCAAGCACGTTGGCGTCCTGACGGGAAAAGAGCAGCAGCAGGCGGCTGCGCACTTCCGGCAGGTAATCATTAATGCGCTGGCGCGTCGCTTCGTCTTGCAGACGCAGCGTAACGCCGATATAAAGCACGCGGTCAGCGTCGCCCAGGTTCACCGTAAAGGTGTCGAGCGCAAAGAAGACCGGGGCCGGCGGCGGCTCAGGCTCCGCTTTGGCCGCGCTGGCAGGCTGCTGCTGCATGCGCCAGTAGCTGTAACCCGCCGTCGCACAGGCGGCGAGAGTGATAAGAACCAGCAACGGGATCCAGATGGAGCGTTTGCGGCTTTTGGTGATAGCGCTGTCAGTCATCAGACTCAGGTTTCCTGTATCGGTACGGCTTATGAGCTAATTATCCTGACCTTGCCTAAAGTCAAAGCCAGGAAAAGACGTGTTTATTCCCGCTACCTTTTGCGTTAGGCAAAGATATCGACCGCATTGTTGCCGCGCGCGGCGGATTGCAGGCTAACGGGCGCCGCGACGGCGTCCTCTTCCGCGCCGCTAAAGCTAAAGCCACCGCGGGAGCCGGAACCCTGCTGTTGCTGCTGGTTCGCCTGCTGTTGACCGGCGGCGGAACTGTCGCTGCTAATGCTGCTCTGGCCAAGCTGGATGCCGCTTTCCGCCAGCTGCGCGCGCAGGGTCGGCAACGCCGCTTCCAGCGCCGCGCGCACGTGGCTGTGCGGCGAAACCATCTGCAGCTGCGCCGTATTGTCGTCAATCTTCAGGCTGATTTGCACCGCGCCCAGATCTTCAGGATGCAGGCGCAGCTCGGCGCTCTGCTGGCCCTGACGGGTAAAGAGCGTCACATGCTGGCTTACCGACTGCTCCCAGGCGGGCGTGCCGAGCGGTGCGGTAACCTGCGGCGCCGTGCTGCTGGTCGCGGCGCCTGGTGTCTGGGTCGCGCTGTTCAGCGCGGCGGTGGAAGCGTGGCTAAGCGCGGTAAGCGCATGCGTGCTGTTGCCGTCGTTAACGCTTTTTTCACTGTTCTGCACAGGCGCTACGGCATTCGCGGTCGCTGTTTTTACCGCGTCGGCGCTGGCGGCGCTCAGGTTCAGCGGGTCGATGCGCGCATCGCGGCTGCCGTCAGCTTTAGCGGTATCCGCTTTTACGTCGGCCTTAGCATTGCTGTTCGCAGGCGTAGCGGCAGGCAGCGTGAGCTGAGCTGCGTTGAGCGCGGCAGCGTTAAGGCTAATGGCGTTATCCTGCGCTTCGGTTGAGGCTTTCGCCGCCTGCTGGAGCGCCGGCGTTTGCGGCAGCATGGCGAACAGGGCGCTCAGCGCGCTGAGATCGGCATCGCTGAGCGGCTTTGTGGCATCGTTGTCGCCGCTTTTCTGAAGCCCGCTCAGGGTTTTGCCTTCGGTCAATGCGGCGGTCTCGTCGGCTGCCCCGCCGGGCAGAAGCTTCGCCATCAGGCTTTCCAGGCTCACATCCGCAGGCAGCGTCGAGGCGTCGAGTCCCGCCGCAAGCGGCGTTTTCGCCTGCGCAGTGAGCTGCGCAAGCGTAAGGGTTTTGCCGTCGGCAAGCGGCAGTTCACCGCTCAGACGCTCCCCTAACAACGCCAGAAAATTCTGTGCGGCGTCGCCGCCTTTCGCGCCGGATGCCGCAGTGGCCGCGTCGGCGTCGCCAGTAAGTGCAACGGTGGGCAACGTAATCATTCGCCTTTCCTCATTGATGCCCGCTGGGCAAATTCATCCATCTTTTTTTGATCGAGGCGGTTTTCCGCCAGCAACGCGGCGCTGCTCTGCCGCGCCTGCAGGGTTTCCCACGCCTGGAGCCGCTGTTTTTTCTCGCGCCAGAAGTTCAGCGCTTGCTCGACTTTACTGTTCCACTGGTTGAGCTGTTGGCGATGCTGCTCAATGGCTTTCTCCAGCGTCAGGATAAACTGTTGATAGTTCTGCCAGCGGTTGCTGGCGATACCCTGGCTCATGTTCTGGTTCAGGCTGTTGCTGTACTCAAGCTGGTAGTTCATCAGCATGGTGAGCTGATCTTCCGCCTGCTTGCAGCCGCGACGCATTTCGCCAAGGCGCAGCGCCGCGTTTTCGACCTCTTTTTCCGCCAGTTCCTTAAGCGTGTTGAGCGCTCCGTTTTGTTTCATTACCGTCTCCCTTTTTCATCATACCGTCGGGAAAATCAGCTCCAGCGCCTGCAGGGCGTCTTCCACGCCTGAGCGTTCATAAATGCCCTGCTGCAGGAAAGCTTCGAGCTGCGGCCAGAGCGCAATCGCGCGGTCAAGCTGTGGGTCGCTGCCTTTGGCATAGGCGCCCACGCTTACCAGGTCGCGGTTGCGCTGGAAGCTGGAAAGCAATTGTTTAAACGTGCGAACCCGCGCGTAATGCTGCTCGGTAATCAGCGCGGTCATGGCGCGACTGATGGAGGCCTCGATGTCGATAGCCGGGTAGTGGCCCGCTTCGGCGAGGCGGCGCGACAGCACGATGTGACCATCCAGGATGGCGCGCGCCGAGTCGGCGATAGGATCCTGCTGGTCGTCGCCCTCGGTCAGCACGGTATAAAAAGCGGTAATGGAGCCGCCGCCGGAAATACCGTTGCCGGCGCGTTCAACCAGCGCGGGCAGCTTGGCGAACACCGAAGGCGGATAGCCTTTGGTCGCCGGCGGCTCGCCGATGGCCAGCGCAATTTCACGCTGCGCCATGGCGTAGCGGGTAAGGGAGTCCATAATCAGCAGCACATGCTGGCCGCGATCGCGGAAATCTTCCGCGATGCGCGTGGCGTAAGCCGCGCCCTGCATGCGCAGCAGCGGGGAAACGTCCGCCGGCGCGGCAATCACCACCGAGCGGGCGCGCCCTTCGGCGCCGAGAATGTTCTCAATAAAATCTTTGACTTCACGGCCGCGCTCGCCTATCAGCCCAACGACAATCACATCCGCCTGGGTGTAGCGCGCCATCATGCCGAGCAGCACCGATTTACCCACGCCGGAACCGGCGAACAAGCCCATACGCTGGCCGCGGCCTACGGTCAGCAGGGCGTTGATGGGGCGTACCCCGACATCAAGCACATCTTCAATCGGCGTGCGCTGCAGCGGGTTAAAGTGCGGCGTGATAAGCGCGCCGGTGGTGTCAGTGTCCGGGGAGGGGAGGCCGTCAAGCGGTTTGCCCGCGCCGTCAAGCACGCGTCCCAGCAGCGCCGGGCCGAGCGGCAGTTGTTTGCCGCTTTGCAGCCCGTCGCCGTTACCGGTGCGGGCGTAAACGCGGGCGCCGGGTAAAATGCCTTCCACCTCTTCCAGCGGCATAAGAAAAAGACGCTGACCGTTAAAGCCAACGACTTCGCTTTCCACTTCCTGCACCTGGCCATTATCCTGTCGTTCGATGATGCAGGTGGCGCCGAGCGGAAGTTGCAACCCGGTTGCTTCCAGCACCAGGCCGGTGGCGCGGGTGAGGCGGCCATAGCGGCGCACCGGCGGGAGTTGCGCCATGCGCGCCTCGAAGTTATCGAGGGCGTTGAGCCAGCGGGTGAGGCGGGCGGTCATCAGAGCACCCCGGGTGCGGCGAGACGGCAAAGCTCCTGCCAGCGCGTCGCCACGCTGGCGTCGAGATCGCCTTCGTCAGCCGACACTTTGCAGCCGCCGGGATGCAGCGTCGGATCGCCGCGCAGCCGCCAGCCGTGCAGGCTGAGGGTCGCGCCCAGCATCTCTTCGACGCGCTGTAAATCATCCGGATGCACGCGCAGCTGCGGCTTGCCGCTGAACAGCGGCTCCTGCTGCAGCAGCATCTGGATCTGCTTGATGAGCGCATTATTATCTACGCTGGCCGTATGGCCGATAACCTGGCGGGCGGCTTCCAGCGCCATCTGCATCAGACGCGAGGCGATAACGCTATCAAGCGCGTCCAGCGTGTGCTGGAATTCGCTGACCAACTGCTGCATGCGGGCATGGTGAGGCGCCTGCTGCTGGCGCGCCTCCTGAAGGCCTTGCTCCATCCCTTTGGCATATCCTTCCTGGCGGCCCTGTTCAAAGCCCTGATGACGGCCTTCGGCGAGCCCCGCGTTGTAGCCTTGCTCATGCGCTTGCATCTGCACTGCAGCCAGCGCCTGTTGACGCTGCTGCTCCTGCATAAGGTCGTTGTCGACGGCAGAGGTCTCGTCAGCTTCAACGAAGCCCGTCATCTCCCTCACGCTGGCAGAAGGCAGCAGATCGTCCGGCATCCACAGTTTCCAGGGAAGCTGATTAGACATAGGTGTCCTCGCCGCTGCCAATTACCATCTCGCCGGTTTCCGCCAGACGACGGACAATAAGCAGAATGGCTTTCTGTTCGTTTTCTACCTGCGACAGACGTACCGGGCCGCGGTTGGCGAGGTCGTCGCGCAAAATGTCGGCCGCACGCTGCGACATGTTGCGCAGGAATTTTTCGCGCAGCGGCTGCTCGGCGCCTTTGAGGGCGATAAGCAGAGATTCCGACTCCACTTCCTGCAGCAGGCGCTGGATGGAGCGGTCGTCCACTTCCACCAGGTTTTCGAACAGGAACATCTCGTCGATAATTTTCTGCGCCAGTTCGCCGTCGAATTCGCGTACTGCGGTGATAACCGCTTCTTCCTGCTGCGTTTTCATCAGGTTGATAATTTCCGCCGCGGTTCTCACGCCGCCCATCTTGCTGCGCTTGAGGTTCTGACCGTCGAGCAGGTTGTTGAGCACTTCGGTAAGTTCCGCCAGCGCCGCAGGCTGTACGCCGCCGAAGGTGGCGATACGCAGCATCACGTCGTGGCGCAGGCGTTCGTCGAACAGCGCGAGAATATCCGCCGCCTGCGAACGCTTGAGGTGCACAAGAATGGTGGCGATGATCTGCGGGTGCTCGTCGCGAATAAGGTCGGCGGCGCTCTGCGGCTCCATAAAGTTGAGCGTTTCGATACCGCTGGTGGTCTCTTTGGTATCGAGAATATCTTCGAGCAGGCTCGCCGCGCGCTCTTCGCCCAGCGCTTTGACCAGGACCGAGCGCAGGTAGTCGTTGGCGTTGACGCTGAGCGCGGCGAACTGCTCCGCCTCTTGTTCAAACTCCGCCAGCACTTCCGTTAACTGCTTGTTGGAGATCTGCGATAAGTTCGCCATCGCCGCGCTAAGGTGCTGCACTTCGCGCGGGGCGAGGTGTTTGAACACCTCCGCCGCGCGGTCTTCGCCGATGGTCATCAGCAGAATGGCGCTTTTTTCGGTTCCGGTCAGATTACTCATAGTTCGTTACTCATCCATTGGCGGATAACCAGCGCCACTACGCGCGGATCGTTATCGGACATTTCGCGGATGCGCTGGCTCATTACCTCGGCGCTCAGACGCTGGTTAGCGCGGCGTTGCTGGCTCTGCTCGTCTTTGCTGAGATGAACTTCCACCGCTTCTTCCATCTCTTTACGCTGCTGCTCCATCTCCTGTACCGCTTTGGCCGCTTCGGCGCGGCGCTGGATTTGCGGACGCACCGCTTTGCGCCACAGCAGCCAGGCGACAATCAGGACCAGCAGCCAGCGACCTGCGGACAGCATCTGGTCGATAAACGCTTGCTGTTGCCAGAACGGCAGCTCGCCACCCGTTTCATCCGTTGCGGTAAACGGCGAGTTAACCACGTTGAGGGTGTCGCCACGCTTCTCGGAGAAGCCCATCGCTTCGCGCGTCAGGTCTTCAATCTGCTTAAGCTGATCGGCTGTCAACGGCAACGGCTTGCCATCCGCCAGCTGGCGGTAGTTCACCACCACAGCGACAGAGAGACGCTGGATGTCGCCCACATTCATTTTGGTGTGACGAATCGTGCGGTCCACTTCATAGTTGGTCGTTTCGTCATGCTGAGTGCTGCGCGGGCCGCTGTTCGCCGCGCTGGTGGTCTGCGTGCGCTGCTGATTGTTCTGGCCGTTTGCCTGCGCGTTGTTCTGCTGCTGCGGTGCATCAATCGGCGCGTTATTCGCCGGGGCTGGCTGGTTAGAAAGCGCGCCCGGCACGCCGCCAGGATAAGCGCCGCCAACCTGCTCGCTGGTATTAAGCTGGCGGGAGCGTACGGCAGCCTGCGACGGATCGCCGTTCGGGTGGTACTGCTCTTCGGTTTGCTCTTTATTGGCGAAATCGAGCTGGGCGGTCACCTGGGCATGCACATTGCCGTTGCCGACAATCGGCCCGAGGATTGCTTCGATACGGCGCTGGATGCGGCTTTCAACGTCGTTTGCAAACTTAAGCTGCGCGTCGTTGAGATCGCGCCCGGCGGTGTTGGACTGGGTCAGCAGGTGTCCGCCCTGATCCACAAGCGTCACGTTGCCCGGCGGCAGCCCGGCTACCGCGCTGGAAACCATATGCACTACGGCGCTGATCTGTCCTTCATCAAGCGCGCGACCCGGCTCGAGGTTCAAAGTAACAGAAGCGGAAGGCGCTTTTTGTTCACGAACAAAAAGCGAAGGCTTAGGCATGGCCAGGTGCACGCGGGCGCTCTTTACCGGGCCCAGGGTTTCGATGGTGCGGGCGAGTTCGCCTTCCAGCGCGCGCTGGTAATTGACCTGCTCGCTGAACTGGCTGATGCCGAATTTTTCCTGATCAAGCAGCTCAAAGCCCACGGCGCCGCCTTTCGGCAGGCCCTGTTGGGCCAGACGCAGGCGCAGTTCGTGAACGTTTTCAGCCGGCACCATGATAGCGCTGCCGTTGTCAGAGAAACGGTAAGGTACATTCATTTGAGTAAGCTGAGTGACGATGGCGCCGCCATCCTGGTCGCTCAGGTTACTGTAAAGCACACGGTAGTCAGGGCTTTTCGCCCACAGCACCATGGCGACGATAATCGCCACTGCAGCGGCGGCAGCCACCATCAACGGGATTTTAGGGTTAGCGCGTAAGCGGTTCAGCCATTCGCCGGCTTTATTTTGTGGCGTTTGAGCGGTGGCAGCAGTCATTGCTCACCTCGCGGCTCAGCGTTAACAGAATAAGACGTGTAATGAAGCAAAACGGACTCCCGGGTCGGCAAGCACGACAAAAGTTCCACAATGATGGCGATGTCATTATTTGCGTTTACAGATTTTTCTATGGGCCAATTAGCCGGGTTTTTTGCACCTATTTAGCGCCTTTATCTTATTGACAAAGTGTTACGCTTGCCGGCATTCAGATTAATCCTAAGAGGAAGACGATGGCCATTCAGGGCATTGAAGGCGTGCTCCAGCAGTTGCAGGCAACCGCGCTGACCGCACGCAACGAAGCGACGCAGGGCCCGCAGGGCGTAAGCTTCGCCGGTGAACTTCAGGCGGCGCTCGGCCGCATCAGCGAAACGCAAAACGTCGCGCGTACGCAGGCGGAAAATTTCGCCTTAGGCAAACCGGGCGTGGCGCTCAACGACGTGATGGTGGATTTGCAGAAATCGTCCGTGTCGCTGCAGATGGGGATTCAGGTGCGCAACAAGCTGGTCGCGGCGTACCAGGATATTATGAACATGCAGGTTTAGCGGCAATAAGTTTCTGAAATATATTACCTAATCTAATCAGATCCTATTGCATGGGGCATCGGTGGGGCATAGTCAGATAATTTCTGGTTCAGCATTGCCACCGGCTCCGTATTGTTATCTGCCATCCAGGAACCATACACCTGATAGCCATCCGGGCATTTGCATGTCCCATCTGGCTGGCGATAAAACTAGGGTTAGCTCCAGCAGTCAACGACCAGCAAGCATAGGTATGCCGTAACTGGTAAGCTTTGCTGTCATGCAGCCAGCGCGGCGCCTCTTCCGCAGAAGTACCTCGTCTTAAGCCACTGTGCAAGCAAGTTTGTTTTCTCCCGACACTGGAAAGACGTTACGAGCAATCGCGCACCGTGTAAGCAGTAATGTTCATCAGCAGATTGCCGGTATCCGCTCTATTAATTATTTATAATGTGAGTTGCACATTTTAAGGTGACCAGCTTCTGACTAGCTGGCCACCTTTTTATCTAAAATTCGTAGGCGCCGCTATGAAATTCTCGTTGGGGTTTTAAATAAAAACTTAGCTAATATGCTTGAGAACCGCATCGATGGGTTATCTACTGCTTTAAAAATTAAGTTTGCTACAGCATAGATAGTGACTATCGAAAGAATCGTTGCTGTTATTGCACTTTCGTGATAGCTATAGCCTGCGTTATATATAGCATTAAATATTCCTGTAGCTATTATCAGGAAAAAGGGTAAATGGAAAAGATAGACGCTAAAAGAGACTTTCCCCATATAAACAAACGGTTTTTTAGCAAAGAACATTTTCAACGAGTTGTTGGTTAGTATTGCTAATGTGATCAGAACGCCAGAAATGAAATTATATAATATATAAGCGTTTGACTCTTCGCCATTTATATAAAATCTTGTGTAGTAGATTGCATAAATATAAGGCCTGGAACCATAATGCACTCCACCTAAATACAACCCGGCTAGCATCAGTATCAGCGCCACTCCTTTCCTGAGGTTTAATCCTGAAAAGTGAATAAAGGAGCCGAATAGAAAGGCAATGTACCCATATTTTTCTTTTTGAGGCAGGCTTGAAACAAAGAACATTATGCAGAACAATAAAATTATCAAGCCCTTATTGGGTGCTCTTATAAGGACTAAACAAATAAAATAAGTTAAGAAAGAACCCAGTAGTTCAATCTTCATTGTCCATAGCACGGGATTATAAGCAGAGCCATCTCCAAAAAAAGCGCTAACAGCCCCAGAATACAGTGCGTTTAAAAAAGAGGGAGACGCTACTGTATATGATTGAATCCATGCTGAAAGCAACTCCCTGCCGGGAGTTTCGTTTGATAGCACTAACCAGCAAAAAATACATGATGCCGTGGCAGGGATTGCTAATCTAAAATAACGTTTTGTCGTCATGGTGGTAGCATTATTCAGCATATCGCCACCACTAAGAAAAGCATGAGTTAAAATATATCCGCTGAGAGTGAAAAAAATATATACAGCGGCTGTTCCTGAGTAAATAAACGACAGAGGGCTATTGAATATAAAGTTGATGATACTGTTATTATTGATCAGCGTAGGATCATGTAACCCTGGATAAAATATCAAAGCAAGGTGTGATAATACTACCATCAGGCAGGCTACTCCTCTTAGCCCGTCGACATGTAGTAACTTCCGTGGGGGAGTATTAGATTGCGCGCTATTCATTTTGTTTTTTTTCAGGTGATTATGGTCTGTTACTTATAATATCACGCTTCGTTATAAATCATAGTATGTAAGACTTATCGCTTTGCTGACGTTAATGCGATGTAAGTTGGTAATTTATTGTTTTTATTTGATTTTTTTTGAGTGGTTGACTGGGTTCTTTGTTTAACGCCAGATTAGGTATCAGACAGAACGCAAGATTTATATTTTTTCATGAATGAATTTACTGCGCGGGACTGCATTGAATCGACCTGACATAGTCCCGGTAACGATTCATGAAGAGGTGGGACAGGAATACTGGATTGCTGAATGACTCTGACTTTTAATAAAAAACAGCCAAAATGGTAAACTAAAGCCGCAAAAAGCTAGCAGAGTGTACTGCCAAAGGATGAATTTTCATCGCTTACAGGCGATATCGCTAACGTAATACCGAAGATAAAACAAACGTAACACGCGAGAAGGAACCGGGCGGTAGAGCAACTCTAAGAAAGGCTATGCCTGGGTTAATCAAAGAGAATGATAACCTGCGCAGCGAATAAAAGCAGCGCAATCAAAAGGCATTCGCGCAAACTTTTGCAAACATATTACGAATGGGTTTTATCAACCGGCTCCACCAGCTCCGGCCCCTGGTTTTTCACATTTCCTACGGCCCGGGTGACAGGGTGCCAGGCGAAAGCGTCGGCGGGCAGGGCGCCTTCGTGGGCCAGCTCATCTGCGCGGTTTGCCGAGGTATCCGGGTGCAGCCAGGCGAGCGCCGCTTGCGGCGTTAACACCAGCGGACGACGGTCATGGATATCCACCAGCCCTTCATCCGCGGCCGCGGTGACAATGACAAACCCTTCGGCTTCATTCCCTGCATCAAAAGGTGTCTTGCCTATCGCAGCCAGACAGAGCGGGGCTTTATCTTCACGATAAATAAAATAAGGCTGCTTTTTATCGCCCACCCGCTGCCATTCATACCAGCCGTCGGCGAAGACGATAGCCCGGCCATGCTGCCACAGCGGCTTAAACATGCGGCTTTGGGCAGCCGTTTCCACTCGCGCGTTGATCAGCGGCGCTTTATGCCACCATTCCGGCGCGTAGCCCCATATCACCGGGTCCAGGTGCAGGGTGTCCTCTTCATCCATGCTGAGCAGCAGCACGCGGCTGCCCGGCGCTACGTTGTAGTGGGCAAGCGGCTCCGGGTCCCAGGGGATGGCCCGCTCGAAGCCGTCGCCTAACGTCGCCAGATAATCTTCACGACTTTGCGCCTGCGCGAATCGTCCGCACATACTCTACCCCTTAAGAGCTTAATAAAGAGTAAGTATAGGGCACAAACGCGCGGCCCTGCGGGAAGCAGGGCCGGCGGGTTAACGCTGAATCAGGTAGCGGATGGTGGGGCCGTCCTGCTGGATATCCAGCACGGTATAGCCATGGTTGCGGGCGTCTAACGGAATATTGTTAATAGATTGCGGACAGTCGCTCACGACCTCGAGGATTTCGCCTTTTTTCAACTGCGGCATCGCTTCAAGGGTGGCGACAGCCGGGTAGGGGCAAGGCTCGCCGACCATATCCAGACGGTAATCAGGCACGAGGGTTTTCATACGCTCTCCTTAACGGCGTGAGAAACAGCAGGGCGGCTGGCGCGAAAAAAGCGTTTTTCCCAGGCGATAACAAACAGCAGCGCGGCAAGCAGCAGCAGGTAAGTGACCAGTAAGCCGCCGAGTGGGCCAAAAGCGGCGAGCAGGTTTACTTTATCCCAACTGGTGGCGAGCGCGGGGGAGAGGTCGTCCCAGAAGTACGCCAGAATCGTCGAGCCAATAACGTTGCCAAGCCCTACCCACCAGTAATGCACCTGGCCTTCTACCGCGCGGTACATCCAGCCGGTTTCGCAGCCTCCCGCCAGCACGATGCCAAAACCGAACAGCAGGCCGCCGATAACCGCGTTTGGCCCGGCCCACATGATTTTCGGCTCGGCGCCGAGCTGCACATAACTAAAGATGCCGATGGCGCTTGCCGCCATGCCGAAGATTATCGCCTTCGCCATATGGGTGCGCCCGGTTATCCACATATCGCGGAACGCGGAAGTAAAACAGATTTGCGCGCGTTCAATCAGCAGCCCAAAACCAACGCCAAAAAGCATGGCGAGGCCAAGCTTCGGCATCTCCATGGCGGTAAGCAGCGCCCAGCCCACCGCGCCGATAAACACCAGCATGCCGAGGCGAAAGCGACGGCGCGCCTGAGCGAGGTTTTGCGTAAGCGGCGAGGCGCTGGAGACTTTTTGCAGCTTCACCGGAATGCGAAACAGCGGCAGCAGCGTAAAGCGCGCCCCGGCCCAGGAGCCGATGGCTGTCGCAATAGCGAAAAACCAGGCGTGGAGGGAGAACTGCGGAATACCGGTGAAGAAGGCCGCCAGGTTGCAGCCCATAGCAAGCCGCGCGCCGAAGCCTGCGATAATGCCGCCCGCCACCGCCTGGATAATGCGGATGCGGTGCTGCGGCAGACGCAGCTTCACGTTGTTCGCCCACAGCGCGGCGGCGAAGCAGCCGGCGAACATGCCGATGATCATCCGGCCATCGATGCGGGTAAGCGGGGTGCCTTCAAGGTGAATGAGTTTGAAGTAGCCCCACTCCTGCGCCTGCACGCCCATTAGCTGCAGCAATTGCCCGCCCCAGCGTGTAAATTCGCCGGTAACCGCCCAGAAGGTGCCGGTGAGGCCAAAGTAGTAAGTGGAGAGAATGCCTGCGGCGATAACCGCCGGAAAAGGGGACCAGAACTTGATCAGATAGTGTTGTTTGAAATGTTGCCAGGACATGAAATTTTAGCCTCTGAACTCAGACGGAACTAAAACGCGCCGGTGGGCGCAGGGAATCGAGATAGTACTCCGCGCCGCGGCAATGCCCAGCGAAAAAATAACAAAACCTCGTTTCGATCAATTTTTGCCGCCTGAGAGGGAAAGGCTGGCGGGCTTAACGCTTTAATGCCACACTCTTTTTTCTTCGCAGGGAGGAGTTCGAATGAAAAAAACGATGCTGTTAATCGCGTGGCTTGGTCTGAGCGGCTGCGTGCAAGTGAGTGATTATAATGCCGTTGTGAAAACGCCTGCGCCATCCGGTCTGGCAGGTTACTGGCAAAGCAAAGGGCCGCAGAGCGAGCTGGTCAGCCCTGAGGCGATAGCGAGCCTGGTGGTGACGGCGCAGGGCGATACGCTCGATTGCCGCCAGTGGCAGCGGGTGATAGCGCTGCCGGGCAAACTGATGCAGCGCGGCGGCGATATCTACAACGTGACGGTGAAAAAAGAGGTCTACGACATCGAGCGTGAAGGCGAAACGCTGGAATACGCGGGAATGACGCTTGAGCGCGTGGCCCGTCCGAGCGCCGAATGCGCCGACTTCCTTGCGAAGAACCCGCTGCCGACACCCCTGCCTTAACCTTCCTTGCGGCTGCTTGTCTGACTGACAAGCGGCTTGCGCGTTGTGTTGCAGCTTTTTAAAAGGGCGGCTGGCGCTTTGCTGACCCGCCCTGGGCCATGCGAATCACAAGCAGCGCGGAACGAAGAGTTTTACCGGCTTGCCGCCTCTTCATCGGCAATCACCCAGATACTGACGCTGCCGCCGTTGCAGGTAAAGACAGCGTTGCCCGCTTCGTCCGTAATGACGCGCTCTTGCCGGTTGCCTAAAAAATCGCGCCAGATTTTGTTGCCGTAATTCTCGCCGAGAGTAAGTCTTTTCTTTCCGGCATCGCCGTTAGACAACACCACCACGCAGCCAGGGGCTTCGCGGGTGCCGCTGCGGCTGAAAGCGATGCAGTTGGGATTATCGAACCAGAGCGTCTGCACGCCATGGGCGAAGCGCTGGCGCGCCAGGATAATCTGGTCGAGCTTGTCCACGACCGCCATATCGATATGGTAGGTTCCGCCATCGAGGCCGGTATCGTCATAGCTTGCGCCATACATATCCGGGTAGAAAACAGAGGGCACGCCGTTCTCACGCAGCAGGATCAGCGCATAAGCGAGCGGCTTAAACCAGGGTTCCACCGGCGCTTCCAGCGCCTGTAGCGGCTGGGTATCGTGGTTCGCAACGAACGTCACGGCGTGGAAAGGATCGGCTTCGACCAGCGTACCGGTGAAAATCTGGCGCATGTCATAGCTGCTGCCCTGTAGCGACGCGTCGTGGAAATTCTTCAGCAGCGGCGCGTCGAACAGCATGGTCTTCCCTTCAACCTGGTCGATATACTGCCGTAGCTTCTCCACGTCGTATGACCAGTATTCCGCGACGATAAACAGCGGCTTCGGCGCGACCTCCTGCACATGTTCAATCCATTCTTTATAAAACCAGGCGGGGATATGTTTTACCGCGTCGAGGCGAAAGCCGTCGCACTGCGTTTGCTCCATCACCCAGCGCGCCCAGTACTTAATCTCTTCCGCCACCGCGCGGTTGCGGTAGTCAATGTTGCAGCCCATCAGGTAGTCGTAATTGCCGTTTTCGTCATCAACCTGATCGGTCCAGCCCTCTTCGGTATAGTCATTAACGATTTTGAAAATGCCGTTTTCGTTCGGGTTCTCGATATGGTCGACGCCGTTAAAACATTTATGATCCCAGATGAAGCGGGAATAGTTGCCGCGGCGGGCGGGAAAGGTAAAACGGGTCCAGGCTTCGCATTCAATCGCTTCGTCGTCTATGTCGTTGCGATTATCCTGATTGACCCGGTTGACGTGGAGCCTCTCTTTCTCATCCGCGCCCATTTTATGGTTCACCACCACATCCAGCAGCGTCAGGATGCCATTTTCCTGCAGCGCGTTGATAGCCGTAAGGAGCTGCGCCTTATCACCATATTTGGTCGCCACCGATCCTTTTTGAGAGAATTCGCCGAGATCGAAAAGATCGTAGGCGTCGTAACCAACCGAAGCCGCGCCGTCTGCCCCTTTATAAGCGGGCGGCAGCCAGACCATATTGATGCCCAGCGCATTAAAGCCAGGCGCGCGCGCAACCAGTTCCGGCCAAAGTTTGCCGCCTTCAGGGTAGTACCAGTGGAAACATTGCAGAAGGGTGGGGTTCTTCATTTTATCCATACTCCAGAAGCCGTCAGGTTTTCGCTTCTGGAGTATGGCGGATTTTACAAACGAAGCCGTATTATTTAGTGCCCGGAAGGGACGCCTGGTACTAACAGCATGCCGGAGAGACGACCATAGGTATGGTTAAGAGATTGTTGGCGGGAAGATTGGCCGATTAATGAACTGAGCTCATCCAGTCGATTTTTTAACAGGATCTTAAGCTGCTCTTCATTCTCTAACGTCTGCTTGAGATAACCCGCGACCAGGCTCTGAACATTTTTTGGCAGCCCTTGTGGAGTTTCGGATCCCATAACTGCTTCGATACTCTGGAGATACACAACTTCCTGGTCCAGTAAAAGATCCCATTCACCTCGCTGCGCAAGTTCAAGCAGCGACTGGCTGAGCAATGCAATCTGTTGCCAGCGGTTAATAAACTCCACATTAGGCGACATCAAATAGACTCCTGCACGGTTTGGTTTGGAGAAATTTGCTTCCACGCATCAGCGATATTGGTCAGTAAATTTTCAACTTCCTCAATCGCTTGAGTGTCATTACGCAAATTCGCCTGCAGTAAGCGCCGGATCATGTAATCGTAGAGAGAGGAAAGGTTATCTGCGATCTCCCCACCTTTCTCTTGATCTAACCCCGCTTTGAGCCCGTTATCGATAATGTTAATGGCTTTGCTCAGCGCTTCGCCTTTGGCAACGGTTTCACCCTGTTGCATAAACAGACGAGCACGCACCAGCGCGCTCATGGCGCCGTCAAACAACATCGTGATTAACTGGTGTGGACTTGCGCTCATGACGGCGCTCTCCACGCCTATCTGAGCATATGCTTTTGTACCGCTCGCGGTATACATATCAACCTCTTATCATTACGAACTGCTGCTCATCGATTCAAACTGCTGAGACAGGTAAGAACTGGTGTTGTTCAACTGGCTCATCATGGTATCGAGCTGCGTAAATTGCGCTTTATAGCGGGCCATGGTGTCTTCAATACTCTGGCTTACTGAGAGATATTGCTTAGTCAGTTTCTTCAATGTGGAGTTGATGCTGTCCTGCGCGCTATCAATAATGCCATCATCCGCGAGGTAACCTTTTACCTGGGTCGCGATTTTGGTTGTGATGCCAGTCGTTTTTGTATCGCCAACCAGCAACTGCTGAACGTCAACTGACTTATCGGTAAGCGCGGTTTTTAATTTGGCGTCGTCGATTTTCAGCTTGCCGGTAGCGGGATCCTGCGTGATGCCTATCTGAGAAAGCGTCTGGAAATTGCCCCCGTTGCCGACATCGGTAAATTGCGCGCGAATGCCGGTCTGAATCGTGCGTACCGCGCTATCGCCAAGCAGAGCGCCATTGCTGGTGTTCTGTGCGTCAGTCCCGGCGTCAACGGCGGTATATTTGGTCACCGAACCGATGGTATCAACCAGCGAGTTATAGGCATCGACCCAGGATTTAATCGCCGTCGTCGCTTTATCGTTGCTTTTGCTGACCGTAACCGTGACGTCGCTTGTGATTTTATTGAGATTCAGGGTAACGCCCTGCGGCGCGTCGGTAATGGTGTTGCTGCTGCGGACAATATTAATGCCGTTAACGCTTAACTCTGCGTCTTTCGCTTCGACAATTTGTTCAACGCCGCTGCCGGTCACGTCCGGGTTATTAAAGCTAATAAACTGGTTAAGGGTTTCGTCCCCGGAAACCGAGATGCTCATTTTATTGGCGGTGCCGGTTTCGCTGGAAGTCAGCACCAGCTGGAAATCATTATCTTTGAGCTTAACAATACTTGCTGAAACGCCGCCGTTGGCGTTGTTGATAGCGTCGCGAATGCCTTCAAGCGAGGTTTGATCCTTCGTCAGCTTAATCTCTAACGGCTTTTCTTTGCTGTCTTGCTTGATGATAAGCGTCCGTTCTTCGTTGCTGTTGCCTTGCGCCGCTTTTGAATCGGTCACGTTGGCTGTCGTGCGCACCGATTGCGCTTGCGCCAGCTGAGTCACGTTAATCTTATACGTGCCTGCCGCTGCGCCAGCCGTGGTGCTTACGGTTAAGTCTGTGCTGTTGCTGGTCGCCGTCGTGCTCTTAAATAAAGAGGCGTCATTTAATGCCGTATTTGCTGTCTGGAACTTTTCAAGTGAGCTTTTCAGTGTGCCGTAGGCTGTGAGCTTGGCCGAGAAGCTGCTTTGCTGGGTAGAGATAGGCGTCAGTCGGCCTTTCTCTGCGGTTTCCAGGTTAGCCAGCAACGTACTCAGCGGCAGATTTGAGCCTACGCCTAAAGAAGTAAAAGAAGCCATGCATGATCCCTTTTTGTGCAAATAGTGGTTAAGCACGGTATCGGCAACAGAAGGACAAAGTTTAGAGGTTTATTTATTCAGTTAATGGACCGAATAGTGACTAATAGAGAGGCTATTTCGCTGCGCAGAAAAAAGCTCAGGAGAAGTGAAAAATTTTCTAAAGTTCGAATTTAAGGTGCCGATACATGGGTTACGGTGCGAAACCGTGGGCAACAGCCCAACAACATCAAGATGTAAATTGATAAGGAAAAGATCATGGCACAAGTCATCAATACTAACAGCCTGTCGCTGTTGACCCAGAACAACCTGAACAAATCTCAGTCTTCCCTGAGCTCCGCTATTGAGCGTCTCTCCTCTGGTCTGCGTATCAACAGCGCGAAAGACGACGCTGCCGGCCAGGCGATTGCTAACCGTTTCACCGCGAACATCAAAGGCCTGACTCAGGCTTCCCGTAACGCCAACGACGGTATCTCTATCGCGCAGACCACTGAAGGTTCTCTGTCTGAAATCAACAACAACCTGCAGCGTGTTCGTGAGCTGTCAGTTCAGGCCACCAACGGTACTAACTCCGATTCCGACCTGAAATCCATCCAGGCTGAAATTACACAGCGCCTGAGCGAAATCGACCGTGTTTCCGGTCAGACTCAGTTCAACGGCGTGAAAGTGCTGGCTTCTGACCAGACTATGAAAATCCAGGTAGGCGCGAACGATGGCGAAACCATCGAAATCGACCTGCAGGAAATCACCTCCAAGACTCTGGGCCTGGATAAACTGGATGTAACCAACCAGATCAGCAGCAAAGATCTGAAAGGTGTTACTGAATTAGCTGCAAAAGTTGATGCAGTAAATACCCCGGCAGTTAACGTTAACTTGCAGTTCCCGCCGAAAGCAGCAAGCGGCACGCTGGAAGTTCTGACTACCGCAACTGATGCAACTAAAGCAGGTACTCTGGCAGTTAAAGTTGGCACGGATTACTACGCAGCAACTTACGATGCGGATAAAAATACCGTTTCCTTCGATACGTCTTCTGCTGCAATCGCTGGCGCAGCTGGTACTGCCGCAGCGGGTACGACTTTTGTCAACGACGGTACTGTTGTTGAGCTGTCTGATATTGCTTCTGCAGCACAAACCAACACTGCTAACCCGGCAAACTATACCGTATTCCGTAAAGATGATGATGGCACTTTCCTGGTAACTGACGGTACTAAATCCTGGAGCGGCGCAAACGCATCTATCGATCTGACCACCGGTGCAGTAACTTTGGGTACTGCTGATGCAACTGCTAACACTACTGGCGGTGCAGGCTTTAAAGAAGTATCTAAAGACAACGTGCTGACTCTGCCGGGTTCCACTACCGCTGGTAAAGCCGCTGTTAACGCTGACCTGACTTCTGTAAATGCTTCCCTGAAAGGCACCAATGCCCTGATGGCGCGTGAAGTGAAGGCCGAAGATGGTACTACTTCCACCCAGTACTTCATTAAAAATACTGGCACTGACGGTAAAGTTTCTTACTACAAAGCAGAAGCTAATAAGACTACTGGCGCTGTGACTGCGGGCGAAGAAGCTGTTGTTGACCCGCTGAGCTCCATCGACAAAGCGCTGCAGCAGGTTGATACCCTGCGTAGCTCCCTGGGTGCGGTGCAGAACCGTCTGGATTCTACCATCACCAACCTGGGCAACACCGTAAACAACCTGTCTTCTGCACGTAGCCGTATCGAAGACGCTGATTACGCGACTGAAGTTTCCAACATGTCTCGCGCGCAGATCCTGCAGCAGGCTGGTACTTCTGTTCTGGCTCAGGCTAACCAAACTACCCAGAACGTACTCTCTCTGCTGCGTTAATCCAGCGATTGAAATTTGGGAAGTTAAAGATAATCAAGGCAGCGAAAGCTGCCTTTTTTTTCGACTGGAGCAAGCGTAATGAGAGAAATATTGATTAACGAACCTGCATTTGTGCGTTCCTTCAGCTGTACTGGAGGAGCCTGCCGTGACCATTGCTGTAAGGGCTGGCAGATTACGCTTGATAAGCAGACGGTAAAGAAATACACCACCAGCAAAGACTTCACGATCCGTACGATCGCGGAGCAAAGTATTGATATAGTAAAAAAGAGCCAGCAGGACTGGGGCATTGTGAAGTTTTCACCACTAACGGGGAACTGCCCTTATTTCGATGAAGATCGGTTATGCCGGGTGCAGAAAAGCATGGGAGCCCAGGCATTAAGCCACACCTGTTCTATGTTTCCCCGGTCGAATCGTGTCTATAAAGCGGAGATTCAGCATTCGCTTAATATCTCTTGCCCGGAAGTAGCGTCGATTATTTTTAGCGATGCTGATGCAATGCGCTTCTCTGAGCGAGTCGTCTTGCAGGATAAATTCAATAACGCCAATCCCATCTCTGCACAAAACAAGCTTCTCAACCTGTTTTGCCTGAGCCTTATCGATTTTGTTGAAACGGATGTCGAAACCGGTCTCTACGCCACCATCAAGTTTCTTATGTTTATTGAGAAAGTTGAAACGATTGATGATGCTTCGCTTGTTGAAATTGAAAACGCCTATGCCGTTTTAGCTGGTCAGTTGCAGTCGGGCGAAATGAAACAAGAGTTGGCCGCACTTAGTACCGATAAAAAAGTGAAAGTATCGTTGGTCTTATTAATGCAGGATTTCTTTCGCAAAAAAGCGACGACCCGTGGCAGCGGCGTGCTTAATTATTATATCGATTACTTATTACATGCGCTCTTCGCACAGCAGGATGCGGGTCTCGAAGAAAAAATTACCGCTATTGAAAACGCCTGGCAAGAAATCGTGCTGCCCTCTTTTGAAGAGAGCGGGTTTGCCATCAAAAACTTTATTCTTTATAAGTTCTGGCAAAACAATTTTCCAAACTATCAGAGTGTGCCGCCGCTGCGCGCGCTCTATATGATCGTAGCCGAATATTACTTTATTAAACTTCTGGCTTCGGCTTGCGCGAAGCATAAAGGTTCGATAGAGCGCGACGATCTGGTGAATATTGTCTATAGCTTCCATTCGCTAAGTCAGCATAACAAAGCGCTGACCGAGACGTTTTATGGGCATATCGAAAGCGTGAGATCGGGTGACGATCTCTCTATGATCCATCTTCTTGGTTAATCATCAACGGCAGGCTTTCCTGCCGTTAAAAGGCTTAATTTATTGAAATTTATCAATAAATTTACTGGATATGGTCTTTTTTCCTGCTACCCGGTTAACAAAAGTCAAATAACCCTCCTTTTGTGTCTTTATTCATTCGATAGATAGTCCTCCAGAAACGGATAATCGTGCCGATAACTCAATTAACGCAGGGCTGTTTATCGTGAATTCAATGTAT
The DNA here is from genome assembly GCA_000621185.1 of Franconibacter pulveris DSM 19144. Lineage (GTDB taxonomy): Bacteria > Pseudomonadota > Gammaproteobacteria > Enterobacterales > Enterobacteriaceae > Franconibacter > Franconibacter pulveris. The sequence continues at coordinate 155,742 of JHYZ01000013.1, forward strand.
ACCGCTGAAGGTGTAATGGATAAACACTCGCTGTGGCAGCGTTATGTGCCGCTGGTGCGTCACGAAGCATTGCGCCTTCAGGTGCGGCTGCCGGCGAGCGTGGAACTGGACGATCTGCTCCAGGCGGGCGGTATTGGCCTGCTAAACGCAGTCGAACGCTACGACGCCCTGCAAGGAACGGCATTTACCACTTACGCAGTGCAGCGTATTCGTGGCGCGATGCTGGATGAACTGCGCAGCCGCGACTGGGTGCCGCGCAGCGTCCGACGCAACGCGCGCGAAGTGGCGCAGGCTATAGGCCAACTGGAACAGGAACTGGGACGCAACGCCACCGAAACTGAAGTGGCGCAGCGCCTGGATATCCCGCTCGAAGAGTACCGGCAGATGCTGCTCGATACCAATAACAGCCAGCTTTTCTCCTACGACGAGTGGCGGGAAGAGCATGGCGACAGCATCGAGCTGGTCACTGAAGAGCACCAGAATGAAAACCCTTTGCAACAGCTGTTGGAGAGCAATCTTCGCCATCGCGTGATGGAAGCGATCGAATCGCTGCCGGAGCGTGAACAGCTGGTGCTGACGCTCTATTACCAGGAAGAGCTCAATCTCAAGGAGATTGGCGCGGTGCTGGAAGTAGGGGAGTCGCGGGTAAGCCAGCTGCACAGCCAGGCTATTAAACGTCTGCGCACCCGGCTGGGGAAGCTATAACCTGAGTTGCTCACCTGCCGGTAACGCCACACACAGCATTTATTGAGGAGTTATCATGACGGTGCAGCAACTAAAAAGACGGCCCCTGAGCCGCTACCTGAAAGATTTCAAACACGCGCAAACCCACTGCGCGCACTGCCATAAGCTGCTTGACCGCATCACCCTGGTCCGCCAGGGTGAGATAGTCAACAAGATAGCCATCGCGCAACTCGATACGCTCATGGACGAAACAGCCTGGGAGGTGGAGCGTCAGGAGTGGGTGGCGCTTTGCCGCTTTTGCGGCGATCTGCACTGCAAAGAGCAGAGCAACTATTTCGATATCATCGGCTTCAAGCAGTATCTCTTCGAACAGACCGACATGAGCCACGGCACTATCCGTGAATATGTTGTTCGCCTGCGCCGTCTCGGCGCGCACCTGACGCAAAAACAGGTGCCGCAGGATCTGGCCTTGCAGGGCGATATTGATGCCCAACTCGACATGTGGCTACCGCTCACCAGCACGAACAATTATCGCATCGCGCTGCGTAAGTACGCCCAGTACCAGGCGCAAAAAGCGCTCCCCCAGACACATAACCCCGCCGCGTCCTCGACATGTGATATATATTAAAAAAGAATAAGTTGTAGCGGAGTCGATTTTGCTTTCTCTGCGAAACTACTTACACTGCGGCTTAACGTTTTGACTCTCTGGGGGAAATATGAAATTAGCTACTTTTGGTCGGCAAGCGCTGATGGGCGTGATGGCGGTGGCGCTGGTCGCCGGCATGAGCGTAAAGACTTACGCTGCGGAAAACCTGCTTAATAAAGTTAAAGAGCGCGGCACGCTGCTGGTAGGGCTTGAAGGCACCTATCCGCCGTTCAGCTATCAAGGCGACGACGGCAAGCTGACCGGTTTTGAAGTCGAGTTCGCCGAACAGTTGGCCCAGCATCTTGGCGTTAAAGCCTCTCTGAAACCGACTAAATGGGACGGCATGCTCGCTTCGCTTGATTCTAAACGCATCGATGTGGTGATAAACCAGGTCACTATCTCCGACGAGCGTAAGAAAAAATATGACTTCTCCACGCCTTATACCGTTTCCGGCATTCAGGCGCTGGTGAAAAAAGAGAACGCGAACAGCATCACTAACGCCGATTCGCTGAAAGGCAAAAAAGTGGGCGTGGGCCTTGGCACTAACTATGAAGAGTGGCTGCGCCAGAATGTCCAGGGCGTGGATATCCGTACCTATGACGATGACCCGACCAAATATCAGGATCTGCGCGTAGGCCGTATCGACGCCATCCTGGTTGACCGTCTGGCGGCGCTGGATCTGGTGAAGAAAACCAACAATACCCTGGCCGCAGCGGGTGAACCGTTCTCACGTCAGGAAGCTGGCGTGGCGCTGCGTAAAGGCAATGAAGATTTGCTGAACGCCATTAACCAGGCTATCGCCGATATGCAGAAGGATGGCTCGCTCAAGCAGCTTTCTGAGAAGTGGTTTGGCGCGGATGTAACCAAATAAGCGACGTTTTGAAGAAAAAAGGTGCTGATTTCAGCACCTTTTTTTATTGTATTCTGCCGGGCGCAGTCTGGGTGAATCATAATAAAACGTTACGCCATATCTGAAACGGCAACCGGAGGCTGTATGTCTTTGCAAAATTTAACCCGCTTTGCGCGCCTCGAACTGATTGGCGCGCCCACGCCGCTTGAGTATCTGCCGCGCCTGTCAGATTACCTGGGGCGCGAAATCTACATTAAGCGCGACGACGTCACCCCGGTGGCGATGGGCGGCAACAAGCTGCGCAAGCTGGAGTTTCTCGCCGCCGAAGCGTTGCGCGAAGGCGCGGATACGCTTATCACCGCCGGCGCCATTCAGTCTAACCATGTGCGCCAGACGGCGGCGGTGGCGGCGAAGCTTGGGCTTAACTGCGTGGCGCTGCTGGAAAACCCGATGGGCACGCGCGCTGAAAACTACCTCAGCAACGGCAACCGCCTGTTGCTGGATTTATTCAACGCCCAGATTGAAATGTGCGCGGCGCTCACCGATCCGGATGCGCAGCTCAACGAGCTTGCCACCCGCGTGGAAGCGCAGGGCTTTCGTCCTTATGTCATCCCGGTTGGCGGTTCCAATGCGCTGGGCGCACTCGGCTATGTGGAAAGCGCGCTGGAAATCGCCCAGCAATGTGAAGGCGCGGTTGAACTCTCTTCTGTGGTGGTCGCCTCCGGCAGCGCAGGGACCCACGCCGGGCTGGCGGTGGGGCTGGAGCAACTGATGCCGGAAGTCGACCTGATTGGCGTGACGGTATCGCGCAAGGTTGAGCAGCAAAAACCGAAAGTTGTGGCGCTGCAACAGGCGGTCGCGCAGGCCCTGGAGCTGGAAGCGCGTGCGGACATCCTTTTATGGGATGATTATTTTGCCCCGGCTTACGGCGTACCTAACGACGAAGGGATGGAGGCGGTAAAACTGCTGGCGCGCCTTGAAGGCATTCTGCTCGACCCGGTATACACCGGGAAAGCGATGGCCGGGCTCATTGACGGCATTGCACAGCAACGCTTCAAAGACCACGGACCGATTCTCTTTGTTCATACAGGCGGCGCGCCGGCGCTTTTCGCCTATCATCCGCATATCTGATAACCCTGGGTGCGATTTATATAATGCAAGAAAGTATTCAACTGGTGCTCGACTCCGCCCCCTTTTTGCTGCGGGGCGCTGTTTTTACGCTGCAGCTTAGCATCGGCGGCATGTTTTTCGGGCTGGTGCTCGGTTTTGTGCTGGCGCTGATGCGCCTGTCTCATATCTGGCCCATCTCCTGGCTGGCGCGCTTTTATATTTCGATTTTTCGCGGCACGCCGCTTATCGCGCAGCTCTTTATGATCTACTACGGCCTGCCGCAGTTTGGCATTGAGCTGGACCCTATCCCGGCGGCCATGATCGGACTGTCGCTGAACACCGCGGCTTATACCTCGGAGACGCTGCGCGCGGCGATTTCCTCTATCGATAAAGGGCAGTGGGAAGCGGCGGCGAGTATCGGCATGACGCCGTGGCAAACGCTGCGCCGCGCCATTCTGCCGCAGGCGGCCCGCGTAGCGCTGCCGCCGCTCAGCAACAGCTTCATCAGCCTGGTGAAAGATACCTCGCTTGCCGCCACCATTCAGGTGCCAGAGCTGTTCCGTCAGGCGCAGTTGATAACGTCGCGCACGCTGGAAGTGTTCACCATGTATCTGGCCGCTTCACTGATTTACTGGGTAATGGCGACGGTGCTCTCCGCGCTGCAAAACTATTTCGAAAACCAGCTGAACCGACAGGAGCGCGAACCGAAATGAGTGCGATTGAAGTAAAAAAACTGGTGAAAGCGTTCCACGGCCAGACGGTGCTGCACGGCATTGACCTTGAGGTCGCAGAGGGAGAGGTTGTGGCGATTATCGGGCCGAGCGGCTCCGGGAAAACGACGCTGCTGCGCAGCATCAACCTGCTGGAGCAGCCCGACAGCGGCACCATCAGAGTGGGCGAAATGCTCATCGACGCCGCGAAGCCGATGAGCCAGCAGAAAGCGCTGGTGCGGCGGCTGCGCCAGCACGTCGGGTTCGTGTTTCAGAGCTTTAATCTCTTCCCTCACCGTACGGTGCTGGAAAATATTATCGAAGGGCCGGTTATCGTTAAAGGCGAACCCAAAGCCGAGGCCGCTGCCCGGGCGCGTGAATTGCTGGCGAAAGTCGGGCTGACCGGGAAAGAGACCAGCTATCCTAAGCGTCTCTCTGGCGGGCAGCAACAGCGCGTGGCGATAGCCCGGGCACTGGCGATGCGTCCGGACGTTATCCTCTTTGACGAGCCGACGTCGGCGCTGGACCCGGAGCTGGTGGGAGAGGTGCTGAATACTATTCGGCAGCTTGCCGAAGAGAAACGCACCATGGTTATCGTTACGCATGAGATGAGCTTCGCCCGCGACGTGGCGGACCGCGCCATTTTCATGGACCAGGGACGCATCGTGGAGCAGGGGCCAGCGAAATCACTCTTCGCTAACCCGCAACAGCCGCGTACCCGGCAGTTTCTTGAGAAGTTCCTGAACGCCTGAGGCGCCTGCTCTGACCCTCTCCCCGACGCAGGGGAGGGGAGTTCTGAACCGCAGCGCTGCCTCAACGCCGCAGGATATCACCAGGCCCACTTCGCCTCGTCGCTGCCGAGCGGCGAGGGCGCGCGTGACCAGGCAAGCGGCGTACCCGCAAGCCACAGCGGCGGTTTGAGCCGCGCCCCCAGCCCGAAAGAAGACCACTCATAAAAAGGCAGCTCGTCATACCGGCTTCGTGCGGGAAACGCTGTCTCCTGCCGCTGGGGATGCGCCATCAGAAACGCCGCCGTGCGCGCCAGCGAAAGCCGCGCCCGGTAGCCCTGCTGAGCATGTAAACGGTGATAAAGTCCCTTCAGCACAGCGGCGGCCATCATGTAGCCCGTGGCGTGATCGAGCGCCTGCACCGGCAGCGGGGTGGGCTTGTCGCTCCCTTGCCAGAGCATGCCGGCATGCGCGATGCCGCAGGCCATCTGCACCAGGCTGTCGAAGCCCCGACGGTTGCGCCACGGGCCGCTCCAGCCCCAGGCGTTCAGCGAAACATCCACCAGGCCTGGCGCCAGCGCGCTTCGCGTTTCCTCATCAAAACCCAACGCCGCCAGCGCATCGGCCCGGTAGCCATGCACCACGACATCCGCCTTCGCCAGTAAATCACGTAGCCGCGCCTTGCCTTCCTCGCTTTTGAGATTGAGCCGCGCGCAGCGTTTCCCCGCCGTGATTTCCTCTTCCAGGGTCGGTTCGGCCCAGCCGGGCGGGTCAATGCGCAGCACCTGCGCGCCGAGCCCGGCCAGCAGCCGTGTGGCGACGGGCCCTGCGATAATGCGCGTCAAATCCAGCACGCGAATGCCAAGCAGGGGTCTGGCAGCAGGGAGCCGCCATGGCGCCGCTGGGGCTGCGCCCGTGAATTGCTGTATAAAGAGCGGTTCGCGCGCGACCGCCGCACCCTGCGGGTGGCTGCGCCATTCACTTTCGCTGCGCATCGCCGCCGCGCAACCGCCAGCCTGCGCGATGGCGTCTTCAAGCGCCACGCTTCGCCAGCCTTTTACCGTAGCGGCCAGCGCTTCCCGGTCCGCGTGAATGCCCAGCACGCGCTCCATCGCCTGGCGATGATGGGCGGCGTTAGTATGCAGTCTTATCCAGCCATCCTGCGTTGCGTAATCTCCGGCAAAAGGATCCCAGAGCGCGGGAGCAGGGCGGTTAAGCGGCCGCAGGCTCATCTGGAACCACTGGCTCGCCAGCCTGCGGTCAACTTCTGGCGTGGCGTTGGAAGAAATAAGGCGCTGCAGCGTGCCGGCTACCAGCGCAATACTTGCCGCCGCAATATCGCTAACGGCAAAGCAAGAAGGCAGCGCGCCGCGATGAATATATAAAATATCCGGCGGCGAATTTTCCTGTAATTCACGCCAGAGTTCGGTAAAGACAGAAGCTGTCTCGGTTGGTTTACACATTTTTCTCTCCTGCTTATCGCATAAACCTTAGCAAGAGATTTCTTCTCATGTGGGCTTCAATGATAATGTGTATAAATGATTTCAAAGAAATGATACGTTATATTCGTATAATTGGACGATATTAATAACGCAGGGGAATAGTCGCACAGCATGAAGGAAAGTGATTTTTTTGACTGGCGACAGCACATGCTGAACCGCTTTCAGTCAATCGCAACTGCCGATGAGATTTACGACCTGCTACACCAGCAAACGCAAAACTTAGAATTTGATTATTTCGCGCTTTGTATTAAGCATCCCGTTCCTTTCACACGGCCAAGACTAACACTTTATACCACCTACCCGCAGGCGTGGTTAGATCACTATCAGGCGGAGAATTATTTCGCCATCGATCCCGTGCTTAAACCACAAAATTACCAGCGTGGTTTTCTTAACTGGGATGATGCGCTTTTCGCGGCGCCCGCGGAGGAGTTATGGGCCAGAGCCCGTGATTTCGGGCTGCGCAGGGGGATAACGCAGTGCGTGATGGCGCCTAACCGCGCGCAGGGTTTCCTTTCGATTTCGCGCACGCAAGTGAATGGGAAAACGCTTGATGATGCTGAACTGGAATTGCGTCTTCAGTATTTGACGGAATTAAGCATGATGACCCTGGCCCGGCTTGAAGACCCGGCGATGGCCTCTCTTGAGATGAGGCTCAGCAAAAGGGAAAAGGAGATTTTGCAATGGACGGCGGAGGGGAAAACCTCGGCGGAAATAGCCATTATTCTCGCTATTTCTGAGAACACGGTTAATTTCCATCAGAAGAACATGCAGAAAAAATTCAACGCGCCAAATAAGACGCAGATTGCCTGTTACGCGGCGGCGATTGGACTGATATGAGTTTTACTTAAGTTCTGCGTGTCAGACAGCAAAAAGGCAGCCAGTTTTTCCCTGGCTGCCTTTTTTATTACTGGCGGTAAGCTTGTTTAATTTGCTTAACCGTATTGCTGAAGACAGCGGCCTGCGCTTCGTTTTCCATTTCAGCAATCTGCTTTTCCATTTTAATAATAACCCGACCGGCATCGGCCTGCCCCATAGCCTGCAGCATTTGGGTGATCAGGCCTTTCAGACAGGCGACTTCCAGAGCCAGTTCCTGCAGATTGTCAGCGGTGGAAAAATCAGGGGTGCTCATCTCTTTTCCTCTGTGTAATGGCGCAACGATAAGGCGCGGCGAGATTGTTGAGGGCGCGGAGTATACCACAAGGCGCAGAAAAGTAATCAATGCGCATTTTTTGTACGTCTGCCGGGTTGGGTTTACCGTGACAAACGTATTTTTTATACGAACTTTGCTTAATGTGAGGAAGATTTTTCGCGGCGTTAAATAATATGTTTCAGGTTGGTTTTTGGAAGGTTAATTAACAAAAGCTTAAATATAGATTTATTTTCCTGATAACTGATAAAAAAGTTATATGAAACTAAATCATTGAAATGTAATGATTTATTTTTATATCGTTTCGGTCTCTTGCCATTTTTTAGGTACGGCTGTCGCATTTTATTTCCAAAAACGAGAGGGCAAACCGGCTCAGCGGACGTTTTGCGTTTTAAAGTTGACTTAAAACCCGTTAATATACGGCGAATTGGCTTTAGCAGCGTTATCCCTTTTCTGGAGAGTTTTCCATTGATCAACGTTCTTCTTGTTGATGACCATGAACTGGTGCGCGCAGGGATACGACGCATTCTTGAAGATATCAAAGGCATAAAAGTGGCGGGCGAAGCCTGCTGCGGTGAGGACGCTATTAAATGGTGCCGCGCGAATCCGGTCGATGTCGTGTTAATGGACATGAGCATGCCGGGTATTGGCGGCCTTGAGGCAACCCGTAAAATCGCCCGTTACTCTTCTGACATCAAAGTGATTATGTTAACCGTGCATACGGAAAATCCGCTGCCTGCCAAAGTCATGCAGGCTGGTGCGGCGGGTTATCTCAGCAAAGGCGCCGCGCCAGCGGAAGTGGTCAGCGCCATTCGCTGCGTTCATGCCGGTCAACGCTACATCGCCTCAGACATTGCGCAGCAGATGGCGCTCAGCCAAATCGAGCCCGCCAAAACGGAATCGCCGTTTGCCAGTTTGTCTGAACGCGAATTGCAGATTATGCTCATGATTACCAAAGGCCAGAAGGTCACTGAGATTTCTGAACAACTTAATCTCAGCCCTAAAACGGTGAACAGCTACCGCTACCGAATGTTCAGTAAGCTGAATATCCATGGCGATGTGGAGCTGACTCACCTGGCAATCCGCCATGGCCTGTGTAATGCGGAGACGTTAACAAGTCAGTGAGTGAAGTTTTTGATTCTAAATCTTTCCTGAAAACCGTGACCAGCCAGCCTGGCGTCTACCGAATGTATGACGCCAGCGGCACGGTTATCTATGTCGGTAAGGCAAAAGATCTCAAGAAGCGCCTTTCAAGCTACTTTCGCAGCAACCTCGCGAGCCGGAAAACCGAAGCGCTGGTCGCGCAAATCCAGCAGATTGACGTGACGGTGACGCACACCGAAACGGAGGCGTTGCTGCTTGAGCATAACTACATCAAACTTTATCAGCCGCGTTACAACGTTCTGTTGCGTGATGATAAATCCTACCCCTACATCTTTCTGAGCGGCGACACCCATCCGCGGCTTGCCATGCACCGTGGCGCGAAGCATGCCAAAGGCGAATATTTTGGCCCGTTCCCGAACGGGTACGCGGTGCGTGAAACGCTGGCGCTGCTGCAAAAGATCTTCCCGGTTCGCCAGTGTGAAAACAGCGTTTACCGCAACCGTTCGCGTCCTTGTCTGCAATACCAGATTGGCCGCTGCCTTGGGCCGTGCGTTGAAGGGCTGGTGAGCGAAGAGGATTATGCGCAGCAGGTGGAATATGTGCGCCTGTTCCTCGCCGGAAAAGATGACCAGGTGATAAACCAACTGGTGGCGCGCATGGAGAAAGCGAGCCAGAGCATGGAGTTTGAAGAGGCTGCGCGCATCCGCGACCAGATTCAGGCCGTGCGCCGCGTGACGGAAAAACAGTTTGTCTCCAACACGGGCGACGATCTGGACGTGATCGGCGTGGCGTTTGATGCGGGCATGGCCTGCGTGCATGTGCTGTTTATTCGTCAGGGTAAAGTGCTGGGCAGCCGCAGCTATTTCCCGAAAGTGCCCGGCGGCACCGATTTAGCCGAAGTGGTGGAGACGTTTGTCGGGCAGTTTTACCTGCAGGGAAGCCAGATGCGTACGCTGCCTGGGGAGATCCTGCTCGACTTCGCGCTGGCGGACCAGAATGTACTGGCGGAGTCGCTCAGCGAACTGGCGGGACGTCGCGTTCACGTTCAGACCAAACCGCGAGGCGACCGCGCCCGCTACCTGAAGCTTGCGCGCACCAACGCCGCGACGGCACTGACGACAAAGCTTTCGCAACAGTCGACCATCAGCCAGCGGCTCGCCGCGCTTGCGAAAACGCTCGATCTCCCGGATGTGAAGCGCATGGAGTGTTTTGATATCAGCCATACTATGGGCGAGCAGACAGTGGCTTCCTGCGTGGTCTTTGACAGCAACGGCCCGGTGCGGGCGGAATATCGCCGCTACAATATTACCGGCATTACGCCCGGTGATGACTACGCTGCGATGAACCAGGTGCTGCGTCGCCGTTATGGTAAAGCGATTGATGAAAGCAAGGTGCCGGACCTTATCCTGATAGATGGAGGGAAGGGGCAGTTGGCGCAGGCCAAAGCGGTATTTGCCGAACTTGATGTGCCCTGGGATAAACACCATCCGCTGCTGCTCGGCGTGGCGAAAGGCAGCGACCGTAAGGCGGGGCTGGAAACGCTTTTCTTCGAACCGGAAGGGGAGGGGTTCTCTTTACCGTCTGATTCGCCCGCGCTGCATGTTATCCAGCACATTCGCGATGAATCCCATAACCATGCGATAACAGGACATCGTAAAAAACGGGCTAAGGTTAAAAACACCAGTACGCTGGAAGAGATAGAAGGCATTGGACCGAAACGCCGCCAGATGCTGCTGAAATATATGGGCGGATTGCAACCTTTGCTTAACGCTTCTGTTGAGGAAATTGCAAAAGTTCCAGGTATCTCGCAGGCGCTGGCAGAAAAGATCTACTACTCGTTGAAACATTAGGGGCTATGTAGCAACATAGCGGTAATTTCACTGACGACAGATAGTTACCTGCATTATGCAATTCAATATTCCTACGCTGCTGACCCTGTTTCGCGTCATCCTGATTCCGTTTTTTGTGCTGGCGTTTTATCTGCCGTTTCACTGGGCGCCCTTTGTCTGCGCCCTTATCTTTTTTTTCGCGGCCATAACCGACTGGTTTGATGGCTATCTGGCCCGCCGCTGGAACCAGAGCACCCGTTTTGGCGCCTTTCTTGATCCGGTCGCCGATAAAGTTATGGTAGGGATAGCGATGGTGCTGGTGGCGGAGCATTACCACAGCTGGTGGATAACCCTGCCGGCCGCAACCATGATCGCCCGTGAAATTATTATCTCAGCGCTGCGCGAATGGATGGCGGAGCTGGGCAAGCGCAGCAGCGTGGCGGTTTCCTGGATTGGCAAAGTAAAGACCACGGCGCAGATGCTGGCGCTGATCGGTCTGCTGTGGCGTCCTAATATCTGGATCGAGTATGCTGGCATCGCGCTCTTTTTCATCGCTGCGGTATTAACGTTCTGGTCAATGTTCCAATATTTGAACGCTGCGCGGGGCGATTTGCTCGAACGGTGATCTATCCGGCGCAAAATTCAGCAAACAAACCGGCTGGTGGGAAAATTTCGTTGACTCACTGCGTCAGGTAAGTAGAATGCAACGCATCGAACGGCGGCACGGTTTGCCGGAAGATAAAGAAATCAAGCAATTAACTTAGCAACAAGTTAAGTCGCTCTGATAAGCGGGAATAGCTCAGTTGGTAGAGCACGACCTTGCCAAGGTCGGGGTCGCGAGTTCGAGTCTCGTTTCCCGCTCCAGTTTAAAAAGCACTGGCCGTTAAGGCGGGTGCAGCCTGAAAAGGCGAAGAATCTGGCGCGTTAACAAAGCGGTTATGTAGCGGATTGCAAATCCGCCTAGTCCGGTTCGACTCCGGAACGCGCCTCCACTTTCTTCCCGAGCCCGGATGGTGGAATCGGTAGACACAAGGGATTTAAAATCCCTCGGCGTTCGCGCTGTGCGGGTTCAAGTCCCGCTCCGGGTACCACTGGGAAAGACAAGAATAATCAAAGCAATAAGCAGTGTCGTGCAAAACCACCGAAAGGTGGTTTTTTTATTGGTAATGCTTATTGGCTGCCGTTTTTTACTACGTCACGTTCCTTTTCACGCTGAAGCGATGCTTGCTGGTGTTAACGTTTTCGGTTGTACCTGGCGTAACAGGAGGAAACGAAACATCCTCTCTCTTCAACTGCGCCATAGTGGCGCTGAAATCCATTATCAGCACGCCGCCATAAAAAAAGCAGACATAAAATAATGTCTGCTTCGCTTGTATCTGTTAATTTCACTGACTGGCGTAATTAAGCCTGCGCATCCAGCGTGGCGAGTTCTTTATCGATAAAATAAAGCCCTTCGCCGCTTTTCCCGACCAGACTCAGCTTATCGATCACCGATTTAAATAATTTTTCTTCTTCGTGCTGCTCAGCGACATACCATTGCAGGAAATTAAAGGTCGGGTAATCCTGACCCATCATCGCGGCATGGGCTAATTCATTAATCTTGCGCGTAATCAACTGTTCATGCTCATAAGTCGCTTTAAACAGTTCGTCGAGCGAAGCATATTGCGCGAAAGGCGAAGGAATCGCGTTGATTTGCGGCAGGCTGCCAGTATCCGTCAGGTAATCAAACAGACGTTGCATATGCGTCATCTCTTCCTGCGCGTGGCGGCGCAGGAAAGCGGCGGCCCCTTCAAAACTGTGGTAGCTGCACCAGGCGCTCATCTGTTGATAAAGCAAAGAGGAATAGAGCTCCAGGTTCATTTGCTCATTAAGTTTTTCCATCATATCGGGTTTAAGCATGTTTGCGCTCCGCAAGAGAATGAAGATGGCGGCACTATAATTTGTTATTTATCTATTTGCAAAAGGTAAAATAAATAAGACAGTTAAGTAAAAATGTAAATAGAAATCAGACGCATTAAATTAATTAAAAGCTGCTTGTTGAAGTAATAAATATAAGGGGTGTCTGAATGAGCAGATAAATAAGCCGCGAGAAAGGAACCGTTAATAGCGGCTTAATTAAAATTTACAGGCGAGTTGCGCAGGTGGCTTCGACTACTCTCGCCAGCATGGCGGCTTTTTCTAACGGTTGACTGAAATAATATCCCTGTAACAAAGGAACGCCGAAGTTGCGCAGCGTCTGCGCCTGCCTCGCCGTTTCTACGCCTTCGGCAATCACTTCATAGCCAAAGGTGCCTGACATGGTCAGCACCGCCTGCACCACAGCCAGACCTTTATCATCGATATTGTTGACGAAGGAGCGATCGATCTTCACAAAGTCGATGCGCATGTTTTGAATGACGGAAAGACTGGAATACCCCGTGCCAAAGTCGTCGATGGAAATCCGTACCCCTTTATCCTGCAGATAGCTGACTTTCGCGTAAATCTCCGTCTGGCTTTCGTGAAATAACGACTCCGTTACCTCAAGATGCAGGCGCTCTGGTGCAATGGCATAGTGAGTTAACAACTGCTCGACCTTATCGATGAACGCGGCGTCCTGTAATTGAACGATAGAGACATTAACCGAAAGGGCAATCTCCTTTGCAGCGGGCGGCAGCTCAGCAAGCGTTTTACAGGCTTCCTCGATTATCCAGTATCCCAGCGGCACAATACTGCCGCTTTTTTCTGCCACCGGAATAAACAGCGAAGGAGGAATAGCGTCATCGCCGCACTGCCAGCGTAATAGCGTCTCAAGGGAGACAATACGTCCGGTTTGCGCCTCGACAATAGGCTGATAAACCAGCCGCATCTCATTTTTCGCCAGCGCGCTTTTTAGCGCTTCCTGCAGATACACCTGGTTTAGCAGCTCTGTCTCAAGCTCGCGGTTATAAAATGCAACGCGCTGCGGCTGTTTCCCTTTCAGGGAGTACATAGCGATATCCGCAAGCTGAATCAGCCGGGTTATCGCTTCGCTATGACGTGGACAGATGGCGATGCCAATGGTGGCGCTAAGAAAAAGCTCCTGCCCGCGCAACGCCCAGGGTTGGCTAAAGCTCTCGTTCATCTCTTGCGCCAGGCGGGCAAGCTGCGCTCTGTCAGTCAGGGGAATACAAAAAATAAACTCATCGCCGCCCCAGCGGCAGAGCATCGCATTATTATCCCGGTTAAAGGTTTTCAGCCGGTCGCTGAACGCCAGCAGGATTTGATCGCCAGCGTCATGACCAAGCGTATCGTTGATGGCTTTAAAGCCATCAAGGTCGATAAAAAAGAGGCTGAAGCCGCTAATTTCATTCTGCTTATAGCGCAGCGTCAACGCATTAGCGGCGCGCAGGAAAGCGACGCGGTTATGTAACCCTGTCAGCGAGTCGGTATGCGAAATCTCATAAATTTCCTGCGTACGGGTGCGAATCGTCTCTTCCATGCGCTCCAGCAGCTGGCTGTTTTTATACTTCAGCAGAATGGCGCTTTTAACATAGCGCGCGGCGCGGCCAGCAGAAAAAACCATAATGGCGGTAAAGCACAGCCCCAGCGCCCCAAGATTGTTTTTGTACTTTTCGCTGGCGCACAGCAGCTCCAGAGAAAAAGGCACCAGTACGATGATGGGATACAGCGTGCCGATAAGCGCGTTGCCGGAAAGAATGCTGGTCGCGCCGCCAGCCATAGCAGAGAGGATAACCATCGAAGAGGTGAACTCCTCACTACTGAATCCACCGCTAAAGAACAGACACCAGCTGCTCCATAATAAGGCGGTCAGCAGGCAGCCTGTGCTGAAGCGCCAGTAAAAATGGTTTTGTTTTCGCTCAAAGCTGTTAGCCCGATACCAGAGGAGGGTGTCAACCAAACGAACGGCCAATAGCAGGCAGATAGTTGCCCACCAGATGAGCTTGCCCGTGCGGTTCTCATGGCCGAGAAAAGTAAAGACCAGGCTGGTGGCGACAATAAAAGTAATCAAAATACCGGGCAGCGCGTTGCTGTATAGCAGCTTGATGCCTTCCGCGCGATACAGTCTTTGTTTGTCCCGTTTATCTCTCATACAACAACAACAGTTTCCGTTTTTTTATCTGACGCTGAAAAGAAGGCGAAGCAAAGCGGCGCGGGGAGTGAATCATGGGCGCAGGAAAGGCGTCAGAAGGATCATGGTCAATAGATTATTCGTTACGCATATTGATATGCGCCAGCCTTACGAGCTGGCGCAGACGCTTACCAACCCGCATTTTGCGGCACGGCAAAGCCACGGCACTGGTATTCCAGTATCACTGATTCGTTCAGACATTGCGTTCCGCTGATAACAGAGCAGGTTTTTATCGGCTGGCCATAGTTTTCCGCCGTGGCGAAGCCCCACTCCTGACACTGACGCGTGGCGGTACCCTGAGCGAGATAAGGGTCTGCTTTTGCGTTAAACAAAGCGGGGTCGTTAAAGCCCAGGCGCACCATGCCAGTGAGCTTGTTGCCGCCCACAACTTCGGGGTTTTTCGTTATGGTACAGCCAGCCAGCAGCAGGGCTGCGAGAAGTATCACGTTGCGCATGTCGGTTCCCGGAGTGTTCATTCAGCTCCCATCATGGCATAAGCCGAACCAATGCAATCGCCCGAAAAGCCCACAGATCATAGCGTTGCCCTGGCGATATTATTATTACCTCACTAAGTTTAGCGGTACTTAATTTTTATGTTCAATCACTTAAGTTTCTCCAGGAGATGCCGAAAATAGCGATACGGCACGTTTCTATTCGTACGCAAGAATCACGAATGAAGCAGGAAGGGTGTCGTCATGCCTCGCATAAGGACGGCATATCTACACACCGAGAAAACACTATGAATTTCATTCGTAATATCAAAATCCGTGCAATGGTGGTCATGATACTTTGTTTTTCCGCCCTCGCCTGGATTGGCGTTTCCGGATTAACGCTCTGGTTTTTGCATAATCTGGAAGAGAGCCTGACGCTTACCGGGGAGCAAAAATCATGGATAGACGGCGCCCAGACGCTGCTGATGACCTCCGTTTTAGCCAGTATCGTTATCACGGTCTTTACCGAACGTTACCTCTATTTCTGCCTGGTTAAACCGGTGGATGTTATCCGTGAGCATCTGCATGTGCTGGCGCAGGGAGATCTCTCTGCGCCGCTGCGCGATCTTGGCCGCAACTGTATCGGGATGATGGTGCCGCACATCAAAACCATGCAGGGGAACTGGGAAAAAACCGTCTCGGACATTCGCAACAGCGCTGATACGATTCGCTCCCACGCCGGCGACGTCACAGGCGTCAACAATGAGCTATCGAGCCGTTCTGAACAGCAGGCCGCCGCGCTTGAGCAGACCAGCGCCAGCATGGAGCAGCTCAGCAGCACCGTTAAACTCAATGCTGATAACGCCAGTCATGCCAGCCAGCTTGCGCAAAACGCCACGCAAACCGCCATTGAAGGCGGGCAATCTGTTGATCAGGTCATGAAGACGATGTCGGTCATCAGCAGCAGTTCACACAAAATCGTCGATATCACTACCGTGATAAACAGCATCGCTTTCCAGACAAATATTCTGGCGCTGAACGCGGCGGTTGAAGCGGCGCGCGCGGGCGAGCAGGGGCGCGGTTTCGCCGTTGTGGCAAGCGAGGTGCGCAACCTCGCAAGCCGCAGCGCCCAGGCGGCGAAAGAGATTGAAACCTTGCTTAACGAGTCAGTCAGCAACATCAATACCGGCTCGGATCAGGTAAAAAAAGCGGGCGAAGCGATGAGCAAAATTCTTCGCGCCGTGCAGCAGGTCAATGACATCATGGGCGAGATCGCCAGCGCGTCCGGCGAACAGAGCAAAGGCATCAGCCAGGTGGGCATTGCTGTGAAAGAGATGGATAGCGTTACCCAGCAGAATGTGCATCTGGTTCAGCAGTCCGTACTTTCTTCGGCGGATCTGGAGAAGCAGGCTGTACGCCTTAACGAAGTTTTAGCGCTGTTCCGCATCGCTCAGTCTGCGCAGACAAAAGCCGTACCGACTGTTGTTAAAACCGCTTCGGTCACCCCATCCATACGCTCCCCGCTAGCCGCAGAGGAAAACTGGGAAACATTCTGACGCCGTTTGGTGGGCGAAAAGCAAAACTGTGAGGCCTATGCACTTTTATAAAACATTTTTTCATTTAATTTGAAAGTGCGTTTGGTGAATAGTATGTTTACCTCATGGTTTGCTATTCGTGGCGGGGAAACCCGCGTACCCTCAGGAGGAAAGAATGAAAATTGCACTGATGATGGAAAACAGTCAGGCGGCGAAAAACGCCATCATCTACAAAGAACTCAAGGCGGTTGCGGATGAGAAAGACTATCCGGTTTTCAACGTCGGCATGAGCGATGAGCAGGATCATCACCTGACCTATATCCATCTGGGGATCATGGCGAGCATTCTGCTGAACGCAAAAGCGGTGGATTTCGTTATCACCGGTTGCGGCACCGGCCAGGGCGCGCTGATGTCCCTGAACATTCATCCGGGCGTGGTGTGCGGCTACTGTATCGATCCGGCGGACGCTTTCTTGTTCGCGCAGATCAACAACGGCAACGCGCTGGCGCTGCCTTTCGCAAAAGGCTTCGGCTGGGGCGCGGAGCTGAACGTGCGATTTATCTTCGAAAAAGCATTCTCCGGTCGTAAAGGCGAGGGTTATCCGCCGGAGCGTAAAGAGCCGCAGGTACGCAACGCGGGCATCCTTAACCAGGTGAAAGCCGCCGTCGTGAAAGAGAACTATCTGGATACCCTGCGCGCTATCGACCGCGAGCTGGTAAAAACGGCAGTTTCTGGCGAGCGTTTCCAGAAATGCTTCTTTGAGAACTGCCAGAACAAAGAGATTGAAGCTTTCGTACGCGAAGTACTGGGCTGATTTTTATCACACGAAAACCAGCGCCCGGGCGCTGGTTTTTTATGAACGTTTTTCAGAAACCGCTGCTCCGGCCTGACGCGCCAGACGCAGCGTATCGATTAATCCCACCAGACAAATCAGCGCAATCCAGACAAACGCCAGACGAAAACTCACACCCGGCAGGCTTTCCAGCGAAAACCAGCGGCTCATCAGTTCACCAAGCCGGATGCCAATCGCCCCAAGCGTAATGCCAAGCCCGACCGCCAGTTGCGTGGCGGTGCTGAACAGCGTATTGGCGTAGCTCATCTGTGGCGAGGGCACATCGGCGAAGGCGAGGGTGCTGACTCCCGTAAACTGAATAGAGCGAAAAACGCCGCCCAGATAAAGAATGACCAGTATCAGCCAGAGAGGCGTTTGCGGCGTCAGGAACGCACAGGCGAGCAACGCCGCCACGTTCAGCAGGCCGTTTATCAGCAGCAATTTCTTAAACCCCAGCGTGCGGATAAGCGGCGTAGTGGCTGGTTTTATCATGAGGTTACCGGCAAACACCGCCAGCACCAGCAAGCCCGAGTGAAACGCATCCATGCCGAAGCCCACCTGGAACAGCAGCGGTAATAAGAAGGGCACAGCGCTGATGGAGGCGCGGAACAGCGAGCCGCCAAACATCGTTACGCGAAAGGTCTGCACCCGCATCGCGTCAAGACGAATCAAAGGATAGCGTGCGCGCTGAAAATGACGCAGCGCAAACCACAGCGCGCCGCCGCCAGCGACCAGCAACGCGCCAGCAAGCGTGAGATCCGGCTGCTCTGTACCAAGGAGCTCCATCATGTAGACCAGCGCAACCATCGCCACGGCAGTCGCGATAAAGCCTTGCGTATCGAAAGGTCGACGCTCCTCTTCGCGAATATCAGGAATAATGCGTAACGCAAGCCACATCGCCAGCAGTCCAGGCGGCAGGTTGATAAAGAAGATCCAGCGCCAGGTGGCGTAGCTGGTGATAAAGCCGCCCAGCGGCGGGCCGATAATCGGGGCGACCAGCGCGGGCCAGGTAAGAGTGGCGATAGCGCCTATCAGCTGATGTTTGGGCGTAGTGCGCAGCACCGCTAATCGCCCGACAGGTACCATCAGCGCGCCGCCCACGCCCTGCAAAATACGCATGGCGACAAAAACTTCCAGGCTTTCAGCGAGGCCGCAAAGCACCGAAGCGAGAGTAAAAATACCCAGCGCAATCGTAAACACCACGCGGGCGCCGAAGCGGTCCGCTATCCAGCCGCTGGCGGGGATCAGCACGGCAAGCGTAAGCAGGTAAGCGCTGATACCAATATTGAGATCTACCGCCTGCACGCCAAAGGTGCGGGCCATCTCCGGCAGCGCTGTGGCGATAACGGTGCCGTCGAGAAACTCCATAAAAAAGGCGCCTGCCACCAGCAGGGCCGCAGGTGAAAGACCGCGGCTTGTCGTCGCGCCTGCGCTACCACTCATCGCTACCGTCCCGTTAAAAAAAATGAGTAAATTTATACCTGACAGTTTAAAGGGTAACCGATGGATTTATTTATGTTTTTTTAACAAATATGCGCAAAACGTTAACTTTATTGGTGTGATATTCATCACAAACCTGTTGATTTTTGTGATGGTGGTCATATTATTAGCCCATCGCAACACGTTATCTGCATAAAAACAAATTCGGAGCACATCATGAAATTCCGTAAAATCCTGAAAAGCATGTTCGAAAACTACTGCAAGACTTTCAAAGACGTACCGCCAGGCGCTATGTTCTGATAAAAAAAACCTGCTTCGGCAGGTTTTTTTGTGCTTTCACTTTATCTCTCCTTTTCCGTTTCGACTACCTCCGCGTTTTACTACCGTTTTTCCCGAGGTGCCGCTACTATGGCCGCCACGAAACGTAAGGAGTGAGAAATGTCGAAAGTTTTTACCGCCGAAGAAGAGCTGCAATCTGACATCGTAGCGTGCCAGCTGGTTATCAAGCAGATCCTGGATGTCATTGACGTGATTGCGCCGGTTGAAGTGCGTGAGAAGATGGCGAACCAGCTTAAGGCTATCGATTTTACCGGTCATCCTGCCGCCGATGCGGTTACGCTGCGCGCGGTACAAAAAGCGGTGGCGTTGATTGAGCTGAAATTCACCCCACAAAACGAAGCGCATTAATAAAACGGCCTCCTGTGAGGCCGTTTTGCTATCTCTTCACGGTAGTTAAAAGAAAAGCTGTACCAGCATGTAGCTGGCTGCGCAGGCGCAGCTTACGCCAATCAGTCCCGGCAGAATAAAGCTGTGGTTGAGAATGAATTTGCCGATGCGCGTGGTGCCGGAACGGTCAAAGCCGATGCAGGCGAGGTCGCTTGGGTAGGTTGGTAAAATAAAGTAGCCGTAAGAGGCAGGGAAGAAGGCCACCAGCATTTTGGGCTCCACGCCCAGCATCAGCCCCATGGGGGCGACGGCCGTCAGCGCCGCCGCCTGGCTGTTCACCAGCTTCGACACCAAAAAAAGCACCAGCGCATATGTCCACGGATGGCTTTGCACGACGCCTTCCAGCGCCAGTTTCAGCCCTTCCAGGTGCGCCTGAAAAAAGGTGTCGCTCATCCAGGCGACGCCAAACACCGAGAAAATCGCCACCATGCCCGCTTTAAATACTGCGCCGCTGGAGATAGTGGCGGCATTCACTTTACACACCACCAACATGACCGCGCCGGCAATCAACATCATCATCTGGATCACAAGGTTCATGGAAAGCGGCTTCAGCGCGCCTTTGATTTCAAATGCCGGGCGCAGCGCGGGCAGCGCGCCGAGCAACACTACGACCAGGATGCCGGTAAAAAAGATCCAGGTTGACCAATAGGCTTCGCGAGGGAAGCGCTGGTTCATCAGCGTCTCGCTGGCGCCGTAAATATAGTCGCGCTGTTTGGGATCGCGAATACGGGCCTGGAAAGCGTCGTCGTCCGCCAGGTCTTTACCCCGGCGCAGGCTCCAGAGCGCGGCGATCAGCACGCCAAACAGCGAGGCAGGCACCGAAACCGCGAGAATTTCCAGAATCCCCCATGCCTGACCTACGCCATGCCGGGCGCCGATAATGGAGACCAGCGACACCACGGCCACCGAAACAGGAGAGGCGGTAATCGCCATCTGCGAGGCAATCGAGGCCACCGCCATCGGCCGCTCCGGGCGGATGTTCTTTTTCAGCGCAATGTCCGCGATGATGGGAAACATGGTGTAAACGACGTGACCGGTGCCGCACAAAAACGTCAGCGACCAGGTGGTGAAAGGGGCGAGCAGGGTAATGTGCTGCGGGTGGCGGCGCAGCAGTTTTTCGGCAAACTGCATCATCACGTTCAGCCCGCCTGCGGTTTGCAGCGTGGCGGCGCAGCCGATGACCGCAAGGATGGTGAGCATCACGTCCACCGGCGGCTTGCCGGGCTCAAGGCCAAAAACAAAGGTCAGGATAAAAAGACCGACGCCGCTGATTAAACCGAGCCCCATGCCGCCAAAACGCGTACCCACTAACAGACAAAGAATAATGACTATAAATTCAATGGTTATCATAACTGTCCCTGGCTAATAAAATAAAAACAACACAAATCATCACATATTGTGTGGTTAATCATTGGGAGCCAGATCAGAAATGTTAAGCGCGCTTCGTTTGTTAATAGTTACAACATACTATCAGGTGGAAATTCATAGCTTAGCGCCGCAGGCGAGCAAAAGCCCGAACTAAGCCGGGCCAGGGAGGGGAGCAATATTAAACAGAAGAGTGATGTTCGTAATTTACCAGGTTGAGAAAGCCTCGATCGGTATCTGCCAGCGGCACGCCTTCGCGCGAGGCGGCGCGAACCTCTTCCAGCAGCGCCTGTAAAAACTGTCTGTTCTCAGCATGACTGGCGGCCAGCGACTCCAGCACGCGGCATGTGGCGTCGTCGTGACAATCTTTTGCCAGAAGCGTGAGATCAGAAAGGCTTGCGCTCCGTTGTTTAAGATCCTCAAGGGTACGCAGGAACAGTTCTTCCAGCGAACGGCAGTCGCAGGCGGAAACGGGGGTTGCGCCAATGATCGGGTCGGCGCCTTCCTGCTTCATATAGTCGAATAGCGACATCATCTGTGTGACATTATTTTTCGCCTGGTTGCGCAGAAACGTCGCGGCGCCATTGAGATTATGTTCCGTACACCAGTCACTAAGTCGAAGATAAAGATGGGAGGCGTTAAACTCGCGATTTACCTGCGCATTGAGTTTTTGAAAAATTTCACGGGTCGGTATAAAAACATCCTTATTCAGCGAGTGAATGTCGTGTTTGTTGGCGCCGCCGGGCAAGCACGTTTAGCGTTGCACTTAATAAAATATTTAATCTCAGTAAGTTAGCGCTTTCGCCTGGCTTTTTTACTTCTCTCTTCTGCCGTGCTGGCGCCAGGGTCACTATCAGAATACGTCGCGACCTTAATAGCGCACCTTTTCGGGGGTCTTCTTTTTACAACTGCTTACACTTACTCTTTTTGCGTGTATTGGCTGTACTAACAAATAAATGAAGGAGGGTTTTATTGATATAGGCGCTAACGGAGCAAGCCGGCGTTTAGGGTAGGCCTCTCTGACAGGATAGCGACGACGTTGTCTGTGTTGATGCGCTGGTGAAGGCTTCTCTGCGTCAGGGGCTTTGGACTTTACGCGGCCCCTTGCTGCCCGTCTGCTGGAAGACGCGCCCGTACGTGAGCATGCCGGGCCTATCTGTCAGGCCTGGTAAACGCGCATCCCCGCGCCGCTGGCTATACTTTTAGTTTTAAGCGAGCTGGGGGCTCTATGAACCATTACGAAACGCTTTATTTAACGCAACCCAGCGGCGGCGTGCCTAATAATCCGCTGCCGCTTTTGCTTTATCGCCAGGTTATGCCGCAGGACGCGCGAGACAGCGCCGCCTGGTTTGAAGCTGTTTTCGACAAGAACGACTGGCCGCCGCGCTGGCGTTATCCTGTTTTTACCTATACCCATTTTCACACCAACACGCATGAAGTGCTGGGTATTTACGCCGGCGAAGCGGATATTCAACTCGGCGGTGAAACCGGCCCGGTGGTGCACCTGAAAAGAGGCGATGCGGTACTCATTCCGGCGGGCGTCGGCCATAAGCAAATTCGCGCCAGCGATGATTTTATGGCGGTTGGCGCTTATCCCCCTCATCTCTCCCCCGATAAGTACCTCGACCAACCGGAACAGCTGCAGGAAACGTTAAAAAATGTCGCCCAGGTCGCCATTGCGCACAGCGATCCGCTTTTCGGCAGCGCAGGCGGTTTGCTCGAAGCGTGGAACCGCCAGGACTGAGCAACTGGGGATATGGATTTTCCTGCCGCTCCCTTTATCATTCATCATACATATGAGCTCGGAATTATGCCTTAAATTGCTGAATCTATGCACACTCTGACTGTAATTCTGCGGTGTGATTTTGCTCTCCTATGGAGGATTGATTTCCTTATTAAACTATCTCCAGCAACAGCCTCTGCCGGGAAGGCGAGGCTAATGCCTTGTTTTATGTCCGATTAAAAGAACCGTACAGGTTTTTACCCTGCATAAAAGAAAGCTAAAGCTGGAGTCAACCATGCACAAATTTACTAAAGCGCTGGCAGCGCTCGGTCTGGCTGCCGTTATGTCACAATCCGCTATCGCAGAAACCATGAAGCTGGGTTTTCTGGTTAAACAGCCGGAGGAGCCTTGGTTCCAGACCGAGTGGAAATTTGCTGATAAGGCCGGGAAAGATTTGGGTTTTGAAGTGATCAAAATCGCCGTGCCGGACGGCGAAAAGACCCTTAACGCTATCGACAGTCTGGCGGCAAGCGGCGCCAAAGGCTTTGTTATCTGTACGCCAGACCCGAAACTGGGTTCGGCGATTGTGGCCAAAGCGCGCGGCTACGACATGAAAGTCATTGCGGTTGACGATCAGTTCGTTAACGCCAAAGGCAAGCCGATGGAAACCGTTCCGTTGGTGATGATGGCGGCGGCCAAAATCGGCGAGCGCCAGGGCCAGGAGCTTTATAAAGAGATGCAAAAACGCGGCTGGGATGTAAAAGAGTCCGCCGTTATGGCCATCACTGCAAACGAACTTGATACCGCCCGCCGCCGCACCACCGGCTCAATGGACGCGCTGAAGGCCGCTGGCTTCCCGGAAAAACAGATCTATCAGGTACCGACCAAATCCAACGATATTCCTGGCGCGTTTGACGCCGCCAACTCGCTGCTTGTTCAGCATCCTGAAGTCAAACACTGGCTGGTTGTCGGCATGAACGACAACACGGTGCTGGGCGGCGTGCGCGCCACTGAAGGGCAGGGCTTTAAAGCGCCGGACGTTATCGGCATCGGCATCAACGGCGTCGATGCGGTAAGCGAGCTTTCCAAAGCGCAGGCCACCGGCTTTTATGGCTCGCTGCTGCCAAGCCCGGACGTGCATGGCTATAAATCCAGCGAAATGCTCTACAACTGGGTGACGAAAGGGGCCGAGCCGCCGAAGTTCACTGAAGTTACCGACGTGGTGCTTATCACCCGCGACAACTTCAAAGACGAACTGGCGAAAAAAGGGCTGGGCGGCAAGTAATGGTCTGGTTTACAACTCACGGGCGCGCAATGCGCCCGCTTCCGGAGTCGATTGTGGAGGCGTTATGCAACAGGCAGCACCGTATCTCTCATTTCGTGGCATAGGAAAATCCTTTCCGGGCGTGAAGGCGCTTTCCGACATTAGCTTTGATTGTCACGCCGGCCAGGTCCACGCCCTGATGGGGGAAAATGGCGCCGGTAAATCCACATTGCTGAAGATCCTGAGCGGCAATTACACCCCAACCACAGGCAGCATCGCCATTCAGGGCAACGAAGTGGCTTTTAATGACACCACCGCAGCGCTGAACGCCGGGGTCGCCATTATTTACCAGGAGTTGCATCTGGTGCCGGAAATGTCTGTCGCTGAGAACATTTATCTCGGCCAGATCCCGCATAAAGGCGGCATTGTTAACCGTTCGCTGCTGAATTACGAAGCAAAACTCCAGCTTGAGCATCTCGGGCTGAATATCGACCCGCAGACGCCGTTGAAGTACCTCTCCATCGGCCAGTGGCAGATGGTGGAAATCGCCAAGGCGCTGGCGCGCAACGCCAAGATTATCGCCTTCGACGAGCCCACCAGTTCGCTCTCGGCGCGGGAGATCGAAAACCTGTTCCGGGTGATTCGCGAGTTAAGAAAGGAAGGGCGCGTCATTCTTTATGTCTCGCACCGCATGGAAGAGATCTTCGCGCTGAGCGACGCCATCACCGTGTTTAAAGATGGGCGCTATGTCTGCACCTTCAGCGATATGCAGCAGGTTAACCACGACAGCCTGGTGCAGGCGATGGTCGGGCGCAACCTCGGCGATATCTACGGCTGGAAACCGCGTGCTTACGGTGAAGAGCGGTTGCGTCTGAATGAAGTGAAAGCGCCCGGCGTGCGCATGCCGGTCAGCCTCAGCGTAAAAAGCGGGGAGATCGTCGGGTTGTTTGGTCTGGTGGGCGCAGGGCGCAGCGAGCTGATGAAAGGGCTTTTTGGCGGCACGCGCATCACTGGCGGACAGGTGTTGATAGACGGCAAGCCGGTGGCTATCCGTGAACCCGGCGACGCTATCCGCGCCGGCATGATGCTCTGTCCGGAAGATCGTAAAGCCGACGGTATTATTCCGGTGCACTCGGTGCAGGACAACATCAACATCAGCGCGCGGCGCAAGCATATCAGCGCGGGTTGTCTTATCAATAATCATTGGGAAGCCAACAACGCCCAGCACCATATCCGCTCGCTCAATATTAAAACTCCGACCGCCGAGCAGCTCATCATGAATCTTTCCGGCGGCAACCAGCAGAAAGCCATTCTTGGCCGCTGGCTTTCGGAAGAGATGAAAGTGATTTTGCTCGACGAGCCGACGCGCGGCATTGACGTCGGCGCGAAGCATGAAATTTACAACGTGATTTACGCGCTTGCCGCGCAGGGGGTGGCGGTGCTTTTCGCCTCCAGCGATCTGCCGGAAGTGCTTGGCGTCGCCGACCGCATCGTGGTGATGCGCGAAGGGGAAATCGCCGGAGAACTGTTGCATGACCAGGCCAGCGAACAGCAGGCATTGAGTCTCGCTATGCCCAAAGTCAGCCAGGCGGTTGCCTGAGAGAGGAGTGAACATGTCTTCATTAACATCATCCGGCGCAACCAAATCGCCGTTTAGCGTCGGCCGTATCTGGGATCAGTACGGCATGCTGGTGGTTTTCGCGGTGTTGTTTATCGCCTGCGCCATCTTCGTTCCCAACTTCGCCACCTTCATTAATATGAAAGGGCTGGGCCTCGCCATCTCAATGTCCGGCATGGTGGCCTGCGGCATGCTTTTCTGCCTTGCCTCTGGCGACTTTGACCTGTCCGTCGCATCGGTTATCGCCTGCGCGGGCGTGACCACGGCGGTGGTCATCAACATGACTGAAAGCCTGTGGATTGGTGTTTTCGCAGGGCTAATGCTTGGCGTGGCGAGCGGCCTGGTGAACGGGTTTGTGATTGCGAAGCTAAAAATCAACGCGCTTATCACCACGCTCGCCACCATGCAGATAGTCCGCGGCCTGGCCTATATCATCTCCGACGGTAAAGCAGTCGGGATTGAAGACGAGAGCTTCTTCACCCTGGGCTACGCTAACTGGCTGGGGCTGCCCGCGCCAATCTGGCTGACGGTCGCCTGTCTGGTGCTGTTTGGCTTCTTGCTCAATAAAACCACCTTTGGCCGCAATACGCTGGCGATTGGCGGCAACGAAGAGGCGGCGCGTCTCGCGGGCGTACCGGTCGTGCGCACCAAGATAATCATCTTTGTGCTCTCCGGTCTGGTCTCCGCAGCGGCGGGGATTATTCTCGCCTCGCGTATGACCAGCGGCCAGCCGATGACCTCTATCGGTTATGAGCTTATCGTCATCTCGGCATGCGTTCTGGGCGGCGTTTCGCTCAAAGGCGGCATAGGAAAAATCTCGTATGTGGTGGCGGGGATATTAATTCTCGGCACCGTAGAAAACGCCATGAACCTGCTGAACATCTCCCCCTTCGCACAGTACGTGGTGCGCGGCCTCATCCTTCTCGCGGCGGTGATTTTCGACCGCTACAAACAGAAAGCAAAGCGCACGGTTTAACCGTTTTTTGACTGATATTCGTCCACTTCGCCAGCCCTTTACGGCTGGCGAAGCTGTTGTCGAATGGCGACACTCGTCACACTGTCTATACTTACATGGCTAACGAACAACCCTGGATAACCGAAGCGGTTATCCATTAAACCTGTAAGGAGGAAATTGGGTGGCTGAAGTACTCTCTACACCGCCGCTGCTTTCCGGGGATCTTGCCTTCTTTTTTGACCTGGACGGCACACTGGCGGAAATCAAACCGCATCCGGATCAAGTCTCCATTCCCTCTGACGTGCGCAACCTGCTGCAAAAACTTTCGGGCATGAATAACGGGGCGCTGGCATTGGTCTCAGGACGTTCGATGGTTGAGCTCGACAAGCTCGCCACACCGTTCCAGTTCCCGCTCGCCGGGGTACACGGAGCGGAACGTCGTGATATCAATGGAAATAACCATGTCGTGGCCCTGCCGGAAGAGTTGGTGACCTCGCTGCATTTGCGACTAGAACAGGCGCTGGCGAAAATGCCGGGTACCGAGCTTGAGCCAAAAGGCATGGCTTTTGCGCTGCACTACCGTCAGGCGCCGGAATATGAGCAACAGGTGTTGCAGCTTGCCCAGTCGCTGGCGCAGCAGCATGAAGAGCTGGCGCTGCAGCCGGGCAAATGTGTGGTAGAGCTGAAACCAAAGGGCATTAATAAAGGCGCGGCCGTAGCGGCGTTTTTAAAAGAAGCGCCGTTTGCAGGCCGCACGCCGGTATTTGTTGGCGATGACCTGACGGATGAGGCTGGCTTTCATACTGTAAACGCCGTAAACGGCGTATCCATTAAGGTCGGGCAGGGCGAGACGCAGGCGAAGTGGCGTCTGGCCAGTGTACAAGAGGTGCACGCCTGGCTTGAAGAACTCGTACAACACTTAGAACAAGAAAAAAAGCATTTTACTGAAAGGAGAGAAGGCTATGAGTCGCTTAGTCGTAGTATCTAATCGTATCGCCCCGCCTGATGACAAAAAGAGCAGCGCCGGGGGCCTCGCGGTAGGGATACTGGGGGCGCTGAAAGCCGCAGGCGGTCTCTGGTTTGGCTGGAGCGGAGAGATTGGCAATGAAGACGCGCCGCTAAAGAAAGTTACTCGCGATAATATTACCTGGGCTTCCTTCAACCTTAGCGAAGAAGACCATGAGCAATATTACAACCAATTCTCCAACGCCGTTCTCTGGCCCGCTTTCCACTATCGTCTGGACCTGGTTAACTTTCAGCGTGATGCCTGGGAAGGCTATCAGCGCGTCAACAGCCTGCTGGCTGACAAGCTGAAACCGTTAGTAAAAGAGGACGACATCCTCTGGATCCATGATTACCATCTGCTGCCGTTCGCAGCCGAACTGCGTAAGCGCGGCATTAATAACCGCATCGGTTTCTTCCTGCATATTCCTTTCCCGACGCCGGAAATTTTTAACGCGCTGCCGCCGCATAAAGAGTTGCTGGAACAGCTGTGCGATTATGACCTGCTGGGCTTCCAGACGGAAAACGACCGCGTAGCGTTTTTAGACAGCCTCGCTACCCAGACGCGCCTTACCGCACATGGCAAACATGCGCATTCAGCCTATGGCAAAACGTTCCGCACGGAAGTTTACCCCATCGGCATTGAACCGGATGAGATTGCCGAACAGGCCGCAGGACCGCTGCCGCCGAAGCTTGAGCAGCTCAAAAAAGAGCTTGGCAGCATCAAAAACATCTTCTCAGTGGAGCGTCTGGATTATTCCAAAGGCCTGCCGGAGCGTTTCCAGGCGTTTGAAGCGCTGCTTGAGAAATTCCCGCAGCACCACGGCAAAATTCGCTACACGCAAATCGCGCCGACGTCGCGCGGTGATGTGCAGGCTTATCAGGACATTCGCCATCTGCTGGAAACCGAAGCGGGCCGCATTAACGGCAAATATGGCCAGCTTGGCTGGACGCCGCTTTACTATCTCAACCAGCATTTTGACCGCAAGCTGCTGATGAAAGTCTTCCGTTATGCGGAGGTCGGCCTGGTCACTCCGCTGCGCGATGGGATGAACCTGGTCGCCAAAGAGTATGTGGCGGCGCAGGACCCGAAAAATCCGGGCGTGCTGGTGCTTTCCCGCTTTGCAGGCGCGGCAAACGAGCTGACCTCCGCGCTGCTGGTAAACCCCTACGATCGTGACGAAGTCGCGGCGGCGCTTGACCGGGCGCTAACGATGCCGCTGGCTGAGCGTATCGCGCGTCACAGTGAAATGCTGGAGATTGTGCAAAAAAATGACATCAATCACTGGCAGGAGAGTTTTATCGCCGACCTAAAGCAAGTGACGCCACGCAGCGACGAAAGCCAGCTGCAAAGTAAAGTGGCGACCTTCCCGAAACTGGCGTAAACCGAAAATTGCCTGCCTGTTCCATTCAGGCAGGCGATTTTTACTTGAGCGGCACTAATAAGACATCCACTTTGCTGGCGGCGACAACCGTTTTTGCTGAGCAAAGGGCTTTCCCGAAAAAGGTTTGGTTATGATTACCGCATATAACCAGGTCAATATTCTCTTTGCGACAAATATCCAGAATATGATCGCTTAATTCTCCGGTGGCAATGTGCGAACCCGCGATAGGGTATTTCGCGCGAATCTTTATTTCCTCTAAAAAAGCCCTCGTCTCTTCTAAAACTAATTCCCGCAAATTTTCCAGCATAGGGGCGGCGAATTGATTATAAAGTTCCGGGTCTGCGGCGAGCGTAAGCAATGTGATACGCCCCTGATAAGGCTGAACCAGCGAAACGGCCTTTTCAACCAGCAGATGACTTTCCGGCGTCACCGCAACCGCAACAAGAACATGGGCATAGCTCATGTTTATCTCCTTTTAAACAAGATGATAAAGCCACTCTTCGCTCTTACGCCTGATAAATCCCTTGCGCAAGCGTTACGTTTGAAAGAAGCGTGATAGGTCTCATAAAAAAACTTTAAATATTCTTATGTATGGAATATGCAGGAGGTAAATATGTTAATGAAAAGTAACAATGATGACTATTTTATCGCAAAATTTTGACAGTTTAGCGGCAGTAAAGTCATCAAAAAGCCTTTTTTTATGTTACAAGTAACTCCAGGCTAACTCATTGAAAATGATTAACTTATATTTAGAAGCTTAACAGAAGAGTCATGTTTCTAACATAGAACCATTGCAGGTTAGATGGTTGTAAAATAATTGCTGTCAGCAAGTATTACAGGCGTCACTATCTAAAACTTCATTGCATTAATATTCGACTTAGGAAGCTTATTATGAGCTGACTTTGGTTGAATTTTGTCCAATTAAACACTGTCACTTATGCTTTCGTGTGATTTATAGATTGAAATTATGTGACGTACATCACATAATTCCTAAAATCTCGGCGCGACCACATTGTATGTGTTAGGGGTGACGAGTACAGTTTGCGCGAATTAGGAAAAATCTTAGGAATTTGTAAGCAAGTCTTAACCGCGTAAGGAAACGCTACAGGGAAGCAATAATTTAAACCGGCATAGTTAACCGGTCAGCACAGCGTACTACCCATTATTTTTTACCATTACGGTTTTATTTTTTACCGGATCTTATCCGGCGACATCACGGGGTGCGGCAACGCCGCATTTAATAAAATTGGTTATTCGGGATGGGAAAAATGCACGCATCCGAGTTGCTAAAACATATTTATGATATCAATCTGTCATATTTGTTACTGGCGCAAAGGCTGATCAGTCAGGATAAGGCTTCGGCTATGTTTCGCTTAGGTATTAACGAACAGATGGCCAACACGCTTGTTGAATTGACGCTGCCGCAAATGGTGAAGCTGGCTGAAACTAACCAACTGGTTTGTCAGTTCCGCTTTAACGATCATCAAACAATCACTCGTCTGACGCAGGAGTCCCGCGTTGACGATCTGCAGCAGATCCACACCGGTATTCTGCTCTCCACGCGACTGCTCAATGAAGTCGCCAGCGCTGATGATGCACCGAAGAAGAAAAGGGCATAATCATGAGCGAGAAAAGCATTGTTCAGGAAGCTCGTGATATTCAGCTGGCTATGGAGTTGATTACGCTTGGCGCGCGTTTGCAAATGCTCGAAAGCGAAACCCAGCTCAGCCGTGGCCGCCTGATTAAGCTTTACAAAGAGCTGAGAGGCAGCCCGCCGCCGAAAGGCATGCTGCCATTTTCCACCGACTGGTTTATGACCTGGGAACAGAATATCCACGCGTCGATGTTCTGCAACGCCTGGCAATACCTGCTGCGCACTGGGCTGTGCAGCGGCGTGGATGCGGTAATTAAAGCCTACCGCTTATACCTTGAACAGTGCCCGCAGCAGGAAGAGGGACCGCTGCTTGCCTTAACCCGCGCCTGGACGCTGGTGCGCTTTGTTGAAAGCGGCATGCTGGAATTGTCCCGTTGTAACTGCTGCGGCGGCAACTTTATCACCCATGCGCACCAGCCGGTTGGCAGCTTTGCGTGCAGCCTGTGCCAGCCGCCATCCCGCGCGGTAAAAAGACGTAAACTTTCCCGGGAAGCTGCCGATATTATTCCACAACTGCTGGATGAACAGGTCGATCAGGCCGTCTAACCGGTTCGGTGTGGAAACTCACTCCAGCAGCGGCGATTTCGCCGCTGCTTTTTTATATCCCCCGATCCGCTAAACGCTCCCTTCTATCTGCGCATCCTCACTTTGGTCAACAGCAGAAGGATGATGTCGTGCTGATTTTATTAGGTTACCTGGTCATTCTGGGGACCGTGTTCGGTGGTTATATGATGACCGGCGGTCACCTGGGGGCACTCTATCAACCCTCTGAGTTTATTATTATCGGTGGGGCTGGCATCGGTGCCTTTATCGTCGGCAACAACGGGAAAGCCATCAAGGGTACGCTGAAGGCGCTGCCGCTGCTTTTCCGCCGTTCGAAATACACCAAAAGCCTGTATATGGATCTGATGGCGCTGCTTTATCGCCTGATGACCAAGTCTCGCCAACAGGGCATGTTTTCGCTTGAGCGCGATATAGAAAACCCGAAAGAGAGCGAAATTTTCGCCAGCTATCCGCGCATTCTGGCGGATGCGATGATGCTCGATTTCATCACCGATTATCTGCGCCTCATCATCAGCGGCAACATGAATGCCTTCGAGATTGAAGCGCTGATGGACGAAGAGATAGAAACCCACGAGAGCGAAAGCGAAGTGCCGGCCAACAGTCTGGGGCTGATGGGCGACTCGTTGCCTGCTTTCGGCATCGTGGCCGCGGTAATGGGGGTTGTGCATGCGCTCGCGTCGGCGGATCGCCCGGCGGCAGAACTCGGCGCGCTGATTGCGCACGCGATGGTGGGGACCTTCCTTGGCATCCTGCTCGCCTACGGGTTTGTTTCGCCGCTCGCCACCGTGCTGCGTCAGAAAAGCGCTGAAACCACCAAGATGATGCAGTGCGTAAAAGTCACGCTGCTTTCAAGCCTTAACGGCTACGCGCCGCCTATTGCCGTCGAGTTTGGCCGTAAAACGCTCTATTCCAGCGAACGTCCTTCGTTTACTGAACTGGATGAGCATGTACGCGCGGCCAAAGGGGCTAACCAACAGAAAGCGACGGAAGATGCATGAAAAACCAGAATCACCCCATCATTGTCGTAAAAAAACGCAAGCATAAAGGGCACGGGGGCGGCTCGCACGGCTCCTGGAAAATCGCTTATGCCGATTTTATGACCGCGATGATGGCGTTTTTCCTGGTTATGTGGCTCATCTCCATTTCCAGCCCTAAAGAATTGACGCAAATAGCCGAATACTTTCGCACGCCGCTTTCCGCTGCGATCACGGGCGGGCACCGCATCGCCGACAGTGAAAGCCCGATTCCGGGCGGCGGGGATGATTACACCCAACAGCAGGGTGAAGTGAAAAAGCAGCCGAATATCGACGAGCTGAAAAAACGGATGGAGCAGAACCGGTTGAAAAAGCTGCGCGGCGACCTCGATCAGCTGATCGAAGCGGATCCGAAACTGCGCGCGCTGCGCCCGCACCTGAAGATCGATCTGGTGCAGGAGGGGCTGCGTATTCAGATAATCGACAGCCAGAACCGGCCGATGTTTAAAACCGGCAGCGCTGAAGTAGAGCCTTACATGCGCGACATTTTGCGCGCTATCGCTCCGGTGCTGAACGGCATTCCGAATAAGCTCAGCCTGTCGGGCCATACGGATGATTTTCCCTATGCGGGCGGCGAGCGCGGCTACAGCAACTGGGAGCTCTCCGCCGACCGCGCCAACGCCTCGCGTCGCGAGCTGATGGCAGGCGGGCTGGACGAAGGCAAAATGCTGCGCGTCGTAGGGATGGCCGCCACCATGCGGTTGGCGAATCGCGGCCCGGACGAAGCGCTGAATCGTCGAATCAGTATTTTAGTGCTCAACAAGCAGGCGGAAGACGCCATCGTGCATGAAAACGCCGAAAGCGAGAACGAGCCTCTGAGCGTGTTACAACAACCGGGCGCCGTGCCCCCGGCCTCCAACCCAACACCGTCGCAACCGGTTATGAGGTGATAGCGTGAGTATGGATATCAGCGATTTTTATCAAACATTTTTCGACGAAGCCGACGAGCTTCTGGCGGATATGGAGCAGCATCTGCTCGATCTGTCGCCTGAAGCGCCGGATTCTGAGCAGCTCAACGCCATTTTCCGTGCAGCGCACTCCATTAAAGGCGGCGCAGGCACTTTCGGCTTCACCATTTTGCAGGAAACCACGCACCTGATGGAAAACCTGCTGGATGAAGCTCGCCGCGGTGAAATGCAACTCAACACCGACATTATCAACCTGTTTTTGGAAACCAAAGATATTATGCAGGAACAGCTCGACGCTTATAAAAGCTCACAGGAGCCGGATGCTGCCAGCTTTGAATACATCTGTCAGGCGCTGCGTCAACTGGCGCTGGAAGCGAAAGGCGAAGCGCCGACTGCGCCTGCGGCCAGCGCGCATTTAACCGTGGTGGAGACGCCGGAGCCTGCGCCTGTTGCACAAGATGGCGGCAGCCTGCGTATTCAGCTCAGTAAGCTGAAGGCGAGCGAGCCCGATCTGCTGCTGGAAGAGCTGAGCAACCTCGGCGCCGTAAGCCAGGTGGAGAAGGGCGTCGATACGCTCACCGCGACGCTTGAAACCAGCGCCAGCGCGGATGACATCACCGCCGTGCTCTGCTTCGTCATTGAGCTGGACCAGATAGCCTTCCTGGCGCCGCAGGCGCCGGGCGCTGCGCCGCAAGCGGCCGCGCAGCCGGAACCTGAAGCCGCCCCCGCGCCGGTGGCCGAGCCTGCCGCTGCTGCACCCGTCGCGGCCGTTAAAGCGCCAGCGCCTGCCCGCGCGGAACGTGAAAAACCGGCCCGTGAGAAAGAGTCAACGAGCATTCGCGTTGCGGTAGAAAAAGTCGACCAGTTGATTAACCTGGTGGGCGAACTGGTTATTACCCAGTCGATGCTGCAACAGCGTTCTAACGAGCTCGATCCGGTTACGCACGGCGACCTCATCACCAGCATGAGCCAGCTGCAGCGCAACGCGCGCGACCTTCAGGAATCGGTCATGTCCATCCGTATGATGCCGATGGAATATGTCTTCAGCCGCTTCCCGCGTCTGGTGCGGGATCTGGCCGGCAAGCTCAACAAGCAGGTTGAACTGACGCTGATGGGCAGCTCCACCGAGCTTGATAAGAGCCTGATTGAACGCATTATCGACCCGTTAACGCACCTTGTTCGCAACAGCCTTGACCACGGCATTGAATCGCCGGAAAAACGCGTGGCGGCAGGTAAAGCCCCGGTCGGCAACCTGATCCTCTCTGCGGAACATCAGGGCGGCAACATTTGCATCGAAGTGACCGACGACGGCGCCGGGCTTAACCGCGAGCGCATTCTGGCTAAGGCGATGTCCCAGGGCATGGCGGTCAGCGAAAGCATGACCGATGACGAAGTGGGCATGCTTATCTTCGCACCGGGCTTCTCTACCGCCGAGCAGGTCACGGACGTTTCAGGCCGCGGCGTCGGCATGGACGTCGTGAAGCGTAACATCCAGGAGATGGGCGGCCACGTTGAGATCCAGTCGAAGCAGGGGCAGGGCACCACCATTCGCATTCTGCTGCCGCTGACGCTCGCCATCCTTGACGGCATGTCCGTTAAGGTGAATGACGAGGTGTTTATTCTGCCGCTCAACGCGGTCATGGAATCGCTGCAGCCGCGCGAAGAAGATCTGCATCCGCTGGCTGGCGGCGAACGCGTGCTTGAAGTGCGCGGCGAATATCTGCCGCTGGTCGAGCTGTGGAAGGTCTTCGACGTGCACGGCGCGAAAACCGAAGCGACTCAGGGCATCGTCGTGATTCTGCAAAGCGCGGGCCGCCGCTACGCGCTGCTGGTTGACCAGCTTATCGGCCAGCATCAGGTGGTCGTGAAAAACCTTGAAAGTAACTATCGCAAAGTGCCGGGCATTTCGGCCGCCACCATTCTGGGCGATGGTAGCGTGGCGCTGATCGTTGATGTTTCAGCGCTGCAAAGTATTAACCGTGAACAGCGTATGGCGCAGACTGCCGCGTGATCCCACAAGCGTAAAAAGGTATACAAATGACCGGTATGAGTAATGTAACTAAACTGGCCGGCGAGCCGTCAGGTCAGGAATTTCTGGTATTTACCCTCGGCGACGAGGAGTACGGTATCGACATTCTGAAGGTGCAGGAGATCCGCGGTTACGATCAGGTAACCCGTATCGCCAACACCCCCTCCTTTATCAAAGGGGTGACCAACCTGCGCGGCGTGATTGTGCCTATCGTTGACCTGCGCGTGAAGTTCAACCAGCAGGATGTGGAATACAACGACAACACCGTGGTTATCGTGCTGAATTTCGGCCAGCGCGTGGTGGGCATCGTGGTGGACGGCGTCTCCGACGTGCTGTCGCTGACCGCGGAGCAAATCCGCCCGGCGCCGGAATTCGCCGTGACGCTTTCAACGGAATATCTGACCGGCCTCGGCGCGATTGGCGAACGTATGCTCATCCTTGTGCATATCGAAAAATTGCTCAACAGCGAAGAGATGGAACTGGTAGATATCGCGGCTTCGCGCGTCGCGTAACCGCCATGGCTGAGGGGCGCGTTAGCGCCCCTTTTCTTTGCCCGCTGCCCGCCGGAGTAATTACTTTCCGCCACTGTGTAGTTCTCCTAACATACTCCGTTAGCACTGCTGACCAATCTGTCAATTTTTAGCCCGCGTTTTTCGCCTGAATTATGTGACTAAAATCACGCAATAATGAATATATTCATTTCATTTTACATTCAGAAATGAATTTATATTATTTAATCTTTTGTTTTTAATGGAATAAATACGTCAATCCGTCGTCCGTATGAATGCGCTGTTAGTATTTGGTTAAATTCAGATACATAAACTAAATTTCAGTTTACAGGCTCCGGCGCTCCGGTTCCGGTGCTTAACAGGCTGATCAAATTAGAAAACAGGATGCTTCGCGACAGCGCAGTCAGAGGAAAACACGATGAAAAAAAATCTTTTTGTTGTGATCTGCGGAGGTGGGTTACTGCTCGCTTCTTCCGTGAGCCATGCGGTAACCAGCAGCGGTACTATCGGCGCCACCTTAACGTTGACCAACGGCTGCCTGATCAACGGCTCGCCCAGCCAGAACGGCATTAACTTCGGTACGCTGGACTTCGGCACCCACCCGGCAACCTTCGACACCCTGACCACGCAGTTAGCCGGCGCGGCGGGCGGCAACAGCTTCGCTATTCAGTGCACCACGGCGGATTACACCGTGCAGGTCACCGGCAGCACGAACCAGGCGCCAGGCACGGTGATCGGCACGCCAGGCACGCCGGGCCGCTATCTTGTCAATACCACTAACGCGACGCAGGGCGTGGCCTACAGCCTCTACAGCGACGCCGCCTTCAACAACGTTATCGCCAACAACGCGCCGATTCCCCGCGCCTCCACTACGGGGGGCGTCGATAACTATACCCTCTATGGCCGTATCCAGGGCGGCGGCAACAGCGTCACCGTGGTGCCGGGCACTTATACCGACACTATCAACGTGAGCGTTATTTACTAATTACCGCTGCGCTTGTTTACGACACACAACAGGGCAGTCCGCCGGGCTGTCCAGGGGAAAGCTGTGCGAAAAAGCGGCGGTTTTGTCCTGGCGTTAGCCTTCGTCAGCCTGACCTCGCGGGCGGTGACGACGCAGTCGTTTCAGGTTAATGCCACCATCACGCCGGGCTGCTCGGTGACGAGCGGCAGCGGCGGCGTTTACGGCACGCTGGATTTTGGGACGCGAAGCGGTGTGGACCGGTCCCGCGTCACTACAAGCTTTGTGCCGAACAGCGGTCTGACGCTCGCCTGCACCCCCGGCGTGGCGCTCAGTATGAGCATTGACGGTGGGCAAAATTACTCCACGGTGCGCAACATGGCGCGCAGCGGCGGAACGGAAAGGGTGCCTTACCGTCTCTACAGCGCCAGCTCATTATCGGCAGCGAGCGAAATCGGCGTAAACCAGGCGGTGACGGTGACTTACAGCAACAGCAACAACATTACGCTGCCCATTTTCGGCGCAGCGCAGCTGACTGGCTTCAGCCCCGCAGGGAGCTACAGCGATCGGCTCACGGTGACGTTGTCATGGTGACTCAGGGAGAAGTGACATGATTACAGGCGCAACGCGCTTCCACTCTTGCGGTTTACTCATCGCCCTTTGGCTCTTTGCCAGCACAAGCCATGCGGCAAGCAATATCCTTATCTGGCCTATCGACCCTTATTTGCCTGCTGGCGAAAAAGCGGCGGAGCTATGGGTGCAAAATCAGGGCGACACGCCGACCACCATGCAGGTGCGTATCGTGCGCTGGCGTCAGGAGGGGGGCTTCGAGCGCTATGAGGCGCAGCAGGATGTGGTCGCCAGCCCGCCCATCGTGACCATCGGCGGCGGTAAAAAACAGCTTATCCGTTTAATCAGCCAGGCGCAGATCCCCATGGGGGTTGAGCAGGCGTACCGGGTGGTGGTTGATGAAATTCCCCAGCCGCAGGACAACAGCAAACCGCAGCTTGGCATCAAGCTGCAAATGCGCTACTCCATCCCGCTGTTTGTGTATGGACAGGGCATTGAAACCCAGCGCTCCGGCGCGCATCACGCCTTCGTTAACCCGACCAAGCTGAGCTGGCGGATGACCCGCGATAACGGCCAGCCGGCCATTGAAATTACAAATAACGATGAGATTCACGCGCGCATCAGCAAAGTGTCGGTGCGCCAGGGTGGGCGGCAGCGCGAGCTTGCCGACGGTTTGTGGGGGTATGTGCTGCCGCACAGCTCCCGGCTTTTCCCGTTGCCTGCGGGCGTTACCGCGCCCAGCGAAATCTCCGCTTCCCTTAACGCCCGCGACTCGCGATGGCTCGCCTCTTCGCGTTAAGCCGGTATCAGGCGATGAAAGTCGTGTCGGTGGTTGGTCTGCTTAGCGTCGCGACAGATCGCGCCATGGCGCAACCGGGCGACGATGCGCTGCCGCCGCCGCCGGATGCCCGCGCTATCAACGATCGGGCGATTTTTCACCTGTCGCTGGTGTTGAACCATTACGATACCGGCATGGTCGTGCCGGTCACGCGCCGGGCAGGGGAGTTCTGGGTCTCGAGCGCTGACCTGCAACGCGCGGGGCTGCCGGGCGACCGGTTGCCGCAGGGCGACGTCAATCTCTCTACGCTAAATCTGGTGCGTACGGAGTATGACAGCACCAGCCAGCGGCTGCTGTTGACGGTGCCGAAAGAGTGGGTGCCGGAGCGGCGGATTGCGCTTGGCGACGGCGCGGCGCGCCTGCGCGCGCGCAACGGGCGCGGCGGACTGCTTAATTACGATTTCTATGCTAACCACACCGAGCACAGCGGCAGCCAGGCCTCGCTGTGGCACGAGCTGCGGTTGTTCAACGATTACGGCGCCTTTTCCACCACCGGCACAAACCGCGAGGTGCTCGATGGCTATCCGGGGCAAAGCGAAGGCTACCGCCGCTACGACTCGACCTTCACCGGCACGCTGGATGACGATGCGCTGAGCTGGTCGGTAGGGGACGTGGTGAGCGACAGCTTAAGCTGGACCAGCAGCGTGCGCCTCGGCGGTGTCTCCTTTGGCCGCGATTTCTCGCTGCGCCCGGATCTCATTACCTATCCGCTGCCCGCCTTCTCCGGCGAGGCGGCGGTGCCCACCACGGTTGATGTTTTTATCAACGGCTACCGCTCCGGCTCCACACAGCTGGAGCCCGGCCCTTTCACCCTCACCAACCTGCCTTATATCAACGGCTCCGGCGACGCGGTGCTGGTGACCACCGACGCCCTGGGCCGCCAGGTCACCACCACCATGCCGTTTTATGTGGCGAGCGACCTGCTGAAAGCGGGGCTTAGCGATGGGGCCGTCACGGCGGGGGCTATCCGGCGCAACTATGGCATCAAAAACCTTGACTATGGTCCGGCGGCGGCGAGCGGCTCTTACCGCTACGGGGTCAATGATTTCTGGACGGTGGAGGCGCACGCTGAAGGCGCGGAATCGCTGGGGCTTGGCGGCGTTGGGTCGCTGGTGAAGCTTGGCCACTTCGGGGTGGTGAACGGCGCGGTGGCCTACAGCCGGATGCGCGGCGAGCAGGGCCAGCAGTGGACGCTGGGTTATCAGTACAACACCGATTTTATGTCATTCACGACGCAACACACGCGCCGTGAGCGCGGCTTCGGCAACCTGGCGCTTTACGATCAGCAGGTGATGTATGACAGCGACCGCCAGCCGATAGTCAGCCTGAGTCGCAACGTCGCCCAGTACTCGCTCTCTTTTAATATGGGTCGTTTTGGCAACCTCGGCGCGGCCTGGCTGGATGTTGACAGTTTTAACAGCGACAGCACCCGGCTGCTGAACCTTTCCTGGAGTAAAAACCTCTGGGGCAGCAGCAGTTTTTATGTGGCGGCGAGCCATGACCCGGATGCCGACGACTGGTCGGTCGCGCTCTCGCTGCAAATCCCCTTCGGCCTGCAGGAAAGCGTGGCGTTCAGCGCCGAGCGCCAGCCCGATGGCAGCGCGAGCGAGCGCGTGAACTATAACCATGCGATGCCGAGCGAGGGCGGCTTTAGCTGGAACCTCGCTTACGCGCATCAGACCCAGGAGAACGATTATCAGCAGGCGACGCTCGGCTGGCGCAACAACCATGTCGAGTTGCAGGGGGGCATTTACGGCGAGCGCGACGGCTACACTCACTGGGGCGAGGCTACCGGCTCGCTGGTGCTGATGAATGGCGCGCTCTTTGCCGCCAACCAGATTAATGACGCCTTTGCGGTGGTAAGCACCGGCGGCCAGGCGGATGTGACCGTGAACTATGAAAACCAGCCGGTGGGCAAAACCGATAAAGAGGGTTACCTGTTAATCTCCGGCGTGACTTCCTATTATCCGGCCAACTACAGCATCGACACCCTTAACCTGCCTGCGGATACCCGTATCCGTGAAACTGAGCGCCGCCTGTCGCTGCGCCGGCGCAGCGGCTATCTGATTACTTTCCCGATGGAGCAGGAGCGGGTAGCGAACGTTATCCTGCATGACGAAAACGGCCAGCCGCTGCCGGTCTCAAGCCAGGTCTTCCGCGCTGGTCAGCCGCCCGCCATTGTGGGTTACGACGGCATCGCCTGGCTTGAAAACGTCGGCGAGGTAAACCATCTGACCGTCTCCACGCCGCAAGGTAAGCGCTGTACCGCTACGCTGACCCTTGCCGCCGCGCGCAGCCATCGGCTGGAAACGTTCGGCCCGCTTATTTGCCAGGGCGAACAGCCATGACGCGCCTGCTGCTCTGCCTGTTGCTGATGATAGTCAGCGCGCCCGCGCTCGCCGCCTGCCGGGTGAGCCTGGGCAACGCTTCGCTCGGCACCCAAACCTCGTTCGTTATTAACAGCACAGTGCAGACCACCAGCACCAACCTGGTGGTGGAGTGCGATACGGTGCTGAACCTGCTCAACACCACCGACTTCGTCAACGCCACTTTTACCAGCGCCAGCGCCAGCGCCAGCAATCGCGCCACGCTGCGGCGCACCGACACGACAACATCGACAGACAGCCTGCCGATTCAGCTTTGCGCTCAGAGCGGGTGTCCGGCTAACAGCGAGATTGCGCTAAGCGGTTCGTACCGCTGGAGCGGCAGCACGCTGCTGGGGTTGTTGACCAGCTCACGCTATACGCTTCCGCTCTACATCCGCACGGTGGCGGGACAAAACCTCAGCGCCGGGACCTATCAGGCGACCTTAACGCTCTCTATAAATTACAGCGTCTGCGCCGTCGGGGCGGCGGTCTGCCTGTCGGCGCAGACCGGCACCGTGTCGCTGCCGCTTATCGTCACGCTCACGGTAACCAATGACTGCACGACCATCAGCGCGCCGAACGTCAATTTTGGCAGCGCGCCGCTACCGGGCAACTTCGCCCCGGTTTCGCAGAGCATCGCCATTACCTGCACCAAAGGCAGCGTCTATACCGTCGGCATTAATAACGGCAGTTACGCCAACGGCAATGTGCGCAACATGGCAAGCGGCGCGAATCGCCTGAGCTACGAGATCTATAAAGGCAGCACCACGAACCGCTGGGGGGTGAGCGGCGCAGAGCGCTGGGCAAGCGCCAGCTCATCGCAGGTCAGCACCGACGGCCTGCTGCGCACGTATAACTACACCGCCCGGGTGCTTTCAGGGCAGAGCGCGCTGCCCGCAGGCAGCTATAGCGACACGCTGGTGGTCGATATCGCCTTTTAGTGAGCCTGTTCACGCTTTCACGTTAACGCAAATTCCTTCCGCTGAACGATAAAGTTCCCGTCTCCTTTGCCGATAACCTCAACAGTTAGTCAGATGTCTGGGGGATGTTGAGTGAATCGTATTCGCGTAGTCACAATGCTGATGCTGGTGGTAGGCGTTTTCATCCTGCTGCAGCTTATTTCCGGCAGCTTCTTTTTCTCTTCGCTAAAAGAGAACCAGCAAAGCTTTAGCGCTTCACACCAGTTGCGCCTGCAACAGGCGGAGCTGAACCATACCTGGGACATGCTGTTGCAGACGCGCATCAACCTCAGCCGTTCCGCGGCGCGAATGATGATGGATCCCAGCAACCAGCAAAGCAGCGCCAAAACCGATCTGCTTAACAGCGCGAAAAAGACGCTGGCGCAGGCGCAGGCTCACTACGCGACATTCAAAGCGGCGCCGGTTGACCAGCCCGATATTCAGGCCCTGAGCGGACAGCTTGATGCGGCTTATCAGGATTACGCGCAGGCGCTTGGCGAATTAGTGCAGTACCTGGAGAGCGGCAATTTAGAACCTTACTTCGCCCAACCGACGCAGGGCAAACAGAACGCGCTGCAAAAAGCGATGGATGATTACGCTGCGCTTAACGTGCGCATCGCGCAGGATGCCTGGCAGCAGAGCGCGCATGACTACCGCTTCGCCCAATGGCAGACCGGCGTGCTGGCGCTGGTGCTGGTGGCGGTGAGCGCCCTGGTCTGGTACGGCCTGCGCCATGTGCTGC
The DNA here is from genome assembly GCA_000621185.1 of Franconibacter pulveris DSM 19144. Lineage (GTDB taxonomy): Bacteria > Pseudomonadota > Gammaproteobacteria > Enterobacterales > Enterobacteriaceae > Franconibacter > Franconibacter pulveris. Next base: position 197,570 of record JHYZ01000013.1, read on the forward strand.
TCAACCCGCTTGCCGTCATCATCGGTTCTATTCGTGAAATCGCCGCAGGCAACCTGACCGCCCGTATCAACGTCAGCGGACGCAACGAGATGAGCGAGCTCGCGCAGAGCGTGCAGCACATGCAGCAGGAGCTTATCGACACCGTGACCAGCGTGCGTTCAGGGACCGATGCGATTTACACCGGCACCCGTGAGATTGCCGCCGGCAATAACGATCTCTCTTCACGCACGGAAGAGCAGGCGGCCTCGCTGGAGGAGACCGCCGCCAGCATGGAGCAGTTAACCGCCACGGTGAAACAGAATGCCGACAACGCCCGTCAGGCCTCTCAACTGGCGCGCACCGCCTCGGAAACGGCCCAGCGCGGCGGCAAAGTGGTGGATGGCGTGGTCAACACCATGCACGACATCGCCGCCAGTTCAAAGAAGATTGCCGACATTATCGGTGTTATCGACGGCATCGCTTTCCAGACCAACATCCTTGCGCTTAACGCCGCTGTGGAAGCAGCGCGGGCAGGGGAGCAGGGCCGCGGCTTCGCCGTGGTGGCGGGCGAAGTGCGCAATCTGGCGAGCCGCAGCGCCCAGGCGGCGAAAGAAATCAAAGCGCTGATTGAAGATTCCGTCACGCGCGTGGATACCGGCTCGGTGCTGGTGGAAAGCGCGGGTGAAACCATGCAGGACATCGTCAGCGCCGTAACCCGGGTGACCGACATTATGGGCGAGATCGCCTCGGCGTCCGATGAGCAGAGCCGCGGTATCGACCAGGTCGCGCTGGCCGTCTCCGAGATGGACCGCGTAACCCAGCAGAACGCCTCGCTGGTGGAGCAATCCGCCGCCGCCGCCGCGCAGCTTGAGGAGCAGGCGAGCCGGTTATCTCAGGCGGTCGCCGCGTTCCGCCTGCGCGAGGGCGAAACGTCTGCCTCTATGCAAAAGCCGAATTTGAGCAGCACATTGAGCACGACCCTGGCGCCGGCCTCCAGCCCGGCTTCGATCCCACGTGAAACGGCCGCGGTTGGCCATAACGATAACTGGGAAACTTTTTGACCACTCAAGCCGGCAGCGATGCCGGGTAAGGGAGCGTTGATGTTTAACCGTATTCGTATTTCGACCACGTTGTTTTTGCTCTTGATTCTCTGCGGTGTTTTGCAGATTGGCAGTAACGGTTTGTCCTTTCTCGCTTTTCGGGCCGACTACGGCAATCTGAAAAGGGTCGAGGTAAGTAACCAACAACGCGACACGTTGACGCAAACCCGCGCAGCGTTGTTACAAGCGAGTACGGCATTAAACCGTGCCGGTACGCTCACCGCCCTGAGCTACCCGCCGGAAGATATCAAAGCCCTGATGACAGGCGCGCAGGAGAGCCTCAAGCAGGCGGATTCCCTGTTTAAACAGTTCGTCGCTATTGAGCCGGCGAGCGAGGAGGTGGCGCAACTGCTCGCCTCGACGAAGAAAAGTTTTGCGGTCTACCGCGAAGACCTGGAGCATCAGGCGACCTGGCTTGCAAGCAACCAGCTTTCCGATTTCCTCACCGCGCCGGTGCAGAAATCGCAGGATGGGTTTGACGCCAGTTTTAACGCCTGGCAGCAGCACATTAACCAGTTTGTCAGCAGCGCCAGCGAAGAGAGCAAAGGCTGGTATCACCTCTCTGGGCTGATTTTCGGCGTGGTGAGCGTCGTGGCGGTGCTGCTGGTTCTGGGGTCGCTGTGGTGGTCGCGCCGCATGCTGGTCATGCCGCTTGCGATTATACGCAGCCATTTTGACAGTATTGCCGCAGGCCATCTGGCGCGTCCGATTCTGGTTTTCGGACGTAACGAGATATCGGAGATTTTCGCAAGCCTTAAGGCGATGCAAAACGCCTTGCGGGAAACGGTAAGTGAAGTGCGCAACGGCAGCCTTGCGATGCACACCGGCATCAGCGAGATTGCCGCCGGCAATAACGATCTCTCTTCGCGTACCGAACAGCAGGCGGCATCGCTCGCGCAGACCGCGGCCAGCATGGAAGAGTTGACCGCGACGGTAAGCCAGAACGCTGAAAACGCCCGTCAGGCTTCGCTGCTGGCGAAAAGCGCCGCCGAAACCGCGAAGCGGGGCGGCTATCAGGCCTCGAACGTAGCGCAAACGATGCATGAGATAGAAACGAGTTCGCAAAAAATCGGCGACATCATCAGCGTTATCGACGGTATCGCTTTCCAGACCAACATCCTTGCGCTTAACGCCGCCGTGGAAGCGGCTCGCGCAGGGGAGCAGGGACGGGGTTTTGCTGTGGTGGCAGGCGAAGTGCGTAACCTGGCAAGCCGCAGCGCCGAGGCGGCGAAAGAGATCAAAGCGTTGATTGAGGAGTCGGTATCCCGGGTGCAGCAAGGGTCGTCGCTGGTGGATAACTCGGCGCAAACCATGGCGGAGATTGTCCGCTCGGTAACCCAGGTGAATGACATTATGGGCGAAATCGCCTCCGCTTCGGATGAGCAACACCGGGGCATTGAGCAGGTCGCTCAGGCGGTAAGCCAGATGGATCAGGTAACGCAGCAGAACGCCGCGCTGGTAGAGGAGGCGGCTGCCGCAGCTGAAACGCTGGCAAGCCAGGCCGATCGTCTGACGGCGGTTGTGTCGGTATTTAATCTTGAAGAGAAACATGTTGTTGAGCGAGACGACGCCGTTGCGCTCAACGCCGTAGCCGTATCCCCCTGACTGTGAGTAAAAAGGCGCTATGACAACAACCATTCCTGGTGGGCAACCCTCGTTCCTGTTGCCTATGACACAGCGCCTTGCGCTGTCCGACGCGCATTTTCGTCGGATATGTCAATTGATTTACCAGCGCGCAGGGATCGTGCTGGCGGACCACAAACGAGACATGGTCTACAACCGGCTGGTGCGTCGGCTGCGCACGCTCGGGCTTGATGATTTCGGCCGCTACCTCAGCATGCTGGAGGCGAACGCCAACAGCGCCGAGTGGCAGGCGTTCATCAACTCGCTGACCACCAACCTGACCGCGTTTTTCCGCGAGGCGCATCACTTTCCGGTGCTGGCCGAGCATGCGCGCAAGCGCAGCGGTGAGTACAAGGTCTGGAGCGCGGCGGCTTCGACGGGGGAAGAGCCTTATTCGCTGGCCATTACGCTTGCCGATACGCTTGGCACAGCGCCGGGCCGCTGGAAGGTGTTTGCAAGCGATATTGACACCGAGGTGCTGCAAAAAGCGCAGAGCGGCATCTATCGCCAGGAGGAGCTGAAAACCCTCTCTCCTCAGCAATTGCAGCGTTATTTCATGCGCGGCACCGGCCCGCATGAAGGGCTGGTGCGGGTGCGTGGGGAGCTTGCGAACCATGTGGAGTTCGCCTCGCTCAACCTGCTGGACAAGCAGTACAACGTTCCGGGTCCGTTTGACGCGATATTTTGTCGAAACGTCATGATCTATTTCGACAGAGAAACGCAGGAGGCGATCCTCAAGCGTTTCGTGCCGCTGCTTAAGCCAGGCGGCCTGCTCTTTGCCGGACATTCGGAGAATTTCAGCAATCTCAGTCGCGATTTCTGGCTGCGCGGTCAGACGGTATACGCCCTGAGTAAGGAAAGACAATGAGTAAAATCAGAGTGTTGTCAGTGGATGATTCGGCGCTAATGCGCCAGATCATGACGGAAATCATCAACAGCCACAGCGACATGGAGATGGTGGCGACCGCGCCGGACCCGCTGGTCGCGCGCGATCTGATTAAGCAATTTAATCCGGACGTGCTGACGCTGGATGTCGAAATGCCGCGCATGGACGGCCTCGATTTTCTCGAAAAGCTGATGCGTCTGCGCCCGATGCCGGTGGTGATGGTTTCCTCCCTGACCGGCAAAGGGTCGGAAGTGACGCTTCGCGCGCTGGAGCTGGGGGCGGTGGATTTTGTCACCAAGCCGCAGCTCGGCATTCGCGAAGGCATGCTGGCCTACAGCGAGCTGATTGCTGAGAAAGTGCGTACCGCTTCCCGCGCTCGCCTTTCCGCCCGCGCGCCCGTCAGCGCGCCGGCCACGCTGAAGGCAGGCCCGCTGCTGAGTTCTGAAAAATTGCTCGCTATTGGCGCCTCGACGGGCGGCACCGAGGCAATTCGTCACGTGCTGCAGCCGCTGCCGCTTTCGAGCCCGGCGGTGCTAATTACCCAGCATATGCCGCCAGGCTTTACCCGTTCCTTCGCTGAGCGTCTGAACAAGCTTTGCCAGATAACGGTGAAAGAGGCGGAAGACGGCGAGCGCGTGCTGCCGGGCCATGCCTATATCGCGCCGGGCGATAAGCATATGGAGCTCACCCGCAGCGGGGCGAACTATCAAATTAAGATTCACGACGGGCCGCCGGTTAACCGGCATCGCCCGGCGGTAGATGTGTTGTTTCACTCCGTCGCCAAACATGCGGGGCGCAACGCGGTGGGGGTTATCCTCACCGGGATGGGCAACGACGGCGCGGCGGGGATGCTGGCGATGCACCAGGCGGGCGCCTGGACCATTGCGCAGAATGAAGCAAGTTGTGTGGTGTTCGGCATGCCGCGTGAGGCCATCAATATGGGTGGCGTCAGCGAAGTCGTCGATCTAAGCCAGGTCAGCCAGCAAATGCTGGCGAAAATCAGTGCCGGACAGGCAATACGTATTTAAAGAGGAGTGCAGTTTTTATGGCGGATAAAGAGCTCAAGTTTCTGGTTGTGGATGACTTCTCCACCATGCGTCGCATCGTGCGTAACCTGCTTAAAGAGCTGGGTTTTAACAACGTGGAAGAAGCCGAAGATGGCGTAGATGCGCTGAACAAATTGCAGGCTGGCGGTTTTGGCTTTGTGATTTCCGACTGGAACATGCCGAACATGGATGGCCTGGAACTGCTGAAAACCATTCGCGCCGACGGCGCAATGGCGGCGATGCCGGTGCTGATGGTGACAGCGGAAGCCAAGAAAGAGAACATCATCGCCGCCGCTCAGGCGGGCGCCAGCGGCTACGTCGTTAAACCTTTCACCGCGGCGACGCTGGAAGAGAAGCTGAACAAGATATTCGAGAAACTCGGAATGTGAGGAGCTCCTGATGATTCATTCTGCAATGAAACCCACTGAAGAACATTCCGCAGCCGATATCATCGTTCGCATTGGCAGCTTAACGCGTATGCTGCGTGACAGCCTGCGTGAGCTTGGTCTGGATCAGGCGATTGCGGAAGCGGCCGAGGCGATTCCGGATGCCCGGGATCGTCTCGACTATGTTGTCCAGATGACGGCGCAGGCCGCAGAGCGCGCCCTCAACAGCGTTGAAGCGTCGCAGCCGCATCAGGACGAGCTGGAAAAAGGGGCGAAAGGGCTTAGCAAACGCTGGGACGAATGGTTTGAAAATCCCATTGAGCTGAGCGACGCCCGGGAGCTTGTTACCGATACCCGTCAGTACCTGGCGGAAGTGCCGGGGCACACCAGCTTCACTAACGCCCAGCTGCTGGACATCATGATGGCGCAGGATTTCCAGGACCTGACCGGTCAGGTTATCAAGCGCATGATGGATGTGATTCAGGAAATTGAGCGCCAGTTGCTGATGGTGCTGCTGGAAAACATGCCGGAGCCAGCCGCGCGTCCGAAGCGTGAGAACGAAAGCCTGCTTAATGGCCCCCAACTGGACGCCACCGCCGCAGGCGTTGTGGCAAGCCAGGATCAGGTCGACGACCTGCTGGACAGCCTGGGTTTTTAAGTAAAAACCGCCGTCTTAGGGCGGCGGTTTTATTTCTCGGGCAGAGCCAACATAAGTTGTTGCTGGGGCTTTTGAAAATCCAGCGTCAGGCGGCCAGTACTGATGGGGGGTGTGACGTAAGAGGCGGGCGCTTCTTCCTCCTGCATAGCCTTTTTATATTTATCCTTACGGCGAGCGCTACTGAGCAATTTTTCCCACTGCATTTCCATAATAACCCCTATTTTTGTCGGTGTTTTGCTACGCTATCAGACTACAGAAAGCGACACTAACCCTTTCACAGATATATCTTTATTTTATGAGCCGATGCGCAATAGTGCGGCAACCGTTGCTTCCATCGGTGTTGATTAATTCCACTTAACGGCAGAAACCCCACCATTTCTTAACGTTAATTCAGCCATTAGCGCGGGTGTCCTTTGGCATGATAAGCGTGACGAATTGGGCAGAGAGTTTGCGAAGTGGCCGGCGATAGCGACGAGGACAAAACAGAGGCCCCCACACCCCACCGACTAGAAAAAGCGCGTGAGGAGGGGCAAATCCCCCGTTCCAGAGAACTCACTTCCCTGCTGATGCTGCTAGTAGGGTTGAGCGTTACCTGGATGGGCGGGGAGGCGCTCGCCCGTCAACTGGCCGCCATGCTCTCCGGCGGGCTGCATTTCGACCACAGCATTATTAATGACCCGCGGCTGACGGTGAGTTTAATCAGCTCGCTGATTAAGCAAGCGCTGCTGGCATTGATGCCGCTGATGATTGGCCTGGTGCTGGTGGCGATTGGCGCGCCGATGTTGTTAGGCGGCGTGCTCTTTAGCGCTAAGTCGATCGCCTTCAACCTCGGAAAACTCAACCCGATCTCCGGCGTCAAGCGGCTTTTTTCCTCGCAGGCGTTGGCGGAGATGTTAAAAGCGCTAATGAAATCGACGCTGGTCGGCATCGTTACCGGCTGGTATCTGTGGCATAACTGGCCGGATATGCTGCGTCTGATAAGCGAATCGCCCGTTGAGGCGCTAGGTAATTCCCTTAACCTTGTGGCGCTTTGTGGGCTGCTGATTGTGATGGGCCTGGTGCCGATGGTCGGCTTTGACGTTTTCTGGCAGATCCACAGCCATGTGAAAAAGCTGCGCATGTCTCGCCAGGATATTCGTGACGAATTTAAAGACCAGGAAGGCGACCCGCACGTAAAAGGACGCATTCGCCAGCAGCAACGCGCCGCCGCGCGCCGCCGCATGATGGCCGATGTACCGAAAGCGGACGTTATCGTTACCAACCCGACGCACTATTCCGTGGCGTTGCAGTATGACGAAAACAAAATGAGCGCGCCGAAAGTGGTGGCGAAAGGCGCAGGGCTGGTCGCGCTGCGCATCCGTGAAATCGGCAACGAGAATCGCATCCCGATCCTCGAAGCGCCGCCGCTTGCGCGTGCGCTTTACCGTCATGCGGAAATAGGACAACAAATCCCGGGTCAGCTGTACGCCGCCGTGGCGGAAGTGCTGGCATGGGTATGGCAACTGAAACGCTGGCGCGCCGCTGGCGGTCTTATCCCGAAAAAACCTGAAAACCTTCCGGTGCCTGCCGCACTGGATTTTATGAACGAGAAGGACACTGATGGCTAATCTGGTGGCTATGCTGCGCCTGCCGGGCAACCTGAAAACGACGCAATGGCAGATCCTTGCCGGGCCGATACTTATTCTGCTGATCCTGTCGATGATGGTGCTGCCGCTGCCGGCTTTTATCCTCGACATGCTCTTCACCTTTAATATCGCGCTCTCCATTATGGTGCTGCTGGTGGCGATGTTCACCCAGCGCACGCTGGAGTTTGCGGCGTTCCCGACCATTCTGCTCTTTACCACGCTGCTGCGTCTGGCGCTGAATATCGCCTCGACCCGCATCATTCTGATGGAAGGGCATACGGGCGCGGCGGCGGCGGGCAAGGTGGTAGAGGCTTTCGGCCACTTCCTGGTCGGCGGCAACTTCGCTATCGGCATCGTGGTCTTTATCATCCTCGTCATTATTAACTTCATGGTTATCACCAAAGGTGCCGGGCGTATCGCGGAAGTGGGCGCGCGCTTTGTGCTGGACGGGATGCCTGGCAAGCAGATGGCTATCGACGCCGACCTCAACGCCGGCCTGATTGGCGAAGATGAAGCGAAAAAACGCCGCGCGGAAGTGACGCAAGAGGCGGATTTCTACGGCTCGATGGACGGTGCGAGTAAATTCGTGCGCGGCGACGCCGTCGCCGGCTTGCTTATCATGGCTATCAACATCATCGGCGGCCTGCTGGTGGGCGTTATCCAGCATGGTCTGCCGGTAGGCCAGGCGGCGGAAGCGTATACGCTGCTGACCATCGGTGATGGTCTGGTCGCGCAAATCCCGGCGCTGGTTATCTCCACCGCCGCTGGCGTTATCGTCACCCGCGTCGCCACCGATCAGGACGTGGGCGAACAGATGGTGACTCAGCTGTTCAGCAACCCGCGCGTTATGGTGCTGAGCGCCGCGGTGCTTGGCCTGCTCGGCATGGTGCCGGGCATGCCGAACTTCGTTTTCCTGCTCTTTACCGCCGCGCTGCTGGGCCTCGCCTGGTGGATGCGCGGTCGCGAAACGGCGAAGCCCGAGGTGGCTCAACCCGTCAAAGCGACTGAAAACCCGCAGGCTGTGGAAGCGACCTGGAGTGACGTGCAGCTGGAAGATTCGCTCGGCATGGAGGTGGGCTACCGGTTGATTCCGATGGTCGATTTTCAGCAGGATGGCGAGCTGCTTGGCCGTATCCGCAGTATTCGTAAGAAATTCGCGCAGGAGATGGGCTTTCTGCCGCCAGTGGTGCACATTCGCGACAACATGGACCTGCCCCCGGCGCGCTACCGCATTTTGATGAAAGGCGTGGAGATTGGCAGCGGCGAAGCCTATCCTGGCCGCTGGCTGGCGATTAACCCCGGCACGGCGGCAGGCACGCTGCCGGGCGAAGCCACCGTCGACCCGGCCTTTGGTCTCGCCGCTATCTGGATTGAAAGCGCGCTAAAAGAACAGGCGCAGATCCAGGGCTTCACCGTCGTGGAAGCGAGCACTGTCGTCGCCACCCATCTCAACCATTTGATTGGTCAGTTCGCGCCGGAACTCTTCGGCCGTCAGGAAGCGCAGCAACTGCTGGATCGCGTCTCACAGGAGATGCCGAAGCTGACCGAAGACCTGGTGCCGGGCATTGTCACCCTTACTACGCTGCACAAAGTGTTGCAGAATCTGCTTTCCGAGAAAGTGCCTATTCGCGACATGCGCACTATCCTTGAGACGCTTGCCGAACATGCGCCGGTGCAGAATGACCCGCATGAACTGACCTCCGTGGTGCGCGTGGCGCTGGGCCGCGCCATCACGCAGCAGTGGTTCCCGGGCAGCGGCGAAGTGCAGGTCATTGGGCTTGATACCGCGCTGGAACGTCTGCTGCTGCAGGCGCTGCAGGGCGGCGGCGGGCTGGAGCCGGGTCTGGCCGACCGTCTGCTGGAGCAGGCGCAGGCAGCGCTGCATCGCCAGGAGACGATGGGTGCGCCGCCGGTGCTGCTGGTCAACCACGCGCTGCGTCCGCTGCTGTCGCGCTTTTTACGCCGCAGCCTGCCGCAACTGGTGGTGCTCTCCAATATGGAGCTTTCAGATAACCGCAACATTCGCATGACGGCGACTATCGGGGGCCAGTAATGCGCACACTTACAGCGCTTTTTCTGCTGCTGCCCCTGCTGGCCCATGCCGCGGGTGAAGGGGCGTGGCAGGCGAGCAGTAAAGGCATCACGTTGAGCAATCGCGGCCAGGCTATTTCTTCCATGCCGCTGTCGCCCGGGCAGCCGCCAGACGGGCTGATGACGGTAGTCGCCTGGCGCTACGAGCTTGTCGGGCCGACGCCCGCCGGGCTGCTGGTGCGCCTCTGCTCGCAGTCGCGCTGCGTCGCAATAGAAGGGCAGACCGGCACCACCCGGGCTTTTACTAACGTGCCGGCCAGCGAGCCGCTGCGTTTTATCTGGGAAGTGCCGGGCGGCGGCAAACTTTATCCGCGCTTGCAGGTGCTTAGCAATCAGGTGATTGTGAACTACCGGTAATTCCGCTTTTCCCTCTTTTCTCACGGGCCAGCCATTTTTGACGGCTGGCCCGCATTTTTAAACTCTCGCTTTGAACCCTGTGAAACGCTGTTTTATAAATCGGTGAAGCTGGTGGCGGAACTCTTTGTATTTTTGCCAGTTCCTTCCGGGCGGTGGCAAAAAGGAAAAGGTTTCCCCTGCGCCTTACTTTTACTTTAGCCGTGACAGCGTTAATGGCGTCTCCTGCTCAGGAGGCTTCCAGCATAAAACACAGGGTTGACGGCAATGAAAACTCGTAAAATTGGGCTCGCGAATTATCTCGCTTATGGTTCAGGCGATTTCCTCGGCGCAGGGACGACAGCGCTCACCGCCGCATGGCTTCTTTACTTTTACACTACCTTTTGTGGACTCACCCCCATCGAGGCGACGTTTATCTTCGCTATGGCCCGCGTGCTGGATGCGGTCGTCAGTCCGCTCATGGGCTTTCTCACCGATAACTTCGGCTCTACCTGGCTCGGCAAGCGCTTCGGTCGTCGCAAGTTTTTTATCCTGCTCGGCATTCCCTGCGTCTTCAGCTATTGCCTGATGTGGGTTGGCGGCATGAACTACTGGTACTATCTGCTGACCTATCTGGTGTTTGACGTGGTCTACACCATGATCCTGGTGCCTTACGAAACGCTGGTGCCGGAGATGACCGATGACTTCAAACAGAAAACCAAATTCTCCGGCGCGCGCATCTCGATGGCGCAGATGTCCGCCATTCTCGCTTCATTCCTGCCGGGCATCCTGATTAATCACTTCGGCAAAGACAACGCTATCTCCTTCTTCTACGCGAGCGTGGTGTTTGCGGTGCTGTGCGCCATCATGCTGACGCTGGTCTGGATCTTTACCTGGGAGCGGCCGCGCGAGGCGTGGACGGAAGCGGCGCTGCGGGCGGAAGAGGAGAAGAAAAGTCTCACGCTGCGCCAGAGCCTGAGTCGTCTCGTCACCGAACTGGGCTCCACGCTGCGCATTAAGATTTTCCGCCAGCATCTTGGCATGTATCTCGGCGGGTATATCGCTCAGGACGTGTTTAATGCGGTGTTTACCTACTACGTGGTTTTCGTGCTGATGCAAAGCCCGTCGATGGCCTCCAACCTGCTTGGCACTATGGCGATTCTGCAGTTTATCGCCGTTATCGGCATGATCCCGCTCTGCATTCGCTTCGGGCCTGCGCCTTCTTACCGTCTGGTGGTCGTGCTGTTCGGCTTAAGCTCCATCTCCTATGCCGTGCTGTATTACGCCGGGCTGAGCGACGTTTATTCGCTGCTGTTGCTGGTTTCTGCGATGGCGGGTCTGGGGCGCGGCGGCATCAACTATGTGCCGTGGAATACTTACACCTATATCGCTGACGTGGATGAAGTGATAACCGGGCAGCGCCGCGAGGGGATCTTCGCAGGCATCATGACGCTGACCCGTAAAGCCTCGCAGGCTGGCGCGGTAATGCTGGTGGGAATTGTGATGCAGATGTCCGGCTTTGTCTCCGGCCAGAGCAGCCAGCCGCCTGCTGTCAGCCACACCATTTTGCTGATTTTAAGCGTCGGCACCGTGCTGGTGTTAGCCTGCGGTTTCCTTGTCTCGCTGCGCTTTAAGCTCAACCTGAAAACCCATAGCGTACTGCGCGAGGAGACGGCGAAAATGCGCGTCGCTAACCGTGCCATCCCCGAATCGGCCACGCCGCAGGCCCGCGCCACCGTGGAGATGCTCGCCGGCATGCCGTATGAAAACCTGTGGGGCAATAACAACATCGGTTTTCTCAATCGCCACAAGCCCGCCGCGCCTTCGCTTAAGGATGCGCACGATCTGAATTCAACCCCCATCAGAGGATAAGTTAATGATTGTCTGGCCTGTCAAACACAGCGCGCTGCTGCGCCAGCCGGAACGTTTTATCGCCCGGGACGAACTGAAATCCCTCATCCATAAGATGACGGACAATCTGGTCAATATTAAGGATGAAACCGGTCAGTTTTTGCTGCGCCTGGATGACGGGCGGGTGATAGACACCAAAGGGTGGGCGGGCTGGGAGTGGACGCACGGCGTCGGGCTCTACGGCATGTATCACTACTATCGCCAGACCGGCGATGAGCAGATGCGCGACGTTATCGACAGCTGGTTCAGCGCGCGTTTCGCCGAAGGGGCGACCACCAAAAACGTCAATACCATGGCGCCGTTTTTGACCCTCGCATACCGCTACGAAGAGACTGGCAATCCGGCGCTGTTGCCCTGGCTTGAAAGCTGGGCGGAATGGGCGATGTATGACATGCCGCGCACCGAGCATGGCGGCATGCAGCACATCACCCTTGCCGAAGAGAACTCGCAGCAGATGTGGGACGACACATTAATGATGACGGTGCTGCCGCTCGCCAAAATCGGCAAGCTGCTCGGCAAGCCGGAGTATGTGGAAGAGGCGGTATATCAATTCCTGCTGCACGTGCAGAACCTGATGGACCGGGAGACCGGCCTCTGGTTTCACGGCTGGAATTATGAAGGCCGCCATAACTTTGCCAGCGCCCGCTGGGCGCGCGGCAACAGCTGGTTAACCATTGTGATCCCCGATTTTCTGGAGCTAATGGACTGGCCGGAAAACAACGCCACCCGTCGCTACCTGATCCAGGTGCTGGAAAATCAGGCGGCGGCGCTGGCGACGTGTCAGGACGAGAGCGGGCTGTGGCATACGCTGCTCGATGACCCGACATCCTATCTGGAAGCCTCTGCGACCGCCGGGTTTGCGTATGGGATGTTAAAAGCGGTGCGTAAGCGTTATATCAGCAAGGCGTACGCGCCGGTGGCGGAGAAAGCCATCAAAGGCGTGATGGCGAATATTTCGCCGCAGGGCGAGCTGTTGCAGGTGTCGTTCGGCACCGGGATGGGAAGCGATCTGGAATTTTATCGCCAGATCCCGCTCACATCGATGCCTTATGGTCAGGCGATGGCGATCCTCGCCCTTACGGAGTTTTTGCGAACGTACCTGTAAAAAAGGCCCGCCGAATGGCGAGCCGCTTCACGGTCCGAACCGAATAAAGCCCGCTGCATGCGGGCCTTATTTTGGTCTTACATACGCTCAACCGTTTCGATGCCGAGGGTATCCAGACCGAGCTTCAGCGTTTTCGCAGTCAGCAGCGCCAGCTTCAGGCGGCTGTTGCGCACCTCGGCGCTTTCCGCGCTCAGGATCGGGCAATGCTCGTAGAAGCCGGAGAAGAGGCCCGCCAGGTCGTAAAGGTAAGCGCACATCACGTGCGGCGTGCCTTCACGCGCCACCACCGCCAGCGTCTCTTCAAACTGCAACAGGCGGGCGGCAAGCTGCGCTTCGCGATCTTCGGTAATGACTACCGACGCGCTCTGCAGGGCGCTTTCGTCGATCTCCGCTTTGCGGAAAACAGAGAGCACGCGGGTATACGCATACTGCATGTAAGGGGCGGTGTTGCCCTCAAACGCCAGCATATTGTCCCAGTCGAAGATGTAGTCGGTGGTGCGGCTCTTGGAGAGATCGGCGTATTTCACCGCGCCGATACCCACCACGTGCGCCAGCTTTTCCAGCTCGTCGGCAGGCATATCCGGGTTCTTCTCGCTCACCAGACGGCGGGCGCGATCCAGCGCTTCGTCCAGCAGTTCGGAAAGCTTGATGGTGCCGCCCGCGCGGGTTTTGAACGGTTTGCCGTCTTTGCCCAGCATCATGCCGAACATGTGGTGTTCCAGCGGCACGGATTCCGGCACGTAGCCCGCTTTGCGCACGATGGTCCACGCCTGCATCAGGTGCTGGTGCTGACGTGAGTCGATGTAGTAGAGCACGCGGTCGGCGTGCAGCGTTTCGTAACGATATTTCGCGCAGGCGATGTCCGTGGTGGTGTAAAGGTAGCCGCCATCCTTTTTCTGGATGATAACCCCCATCGGCTCGCCTTCTTTATTCTTGTATTCGTCGAGAAAGACCACGGTCGCGCCTTCGCTCTCAACCGCCAGACCTTTGGCTTTGAGGTCCGCCACGATGCCTGGCAGCATCGGGTTATAGAGGCTTTCGCCCATCACGTCGTCGCGGGTCAGCGTCACGTTCAGGCGCTTATAGGTTATCTGGTTCTGGGTCATGGTGATGTCGACGAGCCTGCGCCACATCTCGCGGCAATACTCGTCGCCACCCTGCAGCTTCACCACGTAGCCGCGCGCGCGCTCGGCGAAAGCCTCATCTTCGTCGTAGTGCTTTTTCGCTTCACGGTAGAAGCCTTCGAGATCCGCCAGCGCCATTTCGCCCGCGTTTTCCTGCTGCTGCTTTTCAAGGTACGCGATCAGCATGCCGAACTGGGTACCCCAGTCGCCGACGTGGTTAGCGCGGATCACTTTATGGCCGAGAAATTCGAGCGTGCGCACGGCGGCGTCGCCGATGATGGTGGAACGCACATGGCCCACGTGCATCTCTTTCGCCACGTTCGGTGCGGAGTAGTCCACCACAATGGTCTGCGGCGCTTCTGCTTTCGCCACGCCAGCGCGATCGGAGGCCACGGCGGCGTCGATATTCTTCGCCAGGAACTGCGGGTCGAGGAAGATATTGATAAAGCCCGGCCCCGCGATTTCCACCTTGCTGGCTATCCCGGTGAGGTCGAGATGGGCGATGACCTGTTCTGCGAGTTGTCGCGGCGCCATGCCCAGTTTTTTAGCGACAGCCATCACGCCATTGGCCTGATAGTCGCCGAACTGCACTTTGGCTGACTGACGAACCTGCGGTTCGCAATCCGCAGGGGCGCCTGCGGCAATCAGTGCCTGACTGACTTTATCGGAGAGAAGAGCCTGAATATTCACCGGGATACCTTACGTTACGCTCGCCGCCTGTTTTTATCCGCCAGGGCGACGATAATGGAAAAAATAAGGCGGGAAGTATACTGCATTTGGCAACAGGCGTCAGCCCGGCTGTGACAGGGGTTATCACGCGCTGTCCGCCAGGGTAGATTAGCGGCTTTTGACGCACAGAGAGACGCCCATGAACTGGCAGGCTATTAACGAACTCACCGACATCGCCGGGGATTTGCCCCGTTTTACGACTGCGCTTACCGACCTCGCCGCACGGCTGGGGCTGGATATCGCGCCGCTGCACGCTGACCATATCTCCCTGCGCTGCCACCAGAACGCCACGGCGGAGCGCTGGCGCAAAGGGTTTGAGCAGTGCGGCGAGCTGCTGTCGGAAAATATCATCAACGGGCGGCCCATCTGCCTGTTCCGCCTGCATGAGCCGGTCTGCGTCGCCCACTGGCGCTTTCATATCGTCGAATTGCCATGGCCTGGCGAGAAGCGCTATCCGCATGAAGGCTGGGAGCATATCGAAATCGTACTGCCTGGCGCGCCGGAAACGCTGAACGCCCGCGCGCTGGCGCTGCTTTCCGACGAGGGGCTGGCTCAGCCCGGCATTGCGGTAAAAACCAGCTCGCCAAAGGGAGAGAATGAGCGGTTGCCTAATCCGACCCTCGCAGTGACCGATAAAATCGTCACCATCAAGTTCCATCCTTTTACCATCGAAGAGATTGTAGAAAGCGAGCGGCAGGGGCGTTAATGGCGAAGCGGGGCGGCTTTTCAAAGGGTTGCCCCGTTTTTTTGCACTATAGTTAATGAGGATTTTAAAAGGAGAACAACGAAAAGGAGAACGCATTCCATCGACCTTACGGGAGAGACCAATGCAGCAAAACGCAGAAAACACCCGGCCCACCTCCGGGCACGACGAGCAAGGCTTGCGTCGATCCATCCTTATTCACCGCTCCCCTGATGAGCTTTATCACCTCTGGCGCGACCCGACTACGCTGCCGCGCATTATGTACCATTTCGCCACTATCACTATCCTGAGCGATACCTCTTCGCGCTGGCATGTGAAGCTGCCGCTTGGCCGCAAGCTTGAGTGGGACGCGCATATCGTGGATGAGCAGCCGGGCCGCTATATCAGCTGGGCCTCAGACGAAAAAGCCAGCGTGCCGAACGCCGGCAGGCTCTCTTTCCAGCCGGTTTCCGATGAACGGGGAACGGAGGTGACGCTCGCCATGCATTTCGACCCGCCCGGCGGTTTTCTTGGTGAATGGCTGTCGAAGAAAATGGAGATGGTGCCGGAGGCGATGTTAAGCCAGGCACTGCGCCGTTTTAAGAGCCTTGCCGAAACGGGTGAAATCGCCACCAACGTGCCGCAGCCTGCTGGGCGTCACGGGGGAATGGACAAAGCGGAGGAGTAAGCGTATGCGAGCACTATGCTGGAACGGCGTTAACGATTTAAAAGTGGAGACCGTAGCGGACCCGGTTCTTGTCAACCCGCACGACGCCATTATCAAAGTGGGGCTAACCACCACCTGCGGTTCTGATTTGCACGTTATCGACGGCCTTATCCCGAGCATGGAGGAGGGGGATATTTTAGGCCATGAGTTTATGGGCGAAGTGGTGGAAGTGGGGCCGGAGGTTAAAAACATCCGGCGCGGCGATCGCGTTGTGGTGCCGTCATTTATCGCCTGCGGCTCGTGCTGGTACTGCCAGCATCACCTCTTTTCCTGCTGTGATAACACCAATCCCAACGCCCATATGCAGGAGCAGATCCTTGGCTACCCGACGGCGGGTATTTACGCCTACAGTCACGCCTTTGGCGGCTATGCTGGTTCCCATGCGGAATATGTGCGCGTGCCCTTTGCCGATAACGACTGCTTTGTGGTGCCGGATGGGGTGCCTGACGAGCAGGCGCTGTTTCTCTCCGATGCCGCGCCGACGGGCTACATGGGCGCCGACTTCTGTAATATTCATCCTGGCGATACGGTGGCGGTGTGGGGGTGCGGCGGCGTCGGGCTGATGGCCGCGCAAAGCGCCTACATCATGGGCGCAGAGAAAGTTATCGCTATCGACCGCTTCCCGGAAAGGCTTACGATGGCGCGGGATCTGGTGGGCGCTATCCCGCTGGATTACACCAAAGTGGATGTCTATGAGGCGCTGCTGGAGCTGACCCACGGACGCGGGCCGGACAGCTGCATCGACGCTGTCGGCATGGAGGCGCACGGTGAAGGCTTGCAGTATGCCTACGATAAAACCAAGCAGGCGCTGCGCATGCACACCGATGTCGGCACCGCGCTGCGCCAGGCTATCTACTGCTGCCGTAAAGGCGGCACGCTCTCCATCCTTGGCGTTTACGGGCTGATGGACAAATTCCCGCTCGGCGTGGCGATGAACAAGGGGCTGACTATTCGCACCGCGCAGCAGCACGGCCAGCACTATATGAAAGCGTTGTTAACGCATGCCGAGCGGGGCGAGCTGCGTACGGATTTCCTCGCCACGCATCGCTTCTCGCTGGAAGACTCGCCGCGCGGCTATGAAATGTTTAAGAATAAAGAGGATGGTTGCGTGCGGGCGGTTTTTAAACCTTAACCGCGCCTGTCTGGCATTGATAAACGCCCCGCCGATCCCAGCGGGGCGTTTTGCTTTCTGAGCATTTTGCGCAGCGTTATAACGCTTCGGGCAAATAGAAGATTTTGACCAGGCAGCCGCGGTTAACCGTGATGTAGCCGCCTTCGGTCAGCTCAGCGAGGATCTTGTAGATGAGGCTGCGGGAGAGCGTGGTGGTCTTCTGAATAAAGGGCCCAATGCTCTCCTTGCGCATCATATGAAAATCGCGGTTTTCCATGTACTCCATCAGCTTGGCGCGCACGACGGTATAGGCGCTTTTACTCACCATGTGCTCATCGCGATACATCATAAACATCAGATAAAACGAGAGGATCAGGCTCGCGCTTTGCCAGAGGTTATGCTGTTCAATCAGCTCCCGGGCGCGCCTTGCGGGCAGCGCATGCACGCTGGTATCGGCCATTACCTGAACATAGTGGCGGCTCGGCGCATGGCAGAACAACTCTTGCAGGCCAACAATCGCCGGGCCGTATCCCACGCCGAGATAGAGGTCGTCAATCAGGCGGAAGGTGTCGAAGCGGCCGCTGCGGATAAGGTAGAGAAACCCTTCATCTTCTCCGGGGCGGGCGGTCAACATACCGGTTTTCGGCTTACACGGGGTGCTGGCGGGCAGGAAGCAGGCCATCAACTCGTCAATCGCTTTAGCGGGCCGCTGAAGGTCGTTGAAGGAAAGCGTCCGGACCGCAGGCGATTTTTCTGCTAACACTGCCGGGGCTGCGGTAAAGACAGGCGCGACTTTATTATGTAACTTTCTGATTTCTGAAATAGTCTTCATAGCGAAGTTATCACCTTTCCAACAACTACAAGGGACACCGATGAAGCAGCGCAAATACCTTACCCGTCATGAAATCAGCCAGATAGTTAAAGCCACCGCTGAGGGAACCCACCGCGAGCGTGACGCCTGCCTGTTTACGCTCTGCTTTTATCATGGGTTGCGGGTATCTGAACTCTGCGGCACTAAACTGACCGACCTCGACCTGAATCAGAAAATAATTTATATCCGACGCCTTAAAAATGGGCTTTCCACCGTCCATCCATTAACGGACGAGGTCTTTCCCGCGTTGACAACCTGGCTTGAAGCCCGCCGTCTTTATCAGGGAAGCGGGCAGCCGTGGCTCTTTTTGTCGCAAAAGGGCGGGGCGCTCTCGCGCCAGCAGGTCTATGGCCTGCTGCGGCGCTATGGCGAAATGGCCGGGCTGACCATCACTCCGCATCCTCATATGTTGCGCCACGCCTGCGGCTATGCCCTGGCTGATTTAGGCGTTGATACCAGGCTGATTCAGGATTACCTGGGCCACCGGAATATAAAGCATACGGTGATCTACACTGCCAGTAATTCACAGCGATTTTATGGAGTATGGGATAAATAGAGAATAGAAAAAGTGGCGGGAAAAACTGAACATTTTGAACCAAACTGTT
>JHYZ01000014.1 GCA_000621185.1 Franconibacter pulveris DSM 19144
AAGCCAGCCAGTTCGATGATTTTCGCTTCCCACTCAGCGTCGCCTTCCAGCGCTTTCAGAGCGGAACCACGTACGATCGGGGTGTCGTCGCCCGGGAAGTCGTACTGAGACAGCAGTTCGCGAACTTCCATCTCTACCAGTTCCAGCAGCTCTTCGTCATCAACCATGTCGCACTTGTTCAGGAACACGATGATGTACGGAACGCCTACCTGACGACCCAGCAGGATGTGCTCACGGGTCTGCGGCATCGGACCGTCAGTCGCAGCAACAACCAGGATAGCGCCGTCCATCTGAGCAGCACCGGTGATCATGTTTTTCACGTAGTCGGCGTGGCCCGGGCAGTCAACGTGCGCGTAGTGACGGGTCGGGGTGTCGTATTCAACGTGAGAGGTGTTGATGGTGATACCACGAGCTTTCTCTTCCGGCGCGTTATCGATCTGATCGAATGCACGAGCAGAACCACCGTAGGTTTTAGCCAGAACGGTAGTGATGGCAGCAGTCAGGGTAGTTTTACCATGGTCAACGTGGCCGATAGTACCGACGTTGACGTGCGGTTTTGTACGTTCAAATTTTTCTTTAGACACGGCTATATTCCTTACTATAGCGCCCCCTCATCGAGGGGGCACGGGACTTTGTTTTTAACCCTGCGGCTTATTTACCACGGGCTTCGATTACGGCCTGAGCAACGTTGTTCGGCGCATCATCATACTTCAGGAATTCCATAGTGTATGATGCACGACCTTTGGTCAGAGAACGCAGCTGAGTTGCATATCCGAACATTTCAGACAGCGGAACTTCAGCGTGGATCTTAACGCCAGTTACTTCGGACTCCTGACCACGCAGCATACCGCGACGACGGCTCAAGTCACCAATAACGTCACCGGTGTTCTCTTCCGGAGTTTCTACTTCAACCTTCATGATCGGCTCAAGCAGAACTGGGTTTGCTTTCTTAAAGCCTTCTTTAAAGGCGATAGAAGCAGCCAGTTTAAACGCCAGTTCAGAGGAGTCAACGTCATGGTAAGAACCGAAGTGCAGACGCACGCCCATGTCAACTACCGGATAACCAGCCAGCGGGCCAGACTTCAGCTGCTCCTGGATACCTTTATCAACGGCCGGGATGTATTCGCCAGGAATTACGCCGCCTTTGATGTCGTTGATGAACTCGTAACCTTTCGGATTTGAGCCCGGCTCCAGCGGGTACATGTCGATAACAACATGACCATACTGACCGCGACCACCAGACTGCTTAGCGTGTTTACCTTCGATATCGGTAACTTTGCTGCGAATCGCTTCGCGGTAAGCAACCTGAGGTTTACCTACGTTAGCTTCAACGTTGAACTCGCGCTTCATACGGTCAACGATGATGTCCAGGTGCAGTTCACCCATACCAGCGATGATGGTCTGGTTAGATTCTTCATCAGTCCATACGCGGAAAGACGGGTCTTCTTTAGCCAGACGGCCCAGAGCCAGACCCATTTTTTCCTGGTCAGCTTTGGTTTTCGGTTCAACCGCGATAGAGATTACCGGCTCAGGGAACTCCATACGCTCCAGAATGATCGGCGCATTCGGGTCACACAGGGTGTCACCAGTAGTCACGTCTTTCAGACCGATAGCAGCAGCGATGTCGCCTGCACGAACTTCTTTAATCTCTTCACGTTTGTTCGCATGCATCTGTACGATACGACCGAAACGCTCACGAGCAGCTTTTACGGAGTTCAGGATGGTGTCACCGGAGTTAACCACGCCAGAATACACACGGAAGAACGTCAGGTTACCAACGAACGGGTCGGTAGCAATTTTAAACGCCAGTGCAGAGAACGGCTCGTCGTCGCTTGCGTGACGCTCAGCCGGAGTATCTTTACCGTCGTCCAGGATACCGTTGATCGCAGGAACGTCTACCGGGGATGGCAGGTAGTCAACTACCGCATCCAGCATCGCCTGAACACCTTTGTTCTTGAACGCAGAACCGCAGGTTACCAGGATGATTTCGTTGTTCAGAACACGCTGACGCAGAGCAGATTTAATCTCTTCTTCAGTCAGTTCTTCACCACCCAGGTATTTCTCCATCAGCTCTTCAGAAGCTTCAGCTGCGGATTCGATCAGGTTCTGGTGCCATTCGTCAGCCAGGTCCTGCATCTCAGCCGGGATATCTTCGTATTCGAAGGTTACGCCCTGGTCTGCGTCGTTCCAGTTGATGGCCTTCATTTTCACCAGGTCAACAACACCGGTGAAGCCTTCTTCAGCGCCAATCGCCAGCTGCAGCGGAACCGGGTTCGCGCCCAGACGGGTTTTGATCTGGTTAACGACTTTCAGGAAGTTCGCGCCCATACGGTCCATTTTGTTAACGAACGCGATACGCGGAACTTTGTATTTGTTAGCCTGACGCCATACGGTTTCAGACTGCGGCTGAACACCACCAACTGCGCAGTAAACCATTACCGCACCGTCAAGAACACGCATAGAACGTTCTACTTCGATGGTGAAGTCAACGTGCCCCGGGGTGTCGATGATGTTGATACGATGCGGTTCATACTGCTTAGCCATACCAGACCAGAATGCGGTAGTCGCAGCGGAGGTAATGGTGATACCACGCTCCTGCTCCTGCTCCATCCAGTCCATGGTTGCGGCGCCGTCATGAACTTCACCGATTTTGTGGTTTACACCGGTGTAGAACAGAATACGTTCGGTAGTAGTGGTCTTACCGGCGTCGATATGCGCACTGATACCGATGTTACGATAGCGTGCGATGGGTGTTGTACGAGCCATTTGATTCCTCGTTTGTTTCTTTAGGCGCTCAGATTAAGTTACCCAGAACGGGCGACTTATCTCAAGCGCCCGTCTGGTGACTAACATGCCGAAGGGATTACCAACGGTAGTGTGCGAACGCCTTGTTGGCTTCTGCCATACGGTGAACGTCTTCACGTTTCTTAACTGCAGTACCTTTGTTGTCTGCAGCATCAGAAAGTTCGTTCGCCAGGCGCAGAGCCATGGATTTATCACCGCGTTTACGAGCAGCTTCAACGATCCAACGCATTGCCAGAGCATTGCGGCGAACCGGACGGACTTCAACTGGTACCTGATAAGTAGAACCACCAACGCGGCGAGACTTAACTTCAACAGTCGGGCGCACGTTTTCGAGAGCTACTTCGAAAGCTTCCAGTTCAGATTTACCAGAACGCTGAGCCAGGGTCTCCAGCGCGCTGTATACGATTGCTTCGGCAGTAGATTTTTTACCATCTACCATCAGGATGTTCACAAATTTAGCCAGCAGTTCTGATCCGAACTTCGGATCCGGCAGAATTTTACGCTGACCAATGACGCGACGACGTGGCATGGAAATACTCCGTTGTTAATTCAGGATTGTCCAAAACTCTACGAGTTTAGTTTGACATTAAAAATAAAACGTTTGGCCTTACTTAACGGAGAACCATTAAGCCTTAGGACGCTTCACGCCGTACTTGGAGCGAGCCTGCTTACGGTCTTTAACGCCGGAGCAGTCAAGCGCACCACGAACGGTGTGGTAACGAACACCCGGGAGGTCTTTAACACGACCGCCACGGATCAGGATCACGGAGTGCTCCTGCAGGTTGTGACCTTCACCACCGATGTAGGAAGTCACTTCAAAACCGTTAGTCAGACGAACACGGCATACTTTACGCAGCGCGGAGTTCGGTTTTTTCGGGGTGGTGGTATATACGCGAGTACATACGCCACGTTTTTGCGGGCATGCTTCCAGCGCCGGCACGTTGCTTTTTGCAACTTTGCGAGAGCGTGGTTTGCGTACCAGCTGGTTAACTGTTGCCATTAAATAGCTCCTGGTTTTAGCTTTTGCTTCGTAAACACGTAATAAATCGTCCCCATATAATATGAGGACGCGGAATTTTAGGGCTGAGCCGAAAAGGTGTCAAGAAATATACAGCGATCCCGGCGTTACCAGGCGATTTGATTGCGATGTTTTACCGTGAGGCTGACGAAATGAGTATAGCCAACCCTGTCGATACTGTTCGAAAATTGAGCGGACAAGCCACGCGCTTCGATGTCATCGTTCAACGCGAACACAGAGATGGGGGCGCTAAGCAATAATTCAAGGAAGCGACCGCCTACAATACCGGCCAGCACGCCGTCCTGAATCAGCAACAGGTCATCACCAGCGCTAAGCGTACGCAGCAGCGCCTCAATGTCGCACTGCCAGGGAGAATGAGAAAGCGTATGCAGCATGGCAGCCTCAGAAAGTTAACAACACATCAAACTCATCGAGGCGGGCGCGAAGCGCCTCTGGCTCCAGCGCCTCTGCCTCGATAACAAAATCCTGCCCAGCGGAAATGCCGCGTTCGCGCAGCGACTGCGCACACACCCAGCACTGTTCGATGTCATACAGGGGCAGCACTTTAAACGTTGAGATGTAGTCACGTGCAAGAATTTTTTTCGGATTCTGACCAGGCAAGATTTGCATCACACCGTCGCTCAGGAAAAAGACGCCGATATCTTCCGTCAGCGCGGAAGTCGCTAATAGCGCATCCAGCCCCTCTCTGCCAGCGGAAGAGCCGTGAGGAGCAGAGGTAAACAGAAAAGCCACGCGTTTCATCAAAACTGCACCACTCTGTCGCAGGTCAGCGTCGCTTCCGCCAGCGCGCCAAGCCCGCTTAAGGTAAAGCCGGGCTGGAGATTAGCAGCCGGCAGACCCGCCTGCTTCGCTTCGCTTTCATCCGTTACGCCACGTCGCAGCGCAGCCGCTACGCAGATATGTAATTCCGCGCCATGCCGGATATGAAGCTGCTGCCAGGCGCGAACCAAGTCAAACTCGTCGCTTGCCGGCAAGGTCAACTGGTTGGCGTTGTACACCCCTTCCCTGTAAAAAAAGACGCTCACAAGCGTATGGCCTTCCGCAAGTAGGGCTTCGGCGAACTGGTAAGCGGTACTGGCCTGCTGTGTTCCATAAGCCGGCCCCGTTACCATCAGGGCAAAACGCATCAGCGATCCTGCCCCTGAAAATCCCCATTCTTGAACTGGCGGATATAAAGGTAGACCGTGTGCTTGGAGATATTCAGCCGATCTGCGACCTGGTTTATCGCATCCTTAATATCGAAGATGCCTTTCTCATACAGGTTGAGCACAATCTGGCGGTTCTTGGCGTTATTGGAAACGTTACGGTCCGCATTCACCTCTTCAATGGTGAACTCCAGCGTCTGCGTCACCAGATCTTCTACCGACGAGGCGAAATTAACGGAAGAAGGCACTTCCTGATCCTGGGTTTCAGGCGGAACGAAGGTGCTCATGATCTGCGAGAAAGGGACGTCCAGGTTCATATTGATGCACAGCAGGCCAATGACGCGATGGTCACGATTGCGAATAGCGATGGTCACCGATTTCATCAACACGCCGCTTTTAGCGCGAGTGAAATAGCATTTGGAGACGCTGCTGTCTGCGCCAGTCATATCATGGAGCATGCGCAACGCGAGATCGGTAATCGGCGAGCCGATTTTACGGCCAGTGTGTTCGCCGTTGGCGATGCGGATCGCCGAGCATTTAAGATCCTGAAGCGAATGCAGGACGATTTCACAATGGGAGCCGATGAGCATCGCTAACCCGTCCACCACCGCTTCATAAGATTTAAGGATATCGAAGTCGGTTTGATCAAAAGGACGTTGATCCAGCAAATCAAGTTCGCTGGTTTCATTGGTTAAAAGCGAATTGGACATGAAAAAATACCACCCTCTACAGAGAGCCTGTCGTTTTCAGTCAGGGCAGACTCATCACTCAGTTGTTACACAGACCGCTAAAGTAATACAGCGTAAGATGTGCTTTCCAGTTTTTATTATATCGTGCTCAAAATAAAAAACCGCCGCCCAATTGGGCGGCGGCTCGAAGCGACTTATTTAGCTTTCGCACCAGCAGCAGCGTTATCTCCCGCTGCGGCCTCCGGCTTCGCATCCGCTTTCGGCGCCGGTTTGATATCCAGCAGCTCTACGTCGAACACCAGCGTCGAGTTAGCCGGGATACCCGGAACGCCGGTTTTACCGTAAGCCAGTTCAGGCGGAATGACCAGCTTGATTTTGCCGCCTTTCTTGATGTACTTCAGGCCTTCAGTCCAGCCCGGAATAACGCCATCCAGACGGAAAGAGAGCGGCTCGCCGCGGGTGTAAGAGTTATCGAACTCTTTACCGTCGATCAGCGTACCTTTGTAGTTAACCACTACGGTATCGCTGTCTTTCGGCGCGTCGCCGCTGCCCGCTTTCTCAACTTTGTACATCAGACCGGTAGAAGAGGTTTTCACATCTTTCTCTTTGGCGAATGTGTCGCGGAAGGCTTTGCCTTTATCGGCGTTTTCCTTCGCGTCCTTCTCCATTTTTTCCTGCGCGGCGGTCTTCACGCGGGTTTCGAAAGCCTGAAGGGTCTGTTCGATTTCCTGGTCGGAAAGTTTGCTCTTGTCAGCAAACGCATCCTGCACGCCTGCGATCAGCTGCGCTTTATCCAGCTTGATGCCCAGCTTCTCTTGCTCTTTCAGCGAGTTTTCCATGTAACGACCCAGCGATGCGCCCAGCGCATAAGCTGATTTCTGATCGTCATTTTTGAATGCCGCATTCGCGCTTGCCGCGGCAGGCGCATCTTTCGCCGGTGCGGCCGCGGAGGCCAGCGGTGCATTCAGCGCAACGGCCATGGTGGTCGCCAGCAGCGTGACTTTAAACAGTGATTTCATCCATTTTCTCCAGGACCGGGGCCTCTCACCCCAGAGTTATATAAAATAAGGAAACTAATATAAAACGTTGCGGAGGAAATCTACACACCCTCCCCACCGGTAATCGATTTATTTCAGATTATTTTTGTTTAAATACGTTTCCTGACGGCAAAGTTCAGCAAGCGCGGCAAATTTTTCGTAAAATCGCCGCTCTGACGGAGGAACATCATGCAGCATAAGTCTTTAGAAGCGCGTCTGGCGGAGCTGGAAAGCCGGCTGGCATTTCAGGAGATCACTATCGAAGAGCTGAACCAGACCGTGACGGCTCACGAACTCGAAATGGTGAAACTGCGTGAGCAGCAACGGCTTCTGATAGAAAAAGTCAAAGCGAGCCAGACATCGATGATTGCGTCGCAGGCGGAAGAGACGCCGCCGCCGCATTATTAAAGGTAATAAAAAAGGGCGTATTCAACGCCCTTTTCTTTGTGCTTAGTGGCAGCCGCAGCCACCGCCGCCGCAACCACCTTTGTTGCCATGATCGTGATCGTGGCCGTGACCGCCGCAGCAGCCGTCGTGGTCGTGGTCATGGTCGTGATGATGGCCATGCGCACCGTGAACGTGGCCGTGAGCCAGCTCTTCTTCGGTCGCTTCGCGAATCGCAACCACTTCTACGTTGAAGTTCAGGTTCTGGCCCGCCAGCATGTGGTTGCCGTCAACCACAACGTGGTCGTCTTCCACTTCGGTAATCTCTACCGGTACCGGAC
The DNA here is from genome assembly GCA_000621185.1 of Franconibacter pulveris DSM 19144. Taxonomy (GTDB): domain Bacteria; phylum Pseudomonadota; class Gammaproteobacteria; order Enterobacterales; family Enterobacteriaceae; genus Franconibacter; species Franconibacter pulveris. The sequence goes on from JHYZ01000014.1 coordinate 7,441, forward strand.
CCTGATCGGTTTCCGCCAGGAAGCGCATGCCGACCTGCAGTTCGTCAACGCCCATGAAGACGTCTTTCGGTACGCGCTGCACCAGGTTTTCGTCATACTGGCCGTAAGCGTCGTTCGCACCGACGCTAACGTCGAAGCGATCGCCAACGTCGTGACCTTCCAGCGCTTTTTCCAGCCCTGAAATCAGGGAGCCGTGACCATGCAGGTAGTCCAGCGGCGCACTCACCGGAGACTCATCAACCAACACACCGTCTTCTGTACGTACCTGATAGGCCAGGCTGACCACCAGGTCTTTTGCTACTTTCATGATATCTCCTGAGCGGAAAAAAATGTCAGGCGCGATTGTAGCCCAAATCAGCGCCCGTGTACCCTTAAGCTTAAAGAAAGCTGGGGCATATCGCTAGTCGGGATGAAAAATCCCAATCACTTGCTCTTCTTTGCGTACATGCTCGCGAGCTTCTTTATCCGCTTCACGCATCTGGTGTCCGCATTTCACGCACTCCACCACATCGACATTATTTTCCCGCCACATCGCCAGCGAATCCTGGGCCTGGCAGGCAGGGCAGCGCGCCCCGGCAATAAAACGTTTACGAACCGCCATAACTCACCTTCTATTCAAATTCGTCCCAGCCATCAAGCTGACGCCGCTCCTGCTGCATCTCCCGCTGGAAGATCTCCTCCAGCTCGCGTCGCGCTTCCCGTGCGCGGGAAATCTGCGCGTTATCAGTGTGCACAGGCATAAGCTCTCGCAGCATGCGCATATCAAGGCGGCGAAAATGCAACTGTGCGCGCTGCGCCTGGTGAGGATGCATGCCAAGCGACATTAACGTCTTGCGCCCAAGCTCCAGCGCGCTGGAAAACGTCTCACGAGAAAATTGCTTCACGCCCGCCTGCAGCAGCTCATGCGCCTCCACACGCCCTCTTGCGCGCGCCAGGATTTCTAGCTGTGGAAAGTTCTGCTGGCACAGATGGACTATTTTCATCGTGTCCTCCGGGTCGTTGCAGGTAATCACAATGGATTTGGCTGCCTCCGCGCCAGCCGCCCGCAGCAAATCAACCTGGGTGGCGTCACCGTAATAAACTTTATAACCATACCGACGCATCAGATTCACCGCGCTGATATCCCGCTCCAGCACCGTGATGCGCATTTTATTCGCCATCAGCAAGCGCCCAATAACCTGTCCGAAACGACCAAAGCCGACAATAATCACCTGCGGTTGATCGTCCTCGACATAGGGCTTTTCATCCGTTTCATCGGGCGAATTAAACTGGCGCGCCAGAAGCTTATCTATGCCTTTCATCACCAGCGGCGTCGTCATCATCGACAGGGTGACGGTGACCAGCAGCAGCGCCATCTGGTCGTCATGAAACAGCCGTTGCGAAGAAGCGGTGGAAAAGAGGACGAACGCGAATTCGCCGCCCTGGCTCAACACGCCGGAAAACTGCAGCCTTTCGGAGTTACGCAGGCCATAAATGCGCGAAAGCACGTAAAGCACCAGCATTTTTACCGCCACCAGCACCGCGACGCTCATCACCACCCACAGAATATGGGTATAGAGCACGCCAAGGTTCAACGCCATACCCACCGAGATGAAAAAGAGTCCCAGCAGCAGCCCCTTAAACGGCTCGATAGCGCTTTCCAGCTCATGGCGGTATTCGCTTTCCGCCAACAGCACGCCAGCGATAAAAGTCCCAAGCGCCATAGAAAAGCCCAGCGCATCCATAAACAGCGCCGAACCCAGCACCAGCAGCAGCGCGGCGGCGGTAAACACTTCCCGCACGCCGGATGCGGCGATAAAACGAAACAGCGGACGCAACAGGTAGCGCCCGCCCAGCAGCATGCCGGCGAAAGCCAGCACCTTCATACCGACCTTCATCCAGTCGAGATGCTCGTCGCTGTTGCCTGCAAGCAGCGGCACCAGCGCCAGCGCCGGGATCACGGCCAGATCCTGAAACAGCAGAACAGAGAAGCCAAGCTGCCCCGACTCGCTGCGATTCATCCCTTTATCGCGCATAAGCTGCAGCGCCATAGCGGTAGAGGACATCGCCAGACCAATGCCGCCTACCAACGCTGCCTGCCATGAAAACTCCGTCAGCATTAACAGCCCGGCCAGGATCAGCGCGCTGAAAACAACCTGCGCCGCACCCACGCCAAATATTGAGCGCCTGAGCTGCCAGAGTTTCGAAGGATTAAGCTCAAGGCCGATGAGGAACATCAGAAAGACCACGCCCAGCTCGGAGAAGTGCAAAATTTCCTGCACGTCGCTGATAAAACCGAGACCCCACGGGCCGATGGCGATCCCCGCCAGCAAATAGCCCAGCACGGCGCCGATGCCGAGGCGCGCCGCAACCGGCACCGCCACGACGGCGGCAAAAAGGAACAGCACGCCCGCCAGCAACAAATCAGACCCTTCCATCAGCGGCCTCCTGCTGCCAGCGGCGAAGCCAGCCAGTCGCCGTAGGCTTTGGCATGGCTTGCCAGCGCTTCCGGCGTCTGGCGGCGCGCCCAGTAAACAATGATGGGGGTTAGCCACTGCATGCGGCACATGGCGGCGGTCAGTTCAAAAGGCCGCAGAATATCGCTAAGGGAATAGCGGTTAGCGCCGTCGTAGCGGTACGCTCCCTCCGGCTCGCCGGTGGTGACGACGTTACGCCAGTACTTTCCCGCCAATTGGTTGCCTCCGGTCCCGCTGGCGAAGCCGCGGCTCAGCACGCGGTCAAACCACTCTTTCAACAGCGCCGGGCAGCTATAGGTATAAAGCGGAAATTGAAAAACAATCACGTCGTGCTCGCGCAGCAACGCCTGTTCATGGGCGATATCGATAAAAAAATCGGGATAGTGTGCATAGAGGTCATGCACCGTGACATTTGGAAGCTGTAAAGCCGGCTTAAGCAAAACCCGGTTGGCTACCGAGTCCTGAGATTCCGGATGGGCATACAGCAGCAAAACTCTCGCTGTCTGTGACATCATTCCCCTCCAGGGCGTCGTCATTGTCATTATTTTGGGCTACCATGGCGGCCCCACGCGGCGCGCTTAGCGCTACGTTACCTGATTATAATGACAACTTAACATAGTCTGAACATACGGCGCCTTATGATTGTTTTCTCCTCGTTACAAATCCGCCGCGGCACGCGCGTGCTGCTGGACAATGCCACCGCCACCATTAATCCCGGTCAGAAAGTGGGGCTGGTGGGTAAAAACGGCTGCGGCAAATCCACGCTGCTGTCGCTGTTAAAAAACGAGATGAGCGCCGATGGCGGCAGCTTCAGCTATCCGGGCACCTGGCAACTCGCCTGGGTAAACCAGGAGACGCCCGCCCTGCCGCAGCCCGCTATGGAATATGTGATTGACGGCGATCGTGAATATCGCCAGCTGGAGAGCGAGCTGAATCAGGCTAACGAACGCAACGACGGTCACGCCATCGCCACGGTGCATGGCAAGCTCGACGCCATCGACGCCTGGAGCATCCGTTCCCGCGCCGCGAGCCTGCTGCACGGCCTGGGCTTCAGCAATGAGCAGCTGGAGCGCCCGGTAAGCGATTTCTCCGGCGGCTGGCGCATGCGCCTCAACCTTGCGCAGGCGCTTATCTGCCGCTCCGATTTGCTGCTGCTCGACGAACCGACCAACCACCTCGATCTCGACGCGGTGATCTGGCTGGAGAAATGGCTGAAGAGCTATCAGGGCACGCTGATCCTGATTTCCCACGATCGCGACTTCCTTGACCCAGTGGTGGACAAAATTATTCATATTGAGCAGCAGACGCTGTTCGAGTACACCGGCAACTACAGCTCGTTTGAGCGCCAGCGCGCCACGCGCCTTGCCCAGCAACAGTCGATGTATGAAAGCCAGCAGCAGCGCGTCGCGCACCTGCAGAGCTTCATCGACCGCTTTAAAGCCAAAGCCTCCAAAGCCAAACAGGCGCAAAGCCGCGTGAAGATGCTGGAGCGCATGGAGCTGATTGCCCCGGCGCATGTCGATAACCCGTTCCACTTCAGCTTCCGCGCGCCGGAAAGCCTGCCCAACCCGCTGCTGAAAATGGAGAAAGTCAGCGCAGGCTACGGCGAGCGAATTATTCTCGACTCCATCAAGCTTAACCTGGTGCCCGGCTCGCGCATCGGCCTGCTTGGCCGCAACGGCGCGGGTAAATCCACGCTGATCAAGCTGCTGGCGGGCGAACTGGCGCCGGTAAGCGGCGAAATCGGGTTAGCAAAGGGCATCAAGCTTGGCTACTTCGCCCAGCATCAGCTGGAGTTCCTGCGTGCGGACGAGTCGCCGTTGCAGCATCTGGCGCGCCTCGCGCCGCGCGAGCTGGAGCAACAGCTGCGCGATTATCTGGGCGGGTTTGGCTTCCAGGGCGATAAAGTCACGGAAGTGACCGAGCGCTTCTCCGGCGGTGAAAAAGCGCGCCTGGTGCTGGCTCTGATCGTCTGGCAGCGCCCTAACCTGCTGCTGCTCGACGAACCGACTAACCACCTCGACCTCGATATGCGTCAGGCGCTGACCGAAGCGCTGATTGAATTTGAAGGCGCGCTGGTCGTGGTATCGCACGACCGCCACCTGCTGCGCTCCACCACCGACGATCTCTATCTGGTTCACGACGGCAAAGTGGAGCCGTTCGACGGCGATCTGGAGGATTACCAGCAGTGGCTGAGCGACCTGCAAAAACAGGAAAGTCAGCCTGCAGAGTCGTCGAAAGAGAACGCCAACAGCGCTCAGGCGCGTAAAGATCAAAAACGCCGCGAGGCGGAACTGCGCACTCTCACGCAGCCGCTGCGTAAAGAGATAACCCAGCTGGAAAAACAGATGGAGAAGCTCAACGCCGAGCTGGCGCAGGTGGAAGAGAAGCTGAGCGACAGCGCCCTTTACGATCAGAGCCGTAAGGCGGAACTGACGGAGTGCCTGCAAACGCAGGCCAAAGCGAAAGCGACGCTGGAAGAGTGTGAAATGGCCTGGCTGGATGCCCATGAGCGCCTCGAAGCGATGACTCAGGGCGATTAATCAGCCAGGCACAGCGGCGTTATTGCTCTGCCGCCAGGCGCTGGCGCAGCGTTTCCAGATGTTCGGTGTGATAAAGCTTACCGTCCAGGAAACGGGTTTTTAGCTCACCCTGCTGCTCCTGCGCCCAGGTTTGCTCGTCAAAGAGCTGATAATCCCCCGCCTCGTTGCGCTCAACCCGCAGCAGGCCGCGCGCGGAGCGTTTCAGGCCATTGTCGGTTTTCGGCTCTTTGAAAATCATGCGCCCGACGCCGTTGACCTCGCCGTAAGTGGCTTTCATTGCAAAACCGAACGTGTCGCGGGTGTTGTACTGGTAGGTAAAAGAGCCCACGCCAAACACCACGTTAGAACTGGCGAAACCTTTTGCCGCCAGACGGCGCAAAATCTCATCGGCGCGCTCAAGGGTAATGGAGTCGCCGTAAATCAGCCCGACGTGCGGGTCGAGCACCTTAAATCCTTTCTCGTTCACGGCGCCGCCGAAAATCTCCCACAGCACTTCCACCGACCCTTTCTCTTCGGGCGTGCGTTCTGCACGCGTATCGTCATCCGCCGCCGTGCCGCACAGAATATCTACCGGGTCGCCGCTGTCCGGGCGAAACACCACGCGGCCTTCCCGCGCCATGATTGACCCCTTCAGCTCACGGGTATATTCGGTCAAAACGCGCCAGTAATCCCAGGTATCGGAAACAATCGAGACAATACCGTTCGGGTAAAGGTCGCAAATAAGTCGGCGGAAAGTTTCGATTTCCCCGGCCTGCTCGCCCATGCACATCACGCTGTGCTCGGTCGCCGGTACCGACGCCGCGATAAAGTACTCCTCGCCCTGGGTGTAGTAATCGCGGGCGTAAAGCACGGAAGGGATATTGTCGGTGCCTTTAAAGCTCAGCAGGTGGCCGCAGCCTGCCTGGGCGGTGTCCTGAAGCCCGGACATGCCGCGAAACGAGAAGTCATGGCACTGGAAATCGAGATGGCTCGCATCACTGCAGGTTTCCTTCGCCCAGCGCTCGCAGATAAGGCGATAGTGGTGCGCGATGGTAGCGTTGGTCGACGCTTTCCACAGCTCGGCAGAAAGCACCGTTTCCAGGTAGTTCACCAGCCAGAAAAACTCATCGCGGGTATTGGTAATGGTAAGGACCGGCACCTTCATCGCCACTTTGCTGCCTTCATCCAGTGCTTTGATGTGCAACGGCAGATAACCCAACTGGTGCAGAGCGCGGATATGCTCAGCGCTGACCGCCCCTTTGCCCATGTAGCTGTCCATAACCGCCTGGTATTCCGCCACCACTTCTTGCTCGTCACGGGCAAAGAAGCGCTCGTTGAAGAGATCAACCAGGAACCACTGCAAAAAGCCCTGCAGGCCGAAAAAGACCAGCTTGCCGTCCGCTACCGGAGAATGAAAATGACGATCGCTGCGCGGCGTAAAGTTTGAATAAACCTTTGTCGTTCCTGCCGGGTACTGCTCGCGGTGTGAAACTTTGTAACCATCGATAGCCAGAATCGGGTTCATCATTTTCTTTCTCCTTAAGCGTTATAAATTTTATTGATATCAATCACGTCAACATTATTCGCGGCAAGCTCAGCGCTTGCGAGCGAGGTGGTGGTATAGATCCGATCGATTCCCTGGCTTAACAGGTTTTCCACGCCTTTAGAGAAAACGCCGTGGGTGACATACAGGCTGACGCTAAGAGCGCCGGCATCACGCAACACCTGAGCGGAACCGATGAAGGTGCCTCCGGCGTCGCACAGGTCGTCAACAATCAGCACCGCCTTGCCTTTTACATCGCCTTCCACCAGGCGGAAACCGGTTAGCTCGCCGGTCGCTACGTTGCGCTGTTTCGTAAGCGTAGCGAACCCGTCTGCACCGACAGCCTGCGCCACGGCGTGGATTTTTTTAAGCGCGCCCGCGTCAGGCGCCACCAGCATCAGTTCTCCGGCGCGCAACGCGGCGCTCAGCGTTTCGCTTTGTAGCAGGCAGCGCTCCTGAGGAATAGCTACCAGATTAGTGATAGCCGCGGCTGCCGCTTCGCTATGGGGGTCCAGCACAATAACTTTGTCGAACGCCAGTTGATTAAGCAGGCTGGCGAAAACCTTCAGTGCAAAGCTGTCGCCTTGCTGCATATGGCGATCCTGACGGGCATAAGGCAGCCACGGCAACTCAAGATGGCTGAAGCGGACATCGCAGCCGTGACGTACCGCATCAGTCAGTTGCGCCAGCAGCATGAAGTCATCCATGTTTTTCATGGCGGCGGCGCGAATCTGCATCAGCGAAGCCGTGGCAGGCAGCTCGCCCGCCACTTTCGCCCAGACGGCGCCGTCAGGAAAACGCCCGGTTTCAACCTCTATCTCTTTACCATCCAGTTTCAGTTGCGGCTGCATCATGGTTCGCTCCTCAAATTTAGTTATTGTCCGTGCGACACATTTAATATTGTCCATGAGACATTAAATGGCAAGCACTAATTTTCGCGCTTTCCTCACCGCGAAGTTAACATACTGATTATTAATAAAATAAAGGTTTACTTTGCCCGACAGAGCGAGACTGTTAAACTTGTCCCTCCGACAATTAGCCTGAACTGACCATGACGACAGAAGCGGAATACCTGCAGCAATACGATCCCTCGCGTTTTCCTTCGCCGCTGGTGACGGTGGACAGCGTGCTGTTCACGATTGCGGATCAGGCGCTAAGCGTTTTGTTGGTACAGCGCGCCAGACAGCCGCAGCAGGGGCGCTGGGCGCTGCCAGGCGGGTTTATTGATATTGAAAAGGATGATTCAACCCACGCTACGGCGCTGCGTAAGCTTACCGAAAAAACCGGGGTCAGCCCTTCCTGGCTGGAGCAGCTGGAGACGTTTTCCGGCCCGACGCGCGACCCGCGCGGCTGGAGCCTGACCGCCGCCTGGTTTGCGCTTATCGCCTGGGTCGATTGCCAACCCCATATCGCCTCGGTGAGCGACGCGAAGTGGGTGCCGGTATCGGCGCTGCCGAACACGGAACTCGCCTTCGATCACAGCGAGATTATCCAGGCAGCCCTTCATCGCCTGCGCCAGAAAACCATGTATTCGCTGTTGCCGGTCTACTGTCTGCCTGAGCGCTTTACCCTGACGCAGCTGCATGAGGCGACGGAAATCATTCTTGGTCAGCCAATCCAGCGTAAGAGCCTGATTCGCCGGTTTGAAGCCTCCGGCATGTTTGAAGAAACCGGCGAAAGCGTGGCGACCGGCGCACGCAAAGCGCGGCTCTGGCGACGCAAGCCAGATGCCAACATTCACCTTTTCTCGCGTAATCTGCTGGCGGAATAGTCTTTTTTCCAAACGCCCGGTTCGTTATCGTGCCCCGCCGCACCAAATCATCAACAATATGAATAACAATCGTTATAGTCATTCGCGAACTCATTACATTAATCTGGTGCTATGGCCGAAATAACCCCTGCAGAACTGACCGCTCCACCCACCGGCTCGCAACATTTTCAGCCGATGCCGGGCCTGAGCAACGCGCATCTGCAAACCATGCTGCCGCGGCTGCTACGCCGTCGGCTACAGTTTACGCCGCACTGGCAACGCCTCGACTTGCCGGACGGCGATTTTGTCGATCTCGCTTTTAGCGAAGAACCGCAAGCCGCTCGCCACAAGCCCCGGCTGGTCGTTTTTCATGGGCTGGAAGGCAGCTTGCACAGCCCCTACGCGCATGGGCTTATCCATGCGGCGAAGCAGCGCGGCTGGCTTGGCGTCGTGATGCATTTTCGCGGCTGCAGCGGCGTGCCGAACAAAATGCCGCGCATCTATCATTCTGGCGAAACCGAAGACGGCACCTGGTTTCTGAACTGGCTGAACCGGCGCTTCGGCGAGGCGCCGACTGCGGCGGTGGGCTTTTCGCTGGGCGGCAATATGCTGGCCTGCCTGATGGCGAAGCTGAACGCAGACTTTCCGCTGGCGGCGGGCGTGGTGGTTTCCGCGCCGTTGATGCTGGAAGCGTGCAGCTACCATATGGATAAAGGCTTCTCCCGCGTTTATCAGCGCTATCTGCTGAACCTGCTGAAGGCGAACGCGAGCCGCAAGCTTAAGGCGTGGCCCGGCACGCTGCCGATAGACCTGGCGCAGCTTAAGCGCCTGCGCCGCATCCGCGATTTCGATGACGCCATTACCTCGAAAATCCACGGGTTTCGCGACGCCATCGACTACTACCGCCAGTGTAGCGCTCTGCCTTTACTGAACCAGATAACGCGACCTACGCTTATCATCCATGCCAAAGATGACCCGTTTATGGATCATCACGTGATCCCGCAACGTGAAACGCTGCCTGCTAATATCGAGTATCAACTGACCGATCATGGCGGACATGTAGGCTTCGTTGGCGGCACGCTGCGACGTCCGCAGATGTGGCTGGAAAAGCGTATTCCCGACTGGTTAACGACTTATCTGGACCGATAAATGATCATTCCCTGGCAAGACCTACCGCCCGAGACGCTGGACAACCTGATTGAAGCGTTTGTCTTGCGCGAAGGCACCGATTATGGTGAACATGAACGTTCGCTCGAACAAAAAGTGGCCGACGTTAAGCGGCAATTACAGAACGGGGAAGCCGTTCTGGTGTGGTCTGAACTGCACGAAACGGTCAATATCATGCCGCGCGGGCAGTTCCGTGGCTGATACTTGTTGTCAGGCTGACGCCAGAGCGAAGCAAACTATTCCGCCAGCGCCGGAACGCTGGCGTCAGTGGCGTACCTTTTTCGCGTATCCATGGAGTTCTCGCTATGTCATCAAGACACCCGGTTATCGCCGTTACAGGTTCCAGCGGCGCAGGCACGACCACCACCAGCCTTGCGTTTCGTAAGATCTTCGCTCAGCTAAACCTTCATGCTGCGGAAGTGGAAGGCGACAGCTTTCACCGCTATACGCGCCCGGAAATGGATATGGCTATCCGCAAGGCGCGCGATTTAGGCCGGCATATCAGCTATTTTGGCCCCGACGCCAACGACTTTGGCCTGCTTGAACAAACCTTTATCGAGTATGGACGCAGCGGCCAGGGGAAATCGCGCAAATACCTGCATACCTATGATGAAGCGGTGCCGTGGAACCAGGTGCCGGGCACCTTTACGCCCTGGCAGCCGCTGCCGGAGCCTACCGACGTGCTGTTTTATGAAGGGTTGCACGGCGGCGTGGTCACGCCGCATCACAATGTGGCGCAGCATGTGGATTTGCTGGTGGGCGTAGTGCCTATCGTCAACCTCGAGTGGATCCAGAAGCTGATTCGCGATACCAGCGAGCGAGGGCATTCGCGCGAGGCGGTGATGGATTCCGTGGTGCGATCAATGGAAGATTACATTAACTACATCACGCCGCAGTTTTCCCGCACCCATATTAACTTCCAGCGCGTGCCGACAGTGGATACGTCGAACCCCTTCGCGGCGAAAGGCATTCCTTCGCTCGATGAAAGCTTCGTGGTTATCCACTTTCGCAACCTTGAAGACATCGATTACCCCTGGCTGCTCGCCATGCTTCAGGGTTCCTTCATTTCTCACATCAATACGCTTGTCGTTCCCGGCGGCAAGATGGGGCTGGCGATGGAATTAATCATGCTGCCGCTGGTGCAGCGATTGATGGAAGGGAAAAAAATTGAATAAGGCGGCTGACGCCGCCCCGAGTCAGACCTCGACCACCTCATAAGAGTGGGTGATGTTGACCGCTTTGCCGAGCATCAGCGCCACAGAGCAATATTTCTCAGCGGAGAGATCCACCGCGCGCGCCACGGCCGCCTCCTTCAGCGCCTTACCCGTTACGATAAAGTGCAGGTTAATGTGAGTGAACAACCGCGGCGCTTCTTCGCGGCGTTCTGAGGTCAGTTTCACTTCGCAATCCTGAACGTCATGACGCCCTTTTTGCAAAATAGACACCACGTCGATAGCGCTGCAACCGCCCGCTGCCATCAGCACCATTTCCATCGGGCTTGGCGCTTTATCGCCGGAATTGCCGTCCATCAGGATTTGGTGTCCTGAAGCGGATTCGCCCAGAAACGTCAATCCCTCAACCCACTTTACTCGTGCCTGCATAATCATCACTCCGATGTATAAAAATTTTTGACAGATTACGCGCCAGTTGCGAAAGAGGCAACGGAAGGGCGACCTGCGTCAAGCTGAAACGAGACAATAGAAGACACCCATGAAAAGCTATGCTAAAACAGTCTGGATGCTGCGGCGATACATTGATGTTATGCATGTATGCAGAGGACAAGACAATTTACCGGCTGCGACGACATGGACAGCCAACTTCCCGGGATGCGGGAAGATAATGATTGCAAAGCCAGATGGGGGACCCGCGCCCCGTCTTTGGAGCCAGTTTAAACAGAGGATAACAGCGCATGGTGCTTGGCAAACCGCAAACAGACCCGACTCTCGAATGGTTCTTGTCACATTGCCACATTCATAAGTACCCATCGAAGAGCACGCTGATTCACCAGGGTGAAAAAGCGGAAACGTTGTATTACATCGTTAAAGGCTCAGTGGCAGTGCTGATCAAAGACGAAGAGGGCAAGGAGATGATCCTCTCGTATCTGAATCAGGGAGACTTTATCGGCGAACTGGGCCTGTTTGAAGAGGGCCAGGAGCGCAGCGCCTGGGTTCGCGCCAAGACCGCTTGCGAAGTCGCCGAGATTTCCTATAAAAAATTCCGCCAGCTTATCCAGGTGAACCCGGACATCCTGATGCGCCTCTCTTCGCAGATGGCGCGTCGTCTGCAAGTCACCTCTGAAAAAGTCGGCAACCTGGCGTTCCTCGACGTAACGGGCCGCATCGCCCAGACGTTGCTCAACCTGGCGAAACAGCCGGACGCCATGACCCATCCCGACGGCATGCAGATTAAAATCACCCGTCAGGAAATCGGCCAGATCGTGGGCTGCTCTCGCGAAACCGTTGGTCGCATCCTGAAAATGCTTGAAGATCAAAACCTGATCTCCGCGCACGGTAAGACCATCGTGGTTTACGGCACCCGCTAAGCCGCCTTAAAAAAACGGCGTGTCGCTTCGGTAACACGCCGTTTTTGTTTCTACACTTACCTCTATGTTTCGCCGTCTCATTTATCACCCGGAAGTGAACTACGCCCTGCGCCAGACGCTGATCCTGTGTCTGCCGGTGGCGGTTGGGTTACTGCTGGGCCATCTGCAACAGGGCCTGCTTTTTTCGCTGGTGCCTGCCTGCTGCAACATCGCCGGGCTCGATACGCCCCACAAGCGCTTTTTCAAACGTCTGGCGGTCGGCGCTTCGCTCTTTGCCGTCAGCAGTTTTACCGTGCAACTGTTACTGGCGGACAATCTGCCGCTGCCGCTTATCTTTTTAGGCATGGCGCTGCTGCTTGGCGTGACGGCGGAGATAAGCTCGCTGCATGCCCGACTGCTGCCCGCTTCGCTTATCGCCGCTATTTTTACGCTAAGCCTTGCGGGGAACATGCCGGTCTGGGAGCCTATCCTGCTCTATATTTTCGGCACGCTCTGGTACGGGCTGTTTAACTGGTTCTGGTTCTGGCTGTGGCGCGAGCAGCCGCTTCGCGAGTCGTTAAGCTTGCTGTATCGCCAGCTGGCGGACTATTGCGAAGCGAAATATAACCTGCTGACGCAGCATACCGACCCGGAGACCGCCCTGCCCCCGCTGCTTACGCATCAGCAAAAAGTGGTGGACCTTATCAGCCAGTGCTATCAGCAGTTGCACATGCTGGCGGCCGGGAAACAGAGCGGCTATAAGCGTCTGCTGCGCACCTTCCAGATGGCGCTGGATTTGCAAGAACATATTTCGGTCAGCCTGCATCAGCCGGAGGAGGTGCAAAAGCTGGTGGAGCGCAGCCACGCCGAGGCGGTGATCCGCTGGAACGCACAGACCATCAGCGCGCGACTGCGCGTCATGGCCGACGACATCCTCTACCATCGTTATCCGCAGCGTTTCGCCATGGATAAGCAAATCGCCGCGCTGGAGAAAATCGCCCGCCAGCACCCGGACAACCTTGTAGGGCATTTCTGCGAATACCACTTCAGCCGCATCGCCCGCATCCTGCGCACCCAGCGCCCGCTCTATGCCCGCGACCTGATGGCCGACCGGCAGAAACGGCTGCCGCTATTCCCGGCGCTGAAAAGCTACCTTTCGCTCAAATCCGCCGCTTTGCGCAACGCCGCACGGCTGGGAGTGATGCTGAGCATCGCAAGCCTCGTTGGCAACGCGTTCCATCTGCCCAAACCGTACTGGATCCTCATGACCGTAATGTTTGTGACGCAGAATGGCTACGGGGCGACGCGGGTGCGCATTCTCCAGCGAGCGGTCGGCACGCTGGCGGGGTTAATCATCGCGGGCGTCACGCTGCACCTGCATGTGCCGCAGGGCTACATGCTGCTGGTGATGCTGGCTATCACGCTCATTAGCTACCTTATCCTTCGCAAAAACTATGGCTGGGCGATGATTGGCTTCACGGTGACGGCGGTTTACTCCTTACAGTTGCTGTCGCTGAACGGCGAACAGTTTATCGTCACCCGGCTTATCGACACGTTGATTGGTTGCTTTATCGCTTTCGGCGGTATGGTCTGGCTGTGGCCGCAGTGGCAAAGCGGGCTGCTGCGCCAGAACGCCCACGACGCGCTGGAGGCGGACCAGGAGGCGCTGCGCCTTATCCTGAGCGACGACCCGCAGCCTGCGCCGCTTGCCTGGCAGCGGATGCGCGTCAACCAGGCGCATAACGCGCTTTATAACTCGCTGAACCAGGCGATGCAGGAGCCAGGCTTCAACGCCCACTACCTGGATGATATGAAGCTTTGGGTTACGCACAGCCAGTTTATCGTTGAGCATATCAACGCCATGACGACGATGGCGCGCGAGCACCATATGCTGACGCCGGAACTGGCGGCGCGTTATCTGGAGTCCTGTGAAATTGCGTTGCAGCGCTGCCAGCAACGGCTGGAATATGATGAGCCGGGGGAATCCCACGACGCGAATATTCTGGAGGGGCCAGAGACGCTGCCGGATACCGCGTTGAGCGTCATGGAACAGCATGTGCACCGTATTCTCGGCCACCTGAACACCATGCATACGATCTCTTCGGTAGCATGGCGTCAGCGGCCCCATCACGGCATCTGGCTTAAGCGCCGTCTGGGCTGATTAGCCTGTTACGCGCGCTACGGCTTTCGCAAAGCGCGCCATCCCTTCGTCGATATCCGCGCTTTCCACCACCAGCGACGGCGCGAAGCGTATCACATCCGGCCCGGCGTTCAGCACCATCAGCCCTTCACTGGCGGCGGCGTACAGGAAATCCCGCGCGCGGCCTTTATAAGCGGGTTTCAGCTCCGCACCGATCAGCAGGCCCATCCCGCGAATGTCGCTAAAAAGGTCGTACTGCTCATCGATAGCGCGCAGGTGACGTACAAACTGCTCGCGCTTCGCGTTAACGCCGTCCAGCACTTCCGGCGTGTTGATGATATCAAACGCCGCGCCCGCCACCGCGCAGGCCAGCGGGTTGCCGCCATAGGTGGAGCCATGCGAGCCGACATGAAACGCCGAGGCCACATCCTGCGTCGCCAGCACCGCGCTTACCGGGAAACCGCCGCCAAGCGCCTTCGCGCTGGTCAGAATGTCTGGCGTCACGCCGTAATGCATATAGGTAAAAAGCTTGCCGGTGCGGCCCATGCCGCTCTGTACTTCATCAAACACCAGCAGCGCCTGATGCTGGTCGCAAAGTTCGCGCAACCCCTGTAAAAACGCCGGCGTGGCGGCGGTAACGCCACCTTCTCCTTGCACAGGCTCAACCACCACTGCGCAGGTGTGGTCGTCCATTACCGCTTTAACGGCGCTCAGGTCATTAAAAGGCACGTGGATGATGTCGGCTGGCTTAGGACCAAAGCCATCGGAATATTTCGGCTGCCCGCCGACCGAAACGGTAAACAGCGAGCGGCCATGAAACGCATTATGAAACGCGATGATTTTCGTTTTGTAAGGGCTGTGGCGGGTAATCGCGTAATGACGAGCCAGTTTGAACGCCGTTTCATTGGCTTCGGTGCCGGAGTTCATAAACAGCACGCGGTCAGCAAAGGTGGCTTCAATGATTTTACGACCGAGGCGCAGCGCCGGTTCGTTGGTAAACACGTTGCTGGTATGCCAGAGGGTTTCACCCTGCGTTTTCAGCGCCTCTACCAGCGCGGGATGGCAATGACCCAGCGCCGTCACCGCGATGCCACCGGCAAAATCCACATACTCATTACCCTGCTGATCCCACACCCGGCTGCCTTTGCCCTTTACCGGAATAAACTCCGCCGGTGCATAAACCGGCAGGATCACTTCATCAAAAGTTGCGCGGGTAATTGCAGTTTGTTCAGTCGCCATGTCATGCCCATCCAGTTAATGCGAAACCGCATATGAAAAGATAAGCATAAAATATGCATAATAAATCAATTAATGGCAATGAAAATTCAGCGGTTAAGGAAGTTTGCCAGCAGTTGATGCCCCTGCTCGCTCAGAATGCTCTCCGGGTGAAACTGCACCCCTTCGAGATCCCATCGCTTATGCCGAATGCCCATGATCTCCTGACGATCGGTCCAGGCGGTGACGGAAAAATCATCCGGCAGCGTCGGCGGGTCGATAACCAGCGAATGATAACGCGTAACGGTAAGCGGATTATTTAGCCCGGCAAAGACGCCTTCTCCGGTGTGCTGAATCTGCGACGTTTTGCCATGCATGACTTTTTCTGCCCGTACGACCGAAGCGCCAAAGGCCTGGCCGATAGCCTGATGACCAAGGCAAACGCCAAGGATCGGGAGCCTGCCCGCATAGTGGGAAATGGCCGCAAGCGAAATACCCGCTTCGTTGGGGGTACAGGGGCCGGGAGAGATAACCAGCTTTTGCGGCGCCAGCGTCGCGATGTCGGCAAGCGTTAGCTCGTCGTTGCGCTTCACCACCACCTGCGCCCCCAGCTCGCAAAAGTACTGATAGAGGTTCCAGGTAAACGAGTCGTAGTTGTCGATAAGCAGTAGCATGGCGGCTCCGGAAAAAAGAACCGCGTCATTCTACTCGCTTTCGCGCGCCTCGCTCACCACTTTGCTGAAGATCTCGCGCAGCGGCGCGAGGTCGCCCATAGCGCCCGCCTGGTTGGCCGCATTCCAGGCCGTTACATCCACGTCGCGCCAGTCGAGGCTGTAACCCGCATGCAGCGCCAGCTGTTCGAAGAAAACCCGCTGGGCGCGGCCGGTACCGATACGAAACGGGTGCAGGACGTTTATCTCGCAATAGTAGTGGGCAAGGCGCTCAATGAAAGCGTCAGGCTCCAGGCCGACCAGATACTTTTCGTCCTCCAGTTCCTGCATCAGGGCGTTGCCCTCTTTTTCGATATATTCGAAGTGGCAAAAGCGGGTATCGCCCTGGTAGATATCCACCTCGCGCAGCTCGCCCGCCCATTCATAGACATCCTGAAAAAGCTGGCGGTGGATGGCGCACAGGTGCGGCAACCCACGCGGCAAAGGCCCCAGTTCAAGGGTGGCGGCTCGCAGCGAGGTAAGCTCACGCTCGGCGTGCTGCAAGTCCTGCAAAGAATGGATGTTCAGCCGGTTGCGCAGCACTTCGCTGCCCGACCAGAAATAGGGGTCGCGCCCTTCGCCAAATTTATCGCTCATAATGCCCCCTCCGTTCGTCGATGCGCGCCAGCGCTTCTTCGCGCGACAGGGTGATAAGAGGGATATCGATCCCTTCCAGACGGTTGCTGGCCTGGAAGTTGGCGTTCTTTTGCCGCTCCCACAGCCGGGCCTTCTGTTTGTCGGTAAGTTTTTTCGCCATAACGCCTCCCTGAACGTAACCGTATTTGCCACAAGTATAAGCAGCAATTGGCAGATGCGCAGAAAGCAGGAAGAAACGCGGGTGAGGACCACCCGCGTCGGAAATGATTAAGGCAGGACTTTCGCAGAGAGGATAACTACCGGTTTTGACGGCACATTCTGGTACGGACCCACATCGTGCGTCGGCACCTGAGCGATTTTATCGGCCACATCCATGCCTTTCACAACTTTACCAAATACGGCGTAACCAAAGTCGCGCTGGCCGTGATTCAGGAAAGCGTTATCGGCCACGTTGATAAAGAACTGGCTGGTGGCGCTGTCTTTATCGGCGGTGCGGGCCATAGCGATGGTGCCACGCGTGTTCGGCAGACCGTTATCCGCTTCGTTTTTCACCGGCGGGTTCGTGGTTTTTTGCTGCATGTCCGCCGTAAAACCGCCGCCCTGGACCATAAAGCCCGGAATAACGCGATGGAAAATGGTGTTGTTATAAAAACCGTTGTTCACGTAATCGACAAAATTCTTCACCGTTGCAGGGGCTTTCTGGCTGTTTAACTCCAGCTCGATGTTGCCTGCTGAAGTGGTGAGCAGTACGCGTGGATCGCCTTTCGCCGCCAGCGCGGCCGGAGAAAGCGCAGAGAGAGCAAACACAGCCGCGACAGCCGCCAGAGTCGTTTTAAACATGAAAAATTCCTTACGTGGGCAGTGATGAATGCAAGTGGATCGATTCTAAAGAGCGTTTGTTTAACGTGCCAGCGATTTACCAGGCTTTACGTAACGCTAAAAGCCCGCATTGTCGCTATCACTTTATCCTGACCGGTTAATTTATGTGATAGATCTCAAGTAATAACAGATAAGTTGCAGCAAAAAAGTATCTCAATGTTTAATTGGATCACGTTCGAGCATAAAATGCGCATGCTTACGGCGCTGTCAACGCGCTTTACATATCTATGCACAGGCTCCCCATGACTAACAGTAACCGCATCAGACTCACATGGATCAGTTTCTTCTCCTACGCGTTAACCGGCGCGTTGGTTATCGTCACCGGCATGGTGATGGGCAACATTGCAGAGTATTTTCATCTGCCTGTATCCAGCATGAGCAATACCTTTACGTTCCTTAACGCCGGCATTCTTATCTCTATCTTCCTGAACGCCTGGCTGATGGAAATTGTGCCGCTGAAAACCCAACTGCGTTTCGGCTTTTTGCTGATGGTTGTCGCCGTTGCCGCCCTGATGTACAGCCAGAGCCTTGCGCTGTTCTCGGCGGCAATGTTCGTGCTGGGCCTGGTCAGCGGGATCACCATGTCTATCGGCACCTTCCTTATCACCCATATGTATGAAGGCCGTCAGCGCGGTTCCCGCCTGCTGTTTACCGACTCCTTCTTCAGTATGGCCGGGATGATCTTCCCGATGGTCGCCGCGTTCTTGCTGGCGCGCGCCATTGAGTGGTACTGGGTGTACGCCTGCATCGGTCTGGTCTACGTCGCTATCTTCATCCTGACTTTCGGCTGCGATTTCCCGGTGCTCGGCAAACATGCGCCGAAAGCCGATCTGCCGGTTGCGAAAGAAAAATGGGGCGTCGGCGTGCTGTTCCTTTCCATCGCTGCGCTTTGCTACATTCTGGGTCAGCTCGGTTTTATCGGCTGGGTGCCGGAGTACGCCACCAAAGGCCTTGGCATGAACCTGAATGATGCCGGTACGCTGGTGAGCAACTTCTGGATGTCTTACATGATAGGCATGTGGGTGTTCAGCTTCGTACTGCGCTTCTTTGACTTGCAGCGTATCCTGACCGTGCTGGCGGGCCTCGCCACGGTGCTGATGTACTTTTTCATCACCAGCAAACCGGAGCACATGTCGTGGTTCATCCTGGCGCTGGGCTTCTTCTCCAGCGCGATTTACACCACCATCATTACACTGGGCTCGCTGCAGACCAAAGTCGCCTCGCCGAAGCTGGTTAACTTTATCCTGACCTGCGGCACCGTCGGCACCATGCTGACCTTTATCGTGACCGGCCCGATTGTGGCGAATCACGGCGCGCAGGCTGCGCTGTTTACCGCTAACGGCCTTTACGCTGTGGTGTTTGTTATGTGCTTCGCACTGGGCTTTGTAACTCGTCATCGCCAGCACTCGGCCGCCGCCGCCGCGCACTAATAAGCCTAATGTCCCCTTTCCGCCTGGAAGGGGACATCGTTCAGATCCCGGCGTTCAGCCATGAACGCCGCTCCGTCCCCGGTTAACGCTTTTCCTCTTGCGCATGGCCTCCCCTTCACAGGCATTTCTGGTCAGTTTCTTTAGTTGTTAATACCTTGTGAAAAAATTAGCGCCTCGCCGCCTTAATTGTCCTTTTTTGTTCAGAAAATCCTCAAACGTGAATTTCCAGAAATTTCCATAACTTAGAAAATAAAAGGAAAATCAAACATATACCTCTTAATGGGTATATGGAAGCGCACTTGATCCATATCAATAAGCGGGGGTGCTGAATCGTTAAGGTAGGCAGTAATAGAAAAGAAATCGAGGCAAAAATGAGCAACGTCAAACTCGCTATTATCGGTAACGGCATGGTCGGCCACCGCTTTATCGAGGACCTTCTCGACAAAGCCGAACCGGGCCAGTTCGACATTACCGTCTTCTGTGAAGAGCCGCGCATCGCCTATGACCGCGTGCATCTCTCCTCTTACTTCTCTCACCATACCGCTGAAGAACTCTCTCTTGTTCGTGAAGGCTTTTACGAAAAACACGGCGTGAAAGTGCTGGTGGGCGAACGCGCCATTACCATTAACCGTCAGGAGAAGGTGATTCACTCCAGCTCCGGACGCAGCGTCTATTACGACAAGCTGATCATGGCGACCGGCTCTTATCCGTGGATCCCGCCTATCAAAGGCGCGGAAACCCAGGATTGCTTCGTCTACCGCACCATTGAAGACCTGAACGCCATTGAAGCCTGCGCGCGTCGCAGTAAGCGCGGCGCGGTCGTCGGCGGCGGCCTGCTCGGTCTGGAAGCCGCCGGGGCGCTGAAAAACTTAGGCGTGGAAACGCACGTTATCGAATTCGCGCCGATGCTGATGGCCGAACAGCTTGATCAGATGGGCGGCGAACAGCTGCGTCGCAAAATTGAAAGCATGGGCGTGAAAGTTCACACCAGCAAAAATACGCAAGAGATCGTTCAGCAAGGCGTTGAAGCGCGTAAAACCATGCGTTTTGCCGACGGCAGCGAGCTGGAAGTGGACTTCATTGTGTTCTCCACCGGTATTCGCCCGCGCGATAAGCTCGCGAAACAGTGCGATCTCGCTATCGCCCAGCGTGGCGGCATTATGATTAACGACCAGTGCCAGACTTCCGACCCGGATATCTACGCTATCGGCGAATGCGCCAGCTGGAACAGCCGCGTTTACGGGCTGGTGGCGCCGGGCTACAAAATGGCGCAGGTCGCGGTCGACCATATTCTTGGCAACGCCAACGCCTTCGAAGGGGCAGATCTGAGCGCCAAGCTGAAGCTGCTCGGCGTTGACGTGGGCGGCATTGGCGACGCGCATGGCCGTACGCCGAACTCCCGCAGCTACGTCTTTCTGGATGAAAGCAAAGAGGTCTACAAACGCCTCGTGGTGAGCGCGGACAACAAAACCCTGCTCGGCGCCGTGCTGGTGGGCGACACTAGCGACTACGGCAACCTGCTGCAACTGGTGCTGAACGCCATCGAACTGCCGGAAAACCCGGATTCGCTGATCCTGCCTGCGCATGCAAGCCAGGGCAAACCAGCCATCGGCGTGGATAAGCTGCCGGACAGCGCGCAGATTTGCTCCTGCTTCGATGTGACCAAAGGCGACCTGGTCGCCGCCATCGGCCGCGGCTGCCACACCGTTGCGGCGCTGAAAGCGGAAACCAAAGCTGGCACCGGTTGTGGCGGCTGTATCCCGCTGGTGACGCAGGTGCTGAACGCCGAACTGGCTAAACAGGGTATTGAGATAACCAATAACCTGTGCGAACACTTCGCTTTTTCTCGTCAGGAGCTGTATCACCTCATTCGCGTGGAAGGGATCAAAACCTTCGACGAACTGCTGGCGAAATACGGCAGCGGCTATGGCTGCGAAGTGTGTAAACCCACCGTTGGTTCGCTGCTTGCCTCCTGCTGGAACGAATATGTGCTGAAACCGCAGCACACTCCGCTGCAGGACACCAACGACAACTTCCTGGCGAATATCCAGAAAGACGGCACTTACTCAGTCATTCCACGCTCCGCCGGCGGCGAAATCACCCCCGAGGGGCTGATGGAAGTAGGCCGCATCGCCCGCGAGTTTAACCTCTACACCAAAATCACGGGTTCCCAGCGCATCGGCCTGTTCGGCGCGCGCAAAGACGACCTGCCGGAGATCTGGCGCCAGCTTATCAACGCGGGCTTTGAAACCGGCCACGCTTACGCTAAAGCGCTGCGTATGGCGAAAACCTGCGTCGGCAGCACCTGGTGCCGCTACGGCGTTGGCGACAGCGTGGGCCTGGGGGTTGAACTTGAGAACCGCTATAAAGGCATCCGCACCCCGCACAAGATGAAATTTGGCGTCTCTGGCTGCACCCGCGAATGCGCGGAAGCACAGGGCAAAGATGTCGGCATTATCGCCACCGAGAAAGGCTGGAACCTGTATGTGTGCGGCAACGGCGGCATGAAACCGCGCCACGCGGATCTGCTGGCGGCGGATCTCGACCGCGACACGCTGGTGCGTTACCTCGACCGCTTCATGATGTTCTACATCCGCACCGCGGATAAGCTGACCCGCACCGCGCCATGGCTGGACGCAATGGAAGGCGGCATCAACTACCTGAAGAGCGTCATCATCGACGACAAGCTGGGTCTGAACGCACAGCTGGAAGCGGAGATGGCCCGTCTGCGCGAAGCGGTTATCTGCGAATGGACTGAAACGGTCAACAACCCGCAGGCGCAGGTTCGCTTCAAACACTTTATCAACAGCGATCGTCGCGACCCGAACGTGCAGGTCGTGGCGGAGCGCCAGCAACACCGTCCGGCCACGCCGTATGAGCGCATTCCGGTCACCTTCGTGGAGGAGGAAACTGTATGAGCCAGTGGAACACCGTCTGCCAGCTTGATGACATTATCCCGGCAACCGGCGTCTGCGCCCTGCTTGGCAATAAACAGGTCGCGATTTTCCGCCCTCGCGCCAACGAGGAGGTTTACGCCATCAGCAATATCGATCCGTTCTTTGAAGCGAGCGTCCTCTCCCGCGGCATCATCGCTGAACATCAGGGCGAGCTGTGGGTGGCGAGCCCGCTGAAAAAGCAGCGTTTCCGCCTGCGCGACGGGCTGTGTATGGAAGATGAAAGCCGTTCTGTCGCGCATTTTGAGGCGCGCGTGAAGGACGGTCAGGTGCAGGTGAAGGCGTAACCCAGAAAGGCTACAACAACGCCTTCAGGGTTTCAGGCGGGTCGCGCTTCGCTTACCCGTCCTACGCGCTCTCTGACATGGAGACAGCGGGTCGCGCGAAATTTTACGCCAGGCTCGGCACTGCCCGGTTCCCTCTCCCGTCCGGGGAGAGGGTAAGGGGCAAGCGCAAGGCAGGATGAATAAGCGCACCCACCCGTTTTTCCCGGTGCCTTCGCGCCACGCGAAGAAAAGCAGTAAAGCAGAGAGGCACAAGCCTCCGCTCATTAAAAATGTTCCATCGGCGTTCTGCTTACCGGAGCGTCAGTTAAGGACAACAACGATTACGCGTGCGGAAAACCGCCGCACCGCCACAAGGCGAACCTTTTTACGTTTTAATTTCACTCACTTTTTAGGATAACCACTATGTTTACCGATACGATCAACAAGTGCGCGGCGAATGCCGCCCGCATCGCTCGCCTCTCGGCAAATAATCCGCTGGGCTTCTGGGTCAGTTCCGCCATGGCGGGCGCTTATGTAGGGCTTGGCATCATCCTGATTTTCACGCTCGGCAACCTGCTTGACCCGTCAGTGCGCCCGCTGGTGATGGGGGCCACGTTCGGCATCGCGCTCACGCTCGTTATCATCGCAGGCTCCGAGCTTTTCACCGGCCACACCATGTTCCTGACGCTTGGCGTTAAAGCGGGCGCAATCAGCCACGGCCAGATGTGGGCCATTTTGCCGCAAACCTGGCTTGGCAACCTCGTAGGCTCGGTGTTTGTCGCCCTGCTCTACAGCTGGGGCGGTGGTAGCCTGCTGCCGGTGGATACCAGTCTCGTCCACACCGTGGCGCTCGCCAAAACCACCGCGCCCGCCACCGTGCTGTTCTTTAAAGGCGCGCTCTGCAACTGGCTGGTCTGTCTTGCTATCTGGATGGCTATCCGCACCGAAGGCGCGGCGAAATTCATCGCTATCTGGTGGTGCCTGCTGGCTTTTATCGCCTCCGGCTACGAACACTCCGTCGCCAACATGACGCTCTTCGCGCTCTCATGGTTTGGTCATCACAGCGAAGCCTATACCCTCTCCGGCATCGGCCATAACCTGTTGTGGGTAACTCTCGGGAATACCCTTTCCGGCGTCGTATTCATGGGTTTAGGTTATTGGTATGCTACCCCGCGCGCAGAGCGCCCGCAGCCTGCCGCGCAGACCGCTACTGAAACCGTCCGATAAGCCCGATAAGAAGGATAAGCCGTGGATCACCTGCCCATATTTTGTCAGTTACGCAATCGTCCTTGCCTGCTGGTTGGCGGCGGGGATGTGGCAGAACGCAAGGCGCGTCTGCTGATGGAGGCAGGAGCCATCGTCACCGTTAACGCCCTGGATTTCACGCCGCAGTTTCAGGTCTGGGCGCAACAGGGCATGCTGCACCTGGCGGCGGGCGAATTCGACGCCCGCCTGCTCGATACCTGCTGGCTGGCGATAGCCGCTACGGACGACGACGCCGTTAACCAACAGGTGAGCGACGCTGCTGAAGCGCGCCGAATTTTCTGCAACGTGGTGGATGCGCCAAAGCAGGCGAGCTTCATCATGCCTTCTATCATCGACCGTTCGCCGCTTATGGTGGCAATCTCCTCCGGCGGCACCTCGCCAGTGCTCGCCCGCCTGCTGCGGGAAAAACTCGAAGCGCTACTGCCGCAGCACATCGGCGAACTGGCGCGCTATGCAGGCAACCTGCGCAAGCGGGTGAAAGAGACGTTCGCCACCATGAGCGAACGTCGCCGTTTTTGGGAAAAACTGTTTGTTAACGACCGCCTCGCCCAGTCGCTCGCCAATAATGACCAACCCAACGTGGCGGATATTACCGAAACGCTGTTCAGCGAACCGCTGGAAAACCGCGGTGAAGTGGTGCTGGTGGGCGCAGGTCCCGGCGACCCGGGGTTATTGACGCTAAAAGGGCTGCAGCAGATTCAGCAGGCGGACATTGTGGTTTACGATCGCCTGGTTTCCGATGAGATCATGAATCTGGTGCGCCGCGACGCCGATCGCGTGTTTGTCGGCAAACGCGCTGGCTACCACTGCGTGCCGCAGGAAGAGATTAACCAGATCCTGCTGCGCGAGGCCCAGCGCGGCAAACGCGTGGTGCGCCTGAAAGGCGGCGATCCGTTTATCTTCGGGCGCGGCGGCGAAGAGCTGGAAACCCTGTGCCACGCAGGCATTCCCTTCTCCGTGGTGCCGGGCATTACCGCCGCCTCCGGTTGCTCCGCCTACGCCGGTATTCCGCTCACCCACCGCGATCACGCCCAGAGCGTGAGGCTGGTCACCGGCCATCTGAAAACTGGCAGCGAGCTGGACTGGCATAACCTGGCGGCGGAAAAACAGACGCTGGTGTTTTATATGGGCTTAAACCAGGCGGGCGCCATTCAGGAAAAACTGCTGGAACATGGGATGGATGCCGCTATGCCGGTTGCGCTGGTCGAAAACGGCACCAGCGTCAAGCAGCGCGTGGTCGACGGCACGCTCATGCAGCTTGGCGAACTGGCGCAGCAGGTTGAAAGCCCGAGCCTGATTATCGTCGGGCGCGTGGTCGCGCTGCGTAATAAACTCAACTGGTTCTCTTCGAAATAAACCTCCCTGTGCGGGCTAGCTGTGCTTGCCCGCTACTTTCTTTCCTTATCTTTCAATAAGATGTCGCCATAAGGCGTTACATGCCGCTAACAAGTGGCGATTTTGTGATCCATCTCGCCAATACAATTCATCATATGTTGTTATATTCGTTATGCGTCATCTCATAATGAAAACAGCATAGCGAATTCTTCATGACCCGCGCCGTTTCGGGTCATGCGGCCTCCTGCTGCCTTCATCCAGGCGACGCGCTCTGAACCCCTACAACTCCATTTGAAAACTAAAAAAGGTAACGATATGGAAGGCCAGGAACTCCAACGCAAGCTCGGCTTCTGGGCCGTGCTGGCCATTTCCGTCGGAACGACCGTCGGTTCCGGTATTTTCGTTTCGGTTGGTGAAGTGGCGAAAGCGGCAGGCTCCCCGTGGCTCACGGTGCTCGCGTTCGTCATTGGCGGTTTGATTGTGATCCCGCAGATGTGCGTTTATGCGGAGCTCTCTACCGCCTATCCCGAAAACGGCGCAGATTATGTCTACCTGAAAAACGCCGGCAGCCGGCCGCTGGCGTTTCTCTCCGGCTGGGCGAGCTTCTGGGCGAACGATGCGCCTTCGCTCTCCATTATGGCGCTGGCAATAGTCAGCAACCTCGGTTTTCTGGTCGCGATAGACCCGTTCACCGGCAAGCTTATCGCCACCGGGTTAATACTCGCGTTTATGCTGCTGCACCTGCGTTCGGTAGAAGGCGGCGCGACGTTCCAGACGCTTATCACCATCGCCAAAATCATCCCCTTCGCCATCGTTATCGGCGTCGGCATTTTCTGGCTGAAAGGCGATAACTTCGCGGCGCCTGCGACAGCGGCGACCACCAGCGCGGCGGCGGGCATCATGGCGCTGCTGGCGGGTATTTCCGCCACCAGTTGGTCTTATACCGGCATGGCGTCCATCTGTTACATGACCGGCGAAATCAAAAACCCCGGCAAAACGATGCCGCGGGCGCTGATTGGCTCCTGTTTGCTGGTGCTGGTGCTCTACTCGCTGTTAGCGCTGGTTATCTCCGGGCTGATGCCGTTTGACAAGCTCGCCGCCTCCGGCACGCCTATCTCTGACGCGCTGACTTATATTCCGGCGCTTGGCAGCGTGGCGGGCGTTTTCGTCGCCGTCACCGCGATGATCGTGATTTTGGGCTCGCTTTCCAGCTGCGTGATGTATCAGCCGCGCCTCGAGTATGCGATGGCGAAAGATAACCTGTTCTTCAAATGTTTCGGCCACGTACACCCGAAATACAACACGCCGGATGTTTCCATCATCCTGCAATGCGCGCTCGGCATTTTCTTTATCTTTGTTTCCGACCTCACCAGCCTGCTCGGCTACTTCACGCTGGTGATGTGCTTCAAAAACACCCTCACCTTCGGCTCCATCATCTGGTGTCGCAAACGTGAGGATTACAAACCGCTGTGGCGCACCCCGGCCTTTGGTCTGATGACCTTCGCCGCCATCGCGTCAAGCCTCATCCTGGTCGCTTCCACCTTCGTGTGGGCGCCCGTCCCGGGCCTAATCTGCGCCCTGATTGTTATCGCCACTGGCCTGCCCGCTTACGCCTTCTGGGAAAAGCGCAACCGCCGTCTGGCTCATGTTTCCTAACCCTGTCTGGAGAGTTGTTTCATGCTGAATATCGATAAAAGCACCGTGGATTTCCTGGTAACCGAAAATATGGTGCAGGAAGTGGAAAAGATTCTGGAGAAGGATGTGCCGCGCGTGCACGCTATCGTCGATGAGATGATCAAGCGCGGCATCGACCGCATCTACTTCGTCGCCTGCGGCTCGCCGCTCAACGCCGCGCAGACAGCGAAGCATCTGGCGGACCGCTTCTCCAGCCTGCAGGTTTACGCCGTTTCCGGCTGGGAGTTCTGCGACAACACGCCTTACCGTCTCGACGCAAAATGCGCGGTTATCGGCGTGTCCGATTACGGCAAAACCGAAGAGGTGATCAAGGCGCTGGAGCTGGGCGCCGCCTGCGGCGCGCTCACCGCCGCCTTCACCAAACGCCCGGACAGCCCGATTGTTCATGCGGCTGAACATGTGGTGGCGTATGAAGCGGACTGCATCTGGGAAATCCATCTGCTGCTCTGCTACAGCGTAGTGCTGGAGATGATCACCCGTCTCGCGCCGCACGCCGAAATCGGCAAAATCAAAAACGACCTGCGCAAGCTGCCGCAGGCGCTGGGCCACCTGGTGCGCACCTGGGAAGACAAGGGTCGTC
The DNA here is from genome assembly GCA_000621185.1 of Franconibacter pulveris DSM 19144. GTDB lineage: Bacteria > Pseudomonadota > Gammaproteobacteria > Enterobacterales > Enterobacteriaceae > Franconibacter > Franconibacter pulveris. The sequence continues at coordinate 34,467 of JHYZ01000014.1, forward strand.
AGCTTGGCGAGCAGGCGTCGCAGTGGCCGATGATCTACACCGTTTCCGCAGGCCCGCTGCGCCCGCTTGGCTACAAAGAGGGCATCGTCACGCTAATGGAATTTACCTGGACTCACGGCTCGGTGATTGAGAGCGGCGAATTCCGCCATGGCCCGTTGGAAATTGTCGAGCCGGGCGTGCCGTTCCTCTTCCTGCTGGGCAACGATGAAAGCCGCCACACCACCGAACGCGCCATCCGCTTCGTGCGCGAGCGTACCGATAATGTCATCGTTATCGACTACGAAGAGATTGCCCAGGGGCTGCACCCATGGCTTGCGCCGTTCCTGATGTTCGTGCCGATGGAGTGGCTCTGCTACTACCTCTCTATTTACAAAGATCACAACCCGGACGACCGTCGCTACTACGGCGGCATTGTCGAGTATTAATCCCCCGCCCGGCCTCTGCGGAGGCCGGGACATTCATGCAAGGAGAAGGGTATGAAAACGGGTATGTTTACCTGCGGGCATCAGCGTTTACCGCTGGAGCACGCCTTTCGCGACGCGCACGAACTGGGCTACGACGGGCTGGAGCTATGGGGCGGCAGGCCGCACGCCTTCGCGCCGGACTTAAACGCGGGCGGCATCCGCCACGTTAAAGAACTCTCCCGCGTCTATCAGATGCCGATCATCGGCTATACGCCAGAAACTAACGGCTATCCGTATAACATGATGCTGGGCGATGAACGGATGCGTCGCGAAAGCCTCGACATGATTAAGCTCGCCATGGAGATGGCTAAAGAGATGGAGGCGGGCTTTACGCTGATTTCCGCCGCCCATGCGGGCTACCTCGCCACGCCGGACGCCATCTGGCAGCGGCTTGCTGATAACCTGCGCGAATTATGCGATTTCGCGGAAGATATCGGCATGGATCTGCTGCTGGAGCCGCTCACGCCGTATGAATCCAACGTGGTTTGCAACGCTAACGATGTGCTGCGCGCGCTCTCGCTCGTGCCTTCGCCGCGCCTTTACAGCATGGTCGATATCTGCGCGCCGTTTGTGCAGGGCGAGCCGGTAATGAGCTATTTCGATAAGCTTGGCGATAAGCTGCGTCATCTGCATATCGTCGACAGCGACGGCGCAAGCGACAGCCACTACATTCCAGGCGAAGGCAAAATGCCGCTGCGTGAGTTAATGCGCGATATCCTCGACCGGGGCTATGACGGCTACTGCACCATCGAACTGGTGACGATGTATATGAACGAGCCGCGGCTGTATGCCCGCAAGGCGCTGGCGCGCTTTCGCGAACTGCTGACGCAGGAGGCGCAATGAAAAAGCTGGCGACGGTAGGCGATAACTGCGTCGATATCTATCCGCAGCTCGGCAAGGCTTTCTCCGGCGGCAACGCCGTGAACGTGGCGGTTTACAGCACCCGCTACGGCATGCAGCCCACCTGCGTAAGCTGGGTAGGCGATGACGATTACGGCAAAATGCTCAGGCGTGACCTGGAGCAAAAGGGGGTGAATACGTTTCGCTTGCGCGTGAAGCCGGGCGTGACGGCGCAAACCCAGGTGGAGCTGCGCAACAACGACCGCATCCTCGGCGACTATACCGAAGGCGTAATGGCGAATTTTGCGCTCAATGAAGAGGATCTGGCCTGGCTGAATAGCTTTGACATCATCCACTCCGCCATCTGGGGCCATGCCGAAACGGCCTTCCCTGCCCTGAAAGCCGCCGGGAAAATCCTCTCGTTTGATTTCGCCGACAAATGGGAAAGCCCGCTGTGGCGCACGCTGCCGGAGCATCTGGACTACGTATTCGCCTCCGCGAACGACGACACGCCGTGGCTGCGCGATCGGCTGCAAACGGTGGTGCAGTGCGGCGCGGGCGCGGCTATCGCCACCCTCGGCGAAAACGGCAGCCTGGCGTGGGACGGTAAGCAGTTCTGGCGAATGCCGCCGGAGTTTGTGGAGGTGGTCGATACCATGGGCGCCGGGGACTCTTACATTGCCGGTTTCCTTTGCGCCATCGCCGAAGGCCTGCCGCTGCACGACGCCATGAAGCAGGGCACGCAGTGCGCCGCAAGGACCATCGGCTACCACGGCGCGTGGTGAGGTCTGCGTTGGCGTGACGAGCCTCACGCCAACGCCCTGTTACTCCACAATAAAGGCTCCTATAATCAACCCCACGCTTTTTACAACTTCAGGGTCGATTCATGCCAGCTACGGAGCGCTACTCCCACCAACTTCTCTACGCCACCGTGCGTCAGCGCCTGCTTGATGAGATAGCGCAGGGCGTCTACCAGGCAGGCCAGCAAATCCCAACCGAAAGCGAGCTTTGCGCACTCTACAACGTTAGCCGCATTACTATCCGCAAGGCCATCAGCGACCTCGTTAAAGATGGCGTGCTGATCCGCTGGCAGGGAAAAGGCACGTTTGTGCAGAGCAAGAAAGTGGAGAACGCGCTGCTGACGGTGAGCGGCTTTACCGATTTCGGCGTATCGCAGGGCAAACCGACCAAAGAAGAGGTGATAGAGCAGGCGCGCGTGAGCGCCGACCCGTTTTGCGAAAGGCTGAACATTCCGGGCGGCAGCGAGATGTTCCTGCTGCGCCGGGTCATGTATCTTGACGGCGAGCCGCTGTTTATCGACGGCTCCTGGATCCCACTTGCCCGCTACCCGGGTTTCGACGAGATTTACACTGCGGGCGCCTCGACCTACCAGCTTTTTCAGGAGCGGTTCGATACGCGCGTGGTGAGCGATAAAAAGACCATCGATATTTTCACCGCCACCAAATCTGAAGCGCAGTGGCTTAAATGCGAACTGGGCGAGCCGCTGTTTCGCATCAGTAAAATCGCTTTCGATCAGCACGATCGTCCCGTGCACATTTCCGAATTGTTCTGCCGGGCCAACCGCGTCAGCCTGACTATCGATAACCAGCGCCGCTGAAGCTTTAAGCCAGCGCGTTTCGCTTATCCCTTTTCCTGTGCCAGATGATGAAGAGAACGCAGTCTTTTATGTTGCAGGCAGCATTTCAGGGGACATTGACGGAGAACCCTGCAAAGCGTTTATATCTCTTCCGCTATGCATTAATGAGTAATTCATAGCCACTCTCAGGACTACTTAATCTAAAGGGATACATGATGAATCGTACGATGAAATTGGCTGTTCTGGCCGTCGCGCTCTCAACTCTCACCGCTTGCTCCGGGCACGTTGAAAACAAAAAGAAAGATTGCAGCTATGACTATCTGCTCCACCCGGCGATTTCAATCTCCAGAATCATTGGCGGTTGTGGTCCGGCGGCAGACCAGTAACAGACAAGCGCTAAGCGCAGGCATAAAAAAACCGGGAAATTTCCCGGTTTTTTTGTTTTTTACGGCTGGGCGACAAAGCCGATGGCTTCATAAACCGCTTTCAGCGTTTCAGACGCGCGGGCGCGAGCTTTTTCCGCGCCTTCTTTCATCACGCTCTGCAGGAAGGCTTCATCGTTACGGTAGCGGTGGTAGCGCTCCTGAAGCTCAGTCAGCATGCCGGAAACGGCATCCGCCACTTCGCCCTTCAGATGACCGTACATTTTGCCTTCGAAGTGCTGCTCCAGCTCGGCGATGCTCTGGCCGTTTACAGCGCTAAGGATATCCAGCAGGTTAGACACGCCCGCTTTGTTAGCCACGTCATAACGCACAACCGGCGGCTCGTCGGAGTCCGTTACCGCGCGTTTGATCTTCTTCACGACCGATTTCGGATCTTCCAGCAGGCCGATGACGTTGTTACGGTTATCGTCTGACTTGGACATCTTCTTCGTCGGCTCCAGCAGCGACATGACGCGCGCGCCCGATTTCGGAATAAACGGCTCCGGCACCTTAAAGATATCGCCATAGATAGCGTTGAAGCGCTGCGCCACGTCGCGGCTCAGCTCCAGGTGCTGTTTCTGATCTTCGCCTACCGGCACGAGGTTCGTTTGATACAGCAGAATGTCCGCCGCCATCAGCACCGGGTAGTCGAACAGACCGGCGTTAATGTTTTCCGCATAGCGGGCGGACTTATCTTTAAACTGCGTCATACGGCTCAGCTCGCCGAAATAGGTGTAGCAGTTCAGCGCCCAGCCGAGCTGCGCGTGCTCCGGTACGTGAGACTGAACGAAGATGGTGCTCTTTTTCGGATCGATGCCGCAGGCGAGGTAGAGCGCCAGCGTATCAAGGGTGGCTTTGCGCAGCGCCGCCGGGTCCTGACGCACAGTGATGGCGTGCTGGTCAACGATACAGTAGATGCAATGGTAGTCGTCCTGCATGTTAACCCACTGACGCAGCGCACCCATGTAGTTACCAATGGTCAATTCACCTGATGGCTGTGCGCCGCTAAAAACGATGGGCTTACTCATTTTTCAATTCCTGATTGTCACTGTGGGGTAGCCCGAGAGCGGGCAAAAGATCACGGAAGTGGTCGAAGATAATATCGGGTTTGCTTAACGCTATCGCTTCGCCATAGTTATAGCCATAAGTCAGGCCTACCGAGCAGCAGCCCGCAGCCTGAGCGGCCAGAATATCATTACGTGAATCGCCGACAAACAGCAATTCCGGCGCGGCAAGCCCAAGCTTTTCCAGCACCATCAGCAATGGCTCAGGATGCGGCTTTTTGTTCGTCACGTCATCGCCGCCAATAATCACGGTGAAGAACTTAGCAATGCCCAGCGCTTCCAGCAGCGGCGCCACGAAAGGGGTCGGCTTGTTGGTCACCAGCGCCATCGGCATGCCGTTGTCATGCAACGCATGCAGCGTCTGCTCGACATCCGGGAAAAGAAAGCTGCTTTCTTCGACCACCTCGCCGTAGTAGCGGTCGAAGAGTTTTCGCAGCATGCGAGCCTGTTCTTCTTCAGGAATATCCATCGCATCCAGCGCAGGTTTCCCGGCAGCAATGCGCTGCGCCGCTTTTTCTTCACGCGCCCATTTCAGCGCGCGCTGCACCAGCACATCCGCGCCGTTGCCAATCCAGGTGATAACGCGCGGCTCGCCGGCCTGCGGCAGCTCCAGCGCATAAAGCGCGCTGTCTACGGCATACGCCAGCCCCGGCGCGCTGTCCACCAGCGTGCCGTCAAGGTCAAACGCCACGCCGCGAATGGCCTGTAATTTATCCATGGCTTACCTTCGCCAGTTCGCTGCGCATTTCCTCAATCACTTTTTTGTAATCAGGCTGATTGAAGATAGCGGAGCCTGCGACAAACATATCGGCGCCAGCGGCGGCAATTTCGCCAATATTGTCCGCTTTCACGCCACCATCCACTTCCAGACGGATATCGCGCCCGCAAGCGTCGATGCGCTTACGCACTTCTTTAAGCTTATCCAGCGTGTGCGGAATAAACGACTGACCGCCAAAACCCGGGTTCACCGACATCAGCAGGATAACGTCCAGCTTGTCCATAACGTGATCGAGCCAGTTGAGCGATGTGGCGGGGTTCAGCACCAGACCTGCTTTGCAGCCATGCTCTTTGATAAGCTGCAGCGAGCGGTCAACGTGTTCGGAAGCTTCCGGATGGAAGGTGATGTAGGTTGCGCCCGCTTCGGCGAAGTCCGGGATAATTCTGTCGACGGGTTTAACCATCAGATGCACGTCGATAGGCGCGGTAATGCCGTAATCGCGCAGCGCTTTCAGCACCATCGGCCCCATGGTGAGGTTAGGCACATAGTGGTTATCCATAACGTCAAAATGGACGACATCGCCGCCAGCGGCCAGGGCGCGGGCGGTATCTTCGCCCAGGCGAGCGAAGTCTGCCGACAGGATTGAGGGGGCAATCAAATACTGTTTCATCCGCTTCTCCATTAAAAGTGTTTTACGGCGGGCGAAACGGCTCAGGCTTTATAGAGCGCCAGCAGTTCGTCCACCTTCTTACGCGTGCCGCCGTTGCTGCTAATGCTGCGTCTTACCCGCACCTTATGGAGCTTCGCCTGCTGATACCACTGACGCGTCAGCGCCGTATCGTGGTTGGAGATAAGCACCGAAATGCGGTTGCTGTGCAGTTGCTCGGCAAGCTGGGCCAGATGCTGCTGCTGCTCCAGGTTAAAGCTATTGGTGTGGTAAGCGGTAAAGTTCGCCGTCGCGGAAAGTGGCGCGTAGGGCGGATCGCAATAAACTACCGATCCCGTGCCCGCCCGCGCCATGCTCGCATCATACGATTCGCAGATAAACAGCGCGTTCTGCGCCCGTTCGGCAAACCGGTACAGCTCCTCTTCCGGGAAGTAGGGCTTTTTATAGCGGCCAAACGGCACATTAAATTCGCCGCGCATATTGTATCGACACAGACCATTGTAGCCGTGGCGGTTGAGATACAAGAAGAGCAGCGAGCGACGAAAAGGATCGGCGCTCTGATTAAACTCTTCACGCAACTGATAGTACACTTCAGACTGATTATTCGACGACGTAAACAGCAAACGCGCCTCGTTAACATAGTCGTCCGGGCGATCTTTCACCGTGTTGTAGAGGCTTATCAGGTCGCTGTTGATATCCGCGAGGATATAGCTCGAATAGTCTGTGTTGAGAAATACCGAGCCTGCGCCGACAAAAGGCTCAATAAGACACTCCCCTTCCGGGAGATGACGTTTGATTTCGTCGAGCAGGGGGTATTTCCCCCCTGCCCATTTCAGAAAAGCGCGATGTTTTTTCATGCTGCTTGTGACTTTACCTTTCCCCGCTGTGGAGAAGGGCTCCGACAGCATACTGCGCTTTTACTCATTACTTCAGATCGGACTGAACCTGGTGAATCGGCTTCGCCCACGGGTTCTTCGCCTGGACATCGGCAGGCAGCGTGGCAACCGCACGCTTCGCTTCATCTTTAGAAGCATAAACGCCGCTTACCAGCACATACCACGGCTGACCGTTACGGGTCGTCTGATAAACCACGTAGTTTTTCAGGTTCTCTTTTTTCGCCCACGCGTTGAGGTTGTTGTAGTTCGAAGAACTGCTCAACTGCAGCGTGTAGTGGCTGGACGGCGCTGACTTCAGCGAGCCGACGTTGCCCGTCGCGGCGGCAGGCGCGCTGGAAGATTGCGCAGGCGCGGCCGCTTTTGGCGCGCTGGTCGTCGCCGTGGCTGCCGGAGCGGAAGCCTTCGGCGCGGCGGTAGTCGCGGCAGGCGCCTTCACCGGTTCGGAGGCCGTACCGCTGGCAGGCGCGGAAACCGGTTCGCTGCGCTTCGCCGTCGTTGCAGGTTTCTGCTCGCTTGTCGGCGCTTTCGCGGTCGTTTGCGGTTTGCTCTGGGTCGGCTGCGCATTACGCGGTTCCGGCTCAATCACTACCTGCTTGCGCTCATGGCGCTGCGGCGCGGCAGTCTGGCGTGTAGCGGGCTCCTGCGGCGCGGCCTGACGGGAAGCGGCATTGTTGTTGCCTACCGCAGCAACCGTTGCAGGTTCGGTCGGCAGCGTAGAAGAGCCGGCTGCGGCGTTATCAATTTGTCCCTGCTGCTGGGTCAGCGCGTTATTCAGGTCGCCCTGCACTTCAACGCGCTGTTGACCGGCAGGCTGCGTCTGAGCCTGGCCCTGAGTCGGCGTGGAAGAAATAGGCGGCAAAGAGACATCCTGCGGATTGTTGCCGGGCGCCGCATTTACCGCAGAGGTTTCGCCTGGCTGCGGCTGCGCGCCGTTAGCCTGATCGGCTGGCGTGCCGCCGTTATTGGCGCCGCCTGCGAGATCGATATTTTTTTCCGCTGACTGGTTTTGCGCGCTGGAATCGGTCGACGGCCCCTGCAATGCGGAACCAATGCCGATAATCAGCACCAGCAGCACCAAAATGCCCAGCGCCATCATCAGGTGCTGACGAGAAACCGGCCCTTTCGCCGGCGCTTTTTTACGCTTGCGCGGACGACGCTCAACCACTTCTTCGTCTGCCGCTGCCTCCGCTTCGTACTCTTCCTCTTCGCGTACGCGGTCTTCATCACGAGCGCGACGGGCGCGCGAAGGGCGCGGATCTTCAGCGTCCAGCTCAACGTCATCGATGTTCAGCTGCGGCTCGTTATCATAGTCGGCAGATTTACGAGAACGACCAGGACGACGATCGCTGGGATCGGGTTTCAGCTCGTCTTCTGGTTTGAATTCATCCATTTAACACCCCACACTAAGGCTTATTGCGGCCCGCGGCTACGCACATCGCCCGAAAAAAAACGCCGCCAAAAACTGGCGACAGGCCGTTCTAATAGTTACGCCTGCTGACAGTCAGCAATAGCGCCAATAACTACCTCGTGCGGCACTCCGCCGCGCACTTCGCTTTTCCCTATAGCCAGCGGCAGCACTAAACGCAGCTCTCCCGCCAGCACTTTTTTATCACGCATCATGTGCGGTAAATAGGCTTCCGGAGCCATAGATTCCGGCCCCGTTACCGGCAAGCCTGCGCGTTTGAGCAGAGCGATAACGCGCTGCGTATCCGCCTCGCTAAAATTGCCCAAGCGTTGCGCCGTGCGCGCCGCCATGACCATGCCCGCCGCGACCGCTTCGCCGTGCAGCCAGTTGCCATAGCCCATTTCCGCTTCGATAGCGTGGCCGAAAGTATGGCCAAGATTGAGTAAAGCACGTAAGCCGCTTTCACGCTCATCCGCCGCCACGACTTCCGCTTTTATCTCGCAGCAACGGCGAATGCAGTAAGCCATCGCCGCGCCATCCTGCGCCAGCAACGCATCCAGGTTTTCTTCAAGCCAGTTGAAGAAATCGCCGTCAAGGATAATGCCGTACTTAATGACCTCTGCAAGGCCGGAAGAGAGTTCACGCGCAGGAAGGGTTTTCAGACAATCGAGATCGATAACCACCGAAGCAGGCTGGTAGAAAGCGCCGATCATGTTTTTGCCAAGGGGATGATTGACAGCCGTCTTGCCGCCAACGGAGGAATCCACCTGCGAGAGCAGCGTGGTTGGTACCTGAATGAAGCGCACGCCTCGCTGGTAGCAAGCTGCGGCAAAACCGGTCAGGTCGCCCACTACGCCGCCGCCCAAAGCGATAAGCGTAGTATCGCGGCCATGCGGTTTTTCCAGCAGCGCGGTAAAGACAGTATCAAGCACCGCCAGGCTTTTGTATTGCTCGCCGTCGGGCAGGATAACCTGGTCGACTTTCACTCCCGCCTGTTCCAGCACCTGGCGAACGTTGGTGAGGTAAAGCGGCGCCAGCGTTTCGTTGGTTACCAGCATTACCTGGTCACCCGCGCGCAAGGGCCAAAAGGAAGCCGGATCGTTGAACAATCCGGCCGCGATGGTGATAGGGTAACTACGTTCCCCGAGAGTGACTGTCAACCTCTCCATGACGCTCAGTAACCTTATGTGCTAGTACCCGCAGACGAGTATTGGGTTAACTGGAATCAGTTATTTTCCAGCATATGGATAATCTGGTTAGCCACCACTTTCGCGCTTTGATCGTCGGTGCGAATGGTCACGTCGGCAATTTCTTCATAAAGCGGATTGCGTTCGTTAGCTAACGCTTCGAGCACTTCGCGCGGCGGCGTCTCTACCTGAAGCAAGGGGCGTTTTTTATCACGCTGGGTACGGGCGAGCTGCTTTTCGATGGTCGTTTCCAGGTAAACCACGACGCCACGGGCGGAAAGACGGTTACGGGTTTCGCGGGATTTGACAGAACCACCGCCCGTCGCGAGCACAATACCCTGTTTTTCCGTCAGCTCGTTGATAACCTTTTCCTCACGATCGCGGAAACCTTCTTCGCCTTCGACATCGAAGACCCAGCCCACGTCAGCGCCCGTCCGTTTCTCAATCTCTTGATCAGAATCGTAGAATTCCATATTGAGCTGCTGAGCTAACTGACGCCCAATGGTGCTTTTGCCAGCGCCCATAGGCCCAACCAGAAAGATATTGCGTTTTTCTGCCATTTTTTCGGTACTACTAAGACAATTCGTTGATGATAAACCCGGTGCGCCACAACCCTGCGTCACGGGAAATGAACTGAAACCTCTTATGCGATAGTGCGAGAGTCAGATCAAAAATTATCTCAACACTCCAGGTAGTTTGGCAACCGAATAAATTACCGTACCGGGTGCGAGGGAGTGAAAAAACATCACGGGAAGCACCGTTTCTTACCGACTCTCAAATCGGTACTCCTTGTATGCTAATTCCACCCCTTCGTCAAACATCCGGAGGACTTAAAACGTAAAAATCATAGCTCACGCTAATACATCAACGGCTCTTAACAATCCTCGGCGTAATAAAAACCACCAGCTCCCGCCGTTCGTTTCCCTTGCCGTCATGGCTAAATACCCTTCCCAGTAATGGAATTTGCCCAAGCCACGGCACGCTGTCTTTGCCGGATTTATTTTTTTGTTGAAAGATGCCGCCCAGCGCCAGGGTTTCGCCATCTTTCACTTCTACCTGTGTTTCAATCTCTTGTTTATCAATGGCTAGCGTTTCGCCATCCGCCTGCTGCAACACTTGCCCCGGCATATTCTGGCTGATGCGCAGCTTCAGGCGAATGGTGCCTTTGTTGCCAATCGTGGGCGTCACTTCCATACCCAGCACCGCCTCTTTAAACTCGACCGAGGTTTTGCCGCTTTCGCCGCTGGAGACCTGATACGGGATCTCGCTGCCCTGTTTGATGCTGGCGGGCTGCTGATGAGCCGCCAGCAGTCGCGGGCTGGCGATAATCTCTACCTGATTTTTCTGCTCAAGCGCCGAGAGCTCAACGTCCAGCATTCGTCCATCGATGCGCCCGACGTTAAAACCCACATGCGTGGTCGCGTTCGCCACGCTAAGATCGGCAGAAAGGCTTGTGGGATGCCAGCGTTTGATATCCCCTTCCGGCTCCGCCAGCCCCCATTTCACGCCCAGCTCGCGCAGGCTTTGTTCATTCATGGTAACAATATGGGCGGCCAGTTCCACTTGCCCTACCGGGATATCCATTTGCGCTATCCAGTCGCGCACCCGCTTCATCGCGGCGGCATTATCGCTCACCAGCAGCCGGTTAGTGCGTTTATCTACCGTCACGCTTCCTTGCGGGCTTAAGAGCTTATCGCCCAGCGCGCCGATGGCGGCGGCCAGCTCTGTCACGTCTGCATGCCCCAGCGTAAAAGTCTCGTTCCCGACAGGTTGACTAAGTTGGCGCGCCGCTAAACGCCGCGCCTGCTGCTGCGCTTCCCAATCCTGCGGATAGACGCGCAAGATGGCGCCCTCTTTTTGCCAGTGCAGCCGGGCGCTGTCGATGACCGCCTGAAAAGCCTGCCGCCATGGCACATCAATAAGGTGCAAAGAAAGCGTTCCCTCAACGCCTGGCGCCACGACGAGATTCAGCTTTTCGCTCTCCGCCAGCGCCTGCAGCACTTGCGCTACCGGCGCTTCGTCCACCACCACGGAAAGCGGCGGGCTGGCCGTTGCGCCCAGGTTCTGACTTGCCGCCGCGTTCAATGCTAATAAAAGAAGAAGTTTCCTTTCCATGGGATTGCTCCTTAAGCTTCCAGTGTTGCGGCGTTTCCTCGCAGGCGCCATCCGCCACAAGCGTGATTTGCGCGGCAGCGATGGCGCTAACGCGCCAGCCTTCGTACAGCCTGCTTCCCACATTTACCCGAAGCGACTTTCCTTCCGGCGTCCTGACAATTCCGCGTACCGCCTCTTCCCGACCAACCATGCCGAGATAACGCCAGCGCTCCGTTTTTTCTGTATCGCAATCTCCGGCGGGAGGTTCAAAAGGATTACGGCTGGCGATAGCGGGCTGCATTAACGCCGCGATAAGCAGCCATTCACTGCGCATGTTTCATCTCCAGCTGTAGCGAAAGGCGCAACGATTTCTCATGGGGCGCTAACGTAAACGCCGTCGCTTCAATGTCGTAGCGCGCCAGTCGGGCAAAAAAAGCGGGCACCTGCGGCCACGCAAGATCGACTACCAGTTCGCCGCGCTGACCATCCGGCGACCAGCGCGCCAGTCGTCCGCCATGCGCCTGCACCAGCTCCAGCGCAGAGAAAGGTTCCGGTTTGAGCTTCGCCTCCAGCGCCGTTATCTGACGATTGTGCTGCGCTTCATCCTGATGTCCTGCAAGCTGCTGGCGCTGTTGCTCCACCGTCTGCATGAGTTTCTGATAACGAAGCGCCTGCGCCGCGTTTTCCTGCCGGGCCGGGGCCAGCGCAAGCCAGCCGACGACAAGCCATGCCATCGTCCACGCCAACCAGCACAGCAGGCGCACGCTAACGGGAGCCGTGAGCCAGCGTTCAAGGTGCGGCGTCATGCTTCACCTCCGGATAAAGCGCAATAGAGAAACGCCATTCGCGATGACTCGCTTTTGCCGTCTCTCCCATCTCGCTGGCCGGAAAACCGGGCAACTGCCGCAGGCTTTGCTGCAGCGCCGCTATTGCATCGGGATCGCGCGATTTTCCCTGCAACAGCAATGAGTTTTCAGTGAGGCTCAGGCTGGTGAACCAGAGAACCGACGGCGTGAACTCCGCGAGCGCAAGCAAACGAGGTTCCCACGCCGCAAGGCTCGTTTGTCGGGCGACTCGCCGCTCAACCTGTTGCCGTAACGTCTCTATGCGCTGCTTAAGCGCCGCGATGTTCGCAAGCCGGCTTGCCTGGGCGCGCTGCTCAAGCTGCGCAGCTTCTGTGCGGACGGACCATTGCGCCTGCGCCTGTATGAGAAGCCAGAACCAGAGCAGCGTTGCGGCTCCCACCGCCAGCGCGCCGCTGGCAAACAGCCCGGCCCAGAGCCGCATGCGTCCTTTGCGTCGTCGGGCGCGCCAGGCAAGCAGATTGATAAGCGCGCTCATCGCGCGACCTCGCCCATCGCAAGGCCAAGCGCCACCGCGTAACATTCAGGCGTTTTTAATAACGGCGGCTGCTGAAAAGTGATAAAAACAAGCGGATCCAGACGCAGGCAACCTTCCGCTTCTGCCGGCAACGGACCGCATACCGCTACGCGTTCGACGCTTATTGCCAGTTGTTTGGCCAGGGGCAGCAGACCGCCCCGCTCGATTACCCCCCAGCGCGAGCGGGAAGCCCATAACCACTGTCCTGCGACTTCGCAAGCGATAAGCGCTACATTATCGGGCGCGTAAGGCCAGAAGGCCGTTAATGCGCAGGCGTCCGGTGTTAGCGCTTCGGGCTGGAGCCCTGCCGCGCGAAGGTTGGCTAGCAGCGCTTCGGCTTCCCTTTTCTGCGCAGCCGTTACCTGAAACCGGGCAGGCTCTTCAGCAAGTGCGTAGTCAAGCCAGAGCGTGTCTGCCGGGAGATGAAGATCGCGAGCGGTCGCGCTCGCCAGCCATGTTTCGCATTGCGATTCGCACAGCGTGGCGGTCGGACGCGGAATGTCACGTTGCAGGGTACGCTGAGCCGGGAAAGCGATGCGCAGGCTATGTCCGCGCGGCAACTGCGCGCGCCACTGACGCAACGCCGACAGCAGCGCGCTATCGCCTGTTATTACCCCTTCGCGCCAGAGAGGTTCACGGGCAGGAATATGCCACCAGCGGCACAGCGCCCAGCCGCCGCGCCTGCGGCTCAACGCCACCGCCTTTACACTATCTTCTTGAATATGCAAGCCAATTTGCCATCTGCCGTTTGTCATGATTGCCGATCTCCTTATCGTGCCGGGTGAAAATGACATATCAATGCTTCAGGCTTGCCTTTATACTACCGCGCGATTGTTTATAAACTGCCCAAACGAAACCAAATGAGAAATTCCCGGTGAAGTTCGTAAAGTATTTATTCATCCTTGCAGTCTTTTGCATTCTGCTGGGAGCCGGCTCGATCTATGGTCTTTACAAGTACATAGAGCCACAGTTACCCGATGTCGCCACGTTGAAAGATGTGCGGCTCCAGATCCCTATGCAGGTTTACAGCGCCGACGGCGAACTTATCGCCCAGTACGGTGAAAAGCGCCGTATTCCGCTAACGCTTGATCAGATCCCGCCGGTGATGGTGAAAGCGTTTATCGCCACCGAAGACAGCCGCTTTTACGAACACCACGGGGTCGACCCGGTAGGGATATTTCGTGCGGCAAGCGTGGCGCTCTTTTCCGGCCACGCTTCGCAAGGGGCGAGCACCATCACGCAGCAGCTGGCGCGTAACTTCTTCTTAAGCCCGGAGCGCACGCTGGTGCGTAAAATCAAGGAAGTGTTCCTGGCGATACGCATTGAGCAACTCATGAGCAAGGATGAAATCCTTGAGCTCTACCTGAATAAGATTTACCTCGGCTACCGCGCCTATGGCGTCGGGGCGGCGGCGCAGGTCTATTTCGGCAAGACTATCGACCAGCTGAGCCTAAGCGAAATGGCCGTTATCGCCGGCCTGCCAAAAGCGCCCTCCACCTTCAACCCGCTCTATTCGCTTGACCGCGCAACGGCGCGGCGCAACGTGGTGCTTTCGCGCATGCTGAGCGAGGGCTATATCACCCAGATGCAGTACGATAGCGCGCGCGATGAAGCTATCGACGCGGCTTACCACGCTCCGGAAATCGCTTTCTCCGCGCCTTATCTTTCTGAAATGGTGCGCCAGGAGATGGTGAATCGCTACGGCGAAAACGCCTACACCGACGGCTACAAGGTCTACACCACGATTACCCGCCGGCTTCAACAGGCGGCGCAGCAGGCGGTGCGCGACAACGTGATGGATTACGACATGCGCCACGGCTACCGCGGCCCGGCGAACGTATTGTGGAAAGTGGGCGAAGCGGCGTGGGATCAACAACGTATTGTGGATTCGCTGAAAAACCTGCCGACTTACGGGCCGTTGCTGCCCGCGGTGGTCACACAGGCATCGCCTGCGGAGGCGACGACGCTGCTGGCGGATGGTTCGTCTATTACGCTCTCCATGGACGGCATGCGCTGGGCGCGCCCTTACCGCTCCGACACCGCGCAAGGCCCAACGCCGCGTAAAGTGACCGATGTGGTGCAGACCGGCCAGCAAATTTGGGTGCGTAAAGTCGGCGACAACTGGTGGCTAGGCCAGGTGCCGGACGTGAACTCGGCGCTGGTCTCCATCAACCCGAAAGATGGCGCCGTCATGGCGCTGGTAGGCGGCTTCGACTTTAACCAAAGCAAGTTTAACCGCGCCACGCAGGCGCTGCGCCAGGTAGGCTCCAATATTAAGCCTTTCCTCTATACTGCGGCGATGGATAAAGGGCTAACGCTTGCCAGCATCCTCAACGATGTGCCGATTTCACGCTGGGATGCGGGTGCAGGCTCCGACTGGCGGCCGAAAAACTCGCCTGCGCAATACGATGGCCCGATTCGTCTTCGCCAGGGGCTGGGACAGTCTAAAAACGTGGTGATGGTGCGCGCCATGCGCGCCATGGGCGTCGATTACGCGGCGGAGTATCTGCAGCGCTTCGGCTTCCCGGCGCAGAATATTGTCCATACCGAATCGCTGGCGCTTGGCTCCGCTTCCTTTACGCCGATGCAGGTGGCGCGCGGCTATGCGGTAATGACGAACGGCGGCTACCTGGTCGACCCCTACTTCATTACTAAAATCCTCAATGAACAGGGCGATACGCTCTTCCAGGCGATGCCAAAAGTGGCCTGCGCGGATTGCGATATTCCGGTGATTTACGGCGATACGCCAAAATCCAATGTGCTTGAAAATAAAGATGTGGAAGAGGTGGCGACGTCGCAGGAGCAGCAGAACGCTACCGTGCCGATGCCGCAGCTTGAGCAGGCTAACAAAGCGCTGGTCGCGCAGAGTCCTGCGCCGCAGTACGCGCCGCATGTCATCAATACGCCACTGTCGTTTTTGATTAAGAGCGCGCTGAATACCAATATCTTTGGCGAACCGGGCTGGCAGGGTACAGGCTGGCGCGCGGGCCGGGATTTACAGCGTCGTGACATTGGCGGTAAAACCGGCACCACCAACAGCTCCAAAGACGCCTGGTTCTCCGGCTATGGTCCGGGCGTGGTGACCTCGGTCTGGATTGGCTTTGACGATCATCGTCGCGATCTTGGACGCACCAGCGCTTCCGGCGCGATTGCGGACCAGATTTCCGGCTACGAAGGCGGCGCCAAGAGCGCCCAGCCCGCCTGGGACGCTTATATGAAAGCCGCGCTTGAGGGCGTGCCTGAAGAGCCGCTGACGCCGCCGCCGGGCATCGTGACGGTGAACATCGACCGCAGCACCGGACAGTTAGCGAACGGTGGCAACAGCCGCGAAGAGTATTTTATTGAAGGTACGCAGCCAACGCAGCACGCCGTGCATGAGGTGGGCACCACGCTCATCGATAATGGCGAAACGCACGAATTGTTCTGATGGCCAAAACAAAAACGCCCCTGCAAAGGGGCGTTTTTTTATGACGGTGCGCAGGTTAAAAGCGGCCCTGGGACCGGAGCCATTCGCGCACCAGGAACAATGCGCTAACGTTACGCGCCTCGCTAAAATCCGGGTCTTCCAGCAGCGTCATCATTTCCGCAAGCGGCCAGCGCACCTGAACTAACGGCTCCGGCTCATCGCCCTGCAGCGATTCGGGATAGAGCTTTTCCGCCATCACAATGTTCATTTTGCTGGAAAAATACGACGGCGCCATGGTGAGCTTTTTCAAAAACGTGAGCTCATGCGCGCCGAAGCCCACCTCTTCTTTCAATTCGCGGTTAGCGGCTTCAAACACGGTTTCGCCCGGGTCGATCAACCCCTTGGGAAAGCCCAATTCATAAGACTCTGTACCCACCGCGTACTCGCGGATCAGCACCAGTTCATTATCAATAATGGGCACAATCATTACCGCCTCACGAGTGGAGGGGCGCATACGCTCATAGACCCGGCGCTCGCCGTTGCTGAACTCCAGATCCACAGTTTCCACGTTAAACAGACGGGAACGGGCTACAGATTCAACACGGAGAATGGTGGGTTTTTGTAATGGTTTACTCATCGCATGGATCACAGAGGTAAGAAATAGTCTTCATTGTGCGACATGCCGCACGGTTTGAGCAATGTGAATTGGCTGTTATTTACATTTTTGTAACCTTGTTTCGAGATATTTCGCAATTGCGAACAATTGTCAAGAGGCTGAAATTGAAATAAGAATTTGCTGATATTTAGGCCGATCCGCCTTTGCTACCATTTCACAGCCGCTGGTATGCCTCAGTAATTTCACTCAAGTTGCACCTCATACCTGCCGATAAAGCTCTTTTGCACACTTGCTTTTTGCTGGTGACGTTTGTCGATATCTGTACCAGGAACCGTAGTTTGATGGGGAAAGCATGAGCACCTTATTGATTTTCGTAGCTGCTATGCTGGCCTGTATGGTGATTGCAGGATGGTGGTTGAAGCGCAAAAAACATCACCGCGGCGGCAGGCTGTCCGCTCACACTTTTACTGGCGCTACTACCCGTAAACTTTCTGCGGATGAGCGCAGCGCGGTAGAAAGCTATCTTGAGACGCTGGCCCGCTATCAGGACGCCCCTGGCCCGACGGGCGCCAGCAAAGCGCCCATTAGCCTGACGCTCACTTCACAAAGCAACACGGTCTATGCTTTAACGCGCTCCATTACGCGTTACGGTTTGAGCACTGACGACCCCAATAAATGGCGTTACTACCTGGACTCGGTGGAAGTGCACCTGCCGCCCTTCTGGGAGCAGCACATCACCGATGACAACAGCGTCGAGCTTATCCTTACCGCAACGCTGCCGCTGGTTATCTCGCTAAATGGCTATAGCCTGGAGAATTCGGCGCCCGAAACGCGCGGCTACGCGCTGGAGCACAATCCCTCTCGCCAGGCCTCGATTCGCGGCGAAGAGAGCGAGCAGATCGAACTGCTTAACATTCGCCAGGAGACTCACGAGGAGCACTCCCTGGGGCGGCCGGACGGCCTGCGCGAAGCGCTGCTCATCTGCGGCGCGTTTATGCTTTTCTTTCTCTGTCTGGTGACGCCAGAGATGTTTCTGCCGTGGCTGCTGGGCGGCGGCGTTATGCTGCTGGCGGCGGGGCTGTGGGGGCTTTTCGCGCCGCCTGC
Organism: Franconibacter pulveris DSM 19144; assembly: GCA_000621185.1. Classification (GTDB taxonomy): domain Bacteria; phylum Pseudomonadota; class Gammaproteobacteria; order Enterobacterales; family Enterobacteriaceae; genus Franconibacter; species Franconibacter pulveris. The sequence goes on from JHYZ01000014.1 coordinate 52,327, forward strand.
AAAAACCGCGTTGCGGGAAATTCATTGCCTGCGCGGCACGCCAAAGCGCTGGGGGCTGTTTGGCGAGTCGGACCAGGAACAAATCAATAATATTTCGCTTGGCATTATCGACCTCGTTTATCCGCCGCACTGGCAGCCGTTTATTCACCAGGATTTAGGCCAGAAAACTGATATTGATATCTACCTTGATCGCCATGTCGTGCGGCAGGGTCGTTTTCTCTCCCTGCATGAAGAGGTGAAAAACTTCCCGCTGCAGCCCTGGCTGCGCAACGCCATCATCTCGCTGGGCGCGCTGGTGGTATTAACGCTGCTCACGCTCTGGGTGCCGCTCGATATGCCGTTTAAGCTAACCGTTTCCTGGCTTAAGGGCGCGCAAACCGTTGAAGCGACAAGCGTAGAGCAACTGGAGCAGGCCGGGCTGCGCGTTGGCGATACCCTGCGCGTCAACGGTACCGGGATGTGTAATATTCATCTGCCGGGCAGCTATTCGCCGCGGCAAAACTATCCGTTCATGCCGTTCGACTGTTCGCAAATCCTCTGGAATAACGCACGGCTGCTGCCGTTGCCGGAGTCTGATGTCGTCGCCAAAGCCACGGCGCTGACCGAAGCGGTGAACCGCCAGCTTCATCCGATGGCGGGCGAAAGTAAAATCAACCCGCAGTTGGCCTCCGCTATCCAGAAATCGGGCATGATCCTGCTGGATGATTTCTCGGAAATCGTGCTGCTGACCGAAGCGCTCTGCACCGGCGAAGATGAGTGTGTTCGCCTTAAAAACGCGCTGGTGAACCTTGGCAACACGAAAGACTGGGAGACGCTGACCCACCGCGCCAGCGCCGGCAAGCTCGACGGTATTAATGTCCTGCTGCGCCCGGTCAGTGCTGAGTCGCTGGATAGTCTGGTCACGACCTCCACCGCGCCGTTCTTCCAGCGTGAAACCAACCGGGCGGCGCAGGCGCTTAATAGTCCGCCGCCGGGCGGCTTTATGATAGTCAGCGATGAAGGCGAAGATTTAGTCGACCAGCCCTACCCGCCAATGTCGCTCTATGACTATCCGGCGCAGGAGCAATGGAAAGAGTTCCAGCGGCTGGCGGAAATGCTGATGCAAACGCCTTTCCATGCGGAAGGCATTATCACCAGCATCCGCACCGATGCGAACGGCACGCAACACGTGGCGCTGCACAGTATTCCCGACAGCGCGGGCCTGTGGCGCTACATCGGCACCACCCTGCTGATGGTCGCCATGTTGGTTTGCGTAATTTATAACGGCTTTATGGCGCTGCGCCGCTGGCAGCGCAACCGCAGCCGACTGGCGCAAATTCAGCACTACTATGAAAGCTGCCTGAATCCGCAGTTGGTCCCCTCCCCCGAGGTCCGCTCTCTGTTCTGATGAAAAAGGGCGTCAGGAGTATGATACCCTGACGCCCTTTGCTCTTCCGGCTGGAGAAACCATGCATATAGATATCGCCTGGCAGGACGTTGATACCGTCTTGCTGGATATGGACGGCACGCTGCTCGACCTGGCGTTTGACAGCCATTTCTGGCTCCAGCTGGTGCCGGAAACCCTGAGCGCCGAACGCGGCATTACGCTCGACGAAGCCCACAGCTATATCCGCCAGGAGTATCACGCGGTGCAGCATACGCTAAACTGGTATTGTCTGGATTACTGGAGCGAACGTCTGGGGTTGGATATCTGCGCGATGACCACCGCCCAGGGGCCGAAAGCCGTGCTGCGTGAAGATACCGTGCCGTTTCTCGACGCCCTGAAGGCCCGCGGCAAGCGCCGTATTTTGCTGACCAATGCGCATCCTCATAATCTGGCGGTGAAGCTTGAGCATACCGGCCTTGCTCAGCACCTTGATTTATTACTTTCCACCCACACATTTGGTTATCCCAAAGAGGATCAGCGGTTGTGGCAGGCGGTCGCCCGCCATACCGGTCTGGAAGCGGCGAGAACGCTGTTTATTGACGACAGCGAACCGATTCTGGATGCCGCCGCGAAGTTTGGCATTCGTTACTGCCTGGGCGTGACCAATCCCGATTCAGGGATGGCGGATAAACTTTATCAGCGTCATCCGGCGCTCAATGACTACCGACGGTTGATCCCCGCACTGCAACTCAGGGAGTCGCCATGAAAGAGAAAACCGCAGAAGGGGTGCGCCTGGATAAATGGCTCTGGGCGGCTCGCTTCTACAAAACCCGCGCGCTGGCGCGCGAGATGATTGAAGGCGGTAAGGTGCACTACAACGGACAGCGCGCCAAACCCAGCAAGATAATTGAACTGAACGCGGTGCTGGTGCTGCGCCAGGGCAACGACGAGCGTACCGTGGTGGTGAAAGCCATTACCGACCAGCGTCGCCCGGCAGCCGAAGCGGTACAGCTCTATGAAGAGACGGCGGAAAGCATTGAGAAGCGCGAAAAACTCGCTCTGGCGCGCAAACTCAACGCGCTCTCCATGCCGCATCCGGACCGCCGCCCGGATAAAAAAGAGCGCCGCGATCTGATGAAATTTAAATACAGCGACAATGAATAACCGTCGCGCCAAGAGAGACAATTATGGCCCAACACGACCAATTACACCGCTATCTGTTTGAAAACTATGCCGTACGCGGCGAACTGGTGACAGTTTCCGATACCTGGAAGCGCATCCTTGAAAACCATGACTACCCGCAGCCGGTGAAAAACGTGCTGGGCGAGTTACTGGTCGCCACCAGCCTGCTGACGGCTACGCTGAAATTCTCTGGCGATATCACCGTGCAGTTGCAGGGCGACGGCCCGATGAGCCTTGCGGTCATCAACGGCGATAACAATCAGCAGATGCGCGGCGTGGCTCGTGTACAGGGTGACGTTCCGGCTGATGCGGATCTGAAAACGCTGGTGGGCAACGGTTATCTGGTTATCACTATCACCCCGAGCGAAGGCGAACGCTATCAGGGCGTGGTAGGCCTGGAAGGCGATACGCTGGCGGAATGCCTGGAAGATTACTTCCTGCGCTCTGAGCAGTTGCCGACACGCCTTTTCATCCGCACGGGTGAAGCGCAAGGGCGCCCGGCGGCGGGCGGTATGCTGTTGCAGGTGCTGCCAGCGCAAAACGCCCAGGCGGACGACTTCGCGCACCTGGCGACGCTTACCGAAACCATTACCGCAGAAGAGTTGCTGACGCTGCCGGCCAACGACGTGCTGTGGCGCCTTTATCACGAAGAAGAAGTGACGCTCTACGATCCGCAAGAGGTGGAGTTTAAGTGCACTTGCTCCCGCGAGCGCTGCGCCGAAGCGCTGAAAACGCTGCCTGCGGAAGAGGTGGATACCATCATTGCTGAAGATGGCGAAGTAGATATGCACTGCGATTATTGCGGCAACCATTATGTTTTCGATGCAATGGATATTGTCGCTATTCGCAATAACGCCTCCCCGGCGGACCCGCAGGTACATTAATTTCCCCTGCCTCTTCATAAAAAGCGCTTCCCGTCCGGGCGGCGCTTTTTTTATGACCTGAACGGGCATGGGTTTTCCGCTTGTCGTTATCAGTCCGCCAGCAAAAGAGTGCGATCTTTTCCGGGTTTTACCACCAGCCGCGCGCAACCGTTTCCTGAGAAAGCGCTTACACTCACAAACTGTTCGTTTACCGCCCACCTTTTTTAACATATTCGGAACAATCCCCGCTTTACGGTATACACTCCTGCCATACTCTGTCTCGCGTCGTGACCGGTCTGACAGTATTTTCCGCTGCGGCTATCCATTGAAGAAGTAAATATATGAAGCCCATCGCGGTTAACTCTCTCTGAACAACCCTACAATTTATGGCAGTAAAAATGGCTAAGGAGCAGTGATATGCGTGTTAAAGGTATAACTCCCCAGGATCTCGAAGCTTATGGTATTTGTGACGCCCACGACGTGGTCTACAACCCCGATTACGATACGCTGTATCAGGAAGAACTGGCGCCTGGCCTTGAAGGCTATGAGCGCGGCGTCCTGACGAATCTCGGCGCCGTTGCTGTCGACACGGGCATTTTCACGGGCCGTTCGCCAAAAGATAAATATATCGTCCGCGACGAAACTACCCGTGATACGCTCTGGTGGGCGGATAACGGCAAAGGCAAGAACGACAATAAACCGCTCTCCCCTGAAACCTGGCAGCACCTCAAGCATCTCGTCACCCGACAACTCTCCGGCAAGCGCCTCTTTATCATCGATGCGTTCTGCGGCGCCAACGCCGATACCCGCCTGTCGGTACGCTTTATTACCGAAGTCGCCTGGCAGGCGCATTTCGTTAAGAACATGTTTATTCGCCCTACCGACGAGGAGCTGGAGAACTTTACGCCGGATTTCGTGGTGATGAACGGCGCGAAGTGCACCAACCCGGACTGGCAGGCGCAGGGGTTGAACTCCGAGAATTTCATCGCCTTTAACCTGACCGAGCGCATCCAGCTGATTGGCGGCACCTGGTACGGCGGTGAAATGAAAAAAGGGATGTTCTCGGTGATGAACTACCTGCTGCCGCTGAAAGGCATCGCTTCCATGCACTGCTCGGCGAACGTGGGCGAGAAGGGCGATGTGGCGGTGTTCTTCGGTCTTTCCGGCACCGGTAAAACGACGCTTTCTACCGACCCGAAACGCCGCCTGATTGGCGACGACGAACACGGCTGGGACGATGACGGCGTGTTTAACTTTGAAGGCGGCTGCTACGCCAAAACCATTCGCCTGTCTGAAGAGGCGGAGCCGGATATTTATCACGCCATCCGTCGCGACGCGCTGCTGGAAAACGTCACCGTGCGCGACGACGGCAGCATCGATTTCGACGATGCGTCGAAAACGGAAAACACCCGCGTCTCGTATCCTATCTATCACATCGACAATATCGTGAAGCCGGTATCGAAAGCTGGTCACGCAACCAAAGTGATTTTCCTGACGGCCGACGCCTTCGGCGTGCTGCCGCCGGTTTCACGCCTGACCGCGAGCCAGACGCAGTACCATTTCCTTTCTGGCTTTACCGCCAAACTGGCAGGCACCGAGCGCGGCGTAACAGAACCCACGCCTACGTTTTCCGCCTGCTTCGGCGCGGCGTTCTTGTCGCTGCATCCAACGCAATATTCTGAGGTGCTGGTGAAACGCATGCAGGCGGCGGGCGCCCAGGCTTATCTGGTGAATACCGGCTGGAACGGCACCGGCAAGCGCATCTCCATTAAGGACACCCGCGCCATTATCGACGCCATTCTGAATGGTTCGCTCGATGATGCGGAAACCTTTACTCTGCCGCTGTTTAATCTGGCGATCCCAACCAGCCTGCCTGGGGTGGATGAACGTATTCTCGACCCGCGCAGCACCTACGCTTCGCCGGAGCAGTGGCAGGAGAAAGCGCAGCAGCTGGCGAAGCTGTTTATCGCCAACTTCGAGAAGTACACCGACACGCCGGCTGGCGCCGCGCTGGTGAGCGCCGGGCCGCGGCTCTGAAGCCGCAAGGCGAAAAAAAACCACCCTCGGGTGGTTTTTTTATGCTTACGCGGTAACGCTGTTTTTGCTCAGCTGCGGGCTTTTCATCACCGGAATGGGTAACCAGGCGCGAATGCGTAAACCGCCCCGCTCGCTGGTATCGATATCCAGTGCGCCGTTGTGGTTGTCAACGATACGCTGCACGATAGCAAGCCCCAGCCCGGTGCCGCTGGTGCTGCGGGCGCTGTCGCCGCGCACAAACGGCTGCAGCAGGTGTTTAAGCTGCTCGGGCTTAATGCCAGGCCCGTCATCTTCCACCTGGAACCAGGCGCGGTTGAGCTCGGTGCCGCTGCTCACTTTGATCCAGCCATTGCCGTAGCGAGCGGCGTTGACCACCATGTTAGCGACGGCGCGTTTGATGGAAAGCGGATGGATACGCACCATAATTTCGCCGCTCTCCAGCGCCGTCTCAATTTCACGCTCATAGCCGCTTTCCGCGGCAATCACCTCGCCCAGCACCGCGTTGAGATCCGCCATCTCCAGCGGCATCTCCTGACCGGTGCGCAGGTAATCAATGAACTGTTCGATGATGGCGTTGCACTCTTCGATATCCTTGTTAATGGACTCGGCGAGGTAGCCGTCGCCTTCGCTCATCATCTCCGTAGCGAGGCGAATACGCGTCAGCGGCGTGCGCAGGTCATGGCTTACGCCCGCCATCAGCAAAGTGCGATCGTCCGCCAGCTGCTTCACCCCCGCCGCCATATGGTTGAAGGCGCGCGTTACCGAGCGCACTTCAGAAGCGCCATACTCACGCAGCGGCGGCGGGATATTCCCCCGCCCTACCTGCAAGGCGGCGTGTTCGAGATCCACCAGCGGCCGGTTCTGAATGCGGATAAAGAGCCAGGCGCCGCCTATCGCCAACAGCATGATGGCAAGCGTGTAACGGAAGAGCGGCGAGAAGTCGCCCTGATGAATTTCCGTGAGCGGCACGCGTACCCAGATGTTGGGCGACAGCCAGGTTTTCAGCCACACCACCGGCGAGCTTTTGTTCACCTCGACGCGGACTTCTGTCGGGCCGCCGAGCTGCTGGGCCATCTGCTGACTTAAAAATTCGTAGTGCTGCGCCCAGCGCAAGCCCGCGTCCTCTGCCGCTTCGTTGGAATAGAGCGAAATGCCCAGTTCCCGGTAGATCTCCCGACGAAACGCCGGAGGCACCACCAGCTGCGTGCCATCTTCCAGCTGCAGTTTATCCGTCATCAGCATACGCACTTCGTAGGCGAGAACTTTGTTAAACTGCTGAAGGCTCGGCAGAATAGCGAAGTTCAACACCACGAGGTACGTCGTCACCAGGCTGACGAACAGCAGAGTGATGATGAGCAGCAGCGTACGGGCAAAGGAGCTTCGGGGCGAGAAGCGCACTCGCTTCATGCTTTAGAACCGTCCGGCACAAAGACGTAGCCCAGTCCCCAGACGGTCTGGATATAGCGCGGATGCGCCGGATCCTCCTCCACCATGCGGCGCAGGCGGGAGATTTGCACGTCGATAGAGCGCTCCATGGCGCTGTATTCGCGACCGCGCGCCAGGTTCATCAGTTTGTCGCGGGAGAGCGGCTCACGCGGATGGCTGACCAGCGCTTTCAGTACGGCGAATTCGCCGCTGGTAAGGGGCATCGGCTCATCCTCGCGGAACATTTCGCGGGTGCCCAGGTTGAGCTTGAATTTACCGAAGGCGATAACGGCCTCTTCCTGCGAAGGCGCGCCCGGCAGTTCGTTCGCCTGGCGACGCAGCACGGCGCGGATACGGGCCAATAGCTCACGCGGGTTGAAGGGTTTAGGAATATAGTCGTCGGCGCCGATTTCCAGCCCCACGATGCGATCCACCTCTTCCCCTTTTGCGGTGACCATGATTATCGGCATCGGGTTGCTCTGGCTGCGCAGACGGCGGCAGATAGAAAGCCCGTCTTCTCCTGGCAGCATCAGGTCGAGCACCATCAAATGGAAAGACTCGCGGGTCAGCAGTCGATCCATCTGCTCGGCGTTGGCTACGCTGCGAACCTGGAAGCCCTGTTCGGTGAGATAACGTTCCAGCAGCGCGCGCAGGCGCATATCGTCATCAACAACCAGAATCTTATAATTTTCTTGCATGTGTTTACTCCCAAAGGCTCGGACAGTGGTGGGCGTATTCTAAGAAACTGAGCGTCCACGGGGTGAATTAAATCTGGTATATATTCTAGCCTAAATTGTTACAAAGCATATTTAACAGCAGCTTAAATACGCGCTTTGTCATAAAGAGTAAGCTTCCTTGCGCTACGTTGGGTATCGGAAAAGCGGAAAACTTGCTGTCAGGAGGGTCCGCAAAGGGCAGCGGGAACCCTGTCAGTCTCGTGACGTCGAAAGCGCGCCGTGTTACCTGCGCGGCGCGACTAAAAAAGCGCCGCCAGCGGCTGAGAAAAAGAGGGTGGGTAGAAAAGGTTGCTGAGGCAGGAGAAACGCCGGGAATGCGCGCAGGCCGTTTATTCCTCTTCAGATTGATAAATTTGCCCTTCTTTATTACGAATATAAACCGCGTTATCAAACCGGAATTCAGTGTCGCCGTTACGCGAATAAAAAACAGTCATAATACTGTCTTTATCAATGCAGTTTTTCGGAGTATCCATATCCTTAAAACATAATCTGTCTTCACCATTATCTTCCTGATAACCTTTGCCAAAAGCAAAAATAGTAATCAGAGAAGGCCCGCCAGCATCGTGGTGGGCAATTTTATATTTGGAAAATATTTCAGGCTGACTTGTAATCCACCACTGAATACGCGCCGAGTTTGACAAAGGTAAGTGATTCACAAGGACTTGCGCAGCATAGTGTCCATGGTGAGCATCTATAACGGTAACTTTCCTATTATTCAGATGGAAATAACACCCCAACATAATGGCGACAATCCCTAATATGAGCAGCAGCTTTTTCATCTGCTACCTCCCTCCAGATCAATGACTGCTTCCATATTAGTCAGAAATGGCCGAAAGCCGAACCGGTTAAAGCGTTGCAAAATGAACCATATCCTAAAAAATTGAAGTTGCATAAATTTTCGTTTTTGAATGTCTTCAATACCGAGGCCAAAATGGTCTTGCCCCTGGAAGAGAATTTTGGCTCGCCACCGTTTTTCTTCAACCTTTAAACTCAACACCTTAATCTGCGTAGCATGTACATCATGCACACAGACTCCCATACCGTTAATTTTATCAATAAATGAATCAAACTTCGGCAAGATTTTGTCGCGAATAGCTTCAGCAAACGCGAAAACCTTGTCGCCAGGATACCCCTTTTGTTGGTAATCAATGTAAGTGTCGATAACCTGCTTAATCGCAATCCGGGTACTGTTTTTTGAGTTATCCCTAAGGATTTGATTACGGTAAGCCAAATCTAACCGTGCGTCGCGCCAGGGCGCGCCGGTGGAGCGATAAAGGTGCGTCAGCATCTGATTGATAAGCTGCCGGTAAGGCCCATAAAAAGCGAAAGGCAAAGAAGTGGCCTGGAGTTCTTCAAACAGTAATCTGGCGCACTCATGAACGCTAAGCTGGCCGCCGTTTCTTTTGCCATATACGCCAGCAAAGCGCGACTGCGGCGTATTAAAAGGCGTTAATCGCGTCAGAGTATAAGGATCGACAACGTTCGATACCGCGGTGAGCCGGAATCTTTTTATGAGTTGTTCCTGTGATATATCCCCGTAACGCATGTCATCCGCGCCAACATCATTAAAGCCGCGGCGTGTTTGATAAATCGTTAAAGGGAAGGTTGCCATTACCATAAAATAACGTCCTGTTATTCACGTTCTGTTTGCGCATTATCCGTGCTTATTTATTTTTTAAAGCATGATCTGAAATAACAAAGGGAGTTTTTACAGGCAAGGCGTCTTTATTTTCCCACAACGCTTTTTCCCGGATAAAGTAAAACGGATGAATGTGGCGCGCCGCCCTTTTCGCTTTTGCGTCCGGCTTGCCGCTCGAACCGAAAACCGCCACGCCTGCGGCGCGCATTTCTTAACAGCGGCGCTTCCCTTTGTCGGCAGCGCTCGTTAAGGTACGCCGGTGCACGGTTACTTTGGAAAATCCGCAGATGAAAACGCCCTTAATCACCCGCGAAGGCTATGAAAAGCTGAAAAAAGAGCTCGATTATCTCTGGCGCGAAGAGCGCCCGGAAGTCACAAAAAAAGTGACCTGGGCGGCAAGCCTTGGCGACCGAAGCGAAAATGCTGACTACCAGTACAACAAAAAGCGGCTGCGGGAAATTGACCGCCGCGTCCGCTATCTCACCAAATGCCTGGAGCAGCTTAAAATCGTCGATTACTCGCCGCAGCAGGAAGGCAAAGTCTTCTTCGGCGCCTGGGTTGAGGTGGAAAACGACGACGGCGACATTAAGCGCTTTCGCATCGTCGGTTATGACGAAATTTTTGGCCGCAAAGATTACATCTCTATCGACTCCCCAATGGCGCGCGCGCTGCTGAAAAAAGAGCCTGGCGACGTAGCGACCGTTCAGACCCCGGCAGGCCTTGCCACCTGGTATGTGAACGAGATCGAATACGTTAAATAATCCTGCGCCACAGAAGTGTCCGATTCCTCCCCCCGGCGCGGCTGTGGCTGGCATTTTCCCCGCTCAATCCGTATAACTGTGCCCTGACTTTTCGTACTCAACAGATGACATTGCCATGATGAATGATTCGCTCAGCCGCATTATCGCCGGCGAACTTCAGGCCAGGACGGAACAGGTAGAAGCTGCCGTTCGCCTGCTTGATGAAGGGAACACCGTGCCGTTTATCGCACGTTATCGTAAGGAAGTGACAGGCGGCCTGGACGACACGCAGCTGCGTCAGCTTGAAACGCGTCTGGGCTACCTGCGCGAACTGGAAGAGCGCCGCCAGGCTATTCTGAAATCTATCGCCGAGCAGGGCAAACTCACCGACGACCTCTCCGCCGCCATTAACGGCACGCTCAGCAAAACCGAACTCGAAGACCTTTACCTGCCCTTCAAACCCAAGCGCCGCACCCGCGGGCAGATAGCCATCGAAGCAGGCCTCGAGCCGCTGGCGGACCTGCTGTGGAACGACCCTGCCAACGAGCCGGAAGCGGCAGCGGCGACGTTTATTGATGCCGATAAAGGCGTCGCCGACGCCAAAGCGGCGCTCGACGGCGCGCGTTATATTCTGATGGAGCGTTTCGCGGAAGACGCGACGCTGCTGGCCCGCGTTCGCGACTATTTGTGGAAGAACGCGCACCTCGTTGCAACCGTAGTACCGGGCAAAGAGGAAGAAGGGGCGAAGTTCCGCGACTATTTCTCCCACCATGAGCCCATTTCCACGGTGCCTTCGCACCGCGCGCTGGCGATGTTCCGCGGACGCAACGAAGGCATTTTACAGCTTTCTCTGAATGCCGACCCGCAGTTTGACGAGCCGCCGCGCGAAAGCCACTGCGAGCAGATCATCATCGACCACCTCGGCCTGCGCCTGAACAACGCCCCGGCGGATAGCTGGCGCAAAGGCGTCGTCAGCTGGACATGGCGCATCAAAGTGCTAATGCACCTGGAAACCGAGCTGATGAGCACCGTGCGCGAGCGCGCGGAAGAGGAAGCTATTAATGTTTTCGCCCGCAACCTGCACGATCTGCTGATGGCCGCGCCGGCGGGCCTGCGCGCCACCATGGGCCTTGATCCAGGCCTGCGCACCGGCGTGAAAGTGGCGGTAGTGGACGCCACCGGCAAGCTGGTCGCCACCGATACGGTTTATCCGCATACCGGACAGGCGGCGAAAGCGGCGGTGGTCGTGGCCGCGCTGTGTGAAAAATATAACGTGGAGCTGGTCGCCATCGGCAACGGCACCGCGTCGCGCGAAACCGAGCGTTTCTTCCTCGACGTGCAAAAGCAGTTCCCGAAGGTGACGGCGCAGAAGGTGATCGTCAGCGAAGCGGGCGCTTCTGTTTACTCCGCTTCCGAACTGGCGGCGCAGGAGTTTCCGGACCTGGATGTCTCCTTACGCGGCGCGGTTTCCATCGCCCGCCGTCTGCAGGACCCGCTGGCGGAGCTGGTGAAAATCGACCCGAAATCCATCGGCGTGGGCCAGTATCAGCATGACGTAAGCCAGAGCCAGCTTGCCCGTAAGCTCGACGCGGTAGTGGAAGACTGCGTAAACGCCGTGGGCGTTGACCTCAACACCGCCTCGGTGCCGCTGCTGACCCGCGTGGCGGGGCTGACGCGCATGATGGCGCAGAATATCGTTGCCTGGCGCGACGAGAACGGGCAGTTCCGCAACCGCCAGCAGTTGCTGAAAGTTAGCCGCCTCGGGCCGAAAGCGTTTGAGCAGTGCGCCGGATTCCTGCGCATCAATCACGGCGACAACCCGCTCGACGCCTCCACCGTTCACCCGGAGGCTTACCCGGTGGTAGAGCGCATCCTGGCGGCGACCGAGCAGTCCTTGCGCGACCTGATGGGCAATAGCAATGCGCTGCGTAACGTGAAGGCGGTGGATTTCACCGATGAGCGTTTCGGCGTGCCGACGGTAACCGACATCATCAAAGAGCTGGAAAAACCGGGCCGCGACCCGCGTCCGGAATTTAAAACTGCGCAGTTCGCCGAAGGGGTGGAGACCATGAACGATCTCCAGCCAGGCATGGTGCTGGAAGGCGCGGTGACCAACGTCACCAATTTCGGCGCGTTTGTGGATATCGGCGTACATCAGGATGGCCTGGTGCATATCTCTTCCCTTGCCGATAAGTTCGTAGACGATCCGCATAAAGTGGTGAAAGCGGGCGATATCGTGAAGGTGAAAGTGCTGGAGGTAGACCTGCAACGCAAGCGTATTGCGCTGACCATGCGTCTGGATGAACAGCCAGGCGAAGGCAACGCCCGCCGCGGCGGCGGCAATGGCCGTGAGCAGGGCAATCGCCCGGCGCAAAACCGCAAGCCGCCGCGCGATAATGCCGCCAGCGGCAACAGCGCGATGAGCGATGCGCTCGCCGCCGCCTTTGGCAAGAAGCGGTAAACGCCGCTTCCCTTTGCCAGGGAAGCGGCGGAAATGAGAAGCGCCAGGGCAAGGCGGACGGCGCTTTCACCAAAGCGTTGCATGACCATGGCGCCTCTCATCCTGTGAATGTGTTAAGGGGGGCTTATCGCCCCCTTAATCATTCCGGCTCGCCTGCAGAAGGGCAGCCGAAGCCCCCGCTTGCGCGTTGGCTTCCCTTTCTCTGCACGAATAAACGTAGCGCTGTTCGCCCATTGGCTGACCAAAAATCGTCGCCACGGCTAAACGCGATAATTAATAAAAAGAGGGGATGAAATAACCATTACGTTTTGTCGCGATTGTCGCAGGCATTCCCCACCGTTTTTATTTTCTCATTCAAATAACAGATGAAACCAAATAATAACATTCATGCTAAAAATGAAATTATTTCGCCTTCCTGTCCAGCCTAATACATTGAAAAGTATAAAATAAAAGTAAAAAACCAAAAGATTCAGCAACTTATTTTCTCTTTTTTGCGCCAGAACAAATAAACCGTAAATAAGCGCCCTTTCGCTTTATCGAGGCGTTGAAGATAAAAACCATTATCATTATCATCCTGCCATATAAATCGATTCCCTTCTCCTGCGTGATTTCCGGCTTATTGTCGGCTACCGGTCATGCCGAAAAGCCCGTCCGCAACTGAAAGATAAGTAGGCTTTATGCGATTCACTCTTAACAGCACGTGGAAAATTACCGGCTTCGCGCCAGCCATCAGCCCGGCATATCGTCAAAAACTGCTGTCGCTGGGCATGTTGCCAGGCTCTTCTTTTAACGTGGTGCGCGTGGCGCCGCTTGGCGACCCTATTCATATTGAAACCCGACGCGTAAATCTGGTGCTGAGAAAAAAAGATCTGGCGCTGTTGCAGGTTGAAGCCGCCTGACGGCGACCCGTTATTGAGTTCACGCGACTATGAAAAAGTTAACCATTGGCTTAATTGGCAACCCTAACTCCGGTAAAACCACCCTTTTCAACCAGCTGACCGGCGCGCGCCAGCGCGTGGGAAACTGGGCAGGCGTGACGGTCGAGCGTAAAGAGGGGTTTTTCTCCACCCTTGAGCACCACGTCACTCTGGTGGACCTGCCGGGGACTTACTCGCTCACCACTATCTCTTCTCAGACGTCGCTGGATGAGCAGATCGCCTGTCATTACATTCTTGGCGGCGAAGCGGATATGCTCATCAACGTAGTGGACGCCTCGAACCTTGAGCGCAACCTCTATCTCACGCTACAGCTGCTGGAGCTCGGCATTCCTTGCGTGGTAGCGCTTAACATGCTCGATATTGCCGAAAAGCAAAATATCCGTATCGATATCGACGCGCTGGCCGCCCGCCTGGGCTGCCCGGTGGTGCCGCTGGTCTCCACCCGCGCCCGCGGTATCGAAAGCCTCAGGCTCGCCATTGACCGCCAGCCGCAAAACCTGCCTGTTGAGCTGGTGCGCTACCCCTCCCTGCTGCTGCGCGAAGCCGATGCGCTGGCAGCCGTTATGCCGGGCGAGCTGCCGCCGCGCCAGCGCCGCTGGCTGGGCCTGCAAATGCTGGAAGGCGACATCTACAGCCGCGCGTTTGCAGGCAAAGCGGAAAGCCTGCTCCCCGCCGTGCAGGCGCGTCTTGCTGATGCGCTGGACGACCCGGCGCTGCTTATCGCCGACGCGCGCTATCAGAGTATCGCCGCCATTTGTGATGCGGTCAGCAACAGCCTCACCGCCGAGCCGCACCGCCTGACCGTGGCGATGGATAAAATTATCCTCAACCGCTTTCTCGGCCTGCCGGTCTTTTTGCTGGTGATGTACCTGATGTTTTTACTGGCGATTAATATCGGCGGCGCGCTGCAGCCCATCTTCGACGCCGGCTCCGTCGCCCTGTTTATTCATGGCCTGCAATGGGTGGGATACACGTTCCACTTTCCGGACTGGCTGACCATTTTCCTCGCTCAGGGGATTGGCGGCGGCATTAATACCGTTCTGCCGCTGGTGCCGCAGATTGGCATGATGTACCTCTTCCTCTCTTTTCTGGAAGACTCCGGCTATATGGCTCGCGCGGCGTTTGTCATGGACCGCCTGATGCAGTCGCTGGGGCTGCCGGGCAAATCCTTCGTGCCGCTGATTGTCGGGTTTGGCTGCAATGTGCCTTCGGTGATGGGCGCCCGCACCCTTGATGCGCCGCGCGAAAGATTGATGACGGTGATGATGGCGCCCTTTATGTCCTGCGGCGCGCGTCTGGCGATTTTCGCCGTCTTCGCCGCCGCCTTTTTCGGCCAGCAGGGGGCGCTGGTGGTCTTCTCGCTTTATCTGCTCGGCATCGTCATGGCGATTCTCACCGGCCTGATGCTGAAACACACCATCATGCGCGGCGAAGCCACGCCGTTCGTGATGGAACTGCCCGTTTACCATGTGCCGCATCTTAAAAGCCTGCTGTTGCAAACCTGGCAGCGCCTGAAAGCCTTCACCCTGCGCGCAGGGAAAGTGATTGTGGTGGTAAGCGTTTTCATTGGCGCGCTAAACAGCTTCTCTTTCAGCGGCAAACCGGTAAATAACATTAACGACTCCGCGCTGGCCTCGGTAAGCCAGGCGCTGACGCCGCTGCTCCAGCCGATTGGCGTGCGGGACGATAACTGGCAGGCGACTGTCGGCCTGTTCACCGGCGCAATGGCGAAAGAGGTCGTCGTCGGCACGCTGAACACCCTCTACACCGCAGAGAACATCCATGAGGATGCCTTCGACGCGACGACGTTCAACCTGGCGGAAGAATTAAAGAGCGCGGCCCAGGAAACCTGGCAAAGTCTCAAAGAGACCTTCAGCCTGAGCGTGCTCGCCAACCCCATTGAAGCAAGCAAAGGCGACGGCGAGATGGCGACAGGGGCGATGGGCGTCATGAGCAGCAAATTCGGCAGCGAAGCGGCCGCCTATAGCTATCTCATCTTTGTGCTGCTTTATATCCCCTGCATTTCCGTCATGGGCGCTATCGCCCGTGAATCGAGCCGCGGCTGGATGGGCTTTTCCATTCTGTGGGGGCTGAATGTGGCTTACTCGCTGGCAACGCTCTTCTACCAGAGCGTGACTTTTCATCAACATCCGCAGTACAGCCTGGTTTGCATTCTGGCGGTGGCGTTGTTTAACGCCCTGCTGTTGACTGGACTGCGCCGCGTACGCAGCCGTGTGGATATTTCACTGCTTGCCCGCCGCCGTACGCCTGCTGCCTGCTGCGAAAGTCCGGCAGGCGAATGCCATTAAGGAGGCGCGATGGCGAGCCTGGTTGACGTACGCGATCTGCTGGCGCTCCAGGGGCGCATGGAGGCGCAGCGCATCGGCAAGATACTGGCGCTGCCCCTGCCCCGGGTGGCGGCAATGCTGGAGCAACTGGAAAGAATGGGCAAAGCGCAAAGGGTGCAGGCGGAGCCGGACGCCTGCCTCAGCAGCAGTTGCAAAGGTTGCCCGGAGAGCCAGGGCTGCCAGCGCGAGCTGTGGATGCTTACGCATTAAAAAGGCGGGTCGCCCCGCCGTTTTTTTATTTATACACGTCCGCCGTAGCGTGAATATCCTTGCCCGGTTTCTGCGCGCTGATGACAACATAATACTTGCCGCCCATCGCATCGGCCTTTTTCGACAGTTCCTGTCTGGCATCCATCGGCGCCGTGGCGTCGTCCGTAACAATGGTGCCGATTTTGGTCAGATTCATCTCTTTCACTTTCTCTTTCTGAATCTCTTCCGCCGCCAGCGCGCCGAAGGAAACAGAACCGATAAACAAAGCCGTAGTTACGCCAGTGATGATTTTCATAGCCATGACTCTCCTGAAAACAATCGAAGGAGTAAAAGATACCGACGCAGGACAGGCGCAGACTTCCTTTGCCCCTGCCCTGACTACCTCGTAAACGTCAGCAGACAGTTACGTTTTAAGTATTAACGACGGGCGCGCTTAAGCAGTCTTATTTTTATAAAAAGGGTGAAGAAAATTCTCGTAAGGCCAGACAAAATTCCGCCGGATGCGAGATGAACGGGGCGTGCGCCGCCTTTGGAAACACCAGAGAATCGCTTTGCGGCCAGGCTTCGTCTAACAAGGCTGCGACGTTGCGCGGCACCAGCCCATCGAGCCTGCCGTAAATACGCAAAAAGGGCAGCGAAAGCGCGGCGAGTGGCTCGCGCAAATCAACGGTTTTCAGGATCTCAAGCCCCCCGTCCAGCACATCCGCCGCGGGCATTGGCTGAGCCAGCACCACCGCCTTGAGCGTACGGGCATCCTGTCGCGCCGTTTCCGTGCCGAGCGTTTGCAGCGCCAGGAAGCGCTCTACCGTGCGCTGAAAATCTTCGCGCAGCTGCCGCTGGAATCCGGCCAGCACATCGGGTTTGATGCCGGGCCATTCGCCATGGGCGCTGAAACAGGGCGACGACGCCACGGTCACCAGCGCCTGTACGCGCTGCGGATGCGTGAGCGCAATCTGGCTCGCCACCAGCCCGCCAAGGCTCCAGCCAAGCCACACGGCCCGCTCCGGCGCCTGACGCAGTACGATTTCCGCCATCGCGTCAAGCGAAAGCGCGCCAAAGCCCTGGCTTCTGCCAAAGCCCGGCAGGTCTACCAGGTGCAGCGTAAAATGCGAGCTTAATTCCTCAGAAATGCAATGCCACACTTCGGCGTTCAGCCCCCATCCGTGCAGCAGCACAAGATGACAATTTCCCTTCCCTTTGGTCTGCCACCAGATGTCGTTCATCCGTTACTCTTCTCATGATTGATGTACAAGGAGGTCGTCATGCTAACAATACCGGGGATATGTTGGCTATGCCGGATGCCGCTTGCCCGTTCGGGCTGGGGAGTCTGCTCGCGCTGCGCCAGGAGCCTGAAATTGCCGCCTCACTGCCCGCAGTGCGGTTTACCTGCCGCGCACGGCCGCTTGCCGTGCGGGCGCTGTTTGCAAAAGCCGCCGCCGTGGCAGCGGCTGGTGTATATCAGCGATTACGCCGCGCCGTTAAGTTCGCTGGTGCACAAGCTTAAATTTCAGCGCCAGACCACGCTTGCCGCCGCACTGGCGCGCCTGTTGCTGCTGAACGTGTTACAGGAAAGGAGAACGGCAGGACTGCCGCCGGCAGACAGGATTATTAGCGTGCCGCTGCATCGCCGCCGCGCCTGGCGCCGCGGTTATAACCAGAGCGATTTGCTCGCCAGATGCCTGGCGCGCTGGCTTGGTTGTCAGTATGAAGCCCGCGCCATCAGTCGGGTGCGCGCAACGGCCATTCAACATCATCTGAGCGCCCGGCTGCGCCGACGGAACCTGAAAAACGCCTTCCGGCTTGAATTGCCGGTTAAAGGACTCCATATCGTTATTGTGGATGATGTCGTTACGACCGGCAGTACGGTCGCCCAAATCGCGCGCCTGCTTTTGCAGCACGGCGCGGCGACTGTCCAGGTATGGTGCCTGTGTCGAACCTTGTAGAGCCTCGATGATGGGCGTATTATAACCGACTAAAATAGTCAACTATTAGGCCATTGTTATGATCCGTATTTCCGATGCTGCCCAATCACACTTTGCCAAACTGCTGGCAAATCAGGAAGAAGGGACGCAAATCCGCGTGTTCGTCATCAACCCAGGCACCCCGAATGCCGAATGCGGCGTTTCTTATTGCCCGCCGGACGCCGTGGAAGCAACGGACACTGCCCTGAAATTCGACCAGCTTACCGCTTACGTGGATGAGCTGAGCGCCCCGTATCTGGAAGATGCGGAAATCGATTTCGTGACCGACCAGCTCGGGTCCCAGCTAACGCTGAAAGCGCCTAACGCCAAAATGCGTAAAGTTTCCGACGATGCCCCGCTGATGGAGCGCGTCGAGTACCTGCTGCAGTCGCAGATCAACCCGCAGCTGGCAGGCCATGGCGGTCGCGTCACGCTGATGGAAATCACCGATGAAGGCTACGCCATTCTGCAGTTCGGCGGCGGCTGCAACGGTTGTTCCATGGTGGACGTGACGCTGAAAGAAGGTATCGAGAAACAGCTGCTGAATGAGTTCCCGGAACTGAAAGGCGTGCGCGATCTCACCGAGCACCAGCGCGGCGAGCACTCTTACTACTAACAGAGCGCGGCTGTAGATGGCGAGTGCTGTTGCGCTTGCCTTACAACACCTTTAACGCCAGGGTCCACGGGGCGGATAAGCGCAGCGCCATCCGCTTTTACCTCCGGCGTCCAGTTATAAAAAAGCCCGCATTGCGCGGGCTTTTTTTATTTCTTGCGCTTACCGGCAGGCGAACTCGCCATCGCCGCTTTTTTACGGCGATTATCGAGATCCTTAATTAGCCGGTTGACACCCTCATCGGCGAACATCTGCTCAAGGCTTGTCGAGAGTTTGCGCCGCCAGTTTTTATACTGATAGCTGGTGCCCGGGATGTTCACCGGCTCCGCCATATCCAGCCAGTCCTCCGGTTGCAGGCCAAGCAGCGCGCTGTTGCTGTCGGCGATGTAGCGTTGCAGCCCGCGGTTTAGCGTGGAGGTCATCTTCATTAACGACGCGTTATGTCCGGTTCGCTTCGGCAGACAGCCAGATTTATGCAGGCTCTCCAGCAGGCCCTGTTTGGCGCGCTCGCGATCTTCATACAGGCCGTGCAGCACCTCGGCATCCGGATACAGGCCAAGCGTTTTACCAAGCGTCAGGTCACCGCTTTCCCAGTAGCCGCGCAGCGTCGGCAGGTCATGGGTGGTGGCGACCGCCATCGACTGCACCGGCCAGGCTTTCGGCGCGCGGAACTGCTTCTCATGGTCGCTCTCGAAGTAGAGCACCTTATAAGAATAAACACCGGTGCTGCGCAGCTTGCCGACAATCTCCGCCGGCACGGTGCCGAGATCTTCGCCGATAACCATACAGCGATGACGCTGGCTTTCCAGCGCCAGGATAGCGAGCAGATCGTCTACCGGATAGTGCACATAGGCGCCTTTATCTGCCGTCTCGCCATAGGGGATCCACCACAGGCGCAACATCGACATAACGTGGTCGATGCGCAACGCGCCGCAGTTCTTCATATTAGCGCGCAGCAGCTCCACAAAAGGCTCGTAGCCGCGCGCGGCAATAATGTGCGGATCCATCGGAGGCAGGCCCCAGTTCTGCCCAAGCGGCCCAAGAATATCCGGCGGCGCGCCGACGGACGCTTTCAGGCAGTAGAGCTCCCGATCGCGCCAGGTTTCCGCCCCCCCTTCCGCCACGCCTACCGCAAGGTCGCGATAGAGGCCTATCGGCATTTCATGCTGTTGACTGGTTTGCCAGCACCCGGCGAACTGGGTATAAGCCAGCCATTGCAGCCAGAGGTAAAAATTAACCTCATCAGCCTGCGCTTCGCAAAACGCGTTAACCTCCGGGCTGTGAATGTCCCGGTAAGCCTCAGGCCAGACGGGCCAGCCCCAACGCATTTTGTCTTCTTTCATTTGCGCGGCGTGCAGCGCGTCGAACGCCGCCTGCCAGTAAAGGCTCTCCCCCTGCCCGGCGACAAACGCGTGAAACGCCAGGGCCTGCTCATCTTCCTCGCTGCGGGTGGAAAAGCGTTTCCATGCCATGTGCAGCGCGGTGAGTTTCAGCGCCGTGACGGTGGCGTAATCCACCCACTGCGCGTCGCGGGCCGCCTGCAGCGATTGCTGCGTGGTAGGAAGCCGCCACCAGGCCTGCGCCTCTTCGCTTAAGTGAAAATCCTCCACCGCGTTCACGTCGATATAAATCACATTGAGCCAGCGGCGGGAAGAGGGGCTGTAGGGGCTGGCGCTTTCCGGGTTCGCCGGGTAAAGCGCGTGGATCGGGTTGAGGCCGATAAACGCCCCGCCCCGCTCGCCGACTTCCGCCAGCATCTTTTTCAGATCGCCAAAATCGCCGATCCCCCAGTTGGCCTCTGAGCGCAGCGTGTAAAGCTGCACGCAGGCGCCCCAGAGTTTCTTGCCATCCAGCAGCGGCTGCGGCTCATAACAGCGCTTAGGCGCGACGATGACCCGACATTCCCAGCGCTTTTTCTGCTGCGTCAGCGTCAGCGTGTGATAGCCCAGCGGCAGACGCGTAGGCAGGACAAGCGTTTCACCGCCTTTTGCCTCGCCGGTGTGCTGCTGCCCCTGTTCGGTGTCGAGCAGCCACTGATAGTCCCCTTTCCCCTCAAGAGAAAACTGCATCCGGTTGCCCCGGATGAACACTTTCACATTCGGCACCGGCGTCGCCGCCACGCGTTTATTCGCGCTGACGGCGGTACGGTTCATCGCGTCCAGCAAACGCTGCTTGGTTTCAGCGCCAATAGCCTGCGGTTTGCCGTGCGCATTGATGTAGTTCGCTGCAATGCCCGCTCCCAGAGCGGCATTATCCAGGCGTTTGCTATCCATGAATTATCCTTAGCGTTTCGCCTGCCAGATACGTTGTTGGTAATCGCGAATCGACCGGTCCGAGCTGAACATGCCGCAACGCGCCGTGTTGAGTATAGCCGCGCGCGTCCAGGCTTCCTCATCGCGATAGAGCACATCCACCTCTCGCTGCGCTTTCACATAGGCGTTGAAATCCGCCATGACCAGATAAGGATCGCCGCCCTGTTTGTCCATGCTGCGCAGCATGAGGTCGAACGCGTGCTTGTCGCCGTCGCTGTAAACGCCCTTTTCAAGCTCTTTAAGGACTGCGTCGAGCAGCTTGTCTTTTTTACGCCATTTCACCGGGTCGTAGCCTTTGGCCTTCAGCGCTTTCACCTCTTCCACGGTATGGCCGAAAATAAAAATGTTCTCTTCGCCAACCTGTTCGGCAATCTCAACGTTAGCGCCATCCAGCGTGCCGACGGTTAACGCGCCGTTCAGCGCCAGCTTCATGTTGCCGGTGCCGGACGCTTCTTTGCCTGCGGTGGAGATCTGCTCGGAAAGATCCGCCGCCGGGATCATCTTCTCCGCCACCGACACGTTGTAGTCCGGCAGGAAAACCACCTTCAGCTTGTCGCCCACGAGCGGGTCGTTGTTTACCGCTTCCGCCACTTTATTAATGGCGAAGATAATGTTTTTCGCCAGGTAGTAGCCCGGCGCCGCTTTTGCGCCGAACAGGAACACGCGAGGCACGCGGTCCGCCTGCGGGTTCTCACGGATCTCTTTATAAAGCGCGAGGATATGCAGCAGATTAAGGTGCTGGCGTTTGTATTCATGCAGGCGCTTAATCTGCACGTCGAAGAGCGCATTCGGGTTAATTTCTATGCCGGTGCGGGCTTTCACAAAGGCCGCCAGGCGAACTTTGTTTTCCTGCTTAATGGCGCGGTAAGCCTTGCGGAAAGCCGCGTCGTCGGCATACTTCTCCAGCCCTGACAGCGCATCGAGGTCGTTCACCCACTCTTTTTTCAGCGTTTTATCAATCAGCGCCGCCAGCGCTGGGTTGCACTGCTTAATCCAGCGCCGGGGGGTAATACCGTTGGTGACGTTATGGAATTTGTTCGGCCAGAGCGTGTGATATTCCGGGAAGAGATCTTTCACCACCAGATCGGAGTGCAGCGCCGCCACGCCGTTTACCGCAAAGCCGCTGACCACGCACAGGTTCGCCATGCGCACCTGGTTGGCATGCACCACCGCCAGTTTCGCCCATACGGCTTCATCGTTAGGCCAGGTCTTCTGCACCAGCTTCTTAAAGCGGGCGTTAATCTCTTTGATGATTTGCATGTGGCGCGGCAGCAGCGTGCGCACCAGGCGTTCATCCCAGGTCTCCAGCGCTTCCGGCATGAGCGTATGGTTGGTGTAGGCGAACGTTTTGCTGGTGATAGCCCAGGCTTCATCCCAACTCAACTGGTGCTCATCAATAAGGACGCGCAGCAGTTCGGGAATCGCGATGGTAGGGTGGGTATCGTTAAGCTGGATAACTTCATAGTCCGCCAGATCGTGCAGATTACGCCCCGCCAGGTGATGACGACGCAGGATATCCGCAACCGAACAAGCGCACTGGAAATATTGCTGCATCAGGCGCAGCTTTTTACCGGCCAGGTGGTTGTCGTTCGGGTAGAGCACTTTGGTGAGTTTATCGGCATCGATGCCCTGCTGCTCGGCCTTCAGGAAGTCGCCGTCGTTAAAGCGCGTGAGATCGAACGGGTGCGCGTGCGTGGCCTGCCACAGGCGCAGCGGCTGCGTCACGCCGTTGCGATAACCTATCACTGGCAAGTCCCATGCCTGGCCGGTAATGATAAACCCAGGCTGCCAGCGCGACGTTTTGCCTTCCTTCACCACTTTGCCGCCGATACCTACCTGCACGTCCAGTTGTTCATTGTGGCGAAACCACGGATAGCTGCCGCGATGCCAGTCATCCGGCGCCTCCATCTGCTTGCCGTCGTCAAAAGACTGGCGGAACAGGCCGTACTGATAGTTCAGGCCGTAACCGGTGGCGGGCTGGCCAACGGTTGCCATCGAATCCAAAAAGCAGGCGGCGAGGCGGCCAAGCCCGCCGTTGCCGAGCGCCGGATCGATCTCCTCTTCCAGCAAATCGCTCAGGTTGACATCATGGGCCTCAAGCAGTCCTGCAACCTGCGAATACCAGCCAAGATTCAGGAGGTTATTACCGGTCAGACGGCCAATCAGGAACTCCATGGAAATGTAATTAACGTGGCGCTGAGCAGAGGTGTTGTTTACCGCAGGCTGAGCGGCGAGCATTTCCGCCAGCGCGCCGCTTACCGCGTGCCACCACTGGCGCGTGGTCATTTCTTTTGCAGACGTTAAACCAAACTGCTGCCACTGGCGCGTCAGGGCGGCCTGAAATTGTTCTTCGTTAAAAATAGGCTGTGACATAGGGAATCGGGATCCTGTAGCAAAATAAACATCTTTTATAATAGTGTGCCGCGCCCCCTGGCTAACTTCCTCATCCTGCCAGGTATTAGACGGGGAGGAGTAGCGGGGAGTAGCGAAAACTGTGATCGGCGGCACTTAAAGCCGCCTGGAGCGGCAAAAAACCGTGCAAACCATCACTTCGGAAACACCCAAAAATAGCGCTCTTCTTTACTGACGCGCCCTGCGCTTATTTGTTTTTGGTGGTGGATGGAAAAGATAAAAAATGGACCTAAAGGTTTACGTTTTATTTTTATGAAATAACGTTTTGAAAAACAATTAATGAACAGAAATAATTAATCACCGTTTTAAATAAAGTAAACAAAATTTACCGATCGCTGAGAATTGATTATTTTTGCATCAGTAAATACGCAAATAGCCGTAATCTGGCGGCGCGAAGTCTTTATTCCCCCTTTGCCTGTAACGGCCAACATTGCGCGCCAGGCCGCACCAGACGGCGCTTTGCTACTATCGGGTGAAATTTATTGAACTAATAAATAGAAGTGTGACAGAGAGCAACTTTAAGCTCTCAGAAACCGGACATAACTTGCAATAATTCCCGTTCTGAACGACCTTATAATCAGCATTAATTACGAGGCACAAAAAAATTCTCCATTCCTCCTGATTCCTGCACAGTGAAGTGACCGATTATGTTGATACCGTCTAAATTAAGTCGCCCGGTTCGTCTGGAGCACACCGTAGTACGCGACCGTCTGCTGGCTAAATTATCCGGCGCCAACAATTATCGTCTGGCGCTGATTACCAGCCCGGCCGGATACGGTAAAACAACGCTGGTCTCCCAGTGGGCCGCAGGTAAAAACGAGCTGGGCTGGTACTCGCTTGACGAAGGCGATAATCAGCAGGAACGTTTTGCCAGCTATCTCATTGCCGCCGTGCAACAGGCGACGGGCGGACACTGTGTCAGCAGCGAGGTGATGGCGCAAAAGCGCCAGTACGCCAGCCTCTCATCGCTTTTCTCGCAACTCTTTATTGAGCTTGCGCAGTGGGAGCGTCCGCTCTATCTGGTGATAGACGACTACCACCTTATTTCTAACCCGGTTATTCACGAAGCGATGCGCTTTTTCCTGCGTCATCAGCCGGAAAACCTGACGCTGGTGGTGCTCTCACGCAATCTGCCGCAGCTTGGCATCGCTAACCTGCGCGTACGTGACCAGCTGCTGGAAATTGGCAGTCAGCAGCTCGCTTTTACGCACCAGGAAGCAAAACAATTTTTCGACTGCCGCCTTAACTCCCCTATCGAGCCTGCTGAAAGCAGCCGCCTGTGCGACGATGTGGCAGGCTGGGCCACCGCCCTGCAGCTTATCGCCCTGTCGGCGCGTCAGAGCGCCAGTTCCGCGCATCATTCCGCGCGTCGCCTGGCGGGCATTAACGCCTCCCATCTCTCCGATTATCTGGTGGATGAGGTGCTCGATAACGTAGACGACAGCACGCGCCAGTTCCTGCTGAAAAGCTCGCTGCTGCGTTCGATGAACGACGCGCTGATCGTGCGCGTAACGGGTGAAGAAAACGGCCAGATGCGGCTGGAAGAGATTGAACGCCAGGGATTGTTTTTGCAGCGCATGGACGACTCGGGCGAATGGTTTAGCTATCACCCGCTGTTTGGCGGCTTTTTGCGCCAGCGTTGCCAGTGGGAACTGGCAACAGAGCTGCCGGATATTCACCGCGCGGCGGCGGAAAGCTGGATGGCGCAAGGCTTCCCGAGCGAGGCGATTCACCACGCGCTGGCGGCGGGCGATTCCCGTATGTTGCGCGATATTCTGCTTAATCATGCGTGGGGTCTGTTTAACCACAGCGAGCTGGCGCTGCTTGAAGAGTCGCTCAAGGCGCTGCCGTGGGAGAGCCTGCTCGCTAATCCTAAACTGGTGCTGTTGCAGGCCTGGCTGATGCAAAGCCAGCACCGTTATAGCGAAGTGAATACGTTGCTGGCGCGCGCCGAACAGGAGATGCAGGAGGCGATGGACGAAACGCTGCATGGCGAATTCAACGCCCTGCGCGCACAGGTCGCCATCAACGACGGCGACCCGGAAGAGGCGGAGCGGCTGGCGATGATCGCGCTCGACACCCTGCCGCTGGCGAGTTTTTACAGCCGCATTGTGGCGACCTCGGTGCACGGCGAAGTGCTGCACTGCAAAGGCGAACTCACGAGATCGCTCTCGACGATGCAGCAAACGGAGCAGATGGCGCGCCGACACGACGTCTGGCATTACGCGCTCTGGAGTCTTATCCAGCAAAGCGAAATTCTTTTCGCCCAGGGCTTTTTGCAGGCCGCCTGGGAGACCCAGGATAAAGCCTTCACGCTTATCCGCGAGCAGCACCTTGAGCAACTGCCGCTGCATGAATTTTTACTGCGCATTCGCGCGCAGTTGCTGTGGGCCTGGTCGCGCCTTGATGAAGCCGAAGCGTCGGCGCGCATGGGCATGGACGTGCTGTCGGGCTATCAGCCGCAGCAGCAGCTTCAGTGTCTGGCGCTGCTTGTGCAGTGTTCGCTGGCGCGCGGGGATCTCGACAACGCTCGCAGCCACCTGAATCGTCTGGAAAACTTGCTTGGCAATGGCCCTTATCACACAGACTGGGTGTCGAACGCCGATAAGGTTCGCGTCATTTACTGGCAGATGACGGGGGATAAAAAATCGGCCGCCAACTGGCTGCGTCAGACGCCGAAACCCGCTTTCGCTAATAATCATTTTCTGCAAAGCCAGTGGCGCAACATCGCCCGGGTGCAGATCCTGCTTGGCGATTACGACCCGGCGGAGATGGTGCTGGAAGAGCTGAACGAAAACGCCCGCGGCCTGCGGCTGATGAGCGACATCAACCGCAACCTGCTGCTGCTTAACCAGCTCTACTGGCAGGCAGGACGCAAGAGCGACGCCCAACGGGTGCTGATGGAAGCGTTGACGCTCGCCAACCGCACCGGCTTCATCAGCCACTTTGTGATTGAGGGCGAAGCGATGGCGCAGCAACTTCGCCAGCTCATTCAGCTCAATACGCTGCCAGAGCTGGAGCAACACCGCGCGCAGCGCATTTTGCGTGAAATTAACCAGCATCATCGCCATAAATTCGCCCACTTCGACGAGAGCTTTGTTAACCGTCTGCTGACGCACCCGGAGGTGCCGGAGCTTATCCGCACCAGCCCGCTTACTCAGCGCGAATGGCAGGTGCTGGGGCTGATTTATTCCGGTTACAGCAACGATCAAATAGCCGGCGAGCTTGAAGTGGCGGCGACCACCATCAAGACGCACATTCGCAACCTGTACCAGAAACTCGGCGTAGCGCACCGCCAGGATGCCGTACAGCATGCCCAGCAGCTACTGAAGATGATGGGATATGGAGTTTAACGGTATCCCCGCTGCATAGCGAATTAGTCAGTCAACGCTCTGGCGAACGTAATCGTTCATGCCTGATTTACCAGAGCGCCGCCCGCCGTTACCCCATTCTCAGCACAGCTCCAGCTGCACATTATTCTCGCTAATCACCTTCATCACGCCTGCTGGCGGCATGACATCCGTATACACCGCGTCTACCAGATTGATGCTGCCGAGGTTAACCATCGCGTTACGGCCGAACTTGGAATGGTCCACTACCAGCATCACGTGGCGGGAGTTTTCGATAATGGCGCGCTTGGTGCGCACTTCGTGGTAGTCGAACTCCAGCAGCGAGCCATCGCTGTCGATGCCGCTGATGCCGAGAATGCCGAAGTCGAGACGGAACTGAGAGATAAAATCGAGCGTCGCTTCGCCGATAATGCCGCCGTCGCGGCTGCGCAGTTCGCCGCCCGCGAGGATAATACGGAAGTCCTCTTTCGCCATCAGCGTGTTCGCCACGTTCAGGTTATTCGTCACGATACGCAAATTGTTGTGATCAAGCAGCGCGTGAGCCACCGCTTCCGGCGTCGTGCCGATATCGATAAACAGGGTGGCGCCATTGGGGATCTGGCTTGCCACGCGCCGGGCGATACGCTCTTTTTCCGCCGTCTGCGTCGCTTTACGATCGTGCCAGGGGGTATTAACCGAACTGGAAGGCAAGGCGGCGCCGCCGTGATGGCGCAGGATCATGTTCTGATCGGCCAGATCGTTTAAGTCGCGGCGAATAGTCTGCGGGCTAACCGCAAACTGCTCGACCAACTCTTCCGTGCTGACATAGCCCTGCTTTTTTACCAGTTCGATAATCGCGTCATGACGTTGTGTTTGCTTCACACTCTTCTCCTGAAGTATCCCCGGATCTTATGTTCGTTTTCGCGCATGAAAGGTATCCGTCAGCGCCATCGCCAGCCCAACCAGCAACCCGGTGACATGCGCCGCGTTGGCGACAGAAAGGCCAAAGAGATCAAACCAGCCCGCAATCAGCCAGATAAGGGCGAAAGCGAGCAGCCCGCGCGGCATATGCAGCCCGCTTTGCGGATCGCGCTCGCCGCGCAGCCAGACATAGCCCATCAGCGCGTAAACCACGCCGGAAAGGCCGCCAAACCACGCGCCGCTATAGTAATGCTGGATAAAACCGCTTAACAGCGCAGCGATAAGAAACAGCGTCAGCAGCTTGCCGCTGCCGAGGCGCTTTTCCACCGGGCCGCCCAGATACCACCACCATAACAGGTTGAAAGTGATATGCAGTATGGAGAAGTGCAGCAAAGCGTGGCTGAAATAACGCCACGCCTCGAATTTCAGCGAAGGGTCGAACGGCCATGCCAGCCACACCATTATTATCTGGTCGCCGACCGCCTGCATCAGCAGATAGACCACGATGCACGCCGCCATCACCAGCAACGTGAGCGGTCCGGCGTTCTGGCGCACGGTGGCGAAAAAAGGAAAGCGTCGATACTGCAAATGGCTGCCCGCCTGCCCGGTCTGCCAGCTGGCGGCCAGATAGCGCGGGTCATAGGGATTTTGCTGAAAGCGCGCCAGTTCAGCCTGCACCCGTTCCGCCTGGCTCTCATCGGCAAGCCAGACTTCATACTCCTGCTGCGGCTTAATGGTCAGCGTGACGCCCTGCGTTGCCATGTAATCGACAAACGCCTGCGCCATGCGCGGATTAGCAAAAGAGGTAATTAACATCGCCTGCTCTTTCGTTAGCGGAAAATGCGATGAGTATACCGGGTAAAAGGGCCGCTACCGACAATTACTCCTCGCCGCGCGCCACTTCCGCCGGAAAATGACGGTGCCAGGCGTCGAAACCGCCGTCCACGCTGTAGACCTGGTCATATCCCTGTTGCAGGAGATATTGCGCCGCGCCTTTGCTGCTGTTGCCGTGATAGCACATCACCATTACCGGCGTATCAAAATCGGTGTTCTGCATAAAGTTAACCAGCGTGGCGTTGGTCAGGTGGAACGCGCCCGGCGTATGGCCCAGCTCATAACTCTGCGGATCGCGGATATCGACCAGAACCGCGCTGCCCTGGTGAAGTCTCTGGTGCGCTTCTTCCACATTAATACATTCAAATTGATCCATGGTGCTTCTCATCGTTGGTACAGGACAAAGGCTCTTGGCCTTAAGTTTACGTGGGAACCCTATCAGGACGCCATATTGTTATTCATATCACATTGAATTGTTTTTTTACTGTTACCAAAAGCGCGTTTGTTTGCTATTATGAGCGATATCGAACATTTTTGAGCTTTAACGAAAGTGAATGAGGGCAGTATGGAAACCAAAGATCTGATTGTGATAGGTGGGGGCATCAACGGTGCCGGTATCGCGGCAGACGCCGCCGGGCGCGGGCTTTCCGTACTGATGCTGGAAGCGCAGGATCTCGCCTGCGCCACCTCCTCCGCCAGCTCTAAACTTATTCACGGCGGCCTGCGCTACCTGGAGCACTACGAGTTCCGTCTGGTGAGCGAAGCGCTCGCCGAGCGTGAAGTATTGCTGAAAATGGCCCCGCACATCGCTTTCCCGATGCGCTTTCGCCTGCCGCACCGCCCTCACCTGCGCCCGGCGTGGATGATCCGCGTTGGCCTGTTTATGTATGATCATCTGGGCAAGCGCACCAGCCTGCCTGGCTCTACCGGTTTGCGTTTTGGCGCGGATTCGGTCCTGAAGCCTGAGATAACGCGCGGATTCGAATATTCTGACTGCTGGGTGGACGATGCGCGCATGGTGCTGGCGAACGCGCAGATGGTGCAGAAAAAAGGCGGCGAAGTATTAACCCGCACTCGCGCCACTTCCGCGAAGCGTGAAAACGGCGAGTGGATCGTGCAGGGCGAAGATGTTGATACCGGCGAAACCTTTACCTGGCGCGCCCGGGGACTGGTGAACGCCACCGGGCCGTGGGTGAAAAGCTTCTTCGACAACGGCCTGGAGCTGCCTTCCCCTTACGGCATCCGGCTTATCAAAGGCAGCCATATCGTGGTGCCGCGCGTCCATACCCAGAAGCAGGCTTACATCCTGCAAAACGAAGATAAGCGTATCGTCTTCGTTATCCCATGGATGGATGAGTTTTCTATCATCGGCACCACCGATGTGGAGTACAAAGGCGACCCCAAACAGGTGGCCATCGATGAAAGCGAAATCAGCTACCTGCTGAAGGTCTATAACGCGCACTTTAAAAAGCAGCTGGGCCGCGACGACGTGGTCTGGACCTATTCCGGGGTGCGTCCGCTTTGCGACGACGAGTCAGATTCGCCGCAGGCTATCACTCGCGATTACACGCTGGATATCCGCGACGAAAACGGCAAAGCGCCCCTGCTTTCTGTGTTTGGCGGCAAGCTGACTACGTACCGTAAACTTGCCGAGCATGCGCTGGAAAAACTGAAACCCTGGTACCCGACGATGGGCGAAGCCTGGACGAAAAACGGCGTACTGCCGGGCGGCGAGATCAACGGCGATCGCGATGCTTATGCCGCGCAGCTGCGCCGCCGCTACGGGTTTATCAGCGAGTCGCTGGCCCGTCGCTTTGCGCGCACCTACGGCAGCAACAGCGAGCTTATTCTTAATGGCGCAACCGACATCAGCGCGCTGGGCGAGCATTTCGGCCATGAGCTGTATGAGGCCGAACTGCGTTACCTGGTCGAACACGAATGGGTGCGCCGCCTGGACGACGCGCTGTGGCGTCGCACCAAGCTTGGCATGTGGCTGAACGCGGAAGAGCAATCCCGCGTGGCGCAGTGGCTTGAAGCGCATCAATCGAAAGGCCGCGTCGCCCTCTCTCTCGCCTCCTGAGGTTTATCCGAAAAGCGCGTTCGGGCACCCCGCCCGGACGCCGGATTTTCTGCTGTGGTTCATGCTTACCGTAACGGTTAGGTATAAAACATCGTCCCTGCGCTTATACTTTCCCGCTTAAAGAGAGGGAGAAGATTTTGCGGTCGAAGACTATACGCGCGCCGGATACGGTGATGCTGACTTTCCTGCTGCTGATAACGCTCGCGGTGACGGTTATCAGCGGCTGGTCGCTCTGGCAGTCGTGGCAACATAATGTTGAAGAGACGGAGCGTCAGGCGCGAAACCAGTCGATTTCGCTGGCGCGTCAGGCGGAAGATACCTTTTTGCAGGTGCAGTTAACGCTGGATGAAATGTCGCGCCGGGCGGATGACATTTTTGCTAATCCGGCCGCCTGGCGCGGCATCCGTGGCCTGCTCGCCCAGCAGCAGCGGCAGCTTCCGCAGCTGCACGGCCTTTTTGTCTACGATACGCAAGGCGACTGGCTCGCCACCTCCAGCAGCTATGTTCCGGCGCAGGCGAATAACGCCGACAGGGATTATTTCACCTGGCATAGCCAGCATAATGACGACAGGCTGCATATCGGTCGGGTTATCCGCAGCCGCTCAACGGGCGATCTGGTGATTCCCGTTTCCGTGCGGCTTAATAATAATGAGGGACGCTTTCGCGGCGTGGCGCTGGCCACTATCCGCGTGGATTATTTCCGTCAGTTTTATGGTTACTACGAAATGGGCCCCACCGACACGCTGGGCCTGACGCTTGCCGACAGCACCGTGCTTTACGTCCGCCCTTTCTCCGACGCGTTTATCAATAAGACGCTGGCCTCCAGCCCGCTTTTCACCCGCATGCTCAAAATCAGCCCGGTAGGCGGCGGCACCTGGCGTTCGGCGCTGGACGGCGTAACGCGCATTTTTGGCTATGCGAGTCTGGCGCGCTATCCGCTGGTCGTCTCCGCAGGCTATGACCGCAGCTCGCTGCGGGCGGTGTGGTGGCGCAATAACCTGCCGGTGCTGGCGCTCAACGGCGTCCTGCTGTGCGCGGTGTTTGTGTTCGGCATTCTGGTGCTGCGCCAAATCCGCGCCAGTCTGCGCTATCAGCGCGAACTTATCGTGCTGCGTGACGAGCTGACCCGCTCCAACCATATTTTGCAGGACCTGGCGCTGGTGGATGGCTTAACCGGCCTTGGCAACCGGCGCCAGTTCGATATCTATCTTGAGCAGTGCGTAGCGCGCTCGACGAAAACCGGCGTGCCGGTTTCGCTCATCCTGTGCGATATCGACTTCTTTAAGGCTTATAACGATACCTTAGGCCATGTGGCGGGCGATCAGTGCCTCGCGGCGGTAGGCGAAATTCTGCGTTATCTGCCGCTGCGCAATACCGACCGGGTTTCCCGCTACGGCGGCGAGGAGTTCGCCATTATTCTACCTGGCGCCAGCGAATATGCGGCGGAACAGGTTGCGCTGCGTGCGGTGATGGCGGTTCGCAACGCGGCGCTGCCGCATCCGGCGACACAGCTTGCGACAAAATTCCTGACCATAAGCGCGGGCGTGGGCACCGTAGCCGGCGAATCAGCCAGCGTCGCCACGCTGAAGAATATGGCCGACGAGGCGCTTTATCAGGCGAAGCACGCGGGTCGCGACTGTATCGCGACGCAAAGCGGACGCTGCGACCTGCCGCCCTCTCCGCTGGAGGCATAAAAAAAGCCAGAGCGGATGCTCTGGCTTTTTTACGTCCTCAGCGGTTACAGGCGCACCGGCTTAATATTCCAGATGTTATCGGCATATTCCTGAATGGTCCGGTCAGAGGAGAAGTAACCCATGTTGGCGATATTATGCATCGCCCGCGTGGTCCACTCTTCCTGCTGGTTGTAAAGCTCATCCACTTTATCCTGGCAGTCTACATAGCTGCGGTAATCCGCCAGCACCTGATAGTGGTCGCCAAAGTTAATTAGCGAATCCACCAGGTCGCGGTAGCGGCCCGGGTCGTTAGGGCTGAAGACGCCGGTGCCAATCTGCGTCAGCACCTGGCGCAGCTCTTCATCTTTATCGTAGTAGTCGCGCGGGTTATAGCCCTGCCGACGCAGCGCTTCCACCTCATCGGCGGTGTTACCGAAGATAAAGATATTTTCGGGACCAACATGCTCCAGCATCTCAACATTCGCGCCATCCAGCGTGCCGATGGTCAGCGCGCCGTTAAGGGCGAATTTCATGTTGCTGGTGCCGGACGCCTCCGTCCCGGCAAGCGAGATCTGCTCAGAGAGATCCGCCGCCGGAATGATTAGCTGCGCAAGACTGACGCTGTAGTTAGGGATAAAGACCACCTTCAGCTTGTCTTTCACCTGCGGGTCGTTGTTGATGACCTGCGCCACGTCGTTAATCAGGTGAATGATGTGCTTGGCCATGTAATAGGCCGACGCCGCTTTCCCGGCGAAGATGTTCACGCGCGGCACCCAGTCAGCTTCCGGGTCCGCTTTGATGCGGTTGTAGCGAGTGATAACGTGCAGCACGTTCATCAGCTGACGCTTATATTCGTGGATGCGTTTGATCTGCACGTCAAACAGCGCTTTCGGGTTTACCACCACGTTGAGCTGCTGCGCTATCCAGACGGCGAGCCGGCGCTTGTTGGCAAGCTTGGCGTTGCGCACCTGCTGGTTCACCGACGGATAGTCAATATGCTGCTCAAGCTCGCTTAGCTGGCTGAGATCGGTGCGCCAGGTGCGGCCGATGTTTTTATCCAGCACTTCCGAAAGCGACGGGTTGGCCAGCGCCAGCCAGCGGCGCGGCGTCACGCCGTTGGTGACGTTGGTAAAGCGCATCGGGAAGATTTTCGCGAAGTCGGCGAACAGCGACTGCACCATCAGATTGGAGTGCAGCTCAGATACGCCGTTCACTTTATGGCTCACCACTACCGCAAGCCACGCCATGCGCACGCGGCGACCGCCCGATTCGTCGATGATCGAGACACGACTCAGCAGGCCGGTATCGGTGGGGTACTGCTCCTGAAGGGTTTTCAGGAAGTAGTCGTTAATTTCGAAAATAATCTGCAGATGGCGCGGCAGGATTTTACCCAGCATATCCACCGGCCACGTCTCCAGCGCTTCGCTCATCAGCGTATGGTTGGTGTAAGAGAAAACCTGGCAGGTCGTCTCGAACGCCTCGTCCCAGCCGAACTTATGCTCGTCAATCAGCACTCGCATGAGCTCCGGAATGGAGAGCACCGGGTGCGTGTCATTCAGGTGAATAGCGACTTTCTGCGCCAGGTTGGCGTAGGTTTTATGCAGCTGATAGTGACGGCTCAGGATGTCCTGAATAGTGGCCGACACCAGGAAGTACTCCTGACGCAGGCGCAACTCACGCCCCGAATAGGTCGAATCATCCGGGTAGAGAACGCGCGATACGTTTTCCGAGTGGTTTTTATCTTCCACCGCCGCGAAGTAATCCCCCTGGTTGAATTTACCGAGGTTGATTTCGCTACTCGCCTGGGCGCTCCACAAGCGCAGCGTGTTGGTGGCGTCGGTGTCGTAACCGGGAATAATCTGGTCATAAGCGACGGCGAGAATCTCTTCGGTCTCGACCCAGCGGGTGCGTTTGCCCTCCTGCTGGATACGCCCGCCGAAACGCACTTTGTAGCGCGTATTGTGGCGCTCAAACTCCCATGGGTTGCCATATTCGAGCCAGTAGTCCGGCGACTCTTTTTGCTGGCCGTCGACGATGTTCTGCTTGAACATGCCGTAATCGTAGCGAATGCCGTAGCCGCGACCCGGCAGGCCGAGCGTGGCGAGCGAGTCAAGGAAGCAGGCGGCGAGACGTCCCAGGCCGCCGTTGCCAAGCCCGGGGTCGTTCTCTTCGTCGATCAACTCTTCCAGATCCAGCCCCATCTCCTCCAGCGCGTTTTTCACATCTTCATAAATACCGAGTGAAAGCAGCGAGTTAGACAAGGTGCGGCCAATCAGAAACTCCATCGATAGATAGTAAACCTGGCGCACTTCCTGCGACAGCTGCGCCCGGTAAGAGCGCAGCCAGCGTTCAACCATGCGGTCACGCACCGCGAACAGCGTGGCGTTCAGCCACTCGTGTTTATTGGCGATGGCCGGGTCTTTGCCTATGGTGAACATCAGCTTATAGGCAATGGAATGTTTTAGCGCCTCGACGCTCAGCGTAGGTGACGCATAGCTAAACGGTGCATTCATTTACGTGATTCCTGGATGGTTACAACAAGCGTTGATAGAGATCGCGATAAGACTGCGCGGCGACCTGCCAGCTAAAATCCATGCCCATCGCCTGACGCTGAACAAAACGCCAGAGCGAAGGGCGGGACCACAACACGAAAGCACGCCGAATCGCCCGCAAAAGCGACCAGGCATTACTGTCCTCAAAGACGAATCCACTGGCAATTCCGTCTGCTAAGTTCTCCAGCGAGCTGTCGGAAACGGTATCCGCAAGGCCCCCCGTGCGCCGCACAAGCGGCAGTGTTCCATACTTCAGGCCATAAAGTTGTGTAAGACCGCACGGTTCGAAACGACTCGGCACCAGAATGACGTCCGCGCCGCCCATGATGCGGTGTGAAAACGCTTCGTGATAGCCGATTTGCACGCCCACCTGCCCCGGATGTTCCGCGGCGGCGGCGAGAAAGCCTTCCTGGAGCACCGGGTCGCCCGCGCCGAGCAGCGCCAGCTGACCGCCCTGCTCCAGCAGCCCCGGCAGCGCCTCGAGCACCAGGTCCAGCCCTTTCTGGCTGGTAAGACGGCTCACCACGGCGAACAGCGGCACTTTATCGTTAACCTTCAGGCCCATCGCAATTTGCAACTGGCGTTTGTTTTCCGCCTTCTCCTCCAGCGTATCGCGGGTATAGCGCGAGGCGAGCAGGAGATCGTGCGCCGGGTCCCAGATGTTCTCATCCACGCCGTTGAGAATGCCGGAAAGCCGGCCTTCGCGGTGGCGCTGGCGTAACAGCCCCTCCAGCCCGTAAGCGTACTGCGGCTCAGTAATTTCACGCGCGTAGGTCGGGCTTACCGCTGTGATATGGTCTGCATAGTATAGCCCCGCTTTCAGGAAGGAGATTTGGCCGTTGAACTCCAGCCCCTCCACATCATAGAAAGACCACGGCAGTTGAATGTCATCCATGTGTTGCGCGAAGAACATCCCCTGGTAGGCCAGGTTATGTACGGTGAAGACCGATTTCGCCGGACGACCGCGCAGCTCCAGATAAGCAGGCACCAGCCCCGCATGCCAGTCGTGCGCGTGCACCACGTCAGGATGCCAGTAAGGATCCAGCCCGCAGGCCATTTCGCTGCCCACCCACCCCAGCAGCGCGAAGCGAATCACGTTGTCGGTATAGGCGTAAAGGTTGGTATCGTGATACGGGCTTCCGGGACGATCGTATAAGTGCGGGGCGTCAATAAGGTAAATGCCAACCCCGTTAAAGTGTCCATACAAAAGCGTGATTTCACCCGCGAAGGTCTCCCTGCGCGCCACAATCCGGGCATCGGTAATGCCGCGACGAATATCAGGAAACGCGGGCAACAGCACACGAGTATCCACCCCTCCGGCAATTTGCGCAGCAGGTAATGCGCCGATAACGTCTGCCAGTCCGCCGGTTTTCAGCAGAGGGAATATTTCAGAACATACATGTAAGACCTGCATTATCGCTCCCGTTCAAAGATTCAGCGCGAACAGCGCGCCGAACGTGAAAAACACAACGCGCGGAGCCTTCCGCGCGCGGTTTACCTCCCTGCGCGAATCAACCCGCTAAACGGGCCAGCATTTCGCGCGTCACTAACACAATTCCCTCTTCGGAACGGTAGAAACGGCGAGCGTCTTCCTCAGCGTTTTCACCTATCACCATGCCTTCAGGGATAACACAGGCCCGGTCGATAACACAGCGACGCAGGCGACAGGAGCGGCCTACCCAGACATCGGGCAACAGCACCGCCGAGTCGATGTTACAGAATGAGTTTATGCGCACTCTGGGGAAAAGCACGGATTGCACGACAACGGAGCCGGAAATAATGCAGCCGCCGGAGACGAGCGAGTTGAGCGTCATGCCGTGACTGCCGGAGCGGTCCTGCACAAATTTCGCTGGCGGCAACGATTCCATATGGGTACGAATCGGCCAGTTGTGGTCGTACATATCCAGTTCCGGGGTGACCGAGGCCAGGTCGAGGTTCGCTTTCCAGTAAGCTTCGAGCGTCCCTACGTCGCGCCAGTACGGCTCGGCGTCCGGGTCAGACTGCACGCAGGAGAGCGGGAACGGATGGGCGAACGCTTCGCCCGAGCGGGTCACTTTCGGAATAATGTCTTTACCGAAATCGTGGCTGGATTTCTCATCCTTGTCGTCTTCTTCCAGCAACTCGTAGAGATAGTCGGCATCAAAGATGTAAATCCCCATGCTGGCGAGCGATTTCGTGTCGTCGCCAGGCATGGTAGGCGGGTTGGCCGGCTTCTCAACGAAGTCGATAACCCTGTCGTTTTCATCCACCGCCATGACGCCGAACGCCGTCGCCTCCGCTTTGGGGACCGGCAAACAGGCTACCGTGCAGCGCGCGCCTTTTTCGACGTGGTCGATAAGCATGCGCGAATAGTCCTGTTTGTAGATATGGTCGCCTGCGAGAATAACGACATATTCCGCTTTATAACGGCGGATGATGTCGAGGTTTTGCGTCACAGCGTCCGCCGTACCGCGATACCAGTTTTCCCCATGGACGCGCTGCTGGGCGGGCAGCAAATCGACGAACTCGTTCATCTCTTCGCTGAAAAACGACCAGCCGCGCTGAATGTGCTGCACCAGCGTATGAGACTGGTACTGGGTAATAACCCCGATACGTCGAATGCCCGAGTTAATGCAGTTGGATAGGGCAAAGTCGATGATGCGGAATTTCCCGCCGAAGTGAACGGCAGGTTTGGCGCGAGTCGTAGTGAGGTCTTTCAGTCGTGTGCCACGCCCGCCAGCCAGAATAAGTGCGACAGATTTTAAGGGCAGCTGTCTTGCCAACATCAGAGGATCGTTCTTCTCAAACCTTACCATGACTGACTCCTTATTTATGACTTCTGGAATACGCACACACCGTGCGCGGGCCCATGCCATACAGCCATTACGACCGGATTATCCTCTCCGGCAAATGGGGGGATAGCACGCCATTCCCCTTCGGGTAATACGATGTCGCCGACTTCTGCGGTGGCGTTAATCGTAATTAACCAACGATCGGAAAGCTGGATCTGCATGCGACGAATTCCGCCTTGCCACTCGTCGGTCCTCAGAGGCTGCGCCTCGTTGTTTAGCCAGCGAACATTGCCGTCATCCTCATCCCACCATGCCTGGCAGGTAAGCGCCGGGATACTCTTTCTCAGATGTATCAATGCCGCCGTGAAATTAATTAATCCCTCATCCGCCTGCTCCCAGTCCATCCAGGTCAGTTCGTTATCCTGGCAGTAGGCGTTGTTATTGCCATGCTGGCTATGGCCATGTTCGTCCCCGGCCAGCAGCATCGGCGTGCCACGTGACAGCAAAAGCGAAAGCAGCAGCGCGTGAGTGCTCACCCGCCGCCGTTCAATCGTATCCAGATTACCGCCAAGCCCCTCATAACCATGGTTGTTAGTATGGTTATGGTTATGGCCGTCCCGGTTATCTTCGCCGTTGGCTTCGTTGTGCTTATGGTTAAAGCTGACACAGTCGCGCAGCGTGAAACCATCATGCGCCGTAATGAAGTTAACGGAAGCGCAGGCAGGACGATCGTTGCGGCGAAAGAGCGCGCTGGAGCCCGCGAAGCTTTCAGCGAAATCGCCAAGAGTCAGCGCGTCATGCAGCCAGAAGCAGCGCATGGCGTCGCGAAAGCGGTCGTTCCACTCCATGAAAGAGGCCGGAAAGGCGCCTACCTGATAGCCGTTCGGCCCGACATCCCACGCTTCGGCGATAAGCTTGACGCGGGAGAGGTGCGGATCGTTTTTAATCGCTTCCAGCAGCGGCGCGTCGGGGCGAAACTCGGGCGTGCGCCCCATCACCGTCGCGAGATCGAAGCGGAAACCGTCGACGTGGCACTCTTCGACCCAGAACTTCAGGCACCCCATCACATAGTCGACCACCCCTGGATTGCTGAGGTTGAGGGTGTTGCCGCAGCCGGTCCAGTTCTCATAATCGCCGTCGCTCCTTAACCAATAATAGCTACGGTTATCGATTCCGCGCAGAGAGAAGGTCGGCCCGTCGAGGTCCGCCTCCGCGCTGTGATTCAATACAATATCGAGAATGACTTCGATACCCGCTTTGTGCAGCGCTTTCACGGCGTCGCGAAACTCATCCAGCGCGCCGAAAGGGTTCTGGTTGACGGCGTAACGCGGCTCAACGCTCCAGAGCGCCAGCGGGTTATAACCCCAGTAGTTCGTCAGGCCGAGCCGATGCAGACGCATTTCGCTGGCGTAGTGCTGAACAGGCAGCAACTCCAGCGCCGTAATGCCCAGCCGTTTAAAGTAGTCGAGCATGACGGGATGCGCGAGCGCCGCATAGGTGCCGCGAATTTCCTCCGGAATATCCGGATGGCGCAGTGTCAGGCCGCGCACATGCGCTTCATAAACGACTGTGCTGCACCAGGGAGTACCCGGCGGCTCATCGTCCTCCCAGTCGTAACGATCCTGCATGACGACCGCTTTCGGCATGACATCAACATTATCGCGAAGATCGGGTTCATCATGGCCGCCGTGCAGGCGCGGCTCGTCGGCGGTACGTCCAACCACTACCCGCGCGCAGGGGTCCAGCAACAGCTTGGCCGGGTTGAAGCGATGCCCGTTGCGCGGATCCCAGGGACCGTGCACGCGATAACCGTAGCGCACGCCGGGCCTGGCCTTCGGCAGATAGCCATGCCAGATGTCGCCGCTGCGTCCAGGCAGCGCATAACGCTGCTCGTTGCCGTCGTCGTCGAAAACACACAGCTCCACCTTTTCCGCGTGAGCGGAAAAGAGGGTGAAATTAATGCCATGACCGTCATAGTGCGCGCCAGGCGGCGCGGGTTGCCCCTCCTGCAACTGCGTCATTCACCCTCCCGTACCAGCCAGATGGTGGCCAGCGGCGGCAGCGTCAGGGAAAGGGAATGATCATGACCATGGCTTGGAATCGCCTCGCTCTCCACCGCCCCGCCATTACCGGCGTTGCTGCCATGATAGTGAATGGAGTCGGTATTGACCTCTTCGCGCCAGCGGCCAGGCTGGTTAATGCCGAAGCGGTAATTGTGGCGCACTACCGGCGTAAAGTTGCTGGCAACAATAATTTCATTGCCCTGCCTGTCGCGGCGGACGAAAACAAATACGGAGTTCGCGCGGTCTTCCACCACCAGCCATTCAAAGCCATACGGGTCGTAGTCCAGCTCGTGCAGCGCCTTATGGTGGCGATAAGCGAAGTTCAGGTCGCGCACCAGACGCTGTACGCCGTGGTGCCAGTTGTCGCCCCCCTCCAGCAGGTGCCAGTCCAGGCTGCTGTCGTGGTTCCATTCACGCCCCTGGGCGAATTCGTTACCCATAAACAGCAGTTTTTTGCCCGGGAAGGCCCACATCCAGGCGTAGTAAGCGCGCAGGTTAGCGAACTTCTGCCAGGCGTCGCCCGGCATGCGATCCAGAATCGATTTTTTGCCATGCACCACTTCATCGTGCGACAGCGGCAACACGAAGTTTTCCGAGTAGTTGTAGACCATGCCGAAAGACATCTGGTCGTGATGGTACTGGCGGTGAATAGGATCGAGCTTCATGTAATTCAGGCTGTCGTGCATCCAGCCCATATTCCACTTGTACCAGAAGCCGAGGCCGCCTGTTGACGGCGGACGGGTCACGCCGCCGAAATCAGTCGACTCTTCCGCCATCGAGACGGCGCCGGAGACCTGTTCGCCAATGATGCGGTTGGTGTTGCGCAGGAATTCAATCGCTTCAAGGTTTTCACGCCCGCCGTGCTCGTTCGGGATCCACTCGCCCGGCGCGCGGCTGTAGTCGCGATAAACCATTGAGGCCACCGCATCCACGCGCAGCGCGTCAATGCCGAAGCGCTCAATCCAGTAAAGGGCGTTGCCCACCAGGAAGTTGCTCACTTCACGCCGACCATAGTTGTAGATAAGCGTGTTCCAGTCTTGGTGATAGCCTTCACGCGGGTCGCTGTGCTCATACAGCTCAGTGCCGTCGAATTTGGCGAGGGCGAAATCGTCTGAAGGAAAGTGGCCGGGCACCCAGTCGAGGATCACGTTCAGCCCGGCGGCATGCGCAGCGTTAATAAAGTATTTAAAGTCGTCACGCGTGCCGAAGCGGCGGGTCGGGGCATACAGGCCGGTGGGCTGATAGCCCCAGCTGCCGTCAAAGGGGTGCTCGTTAATCGGCAGCAGTTCAATGTGGGTAAAGCCCATGCCTTTAACGTAAGGCACCAGTTGCTCCGCCAGCTCGCGATAGCTCAGCCAGAAGTTGCTTTCCGGGTGACGGCGCCATGAACCCAGATGAACCTCATAAATGGAGATGGGCGCGTCAAACTGATTCGCCTTCTGGCGCGCCGGAGTAATCGGCGTCTTTTCCGGCAGACCGCAAATCAGCGAGGCGGTCTCCGGGCGCATTTGCGCTTCAAACGCATACGGGTCCGCTTTAATGCGCAGCTTTCCTTCGGCATCGATTAGCTCGAATTTATAAAGCTGGCCGTTATGGGCGCCGGGAATGAAAAGCTCCCAGATGCCGCTCTCTTTACGCAGACGCATCGGGTGGCGACGGCCGTCCCAGTAGTTAAACTGCCCCACGACCGAAACGCGGCGAGCGTTAGGCGCCCATACTGAAAAGCGCGTGCCGGTGACGCCGTCCATCGTCTCCGCATGCGCGCCCAGCGTTTCATAAGGGCGAAGGTGGGTGCCCTCAGAAAGCAGCCAGACGTCCAGGTCCTGCAGCAGCGGTCCGAAACGGTAAGGGTCATCGATCAGATTCTGTTGCCCGTGCCAGATAACCGCCAGCTGATAGCGGAAAAAATTTTTGCGTCGCGGCAGAACGCCGCTAAAAAAACCTCGGGAATCAAGGCATTCAAGTTTTCCTACCTTGCGTCCGGTTTTTGGTTCAATGACCCACACTTCGGTGGCATCGGGAAGGAGCGCGCGGACTTCCAGTCCAGCTTCGGTTTTATGCATGCCGAGTACGGAAAAGGGATCCGCAAAGTGGCCTGCGATAAGCGCATTAATCACGTCTCTATCTACACGATCAGACATGGCATTCATCCTGTTTTTTTGTGCCGCCCCTCTCCAGCCTTACGCCTTCGCGTCCGGTAGCGGCACTTTTTTATTGACCTGAACGGGCAGAGATAAATGGCCCTTTTCTGCTCCGTTCCACCTTGAGGTTTGGCGCGTTAATTCCGCCTTACCCTAAGCATAGCCAACACGTAATTTTACTCCTGCTAAAAATAGTGATCATCAGCGTTAATCCTTCGCTTACAGACACAAAAAAGGGAGCGATAATCGCTCCCTTAATATCAAGGTTTAAGCCAGCTGACGCAGCATGCGCCGTAGCGGCTCCGCTGCGCCCCACAGGAGCTGGTCGCCCACTGTGAACGCCGAGAGGTATTCCGGGCCCATGTTGAGCTTGCGCAGGCGGCCTACCGGCGTCGTCAGCGTGCCGGTGACGGCGGCCGGCGTCAGTTCGCGCATGGTAATTTCACGGTCGTTCGGCACCACTTTCGCCCATGGATTATGCGCAGCGAGCATCTCTTCAACCGTTGCAATAGAAACATCTTTTTTCAATTTAAGGGTGAAGGCCTGGCTGTGACAGCGCAGCGCGCCGATGCGTACGCAAAGACCGTCTACCGGAATGGTGTGCGCCGTGTTGAGAATTTTGTTTGTCTCCGCCTGGCCTTTCCACTCTTCACGGCTCTGGCCGTTGTCGAGCTGTTTGTCTATCCAGGGGATCAGACCGCCCGCCAGCGGCACGCCGAAGTTATCCACCGGCAGGTCGCCGCTGCGGGTAAGCGCCGTGACTTTGCGCTCGATATCCAGAATGGCGGAAGCCGGGTTGGCCAGTTCATCGGCAACGTAGTTATGCAGCAGGCCCATCTGGGTCAGCAATTCCCGCATGTGGCGCGCGCCGCCGCCGGAAGCCGCCTGATAGGTGGCGACAGAGACCCACTCGATAAGATCGTTGGCAAAGAGGCCGCCCAGCGACATCAGCATCAGGCTGACGGTACAGTTGCCGCCAACAAAGGTTTTCACGCCTTTATTCAGCCCTTCAGTAATGACGTGCTGGTTCACCGGGTCAAGAATAATGATGGCGTCATCTTTCATGCGAAGCGAAGAAGCCGCGTCAATCCAGTACCCCTGCCAGCCGCTTTCACGAAGCTTTGGATAAATTTCGTTGGTATAATCGCCGCCCTGGCAGGTAACGATAATATCGAGCGCCTTCAGCGCTTCCAGGTCATAAGCGTCCTGGAGCGTGCCACCAGCCTTGCCGCCGAACGCGGGCGCGGCCTGCCCAAGCTGGGAGGTGGAGAAGAAGACGGGGCGAATGGCGTCGAAATCGCGCTCCTCAACCATGCGTTGCATGAGGACGGAGCCGACCATACCGCGCCAGCCGATAAAACCAACATTTTTCATAGCGAGTCATTCCTGCAGAGGTGTGTGCGTATTGTGCGCCCGGTGAGCCCACCGGAACATTCCTTCACCTTACAAAATGCAGCTAAAGTCGCAAGTGAAATTAATCAATGATCGCGTGACCATTAGAAAAGCCGCTTATTGAGACGCCTTGCTCAATGGCATACAGGAAAATAGTTCATGAATGAAATCATCTCTGCCGCCGTGTTATTGATCCTGATTATGGATCCCCTGGGCAACCTGCCGATTTTCATGTCGGTGCTGAAACATACCGAGCCTAAACGTCGGCGCGCCATTATGGTCAGGGAGCTGTTTATCGCGCTGCTGCTGATGCTCATCTTTCTCTTTGCGGGCGAAAAAATTCTGGCATTTCTTAATCTGCGGGCGGAAACCGTCTCGATTTCCGGCGGCATTATTCTTTTCTTAATCGCCATTAAAATGATCTTCCCAAGCCACGAGGGCAGCAGCACCGGGCTGCCGGCGGGGGAAGAGCCTTTCATTGTGCCGCTTGCCATTCCGCTGGTGGCGGGGCCGACGCTGCTCGCCACGCTGATGCTGCTTTCGCATCAATATCCAAACCAGATGGGCCACCTGGTTATCGCGCTGCTGCTCGCCTGGGGCGGCACCTTCGTCATTCTGTTGCAGTCCTCGCTTTTCTTAAGGCTGCTTGGCGAAAAAGGGGTGAACGCGCTGGAGCGGTTAATGGGGTTAGTGCTGGTGATGCTCGCCACCCAGATGTTCCTGGACGGCATCAGGGCGTGGATGAAGGGGTAAGAAAAAGGGCTTCCGCAGGGAAGCCCTTTTTTTCAGGAGAGCAGCGTAAAGGCTATCGCCCCGACGAGGGCGCCGGTGGTGCCGAGGATGGTTTCCATCAGCGTCCAGGTTTTTAGCGTCTGCCCTTCCGTCGCGCCGGTAAACTTGCCGAAGAGCCAGAACCCGGCGTCGTTAACGTGGCTCACCACAATCGAGCCGCCACCAATGCAAATGGACAGCGCGGCAAGCTGCGCGCCGGAGTAGTGCAAATTTTCGATAACCGGCATCACCAGGCCTACCGCCGTCAGGCAGGCGACGGTGGCGGAACCCTGAATAATGCGCACCGCCGCCGCCAGCACGAAACAGGTCAGGGCAATGGGAAGCCCCATGCCGGTCAGGGCTGAGCCCAGCGCCGGGCCGACGCCAGAGTCGACCAGCACCTGTTTAAACACGCCGCCTGCGCCGATCACCAGCAAGATAATGCCCGCCGGTTGCAGCGCCTGGCCGCACACCGCCATCACTTTATCTTTCGGCATGCCGCGGCGCATCGCCAGGCCATAAATAGCCACCAGGCAGGCGACGAGAATCGCGGTAAACGGATGGCCGATAAACTCCAGCCATTCATACAGGCGGGAGCCCTGCTCCGTAAAGCGGGCGGCGATGGTTTTCATTCCCACCAGCACCAGCGGCAGCAGGATAAGCGACAGGCTGAAGCCAAACGACGGCAGCTTGCTGTCGCCAAAGTCAGGCTCGTTAATGTCGTCCGGAATACGCAGCTCCACATAGCGGCTAATAAAATTGCCGAACAGCGGACCGGCGATAAGCATGCCCGGAACGGCGGCGCACAGGCCAATCAAAATCATCCAGCCGAAATCGGCATGCATCTGGGAGGCGAGCAGCATCGGCGCGGGCCCC
This sequence comes from Franconibacter pulveris DSM 19144, assembly GCA_000621185.1. Classification (GTDB taxonomy): domain Bacteria; phylum Pseudomonadota; class Gammaproteobacteria; order Enterobacterales; family Enterobacteriaceae; genus Franconibacter; species Franconibacter pulveris. The sequence continues at coordinate 96,974 of JHYZ01000014.1, forward strand.
GGCAGCAGGAAGGCGGCGGCGGCGGCCACGCCTGCGAACAGCGGGATCACCAGTCTTACGAGGTTGGCGCCGGTGTGGCGCGCCATAGAGAACGCGATGCTGATAAGCAGCACAATCGCCACTTCAAAGAAGAGCGGTAGCGCGCAGATAAGCCCGGCAAGGCCAATGGCGTAATGCGCCCGGTTATGACCGAAAGATTTCAACATCTTCAGGGCTATCTGGTCCACCGCGCCGGTTTCATGCAGGATTTTGCCGAACATCGCGCCAAGCGCCACCACCACAGCCAGAAAGCCGAGCGTGCCGCCCATCCCCTTTTCCATTGTCGCTGCGATTTTATCGAGCGGCATGCCGGAGAAAAGCCCGGCGCCGATTGAAACCACCATCAGCGCCACAAACGCATGCATCCTTGCCTTCATGACCAAAAACAGCAAAAGGAGAACCGACCCTACAGCCGTCAACACGAGGGTTAATGTATTCACAACTTTTATAGCCTTTTATTTTTGATTGATTAGCGCAATGGTGCTCTCCACCACCTCATCCAGCGTCTGGTTGATATCGACAATCAGCACATCGCCTTCGTCGTTTTTCGGCTCTTCTAACGCTTCAAACTGGGTCACCAGCATCTGCGGTTTGAAGAAGTGGCCTTTACGCGCGCGCAGGCGGCTTTCAATCACGTCGAAATCGCCTTTCAGGTAGATAAAAGAGAGATTCGGGTTGCCGTCGCGCAGAATGTCGCGATAGCGCTTTTTCAGCGCCGAGCAGACAATCAGCGAAACTTTATTGGTGCGCTGCATGGCGAAAGCGGCGTCGTTGAGCGCCTGCAGCCAGGGCTTGCGATCGTCATCGTTTAGCGGGTCGCCTGCCGCCATTTTCATGATGTTGCGGCGCGGATGCAGGAAGTCGCCATCCAGAAAGGCGGCGTTCAGACGGTGCGCCACTTCAGCGGCCACGGCGGATTTGCCGCTGCCGGAAACGCCCATCAGAACAAAGATATGGTGATCGTTATTGGTTGTGCTCATCGCGTGGCTCCTGGTGGCACAGATTACACAAAGCGTTACGGGCAAGACTGTTACGGGTAACTGTTATCGGTAACATTGTCTGGCTCATATTCTTAATTAGCAATAACCATAGCTTTTGAGAGTGGATAAGTGTGAACTACTTCAAATTTGCGCGATCAAATCGATCCGCCCGGCGACAGGGTAAAACCGAGATCCAGCAGCGTCGGCGTTACCGTTTCGCCGCGAATGCGCGCGAGTAAACGCTCGGCGCCGATACGCCCCATCCGCTCGCGCGGCGTCAGGACGCTGGCGAGGCGCGGCTCCATCACCTGCCCGATATCGTGGCCGTGAAAACCGGCAATCGCCATATCCTGCGGAATGCGCAACCCCATACGCTGGCACTCGAACGCCGCGCCGATGGCGAGGTCGTCGTTGGTGCAAAAGATACTGTCGAGTTGCGGGTATTCGCGTCGCGCCTGGCGCAGTAATTCAATGCCTGTGGAATAAGACGACGATTGCTCCACCATGACGCTGTAAGGCGTCAGCCCCGCGTCCCGCATCGCCTGCTCATACCCTTTTTGTTTCATGATGGTGCGCTCATCAAGGCGCGCGCCCAGATAGGCGACGTGACGATGGCCGCGCGCGATAATCGCCGCGGTCATCTGCCGCGCCGCGTCGAAGTTATCAAACCCCACGGCGATATCCAGACACGGCGACACGCTGTCCATCAGCTCCACCACCGGAATGCCGGCCACTTCAATCATTTTCAGCGTGCGCGGCGTATGGGTGCGCTCGGTCAGGATCAGGCCGTCGATATTCCATGAGAGCATCGACTCCAGCCGCTCCTCTTCCAGCTCTGGCTTATAGCCATAGTGGGCGAGCATGGTCTGGTAGCCGTGCGCGTCAATCACGCTTTCGATACCGCGCAGCACCTCGGCGAACACCTGATTGGTTAAAGAGGGAAGCAAGACGCCCACCGCCCGGCTGGTGGCGTTGGAAAGGATATCGGGCGCCCGGTTGGGAATGTAGCCAAGCTCATCCAGCGCCACGGCGATTTTCCCACGCAACGCCGTCGAAACCTGCTCAGGGTTGCGCAGATAACGACTGATGGTCATTTTGGTAACGCCGACGAGATCGGCTACGTCCTGAAGAACCGGTCTTTTCTTTTTCATCGTCCTGAATAAGCGTGAGGTGAAAATTGTCGCTCAGTCTAGCACGGACGATGCTCAACCTTCCCCAGTTTCAGGGAAGGTTGAGAAGTGCGTTAAGTTATTAAACTGGCGGCAGATCGAAGAGCAGAATTTCGCTTTCGCTGTCGGCATGAATGGAGAGCGCCTGCTCATCCCAGATGGCGAGACCATCACTGGTTTTCGCTTTCGTGCCGTTAATCGTCACTTCACCTTTCACTACCTGGATCCAGACGCGGCGCTCGGCGGCTATCGGATAAACCGACTGCTCCTCTTTCGCCATCGCCCAGCGGGAAAGCTCCATATCCTGGTAAACTTTCAGCGAACCGTCACGGGCGTCCGGCGACAGCACCAGCTGGCGGCCCTGAGCGGCGTCGAAGCGGCGCTGTTCGTAGCGCGGCTCAATGCCGGTTTTTTCCGGAATGATCCAGATCTGGTACAGACGCAGGCGCTCGGTGCTGCTCGGGTTGTACTCGGAGTGACGCACCCCGGTCCCGGCGCTCATAATCTGGAACTCGCCCGCAGGCACCTGCTCTTTGTTGCCCATGCTGTCCTGGTGCTCCACCGCCCCTTCCAGCACGTAAGTCAGGATTTCCATGTCTTTGTGCGGATGGGTGCCGAACCCTTGTCCGGGCGCCACGACGTCATCGTTAATCACCCGCAGCGCGGAAAAGCCCATAAAGTTCGGGTCGTAATAGTTGGCGAAGGAAAAGGTGTGCCAGGAATCCAGCCAGCCATGATTTGCGTGACCACGTTCTTCTGCTTTGCGTAAGAAAATCATCTTTTATACCCTCGTTGCGCCTGAGTCATCAGGCCATGTTCGTTTCGATGGATGTAGTGTGGACCGAGAACGATGAGGATCATAGAGGGTGAAAATTGACTCCTCTGTTCAAAAAATATGAATAAGTCCAGAGGAGCCAGAAAGCCTTATTTCGCAAGGGTTACCGTAGCGGGTGAGGCCTGTTCGAAACCGCGTTCGAGGATTTCCAGATTGGTCAGCACTTCAGATTCTCTGACGTAATTTGGCGCGCCGTTAACGAGCGTTTCATAGAGCGAATCGTAGACGCGGCCGTAGTCGCCCGGCACGGCATCGACCTTCTCACGCACGGTTTCCCCGGCGCCGTTGACATACTCCAGCACCCCTTCGCCCTCATGGGCCGCAAAGCCCGGCTCGCCTGGCATAACGCCCGCTTTCAGGCTGGTTTCCTGCTGGTCGATGCCGTAGCGCAGAAACGAACCCTGGGTACCGTGCACGATAAACTTCGGGTAATCGATTTTGACGAAGTGGCTGGTTTTGACGATGGCTTTCATATCGCCATAGAAAAGCTGCGCTTCAAACGTATCGTCCGGGTTCGCCTTATTGCGCAGGCTGCGGATGTCGTAGCTGACATGGTCCGGTCGGCCGAACAGCGAGATTATCTGGTCCATCGTATGCACGCCAAGGCCGTAGAACATGCCGTCCTGCGGCAGGCCTGGTTTGGTCTCCGCCGTCGGGCGGTAGTAATCGAAGTGGCTTTCGATTTCGACAATCTGCCCAAGCTTACCGCTCTCAATCACCTGTCGGGTGGTGAGGAAGCAGGAGTCGAAGCGGCGGTTTTGGTAAGGCGTGACGGTCAGCCCTTTGCTGCGCGCCAGTTCGAACAGCTCCCGCGCCTCGGCAATCGTCGGCGTGAAGGGCTTCTCCACCAGCACGTTTTTGCCCGCCTCCAGCGCGCGCTTCGCGTAGTCGAAATGGCTGTCTGCGTGGGTGCAGACAATCACCAGCTTTACAGAATCGTCGCCCAGCACCTCGTCAAGATTGCTGGTGAAGTGGATATGCTGATATTCCGGCTGCTGCTCCAGCGCCGGTTTCTCGTGGCGGCGGAAAATATGGGCAACGTGAAATTTATCCTTACGAATAAGCACGTAAGGCAGATGGTAACGGGTAGTGCTTTTGCCAAAGCCGATAAAAGCGCAATTGAGGGTCATACTCTTTTCCTTATTTCAGACACTCAATTTACCTTAACTCCCGATGCGGGCATGCGCCAGTCCGGGCGCTTTTCTGAATGCGAAAAGCACACTATTCCTGGCTCGTTGATTCCGCTAAGGAATTTGACCGCTGCTGTAAACCAGGAATGTGTTTAGCCCTGAAGCGTTACGGGTGCGTGGTAGTATGCGCGGCCCGGATAACCCGGCGCTTTTATCTTTTCACAGGCGGGCAACGGAGCCGCAGGCAAGCCACCATGGATCGGCGTTTTCTCTTTTTAAATGCGGGACTCTGTTTCTGGTCGCTGGCGCTGGCGGCCTGGTGTTATCACGCCCGGAACTGGGCGCTGCCGCTCGCCTGCCTGACCTTATTGGCTTTTACCCTTCATCCCTTACAACAGCAGGTTTTTACTATGTTTGGAAAAATGAAAACGACGGCAGAGACGCCGCAAAATAAAGTGGTCACTGCCCCGCAGCCGGTTGAAAAAGAGCCGGCGCGCGAAGAGAAGCAAAACAATACCGTGGTCGCCGCCGACGTACGTTTTGAAGGCAATATTACCGCCGCCGGGCAGGTTTATATCTACGGTGCGGTGTACGGCAACATCGACTCCAGCGGCGGCATTATCAAAATCATGCGCAGCGGGCTGGTGGAAGGCAACATCACCAGCCGCGAACTGATTGTCGACGGCACCGTCAACGGCCAGTGCCGGTCTGAATCCATCGATATTTACGAGCACGGCAAAATCCACGGCGCGATTGCCTATGCGACGCTTTCGATTAAAAAAGGCGGCGCGCTGGTAGGCCAGTCGGAGATCTGGACGCCGGTTGAAACGCAGACCAACATCCTTGATTTCAGCGTCGAGCAACCGATAGCGGCGGAAGCGGCGGAAAGCGAAGCGATAGTCGGGCCGCAGAAACCCGCAAAAGAGAAAAAGCAGGCCTGAACGTTAACCCACCCCGCGGCGTTCAGGCAAAAAAAAAGCCAGCACCCGGCTGGCTAAGAAATACTGGAAGCAATGTGAGCAATGTCGTGCTTTCAGGTTCTCCGTTGGGGACTCCCTGAACGCACGGCAATAATAATCATTATCATTCGCATGTGTCCAGCGATTTTTAGCAAAAAATGGCAGTTGACCCCAAAAGCGAAACCCCGGAAGGTGGTAATTACCGTCACTCAATGAGGAGAAAAGTATGTCTGCACAAGTGGTTGTCCGTCACGCCGAAGCCCGGGATACCGAAGCCCTGCGCCAGCTCAACGCCCTGCCGGAGGTCTACCACGACACGCTGCAAATTCCTCATCCCTCTTTTGAAATGTGGCAAGCGCGCATGAGCCAGCCGCCTGCCGGGCGGCGCCAGTTAGTGGCCTGCATTGACGATGTGGTGGCAGGCCATCTTGCTTTGACGGTCGAGCAAAACCCGCGCCGCAGCCACGTGGCTACCTTCGGCATGAGCGTTCACCCGGCACACCGCAACCGCGGCGTCGCTTCCGCGCTGATGGCGGAGATGGTGAACCTCTGCGATAACTGGCTGCGCATTGAGCGCATCGAACTGACCGTATTTGCCGACAACGCCCCCGCGCTGGCGGTCTACCGTAAGTTTGGCTTTGCGCTGGAAGGCACCGGAAAGCAATTCGCCCTGCGCAACGGCGAATATGTGGATGCTTACTACATGGCGCGAATGAAAGCGCGTTAACCCTTTTACTTCACGCTTTACCGTGAAATCTTCCGGCGCTGTCGCCTGACAGCGCCGTTCTCTTTTCCCCGTTTCTTACGCTTTATGACCATACCGTTTGGCATATACCCAAAATTCATATGAAATATTTTTTGGTCATTTTAAAGCTATAAACCCTCTCTATATATTTGTCTGAAAAACGCCCCAGGCAAAAAACTTCATACGCCATACCCGCCCTTTCAGCGCTCATGACGGTTTGCAGGATAAAGAAAGTTAATGATTGTTCTAAAAAACATATCCAAAATTTTTCACACGGGAAAAGAGAGCCTGACCGCCGTTGATGACGTTAGCTTGTCCATCGCGCGCGGGCAGATCTACGGCATTATCGGCTACAGCGGCGCCGGGAAAAGCACCCTGATACGCCTGCTGAACGGCCTTGAGAAGCCGACCGCCGGCAGCGTTGTGATTGCCGACCACGATATTTCGGCGGCGAAGGGCGAAGCGCTGCGCCGCGCGCGCCTGAAAATCAGCATGGTGTTCCAGCACTTCAACCTGCTGTGGTCGAGAACCGTCAGCGAGAACATCGCTTTTTCGATGCAGATTGCCGGCGTCCCTAAAGCGGACATTAAAAAGCGCGTGGCGGAGCTGGTTGAACTGGTTGGGCTGAAAGGACGCGAAAACGCCTACCCTTCCCGCCTGAGCGGCGGGCAGAAGCAGCGCGTGGGCATTGCGCGGGCGCTGGCCAACAACCCCGACGTGCTGCTGTGCGACGAGGCCACGTCGGCGCTTGACCCGCAAACCACCGATCAAATTCTCGACCTGCTAAAGGACATCAATAAGCGCTTCAACCTGACCATCGTATTGATTACCCATGAAATGCACGTGGTACGCAAAATTTGCGATCGCGTGGCGGTGATGGAAAACGGCAAAGTGGTGGAAGAAGGCGACGTATTGCAGGTCTTTACCCACCCGCAAAAGGAAATTACGCGGCAGTTTGTGCGCCAGATCAGCCAGCATGACGACGATGACGCGTTTCAGCCGGAACTGGCCGATAACCTGCGCGGCACCATTATCAAACTCACGTTTGTCGGCCACAGCACCCACCAGCCGGTCGTGGGCGAACTCACGCTGCGCTACGGCGTACCGTTTAATATTCTCCACGGGCGGATGACGCAAACCGCGCAGGGGGTATTCGGCCAGCTCTGGCTGCATGTCGACGCCAGCGAAGAGCAGCTTGACAACATTCTTAATGATTTACGCCAGCATGATATTCAGAGTGAGGTAATTAAACGTGGCTGATTCATATTTTCCCCATCTGAAATGGGACCAGCTTATTGCGGCCACGCAGGAAACGCTTTATATGACGGCGCTGTCGGGTATTGCGACGTTTATTCTCGGGCTGATTCTGGGGCTGGCGTTATTTTTAACGGCCAGAGGCAGCTTATTCCAGAACCGAACTATTTATGGCGTTATTTCTGTTGTAGTAAACGTCTTCCGTTCTATTCCTTTTATTATTTTGATTGTGCTGCTGATCCCGTTTACCAAAACGATTATCGGCACCATTCTCGGCGCCAATGCCGCGTTGCCAGCGTTGATTGTCGGCGCGGCGCCCTTTTATGCGCGTCTCGTTGAAATCGCGCTGCGCGAAGTGGATAAAGGCGTGATTGAAGCCACGCGTTCTATGGGCGCTCGCCTGAGCACGCTTATTTTCCGGGTATTAATTCCTGAATCCTCACCGGCGCTGGTCTCCGGCATTACCGTTACGCTTATCGCGCTGGTGAGCTACAGCGCGATGGCTGGCGTCATTGGCGCAGGCGGTTTAGGCAACCTGGCTTATCTGGAAGGATTCCAGCGCAACCACAACGATGTCACTCTGGTGGCAACGGTAACCATACTCGTCATCGTCTTTATTATTCAGTTTATAGGCGACGCGCTGACGAAGTATTTAGACAAACGTTAAACACACAACAGAGAATTAACCACATGAAAAAAGTTCTGACACTGATTGCCGCCGCCACATTAAGCTTTTCCGCCTGGGCTGATACCTTAACCGTTGGCGCCTCTAACGTTCCGCATGCGGAAATTCTGGAGCAGGCGAAGCCTATTCTTGCTAAACAGGGCATCGACCTCGAAATTCGTCCGTTCCAGGATTACATCCTGCCGAATACCGCGCTGGCGAGCCATGATATCGACGCTAACTATTTCCAGCACATCCCGTATCTGAACAGCGTGCTGAAAGATCACGCCGACGATAAGTCTTATGACTTTGTCAGCGCGGGCGCTATCCATATTGAGCCGATCGGCATTTACTCTAAAAAATACAAATCGCTGAAAGAGCTGCCTCAGGGCGGCAAAGTAATTATGCGTGACGCCGTGGCGGAAGAAGGCCGCATTCTCTCTATCTTTGAAAAAGAAGGCGTGATTAAGCTGAAGCCGGGCGTGGATAAAGTCGCCGCACGCATCAGCGACGTGGTGGAAAACCCGAAAAAACTGCAGTTCCTGCCGAACGTTGAAGGCTCCCTGCTGCCGCAGATGTATGCCAACGACGAAGGCGACGCAGTGGTAATTAACGCTAACTACGCCATCGACGCTGGTCTGGATCCGGTGAAAGACCCGATTGCGGTGGAAAGCGGCGAAAACAACCCGTACGCCAATATCATTACCGTACACCGCGGCGACGAGAAGAAAAAAGATATCGTCGCGCTGGTGAACGTACTGCACTCTAAAGAGATTCAGGACTGGATCCGCACCAAATATAAAGGCGCGGTCATTCCGGTAAATAACTAAGCGAACAGGGATAGCCGCATGTTAAGCGGCCATCCTTTCTCTTCTTTAAGCCGCAGGCGTTGAGTCGCCCGCGGCTTAATGCCACGATTAGTACCCCGCCGTTAAATCCTCCACCGTGCGCGGGTCGGAAGCGCCATAGAGCATGCCGTCCGGGCCGACCATGATGCTCTGCGTGCTGCCCATCACCTCTTTCACCGCCACGTTCTGCCCTTTCTCTTTTAACAGACGCTGCGTGTCCGGGCTAAACCCCTTCTCCAGCCATAGCTCGTCCGGCAACCACTGGTGGTGGAAGCGCGGCGCGCTGGTCGCTTCCGCCACGTTCATGCCGTAATCCACGGTGTTGACTATCATCTGCAGCACGGTGGTGATGATGCGGCTGCCGCCCGGGCTGCCGGTCACCAGCCAGGTTTTGCCCTCTTTCACCACGATGGTCGGCGACATGGAAGAGAGCGGGCGCTTCTTCGGCCCCACGGCGTTGGCGTCGCCGCCCACCAGCCCGTAAACGTTCGGCACGCCGGGCTTGGCGGAGAAGTCATCCATTTCGTTGTTCAGCAAGATGCCGGTATTGCCCGCCACGATGCCGCTGCCGAAATCGGTGTTGAGCGTATAAGTCACCGCCACCGCGTTGCCGTCTTTATCCACCACCGAGAAGTGGGTGGTCTGGTTGCTCTCATAGGGCGAGATATTGCCAGGCTTAATCTCCTTTGACGGCCTCGCTTTGTTGATATCGATTTGCTGCGCGAGCGACTTCGCGTAACCCTTGCTGGTGAGCGCCTCCCACGGCACTTTCACAAAGTCGGGGTCGCCAAGGTACTCCGAGCGGTCGGCATAGGCGTATTTCTCCGCTTCCGCCATCAGTTGAATGGCGTCGGCGCTGCCGAAACCGTATTTATGCAGGTCGAAATTCTCCAGAATATTCAGGATCTGCACGATGTGGATCCCGCCGGATGAAGGCGGCGGCATGGAGTAGATCTGGTAGCCGCGATAGTCGCCGCTAATCGGCGTACGCTCCACCGCCCGGTAGTTGGCGAGATCGGCTTTGGTGATAAGCCCGCCGTTTTTTTCCATCTCCTGCGCTATCTGGTCGGCAATCGGGCCTTTATAAAAGGCGTCCGGGCCGTTTTCGGCAATCATCTCCAGACTTTTCGCCAGATTGGTCTGCACCAGCCTGTCGCCCTGCTGTAGCGGCGTGCCGTCCTGCTTCCAGAAAATCGCCTTGCTGTTTTCATGTTTGGGCAGGATATCGGTGCCGTACGTTTTCAGGTCCGAGGCCAGCGCCTCGTTAATGGTTATCCCGTCGCGCGCGAGCTTAATGGCAGGCTGCATCACCTTGTTAAGCGGCAGCGTGCCGTACTTCTCCAGCGCCAGCGTAAAGCCCGCCACGCTGCCCGGCGTGCCGGTCGCCAGATGCGACGTCAGGGATTTATTGCTGTCGGCGTTCCCCTGATCGTCGAGGAACATATCCCGCGTGGCTTTTTCCGGCGCCATTTCGCGAAAATCAATGGCGGTGACCTTGCCCTCTTTGGTGCGCAGCATCATAAAGCCGCCGCCGCCCAGGTTGCCCGCCTGCGGGTGCGTGACCGCCAGCGCAAAGCCCACCGCCACCGCCGCATCCACCGCATTGCCGCCCTGCTTAAGGATATCCACGCCCACCTGGGTGGCGGTAGCGTCTACCGATGCCACCATGCCGTGCTGGGCGCGCACCGGATGAAAGATATCCTGCTCGACGCCATAAGAAACCGGAGCAGGGGCTGCCGTAGGCGGCGGCGCGGCCGTCACCGATAAACATAGCCCTGCCACCAGCGCCGGGATGACGGCCCAGCGTGCCGTGTTCCACCTCATCGTCATTGCTGCTCTCCTGCTCAAACGGGGCCAGCCCCCGCTTAAGCCTGGTTCACAATGCTTAAAAAATCATCGTACTGCGCTAAAGGAGATACACTAAAAGAATGCCCCCGAGACGGAGGAAGTGAGCATGAAACGAACATGGCTACTGGCGGCTCTGCTGCCCTGCTGCGCGCTGGCGCAGCCTTTGAATGTGACCAATAACCCAAACCTGCCGGGCTATCAGATCCCCGCTCAGCAGCGGCTGCAAACGCAAATGCAGATAGAACAAAATCAGCGGCAAACCATGCTTAACCAGCAGGTGCAGTCGCAAACTCGCCTGCAGCAGCAACATCTGGAATCGCAAATTAACAACAACACGCAGCGGATGCGGCAGTCGCAGCCGGGCGAGCTGAACCCGCAAACGCAGCAGGTGCTGCCCAACACCAGCGGCAGCATGCTAAGCAGCGGCGGCGAACAGCGAATGCTGAATCCCTCTGTAAACCAGAGCGGGATGATGAGCGGCGGCGGTCAGGATCGCATGCTGAACAACAGCGCCAGCATGACGCAGGAGAGCCATATGCTGCCGCAAAGAAATAACGGCGATATGCTGCAACAGAACAACGGCACGCTGAACAACAACAGCACCGGTACGATGCCGCAGCCCAACGTGCCGCTGAAAACTATCGGGCCTTAAGCGTGAAAATCAGGGCCGATGAGGTCAATCCGGTCGGTGCAGATGCAGTCTACGCCCCAGCTCAGCAATAGCGCGGCGCGCTGCGGGTCATTCACGGTATAAACCAGAATGCGCAGCCCGGCGGATTTAATTTGCGCCACCCGCGCCTCATCCAGCAAGCGATGGTTAAGGTGCAGGGAAACGCAGCCGAGCCGGGAGGCCAGCGCGCGCCAGTCGTCGCGCCACGCATCCAGCAGCAGGCCGCGCGGCAGTTCCGGCGCGCTCTGCTGCGCCGCCTCCAGCGCCTCAATGGAGAACGAGGAGAGCAGCGGCGCGGTCATTCCCTGCCACAGCGCGCGGGCGGCCAGCGCCACGACGCTCCCCGTTTCGGCATCTGCGCCGGTCGTCGGCTTGATCTCGATATTCGCCATCATCGCGTGCTGACGGCAGCGCTGCGCCACTTCTGAAAGCAGCGGCAGCTTCTCGCCTTTAAACTCGCCGCTATACCAGCCGCCCGCATCCACTTTCAGCAATTCGTCCCACGTCAGGCGCCCCGCCACCCCCCAGCCGTTGCTGGTACGCTCAAGCGTATCGTCATGCAGCAGGAAGATCTGCCCGTCGCGTGAGAGTTTGGCGTCAAACTCAATCATGGCGTGACCGAAGCGCGCCCCGACGTCAATCGCCACCAGCGTGTTTTCCGGCGCCAGCTTGCCGCCGCCGCGGTGGGCGACGATGCGAGGGTAAGGCCAGTTACTCATAGTCGTTGTCCTGTTTCACCGTCAAAAAAGTGCAGATGATTTTCCGGCAGGTGCAGCCACAGCGTGCTGCCCGGCTGCGGACGCTCCTGGTGGGCCAGGCGCACCACTACGCTCTGCTGTCCCCAGCGCCCGTGAGCGAGGTTATCCGCGCCGAGCATTTCAAGCGTATCCAGCGGCAACGGCACGCCGCCTGCGGTTTGTGAGCTTAGCGCAATATGTTCCGGGCGGATACCCAGCGTCACCTTTCGCCCGGCGAGCGATTTATGCAGCCGCCCCAGCGGCAGATAGAGACCGCCGTCTACGTCGAAATGAGCGCCGTCGGCGTTAACGCGCCCTTCCAGCAGGTTCATCGCCGGGCTGCCGATAAAGCTCGCCACAAAGCGGCTGGCGGGCTTTTCGTAGACCTCCACCGGCGTGCCAATCTGCTCCGCCACGCCTTTATTCATCACCATTACGCGCTGGGCGAGCGTCATCGCCTCCACCTGGTCGTGCGTGACGTACAGCGAGGTGGTGCGCAGACGGCGGTGCAGCTGTTGCAGTTCAAGACGCATTTGTACGCGCAGTTTGGCGTCGAGGTTGGAGAGCGGCTCGTCAAAGAGAAACACCGCCGGGTCGCGCACGATGGCGCGGCCCATTGCCACGCGCTGACGCTGACCGCCGGAGAGCTCGCGCGGGCGGCGCTTGAGCAACCCATCCAGCTCCAGAATGCGCGCCGCCTCTTTCACCCGCTCGGCGATATGCGCTTTACCCATACCGCGAATTTTCAGCCCCCAGGCCATGTTCTCTTCCACATTCATATGCGGATAGAGCGCGTAGTTCTGGAATACCATGGCGATGCCGCGCGCTTTCGGCTCCATTTCCGTGACGCGCTGGCGATCTATCCAGATATCGCCGCTCGTCACCCGCTCAAGCCCCGCCACCATGCGCAGCAGCGTGGACTTGCCGCAGCCGGAGGGGCCGACCATTACGATAAATTCGCCATCCGCCACGTCCACCGTCAGCGGCTGGATAACCTGCGTTTTGCCGTTATCCCAGCTTTTGGTCACGGCCTGAAGTTTTAAACCTGCCATCTTATTTCTCGCTATCCACCAGCCCGCGAACAAAGGCGCGCTGCATTGCCAAAACAATCACTACCGGCGGGATCAAGGTCAGCAGCATCGCCGCCATCACCTGGTTCCACTGGGTGCTCCCCTCGCCAAGCGAAATCATCCCTTTAATGCCTGCCACCGCCGTGCCGAGGCTCGGGTCGCTGACTATCAGCAGCGGCCAGAGGTACTGGTTCCAGCCGTAGATAAAGGTGATGACAAACAGCGCCGCCAGGTTGGTTTTCGACAGCGGCAGCACGATGTCGCGGAAAAAGCGCATCGGCGAGGCGCCGTCAATGCGCGCCGCTTCCAGCAGTTCATCCGGCAGCGTCATAAAAAACTGGCGGAACAGAAAGGTAGCCGTAGCCGACGCCATCAGCGGCAGCGTCAGCCCGGTGTAGCTGTCGAGCATTTTCAGGTTCGCAATCACCTCTACCGTCGGGAAAATACGCACCTCGACCGGCAGCATCAGGGTGATAAAAATCATCCAGAAGAAGAGATTGCGCAGCGGAAAGCGAAACCAGACGATGGCGAAAGCGGAAAGAATGGAGACGGCGATTTTGCCCACGGTGATGCTGAAAGCCATGATGAAGCTATTAAGCAGCATCAGCCAGAAGGGCGCGCTGTTGGCGCCGACGCCGTTGCGCCAGATGTTGCTCATGTTTTCCCACAGATGGCCGCCCGGGATAAGCGTCATCGGTGTAGCGAACACCGCCTGGTTATCGAGCGTTGCCGCCACAAACGCGACATAGAGCGGGAAAAGGATGACGGTGATGCCGATAATCAGCATCACATGACAGAAGATGTCCAGCCCGCGACGGTTCTCAATCATTGGTAGCGCACCTTTTTTTCCACATAGCGAAACTGCACGACCGTCAGCACGATAACCAGCAGCATCAGCACCACGGACTGCGCGGCAGAAGCCGAGAGATCCAGCCCGGCGAAGCCTTCGCGATAAATTTTGTAGATAAGCGTGGTGGTGGCCTGCACCGGTCCGCCCGCCGTGGCGGCGTCGATAACCGGAAAGGTGTCGAAGAAGGCGTAAACGAGGTTCACCACCAGCAGGAAAAAGCTCACCGGTGCGATAAGCGGCAGCGCCAGCATAAAGAAGCGGCGAATGGGGCCCGCGCCGTCAATGGCGGCGGCTTCCACCAGCGAACGCGGGATGGACTGCAACGCGGCGAAAAAGAAAAGGAAGTTGTAGCTTATCTGCTTCCAGACCGAGGCGAAGACCACCAGGAACATCGCCTGGCCGCTGTTCTGCGCGTGGTTCCAGTAATAGCCGACATGCTCCAGCACGTGAGTGATAAGCCCGCGCCCCGGGTTGAACAGAAAGATCCAGAGCACCGCGGCAATAGCGGGCGCCACCGCATAGGGCAGCAGCATCAGCGTCTGGTAAAAACGGCTGCCGCGCACCACGTAATCCACAAGAGCTGCGAAAAAGAGCGACACCAGCAGGCCGCTGACGGTGACCAGCGCGCTGAATTTAATGGTGGTCCAGAAGGAGTCCAGATAGTAGCTGTCGTGGAAGAGCTGGGTAAAATTCGCGAGCCCGACAAACTGGCTGGAGAGCCCAAACGGGTCAACGCTTTGCACGGAGTACCAGAGCGCTTCGCCGGCAGGCCAGATGAAAAAGATAATGGTGATAATCAACTGCGGCGCCAGCAGCGCGTAGGGCAGCCAGCCTGAGCGAAACACCGGACGAGATGAAGACATAGCGTAACTCTTTAACAGCAGCGGGCGGCGGACAGGCCGCCCAACGTTGCAGAAAAACGTGAAAGGCGGAGGCGTTTCGCTTATCCGCCCGACAACGGCGTTATTCAACGGCGCGTTCTGGTTTTATCCCTCACAGCAGCCCTCTCCCCGCTGGGAGAGGGTGAGGGGCGTCGCGTTATCAGGACTTCGTCGACTGCTCGAAACGGCGCAGCAGCTGGTTGCCGCGCTCAACGGCGGAGTCCAGCGCCTGCTGTGGCGTCTTCTTACCGGTCCAGACGCTTTCCAGCTCTTCATCAACAATGGTGCGGATCTGCGGCATATTGCCCAGACGCAGCCCTTTGGTGAACGGCAGCGGCGGCTTGTTCAGCATCTGGCGGGTGGCGATATCCGCGCCCGGGTTCTTGTCATAGAAGCCCTGCTCGCGCGTCAGGTCGTAAGCGGCAGTGGTGATAGGCAGATAACCGGTTTTCTGATGCCATTCCGCGGCGATTTCCGGCTGCGCGAGGAAGTTCAGGAACTCCGCCACGCCTTTGTACATCGCTTTGTCTTTGCCCTGCATCACCCACAGGCTCGCCCCGCCGATAATGGCGTTTTGCGGCGCGCCTTTTACGTCGGCGTCGTAAGGCATCATGCCTACGCCATAATTGAATTTGGCGTAGTGGCGGATATCCGCAAGCGAACCGGAAGACGCAGTGGTAATGGCGCAGTCGCCGTTGTAAAACTTCTCGGTTGATTCGTCTTTACGGCCGAAATAGCTGAAATCGCCCTTCTTGTTGAGCTCCTGCAGCAGCGCGATATGCTTCACCTGCTCCGGCTTGTTGAACTCCAGCACCGCGTCGGCGCCGTCGAAGCCGTTATTTTGGGTGGCGACCGGCAGACCATGCCAGGCGCTGAAGTTTTCAATCTGGATCCAGCCCTGCCAGCCGCTGGCGTAGCCGCACTTCATCCCTGCCGCTTTCAGCTTCGCGGTATAGGCGGCGAGATCCTGCCAGGTTTTCGGCGGCTGCTCCGGGTCTAAGCCCGCTTTTTTGAACGCGTCTTTGTTGTAGTAGAGCACCGGGGTGGAGCTGTTAAACGGCTGAGAGAGTAAGTGCCCGCTTTTGGCATCGGTGTAGTAACCGGCGACGGTCGGTACAAACTGGGTTTCATCGAACTTAATGCCAGCGTCGTTAAAAACTTCGTACACGGGCTTGATGGCTTTGGAAGCCATCATGGTGGCGGTGCCCACTTCATACACCTGCAAAATCGCCGGAGCGTTGCCGGTGCGGAAAGCCGCGATGCCTGCCGCCAGGCTCTGCTCATAGTTGCCTTTGTAAACCGGGGTGATTTTGTATTCCGGGTGCGCCTGGTTGAAGCGCTGCGCCAGTGAATCGACCTCTTTACCCAGTTCGCCTTCCATGGAATGCCAGAAAGGAATGGCGGTTGCGGCCATTGCCGGGCCGCTCAGCGCCCATCCCAGAGCCACACAAATTGCTGTACGTCGTAACGAAGCTGTCATGTCTGTTATCTCTCTGATTATGCGTCGTTTGAGATGCGCGAAATCACGCGTTTTATGCTCGCGAGGTAACATGACACGCGCGTATGACAGAAAAATAACTGCTAAGTTACGAGATTGTTACATTCAAACGGCGCAGAGATGACGCTAACGTGATGCCCGGGTGACGGGTTTCACTCGCGTAGCCGGGCGGCGATAGCTTCAGGCGAGAGACGCTCAGCCGCTGCGTTAGCCGCCAGCCAGTTATCGCGTTTTGGCCTTCTGCCATTCGCCGTTTTTGATTTGGTTATAGGTGCGGTTGATCTCGCGGCGTTCCGCCTCCCGTTCGCCATCAGACAGGGCTCGCTGTTCATAGTCGCAGGGGGAGTAACGCACGCGGCGGCACTGTTCATCCATATCGCGGGCGGTGGGCGTCGGCGTTTTTTCCTGCCAGACAGCAGGGTCGCGTAGATCCCGCTTTCCCGGCGCAGCCAGTTCAACGCCAGCGACGGTAAGCGAGCTGTAAAACATGAACAGAGAGAGCAGATGATATGTTGCCAGACGCATATTTCCTCCCTGCCCTGACCGGGCGCGCGATAAATAAACGCCCGAGAAATTAGCACGGCGGAAAAGAAAAAGGAGCCTTGCGGCCCCTTTTACAGAATAGTGCTTTACCCGCCGAGATAGGCGCTGCGCACCGCCTCGTTGGCGAGCAGCGCCTCCCCGGTATCCTCCAGCACCACGTGACCGTTTTCCAGCACGTAGCCTCGGTCGGCGAGCTTCAGCGCCTGGTTGGCGTTCTGCTCGACCAGGAAGATGGTCATGCCCTCTTTGCGAAGCTGTTCGATGGTGTCGAAAATCTGCTGAATGATGATGGGCGCAAGCCCCAGCGACGGCTCATCCAACAGCAGCAGGCGCGGCTGGCTCATCAAGGCGCGGCCAATCGCCAGCATCTGCTGCTCGCCGCCGGACATAGTGCCGGCGCGCTGGATGCGGCGTTCGTGCAGGCGCGGGAAGAGTTCATAAACGCGTTGAATACGCTCCTGATACTGCGCGCGGTCGGCGAAGAAGCCGCCCATCGCCAGGTTCTCTTCCACCGTCATGCGGGAAAAGACGCGGCGGCCTTCCGGCACAATCGCCACCGCCTCGCGCATGATGCGCGCCGTCTGCCAGTCGGTGATGTCTTTGCCATCAAAGACGATTTTGCCGGTGCTGGCGCGCGGGTCGCCGCAGAGCGTGCCGAGCAGCGTGGTTTTCCCCGCGCCGTTGGCGCCGATAAGCGTGACGATTTCGCCCTGCTTAATGTGCAGGCTCACCTCGTGCAGCGCCTGGATTTTGCCGTAGTGCGCACTCACCCGGTCAAAAGACAACATCACATTTTCCATCTTAAGCCTCACCGAGATAAGCGCGAATAACGTCAGGGTTGTTGCGGATCTGCTCCGGCGTGCCGTTGGCAAGCGGCGTCCCCTGGTTCACCACATAGATTCGGTCCGAAATCCCCATCACCAGCTTCATATCATGCTCAATCAGCAAAATCGTGGTGTTGTGATGATTACGCAGTTCAACGATAAGCTCGTCCAGCTCTTTGGTCTCTTTCGGGTTGAGGCCCGCCGCCGGTTCATCGAGCATCAGGATCTCCGGCTGCGTCACCATGCAGCGGGCGATTTCCAGACGTCGCTGGTCGCCGTAGGCGAGGTTGCCCGCCTGGCGGTTGGCGTGCTGCAACAGATTGATGCGCTCAAGCCAGGCGGCGGCGCGATCCAGCGCGTCGCTGTGGGCGCGACGAAACGCCGGAGTTTTCAGCAGGCCGGAAAAGAGACCCGATTTAAGCTGCTGGTGTTGCGCCACCAGCAGGTTTTCGATCACCGTCATTTCACGAAACAGTCGAACATGCTGGAAGGTGCGCACCACGCCCATACGGGCGATCTGCTGGCCCGGCAAGCCTTCGAGATGCTGGTCGCGCAGCAGGATGGTGCCGCCGGTGGGCTTGTAAAAGCCGGTCAGGCAGTTAAACACCGTGGTCTTGCCCGCCCCGTTGGGGCCAATCAGCGAGACGATTTCCTGCGGGCGCAGCTCCAGCGAGACGTTATTCACGGCAAGCAGACCGCCAAAACGCATCATCAGGCCGCTGACGGATAATAATGGCTGACTCATGCCTGCTCTCCTTTACCGCTTTTCAGTTTCAGCTGCGGGCGCGTCATCGGCAACAACCCCTGCGGGCGCCAGATCATCATCAGCACCATCAGGCCACCCAGCACCAGCATGCTGTATTCATTCAGGTCACGCATCAGTTCACGGGAAACGACCAGCAGAATGGCCGCGAGGATCACGGCGAACTGCGAGCCCATGCCGCCCAGCACCACAATCGCCAGCACAAACGCGGATTCCGCGAAGGTGAAGGACTCCGGGCTGACGAAGCCCTGGCGCGCAGCGAACAGCGTACCGGCGAAACCGGCGAACGCAGCGCTGATGGTAAAGGCGGTCAGCTTGATTCGCGTCGGGTTCAGGCCAAGCGAGCGGCAGGCTATTTCATCTTCGCGCAGCGCTTCCCAGGCGCGACCCAGCGGCATACGCAGCAGACGGTTAATCACAAACAGCGAAAAGACCACCAGCAGCAGCGCCACCATATAAAGCCAGATAACCCGGTCGGACGGGTCGTACTTCACGCCGAAGAAGTTGCTGAAGGTATCCCAGCCGCCTTCGCGCGCGGTGCGGCTAAACTCCAGCCCGAAGAAGGTCGGTTTCGGGATCTGGCTGATGCCGTTCGGGCCGCCGGTAATTTCGGTGTTATTGAGCAGCAGGATGCGCACAATCTCGCCGAAGCCCAGCGTCACAATCGCCAGGTAGTCGCCGCGCAAACGCAGTACCGGGAAGCCGAGCAGGAAACCCGCCGCCGCGGCAACCAGGCCCGCGAGCGGCAGGCAGGTCCAGAAGCCCAGGCCGTAATAGTGGTTCAGTAAGGCGAAGGTATACGCGCCAATGGCGTAGAAACCGCCGTAGCCCAGCACCAGCAGGCCGGAAAGCCCCACCACCACGTTCAGGCCAAGGCCGAGGATGATATAAATCATCGTCAGGGTGGCGATATCCACCGTGCCGCGCGAAACCATAAACGGCCAGGCGACGGCAATCAGCAGCAGAAGCAGCAGGAACAGCTTTTGCTTCACCGTCGAGCCATCAATGGCCGGCAGAATAAACTTCGGCCCGGAGACCTTTTTCATGCTCTGCTGGAAGAACGGGCGCAGCAGCTGGAAGAAGAAGACCACGGCGGTGCCGATGAAGATCCACTCCCAGCGCACGTCGGCGGCGGAACCCACCACCAGACGGGTGCCGTCGAGGCTTAACTGCACGCCCATGAAAACGGACGCCAGCACGAAGAACATGGCGGCGGAAAGAATGGCCGCGACAAAATGCATCGGTTTCATACTTTTTCCACCTCCGGACGGCCCAGGATGCCGGTGGGCATCACCAGCAACACGCCGATCAACAGCGCGAACGAGACCACATCTTTATATTCAGTGCTCAGATAAGCAGAGCAGAGCGCTTCGGTCACGCCGAGAATGAGCCCGCCGATCATCGCGCCCGGAATGCTGCCGATGCCGCCCAGCACCGCGGCGGTGAAGGCTTTCATCCCGGCCATAAAGCCGATGTAAGGGTTGATAACGCCGTAGAACTGGCCGAGCAGCACGCCCGCCACCGCCGCCATCGCTGCGCCAATCACGAAGGTGAGCGCAATAACGCGGTCGGTGTTGATGCCAAGCAGGCTCGCCATTTTTAAATCTTCCGCGCAGGCGCGGCAGGCGCGGCCCATGCGGGAGTAGCGGATAAACAGCGTCAGCGCGAGCATCGCCAGCACGGTCACGACCCAGATAACCAGCTGCATGGTGGTGATGCTGGCGGAGAAGTTTTCGCTGCTGCCTACCGTCCACTGACCGTTAAAGAGGCTTGGCAGCGCGATATCGCGCGAGCCTTCCGTCAGGCTGACGTAGTTTTGCAAAAAGATAGACATGCCAATCGCAGAGATCAGCGCAATCAGGCGCTTGGAGCTGCGCACCGGGCGGTAGGCCACGCGCTCAATACTCCAGCCGTAAGCGCTGGCGATAACAATCGCCCCCACAAACGCGGCGCTAATCAGCAGCCAGCTGGTGTCGATGCCCATCATCATCAGCGCGGCGATGATCATAAACGACACATAACTGCCAATCATGTAAACCTCGCCGTGAGCGAAGTTAATCATGCCGATAATGCCGTAAACCATGGTGTAGCCGATGGCTATCAGCGCATAAGTGCTGCCCAGCGTGACGCCGTTAAACATCTGCTGGAGAAAATAGAGGAACTGCTCGGACATAACGTAACCTTCTTCAATCCTGCGGGATTGCCCGCAGGGGGGATGAACAAGCGCCTCGCCTTATTTCGCCACTGTGGACGAGCCGTCGGCGTGCCACTGGAAGACACCAAACTCAAATCCTTTCAGATCGCCTTTTTCATCCCAGTTCAGCGGCCCAATCACGGTATTCGCACCGTGCGCTTTTAACTCTTTAACCAGCTCCGCCGGTTCGCGGCTGTCGGCGCGCTCAAGCGCGGCAGCGAGCGACTGCACGGCGGCGTACGTTATCCAGACATACGGTCCGCTCGGATCTTTCTTCTGCGCTTTCAGCGCTTCCACCACCGCCTGGTTGGCAGGCTCCTGGTCGTAGCGTTTCGGCATAGTGACCAGCATCCCCTCGCCCGCCTTGCCCGCAATGTTGGAAAGCGACGCGTTGCCTACCCCTTCCGGCCCCATAAACTGCGTTTTCAGACCGGTGGCGCGCGCCTGGCGCAGCATCTGGCCCATTTCCGGGTAGTAGCCGCCGTAGTAAACAAAGTCGATATTCTCTTTTTTCAGACGCGACAGCAGCGCGGAGAAATCTTTCTCGCCTGCGGTAATGCCGTCAAAGAAAACCACGTTGGCGCCGCCCTTTTTCAGCCCGTCCTGCACCGAACGCGCCAGCCCTTCGCCGTACTGCTGCTTATCATGGATGATGGCGATGCGCTGCGGCTTGAGCGTCTTCAGAATGTATTGCGCGGCGGTCGGTCCCTGAGCGGAATCGAGGCCTGCGGTGCGCATAATCATCTTATAGCCGCGCTGCGTCAGCTCCGGGTTAGTGGCGCCCGGCGTTATCATCAGAATGCCTTCGTCTTCATAGATGTCTGATGCAGGCTGCGTGGAAGAGGAGCAGAGGTGACCAATCACATACTGAATACCGTCGTTGACGATTTTGTTCGCCACCGCCACAGCCTGTTTTGGATCGCAGGCGTCGTCATATTCCACGCCCACCAGCTTGTCGCCCTTGATGCCGCCTTTGGCATTGATATCGTTAATCGCCTGGCGCGCGCCGTTGAACTCCATATCGCCCCACTGCGCTACCGGCCCGGACATTGCGCCGACAACGGCCACTTTAATTTCTTCAGCGAAAGCCGTTTGCGATACCGCCAGTGCAATCATCCCCGCGATAAATGACTTCGCGTTCCTGTTCATTCTCAAATACCCCATTTGTGACGTGTGTTGCTAATTGGTTTTATTATGGTTAAAAATTATTCTGTTGATTTTATAGACAACGCTATTTTTGCCTGTTTCTTTAATGGCTTAGCGTAGTATTTACGGAGAATACTAACTAAATCCTCTATTTTTCAGGCGATTAAGCAGAGATAATATTCTGTATTAATGCGGAGATAAACAAAAAAAAGCGCAGCGATTAGCATAAAATATCGATATTATGAGCCAGATAAATCGCTGCCTTTCAGCGTTATCTGCGGGTGTTCTTTCGATCCGCAACGGTTACGACTGCTTTGCTGTTAACACAAAAAGTAATCAGCTAGTGAATAGATAAGAAAGTAAAAGCCGCCGGTAAAAGAAATTAGGTAAACTTAGCTTTATTTCTGTTTGCGGAAACGCCCGTCATGAAACTTACCATTATTCGCCTCGACACCTTTAGCGAGCAGGACTATCTTGACCTCGGCAAAATCTGGCCTGAATACCCCGCCGACTCGCTGCGCGTAGATGAAACGCACCGTATTTACGCCGCTCGTTTTAACGACCGTCTGCTAGGGGCTGTGCGCGTGTTGCTAAACGGCACCGAAGGGACGATGGACTCGCTGCGCGTGCGTGAAGTTACGCGCCGTCGTGGCGTCGGGCATTACCTGATAGAAGAAGCGATTCGCGATAACCCGTCGATTACCGACTGGCGCGTAACGGATACCGGCGTGGAAGACCGCAACGTGATGAATGCGTTTATGGCGGCGCTGGGCTTTACCGCACAGCAGGATAGCTGGGTGAAGCGCTTAGAAGCGTGATGGCGGCGGCGTCGCTGTTAAAGGGTGGATGCGCTTCGCTTATCCACCCGACAAAACCGCCCGCACCACAGTCGTTACAGGACGGGTAAGCGTGCACACCCGCCGTCGTGGGTTGAAGGGTGCAGCTAACGCCGCTGTAGCTCGAAAGGCGCCGCAACATATTTCCCCAAGGATTTCGTGCTACAGCAAGGCGGCAAACCCTGAAATCCCCGGGAGCTTACATCCGTAAGTGACCGGGGTTGAAGGGTGCAGCTAACGCCGCTGTAGCGCGAAAGGCGCCGGGGAAATTATTTGGCGTCGGTGGCCGTGCCGTTAGCATGCCAGGTAAACACGCCGAACTCAAAGCCCTTCAGGTCGCCCTTTTCATCCCAGGAGAGCGGGCCCATCACCGTTTCCACGGAGCTGCCTTTCAGGTATTTGGCGATAGCCGCCGGGTCGTCGCTCTGGTTCAGGCCTGCCGCCAGCGATTGCAGCGCGGCGTAGGTGGTCCAGACGAAAGCGCCGCTCGCATCCTGCTTGTTCGCTTTGATGGCGTCTACAATCGGTTTGTTCGCCGGCACCTGATCGTAGTTCTTCGGCTTGGTAACCAGCATTCCTTCAGCAGATTCGCCTGCGATGTTCGAGAGCGACACGTTCGCTACCCCTTCCGGCCCCATAAACTGGGTTTTCAGGCCCGCCGCACGGGACTGGCGCAGAATCTGCCCCATTTCCGGGTGATAACCGCCGTAGTAAACGAAGTCGATGTTTTCTTTCTTCAGGCGCGCCACCAGGGTGGAGAAATCTTTCTCGCCCGCGGTAATGCCGTCAAAGAAGACCACGTTCGCTTTACCTTTTTTCAGGTTGTCCTGCACCGCGCGCGCCAGGCCTTCGCCATACTGCTGTTTGTCATGGATGATGGCGATGCGCTGCGGCTTCACTTTCTCCAGAATGTATTTCGCCGCCGTCGGCCCCTGATCGGAGTCCAGACCGGTAGTGCGCAGGATCAGCTGATAACCGCGAGCGGTCAGCTCCGGCGCGGTGGCAGCCGGGGTGATCATCAGAATGCCTTCGTCTTCGTAAATGTCAGAGGCAGGCTGCGTGGAAGAGGAGCAGAGGTGGCCAATAACATATTTAATGCCGTCGTTAACCACTTTGTTCGCTACCGCGACCGCCTGTTTCGGGTCGCAGGCGTCGTCATATTTTACCGCTACGAGCTTATTGCCCTTAATGCCGCCTTTGGCGTTGATGTCTTTAATCGCCTGCTCGGCGCCGGTAAACTCCTGGTCGCCGTACTGCGCTACCGGACCGGACATCGCCCCGACCACCGCGACTTTAATATCTTCCGCCATCGCCGCGCTGCTCATTGCCAGAGCGATACATCCCGCCAGTAAGGCTTTACCCATCATTTTCATCCTGAGCTTCCCCATTGTTGTGGTTTTTGCAGTTGTGTTGTTGTTTTGTTTTGACACTTTATTTTAGCTTCACAATAGAGTTCAGCATTTAATGCCATGTACGGCGAATACCACCCGTGTCGTGGCAGCATACTCTGCTAAAACATACCCCATTTTTTTGAATTTGGAATCACTATTTTTCACGTCAATATCGGCAGGATATGGCGAAAAAACATACGCCGCGCCAGTCGGGCGGCGTGATATCGGGGTTTACCAGCCTGCAGGCAGATAACCGAGGGCGGAGAGAACGGCATAAACCGCACTCGCAAGATAGAGCAACACGATGGTCGCCTGAATCAGCGGATGCGTGCTCCAGCTGCACTGCCAGCGCGGCGTAAGCTCCCCTCTGCGGCGGGCGCCTTTAAGAATGAGAATAGGCATGATGGAGAGGATAACTCCGCTGAATACCCCGGCGAAATAGAGGGCGTTCACAAAGGAGACCATGCCGCTGTAGGCCAGCGCGAAAGGCGGCAGCGCCACAATAAGCAGCACGCCAACGCGCTTAAGCGGCTGCGCGTCGTCGCCCAGGCGGAATTTATCAAAGATATTGGTCAGGAAACTGCCGCCAAGCCCCCAGTAGGAAGTGAGCATGGCGCAGAGCGCGAAAATATTGGCGGAGAAGAAAGCCCACTCGCCCAGCGCGCGTCCCCAGGAGATAGTCGCCACTTCTGAAACCTGCTCCAGCCCGTTGAGCGCAATCACCGAAAGCGGTACGAGGGTGAGCAAAAGAAAAGTCAGCGCCATGCCGACGATAATCGCCTTCGGCAGCTTTTCCGGCTTATCGGCAAAACCGCGCGCCATCTCCGGCACGATATATTGCGCCGCAAAGCAAAAGGCCGTGACGTTAAAAACCGGCACCATATAACGCCAGTCGCCATCCAGCAGGTAACGAACCTGCGTTGTCTCTTTTAGCAGCGTGGCCACCACCAGCACGCTTATCATCACCACCATGCCGATGCTGATAAATTTCTCGCCGCGGCCGATGGCTTTCAGGCCGAGCCAGAGCACGCCCGCCGCCGGGATAAAAAAAAGCAGGCTGCCCATGGCGGGCGACAGACCAAACAGCGAGTGAAGGAGTTTACCGCTGCCGGTCATGTAGGCGGTGAGCGCCCCTACGCTGTTGACGCAAACCGAGGCGAACATCATCCAGGCGCCGAACCGCCCGACGTAGCGCGCCGCCAGGCCACTCAGCTGTAAGTGCGAGCGGGTGCGCAGCGTGGCTTCCGCAACATAGAGCATGGTGATGGTGGTCAGCGTGCCGACGAGCGCCAGCCAGAAGAGCAGCGGCAAAAAGCCGGCTTTGCTGGAGGCGTAAGCGATGGAAAGCACCCCGGCGCCAATATTAGTGCCGACGATCATCGCGACGCCTTCCACGAAGCTTAACGATTTAGCGGGTGCGGCGGCCCGTTCGCGGGCGCGCCAGAGCAAGGCGGGAGTCGTGTTTTCAGACATAATTCTTCCTTAAATATCCGGCGGCTGAAGGCGCCGGTAGCGAGTGTGTTCACGTGTTTGATTTTTTTGCTTTTAATGAGAGTTAAGCGTCCGGCTTAAAGGCGCGGTCCCTGCCTGAGAGCCCAAAGGCGCGCTGTCATGGCCTGTCGAACGATAACAGGCCATAACGCAGGCGCCCTCGGAGTGTCCGGTTCCCTTAGCGCGTTAAGGCGCGGGAGAGAATGTCGAGCGCTTTGCGGAACTGCGCGTCGGGAATAGTGAGCGGATAGAGGAAACGGATAACGTTGCCATAAACGCCGCAGCTCAGCAGCAGCAGCCCTTCCTGCTGGGCACGGGCCTGCACTTCGCGAGTGAATTCCGGCGAAGGCTTGCCGGTTTGCGGATCGTTAAACTCCACCGCCACCATCGAACCCTGCGCGCGGATATCGGCAATGGCCGGACAGCGCTCGCGCGCCTGCTTCAGTACTTCAACCAGATGCAGGCCGAGCTCCTGAGCGCGCTGGCACAGGTTTTCCTGCTCAATAACATCCAGCACGGCGTGGGCCGCCGCTACTGCTAATGGGTTGCCGGCATAGGTGCCGCCAAGGCCGCCCGGCGCGGGCGCATCCATTACTTCGGCACGCCCGACCACGCCAGAGAGCGGCATGCCGCCCGCCAGGCTTTTCGCCATGGTGATAAGGTCTGCCTTCACGCCGTAATGTTCCATGGCGAAGAGCTTGCCGGTACGGGCGAAGCCGGTCTGCACTTCGTCGGCAATCAGCAGAATGCCGTGCTCGTCGCACAGCGCGCGCAGCGCCTGCATAAAGGCGGGCGGCGCCACGTTAAAGCCCCCTTCTCCCTGCACCGGCTCAAGGA
The DNA here is from genome assembly GCA_000621185.1 of Franconibacter pulveris DSM 19144. Taxonomy (GTDB): domain Bacteria; phylum Pseudomonadota; class Gammaproteobacteria; order Enterobacterales; family Enterobacteriaceae; genus Franconibacter; species Franconibacter pulveris. The sequence goes on from JHYZ01000014.1 coordinate 123,176, forward strand.
TGATGGCCGCCACCTGATCCGGCGCGATATCCGCTTTGAAGATGCGCTCAAGGCTCGCCATGGCGTCGTCAACCGAAACGCCGTGCAGCTCGTTCGGGTACTGTCCGTGGTAAACGGATCCGGGGAATGGCCCGAAGCCGATTTTGTAAGGCGCCACTTTGCCGGTAAGCGCCATGGTCATAAAGGTACGGCCATGGAACCCGCCGCCAAAGGTAATCAGCCCCGGGCGGCGCGTATAAGCGCGGGCGATTTTAACGGCGTTTTCCACCGCTTCCGCGCCGGTCGTAAAAAACGCGGTTTTCGCCGGGCCGTTGACCGGTGCGCGCTCGTTGATGCGCTCAGCCAGCGACACATAGCTTTCGTAAGGAACGATCTGGTAGGCGGTATGGGTAAACGCCTGCAGCTGTTTTTCAATCGCCGCGACGACCGTCGGGTGACGGTGACCCGTGTTCAGCACCGCGATGCCCGCGGCAAAGTCGATAACTTCGTTGCCTTCCACGTCCCACAGGGTCGCGTTTTCGGCTTTCTCGGCGTAAAAACCGCACATGACGCCAACACCGCGTGGGGTGGCGCTCTGACGACGTTGATTCAAATCTGAATTTTTCACCCTCAATCTCCTGCTGATAAACGTCACTTTTTAGCAACAAACCTGAAACAGTGACGTTTATTTACACAGTCTATGGCCCTATAATCGAGTACCAGTCTGGTTTAATTGAGGGATCCAATTGCGTTCTTTAGTGGCCGATCTCTTAGCCGTCCGGCTCGGCGAGCAGCAGGACGAATTGCTACACAAGCGACTCTATAACGCTATCCGCCTGTCGATTCTGGATGGCAGCCTGCCGCCGCAATGCCGCCTTCCCCCTACCCGGGATCTTGCCCGTGAACTCGGCCTTTCACGCAACACAATTTTAACAGTTTATGAACAACTGCTGGCGGAAGGATATGTTTTATCTCGTCAGGGAAGCGGAACATTCGTCGCCGATGTGGCGCCGGACAAACTGTTATCTGCGCCGGTGATGGCGCCTGGGGAGCATATTGACGCGCCCCCTGTTAGCTACTCGTCCCGAGGGAAATGGCTGCTGGATCACATCAGCGCCAGCCCGCGCCAGTGGGGAGCCTTTATTCCCGGCGTGCCGGATGTGAACGCTTTTCCCCATCAGCTTTTCAGTAAAATGCAGGCGCGCATCAGCCGCCGTCCTACGCCGCAGCGCCTCACCTACAGCAGCCAGGGCGGCACGCCGGAGCTGCAACATGCGCTGGCGAATTACCTGCGGGTAGCCCGTTCGGTTCAGTGCTCGCCCGAACAGGTGCTGATCACCGAAGGCATTCATCAGGCCATCGATCTGGTGGCGCGCATGTTGTGCGACAGCGGCGATGAAGCCTGGGTGGAAGAGCCTTCCTACTGGGGGATACGCAACGTCCTCCAGATGAACGACGTGAAGATTTGTCCGGTGCCAGTGGACTCCGCCGGCCTGGTTCCGCCGGAGCGCACAAGCGCCGCGCCGCGCCTGATCTTCGTTACCCCGTCTCACCAGTATCCGCTCGGCGCGGTGATGAGCCTGGAGCGCCGTCAACGGCTGCTGGCGTTAGCGCGCCAGAACGGCAGCTGGATTGTGGAAGATGATTATGACAGCGAATTTCGCTTCTCCGGCCAGCCAATTCCGGCGCTGCAGGGGCTGATGCCCGACCCGCCGGTGATTTACATCGGCACCTTCAGCAAAACGCTCTATCCGGGGCTGCGGCTGGGCTATGTCGTGCTGCCGCGCGCTCTGGCGCAGGAGATGAAAGCGGCGCACGCCGAGCTTTATCGCGGCGGCCATTCGCTTATTCAGGCGGCGCTGGCGGAGTTTATCGAAGCGGGCCATTACAGCGCCCACATCCGGCGCATGCGCCTGCTTTACGGGCGGCGGCGCGCCTTCCTCACCGGGCTGATAACCCGCTATCTTGGCCCGCAGGCGCTTTCCGACTTCAGCGATAACGCCGGGCTGCACCTGGTGCTGAACCTGCCGCCAGAGGCGGACGATATCGCCATCGCAAAGCGTGCCAACGCGCGCGATATCCTGGTGCGGCCGCTCTCCAGCTACTACCTGACGGAAAACCGGCGGCGCGGTCTGCTAATGGGGTTTGCCTGCGTGCCGGAGGAAAAAATGGAAGGGGCCTTTAAGGCATTGATGCAGTGCATCAATGACGTCTGTCCGCAGGCAGCCGAAGGGCTATAAAAACAAAACGCCCCACGGCCAGAGGCTCAGCGGGGCGTTCACGGGACTGACGCGGGTTACGCTTCGATAGCGGCGCGCAGTTTTTTCATCGCATTCTTTTCAAGCTGACGCACGCGTTCGGCGGAAACGCCGTAACGGTCGGCCAGCTCCTGCAGCGTGCTCTTGTTGTCTTCATCCAGCCAACGGGCGCGGATGATCTGCTGGCTGCGCTCGTCCAGACCCTGCATCGCGTAGGTGAGTTTGTCCGCAGCGTGCTCATCCCAGTTATCGTCTTCGATGCCGTCAGCGAAGTTCGACGATTTATCCTGCAGATAAAGCACCGGCGCCATGGGCTGACCCTCGCCAGCGTCATCATCGGAGGACATATCAAACGTCATGTCCTGCGCCGCCATACGCGACTCCATCTCGCGCACGTCTTTGCTGGAAACGCCCAGCTCGCGGGCCACCATTTCCACTTCGTCCTGGTTAAACCAGCCCAGACGCTGCTTGGTTTTACGCAGGTTGAAGAACAGCTTGCGCTGCGCTTTAGTGGTAGCGACTTTCACGATGCGCCAGTTGCGCAGCACGTACTCGTGAATTTCCGCTTTAATCCAGTGCACGGCGAAGGAAACCAGGCGCACGCCCACTTCCGGGTTAAAGCGACGCACGGCTTTCATCAGGCCGATATTGCCTTCCTGAATCAAATCCGCCTGCGGCAGGCCATAGCCTGCGTAATTACGGGCAATATGAACAACAAAGCGCAGGTGAGACAGGATCAGCTTTTTAGCTGCTTCCAGATCGCCCTGGTAATGCAGCCTTTCAGCCAGCGCCCGCTCTTCGTCTGCCGACAACATCGGCCAGGCGTTGGCGGCCCGGATATAAGACTCCAGGTTACCTACCGGGGCTAAAGCTAAATTTTGCATTTCTTTGGTCATTCAAATCCTCTCATTCGACATCCTACCGGCGTTGGTATGTCCCCATCAGGCAACAGACGCACCGGCGTTGTGAGCAACGAGACTACCATTCGCTCATTACTATGACAGTGATTTTATCCACAAGTTCCATGCGAAGCTGTGAATAAATTACACACATTCTGTGACAGAGCAATGAAAACGCGGCAAGAGGTACAGCGGTGATAAGCGTTACTGCATCCCCTGCAACGGGAACTCGTAGCAGGGGATGATTATAACAAATATTTTTTATTCGGGGGTAAAGTGACGTAAATGTTGCACGGTGGCAAGCCAGGCGGCCAGCCAGCCGATCATCGAGCAAACCAGCAGCAACAACAGGCACTCATCGAAAGACAAGCCGTTGATTTCAAAAGTGGTTCCGAAAACTTTCGCCACGTCAGAAACCGCGCTCGAGAGCCGCAGCACCAAAATTTCTGAAAGAATCAGTGAAAGTAAAGCGCCCGAAAAGCCAAGTAAAGCGCCGCCGTACAGGAACGGACGCAGGATAAACCCATCCGTTGCGCCAATCAGTTTCTGCACGTTGATGGTGTCGCGCCGGGCGAAAATGCTCAGACGCACGCTGTTGCCGATAACCAGGAACACTGCGGCGACCATCAGCACGCCGATCATCGCCGACACGCGGCCCACAAGGCTTGTCAGCGCCGCCAGCCGGGCGAACCAGCTGTCGTCCATACGCACTTCATCAATACCGTGAATACGGGAGATGCGATCGCGCAGCGTGGTAAGCGCTTCGGTGCTCTGGAAATCCAGCTTTGGCACGACGACCGCCACGGCGGGCAGCGGGTTTTCTTCCAGCATATCCAGCGCGCCGCCAAAGCCCGACCAGTTGCGGAATTCGCCAAGCGCCTCATCGCGCGAAAGATAATTCACCTTTTCCACGCCCTGCTCGGCCTGAAGCTGCCCCACTACCTGTTGCGCTGCGTCATCATCCAGCGCCTTGTCGAAATAGACGGTGATTTGCGGAGAAGGATAATACTGCGAGGCCGCCTGGTTAACGTTTTTGTAAACCATATAGCAGACGCTTGGCAACGTCAGAGAGATGGCGATAACCATCACCGTCAGAAACGTAGCGAACGGCTTGCTTTTCAGGTCCGCCAGCGCGCCCTGCCAGGCGTAACGCATCTGTTCGTTAATGCCGCCCTTACGGGATTTACCTTTGCCGCTCGTCGCTTTCGCACGCTTTGGCGAAGGCTTGCCCGGCTCGCCCCCACGCCGCTGTTGGTTGTAATCGTTCAGCTTGTTGCTGAAGCGGCGAATCTGATTAAGCGCGTCGCGTTTATTCACCAGCCAGGCCTCCATGCAAATGCCCGTCGCTCAGGGATAACACACGGTACGCACGGCGGGAGATAAGCCCGGTGTCATGCGTCGCCATCAATACGGTTACCCCTACGCGATTAAACTCCTCAAAAAGACGCAAAATCCCTTCCGAGAGCGCGTCGTCCAGGTTGCCGGTCGGTTCATCCGCCAGCAGCACCGCCGGTTTGTTCACCACCGCACGGGCGATGCCGACGCGCTGCTGCTCGCCGCCGGAGAGTTGAATCGGAAAGTTTTTCGCTTTGTCCAGCAGCCCCACTTTATCCAGCGCCGCCGACACGCGACGACGAATGTCTTCGCCGCTGGCGCCGGCGATAATCAGCGGGATCGCCACATTATCGTAAACCGTTCTGTCCATCAGCAGATGGTGATCCTGAAAGATCATGCCAATCTGGCGGCGCAGGAACGGCACTTCGCTGTTTTTCAGGCGGCTGATTTCATGACCGCTGAAAAAAATCTTGCCGGCGCTGGGCCGCTCAATGCCGCAAATGAGCTTGAGCAGGGTGCTTTTCCCGGCGCCGGAATGGCCGGTCAGAAACGCCATCTCGCCCGGCTGCAGGTGAAAAGTCACCCCCTGCAGCGCTTGTCTCCCACCGAGATAGGCTTTGCTGACGTGTTCAAAGCGAATCATTGTTAATCCTCTCGGGCAAAAAGTGCCTCAATAAAATCGCCCGCGTTAAACGGACGCAAATCTTCAATACGTTCACCGACGCCGATATAGCGAATCGGAATGTGGAACTGGTCCGCCACCGAGAAGATAACGCCCCCTTTGGCGGTGCCGTCGAGCTTAGTCAGCGTAATGCCGGTCAGCCCAACCGCTTCGTGGAACAGCTTCGCCTGGCTTACCGCGTTCTGCCCGGTGCTGGCGTCGATAGTGAGCATCACTTCATGCGGCGCGTCCACATCGAGCTTTTTCATCACGCGCACAATCTTTTTCAACTCTTCCATCAGGTGCGCTTTATTCTGCAAACGCCCTGCGGTGTCGGCAATCAACACGTCAACATTACGCGCTTTCGCCGCCTGGATGGCGTCGAAGATAACCGAGGCGGAATCCGCGCCGGTGTGCTGAGCGATAACCGGAATATTGTTGCGCTGGCCCCAGACCTGAAGCTGCTCAACCGCCGCCGCGCGGAACGTATCCCCGGCCGCCAGCATGACGGTCTTGCCCTGCTGCTCAAACTGGCGCGCCAGCTTGCCGATGGTGGTAGTTTTACCCACGCCGTTTACGCCGACCATCAGAATCACGAACGGGCTCTTGCCTTCAATATTAAGCGGCTCATCCACTTTCGCGAGAATATCACCCATCTCTTCTTTCAGCAGACCGTAGAGCGCTTCGGCGTCGCGCAGCTGTTTACGGCTGGCCCCTTCGGTGAGATGGTTGATGATGCGGCGCGTGGTTTCCACGCCGACATCCGCAATCAACAGCTGTTCTTCCAGTTCCTCGAACAGATCGTCGTCGATTTTTTTGCCGCGGAACAGGCTGATAAATCCGGAACCGAGATTCTCTTTGGTTTTCAGCAGGCTGCGCTTAAGGCGGGCGAAGAAACCCTCTTTGGTCGGCTTCTCTTGCTCAACGGGCGCCGCTTCTTCAGCAGTTTCCGGCGCGTCTTGCGCCTCGATGTCATCAAGGATCTCTTCCGCTTCCGGCTGCGCCGCCAGGGCCAGCGCCGCGAGTTCTTCCTCGTCGATGGCCTCTTCCTGCGACTCGATTTCCTGCTCCGGCTGCCAGGCTTCCGGCTCCGCTTCTGCGGTTATCTCTTCCGGCAGCGGCAGCGTTTCGTGCTCAATCTCAGCGAGGGGTTCTGGCTCAATTTCGGCAACGACCTCGGGTTCCGCCTCAAGCGGCGCGGCTTGCTGGACGGTTTCCTGCTCTTCATGAGCGGCGGCCGCCTCCTGCTCTTGCGCTACCTGCTCGCTGACTTCAACCACATCCTGCGCAAACGTCTCCGACTCCGCGAGCGTGTGCGGCTCGGCCTGTTCTTCGCGCTGCGTTTCTTCAGGCGCGACGGGCGCGGCTTCAGCCGGTTTTTCTTCAACCGCCTGCTGCTCTGCTACTTGTTGTTCTTCCTGCGCTGGCGCCTCGTCTTTCTGGCCAAAACCGAGCCAGGAAAAAAAGCCACGTTTTTTCTCTTTTGCCATTGGCGAATACACTCCTCGCGGTTAAGTCATGGCGCAGTCCCGTCGTCACCGCGCGGGTACTGAAAAAATTGCAAATGAATACGTTAGTCTACCACTTTCCCTGCGGGGCGGCACGCGAGGGGATTGAGGTTTCGTCCGCCCCTCTGCGCCGCTAGAATAGCAGGCCAGATTGTTGAGCGCAGTGAGCATAATGAAGAAACCCACCACCTCCGGCAGCGGACAGATCCGCATTATTGGCGGGCAGTGGCGCGGCCGGAAACTTCCGGTCCCCGACAGCCCCGGCCTTCGTCCTACCACTGACAGGGTGCGCGAAACCCTGTTTAACTGGCTCGCCCCTTATCTGGTAGACGCCCGCTGCCTCGACTGTTTCGCCGGCAGCGGCGCGCTGGGCCTTGAGGCGCTCTCTCGCTATGCGGCCAAAGCCACGCTGCTTGAGATGGAGCGCGGCGTCGCGCAGCAGTTGCAAAAGAACCTGGCGACGCTAAAGGCGAGCAACGCACAGGTAGTGAACACTAACACACTTAATTACCTTAACCAGCCGGGCGAACCGTACGACATTGTTTTTGTCGACCCGCCTTTTCGTAAAGGCTTGCTGGAAGAGACGCTGAAACTGCTGGAAACGCAGGGTTGGCTTGCCAGCGGCGCGATGGTCTATGTTGAAAGCGAAGTGGAAAACGGCCTGCCGCCAGTGCCGGCAAGCTGGCGGCTGCATCGCGAAAAAGTCGCGGGACAGGTTGCTTACCGCCTTTATTCGCTTGAAACACAAGGAGAAGAAGATGTTGATTAATCTGGGTCGCCTGTTGATGCTCTGCGTCTGGGCCTTTCTTATTCTGAATATCGTTCAGCCTTTTCCGCGGCCGCTCAATATCTTTGTCAACGTGGCGCTGATCTTTATGGTGCTGATGCATGGCCTGCAGTTGAGCCTGCTGAAAGCGACACAGCCGAAAGAAGGGCCGGCGCTTAGCCGCGCACAGCAGTTGCGCATTTTTATCTTTGGCGTGTTTGAACTTCTCGCCTGGCAGAAACAGCAAAAGCGCCCGCGTTAACGGGCCGGGCCGGGGACGAAGCGAATAAAGCGCGTCCCCTGATAGCTGAGCGTGCCGGTCTCTCCCACCGCTAACGCATGATATTGCTCCGCCTCCAGACGAAACGTCATCGCCAGCCCGCCGTCTGGCGCCCGAAAGCTCGCCTCATAACGCATCGTCTGCGCAGGCGGCGCCACCTCACGCTGGCGCGAGCGCTGCTCGTTCGCCGCTTTTTCACGTTTGTTCATCACTTTCATACGCTTTTCCACCACAGGCGCGGCGTCATTGGCGCCGTTTTCGCGCCGCTGGTGCATGAAGCGAAATGAAGCGGCAATAACGATTAAAAGGATGATAATAATGAAAAAAAGCGGTGGTTTACTCATGCTGGCTGCCTGAATTGCGGATACATTTTAAGAATACCCCGTAGCGACTGACGTTGTCATCCCGACGCTTCGACCACTAGACTGAAAGGTAGAGCCGTGCGCTGAGCGCACCCGTTACCATAACTGATTCAGGGACTTATCATGCTTTGGTCGTTTATTGCTGTCCTTCTTTCCGGCTGGCTGTATGTGGATGCCTCCTACCGTGGTCCGGCGTGGCAACGCTGGGTATTTAAGCCGCTTACGCTGCTCTTGCTGCTGTTGCTCGCCTGGCAGGCGCCGCTGGCGGAACCCGTGGGCTATCTGGTGCTTGCCGGGCTGGTCGCGACGCTTGCGGGCGATGCGCTGACGCTGCTGCCGCGCCAGCAGTTGCTCTATGCCACCGGGGCGTTTTTCCTTTCGCACCTGCTTTACACCATCTATTTCGCCAGCCAGATGTCGATGTCTTTCTTCTGGCCGCTGCCGCTGGCGCTGCTGGTGATTGGCGCGGCGCTTATCGCCACCATCTGGACGCGGCTTGATACGCTGCGCTGGCCGGTCTGCACGTATATCGGCATGACGCTGGTGATGGTGTGGCTTGCGGGTGAGCTCTACTTCTTCCGCCCGACCGATACCAGTTTCTCCGGCTTTGTGGGCGCGTCGCTGCTGCTGCTCGGCGTTATCGTCTGGCTCGGCAGCCATTACCGTAAGCGCTTTACCGGCGACAGCGCCATCGCAGCGGCCTGTTACTTCGCCGGCCACTTCATGATCGTACGTTCGCTTTATCTCTGATAGCCGACGAAAACTCGCTTTTCTCCCTTGACTCTGGAGTCGACTCCAGAGTGTATCCTCCGGTAATGAGAAAATTATCGTTACCGGAGGATGCCATGCCCTCTTCTTCTCCTGGCCCCGTTAAAACACCGCAATTCGCGAAGATGAAACTTAATCCATTGCCTGAAGCGAAGCCCTGCTGCCCGGGCGGTACGTGTGCAGCGGATGCGCCGGAAGCGACGCCGGATATCGCCGCTCGCCTGAGCTGGCGCGTGGAGGGGATGGACTGCGCCGCCTGCGCGCGCAAGGTAGAGAATGCCGTGCGTCAGGTTCCCGGCGTACGCCAGGTGCAGGTCGCGTTCGCCACCGAAAAACTGCTGGTGGACGCGCCGGATGAGGCCCGTGAAGCGATAGCGCACGCCGTCAACGCCGCGGGCTATACGCTACGCGACGCCCGCGCGCCGGTGGTCGACACCGCCAGCTGGCGCGATTACCTGCCCATTATTACCCTCCTCTCGCTGATGCTTATCAGCTGGGGTCTTGAGCATGTCAATCACCCTTACGGCAAGCTGGCTTTTGTGGCGACCACGCTGGTCGGCCTGTGGCCCGTGGCGCGGCAGGCGTTCCGGCTGATGCGCAGCGGCAGCTGGTTTGCCATAGAGACGCTGATGAGCGTGGCGGCGACGGGCGCCTTAATTATCGGCGCGACCGCTGAAGCGGCGATGGTGCTGCTGCTGTTTCTTATTGGCGAGCAGCTGGAAGGCTGGGCGGCGAAGCGCGCGCGAAAAGGCGTCAGCGCGCTGGTGGCGCTGCGCCCGGAGACCGCCGTTCGTCTGCGCAACGGCCAGCGTGAAAGCGTGGCGCTGGAAACGCTGCGTCCCGGCGATGTGATAGAGGTGGCGGCGGGCGGACGTTTGCCCGCGGATGGCAGGCTGCTTTCTCCTTTCGCAAGCTTTGATGAAAGCGCCCTGACGGGTGAGTCGCTGCCCGTTGAGCGTCAGCAGGGTGAAAAAGTGGCGGCGGGCGCCACCAGCGTGGACCGGCTGGTGCAGCTTGAGGTGGTGAGCGAACCGGGCGACAGCGCTATAGACCGCATTCTTCGGCTGATTGAAGAAGCGGAAGAGCGCCGCGCGCCCATCGAGCGTTTCATTGACCGCTTCAGCCGCCTCTATACGCCTGCGATCATGCTGCTGGCGCTGCTGGTCATGGTTATCCCTCCGCTCTTTTTCGCCGCCGCCTGGCAGGAGTGGATTTATAAAGGGCTGGCATTGCTGCTGATTGGCTGCCCCTGCGCGCTGGTTATCTCAACGCCTGCGGCTATCACGTCGGGCCTTGCCGCCGCTTCGCGGCGCGGCGTGCTGATAAAAGGGGGCGCGGCGCTGGAAATGTTAGGCCGCGTGCGACAGATAGCGTTTGATAAAACCGGCACGCTGACCGCCGGCAAGCCGCACGTCACGGCGATAACCGCTGAGCGAGGCCTGGAAGAGGCCGCCTTGCTGGCCTTTGCCGCCGCCGTTGAACAGGGCAGCACGCACCCGCTGGCGCAGGCCATCATTCATGAGGCGGCCCAGCGTAACGTGGCGCCGTTGCGAACCCGGGCGCAGCGTACGCTGGCGGGCGTGGGCGTGGAAGCCGAAGTGGAAGGACGCGTCGTGCGCCTTAGCGCGCCGGATAAAACGCAGATGGAGATACCGGACCGCTGGCGACAGCGGATCCGCGAGCAGGAGGCGCAGGGGCAGACCGTGGTGCTTGTAGAATGTGAAGGCGAACTGCTCGGCACGCTGGCGCTGCGCGACACGCTTCGCCCGGACGCTCGCGAGGCGGTAGAACGCCTTCGCGCGCTGGGCATTCAGAGCGTAATGCTGACCGGGGATAATCCGCGCGCTGCGGCAGCCATCGCCGGTGAAGCAGGCATGGATTACCGCGCAAACCTGCTGCCTGGCGATAAGGTCGCGGCCATTAACGAGCTTAACCGCCGCGCGCCGCTGGCGATGGTGGGCGACGGCATTAACGACGCGCCCGCCATGAAGGCTTCCGCCATTGGCATCGCCATGGGCAACGGCACCGACGTGGCGCTGGAAACCGCCGATGCGGCGCTGACCCACAGCCGCCTGACGGAATTGCCGTCGATGATAAAACTCGCTCGCGCGACTCACCGCAACATCCGGCAGAATGTCGCTATCGCGCTGGGGTTAAAGGGCATTTTCCTGGTCACCACGCTGCTCGGCATGACCGGCCTGTGGCTGGCGGTGCTGGCGGATACGGGCGCCACGGTGCTGGTAACCGCCAACGCCCTGCGGCTGCTGCGTAAAGGGCGGTGAGGGGTATACAGGTAAAATGGGGTGGCGCTGCGCTTACCCATACGACAAAACAACCACCGTCGATGCGGCGGTTGTTTATGGCGGCGGCCCTTTTGCCGCAAATCAGGATGATTAAGGGGGCGGCGCGCCCCCGTAACCTCTTCGCGTGAGGGAGCGCGTCATGGAAAGCCCGCGCTTCGGCAAACAGGCCCTTCCGCCGCCCGAACAGCGTATCCAGGGCGGCTAAGCGCAACGTTAACCAACCTCTTACATCATTCCCAACATTCCCGGCAGCCAGAGCGATATCGCCGGAATGTAAGTCACCATCGCCAGTACAATCAGCAGCACGGCGTAGAAGGGCAGCATGGAGCGCACCACCGCCTCAATCTTCTGCTTGCTGACCGCGCTTGCCACAAACAGCACCGAGCCCACCGGCGGGGTAATCAGGCCGATCCCGAGGTTCACCATCATGATCATGCCGAAATGCACCGGATCGATGCCAAGCGCATTGGTCACCGGCAGCAATACGGGCGTGAGGATAAGGATAATCGGCGCCATATCCATCAGCGTGCCGATAAGCAGCAGCATGACGTTGAGATACATCAGAATGACGTACTTGTTATCCGAGAGCGACGTAAAAAACTCGGTGATGCGCGTTGGCAGCTGCATGTAGGTCATTACCGCACCAAACGCCGCCGCGAAGCCTATCAGGATCATGACGATAGTGACGGTTTTTACCGTACGGCAAAGCAGTTTCGGTAGCTCATTCCATTTGTAGTCGCGGTAAATAAACATCGTGACGAAAAAGGCCCAGACGCAGGCGACCGCCGCCGATTCCGTCGCGGTAAATACCCCTGTCAGAATGCCGCCCAGGATAATCACCACCGTCATCAGCCCCCAGAGCGCGTCGACAAAAATTTTCAGCGCCTGTTTCATCGGAATGCGCTCGCCTTTCGGGTAGCCGCGCTTGCGGGCAAAGGCCAGACAGAGCACAACCAGACACATTCCGAGCAGCAATCCCGGCAAGACGCCGGCGATAAACAGCGTGGCGATGGAGACCGTGCCGCCCGCCGCCAGTGAATAAATCACCGAGTTATGGCTTGGCGGAATGAGGATAGCCTGCACCGAACCGCTCGCTGTCACCGCCGCCGCGTAGTCGCGCGGGTAGCCCTTTTTTTCCATCTCCGGGATCATCACACTGCCGATAGAGGCCGTATCCGCAACCGACGAGCCGGAAATGGCGCCGAAAAAGGTGGAAGCGACAATGTTCACCAGTGACAGGCCGCCGCGCACAAATCCGACAAACAGGTAGGCGAAGTTCACCAGACGGCGCGCAATGCCCCCTTCCGCCATAATGGCGCCCGCGAGGATAAAGAACGGAATAGCCAGCAGCGTGAACTTATTCACCCCGCTGGTGATTTGAATCATCAGCGCTTCCAGCGGCAGCTCGATCCATAACGCGCCCGCCACAGCGCTTAACCCTACGGCGAAAGCCACCGGCATGCCCACCGCCAGCAACACCGCGAGGGTGGCCAGTAAAATGAATGCGTCCATTGGTATGTCACCCCGTCAGCTGTGGTTGCCAATCAGCACTACCGGGCGGTTCTCCTGGGAACCGAACAGCAGGCGTTCAATGACGAACAGGATTAAGATCGCCGCGCCGACAGGCAGCGGCAGGTAAGTTTCCCCGGAGGTGACGACAGGGAACTCCGCGACAGGCTGCTCCCACAGTTCGAGGCAAAGAAAGTAGCTGTAGTAAAACATTACCAGCGAGATGACCAGCATCAGCACGTCCACAACGCGCGCCAGCAGGCCCTGCCAGAACGGCGGCAGACGGTCGGTCAGCATGTTCACGGCGATGTGCGACCCGGCGCGATACCCCACGGCTGCGCCAATAAAGGTGAACGTCACCATGCAGATAATGGCGACCGGCTCCGGCCAGGACTCCGCCCGATTGAGAACATAGCGGGAGAAAACGTTAATCGGGATAATAACGGTCATCACCACCAGCGCCAGCCCGGCGACGGCCATGGCGAACAGGTAAAGCTTGTCCATACAGGATAAGTAAAAGCGGGACATAACGCCTCCGGGAAAAGGTGCAGCGCCGGTTGTCCGGCGCAGGGAATTACTGAACGTCCGCTATCGCTTTCATCAGATCCTGATGCTTTTCACCATACTGCTGGCGCACAGGCTCAGTGGCCTTCACAAACCAGGCTTTGTCGATGTCGTGGAACTGCACGCCGCCCGCTTTCATCTTGTCGAGGGCCTGCTTGTTATAGGCATTCCACAGCTCGCGCTGCTCCATTTGCGCTTCGCGGGCGAGCTTCAGGATGGTTTGCTGTTGCTCAGGCTTGAGCTTGTCCCACTTCGCTTTGGAATAAAGCAGCATTTCCGGAATGATAAAGTGGCCGCTCAGGGTGTAGTTTTTAGCGACCGGCAGGTAGTTGTGGGCGATATAAGTCGGCGGGTTGTTCTCTGCGCCGTCAATCACGCCGGTTTGCAGGCCGCTGTAAACCTCGCTCACCCCCATCGCGACCGCGCTCGCGCCCATGTCTTTCAGCGTGGCGAGCGCCACCGGGCTGCCCTGTACGCGGATTTTCATCCCGTTCAGGTCTTCCGGCTTCGCCACTGCGTTTTTGGTAATGAGGTTGCGGGTGCCGGAATCCATCCAGCCCAGGAAAACCAGACGAGATTTCGGGTTGCTGGTGAGTTTATCGCCAATCTGCTTGCCGATGTCGCCATCGATAATCTTGTGCATATGGTCTTCATCGCGGAAAACGTAAGGCAGCGTGAAGACTTCGATTTCCGGCAGGATGGCGGCGACAGGCGCCATCGAGACGCGAATCATGTCGATGGCGCCCATTTGCGCCTGTTCAATCATCTGTTTTTCATCGCCCAGAACGCCGCCCGGAAACACTTTAATCTCCAGCTCGCCGTTAGTCTGCTGTTTGAGTTTATCGCCCATATGCTGGACGGCGACGACATTCGGGTACCCTTGCGGATGCACATCGGCAGCTTTGATCACCTGCGCCGACGCGGCGGTCGCAAACATCAGTGACGCGGTGGACAGGCACAGGCCAGCCAGGCCTGTTAATAAGGTCTTTTTCATCGGGTCAGCTCCAGCAGAGTAAGAGGCAAGATATAAAACGCTGTTTTGATTTGCCGCTTAAAACTAGCTTAAGCCTGGTAAAACGGAGGTGAAGCGCCTCACAAAAGTGAAAGCTTTGAAACAAGGTTTTAAAAAGAATGTGACGAAGGTTCAGGGCAGCCGCTTAATCGGGACTGCCCACGCATTATCAGTGCCCTTTGCGCAAGATATAGCGATAGGGCAGCGTTTCCGTCTGCTGGGCGAGCAATTCATGTTCCATAAAACGGCAAAAGCCCGGTATATCACGGGTAGTGGCCGGGTCATCGGCAATAATGAGCAGCGTCTCGCCTGCCTGCATATGGCGAACGGTTTTACGCACCATCATTACCGGTTCCGGGCAACGCAGCCCCTGAGCGTCCAGCGTATGGTCGGGATTGGCGAACAGGTCGGTCATTTTATTCTCGGATCAGTCAAAAACCGCCTTAGTTTACGCACAGAAGGCAGAGGCGCAAGCGAGCTTAACGATTGCGTTAAAATTAACCATTGCATTGACGACGTAAAGCAGTATTATGCGGCGGCTTTTGCGCAAACGCGCCGCGTCTGCCCTCAAGCAAGAATGAACTGGGTTCCCTCACCCCAACTAACAAAAAGGTCACAATATGACGTCCTTTACTTCAAGCCAGCGCCGCCGTGCGCTCGTCTGGCTTTCGCTGTTTCATTTGCTGGTTATCACGTCCAGTAACTACCTGGTGCAACTGCCGGTTTCCATTTTCGGTTTTCACACCACCTGGGGCGCGTTCAGCTTCCCATTTATTTTTCTGGCAACCGACCTGACCGTGCGCATTTTTGGCGCGCCGCTGGCTCGCCGCATTATTTTCGCGGTAATGGTGCCGGCGCTGCTGATTTCTTACGTGGTCTCGTCGCTTTTCTACATGGGAAGCTGGCAAGGGTTCGGCGCGCTTGCGCACTTTAACCTGTTCGTTGCCCGTATCGCCACGGCGAGCTTTATGGCTTACGCCCTTGGGCAGATTCTGGATGTGCATGTCTTTAACCGTCTGCGCCAGAGCCGCCAGTGGTGGCTTGCGCCTGGTGCCTCCCTGCTGCTTGGCAATATCAGCGACACGCTGTCGTTCTTCTTTATCGCCTTCTGGCGAAGCCCCGATCCGTTCATGGCCGAGCACTGGATGGAAATCGCTGCGGTGGACTACTGCTTTAAGGTGCTTATCAGCATTATTTTCTTCCTGCCGATATATGGCGTGCTGCTGAATATGCTGTTGAAAAAACTGGCAGATAAATCCGATTTCTCCGCGTTGCAGCACGGTTAAACGTTCGCGGAATTTCTTGTGTTAAGATGCAGGGATGGGTCGTTATGACCGTTTATGTAAAGGAATAAGTCAATGCGCAACCTGGTAAAATATGTCGGTATTGGCCTGCTGGTAATGGGGCTGGCGGCCTGTGACAACAACGACAGCAAAGCGCCTGCTGCCGGCAACGCGGCCGAAAGCAGCGCCGCCAGCGGTCAGCCGGTAAGCCTGCTGGATGGCAAGCTGAGCTTCTCCCTGCCAGCGGATATGTCCGACCAGAGCGGCAAACTCGGCACCCAGGCGAACAACATGCACGTTTACTCGGACACCACCGGCGAGAAAGCGGTTATCGTCATTCTTGGCGACAACACCCAGGAGCCGCTCGATGTGCTGGCTAAACGGCTGGAAGACCAGCAGCGCAGCCGCGATCCGAACCTGCAAGTGGTCACCAACAAAGCCGTTGAGATCAAAGGCCAGAAGCTGCAGCAGCTTGACAGCATTATCTCCGCCAAAGGCCAGACCGCCTACTCGTCTGTTGTGCTGGGCCATGTGGATAACAAACTGCTGACCATGCAAATCACCCTGCCTGCCGACAATCAGCAGCAGGCGCAGAGCGCGGCGGAAAATATCATCAACACCATCGTGTTGAAGTAATCACTGCCGCGTTTCACCGGCCTCTGGCGCCTGCGTCAGAGGCCGTTTTTTTAGCCGCCACGCCAACCCCATCGCTGCCAGCACCAGCGCCGCCGACGCCAGATAAATCATCGGCACGCCCGCGTAAGCCATCATCACGCCCGCCAGCGGCCCGGTCATACCGAGCGATAAGTCCATAAACACCGTGTAGGTCGCCAGCGCGCTACCCTGGTTATGCTGCGGCACCGCTTTCACCGCCACCACGCCAAGCGCCGGGAAGACCAGAGAGAACCCGCCGCCTGTGAGCAGCGTGCCTGCCTTCGCCATCAGCGGCGTGACGGCGAGCCCCACCAACAGCAGCCCCAGCGCTTCCACGGCAAAGCAGATCATCGCCACGTTCAGCCCGCCGAGACGGTTAATGCCGTTGGGGAACAGCAGGCGGCCGCCGACGAACGCGGCGCTGAAGAGCGTCAGCGCGAAAGCCGCGCCATCCCAGCCTTTGGCCTGATAAAAGAGTGTGATAAAGGTGGCGATAACGCCAAAGCCGGTCGAAGAGAGCGCCAGCGCCATGCCATAGGGCCAGACGCGCCCCAGCACCGCGCGAAACGGCAGCGGTTTGCCCTTGCTGGCCGTCACTTTAGGTCTCGGCAGCGCCAGCAACGCCGCCAGCAGCGATACGCCCATAATCACGCCCGCCAGCAACCGCAGTCCGCCCCACGCGTAGCACAGCGCCCCCAGCGGCGCGCCAACCGCCATCGCCCCGTAAGTCACTACGCCGTTCCACGAAATCACTTTACCGATATGCACCGAACCCACAACGCCCACGCCCCAGAGCGTCGCCCCGGTTCCCGCAAGACTCTGCCCTACGCCAAGAATAAGTCGTCCAAGGCAGAGCAGCGCCAGGCTCGCCAGCGGCCAGGCTTGCGTTTCTGCCGCCAGCCAGTAACAAAGCCCGCTTAAGAAACAGCCGCACAGGCCAAGGATCACGACGTGCTTTGGCCCGAGCGTATCGGCGGCGCGTCCGGCGTGCGGGCGGCTTAACAGAGTGGCGAAGTATTGCAGGCTGATGACCAGCCCCGCCCAGAAAGCGCTAAAGCCCATCACGTCGTGCACATAGCCGGGCAGCACCGCAAGCGGCAGACCAATGGTTAAGAAGCTGGCGAAGTTAAAGATAACAACAGATACGATGCGCAGATTAAGGCGTAATCCGCTAATAGCCGGTTCAGCGGCGCGGTCGGGCATGGAAATCACCGGAAATTAACAACAGTGCGCCAGTATAAACATGTCGACCCCGGAAAATCAGCCTTCACTTTCAGAACGCTCTACTCCGGCGCGCTTTCTGCAAAGGGCTACACTGTAAACAACCACACAGTACGGGCGACTACTTAAAAGGACTTCACCATGCTCAGAAAGACGGGCAGCAGCAACGAGGTTGCGGCCACGCAGAAGACTGGCCTGCATATGCTGCAAAAGCTGGCGGCGCTGGTCATTATTCTGGCCGGCATCCACGCCGCCGCCGACATTATTGTTCCATTATTGCTGGCGTTGTTTTTCGCCATCGTGCTTAACCCGCTGGTCACGTGGTTTGTGCGCCGGGGCTTTAAACGCTCGTTCGCCATTACTATTGTGGTCATCGTGATGCTTTTCGTGCTCACGCTGCTGCTCGGCCTGCTGGCCGCTTCGCTCAATGAGTTCGTTGCGCTGTTGCCAAAATATGCGAACGAATTCTCACGCAAGATAATGCATCTGGAACGGATGGTGCCGTTTATGCATTTGCATCTCTCGCCGGAGCGCATGCTGCAGCGAATGGATTCCGAAAAGATGATGGGCTATGCCACCATGCTGATGACACAGCTTTCCGGCGCGATGGCTAGCATCGTGCTGCTGGTGATGACCGTCGTGTTTATGCTTTTTGAAGTGCGCCATCTGCCCTACAAACTGCGTTTCGCCCTTTCCAACCCGCAGATTCATATCGCCGGGCTGCACCGCGCGCTGAAGGGAGTGACTCATTATCTGGCGCTTAAGACGCTCATTAGCCTCTGGACCGGGGCTATTATCTGGCTCGGGTTAACGCTGCTTGGCGTGCAGTTCGCGCTGATGTGGGGCGTGCTCGGCTTCCTGCTTAACTACATTCCTAACATCGGCTCTGTGCTTTCAGCCATTCCGCCCATGATCCAGGCGCTGCTGTTTAACGGCTTTTACGAATGCGTGATGGTGGGGCTGCTTTTCCTGGCGGTACATATGGTGCTGGGGAATATGGTGGAACCGCGCATGATGGGACACCGCCTCGGCATGTCGACGCTGGTGGTCTTTCTCTCGTTGCTTTTCTGGGGCTGGCTGCTCGGCCCGGTGGGCATGCTGCTCTCCGTGCCGCTCACCAGCGTCTGTAAAATCTGGATGGAAACCACCACCGGCGGCGCCAAACTCGCGATTCTGCTGGGGCCCGGCAGACCGAAAAGCCGCTTGCCGGGATAGCATAAAAATAAAAAATAGGTTAAAGCGGGCAATTGCCCGCTTTAACTTTTACAGGGGTTTATTGATTCTCTGCATAGATTGATAAAATCTTTTTTTTCCGCAGCTGCCGCTCATGAATGATTAACCGCTTCACTTACAGTGAAACAATCCACCAATGAAGAAGTTTCAAAAAGAATAAAAAAATGCATTAAGTAAATATGTAGGCCTGCGCAATTTTTAATGTTTTTTAGTTTGGTTATAGTACCGCCGCCAAATCGAGAACGCTCTGTCTTTTTTTAGATATACAAAATATACAGGTTAAGCTCGTTAATCGAACCGGACTGACCCACGCTTATCAAAAGGAATTTATTGATGCTTAAGAAATATATCTTTCCTCTTGGGATGACTACTTTTATCGTATGTTTTCCTGCAACTGCACAAAACTGGCAGTCTATAAATAATGAAGTTACGTTTAATACCAGTCTGGGTTGGCTTGGCGGCGAATCTAAAGAATATGTTTATGATGAAGGGCATAAAGCCAGCCAGCTTGACTGGAAGATAAAAAACGCGGCGATTATTAAAGGCGACATTTCATGGACGCCGGTGTCTTATATAACACTTAACGCGCGTGGCTGGACGACCCTTGCTTCCGGCAGCGGCGAAATGGAAGACTATGACTGGCAGGATGAAAGCCAGTCGCACTGGACAGATAAATCCACCCACCCTGATACGCCTCTTAATTATGCCAATGAGTTTGATATTAATATCAAAGGTTGGATTTTTAACCAGCCCAACTACCGCTTTGGCGGCGTAGTCGGTTATCAACAGACTCGTTATAGCTGGACCTCGTATGGCGGCACGTATAATTACGATAACGGTACGGACAAAGGCGAGTTTCCCCGCGGTGAAACCGGCATCGGCTACCAGCAAAAATTTAGCGCGCCCTATATGGGCGTAGCGGGTATGTACCGCTATCAGGACATTGAATTTAACGCGCTGTTTAAGTTCAGCCCCTGGGTTGAAGCTAAAGATAATGATGAGCACTATCTTCGCGATACCACTTTCCGCTCTAATACTAAAAACTCACGCTATTATTTTGCCTCTGTCGATGCGGGCTATTACGTCACGCCAAACGTAAAAGTCTTTACTGAATTAAGCTGGGCTAAATATGAAAAAGAAAAAGGCAGCATGGAAGTTATCAATTACCGTACTGGCGAGCGTGATTATTATGGCAGCAACACTTCAGGAATTGAAAACGAAAGCTATATGATCACTGCCGGTATTCAGTACCGCTTCTGAAAAGCAACCAACAGGCCCAGGGCCTGTTGGTTATTTTTACACACCTGAACCTATTGTCAGGCCAGCGTGCCGCGGGTTTTCACCCGCGTTTTCACATATTCCGCCGCCCGCTTCCCGGCCAGGAAAGCGTGGTCGGAATTGTAATATTCCCACTCGCTGTAACGCCCTGACAGGTGAATGTCATACCCCAGCAGCCATTCGCGGATCAGCGCAACGTTAGCCTTGCGCGCATGATCGTAAACCACGTAGGCATAAGGGATATCAATCATATTCGCCGTCAGGATCGGGTCTTCCCGCGTTATCATTCCCACCGCAATACACTCTTCCACGCAGCGGGCGATAAGCGCATCGCCATCCACCGGCAGCGGTTTTTCGGGCGAGTAGCTAATCTCACACGTTAACCCGCAGCCGCCCGGCGGATTGCAAAACGGGCTGGCGTTGCCCTGTACGAAAATCCGGTGGAAGATCGTCTCGCCGGGGTAATAGATCCAATGCTTTTCAGTGAGATCCGCACGGCCGACGCCCAGGTTGACGCAGCGTATCGAGACGTGCCGCAACCCTTTCGCCGCCTCCTGGACCGCCTCCGGCGCTTCGTCGCCCATCAGGTTGATAAGCTCCGGCAGCGGCATGGTGTTGATGAGCTGCTCGTAGCGGTAGCGGCGGCCATCGGAAAGCACGGCGATATGTTCGCGCGGCTGCACTTTTACAAGCTTCGTATTGGTTTCAAGCTTGCACTTGAGATGCGGAAGAAACCCTGACATTAGCGCCTGAAAGCCGCCGCGCAGCGGATAGCCGAAGCGGGCATTGGGTCCCATGGGTTTGGCGAGCGGCGCGAGCGCCCCTTCGATAATCTGCCCGAGATCCGGCAGCGGCACGCGCCCGCCGAGCCAGGAGGTTTCCATCTCGCTAAGCGGCACCGTCCAGAGCTTTTTGTTGTAGGGAATGGCGAAATATTTGGCGATGCCCCGGCCCCAGGTTTTCAGGATAAAGCGCTCGAAGTTCTCTTCGCCTTCGCTTTCATTCGCCGCGCGGCACGCTTCGCCGTCCGGCACCGCGCCGTCGGCGCAGCAATCCCGGAACTGCGCGGAGGCTTCGGCGAGCTTAGGCCCGTTCACAGCGGCTACGCCGCTTTTTTGCGCCGCGCCATAGCGCGCTTCGATAGCCCCCAGGATACACTCCTTTATCACTTCCGGCGGCAGCCCGAACAGCGAGGCCTGGAACGGGTAGCGAGTATGCACGCCTTCGCTATAGACCCAGGCTTCCCGCATCTGCCAGTGCAGGTTGTTGCCGAGCAGCAGTTTATACATCTCCAGCACATAAGCGTCGTCAGAAAACATAATGTGCCCGGCATAATCGAAGGTGAAACCTTTATCAGTTATCGAGCGGCACCAGCCGCCTGGCGCGGCATTTTTCTCCAACAGTACGGCCCCTTCCCCGTAGTGATAACCCGCGCTCAGCCCGGTCGGCCCGGCGCCGATAACCAGGCAGGGGATGATGTCGTCATCGGCCGCCAGCGTTTTAAGCCGCACCACCGCGCTCTCCCGCGTTTGCGGCTCGCCATCAGACGTCGTCTGCGCCGTGGGCGTCTGCCCGGCGGTGCGCGCATTTTCAATCAGCGAGTGCATACGCTTCGCGGTGTCATCCCAGGAGGTGGCCGCCACCACGTCCGCCATCTGCCGCGCCATGGTTTCACGCACCTCAGAGGTTAGGCCGAGCGCCTGTTCACAGGCGCGTATAAACTCTTCCTCGCTGCGGGCAATCGCCACCAGGCCTGCATAATGGCGCTCCACATCCGTAATGGCGGTACTGACCACAGGCAACTGCGCGGCCATATATTCCAGCACTTTGGTCGGGCTGATGTATTTAGTCGACGCGTTAATGGCGAAAGGCATCAGGCAGACATCCCAGCCGGCAAGGAAATGAGGCAATGCTTCGTAAGTCTGCTGGCCGAACCAGTGAATATTGTCGCGCTGAGGCAGGCTTTGCGGGTCGATTTTGACCACCGGTCCCACCATCACGATTTGCCACTCCGGATGGCTGTCGGCGAGCGCGGCGATAAGCCCCAGGTCCATACGTTCGTCTATTACGCCGTAATAGCCAAGCCGGGGACCCGGCACGGCCTGCTGGAGCGGATGCCCATTGCCGCGATCGAGCGCCTGCTCAAAGTGCGCGGCATCAACGCTGCTCGGAAAACAGTGAACGCTGCTGTGGCGGTTTTTCTTGGCTTCATAGAGGCTCGAACCGCCGGTAAAGACCAGATCGGCTCGTCCAAGCAGCGCCGATTCGCGCTGTTGCAGTTGGCGAGGCGCCTGATGAAACGCGGAAAGCTCATCCATGCAGTCATAAACCACTACGGCGGGCTTAAACGTGGTCAGCAGCGGCAGCGCCATTGGCGTGTAGAACCAGACGACCGGCTGTTGTCCTTCGCTCAGCAACTCGCTCAGCAGCGGCTGCAGCACGGCAATCTGATCGTCATGAAAGCCATGCGCTTCCACAGGCGTGTGGGGCTGAATAACCGTCACGTTAGGAGCGGGAGCGGTCTGGTATAACCCGGCAGGGCCAGCTTCAAACACCGGTTCCTCAATAAAATACACCCGGTAATATTCTGCCAGACGGCTTAACAGGTGCTGAGGTCGCTGGAAAACAAAACCCCAGCGTAAGTGGCTGAATACAAGCAGTGTTTTCTGATGCATACCCTTCTCCTCGACCCGGTTCGCCGGGTGAATAAACGATTGAAAATGGCGTAGCGTGCGCTGCGCCTGAAGGAGCGCGGCGGCGTAGGGCGCGTGGAGACGACGAGCGGTCGGGTCCGGCCCGCTCAGGTCGAGATCCCATAAGCCGCTTTGCGTCCAGTGCGTGGGGTCCTCCCACATAGGTCGGTCTACAATCGGGTAAAGGCAGATGCCGCAAATATCGGCGCCGGAAAGCTGCGCCTGCGCCACATGCGCGGTGATATGGCGAACCCAGGCGCTGCGCCCGCTGCCGACATGACTGGTTTCCGCCAGCAATATCGGCCTCTGGTAACGCTGATGAAGTTCGTAAAGCATTTCGTGGAGCGGCTTACGCCGTCTGTCGCCCAAATGCCAGGGCAGGCGGTAGTGGGTTGTGTCTTCCCACTGGTTGCTGTGGTAATAGTTCGCGCCGATCATATCGAGATAGCGCGGCGCGCCGCCAAGCTCCGGCGCGAGGCGACCGCTCAGCATGTCCCATGCCTGAAACTGTGCGTCAGAGCATGCCCGGGCCGCGGCTTGCGCCTCCGGGTCGGCATCCCGGGAGATGACATGGATAATCGGGTCGCAATGCAGAATGCGGGCGCGGCTGTCCGCTTCCCAGATGGCGTCGCACGCAGCGATAGCGGCGCGGATCAGCTGGCGTTTGGCCGCATCGGCAACGCCGCTTTCCGGTCGGTCCGGGCAGGGAAATACCCCCACCTCAATCCCCCAGCTCATAAAAGAGATTTCATTAACCGGCGAATAGACCGGCGGCTGGTCGTAGTAAGGGGCGAGAAAGCGCGCCAGCGCGCCGCAAAAACGGGCGAAGCGAGGAACAAAATCAGCGGAAAAAAGGCTCAGGCCATCAGGCCAGCCGTAGTGGCATAACGTCCAGCACACCTGCACGCCATGCTCGCGCGCCGCCTCCATGCGGGCCGCGACATCAGTGAAATCATAACCCTGCGGCGTTTCCGTAAGCCGCCACCCCACGCTTTCCCGCACGGTGGCGATAGAAAACGCGGCGAGCGCGGCATAATCTTCCTGCACGCGAAGCAGATGGCCCGTCGTCGTATTCAGCGAGAGCGGGATACCTTGCGGATTGATATGGTCCGCCCCTTCATAACCTGCCTGCCAGAACGTTGAGAATATCGCCACGCGTTCCTACTCCCCTGTTTATTACAGACAAAACCTCCCTACCAAACCCACCCGTAAGGGATGGTTCAGCAGCGTAAAAAAAGCCGAAAGCGTGGCGAAAGCGGCGCGCCTAAAGGTGGCCGACCCTTTTCGCCGGATACCCGACAGAGCCTTATTAAACGAAGCGGAAAAATGTATCTGCGCCGGGTGAAAAATATCGCGCAGGTGAAAGAAAAAGACGGGAGAAATATCTCCCGGTCACGTTCATTTATAATTTAATAATGAATAGTTGCTCGCAGAAATCCATCAATGAAAAGTATAGGTAACGTCACCCTTTCTGCAAGGTTATGCAGCCGGCAACCATAAAAGCGGTATTTTCAAGGCATTATTCAGCGCTTCGCCAATTAACTTTTATAGTCTGTAAACCTTGCTACAAAAGGCCTGAAGGCAGGAAAAAACAAAAACGTAGCGGCGAGAGAAAAATAAATCTAAAACGGTGAATAAATAATCACTGTCGTTTCGGTCAATAGCAAAAATATATAAATTAAAGGTCAACAAGCGCAACGAAAATTAAAGCGCTTCTTCCAATGAAATTAATCAGTAGCGGTTTTAAATTAATAAAAAAGAACCAGTGACGGCACGGATAATTTATTCGCTGTTGGGCTAACACATAAAATAAAAACGCGCCGGTAGATGACGTTTACCGGCGCGAAGAAGCGCGTTTAGCGACGGCTTTCCGCCAGCGCCTGCGCACAGGCCCAGGCGCTGGCCCACGCCCACTGGAAATTGTAGCCCCCCAGCCAACCGGTCACGTCCACCACCTCGCCGATAAAATAGAGGCCTGGCACGTTTCGCGCTTCCATGGTGCGCGAGGAGAGCGCATGGGTATCCACGCCGCCAAGCGTCACTTCCGCAGTACGGTAGCCTTCTGTGCCGTTAGGCTGTACGCGCCAGTTTTGCAGCGTCTCTTCAAGCGCCTGTTGCTGGCGGCCATTGAGTTGTTTAAGCGTTGCATCGGGGATCTGTTTGAGCTCCTGTAAACACTCCACCAGCCGCTTTGGCAGCAACATGGCAAGCGTATTTTTCAGGCTCTGGTTGGGGTGCGCTTCACGCTGCGCGTTAAGAAACGCTGACAAATCCGTATCGGGCAGCAGGTTTACCGAAACCCATTCGCCCGGCTGCCAGTAGCTGGAGATTTGCAGTACCGCCGGGCCGGAAAGCCCGCGATGGGTAAAAAGAATATTTTCGCGGAAGGTGACGCCGTTTTCCGCCGTGACGACCGAGGGCACCGCCACGCCGGAGAGCGTCTGTAGCTGCTCCAGCAAGGGCTTGTGTAGCGTAAAGGGCACCAGGCCTGCGCGCGTCGGCAAAACGTTTAAACCAAACTGTTCCGCGACCTTATAGCCAAACGGCGTGGCGCCAAGGCCTGGCATGGAAAGCCCGCCGGTGGCGATAACCAGCTTCGGCGTTTTTACTTCCGCGCCATTAAGCTGCAGGGTATAGCCATTGTCGTCACGTTCAATGCTGAGCACCTCGGTGCGCAGGCGCAGCGTGACGCTCCCCTTCTCGCATTCCGCCATCAGCATGTCGACTATCTGTTGAGCGGAATCATCGCAGAAAAGCTGGCCGAGGGTTTTCTCATGCCAGGCGATGCCGTGCTTACCCACCAGCTCGATAAAATCCCACTGGGTATAACGCGCCAGCGCCGATTTACAAAAATGCGGGTTCTCGCTCAGGTAGGCGGCGGGCTCGACATAGAGGTTGGTGAAGTTGCAGCGCCCGCCGCCTGACATGAGAATTTTTCGTCCTGGCTTTTTACCATTATCCAGCACTAACACCCGGCAGCCCGCCTGCCCGGCCTGCGCCGCACAGAAAAGCCCCGCTGCGCCCGCCCCGATAATGACGGCATCAAACTGTTCCACTGCCTTTTCCTCTTAATGACTGGGCCGCGAATTGTAAATATTCGGCGCTGGTCGCACCAGCGTAACACCTGTTTCAAAATTTATATCGTTGAATTTAAAAGATAAAATTATTAATAAAAATGACAACCGCACGTAAATCCTTAAAAAAGTCTATATTTCACTTTGCCCGCGCCGCGGTTGTCTTAGATAATGCGCCGCGTTCATGTCCTCAAAATGGCGTAACGTCCTATGCTACATTTGTTTGCCGGGCTGGATCTGCATACTGGCCTGTTGTTATTACTTGCTCTGGGATTTGTACTGTTTTATGAAGCCATTAACGGCTTCCATGATACGGCAAACGCAGTAGCAACGGTTATCTACACTCGCGCTATGCGATCGCAACTCGCGGTGGCGATGGCGGCAATCTTTAACTTCCTCGGCGTGCTGTTAGGCGGGTTGAGCGTGGCTTATGCCATCGTGCATATGCTGCCCACCGATCTGTTGCTGAACGTTGGCTCCGCGCACGGCCTGGCGATGGTTTTCTCCATGCTGCTGGCGGCCATCATCTGGAACCTGGGCACGTGGTATTTCGGCCTGCCGGCGTCCAGCTCCCATACTCTGATTGGCGCTATCATCGGCATTGGCCTCACCAATGCGTTGATGACCGGCACGTCAGTGGTGGACGCGCTGAACATCCCGAAAGTCATTAATATTTTCGGCTCGCTAATCATTTCGCCTATCGTCGGCCTGGTCTTTGCGGGCGGGCTGGTGTTTTTGCTGCGTCGCTACTGGAGCGGCACGAAAAAACGCGCCCGTATCCACCTGACCCCGGCCGAGCGTGAAAAGAAAGACGGCAAGAAGAAGCCGCCATTCTGGACGCGTATCGCGCTCATCCTTTCGGCTATCGGCGTGAGCTTCTCCCACGGCGCGAATGACGGCCAGAAAGGCATCGGTCTTATCATGCTGGTGCTGATTGGCGTGGCGCCGGCGGGTTTCGTGGTTAACATGAACGCCTCCGGTTACGACATTACGCGTACCCGCGATGCGGTCAACAACGTCGAAACTTACTTCCAGCAGCACCCGACAGCGGTCCGCCAGGTAGCAGGGGTCGATCCGCTGATCCCGACGCCGGAACAGGTAAGCTCGACAGTGAACCCGAAAGAGTTCCACTGCGACGCCAGCCGCGCCATTATCGCGCTGGACCGCGCTAAAGCGATGCTGGGTTCTATCGACAACTATGACAAGCTGAGCGTTGACCAGCGCAGCCAACTGCGCCGCATTATGCTCTGCATCTCCGACACGACGGATAAAGTCGCGAAGCTGCCGGAGACCAGCGCAGATGACAAGCGTCTGTTGAATAAGCTGAAAGGCGATATGCTTAGCACTATCGAGTATGCGCCGGTCTGGATAATCATGGCCGTAGCGCTGGCGCTGGGTATTGGCACTATGATCGGCTGGCGCCGCGTGGCGACCACTATCGGCGAAAAAATCGGTAAGAAAGGCATGACCTACGCGCAGGGCATGTCCGCGCAGATGACAGCGGCGGTCTCTATCGGTATCGCCAGCTACACCGGGATGCCGGTTTCCACCACCCATGTGCTTTCCTCTTCCGTGGCGGGCACCATGATTGTGGATGGCGGCGGTCTGCAGCGTAAAACCGTGACCAACATCCTGATGGCCTGGGTCTTTACTCTGCCTGCGTCGATTATGCTTTCCGGCGTGTTGTACTGGATAGCGCTGCGCTTTGTGTAAGCATCAGGCTTAACAAGAATAAAGCGGGTCAGGCAACTGGCCCGCTTTTTTTATGCTCAGTGCCAGATAAGCAGCGCCACCAGGCTTACCACTACCAGGCCGCACAGGGCGCTGGTCAGGATGAACTGTCGGCGCACCCGCTCGCAGCGGCGGATAAACTCATCATCATGATGGTCGAGGTAGCGCTGCCAGTAGATATACCAGACGAGGCGGATCTGCTTGCTGGGCTGACCGTGGGCGGTAAAAAATCCGCCGCCGTCGACATACTGATAAAGCAAGGGATCGCAACCACGCAGCACGACCAGCAACGCACGCAACGACGAGAAGTAGCGCGCCATATTGACAACACATACCACACACAAGGCCCAAAACAGCGCAACAGTGCTGACCATACCCCACCCCCGGTCGCTCTATCCGGCGCGGACGCCCCGGATACCCAGTCTGACATTTCAGTAAATGGATGCAGTAAAACCCGCCGGGGATCACATTTATTCACCCGAACGGCTCATTAAATAGTGTAGGAGATCCGTTAATTTTTTTACCACAACGTTAATCCTTATCAATGCCAGTCGAGCTATTTTTCATTTGAATAAGGGTGACCAGGGTCAATTGACGGATAAGTCAGAGCGCTATAAGGTACAAATAGCCTCTATAATTGAAGTCCTTACGCTGGAGTCAGCTCCCGCAAGGGTGGTACGCAGGACGCCGGCACGCGAGCGGCAAAGCAAAAACGCCGTTCAGTCCACTGGTCATCGACATCTTATGGAAGGAGTAACACTATGGCTTATCAACATATTCTTATCGCGGTCGACCTGTCACCGGAAAGCAAAGTGCTGGTAGAAAAAGCGGTATCCATGGCGCGTCCTTACAACGCGAAAATTTCTTTGATTCATGTCGATGTGAATTACTCCGATCTCTATACCGGCCTTATCGACGTGAACCTGGGCGATATGCAAAAGCGCATCTCCGAGGAGACCCACAACGCGCTGACCGAGCTTTCCACCAATGCAGGCTACCCGATTACCGAAACCTTAAGCGGCAGCGGCGATTTAGGCCAGGTGCTGGTGGACGCCATTAAAAAATATGACGTCGACCTGGTCGTCTGCGGCCATCACCAGGATTTCTGGAGCAAGCTGATGTCCTCCGCTCGCCAGCTCATCAACACGGTGCATATCGACATGCTGATTGTGCCGCTGCGTGACGAAGACGACGAGTAAGCGCCATCAGGAGCCTAAAAGATAAGCCCCGCTTTCGCGGGGCGTTTTATTACGCTTTCACGCCGGCGTGCCGGCGTAAATATCAAACCGGTGCCCTTTGGTCACCACCGCGTTCGGCGTAGCGACGTTCGCAAGCGGCGGCGCGTAGTCGGGGCGCTTCACCACCACGCGTTTTGTGGCAAGCAGGCGAGCCGGGGCCAGCAGACCGTCAGCGTCTTCGTCCGGCCCCACCAGCGACTGAAACACCCGCATCTCTTTTTTCACCAGCGCGCTTTTTTGCTTGTGGGGAAACATCGGGTCGAGATAGACCACCTGCGGGCGCGGCGTAATATGCTCCAGCGCCGTCAGGCTGGAGGCGTGAATAAGCGTGAGCCGCTCGCGCAGCCAGGGGCCAATCTCCGGGTCTTCATAACCACGACGCAAACCGTCATCCAACAGCGCTGCGACGACCGGGTTGCGCTCAAGCATGCGCACCCGACAGCCCACCGAGGCCAGCACGAAGGCGTCGCGTCCCAGCCCCGCCGTGGCGTCCACCACGTCCGGTAAATAGTCGCCCTTTACCCCTACGGCTTTCGCCACCGCCTCGCCGCGCCCGCCGCCAAACTTGCGGCGGTGCGCCATCGCGCCGGAGACGAAATCGACAAAAATACCGCCAAGTTTTGGCTCATCGCGCTTGCGCAGTTCCAGATGCGTTGTCGTCATGACCAGCGCCATCGGGTTCTCCGCGTCGTGTCCTAAGCTCCAGCGAGCGGCAAGAACAGATAAGGCGCCGTCTCCGGCGCCTGATTCATCCATTAAGCAAATGTTCACGTGATGCTTTAGCCTTTGATGCCGTAGTGTTCCAGCATCGCGTCGAGCTGCGGTTCACGGCCGCGGAAGCGTTTGAACAGCTCCATCGGCTCTTCGGAACCACCGCGGGTCAGGATGTTATCCAGGAACGCCTGGCCCGTTTCGCGGTTGAAAATCCCCTCTTCCTCGAAGCGGGAATAGGCATCCGCCGCCAGCACGTCGGCCCACAGATAGCTGTAATAACCCGCTGCGTAGCCGCCTGCGAAGATATGGCTGAAGGCGTGCGGGAAACGGCCCCATGACGGCCCCGGCAGCACCGCCACCTGTTGTTTGATTTCCGCGAGGGTCTCCAGCACCTTCGCGCCCTGCTCCGGGCTGAATTCGGCATGCAGACGGAAATCGAACAGGCCGAACTCCAGCTGGCGCAGAATAAACATCGCCGCCTGGTAGTTCTTCGCCGCCAGCATTTTGTCGAGCAGCGCCTGCGGCAGCGGCTCGCCGGTTTCAAAGTGGCCGGAGATAAAGGCCAGCGCGTCCGGCTCCCAGCACCAGTTCTCCATAAACTGGCTCGGCAGCTCGACGGCATCCCACGGCACCCCGCTGATGCCCGCCACCCCAGGGGTTTCAATGCGGGTCAGCATGTGGTGCAGGCCATGACCAAACTCGTGGAACAGCGTAATCACTTCATCATGGGTGAAGAGCGCTGGTTTGCCGTTCACCGGGCGGTTGAAGTTACAGGTAAGGTAAGCCACTGGTTTTTGCAGCGAACCGTCCGCTTTGCGCATCTGGCCGACGCAATCATCCATCCACGCGCCGCCGCGTTTGTTTTCGCGGGCGTAGAGGTCGAGATAGAAGCTGCCGCGCAGTTCGTTGTTTTCGTCATACAGCTCGAAGAAGCGCACGTCCGGATGCCAGACGTCGATATCTTTGCGCTCTTTGGCGGTGATGCCGTAAATGCGTTTCACCACTTCAAACAGGCCGCTAACCGCTTTCTGCTCCGGGAAGTACGGGCGCAGCTGTTCATCGCTGATGCTGTAGAGATGCTGCTTCTGTTTTTCGCTGTAGTACGCGATGTCCCACGGCTGCAACTCGTCCACGCCAAAGTTCTCTTTGGCGAAAGCGCGCAGCTGCGCCAGCTCTTTCTCACCCTGCGGGCGGGCGCGTTTAGCGAGATCGGTTAAGAAATCGAGCACCTGCTGCGGGTTTTCCGCCATCTTGGTGGCGAGGGACTTTTGCGCGTAGTTTTCAAAGCCCAGCAGCTCCGCCAGCTCGTGACGCAGAGCGAGAATTTCCGCCATAATTGGGCTGTTATCCCATTTACCAGCGTTCGGGCCCTGATCAGACGCGCGGGTGCTGTACGCGCGATACATCTCTTCGCGCAGCGGCTGGTTGTCGCAGTAGGTCATCACCGGCAGGTAGCTTGGAATGTCGAGCGTCAACAGATAGCCCTGCTGCTCTTTGGCTTCCGCCTGCGCTTTGGCCGCCGCCAGCGCGCTTTCCGGCATGCCAGCCAGTTCAGCCTCGTCGGTAATCAGCTTTGACCAGCCCATCGTGGCGTCGAGCACGTTGTTGCTGTAGGTCGACCCCAGCTCAGAAAGGCGCGCGGCAATTTCGCCGTAACGTTTTTGCTTCTCTTTCGGCAAGCCGATGCCGGAAAGCTCAAAGTCGCGCAGCGCATTATCCACCGCTTTTTTCTGCGCGGTGTCGAGCGCCTGATAATGCTCGCCGTCGCGCAGGTTGCGGTACGCCTGATAAAGCCCTTCATGCTGGCCGACCCAGGTGCTGTATTCAGAGAGCAGCGGCAGGGTTTGCTCGTAAGCTTCGCGCAGCGCCGGGCTGTTTTGTACGGAGTTCAGGTGGCTTACCGGCGAAAAAATACGTCCCAGACGGTCGTCCACTTCCGCCAGCGGCTGGCAAAGGTTATCCCAGGTATAAGGCGCGCCTTTGGCGACCACGGCCTCTACCTGCGCGCGGCAATCTTCCAGCGCCTTTGTAACGGCAGGCACCACATGCTCAGGTTTAATCGTGGAAAAAGGCGGCAGTTCAAAAGGCGTGAGTAACGGATTGGTCATAAGCGCAGTCCTGTCGAAAAGGGTGAATGAAGCGCGCGTTCCAGCGCTTTGCCTGTGCGTCTTAGCATGGGGTTAAGTGTAGTGAATTTCAATGGCGAGCGGGACTCGCAAGCGCTTATTGCTGCGATGCGCTTAACCACCTGGCGCCCGCTTAGCGCACGATTACGCATCGGGATGCTGGCGTTGGGATGGCTTCTGCGGTAATCCGTTGCGATCTGCGATAAACTAGGGCTTGACCTCTTTTATTCCGGAATTCATCCCGCATGCTCAGTTATCGCCACAGCTTTCACGCCGGCAACCACGCCGACGTCCTCAAACATACCGTCCAGAGCCTCATCATTGAGTCGCTCAAAGAGAAAGAGAAACCTTTTCTCTATCTGGATACCCATGCGGGCGCCGGACGCTACCAGCTCAGCGGCGAGCATGCCGAGCGCACCGGCGAATATCTGGAAGGCATCGCCCGCATCTGGCAGCAGGACGACTTGCCTGCCGAGCTGGAGCCTTATATCAGCGTGGTGCAGCATTTCAACCGCAGCGGGCAGCTACGCTATTACCCCGGTTCGCCGCTTATCGCCCGCCAGCTTTTACGTCCGCAGGACAGCCTGCAACTGACGGAGCTGCACCCGAGCGATTTTCCGCTGCTGCGCTCTGAATTTCAGAAAGACGAACGCGCCCGCGTAGAGCGCGCCGATGGTTACCAGCAGTTAAAAGCCAAACTGCCGCCGGCCTCCCGTCGGGGATTAATCCTCATCGACCCGCCTTATGAGATCAAAACCGACTACCAGGCGGTAGTGAGCGGCATCAGCGAAGGCTACAAGCGTTTTGCGACCGGCGTTTACGCGCTGTGGTATCCGGTTGTGCTGCGCCAGCAGATCAAACGCATGCTGAACGACCTGGAAGCGACCGGCATTCGCCGTATTTTGCAAATTGAGCTGGCGGTGCGCCCGGACAGCGATCAGCGCGGCATGACCGCCTCCGGCATGATTGTTATCAACCCGCCGTGGAAGCTTGAGCAGCAGATGGCGAACGTGCTGCCATGGCTGCATAAAACGCTTGTGCCGACCGGTACGGGCCACACCACGCTGAGTTGGGTGGTTCCGGAATAAGTTGCTTATTGCAACCATAGGCGCAAGCCAGACGCCCAGGGCGTACACTTAGCTAACTTTTTCGACGCAATTCAAGGAAACGGCCATGAGCAAACATTACGACTACCTCGCTATCGGCGGCGGCAGCGGCGGCATTGCATCCATTAACCGGGCGGCCATGTATGGCCAGAAATGCGCGCTAATCGAAGCGAAAGCGCTGGGCGGCACCTGCGTAAACGTGGGCTGCGTGCCGAAAAAAGTGATGTGGCATGCGGCGCAAATCGCCGAGGCTATTCACCTTTACGGCCCCGATTACGGCTTCGATACCACCGTCAACCATTTCGACTGGCAGAAGCTGGTTAACAGCCGCACCGCGTATATCGACCGCATCCACACCTCGTATGAGAACGTGCTGGGGAAAAACAACGTTGATGTTATCCACGGTTTCGCCCGTTTTGTGGATGCGCATACCGTTGAGGTGAATGGTGAGACGATCACCGCCGATCATATCCTGATCGCCACCGGCGGCCGTCCCGTACAGCCAGACATCCCCGGTGCGGAATATGGCATTGATTCCGACGGCTTCTTTGCGCTCCCGGAGATGCCGAAACGCATCGCTGTCGTTGGCGCAGGCTACATTGCGGTAGAAATCGCAGGCGTGGTCAACGCGCTGGGCGCGCAAACGCATCTGTTTGTGCGTAAACACGCGCCGCTGCGCACGTTCGACCCGATGATTTCCGAAACGCTGGTAGAGGTTATGCAGGCCGAAGGGCCGCAGTTGCACACCCACGCCACGCCGAAAGCGGTAGTTAAAAACAGCGACGGCAGCCTGACGCTGGAGCTGGAGGATGGCCGCTCGCAAACCGTGGATTGCCTGATTTGGGCCATTGGCCGCGAGCCGTCGAACGACAACTTCAACCTGGCGGTGACCGGCGTTAAAACCACGGAAAGCGGCTATATCGTTGTCGATAAATTCCAGAACACCAGCGTGCCGGGCATTTACGCGGTGGGTGATAATACCGGCGCGGTGGAGTTAACGCCGGTTGCCGTAGCCGCGGGCCGTCGCCTCTCAGAGCGCCTGTTCAACAACAAGCCGGAAGAGCATCTGGACTACAGCAACATCCCAACCGTGGTCTTCAGCCATCCGCCAATCGGCACCGTGGGCCTCACCGAGCCGCAGGCGCGCGAACAGTATGGTGATGAAAAGGTGAAGGTATATAAATCGTCCTTTACCGCCATGTACACCGCCGTGACCTCGCACCGCCAGCCGTGCCGCATGAAGCTGGTCTGCGTTGGCGAAGAGGAGAAAATCGTCGGCATTCACGGCATCGGCTTCGGCATGGACGAGATTTTGCAGGGCTTCGCCGTAGCGCTGAAGATGGGCGCGACGAAAAAAGATTTCGACAACACGGTCGCTATCCACCCAACCGCGGCGGAAGAGTTCGTGACTATGCGCTAAGCGCTGTTCAGACAAGAAATCAGGCTAAGAGCAATGCTCTTAGCCTTTTTTATTGCTGCGCGCTGGCCATCCTCAGAAGAGCAGCGAATAGTTCAGGCCAAAGGTGCGGCCACGGCCTTTGTAAGCGTAAAGGTCCTCGCTGCCGTAGGTTGGGCTATAGAGTTTCGGCGCGCGCTGGCCCCAGATGGTGGTGTAGTTTTTATCCAGCAGGTTTTCCACGCTGAAGCTGAGCTTGCCCACCGGCAACGCATAGCTGCCCAGGAAATCAATCGTGTTATAGCCCTCGATTTTATTGCCCGCCTCATCGGAGAGATCAAACGCCTGCTGGGATTGCAAACGCAGCGTCCAGTCATCAGGCGCCCAGCCAATATAGGCCGTCGCCTTGGAAGGACTTGCGGAATCCACCGTCAGTTTTTCCCATTTCCCGGCCACGCGCGTTTCTGAACGAATAACATTAAACGTGACGCCAGCGCTCCAGTCCGTATCCGGCACGAAGTAATCCACCGCGCCTTCAAGACCATAAATGCGGCGCTTGTCGTCGTCCAGATTAATGGTCATGTCTGTTTTGTTAATGGAGATCGTTTTGTCAGACAGCGAATAGTAAGCGGCAAGCTGGGTGCGAACCGCATCGCCGGTATAACGCCAGCCAAGCTCCCACGCGTTAACCTTAATGCCATCCAGCCGGGAGTCGTTCACGTTGACGCTGTTCAACAGGCGGTAGTGGCCGTTGCGTAACTGATAGGTGCCGGAGCCGTAATATTTTGCGAGGTCCGGAATTTCAAAGCCCTGAGAGAAATTAAGCCACGCTTGCTGACGCTCCGTCAGGTGCGCAAGCACGCCTGCGTTAAACAGAACGTTGTTGTAATCGGTTTTTCCCCCGGGCACCGCATCGGCCGAGCTCGCAAGCCCCGTGGCGATCCCCTGCTGCTGGGCGTATCCCACAAAGTCATCCACCTTGTTTTCGGTGTACTGATAGCGCACGCCGCCGCTCAGGGTAAAGACAGGGGTAATGTCATAGTTAGCTTGCAGGAACGGCGCCAGGTTAGTGACCGAGTAGCCCGGATAGCGCCCTACATTATAGGCACTCTCAAGATGCATCCCGCCTGACTGGCTCGCTTTCGCCAGGTCGAAGAACTGCTGGTTGGCGTCGAACGTTTCGTGTTCCGCATCCACGCCCCAGGTGAGGCCCAGCCCGTCGAACGGATTGCTGTTTAGGGTTAGCTTGCCGCCCCAGAAATGGGTGTTCTGCTCCGAGGCGCCAATGCTGGTTACGCCCGTGCGGCCAAGCGTAGGAAAGGGATAAAAGGCCAGCTTTTCGTCACGGTAAAAAATTTGCGCGACCAGGTCCTGACCCCAGACATCGGTGTTGGAATACTGCAGATTAATCAGATGACGCTCAGTGCCGGGAATGCGGTCTGAAGAGAGGTTACTGCCGTTACGCGCCTGCCCTTGTCCAGTGACCGCAGAAAAATTTTCAGCAAGATCAAGGCCATGCTCACCATCAGACCGGCTTTTATAAAACTGCGTGGTGAGCTGGAGTTGCTGATGATCGTCAATGTCCAGCGTGCCGGTTCCCATCACATCCAGCCGGTCAGAGTACTGCAACCCGGTCTGCGTGTTATCGATGATAACCTCCTCGCCGCGACCGTCATACCAGCCGCCGAAACGTTGATAAGCGACCGAAAGCCGACCAGAAGCGTGTTCGTTGCCGCCGCTTACCGCCGCCGCGACGTTCTCATCATGGTCGTTATGGCTGTTGAAGCCGCTTTTGCCGCCGACAGTGAATTCAACCTGCTTTTCCGGCTGGCCTTTTTTGGTAACGATATTAATTAGCCCGCCGGTACTGCCGCCGCCATACAGGGAGGTGGCGCCTGAAATCACTTCGATTCGTTCGATATTAAACGGATCGATAGCGTCCAGCTGACGGCTATCCGTGCGAGACGAGTTAAGACGTACGCCGTCGACCATCACCATCATTGAGCGGCCCCGCATATTCATGCCGTAATTTGTACGCCCCTGGCTGCTGACATCCATCCCGGGTATAAGCTGCGCCAGCACATCTTTAAATTCTTTGCCGCCCTGAACCTGCTGCTGTAACTCCTGCCCTTCAATTACCCAGTTAGTTTGCGCCAGCTCCGTTACGCTGCGGTGAGCGCGACTGGCCGATACGACGATGTTGTCGCTTTGCGCTTGTTCTGCGTGTGCAGCCGGGCCGGCAAGCGCCAGCAGGCAAGGTGACCACAAAGAAAGTTGCTGAATTTTCATTGTTTTTATTTCCATATTGTCAGATGGAGCACAGCGGAAAAGGCTTCCTTTGATACCGCGCCTCCGCCAGCCGGGCTGTTTTAATGATAATAATTCTCGACATGATAATTATTTACAAAGCGCTGGCAATACATTTAGCAACATTTAGTTTTATTTGGTCACATGTGTGATCGTTACTCACGTTAAGATAAGCGCTGCGGCGGGCAGGCAAGTGATGCGCGGAAGTACGGCAGTTTCAGACGGGAAGAAGCGCGCCTCAACGAAGCGGCAAGCCTCCTTTTTGTATAAAAAGAGATTTTTTTAATTTCGTGATGCAGGACGTGTATTTTTTACAGCCTTTCTCATTAATGTTACTTAATTTTTTTACGTTATTACTTTTATTTAAAGTTTCCGCAAAATACAGCAATGGCTAAAAATAACGCGCATAAAAACCGTAAACCCGGCAATTTAAACAATTATTTACTTAACTTTCAGTTAATTGAAAAAATATTGAATGAATTCTAATTT
The DNA here is from genome assembly GCA_000621185.1 of Franconibacter pulveris DSM 19144. GTDB lineage: Bacteria > Pseudomonadota > Gammaproteobacteria > Enterobacterales > Enterobacteriaceae > Franconibacter > Franconibacter pulveris. The sequence goes on from JHYZ01000014.1 coordinate 159,923, forward strand.
TAAAGGTTGCCTGAAATAATCACTCTCGCTAATTTGATAAGGCCGCTTAATCAAATGGAGGGAGATTAAGGTTTGAAATGGACTGTACTCGAAACGCTTGTTAGCCCGGAAACCGGCATGGCCTTTACGCTTGTCGTTTCCGCTAACAATAATAAATTCATTCTCTGGCACCTTTACTGCGCCCGGATAACATCCCGAAAGCCTCTTTATGTCCACGCAGGCATGGCCTGGGTCTATCAGGGCGAGCGGATTGACCGCATCCAGATTTACCGGGTTACGCTTTATTGCAATAACCTTTGGGAAAATTTAAAAAAACACGCGGGCTGCGAAAAATATATTACGGATGAACAATGCACTCTGGGGACCCGGTGCTCGATTTCTCCCTGCCCACGTAACCTGCGCTGAGCTTTTTAATCCGCCTGAAATAATGCCGGGGTATCGCCCCGGCAGCGTTAAAAGTTATGTACTTAAGAATCAACTTAAGCGCCTGAACTTATTTCCTGGTAGATCGAACGCTGAATCGCGGCCCACTTTTTCGTATTCGCATCCGGGTTAGCCTGCGCGCGCAATTCCGCCTGGTCGAGAGCGTGTTGTTGTCTTTTCACCACGCCCGGCGTAACGCAGAAGCTTTTCAGGAACTGCTTGCGCATCGACGTAAAGGTTTCGCCCTGCGCCAGCGCATGGCTTAAGGTCGCGATCATTCGCCGGCAGGGCTTGATTTCATCCATCTGCGCCCGGTGGCGCAGCAGCAGATTTAGCGAATCATCCTGTTTTGCCGCCAGCGCCTGCTCTGTCCAGGCGACCTGCCAGCTCATGCCGCCGTCCAGAAAGAGCTGAACCACATCCGTCTCGTTGCGATCAATTGCCGCGCGGAAATGATTTACATCCCAGCGTATTCCCTTGCGGCTCAGCTTTTCACGCGGCGTTTCGTTGATGTTTACCGGTTGCGAAATCTCCACTGCCTGGGATGAAGCGTGATTAACGCTCTGCGCTGTCTGGGGCGGGTTAACCCGATCGCTGGCAAGATAGAGCGCGCCCAGCGCTACCGCGATAAAAGCCACCCCCGTTACGCCCCAGAGTACGCTGACGAGAAGCTGTTGCGTATCACGCTCCGCGCCCTGGCGTTGGGAGCCGGGCCGTTCAATGGTATCGCGCAGATCGAAAATATCGCCGCCAACGGCGCGGTTTTTCTGCGCCGCCTCTTCAAAGAAAGCGTCGAGCTTCGCGGTATCCATCGACATGAACGCCTGCGGATTAACGCTCACGCGCCCCTTCGCATACGCCTCCTGCACCGGCCCCGCAATAGCTGAATAAAACGCATCCAGCATAGTCATCTGCGCGCTCGTCAACGGCTGTTGTTGCACGGCGGCGTTGCGGATAACGCGAACATCATCCAGAAAGGTTTGCAGCGTTTTACGCGGCTCGACAAACAGCGTCAGCGAATCGGCGGCGTTGAACAGGCGTTCGTAATGCTGCGCATACTCTTTTTTATCGATGACCAACAAGGCCAGTTCGCTGAACAGCATGCCGCTCAGCACATCGCCCTGCTTGCCGAGCTTCAACCAGCGGCGCACTTTGTCGCCGCCAATGCGCTGCTTCAGGTGGTTTATAAGTTGTTGTTGATCGGGCCAGGCGTTTGCTATCAGGCCTTTCAGGGTTAACTCCAGCGCCCGTAACTGTTGCAGCGCCTGCCGCTGCTGCGCGTCGTTATCCGCAGCAAGAACCGTCGAGTACTCAAGCTTCGGCTGGTTATCGCGCAGCCGCTCCAGGCAGGCCACAAAGCGCAGTGCGGCAAAAAGCTGGTTCTGACTTATCGCCTGACCGCTTTCATAACGGGGGACCAACTGCTGCAAATGGCGTAGCCGCAGGCTGAAACGGGACATTTCCACATCATCGAGATTGAGCTTACGCCCAACCACCGCCCAGCTCCCCAGATTCTGGCGGGCCTGCTCAAGCTGTTGTGAAAACCACTGTGGATCTTTGCCTTCGGCCACCCGAATATCGAGCAGCGCGAGAATCGCCACCGACGCCTGGCTGATAATACCAAGCGCGGTTTCAAACTCTTCTCGTAGAGATTGCTGTGTGGAATATGTCATACCGCGTCCTCTTGCGGAGTAATGTTTGCCGTTTCGCTAACGGTCTTTGCTCGCCTTTTCCAGGCGTATTGTTATTACCCATTTTTACCGTTTTACAGACAGTTAAATAACATAGCTGAAAATAGCGGGAATAAAAGTGATGGCAAAGCACCCGTTATGAAATCATCCCTTGCGCATAACTTCATGAAAGAACTCGCCTATGTTACGCAGCGCGTTTTCACACTTTTCATCAAACGGCGCGGCGAAGTTCAGACGCAGACAATTACGGTATTTTTCTGACGCGGAAAAAAGGTGGCCTGCAGCCAGATGGAGGCGTCTCTGCTGCATCTGTGCGGTATAACGCGTTAAATCAATTTCTTCCGGCAGCTCCACCCACATCATAAAACCGCCCTGCGGACGGCTGACGCAAATCCCGCAGGGGAACAAGGAGCGCACCTTGCAGCTTAATACGTCATAATTGCGCTGATAATGCTGGCGGATGCGCCGCAAGTGCCGATGATAGTGGCCTTCGCGAATAAAGGTAGCTACCGCTGTTTGCGTGGCCGGAGGAGAAGAGGTCGTAGCGATATATTTACGGTGCAACACGCGGTCATAGTAACGGCCTGGCGCAATCCAGCCCACGCGCAGCCCCGGCGCCACGGTTTTGGAAAAGGAGCTGCACAACAGCACTCGCCCTTCCTCATCCATTGATTTAATCGTCGCCGGACGAGGATATTGCCAGGCGGTTTCACCATAGATGTCATCTTCGATGAGCGCGATATCAAACCGCGCGGCGAGGTTGAGCACCGCGCGCTTGCGGGCAAGCGGCATGGTAAAACCCAGCGGATTGTTACAGGTAGGCACCAGCAGCACGGCTTTAATCGGCCACTGTTCCAGCGCCAGCTCAAGCGCCTCCACGCTAATGCCAGTCTGAGAGTCAGTAGGAATTTCGATAACTTTGAGGCCAAGCCCGCGCAACATCTGCATGGTGCCGTAATAAGAGGGAGATTCCATCGCCACAATATCGCCAGGCTTGCAAAGCGCGCTAACGGCCAGAGACAGCGCGCCATGACAGCCCGGGGTCACGATAATCTCTTCGCTGTTAACCTGCGCCCCACCATCAAGCATCAGGCGGGCTATCTGTTCGCGCAGTTCGCGGTTGCCCGCCAGTTCGTCATAGCCGAACATCGCTTCCACCCGTTGAGGTGAGGCAACGCGGCCGATTTCTCGCCACAGCGGTTTAAGCGTAGGGTGGGAGATATCCGGCGACCCGCCGCCAAAAGGAAATACAGCTTTATCCTTGCGCGCTTCCAGCAACGCCAGCGTTTCGTTCCACTGAGAAATTTCTACAGGGCGCTGCTCGGGTCGAGTGAGACGCGGCGCGGGCGGCTCCGCTTTCTGCGGCGCGACGAAATAGCCCGAACGCGGTTGCGGCAGCACCAGCCGCCGCTCTTCAAGCAAACTATAAGCCTGCTGTACCGTACTGATGCTAACGCCATGCTCCTGGCTTAAGCTGCGAACGGAAGGCAGTCGCTCTCCCTGTTGATAAAGCCCCTGCCGGATCCGCTGCGTTAATAAATCCGCCAAATGCTGATAGCGCGTCATGCTGTATCCCCTCTTTTCATCATACAGGGCCGTTAACCAGTACAGATGGCGCGCCCGGTATGCGATTCAGCCTCTGTTATGCCGCTTCTGTATGGTAAAGAAAAGGATTTTGTGCACCTGTATTGCGCCCCCGTAAAAGTCAACCATGAAAGCTCGTTGATGAAGAGGAGCTTAATCATGGAATTTCACGAAAACCGCCCGGTACGTCCCTTTTATGGTTTTGTTTTGCTGGGGCGCTTTCTTCGCAGCGCATGGCGATGCTACCAGACGCGCCGGTTACTGCGTACGCTGGACGACGCAAAGCTGCGGGATATCGGCCTGACGCGGGACGATATCGATCCCCAATAACAGGGAGCCTCTGCGTCGTAATAATCTGCTGCGTAAACCTTTTTTTGATGCGAGAGTAAAAGACCCGCCGCCGCTTCAGAGAATTAAAAGGATAACCATGCAGCTTGAGAATATTCCCTTTGGCATTACAGACTGGGCGACTGTACCGGTCACCGAACACGCCGGCATCAGCGGCAAAGCGCTATGGCGCACTCAGCAATTCGGCGCGGTGCGCGTGCGAATGGTGGAATATACGGCGGGTTATCTGGCCGACCACTGGTGTCGCAAAGGGCACATTCTGCTCTGCCTGAGCGGCGAGCTGCATACGGAGCTTAAAGATGGCCGCCGTTTCGTTATGACGCCGGGCGTCAGCTATCAGGTAGCGGATAACGCCGAAGCGCACCGCTCTTCCACGTCGACCGGCGCCACGCTGTTTATTGTGGATTGACGCCATGCTGACAACTTTCACCACCTCCCGCCTCGCTTATCGCCAGCTTACCGCCGAAGACTGGCCCTTTTTCCTCTCCCTGCAGCACGACGAAGAGGTGATGCGCTTTATGGCGGATCGGGGCAGCGAAGAGGAGATTTATGCGGCGTTCGCCACGCGTTTGCCCGTCTGGACGCCGAAAAGCCGCCACTGGCTCGGCCTGTTAATAAGCGAGCAGGCAAGCGGCGAGCCGGTGGGCGTAACGGGGTTTATCCGCCGTGAAGAGGATAAAGCCGAGGTGGGCTATCTGCTGGCGAAGCGGCATCAGGGGAAAGGTTATGGCTACGAGTCGCTGCGCGCGGTCTGCCATCTTGCGTTCAAGCAATGCGGCATCCGTAAGCTTGTCGCCACCGTTACGGTGGGCAATGATCCTTCGCGCAGGCTGCTTGAAAAAACGGGCTTTATGCTTGAGGGCACGCTGCGGGAAAACTACTTTCTGCACGGCCGCTGGCAGGATGACTGGGTATTTGGCCTGTTAAACCAGGAATATTGTTAATCGGCGTTTTCTTCTCCGTGTGCCAGGCTTAAAACATGTGACCCTAAGCCAATGCTAAGGAGAAGTATGAAAAAGGCACTTATCATCGCTGCATTTACTACCCTGTTTACGCTGCCCGCCCTCGCTGAAGACCAGCCGGGACTGAAAACGGGCGATGCACCGCCGCCGCCGCACAAAATCGATAGCGGCTATCGCGGCGCGGAAACGCACAAAACCATGTCCATCAAAGAAGGTAAAGAGATGCATGACGGCGCTTCCGTTTCGTTTCAGGGCAACCTGATCCAGAAGAAAGGCAACGATATCTATGTGTTTCGCGATAAATCGGATCAGATTGACGTGATGATCCCGATGGCGGTGTTCCAGGACCGTCAGATCGAACCCGATCAGCTGATTACGATTAACGGTACGCTGGATAAGAAACAGCAGCCGCCCGTAGCGCGCATCGACCGCATCATCAAAGAGTAAAGTTCAGGTTTTTGCGCCCCTCTCCCCGGTAAGGAGAGGGGCCTTTAGCGCATCGGTTACGATCCGCCTCCCTGTTTACTCTCTTTTTCACATTCGATGACATCCTCAAACGCCGCAAGCAGACTGCCCGACGCCGTGCCTCTTACAGGAACATCCCGCCAGAGACCTCAATGCGCTGCGCGTTCATCCAGCGCAACTCATCGCTGAGCAATGCGGCGATGGCGTCGCCAATATCATCCGGCAGGCCAACCCGGCCCAGCGCCGTTTGCGACGCGATAGCGCGGTTCATCTGTTCGTTGTCGCGAACGACGCCGCCGCCAAAGTCTGTTTCAATCGCGCCTGGTGCGATGATATTGACTGAAATGCCCCGCTCGCCCAGCTCTTTCGCCTGATAACGCGTCAGCACCTCCATCGCCCCTTTCATCATGGCGTAGGCCGCCTTGCCCGGCAGCGCGAAACGCGCCAGCCCGCTGGAAACATTCAGGATCCGCCCACCGTTTTTCATCAATGGCAGCAGTTGCTGAGTCAGGAAGAAAGGTCCTTTGAGATGGATGCGCATCATCTCATCAAACTGCGCCTCGCTGGTCTCAGCAAACAGGACATCGATGCCTGTTCCGGCGTTGTTTAATAAATAATCGAAGCTGTCACGCTGCCAGACATCTTTCAACTGCGCCTTCACCTCTTTAACAAAATCGGCGAAAGTGTTGCTTTCGGCGACGTTCAGCTGCAATGCCACTGCTTTTACGCCTTTTAGCTCAATTTCGCTGACCACTTTTTCCGCTTCCTGACGCTGGCTGTTGTAGGTCAGGATGATGCCTGTTCCTCGTTCAGCCAGCTTCAGCGCCGCGTTTTTCCCCAGGCCGCGGCTGCCACCCGTTACGATTGCGATACGTTGCGTCATAAAAACCCCCCTCTTTGCCGTTGCAGTGATTGAGAGAAAGCTTATTAGCTGATAAAAAAACAATAAATGTGCTTAATTGCGTTTCACTGTTTCAATAACAACAACAATGAGCCATTCCGATGGATAAAATTCACGCAATGCAACTCTTCGTACGGGTGGCGGAACTGGAGAGCTTTTCCCGCGCCGCCGAAACGCTCGGCCTGCCCAGAGGCAGCGTGTCCCGCCAGATCCAGGCGCTGGAAGCGACGCTTGGCGCAAGGCTCCTGCACCGCACCACGCGCCGGGTGCAGCTCACCCAGGACGGCATGGTCTATTACGAACGCGCCCGCGACCTGCTGGCGAACCTGGATGAGCTGGACAGCCTCTTCCTGCATGACCCGGCAAGCGTCAGCGGGCGGCTGCGCGTCGATATGCCGGTGGCCGTGGCGAAAAACCTCGTGATCCCGCGTCTGCCCGCCTTTTTGCAGCACTACCCCGGTATTGAAGTAGAGCTTAGCAGCAGCGATCGGCTGGTGGATGTCGTGCGCGAAGGCTTTGACTGCGTGGTGCGTGTCGGCCAGCTAAAAGAGTCGGGGCTGGTGGCGCGACCGCTAGGCAAACTGACGATGGTGAACTGCGCAAGCCCCGACTACCTCGCCCGGTTTGGCTACCCGCAAACGCTGGAAGACCTCGCCACCCACGCGCTGGTGCATTACGCCGCCAACCTCGGCACGCGCCCGCAGGGGTTTGAAGTGTGGAGCGATAACGAAACCCGCTGGGTCAAAACCGGCGGCGTACTGACCGTCAACAGCACCGAAACCTATCACGCCGCCTGCGTGGCGGGTCTTGGGATTATTCAGGTGCCGCGCGTCGGGGTCAAAGCGGCGCTGCGCAGCGGTACGCTGGTAGAAATTTTGCCGCAATACCGCGGCGCGCCGATGCCGGTCTCGCTGATTTATCCTCACCGCCGCAACCTGTCGCGTCGGGTGCATCTCTTTATGGAGTGGCTCAGCGGGGTGATGAAAAGTTACGTTGATTAGCGTCAGGCTATACTTTTGTTTATGTCGATTAACACCCATAAGGAACCGCTTTTAATGACGACACCGGAGAAGCCTGCAAAACGGCCAACGGAAGACCTGGATTACAAACCCGTGCCGCAGCTTGACACCCGCCCGCCTGAGGAGAAAAAAGCGGAGCCTAAGGAGAAAGGCGAAGGCCCCGTCGCCGCCGTTACGCAAACCGTGGAAAAGCTGGAACGTCGCCCGATGGTGGCGCATCTTATCCGCGCAACGGAGCGCTTTAACGACCGGCTCGGCAGCCAGTTCGGCGCGGCTATCACCTATTTCTCGTTCCTGTCGATGATCCCCATCCTGATGGTCTCATTCGCCGCCGCCGGGTTTATTCTCGCCTCTCACCCCACGCTTTTGCAGGACATCTTCAGCAAAATCCTGATGAACGTAAGCGACCCGACGCTCGCCCAGACGCTGCAAAGCAGCATTAACGCCGCCGTGCAGCAGCGCACCACGGTAGGGATTGTCGGGCTTGGCGTGGCGCTCTATTCCGGGGTGAGCTGGATGGGCAACCTGCGTGAAGCTATTCGCGCCCAGTCCCGCGAGGTGTGGGAGCGTGGCGCGCAGGACGAAGAAAAGTGGTGGGTGAAATACCTGCGCGATTTTATCTCGCTCATCGGCCTGCTGGTGGCGCTGGTCATCACCCTCTCTATCACCTCGGTCGCCGGCTCCGCGCAGGAGGCGATTATTCGCTGGCTTTACCTTGATTACATTCCCTGGCTGAAACCCGTCTGGCATCTGATTGGCCTTGCGATTTCCATCTGCGCCAACTTCCTGCTTTTCTTCTGGATCTTCTGGCGGCTGCCGCGCCATCGCCCGCGCCGTAAAGCGCTGGTGCGCGGCTCGTTTATCGCCGCGATAGGGTTTGAAATCATCAAAGTCATCATGACCTATACCCTGCCTTCACTGGTGACGTCGCCGTCCGGCGCTGCCTTTGGCTCGGTACTGGGGCTGCTGGCGTTCTTCTACTTCTTTGCCCGTCTGACGCTCTTCTGCGCGGCCTGGATAGCCACCGCGGAATATAAAGACGACCCGAAAATGCCGGGCAAACACTTCGACTAAACCGGCAGGCGGGTTGAAAAACCTCTGTTTTTTTCACCCGCCGCCGCTACTTCAGCATATAAATCCAGCCTGTAACTTTTGTTTAACCAAAAACCAGTTTTATCTTCTGATTTTCAAAAATCGTGAAGCATTTCATAGAAGATATTCGGCGAGCCCGAAAATTATTCGCTTTTTGCCTGTTTTTTGCGCAAAGCGACGGCGGGCAGCGCGTTGAAATGTCGCTTTTGCTGTGGCTAATATGGCTGTCCGACGGTAAAAAATAAGAAATATCTATGCAAGCATCACTCGCAACGACTCTGGAAAACGACCAGGACGCCACGCCGGTAAACTCTCGCGGTAAAGTGGTTATCGCCTCGCTCATTGGCACCGCCATCGAGTTCTTCGACTTTTACATTTATGCCACTGCGGCGGTAATTGTCTTCCCGCACATCTTCTTCCCGCAGGGCGACCCGACCGCCGCCACGCTACAATCGCTTGCTACTTTCGCTATCGCCTTTGTGGCGCGCCCGATTGGCTCCGCCCTGTTTGGCCACTTCGGCGACCGCGTGGGCCGCAAAGTGACGCTGGTCGCCTCGCTGCTCACCATGGGCATTTCGACGGTGCTGATCGGCCTGCTGCCAGGCTATGAGAGCATCGGCGTGCTCGCCCCGCTGCTGCTGGCGCTGGCGCGCTTTGGTCAGGGCCTGGGTCTCGGCGGCGAATGGGGCGGCGCAGCATTGCTCGCTACCGAAAACGCGCCGCCGCGCAAGCGTGCGCTTTACGGCTCCTTCCCGCAGCTTGGCGCGCCGATCGGCTTCTTCTTCGCCAACGGCACCTTCCTGCTGCTCTCCTGGCTGCTGACCGACGAACAGTTCATGAGCTGGGGCTGGCGCGTGCCGTTTATCTTCTCCGCCGTGCTGGTGTTGATTGGCCTCTACGTGCGCGTTTCCCTGCATGAAACGCCGGTGTTCGCCAAAATCGCCAAAGCGAAGAAACAGGTGAAAATCCCGCTTGGCACCCTGCTGACGAAACACGTGCGCGTGACGGTGCTCGGCACCTTTATTATGCTTGCGACCTATACGCTGTTTTACATCATGACGGTCTACTCCATGACCTTCAGCACCACGCCAGCGGCGCAAGGCGGCCTTGGCTTCTCGCGCAATAGCGTGCTGTGGATGCTGATGATGGCGGTGATTGGCTTTGGCGTCATGGTGCCGGTAGCAGGGCTGCTGGCGGACCGTTTTGGCCGCCGCAAGAGCATGATAACCATTACCAGCCTGATCCTGCTGTTCGCGCTGTTTGTCTTCCCGCCGCTGCTCGGTTCCGGCAACCAGGCGATGGTGATGGCCTACCTGCTGATTGGCTTAAGCCTGATGGGGCTGACGTTCGGTCCGATGGGCGCGCTGCTGCCGGAGCTGTTTCCAACGGAAGTGCGTTACACCGGCGCCTCGTTCTCCTATAACGTGTCGTCGATTCTGGGAGCGTCGGTTGCGCCCTACATCGCCACCTGGCTGCAGGCGAACTATGGCCTGACTTACGTTGGCATCTACCTTGCGGCAATGGCGGCGTTAACGCTGATTGCGCTGGTGGCAACGCATGAGACGCGCGAGCAGGCGCTGTAATCCCGCCATCGCGTTAATGAAAAAGGCTGCCTTCGGGCAGCCTTTTTTATCTCTGTGACACCGGGCCCGGCGGGTAACGCGTTGCTTACCGCCGCAGGAGATTCAGACGAACCGGCCCGCTCTTCTTATTTCTTCATTTGCGACAAAATCGCGCCGCACTGATTCTCGCTGCCCTCGGACGGCGAAATCAACGCCAGCAGCGCGGCGGCCGGGGTCACCAGCGTCGCCAGCGCGGCGGCTACGGCGCCACGGGCGATGAGCGGCCCCGGCTTCACGCCGTAATCCGGGTTCTTGAAGGAGCCGCGCACGTAAAGCGGCGAGCGCAGCGTAACAATACGCACCCCTTTGCTTTCCGGGTTAATGGTGAGATCGAGCCGCTCGTTGGCGAAACTGGTGGTGCCGGTAATGTTAATCAGCGCATTTTCCGTATCGAAGGCGAAAATTTGCGGACGGGCCACGCCGTTCACCAGATCGAGGTTCGCCGCCGCGCAGTTCACGCGCACTTCCTCATCGCCGAAAATCTGGCCGACGACAAAGTTACCCACGTTGAGGCCGAGAATTTCCATCAGGTTGCGGCTAATCAAGCCATCATTCATCAGCAGCTTCAGGTTGCCGTTGCTGCTGCCAAGCAGCGCCGCCACCGAGTTGCCAGTGCCGCGGAAATCCGCATCGCCGTTCAGCTCGCCGAGCGTCTTTTGCATCAGCTCCACATCCGGCATCAGCTCTTTAAGCTTCAGGCGACGCGCCTGAATATCCGCCGCGCCCTGCATCGGCGATTTTCTGCCGTCCAGATGAATGGTGGAATTAATGGTGCCGCCCGCCATGCCGAACTTAAGCGGCTTCAGGCGCAGGTCGCCGTTGGTCAGAATGATATGCGTAGTGAGGTCGCTTAACGGCAGGCTGGCGCTGTGTTCAATGCGGCGGCCTTTAAAGCGCACGTCCGCATCCATCACATCCCATTTATCGGTTTCGAATTTATCGTACGGCAGCACTTTATCCGCCGGCTGCGACGATTTTTCGCCCTTGCGCTGTTCGGCGCGTTTGCTCTTGTCAGCCTCTTTGCCAGAATCGACGCCGATAAGCGGCCCCAAATCCGCCAGACGCAGCTGGCGCGACTCTAAATCACCCTCCAGCTTCGGCCGCGGTTCGCCTTTGGTATAGGTGAGCGAACCGTGAATGTCGCTGTCGCCGATGCGACCGTTAAAACCGCGATAATCATAGGTGGAAGTTTTATCGCCGATTTTCGCCACCAGTCGGCCATCCGTTTCAAACGGCGGGGTGTCCGGCAGCAGTACGCCGGTCAGCTCGTAAAGCTCGCCCAGCGAATCGCCCGCAAATTTCAGTTTTAAATCCACCCCGCCCATGTTCATCGGGTCGTTGACGGTGCCGACAAAGGCCACGCGGGTATTGCCGGAGCGTAAATCGGCCTGCACCGGGAACGGCGTGCCTTCGCTTCTCAGCGCCAGCATGCCGCCGATTTTTCCGGTGCCTTCAACGGCCTGGCCGTTGTAGCGCCCGTCCGCTTTCAGGCCAAAAACATAGTTGCCGACGTTGCCCTTGTTCTCTTTATCATCTGCGCCGGTCACTTCATTGAACGGCAGAGGTTTGCCGAGCGGATCGACGGTAATTTTCACATCGGCGCGGCTGAGCTTGTCATCAATGGAAATATGGCCTTTATCGAACAGGATATTGTCGAGCTTAAAAGACCAGGCGGAAGGCTGGGCGTTCTCCTCTTTTTTATCGCTGTTCGCCAGGTTAAAGGTCCAGTTATTGTTTTTTTCCGACAGGCGAATCAGGCGCGCATCCGGCTGCACCAGTTTAATCCAGGGGATGTAGACCGTTTTGGTCAGCAGCGCGAGCGGCGCGAGCGTGGCTTCCACGCGAGGCAAATGCACCATGGTGACTTCAGGGATTTCAGGCGGGTTGCCGAGGATAATGTCTTCGGCATGGACGTGCGGCCACGGCACCCAGCTGCGCCAGCCGGTTTCCTCTTTGCTGCGCTCCCACACCACGCCCAGATCGCCGCGAATAGCGAAAGGACGGTTCAGCTCGGTGGAGACTTTCTCGTTAATGGTCGGTTTTAATCGGTTCCAGTCAAAAGTGGCGATAACAATGATTAAAATCACGATCAGCAACACGAAGATCCCTGCTACCGCACTGATTATTTTGCCTGTTTTTGTCATTTCCGCGCCTTCCCTTTCTACCTTGCCTTAAGTAAAGATAGTTTAGGGAAACGGAAACAACATCAGGAAAGTCTTAGCATTACGCGCTCCAGGGTATCAAAAGAGACCGGACGGGAGAGGAAATATCCCTGAGCGGCAAGCGCGGGCGAAGCCTGCACGTCGCGCCACTCCTCTTCGGTTTCCACCCCTTCGACAATCACCCCTTCACAATAACGATTCATTAGTTGCAGCAGCAATGTGAAAAGGTTTTGGCCCTCAGGCGTTTTACGCAGCATCGTGAAGAGCTCGCGCGCCACTTTGATATAGTCGTAACGGACTTCGCTTAACGCCGAGAAATTCGCCATGCCGGTGCCAAAGTCATCCAGCCAGAGCGGCCCTAACTCGCAAACGCTGGCGAACGAGGAGTCCTGCGGCAGGCGGATATGCTCCACCAGCTCAAAGCGCACCCACTCAAGCCGGTTGGCTCGATCCAGCAGTTCGCTGTGTTCGCGCATCGTCAGCAGCGTGGGGCCGTCAATGTTCACCGAGGCCAGCACCTGGTTTTGCTGGAAAAAGGCGGCTCGCGCCTCCAGCACCGACAGCTGTTCGTCAATTACCATCAGCCGCTGGCGAACGGGCAGTTCCGAAAAATAGCGGTCAGGCGGAATGCGCCGATCCGGCTCGCGGGGATGCGTGACCACCGTCAGCAGCTCTACCGCCAATAGTCGCCCATCGGTTTTATATATGGGTTGATAGGTATAGGCACGCTCACACTGCAACCAGAAACGCCGCTCCTGGAGATTTTCAATGTTCGCGGCAGGCATAGGTAGCCGTTGAGTGACCTGTTTTAACTTCATTGTAGTCGTCCTGTTAAACGTGATGGCTGTCCTGGACTCGCCAACGAATTATCGGCCCGCCAGATGAGAACTTTATGTTCAATCTCTGCCTGTTTATGAATCACTGTTTTTCCGGGGCTTTCAAAATACCTGTTTGGCTCAAATAAATATCGGAACGATGTTTTAAAATGTTTGACGGATTTATCAGCGGAGCACACACTAGCTTTCATTTTCTCTGTACAGGTTCTTCACTATGTCTTTGCAAAAGATTGCCGTTATTGGCGAATGCATGATTGAACTGTCGCAAAAAGGCACGGAGGTAAACCGTGGTTTTGGCGGCGATACCCTTAACACGTCAGTTTATATTGCCCGTCAGGTCGCGCCGACCGCCCTCTCCGTGCACTACGTCACCGCGCTGGGCCAGGACAATTTCAGCCAACAGATGATCGACGCCTGGCAGGCAGAATATGTGAAGACCGACCTGACGCAGCGCATGGAGAACCGGCTGCCGGGCCTGTATTACATTGAGACCGACGCCAGCGGCGAGCGTACGTTTTACTACTGGCGCAATGAAGCGGCGGCCCGCTACTGGCTGGAGAGCGACCAGGCGGACGCCATCTGCGCCGAGCTTGCAGGTTTTGACTACCTCTATCTGAGCGGCATCAGCCTCGCTATTCTCAGCCCGCAAAGCCGTGAAAAACTGCTCAACCTGCTGCGCAACTGCCGCGCCAACGGCGGCAAGGTGATTTTTGACAACAACTATCGCCCGCGCCTGTGGGCCAGCCGCGAAGAGACACAGCAGGTTTATCAGCAGATGTTAAGCTGCACCGATATCGCCTTTCTGACGCTGGATGATGAAGACGCGCTGTGGGGCGAAAAGCCGGTAGAAGAGGTGATTGCGCGCACCCATGCGGCGGGCGTGCGGGAAGTGGTTATCAAGCGCGGCGCGGATTCTTGCCTCGTCGCCATTCAGGGCGAGGCGGTGCTGGACGTGCCGGCGGTGAAACTGCCAAAAGAGAAAGTGATTGATACGACGGCCGCGGGCGACTCCTTCAGCGCCGGCTATCTGGCGGTGCGCCTCGTCGGCGGCAGCGCAGAAGAGGCGGCAAAACGCGGCCATCTGACTGCGAGCACCGTCATTCAGTATCGCGGCGCGATTATCCCCGCCTCGGCAATGCCGGCCTGAGGCCATAAAAAAAGCGCCGCGAGGCGCTTTTTTTATCTGCAACACGCCTTACTGCGCAGGCGGAATATCGGTCACATCCTGATGGGTGTCGTCGGCGGCGGCCGGCGTGACGGCAGGCGTCATTATCTTATCCCACGTCGTTTGCAACTCCTGCATGCTGTACTCAGGCTCACCCTTCGGCTGCAGCAGAATCAGCGACATCGTCTGCGAAAGCTGCTGACGGAGATCCTGGTTTAGCTGCTCAAGCGTCAGGCTGTCCAGGAAGCTCTGGCGCAGCTTCTGGTATTGCTCCGGCGCGATATCCACCACCTGGTTTTGCAAAGAGCGCATCCGTTGGTTGATAAGGATGTCGGTATCTGTGCGCGCATAGGTGGCGAAAAGCTTTTGCAGCTCCAGCTTTTTCTGCGCGATAAGCGCGTTGAACTCATCCCCGGAAAGGCCATTGCCGCGCACGTTCGCCAGCTCACGGGCGACCAGCGCCAGATTGCTGTTGAGCTTGTCGGTCGGCGATTCCACGTTAATGGCGCACTGGGCGCGCTGGAACAGCACGCGGCAGTCAAAGCCGATGCCGATATCCTTGATGCTGTTTTTGCTTAAATTTTGCTGAACGTGCCAGAACAGCGCCTCGCGGGCGAGGTCGGCGCGCCAGTAACGCTGCAGCGCCGCGGATTCGCGGATAGGCTGCCAGGGAGTGTCCCACATGATGGAGAGCCTGTCCTGGCGCACCATATCGGTCATGATGCTCACCGGCTCATGGCGCAGCGGAGAGAGCGTCGGCACCGGCGCAGGCGTCTCGCGCTTGCCTTTCAGGTCGCCAAAGGTTTTGTTGATCTGCTCCGCCACCGCGCGGCTGTCGATGTTGCCGACGACGATAAGCGTCATCGCGTCCGGCGTATACCACTTCTGGTAAAACGCTTTCAGCTGGTTAGCATCCACCGGCTGGCGGATCTCATCCGCCGGGTCGTGGCCGAGCAGCGTCGATCCCTTCAGGCGGTAGCGCCACCAGCCCTCTTTGGTATCGATGGGCGACGTAACGACCATATCCTGTCCCTGCAACGCCTTTGTAATGCTCTCAGGGGTGATTTTGGTTTGTCCTGCCGCGTCGGCAAGGTACGTCAGCGCTTCTTTGAGTAAATCGTTGCGGTTATTCGGCAGGCTCAGATTAAACAGCGTGGTGTCATAAGAGACAATAACCGGCGGCAACGGGCGCTTCGGGTCGATGCTTTGCTGCCATAAAGAGCGCGCCTGAGTGGGTTGCAGGCTGCCGCTCTGGGTCAACGCAAGACGCGGCAGAAAGCGGCTGTAACCGCTCTGCTGGGTGCTTTCCGCAAGCGAGCCGGTATTAATGGAGAGGCGGATTTCCACTCGGTCGCTGGGGCGTTGCGGCGTCGCCAGCACCTGCCACTGGAAACCGTTCGCCAGCGTGCCTTGTTGCCAGGCCGGGTCGGGCTGGAGCGCTTCTGCCTGCACGTAGCCAGTAGCCGCTATCATCAGCAGGCTCCCGGCGAAAAGACGAATTTTAGTGCCCTGCATGTGTACCCCTGATCAACATTCCTGGTTAAAAATCATTCAAGCGATGACCTGTCGCGCATGTACGGCCATCAAAGGTGACGTCAGAACTTTTCGTTTGACCGCGAAATTAACAAAACGTCACGCAATAAAGTGAAATAAAAGCCAATTATGCGCAGGGGCCCGCAGCCGAGGCAAGCGGCAGCGGGCAGAAGAGTGAGATCAGGAGGAGATTTGTTGCGGGCGGGCGTCGCGTTTTTTCGGGTTCAGCGTCGCTTTGAGCTGCTTTTCATCAAGCTGTTTAACCCACTTCGCCACGACGATTGTCGCTACGCCATTGCCGACCAGGTTAGTCAGCGCACGCGCTTCCGACATAAAGCGATCGATGCCAAGGATCAGCGCCAGCCCCGCGACAGGCAGGTGGCCTACCGCCGAAATGGTCGCCGCCAGCACGATAAACCCGCTGCCGGTTACCCCGGCCGCCCCTTTCGAGGAGAGCAGCAGCACCACCAGCAGCGTGATTTGATGGAAGATATCCATATGGCTGTTGGTCGCCTGGGCGATAAACACCGCCGCCATCGTCAGATAAATGGAGGTGCCGTCAAGGTTAAACGAGTAACCGGTCGGGATAACCAGCCCTACCACCGATTTCTTGCAGCCCAGCTTCTCCATTTTATCGAGCATGCGCGGCAGCGCCGACTCTGAAGACGACGTCCCCAGCACAATCAGTAGCTCTTCTTTGATGTAGCGGATAAATTTGAAGATATTGAAGCCCGTCGCGCGGGCAATGGCGCCCAGCACCACCACCACGAACAGAATACAGGTGATATAGAAGCAGACAATCAGCTGGCCGAGCTGCACCAGCGTGCCGACGCCATATTTCCCAATGGTGAAGGCCATCGCCCCAAACGCGCCAATCGGCGCAAGGCGCATGATCATATTGATAATGCCGAAGATAACCTGCGAGAAGCTTTCAATAACGTTGAAAATCAGCTGGCCGTTTTTGCCAAGACGGTGCAGCGCAAAGCCAAACAGCACGGCGAACAAGAGCACCTGCAAAATGTTGCCGCTGGCGAACGCGCCGATGACGCTGCCGGGGATAACGTCCAGCAGGAAGGCGACCACGCCCTGCTGCTGCGCCTGTTCGGCGTAAACCGCCACCGCTTTCGCGTCCAGCGTCGCCGGGTCGACGTTCATGCCCGCGCCTGGCTGCACCAGGTTCACAATAACCAGGCCGATAATCAGCGCCAGCGTGCTGACGACTTCAAAATAGAGCAGCGCGACCGCGCCGGTGCGCCCAACCGCCTTCATGCTTTCCATGCCGGCGATGCCGGTCACCACGGTACAGAAAATCACCGGGGCGATAATCATTTTGATGAGCTTAACGAAGGCGTCGCCCAGCGGCTTCATCTGCGCGCCCAGCTCCGGGTAGAAGTGGCCGAGCAGAATGCCGATGGCGATGGCGGTCAAAACCTGAAAATAGAGGCTCTTGAAGAGTGAGAGTTTCATAGGGTGTCCTTGAAGGTAATAACCACAAGAAAAGTGCTTGTTTAGCAATCCTGTTGGCTAAAAGTAACACCCGGTATACATCACAGAAATAACAACACACCAGCTTGTTAACATTAATGTTAAAAATTATGAGCTGGCTCGCATAAGTCGCGCTGAATCGCAGCGCTTACGCCGCAGGGCCGGAGCGAGAAAGATAAAGACGCTCAAACTCCTGCGCCGTTGTCGCCTTACCGAACAGGTAGCCCTGCGCCAGGCTCACGCCGGCGCTGGCGAGCCAGTCGCGCTGCGCGTCGGTTTCCACCCCTTCGGCCACCACGTCCAGCGACAAACTCGCCGCCAGCTGAATAATCACGTCGGCCATGCCATGCTCCTGCGGCAGCCCTTCAATAAATTTTTTATCCATTTTCATCACGTCCACCGGCACCGTTTTCATATGGTGCAGCTGACGCAGGCTGGCGTAACCCATACCGAAATCATCCAGCGCAATACGCACCCCGGCGTTACGCAACGGGCGCAGAATAGAAACCGCCGCGTCCGGGTCGTCGATACGGCGGCTTTCCGTGACCTCCAGCACCAGCGTGCCTGGCGCGATGCGGTAGCGTTCAAGCAAAGCGAGCAGCGAGGGCACCATCTCATGGTGCAGCAACTGCAACGCTGACAGGTTTACCGACAGCGGCATCGTGATGTTGCGGCTTTGCCAGGCCGCCAGCAGCCGACACGCCTCCTCCAGCACCCAGTTGCCCACCAGCACCATCAGGCCGCTGGATTCAATGGTCTCAATCAACCCTTCCGGCAAGGCCCAGCTGCCGTCCGCCTGCTGCTGGCGAAGCAGCGCTTCGGCGCTAACCACTTTGCCGGTGCGCAAATCGACCTGCGGCTGAAGCCAGATGGCGTACTGATGGCTGTCGAGCGCATTGAGGATATCGCTCTCTTCGGTCAGCCGCCGCTGCGCCTGAAGCGTCTGCTCGGGGTCGAAAAAGAGCACCTGGTTTTTACCCTTGCGTCGCGCGCTGAAGGCGGCCACCACGGCATGACGATAAAGCTGCTCTGCGCTGAGTTCGCCATGGTACATCGCGATGCCGATGCTGGCGGTAGGTCGCAAATGCAGCTCGCCGCCAGGCAGGTTTTCACCGATCGCGGCAAGCAGCTGTTGGGCAAGCGTTAACGCATGCCCCCGCTCCTTCACGCCGTGGGCAATAACGGCGAAGTCATAATGGCTGACCTGGGCGATGACCATTCTCGGCGACAGCGCCGACCGCATTCTTTCCACAATGGTGATGAGCACGCGGCTGCGTTCTTCTTCACTCAGCACCGCCGCCGCTTCCTGCAAGGTTTCACAGGCGATAAACACCAGCGCCGTGGTTTTGCCGCCCGAGACGACCTTTTCCAACAGCGACATCAGCAGCGCCCGGTTCGGCAGGCCGGTAATCGGCGAGTGGGTGCTGAGCGCCGTGGTCTCTTCCTGCAGGCGCATCAGCGTTTGCTGGTTGCGGTTATAGCTGCGCACCAGCATGCCTATCTCATCATCTTTATGCAGCCGCGCCAGCTTAAGCTGGTGAGGAAGCACTTTCGCCGCGTCCAGCTCGTTAAGCTCGCGGGCAATTTTACGCAGCGGGTGGACGATAAGCCGGTTAACGCACCAGGTAATGGCCACGGAAAGAATCAGCGAGAGCAGTAGCCAGGCGGTAAGCAATGTTGAAATCAGGTGCATGATAAAGCGATAAACGCGCCACGAGTCCGCCTGCAAAACCAGATAGGCCAGGGGCTGCGGGTTCGCCGGGCGTTCAAGGGAGTACAGCGGCAGGGAAATCTGCACCGGCAGCTCAAAAATGCGCGAAATCATCATCGGGATGGGGCGATCGGGCGTGAAACGCACCCTTAACGCCTGAAACTGGTTTGGCAGCACCACGTCGGCGCGGCTGATAACGCCCGCCGGTTTGATCTGCTGCAAAATCGCTTCCGCTTCGGGAATATCGGCTTTCAGAATGGCGGCGGAGAGAGGCTGGCGCACCGAGCGCGCCACGCTCTCCATCTGCATGGCAACGTTATAGCGATTGGACTGCGCGAAGTGAAACAGCAAAATCACAACAAAAACAAAAATAAACACCAGGGAGACGGCTGACACCGTCGCCATTTGTTTAATCGTTAAGGAACGACTGACTCGCAAGTTAACTCTCCACTGTGCCTCTGCCCGCTGCAAATAATGCGCTTTGCGGGCAGAGTATACTGCATTGTGTAGAATTTTGACCGCGAACTCTCGGCGCTAACCCTTTATTCAGACTACCAGTCCGCGTATGGTACCAGCGGCTGCGGCGGCATATCCATATCGCCCTGCCAGCCCGCCTGGGAGTAGCGTACAAATATCTGCGCATGGCTTGGGGTGTAATCTTTCGCCTGCTGGATATCAATGCCCGCACCGATCGACCAGTTTTTGCTGATGCGTCTCTCCACCAGCGCGCGCGCCGTATAGCCGAAGCCGGACCCGGTGCCGCCGGATTCCGGCTCCGCCTTATCGCCATAACGGTCAAAAACGCCGTCGCCGTCGGTGTCCTGCGGCGAAGGAACCAGGCCGGAAAGCGGATAGCGCGGCCCGCTGCGGGTACGCGAATGCGACCAGGAAGCGGAACCGCCCACTTCCCATGACCAGTTTTCTGTGCGCTGGCGCCAGGTCAGCGGCACGGCGAACGACACATACTCCTGAGGACTGTAATAACCGCCCTGACCGAGGTTATAGCCGCTCAGGTCCTTCTCGTAGTGCCAGATCATATTGTTCAGGCCCAGCGTCAGGCGGCGATTATCCTCGTTAATAAACTTATAGTAATAGCCCGTCATCCAGCGCACGCGCCAGTTGTCCTGAACGTTTTTACCCGTAAGCATATCGGCGTTAAGGCTCGCCCATACGCCGTTCGCCTCGCCTTTATCATAGCTCAGGCTCACCCCGCCGCCGGTGGCGCGAACCCCGCCCCAGGTCGTACCGGTATTGGCGCTGGCGTCTTTCTGCCCGGCAAACGCGAGCAGCGAGCTGGAGAGAGGGCGACGGTGCGCGTTAAGCGTATAGCCAACAGGGCCGAGATCGTCGCTGTAGCTCAGGCCGCCTACGATATCAACGACCTTAAAGCCCATCGGCGTCGTGCCGATATCCCCCTCCCAGGTGTCGTTGCGCCAGCCCGCCGCGACGCTTACGCCATGCGCTTTTTGCGAGGCGCTGCCGTAGCATGGCGTTGCCTCGCAGGTTCCCCAACTGGGGCTATATACGCCATCTTCGCTTTTAAAGCTTCCGGCGTTCATATTCACCACGTCGGTGCGAAAGAACATCCGTCCGTCGCTGAGCGGCGCGTCTACCTGAAGCATGGTGGTGTGCGCTTTCAAATCCGAATAGCCCGGCGTACCGCTGGAGCCCCAGTAGTCGTGGTCGAGCGTTACGTTCACATCCTGTTGACGGTAAAGCGCCGCCGCGTCGCTGCGCACGCCGCGCTTAAGCCAGTCATCTTTTTCATGGTTGCGCGTCAGCCGGGTGAAGTCGCCGTTATCCCGTGGCCGTGAAGGCGCAATGCCCGACGCCACCATGGCGTCGCGATACGTTTCCAGCGCCTGCTGCGGCTCGCCATCCTGCGCCTGAAAACGGGCCGCGTCGCGCAACACCAGGGCGGTGGCCTGTGAGGGCGGTTGCGACGTCGCCTGCGGGATAAGCTTGCGAAAGCCTTCGCGCGCCGCTGTTTTATCCCCCGCCAGCGCCAGCACGTTGGCGACGCGGCGTTCGGCATTCAGCGCGGGCGGCTCACCGGGGGACGCGACAGGCAGTTGCGCAAGCTGCGCCCGGGCGCCAGCGCCATCTCCTTCGTCCGCCAGCACTTCTGCAAGTCCCAGACGCGCGTCGGCGTTGTCCGGCTCCCGTTGCAGCACTTTCTGATACAGCGCGCGCGCGTCGGCATCGTCACCGCGCTGCTGCGCCCAGTCCGCCAGCGTTAAATCAATGCGGGTGGCGGGCGGCTGGCTTAGCAACAGCGTGATGGCCTGGCGCTCCTGGCCTGCATCGCGCAGGCGGTTAGCCTGATTAATAAGCCCGTTGCCCGCCAGCCGCTGCGCCAGTTCGCGGATATTCGGGTTCCATTTCGCCTGCGGCAGCGCGGCGATTTGCGCCAGCGCCTCCTGGTCGCGGTCCTGGCCGGAAAGATAGAGGCTGCGAGCGTATACCTGTTCAGCATCCTGCGGCTTAAGCCGGGCGAGGTCGGCAAAAGCGGCGTCAGCCGCTGTTTGCCGACCGGCCGCCGCCAGGTCTTTCGCCAGCCGGTATGTTATCCAGACATCGCCGGGCGAAAGCGCCAGCCGTTCGCGGTGACGCGCCGCCGCCTCGCTAAAGCGCCCCTGGTTTTCCAGCGCGGCGGCCTCCTGCTCCAGCCGGTCGTTAGTCAGGCTGCGCTCGATATCATCAATGCTGCGCCGTTGGCTGGCGCTTAAGCCTGCAATAAAGGCGCTGGCTTGTACCGGCGACTGGCGGCGGTAAAGATTGGCAAGGCCGCGCACCGCGTTGCTGTTGCCGCGGTCCAGGCGCAGCGCCTGCTGATAATAGCGCTCCGCCGCCGCGTCATCCTTTTCCGCTACCGCCACATCGCCAAGCCCCAGCACCGCGTAGCTGTCGCGCTTATCCACCGCCCGCGCCTGCTGGTATTTCCGCTTCGCAAGCGCGATGTCGTAGGCCTTCAGGGCCGCGTCGCCCTGCCCGATGAGCAGCCAGTAACGGTTAGTCTGCAGCAGGCTGTCCCATTTGCTGCGATTGTCGCTGGCCGGGTCGATAGCCATGGCCTGTTCAAGCAGCGACACCGCCTTCGCCCGGTTGCCCTGCCGGGCGTAAGCCTGCGCCAGCGCGCCCAGTACTTCGCTGTCCTGCGGATTGGCGCGTCGCGCCTGCTCAAGCTCAGGCAGCGCGCCGCCGCCCTGCCCGGCATCCACCGCCGCCAGCCCCTGCGCGCGGGCGCGAAACGCCGGGTCGGCGAGCTTCGCCTGCTGCTCCGCCAACTGCGTTTGCGCTTTGGCGACGCTGTCGCCAAAAGAAAATACCAATAAATAGCGCTGCAACGCTTTTACGCTGGCGTCGCTTATCGGCATCGACTGAATATGTTGATACCACTGTCGCGACGCAGTCTCTCTGCCGGTGGCTGATTTCGCCAGCTGTTCAAGAACGGCGAACCCTTCTTCATCGCGGTCGCTGGCGAAAAACAGCTGCGCCAGCGTGCTGCCGGCCTGCACGTTGCCCGGCTCCTGGCGGTTAATCGCCTGAAGCTGGCTTAACGCCTCGTTACGCTGCGCGGGCAGCTTCGCCGCGAGCGTCCAGTACTCCACGGCCAGTTCGCCCTGGGGCGGCTTGCCGTTAAACAGTTTCTGGTACGCCGCCAGCGCCTGTGGGACGTGGCCGGTGGCGCCGAGCAGGCGGGCTTGCTGAAGCTGCTGGCGGCCTTCTTGCGAAGCGAGCGTCATGGTTAACTGCGCCTGGCGCAGCGCGTCAGAACCCGGCGCGAGCGTCGCTAATCTGTCGAGCTGCCTCTGCGCGCCCGCCATATCGCCCTGGCGCAACTGGTAGCGCAGGCGCGCGCTAATCGTCTGCGGATTGTCCGGGTCCATCAGCTCAAGGCGATAGAGCGACTGGCGCACCAGATCGTCGCGCTGCGTCGTTTCGCCAAGGCGGATCTGCTCGAGCAATTGTTGACGAACGTCAGCCTGCGCCCAGGCCTGCGGCATCAGGCCGAGGCCGAGCGTCAGGCCAAGCAGGCTTATGGAGAACTTCGACATTCTTCTCCCCATCCAGGCGCTACTTCTCCCTGGGCTGAAAAACGGAAACGGTGCTCATCCCACCCCTGGCCAAACAGGGTAAGGACGTAGCTGTAATAAGCGTCATTTTTGGGAAAGTTATCGGCCACGCGCTGGCGCTGAATCGCCTGGGCGTCGCGATTCTGAAGAAAGGGCAGCAGCGACGCGGAAAAGCCCACCGGCCCCTGCCCCTGCGGTTTGCCATCCGTCACGCCCACTTTTTCTGGCGGCACGCCTTGCTTTTGCGTCAGCGCCGCCATGGGTTTGAAGCGTTGCAGCAGGGCGGCTTTTTGCCTGTCACCGTCATGCAGCATGCCGACCCACAAATAGACGCGAATGGCGTCATAGCCGCTCACCAGCGGTTTTTCCGGCTTCATCTGCCAGCTTGCGCCTGTCCAGTTGACCCAGTCGGGCGAAAAACCCTTCGGCGCGGTTTCGGTCAGCAGCCGCAAGTTGCTCTCCTGAACGGCAGTCCAGGGCGCGCCGTAGCGGGTGAAGTAACGCGCCAGCTGGGGCGGTAAGTAGCTCGGATTGAGGCGCCAGGCGTTGTGCTCAGCGAAACCGACTTTGCCCGGCAGCAGCGTCAGCCCCAGTCCCGGCACCTTAACCACTTCCTCTTTAGCGATACGCGCAAGCAGCGCCTTGCCGGTTTCGCTATAGCGCGGCGTTTGCCACACTCTTCCGGCTTCAAGCAGCGCCCAGGCTATCCAGACATCGGCGTCGGAGGCGGAGTTGGTATCCAGCACCGTCCAGTCGTTTTCCGCCTTTTTGCCCCATAGCCAGGCGGGCAATGACGTTTTCAGCGACCCGCCGGCGAGGTTGTTTTCGGTCCACGCCAGCAGCCTGTCGAACGCCTTTTGATCGTTAGCCGCCAGCGCGAAGAACAGCGCATAGCTCTGTCCTTCAGAGGTGGTGATGTTGCGCTCGCTGCTCGGGTCGATAACCCGGCCTCCCTCGCTGACATACTCTTTTTTAAACTGCTCCCAGGCAGGCCAGCCGCAGGCGGCGTGCGTGGCGGTCGCTGCCAGCAGCAGTCCCGCTATCGCTCCTTTGCTCAGGCGCGTCATTGGCGCTTACTCCTCTGAGCCCAGACGGCGGCGGCTCAGGATGCGCAGCAGACGCCATAACACCCACGCGAGCAGCACCACGGTAACCACGGCGAAAATCGCCAGCATGATGGGGTGACCAGAGAAGGCGTACCAGATCCGCTCAAACCACGGCAGATGACCGACATAGTAAACATCGCCGACCCGCAGGCTATTGACGCCGGATTCCCTGACGACCGCCACCGAGCCGTAAACCGCCGCGCGTTTGCCGCTGTCATTCAGCGCATCATTAAGCAACTGGTAGCCGCGCGGGCTGTCCGCCAGCAGCGCCACAACGCTGCGCTGGTCATCGTAAGGCGACTGAAAGCCGATGACGGCCGCCATCGGCGCGCTGGAGATAATGGTGGACTGGCTTTTCGCCTGCCGATCATGCTCATCCGGTATCGCCGTCGGCAACTGATACTCCCGCGTCGGGCTTTTCACCCAGCTTTCATTCGCCTGCACCAGCAGATCCAGATGCTGATCGTCTTTAAAGCGCGTCGGCAGCGAGCCGATTATCAAAATATCGGCGTCTTTATTTTTTATGTCGTCGCCCTTATCGGTCACCGTGACGTTAACCGCCGGGAAGCCGGTCTGCGCGCCGATGGACGCCAGCGTGTTGAGCAGCGCGCTCACCTGCGCGGCCTGCGGTTCAGGCGGCACCACGACCAGCGTGTCGGAGAGATCCGCCATACGGCTGAAAGGGAAGCCCGCGTTGGCGAACGCCCGCAGATCGGGCATGGCGATAAAGTGGTGATAACGCGAAAAGTCGAGCGTGGAGTCATCGCCGATGACCACATTATTTCGCACCGACTGGAAGGTAACGCAGTTGTCCACCGAACCGCCCGGCATAGGGTTCATGTACTGAAAATCAAAACGCAGCTGGTTAACGGCGCCCAGTTTCAGCGCCGGGATAGAGACATCGGTCTTGCCATCCAGCAGCCCCTGCAATACCGGCAGGCGCAGCAGCAGTCGGTTAGTTTCTTCTTTGGGTTGCAGGCTAAACGACTGCAGGAACTGGTTATTAAGGCTGATGTCCATCCGCGAACTGTCGCGCGCTACCGGCGCGCTGTAGCGGTAATTTAGCCGCATGTCGATCCCGTTGCTGCGCAGCAGGTACAGGTCCGGCGGCAGGTTCAGCGTCAGGTTAATGGAGCCAGGCTCCAGACCGCTCGACTGCAATTGCTCTTCATAGGTTTTCAGTTCTGAGAAGGTGATAGCGCGATCGGTACGTACCCAGTTCGGCGCATCGTAAGGCTGCCTTGCAAGCAGCGGCTTAACGTTACCGACCACCACGCTTGAACCGCGGAACAGAATATTGCCCTGGGCGATGCCCTTCGCCGCCTGCAGGAGATCGTTGTCATCGCGCCCGAGCACCAGCAACAGCTTCATCCAGGGGTGCTGCGGGTGGTTTACCATCTCGATAGTCGGCGCGTTTACCGGCGGGCGATCGCGCAGGAAGTCGGGGCGCTTATCATTGGTGGCGAAAACAATGCCGCTGCTCTCCGGCAGTTGGTTAAAGAGCACCGGGAAATTTTGCCCGCGCCATGCCGCGCGCGCGCCGAACCAGGAGGCGACTATCGCTGCGGCGCGCTGCTGGGTCAGGTCCGGCGAGGCGGCGAAAACCATGGGCAGCACCAGCGGGCGCGTGTCCCGCGGGTCAAAGAACGGCACCGGGAAATGCGACAGATCGTTTTGCAACTGAAGCTTCTGGAAAGTCAGGTCGACAGAGCTGTTGCGCCCCACATCCATCCATAACGCGCTGCTGGCCGGGTTTTCGCAGACATCGCGATAATGGCCGATAAACTCCAGCCGCACGCGGTTAAAGTCGCTGATATAGAGCGGGTCGACCGGCATCTGGGCGAACGTTTTCTTACCAAGCTGCTCTTTGGTCACGGGCAATACGCCCATCAGTTCGTCATTAAGATAAACCTTGAGCTGGGACTGTACCGGCAGCAGCGCAGGCGATGGCGTATATTCCAGATTCAGCATCGCTTTAGAAACTACCTCGTCGCTGCGCATGCCGAACTCCACCGCCCCGTCAGGCTTGACGCCGCGCAGCACCATGCTGCCTGGCGCAGGCGCAATAGAGGCGAAGCTGAGCTTGACCTCACGGGAAGGCGTGTCGCTCTGCGCAACCGGCGCGCCGGCACCGTTGACGCCGGGCATCACCTGACCGACGACAGGGTCGCCTGCGGCAGGCACCGGCGCCTGCCCGACCGGCGGCGGCACATCCGGCGTGACCTGCTCCGCCTGCGTCGGCTGCGCCGTCACCACGCCCTGCGTTGCGGGCGCGACCGTCGGCACCGTCGGCGCGGCGGTCGCCTGGGGATTCGCCGCGGGCGCCGCCTGAACGGTCAGCGTCGACAGCGCGCTTATTCCAACAGCTAGTGCACAACTCCAGGAGAATTTTCTTTTCATTGCCTTTTCATCATCATTGACTCATAACCGGGGCCGGCGCTTGCCCGGCAACCCCACGCGCCGGACGGCGAGGAACAAACGACACTACCCAGCCGACCAGCGCAGTGAGTGCCCTGAAAACCATTTTTACTGAGGAGGGCGCGAACTCCGCGAGATGGCGGTAGCCGCGAAAACCAAGCTTGAGAATATCCAGCAGGCTTTCCAGCGGTTTATCTTCCGGGAAACTGTCCTGCCAGAGCGCCCAGGTATCCGCGCGCGCAAACGTGCATTGCACAAAATCGATATGCTGACGGGTGCTCATCTGGTCCAGATGCAGCCCCACCTCCGTACCAAACACGCGGGCTACCCGGGCCGGGAAGGCGTACTCCTGCTGGCCGCGCTTAAGCAGCAGCTTCACTTTTTGCCCTTCCCGCACCTGCGCCTGGCCATGGATTTTTATCCCCAGCCCGCCGTCCGAATAGTCATGCACCGTACAGGAGAAGAGATGGCCGTCTTCACGGGCGATTGCCGCCGGCATGACCATTTCCACGCGGTGGGCGCGCCGCACCTGTTTGCTCTCAACGGAAACCGCCACCGCGCCGCCGAGAATAATCAGGTTGTAGAAAACCCAGGCCATGGAAACGATAACCGTGAGAATTTCGTTTTGCGGGCCATAGACGTAGCGCCAGACGCCGACCAGCAGCCCGACCACGTTCAGAAGCACCAGGAAGATGTAGGGACGCGAGATAACCCAGTCGACATACTCTTCTTCCACCAGCCCCCCTTTCGCCGTCACGTTAAACTTCCCTTTATGCGGGTTGATTAAGGCGACGAAGGTCGGCGGCGCAATGTACCAGGCCAGTACGGTTTCGTAGATTTCGCTCCAGAAAGAGTGGCGATATTTGCCCTGAATTTTGGAGTTGGTGAGGCTGGCGTGAATCATATGCGGCAAGACAAAGAGCGCAATCATCAACGCCGGGGCGTAGATGATGTAAGCGTGCAGCATTAAGAACGCCAGCGGCGCGGTCAGGAAAATAAGCCGCGGAATACCGGAAAGAAAGTGGAACATGGCGTTCACGTAACAAAGCCGCTGCGCGAATTTCAGCCCTTTGCCAAATAAGGGGTTATCAAGACGGAAAATTTGCACCATGCCGCGCGCCCAGCGGATGCGCTGGCCGATATGCGCCGAGAGGCTCTCTGTCGCCAGTCCCGCCGCCTGGGGAATGCGCATGTAGGCAGAGGTATACCCCCGGCGATGCAGGCGCAGCGAGGTATGGGCGTCTTCGGTCACGGTTTCCACCGCAATGCCGCCGATTTCGTCCAGCGGCTTGCGGCGAATAACCGCGCAGGAGCCGCAAAAGAAGGCGGCGTCCCACATATCGTTGCCATCCTGCACCAGACCATAGAACAGCGTTCCCTCATTCGGGGTCTTACGAAAACGGCCCAGGTTGCGCTCAAACGGATCCGGTGAGAAGAAATGGTGCGGCGTCTGCATCATCGCCAGCTTTTTGTCTTTCACAAACCAGCCCATGGTCATCTGCAGGAACGAGCGCGTGGGTACATGGTCGCAGTCAAAGATAGAGACAAATTCGCCGGTGGCGTGCTTGAGCGCGTTATTGATATTGCCCGCCTTGGCATGCTCATGCGTGGTGCGGGCGATATAGTTCACACCGACCTCTTTGGCGAACCGGCGGAACGCCTCCCTGCCGCCATCGTCGAGGATCCAGATGGTGAGCTTGTCTTTCGGCCAGTCGATGCCAAGCGAGGCGTAAATCGTGTTTTTCACGACGTTGAGATCTTCATTGTAAGTCGGCACGAAGATATCAACGGAAGGCCACTGCGCCATCTCCTCTGGCAGCGGAACCGGCTGGCGGTTAAGCGGCCAGACCACCTGAAAATAGCCGAGCACCAGTACAACCCAGGCATAGGTTTCCGCAAAGAGCAGCACCAGGCCGCAGACCAGGCTTACCGGATCGTTCCAGTTCAGGGTTGAGGTGTAGCGCCACCAGATATAGCGGCAGGAGACCGTGAGCGAAAGCACTACCAACATGAGCACGGAGAAACGCCCCGGCAGCCGTCGCACCATGAGCGCCACGCCCCACAGCAGCAGCAGGAAGATGAACTGCGACAGGGGGTTAAAGGGCTGCGTGATGCAGAGCACCGCCAGCAGCAGGGAGAAAACAATCACCACGCCAAGAATTATCCGCCGCCAGCGCGCGCTAAGATGCTCAAGCTCCTTTTTGTCGTCATGGCGCTGCGTGTTTTCGCTAAAGCGCTGCGGCAGGTTTTCCAGCCACAGATGATAGCGGGCGCGTAAGCGTTGCAGTCCGGACACCGAACGCCAGCGCGGCGTCGTCAGCAACCCTTGCGGCTTAACCAGCATCAGCCACAGGCTTTGCAACAGATAACGGGCGCAGTCCAGCGGGCGCGGGCGCAGAGGATTAATATGGGGAAACAGCGCATCATGCCGCGCGCGGATAGCCTGCCAGCGGCGATTTTCCAGCGGCAGAAACATCCAGCCGATAACAAACAGCAGGCAGCCTACGGCCGCGCTGAAGGCGGGCGCGCCATGGCGGCGGTAAAGCCCATAGCGCTCGCTCAGACGGGCGCCGACTGGCGGGACGAGCAGCCAGCTAGCGACCCTCATGCAACGCCTCTTCGCCGTAATGAAGAATGCACCAGTTCGCCAGCGTTATGATCTCCTCTGAAGCCAGGGCATCGGCCCGGTATTCGCCGGGCGGCTGCTTTATCGCCAGCGCTTCCGCCACCGCTTCATCGCGATGAATCACTATCGGCAACAGATTGCGCTGGGTTTGCAGCCAGAGCTGATAAATATCATCCTGCAGCTGACTGTTCAGGGCGCGCCCGTTCACCAGCACATCCGCGCCCTCCGGCAGCGCCTGTTGATGAAGACGGATATGGCAGTTGGCGTCTGGCGTAGCGATGCTGAGCACGTTATCCGTTACGCTAATCAGGCTGCGGGTAAGCAGGGTGTGCTCCGCCGGCAAATCGAGCAAAATCCAGCGGTAGCGCCCGCTGGCCTTTAACATTTGCAGCGCAGCGGCAAACTCAATAAGAGAGTGTTCTGTTTCCGGCCAGCGTTGCAGTTGGGCCTGGGTTAACTGTCCAAAGGGCAGCAGATCAAGGTCAGGGGTATAACGCCATGCGCAGGCGCGCCACGACCCTTTTTCCAGCATGGCGCGCGCCCAGCCCTGCTCATGGGAAAAATCGACGTTAAAAAAATGCCGCAGCAGATTATCTCTGGAGGCGTCGACAACCAGTACCGTCTCGCCAAGCTGTTGCAATGCCCAGCCAAGCGCCGCCGTTAATGAGGTGGTTCCCACCCCGCCGCGCACGCCTTGTAATCCCAGTATTGTCATCCGCAGCTCCGTTCACTGACGTTTATTTAATTCAGCCAATTCAGCCAGCAGCGGCCAGCGATTAATTGCCGCTTTAAGGTTTTCCTGCTGCGAAATATCCGAATAGTTAATTTCAGGCAGATGAAATACGTATTTAAGCGTCGCTAAATCATTCTGGAAAGTGTACCCCTGTTCCGGCGTCGACAAAGGGTTAGCATTTATTCCGGCTATTTGCATACACTCCTGTAGCTCATTCAGGTCAATAATGGAAGAAACGTACTGCCGCGCAACGAAATTAATCCCATTGCTAATCTGCTGCCTATAATTTCAATGGTAGGTATGTTTTTGAATTTTGCTAGTAAGCTAATAAGAGACTATTTGCTTCATGAGGGGCGCAATGGATCCGGTTTTTTATCTTGGCATCAACGCATTATGGGACGAATTGCGCCTGCTGCCCGCCGGAGGGCTCTGGTGGGTAAACATAGACAGGTATGAAGACGCCATAAAGCTGGTAAATCGTACGGTCGCTTCACAAAATGAAAGCGCAAAAGTCGCGGTTATTACCACAGGCGAAATGAAGCATCAGCACATAAAATTAGAAGGCGATCACGGTCCGAAAAGATTATTTTTATTTTCATTACCACATGATTCTAAGGCATTTGATGGATTGACGCAGGACTTATTATGCAGCCTTAATCCGCATCACTGCATGATTATTATTTTGTGCAACGAAAATGGCTTGCAAAATATATCAGCCACACACTTGCGCCGCTGGGTTAAAGATGCTAACGCCTGGGCGAAATATCACCACTGTACCTTGCTTTTATTGAATCCCAGCCTCGATCCCGACCCCTATATTTCAGCGCTGGCAAATCAGTATGCGCTGCTGTCCGGGCTTACTACGCTGCGCTATGAGGGCGATACCTGGCTTTATGACGTGGCTTTCTGGTTCAACCAGAAAGGGGTGAGCGCGCGTCAGCAGTTGCGCCTGATTGAGGCAGGGCAGCGCTGGACGCTGCCGCCGCAGCAGGAGATTGCGCCGCAATCACGCAACGATGAGCGCCGCGTGCTGAGCCACCTTTCCGTACTGGAAGGCGCCCCGCCGCTGTCAGAAAACTGGAGCCTGTTCGACAGCAACGATGCGTTATTCACCGAAGCGCGGCAGGCGCAGGCCGCTACCGTTATTTTCGCGTTGAGCAGCAACAGCCAGGTGGAGAGCGTGGCGCGGCAAATCCATGCGCTGCGTCGGCAACGCGGCTCGGCGATGAAAATCATCGTGCGCGAGAGCCAGGGCAGCGTGCGCGCGACGGATGAACGTTTGCTGCTGGGTTGCGGCGCCAATATCGTGATCCCGTGGAACGCGCCGCTTTCACGCAGTCTGACGCTGATTGAAAGCGTGCAGGGACAAACTTTTTCTCGTCAGGTGCCGCAAGAGATCGCCATCCTGCTGGAATCGATGCAGCCGCTGAAGCTTCGCGGTTACCAGCCGTGGGAGACGTTTTGCGACTCGGTCGGCGCATTGATGAATAACACGCTTCTGCCGAAAGACGGCAAGGGCGTCCTGGTGGCGCTGCGCCCGGTGCCGGGGATCCGCATAGAGCAGGCGCTAACGTTATGCCGTCCGCCAAGAGCGGGGGATATTGTTACGCTGGGCGAAAACCGTCTGGTGCTGTTTCTCTCTTTTTGCCGTATTCCCGATCTGGATACCGCGCTGAAGCATATCTTCCCGCTGCCTGTCGCCGATATTTTTTCCAACCGGATGGTCTGGTATGAGGATGCGCAGATAGCCGCAGAAATCGTACAGATGCGCGCCATGCAGCCAGAAAAGTGGAGCAAACCGTTAAAAATGACTGCCGATGCCGCCCCTGTCGCCAGCCAGCGCCATGACGACAACGCCCGGCCTCGCGTTCCGACGCTCATCACCTTATTGAGCGAGCCCGAAGGGGAGCCCCGCAGATGATGTCTGTCAGCGATATTTTGCAGCTTGTCGCGCTGTGCGCCGTCATTTTCTTTCCGCTGGGGTATGCGGCACGCCATTCCGTCAGGCGGTTAACGGCGCTGGTACGACCGATTTTTTTTAAACCCCGCTATCTGAAACCGGTCGGCACGCTCCATCGCCGCACCGACGTCAAGGCAGACCAACAACATGACTAATCAAACCTCTTCCGCACCGGCGTCAGCCTCTGGCTGGCAATACTGGCGCGGCCTTTCCGGCTGGAATTACTATTTTTTACTGAAGTTTGGCCTGCTGTGGACCGGTTACCTCAATTTTCACGCGCTGGATAACCTGGTTTTTATGGCTTTCTTGCTGTTCCCAATACCGAACCGCAACCTGCACCGCCTGCGCCACTGGCTGGCGCTGCCTGTGGGCTTCGCGCTGTTCTGGCGGGATACCTGGCTGCCGGGGCCGCAAAGCCTGGTCAGCCAGGGGTCGCAAATCGCGGGCTTTAGCAGCGACTATATTTTCGACCTTATTACGCGCTTTATTAACTGGCAGATGGTCGGCGCGGCGTTTGTGCTGCTGGTAGCCTGGCTGTTTCTCTCTCAGTGGCTGCGGGTTACCGTTTTTGTGGTGGCGATAATGCTCTGGCTGAACGTGCTTACGCTGACCGGCCCGGTTATCTCGCTGTGGCCTGCAGGCCAGAACGCCGCCGCCACGGTCACCGCGACCGGCGGCGGCGCGGACAATACGGTCGCGCGCGCCAGTACGGGCGGCGCGCTGGTCTCAGGCGATATTCCCGCCCAGGACGGCCCGCCCACCACCGCCAACCTGAATGCGTGGCTCAGCAGCTTTTACGCCAGCGAAGCCAAACGCCAGACCCCGCTTCCGGCCAGCCTGCCTGCCGATGCGCAGCCGTTTGAACTGTTAGTGATCAACATCTGCTCGCTCGCCTGGTCAGATGTTGAAGCCACCGGGCTGATGAACCATCCGCTGTGGTCGCACTTTGATATCGTCTTTAAAAACTTTAACGCCGGCACCTCTTACAGCGGCCCGGCGGCAATCCGCCTGCTGCGCGCCAGCTGCGGCCAGCCATCGCATAAAAACCTTTACCAGCCTGCCGGCGAAGCCTGTTATCTGTTCGATAACCTGGAGAAGCTGGGCTTCACGCAGCATCTGATGATGGACCATAACGGCCTGTTCGGTGATTTTCTAAAAGAAGTGCGCGACTTTGGCGGCATGAAAGCGCCGCTGATGAACCAGGCGGACCTGCCTGTTAACCTGCTCTCCTTCGACGGTTCGCCCGTTTATAACGATACCGCCGTACTGAACCGCTGGCTGGAACAGGAGGGACGCGATAATACGAAGAGCAGCGCGACCTTCTTTAATATGTTGCCGCTGCACGACGGCAACCATTTCCCTGGCAACAGCAAACCTGCGGATTACAAGCTGCGGGCGCAGAAACTGTTTGACGAACTGGACGCGTTCCTGACGCAGATAGAAAAAGAGAATCGTCGGGTAATGGTGGTTATCGTGCCGGAACATGGCGCGGCGCTGCAGGGCGACAGAATGCAGGTTTCCGGCCTGCGTGATATTCCATCCCCCGCCATCACCCATGTGCCGGTAGGGGTGAAGTTTGTCGGCATGAAAGCGCCGCATCAGGGCAGCGCCATTGAAATCGATCAGCCCAGCAGCTTCCTGGCTATTTCGGAACTGGTGGCGCGTTCAGTGGATGGCAAAAACTTTGTCGCCGACCGGGTGGACTGGGACGCGCTGACAAAAAATCTGCCGCAAACCGCGCCAGTGTCTGAAAACGCTAACGCCGTGGTAATCCAGTACCAGGGCAAACCTTATGTCCGCCTGAGCGGCGGCGACTGGGTGCCCTACCCGCAGTAACCGCTGCGACGCCTCTCCCGGGCGCCGTTTTCCCTGTGAAAAACGGCGCCCGCAAACGCGCTGCTCAGTTCTTGCACGCAAAAAGAGCGCTTAAGAAACAATGAACTGTCTCATTAGCGTCATTATTTGTTCAAGTTTTCTCTACAGAATATCGCGGGGCTATTTTACCGCTTTAATTTTTCTTAATTAACTAATTCGTGTATGACCGCTTATGCCCCGGCTACAACGGATATTTCTTGTTCCCTTTGCGAAGTATTATCTTCGCTCTCCTTTATTCCCGCAAAAGGGTGAGAAAAATATATATCCGTTAATTTAATCCATGGTTTAACTTCCTGCTTCTCCACGTTAAAACCTATCATTCTGTAAAACGACAGAGACCACAAGCATGATGATTAGTTTCCAGGCTAACTTTCAGATTACTCCTCAAGAAGCCGCCGCACCTCGCCAGTAAAAACAATATAATTCATTAAGTTACCTTAAACCCACACGAAAGAATTAGATTCTCACTCCCTCCCGACGAAATTAGCACTTATTCATGATGGCAACTTATTCATAATGATCAGACTTAAATAAGCGATAAAAGCGCTCACCAAAAGCAGCCTGAACACCGTTAATTTATTCTGCCTGAGGATTTATTCAGTAACGGCCCTGCTGGCGTTACCGATATGCCCCAAGGTTTAAATCCGAGCTCATTGCTTATTATTTTTTATTTACCGACCAATCAGACTTTCGCATGAGTTACGTCGCAACAAAATATTAAGAAACTACCTGGCACGGCTCGCTGAAATGAATTGCTTAGGCAATCCAGGATATCGGCCGCTCAATAATCAGGGTAGATATATTAAGGAGAGCTATGCGTAGCCCGCATCTACATCATAAAGCCGTTTTGCGTATTCGGCTCAGAACCTGTCTTGCCGCCAGCCTGGCAATGGCGTTTCCGCTGGCAGGACTTGCCGCTGACCCTGTTTATGACACGCTGGTGCAGGAAGCACGCAGTGGCAATACCACCGCCTTGCTTGGTTATCTGCGTGAGCATGAGCAGCAAAACCCACTCACCGCCAACCAGGTGGCCGACTGGCTGCAGGTCGCGAACTGGGCCGGCCAGGATACCGAGGTGGTTAAGGTCTGGCAGCGCTATCACGACACGCTTGCTATCCCGGCGCGCGGTGAGGTGGCGGTCGCCCGGTCTTACCGCAACCTTAAGCAATATCCCGCCTCGCTGGCGCACTGGGAATCCGCGCTGGCGATGGAGCCGCAAAACGACGATATCCGCGCGGGCTGGGTGATGACCATGGCGGACGCCCGTCACTATAACGCGGCGGTGTCAGAGGCGCGTCAGATGGTCGCCCGCGCCCCGACGTCGGCTAACTACGAAGCGCTGGCTTACGCGTACCGCGCGCAGGGCAAGAGCTGGGATGCGCTGTTCGCCGCCTCGCGCGCGCAGGAAGAGAACCCGCAGAACAAGGGCACCGCGCAGTTCCTGACCGGCACGCTCTCGGCTAACCGCGTCTCTTCGCCTGCGCTGGAGCTTTCCGAAAGCGCCGCCGTCTCCCCGGAAATGGGCCGCCGTCTGCAGACCGACGCGGCAGCTGAAATGGTGCGCACCGCCTTTATGCCTACCCGCACTGAGCAAGAGCGCTACCTGCTGGCTGACAAAGCGCTGTCTCGCTATGACCGTCTGCTCAATACCTGGCGCAACGATCCGGCCGCTCAGGCGGACTATCGCCGCGCGCGCGTTGACCGCCTCGGCGCCCTGATGGCGCGCGGCAGGATTGACGAAACCATTAGCGAGTATGAAGCGCTCAGCGCCGACGGCCAGCCGGTGCCCGCCTACGCCAAACGCTGGGTCGCTTCCGCCTACCTGACCCGGCAGCGCCCCGACAAAGCGGAAGTGCTGATGAACGAAGTCTTTCGCAGCGACAACCCGAAAGCCTTCCGCGTCACGTCGCTTTCGCAAGACGACACCCAGGCGCTCTTCTTCACCCGGATGGAAAACGGCGATTACGAAGCGGCGAAGGCGCAAATAGACGAGCTGGTTAAGAACACCCCTTATCTGCGCCGTTATTACGGCTCGCCGACGCCGGAACCGAACGACTACTGGCTGCTCGGTCAGACATTACAGGCGCAGTATCGCGCGATGACCAACGACCTGCCGGCGGCGGAAGAGCTTTCTGAACGTCTGGCCCGTTCCGGCCCTGGCAACCAGGGTTTGCGCATCGGTTATGCCTCCGTGCTGGAAACACGCGGTCTGCCCCGTCGGGCGGAGCGGGAACTGAAAATCGCTGAAGTGCTGGAGCCGAATAACCTCGAGCTGGAGCGTCAGCAGGCTTACGTGGCAATGGATCTTTATGAGTGGGAGCAGGCCCGCCTGCTGATTGACGACGTCATGGCCCGCAGCCCGCAAGACCAGGACTCGCAGCGTCTGGCGCGCCTGCGCGACGTGCATGACAAAATGGAACTGCGCATCGCGGGCAGCCAGGGCATCGACTCTGACAGCCCCATCAGCGGTCAGCACGATTTTACCTTCCAGAGCGCCCTCTATAGCCCGCCGATTAACGAAAACGTGCGGCTCTTTGCCGGTTTTAACTTCGCCACCGGCGAGTTTGAAGAGGGTAAAGGCTATAACCGCGACGTGCTGGGCGGCGTGGAGTGGCGCTCACGCGACAACTGGGCTGAAGCGGAGATCTCCGGGCGTAACTTTAACGACGGCCAGAAGATTGGCGCTCGCCTTGCCGGCTGGCACGACTTCAACGACAACTGGCGCGTGGGCGGCTCAGCTGAGCGAATCTCGCGCAATACGCCGCTGCGTGCGCTGCGTAGCGGCGTGACGGCCAACGGCGGCGATGCGTTTGTGCGCTGGTATCAGAACGAAAGACGTGAATATCAGCTAAGCGTGGCGCCGTCCTGGTTCTCCGACGGCAACGACCGGTTTGAATACAGCCTGAGCGGCCATGAACGTCTCTTTTCCCGCCCCCGCTTTACGCTGGATTTTACCCCCAGCATCAGCGGCAGCTTTAACAACAAAGAGAACGTGAACTATTACAACCCGAAACGGGATCTCTCGCTGGTGCCGGGGCTTACCGCCGAACACCTGCTCTATCACCACTATGACAACGCCTGGACGCAGCAGCTTTACGCAGGCGTCGGCAGCTACATGCAAAAAGGTCAGGGCAGCGGGCTGATTACGACTGTTGGGTACGGACAGCGTGTCCAGTGGAACAACGTGGTGGAAGGCGGATTCATGCTCACCTGGGACAGACGTCCCTACGACGGCGAGCGTGAAAGAAATATCTCCGTCTCCTTTGATTTAAACGTCAGGTTTTAAGGACTTTTCATGTTGAAACATTTCCTGCGTATGGGCCTGTTGCTCGCTGGTTGGTTACTGATGACCGCTTGCGGCAACGCGGAAAACCCTCGCTTTACGCCGCCTGCGGAAAGACCTATGCCAGAAGCTAATCAACCCTGGCCGCACAACAGCTTCCTCGTGATTGCCTATCACGATATCGAAGATGACGGGGCGGACCAGCGCTACATGTCAGTGCGCACCAGCGCGCTCAATGACCAGATGGTCTGGCTTAAACGCAACGGCTACCGGCCGGTGAGCGTGCAGCAGATCCTGGATGCCCGCAACGGCGGCGCGCCCCTGCCGCCAAAAGCGGTGCTGCTGACCTTCGATGACGGCTACAGCAGTTTCTATACCCGCGTCTGGCCGCTGCTGAAAGCCTATAACTGGCCCGCCCTGTGGGCGCCGGTCGGCATCTGGGTCAGCACGCCGGAGAACAAAAAGGTCGATTTCGGCGGCCTGCCGACCGCCCGCGAGAAGTTCGCCACCTGGGATATGGTGCGCGAAGTGAGCCGCTCGCCGCTGGTGGAGATCGGTTCGCATACCTGGGCTTCGCACTATGG
>JHYZ01000015.1 GCA_000621185.1 Franconibacter pulveris DSM 19144
CCGCTCGACTTGCATGTGTTAGGCCTGCCGCCAGCGTTCAATCTGAGCCATGATCAAACTCTTCAATTAAAGTTTGATGCTCAATGAATTAAACTTCGTAATGAATTACGTGTTCACTCATGAGACTTGCTAATCATTTATCGTCCGAGGACGTTAAGATATCGCAGCCCTGAGTGCCCACACAGATTGTCTGACAAATTGTTAAAGAGCAGTGCCGCTTCGCTTTTTTCTCAGCGGCGCGGGTTGCGTATACTACGCTTTCCCGCTTCAGAGTCAAGCGTTAATTTACGCTTAATTCCGTTTTGATTCTTGCTGCCAGGCCGGCGTGTATGCCGTTGTGCCGTGTCAGTGGAGGCGCATTATAGGGCGTTCTCGCTGACTGACAAGCCCTATTTTCAAATAATTTTTCAACCGTTTCTTTTTTGCTCAACACCGTCTTAAAGTGGCAGTTTTTCGAGCTTTTTAAAGCCATATCGCTCAAGAACTGGCCGTAACTGTTCAGTTTCCTCTGTCATCGCCATGCAATAGGCAAGATTCTCATCCGACGATTTTGCATCCGGCGCTTCATGCTCCAGCAGCCAGGCCGTTCTGCGCGCTATCGCCGCACCAGAGTCTACCAGCCGGGTGCCTTCCGGAAGCACCGCCATCAGCTCTTCATGAAGCAAAGGGAAATGGGTACAACCGAGCACTACGGTATCCGGCGGCTCCGGCATACGCAGCCACGGGCGCAGAATACGACGGAGTTCATCCAGCGGGACCGCTTCGCCATGCAGCTTCGCTTCCGCCAGCTCCACCAGCTCTGCCGAGCCAAGCATTTCAATCTGGCATTCGGTAGCGAAGCGCGCGATAAGCTCATGCGTATAAGGACGGCGCACCGTAGCGCGGGTGGCAAGCAGCCCAACTACGCCATTCGCCGTGAGACGCGCAGCGGGTTTAATCGCAGGGACTACCCCTACAACCGGGAAAGCGAACTTTTCACGCAACGCAGGCAACGAAACCGTGCTGGCGGTATTACAGGCGATAATGGCCAGCGCCAGCGGATAACGCTGCTGGACCGCAGTCACTATCTCAACGACTCGCTCAACGATAAACGCTTCGGTTTTCTCGCCATAAGGGAAAGCCACATTATCGAAGGCGTAGAGATAATGAAGGTCCGGCAGAAGCTGCCGGACTTCATCATAAACAGAAAGCCCACCGACGCCGGAATCAAAAACCAGCACGGTAGGAAGGGCATCAGAAGGTGTAGCTGCCAGACAAGGTGTATTCTCGTCCTGCAGTTTGATAGCCATAAACCGTCTCGTAATCTTTATCGAACAGGTTAGCTATTTTACCACGAACTGTGAGGTGGGAGGTGACTGGATAAGAAACGGCGACATCCCACAGGCTTACGCCGCCCATTTTCACTCGCTGCACAGGATAAGTATTGAAGTCGCTGTCGTAACGCGTGCCTAAATAATGGTAGGCCAGGTTCCAGTCCAGATTATACATCTGCCAGTCGAGTTGATATTTTACCTGCTGTTTAGCGCGACGGCTTAAGATGCCATTGGTTTTCGCATTACGCGGGTCCAGATAATCGAAAGAAACTTGATGGCTAAGCGGGCCAGTATCAAACTGAGCAGTAGCCTCTATACCTTCAATGCGTGCTTTATCTACGTTGTAGTAATGGTTTTGCTCATCGTAACCAATCAAATTATCAATATCGTTGCGATATGCCGTCACGCGCCAGTTCACCGGCCCCGTTAAACCTTCAAAACCGCCTTCCCACTGTTTACTTTCTTCCGGTTCAAGATTGGGGTTACCGTAATTTTTGCTGTGAATCTGACTCATGGTCGGGGCTTTATAAGCAGTCCCATAAGAACCTATGATCCGATAGCCATCAATAAACTCCCATGCAGCACTGGTCTGCCACGTTCCGTGATTGCCGAAATTAGAATCGTCATCTCTGCGCGCCGCGGCTTCAAGCGTCACACTTTGGATTTGCTGCATTGCCGATACAAACACGCCTGTGTTGCGTTGTTCATAGCCATCATCCAGGTAGCCCGTTCCCGCGCGCGTGGTTTGCTTCTTCCAGTCAACACCCGCGCCGATATTACCTTGCCCTACCGTAAAGGTATTCAGCCATTGCGCCGTATACTGTTTTACATCATCGAGTGTGGCCGAAGCATCGTAACGACCCTTTTTAGGATCATAGTTAAGATCTTTGCTGTGGCCATAGCCTGCTACCAGTTGTGACTGCCAGAAATCTTGTTGAAAGCGCAGCCCGGCATCCCAATTTTGGGCATAAAGCTGGCGCGTATCTGCTCTGCCGATAATCGTGGTGTAGGAACTGTCGTACGTATCGTAACCGTCATAACCTGTACGATTGTCGTAACCAAAGCCGCGAAAGAAGCCGCTCAGGTTATCATTTATCTGCTGCTCAACCGAGCCATACAAAGATTTGCTCATAAAGCCATCACGGTCAGGCTGGCGAGGCGCATCCAGGGCATCGATATCAAAACCTTTGGTGTAGGTATAGTTACCCGCCAGAGTGATTTTAGTGTTATCGAATTCTTGCTGTACTGCGCCGTCGTAAGTCTGATAACCCTTTGAGCCCACGCCTGCGGAGATTTCCGCGCCCGGCTTGCTACGTCCCGTAATAATGTTAATTACTCCGCCAATAGCATCAGAGCCATACAAAGCAGAGCGCGGGCCGCGAATGTATTCAATCCGCTGAATGAGAGAGAGAGGAATCTGGCTTACATCCGGCGCGTTACTAATCCCGGCGTTATTCAGGGGGATGCCGTCAATCAGCAGTAGCACATGGCGAGACTCCGTGCCGCGAATAAACAACGCCGCGTTAGTGCCCATACCGCCGCTCTGGGCCAGATCAACGCCCGGCAAACGCGTCAGCACCTCTGCTACGCTTTTTGTCTGCCAACGTTCAATATCTTCCCGCGTAACAACGGAAATTGGCGCCAGAACAGTATTCACAGGCTGCTGAAAACGGTTTGCGGTGACTACCATTGAATCCGGGCTTGTTTCCTGCGCCCAGCCAGAAAAAGCCGTGACGGAAAGCGCCGTCAACAGCGAGACTTTTTTTATCATCATTAACAAAGCATCCGCTTAATACGAAGGATGCCGCAGTCACGATCGGTAGAACGCGACGATCGTGCAGAGTGCGACGTGTTTCCGGCAGGTCTTCGGGCTTGGAGGCGTAAAGTGGACGATGACTTCCCGCTTATATAAGCAGTGTCTGCGAATCGCTATCATCCCGCCTGTCTTTACCGCTGCGCGTCAGCTCCAGCTTTTCACTGGATTCCCTTTTCACTCAAGGAGACCGGAACGCGCATGCTACATTCAGCACCGTATAGATGTCCAGACTGCTATTAATATCGCGTAACATTCGTTTCGGGCTGGACATCACGCCTGCATTCCCTACAATCCCCGCGTAAATTTTTATCACTCAGGAAGCATAATGACGCCCGAACACCTCCCGACAGAACGGTACGACGCTCAACTGGACGAGAAAGTGGT
This sequence comes from Franconibacter pulveris DSM 19144, assembly GCA_000621185.1. Taxonomy (GTDB): domain Bacteria; phylum Pseudomonadota; class Gammaproteobacteria; order Enterobacterales; family Enterobacteriaceae; genus Franconibacter; species Franconibacter pulveris. The sequence goes on from JHYZ01000015.1 coordinate 3,514, forward strand.
ACGCCTGCAGGACATGATGGCCCCTTTTAACGCGCCGGCGCCGGAGGTGTTTCGCTCGCCGGTAAGTCACTATCGCATGCGCGCCGAGTTCCGCGTCTGGCACGATGGCGACGACCTCTACCACATTATTTTTGATCAAGAGACCCGCCAGCGTATCCGCGTGAACAGCTTCCCGGCGGCAAGCGAGCTAATTAATGCGTTAATGCCCGCCATTATTGATGGCGTGCGCGATAAACCCACGCTGCGTCACAAGCTGTTCCAGATTGATTACCTGACGACGATGAGCAATCAGGCAGTGGTCTCGCTGCTTTATCACCGTAAGCTGGATGAAGCCTGGCGGGAGCAGGCGGCTGCGCTGCGCGACGCGCTGCGTGCGCAAGGGTTTGATGTGCACCTGATTGGCCGCGCGACAAAAACCAAAATCGAGCTCGACCAGGATTACATTGACGAGCGCCTGCCGGTGGCGGGAAAAGAGATGGTTTATCGGCAGGTAGAGAACAGTTTCACGCAGCCTAACGCGGCGATGAATATTCAGATGCTGGAATGGGCGCTGGATGTGACGAAAGGCGCCCGCGGCGACCTGCTGGAGCTCTACTGCGGCAACGGCAACTTCTCGCTGGCGCTGGCGCGCAACTTTGAGCGCGTGCTGGCGACGGAAATCGCCAAACCTTCGGTGGCCGCTGCGCAGTACAACATCGAAGCCAACCACATCGACAACGTGCAGATTATCCGCATGTCAGCAGAAGAGTTTACGCAGGCCATGAACGGCGTGCGCGAATTTAACCGTCTGCAAGGGATCGACCTGAAAAGCTATCACTGCGAGACGATCTTCGTCGATCCGCCGCGCAGCGGGCTGGATGCCGACACGGTAAAAATGGTGCAGGCTTACCCGCGCATCCTTTATATCTCCTGCAACCCGCAAACCCTCTGCGGAAATCTGGAAACGCTGTCGCAAACGCACAATGTTGAACGTCTGGCGCTGTTCGATCAGTTCCCTTATACCCATCACATGGAATGCGGCGTGCTGTTGACGGCAAAAGGCGCAGCGAAATAAGTTCTCGCCGCGCCTGACGACGCGAAGCGGAGTCTTTCTCCGCTTCGTTCGGCTTTATGAACTGGCGCTAAGGTGTTCGTATTTACGCTTCGGCTCTTTGATCACCGTCCAGACAATCGTCATCGCCAGCATTTCAAAAATGGTCAGCATGACGAAAAGAGGCGAAAAGCCGATTGTTTCTACCAACGCCCCGACCACCAGAGTAAAGATGGTGGAGCCGCCCCAGCCAATCATCCCGGTCAGGCCGTTCGCGGTCGCCACTTCATTACGACCAAACAGATCGGAAGAGAGCGTAATCAGCGCGCCTGACAGAGTCTGATGCGCAAAGCCGCCGAAGCAGAGCATCAGAATGGCGAAGTAGGGATTACTGTAAAGACCAATCAGCCCCGGGCCAATCATACACAGCGCACCGACCGTCACCACCAGCTTGCGCGACACCACCAGCGTCACGCCAAAACGCTTCTGGAAAAAGCCGGGTAAATAGCCGCCAACAATACATCCCACATCGGCAAATACCATCGGCAGCCAGGCCAGCATAGCTATTTGCTTGATATCCATGCCGTAAGCTTTAAATAAAAAGAGCGGTATCCAGGCGTTCAACGTGCCCCATGCTGGTTCGGCAAGAAAACGAGGCAGTGCGATCCCCCAGAACTGGCGGTTTTTCAATAAAGTTGAAACCGGCGCTCTTTTATTATTAGTTGCCTGGTGCTGCTCTTCCTGACCTTCTTTAATATATTTAAGCTCTTCCTTAGAGATATTTTTATGTTTATCAGGGCTGTTATAAAATTTATACCAGGCGATAGCCCAGATTAAGCTTACACCGCCAGTAATAAGGAAGGCGAAGTTCCAGCTGTGCGCCAGGATCGCCCAGGCGACCAGCGGCGGAGCGATGACCCCGCCAATAGCAGCACCGGCGTTAAACCACCCTACCGCCACGGAACGCTCTTTAGCCGGGAACCATTCCGACGAGGCTTTCAGCCCGGCCGGGATCACCGCCGCTTCGGCAGCGCCCAGCGCGCCGCGCAAAAAAGCGAGGCTGCCCCAGGAGCCGGCGAAAGCGTGCGCCATATTTAGTAACCCCCACGCAACAGCGAAAATAATATAGCCTGTTTTCGTACCAAGAAAGTCAAGAATAAACCCTGCGACTGGCTGCATTAATGTATAACAGCCTTTAAAAACGGCATCGATATAAGAATACTGCTGAATGGTAATATTAAGTTCATGCATCATTGTCGGCGCCGCCACCGATAATGAGTTTCTTGCCAGATAGTTTAATACGGTCGCCAGCATGACCAGGCCGATCATGTACCAGCGTAACCCTTTTATAATTTTCATCAGGACACCTGTCATCTCACACTTGAAGGATGGAAACGCATATCCATTTAAAATGAAATAGCGTTCCATAATGTTATTTAATCCCTTTATGGAAAGTCGTGACAGCTATCCCACTCTGCAAATGATGAAAATTAGCAATTATTTGTGGTTCAAGTATTGCTTTGATTTATTAATTAACAACAAAGAAACAAGGTTCATATTAATAACAAACATTGTTTTGTAGAATGGTAGTAATAAAAGCCAGATGAATCGCAGTATGACTTATTTTTTAATGGCGTGGAGGCCTGATGCTGTGCGGCCTGGCAAGAAAACGGTTTCACCCCAGGTTCGTGCTTATAGCAATAATGAAAAAACAGCGGCCAGGCCGCAGTGCGCAGGATGAAAAACGGAAAACAGAACGCAGATCAAAAGCGTGTTTATACGCTTTTTGCGCAAACTCTTTTTAAGTTCAAACTCGGGTGCGGCGCTGTTGCTGATAATGCGCGGAAAGCTGCGCCAAAAACAAAGGGCGCCCGGGCGCCCTTTCTACTTTCCGCTCTGGCGCTTAATCCAGAGACTGGTTTTTACGACGACGCAGGCGAAAGCCAATCCAGAACAGCAGCACAACGGAGAGCACCGAAGGCAGGAAGTTGGAGCCAATCGCCGGGTATTCCGCACGTACCACCGCGCTGTACAGCATCACGCCCAGAATAAAACAGGCGGCGGCAAGGCCCGGCAGGCCCACGGGCATGGTGCGGTTCTGGTAGCGCTGATGCAGGCAGTACACCGTCAGCACCAGCGAGATAATCGGAAAGATGGAGAAGGGTACGATGGAGCTGAACAGCGCCGCGAAGGTGCCGTTGATAGAAAGGCCGGCGATGAGCGCCAGCAGCAAGGTACCTTTTTCTTGAGTAGAAGTTTTCATTGTCTGTCCTTCAGTTTTCAGCGTGGTGCGACATCTTTTCCTGTTCACGGCGATACCAGTAATAAGCGCCTTTGGAGATCATCCGCAGTTGCAATACCAGCCGCTCTTCCAGTTGCCTGCGCTGTTCCGGCCCGACATCAAGCGCTTCGGCCCCGGCGCTGAAGACGATAGTCACCATCGCTTCCGCCTGAGCTTCCGTAAAACTGCGCGGCATCGCGTTTTCGAGCTCCAGATAATCGGCAAGTTCCGCGATAAAGTGCTGAATTTCTCGCGCCACCGCCGCACGAAAGGCCGCCGACGTGCCGGAGCGCTCCCGCAAGAGCAGGCGAAATGCGTTCGGGTTGTTGCCGATAAATTCCATAAAGGTGGAAACGGAAGTGCGGATCACGCTGCCGCCTTTAGCGATGCGCTGACGCGCCTGGCGCATCAGCTGGCGCAGCATCAGGCCGCTCTCATCCACCATCGTCAGCCCCAGCTCATCCACATCGCGGAAATGCCGATAAAACGAGGTAGGCGCGATGCCCGCTTCGCGCGCGACTTCGCGCAGGCTCAGGCTGGCAAAACTTCTTTCAGCACTAAGCTGACTGAACGCGGCTTCCACTAAAGATCGCCGGGTTCGTTCTTTCTGTTGCGCTCTTACACCCATCACGTTTGCCTGAATCCTTCCTGTTGAAACGGCACTATACCAGAGAACAAAATTACCGGGTTTATACTGGATTGTGAATGATTGTTTACGCGCGCCATCTCCCGTTAACAAGGAAATAACCGCGTGATAATTGGGTTAACCGCACAGAGATGTTACTATTCTGTTGTTTTTATGTATAAGAATAAGGTAAGCCTTACCATGCCACAGACCTACGATTATGACGTAATAGTGATTGGCTCCGGCCCCGGCGGCGAAGGCGCCGCGATGGGACTGGTTAAGCAGGGAGCACGGGTAGCGGTAGTCGAGCGCTACCATAACGTCGGCGGCGGTTGCACCCACTGGGGTACTATCCCGTCGAAAGCGTTGCGCCACGCTGTCAGCCGCATTATTGAGTTCAACCAGAATCCTTTATACAGCAGCCATTCCCGCCCTCTCCGCTCTTCTTTCGCCGATATTCTCAACCACGCCGACAACGTCATTAATCAGCAAACCAACATGCGGCAGGGTTTTTATGAGCGCAACCGCTGCACCATTTTGCAGGGCGACGCCCATTTCGTTGACGATAATACGCTTGCGCTCGCCTGTCCGGACGGCTCGGTGGAAACGCTGACTGCGGAGAAGTTTGTTATCGCCTGCGGCTCACGTCCTTATCATCCGGCAGACGTCGACTTTAACCACTCCCGCATCTACGACAGCGACTCTATCCTCAGCATGCATCATGAGCCGCGCCACGTGATTATTTACGGCGCTGGGGTTATCGGCTGCGAATACGCCTCTATCTTCCGCGGCATGAACGTCAAGGTTGATTTGATAAACACCCGCGATCGCCTGCTGGCGTTTCTCGACCAGGAGATGTCAGATTCCCTCTCCTACCATTTCTGGAATAGCGGCGTGGTGATTCGCCACAACGAAGAGTACGAGAAAATCGAAGGGGTGGACGACGGCGTTATCGTTCACCTGAAGTCAGGCAAAAAAGTAAAAGCGGACTGCCTGCTCTACGCTAACGGCCGCACCGGCAATACCGACTCGCTGGCGTTGCAAAATATTGGGCTGGACGTCGACAGCCGCGGGCTGCTGAAAGTAAACAGCATGTACCAGACCGCGCTGCCGCATATCTACGCCGTGGGCGATGTTATCGGTTATCCGAGCCTCGCCTCCGCTGCTTACGACCAGGGCCGCATCGCCGCGCAGGCGATGATCAAAGGCGAAGCCTCCGCCCATCTGGTGGAAGATATTCCTACCGGCATTTACACCATTCCGGAAATCAGCTCGGTCGGAAAAACCGAACAGCAGCTGACGGCGATGAAAGTGCCGTATGAGGTGGGACGCGCGCAGTTCAAACACCTGGCGCGGGCGCAAATCGTTGGGATGAACATCGGCACGCTGAAGATCCTCTTCCATCGCGAGACGAAAGAGATCCTCGGCATTCACTGCTTTGGCGAACGCGCGGCCGAAATTATTCATATCGGCCAGGCGATAATGGAGCAGAAAGGCGGCGGCAACACCATTGAGTACTTCGTTAACACCACCTTTAACTACCCGACCATGGCGGAAGCCTATCGGGTCGCTGCGTTGAATGGCTTAAACCGCCTGTTTTAACGCGGCGTCGAAATGGCCATCCATCTGTTTGCGGATGGCCTCCGCCAGTTGCTCATAGCGGCTGCGCAGCGGGGAGCCCGGACGGTAAACCAGACCGATGGTGCGTTTCGGCTCCGGCTTCACGCACGGCAGGTAAACCACGCCGTCGCGATGACGCTCCGGCGGCACGGCAAGCGACGGCAGCAACGTAATGCCGCTGCCTGCGGCGACCATATTGCGCAGCGTTTCAAGACTGGTGGCGCGGAAATGGGTGTCTTCATCGGCGCCCGCTTCAAAGCAGAAGCCCATCGCCTGATCGCGCAGACAGTGGCCATCTTCCAGCATCAGCAGTTTCTCACCGGCCAGCTCGCCCATCGGCACGCGGTCGCGGTTCGCCCACGGGTGATCCTCATACACCGCCAGCATCATCGGCTCGTCGAAAAGCGGCACCTCAATAAAGGATTCGCTCTCTTTCACCAGCGCCAGAATGGCGCAGTCGAGCTTGCCGCTGTCGAGTTGCGCCAGCAGCTGATGCGTCTGCGCTTCGTGCAGGTACATCTCAAGCTTCGGGAAAGTCTGGTGCAGCATGGGGATCACCAGCGGCAGCAGATAGGGGCTAATGGTAGGGATAAGGCCAATGTGCAGCGGGCCGGACATCGCTTCGCCCTGCTGGCTCGCCATCTCTTTAAGCACTTTGACTTCGCGCAGCACGGTGCGCGCCTGATCGACCAGCAGCAGCCCCGCCTGGGTGAACAGCACTTTACGGCTGGTGCGCTCCAGCAGCATTACGCCCAGTTCATCTTCCAGCTTGCGGATCTGCCCGCTCAGCGTAGGCTGGCTGACATGACAAGCGTCCGCCGCGCGGCGAAAATGCCGGTGTTCGGCCAACGCCACCAGGTATTCAAGATCACGAATATTCATTAATCATCCTCCGCCGCCACGATAGTTCATGGCGATAGATATCATAGCAATCAACGATTATCCCTATCAAGTCAGAATATGAATAATAGGCCTCAGCGGCAGGATACTTAACTAATCGACCCCTTAAGTTGAGAACCTGCCGGCAGAGAATCTCTCTGACCTGAATAACTAAAGCCAACGTGAACTTTTAGCGGACCTGATGTCCGCTTTTTTTTTGCCTGCGGAAAGCCGCGTAAAAATGAAAAAAAGCCCGGCGACAAGGCCAGGCTGAGAGGAGCAAAGCAAAAAAGTTAAGCCAGCCGTTGCTTCGCGGCGTCAATCGCCAGCTTCACCTGTACCGGAGAGACGCCGCCTTTGGCTGCGCGCTTATCCAGACAGGATTGCAACGACAGGAGAGGGTAAACATCCTCGCCGATTACAGCACTGAATTGTTGCAAATCATCGAGCGCGAGCGCTTCCAGCGCTTTGCCCTGACGAATCGCCTCCACCACTGCTTCGCCAACGATATGGTGCGCCTCACGGAACGGCACCCCTTTGGCGACCAGATAATCGGCAAGCTCGGTGGCGTTCGCATAACCCTGCTGCGCCGCTTCCTGGCAACGCGGACGCTTCACCTGAATGCCATCCAGCACCAGCGTCGCCATGTGCAGGCAGTCAAGCCAGGTGTCAATTGCGTCGAACAGCCCTTCTTTGTCTTCCTGAATATCTTTGTTGTATGCCAGCGGCAGCCCTTTGAGGGTCATCATCATGCCGGTGAGCGCGCCCTGCACGCGGCCGCATTTGCCGCGAATCAGCTCCAGCGCGTCCGGGTTTTTCTTCTGCGGCATTAATGAAGAGCCGGAAGTGACGCGGTCGGAAAGCTCGACAAAGCCCGCCTCGCCGGAGTTAAAGAAAATCAGATCTTCAGCAAAGCGTGAAAGGTGCACCATGCCGATAGAGGCATCCGAGAGCAGCTCCAGCACATGGTCGCGGTCAGAAACGCTGTCCAGGCTGTTGCGCGTCGCCGACGCGAAGCCGAGCCAGCCCGCCAGCTGTTCGCGGTCGATTTCATAAGCCGTGCCTGCAAGCGCGCCGCTGCCAAGCGGGCTTACATCCAGGCGCTTGAGCGTATCCTGCAAGCGGCTTTCGTCGCGGGCCAGCATTTCAACATAAGCAAGGCACCAGTGGGCGAAAGTGACCGGCTGGGCGCGCTGCAGGTGGGTATAACCCGGCATCACCGCGTCCTGCGTGTTTTCCGCCGTGGTCACCAGCACGCTCTGCAACTGGCGGTTGGCCGCCAGCAGTTCGCCGACCTGCTCTTTGCACCAGAGCTTAAGGTCCGTCGCCACCTGGTCGTTACGGCTGCGTCCGGTATGCAGCTTTTTGCCAAGCGCGCCGACTTTATCGATAAGCTTGCCTTCCACCCAGCTGTGGATGTCTTCAGCATCGCTTTCCAGAATCGCCTGCGGGTTTTCCCGCACCTCTTCCAGCAGTACCGACAGCGCGTCTTCCAGCTGCTGCTGTTCCGCGCCCGTCAACACGCCCACCGTCACCAGCGCTTTGGACCAGGCCACCGACCCGATGATGTCCTGCTCAGCCAGTCGGTAATCAAAGCGTAAGGAGTCGTTAAACTGTTTAAAACGCTGATCCGCTGCCTGAGTAAAACGTCCGCCCCAAAGTGCCATAGTTACGCTCCGTAAATTCCTGTCCTGATTATCTTTTTACTGGCGGGTAACGCGCGCGCTTTCCCGCCAGACAACATACTTAGGCTCGCTCAGGGCGGATAAGCGAAGCGCCGCCCGCCCTTTGCATCAAGCCTGATTACTTCTTCTGCTCGTTCAGCGCGCGAATGCGTGAAGAGAGCGAGAACAGACGGATAAAGCCGCCCGCATGGCTGTGGTCGTACACTTCGTCCTCGCCGAAGGTCGCGAACGCTTCGTTATAGAGGCTGTTCGGCGATTTCTTCTGAATCGCAGTAACCTGGCCTTTATAGAGCTGCAGCACCACTTCGCCATTGACCTGCTCAGCCAGCGACTCTGCCGCCGCCTGCAGAGACTGACGCAGCGGGGCGAACCAGCGGCCGTCGTACACGACGTAAGACATCTCAAGGCCAACCTGTTCGCGCCATTTGAAGCTGTCGCGATCGAGCACCAGCTGCTCAACGCCGCGCAGCGCCGCCATCATGATGGTGCCGCCCGGGGTTTCGTAGCAGCCGCGGGACTTAATGCCCACCAGACGGTTTTCCACGATGTCGATACGGCCCACGCCGTGCTTCGCGCCAATCTTGTTCAGCGCTTCCAGGCACTGGAACGGAGAGAGATGCTCGCCGTTCACCGCCACTACTTTGCCTTTCTCGACGGTTACGGTGACCTGCTCCGGCTGATCCGGCGCTTCCAGCGGGTCGACGGTCCAGACCCAGCAATCTTTGTTCGGCGCGTTCCACGGGCTTTCCAGCACGCCGCCTTCGGTGGAAATGTGCCAGGCGTTCTCGTCACGGCTGTAGATTTTCTCAAGCGTGGCGGTGGTCGGGATATCACGCTCTTTCAGGTAATCCAGCAGCGCTTCACGGGAACGCAGGTTCCACTCGCGCCACGGGGCGATCACTTTCAGGTTCGGCGCCAGCGCCGCCCAGGCGGATTCGAAACGCACCTGGTCGTTGCCTTTACCGGTCGCGCCGTGGCAGAGCGCGTCCGCGCCCACTTTGTTCGCCACGTCCACCAGCGCTTTCGCAATCAGCGGACGCGCCATGGAGGTGCCGAGCAGGTAGCTGCCTTCATACAGTGCGCCGGTCTGCAGCACCGGGTAAACGTAATCTTTGATGAACTCTTCACGCGCATCGACGACATAGCATTCAGAAGCGCCGGAGCGCAGGGCTTTTTGTTCAACGCCTTTCAGGTCGTCGCGATCCTGGCCGATATCCACCACGCAGGCGACCACGTCGCAGCCTTCATAGTTCTCTTTCAGCCATGGAATGATGGCGGAGGTATCCAGGCCGCCGGAGTAAGCAAGAACAACTTTTTTGATGCCGTGATTTTGCATTGTCGTTTTCCTTTAGAAACTTTTAATTAGGCTAAAATGCGCGTGCCGATGGACACGCCATTAAATAGTGCGGGCAGCTGCTCCGCGTGGCGCCAGGAGGCGATATCCACCGGGCGGCCCAGCGTGCGGGCGGCGTCCAGCGCCGCGTGAACTTTAACAATCATGCCGTCGGTGATGATGCCCTGGGCGATAAGCTGTTCCGCTTTGGCGGCGGTCATCTCGGCGATGCGCTGGCCTTTGCCGTCCAGGATGCCGCTCACGTCGGAGAGCAGGATCAAATCCGCGCCAAGGGTCGCCGCCAGCGCTGTCGCCGCCTGGTCGGCGTTGACGTTCATCAGCTCGCCCGTTTCCGTCACGCCGATGGAGCTCACCACCGGCAGGAAGCCTGCGTCGAGCAGCGTATTAATCAGCTTCGGCGAACCCGGCTGCGCCTGGCCCACATGGCCCAGCGACTCATCAAGCTGCGTCACGTTGACGCTGTCGCCATCGCCGAGATAAAGGCCGACGGCGGGAATAGCATGTTTTTTCGACCAGGCGAGCAGCGTTTTGTTGGCGGAGCCCGCCAGCGCGCCGGTGATAATGTCTATCTGGTCAGCAGGCGTAACGCGCAGGCCATCTTTTTTCTGCACCGGCAGGTTGAGCTTTTTCATCAGCTCATCCACCACGCAGCCGCCGCCGTGAACGATGACCAGCGGACGCTGGTGGGACTCGCGGTAGTTCACCAGCGCGGTGAACAGACGCTCCAGCGCCTCTTCGCTGTCCAGCAACACGCCACCTAATTTAATAATTAACGGGTTCATCATCTCACCTGACTGTCGGTTAAATAAGAGACTGCGTTTCAGTAAAACCAAAGCGAATATTCGCGCACTGCATCGCCTGCGCCGACGCCCCTTTCAGGAGGTTGTCTTCGGTCGCCACCACGATGAGGTGCTCGCCCTGCATGGCGAAGCCGATATCGCAGAACGGCAGGCCCACCACATTTTTCAGCGCCGGCACCCCTTTCTCATACAGGCGCACCAGCGGTTTATCGGCATACGCCTGCTGGAACGCCTCCGTCACCTGCGCCTGGGTAACGCCCGGCTTCAGGCGGCAGGTAATGGTTTCCAGAATGCCGCGCGGGAAGTTGCCGAGGTGCGGCGTAAAAATCACCTCTGTCCCCAGATGGGTAGCGATTTCCGGCTGATGACGATGGTTGAACATGCCGTACGGCTGCAGGCTCACTTCGCAGAAGCTGTTAGACATCGCCGCCTTGCGCCCTGCCCCGCTCACGCCGCTGGTGGCGTTGATAACCGGCCACTGGCTGAGATCAAGCAGGCCGTTGTCGATAAGCGGTTTTAAGGAGAGCTGCGCCGCCGTCGGGTAGCAGCCCGGCACGGCAACCAGCTTCGCCTCTTTCAGCCTCTCCACGTTCCACTCGGCAAGGCCGTAAACCGCCTGCTCCAGCAGATCCGGATGCTGATGGGTGAAGCCATAAAATTTGTCGTAGAAGGCCGCGTCGTTAACGCGAAACGCGCCGGAGAGATCGAACACCACGCAGCCCGCTTCCAGAAACTGCGGCGCTAAATCGTGGCTCACCTCGTGGGCGGTGGCGAGAAACACCACGTCCAGGTCCCTGGTAAACTCGCTGATGTCGGACATCGGCTGCAGCGGCAGATCGAGAATGCCCTTCAGCTGCGGATGCAAATCGGAGAGCAATTTTCCTGCATCATTGCTTTGCGCTGAGACCGTCAAAGCGGTTATGTTCATATGCGGATGGCGATTCACGTAGGTCGCAAGCTCTGCGCCGGCATAACCGCTGGCGCCAACAATCAGCGTGTTCAACATCGGGGCTGTTTACCTTCTTACCGTCATTTGCTTAAGGCGTTGGCCGCAGGCCTTAGCCGTGTTCGCGAGCGTGGTTCGCATGACCGGAACCCTGCAGTTCCCTTACGCTCAACGTTAATGTATTTTTATTCACTAATATTGCATGAATATTGATACTATCCGACCTAAGGTATGTCAACAGTGAAAACGAAATTACCGCCATTTATCGAGATTTACCGTGCGTTGATCGCCACACCGTCCATCAGCGCCACCGACGCTGCGCTGGATCAGAGCAATGAGTCTTTAATCAATCTGCTGGCGGGATGGTTTCGCGAACTGGGGTTCAATGTGGAAGTGCAGCCGGTGCCCGGCACGCGCAACAAGTTCAACCTGCTCGCCAGCACCGGAAACGGCGCGGGCGGCCTGTTGCTGGCGGGCCATACCGATACGGTGCCGTTCGATGACGGGCGCTGGACGCGCGACCCGTTTACCCTCACCGAGCATGACAATAAGCTTTACGGTCTCGGCACCGCCGACATGAAAGGTTTCTTCGCGTTCATCCTGGATGCGCTGCGGGATGTGGACGTGACGCAGCTGAAAAAGCCGCTCTATATTCTGGCGACCGCCGATGAAGAGACCACCATGGCGGGCGCACGCTATTTCTCTGAAACCACCGCGCTTCGCCCCGACTGCGCCATCATCGGCGAACCCACGTCGCTGCAGCCGGTGCGCGCGCATAAAGGCCATATTTCCAGCGCTATTCGCGTGCTGGGCCAGTCGGGCCACTCCAGCGACCCGGCGCGCGGCGTGAACGCCATTGAGCTGATGCATGAAGCCATTACGCACATCATGGCGCTGCGCGACAACCTGAAAGCGCGCTATCACTACGACGCCTTCACCGTGCCTTATCCGACGCTTAACCTCGGCCACATCCATGGCGGCGACGCGGCTAACCGCATTTGCGCCTGTTGCGAACTGCATATGGATATCCGCCCGCTGCCGGGCATGACGCTGGACGACTTAAACGGCCTGCTGAACGACGCGCTGGAGCCGGTGAGCCTGCGCTGGCCGGGACGCATCAACGTGGCTGAGCTGCACCCGCCGATCCCGGGCTACGAATGCCCGCCGGATCATCAGCTGGTGCAGGTGGTGGAAAAGCTGCTCGGCGCGCAAACCGACGTGGTGAACTACTGCACCGAAGCGCCGTTTATCCAGACGCTCTGCCCGACGCTGGTGCTCGGCCCAGGCTCCATTAACCAGGCGCATCAGCCGGATGAGTTTCTGGAAACGCGCTTTATCAAGCCGACTCGCGAATTAATTACGCAGGTTGTGCATCATTTTTGCTGGCATTAAAAGTTGTGCATAAGGGGGCGATCGCCCCCTTTTTATTCTGCCGATCGGGCAAATTCCATAAGAAACGCTTATTAGCCATCTGGTGAATTAAATTTCGTAAATTGCGGAGATCTGCTCGTCAGCTGAAGCGATTTCGCAGCAATTGACGAACGGGGTTTGGCGTGGCTTTATAAAAGACAACGAAGAGGCTTAGTCCGAAAGATTTCGAGTCGCAGCAAGGCGGCAAGCGAGCGTATCCCAGGGAGCTTACTTAAGTAAGTGACCCGGGTGGGCGAGAGCAGCCGACGCCGCTGTGGCTTGAAAGATGCAGGACTTTTACAGGTGAGATGGGGTGTCTGGGGTAAATGAACGAACAATATTCCGCTTTGCGAAGTAACGTCAGTATGCTCGGCAAGTTGCTTGGGGATACCATCAAGGGTGCGCTGGGAGAGAACATCCTGGACCGGGTGGAAACCATCCGCAAACTGTCGAAATCGTCCCGCGCCGGCAATGAAGCCGACCGCCAGGAACTGTTAACCACGCTGCAAAACCTGTCCAACGACGAGCTGCTGCCGGTCGCCCGCGCGTTCAGCCAGTTCCTTAATCTGGCCAACACCGCCGAACAGTACCACAGCATTTCGCCCAAAGGCGAAGCGGCCAGCAATCCGGAAATCATCGCCCGCACGCTGCGTAAACTCAAAGACCAACCGGACATCAACGAAGCCGCCATCAAGCAGGCTGTGGAATCGCTGTCGCTGGAGCTGGTGCTCACCGCCCACCCGACCGAGATCACCCGCCGTACGCTTATTCATAAAATGGTCGAAGTGAATAACTGCTTAAAGCAGCTCGACCATAAAGACATCGCCGACTATGAGCGCAACCAGATTATGCGCCGTCTGCGCCAGCTGCTGGCTCAGTCCTGGCATACTGATGAAATTCGTAAATACCGTCCAAGCCCGGTGGATGAAGCCAAATGGGGCTTCGCGGTGGTGGAAAACAGCCTGTGGGAAGGGGTGCCGAACTACCTGCGCGAGCTGAACGAGCAGCTGGAATCGCAGCTTGGTTATAAGCTGCCGGTCGATTTTGTCCCGGTGCGTTTTACCTCCTGGATGGGCGGCGATCGCGACGGCAACCCGAACGTCACCGCCGATATCTCCCGCCACGTGCTGCTGCTGAGCCGCTGGAAAGCGACCGATCTGTTCCTGAAAGATATTCAGCTGCTTATCTCTGAACTTTCCATGGTGGAATGCACCGACGAACTGCGCGAAATGGTCGGCGCGGAAGGCGCCACCGAACCGTACCGCTATCTGCTGAAAGGGCTGCGCGCGCAATTGCTGGCAACGCAGGCCTGGCTGGAAGCGCGCCTGAAGGGCCAGAAGCTGCCGAAGCCGCAGGGGCTGCTTACCCAGAACGAACAGCTGTGGGAGCCGCTGTACGCCTGTTACCAGTCGCTGGTGGCGTGCGGCATGGGCATTATCGCCAACGGCGAACTGCTCGACACGCTGCGCCGCGTGAAGTGTTTCGGTGTGCCGCTGGTGCGCATCGATATTCGCCAGGAGAGCACCCGCCACACCGAAGCGCTGGGTGAACTGACCCGCTACCTCGGCATTGGCGACTATGAAAGCTGGTCCGAAGCCGACAAGCAGGCGTTCCTTATTCGCGAACTGAACTCTAAACGTCCGCTGCTGCCGCGCCAGTGGGAGCCGAGCGAAGAGACGCGTGAAGTGCTCGACACCTGCCGCGTGATTGCCGAAGCGCCGCGCGGCTCCGTCGCCGCCTACGTTATCTCAATGGCGAAAACGCCGTCCGACGTGCTGGCGGTTCACCTGCTGCTGAAAGAGGCGGGCATCGGCTTCGCGTTGCCTGTCGCGCCGCTGTTTGAAACACTGGACGACCTGAACAACGCCAACGACGTGATGACCCAGCTTCTGAACATCGACTGGTATCGCGGCTTTATTCAGGGCAAGCAGATGGTGATGATTGGCTATTCCGACTCCGCGAAAGACGCGGGCGTGATGGCCGCTTCCTGGGCGCAGTACCAGGCGCAGGACGCGCTGATCAAAACCTGCGAGAAGGCGGGCATTGCGCTGACGCTGTTCCACGGTCGCGGCGGCTCTATCGGCCGCGGCGGCGCGCCAGCCCACGCGGCGCTGCTCTCCCAGCCGCCGGGTAGCCTGAAAGGCGGCCTGCGCGTCACCGAACAGGGCGAGATGATCCGCTTTAAATACGGCCTGCCGGAAGTCACCATCAGCAGCCTGTCGCTCTACACCAGCGCTATCCTGGAAGCGAACCTGCTGCCACCGCCGGAGCCGAAAAAAGCGTGGCGCCAGGTAATGGACGAGCTGTCGGTTATCTCCTGCAACATGTACCGCGGCTATGTGCGTGAAAACAAAGATTTCGTGCCTTACTTCCGCTCCGCCACGCCGGAACAGGAGCTCGGCAAGCTGCCGCTCGGCTCCCGCCCGGCGAAGCGTCGCCCGACCGGCGGCGTGGAGTCGCTGCGCGCCATTCCGTGGATCTTCGCCTGGACGCAGAACCGCCTGATGCTCCCCGCCTGGCTTGGCGCGGGCGCGGCGTTGCGCAAGGTGGTGGAAGACGGCAAGCAGAGCGAGCTGGAAACCATGTGCCGCGACTGGCCGTTCTTCTCCACCCGCCTCGGCATGCTTGAGATGGTTTACTCCAAAGCGGACCTGTGGCTGGCGGAATATTACGACCAGCGCCTGGTGAAAAAAGAGCTCTGGACGCTCGGCAAAGAGCTGCGCGAGCTGCTGGAAGCGGACATCAAAGTGGTGCTGGATATCGCCAACGACTCGCATCTGATGGCGGACCTGCCGTGGATTGCCGAGTCCATCCAGCTGCGTAATATCTACACCGACCCGCTGAACGTGCTGCAGGCCGAACTCTTGCACCGTTCACGCCTGGCGGAAGAACAGGGCCAGGAGCCTGACCCGCGCGTTGAACAGGCGCTGATGGTCACCATCGCTGGCGTCGCGGCGGGCATGCGTAATACCGGTTAAGCGCTGACGTCAAAAAACAAATCCCCGCCCGACGCGGGGATTTTTTTATTCTTCATTTATGCACACCATCTTCACCCCACCAGAAACAGAGGCGGCGCCGCAAGGCCAATAAAGCCGATGACGCCACTCACCGCCACCAACGAGGCGCCCAGCCGCGTCGACCGCTGCGCCTGCCCTGCCGGGGGTTATAGCTTAGTCTGCCTGCTCATCGTCACGTAAAAAGCAGGGCGTAGTGAGCGCTTCCACCAGATAGCCCAGCAGCTCGTACAGCAGCCCTGTCAGGGTTTTCGCTATGCCCTCTTCAAGCCTGTTATCAAGCAGCAGAATATTGAGCGCGGCGCAGTACTCGCGCAGCAACTCCTCATCCGGCGCGAAGGGCGAATCCGGCAAAGGCGGCAGCGAATCAGTGGTTAACGCCTCCTGATGCGCCGGAGAGAGCGGCGCTTCCAGACGTTTTTCCAGCGCGTGGAGATACGCCCCGATGGCGCGGCAGACCACGGGCCGCTCGGTACGGTTTTTAGTGTCGATAAGCAGGTCGGAGAGCACTTCAAGGGTCTGCGCGAGGTCGACATAGTCGCACTTTTCGCTGCGCAGTTCGCCGTAGACCAGCGGGTTCCAGGGAGTGGTGCGGAAGATATCGTGCAGGGTGAAGATATGTTGGGTCATGATAATTGCCTTCTGATCGTGACTGATTGCCACCGCCAGAAACGCCAACTTCAGGTGGTGGCTCGAGCAGGGTTGGCGTACCAGTCGAAGGCTCACTGGCGAACCTTGCGGTTCCCCTGCCCGAGCCACCATGGGAGTATACCCTGAAAAAGGGTAGCAACGGGCTATGACACAGAGGCCGCAACAGCCTTTGTATCGCCTTCATTCTGGTTCAGGACGCCAATCCCGGCGTCTGATTTTGCAGACGCGGGAGCAGATTACGGCTGTAAATTTGTACAGGCAAGATGAGGCGGGGAAATTCGGAGTTTGGCCCGATCATATTTATTTACAGGTTAACGGTGGGCTTTCGGTTTACTTCCTGCACGTATTTTCCCGGTCGGGAATAAAGGCTGAAGAATAATCTCTTCATTGAAAATATATAAAACAGGGCATAAAGCCGTCACGTCATCGATATTTTCCGCGATCAGCTTAACGTTTGTTTTAAAGACGGGAATATCCGCATCATCCGCCAGCACGAAAACCGGCTGATTATTAATAAGGCCGGAATTAAGGATCGCATCCAGATTCTCGTGATCGGCATGATCCATTCCAGACCATGCCACACCGCCATGTGGGGAAAGGTAGCCTGAAAGGATGTTAATAGCCGCTTTTTCCTGCTCGCCTTCAACGATGTGGAAGTCAGCCTTCAGCGCGGCTTTGCATTCTTCAAAAAGTGTCATGGGGTAAGCCAGGAGAAAAAACTGCCGGGAAATAATCATTAATTTTATCGTTATCCAGATGTCAAACTATAAACGTCAACGCTACACTTTTAGTTTAGTCAGAATAACATCCTCGCCGGCTTTACATATCCCATGAGATACACACAAGCAACCCTCGTTTTCTAAAATACTAAACCCACCTTCCTCGCATTCAAAATAGACACCTACACTCCCGTCTTCAATCCCCCTAATTCTATATTCATAAATATCGATTATTTTCTGCCCGACATAACGAGCTAATTCATCAGCGGCTTGTACTGGGTAAGCAAATTCATCGTCAATATCAGCAAGATCCAGAAGAAGAGGTTCTGAATCTTCAAGTGAGAGCGTTATAGTCCCTTCACCAATAGTTAATGACGCCCAACCAGAAACAGAGGTTTGGAAAAAAAGCACTAGTGCCTTACAAATTAACTCATTTCCTATAAAGAATGAGCGGTATCTGAAATCTCTAAAAAATTCATCTGTCAGCATGTTCCTCCCCTGACGCTCTGACGTTGTTACAGGGATCAGAATATTTAATTCCTCCGTCCCGGCTGTTAACAATCTGTTTTGGCCTCTTAAACTGCTTATACTATATTTAGCTGCACCTGTTCGCCATCAGGAATGTTTTTTTATCTTCGGAGCGATAGCTGCTATGGAAAGCATGGCATCTACGCTTTCCGCCACGTAAAGGTTATCGACGCTAAATTCTCCGCCCAGGATAAAAGGCAATTTAGGCGCCAGACGGTAACCTGCAGGAATAGCGCCATAAGCAATTTGCCAGTCATATGCGAGCGGATAACTTGTCAGGCCGCTAAACAGTGGCTTTCAGGACGTTGTGAAGACAGGCTGTCACTGCAAATGAACAATAACTTCTTAGCGTGGCTTCCCATGCTTACCTACAACGGCTAAAAGCCAGCCGCAAACCGGCGCCGATTTCAGCAGGCGAACTGTTTGTCGAAAGAATAACGTCCTCAATGCCATCGCCTTTAGACCGCCCCCAGGCTTCTAACTTTTCATGGCGCGTTGGGATTATTGTAATGATATCGTTCACGCAGTGCACAGTGCATTTTTTCATATCTTTAAATAAGGCCTTGTTACTCTTATAACCGTAACGCGCCTTCAACATAGCCACCCAGTCCGAATAATTACTCTTACTTTTCTCCGGATTAAAAAAGACTGTGCGCTCTTGCAGATCGTTTAGTGTTCGACTGTTAGACAAAGCCTGAATGAGCGCTTCGCCCAGGCCAGGATCATCCACTGTTGGCATAAGTAAATCAGACGGAAAAGCCGGATCGCGCCCTACTCTTCCTAATCCTGAATAGGTGTCGATGCAAATAAAATTTTCAGTGCAACACACACTCGCCCAGTAATCTTGGTTTTGGTTAAATTTCATTATTTCCTTAACTGCCGCTTAATATATCTTTTACTCAACTCAAGTTTATTACACTGCGCCTGTATCATTATAGCCCAGACATCCTTTTTATTTAAGCGATCTTCGGAGTTTTACCTGGGCTATGCATTAATGAAATACATTTTAATAAGTGAGCTTGTTATGCATTAATAATACAAACCAGGCCACATAGAGCAATCTTGACAACCACAATAACAGAAGGCACTTTGACAGTGCCTCCTCTCAAGAAAAATTCTTTTATAAAAAGAATTCTACCATTACTATTATAAACCAACCCAGAAAAGAACTTCCCGTGCACAATAAATAAAATAACAGCAAGCACACCAGGAATATTATTAAGAAGCGCTATTGGATCGTTCGCCCTGCTAAACTCCAGCGCAAGACCAAAGCAATAAATAAAAATCAAAAGCAAGGCTGCCAGGTTCGATCCCGTATTCCTGCCAAAAAAAGATAGTCACTAAAAACAAGAACATCCTTCCCTGGTTTAGCGCCACCCAAAACTTTATAGACAAAAAGAAAAAATATAATTGCCAAAGCTGCCAGCGATATAGCCAACCCAACAGCATTAAAATAAAAGAAATAGTTATTAGAAATCATGATGGTATATCTCCCTGGTCGATTCTCCATCTATATCTATATTCAAAGGTGGTAATTTAGAGTCACCGCTCACGCCAACCGATGGTCCGAATCCAACTGAGAGGCCTATCCCGTCTTTACTCCCAGTGACAGTAGCGCCTCCAACAAGCCAACCAAAATTATGAGCATGTTCTCTCAGCTTTTACATGTACTCCAGGGAATTTGCAACAGTAGCTCCAGCCGGATAATTATTCACAGCTTCCAGAATGTAATTAGCCATCATAGCCTCTGTTATACCAAAGCCACATTAAGATCGCTCTATATTTTACCGCATTTCTAATTTTAGGCAGAGGCAGAGCCTGAAAAACAGGCTCATTTATAAAAAAATATTATATATAAGCTTAATCATTTAATCTTAAGCGCAACGAGACACCAACCTCTGCGAGTACTTTCTCGACTTCATGAAAAGAAACATTACTTCATCTGGAGGATGGTTTTTGAAATATATTTCAATCCTTTTTTTGGCATCTTTATGAACTGTAGGAAAATTAGATTTTATTTCTCCTCCTTCTATAAATCTAATGTATGAGTTTATTTTCTCCTGCAACTTATACAAATGTTCCTTAGTTGCGCTCCCCCATGCCAGATGATCAGAGATAGCCAGACTAACAACGTCTGGCTCGTTTTCAGGTATCCCCATAAAGTCTATCTTATTAATATCTTCTACTGACATATTTAACCTTTGCCTTTATCTGGTGTTACCACATTAACTTTAGCAGGTGGAATTAAAATTCCTCTTCAAAGCCGGGCTTACCCGCTCCAGAAATTACTCCACCATGCTTCTCAATTTCGGATGATGCCGGACTGCCTCGTTATCACCACCCAGAACACCCGCGAGCTGTACGGCTGCGCCGAAGGCTTAAGCGTGGCTTACGTCAACCAGCAGAAGATGAAGCGTTGGCTGGAAGGATTTCCGGGGGCGCTTAACGACACCGGCGATCTGCCGGTGATTAAGCGCGATCGTTATGACTGTCTGTTTCGCAGTCAGTGACGGTTAAAAGGTAAAAATTCCGGCTCGATGGCCGGGATCTTTCTCCACTAAAAACTAATTCAATTTATTAATTAATTGAAGCACTTGATCATATAGTTGTTTATCATCCAGTTCATATTCTTCTCGATCCGGTTCTGGATTATATAAATCAGCTAAACAAAAGATGCTAGATAAACACTCACTTAATCTTTCGTCGTCTTTCAAAATAATATGATTATCACGTTCTATTCGCCATAATTCTATATAAGCATCAGCAAACACTTCAGCTGATAATCTTTCTTTAATGAAAGACTTAGCAAATTCTAAAATCACAACGCTCATCCTAAGACTCCATTTTTCATAAAATTGTCATATTGCGGGATTCTTGGTGTAAGTTTAAATCCTGTGACGAAAGCACCTGGCTATCAAGAACAACTGCATTGTTAGTCGCTGAATTAAAGAAAACTTTTGAATCTTTCACAAACCCATAACTACCTTGCTCTACTGTTGCTGTATCTCCCATATGGTTCCTGATAGCAGCCTCATATTGACTAAGTGTTTCCGGATTCTTCTTCGTAGTCATAACTCCAAAATCTTCAGCATGTTTAAATTTTTTATCGAGTTGCTTGAAACTAATCTCGGTTAACTCATCAGCCACATTCTTCGGTGAAATAACCCCCTTCGCCGCATTAGCCGCCACAGCTTCCGATTTTGCCGCCGTTGCTTCTGTAACCGTCTTACCTATTCCAACAGCACCGCCAGCGCCAACACCGCCCGGCACGATAGCTTCCGATACCTGGATACCGACGCTGTTCAGACACAGTACAACATTACCGGCACATGACTGGATTGCCGCCTGCGCCGCCGCTGCGATTTCCGGTGTAGCTGCAGCCGGTATACCACCGCCAAGACCGGCCGGAAGGGCCACCGTCAGCGCATCCTGCATCGCCAGCCCTTTCTGGCACGAGGCTGAATCCGGGTCCGTGCTGCAGGATGCGATATTTTTCGCATGCTCTCTGACCGCCTTCGCCTGTCCTTCTTCGGTTCCACCACCCAGAAGGTTATTCTCAACCGCATTTTTCCCTGCCTGCGCGCCGGTTAACACACCGGCGCTGCTGTCTCCGGCAATGCCGCCAGCAAGCCCTGCCGCAAGCGTTGAGAAAGCGCTGATGGTCTGCTTCTCTTCTTCGGTCAGGTCCGCTGCGCTTTTGCCCGGGAACATCTGCGCCAGCAAGATGTGAGCTGCCTGTTCCCCTTCCTGCGCACCGGCAACGCCTGCCAGAGCGTTGCGTCCCTGAAGCTCCGCCACGACGGCTCCGGCGATGGCATGGGCAATCGCTTTACTGCCCTCGTCCAGGTTCAGCTTATGGCCGATAACATTCGCCAGGTACGGCGCTGCGCCGCCTGCCAGCGCCGACTGAACGTCCCCGCCCGCCAGGCCCGCTGGTTCGCCTGGTCGCGAGTGGTGATGGCGCCATCCGCCACCGCAGACTATGTCGTGCCTTCGGCGTGGCTGCTGCCGCGCAACTGGAGCGCCGCAACACATCACCCGCTGCGAGTACTACAGCCGGGCCGTGCATAACGCGATATTTTTACGCGTCGAGTGGATACTGCACGCGGGATTTACTGACGGGATGCCGGTTAAGATACGGGTGATGTCGGACTGCATCGTTATCACCACCCGAAACAGCCGCGAGCTGTGGGGCTGCGCCGAGGGGCTGAGCGTGACTTACGTCAACAGGCCAAAGATGCTCCAGTGGTTTAAGACCTTCCCCGGCGCGCTCAATGACACCGGTAATGTGCCGGTGATTAAGCGCGGGGATGGGCATTGCGGGTAAGATCTTTTACAGTTAAAGGAAGTCTGGATCTATCCGGCCTTCTGCTTTCAGGATTTCAATAAAACGCCTGTAAGTTTCTGGATCACCCTCAACCAGATCATCCAGTATTCCTTCTGCAATGAGGGGGTTAAAAAAGATACCATCTTCAAAAAAAATAAAATCACCTGACATTGTAGGATCTATAATTTCTACTTTATCCGCGTTAAATACAGACAACCCATACTCTTTGACTAGGCCATAAAAATAGGTTTTCCCCTTCATCCAGTAAATGGCGTAAACATCTATAAGTGTCCCATCATTTTCTTTTATTTTCATTTAACAACATCCTTAATAGAATCAATCACCTTAGCTGGATCAGCAACATTTCTTTGAGGTGTGGTAATTTTCATATCATAAGCCTTACCAGTATATGAGTTATATTGATAATGCACTGTTATTGTTGAACCATCAGATAGCTTTTGCTTCGCTTCCATTTTCTGGAATCCCGCAGAAGTTGGGAAACGAGGATCTTTGTTCATTCCTTTTAGTGGTTCTCCAGCAGAAGCTGGATTTGCCCGAACTTGATTCCACACGATTTTTTCGTTCAGACCACGCGGGAATGGATTCTGTATCCCCTTGGCTGTTGTTATATATTCCGCGTTCCTGATTAACTGCTGCTGTTCCTTTGTCAGACGCGATATGGGATTGTTTGCTGCCGGTTTCTCTACTGTTAGCCCAAAAATAACTCCGGCGAGTATCGCCTTATTCAGGTTAGTTTTGTGCAGCTCTGTATTATTCGCCACCGGTTCCAGTTCAGAGATTGAGTAAGCAACCAGTTGCTGGCATTGCGTGTTACAGTCCGGCGACGCTTGCAGTACTTTCAGTTTTTCCAGTTCTGCTTTCTGCTCGTTAACAGGAATTGCAGTAGCAAGGGCTTGTTTCTGCTTCTCTGTATCCAACTTTTTCAGGTCAGACTGAAGCTGTTCTCTCTCGGCCTCAGTCTTCGCATTCGCATACTTTTCGGTGAAGGTCGTGATGTCCTTATCACTCAGATAGTTATTCTCAACCGCATTTTTCCCTGCCTGCGCGCCGCCAAGCGTCAGGCGCTCTGAGCCATACAGGCGGTCGGGCGACTACTGGCCGTAGGCGCTGGCGATAAAGGCGCAGCTACCGCAGTACAGATCTGGCCTGCGGCAAATAATAAAATTAAAAAACGAGAAAACATTCCCTGGATCCTGTCCATGATCAAATTAAATAATAACGCGCAGAAATTAAATGGCGTAAAATTTAAGGAAGAGAGTTTTCCGATAGAATATCAATTTTTTCTGTGACAGCAATATAGACAGGAAAGATATATCTTTCTGACAGGTGGGCGGTATTGATTTAATTTAAAGGCAATGCATTTACCGACTTAAATTAAATTGGTGTAATGAATACCTGTAAATAACAGGAAGATTAATTTAAAAAGAAAGAAAAAATCATAAATTAAGCGGTAATTTTATTTCATCTCTACTGCGCAAGATCACATTCCAGGATGACCAGGTCATTTCTGCGCAAAATAATAAAGGAGGCAATCGCCTCCTTTATTTCATTGCCTGGCTTATGCCGCCACCGCCGGTCTTACCCCAAGCGTATGGCAGATGGCGTAGCTCATCTCCGCGCGGTTGAGCGTATAGAAGTGGAAGTCCTTCACCCCTTCGCGGCTTAAGATTTTCACCATGTCCATGGCGATATTGGCGCCCACCAGCTTGCGGGTTTCAGCGTCGTCATCAAGGCCTGCGAACATTTGCGACATCCAGGAAGGGATGCGCACATTGGTCATATCGGCAAACTTTTTCGCCTGTTTGAAGTTGGAGACAGGCAGAATGCCCGGGATTATCTCCACATCAATGCCCGTCGCCGCGCAGCGGTCGCGAAAGCGCAGGTAGCTTTCCACATCAAAGAAGAACTGGGTGATGGCGCGGTTGGCGCCCGCGTCGATTTTGCGCTTGAGGTTAAGCAGGTCCGCCTGCGCGCTTTTTGCTTCCGGGTGGACTTCCGGGTAAGCGGCGACGGAGATATCAAAATCCGCCACCTCTTTGAGCAGCGCCACCAGATCGCTTGCGTACATGTCCGGCTTGCCGCTGCCCGGCGGCAGATCGCCGCGAAGCGCCACAATATGACGGATGCCGTTGTCCCAGTAATCACGCGCGATGGCGCGCAGCTCGTCGCGGGTGGCGTCGATGCAGGTGAGGTGCGGCGCAGCCTCAAGCCCGGTGCGCTCTTTAATGCCCTTGATAATGCTGTGCGTGCGGTCGCGCTCGCCGGAGTTTGCGCCGTAGGTCACCGAAACGAATTTCGGCTTCAGGCTGCTTAAACGGTCGATGGAGGTCCACAGGGTTTGCTCCATTTCACTGGTGCGCGGCGGGAAAAATTCAAAAGAGACGTTAATCTGGCCCTGCACTTCGGCCAGGCTCTGATTCAGGGCTTCCCGCTGGTTGGCGTGAAAAAAGCTCATACCTTACCTCATCAATCGCTACATAATCGTTGTTGTGTCGTGAACTTCTATACGTTTAGACGTCCAGATGTAAAAATGACGGAAAAGCGAGGGGCCGTCAACAGAAAAATAGTTATCTTGCGTGACGAATATTCAGCCAACGTGAAAAAAGTTCATGTTAAGGCAAGGGGAGCGGAGGTGAGCTTAAGGCAGGTAACGTATGGCGGTGGCGCCACGCTGACTCGCCCGGGGGTTAACGCCTGCGGCGTTTGCGCTTCGCCCCTCACCCCGACAGGGTGAGGGGAAAGGTCATGGCGATAAGCGTCGCCTGCCAGTAACTTGCTGCATAAAAAAAGGAGCCATTGGCTCCTTTTTCATTACCTGCCTTTATTAGAGCAGCTGCGCCAGCCGGTTGAGGTCTGACTGGATCGCGCCGGCGGTAACGTCGCGCCCGGCGCCCGGCCCGCGGATCACCAGCGGGTTATCGCGATACCAGCGGCTCTCAATCGCAAACACGTTATCGCACGGCAGCAGCGAGGCCAGCGGGTGCTCGGCTCGCACCGCCTCCACCCCCACGCGCGCTTTGCCGCTGGCGTCGAAACGCGCTACATAGCGCAGCACCAGGCCCATTTCGCGCGCCGCTTCCAGCCGCTGCACCATCTGCTCGTTCAGTTCATCGCCGTTTTCGAAGAAATGGTCCACCGAGCCTGCTTCGCAGCCCGCCGGCACCAGCGATTCCACGCGCACCTGTTCCGGCTCGATGTCATAGCCCGCTTCACGCGCCAGGATCACCAGCTTGCGCATCACGTCTTTACCGGAAAGGTCCACGCGCGGGTCCGGCTCCGTCAGCCCCTGCTGCCAGGCCTGGTCGACGAGATCGGTAAACGGCACCGTGCCGTCGAACTGCAGGAACAGCCAGGAAAGCGTGCCGGAGAAAATGCCGCTGATAGCCAGAATGTTATCGCCGCTGTCGCGCAGGTCGCGCACCGTGTGGTTAACCGGCAGCCCGGCGCCGACGGTGGCGTTGTAGAGCCAGTGACGGCCCGTCTTGGCGAACGCGTCGCGGATCTGGCGGAATTTATTGCTGGTGCTTGCCCCGGCCAGCTTGTTGGCGCTGATGACATGGAAGCCGTGGCTGGCGAAATCAAGATACTGGTCCGCCAGCTCCTGGCTTGCGGTCACGTCGAGCACCACCAGGTCGTCGTAAGGGTGGGCGCGCATCCACAGGAACAGCGACTCTTCGTCATGCTCCACCGCTTCATCATTAAAGAAGGCGAGCGCGCGGCTGGCGTCCAGCCCATTGTAATTAAGCAGGCTGCGGCGGCTATCCACCACGCCCGCCAGCACAAACTCAAACCCGGTGCGGGCGGAGAAGGTCTCCTGCTCACGGGCGAACAGCTCCAGCCAGCGCGAACCAATGTTGCCCTTGCCGAACAGCATCAGGCCGATGCGTTTCTCGGCGCGGAACAGCGACTGGTGCAGCCCCTGGATCAGGTGTTCGGTCGGCCCGACGCGCAGCACCGCCACGAGGCTGATGCCGTCGTCCGACTGCCAGATAAACTCCACCGGCTGGTCTTTCAGCTGCTGCCAGAAGCGGTGGCTGTGCAGCGGATTGCGGCATACGCCCGCGCCAACCAGCGCCACCAGCGCCAGCCCTTCGCGAAGACGCAGCTCGCCCGGCAGCCCCGCTTCTTCCAGGATCTGCAACGCGCTGCCCACCACCTCTGAGGTGTAGCAGAGCTGCAGCAGGCTGCGGTCCGGGTGAACGCCCACGGAAAGCGGGCGCACCTGCGCGCGCTTGAGCAGCGCATCCACCTCTTTATGCGCCAGTTTGAAATCCTGGTGCGAGGCCACTTCGAATTCAATCAGGCAGACATCGTCGTGGCTGGTGACGATGCGCGCGCCGGTGCCGGAAGCCAGTACGCGCTCAATGCGCGTGGAACCCTGCTCCGGGTTGTAGCTGCAGCGCAGCTGAAGGTCGATATCGCTGCCGGATACCGGCTGTAAAGTCCGGGCATGCAGCACGGGCGCGGCCAGGCGCGCCAGCTCGCTCGCTTCGTCCAGGCGCAGCAGCGGCAGCAGGCAGGCGTCTTTCACTTTGCGCGGGTCGGCGCTGTAAACGCCCGCCACGTCGCTCCAGATGGTGACGCGAGAAACCCCGGCCAGCGCGCCGATTTGGGTGGCGGAGTAGTCGGAGCCGTTGCGGCCCAGCAGCACGGTTTCGCCCGCGTCGTTACGGCAGATAAAGCCGGTCACGACCACGCGTTTGCCAGGATGCTGAACCAGCAGTTGTTGCAACAGAGGGTAAGAGAGCCCTTCATTAACCTGCGGCTGCGCCGCGCGTTCAGCGCGCAGGAAGTCGCGCGCATCCAGCCAGGCGGCTTCCAGCCCTTGCTGGTTTAGCACCGCCGCCATCAGTCGTGCGGACCAGACCTCGCCGTGCCCTACCACCTCAGCGTAAACCGCATCGGTAATGGTGCCGTCGAGCAGCCCCGCCAGGCGTTCAAGGTCGTGGATGAATTCGCTAATCAGTCCATCAGCGACATCCGGCGGCAGCAGGCCGCTAATCAATTCGCTCTGATAGCGGCGCAGCGCCTGCTGCACCTGATGGGCGGAGAGACGGTCGCTCTGGCTAAGCTTCAGCCAGCTTATCAACTGGTTGGTAGTGCTGCCCGCCGCCGACACCACCATCATGTCGCCAGGCAGGGAGTAGTCGGCCATGATGCCCGCCACCCGCAGGTAACACTTCACATCGGCGAGACTGCTGCCACCAAATTTATGCAGTTGACGACCCTTCGTCCCTGCAGGCGCTGTAACACTCATGCTTACCCCTTACTCGCCGCCCGGAAGCCATTTTCCAGGTCGGCAATCAAATCTTCGCTATCTTCAATACCTGTCGAGATGCGCAACAGCGTCTCGGAAATGCCGGCTGCGGCGCGCGCTTCCGGCGCCATGCCCGCGTGCGTCATGGTCGCCGCGTGGGAAATCAGGCTCTCGACGCCGCCAAGCGACTCCGCCAGCGTAAACAGCGATAACCCCCCCAGGAAACGGCGCAGTGTCTGTTCGTCGCCGTCCAGCTCAAAACTCAGCATCGCGCCGAACCCTTTTTGCTGGCGCGCGGCAATCTCATGCCCCGCGTTATCCGGCAGAGAGGGATGATACAACTTTTTCACCAGCGGCTGGGTCTTCAGGAAGTCGACAATCGCCTGGGCGTTACGCTGCGCCACCTCCATGCGCGGGCTTAGCGTGCGCAGGCCGCGCAGCAGCAGGTAGCTGTCGAACGCGCTGCCGGTTACGCCGATATTATTGGCCCACCATGCCAGTTCGGTGACGGTGTCCGGATCCTTTGCAATGACCACCCCCGCCACAACATCGGAGTGGCCGTTGAGGTATTTGGTGCAGGAATGGAGCACCAGATCCGCCCCCAGCGCCAGCGGGTTTTGCAGCGCCGGGCTCAGGAAGGTGTTATCCACCACGCTTATGGCTCCGGCTTCGCGAGAAAGTTCGCAGATTTTCGCAATATCCACCACGCGCAGGAGCGGGTTGCTCGGGCTTTCCACCAGCACCAGCTTCGGTTTTTCTGCCAGCGCCGCGTTTAACGCCGCCTCATCGCCCTGATCGACGAATTTAACGCGATAGCAGCCGCGTTTCGCCAGGCTGTCGAACAGACGGTAGCTGCCGCCGTAGCAGTCGTGCGGCGCCACCAGCAGATCGCCAGGCTTAAGAAAGACAGTAGTAACCAGATGTATGGCCGACATGCCGGTATTGGTCAACACCGCGCCCGCGCCCCCTTCCAGCTCCGCCAGCGCGCGCTGCACGACGTCACGCGTCGGGTTGCCGCGACGGGAGTAATCGTGAGCGCGGGGCTCGTTGAAGCCGGTGAAATTATAGGTGCTGGAGAGATGAATAGGCGGGACAACGCAGCCGTACTGCTCGTCGTCGTTTAATCCGCTGCGAACTGCGATGGTGGCCTGTTTACGCGTCATGGTGAGTCGTTTCCTGGCTTATCGGATAAAAGTCAGGCCACAGAGTAAACACTGAGGCAATAGACGTCAATACATCTGGACATCTAAACTTCTTTGCGTATAGATTGAGCAAAAGCGTAATAACCGTTAAAATTGGGGTTTTAGAGCAGTGCAGCAGCGCGAGCGCCGTCATCACGGTATATTCTACGCTGTACACTAAAAGACGTTATGGTTAAGACCGTGAGATTCGTCAGGTTTTGACCCTGGACCAATGACTGAGAGGATTAAAGGTATCTCATGGCTGAATGGAGCGGCGAATATATCAGCCCCTACGCTGAGCACGGCAAGAAGAGTGAACAAGTTAAAAAAATTACGGTTTCCATTCCTCTGAAAGTGTTAAAAATCCTCACCGATGAACGCACGCGTCGTCAGGTGAACAACCTGCGTCACGCCACTAACAGTGAGCTGCTGTGCGAAGCGTTCCTGCACGCGTTTACCGGCCAGCCCCTGCCGAACGATGAAGACCTGCGTAAAGACCGCAGCGACGAGATCCCGGAAGAGGCGAAGGTTATTATGCGTGAGCTGGGCATCGACCCGGATACCTGGGAATACTGATTCGCAGAAACAAAAAAGGCGCCTTTCGGCGCCTTTTCTTTGGGTAGCTTATTTGCTGCCCGGGATGCTGAAGCGTTTGTTGAAACGCTCAACACGACCACCGGTATCAACAACACGCTGCTTACCAGTGAAGAACGGGTGGCATTTGCCGCACACGTCCAGGTTCAGGTCGTGACCCACGGTAGAGCGGGTTTTGATAACATTACCGCAAGAGCAAGTTGCAGTAATTTCTACATAATTCGGGTGAATACCTTTTTTCATGGGAAAACCTCGGTTAAGGCCGCGTCGCTCTTCCGGCCCTGACGCCAGACACCACGCGATGTTGATAGTAAGGTTTGATGGCGGAACTGCACATCAAAGGCGGCGAATCATACAGAAAATAACCACCCAATGCAAATCTGTCTGCAATCTTCCGCGCCGACAACGCCGGACAGCCCAGCAGAGAGTGCGCCATTTTACGGACACACAGTGTACACTATGGCGTCGTATTTATCAGCCGGATGATTTTCATGCCTGTTGCTCATGTTGCCTTGCCCGTTCCTTTAGCCCGCACTTTTGACTACCTGCTGCCTGACGAGATGACGGCGGCCGCAGGCTGCCGCGTGCGCGTGCCTTTCGGCAAGCAACAGCGCGTCGGCATTGTGGTCTCCGTGAGCGAGCAGAGCGAACTGCCGCGTGATGAGCTAAAAAGCGTGGTGGAAACGCTCGACGCAGAGACGCTCTTTCCGCCCGCGCTGTGGCGGATACTGCTGTGGGCGGCAGATTATTATCATCATCCGCTTGGCGACGTGCTGTTTCACGCCCTGCCGGTGCTGTTGCGCCAGGGTAAACCCGCAAGCCCGGCGCCTTTATGGTACTGGTTCGCCACCGACGAAGGGCGCAGCGTCGACCTGCAAAGCCTTAAGCGCGCGCCGAAGCAGCAGCAGGCGCTGGCCGCGCTGCGCCAGCGCAATATCTGGCGCCATGAAGTCAATGAGCTCGGCTTTACCGACGCCGCTTTCCAGGCGCTGCGGGAAAAGGCGCTAAGCGATTTGCGCAGCGAATCGCCTGCTGTTACCGACTGGCGCGGCGCGTTCCACGTTTCCGGCGAGCGTCTGCGGCTTAATACCGAACAGGCGACCGCGGTAGGCGCCATTCACAGCGCGGCGGACAGCTTTTCCGCCTGGCTGCTGGCGGGCGTAACCGGCTCCGGCAAAACGGAGGTTTACCTCAGCGTGCTGGAGAATGTGCTTGCCCAGGGCCGCCAGGCGCTGGTGCTGGTGCCGGAAATCGGCCTGACGCCGCAGACCATCGCCCGCTTTCGCGAACGCTTTAACGCGCCGGTGGAAGTTTTACACTCCGGGCTTAACGACAGCGAGCGGCTGAGCGCCTGGCTTAAGGCGAAAAGCGGCGAAGCGGCCATCGTTATCGGCACCCGCTCCGCGCTCTTCACGCCGTTTAAAAATCTGGGCGTCATCGTTATCGACGAGGAGCACGACAGCTCCTACAAGCAGCAGGAAGGGTTCCGCTACCACGCCCGGGATCTCGCGGTTTATCGCGCTCATACCGAGCAGATCCCTATTATCCTTGGCTCCGCCACGCCTGCGCTGGAAACGCTGCACAACGTGCGCCAGCGTAAATACCGCATGCTGAAGCTAACCCGTCGCGCCGGCAACGCGCGCCCGGCTCTGCAGCACGTTCTGGACTTAAAAGGCCAGCCGCTGCAGGCGGGGCTTGCGCCCGCGCTTATCGCCAGCATGCGCCAGCATTTGCAGGCCAATAACCAGGTCATTCTGTTTCTTAACCGCCGCGGCTTCGCCCCTGCGCTGCTGTGCCATGACTGCGGCTGGATTGCCGAATGCCCGCGCTGCGACCATTACTACACGCTGCATCAGGCGACACATCAGTTGCGCTGCCATCACTGCGACAGCCAGCGCCCGGTGCCGCGCCAGTGCCCGCAGTGCGGCTCCACGCATACCGTGCCGGTGGGGCTGGGCACAGAGCAGCTGGAGCAGACGCTCGCGCCGCTTTTCCCCGACGTGCCAATTTCCCGCATCGACCGCGACACCACCAGCCGCAAGGGGGCGCTGGAGCAATACCTGGCGGAAGTGCATCGCGGCGGCGCGCGTATTCTTATCGGCACCCAGATGCTGGCGAAGGGGCATCACTTTCCTGACGTCACGCTGGTGGCGCTGCTGGATGTCGACGGCGCGCTGTTTTCCGCCGATTTCCGCTCCGCCGAACGTTTCGCGCAGCTTTATACCCAGGTGGCGGGCCGCGCTGGCCGCGCCGGCAAACAGGGCGAAGTGATCCTACAGACCCACCACCCGGAGCATCCTTTATTACAGACGCTCTTAAGCCAGGGGTATGACGCCTTCGCCGATCAGGCGCTGGCGGAGCGCGTCGGCGTATCACTGCCGCCGTTCAGCAGCCATGTGCTGATTCGCGCTGAAGATCATAACAACCAGGAAGCACCGCAGTTCTTGCATCAGATGCATAACCTGCTGCGCTCCAGCCCGCTGGCGGACGACCATTTATGGATCCTCGGCCCGGTGCCCGCGCTGCAACCCAAACGCGGCGGCCGCTACCGCTGGCAACTGCTTTTACAGCATCCCTCCCGGCAACATTTACAGCGCCTGCTTGGCAACAGCCTGGCGCTCGTCAACACCCTGCCCGCCGCGCGTAAAGTGAAGTGGGTGCTGGATGTCGACCCGATCGAAAGTTAACCAACCCGGCGATTTCTGCGAAACATATCGAAAAAAATAAAATCTCCATCACATTACTGATGTAATTTTTGTAAGTCGGTGCTTTAAATAGCTGATATGAATGTGATGTAGGTCAGATACAGGATGTATCTGCGTCCGCCGTGGCGCAGGTGAGGAGAAGAAGTTGAAGCCCAAGAAGCAGGTTGCCGCCGCAACCATGAAAGATGTCGCCGCCAAAGCTCGCGTTTCGACGGCCACGGTATCGCGCGCCTTAATGAACCCGGAAAAGGTATCGCAGACCACCCGCCACCGCGTTGAACAGGCGGCTATCGACGTGGGCTACCTGCCCAACTCGCTCAGCCGCAGCCTCAAGCGCAACGAATCCCGCACTATCCTCGTTATCGTACCGGATATTTGCGACCCTTTTTTCAGCGAAATTATTCGCGGCATTGAAGTCACAGCGGCGGAGCAAGGCTATCTGGTATTGATTGGCGACTGCGCCCACCAGAACCAGCAGGAAAAAACATTCATCGACCTGATTATTACCAAGCAAATCGACGGCATGCTGCTGCTCGGCTCCCGCCTGCCTTTCGACGCCAGCAAAGAGGAGCAGCGCAACCTGCCGCCGATGGTGATGGCGAATGAATTCGCGCCGGAGCTGGAACTGCCGACGGTGCATATTGATAACCTCACCGCCGCTTTTAACGCGGTCAATTACCTGCATGAGTTGGGCCACGAGCGCATCGCCTGCATCGCCGGGCCGGAAGAGATGCCGCTGTGCCATTATCGCCTGCAGGGTTACGTACAGGCGCTGCGCCGCTGCGGCATTACCGTCGACCCGCACTATATCGCCCGGGGCGATTTTACCTACGAGGCGGGCGCCAACGCGCTTTCTCAACTGCTCGACCTGCCTAAGCCTCCCACCGCCGTTTTTTGTCACAGCGACGTAATGGCCCTTGGGGCGCTCTCGCTCGCTAAACGCCGCGGCTATAAGGTGCCGGACGATATCTCGCTGATAGGCTTCGATAATATTTCGCTTTCCGCCTTCTGCGACCCGCCGCTGACCACCGTCGCGCAGCCGCGTTTTGATATCGGCCGCGAAGCGATGCTGCTGCTGCTCGATCAACTTCACGGGCAGACGGTCAACAGCGGTTCGCGCCTGCTCGATTGCGAGCTGGTGGTCCGCGGCTCAAGCAGCGCGCCGAAGCCGCGAAAATAAGCGGCTTTAAGACGCCCCCGACTGGTCAAAGGGCCGCCCCTTAAGTAACATGGCGGGCTGATAACGAACGAATACAGCGAAACGATAGTGGCACAAAGAGATTATGTACGCCGCGGACAGCCGGCTCCCGCGCGGCGCAAAAAGAGTCCTACCCGCAAAAAGCAACGTAACCTGCCTGCTGTTTCCCCGGCTATGGTCGCCATCGCGGCCGCTGTGGTGGTCGCTTTTATCGGCGCCCTGTACTTTATTACCCATCACAAGAAAGAAGAGGCGGAGACGCTGCCGGGCCATAAAGTGGCGGGCAACGGGCTGCCACCGAAGCCGGAAGAGCGCTGGCGCTATATTAAAGAGCTGGAAAGCCGCCAGCCTGGCGTTGTGAAACCCACCGAGCCTACGGCAGGCGGGGAAATCATGAACCAGGAGCAACTGACCAACGAACAGCGCCAGCTGCTTGATCAGATGCAGGCGGATATGCGCCAGCAGCCGACGCAACTAAGCGAAGTGCCGTGGAATGAGCAGACGCCGGAACAGCGCCAGCAAACGCTGCAGCGCCAGCGGCTTATTCAGCAGCAACAGCTGAACGCGGCGGCGCAGCAGCAGCGTAACCCGCAGCGTGTCGCCGAGCAGCAGCAGCCATACCAGCCGCAGCAGACTCGTCAGCCGCAGGCATATCAGCAGCAAACGCGTCAGGCGCAGAGCTATCAGCAACAGCCTGTGCGCACCGAGGCGTATCAACAGCCGCAGGTGAAAACCGCGCAGCCGGCTCGCAGCAACGCGCAACAGCAGCCTTATCAGGATCTGCTGCAAACGCCGCCGCATAACACCGCGACGCGTACGCAGCCGAAAACCGAGCAGAGCGCACCGGTCACCCGCGAGGCGGAAACGGCAAAACAACCTGCCGCGAAAAAAGACGAGCGCCGCTGGATGGTGCAGTGCGGCTCGTTTAAAGGCGCGGAACAGGCGGAAACTGTACGCGCGCAGCTGGCCTTCGAGGGCTTTGATTCACGCATTACCGCCAACAACGGCTGGAACCGCGTGGTTATCGGCCCGATGAAAGGCAAAGAGAACGCCGACGGCACCCTCACCCGCCTGAAGCTTGCGGGCCATTCAAACTGCATTCGTCTCGCCGCCGGGGGTTGAAAGCCCCGAAACGCCCCCCATCTATAATTGCATTCTGCCCCGTACACCGTGCGGGGCCCTTCTTTAGCCTATGCAATAAGGGGATTGCTCGTGACAACAATAGTAAGTGTGCGCCGCAACGGCCAGGTCGTGATTGGTGGTGACGGACAGGCCACCCTGGGCAATACCGTGATGAAAGGCAACGTGAAAAAAGTGCGTCGCCTGTATAACGACAAAGTTATCGCCGGTTTTGCAGGCGGCACCGCAGACGCCTTCACGCTGTTTGAACTGTTTGAACGCAAGCTGGAAATGCACCAGGGCCATCTGGTCAAAGCCGCCGTTGAGCTGGCGAAAGACTGGCGCACCGACCGTATGCTGCGCCGCCTCGAAGCGTTGCTGGCGGTGGCGGATGAAAACGCCTCGCTTATCATCACCGGCAACGGCGACGTGGTGCAGCCGGAAAACGACCTGATCGCCATCGGTTCCGGCGGGCCTTACGCGCAGGCCGCGGCGCGCGCGCTGCTGGAAAACACCGAGCTTGGCGCTCGTGAAATCGTAGAGAAGTCGCTGGGGATTGCGGGTGATATCTGCATCTACACCAACCACTTCCTCACCATCGAAGAATTACCTTCTAAAGCGTAAGGATCTCCCATGTCTGAAATGACTCCTCGCGAAATTGTCAGCGAACTCGACAAACACATTATCGGTCAGGACGCGGCGAAGCGTTCTGTCGCTATCGCGCTGCGTAACCGCTGGCGCCGTATGCAGCTTAACGAAGAGCTGCGCCATGAAGTGACGCCGAAAAATATTCTGATGATTGGCCCGACCGGCGTCGGTAAAACCGAAATCGCCCGTCGTCTGGCGAAGCTCGCCAACGCGCCGTTTATTAAAGTGGAAGCGACCAAGTTCACCGAAGTGGGCTACGTAGGTAAAGAAGTGGATTCTATCATCCGCGATCTAACCGATTCCGCTATTAAAATGGTGCGCATGCAGTCCATCGAGAAAAATCGCTATCGCGCTGAAGAGCTGGCCGAAGAGCGTATTCTTGACGTGCTGATCCCGCCGGCGAAGAACAACTGGGGCCAGCCGGAGCAGGCGCAGGAGCCTTCCGCCGCCCGTCAGGCGTTCCGCAAAAAACTGCGTGAAGGCGAGCTCGACGACAAAGAGATTGAAATCAATCTCGCCGCCGCGCCGATGGGCGTGGAGATTATGGCGCCTCCTGGTATGGAAGAGATGACCAGCCAGCTGCAGTCGATGTTCCAGAACCTGGGCGGCCAGAAGCAGAAACCGCGCAAGCTGAAAATCAAAGACGCCATGAAGCTGCTGGTGGAAGAAGAAGCGGCGAAGCTGGTTAACCCGGAAGAGCTGAAAGAGCAGGCTATCGAAGCGGTTGAGCAGCACGGCATCGTTTTTATCGACGAGATCGACAAAATCTGTAAGCGCGGCAACGTTTCCGGCCCGGATGTCTCCCGCGAAGGCGTGCAGCGCGACCTGCTGCCGCTGGTGGAAGGCTGCACCGTCTCCACCAAGCACGGCATGGTGAAAACCGACCACATCCTGTTTATCGCCTCCGGCGCGTTCCAGGTGGCAAGCCCGTCTGACCTTATTCCGGAACTGCAGGGCCGCTTGCCTATCCGCGTAGAGCTGCAGGCGCTGACCACCGAAGACTTTGAGCGCATCCTGACTGAGCCGAACGCATCGGTCACCATGCAGTACAAAGCGCTGATGGCGACCGAAGGGGTGAACATCGACTTTACTGACGATGGCATCCGCCGTATCGCCCAGGCCGCGTGGCAGGTGAACGAAACCACCGAAAACATCGGCGCGCGTCGTCTGCACACCGTGCTGGAGCGCCTGATGGAAGATATCTCTTACGACGCCAGCGACCTCGGCGGCCAGAGCATTACCATTGATGCGCAATACGTAAGCAAACATCTGGATGAGCTGGTGGCAGATGAAGATCTGAGCCGTTTTATCCTATAATCGCGCGCAACGCATTTTCATCACAGTTGATGGGGGCAATGCCCCCATTTTTTATTGTTGGCGCACTCATGACTGAAACCGTTTCTTTAAGCCGTACCCAGGCCTGGCTGGAAAGCCTGCGCCCGCGTACGCTGCCTCTCGCTTTCGCCTCGATTGTGGTCGGCACGGCGCTTGCCTACTGGCAAGGCATGTTCGATCCCCTCGTCGCTCTGCTGGCGCTGCTCACCGCCGGGCTTCTACAAATTCTCTCGAACCTCGCTAATGATTATGGCGACGCGGTAAAAGGCAGCGACAAGCCGGACCGCATCGGCCCGTTGCGCGGCATGCAAAAAGGGGTGATCACCGCGACGCAGATGAAGCGGGCGCTGGTTGTCACCGTTATCCTGATTTGCCTTTCCGGCCTTGCGCTGGTGCGCGTCGCCTGTCATACCATGACGGACTTTGTCGGCTTTCTGGCGCTTGGCGCGCTCTCTATCGTCGCCGCCATTACCTATACCGTCGGCAACCGCCCTTACGGCTATATGGGGCTTGGCGATCTCTCGGTGCTTATTTTCTTTGGCTGGCTGAGCGTTATCGGCAGCTGGTATTTACAGGCGCACACGCTGATCGGGGCGATTGTCCTGCCTGCCACCGCCAGCGGCCTGCTGGCTGCCGCCGTGTTGAACATTAATAACCTGCGCGA
Source organism: Franconibacter pulveris DSM 19144 (assembly GCA_000621185.1). Classification (GTDB taxonomy): domain Bacteria; phylum Pseudomonadota; class Gammaproteobacteria; order Enterobacterales; family Enterobacteriaceae; genus Franconibacter; species Franconibacter pulveris. The sequence continues at coordinate 40,105 of JHYZ01000015.1, forward strand.
TATCGACAGCGACCGCATGAACGGTAAAAACACGCTAGCGGTGCGTCTGGGGCCGGTGATGGCGCGCCGCTACCACGTTGCGCTGCTGATGGGCTCGCTGCTCTGCCTTGCGGTTTTTAACCTGCTGTGGCTGCAAAGCGCCTGGGGCTGGCTGTTTGTTCTCGCCGCCCCTTTGCTGGTTAAACAGGCGCGCTATGTCTTAAGCGAGCAAGAACCCGTCGCGATGCGCCCGATGCTTGAGCGCACGGTAAAAGGCGCGCTGCTGGTTAACCTGTTGTTTGCGCTGGGCGTTGTGCTCAGCCGCGTGCCTTTTTAGCTGACAAATATCAATTAACAATTGATGATTTTGCCAACAATGCGCGTTAAGCGATATACTGAAAACTCTTGCAGCAACTAAGCGTTAAGCCAATGAAATACGATACTTCTGAGCTTTGTGATATCTACCAGGAAGAGGTCAACGTCGTTGAGCCGCTTTTTACTAACTTTGGCGGCCGCTCTTCGTTTGGCGGACAAATCATCACGGTAAAATGTTTCGAGGACAACGGGTTGCTGTATGAGCTGCTCGAGGAGAACGGCCGCGGCCGCGTGCTGCTGGTCGACGGCGGCGGCTCGGTACGCCGTGCGCTGGTCGATGCCGACCTTGCGCGCCTCGCAGTGCAGAACGAGTGGGAAGGCCTGGTGGTCTATGGCGCGGTGCGTCAGGTGGACGACCTTGAAGAGCTCGACCTCGGCATTCAGGCCATCGCCGCCATTCCGGTGGGCGCGGCTGGGGAAGGCATCGGCGAAAGCGACGTGCGCGTTAATTTCGGCGGCGTCACCTTCTTCTCCGGCGACCATCTCTATGCCGACAATACGGGCATTATCCTCTCCGAAGATCCGCTGGATATCGAATAACAAAAACGGGCGCTTCAGGCGCCCGTTTTTGTTTGGTCAAAGCGTAAAATCACACTTCTTCCATTTTGCCCAGCAGCGCCTGCAGACGCTCCTGCCATACGTGTTGCTGTTCGCGCAGCTGATGGTTCTCACGCTCCAGCTCTTCGCGGCTGCCCTGCGCGTTTTGTACTTCCTGCGCCAGGCTGTTGTTCTTTTCTTTCAGCTCTTCGATTTCCATCTGCAAAAGCGTGATGGTATCAACCGCCTGCTGTACTTTTGCTTCCAGTTTCTCAAACACTTCAAATGACATCGTCATACCTCTCCTGAATTGCAAGGCGTTGATGGATGGCTATCCTCGTCCCGGTTGCCGGCGACGCCTTATGTTACGTGCGAAAACGCTAGTCCCGATTGTATGAAGCGTGACAGCCAGTGTCCAGCGGCATCCCGCGCTGTTTGCGGATTGCCACACTTTTCAGCCTATGCTGAATGCCCTTTGCAAGCATTGCAGGTAGTTATTAACATTTCCCTCACCCATTTCGCGCATTTATGGTGCCAGCGCAATTTATCCTTTTCTGAAATAGCGCGAAAACGCTCATTTTCTTGACGCATCACACACATTTCTATTTCGTTATTTCTCGTTTTTGCTCGTTAACGATAAATTAACACTGTGTCTACACGACATACCGGACAGTTTTACCGCCCGGCTAACAATAACATTCACTTTGCCTTTAGGACCCCGATTATGAGTCAAACATCAACCTTAAAAGGACAGTGCATCGCAGAGTTCCTCGGTACCGGGTTGTTGATTTTCTTCGGTGTAGGATGTGTGGCTGCGCTGAAAGTGGCAGGCGCCAGTTTCGGCCAGTGGGAAATCAGTATCATCTGGGGTTTGGGGGTGGCGATGGCCATCTATCTGACCGCAGGCGTGTCTGGTGCGCATCTGAATCCGGCGGTAACCATAGCGTTGTGGCTGTTCGCCTGCTTTGACGGGCGCAAAGTTGTACCTTTTATCTTTTCTCAGTTTGCCGGCGCTTTTTGCGCAGCGGCGTTAGTTTACGGGCTTTATTACAATCTTTTTTACGACTACGAACAGACACACCATATGGTCCGCGGCAGTGTGGAAAGCCTCGACCTGGCCGGTATTTTTTCTACTTACCCGAATCCGCATATTAATTTTATGCAGGCCTTCGCAGTAGAAATGATTATCACAGCTATCCTGATGGGCGTGATCCTGGCGTTAACCGACGACGGCAATGGCATCCCGCGTGGTCCGCTGGCGCCCTTGTTGATTGGTCTGCTGATTGCGGTCATCGGCGCCTCCATGGGGCCGCTCACCGGCTTCGCCATGAACCCGGCGCGCGACTTAGGACCGAAAGCCTTCGCCTGGCTTGCGGGCTGGGGTAATGTCGCCTTTACCGGCGGGCGTGAGATCCCCTACTTCCTGGTGCCCGCGCTGGGTCCGGTGGTCGGGGCGGCGCTTGGCGCATTCGGCTATCGCAAATTGATTGGCCGCCATTTACCGTGTGATGCTTGCGTGGATGACGCTGAAGAGCAGTCCACCGCCGCACAACAAAAAGCTTCGCTGTAACAGATTGACGGGACACCACTATGACTACAGAAAAAAAGTATATCGTCGCGCTCGACCAGGGTACGACCAGCTCACGCGCCGTGGTACTGGATCATAACGCGAATATCGTCAGCGTCTCGCAGCGCGAGTTTACGCAAATCTATCCGAAAGCGGGCTGGGTAGAGCATGACCCCATGGAAATCTGGGCTTCGCAAAGCTCCACGCTGGTGGAAGCGCTGGCGAAAGCGGACATCAGCTCCGATCAGATTGCCGCCATCGGCATTACCAACCAGCGCGAAACGGCGGTGGTGTGGGAACGTGAAACCGGCAAGCCGATTCATAACGCTATCGTCTGGCAGTGCCGCCGCACGTCGGAGATTTGCGAGCAGCTTAAGCGCGACGGCATGGAAGAGTACGTGCGTGAGGCTACCGGCCTGGTTATCGACCCTTATTTCTCCGGCACCAAAGTGAAATGGATTCTGGATCACGTGGAAGGCGCGCGCGAACGCGCCCATCGCGGCGAACTGCTGTTCGGCACGGTTGACACCTGGCTTATCTGGAAAATGACCCAGGGACGCGTGCACGTAACCGACTACACCAACGCTTCCCGCACCATGCTGTTCAACATTCACGATCTCGACTGGGATGACAAAATGCTGGACGCGCTGGATATCCCGCGTGCGATGCTGCCCCAGGTGCGTAAATCGTCTGAGGTCTACGGCCAGACCAACATCGGCGGTAAAGGCGGCACCCGTATTCCTATCGCCGGCATCGCGGGCGACCAGCAGGCGGCGCTGTTCGGTCAGCTCTGCGTGAAGGAAGGGATGGCGAAAAACACCTACGGCACCGGCTGCTTCATGCTGATGAACACTGGCGATAAAGCAGTGAAGTCGACCCATGGTCTGCTTACCACCATCGCCTGCGGCCCGCGCGGCGAAGTGAATTACGCGCTGGAAGGTGCCGTGTTTATGGCGGGCGCGTCCATTCAGTGGCTGCGCGACGAGATGAAGCTTATCAGCGACGCTTTCGATTCCGAATATTTCGCCACCAAAGTGAAGGATACCAACGGCGTTTACGTCGTTCCGGCCTTTACCGGCCTGGGCGCGCCGTACTGGGACCCATATGCCCGCGGCGCCATTTTCGGCCTGACGCGCGGCGTGAACTCCAACCACATCATCCGCGCTACGCTTGAGTCTATCGCTTTCCAGACCCGCGACGTGCTGGAAGCGATGCAGGCGGATTCCGGCATGCGCCTGCATGCGCTGCGTGTGGACGGCGGCGCGGTAGCCAATAACTTCCTGATGCAGTTCCAGGCCGATATTCTCGGCACGCGCGTGGAACGTCCGGAAGTGCGCGAAGTCACCGCGCTTGGCGCTGCCTATCTCGCGGGCCTCGCAGTGGGTTACTGGCAGAACCTGGATGAGCTTCAGGAAAAAGCGGTCATCGAGCGCGAATTCCGTCCTGGCATCGAAACCGTAGAGCGCAACTACCGCTACGACGGCTGGAAAAAAGCGGTCAAACGCGCCATGGCGTGGGAAGAGCGCGAAGAGTAATCCCTCCCCTTTCTCCCGCCTGCGGGCGGGAGAGTTTCCCCGTTTTACCGATCCTGCCGCCAGATAGTGTATCCTTTGCATCAGAACTCCCCTTTTTGATGGTCAGCAGTGAATGAAAGAGATCGAAAAAGCAGAAATTAAGCGTCTGAGCGACCGGCTCGACGCCATCCGCCACCAGCAGGCCGCCACGCCGCTGACGGAAGCCGCAGACAAATACATGGAACTGGAAAAAGAGAAAGAGACGCTTGAGGCGGAAATCGCTCGTCTGCACGACGTACGCAATCAGAAGCTCAGCAAAGAGGCGCAGAAGCTGATGGCGATGCCGTTTAAGCGCGCCATTACCAAAAAAGAGCAGGCCGATATGGGCAAGCTGAAGAAAAGCGTACGTGGGCTGGTGGTGGTGCATCCAATGACCGCGCTGGGCCGCGAGATGGGTTTAAAAGAGATGACGGGCTTTGCGAAAAGCGAGTTTTAATCGCTGCCTGGCCCCTGCCACCGGGGCCAACGCGTTATCGAAATGAAAGTTTAATCTGAGCGCCACACGCTGCGGCATATCGTTCAAGCATCTCAAGCGAGGCTTTCATAACATTATGTTCGAGCTGAGATACTGCAGGTGACGAGATGCCCATGCGTTTCGCCACCTCACTCTGCGTTAAACCCGCTTTTAATCGCATTGCGTTAAGCATTGCCTGCATTTCTTCCTCGCGGTGCTCTTCTTCCCAGGCCGCGCGTACAGCCGGGTCCGCGAGCGCCTTCGCTTTTACTTCAGAAAATGTCACCCCTTTAACTTTCATCAGTAAGCTCCTTTAGTCTTGCCAGTGCGAGAACAATCTCCGGCTTCGGCGTTTTCGGCGTTTTCTTCACCCAGGTGCGCAAAATATAAATCTTGCGACCAGTGGCAAAAGCGAAAAGCGTTCTGGAAATATCTTTCGCGCCTACGCGTAACTCGAATAACTTTTCAGTTACCGCAACAGTATGAGGATAACGTAAACAGGGTCCCTGCGCTTCCAGCTTTTCGAGTCCTTTAAGCGCTTTTGCCTGCATAACAGGGTCAAGCTCATAAATTTCATATTCCGCAGCAGGGTGAAAAATGAGTTCAAACATTCCTTCCCCAGATTAGGTCCATTAACCCGCAATGGCAGAACATTCATCATTTCTGATCATTGCTTCAGCAGAACACAGAATAAAAGGGACGGATAACCTTGAGGAATTAACGCTCCGCTTTTACGAGCAAGCTTCCAGATAATCGCGTTATACAGGCTAAGCCGGAGCGGCAAGCGCGTAATTGGTCCAACCAATCTCAACCAAAATTTCTCTGACTCTCACAGAACCCCAAAAATCAGTAACCATCGCGTTGCTTAAAACTAACATCTGATTAACCATTCATTGTCACTTACCCTACAAACCCACTTTGGTTGGACCACTTTTACAAAACGCCATGACAGATGAGCGCAGACTCACCGCGGCGCTGAGCGGTCCCCAGGAGACAGGCAATGGAACTCTGGCAACAGAATTACGACCCGGCAGGCAACCTCTGGCTCTCCAGCCTGATTGCCGCGCTGCCCATCCTCTTTTTCTTTTTCGCGCTGATTAAGCTCAAGCTGAAAGGCTACCTGGCGGCGACCATAACCGTCGCCATCGCGCTGCTGGTGGCGCTGTTCTTCTACCGCATGCCCGTCGACCGGGCTTTCGCCTCGGTGATTTATGGCTTCTTCTATGGTCTGTGGCCAATAGCCTGGATAATCATCGCGGCGGTCTTCGTCTATAAAATTTCCGTGAAGACCGGGCAGTTCGACATCATCCGGTCATCAATACTCTCAATCACGCCGGACCAGCGCTTACAAATGCTGATTGTCGGCTTCTCCTTCGGGGCGTTTCTGGAAGGGGCGGCGGGATTTGGTGCGCCGGTGGCGATTACCGCCGCCTTGCTGGTCGGGCTTGGCTTTAACCCGCTCTACGCGGCAGGCCTGTGCCTTATCGTTAACACCGCGCCCGTCGCCTTTGGCGCAATGGGCATTCCGATTCTGGTGGCAGGCCAGGTGACGGGCATCGACAGCTTCGCCATCGGCCAGATGGTGGGCCGCCAGCTGCCGTTCCTGACCATTATCGTGCTCTTCTGGATCATGGCGATCATGGACGGCTGGCGCGGCGTGAAAGAGACGTGGCCGGCGGTGCTGGTGGCGGGCGGTTCGTTCGCCATCGCCCAGTATTTAAGCTCGAACTTTATTGGCCCGGAGCTGCCGGACATCATCTCCTCGCTGGTATCGCTGGTCTGTCTGACGCTGTTTTTGAAACGCTGGCAGCCGGTGCGCATCTTCCGCTTTGGCGATGTGGGCGCGTCGATGGTTGACCAGACGCTGGCGCGTAAAAATTACACGCCAGGTCAGGTGGTGCGCGCCTGGACGCCGTTCCTGTTCCTCACCGCCACGGTCACGCTCTGGAGCGTGCCGCCATTTAAGGCGCTGTTCGCGAAGAACGGCCCGCTGGCGGACTGGGTCTTTAACGTCGCCGTGCCGCATCTCGACAAGCTGGTGGCGCGCATGCCGCCGGTGGTGGCGCAAGCCACGCCGTACCCGGCGGTCTACAAGTTCGACTGGTTCTCCGCCACCGGCACCGCCATTCTCGTCGCCGCGATAATCTCTATCATCTGGTTGCGGATGAAGCCGAAAGCGGCGGTGGAGACCTTTGCCCAGACGCTAAGAGAGCTGGCGCTGCCCATCTACTCCATCGGCATGGTGCTCGCCTTCGCCTTTATCTCTAACTACTCCGGGCTGTCGTCAACACTTGCGCTGGCGCTCTCCCACACCGGCAGCGCGTTCCCGTTCTTCTCCCCCTTCCTCGGCTGGCTCGGCGTTTTCCTGACCGGCTCGGACACCTCGTCGAACGCGCTGTTCGCCGCCCTTCAGGCCACCGCCGCCCAGCAAATCGGCGTGTCGGACATTCTGATGGTGGCGGCCAACACCACCGGCGGCGTGACCGGCAAGATGATTTCGCCGCAGTCCATCGCCATCGCCTGCGCGGCGGTGGGGCTGGTGGGCAAAGAATCTGACCTGTTCCGTTTTACCGTGAAGCACAGCCTGATCTTCACCTGCATGGTGGGCCTTATCACCACGCTTCAGGCCTATGTCTTCACCTGGATGATCCCATGACGACCATGACAAAGCGCCTCGCCGACCACCTGGTGGAGCGCATCCGTATTTTTATCCGCGACCGGGGACTGGAGGCGGGCATGCGGTTGCCCGCCGAGCGCAAGTTCGCCGCCGAGCTTGGCGTATCGCGCAATTCCCTGCGCGAGGCGATACAAATCCTTATCCGTGAAGGGCTGCTCGTCAGCCGTCGCGGCGGCGGCACCTTTTTGCGCTACCAGCTGGAACCCTGGTCGGAACAGCGCATCGTGCAGCCTATCCGTAGCCTGCTGGCGGACGACCCTTGCTACCGCTACGACATACTAGAGGCGCGTCACGCCATTGAGGCCAGCACCGCCTGGCACGCGGCCCTTCGCGCCACCCCCGCGGATAAAGAGAAGCTGCAAATTTGCTTTGACGCGACGCTGAAGTTTACCGAGCAGGATGACCCGGACCTCGCCGCCCAGGCGGATGTGCGTTTTCATCTGGCGATTGCCGAAGCGTCGCACAATATCGTGCTGCTACAGACCATGCGCGGTTTCTTCGACCTGCTGCAATCCTCTGTCATGGAGAGCCGTCAGCGGATGTACCTGCAACCGCCGATTTTCTCGCAGCTCACCGAACAGCACCGCGAAATGCTGGACGCGATTCTGGCAGGCGACGCCGAGCGGGCGCGCAAAGCGGTGATGCAACACCTCGGTTTTGTTCATTCCACCATTAAACAACTTGATGAAGATGTCGCCCGCCAGGCGCGCGTGACCCGCCTGCCCGACGACCTGCTCACACTTCCCAGGGAGAAAAAATCATGATTATTTCAGCGGCAAGTGACTACCGGGCCGCGGCGCAGCGCAAGCTGCCGCCTTTTCTGTTCCACTATATCGACGGCGGCGCTTACGCTGAATATACCCTGCGTCGTAATGTGGAAGACCTTTCGCAGGTGGCGCTGCGCCAGCGCGTGCTGAAGAACATGTCTGATTTAAGCCTTGAGACAACGCTCTTTAACGAGACGCTCTCTATGCCGGTGGCGCTCGCCCCCGTCGGGCTGTGCGGCATGTACGCCCGTCGCGGCGAAGTGCAGGCGGCGCGCGCGGCGGCGGCGAAGGGCATTCCCTTTACCCTTTCCACCGTTTCCGTCTGCCCGATTGAAGAGGTCGCGCCCGCCATTAATCGCCCGATGTGGTTCCAGCTCTATGTGCTGCGCGACCGGGGTTTTATGCGCAACGCCCTGGAGCGCGCCAAAGCGGCGGGCTGCTCAACGCTGGTCTTTACCGTGGATATGCCGACCCCTGGCGCACGCTATCGCGACGCCCACTCCGGCATGAGCGGCGCCAACGCCGCCCTGCGCCGTTACTGGCAGGCGGTGACGCACCCGCAATGGGCCTGGGATGTGGGGCTGCACGGCCGCCCGCACGATCTCGGCAATATCTCCACCTACCTTGGCAAACCGACCGGGCTTGAGGATTACATCGGCTGGCTTTCGAACAACTTCGACCCGTCTATCTCCTGGAAAGACCTGGAGTGGATCCGCGAATTCTGGGACGGCCCGATGGTGATTAAAGGCATCCTCGACCCGGAAGACGCCCGCGACGCGGTACGCTTCGGCGCCGACGGCATTGTGGTCTCCAACCACGGCGGCCGCCAGCTCGACGGCGTGCTCTCTTCCGCCCGCGCCCTGCCCGCCATCGCCGACGCGGTGAAAGGCGACATTGCTATTCTCGCCGACAGCGGCATTCGCAACGGGCTGGACGTGGTGCGCATGATTGCGCTCGGCGCCGACAGCGTGCTGCTGGGCCGCGCCTACCTTTACGCCCTCGCCACGCACGGCGAGAAAGGGGTCGCTAATTTGCTGAATCTGATTGAAAAAGAGATGCGGGTGGCGATGACGCTGACCGGCGCGAAATCTGTTAAAGAGATCACGCGCGAGTCGCTGGTGCCGGCGCCGGAGTTCACCTCCGTGCTGGCGGAGTTGCCTGCGGCCAGCGCGCAGACGAAACGGCATAACGCGGCGTAAGCGCCTTTAACGGCGGGTGGCGCTGTGCTTACCCGCCCTGCGGAAACAGGCCTGCAAGGGTGAAGCATCCTCAGTGACTCTCACCTTCACCTCAAATCGGCTGAAATTGAGGTGATGATGGTTAGCCTCTGATAAAACGGCAAGCCTCATGATGTAACACCAGCCGCCCTGGCAGCAACTTACCCTCTGCCCCACAACCTGCGCGAAAAGCTTTCTATCTTGCCGCTAAGACGCCGCTTCTGTATGGTTTTCGCCCAGCTTGCGGAAAGCCCGGCGGCGCTCAGCAAGCGATGGTACTGCTCATCGTCGAATGGGGTGTGCCAGGCGATGGCGGCGGCCTCTTTTACCGAAACGCCGCTTACGCGCGACACTAACGCCAGCGGCGCGTCGGCGGCGACCTTGCCTTCTGCAATGACCCGGTAAAGCCAGCCGCAGCGCGTTTTCTCCTGCATCAGACCGGAAAGGTCGCCGATACCAGAGTGAAAATTCACTTTGAAGCAGGGCGATCGCGGCTGGGTGACCTGAATCAGCGCGTCGCCCCACTGAAAGATATCGCCGATAAAGACATTCGCTTCCGTAAGCCCGACGGTGGAGAGGTTTTCGCCAAAAGCGGGAGCGACAAACCACGCCGCCTGCTCGGGAAACTCCCGCGCCCACTGCTCATAATGCTCGCGCGGATAGTGGCACAGCGCCCGGTCCGGCCCGCCGTGGATCTTTTTTTCTGCCTGCTGGTCGCCCACCAGCCCGCGGTCGGTCAGGGATAATTCGCCCTCCACCTGCACTTTGCCGATGGCGCTGGGCCGCGAGCCTTCATACTCACGCACCTTGCCGATAAAAACGGTTACGGGATACTCCATTCGCGCCTCCTTATGCGGATATAAAAAAAGCGAGCCATCAGGCTCGCTTCTTAGCGGTCATTTTGCAATCTTATTTCTGAGAAGCGAAACGCTCAGCCGCTTCGTCCCAGTTCACCACGTTCCAGAACTCTTTGATGTAGTCCGGACGACGGTTCTGGAATTTCAGGTAGTAAGCGTGCTCCCACACGTCCAGGCCCAGGATCGGGTAGCCGGAAGCGCCGGAGATAGCTTCGCCCATCAGCGGGGAATCCTGGTTAGCGGTGGAAACCACGGCCAGCTTATCGCCCTGCTTAACCAGCCACGCCCAGCCGGAGCCGAAACGGGTAGCCGCCGCTTTTTCGAACTCTTCTTTAAATTTCTCAACGGAGCCGAAGTCGCGCTCGATAGCCGCTTTCAGGTCGCCCTGCAGGGTGGTGCCTTTTTTCAGGCCTTTCCAGAACAGGCTGTGGTTAGCGTGGCCGCCTGCGTTGTTACGCAGAACGGTTTTCTTGTCCGCCGGCACCTGATCCAGTTTGGTGATCAGCTCTTCCACCGGCAGGTTAGCGAATTCCGGCAGGCTTTCCAGCGCCGCGTTGGCGTTGTTAACGTAAGTCTGGTGATGTTTGGTGTGATGGATTTCCATCGTCTGCTTGTCGAAATGCGGTTCCAGGGCGTCGTAAGCATACGGCAGGGAAGGCAGTGTATAGCTCATAATCATCTCCATTTATTGTCGGGCGGCAGAGGGGTGTTAACGCCGCGTAAGCAGTGGGTTCATTATAGTTAATTAAGTGATATTGAAAATGTTTATCAATGCCGCAGTTTTAATAAGGTTATAAATTTTCTTTCTAATGCCTGGAATTGGCGCAGCGCAGCGTAACCCACTTGCCTGTGCGAAGCGCCGTTTACCCGCGTGAAGCGGGGCTTGCAACCCTTCCGGTGATGTCGCGCTTGCTTCTTAATTTTTCGGAAAACTTTTAACTCCGGCCATGCTTCACACTCATTTACGTGAAACAAATTATGAAACAGGGCCTTACGACGCTTTATTAAGAGAAACGCCGAACTGCTGGCGCCATACGCGCGGCGTTACGCCCGTCTCACGCGTAAACACCACCGAGAAGTAATTGCTGTCTTCAAAGCCGCAGCGCGAGGCGATATCGCTAATCAGCATCTCGGTATGGCGAAGCAGATATTGCGCCTGGCAGATGCGCAGCTGACGCAGGTACTGGCTGATGGTCATGCCGGTCTGCTGGCGGAAAAGCTGGCGCAGCGGCCGCTCTGGCGCCTGGTGACGCTCGCAAAAACGCGCCAGGTCAAAATCCGTTTCCAGGCTTTTACCGAGCGCGGCGATAAGCAGATCGAGCGTTTCGCCCTGCTCCGTCGCCGCGTCGTCGGCGGGCTGATAACGGTGGCGGCGCAGCGTGATGCAAAGCTGCAAAAAGAGGCTCTCCGCCAGACACTGCGACAGCGCATCGGGCTTCACGCTCTCATGCTCCAGCTGGTTGATGAGCTGGCGCGCCTGCGCCATCCCCTGACTTCCCAGCCGCCAGCGCGCTTCGCTGCCGCGCGGCGGTTGCAGAAGCTCCGCCCAGTCCACGTTGAGGCGCAGCCGCTCGGGGCAATAGATGATGTTATGCAGCACCAGATCGTTCACCGCCTGATAGCTGTGGCGGTCTTCGGCGCGAATGTAAAAGAGATCGCCGCAGGTGATGCGCCAGGGCCGGTCGTTAAGCACGTGCAGGCCATTGCCGCGCCACACCAGCACCAGTTCGCAGAAGTCGTGGGAATGCTCGGCGAAGACATTTTGCGGATAGCGATCCGCCACCGCGACGGCCTGGACGGCGGTGGCGAAAAAGTCATCTTTTTTGAGGATTACCTGGTCGGCCACAACACGCCCCTGGAAGCTAAATAGTCAGAAAGTATCGACGTTTTTGGCGCGTAAGAGGGTGATTTGTCTCGCGTTACTGAAACGGGCAGTCGCGCCCGAGACGAATTTCACGCGGCGACCAGCAGAACTCGCGCTTAAACAGCGTGGAGAAATGGTTGCTGTCGCCAAAGCCGCACTGGTAAGCAATATCGGTCACGCTCTCCTCGCTGTGGCGTAGCAGATGGCGCGCCTTAATCAGCCGCAGGCGGTTCAGGTAACGCTGCGGCGTCAGGCCGGTTTGCTGCTTCAGTTGCCGGTGCAGCGTTCTGAGGGAGAGGCTGAATTTATCGGCGAGCTGCTCCCAGCACACCTCCTCGGCGAAATGGTCTTCAAGCCAGGCGATCATCTGATTAAGCCGCTCGTCAGCTTTGCCGCTGTTTTCCGCCAGGCTGCTCTTACGCAGCAAAATCAGCAACTGCATAAAGAGGATCTCGCGGTTGGCGATGGCGGGGGTATCGGCGGCTTCGCCCAGCGCCTCTATCTGTTCGATAAGCCCGCGCACCTGCTGCAACACCTGCTGGCCCACCCGCCAGTGAGAGGCGTAGTTGCCGTCCTGCTCCTGCGGCAGCAGCCGCTCCAGCCCGGCGATAAACGAAAACGCGTCCGGCGCGCGGTAAAGCACGTTCGTCAGACAGAGGTTTTCGGTGTGCTCGAAAAGGTGCCGGTCGTGGTCGCGCACAAAGCAAACGGAACCGCCGCTTAGCGTATAGGGCTGGCCGTTGAAAATATGAGTACCGGTGCCGTGCTCGACAATCACGATTTCCCAGAAGTCGTGATGATGTTCTGGAAACGCCGCCTGCGGCAGCCGCGGTTCAATCGCTACCGTGGCATTGCCCGACGGGAAAAAATCAGCGCCGTATAAGACCGTCATGTTCGCCTCCTTCGCACCAGAAAGTAGCGTGATAGTAGTTAACCGCCCGGCGCCTCACCTTAAATTTCCGACAGGAAAACGCGCAAACTGCGCACGTTTTTTAAGAAACGACAGGAAAGATCCAGAAATGCGGCGAAGCTCACAGGGCCATGCTTCTCCCTCTAAACGCTGAACTGTGAAATCCCTCACGTTTACCTTTGTTCTGTTGCCAGCCGCGGTTTCGCGCTGTCAGTAACGTGAAGGTAACGGGCTGCGCGCCTTTTTAAACTGCGGGTAACGATTCAGACAAGGATACCCGCCATGACTCTTCGCCATAGCGTTGCCGTTGACCTGGGCGCCTCCAGCGGTCGCGTGATGCTGGCGCGTTACGACAGCGCGACCCGTGGCCTGCAACTGCGCGAAATCCACCGCTTCGCCAACAGTCTTAAGCCTCTTGAAGGCTTTGCTACCTGGGACGTGGACGTGCTGGAGGGCGAGATACGTATTGGGTTGCAGAAAGCCTGCGATGAAGCAAACGCTATAGACAGTATCGGCATCGACACCTGGGGCGTGGATTTCGTCTTGCTGGATAAAGCGGGCAACCGCGTCGGGCTGCCGGTTTCCTATCGCGACAGCCGCACGGAAGGGGTGATGCTGCGGGCATGCGCAGAACTGGGCCGCGAAGCTATCTATCGTCGCACCGGCATTCAGTTTCTACCGTTCAACACGCTTTATCAGCTGCGCGCGCTCGCCGAACAGCAGCCGGAACTGCTGGCGCAGGCCGAGCACGCGCTGCTGATGCCCGACTACCTCTGCTACCGCCTTACCGGCGAGCTGAACTGGGAATACACCAACGCCACCACCACGCAACTGATCAACATTCACACCGGCGCCTGGGATGAAACGCTGCTGGCGTGGGCGGGCGTGCCGACGCGCTGGTTTGGCGCCCCCACCCGTCCGGGCAAGGTTATCGGCCACTGGGTTTGCCGCGAAGGCTGGTCTGTGCCGGTGGTGTGCGTCGCCACTCACGATACCGCCAGCGCGGTTATCGCCGCGCCTTTGCAGGATAGCGACGCCGCCTGGATCTCCTCCGGCACCTGGTCGCTGATGGGTTTTGAGAGCAGCACCCCGTACGCCAGCGAGCAGGCGCTGGCCGCCAACATCACCAACGAAGGCGGCGCGCAGGGGCGCTACCGCGTGCTGAAAAACATTATGGGGCTGTGGCTGCTGCAACGCGTAACCAAAGAACAGAACGTGAGCGACCTGCCGGGGCTTATCCAGCAGGCGCAGCAGCTTCCCGCCTGTCGGTTTGTGATTAACCCCAACGACGACCGCTTTATCAATCCGCAGAACATGAGCGACGAAATTCAGGCCGCCTGCCGGGAAAGCGGCCAGCCCGTCCCGCAAAGCGCGGCGGAGCTGGCGCGCTGCATCTTCGACAGCCTGGCGCTGCTGTATGCGCAGGTCTTGCAGGAACTGGCGCAGCTTCGCGGCAAGCCCTTTACCCGTCTGCATATCGTGGGCGGCGGCAGCCAGAACCGCTTCTTAAACCAGCTTTGCGCCGACGCCTGCGGCATCCCGGTCACCGCCGGGCCGGTGGAAGCCTCCACCCTTGGCAATATCGGCTGCCAGCTGATGGCGCTTGATGAGATAGCGGATGTGGACGATTTCCGCCGGCTCATCGCCGCCAGCCACCCGCAGGAGGCGTTTCTTCCCCGTACAGACAGCGAAATTGCCCGCTTCGTTGCGCAGTTTCAGCACAACCCAAAAACACGTAAGGAGCTTTGCGCATGACCACTCACATTCATCAGGCCTGGGAACTGGCGAAACAGCGCTTCGCCGCCGTCGGGGTTGACGCCGACGAGGCGCTGCGCCAGCTCGACCGCCTGCCGGTCTCCATGCACTGCTGGCAAGGCGATGACGTCGCCGGGTTTGAGAACCCGCAGGGCGGGCTGACCGGCGGCATTCAGGCCACCGGCAACTACCCGGGCAAAGCGCGCAACGCCGATGAACTGCGCGCCGACCTCGAACAGGCGATGCGCCTGATCCCAGGACCGAAGCGCCTTAATCTGCACGCTATTTATCGGGAAGCCGACGCCCCGGTGGCGCGCAACGAGATCAAGCCGCAGCACTTTGAAAACTGGGTCGCGTGGGCGAGAAAACAACAGCTGGGGCTCGACTTCAACCCCTCCTGCTTTTCGCACCCGCTGAGCGCCGACGGCTTTACCCTTTCGCACGCCAACCCGGAAATTCGTCAGTTCTGGATTGAGCACTGCCAGGCGAGCCGCCGCGTTTCCGCGTACTTCGGCGAGCAGCTCGGCACCCCGTCGGTGATGAATATCTGGATCCCGGACGGCATGAAGGATATGCCGGTGGACCGTCTGGCGCCGCGTCAACGCTTGCTGTCGGCGCTGGATGAGGTGATTAGCGAAAAGCTTAACCCGGCGCACCATATTGACGCCGTGGAGAGCAAGCTGTTCGGCATCGGCGCGGAAAGCTACACCGTCGGCTCCAACGAGTTCTGTCTGGGTTACGCCGCCAGTCGCCAGACCGCACTTTGCCTGGACGCCGGTCATTTTCACCCGACTGAAGTTATCTCCGACAAAATCTCCAGCGCGATGCTCTACGTACCGCGCCTGCTTTTGCACGTCAGCCGCCCGGTGCGCTGGGACAGCGATCACGTCGTGCTGCTGGATGACGAAACCCAGGCCATCGCCAGCGAAATTATCCGCCACGACCTCTTCGACCGCGTGCACATCGGCCTGGATTTCTTCGACGCTTCCATCAACCGCATCGCCGCCTGGGTGATTGGCACCCGCAACATGAAAAAAGCGCTGCTGCGCGCGCTGCTGGAGCCTACCGCCCTGCTGCGCCAGCTGGAGCGGGAAGGCGATTACACCGGCCGCCTGGCGCTGCTGGAAGAGCAAAAATCGCTGCCGTGGCAGGCGGTCTGGGAGATGTACTGCCAGCAGCACGACGCCCCGGCCGACGCCGCCTGGCTTACCGCCGTCCGTCACTATGAACAACATGTCTTAAGCAAGCGCTAAGGAGCACTCATGCAACGCATTCTTTCTTCCTGGTTCGTACAGGGTATGGTGAAAGCCACCAGCGATATGTGGCTGAAGGGCTGGGACGAGCGTAACGGCGGCAACGTGAGCCTGCGCCTGGAGGCCGCCGACGTGGAGCCTTATCGCAACGAGTTTTACCCGCAGCCGCGCTGCGTGGAGCTGAGCGAACCCCGCCCGGAGCTGGCGGGCTGCTGGTTCCTGGTCACCGGCTCGGGGAAATTTTTCCGCAACGTGCAGCTCGACCCGGCGGACACGCTGGTGCTGCTGCAAATCACCGACGACGGCATGGCCTATCACCTCCACTGGGGGCTGACCAACGGCGGCCTGCCGACCTCAGAGCTTGCTTCGCACTTTCAGTCGCACGCGGTGCGCAAGGCGGTTTCCGGCGGCAAAGACCGGGTGATCATGCACTGCCACGCCACCAATCTTATCGCCCTGAGCTTCGTGCTGGAGCTTAATGAAGCACGCTTCACCCGCATGCTGTGGGAAGGCAGCACCGAGTGTCTGGTGGTCTTCCCCGACGGCGTCGGCATCGTGCCGTGGATGGTGCCGGGCACCGACGGCATCGGCACCGCCACCTCGGAACAGATGAAAACCCACACCCTGGTGCTGTGGCCGCACCACGGCATTTTCGGCACCGGCCCGACGCTGGATGACGCCTTCGGCCTTATCGACACCGCGGAAAAGTCGGCGGAAATCCTGGTCAAAGTCATCGCTATGGGGGGTATGAAACAGACCATTACCCGTGAAGAATTAATTGCGCTGGGGGAGCGTTTCGGCGTTACCCCGCACACCGGCGCCATTGCCCTTTAAATAACAACATCGCCGACGCTCAGGTCGCCACAGGGCGGCCTTAGACGATCGTGAACCTCTCTACCTGCAAACTGCGTCACTACGTGGAGTACAAGCAAATGAAAATAAAAGCGATTTTAGGTTGTACACTCACCGTTGCCACCCTGGCGTTGTCCGGTTCCGCCCTGGCCGAAGTGAAAATCGCCCTGGTGGCGAAATCGCTCGGCAACGGGTTTTTCGAAGCAGCGAACGTAGGGGCTCAGGAAGCCGCTAAAGAGCTGGGAGATGTGAAAGTCATTTACACCGGCCCCACCACCACCACCGCCGAAGCGCAGATCGAAGTGCTTAACGGGCTGATCGCCCAGGGTGTGGACGCGATCGCCATCTCCGCCAACGATCCCGACGCTGTGGTGCCGGTGCTGAAAAAAGCGATGCAGCGCGGCATTAAGGTGGTCTCCTGGGATTCCGGCGTGGCGAAAGAGGGCCGCCAGATCCACCTCAACCCCTCCAACAACGCGCTGATTGGCGAAACCAACGTCAGGCTCGCCGCCGACGCGCTGAAAGCGCTGAACGTCGAAAAAGGCGATGTGGCGATTTTAAGCGCCACCCCCACCTCGACGAACCAGAACACCTGGATTGCCGAGATGAAAAAGGTGCTGCCGAACTACCCGTCGGTCAACCTGGTGACGGTGGCCTATGGCGACGACCTTTCTGATAAAAGCTACCGCGAAGCGGTGGGGTTGCTGAAGTCTTACCCCAACCTGAAAGTGATCGTCTCACCCTCCTCGGTGGGGATTGTGGCGGCGGCGCAGGCGGTGAAAGACCAGGGCAAAATCGGCCAGGTCTACGTGACGGGCCTGGGGCTGCCGTCTGAAATGGCGGGGGCGGTGAAATCGGGCGCGTCGAAAAGCTTCGCCATCTGGAACCCTATCGATCTTGGCTATGCGGCGACCTATCTGGCGGACGACCTGGTGAAAGGGTCGGCGACCAAAACCGAAGCGAGCATGGGCAAGCTCGGCAAAGTGAAGCTCGATGCCGAAGGCAACGGGGCGATGGCGGAGCCGTTCGTCTACGATGCCAGCAATATTGATAAGTTCTCGAAGATTTTCTGAGGCGGTACGGCCGAACAAGGCCACTGAACGGTGGGTAGCGCGTCGCTTACCCACCCTGCAACCTCCTGACCGTAGACGCGTTGGCGAAAAACGCCGCGGCTATGGTCGCTCAGAAAAAGGAGCATCAGCATGACGGCATCCACCCCTCTGCTGTCGCTTAAGGGCATCACCAAGGTTTTCCCTGGGGTGCGTGCGCTTGAGAACGTACAGCTTGATCTCTGGCCCGGTCGCGTGACGGCGCTGATTGGCGAAAACGGCGCGGGCAAATCCACGCTGGTCAAGGTAATGACCGGCATTTACCAGCCGGACGCGGGCGAACTGCTCTACAAAGCGATTCCCATCAGCCTGCCCAACCCGGAAGCGGCGCACAAGGTCGGCATCACCGCCATCCATCAGGAAACGGTGCTGTTTGACGAGCTCACCGTGACGGAGAACATTTTCGTCGGCCACTACCTGTATCGCGGGCTATTTAAAAAGCTCGACTGGGCCGCCATGCACCAGCAGGCGCGCGATATCCTGCGGCGCCTTGAGGTGAATATCGACCCGCGCGCGGTGCTGAAAACCTTAAGCATCGCCCAGCGGCATATGGTGGCGATTGCCCGGGCGCTCTCTTTCGACGCGCAGGTGGTGATTCTGGATGAGCCCACCGCCGCCCTCTCCCAGCATGAGATCCTGGAGTTTTATCAGATTGTCGAGCGCCTGAAGCAGGAAGGCAAAGCCATCCTGTTTATCTCGCACAAGTTCGATGAAATTTTCGAACTGGCGGACCACTACACCATCCTGCGCGACGGCGCGTTTGTCAGCGCAGGCGACATTGCTGGCATCACCGAAGAGAAAATGGTGGCGATGATGGTGGGGCGCGCCATCACGCAAACCTACCCGAAAGTGGTCTGCGAACCGGGCGAAACGGTGCTGGAGGTCAAAGACCTTTGCCATCCGACAGAGTTTGCCCATATCAGCTTTTCGCTGCGCAAAGGCGAAATCCTCGGCTTCTACGGGCTGGTGGGCGCCGGGCGCACCGAGCTTATGCAGGCGCTGTGCGGGGTGACGCGCCCTGCCAGCGGCGAAATCATCCTTAACGGCAAAACGGCGCAGTTCCGCCAGCCGGCGGACGCCATCGAAGCGGGCATTGTCTACGTGCCGGAAGAGCGCCAGAAACAGGGGGCGATTATTGAGCTGCCTATCAGCCAGAACATTAGCCTGCCGCAGCTTAAGCGGCTGAACCCCAACGGCATTCTGCATGACGACCGCGAGTGGCAGCTTGCCGAAGAGTACGCCCGCCGCTTGCAGGTTAAAGCCTTCAGCTGGCGCCAGCCGGTGGAGACGCTCTCCGGCGGCAACCAGCAAAAGGTGGTCATTGGCAAATGGCTCGCCACCCAGCCCACCGTCATCATTCTGGATGAGCCCACCAAAGGCATCGACATCGGCTCGAAAGCCGCGGTGCATCAGTTTATGTCGGAGCTGGTAAGCCAGGGGCTGGCGGTGATTATGGTCTCGTCCGAGCTGCCGGAAGTGATGGGCATGGCGGACCGCATCATCGTAATGCACGAAGGGCTGATGGCGGCGGAATACGGCGCGGGCAAAGCCACCGCCGAGAACATTGTCAGCGCCGCCAGCGGCGCGGGTCAGGAGGCGGCATGATGATGCAGAAATTACTCAGGCACCGCGAGGCGCTGCTCGGGCTGGTGATTGTGCTGATGCTGCTGGTCATCGGCAGCCGCGTGCCGTCGTTTTTGCGCCCGGCGAACCTGCTGGAGATGTTTAACGACACCGCCATTCTGATAATCCTCGCCCTCGGGCAGATGATGGTGCTGCTCACCAAAGGCATCGATCTCTCGATGGCCGCCAACCTGGCGCTCACCGGCATGATCGTCGCCCTGCTGAATTTCCACTATCCGGCTATCCCGGTCTGGGCTTTGCTGCTGCTCGCCACCGGGCTTGGCTTAATGATGGGGCTAATCAACGGCCTGCTGGTCTGGAAGCTCGGCATTCCGGCGATTGTGGTGACGCTCGGCACCATGAGCATTTATCGCGGGATTATCTTTCTGCTCTCCGACGGCGGCTGGATCAACGCCCACCAGATGAGCCCGGATTTTCTCGGCCTGCCGCGCACCCCGGTGCTGGGGCTGCCGCTGCTGGGCTGGTGCGCTATCGCCGCGCTCATTCTGGTGAGCTATTTCCTGCGCTACAGCCGCACCGGACGGGCGCTTTACACCGCAGGCGGCAACGCCACGGCGGCCTACTACACCGGCATTAACGCCGGGAAAATGCAGTTCGTCAGCTTTTGCCTTTCCGGCGCGCTGGCGGGGTTCTGCGGCTATCTGTGGATCTCACGCTTCGCCGTCGCCTATGTGGATGTGGCGAACGGCTTTGAGTTGCAGGTGGTCGCCGCCTGCGTCATCGGCGGCATCAGCACCATGGGCGGCATCGGCCGGGTGATGGGCTGCCTGTTCGGCGCGTTGTTCCTTGGCGTAATTAACAACGCGCTGCCGGTAATCGGCGTCTCGCCTTTCTGGCAGATGGCCATCTCAGGCCTGGTGATTGTTATCGCTGTCTTGCTCAACGAGCGCAGCAATAAACGCAAAGGACGGCTCATCCTGCGCGACGTCGCGCTTTCTCGTCAAAAAGAGGCGGTGAAACCATGAGTAAGATCCTTATCTCTGCGCCAACAGCGTCCCCTGCCGCCGCGCCGTCATTCTTTCGCCGCCTGCTGGGGTGGGAGGGTTTTCTGCTGGCGGTAACGCTGCTGGTTTTTATCGGTAACGCGCTGGCGTCGCCCTACTTTCTTAATATCTGGAACCTCTCCGACGCCACCTTCAACTTCACCGAAAAGGCGATCATCGTGCTGCCGATGGCGATGCTGATTATCGCGCGCGAAATCGACCTTTCCGTCGCCTCCACCATGGCGCTCAGCTCCACGGTGATGGGCTTTTGCGCCCAGGCTGGCATCGGCACGCCGCTGCTGGTCGGCGTGGGGCTTGCCGTGGGGTTGCTGTGCGGGCTGTTCAACGGCGTGCTGGTGACGCGCTTTAACCTCTCGTCGATTGTCATCACCATCGGCACCATGAGCCTGTATCGCGGCATTACCTACATTCTGCTGGGCGACCAGGCGCTAAACCACTACCCGGAGAGCTTCGCCTGGTTCGGCCAGGGGTATGTCTGGGGCGCGCTGTCGTTTGAATTTGCGCTCTTCCTGGTGCTGGCCGCCATTTTCTGGTTTCTGCTGCATAAAACCAACTTTGGCCGCCGCACCTACGCCATCGGCAACAACCCGACCGGCGCCTGGTTTTCCGGCATTAACGTCAAGCGCCATAACCTGATCCTCTTCGCGCTGGTGGGGTTGATGGCCGGGCTTGCGGCGGTGCTGTTGACATCACGGCTCGGCAGCACGCGCCCAACCATCGCGCTCGGCTGGGAGCTTAGCGTGGTGACCATGGCGGTGCTGGGCGGCGTCAATATTCTTGGCGGCTCGGGCAGCATGGGGGGCGTGATTATCGCCGCCTTCCTGATGGGGCTCTTGACCTTTGGCCTGAGCCTGCTCAACGTGCCGGGCATTGTGATGTCGATTATCGTCGGCCTGATGCTGATTACGGTGATAACGCTGCCGATCATCACCCGCCGCCTGATGGCGCGAAGACGCATTTAACTCCTCACCCGGCCAGTGCGGCAGGCGTAAGGCGGGTCAGCGAAGCGCCACCCGCCTTTAACCCAAAGGAACAGGGTGAGGGGAAACGATTTCCCAAAATCAACGTTAAGGAGAAGTATCATGAGCTTTATGCTGGCGTTACCGAAAATCAGCCTGCATGGCGCAGGCGCTATTGGCGACATGGTGAAACTGGTGGCGGGCAAGTCGTGGGGCAAGGCGCTGATTGTCACCGACGGGCACCTGGTGAAACTGGGCCTGCTGGAGAGCCTTTTCGCCGCGCTGGATGCGCATCAACTCTCTTATGAACTGTTCGACGCGGTTTTCCCGAACCCCACTGAGGCGCTGGTGCAGCAGGGTTACGACGCTTACCGGAACGCCGAATGCGATTACCTGATAGCCTTTGGCGGCGGCAGCCCGATAGACACCGCCAAGGCGATTAAAATTCTGACCGCCAACCCCGGCCCTTCAACGAATTATTCCGGCGTCGGCAAAGTGACCCATGCCGGCGTGCCGCTGGTCGCCATCAACACCACGGCGGGCACCGCCGCCGAAATGACCAGCAACGCGGTGATCATCAATGCCGAACGCCAGGTAAAAGAGGTGATTATCGACCCGAACATTATTCCCGATATCGCCGTGGATGACGCAAGCGTCATGCTGGATATTCCCGCCGCGGTAACCGCCGCTACCGGCATGGACGCGCTGACCCACGCGGTGGAGGCGTATGTTTCCGTGGGCGCGCACCCGTTAACCGACGCCAACGCGCTGGAAGCGATTCGCCTGATTAGCCAGTGGCTGCCGAAAGCGGTGGAAGAGGGGCATAACCTCGAAGCGCGTGAAATGATGGCTTACGGCCAGTATCTGGCGGGCATGGCCTTTAACAGCGCGGGCTTAGGGCTGGTGCACGCGCTGGCCCACCAGCCTGGCGCGACGCATAACCTGCCGCACGGTGTCTGCAACGCCATCCTGCTGCCTGTCATCGAAAACTTTAACCGCCCGAGCGCGGTGGCGCGCTTCGCCCGCGTGGCGCAGGCGATGGGCGTCAATATCCAGGGCATGAGCGACGAGCAGGCGAGCCAGCAGGCGATTGCCGCTATTCGCGCCCTTTCCGCCCGCGTCGGCATTCCTTCCGGCTTCAGTAAGCTTGGCGTGACCAAAGCGGATATCGAAGGCTGGCTTGATAAGGCGCTGGCGGACCCGTGCGCGCCCTGTAACCCACGCCGCGCGACCCGCGAAGAGGTGCGCGAGCTTTATCTGGAGGCGCTATGATCCGCAAAGCGTTTGTCATGCAGGTCAACCCCGGCGCTCATGAAGAGTATCAGCGCCGTCACTCGCCCATCTGGCCGGAGCTGGAGGCGGTGCTTAAACAGCACGGCGCGCATCATTATGCGATTTACCTCGACGCTGAGCGCAACCTGCTGTTCGCCACCGTGGAAATCGAGAGCGAAGCGCGCTGGAACGCCGTGGCGGATACCGACGTCTGCCAGCGCTGGTGGCGGCACATGCGGGAGATTATGCCAGCCAACCCGGACAACAGCCCGGTCAGCCGGGAGCTCAAAGAGGTGTTTTATCTGGAGTGAGACGCAAAAAGCCCGCTGAAGCGGGCTGGTTGCGCTTTACTAACGCCTCACGCCTTCACCGTCTCTTTTAACGCCACCCCTGGCCGGTGGTTTGAGAGGGTAAACGCGGAAACGACCGTAATCCCCAGCACGATGCTGCCGAGAATCAGATAGGTGTCCTGGAAACCTATCCGGTCATACATATTGCCGGCGAAGGCGGAGAGGAAAATTGCCGCCATTTGCTTGGCGAACTGGAAGCCAATCAGGTAGATGGTGGCCGACAGGCGAGTGTCGAACACGCCGGTAATGTACTTAAACGCGCCTACCAGCAGGAACGGCACCTCAAGCGCGTGCAGCATCTTCAGCGCGATAACTTCATAAACGGTGGTGGCGAACGCCGAGCCGATGATGCGCGTCGCCATAATAGCGCCTGCGATCAGCAGCGTGTTTTTCGCGCCGATGCGGTTAATTATCCACGGCGAGCAGAACATGATGATGGCGTTGCACATCTCGCCCGCCGTCGTGGCGAAGCCGAACGCCTGGGTGCCTGCCTGCGGCGTCGGGAAGAACGATTTAAAGAAGGTGGCGAACTGCTGGTCGAAAACATCGTATACGCAGGCCACGCCTATCACATAAAGAATAAACATCCACAGCTTCGGCAGGCGAAACAGGCCCAGCGCCATCTTCGCCGTCACCTGCGGCTGGTTGGCGCCAAGCGCGTTCATCACCTGGGCGTTCGGGTTGGCGCGCGGACGGGCGATAAGCAGCAGCGCCATCAGGATGAGCGCCGCGCCGGAGCCCATCCAGAAGACCATTGCCGGGTTGACGTTAAACAGCATGCCCGCCGTTGAGGCGCACAGCCCCCAGCCAAGGCAGCCGAACATGCGCGCTTTGCCGTACTCAAACGCGCTGCTGCGACTTACGCGCTCGATATACGCCTCAATCGCCCCGGAACCGGAGGAGAAGCAAAAGCCGATGTACAGCCCGCCCGCCAGCGCGCCGAGCCAGATATTTACCTTAAGAAGCGGCCCGAAGACCCACAAAAAGAAAGGCGCGAACAGCACCAGCAAGGTGGTGATAATCCACAACAGATGTTTTTTCAGCCCCAGCTTGTCGGAAATCACGCCCAGCACCGGCTGAAAGGCGATAGCGAACAGCGACATGCAGGAGAAGACAATGCCGGTATCGGTTTTATTCAGGCCAATAACGTCCGAAAGCCAGATGGGCAGGAACGGAAAGCAGGTGGCCATAATGAAGAAATAGAAAAAGAAAAAGAGGCCGAAAATCCAGAAATTAGGGTTGTTTTTGTAGGTACAGGCGGTTGTCGTCATTATCGTTATCCTCGAAAGGCACACCATTACGGCGCCGCGCGGGCGGCGCCTCCACCATCACACGCGTTCAAAAGCAATCAGAATGGCGCTTTCCGGGTCGAGCACCGGCAGCTGCAACCCTGCCTGCGCCAGCCATTCCCCCGTCGCGCTCAGCGGCTCGTTCATCCAGCCTGGCAGCTTGCGCATGGTATGTCCTCCTTCGCCGGTAATGGCGATATTCGGGTGATCCACCAGCCGCACCTGATAACGCGCGTCCGGCGCAAGCCCCGGCACGCGAAGCGCGCCCGGCAGGGTGTAATCCGGCATCGTCAACTGGCTGACCAAAAACAGCCCCTGTCGCTTGTCCTGACTGACCACGCCCTGCGCCTGGGTGGACGCCTCCGGCATCTCCACGCGCCACAGGTCGCCGGTATGGATAAGCTCGCGCCACTGTTTATAAAGCGCAGCGTAGCGTTGGTAGCCCGCCTGCTCTTCGGCATCCGCTGTGACCGGGTCCAGCTCCAGCCCCATATGGCCGAACAGCGCGGTAAGGCCGCGAAATTCAATGCTGTGCTGGCGGAAGGTCGCATGGCAGCGGCGGTTGCCGATGTGCGCGCCCATCACCTCCAGCGGGAAGAAATAGCTCATGCCGCGCTGAATGGCGCTGCGCTCCAGCGCATCGTTGTTATCCGAAGCCCAGAAGCGGTGGCTGCGGGTTAGCACTTCGTAATCGATGCGTCCGCCGCCGGAGGCGCAGGACTCAAACTCAATATGCGGGAAGCGGTTGCGCAGCGTATCGAGCAGGCGGTAGAACTGGCGCGTCTGCGCATCCGCCGCCGCCCGGCCCTCGTGCCCCGGCTGCACCAGCTCGCGGTTCATATCCCATTTCACATAATCCACCGGGTGCTCGCCGAGCAGCCAGCTCATGCGCGCCAGCAGGTAGTCAAACGCGTCGGGGATGTTCAGGTTGAGCACCCACTGGTGGCGCCCGGTGGTTTTTGGGTAGCCCGGCAGCGCCAGCACCCAGTCCGGGTGCGCCCGGTAAAGGTCGGAATCGGGGTTTATCATCTCCGGCTCCACCCAGATGCCGAACTCCATACCCAGCGCTTTAACGTGGTTGATCACCGGCATCAGCCCGTTCGGGTATTTCTGCTCGTCGAGATACCAGTCGCCGAGCGCCGCGTGGTCGTCGTTGCGGCCTTTAAACCAGCCGTCGTCGATGATAAAGCGCTCTACGCCAAGCGACGCGGCCTGGGTCGCCATCTGCATGATGTATTCAGGCTGATGATCGAAGTAAATCCCCTCCCAGGTGTTGAGATGCACCGGGCGCGGCTTGTTGTCAGGAAAGCGAATAACTTCGTCGCGCAGAAAACGGTGGAACTGCTGGCTCATGCCGTTCAGCCCCTGCGTCGAGTGGCTGGCGTAAAGCCACGGCGTGTGCAGCGTCTCGCCCTCTTCCAGCGCGATTTCGCCCGGCAGATAAAGCGCTTCGGCCTGCAGGTAGCGGCGGCCGTCGGTTTTCACTTCGCACTTCAGCCGGTGGTTGCCGCTCCAGCCGAGATGCACGCCCCACACCTCGCCGTGCTGCTCGCCGAAGCTCTGCGTCCCGGCGATCAGCGCCGGGAAATGCTCGTGAGAGGTGCGCCCACGGCGGTTTTCCAGCACGAAGCCGTCGTGGCTTAGCGTTACGCGGTGCGGCTGGAACTCGCGGATCCAGCGGCCATGAAAGGCCATCACCTCAAAGGCGCGCTCCGCTACCGGCAGCGTGACGGCGAACCGGTTAACCTGCCAGGCGCCGGCACGCAGGTTAGTCAGGCCGTGACGCACTTTCAGCACGCCGCTTGTCGTCAACACCAGTTCGCTTTGCAGCCGCAGGCCTGCGCTGGCGTCTTCACTGAAAATTATCAGCGTCTCGCCCTGCTGGCGGACCTCCACAGTGGTGAACACCGGCGAGCCATCCAGCCCGTTGCGATGCCCTTCAATGCCCGGCGAGCCGAAAAGCCCGTGGCCCAGCTCCGCCATCAGCGTGACGGGCGAATCAACGTCAAGCCGCCCGTTAGCCACCGGACGCAGCAAACTACCGCAATCCTGCGGCGAAAAGTGGGCAAGATGCGGCCCCCAATAGACAATTTCTGCAAACGGCTGCGTTTTAACAACAATATCGGTAACGGTGCTGGTCAGGCGGTGGAAGTTCGTTTCCATAAAGCATCTCCGGTTTCAGGTATGCTTTTACTGTTGATCCGAAACGTTTCGGATGCCAACCAAAACGTTTCGGTTATGTGATCGCGCCGGGATTTTACGGGTTAACGCAGTATGGGGTCATGCCGGAGCATGCAGGGTGGAGCCAGGAAGAAAATCGGGCTGCCAGAGCACCTGAAGCCGCTCTGGCGGTTCGCCGGCGATAAGACGCTGGACCATATCGGCTATCTGGCGGCCAACGCCTTCGCGGGTGGACTGGATAACCGCCGCCACGTCGGTTTCCACAATGCTGTCCGGCGGCAGGCCGTCGTAAACCACCAGCGAAACCGCGTTTTCGCCATGCAGGCGGTTGCGCGTTTGCAGCGCCATCGCCGCGCCGTCGCCGAGCGAGTTGCAGTCAGTGATAATAGCCGTGGGCGGCGCAGGCAGCGCCAGCAGATCGAGCGTGGCTTTATAGCCCGCGCGACGGGTGGGCGGCAGCATTCGCAGCCCGCTTTCATCGAGCTGACGGCTTCGCAGGGCGTCGCGCCAGCCTTCACGGCGCTGGGTAATAAAAGCCTGGGTGTTATTTTCGCCAAGCATGGCGATGCGCCGGTGGCCGAGAGAAATCAACCGCTGCGTGGCCTGATAAGTGCCGGCATAGTTGTCGAAATCAAACCAGGCGTAAGGACGGGAAAGCCGACTGCGGCCCAGCGCTAAAAAGGGGAAGCGGGCTGACTGGAGCTCCTGCAAACGCGGGTCGTCATCCAGCGTGTGCGCCACGATAAGCGCGTCCACGCGGCGGCTTTGCACCAGCCGCATATAGCTGTGGCTGTCAGCGAGGTCGTCATCGGCGATAAGCAGCAAATCCACTTCGTGCTGCGCCAGCTCGCGGCTTATCTCCCCCACCATCTCCATGAAGACGCTGTTATTAAGCGGCGCCGGATGCACCGGAAAAACCAGCCCCACGGCGTCGATTTTGCCCATTTTCAGGCGCCGGGCGAAGGTGTTGGGCCGGTAGCCGCGCCGCTGCGCCGCTGCCTCCACGCGACCCCGGGTCTCTTTTGAAACATCGTCATAGCCGTTCAGCGCGCGGCTGACGGTGGTTACAGAGAGTCCGAGTTCTTTGGCGATGGCTTTAAGCGACATACGATTGCGCGTCCGTGATGAAAACCCGGTTAGTTTCGCCTATCGCCTTTATGGAGTCCATAAAACAAAAAAGCGCCCGCAGGCGCTCTTTCGACAGGTTTTTGCTTATTTGCTCAGTTCAGCGGTCATGTGAACCTGGTTGCCGCTGAACGCTTCGGTGATGCGGTAAGACGCGCCGGCATCTTTGGCTTTGGCGGCGATTTGCGCTTCAGCGCCGGAAAGTGTGGTGTCGGTGGCGGTCACGGTCTGAGAAGCGAAAGCGCCGAAAGCAGAAGAGAGCGCAACAACAGCAACAAAAGTTTTGATAGTGTTCATGGTGTAAATCCTTCAGTGAGTTTGTTCAGGGAGAAGGCTGATTGCCTTCGATGTGTGTAATAGTAGACCTGTACTCGCTGAACAAAAAGCGGAAGGATTTGCCGAAATAAATCAAAATTTTTGAATTAAGAAAATCAGTTCTGCTCCGCCACTAAAATCGCCTCGGTATCCGGCTCCAGCGCGCGGAAAATATGCGCCTGATCGGCCGGATAACAGATGTAATCCCCGGCGCTCAGTTCTTCCGGCGCATCCGTCAGCCCCACCAACGCCCGGCCGCGCGTCACGATAATATGCTCAACGGAGCCAGCGGGATGCGGATGCGAAAGCCGTTCGCTGCCCGGCTGGGTCAGTAGCAGATAGATATCGCGCCGCGCTCCCGGCGGGCAGGTGGCGAGCAGAATCGCTTTATATTCCGCCAGCTCCGCGGCAACCGCAGGCCCTTCACCACGGCGGATCACCTGCGTTTTCGCACTCTGCGGCTCCATCAATCGCGCAAAGGGAATATCCAGCGCCACGCACAGCGCCCAGAGCGTTTCAAGGCTGGGGTTGCCGTTGCCGCTTTCAAGCTGGGAAAGGGTCGATTTGGCGATGCCCGCGCGGCGGGCTACTTCCGCCAGCGAAAGCCCGGCGCGGGTTCGCTCGCGCACCAGGCTTTTGGCGATTACGCTTATCGGCTGCGTCATGTCATGCTCCAGTGTTCGTTAAAAAGAACAATCGTTCGTCTTGAAAAACGAACCTGAGATGTTCATTATAATGGTCATTCGTTCATTATGGCTGAAAAAAGTATGTTGATACATCGCTTCTCGTGCCTGAAAGGCGACATTATAAGGGCTATTTTACTGGTCTGTCTGGCGGTCGGCGTTGTGGGCGTTTCCTACGGTACGCTGGCGATGGCGTACGGCTTTGCGCTATGGGTGCCGCTGCTGTTATCCCTCTCGGTGCTGGCGGGCGCGTCGGAATTCATTTTTATCGGTATCGTGGCGAGCGGCGGCAGTCCGCTGGCGGCCGCGGCGGCGGGTTTGCTGGTGAATGCGCGCCATTTGCCGTTCGGCATAACGGTACGCGACCTGGTGGGTCAGGGCGCGGCCCGGCTGCTGGGTTCACATATTATGAATGACGAAAGCGTGGTGTTCGGTTTATCGCAACCCACCCCGGAAACCCGCAAAGCCGCCTACTGGCTGTGCGGACTTGGCGTCGCGCTCTTCTGGCCGCTTGGGGTCATTATCGGCGTTGCTGTAGGTAAGCTGCTGCCCGCGCCGGAAACTATCGGCCTGGATGCGGTCTTCCCGGCGATTCTGCTGGCGCTGGTGTTGCCTGCGCTGAAGAAAAAAACCACGCTTATCCGCGCCGGCAGCGGCGCGGCAATCTCGCTTGCCGCCGTGCCGTTTGCGCCAGTGGGGCTGCCGGTGCTGCTCTCTTTAGCCGGTCTACTGACGAGGAAGAAATAATGGCCAGCACAGGGTTCATTCTTACCGGGATAGCCGTACTCTCTGTCGGCACTTATCTGATGCGCTTTGGCGGCGCCAGGCTTGGCAACAAGCTCGCGCTCTCTGAACGCGCTCAGGCGCTGCTCTCCGATGCCGCCACGACGTTGTTATTCGCCGTGGCGCTGGCGGCCACCTTTTACGAAGGGGAAACGTTCGCGGGCATGGCGCGGGTGCTGGGGGTGGCGTTTGCGCTGTTTCTGGCCTGGCGTAAAGCGCCGTTGATTGTGGTGATTATCGCGGCGGCAGTGGTCACTGCGCTGCTGCGTCTGGCAGGCATAAACTAAAAAAGCGCCCGCAGGCGCTCTTTCGACAGGTTTTTGCTTATTTGCTCAGTTCAGCGGTCATGTGAACCTGGTTGCCGCTGAACGCTTCGGTGATGCGGTAAGAGGCGCCGGCATCCTTGGCTTTGGCGGCGATTTGCGCTTCAGCGCCAGAGAGCGTGGTGTCGGTGGCGGTCACTGTCTGAGAAGCGAAAGCGCCGAAAGCCGAAGAGAGCGCAACAACAGCAACAAAAGTTTTGATAGTGTTCATGGTGTAAATCCTTTAGTCAGTTTGTTCAGGGAGAAGGCCGCTTGCCTTCGATGTGTGTAATAGTAGACCTGCAAACACTGAACAAAAAGCGGAAGGATTTGCCGAAATAAGTCAAAATTTTTGAATGCTATATAAGCCGCTGCGGATGGGTATAGATGGTCGCCCTTCCCGGTTTGGCGAAGCCCACCAGCGTCAGATTGCAGCGCTCGGCTACCTCAACGGCAAGCGTAGTGGCGGCGGAAACGGCAAATAAGATCTCAACGCCGCACATGGCGGATTTCTGCACCATCTCATAGCTGGCCCGGCTGGAAACCATCGCCGCGCCTTCGCGCCACCCTTCCCGCGCCCGACGGCCCAGCAGCTTGTCCAGCGCCACGTGGCGGCCGATATCTTCATGCCCGCCCGGCACCGCGCCGTCAGCGTTTATCCAGGCCGCCGCGTGCGTACAGCCGGTAAGCTGGCCTACGGGCTGAAAATCGTTTAGCTGGCGCAGCGCGTCGTCGAGAAGGGAAAGCGGGAAAGTTTGCGTGAAAGGCAGCGGCGCGACCGGACGGCCTATCTCGTTAAGTTGCTCCACGCCGCAGACGCCGCAGCCCGTGCGGCCCGCCATCGCCCGGCGGCGTTCCTTCAGCCCCATAAAGCGGCGGCTGGAGAGCTCTATCTGCACTTCGATACCGTTACAGCCTTTCTCTACATCCATGCCGTAGATTTCCTGTGAAGATTCGATAATCCCTTCCGATAAAGAGAAACCTAAGGCGAAAAGCTCAAGGTCTTTTGGCGAGGCCATCATGACCACGTGCGAAATGCCGTTATAAACCAGCGCCACCGGCACTTCTTCAGCGAGCCAGTCGGGCTGCGCCTGCGTCAGATCGTCGCGCTTCCACAGCGAACGCTCTGCCGCTGCGGTGATCGCCGTCACGTTTCGTAACAGTTTCGGGTGATTCTTATTCACTTTTATTTAACCGCCTGGAACAGCCTTAGCAACATTATGGTATCCTGTCGCCTCCCTTCCCTCCCTGACCGGAGGGACGAGCACGATTGTGAACCTTTGCGGGGGCATCCGCAAAATAAAAAATCCACAAATACAATAGTGACAATGTCGAAACAAGGAGCGACCCATGCAGGTCAGCAGAAGGCAGTTCTTTAAGATCTGCGCTGGCGGTATGGCAGGCACCACGGCAGCTGCGCTGGGCTTTGCCCCAGGCGTCGCGCTGGCGGAGACGCGGCAGTATAAGCTGCTGCGCACCCGCGAAACCCGTAATACCTGTACGTACTGTTCCGTCGGCTGTGGGCTGTTGATGTACAGCTTAGGCGACGGCGCGAAAAACGCGAAATCTTCCATTTTTCACATCGAAGGCGACCCGGACCATCCGGTAAACCGCGGGGCGCTTTGCCCGAAAGGCGCAGGCCTTGTGGATTTCATCCACTCCGAAAGCCGCCTGAAGTACCCGGAATATCGCGCCCCTGGCTCGGATAAATTCCAGCGCATCAGTTGGGAAGAGGCGTTCGATCGCATCGCTAAACTGATGAAAGAAGACCGCGACGCCAACTTCATCGCGAAGAACGCCGAAGGCACCACCGTCAACCGCTGGCTCTCCACCGGTATGCTGTGCGCCTCCGCCTCCAGTAACGAAACCGGCTATTTATCGCAGAAATTTACCCGCGCACTCGGCATGTTAGCCGTCGACAACCAGGCGCGTGTCTGACACGGACCAACGGTAGCAAGTCTTGCTCCAACATTTGGTCGCGGTGCGATGACCAACCACTGGGTCGACATTAAAAACGCCAACCTTGTCGTCGTGATGGGCGGGAATGCGGCAGAAGCACATCCGGTCGGGTTCCGCTGGGCGATGGAAGCCAAAATCCACAACGGCGCGAAGCTGATTGTTATCGATCCGCGTTTTACGCGTACGGCATCGGTTGCGGATTTCTATACGCCGATCCGTTCCGGCACCGACATCGCTTTCCTGTCGGGCGTCCTGCTGTATCTGATGACCAACAACAAAGTTAACCGCGAATATGTCGAGGCCTATACCAACGCCAGCCTGATCGTGCGTGAAGATTTCGGCTTCGAAGATGGCCTGTTCACTGGCTATGACGCGGAAAACCGTAAGTACGACAAAACCACCTGGAACTACGAACTGGATGAGAACGGCTACGCGAAACGCGACGCCACCCTTACCCATCCGCGTTGCGTGTGGAACATGCTGAAAGCCCACGTTTCCCGCTACACGCCGGAAACCGTGTCGGATATCTGCGGTACGCCGAAAGAAGATTTCCTGAAAGTCTGCGAGCTTATCGCCGAAACCAGCGCGCACGATAAAACCGCGTCGTTTCTCTACGCGCTCGGCTGGACGCAGCACTCCATCGGCGCCCAGAACATTCGCACCATGGCGATGGTCCAGCTGCTGCTCGGCAACATGGGCATGGCGGGCGGCGGCGTGAACGCGTTGCGCGGCCACTCCAACATCCAGGGTCTGACCGACCTCGGCCTGCTGACGCAGAGCCTGCCGGGTTACATGACGCTGCCAAGCGAGAAACAGGCCGATCTTCAGACCTATCTCGCCGGCAATACGCCGAAGCCGCTGCAGGAAGGCCAGGTTAACTACTGGAGCAACTACCCGAAATTCTTCGTGTCGATGATGAAAGCCTTCTTTGGCGACAAAGCGACAGCCGAGAACAACTGGGGCTTTGACTGGCTGCCGAAGTGGGACAAGGGCTACGACGTCCTGCAGTATTTCGAAATGATGAGTCAGGGCAAGGTGAACGGCTATATCTGCCAGGGCTTTAACCCGGTGGCGTCGTTCCCGAACAAAAATAAAGTGGTCGCTGCGCTCTCGAAGCTGAAGTTCCTGGTGACCATCGACCCGCTCAACACCGAAACAGCGACTTTCTGGCAAAACCACGGCGAGCAGAACGACGTGGATACCGCGAGCATTCAGACCGAAGTGTTCCGCCTGCCCTCCACCTGCTTCGCCGAAGAGAACGGTTCTATCGTTAACTCCGGCCGCTGGCTGCAGTGGCACTGGAAAGGTCAGGACGCCCCGGGCGAAGCGCTGAACGACGGCGAAATCCTGGCCGGCATCTTCCTGCGCCTGCGCAAGATGTACGCCGAACAGGGCGGCGCGACGCCGGAGCCGGTGCTGAACATGAGCTGGAACTACTCCACGCCGGAGAACCCGTCGCCGGAAGAAGTGGCGATGGAGAGCAACGGCAAGGCGCTCGAAGACATCATCGACCCGGTCACCGGCAACGTGCTGGCGAAAAAAGGCAATCAGCTCGCCTCCTTCGCGCATCTGCGCGATGACGGCACGACGTCGAGCGGCTGCTGGATCTTCGCCGGCAGCTGGACGCCAGACGGCAACCAGATGGCGCGCCGCGACAACGCCGACCCGTCAGGCCTTGGCAATACGCTGGGCTGGGCATGGGCATGGCCGTTGAACCGCCGCATCCTCTATAACCGCGCCTCGGCGGACCCGCAGGGCAAACCGTGGGATCCGAAACGCCAGCTGCTCAGCTACGCCAACGGTAAGTGGGTTGGAGCGGATATTCCGGATTACAACACGGCGCCTCCGGGCAGCAACGTCGGGCCGTTTATCATGCTGCAGGAGGGCGTGGGTCGCCTGTTCGCCATCGACAAAATGGCGGAAGGGCCGTTCCCGGAGCACTACGAGCCGTTTGAAACGCCTATCGGCACCAACCCGCTGCACCCGAACGTTATCTCCAACCCGGCGGCGCGCATTTTCAAAGACGATGCGGCAGCGCTGGGCAAGTCGGATAAGTTCCCGTACGTCGGTACGACTTACCGCCTGACGGAGCACTTCCACTACTGGACCAAGCATGCGCTGCTGAACGCCATCGCACAGCCGGAGCAGTTTGTGGAAATCGGCGAGAAGCTGGCCGGCAAGCTCGGCATTACGCAGGGCGATACGGTGAAAGTCTCTTCCAACCGCGGCTACATCAAAGCCAAGGCGGTGGTGACCAAGCGCATTCGCACGCTGAACGTCCACGGTAAGGAAGTCGATACCATCGGTATTCCTATCCACTGGGGTTACGAGGGCGTGGCGAAGAAAGGCTTTATCGCCAACACGCTGACGCCGTTTGTGGGCGATGCGAACACTCAGACGCCGGAATTTAAGGCGTTCCTGGTGAACGTGGAAAAGGTGTAACGGAGACGACTCATGGCTTATCAATCACAAGACATTATCCGTCGTTCCGCGACTAACGGTTTCACCCCCGCGCCTCAGGCGCGGGATCACCAGCAGGAAGTGGCGAAGCTTATCGACGTAACCACCTGCATCGGCTGTAAAGCCTGTCAGGTGGCCTGTTCGGAGTGGAACGATCTGCGTGACGAGGTGGGGCACAACGTCGGGGTGTATGACAACCCGGCGGACCTGACCGCCAAGTCCTGGACCGTGATGCGCTTCTCGGAAGTAGAGCAGAACGACAAACTCGAATGGCTCATCCGCAAGGATGGCTGCATGCACTGCGCCGACCCGGGCTGCCTTAAGGCGTGCCCGTCGGAAGGCGCTATCATTCAGTATGCCAACGGCATCGTCGACTTCCAGTCCGAGCAGTGCATCGGCTGCGGCTATTGCATCGCAGGCTGCCCGTTCGACGTTCCGCGCCTGAACCCGGAAGACAACCGCGTCTACAAATGCACCCTGTGCGTAGACCGCGTCACCGTGGGCCAGGAGCCGGCGTGCGTGAAAACCTGTCCGACCGGCGCCATCCACTTTGGCTCCAAAGAGGACATGAAGAACCTCGCAGGCGAGCGCGTGGCGGAACTGAAGACCCGTGGTTACGACAACGCCGGTCTGTACGATCCGGCAGGCGTTGGCGGCACGCACGTGATGTATGTTCTGCATCACGCCGACAAGCCGAATCTCTATCACGGCCTGCCGGAGAACCCGCAGATAAGCGAAGCGGTGAAGTTCTGGAAAGGCATCTGGAAACCGCTTGCCGCCATCGGCTTTGCGGCGACCTTCGCCGCGAGCGTCTTCCACTACGTAGGCGTAGGTCCGAACCGCGCTGACGATGATGAAGACAACCTCCACGACAAGAAAGATGACGAGGTGCGCAAATGAGAAAACGTGACACCATCGTGCGCTACTCGGCGCCCGAGCGCATCAACCACTGGGTCACCGCCTTCTGCTTCGTGCTGGCGGCGGTGAGCGGACTGGGGTTCTTTTTCCCCTCCTTCAACTGGTTGATGAACATCCTCGGTACGCCGCAGCTGGCGCGCATTCTGCATCCGTTCGTGGGTGTGGTGATGTTTGCTTCATTCATCATCATGTTCTTCCGCTACTGGCACCACAACCTAATCAATCGGGATGATATCTTTTGGGCGAAGAATATTCGTAAGATCGTCGTCAACGAGGAAGTGGGAGACACCGGGCGCTATAATTTCGGCCAGAAATGCGTTTTCTGGGCGGCGATTATTCTGCTCGTGCTGTTGCTGGCAAGCGGCGTCGTGATCTGGCGGCCTTACTTCGCGCCCGCGTTCCCGATCCCGGTTATCCGCATCGCGCTGTTGCTGCATTCATTTGCCGCCGTGGCGTTAATTGTGGTTATTATGGTGCATATTTACGCCGCTCTGTGGGTGAAAGGCACTATCACCGCGATGGTTGAAGGCTGGGTCACCACCACATGGGCGAAGAGACATCACCCGCGTTGGTACCGTGAAGTGCGCGGTAAACAGGAAAAATCGACTGAATGAGTATTCGCATCATCCCGCAAGACCAGCTGGAGAAGAGCGATAAACGCACGGCGGAAGTGATTCCGCCGTTATTGTTCCCCAGACTGAAAAATCTCTATAACCGCCGCGCTGAACGTCTGCGCGAGCTGGCAGAGAAAAACCCGCTGGGCGACTATCTGCGCTTCGCCGCCCTTATCGCCCACGCGCAGGAGGTGGTGCTGTATGACCACCCGCTGCAGATGGACTTAACGGCGCGGATTAAAGAGGCCGCTGAGAAGGGCAAGCCGCCGCTGGATATCCACGTGCTGCCGCGCGACGCGCACTGGCAGAAGCTGCTGCATTCGTTGATTGCCGAGCTGAAGCCGGAGATGAGCGGCCCGGCGCTGGCCGTTATCGAGAATCTCGAAAAAGCCTCCTCGCAGGAGCTGGAAGAGATGGCGACCGCGCTGTTCAACGAAGACTTTGCCACCGTCGGCAGCGACAAAGCCCCGTTCATCTGGGCGGCGCTTTCGCTTTACTGGTCGCAGATGGCGAGCCTCATTCCGGGCAAAGCGCGCGCCGAGTATGGCGAACAGCGCCAGTTCTGCCCGGTCTGCGGCAGCATGCCGGTCTCCAGCATGGTGCACATCGGCTCAAGCCAGGGGCTGCGCTACCTGCACTGCAACCTGTGCGAAACCGAGTGGCACGTGGTGCGCGTGAAGTGCAGCAACTGCGAGCAAACCCGCGATCTCAACTACTGGTCGCTTGAGAGCGAACAGGCGGCGGTAAAAGCGGAAAGCTGCGGCGACTGCGGCACCTACCTGAAAATTCTTTATCAGGAAAAGGACCCGAAAGTGGAGCCGGTAGCGGACGACCTCGCCTCGCTGGTGCTGGACGCGCGCATGGAGCAGGAGGGCTTCGCCCGCAGCTCCATCAACCCGTTCCTGTTCCCGGGCGAAGGGGAGTAAATTTCCCTGCGTTTTCCCGTCCCCTTACCGGGGGCGGGTTATTGCAGCGAATAGGGTATGGTTACGCCGTTAAGCCCATCGAAATCCTTCACATTGCGGGTCACTAACCGACGCGAATGCACCTGCGCTGTCGCCAGAATGATAGCGTCCGGCAACTTCATCCCATGCTGCTGACGGAGCAACACGCTGCGCTCCGCTACTGCAGAGCAGATAGCCAGGATCTCAAACGTATCCAACACCTCGCGAGTCCGCGCTTCCTGATTATGTTTTTTCGCCCCCACCATGATTTCAATCCATGTCATTAGACTAATGGCGCGGTTAACGGGAAAACGAGACAGCGCTTCCTTGGCCTGCGCATGCCCGCTGAAAAGGTCGATTAAGATATTGGTGTCGAATACCGCCAGTCCTTCCATGGCTTACCACTCCTCACGCAGCTTGCGTTCATACTCCAGCCCGTCTTCCGCATTATCGCCCCACAAACCCAGCGCATTTTGCACAACGTCCTGATTCTGCCTGTCGAGATATTGCTCTACTGCTTCCCTCAGCAACGCTGCCCGCGGCAGCTTGCGACGTTCTTTCAGATGTTCAAGGCGACGAAGCGCATCGTCAGGCAAATCGAGAAGAATACGTCCCATAAAATCCTCAATCAGCATGCTCATATATCACCTTACTATATCATTTTTGATTATTTTTAAAGCGCCAACGGGCAAAAGAATAAGAAGCAATGACGCAAAAGTTAACCCATCGCCAGACCACAATTTCCTTTTTGCGAGATGTTTTCCAGAATCCACACCTGCCAGAAACAGGCAGTTCCCTCCTGCGCCCAGCCAGGCTATAACTCTGTATAGATATACAGTTTCAGGGAGAGCGAGATGGCGCTTGAAAAAGGCATTGCGGCGATGGTGGAGGGCTTCATTACCGCAGGAAGGCCGTCGGTGCGCAACCAGACCTTCGCCGAGCGGCGGGCGGGTTATATCGCCAGCGCCTCGCTTGCCGGCGAGACGGAGCAGCGGGTTGAGGTGAAAGAGGCGGAGCTGGAAGGTCTGCGGCTGCGGATCTTCTCTCCTTTGCATGCCGCAGGCGCGCTGCCGACGGTAATTTACTATCACGGCGGCTGTTTCGTCAGCGGCGGGTTTGAAACCCATGACAACCCGCTGCGCCAGCTCGCCTTCTACAGCGGTTGCCGGGTGATTGCCGTGCAGTACCGGCTGGCCCCGGAGCACCGATACCCGGCGGCGCACGACGACGCGGAACGCGCCGCCATTCTTATCCGGCAGCATGCCGCTGCGCTGGGCGTGGACGTTTCAGCCATTACGCTTGCAGGCGACAGCGCGGGCGGACATATCGCGCTGGTGACCGCGCTGCGCCTGAAAGCGCACGGCATCTGGCAGCCGGCCCGGCTTTTGCTCATCTACCCGATGCTGGACGCCACGGCCTGGTTTGAAAGCTACACCCGCAACGGGCTTGATTACATCATTACCCGCGAAACGCTGC
Source organism: Franconibacter pulveris DSM 19144 (assembly GCA_000621185.1). Classification (GTDB taxonomy): domain Bacteria; phylum Pseudomonadota; class Gammaproteobacteria; order Enterobacterales; family Enterobacteriaceae; genus Franconibacter; species Franconibacter pulveris. The sequence continues at coordinate 78,130 of JHYZ01000015.1, forward strand.
TTACCGGCTATGAGGCCTACCTGAAAAACACGCCGCGGCAGCACCCGGAAGCCAGCCCCCTCTGGCGGGACGATTTCGCCGGGTTGCCGCCCGTGCATATCGTTACCGCCGAGTTCGACCCTTTGTGCGATGAAGGCGAAGCGCTGTTCGACCGGCTGACGCAGCAGGGCGTTACCTGCACCTCGCAGCGCTGGCAGGGCGTTATTCACGGATTTTTCCAGCTGGGCGGCGTAAGCCAGAGCGCCCGCGATCTCCTGCGCGACCTGGCCTGGCGGGCGCGATTAACGTAGAGAAAGCCGAGTCCGTTATCACTCGTCGGTTTAGCGCAGGGGGAAGACCATCAGGCAGTGGCGCGTTGCTTACCCGCCCTGGGTCAGCAGGCCCGTATTTCCCGGACCAGTAAGCGCAGCGCAAACCACAGGCCCCGCGTTTTCGCTTCAGGCCACGCCGTTTAACCGTGCAGGATGCGTCAGCGCAGCGCCGCCCGGCAGAAGCGCGGCCCTTAAACGAAAACGCCGCCCGCAGGCGGCGCTGTTCTCACTTAAAGCGTCACAGTGAACGACTGCGAGCCGTGCTCCGGCATGAGCACCACGCCCCATTCGCTGCCTGACTGCGCCGCCCCCTGAGCCTCTTCCACCTGATGCACATTACGCAGGCAGAGCGTCCAGCCTGAAGCCTCGCCTTCCCCCCGTACCGTCAGGCGGTTGCCTTCGCGCTTCACGCGCAGCGTAAAGCTGACCGCGCCGTCTGCCGAGGGCACTTCGCATACCGCTTCACGTCCTGCCTCCAGATTAAAGAGCTGGAAAGCCGCGCCTTCGTGCCAGGCATAATCCGGCTTCTGGTCGTTGCTGCCCAGCGCCAGTAACGTGTTATCGCGCACGTAAACCGGCAGGCTGAGGAAATCATGTCGCTGCCTGTGCCAGCGGCTGCCGGTGAGTTCGTCGTTTTGCCACAGATGCGTCCAGCGCCCTTGCGGCAGATAAAACGACACGTCGCCCGCCTCGCTGAACACGGGCGCCACCAACAGCGAATCGCCAAGCATGTACTGACGGTCGAGATAATCGCACGCCGGGTCTTCCGGGTACTCCAGCATCATGGCGCGCATCACCGGCGTGCCGCATTCATGGGCGAGGACGGACTGACGATAGAGATAAGGCATCAGGCGGCACTTAAGCTGCGTAAAGTGACGCACCACATCGCAGGCTTCATCGTCGTAGGCCCATGGCACGCGGTAAGATTTACTGCCGTGCAGGCGGCTATGGCTGGAGAGCAAGCCAAACGCGCACCAGCGTTTGTAAACATGCGCCGGCGCGGTGTTTTCAAACCCGCCGATATCATGGCTCCAGAAGCCAAAGCCAGAGAGCCCGATAGAGAGCCCGCCGCGCAGGCTTTCCGCCATCGACTCATAGTTTGCGTAGCAGTCGCCGCCCCAGTGCACCGGGAACTGCTGCGCGCCCACGGAGGCCGACCGGGCAAACAGCACCGCTTCCGCTTCGCCTACCGTCTCTTTCAGCACGTTCCACACCAGTTCGTTGTAGAGAAAAGCGTAGTGGTTATGCATCTTCTGCGGGTCCGATCCGTCATACCACGCCACGTCGGTGGGGATGCGCTCGCCGAAGTCGGTTTTAAAGCAGTCGACGCCCATATCGACCAAACGCTTAAGATGGCCCGCGTACCAGTCGCACGCCGCCGGGTTGGTAAAATCAACTATTCCCTGCCCCGGTTGCCACTTATCCCACTGCCACACCGCGCCGTTCGGCCGCTTCAGCAGATATCCTTTCTCCATCCCTTCGCGGAACAGCGGTGACTTCTGGCCGATGTACGGGTTTATCCAGACGCAGATTTTTAGCCCTTTCGCCTTCAGGCGCCGGAGCATCCCTTCCGGGTCCGGGAAGGTCGCCGGGTCCCACTCAAAATCACACCATTGAAATGCCTTCATCCAGAAGCAGTCAAAATGGAACACGTGCAGCGGCAGGTTGCGCTCCGCCATGCCGTCGATAAAGCGGTTGACCGTCTCTTCGTCATAATTGGTGGTAAACGACGTGGTGAGCCACAGCCCGAACGACCATGCCGGAGGCAGCGCCGGGCGGCCGGTGAAGCGGGTATAGCGCTCCAGCACCGCCTTTGGCGTGGGGCCGTCAATCACGAAATACTCCAGATATTCTCCTTCCACGCTGAACTGCACTTTGGAGACTTTTTCAGAGCCGATTTCAAAAGAGACGCACTCCGGGTGATTCACCAGCACGCCGTAGCCGCGGTTGGTGAGGTAAAACGGGATATTTTTATAAGCCTGCTCGGTGCTGGTGCCGCCGTCGCGGTTCCAGGTCTCCACCGTCTGGCCGTTACGCACCAGCGCGGTAAAGCGCTCACCAAGACCGTAAACCGTTTCGCCCACGCCGAGATCCAGCCGCTCAAACATATAGTTGCGCGCGCTGTTGCTATCCTGCACATAGCCGTTGTTTTTCACCTGGCTGCCGGTAATACGTTCGCCATTACGCAGAAAATCGAGCGCCCAGCTTTCGCCTTTGGTGACGCGCACGCTCAGATTGCCGCTTTTCAACTCAGCGTAATCCGCGCTGTTTTGCATCTCAACGCGCACATCGGTCAGCACGTTGAGCGGGTAACGCGGGCCGTTATTCACCGCGCCCTGAAAGTGCTCAAGGCGCACGCCGATAACCCCTTCCTGCGGTGAGAAAAAGCGCAGCGTAAAGAGTGGCGTGTCGAGCTGCCAGGCGCGCTCGCGGGCGTCGCGCGGCGCGGCATAGACCACCATTTCGTTGCCGCGCTGCTCCACATCAAACACCTGGATTGGGTGGATAAGCGTTAAGCCCGGTTGAATAAGCCAGTTGCCATCACTGATTTTCATCTCTTACCCCTTCGACTCATTAAATGCTTTACTCACCGGCAGCGTTTCAAACTCCCGCTGATTGTTGTGCGCGCCCTTCGCCAGCTCCGCCAGGATGTTCTTCAGAAACGGTGTCTTCAGCGTGTAGTAACGTTTGGCGACGATGGCGCTCAGCACGTAGCAGATGCCCGGCGCAATGGTGAACAGCGCGACGATGATGCTAAGCGTGGCGCTGTTTTGCGTTTTCGCGGCAGCGTCATAACCGCCGCCCGCCAGCATCCAGCCAATCAGCGCGCCGCCCAGCGCCAGGCCCAGCTTCAGCACGAACAGCGTGCCGGCGAAGCTGATGCCGGTAAGGCGCTTGCCGTTACGCCATTCGCCGTAATCCACGGTGTCCGACATCATCACCCACTGGATGGGCGTAACGAGCTGGTGCAGCACGCCAATCACGAAGATAAAAGCGAACATGGCGACGGTGGCGCTCATCGGCACAAAGAACATGGCGACGCTCAATACCGCCAGGGCGGCGTTGGTCCACCAGAAGACGCTGACTTTGCACTTCCAGTCGGTCAGCGGTTTGGCGAGCGCGCTGCCTATCAGGTTGCCGACGCAGTAAAGCCCGAGAAACCAGGAGAAGAGCGCCGCGTCGCCCATTATCCAGGTGACGTAATACATCATCGCCCCGCCGCGCACGCAGACGGCGAGGATATTCAGGATGGTGAGCAGCCCCACCACGCGCCACTGGTCGTTTTGCAGAATATCGCGCAAGTCTTCACGCATGGTGGAGGTGCTGGGCGGCGCCTCGACGCGCTCTTTGGTGGTGAAAAAGCAGAACGCGAGCATCAGGCACGCGACAAAGGCCAGCACCGCGATGCCGCCCTGAAAGCCGAAGGCTTTGTCGTCGCCGCCAATCAGGTTGACCAGCGGCATCATCAGCACGGTGGAGAGCATGCCGCCCGCCGTCGCCAGCACGAAGCGCCAGGATTGCAGCGAGATGCGCTGCTGCGGGTCGCTGGTGATAACGCCGCCGAGTGCACAGTAAGGGATATTCACCACGGTATACATCAGGGTGAGCAGCGTGTAAGTCACGGCGGCGTATACCATCTTGCCGGTCATGCTCAGTTCAGGGGAGCTATAGGCGAAGACGCAAACAACGCCGAAGGGCAGCGCGCCGAACAACACCCATGGGCGGAACTTGCCCCAGCGGCTGCGGGTGCGGTCGGCAATCAGGCCCATTGCCGGGTCGGAGACCGCATCCAGCGCGCGGGCCAACAGGAACATGGTGCCGACAAACCCGGCGGGAATGCCGAAGATGTCGGTATAGAAAAACATCATGTAAAGCATGACATTATCAAAGACGATATGGCTTGCGGCGTCCCCCATGCCGTAGCCGATTTTCTCTTTTACCGATAAGACTTGATCGCTCATTCAGGCCATCCTCATCACGTCAGTGCGGAATTTCGCTTAAGTGGTTTTAGTGCGGAAAAGCGATGCGGGAAATTGTGTTTTCTGGTTATTAACTTACGATTCTTCTTTTCTGTGATCGCGGTAACTCGTTGATGAAACGAGTGATAAATTTTTTGTGACGGGTAACGCGTGAAACCAGAGGTGACGCGGGGTAAGCGGCTGCAATGCGGGTGAGAAAAAAGAGCGAGGCGGGGTATTGGTAGAAGTCTGAAACGCGCCTATAATGCGCCCGCCTCCATGTAGCAATCGAGGCGCGGAAGATCGTCGTCTCCGGTGAGGCGGCTGGACTTCAAATCCAGTTGGGGCCGCCAGCGGTCCCGGGCAGGTTCGACTCCTGTGATCTTCCGCCAACGTTCCTCCGCCCTCATCCCAGACCATCTAAAAAAATCTTTATTTTCAATAGAGATATCAAATTACGTATCCGTAACAGTCCGACTCGTTCTCCCTGAATTTATGAAAAATAGGTATAGCGATGTGTATAGATTTTTTATACCTGTTTTGACTTATACACATCCCGCTGACAGACCTACTAATCAAACGAGCGAAGCCTCAAAACAAGCCCTACACAATGAACAACGGGAAAGGCCTGTCATTACTCATTAACCTGACGATGTCCGGTAAGGGGCTGTCCGCCATGCTGAAAGAGTACGGGTTGAATTACGACAAACGGCGCACTAATCAGGGCATGCAGACAAACCTGACGCTGACAGAGGAAAACAACGGCGACTGGCTACCGAAATGCAATGAACCCGTAACGGGATAACCCAACCTGACCGGCAATCGCCGGTCTTTTTATTACTGGCACCCTGGCCATAGTGAACAGTAACCTATTCTCCTACTAACAGGAGGAAAATACATAACAAAAGCATCAATTGAGCATTTTCGAGATAAAAATTATTTTTAGCATAAAAGTGATCAACCCGCTCAGTGCTCAAAGCGGACGTTACAAACGTTACTTCCTGTTTTTAGATAGGGAGCATGTCCCCCAACCACTATTACGATAACATCATGTCGTAAATGAATTAATTAGCTGGCTTAAAATCGCTTAAACCAGCTGAACTATAAAATTTACTTAGCACACAGCAGTGATCAATTTATGAAGTCGTTTACTTTTCATCTGCACGAATCATTTTAATCTCTTCAACATGCCTTTTATTTAGGTTGATTTGGCACTGATAAATATAAGGCCAGTAATCGTAGGCATCTTCCCCGATTTGCGAACCAACGCCTAAACAGAGATTCTTACGATACTCCTTCCACGAATTTTGCGAGTTAAGGAAAAGGTTACTGAAGACGTCACCGATGGTCTGTTGAGGATCCTCACCTTTGTAAACGGGACCACTATTGTTCTCCTTAATTTGCCTGACTGTCTTGGCAATTAACTCGTCCATTTCTTTATTGCTTTTGTCACTAAGAACGTGTAAGCATTCAGAAGCTTTTCCTCGGTCAGCATTATTACGCCAACAATTATCAATTTCCGGGCCAGCTATAATGTCTAATTTCTCAGTACTGTAAGCTGACGGAATTAAGGTCATTAAAATAATGGTTATCAATGTTTTTTTCATTGTAAATACCTGATTCTTTGCCTTGCAGGTTCATAACGCATCAGGGCTGGATCTTCGCGAATGAAATTTATAAGCGCTGTTCTACCCGCTAATGCAGCTTCAACTAAGCTAGCTGGATATCTTGTGCCCTGATAAAAAATATCGACAAGAACATCTTTAATTTTCTGATCGAGCTTATCCCATGATGGTGCGTTCGGTTTTGTTGTTGCTGTTTTGACGTAAAAGTGTTTTGCGTAATTTTTTTCTCTAAATAAGAACGCTTAAATAATTCAATCTGTTGAGCATAGCTTATCTCCCCAAATAACTGCCATGTGGTTTCGACAAAAAGCTTTGCCTGCCTTCCACTAAGGTATGCAGCATTTGACGCAATCACTGCGCGATATTCTTCTATACCAATACTTCGCAATGTTGAAAAAATCTCGCCGGCAGTCCGCATTTTCATGTCATAACCGCGCCCTAGTGTGACTCCAGATACATCACCAGGCCAATGCAGTATCCGGGAAAAAAAGCCCGTTCTTTTAGGCGCTCTCTTGGGAGCATAATCCGGAAAGACATAATCATTTCCTTCAGCATCAAAGGTAACCTGGCCTTCAGGCACACTTAGCTGTACCGCCCCGACAGTTTTACGCCAGGGCTGTAAAACAACATTATTTATCGCTTCCTGAAGCCAGATGTCTCCGGGATGGATCATACCGGTAGGCTTCATAGAGAGCATATTCTGAAACCAACGGATGCCGTCAATTGTATCTTTGTCACACTTGCCAGTAATCTTAACATCTCGCCCGGTTAGTTCTTGATAGCCGGACTCACTGAGCGTTTGCTGAAACCATAAAACCTCTTCAGGCTTGTTGTTGCCACACTCCCCCACAGTGGAGTCAATCCGCATAATATGTGGCCTGAATTTTTTTCGACTGCTCATCAACACTCCCTTATCCCTTAATGCGTCAAAAAATCTTTTTCTATTATGCAAGGTTAGAGACAAAATCGTCATCAGAAAAAATTGTAACAAAAAGCCATAACACCTTTACAACGTTCAAAATAAATGAATAAGAGATATCTTTTTTGCGGATTGCCTGCACCTCTGGAGTATTCACAACCTTGCATAGCCATCTGTGCTGAGTCGACACCATGTAACGAGAGCCCATCCATTAATACGCGATTACAGCGAGCTCTCTTGCGCGGTAAAAAGCGGCATGGAAGTTTCGATACCAGCGCTTACATTTATACTACTGTGCCGAACAACGTTATATGCATCAAACGGTAACAGGATCAAAACTGTCGAGTTGTCAGCCTGCAAAGTAGGTTGCGGACAAATGGAGTATTACAGAATTACATTGTTGAATTACAACGAGTAGCAACTCTTGCTGCCTCTTTTATAATAAAAGATTCGATAATCCGTAATGAGTATTTAGGAGAAATTGATTCAAGCATTAGAGATTATCAATCACGTTTTGATGCAGAGATAAACCCGCAAAAAAAGATGGAGATCATTGAAGATCTTAAAGCAGAACTGAAACTCACGCAAAGAGAGTATCAGATGCTAAGAATGAAGGATCGAGTGTTCTATGTTGTTACAGATGTATTTGAAGAACATGCCGTTCTGAAATATGCAAAAGTTGCTGCTGGTGTAGTTGGTGATGGAATTGAAGTCTGGGGTGGGTATTGACTGACCAAGCTCGGTAAATCACTCAACCTTAAAACAATGCGTGGCGTGGGTTTGATGCTAATAGCCCATGGCGCGAATAATGTCTACGAATCAGTTTCTCCACTAATATATGAACATAATAAAGCAGGTCCGATACGTGCAATCTACAGGGAAGCGGCAAAAATAGCTGGATTTGATGATGATGCGGGTGATTTGGCTTATAGTGGAGTAGAGTTTTCACTGACATTGTATGCAGCAATCAGAATGCCGGTACTTACCCAAAACCATAACAGACTAATAACTAAATATTAGGGTGATCAGCCGGGAACCGGGAAGTTAGTCCGACATGCGAGTAACGATTTTATAACTAAATGGGCCAGTAGAAACGGTGCAATGAAACTATATTTCATAGGTAATACTGCATATAAGTTTAAAGCTGAGTTTATCGATGAAGACTATAAACTCGGCGATTAAAACCACATTTTTATAGCCAGTACCATGAGCTTGGTTTGACAAGCTATCGTGCGATCTGCTTCTCTGGCCGAAGAGCGCACGTCAAGTAAAGCAAAAAAAAGCATACAGGCAGGCATATAAAGGTAGGACCAGTCACTAAACATATAAGCAGCAAGGGTAGACAAGAGAATCGCAACGATGTAGTACCGTGTCATGATAATTGACTTTCTCGCCTCTTCTTTTATCAGCACTGGAAGTGTCAGTTCGGTGGTCAAGTTAGGATGATAAGTTGCTTTTAATTGTCTAAAATGGCGTTTAAAGCCTAAAAGCTCTCGTATACTAAACTCGGCATTTGCAACCTTTGCTTTGTAATCTGGCATCATCTTTTCCTGTAACTTATCGATACCTTGATACTTTACGATAAAAAAACCTCAAAAGGATTAGAGATCTGCTTAAAGTGTTACAAACGTTGGCTATGCCTCAGCATGGCAGGAAAAGCAGGAGCAGTGCCCGAAGTTTAATGACCGAAACGTGCAGAAAGATGCAGGTAATATTAATAAGAAAGCGGTGGGGAAAATGCGCTGGCGTGGTTTTTTCATCTCCTGAATAACTGCTCTGCCCCCAAATCCCCCACCACATCCACATCGTTTACCACGCCGACATCTTCTAAGGTCAGTTCCAGCGCCTCTCGCTTCTCCCGCGCTGCGCGTACTATCGCTTTCGCTCCCACATCCCCGCCAAGACTCGCCAGCGCGTCAAAAAAGGTCCGCTGAAACCCTACCGGGTGGCCCTGCTTTTGCTGGTAGTGCGGCACAACCACCGGGTGCGCTTTCAGCGCCTGCGCCACGCGCAACAGCGAGGCGGGCTGAATAAAAGGAAGATCGCCTGGCAGGATTAACCACCCCGGCGAATCAGGCGTGGCGCGCACGCCCATAGCGATGGATTCGCCCATGCCGCGCGTGCCGCCTTCCGGCCTGACAAGATGCCACGGCAGGCCCGACGCTTTCACCGCGTCGAGCACATGTTGCAACACCGCTTTGCCGTGCAGCAGCGCATCCAGTTTGTGCGTTGTGCCGCCGGAAGCGAGAAACCGTTCCCCCTTTCCGGCGGCCAGAATAATGATGACCGGTTCGCCTGCCGCAACCATTATCCTGCGTCCTCATTGCTTGCGTGAGTAAGGCGAGCCGCCGCCACATCCGCCAGAACGGAGAGCGCCAGCGAGTGCGCGTCGCGCGCCTTCGGGAAGATGCCTATCGGCGCTTTTATTCGCGCTATTTCCTGCTCGCTCCAGCCAAGCCCGGCGAGCCGCTGCATGCGCACGTCGTGGGTCCGGCGGCTACCCAGCGCACCGATGTAAAACGGCCTGGCGGCCAGGGCTGCCTGCAATACTGGCAGCTCCCGGTTGAGATCGTGGTAGAGCAGGATAACCGCCGTGTCGGCATCCATCAGCGCGAAAGTGGTGCGCGGATCGAAGCCGTCACTGGTATGCACGTCATAACCCGCCGCCCGGGCGACATTAGCCGCCACCGCCGCCTCCACCGAGCGGCCATAGACGATAACCCGCGTGCAGGGGCGGTAGCTCACCGCAAAATCTGCGCCCCTCCAGCCCGTCTCCCGTTGCGAAAGCACGCTCTCCAGCGTCTGCAACTGAGGGTTATAGCGAAGCCCGGCAGGCTGGCGCTGCGCCATGGCGTTCAGCACCGCCAGCAGCGGTTGCACGGCGCGCAGTTTATGCATGCTGAGCGTAATGCCGCCGCCACAGGGGAGCACGATATCGAAATAGGGCGAGCCTTCTCCATACTTCACCATGCGGTCTTCGCCGGACTGGATCACCTCCATCGCTTCGAAAGCGGCGGCGGCCTCCACGCAGCCGCCGGAAACAAAACCGCAGTAGAGGCCATCTTCGCGCACGGCCATGTGCGCCCCCAGCGGGCGCGACGAACCGCCGCGGATCTCAACCAGCGTCACCAGCGCCGCCGCCATGCCCGCGTTCAGCGCCTCCGCCGCAAAGCGCAAAATCTCTGCGCTGTCGTCGGTCAAAAAAGCGGGTTGCGGATTACGCGGCGCCGGGCTTGTTTGTTCGATAAGGGGGGATTGTTGCAGCACCTCTTCTCCATCCTTCAGTGAAGCGCGTTTTACGCGCGCTACGGTTTACCCTGAAGGCTGGCGGCGCACGGCCGCCAGCCGCCGTTTTCCTTAAACCAGAGTCGGCAACCCGTTCAACAGCTTATCGACGGTGATGGGGTAATCCCGCACCCGCACGCCCGTGGCGTTGTAAATGGCGTTGGCGATAGCGGCGCTGACGCCGCACAGGCCCAGCTCGCCCACCCCTTTGGCTTTCATCGGAGAGGAGATCGGGTCGGTGTCTTCAATGAAGATAACCTCCTGCTCGGGGATATCGGCATGCACCGGCACTTCATAAGCCGCCATATCGTGGTTAACGAAGAACCCGAGCCGCGTATCCACCGCCAGCTCTTCCATCAGCGCCCCGCCAAGCCCCATGGTCATGGCGCCAATCACCTGGCTGCGCGCAGTTTTCGGGTTGAGAATGCGGCCTGCGGCGCACACCGCCAGCATGCGGCGAACGCGTACCTCGCCTGTCGCCGCATCCACCGCCACTTCAACGAAGTGCCCGGCGAAGGTGGACTGCTGGAACTGCTGGTCGAGGTCGCCATACTCCATGGTGTCTTCCGCGGAGATCGTCCCGCCCGCCGCCGCCTCCGCCAGCGGCACGCTGCGATCGCCTGCGCGAACCTGTCCGTCGGTAAACTCCACGGTACCGGCGTCCATGCCAAGCGTGTTCGCCACCGCTTCGCGCAGTTTTACGCAGGCGGCGTAAACGCCCGCCGTTGAGCTGTTGGCGCCCCACTGCCCGCCGGAACCGGAAGAGACCGGGAAATCAGAGTCGCCAAGGCGCACCACGACCTTCTCCAGCGGCACGCCCATCATCTCGGCGGCGGTCTGGGCAATGATGGTGTAGCTGCCGGTGCCGATGTCGGTCATGTCCGTCTCAACGGTCACCACGCCCTGTGAATCGAGAAGCACGCGCGCGCCGGACGGAGTCAGCAGGTTGTTGCGAAAGCCCGCCGCCATGCCATACCCCACCAGCCAGCGGCCGTCGCGCACCTGCGCGGGTTTAGGGTTGCGACGGTTCCAGCCGAAACGCTCCGCACCCGTACGTAAACACTCCACCAGCTGACGACGAGAAAAGAAGCGCTCCGGTTTCGCGGGGTCCACCTGGGTGTCGTTGCGAATACGAAACTCCACCGGGTCCATGCCCAGCCGTTCGGCCATCTCGTCGATGGCTATCTCCAGCACCATCATCCCTGGCGCTTCGCCGGGGGCGCGCATGGAGTTGCCTTCCGGCAGGCTAAGCTCAGCCAGACGCAGCCCGGTGTGACGGTTCGCCCCGGCGTAGAGCAGTTCGGTCTGGTTGGTCGCCGTCTCCGTCGGGCCGCCCGGCAGGTTGCCGGACCAGCTTTCATGGGCAATGGCGGTAATGCGCCCGCTCTCTTCAGCGCCGATGCGCACGCGCTGAATCGTCGCCGGGCGATGGGTCGTGTTGTTAGGGATAAACGGCCTTGGCAGCATTACCTTAACGGGCCGTTTCGCCGCACGCGCGCCGAGCGCGGCCAGCAGGGCATCGCTGCGCAAGAACAGCTTGCTGCCGAAACCGCCGCCGATATAGGGCGAGCGCACGCGAATGTTTTCTTCCGGGATGTTAAGCGTTTTCGCAAGGTCGCCCTTCCACCAGTTGATCATCTGGCTGGAGGTCCAGAGGGTGAGTTTGTCCCCTTCCCAGGCGGCCATTGAGGCGTGCGGCTCCATCGCCATATGGCTCTGGTCCGGCGTGGTGTAGGTGGCGTCGAGCTTTACCGCCGCCGTGTTAAACGCGCCGTCGAAATCCCCGACGACTTTATCCGGCGTATCGTCCGGCGGTTCCGTCACGCCAGGTTTTTGCCGGGCGAGATCGTACGCGCCCGGCTCGCGGCGGTAGCGCACGTCAATCAGCGCTGACGCCGCGCGCGCCTGCTCGAACGTCTCCGCCACCACCACGGCGATGGCCTGATGGTAATGCTCGATTTCAGGACCGCCCAAAAGCGTTGCAGCGTTCATCTCCCCTTTGCCGAGCGGCCCCGCGTTGTCAGCGGTGACCACCGCCAACACGCCGGGCGCGTTTTTCGCCGCGCTAATATCCATTGAGGTGATACGGCCTTTGGCGATGGCGGACCCCACCACATGCCCGTAGGCGACGTTCGGCGCTTCTTTGTGCCATTCATAGGCGTAAGTCGCCGTGCCGGTGGTTTTCAGCGGGCCGTCGATACGGTCATGCGGGCGGCCCACCACTTTCATCTGGTCAATCGGGTTCTCTTGTGCCGGTTTATCAAATTTCATCCGCTTAGGCCCTCGCTTCCGTCAGCACCGAGGCGAGCGTGCGCTTCGCCAGTGTCAGCTTGAACTCGTTTTCCGGCGTCGGCTGCGCGTCGGCGAACAGCCGGTCATATACCGCCTGCGCGCCGTGAACGAGCTGAGCGTCCGCCTCCTCCATTCGCCAGGGCTTATGGGCCACGCCGCCCAGCGCCACGCGGCCTGTGCCGTCGGGCTGCACTACGGCGGCCACCGAGACCAGGGCGAAGGCGTAAGAGGCGCGATCGCGCACTTTACGATAGATATGCGTGCCACCGAGCGGCGGCGGCAGCGTGACGGCGGTAATAAATTCCCCCGGCGCCAGCACCGTTTCCAGATGCGGCGTGTTGCCCGGCGCGCGATAAAAGTCCGCTACCGGGATATGGCGCTCGCTGCCGTCCGGGTTCACGGTTTCCACTACGGCGTCGAGCAACCGCATGGCGACAGCCATATCGCTCGGATGGGTGGCGATGCAGGCTTCGCTTGCGCCCACCACCGCAAGCTGGCGGCTGTAGCCTCCCAGTGCGGCGCAGCCGCTGCCGGGCAGCCGCTTGTTGCAGGGCTGATTGGTATCATAAAAATAGGGGCAGCGGGTGCGCTGCAACAGGTTGCCGGCAGTGGTCGCGCGGTTTCGCAGCTGGCCCGAAGCGCCCGCCAGCAGCGCCCGTGAAAGCACGGCGTAGTTACGGCGAACGCGTTCATCCGCCGCCAGATCGGTGTTGCGCACCAGCGCGCCTATCCGCAGGCCGCCTTCGGCGGTCGGCTCAATCTTATCCAGCGCCAGGCCGTTCACGTCTATCAGGTGGACGGGGGTTTCAATCTCAAGCTTCATCAGGTCCAGCAGGTTAGTGCCGCCCGCGATAAACTTTGCGCCCGGATGTTGCTTAGCGCTGGCCGCCGCGTCGGCAGGCGTGGCAGCGCGTTCGTATGTAAAAGCCTTCATGATTTCTCCCCTCCGGCAACCTCTTCAATCGCGGCAAGAATGTTGGAATAGGCGCCGCAGCGGCAGATATTGCCGCTCATACGTTCGCGTATTTCGTCCGCCGTCATCTGAGGAGGGGAAACCAGGTCGAGCGTGACATGGCTTGGGATGCCCGCTTCTATCTCTTTTAGCACCGCGACGGAAGAGCAAATCTGCCCCGGCGTGCAGTAGCCGCACTGGTAGCCGTCATGTTTCACAAACGCCGCCTGCATCGGGTGCAGGTTGTTCGGGGTGCCGAGTCCTTCGATGGTGGTGACTTCCGCATCCTGGTGCATCACGGCAAGCGTCAGGCAGGCATTGATGCGCCGCCCGTCCACGATAACGGTGCAGGCGCCGCACTGGCCGTGGTCGCACCCTTTTTTGGTGCCGGTGAGTTGCAGGTTTTCGCGTAGCGCATCCAGCAGCGTAGTGCGCGTGTCCACCGCCAATTGCCGCACTTCACCGTTCACTTTCAGCCGCAGGGGCAGTATTTCCGGGGCGGGCGTCACCGGCGTTTCGCCTGCGAACGCGGCTGTCGCTTTCGCAGAAACTGCCGCCGTCGCCGCCGTCGCGGCGCCTGCTTTGATAAGCTCCCGCCGCGTCAGGCTAAAATCGCCCTCGCCGATCGCCTGCGCGTTGCTGTAAACGCCCGCATCCTGCGGATGTCCTTTGTTATCTTCATCGCCTTGGTTGCTCATGCCAGGCCTCCAGTATCTTTTAAAGTGAAAGGGATAAAAGGCACGCTCGCCGCTGCTGTATCGCGCGGTTTTTTTTATAACGAACAGTTAATAATAGTCGGCGCTGGCGGCGGGGCGGCGGCGGGAAGGTAATTAGTGCTATGAGGAAAAGGTATAAATGCGTAGAAACAGGCGGTTAAACCGCAACGGTTTAATGATGAAAAGAGAAAAAAAGAAGATGAAGGGCGCCCGTTTGCGGCGCCCTGTTCATTCGTCAATTACCCACCGGAACCGCCCTGCTCTGACGCGGACGCGTGGCCCAGAGCGAGGCGCCGACAATCAGCAACCCGCCAATCCAGCACGCCGGGGTTAATTTCTCCCCTAACCAGAGCGCGGCGAACAGCGCGCCGAACAGCGGCTCGGTGCCCATCAGCAATGAGGCATTGGTCGGCGTGGTGCGCTTCACCGCGTAATTCTGCGCGAAGAAGGCGAACAGCGTGCAGAACACCACCAGATAGCATGTCGCGCCCCAGAAGCTGATATTTTGCGGCAGCGGCGGAATGCCGTGTTGCGTCGCCAGCAGCAGGATCAGCGACCCGGCTCCCACCACGCCCGTCTGCACCGCCGTCAGCGCCAGGGATGGCACGTTGCGATGCTGCATCAGTTTCTTCGTCAGGCACACCATTACCGCCCGCAGCAGCGCCGCGCCCAGGATAAGCACATCGCCCGTGTTCATCTCGATAGCGAGGTTCCCGGTCAGCAGCAGCGCTCCGCACAGCGATACCCCCGCCGCGATGAACGCGGTATTTTCCGGCCGTTTGCGAAAGACAAGCCATTCGACGAAAGGCGTCAACACCACGCAAAGGCTTATCAGAAACGCGGCGTTGCTGGCGGTGGTATGCGCCACACCGTACGTTTCACACAAAAAAATAGCCAGCAGCACCGCGCCCAGTACAAGCCCCGGCCCGGTCGCCTGCCGCCAGCAGTTTTTCAGCGTGGGCAGCAGGATAAAAAAGGTCAGCATAAAGCGAATGCACAAGAAGCCGACCACCGGGTAGAACAACACCGCCTGTTTGGCGATGCCGTAGCTGGTTCCCCAGACCACGGCCACCGCCAGCAGCATCCAGTCGGCGTAGCGTAAGGTTGTATTTTGCACCTGACATTGAACGCTCATCGCTTATTCCCGCTCCCAGGCAATCACCAGCACATCGCGATATCCCTGCGAGCCTTTGCTGCACAGGATGGGGGTAACCTCATGCATGACGCGATGATCGTCGGCCACAATCACATCCAGCGGCTGGCTGAGCGTTTTGGTGCACAGCACGTTGCGGGCGTTGTCCGTCACGGTGGTAACGCCGCCCGACACGTTCACCCGGCGGATAAGCATCATGGCGATGTAATCCACGCCGTCGCGATGCAGCCCTTCCGGCGTCGGCTTGCCGGTCTCTTCGGCGTCCGTCAGGATGCGATAAGGGTGCAGACGAATGCGCCACCGGCAGGTTTCCCCCTCCGCCTGATTAAAGACGCGCCCCAGCCCGCGCAGGATAGAGATAAACAGCGGATGGTTGATAAACCCCTCTTCCAGCGGCGGATAAACGCGATCGACGCCGCCGTTTAAGGTGTTGATATTTTTAGGCTGCGAGTAAGGCTCGTGCGCCAGCAGCTTGAGTTCGCCCTCCGGGTCGCGCAGTTCAAACTGGCTGTAACGGCGGTAACGATAGGTGCCGTTATCCGCCATAAACTCATCACGCGCCAGCGAGTCCCAGTAGCGGGAAAACGAGGAGATATACTCTTCGCCCAGCTCCAGGTCGTCTTTCAGCTCTTCGCCTGCGATGAAAATCCAGCCGTCGTTTTTGATGGCCTGCGCCGCATGGTTAATCGAGCAGGTCGGCAGAGCGTAATATTGACTGATTGTTTCCATGGTTCACCTCAGGCAGTTAATGAGTAAGCAGGCGTCAAAGAGGGAGAGAGATCGGCGAGAGAACGGCTGCCGCGCACGCGGGCAATCTGTTTTTCCCAGCCGTCGCGATCGGTCAGGTAGAGCGGGTCGCGCGCTTTAATGGCGGCAAGATCCGCCACGCCGCTGCGCAGGTTGAAGAACACGGTGCCGCTCACCGCCTCGGCGCTGGTGCGGATAAACGCGGCGAGAGAGGCGGCCAGCATGCCGTACCAGCGGCCCTCTATCGCCTCGTTCACCCAGGTTTGCTCCAGCGTCAGCTTCTGGCGCAGCAGCGCGGCATCCAGCGTGGCGGTTTCAAGGTGGCGGAACGCCGCCATCAGCAGCATCGCCGCCGGAGCTTCGCGCACTTCCAGCACCTTCTCGCCGCCTTCCAGGTGCTCCAGCCCGCTAAAGCGGCCAATGCCGTGGCGGCCAACAACCGCGTTAAGGTGCTCGATAAGCGTCAGCAGCGGCAACGTTTGCCCGTTTACCGCCACCGGCGCGCCGCGCTCAAAGCAGACGGAGAGCAGTTCGTCCGGCTGAGCGCTGCGGCAGGAAGTCCACTTAAACAGCGCTTCCGGCATCATGAAATCTTCCGGGTTATCCAGCGCGCCGGATTCGTACTCGCGAACCCAGATATTGGCGTCGCCGCTGATGCCGCGCGCCTGAAAGCGCGGCAGCCCCGCCTGCGCCAGCGCCTGAATTTTCTCTTCGCGGCTGAAAGCCGAGTATTCGTAGGGGCTGCCGATAAAGCCGTTGAAGTTGAGCTGGCTCAGCGCGCCGTTAAGACGACGCAGGCTGTTTTGCGACTGGTTAGCAGTATGCAAAATGGCGTCGCAGCCGAGCGTTTGCGCCATCTCCACCGCCAGCCGGGCGATGAGCGGTCGGGAAAGCGATGAGCTGATGGGATAGATGCCCATGTACTGCGCGTTCGCACGGATAGCCGGGATAATGAACTCCCGCGCAAACTGCTCACGCGCATCGATAATTTTTAAGTCGACATTAAAAAAGCCGGTGATGTGCCGCAGGTCGTCGGCGTCCACGCCATCGCCGAGATCGACGGTAAGCGCGGTGACTTTGCAACCAGTCTGCGATAGTTTGTAAAGCAGGTAGCTGCTGTCAACGCCACCGCTAAACAACGTCAGAATATGCTTTGACTGGCGGGCTACATAAGAGAGATCTTCAAGGCTACGTACTTGCTGATAACGCTTCATTATCGCTTTCCTTACAGGGTGAATGTCGGTTTTCTGTGACGTGCCACGGGGCGATTATGGGCTATCCCGCTTCGGTGAATAATCGGGGTAAACAAACAAGACTCTTGCGCTATGAGAACAAATCAATACATGGGGCTGCTGCCGTATATGGCGGTGTTTGTGAAAGTGGTGGAGACGGGCAGTTTTTCCGCCGCGGCGGAACAGCTCGGCACCACGGCATCGTCCATTAGCCGCCAGGTCGCCTGCCTCGAACAGGCGCTGTCGGTGAAGCTGCTGGAGCGAACCACGCGGCGGCTTAAGCTTTCTGCGGCCGGCACCGACGCTTACGCCCGCTGCTGCGAGATGGTGCAGTCGGCGAAACTGGTGCTGGAGCTGGCGGAGCGCATCAACGAAGCGCCGCAGGGAATGGTGAAAATCAGCGCGCCGCGCGCGTTCGGCATGCGGCTGATAGCGCCTCATATCGAGGAGTTCTTAAACCGCTACCCCGAAGTGGATGTGCAACTCAGGCTCACCGATCGTCCTGTAGACCTGATAGGCGATGACCTCGATTTGATGGTGCGCATTACCGATACCCCGCCTGAAGGGCTGGCGGCGCGCCCGCTTATCCGGGTCAGCCATATTATCTGCGCCACCGCCGCCTACCTTGAAAAGCGCGGTTATCCGCAACACCCGAACGACCTGGCGCTGCACAGTTGCCTCTATCTTGGGGAGATCCCCGGCGATAACTGCTGGAAATTCCGCCATCTTCATACTCAGGAGCGGGTTAATGTGACGGTGCGCGGGCGCTATGTCACCAACCACAGCCGGGCGCGGCTCGAAGGGGTGCTCAGCAGTCTCGGCATTGGCTGCCTGCCGTGGTTTGTCGCCCGCGAAGCGCTTGAGGCGAAGCAGATTGTCGAGGTGCTGCCGCAGTGGGACTACACAACCTCTTACTACGGCATGTCCTGGATCCTTTATCACCCGAACCGTTTTCTGCCGCCGAAGTGCCGGGTGCTGATCGATTTTCTCGCCGAGAAAATTGCCGACAGCGACCTGAACCGCCGCGCCCGCGCCTACCCACCAGCGCAGGAAGGGGTGAAGCGGCTGAATGGATAGCGCCGTTAGCGTTGCTCTTTTCCCGGCGCGTTAATTCCCAGCGCTTTTCCCACCAGCGAAAAGGCGGCAGAGGGCTGTTTTCTGCGGGGATACTGCAGGTAATAGCCGGGAAAAGGCCTACACCACGTTGCCGGAGGGGAGCGCCCCGCCCTTTTCGCTGCCGTTCGGGCGTTTTAAAACTAATCTGAAGCAGCGGGCCAGACGCCGCACGCATCCCCTCGCCAGCGCGCCTTAAATAGTTCAAAAGATCAGATGGTTAAACACCCTTTCCCGCCTCGCTTTTCATAACCTAAACGAAACGGTTTAAGGCTTTTCAATAACCTGTGGTTTTGGCAAACCGATGCAGCGCCGTCGATTTATGAACTACGCTTAACATTCATTTTGACGAGTTCAGGCGCGCCTGGCTCGTTTATTCCTGTCGCGGCGCCTTTGCGCTGCGTTGTTTCCACCAGCGGCTACGCTGTCAGAAAAGGAGATCGAACGATGTCGAACTATCCTACTCCCCCGTTTCCTGAACAACAGCAGAACTGGCCTGGCTCCACCAAAGATATGCAACCCCAGCCCGACCACGGTGAAACCAGTTATAAAGGCTCGGGCAAACTGACCGGTAAAGCGGCGATTATTACCGGCGGCGACTCCGGCATCGGCCGCGCGGTCGCTATCGCCTACGCCCGTGAAGGCGCAGATGTGCTTATCTCTTACCTTGATGAACATGAAGACGCCAAAGAGACGGCGCGTCTGGTTGAAGAGGCCGGGCGCAAAGCGGTGCTGGTGAGCGGCGATATCACCGAGCTGGCGCAGTGCCAGGCGGTGGTGGATAAAGCCGTGGAAGCCTTCGGTAAAATCGACATTGTGGTCAATAACGCCGCCTTCCAGCAGACGCGCAATTCTCTGGATGAGATAAGCGACGACGAGTTTGACCGCACCATTAAGACCAACCTTTACGGCACCTTCCGCATCTGCAAAGCCGCCGTACCGCATATGCCGAAAGGCGGGTCGCTTATTCATACCGCATCGGTAAACGCCGATTCACCGAAGCCGATGCTGGTGGCCTATTCCGCCACCAAAGCGGCTATCGTCAACCTCTCCGGCAGCCTTGCGGCGCTACTGGCGGAAAAAGGCATCCGCTCTAACGCCGTTGCGCCGGGCCCTATCTGGACGCCGCTTATTCCGTCCACCATGCCCGCCGAGCAGGTGAAAAGCTTCGGCAGCCAGGTGCCGCTGGCGCGCGCCGGTCAGCCTGCCGAACTGGCGGCGCCGTACGTGATGCTGGCAAGCGACGAAGCGAGCTACATCTCCGGCGCCACTATCGCGGTGACCGGCGGTACTGCGGTTATCTGATGTTTTGCGCCATGGGGCTGTAGCCCTATGGCGCTTCCCCCTGCTCTTACCCCTTCCGTTTTATGCTCAGCACAAGAGCAGGCCCTGCTGTAAGGAGCTGAATGATGAAAGCTTACCCTTTACAGCTGACCCTGCCGATAGCCACGCACGTGTTCGGCGGTCAGCTTATCAAAACGCGCCTCGGCAAAGCCGGCCTGCCTGACGGGCGCGTTGCCGAAACCTGGGAAGTGAGCGATGTAGACGGCAAGATAGCGACGGTGAAAAACGGCGAGCTTGCCGGCATGAGCCTGCGCGAGCTGGCGCAGCGCTACCCGGAGGAGCTGGTCGGCCCCGGCTGGCGCGGCCCCCATTTCCCGCTGCTCACCAAATTTATCGACGGCAGCGGCATGTTGCCGGTTCACCTGCATGCTAATGATGAAACCGCGCAGCGTCTGGAGCAGCAGCCCAACGGCAAAACCGAAGCCTGGCACATTTTATGGGCGGCGGAAGGCGCGACTTGCCTTGCCGGCGTCAAGCCCGGCGTCAGCCGCGCGCAGTTGCGAAGCGCCCTGCTGGCGGAAGAGTACGATGCGGTCATGCACCGCCTGCCGGTGAGAACGGGCGACACTTTTTATATTCCAGGCGGCATGTTGCACGCTTTCGGCCCGGATACGCTGATTTACGAGATAGAGCAGACCTCGGATATTCAGCAGCACGCGATGCCGTGGCGCATGGAGGACGGCAGCGAGATTTCTCGTGCGGAACAGGAAAAGAATATCGATGCGCTGCTGGATGAGCTGCGCCCTGAGCTGACGACTGCGCCGCAGCCGGGACTGGTGATTGAAGAGAGCCCGCATTTTTCACGGCGCGTCTGCTGCGCCGGGCCTTACTTCGCCCTTGAGCGCTGGCGCTTTTCCAGCGACAACGACTACACCTTCCGGGGCGCGCAAATCATCTCTAACCTTGGCGACCCGCTCACGCTTAAGGCGGCAGGCGAGTCGCTGACGCTGGGCCGGGCCGAAAGCTGCCTGCTTCCCGCCGCGCTTCGCAGAGTGACCTTTTGCGGCGCAGGCGAAACGCTGGTGGGCTACGTGCCGGATTTGGCGCGCGATATTATCGAACCGCTGCGGGCGCGGGGGTATAGCGAAAAAGAGACAGGCCGGCTGGGCGACGTGCAGGACACGCTGCGCTAAACCGTGGATTAAGCGAGCCGCTCCACGCGTGTTTCTCCTTCACTCATGGCAAGCTGATAGCGTGCGCAGGCGGTATGCTGCTGCACCAGCCGCGCCAGTTCCGGCGAGTGGCTGGTGAGCCAGATTTGCGTCCAGCGGCTCGCCTCGGCTATCAGCTTCGCGAGCGCAGGCAGCATTTGCGGATGCAGGCTGTTTTCCGGTTCGTTCAGGGCGATAAAGGCGGGTGGGCGCGGGCTTAACAAGGCCACCGCCAGGCAGAGAAAACGCAGCGTACCGTCGGAAAACTCGGCAGGTTCGAGCGGGCGCGTTAGCCCTTCGCGCTGCATCAGCAGCTGGAAGCGCCCGCCGGGGTTATCGCAATAAAAACGGCTGCCCGGAAAAGCGGCGTTCAGAATCGCGTTCAGCAAATCCTCATCGCCAATCTCAACGATGGTTTGAAAGGCGGCCGCAAGGTTCGCGCCGTCGCTTGCCAGCACAGGCGCGCGAAAGCCGACCTGCGGCTCGCGCAGCGGCGAGTTTCCGGATACCGCGAACTCATGATAAAAGCGCCAGTTGCGCAGCATCTCCCGCACCTGAGACACCTCCGGGTAGAGATGCGGCTCGCCAAGCTGCCCGAACACCGATTCGTTCTCATAAATCGCGCCGCTGTGCATTACTTTCTCATGATGGATATTGCTCAGAAAGACCGCCTGGTTCTGGCGCTTCATGAGCAGTGCTGAAGGACGGCGGCGCTGATTGCTGAGCCAGATTTTCTCTTCTTTGATGACCGGGTCGAGCTGAAACAGCGTCGGGTAGGGCAGCTTTTCCACAAACCCCACCTGCAACTCATAGTCGTAATCATCCGTCTCTACGGCAAGAATCATCCGCCGTACGTCCTGCTGCCGGCTTCTGCCTGCCCACAGCGCGTTAAGGATGCCGCCTTCCCGTGATAATGCCTGGGAAAAAGCGCCCTGCGCTGCGCTGTGCATCAGCTGTATCGCTTTATAGATATTGGATTTGCCGCTGCCGTTGGGGCCAAAAACAATATTGAGCTGCTCAAGCTCCAGCGCAACACGGCGAAGCGAACGGTAGTTTTCGATATAAAGGCTTTTAATCATAACGTGGCGGCTGGGTGAGTGACGTTAACAGCTTAGCGGAAAAAGCGCGGAAAGACGCAGGGCGCCACGCCGGGCGCCCTCGGGTTTAGCTTTGCGGATTGATAAGCCAGGTGCCGGACTGCCCGATGGTGAGCCTCTGGCTGCGGATCTGGTCATGATTTTTCAACGTAAAGGCGTACTGGCCAGGCGAAAGCTGGAGCGCCGCGAAGCCGTTCGCCGCCGGCACCACCGCCTGCGGTTTGCCATTCAGCAACAGCTGTTCGCCTTCGCGAATGCGCACATACACCAGCGCCTGCTGTTCGCCGGTAGCGGCGGGCGGCTGCGCCGTCGCGGGCTGTTCTTGCGGACGGTCTGCGTCAGCCGTTTCCGGCTGAGCGTTCTGCGGCGCGCTACTGCTAAACAGCAGCCCGCCGATGATAATCCCGGCGACCACGCCTGCGACCACCATTCCCGCCGTCTGGTAACGTCTCCAGCCCGTCACGGCCACCTTATGCTCTTCCAGCGGAATGAGCATAGTGCCCGGCTTATCGGCATTCAGCAGGTCGTCGTGCCCGCCGACGGGGAGATCCACCAGCGCGGCAAACTCATCCACCGACTGCGGACGCCCCTCTTTTTTCAACGCCAGCGCCCGGTCTATCGCCTGCAACAGCGAAAGCGAATAGCCTTCCGGCTTGCGCTCCGCCAGCGGCTGGTAGTTGTCCTGAAGGGAGCGCACCACGCTCACCGGCGGCGGCGAGCCGACAATCAGCGTATGCAGCACCGCCCCCAGCGCGTAGATATCCGTCCACGGGCCAAGCGCGTTTTCATCATCGTTATACTGCTCGACCGGCGCGTAGCCCGGACGCAGCAGCGTTTCAGTTTCATCGGTGACGTTGCCGATGCTGCGGCGGGCGGCGCCTGGGTCCAGCAGCACCGGCAGACCGTTTTCCTGCAACAGAATATTGTCCGGCGAAATATCCAGATGTTGATAACCCGCTTTGTGCAGTGCCCGCAACGCGCCAAACAGCATCGGCAGCAGGCGGCGGATAGCCGCTTCATCCAGTTTTTGCGGGTGCTGCTCGCGCAGGCGACCCAGCGTAACGCCTTCATAGAACAAAGAGACGATATAAGCGGTGTCGTTCTGCACCCAGAAACGCAGCACCTGCGCCAGCCCCGGATGATTAAAACGCGCCAGCAGGCGCGCCTCGTCGATAAAGCTGGTTAACCCGGCGCTGAAGGCTTTGCCAAAACGCTCGCCGCGAAGCCCGATGCTGAGGTCCGCTTTGCGCATGGCGAACGAGGCGGGCATAAACTCTTTTATGGCGACGGCGCGCTCAAGCTGGTGATCCCAGGCGCGATAAACGATGCCGAATCCGCCGCTGCCCAGCACCTCCTGAATCTCAAACTCATTAAACCGGTAACCGATCGGTAAGGCTTCAGATACTTTTTTGTTCGCGTTGTCCGTCATGTTGCAAGGTTCTCTTTAAGCAAGCCTGGCATCCGCCAGGCCCGGGTCACGCTCCGTGACAAAACGGCAGCGCGAAGCGTGATAATCGGCATTATTTAACGACCCGGTAAGCGCCTGCCGCCGGGTCGCGCAGCAGCGGCGAGAGCGAATCCACCAGCAGGATCTTCAGGCTCGCGCCGGGCTCCAGATAGCCGGACCAGACTTTGCGGATAGCCTCCAGCCGGGCGCGCAACCGCGCATCGTCGCTCGCCTGCGCGCGTGACATCTCTACCGCCACCGTGCCGTCCGCCAGCCAGCCGTTGAGCTCCGCAGAGTAAGGCAAAATCATCCAGCTTTGGTTGGCGCGCCCGTCGCTGACCACCATCCTTTCATTATTCACGGTGGTAATCAGCAGGCTGTCGGCGTCAGCCTGGGTATTCAGCCCGCTGACGGGGAAGCCATGCACGAAGGTCATGGTCATTTTCTTCTGCGTGTTGTGGCTCACCTGCACCACTTCGCTGCTGCCGTTCAGCCAGCCGCCTTTTTCGCATTTGCCGTCCGCCTTGGCCGGAATAAAGATAGCCGGCACGCTGGCGTTATCCTGCCAGAAGGTGCGCAGGTGGCAGCCATCCTGCAGCGTGAACTCCAGCCATGGCGTTCTGTCCGCCAGCGGCGAGAGATCTTCAGGACGGCCCGTCGGCGCCGCTTCGCCAGCCGTATCGGCTGCGGCGGCGGGCAGCACCACCGGCGTCCAGTCCGCCGTTTTACTGGCCGTACCCTGCGCCAGCAGGTCCCCTTCCGGCGAGGTAAACTGCCAGCGCACCACCGCGAGCTCCGCGCACTGGTTTTCCAGCAGCGCCCCAAGGCGCGGCATGAAGGTTTTCAGCAGCACGGGGCGCTTATCGCCATTCGCCACAATGCGCAGCGGCAGCTCCTTCGCGCACCAGCTTTGCGGCGTGTTGTCCGCCAGATCGTCTATCCAGACATCCAGCTTCTGCGAAGGAGATTGCACTATGCGGTAATTTTCCGCCTGCGCTGCTGCTGACAACGCCAGCAAGGCCAGACCGGGCAACCAAAATTTCATAAAAATCCTTGTAAGTCTGTAGCCATTACGAATGTTGAGCCGCCACGCGGCGCTCAGAGCGTTTCCGCTTCGCTCTGCGAATCTTTGTACTGGTTAACTTCCCGCTCGTAGGCCTGCAAAAAAGCCTCGCGGACCAGGGCATTCACTTCATTGCTGCCGCCCGCCGCGCTGCTGTGCTGGGCGACAAAGGCATCCCACAGCGCCGCCTTGCGGCTTACCGGCAACGCCAGGCGAAAGAGCGAGCCTTCGCGCATCGCCTCTTCCTCCAACGCCTGCGGGTCGAAAGAAGCGAGCATCGCTTCGCTGGTGGCGTGCAACCCGGAAATCATGCCAATCTGGTGCGCCTGAAGATCCACCAGCGCGTCATGTACGGCTTTGGTGGGCGGCATAAATCCCGGCATGGCGGTGGCAAACGCCTGCATTAATACCGATTTGCCGGATGGCAGCAACTTGAAAGGGTTATTGGCGTCATCCAGCATCATTGTCATGTCGGCTTTCACGTCGCGCTTAAGCATAGATCGCGAGGCGAGCAGCGCCACCGTTCCCTGCGCGAACATGCTGAGCATTTCCCCCAGCTGGCGCATTTTTTCGCTATCGAAACGGGGGACCGTATGAATGTCGTGAAGCCCTAATCCTTCCAGCAGCGCCGTCAGCAGTTCGCCTTCCAGCACCTCGCCCTGCGCGTTCTCCGTCGTTTTAGCGGTTTCACGCGGCTGCGGCTGAATGCGCAGGCGGGCTTTGATAGCGGGCGACTCGCTATTTTCCTGCGACGCGCGCGCGGACTCGCTTGCCTCAGGCGCCGCGGCCGCCACCTGCGGCAACTGCCGGGAGATATTGTCCGCAACCGCGTAGTTTTTGATAAGGCTTTGCAATATCTCCGCAGGCACGGAGGTAGGCGCATTCTCAACGGCTACAGGCGCGGCGGGCTTTATCGGCGGCTCACCGCCCGCGCCCAGGCTTGCCAGTCGGCTTACCGGCTGGGTGTGCAAAATAAAATCGGCAATCTCAATGCTGTATTCCGCAATCGTCAGCCTGTCGCCATCCTGGAGCTCTGCCTGCTCGCCTTTTTCCAGCGGCTTGTTGTTGATAGCCATCGCCGCCGCGCCAAGGTTAGTGATGCGGCACTCGCCGTCCGGCGCGACATGAACCAGCGCCTGCAGGCGGGAAATCAGGCGGTCGTTATCCGGCAGCGCCAGATGGTTATCAGGCCCGCGGCCAATCGTGCCGCCCGGGGCGTTAAACTCGCAGCTGCCCTGCGGCGGCTTGTGGCCCGGTTTCACGGAAACGAGAGTGAATCGCATAACATTTTCCTGCCTGGTAATGTGCTGAGCAGAAACCCCTGCGGGTACTGAATCCTGCAAAAAGGTCCAATTGCGGCAGACGTCAGGCGCCTGCCTTCAGAATGGCAACGAAAAACGCCAGCATAGCCTGGCGTTGCGTTGTCTTATTGTTCTTCCCCTGCAACGGCGGAATTAGTCAATAATCCAGGTGCCGCTCGCGGCGTTCTTACAGGCTTTGCTGGCGCCATCCACCGCGACACAGGTTTTGCTGCTGGCGCGACGCGGACGCGGTCTGTCGCGGCGAACCGTCGCGTCATACTGCTCGCTTTTTACCACCGCGCGCGCAGGCACATAGCCAATCAGCTCTTCTTTGCCTTCATCGGCCAGCGCCATCCAGGAATGCTCCACCTGGCCCAGCACCTTATAGGTTTTGCCGTTATCCAGCTGGCGGATGACGTTGCCACCGAAATCGGGTCGGCTCATTAACGAGGCCGGGTAAAGCGCCCGGTAATCCTGATTAACGGGTGTAAATTCCTGAGGCGGGGTTACCGCATACCGGTGAGTCAGGGTAACGCCATTCACCTGGCTGGTCACAATCGTGTCATCCGTCATGGGAGGACGCGCAGGCGCCATACAGCCGGAGAGGCCCAACGCAATGACCAGGACTACTACGCTTCGCATCATCATCAGCTTCTTCCATTGCAAACAGAATATCGTGCACAAGTAATATGCGCGGCAGGGCTTCGTTTTTTGTTAATTAACGCGCCCTGATAAAAACGGCTTAACGCGCCGCTGCGGGGTGCCGCGCACGCAATCGTTAACTCCCGCCCAGACTTTATCAAATAAGCCGCACAAGAGGCTGCTATTTTTAAGTGAGCGCTTAAGGAATTCAATACTCCCGGGCTCTCATTGTTGCATTCAGTCCGTACCGCTTCGCTTATCTAAAAAATGACATAAGCCATTCATTACAAAGCCCTAATTACTTTAAAAAAGTAATTCGCCGCCGCGTATTGAACGGCTATGTGCCGATTAAGGCGAATCTAATCTCTTTTTTTGGAACATAAAACCAAATAAAGAAAACGAGATTAAGTAAAAACTCAAAGCTTTAAAGCCCCGGTATTTCCCTCTGTAGAGAAAGCGTTTGCGCCTGACGCCCACACAATATGTAGCCCAGGTAAAACAAAGCGTAAAGCGGGCTACATTAAGCGGTTGCATTAATTTTTTCGAATGAAAGAAAAAACCCGAAAAGGCAGAAAAAAAGTCTCTTTTCGCTAAGCTCAAAGAAGAGGCGAGCAGAAACAAAAAACCCCGCCGCTGGGGCAGGGTTTTTTCAGCTGTTTACGGGTGGTAGCCGTAAAGCACACTGTGTTACGTCAACTTTTTAACTATACGACGAATTGACCGCTATCGCAATTCTGCGCGCGGCGTGACAGTGGCTTTTCAACAGTATGGTCCAGGTTTCTTTTTCTTGTCCAGAAAATACTGTTAATTTATACAGTACTTATCTATACTGATTTTGCTGTCACAGCGTGCGAGACGGGGCCGCAACTTACGGGCGCGAAACAAGTCCTGGCTGAAACGGGTGGTGCCGTCAGTGCCTTAACCCCGTGAGAGCACACTGTGTTACGCCAACAAAGCAACTGGCAACAGGCAGCGGAGAGGTACGTCAGTTGCGTGCTCCTTGACCAGAGGAGACGCGTATGAGCGCTGTGGATTGGGTTATCCTCATCCTCAAACTCATGGTTGCGCTGCTGCAACTGCTTGATGCTGTCCTGAAGTACCTTCGGTAAACGCCTTCGGTAACTCAGGTTCAAGCCGCACCTAAGGGGGGCGGGCAACCGCCCCCCTTTAACACGGCTTCGCTACTCACAAAGCGGAAACAGGAGGGAAGGATGTCATCCATTATCGCCATCAGGCCAGTCACCCCTTACAGCGCTGATTTCGAGCGCCTGCGCGAGGAGAGCCAGGCGCTGGGTTTCAATATGCTTAATCGTCTTTCCACCCACTGGCTGGACGGCAGCAATCTCTTTTCCGCGCCGGGCGAAACGCTGCTCGGTGCTTTCCTCGGCGACGCGCTGGTCGGCGTCTGTGGGCTAAACCGCGACCCTTACGATGAAACGCCTCGCGCCGGACGCGTGCGCCATCTTTATGTCAGCCATCCGGTGCGCGGCGTGGGCGTCGGTCATGTGCTGCTCTCGTCGGTAACGCAACATGCGCGCGAGTTTTTTGACTACCTCAACATTCGCGCGCCGCAAACGGCATTCCGGTTTTACCAGCGCGCCGGTTTTACGCCGGTTGAAGCGCACCCGCAAATCACGCACCGCCTGGTGTTCTCCACGCTGTCCGCCGCATGATAAGGTAGCCTTTTTTCATAAGGAGCTGCCGGTGCGTTTTATTGTGGTGCGTCATGCGCAGTCGGAGTGGAACGAGCGCGGCCTCCTGCAGGGCCAGCGGGAGAGCGGCGTCAGCGCCCGCGGTCTGGCGCAGAATGAAGCCCTCCTCGACGCGCTCGAGGGTTACCGTATAGACGCGGTGCTTTCCTCGCCCGCCACGCGCGCCCTTTCTACCGCGCACGCCGTTGCCCAGCATCACGCGGCGCCGTTGCGTATTGACTCCCGTCTGCATGAACAACATCTTGGCGAGTTTCAGGGCATGATGATTCAGGATGTCCTGCGGCTGCATCCGCAAAGCGGCGGCGCGCTGCTGGCAGGTGATATCGATGCCGTTCCGGCGCACGGTGAGAGCGCCCGCCAGGCAGGCGAGCGGCTTTATCACGCCCTGCTGGACTACGCGCAGGCGCTGCCTGGCGAAACCGCCTGCGCCGTTACCCATGGCAATACCCTTGCCGCGCTGCTCTGGCGGCTGCATGGCGCAAAACTTGCCGACCCCTTTTCCCGTTACAGCCCGGCGAACGGCAGCTTTTCGCTGATCGAGGTTCACAATGGCGAACTGAGCGTCTTAAGCTGGGGCCACGCCACACATCTGCTGGCGGCCGGTTGTCTGTAAGACTGGCAAGAAATCTTTCCAAAAGCCGTTTATAAAAGCTGCCTGCGCCCGGGCAGCCTGGCCGCCTTACTCACTGGCTAATCGCCTTTTTTACGGTATATTCCTCTCGCATTTTATTATTAACCAGACGCATCCTCTAAAAAAACCCAATGCGATTTGAATAATAACCATGAGAAAAATAGCGAATAGTCACCTGCTTCTAATGCTGATCCTGCTGACGGCCGTCGGTCAGATGGCGCAAACCATTTATATTCCCGCTATTGCGGATATCGCTCGCGATATGCACGTACGCGAAGGCGCGGTACAAAGCGTGATGGCGGCTTATCTGCTGACCTATGGCGCTTCGCAACTGGTTTATGGGCCGATTTCGGACCGCATCGGCCGCCGTCCGGTTATCTTCGCCGGTATGCTGATTTTTATGCTGGCGACGGTTATCGCCCTGCTGAGCCGCAACCTGACGGTATTGATTATCGCCGGCAGCTTGCAGGGCATGGGGACGGGGGTGGCGGGCGTCATGGCCCGCACGCTGCCGCGCGATCTTTACGCCGGGCCAGCGCTGCGCCACGCCAATAGCCTGTTAAATATGGGTATTCTGGTTAGCCCACTGCTGGCGCCGCTGCTCGGCGGTGTGCTGGACACCCTCTGGGGCTGGCGCGCCTGCTTCGCTTTTCTGCTCGCGCTGTGTGTTGTCGTCTCCTTCAGCATGTTCCGCTGGCTACCGGAAACGCGCCCGGCGCAGGCGCCGCGTGCCCGGCTGCTCGCCAGCTATAAAACGCTGTTCGGCAGCGGCGCGTTTAACTGCTATCTGCTGATGTTGATTGGCGGACTGGCGGGCGTGGCGGTGTTTGAAGCCTGCGCGGGCGTGTTAATGGGCGCAGGGCTTGGATTTAACAGCCTGACGGTAAGCGTGCTGTTTATTCTGCCGATCCCGGCGGCTTTTTTCGGCGCCTGGTTTGCTGGTCGGCAGCACAAACGTTTTTCCACGTTGATGTGGCAGGCGGTCATAAGCTGCCTGCTGGCGGGAATAGCCATGTGGCTGCCGGGCTGGTTCGGCGTGATGACGGTCTGGACGCTGCTTATCCCCGCCGCGCTTTTCTTTTTCGGCGCGGGCATGCTTTTCCCGCTCGCCACCAGCGGCGCGATGGAGCCGTTTCCGTTTCTTGCAGGCACCGCTGGGGCGCTGGTGGGCGGCCTGCAAAACTGCGGCTCCGGGCTACTCGCCTGGTCATCCGCGCTGTTGCCGCAGGGCGGCCAGTCGAGCCTCGGCATGCTGATGACGGCGATGGGCTTGCTTATCCTGCTGTGCTGGCTGCCGCTGGCGCACCGCGAACGGCTGCATGGCCAGCCGGTTTAACGACGCTTTTCCCCGCCGCGCATTCCGGCGTTAACATCACCTGCAACAGCGGCTCCATGGCGGGCCGCCATGCACCCTCTTCCCCATCGTAAAAAAGGTTATCGGCGTTAAGGGCGTACGGAATTTTCGCCTTTTGCAGCTCGCAGGCCATGAAGTTCGCGAACGCCAGCGTGGAAGCGGACGGCGCGGCTTTTGTCGACTGTCCGGCGGACCAGCCGCCGACCCAGCTGGCGCGCCCCGTTTTTTGCTGCCAGCGCAGCGCGGCGTTGATGCGCTCGCGAATCGCCGCTTTTTCCGCCGCGGTGCCGGAGGTCCAGGGATATTTGCCGTTCACCTTCTGCGGCCCCCAGGCAAAGATATGCCATTCGCCCAGCACGTAGCCGCGGTTCTCGACAGGCAGCTTCAGGTTCGCCAGATCTTCCGGCGCGGCGTGCAGCCGCGGGGCGACAAAGACCATACGCTGCGGATCAACCGCGTGGATAGCCTTAATGGTTTTATCGTAAAGCCGGTTCAGCGCCTGCGGGTTATGGTTCAACCGCTCTGCCGGTTCGTAGATGAGATCAAACCCCAGCAGCGGATGCTCGCGGCCAAAATAGCGCGCCGTTTCGCTCCACCAGGCGACCACTTTCGCCTCGTTTTCACGATCCGGGTCGGACTTGAACGTCTCCGCCTGATAAGCGATAACCGGTACCACGCCATACTGCTCGCAGGCTTCGACAATTTTGCGCAGATGAATGAGCTTTTGCTCGTTGATCTCCCCTGCCACGCGAATGCGTATATGGCCAAGCCCTTTATCATGAAAATCGCGCACCGCCAGCGGGTCAAACTCGCGGATGCCGCGTTCGGTGCGCGCCCAGTCGACATCCATGCCGACGCCAAGCTGGGCGGCATAGCGCTGCGCCGTAAGCGGCGTGGCGGCGGGCGCATCGCTCGCCCAGACCGGCAGACAAAAGCAGAAGGCGGCAAGAGTAAGGAGCGGCTTCAACGTATCTTCCTTGCGAACAGGCGGAAAAAGCATTTTTAACATGATTTCTGTACGGCGGCTTAGCGCGATTGCAACAAAAGTTCACGCCCCGCTTATCAGCATAACAAGCTGGCCGAGATGTACCACCGCGAAGAGCAGGGCCAGCATACACACCGCCAGCGCTATCAACAGCTTAGCGTGCGCGGCGGCGGGGGTTAAAAAATCGCTGCGGGCGGTATCCATCACGTTGCGCTGACGGGCGTAACCGTAAAGCACGCCTGCCACAATGAAACCCGCGGCGATAGCCACCCAGAACAGCATGCCCGCCTGCTGCCAGCTGTGGCGCAGCGCCAGCATCAGCAGCGCGCCGTAGCCAAGAAAGGTGCGAAACCAGGCAAGCGACGTGCGTTCCGGCTGCAGGCCCGGGTCGGCGATACGCCGCGCGCGGCGGCTATCGGCCATATATCACCATGACTATTACCGCGAGGGCGACCAGCAGCATCAGCAGGCTTATCCCCGCAAGTGCGCGGGTGTAGGGCAGATCGGCTTTCAGGCGCATCGCTTTTTCAACGTTCAGCCAGCGCAGATAGCCATAAAGGGCAAGCCCACCCGCAAACAGACAGAGCAGCAAGGCGACGCCCTCGCGCACCAGCGGCGAAGCGAGATCCGGCGCGAACTGATCAAGCCCCACGCCTGCGGCGAGAAACCCCAGCGCGGTGCGAATCCAGGCAAGAAAAGTGCGTTCGTTGGCCAGCGAAAAGCGGTAGTCCGGCGCTTCGCCGGTGCGGGAAAGTTTCATTGCGTCTCCTGTGCCGGGCTTTATCCCAAAAGTAAGCTATTTAAGCATAAGCGGGGAAAAGCTGCTCGCGCAGGACGCGCCGTGAGGAAAGGGGGAAAAGCGTATAAAAAAGGCCCCGCTACGGGGCCTTTTGATGATGCCGTTACGGCAGTGATTAGCTGTTCTGGCTTTCGCTGTGGCTCAGCGCCGGGCGCTCGCCTTCGATGACGCGGTCGTCACTCAGCGCGCGCGGCTGGCCGATGGCGATGCGCTGCGGCGCCAGGGCTTCTGGCAGGTTACGCACCAGATCGATGTGCAACAGGCCGTTGACGAAGCTTGCACCGGACACTTCCATATGTTCAGCCAGGGTAAAACTCAGGCTGAAGGGTTGCAGCACCAGACCCTGATGCAGCCATTTCGGCTCGGTTTCCGGCTTCACCGGGTTGCCTTTGACGCTCAGGCGAGTGCCTTCCAGTTCCACGTCCAGATCTTCCTGACGGAAACCTGCTAACGCAAGGGTAATGCGGTAGTGGTTGTCGTCGCTTTTTTCGATGTTATAGGGCGGGAAGGTCTGGCTTTCACCGGCGTTCAGCATCGCGTTGGCCAGCTTGTCAAAGCCAATCCACTGACGGAAAAAGGGGGATAAATCATAGTTACGCATAACGTTTCTCCTTCTTTGAAGCGAGTTTTTACGGCCAGCGTATGCGGGCTGGCTGTGCTCCCGTTCGGCGAGCACGACTACAGTTAACGTGGGCCGCGAAAGCGTGCCCAGAGAAATTAGTTACCGATTTCGATACGGCGCGGTTTTTTCGCTTCCGGAATAACGCGCTCAAGGTCGATATAGAGCAGACCGTTCACCAGGTTCGCGCCACGTACGAAGATGTTTTCGGCGAGCTGGAATTTACGCTCGAAGTTGCGCTCGGCGATACCCTGATACAGGTAGGTCCGTTCTTTCTGCTCCGGCGCATGGGAGCCTTTCACTACCAACAGGTTATCCTGCGCGGTGATCTCCAGTTCGCTCTCGGCGAAACCGGCCACAGCGATGGCGATACGGTAGTGGTTTTCATCCACCAGCTCCACGTTGTACGGAGGGTAGCCGCCGTTGCTCTGGCTCTGGTTGTTCTCAAGCAGGTTGAACAGACGGTCAAAACCGATGGCGGAACGATAAAGCGGGGATAAGTCAAAATTACGCATAACAACGAGCTCCTGAAATCAGCGAGATAAAAAGTAACGTCTTCCCGAAGGACAGACTGGCGTGACGCCAACACCCATGCGGCATGTTGCTCTTCGGTCACACCTGTAAAATGGGTTCGCCCATCCACTTTTCAAGAGGAATCGAGCCGGTTTTTTTGCGGTTTACATTTCTTTGCTTAGACTGGGTAGAGGAACTTTTTATCAAACTGCGACAGCCTCCACACAGCAGAGAAAGAGCGCTATTCATTCTGAACCGGGGACGTTATACCTCGGAGCCATACGGCAGAGCTGTCTATTCACCAATAAGAATGAACATGAAAAAGAGACTCAGGGTAGGGCTGTTCACCGTCGGAGCGATGGCGCTCAGCGGCTGTTCAAGCATGATGTCACATACTGGCGGCGGCGAGCAGGGCTATTACCCCGGTACTCGCAACAGCTACAAAATGCTGGTGGACGGCAACACCAGTTGGGGACTAAAACCGCTGGTGGCGCTTGATATGCCCTTTACGGTGGTGGCGGATACGCTGCTGGTGCCGTGGGACGCCTTTCGCACTGACAAATCGGTCAAAGCGCGGGTGGAAGAGAGCGAGAAAAAAAACTACGCCATCAACGCCGCCATTCCGCCCGCTATCTGAGTTAACGCCCGGTTGCGGTCATCCAGAGCTGGCGGAAACCTGCCGTCTCCTGCATCCAGGCAATCTTTTCGCCATCCGGCGAGAACACCACCGCGTCGGCGGAAATTTCGCTCTCCTGAACAGGCGTTAACGGGGTGATGTTCCCTGTCTGCGCGTCGCACAATACGATGCGATTCTGCTGCACAAAACCCAGTGCCTCGCCGGAAGGATGCCAGTTAAAAGCCGACTGCACGCCCTGTTCGCCATGGGTAAGCTGTCGCGGCTCGCCGCCGTTGGGCGAGAGAAGCCACAGCTGCGCCACGCCATTCTCATCTTTCATTAAAAAAGCGAGCTCGCTGCCCTGCGGATTGCTGCGCACCCAGTGGCGCGGCGTGGTGGCAAGCCCCGGGTGGCGGCGCGCATGGGTAAACGTCAGGCGGCGCTGCATGACGCCCGCAGGCGGGGCGGGCATGGCGCTGTCGTCGCCCGGGAATGCCTGCTTCCACACCGCCTCGTCTTCAGGGAGATCAACGATAAACAGCTCCGGCACTTTTTCGCCGCTTGCCGAGAGCGTGTCGCCAATAAACGCCAGCGCCCGGCGCTGCAGGCTGCCATCCGCTTTCAGATAGCCGTGATGTCCCACCCAGCCCTCTTCATAGGCGCGGTTAATCTCGTCGCTGCCGGGACGAGGCGCGGGCGTGGTGCGGCTTACCAGCGCGCACCAGCGGCTACCGGCGTACTCGCGCGGATGCTGGAAACCCGGCGTGACAGGCCCAAACGGCAGCGCCACGCCGACGTTGCGTAAATCAAGCTTCGGGTCGCGTTCATGCAGCACGTGATCGTTATAGGTAAAGCTCAGCCACGCGCCGTCCGGGCTAAACACATGCACATGGCTGCCGCCGCGCAGCGCGCCCGGCGTAAAAGGCGGCGTGATGTCCATGGCGTCCAGGTTCGTCGCCTGGCCGTTTTCCACCACCACGCCGCGGCGATGATGGAAATCGTAGCGCCAGGCATCGTCAGGGTTTTCCGGGCCGTGAATAAAAACATACTGCGCTTTTTGTGGGTTAACCGTCACCACGCCCACATGCGCGCCCTGCGTAGCGCGGTAAATGACCGCGACCTCACCTGTTTCCACATTCACCTGTTCAATGGTTTCACCGGTAAACGAGGCGCCGGAAGGGCGCACATCAAAGGCGAGCCAGCGGCTGTCCGGCGTCCAGGTATTGATATTGGTAAGCTGATGATGACGCGAGGCGAAAGTAAGCTGTTTCATAAATAAAAAACCCTGAAGCGAGAATCGCCTCAGGGTAAAAGATTTACGCAGAAAAACCTATCAGGGAACGGGCGTCACCAGCGGCGCGCCCGCAAACCAGGCGTGCACGTTCTCCAGCACCAGCCGGGACATCTCGCGACGCGTTTCCCAGGTGGCGCTCGCCATGTGCGGGGTAATCACCACGTTGTCGCGCTGTTGCAGCGCGGCGGGAACGTTGGGCTCGTTCGCGAAAACATCCAGCCCCGCGCCGGCGATAAGGTTGTTTTCCAGCGCGTGGACCAGCGCCGCCTCATCCACCACGCTGCCGCGAGAGATGTTAATCAATATGCCCTGCGGCCCCAGCGCCGCCAGCACGGACTGGTTGATAAGCCCACGCGTTTGCGCGCCGCCCGGGGCGCACACCATCAGAAAATCACTCTGCGCCGCCAGCTCATGCAGGTCGGCGACATAACGGTACGGCAGTGAGCGGTGATGATTGCGGTCGGTATAGCTGATTTCCATATCAAACGCCTGGGCGCGGCGCGCGATGGCCTGGCCGATGCGGCCCATGCCGAAAATACCCAGCCGCGCACCGGAGACTTTGCGCGTCCATTGAAAACCGCCCTGCCGCCAGCCGCCCTGCTCGATGAACTTTTGCGCCGCGACGATTTTGCGCGACGTCGCCAGCATCAGCCCCATCGCCAGGTCCGCCACATCGTCAGTCAGTACGCCCGGCGTGTGGGTGACCTGCACGCCATGATCCCGCGCCGCCGCCACGTCCACGCCGTCGTAGCCGACGCCAAACACCGCGATAAGCTTCAGCGCGGGCAGCGAGGCGATGAATTCACGCGTCACCACCGCTTCGCCATTGGTGATAACCACCGTGATTTCATCCGCAATGGCGGCGAGATCGGCGGCGGTCATCTGCGCCAGTTCGCGCAGATCGTAGTGCTCGCTCAGTTCCGCAGTCAGCGCATCGGGCAGGTAAGCTTGCTTAAGTACTTTCTGTTTCATGTTCCTTCCTTAAGAGAGACGGGAGGCGGGCTGTTCCGCAGCGCGAGAACGCGTCGGGCGCGACACCAGAATGCCGATAACGCCGCCGATAATGAGCGCCACCGCCACAATCAGCAGCCCGTAGTGGTAGCTGTTGGTCATGTCTTTGATTTTGCCAAGAAGGGGCGGCAGCCCCAGGCCGACAAAGTTCGCCACAGTATTGATAAAAGCGATGGACGCCGCCGCCGCCACGCCCGCCAGCTTCTCGGTGGTGACCGCCCAGAAAATAGGCGTAAGCGCGAAGTTGAAGCCCACCGTCAGCACCAGCAGCCCATACGCCACCAGCAGGTTGCTGGAGTAAATGGCAATGGCGAGCGAAAGGCCGGAGATAATCAACGGCAAACCAAGGTGCCAGGAGCGTTCGTTGGTGGTGTCCGAATGGCGGCCGTTGAGATACATAAACAGGCAGGCGGCGATAAACGGCACCGCAGAGAGCAGGCTTATTACGATGTTGCTCTGCTCGCTTGCCATGCTCTTGATGATTAGCGGCAGGAAAAGCGTAATGCCGATGGAGCCGAACGCCTGCAGGAACCAGACCAGGCTCAACAGCAGCACGGTTTTGTTTTTTAGCGCGCTAAGCCAGCTATGGTTACTGCCAACCTCCACACTCGCGTTATCCCGCGCGAGCTGCGCCTTCAGCCAGCCTTTCTGCTCAGTAGAGAGCCATGGCGCATGGTCCGGCGTTTGCGGCAGGCGCCACAGCACCAGAACGCCGAGCACGATGGCCGGCACGCCCTCAATAGCGAACAGCCAGCGCCAGCCGGCGATATCGGCGATGCCGTGCATGTTCAGAATGGTGCCGGAAATCGGCAGGCCGATAATCGACGCCATCACCGAGCCCATATAGAAAAAGGACATGGCCCGCGCGCGGTTGCTTTTCGGAAACCAGCAGGAGATGTAATAGATGATGCCCGGCGTAAAGCCCGCTTCCGCCATGCCGAGCAAAAAGCGCATCACGTAAAGCTGGGTCGGCGTTTGCACCAACGACATCCCGGCGCTGACGATGCCCCAGGTTATCATGATGCGCGCAATCCAGACCCGCGCGCCGACTTTGGTCATGATGACGTTGCTGGGAATTTCGAAAATAATGTAGGAGATATAGAACATTCCCACGCCGAGGCCATACATGCTGGCGCTCAGCCCGAGGTCGGCGTTCATTTGCAGCGCCGCGATGGAGATATTGGTTTTATCAAGGTTGGCAACGAAGTAGCAGATGATAATAAAGGGAATTATCTTCGCGTTAAGCTGCCGTAAGGTCGTAGTGTACAGATCGGTATTCATAGCAGAACCCTCTCAGTTGGCCGCTCGTGGCGGCCGGTTAGTTATAATGTTGAACGGTTACCGCCCGGCGCGATGCTGACAACCGGACGGTAACGCTTGTAATGCACTCCCTCGCCTGTTTTCACCTTCTCTCTTAACGGGCCTTAGCCTACGCGCTTCACCTCCCCCACCAGCAGGATGTAAGAGAGCGCGCCGATGAGCGCCACCACGGAGATGTAAACCAGCGCCGGACCGAAACCGTAATCCTGCGCCAGATAGCCAATCACCAGCGGCACGGTGATGCCGCCAAGGCCGCCGACAAAGTTGAACACCCCGCCGGTCAGGCCAATCAGGCGCATCGGCGCAAGCGAGGAGACCAGCGACCAGGTGATAGAGGCGAAGCCGTTGCCGAAGAACGCCACCGCCATCAGCGTCATGATCCACACCGGGTCATTGGTGTAATTGGCGCCCATGATGCAGGTGGAGATGAGAAGGCCGCAGATGATGGGCGTTTTACGCGCCGCGCCCAGCGAGAAGCCTTTTTTCACCAGCTTGTCCGCGAGCCAGCCGGAGAGCAGCACGCCAAAGAAGGCGGCAAGGAACGGCACGGTGGTCATAAAACCAGCCTTCAGCGCCGTGATGCCTTTCTCCTGGGTGAGATAGTTCGGGAACCAGGTCAGGAAGAACCAGAGCGTGGAGGTCACCGCGAACTGGCCGAGGTAAACGCCAATCAGCTTGCGGTGAAAGACCTGTTTCCAGTCGGCGCGGCTCAGCGGCTGGCGCTCGGTTTTGGTGGCTGGCGCGTCGCCATCCACCAGACCTCCGCCGTCGCGAATGTAATCCAGCTCCGCCTTGCTGAGGCTTTTAGTCAGGCGCGGCGGCTGGTAGACCTTAAACCAGATGAGCGACCAGATAATGCCGACGCCGCCGGTAATGATGAAGACCCAGTGCCAGCTCAGCGCTTCCTGGATCCAGATAAGCATTGGCGTAAGGAAGGCCAGGCCGACGAACTGCCCGGAGGTGTAAAAGCCCACCGCCGACGCGCGCTCCTGCTCCGGGAACCAGCTTGTTACCATACGGTTGTTCGTCGGAAACGCGGGCGCTTCAAACACGCCGGTAATGGCGCGCAGGCCAATTAGTGACATCAGGCCAGTGGCGAAGCCCTGGAACAGCGTGGCGACCGACCAGCCGAAAATGGCGATGAAATAGGTCAGGCGCGAACCTACGCGGTCAAGGAACCAGCCGCCCGGGATCTGGCAGAGCGTATAAAGCCAGGCAAAGGCGGAAAAGACGTAACCCATTTCCGCTTTCGTAATGCCGAACTCTTCCTGAATATGTGCTGAAGCCACCGCCAGGTTGGCGCGGTCGACATAACAAATCACGACCGTAATAAAGATCATGACCAGCGTAAGGTAGCGCCGACGTCCGGTTTTTACGGCGGTTACAGGAATATCCATAATACTCGGTCTCCGGATTTTGGCATGGCGAGACCCCTCACCATGCCCTGTAGATTACAGAGGGTGATGTAATAAATTTTTTATTTAATAAACGCTAAATCATTTGTGCCGGGGGAAAGCGGCACGTTTATAAATCCTCAGGAACTTACAAAAGTAAGTGACCAGGGCGAATTAACGCAGCCAATGCCGTTGCAGCGCGAAGTATGACGCGCATTACCATTCAGCGACCGAACCATCATCATGCCGCCATAACGGGTTGCGCCAGTCCACCGTGTTTCGGCTGCGCTCAATAACCTGTTCTTCGTCGATTTCCACGCCGAGGCCTGGCTTCATTAATGGATAGAAATAACCACCGTCCATTTTGAAATCGTCTTTATTTTTCACAAAGTCGAGCAACTCGGCACCCTGGTTATAGTGGATGCCCATGCTCTGCTCCTGGAATACGGCGTTGCGCGAGACAAAGTCCACGTGCAGACAGGCAGCGAGCGCAATCGGTCCCAGCGGGCAGTGCGGCGCAAGGCCCACGTCATAAGCTTCCGCCATCGCAGCGATTTTAAAGCACTCGGTAATACCGCCCGCGTGAGAGAGATCCGGTTGCAGAATGGCAAGGCCGCCCGCGTCCAGCACGCGTTTAAATTCAAAGCGCGAGAACATACGTTCGCCCGCGGCAATCGGAATGGACGTTTGCTCAGCAAGCTTCGGATAATATTCCGCCTGTTCCGCCAGCACCGGCTCTTCAATAAATAACGGGCGGTAAGGTTCCAGCTCTTTAATTAATATTTTCGCCATCGGCGCGCTGACGCGACCGTGGAAATCAAGACCAAATTCAATATCCATGCCGAACGCTTCGCGAATTTGCGCCACGGTATTTACGGCGGCATCCACTTTGCGCGCATTATCAATGACGCCTAACTCTTCGCAGCCGTTTAATTTAAAGGTGTCGAAACCGATTTTACGCAGCGTTTCGATACCCGCGATCGCTTCCGCGGGGCGGTCGCCGCCAACCCAGCTGTAGGCTTTAATTTTATCGCGCACCAGGCCGCCCATTAATTGCCATACCGGGGCGTTAAGCACTTTGCCTTTAATATCCCACAGCGCCTGATCGATACCGGCGATGGCGCTCATCAGAATAGGGCCGCCGCGATAAAAACCGCCGCGGTACATAACCTGCCACAGATCGTTAATCCGCGCCGGGTCCTGGCCAATCAGGTATTCGCCCAGCTCATGCACCGCCGCTTCCACGGTGCGGGCGCGGCCTTCAATGACCGGCTCGCCCCAGCCCACAACGCCTTCGTCAGTTTCAATCTTCAGAAACATCCAGCGGGGCGGTAAACGGTATGTCGTTAGTTTGGTGATTTTCATTGCACTGCCTCTCGATACGCCTTAACAAATGCTTTTGCCTGCTCCGCGGTGCGCTCAACGGATTGCCCCGCGCGGTATAAATCGCTGCCAAGCCCCGCGCCGACGCAGCCCGCTTTCAGCCACACCGCCAGGTTTTCCGGCGTGACGCCGCCCACGGCGAAGACCGGGATGTCCGGCGGCAGCACCGCTTTTAACGCCTTGATGTAATCCGGGCCGAATGCCGAGGAGGGGAAAATTTTCAGCGACTGAGCGCCAGCGTCGATGGCGTTAAACGCCTCTGTCGCCGTGGCGCAGCCGGGGCAAACCGTCATGCCGTAGCCTACCGCGCGGCGGATAACTTCCGGCTGAATGTTTGGCGTGACGAGAAGCTGGCAGCCCATTTCCGCCAGTTCGTCCACCTGCTCAGGCTTGAGTACGGTGCCGGCGCCAATTAACGCCTTATCGCCAAAGGCGTTGACCATGGCGGGAATGCTGGTGCGCCAGTCCGGCGAATTAAGCGGGATTTCCACCGCCTCGAACCCGGCGTCGATAACCGCCGCGACGTGCTCATGCGCCTCTTCGGGCTTGATGCCGCGTAAGATAGCGATGAGCGGAAGCCTATTCTGCCACTGCATGAGCGATACTCCTTATGCCTGCCTGAAATGCGGCGTCGCCCTCAAGCGTCTGCGCCTGGAAGCCCAGGGCGTTCAACGCCTGCTGGTAGCGCCCGGCGAGCGCCGGACTGGCGACGATAGTTAATGGCTGCTGACGGTTTGGCTGCCAGAGACGAGTCATGCTCGCCGCTTCATTGCCAATCAGCAGCCCGGAAAGAAATTCACTGACGTGCTCGCGCGCAAGGCTGCCCAGCACATGGCCTGCGCGCACTTCGAACAGACGGGCCAGCGGCGCGTCGGTTTCCAGCCCCTGCACCAGCCCCGCCTGAAAAGCCTCCGCATTAAGCTGCTGCTCCGGCAGGCCGACGCCGATAAGCGATTGCTTCAGCAACAGGTGATGCAGCTCACCGGTCATCACGGTGCGAAAATCATGAACCTGCTCGTTATCCGCCTGCACCCATTTGCAGTGGGTGCCGGGCATGATGTAGAGCGGCGCCGGTTGAAGCGCGCGGGCGCCGAGCAGTTGCGTCTCTTCACCGCGCATAACGTTGCGGTTATCTTCACGCTGCACGCACAGGCCGGGAATGATAAAAACGTGTTCCGCAGCCGTGGTGAGCTGCGCGCCAAACTCCGCGAAGCGGGCCGGGCAAGGCAGATAAGGGGCGATTTTCCAGCCCGCGTTGCTGCCCACCATGCCCGCCATCAGTACGGGGGTGCTTTCGTCACGCCACCCTTCGGTGATTTCCGCCAGCACCGCTTCGGGCGTTCTGCCATTAAGACGGGTAACGCCCGCTTCCGATTTTCTGCTCTCCAGACACGCCCCGCCCTGATAAAGCCAGGCGCGAAGGTTGGTTGATCCCCAGTCGATAGCGATGTAGCGAGATGTCATGTGATTTCCTTGAGTCGTCGGGTAGAGCTGGCGATCATGGTGAGCGCCGCCTGCTCCGCCGCATCGCCGTCCTGATGCCGAATCGCATCGTATAGCGCCTTATGTTCCTGCAGGGTTTTCGGCATGTTCGCTTCATCCCCCATCCACGTCCGTTCAAACACCGCGCGTTGCAGGGAGCTAATGGCCACGCTCAGCTGCTGCAAAAGCGGGTTATGCACCGAGGCCAGCACCGCTTCGTGATAGCGAATATCCGCTTCATTAAAAGCGTCGCGATTCTGGTTATTGGCGATCATGTCGTTAAGCGCGAGCTCGATTTGCGCCAGGTCGCTTGACGTGGCGCGCTCCGCCGCCCAGCGGGCGATAGCGGGCTCCACCAGATTTCGCACCTCGCTCATCGCCGCGATAAGCCGCGGGTCGTCGTCATGCTCCAGCACCCATTGCAGCACCTCGGTATCGAGGAAATTCCACTGGTTGCGGGGCGCGACAAACGCGCCGCGATAGCGCTTCATCTCAATCAGTCGTTTCGCCATCAGCGAACGGAATACTTCACGGATAATGTTGCGCGAAGTCTCAAACTCTTCGCACAGATCCGCTTCCGCCGGTAACGCCGACCCGGGAACATACTTCCCGCTGACAATCTGGCGACCCAGCGTAACGATAATGCGGTCGGTTTTAGTGAGGGTCATGGTGATTCCTTAAACAAAGGGTAATGCCCCTTACTTTACCGTGGTTGCCGCTTTTCGCCTCTTTTTTGCAGTACAAACGTGAAGCGGCTTTCATTGTTGATGTGGTGAATGTAGTACAATCATTAACTGTTGTACTACAATCCAGATCACAAAAAAGACAATCCAGTATCTGAAAAGATAAATAAGCCTCATTCGATAGATGGGGCTTATTTATTTGTGGTTCAGGAAGCAGGATCGCGAGGTAACTACATGATTCATTAATAGAAATTCAGCAAAACGCCCGTGTTTTTACGGTAGTAGCGACAGAAAGGGTGGCGGTAGAATGGCGCTGGCGCTTGAGGCTTTTTGCCTCATAAAGTCGGTAAGTGTTGTGAGGCAGAAAGAAGAAAGCCCCGAAGGTCATTTTATTAACCAACGAGGCTCACTCCTATGTCAGACAACATCAGGATAGCCTCTTACCCGCCGCAAGGCAAGGAGAAGAAGGCCATGAAAATGCCGCGAAATGCTTTGATCTGGTGCGTATTAATCGTCTGTTTAACGCTATTAATATTCACTTCGTTAATACGAAAATCGCTTTGCGAAATTCGCTATAAAGACGGGTTCAGGGAGGTTGCGGCGAGCATGGCTTGCGGATCCGGTAAGTAGACTTTCAAGGCGGGGCAACCCGCCTTTTCAAAAGATGGGGTCAGGCATACCGCGAGCGCTTCTTAAAAGGGCTGTCAGCTTACGCTGACGGCCCTTTTTATTTCAGGCGCATTAACGCAGGACGAATTTCTCGATAGCGTACGCCACGCCATCTTCCAGATTGGTTTTCGTGACAAAATTCGCCACCTCTTTCACCGACCCGATAGCGTTTTCCATCGCCACACCCACACCTGCGTATTCCAGCATCGCGATGTCGTTCTCCTGGTCGCCAATCGCCATAACCTCTTCCGGCTTGATATTCAGCGCCTCGGCGAGCGATTTCACGCCCGTACCTTTAGTCACCCGTTTATCCAGGATTTCCAGGAAGTACGGCGCGCTTTTCAGCACCGTGTATTTCTCTTTCACTTCCTGCGGGATGCGGGTGATGGCTTTATCAAGGATTTCCGGCTCGTCTATCATCATCACTTTCAGGAAAGTCAAGTTGGGGTCCATTTTCTCCGCTTCGCAGAAGACCAGCGGAATGGTCGCCACAAATGACTCATGCACCGTATAACGGCTGATGTCGCGGTTAGCGGTATAGAGCGTGGTGCGATCGAGTGCATGGAAGTGCGAACCGACTTCGCGGGAGAGTTGCTCCAGATAGCGATAATCGTCATAACTCAACGGCGTTTGCGCCACGGCGCTGCCATCCGCCGCCTTCTGCACCAGCGCGCCGTTATAAGTGATGCAGTAGTCGCCGGGCTGGTTCATGTGCAGTTCGCGCAGGTAATTTTCCACCCCGGCGTAAGGACGCCCGGTGGTGAGAACCACATTAACGCCGCGCTCGCGGGCGGCGGCAATCGCCTCCTTAACCGCAGGGGAAATGGTGTGATCCGGCAGCAGCAGCGTGCCGTCCATATCGATAGCAATAAGTTTTATGGACATAGCATTCTTTAAAGTAATGGGTTTCGTTTCCATCCTGGCACGATTTCGCGCAAAAAACAGCAGTCACAGGGCGGCAGAGGAATAGCGAAAGGCGGACCGCTCCCGTTTCAGCGCAGCGCGCTGGCTGAAACGGAGCCGTGTACAGAGCGGAGGCTAGCCGAACAGCTTTCCTTTCAGCAGCGTCATCCCCGTTTTCAGCAAGTCGTTATTGGCCTCAGGGTGCAGCTCCCCCTGTGGAGAGAGCGCATCGATAAGTTTTGGCAAATGCTGAGCAACCATGGCGGAAGCCGCATGCATATCAATGCCTAACTTAGCGCCAAGTTCCGTCAACGCGGGGCTGCCAAGCGCGGCGATAACCTGGTCGGCGCTCAGCAGCCTGTTGGCTTCTGACGTGCTTAGCCATGAGGCGACGATATCGCCAAAACCGCCCTGGCGGAACTTATCCAGCAGCGCCTGGACGCCGCCCTGCTGATTTACCCAGCTTAAAATAGCCTGATATTTACCCGCATCGCCGTTTAACAGCATGCCGGCGACCTGATCAAAAAGTCCCATGAAATTCTCCTTTTATGGTTAAAAATTTCCCTTAAGGCCAGCGGCCAGATAAAAAAAAGCCGCGCTGGCGTGCGCGGCTTACGGTTTTTTGCGTTTAGATATCGATGTTCGCCGCTTTCAGGGCGTTCTCTTCGATAAAGGCGCGGCGCGGTTCTACGGCGTCGCCCATCAGCGTGGTGAAAAGCTGGTCGGCCG
The DNA here is from genome assembly GCA_000621185.1 of Franconibacter pulveris DSM 19144. GTDB lineage: Bacteria > Pseudomonadota > Gammaproteobacteria > Enterobacterales > Enterobacteriaceae > Franconibacter > Franconibacter pulveris. Next base: position 122,576 of record JHYZ01000015.1, read on the forward strand.
CGATAGCGTCTTTCACCGTTACGCGCAGCATGCGGCGGCTTTCCGGGTCCATGGTGGTTTCCCACAGTTGATCCGGGTTCATCTCGCCCAGCCCTTTATAACGTTGAATCGCCAGGCCGCGACGGGACTCTTTCACCAGCCAGTCCAGCGCCTGCTCGAAGCTCGCCACCGGCTGACGGCGTTCGCCGCGCTCGATAAACGCGTCGTCTTCAATCAGACCGCGCAGCTTCTCGCCAAGCGTGCAGAGACGACGGTATTCCGCGCCGATGACAAACTCATGGTCGAGAACGTAATCGGTATCCACGCCGTGAGTACGCACGCGCACCACCGGCTCGAAAATCGCCTGCTCGCCGTTTTCACGGACATCATATTTCCACACGCTGCCGTGCTGCTCTTTTTCATTCAGCTCGGTGATAAGCGCGGAAACCCAGCGGGTGACTTTCGCTTCGTCAGCAAGGTCGCCTTCGACAAGCGTCGGCTGATAAACCAGCTCTTTAAGCAGCGCGCGCGGGTAACGGCGCTCCATGCGGTTAATCATCTTCTGGGCGCTGTTATATTCCGCCACCAGTTTTTCCAGCGGCTCGCCGGCAAGCGCCGGGGCGCTGGCGTTAGTGTGCAGCGTGGCGCCGTCAAGCGCGATGGAAATCTGATACTGATCCATCGCCTCATCGTCCTTAATGTACTGCTCCTGCTTGCCTTTCTTCACTTTGTAAAGCGGCGGCTGGGCGATGTAGACGTGACCGCGTTCGATGATTTCCGGCATCTGACGATAGAAGAAGGTCAACAGCAGCGTACGAATGTGCGAGCCGTCGACGTCCGCATCGGTCATGATGATGATGCTATGATAGCGCAGCTTATCCGGGTTGTACTCATCGCGACCAATGCCGCAACCAAGCGCGGTAATCAGCGTCGCCACTTCCTGAGAAGAGAGCATCTTGTCAAAGCGCGCTTTCTCAACGTTCAGGATTTTGCCTTTGAGCGGCAGAATGGCCTGGTTTTTACGGTTACGGCCCTGTTTGGCGGAGCCGCCTGCGGAGTCACCCTCCACCAGGTAGAGTTCGGAAAGGGCCGGGTCGCGCTCCTGACAGTCCGCCAGTTTGCCCGGCAGGCCTGCGAGATCCAGCGCCCCTTTACGGCGCGTCATTTCACGCGCTTTACGGGCCGCTTCACGGGCGCGCGCCGCATCGATAATTTTACCGACGACGATTTTGGCGTCGTTCGGGTTTTCCAGCAGGTACTCCGCCAGCAACTCGTTCATCTGCTGCTCAACCGCGGATTTCACTTCGGAAGAGACCAGCTTGTCTTTGGTCTGCGAAGAGAATTTCGGGTCCGGCACTTTCACGGAAACGACGGCAATCAGACCTTCACGGGCGTCATCGCCGGTGGCGCTGACTTTCGCCTTCTTGCTGTAGCCCTCTTTATCCATGTAGGCGTTCAGCGTACGCGTCATCGCTGCGCGAAAGCCCGCAAGGTGCGTACCGCCGTCGCGCTGCGGAATGTTGTTGGTGAAGCAGTAAATGTTTTCCTGGAAACCATCGTTCCACTGCAGCGCCACTTCCACGCCGATGCCGTCTTTCTCGGTGGAGAAATAGAAGATATTCGGGTGGATAGGCGTTTTGTTCTTGTTGAGATATTCAACAAACGCCTTGATGCCGCCTTCGTAATGGAAGTGATCCTGCTTGCCGTCGCGCTTGTCGATAAGGCGAATAGAGACGCCAGAGTTCAGGAACGACAGCTCGCGCAGACGCTTGGCCAGAATTTCGTACTCAAACTCGGTCACGTTGGTAAAGGTTTCAAGGCTCGGCCAGAAACGCACCTGCGTACCGGTCTGTTCGGTTTCGCCAGTGACCGCCAGCGGCGCCTGCGGCACGCCATGCACGTAAGTCTGCTGATGCACTTTGCCTTCGCGGCGGATAACCAGCTCCAGCTTCTGCGACAGGGCGTTAACAACCGAAACCCCCACGCCGTGCAGACCGCCGGAGACTTTATAAGAGTTATCGTCAAACTTACCGCCCGCATGCAGCACGGTCATGATAACTTCCGCCGCCGAAACGCCCTCTTCCGGGTGAATACCGGTCGGGATGCCGCGACCATCGTCCGATACCGACACGGAGTTGTCGGCATGGATAGTCACGACAATATCTTTACAGTGACCCGCGAGCGCTTCGTCGATAGCGTTATCCACAACCTCGAATACCATGTGGTGCAGACCGGTGCCGTCATCCGTGTCGCCGATATACATGCCCGGGCGCTTACGCACCGCATCCAGCCCTTTCAGGACTTTGATACTGGAGGAGTCATAAGAATTCGACATCAACGTTTCTCGCTCATTTAAACTTCGGTTAATCCGTTATTTTACCCTGATCGACAGCGAACATCTTCGAATTTTTGTCCGCCATGTCCATTACGTGTTCAGCGCTTATCGCGCTGACAAACACCTGGGATTGCGTAGCCTTTAAACGGCTCGCTAATAGACCGCGACGGACATCATCGAGTTCAGAGGCAAAATCATCTATCAGATAAAGGCAGCGTCGCCCGCTTTCACGGGTAAGAAACTCCCCTTGCGCCAGACGCAGCGCGCACATCAGCAGCTTTAACTGTCCGCGCGACAGCGTATCTTCCACCGGCGCGCCGTCGGCGCGGATGCGAAAGTCGGCTTTATGCGGGCCGTGTGCGGTATAGGTCAGCAGCCGATCGCGCTCAAAGCTGCGCTCCAACACGTCGGCGTAATCGCTCTCTTTCTCCCAGCCGCGCTGGAAGGAGAAGCTTAAGGTGAATTCAGGTAAAAATTGCGCGCAGGTATCGGCCATGTCATTGGCGAGCGCCTCGCTGTAGTCGGCCCGCCACTGGCTTATCTGCTGCGCCAGCGGCACCAGTTCACGATCCCACGGACGAAGCTGCTCGTAGCGGGTGACCTGGCGCAGCGCGGCGTTGCGCTGTTTAAGCAGGCGTTTTAAGTTGCTCCAGGCGACAAAAAATCCCGGCTCGTTGTGAAAGCATCCCCAGTCAAGGAACGCTCTTCTGTATTTGGGGCCGCCGCCGAGCAAAGTAAACCCCTCAGGGGTAATTAATTGCATCGGCATCAGAAGCGCCAGCTCCGCCACTTTGTGGCCGTCGGAACCGTCAATGCGCACCTTGCTTTCGCCCTGCCTGTCTTTGGTCAAACCAACGGAGATTTCCCGCTCTTCTCCCTGCAGGCGGCCGTGCAGCACAAACGCCTCCTGCTCATGGCGGATAACCCGGCCAATTTGCAGGCTGCGAAACGCCCGGCCGTGGCCCAGCGTATAGATAGCTTCCAGCACGCTGGTTTTGCCGCTGCCGTTGGCGCCAACCAGAAAGTTAAAACCGGGAGAGAGAGCGAGATCCGCACTTTCGATGTTGCGAAAGTCGCGGATCAGCAGGCGAGAAAGCGACATCAGAGTCTCATTGGCATAACGACATAGGCCGCCGACGAGCTGGCGCTGTCTTCAATCTGCACGCTGGAAACGGAGTCGGTCAGCAGAATGCGCACGTTCTCGCATTTGAGCGCGTTCAGCACATCGAGCACGTAGCTGACGTTGAAGCCGATTTCCATCTCCGCTCCGCCGTAGGTGACGTCCAGAATCTCTTCCGCCTCTTCCTGTTCAGGGTTATTGGCGGTAATGCGAATCTGGTTTTCACTCACGTAAAGACGCACGCCGCGGAATTTCTCGTTGGAGAGAATGGCCGCGCGGGCGAAAGCCTGCTTGAGCAGATCGCAGCCCGCCTCCAGCGTTTTGTCCGGGTTTTTCGGCAGCACGCGGCGATAATCCGGGAAACGGCCATCTACCAGCTTGGAGGTGAAGATGAAATCGTTCACGTGGGCGCGGATGTTGTTGCTGCCAATCTGGATACGCAGCGGGCTGTCGCCGCCGTCCAGCATGCGCATCAGCTCCAGCACCCCTTTACGCGGCACGATCACCGAATGGTTCGGCAGCGGCTGGCCAATCGGCATAGAGCAGACCGCCAGACGGTGGCCGTCGGTCGCTACCGTGCGCAGCTCTTCGCCTTCAGTTTCAAACAGCATGCCGTTTAAGTAGTAGCGCACGTCCTGATGAGCCATGGAGAACTGCGTGGCTTCAATCAGCCGTTTCATGGTCGCCTGGGGAAGCGTAAATTCGACTTCGCTCTGCCAGTCGTCCAGGTTCGGGAAATCCGCCGCCGGCAGCGTGGAAAGCGAGAAGCGGCTGCGTCCGGAGCGCACCAGCATACGGTCGCCCTCCAGCTGCACAGCAATTTCCGCCCCTTCCGGCAAGCCGCGGCAGATATCAAAGAATTTACGCGCCGGCACCGTGGTGGCGCCGGGCTCGTGGGGTTGCGCCAACGCTACGCGCGCCACCATTTCCATTTCCAGATCGGTGCCGGTTAACGACAGGGCGCCATCCGCTACCTGCAACAGCAGGTTGCCGAGAATAGGCAACGTCGGTCGGCCGCCGAGCGGGCCGCTGACCTGCTGGAGCGGCTTTAATAAATGTTCACGTTCAACGGTAAATTTCATAGCGTCACGAAGAGAGTGTTCTGATTAAATTGGAAAAATCTTCTTTGATATCATGGCTTTCCTCACGCAGCTGCTCGATTTTACGGCAGGCGTGCAGCACGGTGGTATGGTCGCGGCCACCGAATGCGTCGCCAATCTCAGGCAGGCTGTGGTTGGTTAGCTCTTTGGCGAGCGCCATCGCCATCTGGCGCGGACGCGCAACCGAGCGGGAACGCCGCTTGGAAAGCAGGTCTGCGACCTTGATCTTATAGTACTCCGCCACCGTCTTCTGAATATTGTCGATGGTGACCAGTTTTTCCTGTAACGCCAGCAGATCGCGCAGCGCTTCGCGCACAAAATCGATAGTGATCGCGCGCCCCGTAAAGTTGGCGTTGGCGATAACGCGATTCAGCGCCCCTTCAAGCTCTCGTACATTGGAGCGCAGGCGCTTGGCAATAAAAAACGCCACTTCGCCCGGCAGGCGAATGTCGTTCTCATCGGCTTTCTTCATCAGGATCGCCACGCGGGTTTCCAGCTCCGGCGGCTCGATAGCCACCGTCAGGCCCCAGCCGAAGCGAGACTTCAGGCGGTCTTCCACGCCGTTAATCTCTTTCGGGTAGCGATCCGACGTCAGGATTATCTGCTGATTGCCTTCCAGCAAGGCGTTAAAGGTATGAAAGAACTCTTCCTGCGAACGCTCTTTATTGGCGAAGAACTGGATGTCATCGATAAGCAGCGCGTCTACCGAGCGGTAGTAGCGCTTGAACTCTTCAATGGCGTTGTTCTGCAGCGCCTTTACCATATCCTGCACAAAGCGTTCGGAGTGCATGTACACCACTTTGGCATTGGGCTTGCGCGCCATAATGCCGTTACCTACCGCGTGTAGCAGGTGGGTTTTACCGAGGCCCGTGCCGCCATAAAGGAAAAGCGGGTTATAAGCGCCGCCAGGATTGTCCGCCACCTGGCGGGCCGCCGCGCGCGCCAGCTGGTTCGACTTACCTTCCACAAAGTTATCAAACGTGTGTTTTACGTTGACGTTCGAGCGGTAGGAGGGCTCCGCCGGCGCGGGCACATTGTCCCAGCTTGGGCGTACGGGCGGGGCGACTGGCGCCGCGACAGGCGCAGGCTTCACCGCATGGTTTACCGGCGCGGCCGCCTGGGCCGTGACGGGCTTGCTGCCGACTTCAAAACGCAGGAGCGGCGCGTCAGTGCCGCAAAAATCATTTAACAGTCCGTTGATATTATTGAGGTATTTGTCCCTTACCCAATCGAGCACAAACCGATTTGGCGCATACAAAGCCAGCGTGTTATCGCTCAGTTCCGCCTGTAGGGGGCGTATCCACATACTGAATTCTGTGGCTGGTAACTCATCCTGCAATCGGGCAAGACACTGCTGCCAAAGCGAAAGTGACACGGCGGACTCCACTCGAACAAAGTCGATAAAAGACGAAGACTGAAACATTCATGATTGTTGACACATGCGGGTCAAACCCCGAAACGGGAGGCATGCGAACCGCTATTTGCGGTTTTTAACCCGAGGCTGTCGATCCGGGGATCGCGATCGGGACCGCGGATCATAGCCTAAAGCGAGCCAGAGATCTTCTGTTTCTCACAGATTCTTCATGATTTATCCACAGGGACGCAACGGGCCGATTAAGTGTAAACGATCCTGTTGCCCCTGCGGCGCGATTTAGACGGCATATCGGAAAATTAAATGACGATCGCCAGAAAAAGCCTCGTCTGATCGCATTAAGATCCCGCCGGATCCTTGCGCTTTGCCCCTGAGGCCGTATAATTTGCCACCCGCTGCGGTTCCCGCAGCTTGAGGGCTTAATTTCTGCGCGTTTACTGCTCAAAAAACGGGCGCGACGGCGCGGGAAATAAGGAAAGTGAATTGACTCCGGAGTGTACAATTATTACAATCCGGCCTCTTTAATCATCCTTGACTTCGCCGCCAGACGTTCGGCTGTCCGTTCGCCCTTATGCAAAGTCAGTGAATTTATTCAAGTTTAGGTAGAAATCGCCATGAAACGCACTTTTCAACCGTCTGTACTGAAGCGCAACCGTTCTCACGGCTTCCGTGCTCGTATGGCTACTAAAAATGGTCGTCAGGTTCTGGCACGTCGTCGTGCTAAAGGCCGTGCTCGTCTGACCGTTTCCAAGTAATAAAAGCTAACCCACTAGTGGTTAAGCTCGCATTTCCCAGGGAGTTACGTTTGTTAACTCCCACTCATTTCACTTTCGTCTTCCAGCAACCACAACGGGCTGGCACGCCGCAAATCACCATTCTCGGCCGCCTTAATTCGCTGGGGCATCCCCGTATCGGTCTTACCGTCGCCAAAAAGAACGTCAAGCGCGCCCATGAACGCAACCGGATTAAACGTCTGACGCGTGAAAGCTTCCGTTTACGTCAGCATGAACTGCCGCCCATGGATTTTGTGGTGGTGGCGAAAAGGGGTGTCGCCGATCTCGATAACCGGGCGCTTTCGGAAGCGTTGGAAAAGTTATGGCGTCGCCATTGTCGCCTGGCTCGCGGCTCCTGATAGCCCTCATTCGGGTCTATCAACGATTTATTAGCCCCTTGCTTGGGCCACATTGTCGTTTTCAACCCACCTGTTCGCAGTATGGAATTGAGGCCTTACGCAGGTTTGGGGTGATAAAAGGCAGTTGGTTGACAGTGAAACGCGTATTAAAATGCCACCCTTTGAACCCGGGTGGAGACGACCCCGTCCCGCCAGGACCTTTTGATACCAGAGAACACTAACGATGGATTCGCAACGCAATCTTCTTGTCATCGCTTTGTTGTTCGTGTCTTTCATGATCTGGCAAGCCTGGGAGCAGGATAAAAATCCTCAGCCTCAGACGCAGCAGACCACGCAGACTACGACCACCGCAGCGGGTAGCGCCGCAAGCCAGGGCGTACCGGCCAGTGGCCAGGGGAAACTCATTACCGTTAAGACAGACGTCCTTTCTCTTACCATCAACACCCGTGGTGGCGATGTAGAGCAGGCGCTGCTGTTGACCTACCCGAAAGAGCTCGGCTCTAACGAACCTTTCCAGCTGCTGGAAACCACCCCGGAGTTTATCTACCAGGCGCAGAGCGGCCTGACTGGCCGTGACGGCCCGGATAACCCGGCAAACGGCGCGCGTCCGCTGTATAACGTTACCCAGGATGCTTTCACCCTGGCGGACGGTCAGAACGAACTGGCTATCCCGATGACGTACACCGACGCGGCGGGCAACACCTTCACCAAAACGTTCGTCCTCAAGCGCGGCGACTATGCGGTGAATGTAGGTTACAGCGTGCAGAACGCCAGCCAGAAGCCGCTGGAAGTCTCCGCTTTCGGTCAGTTGAAGCAATCCATCAACCTGCCCGCTCACCGCGATACCGGCAGCAACAACTTTGCGTTGCACACTTTCCGCGGCGCGGCTTACTCCACGCCTGACGAGAAGTATGAGAAGTACAAGTTCGACACCATCGCTGATAACGAGAACCTGAGCATCAGCTCCAAAGGCGGCTGGGTGGCGATGCTGCAGCAGTACTTCGCTACCGCGTGGGTTCCGCGTAACGATGTAGACAACAACTTCTACACCTCCAACCTTGGCAACGGCGTTGCGGCTATCGGCTACAAATCGCAGCCGGTACTGGTGCAGCCGGGCCAGACGGGCCAGTTGACCAGCACCTTGTGGGTCGGCCCGGAGATTCAGGACAAGATGGCCGCCGTTGCGCCGCACCTTGACCTGACGGTGGATTACGGCTGGCTGTGGTTTATCTCTCAGCCGCTGTTCAAGCTGCTGAAGTGGATCCACAGCTTCCTCGGCAACTGGGGCTTCTCCATCATCGTTATCACCTTTATCGTTCGTGGCATCATGTACCCGCTGACCAAAGCGCAGTACACCTCCATGGCGAAAATGCGCATGCTGCAGCCGAAGATTCAGGCGATGCGCGAGCGTCTGGGTGACGACAAACAGCGTATGAGCCAGGAGATGATGGCGCTGTATAAAGCAGAGAAAGTAAACCCGCTGGGTGGTTGCTTCCCGCTGCTGATTCAGATGCCTATCTTCCTTGCGCTGTACTACATGCTGATGGGCTCCGTAGAGCTGCGCCACGCGCCGTTCGCGCTCTGGATCCATGACCTGTCCGCGCAGGACCCGTACTACATCCTGCCGATCCTGATGGGCGTGACGATGTTCTTCATTCAGAAGATGTCGCCGACCACCGTGACCGACCCGATGCAGCAGAAGATCATGACCTTTATGCCGGTCATCTTCACGGTCTTCTTCCTGTGGTTCCCGTCCGGTCTGGTGCTGTACTATATCGTCAGCAACCTGGTGACCATCCTTCAGCAGCAGCTGATCTACCGCGGTCTGGAAAAACGCGGTCTGCACAGCCGCGAGAAGAAGAAGTCCTGACAGCGCACGCGCTAACGTGGAAGGCGGTCATCTGACCGCCTTTTTTATTTTCACCGGACGGGTAAGCGAAGCCTGCCCGCCAGTAAGAACCAACAACAGAGAACGACCATGAGCCATAGCGATACAATCGTCGCCCAGGCCACCCCACCCGGACGCGGCGGCGTGGGCATTCTGCGCATTTCCGGTAAGCTTGCCCGGGACGTCGCGCAGGCCGTGCTGGGCAAGCTGCCTAAGCCGCGTTACGCCGACTATCTGCCGTTTAAAGATAGCGATAACACCCCGCTCGACCAGGGCATCGCGCTGTGGTTCCCGGGGCCGAACTCCTTTACCGGCGAAGATGTGCTGGAGCTGCAGGGCCACGGCGGCCCGGTGATTCTGGATTTGCTGCTTAAGCGCATCCTGACGCTTCCCGGCGTGCGTATCGCCCGCCCCGGCGAGTTCTCCGAGCGCGCGTTTCTTAACGATAAGCTCGACCTCGCTCAGGCGGAGGCGATTGCCGACCTGATTGACGCCAGCTCTGAGCAGGCGGCGCGCTCGGCGCTTAACTCGCTTCAGGGCGCCTTCTCCGCCCGCGTTAACCATCTGGTGGAAGCGCTTACTCACCTGCGCATCTTTGTGGAAGCGGCCATCGACTTCCCGGATGAAGAGATAGATTTCCTCTCGGACGGCAAAATCGAAGCGCAGCTCAACACGGTGATTGCCGATCTCGACGCGGTGCGCGCCGAAGCGCGCCAGGGCAGTCTGCTGCGTGAAGGGATGAAAGTGGTTATCGCCGGGCGCCCTAACGCCGGCAAATCAAGCCTGCTGAACGCGCTGGCGGGCCGTGAAGCGGCCATCGTGACCGATATCGCCGGCACCACCCGCGACGTGCTGCGCGAGCACATCCACATCGACGGCATGCCGCTGCACATCATCGATACCGCAGGCCTGCGCGAAGCGAGCGACGAAGTAGAGCGCATCGGCATCGAGCGCGCCTGGAAAGAGATTGAACAGGCGGACCGCGTGCTGTTTATGGTGGACGGCACTACCACCGACGCCGTGGACCCGGCGCAAATCTGGCCGGATTTTATGGCGCGTCTGCCGCAGACCCTGCCGATTACCGTCGTACGCAATAAAGCGGACGTTACCGGCGAAGCGCCAGGCCTGACAGAAGTAAACGGTCACTCACTTATTCGTCTGTCGGCCCGTTCCGGCGATGGCGTGGAGGTGCTGCGCGATCATCTGAAAAGCAGCATGGGCTTCGATACCAACATGGAAGGCGGCTTTCTGGCGCGTCGTCGCCATCTGCAGGCGCTGGAAGAGGCAGCCGCCCATCTGCAACAGGGCAAAGCGCAGCTGCTGGGCGCCTGGGCGGGCGAGCTGCTGGCGGAAGAGTTAAGGCTGGCGCAGCAAAGCTTAAGCGAGATAACCGGCGAGTTTACCTCTGACGACCTGCTGGGCCGTATTTTCTCCAGCTTCTGTATTGGCAAATAACGGCCTCAATAAAAAACCCGCTTCGGCGGGTTTTTTTATGTCTGCTGATTGAACGCTTAGCGCTTGCTGAAAGCCAGCTTCGCGGCGAAAGCCATAAACAGCAGTCCGGTTGAGCGATCCATCCACTTCACCACGGCCGGTTTGCTGAGCGCGCCGGAAACCGAGCGCGTGGCGAGGATAAGCGTTAACGACCAGAGCGTGCCGATAAGCACGTGGATAGCCACCAGCAGAAAGGTCCACTCCATCGGCGGGTAGCCTGCCGGAATAAACTGCGGCAGAAACGAGACATAAAAGACGCCCATCTTCGGGTTAAGCACGTTGCCGAGCAGGCCGCGCAGAAACCAGTTCGTGCTCTTCGAACCGTTAGCCGCAGAAGCAGTAAAAGACTCACGCGGGCGGAAAAGCAACTGCACGCCCAGCCACAGCAGGTAAGCCGCGCCGCACCATTTCAGGAGGTTATAGGCCACTTCGGAAACGGCAATCAGCGCGCCCAGGCCAAACGCCACCAGCGCCCCCCAGACAAAACACCCGGCGTCGATGCCCAGCGCGGCGTGAAACGCTTTTTTGCCCCCTTCGACGGAGGCGGTGCGCAGAATAAGCGCCGTGTCGAGACCAGGCGTTAGCGTCAAAAGGGTAGCGGCCAGGCAGTAGGCAAGCAGGGCGTCGGTTACGGACATGTTTCTCTCCTGAAAGAAGCGAAAAATGCCAAATGCCGCCGTGATGATCAATCCCTTTCGCCCTGCCCCGCCTGATTTTGGGGTAGCCTGGACGAACGACATAAAATACGTTTCGTTAATAGCGCGCGATAAGGGCTATCCTTTCCGCCATCGTTAATTTCAGGGAAAGCATTATGCCGCACGCCGCTTTAACCACGCTTTATGAAGAGACCAGCGCGCGCACGCTGGCGCTCTGGCGCAACGCGCCGGGCATCGGTGAAACCATGCAGAGCGACTATTACGACAAGACTCGATTTGCGCCCGCTACCGGCATCCAGCCCCTGCTTTCGGCTGCGTTGCGGGTATTGCTTGAAGAGGTTAACACCCTTGCCGAAGGCGACCCGCTGGCGGATGCGATGCCGCTTAATGGCCTGCACTTTACCTTTCTGGCCGTTACCCTTCCGCTTTACCAGCGCCAGCAGCGGCCGGAAAAGCTTGCCGAGCTGCTTGAGATTTGGGAGGCGTACCGCGCCAGGCCCACCTGCATTAGCGAACTTCAGCTGGTGGCGCTGCCGGGGCAGTTATTGCTGGCGGGCATTCCGGACAGCGACAGCGCGGCAGCGCGCAAAGCGCTGGCGCAGCGCCTGTTACGTTCCGGCTGGCGGGATGAAATCACCGCACGCTACCACAACACGCCGCTGCCGCCGCCCTTCTGGCACAGCACCCTGCTGCGCTACCGGGCGCAGCGGCTGCCGGAGCCGTGGCGTGAGTTTTTCCTGACGCGCCGGCAGCAGCGCTATGGCGCCGTGAGCGCGCCGCGTCAGCTGGTCATGACGAACTACAACTGGACGCAGGTGGACACGCTGGATTAACCGCAGGCGACATAGCCTGTACGGTAATAGTCATAGCCCAGCTGTGGTACGGCGGGCGGCGCGGCAAGAAAATCTGCGCGCAACCATGACCAGCGGCTGACGTCCCACGCGGCGAGCATCGCTTGTGGTAAGGCGAACTCGCTGAAAGGCGCAACGGGTTCGCTTCGCAAGGCAATGACCTTTGCGGCCTTCACCTCTGCGACATCAGGCAGGCGACGAGCCAGCCAGCTGTCGATATGCGGCCAGCCAAACTGGCGGGTCAGCGCGGCAAAGCCCGGGCTTTCCAGAAAGCGCGCCATAGAATCCGCGTCGCGCCAGCAGTAAAGCGGCGCGTAACGGTTCTCACGGCTCGCCAGCACCGCGTCATCCCGCCGTGCCCAGAGGTACGTTTTAAAGATAAGACCGGGAAAGCCGTCAAGCTTCGCGCCATTGTCGGCGATGCGCTGCGCAATCCTCGCCATGTCATAATCGGCGGGCAACGTGAAACGGTATTGCATGACTATCATAATGCCTCCGGGACAAACATCTTGCCGCCGCCAAAGCTCCACTCTTCTGCGGTATTGAACTGAATCACGATCATCACATCATCAGGATGAATGCCCAGCGCCTCGTACAGACGCGACGCCAGCGCGCGATACAGGTTTTGCTTCTGTTCGCGGCTGCGCGGTTTTCCGGCGGTAATCAGAAAGAGGATAAAGTTGTCGCTGCGCGCGCCGGTCAGGTAATGACGGTCATAAATCAGCCGCCCGGCAGGCAGCGTTTCAATGACCTGAAAGCAGTCATCAGGCGGTACGGCGAACTCCGCCACCAGCGTGTCGTGCAGCAGTGTCGAAAGGGTGCGCAGCGCCTGCTCGCTGCGCCCTTCGTGTAAAACGATACGGGTCAGCGGCATCAGCGCGGCTCCTCTTCAAGGCAGCCGAGCGCGGAAACCGCCGCTGGCCAGCCGGCATAAAAGGCCAGATGGGTAAACGCTTCGACGATTTGCTCACGCGTTAGCCCGTTACGGGCGGCGAACGCCAGATGCCAGGGAAGCTGCTGCGTACGGCCAAGGGCAGCAAGCGCGGCGAGCGTTATCAGGCTGCGTTCGCGGGGCGTCAGTTCCGGACGTTGCCAGATATCGCCAAACAGCACCTGCTGGCTAAGTTCAGCGAGTTTCGGGGCGAGATCCGCCAGCGTGTGTTGATCAAGGCGTTGCGGCATAGCTTTTCTCCTCTGCTTACGATGACGCCATTGTGCGCAGCTGATACGATTTAAAAAATCGCAATATTCAGAACCCATCATCCCGAAAAACAGGACCGTTATGGAGAAGCTTCCCGTCGCGCTGGATACCGACGCCCTGCGCAGTTTCGTCACCGGCATTGAGCTCGGCAGCTTTGCGCTGGCGGCCAGGCGCCTGTGCCGCTCTACTTCCGCCGTCAGCGCGCAGCTACGCAAGCTGGAACAGCAATGCGGCACAACGCTTGTGACAAAACAGGGGCGCGGGCTTGCGCTTACGCCAGGCGGCGAGCTGCTGTTGAGCTACGCCAGAAGGCTGCTGGCGCTGAATGACGAAGCGCTGCTGGCGGTGAAAGGCGAACTGTTGCAGGGCGAGATAAGCCTGGGAATGCAGGAAGATTTTGGCGAAACGCTGATGCCGGAAATTTTAGGGCAGTTCAGCCGCCAGCATCCCGGCCTGCGCCTTACCGCACACGTGGCGCGCAACAAAGCGCTGGTGGAAGGCATAGCGCGCGGCGAGCTGGATCTGGCGCTGGCCTGGCAGCCGGAAACGCTGCCAGCCGGGGCTTGTCTGTTAAAACAGCTGGAGCTGCAATGGATAAGCCACCCGATGCTGGATCTTAGCGCTTACCTTAACGGAAGCGCGCCGCTGCCGCTGGTGGTCTTTGACGCCCCCTGCCTGATGCGCAGCCGCGCCATCGCCGCACTCGATCGGGCGAACATTGCCTGGCGCATCGCCTTTACCAGCCGCAGCCTGAGCGGCATCTGGGCGGCGGTCAGCGCTGGTCTTGGCGTAACGGTGCGCACGCGGTTGGGCATGCCCGCTTCGCTTATGCCGCTACCTGCGCTAACGCTTCCTTCTCCGGGTTCGCTTGGCGTTGCTCTGCTGAAGGCGGATAACCGCGCTTCGCCGTCGCTCACCCAGCTAAGCGACGTGGTGAAAAAGGCGGTGCAAAACAGCATCTGAAGCGTGTCGCACGCCTCACGGTAAAGATATATTTGTAAAGATGCTTCAACCGGTCTGGTCAGCTTCCCTTTTTCGCATTAAAACCTAAACATAAGTTTGCTGACTGGATTCTGATCTACCATTCACAGATTCTATGTTCTAAGCCTTATCATTATCTGACCATTATCACGGAGCGACGAATGGCAACGCATTTCGCACGAGGGACGTTTAACGCCGATCACCTAATCTCGCCCAGGCTCTCCGAGGAGTGCCATAACGAAGCGCGGGAACTGCCTGAACATCGCCGTCACCGCTTTCTGGCTTCTCGCTCGCTGCTGGCGGAGCTCATGTTCATGCTTTACGGCTTAAAAACGTTGCCCTCTTTAAGTCGCGACGAGCAGGGGCGCCCGCACTTCAGCGATGCAGGTCTTGCGGATTTTTCTCTCTCGTATGCCGGAAATCTGGTCGGCGTGGCGCTGACGACCGAGGGGCGCTGCGGTCTGGGTATGGAACTGCAGCGCATCGCCCGCAACCTTTCGCACCCGCTCGCCTCGCGCTGCGAACCCGGATTAACCAGCAATGAAACCATCTGGATAGCCAATCAGAACGATCCCGTCGAGGCAAAATCGCAACTGATGACGCTGCGCCGCAGCGTGCTGAAACTCACCGGCCAGCCGAAGCAGGAACTGCAACTGCTGCCCGGCGCCGGCAGGCTGCGCGTGGCCGATACGCCCAACGTCGAAGCGGTCTGCGATGCGGAAGACGTGCTGGTCTGGGCGATAGCGGTATCGCCGACCACGGATAAGCTCAAAGTCTGGGAATTCGATATGCAACAAGGCTGGCGCGGCCTGCCGGATACGCAAAAGCGCACCCAGGGGGCCGAGGCGCGCCTGATGCGCTTCACCAGCCTGCCCGCCGAGAAAGCGCTTATACTCAACTGATCGTTTATTGCTACCGCTTACCGAAGGAGAGACCATGTCCGAAACGCTGAAAGTTGTCACGCTGCTGGGCAGCCTGCGCAAAGGTTCCTTTAACGCCATGGTGGCGCGCACGTTGCCAAAAATCGCCCCGGCGGGGCTGGAAGTGAGCGCGCTGCCCTCAATCGGCGATATTCCGCTTTATGACGCCGATATTCAGCAGGAAGAGGGCTTTCCGCAGAGCGTGGAGGCGATAGCGGAGCAGATCCGCCAGGCGGACGGGCTGGTAATTGTGACGCCGGAGTATAACTACTCGGTGCCAGGCGGCCTGAAAAACGCCATCGACTGGCTTTCGCGTCTGCCGGAACAGCCGCTGGCGGGCAAACCGGTGCTTATCCAGACCAGTTCCATGGGCGCCATCGGCGGCGCGCGCTGCCAGTATCATCTGCGCCAGATCCTGGTCTTTTTGGACGCCATGGTAATGAACAAGCCGGAATTTATGGGCGGGGTGATTCAGAACAAAGTCGACCCGCAGACGGGCGAAGTGATAGATCAAAGCACGCTGGACCATCTCACCGGCCAGTTGACCGCCTTCGCCGACTATATCCAGCGGGTGCGCAACTAACAAAAAGGGCCAGCGATGCTGGCCCTTTTCTTTTAACGCTCAGGCTTTAGTGCGCGTCGATAAAGACAATCTTCAACACGAACAACAGCGCGACAACCACGACGCAGAGGCTGAGGTCTTTAAAGCGACCGGTGAAGATCTTCATGATGCAATAAGAGATAAAGCCCAGCGCGATGCCTTCGGTAATCGAGAAGCTAAACGGCATCATCACGGCGGTGATAAACGCCGGCACCGCTTCCGTCAGGTCATCCCACTTCACGCGCGACAGGCTGGAGGTCATCAGCACGCCGACGTAAATCAGCGCGCCAGCAGCGGCGTACGGCGGCACCATGCCCGCCAGCGGCGAGAGGAAAATCACCACCAGGAACAGCAGGCCCACCACAATCGCCGTCAGGCCGGTGCGCCCGCCAACGGAGACGCCGGAAGAGGATTCAATATAGGCGGTAACCGAAGAGGTGCCGATAAACGACCCGGTTACGGAAGAGATACTGTCCACATACAGCGCCTGCTTCATGCGCGGGAACTTACCCTGCTCGTCGGTGAGACCCGCTTTATCCGTCACGCCAATCAGCGTACCGGAGGAGTCGAACAGGTTTACCAGCATAAAGGAGAAGATAACGCCCGCGAGACCAATATTCAGGGAGCCGGCGAGATCCACCTGGCCTACGACAGAGAGCACGCTCGGCGGCGCAGAAACAATGCCAGTGTAATGCACATCGCCCAGCATCCAGCCCAGCAGGGTGGTGACGATGATGGAAACCAGCACCGCCGCATGAATGTTACGCGACGCGAGAATGGCGATAATGAAGAAGCCGAGCGCCCCCAGCAGCGTGCTATGGGACGTAAGGTTGCCGATGCTGACCAGCGTTTCCGGGTTCGCGACAATCACGCCTGCGTTTTTCAGGCCCATCATGCCGATAAACAGGCCAATGCCGCTGGTGATACCGACGCGCAGGCTCAGCGGAATATTGGCGATCATCCAGTAGCGCACGCGGAAAATCGTCAGCAGCAGCAGGCCAACGGCGCCCCAGAAAATCGCGCCCATGCCCACCTGCCAGGAGAGACCCATTGCGCCTACCACTACAAAAGCGAAAAAGGCGTTCAGCCCCATCGCCGGCGCCAGTGCGACCGGCAGGTTCGCGAACAGGCCCATCAGGATGCTGCCGAAGGCGGCAATCAGACAGGTGGTGACGAAGACCGCGTGGGTGTCCATCCCCGCCGCGCCCAGGATTTGCGGGTTAACGAAGACGATGTAAACCATCGTCAGGAAGGTGGTAAAACCGGCAATCACCTCGGTGCGCGCCGTCGTGCCGTGCGCGCGCAATTTAAACACGCGCTCAAGCAGCCCCTGGCCGGAGCCCTGGGCAGTGTGTTGTTGGCTCATTCTCAATTCCGTGCAAAAGGAGGGAAAATTCGCCGCTATCCTATACCAAAAAGCGGCGATGTTGACGCTCGTCACACACTTTTTTTCATTGATTTTGCTTATACGGCATCGATTGCGTGGCGTAAACCGCTTAGAGTAAACGTTCAACTTGCGATAACAGGAAACGGCATGTCCCGTATTGAAGCGATCTTTTTCGACTGCGATGGCACGCTGGTGGACAGCGAAGTCATCTGCTCACGCGCCTATGTTCATATGTTTGCGCGGTGGGGCATTCAGCTTGAGCTGGACGAGGTGTTCAAACGGTTCAAGGGCGTAAAGCTCTATGAAATCATCGATACCATCAACGGCGAATATGGCGTAAACCTGCAAAAGGCGGATCTGGAACCGGTTTATCGCACCGAAGTGGCGCGGCTCTTTGAGGCAGAACTGGTGGAGATCCCAGGGGCGGCGGCGCTGCTTGATAAGGTTACGGTGCCGATGTGCATCGTATCCAACGGGCCGGTGAGCAAGATGCAACAGTCGCTTGGCAAAACCGGCATGTTGCGCCATTTTCCCGATAAGCTTTACAGCGGCTACGACATTCAGCGCTGGAAGCCCGACCCGGCGCTGATGTACTTTGCCGCTGACGCGATGCAGGTAGAGGTGAAAAACTGCATTCTGGTGGATGATTCCGCCGCGGGCGCCAGGGCAGGCATCGCCGCGGGCATGCAGGTGTTCTATTTTTGCGCCGACCCGCATAATCCGCCGCTCGATAATCCCAACGTCACGGTGTTTACTGACCTGGCGGAGTTGCCTGCGCTGTGGCGGGAACGCGGCTGGGAAGTCACGCTTTAAATGTTTCCCCCCTCTCCCTTTCAGTGTGAGAGGAAAAGGCGCGCTTATCAACGTGCCGAGCGGCTCCCTCTTGCGTGAGCCGCTCGGGAGTTAGCGCAACAGCCACTTTAAAAGATCTTCTGCACCCACGCGGCGTAGGCCGGACGCCAGACATCCATCTCATGACCCAGCCCTGGGTATTCGACGTAATCAAACTTCACTTTCTGGCGCTCAAGCTCGGTTTTAAGCCCGGCGATATCTTTCCCGGTCACGCTGTCTTTATCGCCCACCACCAGCGTGAAGTTACGCAACTGCTGGTTGATCTCGTCGGCGCGCGAAAGCTGTTTCGTTACCTCATCATTGGGCACCGTTGCGGTGGTGACGCCGCTGAAAGAGGCCAGCCAGCCGAAACTTTGCAGATGGCTCATGCCGGAGACCAGCGCCTGGTAACCGCCCTGGGACAGTCCGGCCAGCGCGCGGCCCTCGGCGTCTTTGCGCACGTTAAAACGCTGCCCGATCAGCGGAATGATATCGTTCATTAACTCTTTGTCCGCGGCCTGGGCGTTAATCGGGTAGAAATCCTTGCGCCGGTCGGCGGGCGGGAAGTTTTCCGGCACCGCTTCGCTGATGTCCGTTTCGGTATCCGGCACCACGACCAGCATTGGTTTGATTTTGCCCTCAGCCAGCAGGTTATCCATGATTTGTGGAATACGCCCCTGGGTAATCGCCGAAAGCCCGGTATCGCCGAAGCCGTGATAGAAGTAGAGCACCGGCAGCGGGTCGCTCTCCTGGCTGTAGCCCGGCGGCGTCCAGACATAAACCTTGCGCTCTGATTTCAGCGCGCCAGAGCGATAGCTTAGCGTGATGAGATCGCCGTGCGGCACCGCCCGGTCATCAATAATGCTGCCTGGCACCAGGATAAGCGACGTATTGGGCTGGCGCTGGGGCTTAACGTAGGGGTTGCCGGTATCGATAGAGCGGAAGCCGTCAACGTCGAAAAAGTATTCATAAAGGTTGGGCTTCATCGGCTCGCTTTTCCATGTCCAGGCGCCGTTCGCCTCTTTTTTCATCTCATGCGACACCTGGCTGTCCGCCGTTGAGCCAGTCACCACGGCGACGCGCTTCGCTGCAGGCGCGAACAGGCGGAACGTGATCGATTTGTCGTCATTGACCTGCGTAATGAACTGGTTTAGCGGCACCGCCTGGTCAGGCGCGGCGGGCAACGGCGACGCGTGCAGCGGCATAACGGCGGCTGCGATAAGCAAAGCAAGTGGGCTAATCAGACGTTTCACAAGCGTGTTCCTTTTCACAGGTAGCGGAGTGGCAGTAAAAGTATTGCGTAAAATCAGCCGCTTCGGGAAAAAGTTCAGCCTCATTTCCGCATAAGCAGACTGTATTCATGATAACAGTCGCCTTCCCGCTTCGTAGTGTCAGCTTTTCGCTTTCCTGTCGCTTCACTGTGCCAGGTTTCTGGTTTTTAGTGCCAACAAACCCATTTAACTATCTGATAAATAATGATTTAAATTTATGGCACAGCTTTTGCTCTTTTTAGCTTAGCCCAACACGCTAACCCAAAAAGAGGATGAACAGGTGAAACATGTTTATGTAGCCAGCCACGGTAATTTCGCCACCGGCGTGGTGGAGAGTCTGGCGCTGCTGATTGGCGAAGAGCATGGCGTAAAGCCTGTTTGCGCCTATCAGGGTGAGATAACGACCACGGAGCAACTCGAACGGGTGTTCGAAGAGCTGGTGGTTCAGGCAAAAGGTGAAGACGTGGTGATTTTCACCGATCTGCTGGGCGGCAGTGTCAATAACAGCGCAGCCAGAACGGTACTGCTCCACGACAACGTCTATGTCGTGGCGGGCGTTAACCTCACTCTGCTGCTGGAGTTTTTGCTCTGCGAAGCGCAGAGCGTTAAGGAAGCGATTAACTACGCCACGGCGACCGCCAGGGAATCCATCGTTTTTATCAATGCCGTATTGCAATCCCCCACTGAAATTGCCGGAGACCACCCATGATCAAACTCGTTCGTATTGATTACCGCCTGCTGCATGGTCAGGTTGTGTTCGCCTGGACGCGCGCGCTGGATATCGACTACATCATCGTCGCGGATAAAAAAGCCGCCAGCGATCCTTTTGTCACCATGTCTCTTAACCTCGCCAAACCTGCGGGCGTAACGCTGGATATCGCCACCGTCGACCAGGCGGCGGCAAAGCTCAACAGCGGCAAGCTGGACCACAAGAAAGTGATGATCGTACTGGGAAATACCCGCGAAACCCTGGAACTGGTGGAAAAGGTGCCGGGCATCGACGCGGTGAATTTCGGCGGCATCGCCCAGAAAGAGGGGGCGCAGCAGTTCGGCAAGGCCATTTACCTGACGTCGGATGAGATAGCGGACAGCCGGCAAATGAAAGAGAGAGGCATCCGCATGGAGATGCGCCAGGTTCCGGCGCACTCTGCGGAGTTGCTCAACGAGAAAGTGTGAGGAGAAGACCATGTTGCTGACAGCAACCCTGCTGGGGCTTATCGCCGCGCTGGGCATTCTCGAAGGGCGTCTGCTGGGGGTGACGATGATCGATCGCCCGCTGGTAATGTGCACCCTGACGGGCCTGGTCTGCGGCAATCTGACGGAAGGTATTCTCATCGGCGCCACGCTTGAGCTGATTTTCCTCGGCAACGTGGCGATTGGCGCGGCCCACCCGCCCGATATCGTCACCGGCGCGATTCTGGCGACCGCATTTTCGATTATGTCCGGCCGCGGGCCGGAAGCGGCGCTGGCTATCGCTATTCCGGTTTCCATGCTGGCCCAGACGCTGGGGATTCTGGTGCGCGTCGCCAATGCCCGCTTCGGCCATCTGGCAGACCGCTACGCAGAGCAAGGCAATACCCGCATGGTGGCCTTTATGCATCTTGGGGGACCGACGGCGCTCTATTTCCTGAGCGGCTTTCTGCCGGTTTTCTTCGCCATCCTGCTGGGTTCGTCTGCCGTCACCTGGTTTCTGGACGCTATCCCGCCAGTCATCACCAATGGGCTGGTCATCGCCAGTAAGATTTTGCCCGCGCTTGGCTTCGCCTTGCTTATCAACATGATGCTCAGCACCAAACTACTGCCCTACCTCGGTCTCGGCTTTCTTATCGCCGCCTATACCGGGCTGGATATTATCGCGATTGCGCTGTTCTCGGTGGTGCTGGCCTTCATCATCAGCCAGTTCCTCAATAACCAACAGCCGGAGGCATAACCATGAGTCAGTTAACGGAACATCTCGACGACAAGGCGACAGCAGAGACTCAGACACCGGCGGACACCGAAGGGAAAGTCACGGCGCGGGAGTTGCGCAGCGTCTTCTGGCGTTCATTTACCCTGCAGGGGTCATGGAACTACGAGCGTCAGCAGCATATGGGCTGCGCGTTTATCATGAGCCCGGCGCTGCGCCGCATTTATAACACGCGAGAAGCGCTAAGCCGGGCGCTCCAGCGCCATCTGGTGCTGTTCAATACCACGCCGCACCTCTCCACCTTTATCTTCGGGCTGGCGATTGCGATGGAGGAGGAGAACCGCCGTAATCCGGAGTTTAACGAAGAGTCGATTAACGCGGTGAAAACCAGCCTGATGGGGCCGCTGGCGGGTATCGGCGACTCTATCTTCTGGGGCTCGCTTAAGGTTATCGCCGCCGGGATGGGCATCTACTTCGCCCAGCAAGGCAGCATCCTGGGGCCTGTCGTGGCGCTGCTGGTCTATAACCTGCCGCACCTTTTCTGCCGCTGGTACGGGCTGAAGCTTGGCTACCGCGCCGGCACCACCTGGCTTATGCGCATTTACCAGAGCGGGCTCATGGACAGGGTGACCTATATCGCCTCGATTGTGGGCCTGATGGTGGTCGGCGCCATGACCGCCAGCATGATTGATATTCACACGCCGCTGAGCTTCACCACCGGCAATACCACTATCAAAGTGCAGGATTTTCTCGACAAAATTCTGCCTTCGCTGCTGCCGCTGCTCTTCACGCTTGGGATGTACAAGCTCATCCGCAAGGGCGTCAGCATTAACTGGGTTCTGTCAGGCACCGTGGCGTTTGGCCTACTGGCCAGCGCCCTGGGCATTCTTTAACTGAGGGTTTTGATAATGCAGATGGAAGATTACATGAACGAAGCGCCGCAGCGTCTGCTGGCGATGCTGGAACAACGCCGCGACGACCTGGCGCAGGCCGCACGCGCCGTATTAAACCAGGATGTGACGCGAATCATTCTTACCGGTTCCGGCACCTCTTACCACGGCGCGTTGACCGCGCGCCGCTTTATGCAGCAGTGGTGTCACGTGCCGGTAGAAGTCAGCTATCCGTTCTTGCTCGACAGCGCCACGCTGGCCCAGGGCGGCAAGGCGTTGCTGATTGGCATCTCTCAGGGGGGCGGCAGCCTCTCTACGCTTGAAGCGATGACCCGTGCCAGGGAGGCGGGGCATATAACGGCGTCGATGGCGGGCGTCGAGAACGCGACGATTGATCGCGTCGCGGACCATGTGCTGACCGTACCCTGCGGCGAAGAAAAAGCGGGAGCGAAAACCAAAGGCTATCTCTGCACCATGCTGAACCTGATGCAGCTGGCGCTCACCCTCGCCGAACAGCGCAGCGCGATTACGCCGGCGCAACAGGAGGCGGTGAAAGCGCGCATGGCGAACACGTTCCGCCATCTGCCTGCGGTGATTGACGCCGCCGCCGCCTGGGCGCAGGGCCCGGCTCGCCCGCTTGCCGAAAGCCAGGATCTGCGGCTGGTGGCGCAGCCTGAGCTCTACGGCACGGTGCAGGAGGGCGCGCTGAAGCTGCTGGAAACGCTGCGCTGCCCGGTTTCCGGCTATGAATTCGAAGAGTTTATCCACGGTATCTATAACGCTTTCAACAGCGGCTCGGCGCTTATCATGCTGGATAATCGTCCGGATGAGCGCAGCGAAAATCTGGTGGCGATTCTCTCGCAGTGGACAACCCATATTTACCGCATTGGCAGCCAGGTGGAAGAGAACGGGAAAAATATGCGTTTCCCCTTTATTAACGATAAAGACTTCAGCGTCTTTGAATACATTATTCCGCTGCAAATGCTGTGCGCGAAACTGGCGCCGGAAAAAGGCATTAACCCGGCCATTCCGAAAGATCCGCAATTTCATCAGAAAATGAAAAGCAAACAAGCCGCTTAATTAAATCAGAACGTTAACGCCATCCGCGCAGCGCGGAGGCCCCCCTACGCCCGAAGGAGAAGAAAATGTCACATCCTCATCAGCAGTCCCGTCAAATTATCAGCGCTATTTTGCAAAGCAGGCCTGCTATTGAACGCGTCTATTTTGTTGGTTGCGGCGGTTCGTTAACCGGTTTTTATCCGGCGAAATATTTCCTCGATTGCGAAGCGAAAAAGCTGGCGGTGGGGTATATCACCAGCAATGAATTTGTTCACGCCACGCCGCAGGCGCTCGGTGAAAATAGCCTGGTTATCCTGGCTTCCCAGCAGGGCAATACGCCGGAAACGGTGGAAGCGGCCCGGGTGGCGCGGGCGAAAGGCGCCGCCACGGTAGGCCTGACCTTCGCGCCGGCCTCGCCGCTTTGCGAGCACAGCGATGAAGTTATCGAATATCGCTGGGCGCGCTATCCGGAAACGGTCAACCCGGCGCAGCAAAAGGCGGCTTATGGCTTATGGCTGGCGCTTGAGTTGCTGCAACAGACAGAAGGCTATGCCCATTACGAAGCCATGGTCAGCGCGTTTGAGCAGTTTGAAGAGGTCGTGCGCGAAGGGCAGCGCAAGGTGCAGGAAGACGCGCAGCGCTTCGCCCAGGCTTACAAAGATGACAAGGTGATTTATATGATGGGCAGCGGCCCGTCGTTCGGCGCCGCGCATCAGCAGTCTATCTGCATCCTGCTGGAAATGCAGTGGATCAACTCCGCCAGCGTGCACAGCGGCGAGTATTTTCATGGTCCGTTTGAAATCACCGAGGAGGGTACGCCGTTTGTACTGCTGCAAAGCGAAGGCCGCACCCGCGCGCTGGATGACCGCGCCATCCGCTTCATTCGTCAGTATGGCGGCAAGCTGCAGCTGATTGACGCCAGAGAGCTTGGCATTAACGCCCTGCCGGAAACGGTGCGCGACTATTTCTGCGGCCTGTTCCACACCGCGTTGCTGGACGTTTATAACCTCGCGCTCTCGCAAGCGCGCCATCATCCGCTGACGACCCGCCGCTATATGTGGAAAGTTGAGTATTAAGGCTAACGGGGCGGTTCGTCCGCCCCGCTTTTACTGGCTGAACTCCGCCACCCGCAACTCAAAGATATCGTGGATATACCCTATTTCCGCCACCGGCAGGGCGATGTTATAGAGCGATTTAAAACGCTGGAAGGAGCGGTTCACCATCGCGATAAAATCGCCGTGCCGTTCGGTAAACCTGTCCAGATTGCGGTAATGGGTTATCTCATTACGCATTACCAGCCGCTCAATCATGCAGCTCAGATGCACGTAAAGGCCGATGATCAGGTTATTGGAGAAGGTGAACCCCAGCGCCTGCTGCCACTCCGCAATAATCTCTTCGATATAGCTCAGCGTCTTGCTGGCGTTGAGAATGGTCAGCGAGTTCACCACATTATGCAGTGAAAACTCGCGCACCATATTCTGGTTAATGGCGTTAATCTGTTTCTCGGTTAAATAGCCGCTCAGCAACTGCGTTAAATTGGCGTGCCCCTGCTCGCCAAGCAGCTCCTCAATGCCCATATAGGGCACGCCTTCTACCTGCGGGTCGAGCGTGCCGATAATGGCAATCACATCATATTGCGTGAAAAGCGCGTTAGGCTGATGCTTCAGACGGGTAAATTCGCAGGCGATGATATTGATGTTGAAATCGGCCAGCAGGCTTTTTTCCATCAAACTCTTAAACTTAAATGCCGTACCAATGCCGGTAATGCAGGTGACCAGCAGCGCTTTCTCTTTTTTATGGCGCGGATAGTGAATGTCCCAGCTTGAGCGGTTAAGCGGCACAATCTCTTCGGCTATCGACTCAATGCTTTTCGACAGGGCGATTTCGCTGGCGATATTCAACGCGAGGCGCGTCGTGACGTTATCAATCACCACCAGCGGCCCGTAAATAGCGTCAAGCAGCGTGTCCGCTATTTCGCGGCTGTAGCCCATATCAATCAGGATCATCACCCCGGCGCTGGTGTCGGTGTGCTGTAAATAATCCAGAATGGCGCGGCTGACGTCGCTGAAGGCGACATCAACCGGCATATCTATCGCGTGATAAATTTTCTCGCCGATAAGCCGGTTCGCCACGCTTGCGATACTGCTGGCGGTAGAGTAGCCGTGCGCCACAATCACCGCTTTGATTTTGCTGTTCACGGTGGCGTCGATGGCGTTGCTGACAATCGCGGTAATGGCCACGCGATCCAGCACAGTGATTAACAGATCGTATTTCGCCACAATCACTTCAATGAGCTTTTGTGCCACCCGGTGCGCGAGCCCCGCCTCCTGCGCAAGCCAGTTCGTCATTATCTGCTGTGAAGCTTCATCCGGCTCACGCAGCGTCAGCGGCAGGCTGGTGAGATAGCGCCCGGTAAGAAAAGCGAATTCGCCGCTTAGCGACAAATCATAATTGGCGGCGATAAGCTTGCCGGCGTCCTCAATAAAACGCAGCCGTTTTTCCTGCTGCGCCATTTCGCTCTCTTTGTTCATCAACGCGTCCAGGTACTGGGTGACGTTCTGATAAACCAGCTTGCCAAAAGCGCGCGAGCTAATGTTCTCACGCGTTAACTCAAGACACAGCCCGCAGACATTGCGGGTTAGCCGCTCATACTCCTGCTGCCTGCCCGGAAGCGCCGGCACGCCCTGGCTGTCGCGCAGGATAATGACTTTTTCCTGGTTGAGCAGCGGCAGCAGCGGACGGCCCGGCAGCAGTTTATCCGGTATATGTCCGGCCTTTACCTCAAGTATCCCTTCCCGACGCAGCCCGAACGCCCAGGCGTTAGCGCAGACGTTTTTAATCAGGTTCTCCAGCCCGCCTACGTTGCCCTCTACCGGCTCCTCCAGCAGCAATTGCATGATTTCGCCATCCACCGCGAGATCGTGTTTAAGCTGGCGCGCCTGGGTCTGGAAGAAGTGCCAGATAAACGCCATGCGTTCATACTGGCCGCGCTCCGCCACCGGCAGGATTTTCACTATCATGGGAATACGGCGGATAAAGGTGGCGAGGAAATGTTTATCCGGCGCTTCCGTGGTGGCGAAAATAAGCCGCACGCAGGCCCGCCGTTCCTGGCTGCTTTCGCCAAGCCGTCGCCAGGTGCCGTTATCCATAAAGTGGAACAGCTTTTCCTGGCCTTCCGGCGTAAGCCTGTGCACTTCATCGATAAACAACACGCCGCCGTCGCTGGCCTCAATTAACCCCTCGACGTTCCTGTCGGCGCCGGTAAACGCGCCTTTAACGTGACCAAAAAGCTTGGAGGTGAGTAACTCAGGGTTGTTGGCGTATTCCGCGCAGTTAAAAACCTGGAAGGGAGCGTCTGGCGCGAGGATGTGTTGTTCAATAGCGTAGCGCCAGAGGCGCCCGGCCAGAAAGCTTTTACCGGTGCCCGTCGGCCCTTTCAGCAGAACCGGCAGGCCGCTGCCAGGGTAGCTGATAGCCGCTTTACACTGTCGAATGGCCTCCTGCAGGCTGCCCTGCGCGCCAATCAGCGTCTCCAGGCTGTCCTGTCGGTCCTCCAGCAGCCCGGCAAGCGAGGCGTATTCCATCTGACGCACCGCCAGGCCGTGCCGCTCCCGAAGCTGGTTTACCGGCAGAAAAAGCACGGGACGACTGTTTATTTTAACGACCCGCTGTTCGCGGTGCAGATTATTCAGATGATGGCTGACGATATTGCGCTTTTGACGAAAGTGGCTGGCAATCTGCATGGCGCTGAAATCGCTGGTATCCGCCGCTGTTAATTGTCGCTGGCCGCACTCCTTTTCAAGCCATTGAAAGATCAAATCCTTATTCATGGATCTGGACACTCCGTTCACTAACAGGGTTTCCTAAAATAGCCACATTAGTGCATGAAAAATAGCCTTCGCATGGTGAAAACGGGCGAGCGGTCAAAGGAAAAATGCATGCTTGCTGTAACGGCGAACTTTCCGGGCGAGCGGCGGATAAAAAAACGCCTCTGGCCCGACAGGCAAGAGGCGTTCAGGTTGTTAACGCAGGCCGCTGTTTTGCAGCCGCGCTTGATTACTCTTTCGGGTCTTTGCCCGCCAGCAGCTTGTCCAGCTCATCGCCGCCCACGTGGCGGAAATCCTGGCCTTTGACAAAGTAGAAGATGTATTCGCAGATGTTCTGGCAGCGGTCGCCGATACGTTCGATAGAGCGGGCGCAGAACAGCGCGGTGAGCACGCTCGGAATCGTGCGGGAATCTTCCATCATGTAGGTCATCAGCTGACGCACAATGCCTTCGTATTCCTGATCCACTTTTTTGTCTTCGCGATAAATTCGCACCGCTTCGTCGAGATCCATGCGCGCGAAGGCGTCCAGCACGTCGTGCAGCATCTGCACCGTATGGCGGCCCAGCGACTCCAGGCTTACCAGCAGCGGCTGGTGCTGCTGGGAGAATTTCTCCAGCGCCGTGCGGCAGATTTTATCCGCCACGTCGCCGATGCGCTCCAGCTCGGCGATGGTTTTGATGATAGCCATCACCAGACGCAGGTCGCTCGCGGTCGGCTGACGCTTGGCGATGATGCGCACGCAGGCTTCATCAATCGCCACTTCCATCATGTTGACCTTCTGATCGCCTTCGATAACCCGTTTGGCCAGATCGCTGTCCTGGTTGTGCATGGCGGTAATCGCGTCGGAGAGCTGCTGTTCAACCAGCCCACCCATGGTCATCACCTGAGTACGGATGTACTCCAGCTCCGCGTTAAACTGACCAGAAATATGTTTATTAAGATTAAGGTTGTCCATTTAGCACTCCGCATGCCCGATAGATTCAAAAGCGGCTTACCTGAAATATCAGGGCATATCAGCCGTAACGACCCGTGATGTAATCTTCAGTCTGTTTCTTTTTCGGCTTGGTAAAGAGATCGTCCGTGTTGCTGAACTCGATCAGCTCGCCGAGGTACATAAACGCCGTGTGATCCGAGCAGCGCGCCGCCTGCTGCATGTTATGCGTGACTATCACCACGGTGTAATCCTGCTTAAGCTCGGTGATGAGCTCCTCGATGCGCCCGGTGGAGATCGGGTCCAGCGCGGAGCAAGGCTCGTCGAGTAACAACACTTCCGGGCGAATAGCGATACCGCGCGCGATGCACAGACGCTGCTGCTGACCACCGGAGAGAGAGTACCCGCTCTGGTGCAGTTTATCCTTGGTTTCATTCCATAATGCGGCCTTGGTCAACGCCCACTGCACGCGTTCGTCCATTTCCGCACGGGAGAGCTTTTCGAACAGGCGCACCCCGAAAGCGATGTTGTCATAAATCGACATCGGGAACGGCGTCGGCTTCTGGAACACCATGCCGACTTTGGCGCGCAGCAGGGCGATATCCTGCGCGTGCGTCAGAATGTTTTCGCCATCCAGCAGGATTTCGCCTTCCGCGCGCTGCTCCGGGTAGAGCTCAAACATTTTGTTGAAGGTGCGCAGCAGCGTTGATTTGCCGCAGCCAGACGGACCGATAAACGCCGTCACCTGGTTTTTGGCGATATCCAGGCTGATGTTTTTCAGGGCATGGAATTTCCCGTAATAAAAGTTCAAATCGCGAACCTGAATTTTGCCCGGGGCAGTGTCAACCATACTCATTGCAATCTTTTCCTTATCCGGCGCCGCGCTGTGCCGCGCCGCATCAATTAACCGTGTTTACGTTTAGCGAACAGCACGCGCGCCAGGATATTCAGCAACAGCACGCACAGCGTAATAATCAGCACGCCGGCCCAGGCAAGCTGCTGCCACTCGGCAAACGGGCTCATGGCGAATTTGAAAATCGTCACCGGCAGGTTGGCGATAGGCTGCATCATGTCCGTGCTCCAGAACTGGTTGGAGAGCGCGGTAAAGAGCAGCGGAGCGGTTTCGCCTGCGATACGCGCCACCGCCAGCAGCACGCCGGTCAGGATGCCGGAAACCGACGCCTTCAGCGTAATGGCGGAAATCATCTTCCACTTCGGCGTCCCGAGCGCATAGGCCGCTTCGCGCAGGCTGTCCGGCACCAGTTTGAGCATGTTCTCGGTGGTGCGGATAACAATTGGCACCTGAAGCAGCGCCAGCGCAATCACGCCCGCCCAGCCGGAGAAGTGCTCCATCTGCGCCACGACGATGGTGTAGACGAACAGGCCCACCACGATGGAAGGCGCGGAGAGCAGAATGTCGTTAATAAAGCGGATAACTTCGGCAAGCCAGGACTTGCGTCCGTACTCCGCGAGATAAATCCCCGCCATGATGCCAAGCGGCGTACCAAACACGGTCGCCCAGAGGATAAGCAAGCCGCTGCCCGCCAGCGCGTTCGCAAGCCCCCCGCCCGCCGTGTTGGGCGGCGGCGTCATTTCGGTGAACAGGGCAAGCGACATGCCGTCGAAGCCGCGCGCCACCGTTGAGAACAGGATCCAGATAAGCCAGAACAGGCCGAACGCCATGGTCGCCATGGAAAGCGTCAGGGCGATGCGGTTTTTAGTGCGGCGCTTCGCCTGCATCTTACGGCGCGACTGCGCCAGCTCCTGGGAAGTTTGCAATTCCAGAGTGGTCGCCATTATCGTGCCCCCTCGTTTTTCGCCAGACGCATAATCATGACTTTAGAAATCGCCAACACGATAAACGTGATAACAAAGAGGATCAGACCCAGCTCCATCAGCGCCGCCACGTGCAGGCCAGACTCCGCTTCGGCGAATTCGTTCGCCAGCGCCGAGGTGATGCTGTTGCCCGGCATATAAAGTGACGCACTGTCGAGCTGGTAGGTGTTGCCGATGATAAAGGTAACCGCCATGGTTTCGCCCAGCGCGCGGCCAAGGCCAAGCATTACGCCGCCAATCACGCCGTTTTTGGTGAACGGCAACACGATGCGCCAGATAACTTCCCAGGTGGTGCAGCCGATGCCGTAGGCTGACTCTTTCATCATCACCGGGGTTTGCTCGAAGACATCGCGCATCACCGCCGCAATGTAAGGAATAATCATGATGGCGAGGATCACGCCTGCCGCGAGGATACCGATGCCGAACGCCGGGCCGGAGAAGAGCGCGCCGACAAACGGAATAGTAGAGAGCACGTTGCCCACCGGCTCCTGAAAATACGTGGCGAACAGCGGCGCGAAAATAAACAGCCCCCACATGCCGTAAACGATACTCGGGATAGCGGCCAGCAGTTCAATCGCGATGCCGAGCGGACGCTTTAACCAACCCGGGGCCAGCTCCGTCAGAAACAGGGCGATGCCGAAACTCACGGGAACCGCAATCAGCAGCGCAATAAACGAGGTGACCAGCGTGCCGTAAATCGGCACCAGCGCGCCATAAATGTCGTTAGGGGCATCCCATTCTTTGGTCCAGAGGAAGGAGAAACCAAATTTCTGGATGCTGGGCCAGGAGGAAATAATGAGGGAGACGATAATGCCGCCCAGCAGCAAAAGCACAATCAGCGCAGCCAGACGAACCAGCGCGCTGAAGATCATGTCACCCTTTTTCCCCGGAGGGTTAAATGCAGGCTTTGTCGCAGCCATAAGTCACTCTTTCAGTTTGGGCCAGGAAGCGCGCATTTTATCGTTCTTCCTGGCTAACGTAATGCTATACCCTAAATAATTCGGGTTGCAGCAAGGCGGCAAGCTTGTGAATCCCCAGCAGCATAGATTCACTATGTCACTGGGGTGAACAAGCGCAGCCAACACAGCTGCGGCTCGAAGTATGACGGGTATTTAGTACAACGCTTTACCGCTGCTGTCTTTCACGCTGGTCTTCCATGCCGCGCGAACCTGCTCAACCACGCTGTCCGGCAGAGAAGCATAGTCCAGGTCGTTAGCCTGCTTCGCGCCTTCTTTATAAGCCCAGTCGAAGAACTTCAGCACTTCAGCGCCCTGCTCAGGTTTCTTCTGCTCTTTGTGGACCAGAATGAAGGTGGTGGAGGTAATCGGCCACGCATTGTCGCCTTTCTGGTTAGTCAGGTCCTGCGCGAAGGATTTGCTCCAGTCCACGCCTTTCGCCGCGTTGGAGAAGCTCTCTTCGGTCGGGTCAACCGGCTTGCCGTCGGCGGAAACCAGTTTGGTGTAAGTCAGGTTGTTCTGCTTGGCGTAAGCGTATTCCACATAGCCGATGGAGCCCGGCAGGCGCTGTACGAACGCGGCGATGCCGTCGTTGCCTTTACCACCGAGACCGGTCGGCCAGTTAACGGTAGAGCCGGCGCCGATTTTGGATTTCCACTCGTCGTTCACTTTAGCGAGGTAGCTGGTGAAAACGAAGGAGGTGCCGGAACCGTCAGCGCGACGCACTACTGCGATATTCTGTGAAGGCAGTTTTTTGCCCGGGTTCAGCTTAGCAATCGCTTCGTCGTCCCACTTCTTGATTTTGCCAAGGTAGATATCGCCAAGGGTTTTGCCATCCAGCACCAGTTCGCCCGCTTTGAAGCCCGGCAGGTTAACCGCCAGCACCACGCCGCCGATAACGGTCGGGAACTGGAACAGGCCTTCCTGCTGCAGTTTTTCATCAGACAGCGGCGCATCGGAAGCGCCGAAATCCACGGTGTTAGCAATGATTTGCTTCACGCCGCCGGAAGAGCCGATCCCCTGGTAGTTCACTTTGTTACCGGTGGATTTCTGGTAAGTGTCAGCCCACTTGGCATACACCGGCGCCGGGAAGGTTGCACCGGCGCCAGTCAGGCTTGCGGCCGCGTTAACGGCGAAAGCGCTCATCGATAAGGTCGCGGCGACAACAGTTGCGACGGTGGTACGCATAACTTTCATAATGTCTCCTGCATGAGGTAAACGTAATTCATTGTTAAGTGGCTACGCTCTGCAAAATAGGACAATTGGGTGACAGTTAAATGTACGAATTATGACAGTTTTATGACAACGCGGAATCCGGGTATTTGTGTTAAGTAATAGATAATAAATTCAACCAGTTAAATTATTTTATGACGAGGGGATGAAAGAAAAATTTTCTTTTTATGACAGGGTAAACATAGCTCCGCAAGCGTAATTTGTCATAGATGTCGGTCGTTTGGCCGGACGGGAATCCGGGGATGATCACTCATAACAAAGCGTCTCAAGGCCCCTTTTTAACGGAGCGGCGCTGAAGCTGACGCGCATGTTCTTGCTGCATTTTGAGCCGCAGACACCAGCGGACCAGGTTAACCATCTCCCGGCTGTTTATCATTCGCCAGGCAAGCCATAACAGCATCACGCCTGTGGCCCAACTCAGCCCAAACAGAAGCGAGAGCGGCTGAAAAACCAGCCCGCAAACCAGCGTCGCCAGGCTTATCACCAGATGTAAAAACCAGCCATAAAACAGCGTAAGCAGGCCGCTGCGCCGGCCTTTTGTAATAGCCAGCGTGCTGGTCATGAGCAACGCCAGCCAGACGATGCCTGCGATTATCCACACGAGAGAAAAAGCCGGACGCAGCGCAGCGACGTTTGCCACTGCGCTGAAGAATAGTGCGTAGCCGCTCGCCACCAGCACATGGTAGTAAGAGGAGGTGCCGAAATAGCGGGATGTGGGCGCATCGCTACACTGCGCTATGTTCCGCTTCAGCTTGTGCAGCCTGCGATGCGAGATATCGTCTTCAACCTCGGCGCTGAACGCCAGCAACTGCGAGAACCGGGAACCGGAAATCCATGCAAACAGGGCCATAAAAGCGTGTTTTCCATTACGTTGCTGAAAAAAAAGAGGTTGCCGTCTGGCAACCTCTTCAGAGGATAACACGAGTCAGGAGAGATTATTCTACCGTAACCGATTTCGCCAGGTTGCGCGGCTGGTCCACATCGGTGCCTTTAA
Source organism: Franconibacter pulveris DSM 19144 (assembly GCA_000621185.1). Classification (GTDB taxonomy): domain Bacteria; phylum Pseudomonadota; class Gammaproteobacteria; order Enterobacterales; family Enterobacteriaceae; genus Franconibacter; species Franconibacter pulveris. The sequence continues at coordinate 155,327 of JHYZ01000015.1, forward strand.
TCAGCGCCACGTGGTAAGCCAGCAGTTGCAGCGGCACGGTGTAGAAAATGGGCGCAATCACCTCTTCCACATGCGGCATCGGGATAATGTGCATGTTTTCGCTGCTGGTGAAACCGGCGTCCTGATCGGCGAAGACATAGAGCTGGCCGCCGCGGGCGCGCACTTCTTCGATGTTAGACTTCAGTTTTTCCAGCAGTTCGTTGTTAGGCGCAACCACAATCACCGGCATATCCGCATCGATAAGCGCCAGCGGGCCATGTTTCAGCTCGCCTGCGGCATAGGCTTCCGCATGGATATAAGAGATCTCTTTGAGCTTTAACGCCCCTTCCAGCGCGATGGGGTACTGATCGCCGCGGCCCAGGAACAGCGCGTGGTGTTTCTCCGAGAAGCCCTCTGCGAGCTGCTCAATACGTTTGTCCTGGGAAAGCATCTGCTCAATGCGGCTCGGCAACGCCTGCAGGCCGTGAACGATGTCATGCTCGATGGAGGCATCCAGCCCTTTCAGACGACTCAGCTTCGCCACCAGCATCAGCAGTACGGTTAACTGCGTGGTAAACGCTTTGGTCGAAGCCACGCCGATTTCGGTGCCCGCTTTGGTCATCAGCGCCAGCGAGGATTCACGCACCAGCGAAGAACCCGGGACGTTACAGATAGCGAGCGAACCGAGGTAACCCAGCTCTTTCGACAGGCGCAGCGCCGCCAGCGTGTCCGCCGTTTCGCCAGATTGCGAAAGGGTAATCATCAGGCTGTTGCGACGCACCGCGGATTTGCGGTAGCGGAATTCAGAGGCGATTTCCACGTCACAAGGCACGCCAGCCAGCGATTCAAACCAGTAGCGGGAAACCATGCCGGAGTTGTAAGAGGTACCGCATGCCACGATCTGAATGTGCTCAACCTGCGACAGCAGCTTATTAGCGTCCGGACCCAGTTCGCTGAGATCCACTTCGCCGTGGTTGATGCGCCCGGTCAGGGTGTTCTTAATGGCGTTCGGCTGCTCGTAAATCTCTTTCTGCATGTAGTGACGATAAATGCCTTTATCGCCCGCATCGTATTGCAGATTGGATTCGATCTCTTCACGCGTTACCTGGTCGCCCGATTTTTCAAAAATGGTCACGGAACGACGGGTCACTTCAGCGATGTCGCCCTCTTCCAGGAAGATGAAGCGACGGGTCACTGGCAGCAGCGCCAGCTGATCGGATGCGATAAAGTTCTCGCCTACGCCAAGGCCGATGACCAGCGGGCTGCCGGAACGGGCCGCCAGCAGTACGCTCGGGTCGCGGCTGTCCATAATGACGGTGCCGTAGGCGCCGCGCAGCTGTGGGATAGCGCGCAGCACCGCTTCACGCAGCGTACCGCCTTTCGCCAGCTCCCAGTGGACGAGGTGCGCGATAACTTCGGTGTCGGTCTCGGAGATAAATTCGTAGCCGCGAGATTTCAGTTCTTCGCGCAGCGGTTCATGGTTTTCGATAATGCCGTTATGCACGACCACAATGTGGCCGGAAACGTGCGGGTGCGCATTGCCTTCAGAAGGCTCGCCATGCGTTGCCCAACGGGTGTGAGCAATACCGGTACCGCCACGCAGCGGTTGTTCTTCCGCCGCCTGAGCCAGCATCTGGACTTTGCCAAGGCGACGCAGGCGAGTCATATGCCCTTCGCTGTCAACCACCGCCAGCCCCGCAGAGTCGTAACCGCGGTACTCCAGACGACGTAAGCCTTCAAGCAAGATTTCAGCAATATCACGTTGCGCGACTGCGCCAACAATTCCACACATAGTTAATGGTTCCTGATTATGGCTTTACGCCATACGTTGTCGACGACCTGTATTGCCCTTTTTGGGCGCCCCGAGCCTTGTAGAGAGTGGGGTTATTTTTATGTATCCCTTACGGGACAAGAGCGGGGGCGGTTTATTATGTGCCCCTCTGCCCGAACCGCTTCCCGCAGGAAGCGACAACACTTACTTTTTCTTCACCGGGCGCTGCCAACCCTGGATATGGGTCTGCTTCACACGGCTGATAACCAGTTCATCTTCAGCGATATCACGCGTGACCGTCGTGCCCGCGCCGATAGTTGCGCCGCGCGCCACGCTTACTGGCGCCACCAGCTGCGTATCGGAACCGACAAAGACATCATCGCCGATAATGGTTTTGTGTTTATTCGCGCCATCGTAATTACAGGTGATGGTGCCTGCGCCGATATTCACATTGGCGCCGATTTCCGCATCGCCGAGATAGGTCAGATGGCCCGCTTTGGAGCCTTTCCCCAGACGCGCTTTTTTCATTTCCACGAAGTTGCCGACGTGGGCGCCCTCTTCAAGCTCCGCACCTGGGCGCAGGCGAGCAAACGGACCGATGGTGCAGGCCGCCTCCAGACGCGCCTCTTCTACTACGGAGTAAGGGCTGATTTCGCAGTCATCGCCGATGATGCTGTTTTTAATAACGCAGCCCGCGCCGATTTTTACGCGATTGCCAAGCGTTACGCGCCCTTCGATAACGACATTCACATCGATTTCAACATCGCGGCCGTGTTCAAGCTCGCCGCGCAGGTCAAAACGGGCCGGATCGCGCAACATGACGCCCGCCAGCAGCAGTTTTTCCGCCTGCTCGGCCTGATAAACGCGCTCCAGACGCGCCAGCTGCAGACGGTTGTTAACACCTTCCACTTCGCTTAAGCGATCCGGATGTACCGCAGCGATGTCGTGGCCTTCCTGGTGAGCCATGGCGATAATGTCGGTGATGTAATATTCGCCCTGCGCGTTGTTGTTGTTCAGCTTCGCCAGCCAGCGCTTAAGATCTGCGCCGTTCGCGATCAGGATGCCGGTATTGATTTCATTGATCAGACGTTGCTGTTCAGTGGCATCTTTATGCTCGACAATGCCGGTGACGTTGCCGTTATCACGCGTGATGCGGCCATAGCCCGTCGGGTCTTCAAGCTTAACGGTCAGCAGGCCAATACCGCCTTGCGGTTTGGCTGCACGCAGGCGCGCAAGCGTCTCCACGCTAATGAGCGGTACGTCGCCGTAGAGCATCAGGATGTCTTCGTCGTCGCTAAAAAACGGCGCCGCCTGCTGCATGGCGTGTCCGGTGCCCAGCTGTTCCGCCTGCAATACCCAGTTCAGCGAGTCATCACGAAGCGTTTGCTTCAGCAGTTCGCCGCCATGGCCATAAACCAGATGCACGCGCTGCGCGCCTACCTGTTTAGCGGCATCGATAACATGCTGCACCATGGCTTTGCCAGCCAGTTGGTGCAACACTTTCGGAAGGTCGGAATACATGCGGGTGCCTTTGCCTGCTGCAAGGATCACCACGCTCATCGCACTGTTTGACATACACGTCCTGACTTTTAAAAGTGAATGAAGTAAAGCGAGTTAATACCGAAAATTCTACATATTTTTCAGCATAAAAAGGATCGCTGTTTAATCCCGCATTTTTCCTCTCACTCAACTCTTTTGGGTTTATAAAAGCACTACAAAAACGGCATTTCGCTGGTTAAACCTGCTTAAAAACAATCTTAATCAGCGCCTTATCAGTTTTTTCACTATTAAAATAAAGCGATGGTTTGCGTCTCTAGCCTTTCGCATATCAGCTTAGTCATTCTTCTGAAATTGTAAGCACGACCGCGCATACGGCGCCCCATTCTCTGAAGCGTTTTGAGTCTGGCAGACAGCAGAATTTGATCAATCATCCGAATGAACTAGTCACGATGTTGAAACACAAGGAATTCATAGCGAAAGAAGCGGATTAACAGATAAAAAGTATAATAAATAATCAATTCCAGGTGGTGGCAGTGAAATGCAGATAAAAAAAATGCCAGTCATCAGACTGGCATTTTCAATTACAAGCTGGTGTTACATCGCTTTTTTAGTCAACTCGATAACGCGCAGTTTGGCGATAGCTTTAGCCAGCTCAGCAGAAGCCTGAGCGTAGTCCACGTCGCCGTGAGAGCTGCTAATATGCTCTTCCGCCTTACGCTTCGACTCCAGAGCTCGCGCTTCGTCGAGATCCTGGCCACGAATCGCGGTGTCCGCGAGCACGGTTACGTTGCCCGGTTGCACTTCCAGCACGCCGCCGGAGAGATAAATAAACTCTTCGTGGCCGTGCTGTTTCACGATGCGGATCATACCAGGCTTAATGGCGGTGAGCAGCGGGGCGTGGCCCGGGTAAATACCCAGTTCACCTTCACTGCCCGTAACCTGGATTTTCTCAACCAGACCAGAAAACATCTGCTGTTCTGCGCTGACGACATCCAGGTGGTAAGTCATTGCCATATCACCCTCCGATTAAGGCGTTAAAGTTTTTTGGCTTTTTCCACGGCTTCGTCAATGGAGCCAACCATGTAGAACGCCTGCTCCGGCAGGTGGTCGTATTCGCCTTCCATGATGCCTTTAAAGCCACGGATGGTGTCTTTCAGCGAAACGTATTTACCCGGAGAACCGGTGAACACCTCTGCTACGAAGAACGGCTGGGACAGGAAGCGCTGGATCTTACGCGCGCGAGCTACCACCAGTTTGTCTTCTTCAGACAGTTCGTCCATACCGAGGATGGCGATGATGTCTTTCAGCTCCTGATAACGCTGCAGAATAGACTGCACGCCGCGAGCGGTATCGTAGTGTTCCTGACCTACCACCAGCGGGTCCAGCTGACGGCTGGTAGAGTCCAGCGGGTCAACGGCCGGGTAGATACCCAGAGACGCGATCTGACGGCTCAGTACCACGGTTGCGTCAAGGTGCGCAAAGGTGGTTGCAGGAGACGGGTCAGTCAAGTCATCCGCCGGTACGTATACCGCCTGAACGGAGGTGATAGAACCGGTTTTGGTGGAAGTGATACGTTCCTGCAGAACACCCATCTCTTCCGCCAGGGTCGGCTGGTAACCTACCGCTGAAGGCATACGGCCCAGCAGTGCGGATACTTCAGTACCGGCCAGGGTGTAACGATAGATGTTGTCAACGAACAGCAGTACGTCACGACCTTCGTCACGGAATTTCTCAGCCATGGTCAGGCCGGTCAGCGCCACGCGCAGACGGTTTCCCGGCGGCTCGTTCATCTGGCCGTAAACCAGGGATACTTTGTCCAGAACGTTGGAGTCAGTCATTTCGTGGTAGAAGTCGTTACCTTCACGGGTACGCTCGCCCACGCCCGCAAACACGGAGTAGCCGGAGTGCTCGATCGCGATGTTACGGATGAGCTCCATCATGTTTACCGTTTTACCTACGCCCGCACCACCGAACAGACCGACTTTACCGCCCTTAGCGAACGGACACATCAGGTCGATAACTTTGATGCCGGTTTCCAGCAGTTCCTGAGAGCTGGACAGCTCTTCGTAAGTCGGAGCGGAGCGGTGAATCGCCCAGCGCTCTTCTTCGCCGATATCGCCTTTCATGTCGATCGGCTGACCCAGCACGTTCATGATACGGCCCAGGGTCGCTTTGCCTACCGGGACTTCGATCGGGTGCTCGAGGTCTGCTACAGGCAGACCACGACGCAGACCGTCGGAAGAACCCATCGCGATGGTACGCACGATACCGCCGCCGAGCTGCTGCTGCACTTCCAGCACCAGACGCTCATTACCATTTGTTACCTCAAGGGCGTCGTACACCTTCGGTACGGCATCCTGAGGGAACTCGACGTCCACCACGGCGCCGATTACCTGGACAATCTTTCCAGTAGCCATCTTGAATCCTCTACGAAATAACCTGGTTAAACCGCGGCGGCCCCCGAGACGATCTCGGTGAGTTCCTGAGTAATGCTGGCCTGACGAGCTTTGTTGTATACCAACTGCAGCTCTTTAATCAGGCTGCCGCCATTATCGGTTGCGGCTTTCATCGCCACCATTCGTGCGGCCTGCTCGCTGGCCAGGTTTTCAACCACGCCCTGATAAACCTGCGATTCCACATAACGGCGCAGCAGGGTATCCAGCAGCGCTTTCGGGTCGGGTTCATACAGGTAATCCCAGGATTTACGTTTCAACTCTTCATCTTCTGAAGCCGGTAGCGGCAGCAGTTGAGTGATGGTTGGAGCCTGAGACATGGTGTTAATAAATTTGTTGCTGACAATGTAAAGCTTGTCCAGACGACCTTCATCGTAGGCCTGCAACATCACTTTAACCGGGCCGATCAGTTCAGACAGCGAAGGGTTATCCCCCATGCCAGTCACCTGAGCGACAATGTTGCCGCCTACGGAATTGAAGAAAGAAACGCCCTTGGAGCCGATCATTGCGAGGTCGCACTGAACGCCTTTATCGGACCATACTTTCATATCCGCCAGCAGTTTTTTGAACAGGTTAATGTTCAAGCCACCGCACAGACCACGGTCGGTAGACACCACCAGGTAGCCCACGCGTTTAACGTCGCGTTCTTCCAGGTAAGGGTGCTTATATTCCAGATTACCGGTAGCAAGGTGACTAATCACTTTGCGCATGGTATCTGCATAAGGACGGCTGGCCGCCATGCGATCCTGCGATTTACGCATTTTGGAAGCGGCGACCATCTCCATCGCTTTAGTGATCTTTTGCGTGTTCTGGACGCTTGCGATCTTACTACGTATCTCTTTTGCGCCGGCCATGAGCTTCTCCTCAATGCCTTGCGGCTTGCCTTACAGCAAGCCGCCAGACGTTACCAGGACTGGGTTGCTTTGAAGGAGTCGAGGAGGCTTTTCAGCTTGCCTTCGATCTCATCGTTATAGCCACCGTTCTGGTTAATCTCTTGCATCAGCGGAGCGTGGTCACGGTCAGCGTAAGCCAGCAGAGCGGCTTCGAAGCTACCGATTTTCGCCAGTTCCACATCTTCGAGGTAACCGCGTTCCGCCGCAAACAGTACCAAGCCCTGCTGTGCAACAGACATCGGCGCATACTGTTTCTGCTTGAGCAGCTCGGTCACTTTCTGACCATGGCTCAGCTGCTTACGGGTCGCTTCGTCAAGATCGGAAGCGAACTGAGAGAACGCCGCCAGTTCACGATACTGCGCCAGCGCGGTACGGATACCACCGGACAGTTTCTTGATGATCTTGGTCTGAGCTGCGCCACCCACACGGGATACCGAGATACCCGGGTTAACTGCCGGACGAATACCGGAGTTGAACAGGTTGGTTTCCAGGAAGATCTGACCATCGGTAATGGAGATTACGTTGGTCGGAACGAACGCGGAAACGTCACCCGCCTGGGTTTCGATGATCGGCAGAGCGGTCAGGGAGCCGGTTTTACCTTTCACTTCACCTTTAGTGAAGTTCTCAACGTATTCCGCGTTAACGCGGGATGCGCGCTCCAGCAGACGGGAGTGGAGGTAGAACACGTCGCCCGGGAATGCTTCACGTCCTGGCGGACGACGGAGCAGCAGGGAAACCTGACGGTAAGCGACAGCCTGTTTGGACAGGTCATCGTAAACGATCAGCGCGTCTTCGCCGCGGTCGCGGAAGTATTCACCCATTGCGCAACCGGCATACGGTGCCAGGTATTGCAGCGCAGCGGATTCAGACGCAGTCGCGACCACAACGATGGTGTTGGACAGCGCGCCGTGCTCTTCCAGCTTACGAACCACGTTAGAAATGGTGGACGCTTTCTGGCCGATAGCCACGTACACGCATTTGATGCCGGAATCGCGCTGGTTGATGATGGCGTCGATTGCCATCGCGGTTTTACCCGTCTGGCGGTCGCCGATGATAAGCTCACGCTGGCCGCGGCCGATTGGAATCATGGCATCGACGGATTTATAACCGGTCTGTACAGGCTGGTCTACGGACTGGCGATCGATAACGCCCGGTGCGATAACTTCGATTGGCGAGAAGCCATCGTGTTCAACCGGACCTTTACCGTCGATCGGTGCGCCCAGAGTGTTAACCACGCGGCCCAGCAGGCCACGACCAACCGGCACTTCCAGAATACGGCCAGTACACTTAACCTTCATGCCTTCGGCGAGGTCAGCGTAAGGGCCCATGACTACGGCACCTACAGAGTCGCGCTCCAGGTTCAGTGCGATAGCGTAACGGTTACCCGGCAGGGAGATCATTTCACCCTGCATACAATCGGCCAGGCCGTGGATACGGATAACACCGTCACTTACAGAAACAATAGTACCTTCGTTATGAGCTTCGCTCACAACATTGAACTGAGCAATGCGCTGCTTGATCAGTTCGCTGATTTCGGTGGAATTCAGTTGCATGCTCCAGTCCCCTTAAGACTGCAAGACGTCTGCAAGGCGCTCAAGACGGCCGCGAATGCTGCCATCAATGACCATATCACCCGCACGGATGATGACGCCTGCCATTACAGACTTATCGATTTTGCAATTCAGCTTCACTTTGCGTGACAGACGTTTTTCCATCGCGGCGCTGATTTTCGCAAGCTGTTCTTCGCTTAACGCGCTGGCCGAGGTGACATCCACCTCAACAGTAGCCTCAAGGGCTGCGCGCAGTTGCATGAACTGCTCAAGAACATCAGGAAGGACCTTCAGACGACCGTTTTCCGCCATCACCCGAATCAGGTTCTGGCCATTTTCGTCCAGCTGGTCACCGCAAATTGCGATAAACGACTCAGAGAGCGTTTCCGGCGCCAACGCGCCGGAGAGAAGCTCTGCCATTTGTTCGTTTTTAGCCACCTCAGCGGCAAACGCCAGCATGTTCTGCCAGCGGTCGAGGCTTTGGTGTTCGACGGCAAAGTCAAAAGCTGCTTTGGCGTAGGGGCGAGCTACCGTTACAAATTCAGACATCAGCCCCTCCCTCCTTACAGTTCAGCGACAAGTTTATCCACGATGTCGCTGTTAGCAGCTTCATCCACGGAACGTTCGATGATCTTCTCGGCGCCAGCAACAGCCAGCGTAGCGACTTGCTTACGCAGCTCTTCGCGTGCGCGTTTGCGTTCGGCTTCGATTTCCGCCTGCGCTTGCGCGACGATTTTGTTACGTTCCTGCTCTGCTTCAGCTTTGGCTTCGTCCAGGATCTGCGCGCGGCGTTTGTTCGCCTGCTCGATGATTACCTGAGCTTCCGCCTTCGCTTTTTTCAGCTGGTCGGTCGCGTTGGCCTGTGCAAGGTCCAAATCCTTTTTAGCTCGTTCAGCAGAAGCAAGGCCGTCAGCAATCTCTTTTTGACGCTTTTCGATGGCAGCCATTAAAGGCGGCCATACATACTTCATGCAGAACAGAACGAACAGGACAAACGCGATGGCCTGGCCGAGGATTGTTGCGTTAAGATTCACAGCACAATGCCTCTTATCTGGTTAATGTTCTGATATTGCCCGTTAATTCCAGACAACTTCGTTTACTACGCGACAGCGAACATCACGTACAGACCCAGACCCACAGCGATCATCGGGATAGCATCCACCAGACCCATTACGATAAAGAACTGAGTACGCAGCAGAGGAATCAGATCAGGCTGGCGCGCAGCGCCTTCCAGGAATTTGCCCCCGAGGATGCCGATACCGATCGCAGCACCGATTGCCGCCAGACCCATCATCACAGCGGCAGCCATGTACAGCAGATCCATATTCAGGTTTTCCATGACAGTCTCCAGTTTGTTTCAGTTAAAACGCAGTAGTGTTGAGTAAAAAAATCAATGCTCTTCAGACGCCATCGACAGATAGACGATCGTCAGAACCATGAAAATGAAGGCTTGCAGCGTAATGATCAGGATGTGGAAAATAGCCCAGGGCACGTTCAACACCCATTGCGACCACCACGGCAGCAGACCAGCAATCAGAATGAAAATCAGCTCACCGGCATACATGTTGCCGAACAGTCGCAGACCGAGAGAAACCGGCTTAGACAGCAGGCTCACGCCTTCCAGAATCAGGTTGATTGGAATGAACGCCCAGTGATTGAACGGCTGAAGCGTCAACTCTTTCGTGAAGCCGCCGATGCCTTTCATTTTGATGCTGTAGAACAGAATGAGAATAAACACGCCAAGCGCCATGGACAGGGTGATGTTCACGTCAGCAGACGGCACCACGCGCAACGCAGGCAGGCCGAACACATGCTCACCGATATACGGCAGCAGGTCGATTGGCAGTAAATCCATCAGGTTCATCAGGAATACCCAGACGAAAATCGTCAGGGCCAGCGGGGCAATCAGCTTGCTTTTACCGTGGTACATGTCTTTCACGCTACCATGGACAAAGCCGATGACCAGCTCTACCGCCGTCTGGAATTTACCCGGTACGCCGCTGGTCGCGTTTTTAGCGACTTTACGGAACAGCACCAGAAACAACAGACCCAGCACCACCGAGAAGAACATGGAGTCGATGTTGAGCGTCCAGAAGGTGGCCGGGGGGTTATGCGGATCCACCAGCGAGAAGGTACGCAGGTCAATCTGAAGGTTATTCAGATGGTGACCTATATACTCCTGCGGCGTCGAGATTTCTCCTGCAGACATGATGCCTCTTACCCTTTGTTGTTGATTACAGCTGGTGCCAGTATCTGAACCACCAGCACCGAAACCCACGTCACTATGAGCGGTACAAATTCCGCTTTGAATACCGCCAGCGCCACCACCAGCAGAGTAAAGGTCGCAACCACCTTAATCGCTTCGCCGAGAGCGAATGTCCAGGCCACGCGGCCTTGAGCGGGTGTATGCGCCTGATGGCGCCAGGCAAAAATCATAAAAAACACATTCGGCAGCAAGACTGCCAGGCCTCCGCTTACTGCGGAAGCGCCCCAGAAGGGGTCTTTGAGGCAAAACAGCAATCCGATTGCTATTGCCGCCAGCAGTTGAATGAACAGAAGCTTGCGAGCAACGTTTCTACTCAAAAGCGACACCGGCATAAGATTCCACTCCTGCTCCCTTCGAGGTATGTCGCGTGTCGTATAAAACTGTCTTTGCAGCTTAGAGTCAAGCTTCAAAAAGCGCTCAAATTATACGGGGCGGCCTCGTGATTTCAAACAATAAGTAGCTAAAAGGTGAATAAATGTTTAAATAATTTTCGGCATAGCGATTTTCTCACTTTTTTATGAAACGCCAGCGCGAGAAGCGAAATCAGCGGAATGCGCGTAATTGCGGCAATTAAAGCGTGCTTTGGATCACATTATTAACATTTACGCTTACAGAAAATTTATTTCATTTAAGAATGTAAGCCACCCATCCTGCTGAAATATAAACGCTTTAAATTCGCTATTTTTCAAAACAGCGAAAAACACGATAAAAACCTTTTATTGACATCCGCGACAAAAATTTAACATTTAAAACTTTGCTGACGCACACTTTTAGCAGGCTGATATTTTCACTGTTGATTATTTAAATTGGCATACAAAACGTGCGCCGTTAAGAAACAGAAAACCCACAGTAAATAAAGGGTAAATTCGCAACGGAATAATTGCTTATTTTTAAAGCCCTAATTAACAAAATGGAAACATCCCTATTTCCACTTTTTTTGATAAAAATTAAATTTTGTTTGGTTTAATCGTAACCAGATGACGTTCGCCTTCAAGGGACGGCACCTTCAGCGGCACAATTTCCTCAACGCTGAAGCCTGCAGGTAACGAAGCGATTTCATCATCAGGGCGAAGACCTTTGAGGGCATAAAAACGCCCCTCCCCTGCCGGCAGGTGATGGCACCAGCTCACCATATCCGACAACGAAGCGAAGGCGCGGCTGATAACGCCGTCAAACGGCGGCTCGGCGGGAAACGCCTCGACGCGGCTTTGTACCGGCGTGATATTTTCCAGCTTCAGCTCATGCTGCACCTGTTTTAAAAAGCGAACGCGCTTGCCAAGGCTATCCAGCAGCGTGAAATGCGCCTGCGGCATGACTATCGCCAGGGGGATTCCCGGTAGCCCCGGTCCTGTGCCGACATCGATAAAGCGAGTGCCTTTCAGGTAAGGCGCCACGACAATGCTGTCGAGGATATGGCGCACCAGCATCTCCTGCGGGTCGCGCACGGAGGTCAGGTTATAGGCCTTATTCCATTTGTTCAGCATACCGACATAGTCCAGCAGCTGGTCTTTCTGGCGATCGGGCAGCGAAATGGTCGCCGCATCCAGCAGACGATTAAGTGAATTGAGCACAACAGTATCCTAAAAAAAGGGCCAGCCTGGCGCTGACCCATGTTTAACATGCTCAGGCGCTGCGGCGCAGCAGCCCTTGTTTTTTCAGCCAGACCAGCAGAATGGAGATAGCGGCTGGGGTGATCCCGGAGATACGGGACGCCTGACCGATAGAAGCTGGCTTATGATCGTTTAGCTTGGCGATAACCTCATTGGAAAGACCGTTCACCTGGCGGTAGTCGAGGGTTGCCGGCAGTAACGTGTTCTCGTTACGCTGCTGCTTCTCAATCTCGTCCTGCTGGCGAGCGATATACCCCTCGTACTTGACCTGAATCTCGACCTGTTCGGCCGCCTCTGCATCAGCCAGACCGGGACCGAAGCTTTCCAGCTTCACCAGCTGCTCGTAAGTCATTTCCGGGCGACGCAGTAAGTCTTCGCCGCTCGCTTCACGGGAGAGCGGCGCCGTTAAGTGAGCATTCACTTCGGATACATTTTCTGCATTCGGGTGTACCCAGGTTTCTTTCAGGCGCTGGCGCTCGCGTTCAATGTTCTCCAGCTTCTCGTTGAAGCGCGCCCAGCGTTCGTCATCCACCAGGCCCAGTTCGCGGCCAATAGTGGTCAGACGCAGGTCGGCGTTATCTTCACGCAGCATCAGTCGATATTCTGCGCGGGAGGTAAACATGCGGTACGGCTCTTTGGTGCCGAGGGTGCAGAGATCGTCCACCAACACCCCAAGGTAAGCCTGATCGCGACGCGGCGACCAGCCCTCTTTTTCCGCAGAGTAGCGGCCAGCGTTCAGCCCTGCCAGCAGCCCCTGCGCGGCGGCTTCTTCATAGCCCGTCGTGCCGTTAATCTGTCCGGCGAAGAACAGCCCCTGAATGTATTTGCTTTCAAGGGTAGGTTTCAAATCACGCGGGTCGAAGAAGTCATATTCAATAGCGTAGCCCGGGCGTACGATGCGCGCGTTTTCCATTCCCTTCATGGAGCGGACAATCTGCATTTGTACGTCAAACGGCAAGCTGGTGGAGATGCCGTTCGGGTAAATTTCGTTACTGGTCAGCCCTTCCGGTTCGAGGAAGATCTGGTGCGCGTTGCGATCGGCAAAGCGCATCACTTTGTCTTCGATAGAAGGACAATAACGCGGGCCGATCCCCTCAATGATCCCGGCATACATCGGGCTGCGGTCGAGGTTATTGCGGATCACGTCGTGCGTTTTTTCGTTCGTGTGCGTGATGTAGCATGGCACCTGCGCCGGATGCTGGGAAACAGACCCCATGAACGAGAACACCGGCATCGGGTTATCGCCGTGTTGCTGCGCCAGCTCGCTAAAATCAATGGTGCGGGCATCAATGCGCGGCGGCGTACCGGTTTTAAGGCGGTTTACACGCAGCGGCAGTTCACGCAGGCGGCGAGCCAGCGGAATGGAAGGCGGGTCGCCTGCACGGCCGCCGCTGTAGTTATCAAGACCAATATGAATTTTGCCGTCGAGGAAAGTGCCGACCGTCAGCACGACTGCTTTAGCGCGGAACTTCAGGCCCATCTGTGTAACCGCGCCGACAACGCGATCGTTTTCCACGATCAGGTCGTCTACCGCCTGCTGGAAGATCATCAGATTAGGCTGGTTCTCAAGCGCAGTGCGCACCGCCTGCTTATAAAGCACACGGTCTGCCTGAGCGCGGGTGGCGCGAACCGCCGGCCCTTTGCTTGCGTTTAGTATCCTAAACTGAATGCCGCCCTGATCGATCGCTTTCGCCATTAACCCGCCGAGGGCGTCCACTTCCTTAACCAGATGTCCTTTACCAATACCGCCGATCGCCGGGTTGCAGGACATCTGTCCCAGCGTGTCGATATTGTGTGTCAATAGCAGGGTCTGTTGACCCATACGTGCAGCGGCCATCGCGGCCTCGGTACCTGCATGACCCCCGCCAATGATGATGACGTCAAAAGGATCCGGATAAAACATGGTGGTGTAACCTCGCGGTGTTGCGAATGAGGATGGGAAGTCCCGGGCCGTGGATTCTACTCAACTTTAGCGTATCGAGAAAGCATCGGGATCGTTGGTATTAAAAAGAAGATCTTTTATATAGGGATCTTTTTTACTGTGATCTCTTATTAAGATCGACCTGTCCTGTGGATAACGGCAAACCTCCTTTCAGGATCAATGCGTTATCCAGGATCGCTTGCTGTGAATGATCGGTGATCCCACGCCGTATAAGCTGGGATCAGAAACGAGGGTTATGCACAACTCAAAAAGTAAACAAAGGTTATACTTTGGATAACTACGGCTTGATCCAAGCTTTTCAGCAGGTTTATCCACAGAAAAAAATCGATCTTTGTCGTAATCAGAGCAAATTTTTCCAGGATCCCAGCCAGATTTCGGCCGGATCTTCCGGAATGTCGTGATCGAGAATGTTAATTTTCAGCAGATCGCCGACGCGTTTTGCTCCACAGGCGGTAAGCAGTTCGTCCATTTTCTCAATGGCGCCGCAGAAGGTGTCATACTCCCGGCTACCGATACCAATAGCGCCGTAGCGTAAACCACTCAGATCGGGGTGCTGTTCGTTCAGCTCGTCATAAAGCGGCTGAAGGTTATCCGGCAGATCGCCTGCGCCATGGGTCGAACTTACCACCAGCCAGACGCCTTCTTTATTCAGATCATCCAGCAGGGGGCCGTGGAAGGTTTCTGTAGAAAAGTTGGCCTCTTCCAGCTTTTCCGCCAGATGCTCGGCCACGTACTCCGCGCCGCCCAGGGTGCTGCCGCTGATCAGGGTAATGTCTGCCATGGTGTCCCGCCTTTAGTAAAACGAGTTGCATTGTACGCTGTGAGCGGGCTGGGATCTACCTGTGGATAATATGGGTATCAAAAAAGAGGCCTATGGCCGGATGGTGCGCATGATCGGGTTTTGTAAGGAGATCAGCGTCTCCGTGGACTGAATTTCATCAATTGTCTGGATCTTGTTGATAAGTACCTGCTGCAGCGCGTCAATGGAGCGGCACATCACTTTAATAAAGATACTGTAGTGCCCGGTGGTGTAATAAGCCTCCGTCACTTCCTCCAGGCTTTCCAGCTTCGCCAGCGCCGCCGGGTAATCTTTCGCGCTCTTGAGAATAATGCCGATAAAGCAACAAACGTCATAGCCAAGCTGTTTCGGGCTTACGTCTATTCGTGCGCCGGTAATAATGCCTGCCTGCTTCATCTTCTCAACCCGTACGTGGATAGTGCCAGGGCTTACGCCGAATTGTTTGGCAAGCTCCGCATAGGCGGTGCGGGCGTTTGCCATCAAAGCGTCGAGAATGCCGCGGTCCAGATTATCGATCTGATAATTTTCCATCACTTTTTCCTATGACTAATAAAGAATTCCGATTTTTAAGCCATTCATTTTAGCGAAACGAAAACCTGAACGGCTTTTTTATTATTGATTATTGAATAGTAGCCGTTTTCTGTTGCTTAATCATTGGTATTGGACGCACAGGAGCCGCAAAAAATGAAAACCGCTTATATCGCAAAACAACGCCAGATCAGCTTCGTAAAATCCCATTTCTCTCGCCAGCTCGAAGAAAAGCTAGGCCTGATTGAAGTCCAGGCGCCGATCCTGAGCCGCCTCGGGGATGGCACGCAGGATAACTTATCCGGCAGCGAGAAAGCGGTGCAGGTAAAAGTGAAGACGCTGCCGCAGGCGCAGTTTGAAGTCGTGCATTCGCTGGCAAAATGGAAGCGCAAGACGTTAGGACAACATGACTTCAGCGCAGGTGAAGGGCTTTATACACATATGAAGGCGTTGCGCCCGGATGAAGACCGGCTGTCGCCCGTGCACTCAGTCTATGTGGATCAGTGGGACTGGGAGCGCGTAATGGGTGACGGCGAGCGCCATCTCGGCACCCTGAAACAGACGGTTGAAACGATCTGGGCGGCGATTAAAGCCACCGAAGCGGCAGTGAGCGAGCAATTTGGCCTGAAGGCCGCCCTACCGGAGCAGATCCACTTCGTACACAGCGAAACGCTGCAAAGCCGTTTCCCGGAACTGGATGCAAAGGGGCGCGAGCGCGCCATTACCAAAGAGCTGGGCGCCGTCTTTCTTATTGGTATTGGCGGCAAGCTGGGCGACGGCAAACGCCACGACGTGCGTGCGCCCGATTATGATGACTGGACGACCCCATGCGAAGGCGGTTTCGCCGGGCTGAACGGCGATATTCTGGTCTGGAACCCGGTGCTGGAAGACGCCTTCGAAATCTCTTCTATGGGGATCCGCGTAGACGCCGAAGCCCTGAAACGTCAGCTGGCGCTGACCGGCGATGAAGACAGACTGGCGCTGGAATGGCATCAGGCCCTGCTGAAAGGCGAAATGCCGCAGACTATCGGCGGCGGTATTGGCCAGTCGCGTCTGACTATGCTGCTGTTGCAGTTGCCGCATATCGGTCAGGTGCAGTGCGGCGTATGGCCTGCCCAGGTGCAGGAAAGCGTCAGCGGTCTGCTGTAAAGCTTAACGCCGCCAGCGCCGAAGCAGGCGGCTGCGTAACCCGGTATCAAAGCGCCAGATATGGTCGAAGATGCGCATGATGCCGGGTTTGCCATGCGCCGACATCGCCACGGCATGAAACCGGTGCTGGTTTATTCGCTGCAGCGTTTTTACTTTATTCACCACCTCATCCGGCAACCGCTGGGCAATAAAGTCTGAAATGACCACCGCGTCGGCATCGCGCCATTCGCCGCCGTGCATCTTCTCAATAATGGCGCGAAAGCAGCTCGCAAGATCGGTACCGCCGCGAAAACGCTGGCTTAAAAAGCGGATCGCCTGCTCGATGCCGTCGCGTCCCGCCAGCTCATAGCGCACCACTTCGCTGGAAAACAGCATAATAAAACAGCGCCGGTTATCAGCGAGCGCGATGCGCATCAGCGCCAGACAAAACGCTTTAGCGCACTGTTCGTTAAAGCCCCCCATGGAGCCGGAGGTGTCCACGCAGACGATAAACGGGCCGCGCGGCTGCTCCTCAACATCCTTATGGGTAACAGGCCGCTGCATTACTTTCTCCCGCCATGCATCGCCCTGTAATCGGTATGTAAGCAATTGCTTCTCTGCCAGTCTTCGATAGAAGTCAAACTCCAGTTCCGTTAGCCCGAGCGTTGCCAGTTCCGGTGGCAGCAGGCGAAGAATATCGTCGCTGTGCTGTAAGCCTTCCACCTGTTCCGGCACGGTCGCCGGTTCGCGGACCAGCGTGCGGAACGTCTCCAGCGGCGCATCGTTCTTCGGCACCGATTTGGCTTCCCGTGAACGGCCTAGCTGCTCTGCCAGATGAAGAAGCTCCGGCTGCTGCGTCAGGAATTCGCCATAGTTGACGATAAGTTGATAGTCGCCGCGCTTGAGTTTGCCCGCGCTCATATCCCACAACCTGCCGGCGGAAGCGTCATTTTCCGTGAGCACCGGCGCAAGCTGTCCACTCAGGGTGAGACGTTCCTGCATCTCAGTCAGCAACTGTTCCCGCTCGTTCTCAAGCAATTGCTGATTCAGCGTGGTGGCCTGCACCACCAGACTCAGACGCCAGCGCTGGAGGAAAAGCGTATGCAGCGCCGGCGTGAAGGTGGTGTTTTCGGCCACCAGCTGCGCGGCTTGCGCGGCGAAAGGGGAGTTGACCGCGTTAAGCTGGCGAAGCGTCTGTGGCAGTTGAACAATAAACTGCGTGGTGGAGAGCAACTGGCTTTGCTGATAGCAAACCACCTCCTGCGCCAGCTCCGGCGGCACGTGCGCTTCGCGCAGACGCGCTTTAAGCTGCTCCCGCCAGCGGGGGATATCCTGAGTAAGGGCTTGCTTCAGACGAGGAAACTTTTCAAAAAAAATGGCGAGTTGCGGCGAGGCCAGCAAAGTGAGGATCAACTCCTCTATCATCTCCCCTTCGCTCACCGCCAGCATCACGTTGAGCGTATCGAGCGTCAGCATTGTCGCGCCTGCTTGATCTGAGCGCCCACGTCCTGCAGGCTCGCTTCAATCCGACCAAGCCAGTCGCTGTGAATAAAGAGGCACTTCTGCTGTTCGCTAAAGCGGTTGTGCTGCTGATGCCATTCGTTATCGAGCGCGTCGAGCTGTTGCTTAACCTCTTCCGGCACGCTCTGTTCCTGCGCGCCCGGCAGCGCCAGCGCGGTGCCCTGCAGGCTTACGTCACGAATGATAAGATGCTGACGATTGTCCACTTCCAGGTTAAGCGGCTGAGCAAAGCCAATGCCGTTAAGCTTGCCGCGGATCTCGCCGCCCTTTTGCAGCCAGGCGTCCAGCGCTTCACGCGCCAGAGTGATATGAATAACATCCATATCGTGCAGCCGTAGCGGCTTTTGCAGCAGCAAGGTAAGGGTTTCGCCCTGTACGCCCTCCGGCAACTGGTAATGCGGTCGGCGGCTGAACATGCTGCCCTGTTTTATCACCGTCAGCGCCTGTTGGTCGCTCTGTTGCTGTTGAAGCTGCAGACGGCGCTGTTCAATCGCGCCGAGTTTAGTCAGCATGGCGTGCTGCTGCCAGGCGTGGCCGGTCATCAGCGCTTCAATTTGCTGCTGCATCAGGGTCATGGCGCTGGCGTCGTGCCACAGACAATCTTTCAGCAGAATAATGTCGATGGGGGCCA
This sequence comes from Franconibacter pulveris DSM 19144, assembly GCA_000621185.1. GTDB lineage: Bacteria > Pseudomonadota > Gammaproteobacteria > Enterobacterales > Enterobacteriaceae > Franconibacter > Franconibacter pulveris. Next base: position 173,898 of record JHYZ01000015.1, read on the forward strand.
CCGCCTCGCGACCGCTGAAAAAAGCGCTCGCCTGCAGCAGACGTATCGCTTTTTTCCAGCGGCGGTCGGAGACATACGGCGCCTGCGGCAGATTTTCCAACTGCTGGCGTAAAAGGAAGACGAGTTCAAAGACGTTATCAGGCAGCGCGACTTTCCCTATCTCCTGCTGCCAGCGCTCATACTCTTCGTCGGTAACCTGAAGCCCTTTCGGCACCGGGTTTTCATTTTCATCCTGCTGGCTAATCAGCATGGCGCGGAAGTTATTCTTCTCATGCACTTTATCGAGCCACAGGCGAATCAGCATACGGTCGTAAAGCGCCTCCAGGCTGCTGTCGGCTTCCGGCAGTTCGTTGGAAGCGGTAACCAACAGTCGCATTGGGATTTTCTCTTCCCGCGCGCCGTTGCGAAAACGCCGTTCGTTGATAGCGGTCAGCAGCGTGTTGAGAATCGCCGGCCCCGCTTTCCAGATCTCATCAAGAAAAACAATTTCCGCCTCGGGAAGATAGCCTTGCGTCAGGCGCTCGTAGCGTCCTTCATCTTTCAGCGCCTGAATAGAGAGCGGCCCGAAGACCTCCTCCGGCGTCGAAAAGCGGGTCATTAAGTACTCAAACGCGCGGGCATGCTCAAAAGCGAATTTCAGGCGGCGGGCTATCAGACTTTTGGCGATGCCGGGCGGCCCGAGCAGGAACACGCTTTCGCCGCTAAGCGCCGCCAGCAGGCAGAGACGAATGGCGTGGCTGCGTTCAAAGAGCCCTTTTTCCAGCGCTGCGCTGAGCCGCGAAATTCTTTCTGCCAGAAGATGTGTTTGAGCCATAATAGTTACTCTGATCCAGACGCTGCCATCCGATGAAAGGGCGAGTATAAACGTTCCGCTTATTCGCTAATAATAGATTGATGCTTCGGTTAATTCCGGTTGACGTAGATAAAGGCATTGCCATTTAGGGGTACGATTTTTTGGTGAATCGTGCATACTGTGCGCTTTTTGTGGGCCAAGGGACTAAGCACACCCATTTCTCCCAACGAAAGATTAGTCTATGAGCACTGACAATAAGCAATCGCTGCCTGCCATAACGCTGGCCGCAATCGGGGTGGTTTACGGTGATATCGGCACCAGCCCGCTTTATACCCTAAGAGAGTGTCTGTCAGGACAGTTCGGGTTTGGCGTTGAACGGGATGCCGTTTTCGGTTTTCTTTCTCTTATTTTCTGGCTGTTGGTTTTTGTTGTCTCTATTAAATACCTCACCTTTGTTATGCGGGCGGACAACGCCGGTGAAGGGGGAATCCTGACGCTTATGTCGCTGGCGGGCCGCAACACGTCGGCGCGCATGACGTCGGTACTGGTCATTCTGGGGTTAATTGGCGGCAGCTTCTTTTATGGCGAGGTGGTTATCACCCCGGCTATTTCGGTGATGTCGGCGATAGAAGGCCTGGAGATAGCCGCCCCCTCGCTGGACGCCTATATCGTTCCGCTTTCTATTATCGTTCTTACGCTGCTGTTTATTATTCAGAAGCATGGCACCGGCATGGTGGGCAAACTTTTTGCGCCGATTATGCTTGCCTGGTTTCTCGTTCTGGCGGTACTGGGCGCGCGCGGCATTATAGGCAACCCCGAAGTGTTGCAGGCGCTGAATCCGGTCTGGGCGGTACACTTCTTTCTGGAATATAAAACGATCTCTTTTGTCGCGCTGGGCGCGGTGGTGCTGTCCATTACCGGCGTGGAAGCGCTGTATGCCGATATGGGGCACTTCGGCAAACTGCCGATTCGCGTGGCATGGTTCAGCGTGGTGCTGCCTTCGCTGGTGTTGAACTATTTTGGTCAGGGCGCGCTGCTGCTGAAAACGCCGGAAGCGATTAAGAACCCCTTCTTTTTGCTGGCGCCGGACTGGGCATTAATTCCAATGCTGATTCTGGCGACGCTGGCTACCGTTATCGCTTCGCAGGCGGTTATCTCCGGCGTCTTCTCATTAACCCGCCAGGCGGTGCGCCTCGGTTACCTGTCGCCGATGCGCATCATTCACACCTCTGAGATGGAGTCCGGGCAGATTTACATTCCGGTGATTAACTGGATGCTCTATTTCGCCGTGGTGATTGTCATTATCAGCTTCGAACATTCGAGCAACCTCGCTGCGGCTTACGGCATCGCGGTGACTGGCACCATGGTGCTGACCTCGATTCTTTCCTGCACCGTGGCGCGTAAAAACTGGAACTGGAATAAGCTGTTCGTCTTGCTTATCGCCACCGCCTTCCTGTGTGTGGATATCCCGCTCTTCTCGGCGAACCTGGATAAACTCTTCTCCGGCGGCTGGCTGCCGCTGAGTCTCGGCATCGTGATGTTTATCATCATGACCACCTGGAAGAGCGAGCGTTTTCGCCTGTTGCGCCGTATGCATGAGCACGGCAACTCGCTGGATGCGATGATCGCCTCGCTGGAGAAATCACCGCCGGTGCGCGTGCCGGGCACCGCGGTGTATATGTCCCGCGCGCTTAACGTTATTCCTTTCGCCTTGCTGCATAACCTGAAGCACAACAAGGTGCTGCATGAAAGGGTTATCCTGCTGACGCTGCGCACCGAGGACGCGCCGTATGTACATAACGTTCGCCGGGTGCAGATTGAGCAGCTTTCGCCGACGTTCTGGCGCGTGGTGGCAAGCTACGGTTGGCGCGAAACGCCGAACGTAGAAGAAGTGTTCCACCGCTGCGGGCTGGAAGGCTTAAGCTGCCGAATGATGGAAACCTCGTTCTTTATGTCGCATGAATCGCTGATTATCGGCGACCGGCCCTGGTACCTGCGGCTGCGCGGCAAGCTATTCCTGCTGCTTCAGCGCAACGCCCTGCGGGCGCCGGACCAGTTTGAAATCCCACCTAACCGGGTTATCGAACTGGGCACTCAGGTTGAAATTTAACGTCTTTTTAACGCCTCGCTACAATGCGGGGCGTTTTTCTTTTTCCTCCCCGCAAATTTACGTTAGCGAAACGTTTCGATAACGATCACAAATTCGTTACGCCGCGATTGTTTTCTGAACATGCTCTTCACTACACTGCCAACAGCGAAACGTTTCGCTAAGGGAGCATAAAATGAAAAAAGGCACCGTACTCAACGCAGGCATCTCTTCCGTCATCGCCCGTCTCGGTCATACCGATACGGTTGTGGTGTGCGACGCAGGCTTACCCATTCCCGGCGCGACTGAGCGAATCGATCTTGCGTTAACGCAGGGCGTTCCTGGTTTCATGCAGGTTGTGGAAGTGGTCACGAAGGAGATGCAGGTCGAGGCGGCATACCTGGCGGAGGAGATTAAGCAGCACAATCCGCAGCTCCACGAAACGTTGCTTGAGCACATCAGGCAGCTGCAGCAGCACCAGGGAAATCATATTGATGTACGTTACATCACACACCAGCAGTTTAAAAAACAAACCGCAGACAGTCAGGCGGTCATTCGCAGCGGGGAGTGTTCCCCGTATGCGAATATCATTCTCTGTGCCGGCGTAACCTTCTGAGGCCGTCATGGAAGCGTTATTACAACTCAAGGGGATCGATAAAGCGTTCCCCGGCGTAAAAGCCCTCTCCGGCGCGGCGCTTAACGTTTACCCAGGCCGTGTGATGGCGCTGGTGGGGGAAAACGGCGCCGGTAAATCCACCATGATGAAAGTGCTGACCGGCATCTATACCAAAGATGCGGGTTCGCTGATGTGGCTTGGTAAAGAGACCGCCTTCAGCGGCCCGAAATCCTCGCAGGAGGCGGGCATCGGCATTATTCATCAGGAGCTCAACCTTATTCCGCAGCTCTCCATCGCAGAAAACATCTTTCTGGGCCGCGAATTCGTTAACCGTTTCGGCAAAATCGACTGGAAAACGATGCACGGCGAAGCGGATAAACTGCTTAAAAAACTTAATCTGCGCTTTAACAGTCACCGCCTGGTAGGCGATCTCTCTATAGGCGACCAGCAGATGGTGGAGATAGCCAAGGTGCTGAGCTTCGAGTCGAAAGTCATCATTATGGATGAACCGACCGATGCGTTGACCGACACCGAAACCGAGTCGCTGTTTCGTGTGATCCGCGAACTGAAAGCGCAAGGGCGCGGCATTGTTTATATCTCCCACCGCATGAAAGAAATTTTCGAGATTTGCGACGACGTGACGGTTTTTCGCGACGGCCAGTTTATCGCCGAACGCGAGGTCGACACGCTCACCGAAGAGACGCTTATCGAAATGATGGTGGGACGCAAGCTCGAAGACCAGTATCCCCGTCTTGATAAAGCGCCTGGCGAAACCCGCCTGCGCGTATCAAACCTCTCCGGCCCTGGCGTGCATGATGTCAGCTTTACCCTGAAAAAAGGGGAAATTCTCGGCGTGGCCGGGCTGATGGGCGCCGGGCGCACCGAACTGATGAAAGTGCTTTATGGCGCCCTGGCGCGTACCGGCGGCCGCGTGGAGCTGGACGGACGCGAAGTGGTGACTCGCTCACCGCAGGACGGGCTGGCGAACGGCATCGTTTATATCTCTGAAGACCGCAAGCGCGACGGGCTGGTGCTCGGCATGTCGGTAAAAGAGAACATGTCGCTTACCGCGCTGCGTTATTTCAGTCGCGATGTCGGCAGCCTGAAGCATAAAGACGAGCAGCAGGCGGTAAGCGATTTCATCCGTCTGTTTAACGTAAAAACGCCTTCGATGGATCAGGCGATTGGCCTGCTCTCCGGCGGCAACCAGCAGAAAGTGGCGATTGCCCGCGGTCTGATGACGCGACCCAAAGTGCTTATCCTTGATGAGCCGACGCGCGGCGTGGACGTAGGAGCGAAAAAAGAGATTTATCAGCTCATCAACCAGTTCAAGGCCGAAGGGCTGAGCATCATCCTGGTCTCCTCCGAAATGCCGGAAGTGCTGGGAATGAGCGATCGCATCATGGTGATGCATGAAGGGCATCTCGGCGGTGAATTCACACGTGAGCAAGCCACCCAGGAAGTACTGATGGCGGCAGCCGTCGGCAAACTGAATCGCGTGACTCAGGAGTAAAAGACATGACTACCCAGACCGTGGCGACACGTCGTTATTTCAGCAAAGCATGGCTGATGGACCAGAAATCACTGATAGCCCTGCTGGTGCTGATTGCGATTGTCTCAACCCTGAGCCCGAACTTCTTCACCCTGAACAACCTGTTCAACATCCTGCAGCAAACCTCCGTCAACGCCATCATGGCGGTGGGGATGACGCTGGTCATTCTTACCTCCGGAATCGATCTGTCCGTCGGTTCCTTACTGGCGCTGACCGGAGCGGTGGCCGCCTCGATTGTCGGTATTGAGGTTAACGCGCTGGTGGCGATTGCCGCCTCGCTCGCCCTCGGCGCCGCAATCGGGGCCGTGACCGGCGTGATTGTCGCGAAAGGCCGCGTGCAGGCGTTTATCGCCACGCTGGTGATGATGCTGCTGCTGCGCGGGGTCACGATGGTTTACACCAACGGCAGCCCGGTAAATACCGGCTTTACTGAAAACGCCGATCTGTTTGGTTGGTTTGGTATTGGCCGCCCGCTCGGCATCCCGACGCCCGTCTGGATTATGGCGATTGTGTTTATCGCTGCCTGGTACATGCTGCACCATACCCGTCTTGGTCGTTATATCTATGCCCTGGGCGGCAACGAAGCGGCGACGCGCCTTTCCGGCATCAGCGTAAACAAAGTCAAAGTGATTGTTTACTCTCTGTCCGGCCTGCTGGCGGCGCTGGCGGGGGTTATCGAAGTGGCGCGTCTCTCCTCGGCGCAGCCGACGGCGGGTACCGGGTATGAGCTGGACGCGATTGCTGCGGTGGTGCTGGGCGGCACCAGTCTCGCCGGCGGCAAAGGACGCATTGTTGGGACATTGATCGGCGCTTTAATTCTCGGTTTCCTGAATAATGGTTTGAATTTATTAGGGGTTTCTTCCTATTACCAGATGATCGTCAAAGCGGTGGTGATATTGCTGGCGGTGCTGGTAGACAACAAAAAGCAGTAACTCATTACTCAACAGGACATCTGACTATGAACATGAAAAAGCTGGCTACCCTGGTTTCCGCCGTTGCGTTAAGCGCGACCGTTAGCGCGAACGCGATGGCGAAGGAGACCATCGCGCTGGTTGTCTCCACCCTTAACAACCCGTTCTTCGTTTCGCTGAAAGATGGCGCGCAAAAAGAAGCTGACAAACTCGGCTATAACCTCGTGGTGCTGGATTCCCAGAATAACCCGGCGAAAGAGCTGGCTAACGTGCAGGATCTGACGGTGCGCGGCACCAAACTGCTGCTGATCAACCCCACCGATTCCGACGCGGTGGGCAACGCCGTGAAGATGGCTAACCAGGCGAAGATCCCGGTCATTACGCTGGACCGCATGGCGGCAAAAGGCGAAGTGGTAAGCCACGTCGCTTCTGATAACGTGGTTGGCGGCAAAATCGCGGGCGACTATATCGCTAAAAAAGCGGGCCAGAGCGCGAAAGTTATCGAGCTGCAGGGCATTGCCGGCACCTCCGCCGCGCGTGAGCGTGGCGAAGGCTTTCAGCAGGCTGTGGCGGCTAACAAGCTGAATGTGCTGGCAAGCCAGCCGGCCGATTTCGACCGCACTAAAGGCCTGAACGTGATGCAGAACCTGTTAACCGCGCATCCGGACGTGCAGGCAGTGTTCGCCCAGAACGATGAAATGGCGCTCGGTGCGCTGCGTGCCTTGCAAACCGCAGGCAAATCCGATGTGCTGGTTGTTGGCTTTGACGGCACAGCGGACGGCGTGAAAGCGGTTGAAGACGGCAAGCTGGGCGCAACCATTGCGCAGTTGCCGGAGCAAATCGGCGCAATCGGCGTACAAACTGCCGATAAAGTGCTTAAAGGCGAGAAAGTTCACGCTAAAATTCCGGTCGACCTGAAACTGGTCGTCAAACAATAAAGACATCATAAGAAATGCAGGGCAACGCGCCACAGGATGTGGCGCACTTTAACCAGACAAATAACGGTGAACAGCGTGGGCAAACTCGTCGTTCTCGGCAGCATCAATGCCGACCATATCCTTAATCTTGATGCTTTCCCCTCACCCGGAGAAACCGTAACCGGCAACCATTACCAGGTGGCGTTTGGCGGCAAGGGCGCTAACCAGGCTGTAGCGGCCGGGCGCAGCGGCGCGGATATCGATTTTATCGCCTGCGTGGGCAGCGATGATACTGGCGCCCGGGTTCGTCAGCAGCTGGTTCAGGACAAGGTCGACGTCGCGCCGGTCAGCGTTATTGAGGGCGAGTCCACTGGCGTGGCGCTTATTTTTGTTAATGGCGAAGGCGAAAACGTGATTGCTATCCATGCTGGCGCCAATGCGTCGCTGACGCCTGCGTTGGTAGAAGCCCAACATGAGCGCATCGCCAAAGCTTCCGCCTTGTTAATGCAACTGGAATCACCGGTAGAGAGCGTGCTGGCGGCGGCGCGCATTGCGCAGCAGAACCACACTCGCGTTATTCTTAACCCCGCGCCAGCTCGCAGGCTTTCTGATGAATTGCTTGCGCTGGTGGATATCATTACCCCCAATGAAACCGAAGCGGAGAAGCTGACCGGCATCGCCGTAAAAAATGACGACGACGCGGCGAAAGCGGCGGCGGCGCTGCATGCTAAAGGCATTGGCACCGTTATTATCACGCTTGGCAGCCGCGGCGTTTGGGCAAGCGTTAACGGTGAAGGTCAACGGGTTCCTGGTTTCAAAGTAAAAGCTATCGACACTATCGCAGCGGGCGACACCTTTAACGGTGCGCTGCTTACGGCGCTGCTGGAAGAAAAACCGCTGGCGGAAGCTATTCGTTTCGCGCATGCGGCGGCGGCTATCGCCGTTACCCGTCCCGGCGCACAGCCTTCCGTACCGTGGCGCAAAGAGATTGACGACTTTCTGGCGCAGCAGGAGTAGCTTGTGGCGACCATGAAAGATGTTGCCCGCCTGGCGGGCGTCTCCACCTCCACCGTTTCACACGTCATTAATAATGACCGCTTCGTCAGTGAGGCGATTCGCGAGAAAGTCGAGGTGGCCATCCAAAGTCTGAACTACGCGCCCTCCGCGCTGGCGCGCAGCCTCAAAATCAACCAGACCCGAACCATCGGCATGCTGATCACCGCCAGCTCCAACCCTTTCTTCTCCGAACTGGTTCGCGGCGTGGAGCGCAGCTGCTTTGAGCGCGGTTACAGCCTGGTGCTTTGTAATACCGATGGCGATGAGCAGCGAATGAACCGCAATCTGGAAACGCTGCTGCAAAAACGTGTCGATGGCTTGCTGCTGCTCTGTACCGAAACACATCAGCCTTCGCCGGAAATCATGCGCCGTTATCCGGCTATCCCTACGGTTATGATGGACTGGGCGCCGTTCGGCGGCGAGGGAGATCTGATTCAGGATAACTCGCTGTTGGGCGGGGATATCGCCACGCAATATCTGATTGATAAAGGCTATACCCGCATCGCCTGTATTACCGGGCCGCTCGATAAAACCCCGGCGCGTCTGCGTGTGGAAGGGTATCGCAACGCGATGGCGCGCGCCGGGCTTACTGTAAAAGAAGGATATGAAGTTAACGCAGACTTCGAGTTTCGCGGCGGTTTCGACGCCATGCAGGCGTTGCTGGCATTGCGTGAGCCTCCGCAGGCGGTATTTATGAGTAACGACGCCATGGCTGTTGGCGCCTATCAGGCGCTCTACCAGGCGGGGTTACGCATTCCTCAGGATATGGCGCTGGTGGGGTATGACGACATAGAGCTGGCGCGCTACATGACGCCGCCGCTGACCACCATTCATCAACCGAAGGACGAACTGGGCGAGCTGGCCATTGATGTGCTGATTCATCGCATGGCGCAGCCCGATTTACAGCAGCAGCGGCTCCAGCTGACGCCGGAGCTGGTGGAGCGCGGTTCGGCTTAAGCCTTATGCCGCTCTCTTATCAGGTTGTTGCCATCTTTGGCGCGCAGCAGCATAAAGACCGCTGCGGAAATAACGGTTATCACACCCATCGTAATAAAGGTGTAGTGGAACTGCTCAATGGTATTGGCATTTTCAAACCCTTCATAAAAGCGCAGCACGGCGGCGCTGACCGCCACCCCAAGGCTGATGGAAAGCTGCTGCGTCACTGCCAGCACGCTATTGCCGCCGCTGGCGTTCTCATCTGAAAGGTCTGCAAGCGTAATGGTATTCATCGCCGTAAACTGGGTCGACATCGCCATACCGAGGATAAACAGCGGCAGGATCAGCATCCACACCTCTTTCCCCGGCGACTGGATAGCGAACTGCGCAATCATCAGACCGATAAAAATCGTAATGCCTACCAGCGTTTTACGATAACCAAAACCGCGCAATACCTTTGTGACTACTGATTTCGCGAGAATCGAGCCTACCGCCGTCGGCGCCATCATGCAGCCCGCAATGAATGCCGGATAGCCGAACCCTACCTGTAACATCAGCGGCATCAGGAAAGGTACGCACCCTGTGCCGAGGCGTGAAGCAATATTACCGGCAATGCCAACGGAGAAGGTTCGCGTCTTAAACAGCGGCAGGGCGATAAGCGGCGTTGGGTGACGACGAGCGTGCCAGATATAAGCCAGCAAAAGCAGCAGCCCGCCCACAATGACCAGCAGTGCCAGCCAGGTGGCGACGATGCGCTCGCCAAAAAGCTCCATGCCGCTGGAGATAAAGACCAGGCTCAAGCCAAACAGGAAGAAGCCAGATAAATCAAAACGGCGGCGCGGCGTAGTGAAGTTCGGCATATATTTACGCGCGTACAGCAACCCGGCGATGCCAATGGGAATATTAATAAGGAAGATCCAATGCCAGCTCGCCCAGGTGACCAGCACCCCGCCTAATAATGGTCCCAGAATCGGTCCTACCAGCCCTGGCATGGTGACGAAGTTGAGCACAGGCAAGAGTTCGCTGCGTGGGTAGGCGCGAAGCAGAGCCAGACGCGCGACGGGCATCATCATTGCGCCGCCAACCCCTTGCACTACGCGAAAGATAACCAGTTCGCCTAGCGAACCAGAAAGGGCGCACGCCAGCGACCCCAGCGTGAAAAGCGATACTGCCAGCATAAAGACGCGACGGGTGCCGAAGCGGTCTGCCAGCCAGCCGCTGACGGGAATCAGCATGGCGACGGTCAGGGTATAACTGATAATCGCGGACTGCATCGCCAGAGGGGAACGGTTAAGGCTTTGGGCGATAGCTGGTAGAGCGGTGTTAAGAATAGTGGCGTCCAGCGCCTGCATAAAAAAGGCCATGGCCGCTATCCATGGCAGGCCTGCCATACTGCGCGCTTTTTTGGTCATGCGGATCCTGTTTTTAGTTATTGCTCTTGAGCATCGTTATCCTGCAAAAGCGTCTGACAGGCGGTAGAAGCGGCTTCGCTCTTTCCTGTCAGTATCGCTTCGACAATGGTTTGATGAAGCTCAAGCTTAATCACCTCATTATGGGTAATCGCGGAAAAGTAGGTGTAATAGATGGAGCGAAACAGACTGGCGAAAGAGGTCATAAAAGGATTTCCGCTCATCTCGTAGATTTTCTCGTGATAAGCCATATCCGCTTCCACCCAACGTTCGCGGTCGAACTTTGCTTTCAGTGAGAGCATTTCATCGAGCGTCGCTTTTAGATCGCGCTTCTGGTTTTCATTGCCGTGGCGCGCGGCAAGGGCGCAGGCCTGAGGTTCAAGACTCTGTCGCATGACAAGAAAGTCTTTCACCACATTATTGAAATCTTCCACGGTCATCCACCAGGCGAGCAGTTCTTTATCGAGGAAGTTCCAGTGGCTTTGCGGCATTACCCGTGTGCCGATACGCGGACGGGGTAAAACCATGCCTTTAGCGGTTAGCGTCTTAACCGCCTCCCTGACAGCTGTACGGCTAACGCCAAATTGCTCGCCCAGCTCTATTTCACCTGGCAATATGCTTCCCGGTGCGTACTCACCTTTTAATATGCGCTGCGCCAACTTCCCGGCAAGAACATAAGAGAGGTTTTTTTGGGCCGCCAGTTGTTGAGTGGATAACGACATGCGAGCAGTTCCTTTAGCTTTATCTCGCTAAGTAGTATGCCATCGGGTAGAGAGATGAGGTGCAAAAAACGGCAAATATCACAATATATAAGCAGTTATGATATGTTTTGGTTGAAAAGTGTGCGGTTGAGCATTTTTTTTAAATTTACTCTTGTCAGCTCGCGAGAACTCCCTATAATGCGCCTCCACTGACACGGCACAACGGCATACACGCCGGCCTGGCAGCAAGAATCAAAACGGAATTAAGCGTAAATTAACGCTTGAC
>JHYZ01000016.1 GCA_000621185.1 Franconibacter pulveris DSM 19144
CGTTGAAATAGAGAGTTTGGGCGGTACGATAACCACCAGATGAACATGGTCAGGCTGAATATTCAGTTCCAGCACTTCGCAGTCCTTGATGTTGCACAGAATATAGATTGTCCGGTACAACTCCTTACCAATCTTGTCCGTCAGGATCTTGAAACGATACTTGGGTGTCCAGACGATATGATATTTGCAGCGCCAGAATACATGTGATGAACTTCTGTAAAGGCCCATGTTGGTTTTTCCCTCTTACTTGTGGTGAGTAAGGAGAAATATTCCGGCATGGGCTTTCTTCAGGCTATAGCCTTACAGGGACAATCACCACCTCCTCAGGAGGTGGTTTAGGGCTGACAATAAAAAAGCCGACCTGAGGTCGGCTTTTTTTATTTCTCTTCCAGCGACATATCATCCGGCCAGGCGTGAACCACGGCTTTAATCAGCGTCGCCAGCGGGATGGCGAAGAAGACGCCCCAGAAGCCCCACAGCCCGCCGAAAATCACGACAGACAGAATAATAACCAACGGATGAAGGTTGACCGCCTCGGAGAAAAGCACCGGCACCAGCAGGTTGCCGTCAAGCCCCTGGATAATGAGGTAAACGGCGAAGCAACTCCAGAACTCGGTGCCGAGCCCAAACTGGAAGAGCGCCACGCAGATAACCGGAATGGTCACCACGAACGCGCCGATATAAGGAATAAGCACCGAGATCCCCACCAGCACCGCCAGCAGCAGCGAGTAGTTGAGGCCGAAGATAAGGAAGCCAATCCAGGTGGCGACGCCAACGACAATCATCTCCAGCACTTTACCGCGAATGTAATTGGTGACCTGCTGGTTCATCTCAACCCACACCTGCCCTGCCAGCCCGCGATTACGCGGCAGCACGCGACGCACCGCATTGAGCAGCTGCTCTTTATCCTTAAGCAGGAAAAAGACCATCAGCGGCACCAGCACCAGATAAATGGCGAGCGTCAACAGCCCCACCAGCGAGGCGAGCGAATATTTCACTACCGAATCGCCCAGCACAGACATGCGGGCGCGCAGGTTTTCCGCCATGGCGTCAATGATGCCGGCATCCGTCAGCGCCGGGTAACGCTTGGGCAACGTCGCGGCGAAATCAGCCAGTTTGTTAAACATGCCAGGCATGTCGCGAATCAGGTAAATCCCCTGCTGCCACGCGACAGGGATCACCACAAAAGCCATCACCAGCACGATGCCGACAAAGAGCACCAGCACAAGCGTGGCCGCGAGCCGGCGCGAGCAGCCGATGCGCTCAAGCCGCACGGTGGGCCATTCCAGTAAGTAAGCGAACACAATCGCGACCAGCAGCGGCGCCAGCAGACCATGCAAAAAGAAGAGGATGCAAAAACCAGCAACCAGAATAACAAGCAGAGCAATGGCTTCCGGGTCGCTGAAGCGACGGCGGTACCACTGCGTTAACAACTCAAGCATAAGACTCCTTCCCCGGCGGAGGAATAGCCGAAAAGTGAAGGGCGAATTGTATCGAAATGTCACAAAAAAGACTGCGATTTTTCACCCGCTCACAAGACAAGCGTTTGTCGGCTGAATATGATTTTCATCGCCCTTGATGCAGGCTACACTCCCGAAGCACGGATTTTGCTGAACACATTCAGGCCAGCCCGGTCTTAAAGAGACTTCAGACAAACAGGACAGAGGTTATGTTCAGGCAGTTGAAAACAACACTGGTTGCGACACTCATCGGCGCCATGCTGGCAGGCCAGGCCCTTCCCGCCTATGCGGATTCGGGCGATCAGCTGCCGGATATGGGAACCTCGGCAGGAAGCACGCTCTCCATCGGTCAGGAGATGCAGATGGGCGACTATTATGTTCGCCAGCTGCGCGGCAGCGCGCCGCTTATCAACGACCCGCTGCTGGTGCAGTACATCAACGGCCTGGGGATGCGGCTGGTCTCGCATGCCAACTCGGTAAAGACCCCCTTTCACTTCTTTTTAATCAACAACGACGAAATCAACGCCTTCGCCTTCTTTGGCGGCAATGTGGTGCTGCATTCTGCGCTGTTCCGCTATGCCGATAACGAAAGCCAGCTCGCCTCGGTCATGGCGCATGAAATTTCTCACGTTACCCAGCGCCACCTGGCGCGGGCGATGGAAGATCAAAAGCGCAGCGCGCCGCTGACCTGGGTCGGCGCGCTGGGTTCGATTCTGTTGGCGATGGCGAGCCCGCAGGCGGGGATGGCGGCGCTCACCGGCACGCTCGCCGGTACCCAGCAGGGCGTGATTAGCTTTACGCAGCAAAACGAACAGGAAGCGGATCGCATCGGTATTCAGGTGTTGCAGCGTTCAGGCTTCGACCCGCAAGCGATGCCGACTTTCCTTGAGAAGCTGCTCGACCAGGCGCGCTACTCCACCCGGCCGCCGGAAATTCTGCTGACTCACCCGTTGCCGGAAAGCCGTCTCGCCGACGCCCGAAACCGCGCCAACCAGATGCGCCCGGTTGTCACGCAGTCGTCAGAAGACTTCTATATGGCGAAGGTGCGTACGCTCGGCATGTACAATTCGGGGCGCAACCAGTTGACCAGCGACCTGCTGGATGCGCTGGCGAAAGGCAACGTGCGTGAACAGCACGCCGCCCAGTATGGCCGCGCGCTGCAGGCGATGCAGGATAAAAACTTCGCCGAGGCGCGCCGTCAGCTGCAGCCGCTGCTGGCCGCCCAGCCCGGCAGCGCCTGGTATCTCGACCTTTCCACCGATATCGATCTCGGTCTGAACAAAGCGAACGACGCCATTAACCGGCTGAAAACCGCGCCGGATTTAAAAAATAACCCGGTGCTGCAACTGAACCTGGCCAACGCTTATCTGGAAGGCGGCCAGCCTGGCGAAACGGTGAAAATCCTCAACCGCTATACTTTCTCGCATCCGGACGATACCAACGGCTGGGATCTGCTGGCGCAGGCGCAGGCGAAGCTCGGCAACCGCGACCAGGAGCTGGCGGCGCGCGCCGAAGTCATGGCGCTGCTCGGCAAGCTCGACCAGGCCATCAGCCTGCTCAGCGGCGCCAGCTCGCAGGTGAAGCTCGGCAGCCTCCAGCAGGCGCGCTACGACGCCCGTATCGACCAGTTGCGCCAGCTACAGCAGCGCTTCCGCCCTTACGAAAAAATGTAAAAGGAGAAAACATGTCTCAGGACGTGACGATTTATCACAACCCGCGCTGCTCTAAAAGCCGTGAAACGCTGAACCTGTTAAAAGCGCGCGGCGTTGAGCCACAGGTAGTGCTTTATCTGGATACGCCGCCCGATGCGCAGACGCTGAAAGGGTTATTGCACATGCTCGGCATGAAGAGCCCGCGCGAGCTTATGCGCACCAAAGAAGATTGCTATAAAGAGCTTAAGCTTGCTGATGAAACAAACGACGAAGCGTTGATTGCGGCGATGGTGAATAACCCGAAGCTGATTGAACGCCCGGTTGTGGTTAACAACGGCCAGGCGCGCATTGGCCGCCCGCCGGAGTCAGTGCTGGAAATCCTGTAATCCTCACCTTGTAGCGGGCGCTCTGCCCGCTACAGATTCAGAATCTCTTTGACAAACGGAATGGTCAGCTTGCGCTGGGCGGTAATAGAAGCTCTGTCGAGTTGATCAAGCGTCATAAACAGCGTGCGCATCTCGCGATCCAGGCGTTTAAGCAGAAAGCGTCCCACATCTTCCGGCAGCTCAAACCCGCGTAAACGCGCGCGCAGTTGCAGCGCCTGCAGCTTATCGTCATCCGAAAGCGGCTGCAGCTTGTAGATTTGCCCCCAGTCGAGGCGCGAAGCAAGATCCGGCAGATGCAGGTTAAGCTGGCGCGGCGGGCGATCGCCTGTGATCAACAGCCGGGTATTGCCCGACTCCAGGATCCGGTTGTAGAGATTGAAGATAGCCATCTCCCAGGGCTCGTCACCGGCAATGCATTCGATGTTGTCGATACAAACCAGCGAGAGTTGCTCCATTCCTTCCAGCACTTCCGGTACAAACCAGGTGCGCTTATCGAGCGGAACGTAGCCCACGGCGTCGCCGCGCTGGGAAAGCTCGGCGCAGGCGGCGTGCAGCAGGTGGCTGCGACCGGCCCCTTCTCTGGCCCAGAAATAGATATACCCGCTGTGCTCCTGGCGCAGCACGTTCTGTAGCGCGGCTAAAAGCGAAGGATTATCACCCGGCCAGAAACTTGCGAAGGTTTCATCGTCGGGCAGCCAGAGCGGCAAAGAGAGCTGTGCCGGAGTGTTCAGAGGGACCTCTTCAAAGGCTTGCAGAAAAACGCGCTGAGTTTACCACAGAATCGTTTCGCTGTTGAACCGGGCGGATCGCCGCCCGGTATCACGATCAGGAATGTTTTTCAGCCTGCTCATTCGCGTCCAGCACCACCTCTTCCGGGCGCAACACGCTGATAAGTTTGAAAATAAGGCTCAGGCCTACACCGACGATAGTCGCCAGCGCCATGCCTTTCAACTCCGCCGCGCCGACATGCACTTTCGCACCGCTCACGCCAATAATCAGAATCACGGAGGTCAGGATCAGGTTCTGCGCTTTGCTGTAATCGACTTTGGATTCGATCAGCACGCGGATGCCGGAGGCGCCAATTACGCCGTAAAGCAGCAGCGAAACACCGCCCATCACCGGCACCGGGATTATCTGAATCGCCGCGGCCAGCTTGCCTACGCAAGAGAGCAGAATGGCGATAATAGCCGCGCCGCCGATAACCCAGGTGCTGTAAACGCGGGTGATGGCCATTACGCCGATGTTCTCACCATAAGTGGTGTTCGGCGTGGAGCCGAAGAAACCGGAAATCATGGTGGAGAAACCGTTGGCGAACATCGAGCGGTGCAGGCCCGGGTCGCGCAGCAGATCTTTCTTCACAATGTTCGCCGTCACCACCAGATGACCGACGTGTTCGGCGATAACCACCAGCGCCGCAGGCAGAATGGTAAAGATGGCGAACCATTCAAAACGCGGGGTGTAGAACGTCGGCAATGCAAACCAGTGCGCCTGCTGGATAGGCGCGGTGTCCACAACGCCCAGCGCAAAAGAGAGCGCGTAGCCCGCCAGCACGCCAATCAAAATCGGGATAATGGCGAGGAAACCGCGGAACAGCACGGAGCCGAATACCGTTACCGCCAGCGTTACCAGCGAGATGGTGATAGTCGTGGAGTCCGCCGTCTGTCCTTGCGCCGGCAGCAAGCCTGCCATGTTGGCGGCGACGCCCGCCAGCTCAAGGCCGATAACGGCGACGATGGCGCCCATCGCCGCAGGCGGGAACATCACATCCAGCCAGCCGGTTCCCGCTTTTTTCACGATCAGCGCCACCAGGCAAAAGAGCGCGCCGCAGACGATAAAGCCGCCCAGCGCCATCTCATAACCGAGCGGCAGCAGCAGCAGCACCGGTGAGATGAAGGCAAAGCTTGAGCCCAGATAAGCGGGAATTTTTCCTTTGCAAATAAAGAGATAAAGCAGCGTACCAATGCCGTTGAACAGCAGCACGGTAGCCGGGTTAATATGAAACAGGATTGGCACCAGCACGGTAGCGCCAAACATGGCGAACAGGTGCTGCAAACTAAGCGGGATAGTCTGTAAAAGCGGCGGTCTTTCACTTACCCCGATAGCACGGCGCGTCATAGTGTTTTCCTCAAGTGTCGTTGTGTGCAAATGTTATGTTGCTGGACCAAAAAAAAGCCGACTATCAAAGTCGGCTCATTTTTTATTTCGTACCAAATATCTTGTCGCCCGCATCGCCGAGGCCCGGAATAATGTATCCGTGCTCATTCAGTCCTTTGTCGATGGAAGCGGTGTAAAGCTCAACGTCCGGATGCGCTTTTTCCAGCGCCGCGATGCCTTCCGGCGCCGCTACCAGCACCAGCACTTTGATGCTGCTGCAGCCCGCTTTTTTCAGCAGATCGATGGTGGCTATCATCGAACCGCCGGTCGCCAGCATCGGGTCGACCACCAGCGCCATGCGCTCGTCGATATTCGAAACCAGTTTCTGGAAGTAAGGCACCGGCTCAAGCGTGGTTTCGTCACGGTAGATGCCTACCACGCTGATGCGCGCGCTCGGCACGTGCTCCAGCACCCCTTCCATCATGCCAAGCCCGGCGCGAAGGATAGGCACGACCGTAATCTTCTTACCTTTAATCTGTTCAACTTCCACCGGGCCGTTCCAGCCTTCGATGGTTACTTTTTCGGTAGCCAGGTCGGAGGTCGCTTCGTAGGTCAGCAGGCTCCCGACTTCAGAGGCGAGTTCACGAAAGCGTTTGGTGCTGATGTCATGCTCGCGCATCAGGCCAAGCTTGTGTTTGACGAGTGGGTGTTTCACTTCCACGATCTTCATACTCTTTCTCCCCAGAAAAGTGGCTACCACAAAAAAAAATCGCCGGATTATACCGCTTTTTCAAGCGCGCGCCATATGTAATGGGCTTGATCGCGATCAAGCGAACGGGAATCAGTCAGCCAAAGGCAGAAGCGCTTTCTCAAAGAGAAGGGGATAGCAAACGTTTGCCTTGGCTGTTAGAATTGCCGCGTTTTCTCTTATACCACCAACCGCAACCGCGTGGGGATTGTGCAGTGACCGATAAAACCTCTCTCAGCTATAAAGACGCCGGTGTAGATATTGACGCAGGCAACGCTCTGGTTGACCGCATCAAAGGCGTAGTGAAAAAGACCCGCCGCCCGGAAGTGATGGGTGGACTGGGCGGATTCGGCGCGCTGTGCGCTCTGCCGCAAAAATATCGCGAGCCCGTACTGGTCTCCGGCACTGACGGCGTCGGCACCAAGCTGCGCCTGGCGATGGATCTGAAGCGTCACGACACAATCGGTATCGACCTTGTCGCCATGTGCGTTAACGATCTGGTGGTTCAGGGCGCCGAGCCGCTCTTTTTCCTCGACTATTACGCGACCGGCAAACTGGACGTGGAGACGGCTTCCAGCGTGATTAGCGGCATCGCCGAAGGCTGCCTGCAATCGGGTTGCGCGCTGGTAGGCGGCGAAACCGCCGAAATGCCGGGCATGTATCACGGCGAAGATTACGACGTCGCCGGTTTTTGCGTGGGCGTGGTTGAAAAATCTGAAATTATCGACGGTGCAAAAGTGGCGGATGGCGATGTGCTGATAGCCCTTGGCTCCAGCGGCCCGCACTCCAACGGCTATTCGCTGGTGCGCAAAATCCTTGAGGTGAGCGGCGCGGACCCGCAAGCTACCGAACTGGAAGGCAAACCGCTGGCGGATCACCTGCTGGCGCCGACGCGCATTTATGTCAAATCCGTGCTGGAGCTGATTGAGAAAGTCGATGTACATGCTATCGCCCACCTGACAGGCGGCGGCTTCTGGGAGAATATTCCGCGCGTGCTGCCGGATAACACCCAGGCCGTTATCGACGAGTCGTCATGGCAGTGGCCGGCGGTGTTTACCTGGCTGCAGCAGGCGGGCAACGTTAGCCGTCACGAGATGTATCGCACCTTCAACTGCGGCGTCGGCATGGTTATCGCCCTGCCCGCCTCTGAGGTGGACAGCGCGCTGCAACTGCTCAACAGCAAAGGTGAAAAGGCGTGGAAAATCGGTATCATCAACGCTTCTGATTCCGAACAGCGCGTGGTTATTGAGTAATGAAAAACATCGTGGTGCTTATTTCCGGCAACGGAAGCAATCTGCAGGCGATTATCGACGCCTGCGAGACAAAGCGGATTAACGGCGCCATTAAAGCGGTGTTCAGCAATAAGGCCGACGCGTTCGGCCTTGAGCGCGCGCGCGAGGCGGGCATTCCCGCCCATGCGCTGACAGCGGCGCAGTTCGCCAGCCGCGAAGCTTTCGACCGCGAGCTCATGCAGGAGATAGACGCCTACGCGCCTGACCTCGTGGTGCTGGCAGGCTATATGCGCATCCTCAGTCCCGATTTTGTCGCGCGCTATCAGGGGCGGCTTATCAATATTCACCCTTCCCTGCTGCCGAAGTATCCGGGCCTGCATACGCACCGCCAGGTGCTGGAAAACGGCGACGAAGAGCACGGCACCTCGGTACATTTCGTCACCGACGAACTTGACGGCGGGCCGGTTATTTTGCAGGCGAAAGTGCCGGTTTTCCCGGGCGACACGGAAGAGGAGATAACCGCCCGCGTGCAGCATCAGGAACACGCCATTTACCCGCTGGTAGTAAGCTGGTATGTCGACGGACGTCTGGCGATGCGCGATGGCGCCGCCTGGCTGGACGGACTCCCGCTTCCCGCTCAGGGACACGCCGCAGACGAATGATAAAAAGGGCCAAATGGCCCTTTTTTCAATATGTTCAGTCCATTTTCGGCAGGCCGCGCGCTTTCTTGTCATACTTCTCTGGCACAGTTGGACATCGTGCGGCAATGCTCGCCATAATAGCGGCTGAGACGGATTTGCCACGTCCCGAGTGAATAAACCGGAGTGTGAGTAGTAATGGGTCAGGAAAAGCTATATATCGAAAAAGAACTGAGTTGGCTCTCTTTCAACGAGCGCGTGCTCCAGGAGGCGGCGGACAAAAGCAATCCGCTAATTGAGCGCATGCGTTTTTTAGGGATTTACTCCAACAACCTCGATGAGTTTTACAAGGTGCGCTTCGCGGAACTCAAGCGCCGTATCATCATCAGCGAAGAGCAGGGTTCACACTCACATTCCCGCCACCTGCTAGGCAAGATCCAGTCCCGCGTGTTGAAAGCGGATCAGGAGTTTGACGGCCTGTATAACGATCTGCTCCTGGAGATGGCGCGCAATCAAATTTTCCTCATTAACGAAAGACAGCTTTCTGAGAATCAGCAAACCTGGCTGCGCCATTATTTCAAACATTATCTGCGCCAGCACATTACCCCTACGCTTATCAACCGCGACACCGATCTCGTTCAGTTTCTGAAAGACGATTACACCTATCTGGCGGTGGAGATTATTCGCGGCGATGAAATTCGTTATGCGCTGCTTGAGATCCCCTCTGACAAAGTACCGCGCTTCGTCAACCTGCCGCCGGAAGCGCCGCGTCGACGTAAGCCGATGATACTTCTGGATAATATCCTGCGATTCTGTCTGGAAGACATCTTTAAGGGCTTTTTCGATTACGACGCGCTCAACGCTTACTCCATGAAAATGACGCGCGACGCCGAGTACGATTTAGTGCATGAAATGGAGTCGAGCCTGCTGGAACTCATGTCGTCAAGCCTCAAGCAGCGTTTGACCGCTGAGCCGGTACGCTTTGTTTATCAACGCGATATGCCGGACGCGATGGTAGAAATGCTGCGCCAGAAGCTCTCTATTTCTCGCTACGACTCGATTATTCCAGGCGGTCGTTATCACAACTTCAAAGACTTCATCAGCTTCCCGAATGTCGGCAAAGCGAACCTGGTGAACAAGCCGCTGCCGCGCCTGCGTCATATCTGGTTTGATAAATTCCGCAACGGCTTTGACGCCATCCGCGAGCGCGACGTGCTGCTCTACTACCCCTACCACACTTTCGAACATGTGCTGGAGCTACTGCGCCAGGCGTCGTTCGACCCAAGCGTGCTGGCGATTAAGATCAACATCTACCGCGTGGCGAAAGATTCCCGCATCATCGACTCCATGATCCATGCGGCGCACAACGGCAAAAAAGTGACGGTGGTGGTGGAGCTTCAGGCGCGCTTTGATGAAGAAGCGAATATCCACTGGGCGAAACGCCTCACCGAGGCGGGCGTGCATGTTATTTTCTCCGCGCCCGGGCTTAAAATTCACGCCAAACTGTTCCTTATCTCCCGTAAAGAGGGAGAGGAAGTGGTGCGTTACGCCCATATCGGCACTGGTAACTTTAACGAGAAAACCGCACGCATTTATACCGACTACTCGCTGCTGACCGCCGATGCGCGCATTACCAACGAGGTGCGCCGCGTCTTTAATTTTATCGAGAACCCCTATCGCCCGGTGAGCTTCGACTACCTGCTGGTGTCGCCGCAAAACTCTCGCCGCCTGCTTTATGAGATGATAGACACCGAGATCGCTAATGCGCAGCAGGGCTTGCCTGCCGGCATTACGCTTAAGCTAAATAACCTCGTCGATAAAGGTCTGGTGGACCGGCTTTACGCCGCTTCGAGCGCCGGCGTGCCGGTAAACCTGCTGATTCGCGGTATGTGCTCGCTTCTCCCGCAGCTGGAAGGGCTGAGTGATAATATTCGTGTTATCAGCATTGTGGACCGCTACCTCGAGCACGATCGCATTTATATCTTCGAGCGCGGCGGCGATAAGCAGGTTTATCTTTCTTCCGCAGACTGGATGACGCGCAACATCGATTACCGTATCGAAGTTGCCGCGCCGCTGCTTGATCCTCGACTCAAGCAGCGGATCCTGGATATTATCGACATCTTGTTCAGCGATACGGTGAAAGCCCGTATTATCGATAAAGAACTGAGCAATCGCTACGTGCCGCGCGGCAATCGCCGGAAAGTGCGCGCGCAGTTGGCGATTTACGACTATCTCAAATCACTCGAGCAACCTGACTGATACTCTATGCCGATAAACTCACAAGCTCCGCGACCGCAGGAATTCGCTGCGGTCGACCTCGGCTCTAACAGCTTCCATATGGTCATCGCCCGCGTTGTGGATGGCGCGATGCAAATCATCGGACGACTGAAACAGCGTGTGCATCTGGCCGACGGGCTGGACGCCAATAATATGCTGACGGAGGAGGCCATGGAGCGCGGCCTCTCCTGCCTTTCGCTCTTTGCCGAACGGTTGCAGGGCTTCTCGCCCGCTAACGTCTGCATTGTTGGCACCCATACCCTGCGTCAGGCAGTTAACGCGCCGGAGTTTCTTAAGCGCGCTGAACAGGTTATCCCCTACCCCATTGAAATCATTTCAGGCAATGAAGAAGCGCGCCTGATTTTTATGGGCGTGGAGCATACGCAGCCGGAGCGCGGCCGCAAGCTGGTTATTGATATCGGCGGCGGCTCGACGGAACTGGTTATCGGTGAAGATTTCGAGCCGCAGCTGGTGGAAAGCCGCCGGATGGGGTGCGTGAGTTTTGCGCAGCATTTCTTCGCCAATGGCGAGATAACGCCGGATAATTTCCGTCGCGCTCGTCTTGCGGCGGTGCAAAAGCTGGAAAGCCTCGCCTGGCAGTATCGCCTGCACGGCTGGAGCGTGGCGCTCGGCGCTTCGGGCACCATCAAAGCGGCGCACGAAGTGCTGCTGGCGATGGGCGAAAAAGACGGGCTTATCACGCCCGATCGTCTGGATAAGCTGCGTGATGAAGTGCTGAATTATAAAAGCTTCGCTTCTCTGACGCTGCCAGGGCTCTCGGAAGAGCGCAAGGCGGTATTCGTGCCGGGGCTGGCGATTTTGTGCGGTGTGTTCGACGCGCTGGCGATTCGCGAATTGCGTCTTTCCGACGGCGCGCTGCGCGAAGGCGTGCTGTATGAGATGGAAGGCCGTTTCCGCCATCAGGATATCCGCAGCCGCACCGCGCAAAGCCTTGCGAACCAGTACCATATTGACCGTGAACAGGCGCGTCGCGTACTGGATACCACCACGCTAATGTATGAGCAGTGGCAGGCGCAAAACGCCAAACTGGCCAACCCGCAGCTGGCGGCGCTGCTGAAGTGGGCGACAATGCTGCATGAGGTGGGCCTTACCATCAACCACAGCGGCATGCACCGCCACTCCGCCTATATTTTGCAGCACAGCGACCTGCCGGGCTTTACGCAGGAGCAGCAGGCTTTAATGGCGACGCTGGTGCGTTTTCACCGCAAGGCTGTCAAGCTCGATGAGCTACCCCGCTTTACGCTCTTTAAGAAAAAGCAGTATCTGCCGCTGATTCAGATCCTGCGTCTTGGCGTGTTGCTCAACAACCAGCGCCAGGCTACCACTACCCCGCCGACGCTGGTTCTTGAAACAGACGATAGCCACTGGACGCTGCGCTTCCCGCATGACTGGTTCAGCCAGAACGCGCTGGTGATGCTTGACCTTGAGCGCGAGCAGCAGTACTGGGAAGGGGTTACGGGCTGGCGGCTGACCATCGAAGAAGAGGCCAGCCCGGAAGTGGCGGCCTGATTCTTTTGAAAGGAGCGCATACGCGCTCCTTTTTAATTGCCTGCAACCAGCGATTCAAGCGGCAGCGGGTGACCAATCAGAAACCCCTGCAGATAGTCGATGCCCAAAGACCGCACCAGTTCGCCCGTCGCCTCGTTCTCGACAAACTCCGCCACAATCTGCATCTTCTTCATGCGCGCCAGGTGGCACATCGACTCGACTATCTGGTAATCCAGGCTGCTGACCGCCAGGTTACGAATAAAGCTGCCGTCGATTTTCATCATGTCGGCGTCAATGTTTTTCAGGCGGGAATAACTTGCATAACCGGTGCCGAAATCGTCAATCGCAATCCGGCAGCCCATGGCGCGCAGCCGCTGCACATTCTGGTGCGTCTGTTCATAATGACCAGGCGAGTTGCTTTCGGTTATCTCAAAAATGAGTTGCCATGCCTCTATCTGATAGCGTGTCAGCAGTGCATGAACCTCATTCGGAAAGAGGGTCCGGCACAGCGAAGAGGCAGTAAGATTAACGGCAAACCGACAGGCAGGCATTTTTTCACGCCATTTCGCCATAAAGGCCAGCGTATTTTCCAGCACCATGAGATCGATCCGGGAGGAGAGGCCAAACTCCTGCGCCACCGGCAAAAACCGCTCCGGCAGAATAAGTTCGCCGTGCTTGCCCTGCATTCTTAGCAGCACTTCGTAGTAATCATCGCCCCGCGCACCTTCAATCGGCTGCGCCATAAGGACGAACTGATTGTGGTCCAGCGCATGTTGTAGCTCATTAAACATGTCTACTTTGCGCTTCACCGCTTGTTGAATATGGTTCGCCCCGCGATCCTGCACGCTTTCCGGCCGGTAAGTGACCAGCGACAGATCGGCCATCGTGCTCATTTCTCCTAACAGTAAATGCAGGTGCGTTACGGGCGTGCGGACAAAGCTATAGCTGATGCCCACCTGCGGCTGAAGCGGCATGCCATCCCACATAAAACGGAACTGCCTGATATGCTGCGCAAGCCTGTCGATTCGCTCCGGGTGCGACTCCGTTCGCAGGCGCAACACCATATCATGCCCGGAAAGCTGGTAGGTCAGCTCATCCCGCTCCATAACTTCACGCAGCCAGGCCGCCATGCGCTGTTTGTAATAGACGCGCAGCATCAGCCCATAGTTTCGCCCCAACAGATCCAGTTCGGGAATACGTATAAAGCAGAGTATCGACCACGGCGTGTCGCCAAGATCGCGGCTGAGCGCCCGCAGGTTGGGCAGATGAAAAAGCGGATCGATCAGGGCAAGCCGCCTCCCCCGCTGATGCACAACCCGCTGGCGCGTGGAGGTGAGCGCCATAAAGATAATCACCAGCGAAAAGATGCCGTAGCTTGAGGAGTTAATCACCAACTGGAAGTTATAGTCCGGCAACGGCGGAAAATAGCGGTAAAAGTAGTGGCATAACAGAACCAGCAACGGCGTCCATACCGTAATAACCAGAAAATAGCCGAAGCGCATGGCGCCCCACAGCATGAGCGGGAGTAATAGCGAAAGCGAATAGTTAGTGCTGAATATCGTCGAGTCCGGCCCCAGCGGCAGCAGCAGTAAAAGGAACAGCCCGCCGAGCAGCGCAAACCAGATGCCCAGTTCAGCTTTCGTTACGCGTTTGTCACACTGCGAGCGCATCTGGCTTACAAAAGCCTTGAGGTAACGAGGATGTCTTATCGCTCTGATAATAAGACAAAAAAGCGGGATCCCCGTCAGACACCCTACCAGCACAGCCTGATAGTTTACGAGCATCAGCAGGGTAAAAGGATTTTCTCCCATCAGCCGTACATGCTCATCATACAGGCCAAAGAAAGTGGCAAACTGATAAAAAAGGATAAAGACCGAGGCGTTAACAAACACCAGCCAGAAAAGGCGTTGTCCCGTGCATTTCGAATACCAGCCTGAAACAGGCGCCATGCGGGTGGCGAAAACCCGGTAGCCGCCCCAGCTAAGCAGGGCCGACAGCAGAAAGTGAATAACGATAATTAACACATCGCTTTTACAGCGAAAGGCGTGATAGTTCACCACCAGCCCCAGCACGATCCCGGGCAACGCCGCCCAGCCATAAAAGAGCAGCAAGGCGGTGACCAGCGCCAGCGGCAGGTAATAAAGCATTACCGGCACGCCATCAATTGACGTGATGGTATTGCACAGGCGGGCAAGCGGCAGCAGAACCAGCGGAAGTATTAAGGGCAATCCCCACCATTTCTGTTTGAACATGTTAAGTATTGTTTTCGGCTGCATAGATGCTCGATTAAAACCCCTCGTCCATAAGGTGTTTAGGCAGGCATCCAACCTGGCCGGAAGTTCCCGCCGTCTGCGGCGACAGAGACGGAATGGAGTGAAATTTTAGTTAAGGAAAGCAATTAATAATTGATATATATCAATTTATTTGTTGTCCCTGGGTTTTATCTACTGACTTATATTGATCTAAACGGAATATATTTATTTAACTAATGCCAAATATCTTTTTAATAACAGCCAGTAATCATCAGTTGACGGATTTTTACATGATGAAGAATTGACCTGTCTGTCACGCTGTGCCTTAATAGCAACGTCGCCCGCAGCTGCCGGGCAAACCTGAAGGATACTGGTGTGACACAGGCCACCTCCCCCTTACGAATACGAAAACGACACCGTTTTAACAGCCGCATGACCCGCATTGTGCTGCTTATCAGCTTCCTCTTCCTCTTTGGCCGCTTTGTCTATTCCGCTGTAGGCGCATGGTATCACTACCAGGACAAAGTTCAGGCACAGCAATCCAGTCTGACTATCGAAACTACGTCGCCACGCTAATCGCTATTCTACCCTGAGTTGACACTGCCCGAGCGGCGCGGTGGGATTATTTTCGCCTTTAGTGATGCTTAATGTACAAGATTTAACCTGTTACGACCAAAGACAAGGCCGTGTGGAAGCCATAACCTGTCTGGCTTGCTGGTTGCATTAATCAGGGCAATAAAACCTGAGCGGCAGACGCGGCGTGTTTAATCTCAGAGACTCCCTTTATTCGCCATGCCGGACGCTGGAATTATCGGGTTTATATACCTGTTTTTACCGCCTGTTAATAAAGCAAAATAATATCCAATTTTCTTCGGATTAATAAAAAACCCTCCGCACCGCAGAGGGCTTTAATGACGTTATCAGGAAATAAAAAAGGTTGATATCAGGCCATTATCAGACGCTTAAACAGCAACTGCTGGACATCCTGCCGATATGCCAGGATAACATGCGCGGTCGCTAAGGTTTCGTCTACGGAATACAAAACCCGATAGCCCTTAACATGGTTAACCCCTGCAACCTGGCGCAGCCAATTTTCAGCTGTTCAGGGTAAATCTGCGATAACCGGGCATGGCTCAATATCAACGTGGAACAGGGACGGCGTTATTTTGTCGATATAGTGCTTAAACGTAAGCGTGTACCCAAACCAAGGGTGTTTTCCCGTTCCTGCTTATGTTCACTGGACTCTATAACATAAGCAGGCGCACCATTTTGTGTGACCAGAATAGGTGCGGACAGATCAAGCGTTGCTGCGTTCTTTTTAACGTAGCTGATTGTCGCTATTTTCATGATTTGTCCGCCTGATGGCCATTAACAGAGGCCTTATTAAGATAACCAACCAGAGCGCATGTAAATCCTGTTCCTCTGCAAACAGGAACGGTGCGCTACAAAAATACCGAATGCAGATAAAGAAAAACCCTCTGTATAAACAGAGGGTTATATTTACTTTCACCTGCTCATGAAAACACAGGAAGGGTTCTGATTATTCCCACTCGATCGTCGCTGGCGGCTTGCCGCTGATGTCATACACCACGCGGGAAATGCCGTTCACTTCATTGATGATGCGGTTGGAAACGCGGCCCAGGAAATCGTACGGCAGGTGCGCCCAGTGCGCGGTCATGAAGTCGATGGTTTCGACCGCGCGCAGAGAAACGACCCAGTCATATTTACGGCCATCACCCATCACGCCAACAGAGCGAACCGGCAGGAAGACGGTGAACGCCTGGCTGACTTTGTTATAGAGATCGGCGCGGCGCAGCTCGTCGATGAAGATAGCGTCGGCGCGACGCAGCAGGTCGCAATACTCTTTCTTCACTTCGCCCAGCACGCGAACGCCGAGGCCCGGCCCCGGGAACGGATGGCGATAAAGCATGTCGTACGGCAGGCCCAGCTCAAGACCAATCTTACGCACTTCGTCTTTGAACAGCTCTTTCAGCGGCTCAACGAGGCCCATCTTCATCTCTTTCGGCAGACCGCCTACGTTGTGGTGAGATTTGATAACGTGCGCTTTGCCGGTCGCGGACGCGGCGGATTCAATCACATCCGGATAGATGGTGCCCTGCGCCAGCCATTTCACATCTTCAAGTTTCAGCGCTTCTTCGTCGAACACTTCAACAAAGACGCGGCCGATGATTTTACGCTTCGCTTCCGGGTCATTTTCGCCCGCCAACGCTTCCAGGAAGCGCGCTTCCGCCGGCACGTGAACAATATTCAGCCCAAAATGGTCGCCGAACATGTCCATCACCTGCTCAGCTTCATTCAGGCGCAGCAGGCCGTTGTCCACGAATACGCAGGTCAGACGGTCGCCGATGGCGCGATGCAGCAGCATCGCGGTAACGGAAGAATCCACGCCGCCGGAGAGACCGAGGATAACTTTATCGTTACCCACCTGCAGGCGGATGCGCTCAACCGCGTCGTCGATAATTTTTGCCGGCGTCCACAGCGCTTCACACTGACAAATATCGCGCACGAAGCGCTCCAGCATGCGCAGGCCCTGGCGGGTGTGGGTCACTTCCGGATGGAACTGCACGCCGTAGAAACGTTTTTCTTCGTTAGCCATAATGGCGAACGGGCAGGTCTCGGTGCTGGCGACGGTCACGAAATCGGACGGAATGGCGGTCACTTTGTCGCCGTGGCTCATCCACACGTCCAGCAGCGGGTTGCCGCTCGCGCTCAGCGCGTCTTCAATACCATGAATCAGCGCGCTGTCGGTTTTCACCTCTACCTGCGCATAACCGAACTCACGCTCGTTAGAGCCTTCAACATGGCCGCCGAGTTGCATCGCCATGGTCTGCATGCCATAGCAAACGCCCAGCACCGGCACGCCTGCTTCAAAAACATACTGCGGCGCGCGCGGGCTGTTCTCTTCGGTGGTGCTTTCCGGGCCGCCGGAAAGAATAATCCCGTTCGGGTTAAACTCACGAATCTGTGCTTCAGTGACATCCCACGCCCAAAGTTCGCAGTAAACGCCCAGTTCACGCACGCGGCGGGCAACCAGCTGCGTATACTGCGAGCCGAAATCAAGAATGAGAATGCGATGTTTATGGATATTTTCCGTCATTGACGCTAATTCCGAGGCAAGTGCATTAAAGTAAATCGCCCGGCGCATGGCCGGGCGAGGAAAATCAGGAGCCCATACGGTAGTTCGGGGACTCTTTGGTGATGGTCACGTCGTGTACGTGACTTTCCTGGATGCCCGCACCGCTGATGCGCACGAATTCCGCTTTGGTGCGCAGATCGTGGATAGTAGCACAGCCGGTCAGACCCATACAGGAACGCAGGCCGCCCATCTGCTGGTGAATAATCTCTTTCAGACGGCCTTTATAAGCTACGCGGCCTTCGATGCCTTCCGGCACCAGCTTGTCGGCGGCGTTATCGGTCTGGAAGTAGCGGTCTGAGGAGCCTTTGGACATCGCGCCAAGCGAGCCCATGCCGCGATAGGATTTGTAAGAACGGCCCTGGTAGAGTTCAATTTCACCCGGCGATTCTTCGGTGCCAGCAAGCATTGAGCCGACCATGACCGCGCTTGCGCCCGCCGCGATAGCTTTTGCGATATCGCCGGAGAAGCGAATGCCGCCGTCGGCGATAACCGGAATGCCGGTGCCTTCCAGCGCCTCAACGGCATCGGCTACGGCCGTGATCTGCGGCACGCCAACGCCGGTGACGATGCGGGTGGTGCAGATAGAACCGGGGCCGATGCCCACTTTCACCGCGCTTACGCCCGCATCCGCCAGCGCTTTCGCGCCCGCCGCGGTCGCTACGTTGCCGCCGATGATTTGCAGGTTCGGGTATTTCGCACGGGTTTCGCGAATACGCTGCAGCACGCCTTCAGAATGACCGTGAGAGGAGTCAATCAGCAATACATCGACGCCTGCGGCCACCAGCGCATCCACGCGCTCTTCGTTGCCAGCGCCTGCGCCCACCGCCGCGCCAACGCGCAGACGGCCTTGCTCGTCTTTACAGGCGTTCGGCTTACGTTCCGCTTTCTGGAAGTCTTTTACGGTGATCATGCCGCGCAGGTGGAAGCTGTCATCCACAACCAGCGCTTTTTCAACGCGTTTTTCATGCATTTTAGCGAACACCACTTCACGGGATTCGCCTTCGCGCACGGTGACCAGGCGGGATTTCGGCGTCATGTAAACGCTGACCGGCTGAGAAAGGTCGGTAACAAAACGCACGTCACGACCGGTGATAATGCCCACCAGCTCGTTATCTTCGGTCACAACCGGGTAGCCGGCGAAGCCGTTGCGTTCGGTCAGCTCTTTTACTTCGCGCAGGGTGGTGGTCGGCAGTACAGTCTGCGGGTCGGTTACCACGCCGCTTTCATGTTTTTTCACGCGGCGGACTTCTTCCGCCTGGCGCTCAATAGACATGTTTTTGTGGATAAAGCCGATGCCCCCTTCCTGCGCCAGCGCGATAGCCAGACGCGCTTCGGTGACCGTATCCATCGCAGCGGAAAGCATAGGGATATTCAGGCGGATGGTTTTAGTCAACTGCGTGCTGAGATCGGCCGTGTTCGGCAGAACGGTAGAGTGAGCGGGAACGAGGAGAACGTCGTCAAACGTCAGAGCTTCTTTAGCGATACGTAGCATGGGCAATATCTCAACCTGGGGTGAATGAGAACAGATAAAATATTGCCGCGGCATTATACAGAGCGTAACCGATTGCTTCCACATTTTTTTACGTTAAACGCTTGCGATTGAACTGAACGGCGTTACTATCGACTCATTAACCCGCTGATTTAGAATTTGATCCAGCTCACATGTTACCCACGCAAAATTCCGGAATTTTTACCGTCAGCCGCCTGAATCAGACGGTCCGCCTGCTGCTGGAACAGGAGATGGGCCAGGTCTGGATAAGCGGCGAAATTTCTAATTTCACCCAGCCCGCCTCCGGGCACTGGTACTTCACGCTAAAAGACGATTCAGCGCAGGTACGCTGCGCGATGTTTCGCAACAGCAACCGCCGCGTTACTTTCCGGCCTCAGCACGGCCAGCAGGTGCTGGTGCGGGCTAACATCACGCTTTATGAGCCGCGCGGCGACTACCAGATAATCGTCGAGAGCATGCAGCCTGCGGGCGAAGGGCTTTTGCAGCAGCGCTACGAGCAGCTTAAGCAGCGCCTCGCCGCGGAAGGCCTCTTTGACCAGAGCCTGAAAAAACCGCTCCCCTCCCCGGCCCGCCAGGTGGGCGTCATTACGTCGAAAACCGGCGCGGCGCTGCATGATGTGCTGCACGTGCTGCAACGCCGCGACCCGTCGCTGCCGGTGGTTATCTACCCAACGGCCGTACAGGGCGACGATGCGCCGGGGCAAATTGTGCGCGCCATTGAGCTTGCCAACCGCCGGGATGAGTGCGACGTGCTGATCGTCGGGCGCGGCGGCGGCTCGCTGGAAGATTTGTGGAGCTTTAACGACGAACGCGTGGCGCGAGCAATTTTCGCCAGCCGCATTCCCATCGTCAGCGCCGTCGGCCATGAAACTGACGTAACCATCGCCGACTTTGTCGCCGACCTGCGCGCTCCGACCCCTTCTGCGGCAGCGGAGATAGTCAGCCGCAACCAGCTTGAACTGCTGCGCCAGATCCAGTCGCAGCAGCAAAGGCTGGAGATGGCGATGGATTATTTTCTTGCAAGCAATAACCAGCGTTTCACGCGCTTGCAGCATCGTCTGCAACAGCAGCACCCGCAACTGCGGCTGGCCCGCCAGCAGACTGAACTGGTGCGTCTGAAGCAGCGCCTTGATACGGCGATAGACGCCCGCCTGCGGCGCGCTTCACTGCATCAGCAGCGGCTCTCTCAACGCCTCTCTCAGCACATGCCGCTGCCGCGCATTCATCGTCTGCAGACCCGCCTGCAGCAGCACGAATATCGCCTGTCGCAGGCGCTGAGCGCAAGACTAGGCGCTTCCCGCGAACGCTTCGGTACGCTTGCCGCGCACCTGGAGGCGGTAAGCCCGCTCGCGACACTCGCGCGCGGCTATAGCGTCACGCAGGCGGCGGACGGCAAGCTGCTTAAGCAAACGCGACAGGTTCAGGCGGGCGACAAGCTCACCACTCGTCTTGCGGATGGCATAGTGGAAAGCCAGGTAACCGCCATCGCGCCGATAAAAAAACCGCGTAAACCCAAAAGCGCCTGACGCTCCGGCGCTTCGCCAACTATACTGCTGCTGTTCCTTTTTTAATCGGCTTTTCCCGCCAGAAGGAGAGCAGCATGATCCAATCCCGTTATCCCACCGTTATTCCTCCCTATATCCTTCGCCGTATTATCGACCACGGCAACGAACATCAGCAGCGCTACGCGCGCCAGACGCTAACCCATGTACAGACGCTGATGGCCGAAGGCCATGCCAAACCCCATGCCCCGCAGGCTGTCGCCAGGGGCGAGCTCATCCGGGATATTTATGATGCAAATAACACCCAGTCTCTGCCGGGCGAATCGGTGCGCAAAGAAGGCCAGCCCTCAAATGGCGACGTGGCGGTAGACGAGGCGTATGACTATCTGGGCGTAACGCATGAATTCTTCTGGAAAATTTATCAGCGCGATTCGCTGGATAACAAGGGGCTGGTGCTCAGCGGCACGGTGCATTACGGCGAGGAGTACCAGAACGCCTTCTGGAACGGCCAGCAGATGGTGTTTGGCGACGGTGACGGCGAGATTTTCAACCGTTTTACCATCGCCATTGACGTGGTCGCCCATGAGCTCAGCCACGGCGTTACTGAAACCGAAGCCGGGCTGATTTATTTTGAGCAAGCCGGCGCGCTGAATGAATCGCTCTCAGATGTCTTTGGCTCGCTGGTTAAACAGTACCACCTTGGACAAACGGCGACGGAAGCAGACTGGATCATCGGCGAAGGATTGCTTGCAGAAGGAATTAACGGCAAAGGGTTGCGCTCAATGTCAGCGCCGGGCACCGCTTATGACGATCCGCTGCTGGGAAAAGATCCGCAACCGGCTCATATGAATGATTTTATAAAAACCCGGGAAGATAACGGCGGCGTACACCTGAACTCAGGCATCCCTAACCATGCATTTTATCTTGCAGCTACCGCGCTGGGCGGCTATGCCTGGGAGAAGGCGGGCTATGCCTGGTATGACACGGTATGTGACCGCTCACTTGCACAAAACGCCGATTTTGCCGCCTTCGCCCGCCTGACTATAGAGCATGGCGGCACACGTTCCGGCAGCAGCGTGGCTAATGCGATTGAAGCGGCCTGGAAACAGGTGGGAGTATTGTAATGAACGAGTTGCCGACGCTGACGGACGATGCCGTCATTGAGCTGGCGCGAGAAGGCGGCGTGGCGTTTATTCCCCGCCTGAGCGGGCTGAGGCGAATTATTCTCGCCCAGCTTAATGAAGCGCAGCGCCAGCGCATAGTGAATATTCTGCAGCAGACCTTACCGGTAGCGAAGCCGCCCGGCGAGCCCGATTCACCGGGCCGCGGCGACCAGCGTTATTACCGCATCCAGATAACCTGGACGCACCATAACAGCGCCCATTACGCCGACGTTATTGTCCTGGTGCCGGAAACAAAAGCGCCGCCAGAGCTGGAAGAGCTGTGGCGGCGCGGCGAAGATTGCGTCTGCGATTAGCGTGGGGCAGGCTGCCAGTCAACGCGTTTTTTTGAAATAAGGCCGTGGCCGTTCTGACAGAAGTAGTCGACCGCGCCACAGGCCTTCAGCACCTCAAGCGGCTGGTGGCAGTCAGGGCAACGCGGCTCCAGCTGGAAATCTTTATCGCACGTGGCGCAGTGTGCGCCGCCTGCTGTCTGCTCCAGCGGCTGGCGGCAATCAGGACAGATGGTTTCCATAACGCCTCCTTATTGGCTTAACGCTCTCTTTAAGCGCGCTTCCCGCGCCATCGCACGGGAAACCGTGGCTTATTTGCCTTCTTAATGTGAAAAACAAATAAGATCCTATTGGTTGTTTTAAAAGGAATTAACCACTTATCACATTGATTGTGCACACCTTTGTGCACACGAAACGGGGAAGTGCTTAACTATTTGCACAATGATCAACCAGCGAGACTTACTCAATCCTACGCATATTGATGACGAAAATCACTACCAGTGATCAAGCAATTACGTACTTTTTAGCGTACTGCTGCGTATTGATGTCCACCCTATTTAAAGCGCATCCCGACCACATATTTCACGCAGCTGTAGATCGGATAATATCGCAGCAAGGGTGCAACTTTACTTAGCCGGCGGGGAAATATTTTGCTCAGCTTTTTTTCTGCGCACTACCAAAAAAGCGGATCTTTCCGGATCAGGTAATACCCGATTTTGCGCAATATAAAACCAAGCTTTGACACGGGCTGTAGCCTCATTTTAACTGTTCTGCGCACTTGAGGCTTGCGCATAGATTTTCTGTTTTTTTGCGCAGTGGAGTTTTTTAATCTCACGGGTGCAAAAATTCTACCCAAGCGAGCCGCCACACAGGTTATGGCTTCCAGAGATTTTCCTTTCCCCTCCCACCAGCTTTTGGCAACCCGCATCAATAGACCGCGCCATACCATCACCCACGCAAATGATGGTTAATTCATGCAAATCAATCATTACATTTACACAACTTGTTGCGCGGTATGGTTAACCGAATTTCATACAGCAACAAGGGGTTACCCCAATGGCAATACCCGTTTATCTATGGCTTTACGAGGAGGAAGGAAAGCTACTGAAAGGCGGTGTTAATGTTAACGGACGAGAGGGAAGCATAGAGCTGGTGGGTATGCAGCACGACGTGTTTATCCCCACCGACGATATGACCGGCTCTGCTACCGGTACACGCCAGCATGAGGCCTATACTTTCGAAAAAGAAATCGACCCATCATCCCCACTTTTATATCGCGCACTGACAACAGGCCGCACGCTGGCAAAAGCTATCTTCCGATACTACCGCATCAACAATAACGGCATGGAAGAAGAATATTTCAATGCCGTGCTGGAGAACGTGAAGGTGTGCCACGTTGTGCCAATTATGTTTGACATCAAAGATCCCGACTTCGAAAAACAGGGTCATATAGAGCATGTAGGCCTGCGTTACGAAAAAATCACGTGGAACTATGTCGATGGCAACATCCAGCACGCCGATAGCTGGAAAGAACGTAAAACAGCATAAGGAGATCACTCATGGCTAAATGGCTTTATAAGCAAAGTACCGGCGAACTGTTTCGCAACGGCAAATTAATTGAAACGGGCTACTCCGGCGCACTGACCAATAAAAACAATCCGGACCGTGAGCAGGTACGCGGCCTGGGGCCCATTCCTCGCGGTATGTGGAAGACAGGCAGTACAGGAACGAGCAAAGGGCCGCTCACCATCACCTTGAAACATATCAGTGGTAATTCCTACGCACGCGATATGCACACATTCCGTATGCACGGTGATAAGCGTGTTGGTATTGCCGGATTCGCTTCCGAAGGCTGTATCATCATGAGCCATTCAACCCGCCTCCTTGTGAGCAAAGATACAGGGGCGTCGCTGGAGGTTGTACGATGATCCGCGGATATATACTGGCTGTAGTTCTGATGCCTGTATTTGCAATGGCAGCTACTCCCGGTAGCGAATGCGCAGCACCAGGGCATTATGTCGAAGGTATGTTACTGACCAGCATAAAGAACGATCTCGGCATCGACCTGACATCTATCCAGTACAGCAAAACAACCGTGGAAGTGCTTGATGTGCTGCCTGTGTCTGATGTATTCGCCAGAAAAATGGCGATTGCTGATAGCCAGGCCGACTTAAAGAAATCAGCTGATCTCAGGCTTTCTGAGAGCGATTACTACAGCATGTATCACGATGGACATGTACTGACCGTGACGGCGAAATACACGTTTACGGATAAAAACGGCAAACGTGATGAGTTCATTTCGTCAGCGTTCGCCAATGACGATGAATGCTCAGTACGGTACAACGGATATATCACCTTATCACTAGAGTTCTGACGGCTGAGGCCCCCATTACGTTGTAGCGGGCCTGTTTCACCATTCCGCCCACCATCAGAACGGGATTTTATCGTCTGGCGGCGACCTTCAGATCTTCATTCGCTTTAATTCAGGTTTTAATCTGCATCTCAGGTAGTTTCGGCATAACTGGCCTCCGGTTGTACCCAGTACGGGCTAAATCATGATTGGGTACAGATTTTCGCACCCAAAAAATAAGCACAACCCATTGAGTACATCCATGGGTACAAGGGGATTATGAGTTGACTGCCTCATTATGATAGTCCCTGATAAAAAAAAGCCCGCGCAATGCGGGCTTCTGGATTTTTAGAAAGTTGATGATTTTTAGTAAATCGTTATTTGCCTTTCTTAATATGCTTGATCAGACGCTTACGCTTACGCATCTGATTTGGCGTCAGCGTATTGCGCTTATTAGCGAACGGGTTATCCCCTTCCTTGAACTGAATGCGGATAGGCGTCCCCATTACTTCCAGCGATTTGCGGAAATAGTTCATCAGGTAGCGTTTGTAGGAATCCGGCAGGTCTTTCACCTGGTTGCCGTGGATAACCACAATCGGTGGGTTATAACCGCCCGCATGGGCATATTTCAGCTTCACGCGACGACCGCGCACCAGCGGCGGCTGATGATCTTCTGCCGCCATGTTCATGATGCGCGTGAGCAGCGCGGTGCTCACGCGGCGGGTTGAGCTGTCATACGCTTCGCGTACCGATTCAAACAGGTTGCCAACGCCGCTGCCGTGCAGCGCGGAGATAAAGTGCACACGGGCGAAGTCGATAAAGCCCAGACGGTAATCAAGCGTCTCTTTCACCTGCTCTTTTACTTCCTGGCTAAGACCGTCCCATTTGTTGACCACGATAACCAGCGAGCGGCCGCTGTTTAGAATAAAGCCGAGCAGCGACAGATCCTGGTCGGAAATGCCTTCGTGAGCGTCGATAACCAGCAACACCACGTTTGCATCTTCAATGGCCTGCAGCGTTTTAATGACCGAGAACTTCTCCACCACATCGGTGATTTTGCCGCGCTTGCGCACGCCTGCGGTATCAATGAGTACATACTCGCGGCCATCACGCTCCATCGGAATGTAAATGCTGTCGCGCGTGGTGCCAGGCATGTCATAAACCACCACGCGGTCTTCGCCGAGAATACGGTTAGTGAGTGTAGACTTACCAACGTTAGGACGACCGACAATAGCGAGCTTAATCGGCAGATCCTGCGGGTTGAAATCGTCTTCTTCTTCCTCAGCTTCTTCGCCGTTCTGCTCCGCTTCAAACTGCGCCCAGTATTCGGCGTCTTCATCCACCTCTTCCGGCGGATTGATATCATCCATCCACGGCATCAGCACCTGCTCCAGCAGGCTGGTCACGCCACGCCCGTGAGAAGCGGCGATAGGATGAATTTCACCAAGGCCCAGCGAGTAGAAATCCGCTACCGCCTGGTCCGGATCCAGCCCGTCCGTTTTATTGGCGACCAAAAACGTCGGCTTCTGGCGGCTGCGCAGATGTTTGGCGATAGCTTCATCCGCCGGCATCAGGCCCGCGCGCGCATCGACCATAAAGAGCACGACATCCGCCTCTTCAATCGCCAGCAGCGACTGCTCCGCCATGCGCGTTTCAACGCCCTCTTCCGTGCCGTCGATACCGCCGGTATCGATACAGATAAACTCGCGGCCTTCCACTTCAGCACGACCATACTTGCGATCGCGAGTCAGCCCCGGGAAATCCGCTACCAGCGCATCACGGGTGCGAGTTAAACGGTTAAAGAGGGTGGATTTTCCGACGTTAGGGCGCCCGACCAGCGCGACCACAGGTACCATTATCAAAGCCTCATTACTAAAAATCATGATCAAACCCCGCCGTTTTAGCAGGGTTCCAGAAAACAGGAAACGGCCCCTGTGCGATTCAGGAGCCGTTTTTCTGTGCTACGCCCGTTCTGATTAACGTGTAATGGCGTAGAGCGTGCCGTCTTTTGCCTGAATCAGCAGTTTGTCATTCGCGACGACCGGTTCCGTAAGGAAGCCTGAACCGTCAACTTTCTGCTGAGCGACAAAGCGGCCATCATCGGTGTTGATCCAGTGCATATAGCCTTCGCTGTCGCCCACCACCAGATAACCATTATACAACGCTGGCGCGGTGAGGTTGCGGTGCAGCAGATCGCTTTGCGTCCAGAGCGTGACGCCGCCTTCGGTATTAAGCGCCAACAGGCGATCGTTCTGGTCAACCAGGTAGATACGGCCACCGTCAACGACGAAATCATTCACCGAACCGAGTTCACGTTTCCACATGATCTGGCCAGAGCGCAGATCCAGCGCAGTCAGGTTGCCGTTATAAGCGAGCGCGTAAACGACGCCGTTAACCACGACCGGGGTGGTATCCACATCGCTCAGGCGATCGATTTCGGTTGCGCCTGTCGCCTGGGAGATACGCTGTTGCCAAATCATCTGCCCCTGCTGCATCAACACCGCGCTGACGCGGCCGTTGTCGCCACCGACGATGGCGGCGCCATAAGCGGTGGTCGGCGCAGATTCGCCGCGCAGAGAAAGTGAAGGCATATCCAGGTTAACGGTCCATTTTACAGCGCCATCGCTCTCGTTAAGCGCCTGCAGAATGCCGTTGCTGGTGTGCACCAGCACCAGACCATCGCTGACTATCGGACGGGAAAGCGCTTCGCCCGCGACGCGAGTCTGCCATGCAATGGTGCCGTCTGCGGTATTAAGCGCGTAGACCTGCGCTTTTTCACTGCCGACATACGCATGCGCGCCTGCAACAGTCACGCCGCCGGAAAGCAGCGCCGGACGGTTGCGGGAAAGCCAGCCGGTTTTCTCAGAAAGATCGACGCGCCAGACCTCTTTCCCGTCGGCAATGTTCATGGCTTTAACAACGCCGTGACGGTCCGCTGCATAGACAGTGCCATCCTGGAAGGCCGGGTGCAGGTTGGAGTAAAAATCGCCAATCCCATCGCCTACCGAAGCGCTCCATGCGGTTTGCGGATCAAACTGGTTTTCAACCGTCGGTAACGGCGACATTTTCACCACATCTTCTTCACCGCTGAACAGTGAACACCCGCTTAACAGCGTAACGGAAAGCAGCCCTGGCAGAAGTAATTTACGCAATTGCATCGGGTCCCTCTCAGACGGACAAGTTATTAATTTTCATCTGGATCATCTCACGAAGCGCCGGGGAGCTATCGCTCTCAACCCCTTTGCTCCACGCCTCGCGTGCACCCTGCTTGTCGCCTTTGCTCAGCAGCGCTTCACCGCGCAGGTCGGCGACAATCGCCGTCCAGCCCGCGCCTTTTACCGACTCCAGCGTTTTCAGCGCCGCGTCAGCCTGCTTAAGCTGAACCTGAACGCGCGCCAGACGCAGATTAATAAGCGCCTGGAGATTTTCATCTTTCGTGCTGTTCAACCCTTGCTGGAGTTGCGCAGCAGCCTTGTTCAGATCGTTTTTATCAACGTACTGCTGAGCAAGCTTCAGCGACGCCAGCGCGCCGTAGTTGTTTTTATTCTCCGCCGCGAACTGCTCTACGGCAGTCAGCGATTGCGGATTATCGGCGCGTACGCCGGAAACGGCATTGTCATAGGCCAGCGAAGCGCTGCGCGCTGACTCCACTTCATGGCTTGTCCAGTAGCGCCAGCCGACCAGCGCACCAATCCCTAATACCACCCCGACCGCCAGCGCCTTGCCATTCTCAGCAAAGAAACGCTTTACTGCGTCGACCTGGTCGTTTTCGTTCTCGTAGATTTCCACGCTGTCCTTCTCCTTAACGATAAATCGCCGGGGACATTAACCCAGCAGCGCCTGCAGGTGAGCCGCAACGTCGCTTTGCGCGACGGTTTGCTGTTCACCTGAACGCAAGTCCTTCACGACGACCTGACGGTTCGCCACTTCGTTTTCGCCGAGCACAAGCGCAACGCGAGCGCCCCACTTGTCAGCACGGGCGAATTGTTTCTTGAAGTTGCCGCCGCCGTAGTTCGTCATCAGCTTGCCTGCCGGGAACGCATCGCGTACCGCTTCAGCCAGCAGCATCGCCGCCGTCTGGGTACCGTCGCCGGAAGCAACCAGGTAAATATCGACAACAGAATCGGCTTTAAATTCCGGATTCACAGCCTGAACCAGTAAAACGAGGCGCTCAAGCCCCATGGCGAAGCCAACGGCCGGTGTTGCGCAACCGCCCAGTTGCTCAACCAGGCCATCGTAACGCCCGCCCGCGCAGACGGTGCCCTGCGAGCCGAGGCTGCTGGTCACCCACTCAAACACGGTGCGGTTGTAGTAATCGAGACCGCGCACGAGGCGCTGATTGACGGTATAACCGATGCCCGCCGCATCGAGATATGCGCACAAGCCGGCAAAATGCTCGCGCGACTCGTCATCCAGGTAATCGCCAAGCGTCGGCGCATCGTTAAGCAGCGCCTGCACTTCCGGATTTTTAGAGTCCAGCACGCGAAGCGGGTTGCTGTACATACGGCGTTTGCAGTCGTCGTCGAGCTTATCAACATGCTGTTCAAGGAAAGCCACCAGCGCATCGCGATAGTTCGCGCGCGCTTCCAGCGAACCGATAGAGTTGAGCTCAAGAGATACGTGGTCGGCGATGCCGAGCGCACGCCACCAGCGAGCGGTCAGCATGATCAACTCAGCGTCGATGTCCGGCCCCTGCAGGCCAAAAACTTCAACACCCAGCTGATGGAACTGACGATAGCGCCCTTTTTGCGGACGCTCGTGACGGAACATCGGCCCGATGTACCACAAGCGCTGTTCCTGATTGTACAGAAGACCATGTTCAATACCGGCGCGCACGCAGCCCGCGGTCCCTTCAGGACGCAGAGTCAGGCTATCGCCGTTGCGGTCCTCAAAGGTGTACATCTCTTTTTCAACCACGTCGGTGACTTCACCGATGGCGCGTTTGAATAACGGGGTCTGCTCTACAATCGGCAAACGAATTTCGCTGTAACCGTAGCTGCCGAGCACCTGTTTGAGTGTGCTTTCAATGCGCTGCCAGATGGCGGTTTCGCCCGGCAGATAATCGTTCATGCCGCGAATGGCTTGAATGTTTTTTGCCACGTTTATTCTCTTATTCAATACAAAAAATGAACCCGAATCAGGCCCGCTGCCAAATCGCGACGCGCCATGCGGGTTCAATCATACACGGGAAGCCAGACGCTTCCCAGTTGCCTTATTTTTCCAGTTGCTGCACGTTGATGCGCTGGCTTGCATCGAGCATGGCGGCTTTGGCGCGGATCTTCGCTTCAAGCTGACTTATCATCTCTTCGTTGTCGAGACGATCTTTACGCACGCCCTCTTCATAAAAGCCGCTCTTTTTGTTGCCGCCGGTTACGCCAAGCGTGGAAACCAGCGCTTCGCCCGGCCCGTTCACCACACAGCCGATAATAGAGACATCCATCGGCGTGATGATATCCTCCAGGCGCTGCTCCAGCGCGTTCACGGTGCCGATAACGTCGAACTCCTGGCGCGAACAGGTCGGGCAGGCGATGAAGTTAATGCCACGGGAACGAATGCGCAGGGATTTGAGAATATCGAAGCCGACTTTGATCTCTTCCACCGGGTCGGCGGCAAGCGAAATGCGCAGGGTATCGCCGATACCTTCAGACAGCAGCAAACCAAGGCCGATAGCTGATTTCACGGCGCCCGCGCGTGCGCCGCCCGCTTCGGTGATCCCAAGATGCAGGGGTTGATCGATCTGCTTTGCCAGCAAGCGATAAGATTCGACCGCCAGGAACACGTCGGAGGCCTTTACGCTCACCTTGAATTGATCGAAGTTCAGACGATCGAGGTGATCGACATGGCGCATGGCGGATTCCAGCAGCGCCTGCGGCGTCGGCTCGCCATATTTTTCCTGCAGATCTTTTTCCAGCGATCCGGCGTTTACGCCGATACGGATAGGAATATTTTTATCGCGCGCGCAGTCTACTACCGTGCGGATGCGCTCTTCGTTGCCGATGTTGCCGGGGTTAATGCGCAGGCAATCCACGCCATATTCCGCCACCTTCAGGGCGATGCGGTAGTCGAAGTGAATGTCCGCCACCAGCGGCACGCTGACTTGCTGCTTGATGAGTTTAAACGCCTCAGCGGCGTCCATGGTAGGAACCGATACGCGCACGATGTCGGCGCCCACGCGCTCAAGCGCTTTGATCTGATTGACCGTCGCTTCTACATCCGTAGTGCGGGTGTTGGTCATCGACTGAACG
The DNA here is from genome assembly GCA_000621185.1 of Franconibacter pulveris DSM 19144. GTDB lineage: Bacteria > Pseudomonadota > Gammaproteobacteria > Enterobacterales > Enterobacteriaceae > Franconibacter > Franconibacter pulveris. The sequence goes on from JHYZ01000016.1 coordinate 30,466, forward strand.
GCGATGGGGGCGCCATCGCCGATCGGCACATTGCCGACATAAATACGTTTAGACTTTCTGCGTTGAATCGGCGCTGCGTTATGCATGAAATTTCTCCCTCACTGCCCGTCTGTTACTGCGTTACTGATTGTTCGGCATTGAGGGTCAGACGAGCAACCTGGTTAGTTCTGATAAAACGACTTAAATCAACCGGTTTACCCTGATACTGGATCTGGACAGCGGACGGTGCGCCAATTTTGAGCTTGTAAGGCGCCTCGCCAGAAAGATTGAGGTTAGCGTCCTTACGTTGCAGGCCGCTGAACAATTTCTTACCCGTAGCGTCCGTAACTTCCAGCCAGCAATCGGCGGTGAAGTTCATTACCAGCGCGTTAGCATCCGCCGCAGGCGTTGTGGCCGCCTGGTCAACCGGCAACTGACCGGCTGCAGGCGCAGGCTGCTGTGCTGTGGCGTCTACGTTCGCCTGGCTCGGCGAAACGACAGCCGGCTGCTGCGGCTGCACTGGCGTCGCGGTCGGCGCGCTGGTTTGCGCCGTAGCGGCGGGCGCATTGGCGGCAGAGGTGCTGGTTTCGTCCGGGAGATCGGCAGGCGGCGTCGCCTGCACGGTGGATTGATCCTGAGCCGCGGAGGCGTCGCCCGTATTCAGGGGAACGGCCTGGCCCTGGCCGCCGGAAGCGTTCAGTTCAGCGCTTGACTGATCGGCCATGGTGGTTATCTCTTCCTGCTGCGCTTTGTGGTTCTGCCACCACCACGCGCCTGTCAGGCCGACCACCACAAACAAGATAAGCCAGGTAAAGCTCATCAGCCAGCCGTCGCGTTTTTTACGGCGTTTGCCCAGCGCGTAAGTCTGCATCGGCGCGACTTTGGCGGTTTTAACGGGCACCTGCTTAGCCATCATCGGCAGCAGTTCTTCTTCCGGAATATGCACCAGGCGCGCATAGGAACGGATGTAGCCACGCAGGAAAGTCGACGCCAGATCGGCAGGCGCTTTATCCTCTTCGATATCGCGAACTGTAGAGAGCTTCAGGCAAAGGCGTTCCGCCACGACCTGCTGGCTAAGTCCGAGTTGTTCACGAGCAAGACGAAGACGTTCGCCCGTGGTTTGTGCTGCATTGTGTTCGTGAGTGGCTTCAGTATTCATTAGCTACAACTGCTGGTACTGTTTTAATTAAGGAACCAGGCACCGGCTGGCGACTCTACGGTTTCCTGTATTGCCCGCCCGTACCGCGAAAACTCTGTTTGCCCATTGAAGCTTACGTGCTCGCTGTCATGCCGAAGACTGACGGTGTTTTCACCGTTAAGCCTGTGTCATTGTTAACGCACGCGCTTCTGGTCAGTTAACCATAGCCAGCTTTTTATGCCCTGTCTGTTTAATGCGCACAGAACAGCCAGAATCGGCCAAGCTAAACTGTTGTTGCGACGCTACATACTGCCTCAAAGCGAGAAGAAACGCACCGTAATTATTTACATCTTACGCTTCTTTATCCTGCAAGCGGCGCACTGACGTAAACATCGCCAGCGCGCCGCCAGTCTGCCTGTCAGACTGCCTTAACGGCGATCGGTTCACCCTGCATACGCTTACGCATCGTACGCTTAGTGCGGTCGATGACATCGCCAGCCAGCTGGCCGCATGCCGCATCGATATCATCGCCGCGCGTTTTGCGCACGATGGTGGTGAAACCGTAGCTCATCAGCACTTTGGAGAAACGGTCGATACGGCTGTTCGAACTCCGTCCGTAGGGCGCGCCAGGGAAGGGGTTCCACGGGATCAGGTTAATCTTGCACGGCGTATCTTTCAGCAGTTCCGCCAGCTGGTGCGCATGCTCCGTCTCATCGTTGACGTGGTCCAGCATCACGTACTCAATGGTAACGCGGCCCTGATTAGCGTTGGATTTTTCCAGATAACGACGCACTGCTGCCAGGAAAGTCTCGATATTGTACTTTTTATTGATCGGGACAATTTCGTCACGGATTTCATCGTTCGGCGCGTGCAGGGAAATGGCCAGCGCTACGTCAATCATATCGCCAAGCTTGTCCAGCGCTGGCACGACGCCCGAGGTAGACAGCGTAACGCGACGTTTTGACAGGCCAAAACCGAAATCATCCAGCATAATCTCCATCGCCGGCACCACATTGGTGAGGTTCAGCAACGGTTCGCCCATGCCCATCATCACCACATTGGTGATAGGACGCTGGCCGGTCACTTTCGCCGCGCCAATAATTTTGGCGGCGCGCCATACCTGGCCGATAATTTCTGAAACGCGCAGGTTACGGTTAAAGCCCTGCTGTGCGGTAGAGCAGAATTTACACTCCAGCGCGCAGCCAACCTGTGAAGAGACGCACAGGGTAGCGCGATCGTCTTCCGGGATATAAACCGTTTCCACGCGTTGGTCGCCTACGGCGATGGCCCATTTTATGGTGCCGTCAGAAGAACGTTGCTCTTCAACGACTTCCGGCGCACGGATTTCCGCCACCTCTTTGAGCTTGCCGCGCAACACCTTGTTGATGTCGGTCATCTCATCGAAATCATCACAGCAATAGTGATACATCCATTTCATCACCTGATCGGCGCGAAAAGGCTTTTCGCCAAGCGTTTTGAAGAATTCGCGCATTTGCTGACGGTTCAGGTCGAGCAGGTTGATTTTTTCAGCTTTGGAAGCGGTGGCTGCTGAGGCGAGCTCAGGCGTGACAATGTGTTCAGACATAATGTATTCCGGCCTCGTTATTACACGTTATGGCCCCTGGAGGGTTAAAAAGAGACGCCCCGGTGAGCAGACACGCTCGTCCGGGGCGCAGCATTGTACAAATTCTATGGCATGGATGCCATCGCTTAAAGCGTCGCAGAAAAAATAAACTTCCTGCGGCGCTTCGGTTTTACAGCGATTAGCGAGTGCGCGGGCAGACTTCGCCTTCGCCGAAGAAGTAGGCGATTTCGCGCGCAGCGGATTCTACGGAATCGGAACCGTGAGTGCCGTTTTCAGTGAAGCTGTCAGCGTAATCAGCACGCAGAGTGCCGGCCAGCGCGTTTGCCGGGTTGGTTGCGCCCAGCAGGTCGCGGTGACGCTGTACTGCGTTTTCGCTTTCCAGTACGGAAACCACGATCGGGCCGGATGTCATGAACTCCACCAGGCCGTCAAAGAACGGTTTACCTTCGTGCTCAGCATAGAAGCCGCGAGCCTGCTCAACGCTCAGATGCAGCATTTTGGTGCCAACAATTTTGAAACCAGCGGATTCAAAACGAGCAAAGATGCTGCCGATAACGTTTTTAGCTACGGCGTTCGGCTTGATGATGGAGAAAGTACGTTCAATTGCCATGATTACCTCTGTAATTGTTCTGTTTACCCGGCAGGCCGGAGTGAAATTGGCGCCGATTATAATGAGCAACGTCAGCCTTGCCTATGGTTCGGGATAACATTTTTTTAAAATAATGTTACCTTTAGCAACAGTTCATGCTTAAAGCGCGTTTTTCACCATTTTGGCTTATTGCAAAGTAAAGCGCGCTACCGCCGTTTGGCCCGCCTCATCCAGCGCCACTAATTGATATTCACCGCTTTTTTGCGGCATTAACGTTACGCTGTTGCCGCTCGCTTCAAGCAGGTCGCCATTTAAAAACCACCAGCGCCTGCCCTGCCCGCCCTGACTGACAATACGTAAGGAGAGCGCCGTCTGGCCGGGCAGCCGTTTCACTATCGCGCCATCGCTAACGCCGGAAATCAGCAGCGGCGCGACATCCTCCGCCTGCATTGGCGGGCAGCTTGCTGAGGCAGGCGGCAAGCGCGCCGCACGACGCTCGGACGCCGGCAGCCAGGGCTCCAGCGGCAAAGGCCAAAGCAGAACGTCCTTTTTTATCGCCTCGGGACAATCGGCGGCCACACGCTCGCCTTTCTTGTTAAGCCAGACCGGGCGAACGATGCCCTGGTTACTCTCCTGCCCCTGCGCCAGCAGCGTTGGCGGTTCGCTGTTGTCCAGCAGCCAGGTCGCAAGCCGACGACGACAGTTCGGGTCGCTCGCAGGCAGAGTTTGCCCGCCAGGCCAGCAGATCGCGGCGGAAGTCACCGAAGCGGGACGCGGATCGACAGGCTGCGCAATGCGCTGGCTCTGTACGCCTGCCTGCAACAGATTGTTGATCTGATTGAGTACCGGCACGGCGCTGGCGAAACCAAACTGCCCTGCGACCGGCGTACCGTCGGGTCTTCCTGTCCAGACGCCAATGACATATTGCGCAGTGATGCCAATGGCCCAGGCGTCGCGGTAGCCATAGCTGGTGCCGGTTTTCCATGCCAGCGGCACGGTTTGCGGCAGCGAGCTGTCCGGCAGCGGCTGCGCTTCATTGGCCAGAATGCGGCGAATAATCCACGCCGCGCCCTGCGACATCAGGGGACGTTCAAGTAAAGGATCCTGCGGCGTCAGCCGCAATTGCCCTGCCCGACCATGGCGGGCAAAGGCGCTGTACGCGGCGACCAGTTCATCAAGCCGGGCGCCCGCCCCGCCAAGAATAATAGCAAGGCTTGGCTCAGCCGCTGGCGGGAACCGCAACTGTAGGCCGGCATTTCGCAACCTGCCGGTAAAACGCCTGGGTCCATAGGCCTCCAGCACCTGCACCGCCGGAAGGTTGAGCGAACGCACCAGCGCTTCGCTCATGCTGACCGGGCCGTTAAAACCGCTGTTGAAATTTCCGGGGCGGTAATCCCCAAAACGACGCGGCACATCCTGTAGTAAAGAGGCGGGATGGATCAGCCCGTCATCCAGCGCGAAGCCATAGATAAAGGGTTTAAGCACCGAGCCTGGAGAACGCACGGCCGTGACCATATCCACATGGCCAAAACGGCTATCATCATCGATATCCGCTGACCCGACCCAGCCGCGCACCTTCATGCTTTGATGGTCCACCACCAGCATCGCCAGCGAGCTGCGGGCCGGTAAACGGCTTTTCAGGTTAAGCGCCAGCGCCTCCAGTTGCCGCTGAAGCGCGGCGTCGAGTGTGGAAACAATTTTTACGCCAGCCTCGCGCTGGGCCAGATGGCGGGCGAAGAGCGGCGCCAGTTGCGGCATCTGACGCGGCGCAAGCCATACAGGCTCTTGCAGGGACTCTTTGACCTGCCTGTCGCTCCAGACGCCTTCCTTCGCCATTCGCCGCAGCACTTTGTCGCGCGCTGCCTGAGCGCGCTGCGGCCAGCGGTCGGGCCGCAGCCGGCTCGGCGCCTGCGGCAACACCGCCAGTAGCGCGGCGTCGGCGTAGCTCAGCCGTTCAGGCGATTTGCCCAGATAGGCCCAGCTTGCTGCGCCTACGCCCTGCAGCGTACCGCCGAAAGGCGCGCGGTTAAGATAGAGCGTGAGGATATCCGTTTTTGAAAGATGCCACTCCAGCTGCAGGGCTCGCCACAACTGGCGAAGCTTGCCGCCAGGCGTGCGCGGATGGGGGTCCAATAAGCGCGCCACCTGCATGGTAAGCGTGCTGCCGCCGGATACGACATGGCCCGCCCGTAAATCCTGCCAGGCGGCGCGCAGCACGGAAAAAGGATTTACGCCGGGGTGTTTCCAGAACCAGCGGTCTTCGTAGTTCAGCAGCGCTTCAAGATAGCGGGGCGAAACCTCATTCAGAGAGACTGGATAACGCCAGATGCCGTTTTCATCGGCAAAGCGCCACAGCGGCACGCCCGCTTCCGTGACGACAACACGCGCAGGATGCACTTCGCGCAACGGCAGCGGCCAGAGCCGGTCGGCGCTCCACAACATCAGCATCAACAGGAGCGGCAGCGCCGCCAGCCAGAGCCAGCGACGCCGCATTAAACGCCTTCTCACAATAAGGCTCGTTTAAGGCGTAACACTGAGGGTTTCACCGCCCGCGCCGTTAGCTCGCCACTGGGGAATATACATCGACTCAACCTGCGGAGCAGGAATGGTATAGCTGCCCGGCGTGACGGCACGGGCCAGGTATACCAGCGTGACATGTTCCCCTTCGTTTACCGGCAGCGCCGCAACGAAGCGATCGTCGCGAAACTCCATGTGCTGAATGTCCAGTTGCTGCATGCGGTTAATCAGGTTTTCCGCTTCGCTGCCGGCGTTATTCAGGCTGGCGCTGGCATTCGCCAGATTCTGGTTTTCCAGCTCGAGCCCGGCGGGCAGCAGATCCACAACCAGCGCGTCCGGCACCGTTTTGTCGGCCCAGACATCAAGCCAGACCATCACCAGTTCGCCGCTTTTCAGGCTGGAAAGCGGTTTCGGCTGGCCTTTGCTGTCAAGGAAGTGGCGTTCAATGTGCAGCACGTTGCCGCCAGGCGCGGGCGCCTCAAGCGGATAGCCGCTGCTGTCCAGACGCAGCCAGAGCGGCGAGTTGCCGGTGTTGGTCACCTGAAGCGACGCCAGTTGTTCGCCTGAGACCGGAATCGCCTGCGCTTTATCACCCTGCAGGAACTGCCCCGGCAGCGAGGTTTGCGCCTGCCATGCCGCCGGCTGGCTTTGCAGACTGCGTCCGGCAAGGAACAGCGCGTTGCTCTCCTGGGTTGAAAGCCAGCGCTGGCTATAAGCCTCTTTAGAAAGCGAAGTGACAAGCTGGTTCTGCGCCAGCGGCAGCAGTTTGTTTTCCTGAAGCAGCGCGAGCTTAAGCGCATTATCGCGAAGCGTGCTGCCATAATCGCCAAGCCAGCCAGCTTTTTCGCTGCGTCCGGTCTTAAGCCCTGTCTCTATCGCCTCTTTGGCGCGGGGCGCGTCGCCCATCAACTGCAACGCTACGCCAAGCTGCACCAGCGGCAACCCGGAGCGCGCCGCCGCGCGCTGCTCCCACAGTTCGCGAAGCGCGCCCAGCGGCGCTTTTTGCTGACGCGCCAGCACCAGGCCCGCATAGGCCTGTACGGCGAATTTACTGGCAGGCGTGTCATCGCTATAGCGCAGCGCCATCACGCCCGGATCCTGCAGGTAGCGCAGCAGGCGGTTATTGGCTTTGTTAAGCGCTTCGGTGGAAACGCTATAGCCCTGCTCGCCAGCGCGCACCAGGAAGTCAGTAACATAGGCGGTCGCCCAGTACTCTTCCGGGCCTTCTTTATCCCACAGCCCAAAGCCGCCCTCTTCACGCTGCATTTCCAGCAGACGCGCAATACCGATATCCACAGCGGCCCGGCGCTGTTCATCGCTTTCTCCTTTGATCCCTAAAGATTTAAGCTGCGCGGCATTGGTGTAGAGCGATGGGAACAGGCCGCTGGTGGTCTGTTCAAGGCAGCCGTAAGGGTAGGCCTTAAGCTCCTGGATATAGCGGGCAATGTTAAGCGGCGCCTGCCCGCTCAGCAGCAGTCGTCCGCCAAGCGTGGCGACATCGAGCCCAGTCACATGACGCGCGGCGGGCGTCCAGACTTCGCCCGGGCCAAGCACGGCGCCGCTGTTGACAGTCTGCGCGGCAAAAGCCGGACGCACGCCCACTTTCCACTGTTTGACCAACGGCGCGAATGTCTCATTCGGCAGAACAAGACCGCTAATGCGAGCGCTTATTTCGCCATCGCCATAGCCCTGCCCTGCCCGCACAGGGATAAACACCGTCTGGCGAGCATTCGGCGCGAGTTGCAGTTGCTTCGTATCATTTGTTTCAAGCTGCGCCAGCCCGCTGGTCGTGAACTGCGCGGTTAACTGCTGCGGTTTATCCGTGAGGTTAGTGATATCCAGCGCCAGGCGTGAAACATCCCCGCCTGCCATAAAGCGAGGCGTGCTCAGTTCCGCAATCAGCGGCGCGGCCACGATCACCTTTCCTTCCGCGCTGCCGAAGCGATCGTCAGTCCATGCCTGCGCCATAACGCGCAGCTCGCCGTTGAAATCGCCAATCGGCAGCGTCACCGTGCCTTCGCCATTGGCGTCCAACAGCACCGGCTGCGCCTGCTGGGCAATAATGGTGACATGGTTGACCGGCGGTTTGCCGCCGCGGTTAAGCTCATCGCCGTCGCCGCCAAAACGCAGCGCGGCCAGCCGCCCCTGCCCTTCAATAACCTGGCCGTAGATATCGTAAATATCCGCGCCATAGCGCTTCTGGCCGAAAAAGGCGCGCCACGGGTCAGGCGTGACATAATCGGTGATATTAAGCACGCCGCTGTCCACTGCGGACAGCAGCACATTAACCTGTTCAGGCATTTCGCCGTTCTTCACGCTGGCCTTCACTTTTACCGTGAGCGGCTGATTCGGGCGCATTTTTTGCGGTGATTCCAGGCTCAGCGCCAGGCGACGGCTCTCGTCGCCAAGCGGTAAATGCAGCAGCCCTACGGCGCGTTTGGGCGTTGCAGAACGGGATTTATCGCCCGGGCGGACCACCAGCGCGCTGAGATAGAGATCGTGACGCTGCCAGGCTTTATCGACCGGAATCGCAATATCCAGCCCTTTTTCCGGCACGTCTATCTCCTGCCACCACAGCGGACCGTCGCTCGACTCCACCATTGCATAACCTTTACCGGCGGCTGGCGCGGCAATGTGCAGGTTAATCGTGTCGCCTGGCTGGTAGGTCGGTTTGTCGATTTTTAGCGTAACGCGGTCCGGCCTCGGCGCCCCTGCGCCGCCTTCGCTATTATCCTGCCAGCTGTAGCCCGCCCAGAAACGCACGCTGCTGACGGTTTCATCCGGCGCTTTGACCTCCAGACGGTAAGACCCCCACTCTACCGGGAAGCTGACGTTGCCGGTTTCATCCGCCGCGAGATTAAGCGTTTGTTCGCCTTCCACCAGATCTTTCTGGTCGAACTGCGACTGCCAGCCTTCGTTTTCCGACCAGTTCCAGTAATAGTCGCGACGCTCGCGAATCAACCGCACCTGCAGGCCCGATACCGCCGTTTTAACGCCCTGGCTGTCGGCATAAACGATGTCGAAAGCGGCGTTGCCGCCTTCATCCACCATCGGCTGATTGGTGGTATCGCCCGTGCGGTAGTCATAAACGGCTTTGTCGCCGAATTGGGGACGAATGCCCGGCAGATTTTTAGCGGGCCATACCGGCTGCTCCACGCGGCGGGTTACCGGACGACCGCCTGATTCCAGCAGGCTCGCCTGCAAAATAACGCGCAGCGGCGAGCGGCTTTCGCCCCACTGGCTCGGCACCTCTATCTGACCATGCCCTTCGTCATCCAACGTAAGCTGCACTTCATCCAGGCTGCGGGAGAGATTCTCTTCGGCAATATCGCCGAACTGAAAGCCAGGCAGCGGTGCGACTGCATCTCGCAGCGGACGCACAAAAAGCTGCCCCTGGAGGCTGTTGCCGGACGCTGGCGCGCCATACAGGTAATGGCCGGTTACCGCAAAATTCACCGTATCGGCGGGCGCGATGGGCGCTTGTTGCGCCGTAATGTTCAGCGCCAGCCGCTCCGGCATAAAGTCTTCCACCTGGAAGCGCCAGTCGCGGGGCAGGTTGTCGCCGGTGTTGGCGCGGATATGCCAGCCGCCGGTTGGGGCGCGGCTGTCAACCGGCAGCGCTAACTGGTACAGGCCGTTTTTTGGCTCTACCACCAGCGTGCGCGCGACCTGCCCATCCGGTTTCACCATCTCGAATTTAACTGGCTGCGCAGGCAGCGGCTTGCCGTCGCCATCGCGAAGCAGCGCGTTGAGAATGACCGTTTCCCCTGGGCGATAAAGATCGCGAGGGCCAAACATAAAGAACTGCTTGCTGTAACCCGTGTCGCCGCCAATCTGGAATTCCGCGAGATCTAACGCCGGCAGGTTGAGATCGAGCAGCGTGGTCTGTTCACCAAGGCGCGTCAGCACCAGCGCCGCCTCTTTGTGGTCATCCAGCATGGCGTGGCCGTCGCCGTCGGTTTTCGCCTCGCCAAGCGTCTGCCCCTTGTCATTCAGCAGGCGGACTTCCACGCCGCTTTGCGCCGCGCCGTTCTCAAGACTCTGGGTGAAAATATCCAGCCGGTTATGGTAGCGGTGGACAGAGAGACCGATATCGCTCAGCGTGAACAGCGTTGCGGCGTTGCTGTAGTTGTAATGGCCCGCCTGATTCATAACGGCAAGGTAAACGCCCGGCTGCTGCAACGGCTTGATATCGTTCAACGGCAGCAGCAGCTTTTCGCGGGTATTGCGCGCCGGGTTGAGATCGAAGCGCCCGGTATAAACCAGGTCCGCCATTTTCAGCAGTTGATCGGATTCCCAGTTGGTCAGAGAACTGCGGTACTCCCACTGGCTGACGAAAGAGGGCAGCGACTCCGCCTTCACGCGATAAAAATTGACGTCGACGCTATTCACATTAAGCGCCATGACCGGCAGCCCCTGCACGACTTTCCCCGGCAGCAGCGAGCCGCGGCTGGCGAAGCCGACGCCAGGCGCTATATCGCGCGTGGTAATGGTTTTTTCATACTCTTTGCCGAAGGAGGATTTGTTGAGCGCCTGTAGCCCGCTGTCGATGGTCAGCACCAGTTCCCGGTTTGGCTCCAGATGGCGCAAACGCAGCTCTTTAAGATTGGCTGAAAGCTCCCATGCGCCATCCACTTTGCCGCTTTTTTTGTCGACCAGATGAACAACGCGCGAGAACTCCTGCTCCGGGTCGAGCGGAATGGAGAAGGCGAGCGCCAGAGCGCTTGCGCCTTCAAGCTGCACTTCCGAGGCATCGGTTAAGGCAAGCGGTTTGCCCGCGCTTTGCGCCGCCAGCTTTTGCAGCGTCGCCGCGTCGGGCTTCGCGTTTTGCGCCGCTTGCGGTTCAGGCGCGCGGCTTTGCTGCGCGCTCGCCGGGCTTACCGCCGCGTTATCGTTATTATCGCACCCCATAAGCGTAAGCGCGGCCAGCCATGCCGCCGATAAGGCAACCAGTCGTACTCGATTCATTTTTTTATCCCTGGCCGAAAAGGCCCCCAAAGGGTTTCAGTACCGGCAAGTATTATGCGCAACTTCAGCAAATACAAAAGCCACCATTTTTATTTCTGAACCGCGTCTCGCAAAGCCGATGCAAGACGATGAAATTTGCTGCTGCCCGGGCGAAAAACCGATTTGCAACCGCGATCACAAGCCATAACGTTACATGTTACCTTGGCAGTCATTTGTTTTTAAAACAAAGAGATAGCTGGAAAGGCCCCGGCATGGAATGTACTTTTAACGGCGTACCTTTAGCAATTACGGTTTAGCCCACTATAAAAAAGAGAGTGCTGAATGAAACGAGCCGTGAACGCCCTACAAAACTTCGGCAAGTCGCTGTACGGACCGGTGCTGATTTTACCCATCGTCGGTCTGTTTATCGCTTTCGGCAACGTGCTGGGAAACGGCAACCTTGCTGATTACCTGCCCTTCCTCGGTCACCCTGCCATCCAGAACATTGGTCAACTGATCGCGAAATCGGCGGTCTCCGTACTGGCGAACCTGGCGCTGGTTTTCGCCGTCGGCATCCCCATAGGGCTGGCAGCGCGGGATAAAGGCTACGCGGCGCTGATTGGGCTGGTCACCTTTGTGGTCTTTATTAACGCCATGAGCGTTACGCTTGCGATGCAGGGCGAACTGGCGCCTGCCGACCAGATGCGCGCGGCGGGCCAGAGCATGGTGCTGGGCGTACAGGTGCTGGAGATGGGCGTTTTTGCCGGCATTCTGACCGGCGCGCTTTCCGGCTATCTCTATAACCGCTACTCCAGCGTGCAGTTTTCCGGTGCGATGGCCATTTACTCCGGCCACTGTTTTGTCGCCATCATCATGCTGCCGGTGTCGATGGTGCTTGGGGTAATAATGAGCGAACTGTGGCCTTTCGCCCAGCACGGCATCAGCGCGATGGCGCTCGCCATTAAAGGCGCCGGACCGTTTGGCGTGGCGGTGTATGGCTTCCTTGAGCGCATTCTGGTACCGACCGGCCTGCATCACCTGGTCTATACCCCGTTTCTTTATACCGAGCTTGGCGGCACGCAGGAGGTATGCGGCACCGTCTATCAGGGCGCGCGCAATATTTACTTCGCCGAAATGGCCTGCCCAACCGTTACGCAGCTAAGCAGCACGGTGGTATGGGACGCCCGCGGCATCAGCAAAATGTTCGGCCTGCCCGCTGCGGCGCTTGCCATGTATATGACGGCGAAACCCGAACGCAAGGCGGCGGCCAAAGCCATTCTCATCCCGGCGGCGCTCACGTCGATGCTGGTAGGCGTCACCGAGCCTATCGAGTTCTCTTTCCTGTTTATCGCGCCGCTGCTTTTTGTGGTGCACGCGGTGCTGACAGGCCTCGGCATGATGCTGTTTTACCTGCTCGGCGTTCACGCCATCGGCGCTAACGGCATTATCGATTTCATTCTCTATAACCTGCCGCTTGGCACCGCCAAATCAAACTGGCCGATGTATATCCTGGTGGGCCTGATCATGGCGACGCTGTACTTCGTTGTTTTCCGCTTTCTCATCCGCCGCTTCGACATGAAAACCCCGGGGCGTGAAGAAGAAGACCAGGAGACGCGCCTGTACAGCAAGCAGGAGTACCAGGCGAAAGGCGCCAACGAGGGCCTTGGCGAAGCGATTATCGAAGGTCTGGGCGGCCGGACAAATATTGAAGTGGTGGATAACTGTTATACCCGCCTGCGCGTCACGGTGCGCGACGTCGCCGCTATCGATGAGCCTCGTCTGAAAGCAACCGGCGCCAAAGGGGTGATTAAGCAAGGCAATAACGTTCAGGTGGTCTACGGACTGCATGTGAAAAAGATGCGTGAAGCAGTCGAAATGTTTCTCTGACAGGAGCTTATGATGTTGAAACCTCCCTTTATTTTATCCATCGCCGGCGGCGGCAGCACCTATACGCCAGGCATTGTGAAAAGCCTGATGGTGCGCTTAAGCGATTTTCCGCTCGCCGAGATCCGTCTCTATGACATCGACAGCGCGCGCCAGGAGACCATCGCGCCGGTGGTGGAAAAGGTTATCCGCGACCACAGCCAGACCATAAAATTCACCACCACCAGCGACCCGGAAGTGGCGTTCAGCGGCGCGCATTTCGTATTCGCTCAGATGCGCGTGGGCCAGTACAAGATGCGCGAGCAGGATGAAAAGATCCCGCTGCGCCACGGTGTGGTGGGCCAGGAGACCTGCGGTCCCGGCGGGCTGGCATATGGCTTGCGCACCATTCTGCCGATGGTAGAACTTATCGATCTGGTTGAGCGCTACGCCGATGACAAGGCCTGGATTGTGAACTACTCCAACCCGGCAGCGATTGTCGCTGAAGGGGTGCGCCGCCTTCGCCCGCACGCCCGCGTGCTCAACATCTGCGATATGCCCGTCGCGGCGATGCGCAATATGGGGGCGATCCTGGGCGTCGATCGTCATAAACTGGAGGTGGATTATTTCGGCCTGAACCACTTCGGCTGGTTTACCCGCGTGATGGTAGACGGCGAAGACCGGTTACCGGAGCTGCGTCGCCACATTGCGAAATTCGGCCTGCTGACCGAAGACGCGGCGCAAACGGACCCGCAACATTCCGATCCGTCCTGGGTGAAGACCTGGCGCAACATCAAGCCGATTATGGACCACTTCCCGGATTACCTGCCGAACCCTTATCTGCAGTACTACCTGATGCCAAACGACATCGTCGAGCATCAGGACCCGAACTACACCCGCGCCAATGAAGTGATGAACGGCCGTGAGAAAAAGCTTTTCGCCGCCGCGCAGGAGTATAAGCGCACCGGCGTGTTGCCAGATGCGTTCCATGTGGGCGTACACGGCGCGTTTATCGTGGATGTCGCCTGCTCGCTCGCCTTCGACTTACGTCAACGCCACCTGGTCATCGTCGAGAACAAAGGCGCTATCGCCAATCTGCCTTACGACGCAATGGTGGAAGTGCCCGCTTACATCACCGCCGCCGGGCCGGAACCTGTGCGTATGGGCGCGGTGCCGCTGTTCCACCAGACGCTGCTGATGCAGCAACTCGCTTCAGAACAGCTGCTGGTGGAAGCCACCATTGAAGGCAGTTACGAAAAAGCGCTCCAGGCGTTTACACTTAACCGTACTGTTCCCACGATGCAGCACGCCAGAGCGATTCTCGATGAGATGATCGACGCGAACCGCGACTACTGGCCGGCGCTGCAAAAAGCCTGGCGGAACGGGGAGGCGGCGCAATAATTTCGAGCCAGCTCGCGACATGAAAGTGGTGTCCTTGTGGTCCGGCGGAAAAGCGCTGACAATCCGTTTCTCAGTTTTGACACGGAGAAAACCATGTCCACCACTTTCTTTGTCGCGGGCGACTGGCTCGCAGAGCATATCGACGATCCGGAAATCCAGATCCTCGACGCCCGTATGGCGCCCGCAGGTCAGGAGCATCTGCGCAATATGGCTGAAGAGTACCGCGCGGGCCATATTCCCGGCGCGGTCTTTTTTGATATTGAAGCCCTCTCCGATCACACCACCTCCCTGCCCCACATGATGCCGCGCCCGGAAACGTTCGCGGTGGCGATGCGCGAGCTGGGCGTCAGCAGCGATAAACACCTGGTGGTCTATGACGAAGGCAACCTCTTCTCCGCGCCGCGCGCCTGGTGGATGCTGCGCGCTTTTGGCGTGCAGAACGTGTCGATTCTGGCGGGCGGGCTGGCGGAGTGGCAGCGCGACGGTTATCCGCTTATTGAAGGCGAGGTCAGCCTGCCGGAAGGCGACTTCGAGGTGAAGTTTGACGACTCGCTGATAAAGCGCCTGCCGGAAGTCTTGCTGGCGAGCCATGAAAAAACCGCGCAGCTGGTCGACGCGCGTCCCGCCGCACGCTTTAACGCCGAAGCGGACGAACCGCGCCCCGGCCTGAAACGCGGCCATATTCCCGGCGCGCTGAACGTGCCCTGGACCGACTTAGTGATTAAAGGGCAGCTAAAAACCACTGACGAGTTACAGGAGGTGTTTAACCGCCAGGGGGTTAATCTGACGCAGCCCATTATCGCCAGCTGCGGCTCCGGCGTAACCGCGGCGGTGGTGATGCTGGCGCTCGCCACGCTCGGGGTGGAAGAGGTTAAACTTTACGACGGCTCCTGGAGCGAATGGGGCGCGCGCAACGACCTGCCCATCGAACCGGCGCAATAATGGACAGCCGCCTTGCGCCGCTGCTGACGCGCGGGGAGTCGTTGACGCGCGCGGAGTATCGCGTTTTGTCGCACCTGACCGGCCACCCTTTGCTGGTAGGCAAGGTCACGGTGCGCGAACTGGCGCAGGCGACATACGTCTCCACCGCCACCATTATGCGTTTGTGCCAGAAGCTCGGTTTTAGCGGCTACAGCGAGCTTATCTGGCACTGCAAGCAACTGCTTTCCGCCTCGCCGCATATCGCCAGTGAAGCGCCCGCCGCGCAGAGCGACGCGGTGCCCGCGCTGTTTGAACGTTTCCTCAGCAATTACCGGCGCACCTTTCAGTGGGTGACGCCGGAAAAAATGGCGCTGTTTTCGCAGCTGCTGCGTGAGAAAGAACATTTCTTTCTCTACGGCGCCGGTTTTTCCTGGCTTTTCGCCGAGTACCTGACCAAAAAGCTGCAGGTGCTGGGCAAGACGGCGTTTATTTCTGGTCCGGGCGACAGCCGGGCAATTTTTCTCAGCAACGCTTCCCGGTATGAAGTGTTTATCGCCGTTTCCCGCAGCGGCGAAACCGAGCAGGTGCTGGATAAAGCCCGCATTGCGCAAAACGTGGGTATGAAAGTGGTGGCCTTTACCCGCGCCTCGCCCAACAGCCTGGCGGCGATGGCCGACCTGCATTTCGCCCTTTATGACGAAGGGATCCATTTCGCGGCGCAAGCGGACGGCATTACCTCGTTTGAGTCCAACCTGGTGCTGCTCATCGATCTGCTTTTGCTGCAGGCGATGGCGTAATGGCGCGGCACACTGGCCGCGCCGAAGGGAGCATTACTTAAAGTTGTTCAGCGCCTCGCGCGCGTGAATCGCGTTCAGGTTGCGGATGAACAGCTCCAGCAGCGTTTCAGTAGAATAGGCCTTTTTATCTTCGCCTTTCAGCTTGCCTATCCAGGTAAACATCAGCTGGTTTTTGCTGCGCTGCACCCGGGTGCGGTTTTTCCACCAGCCGCCCACGGCGCGCGGCAGTTCATAACCTTGCTTGCAAATGAGCGTCACGGTGATGGTGTCGTTCATGTTCTGCACCTTGAAATCCTCTATCGCGTTAAGCGGGATATCGGCGGTGAACTGGCGGCAGCGTAGCGCTTGCGGCGTCAGGGTCAGGAACGGCGTATGGCGCTTACGCCACTGTTGCCAGAGCGACCAGCACGCCAGCAGTCCCAGCGCGCCCATGGCCGCGCCGCCAGCCAGCATATTCAGGTTAGGTTCGCCCAGATAGTTGAAGCCAAGCTGGGTGAGCAGAATAAAAGACGCGACGAACAGAATAATCGCCAGAAAGCCGCCGACGACATAGACCTTGTTGCCGGTATACAACGTGACTGATTCGCCCGCCTGCTCCACCACTTCTTCCAGTTCACGACGGAACGCTTCGCGATGCTGCGTGGCCTTGCCATCCAGCTCACGGGTCATTTGCGCCGCCATCGCCGCGGCCTGAGGCAGAAGCGGCGTCAGGCTCTGCCAGGCATCCTCAACCGGACGGGTAGCCTGCGCCAGCAGCGAGGCATCCAGCGGGCAGCCCAGCGTTTCGATGCGCTTGCGGCTCGGCGGGTGGCTGTCGGTCGGGTGCGCCGTTTCGCTCTCAAGATAGTGCTGCGGGTCGCTAAAGCCGTTGACCCGCAGATCGTCAATCACGTTTTCCACCAGGTTGTCGCTCTGAAGCTTGCCGTTAAAGAAAGCCTCGAAGACGCGATTCTGCGCTTCGCCAATAGCGGAGATACGCAGCAGCGAAGCGGCAAGCGCGCGGGGAGAGCTGGCGCGGGCGCCGACGGCGTCGGCTTCATGCTCGCGGATGCGGCTCCAGTGGCTTACCGTTTCGTGAAGCTGTTGAATGAACTGAATGCCGATGTGCAGCGAAGGATAAAGAATGACATGGTCCAGCACGGGCGCGTTGCGCTGGTTAAGCACCATGGTTTCAATACTGTGGCTGATGCCCGCATAGAGCGGCGCAAAGCGCAGGCTGTAGAGCGTGTCCTGGCCTGCAAAATGGCCCAGCTCGTGCCCGACGACGGCGCTCAGTTCGTCTTTATCCATGAGCGCCGCCCAGGTCAGCGGGAAGTAAAGCGTCTGCCCTTTCAGCAGCGGGCCCTCTTCCAGCTGTACGGGGTTAGCCGTCACATAAAAGCCCTCCAGCAGACCGACCACGATATTATCCGGCACGATAGCGCCAAGACGCTGCGCCAGCGACTCCACCCACTGCCACAGCTCCGGCGCCTGCTCACGGGTCAGGTTATGACCCGCCACCTCGTGCGGCTCCGGCTGGAACAAAGTAAAACACTGCTTCAGGCTGCCAAGGCTCTTGTAGAGCACCCACAAAATACCGAACAGCACCATAAGCGCGAAAAACATCACTTTGATGCCGCCCGCGTTCATTTTGAAATGGGTGCCGAACCAGAGCGTTTCGTAAACCACAGCGCAGAAGAAAGCCAGCCCGCAGATAACAATCTGCGAGACCATCAGCCACGGCAGCAGTTTGCGGCAGCGGTCGAAAGCGCGCACCAGGTCGTCCTGAGAGCGCTTCGCCACTTTTACGCTGCGCCGACACAGAGCAAGCGCGCCGGCATTGAGCACAATGCACAACAGCGCCAGGCCTACGGCCAGGTCCGCCAGTTTGCTTTGCAGTTGGGCCAGCATAATTTCCCTGGCGTACTGGTTTTGCAGTTGGCGTTCATTCGTGATGAGCTCTTTCGCCGGCATGCGATAGTTTTCGCCGTCAGCGGCGAATTCCACCACCGCATTGCTGTCCTTTTGCAACGCCTCGTTCGCCGTCTGGATCAGGGCGTTTGAAAAATCGACGCGTCCGGTAATGTCGCTTACCCGGTAGTGCTGCCAGAGGCCATAGCAGGCAATCAGCAGCGGCACCAAAAAGAGATAGATAAGGCTCTTCCTGTTCATCGTAATATCCGTTTTCCTTGTTTTAGCCATAGAGGGCGAGCGCCTTGCCCGCGCCGTTAACCACGCCTGCCGCCTGGCAGACGCATTGAGACCACGGCCCTCTCAGGGGCCTGTGGGTTAAAATCAGGTTTTCAGTAACGCCCTAACGTTTCCAGAGGCCCGCCTTGCCGTTAACGTTACGCGGCGCGTTTCTCAACAGGCCAATAAATGTGAACAGCATTCACGCGTTAAAACGCGCTGGATAACGGCGATGCCGTTGCGCAAGCGCAAGCTAAGGTATGCCAGTCCCTGCTGCGCCCCGGTTGCGGGCGCTAAACTAAACAGCGAAACAGGAGGGACTCAGCAGCGGGCAAGCTTAGCAAAGAGAGGATGAACAGGGGCCTACCAGAATTTGTCTTGATGAAGAGAATAAATAACGGCGCCATGGCGGGAAATAAAAAGGCAGCAATGTCTGCCGCCCCGGAAATTAAATAATACGGTTTTGTTTAAAGTCGCGCAGGAAACTGCCCCAGCGGCGTTCATAAAACGGCGTAATATGGGCAATCATAAAATGACTTATTCCCTTCTCGCCCTCTTTGACCTGGCATATATCCACCGGCTCATCGCCTGGCAGCGTATCCATCGCCACGCTGCCCGCGGCGCGGATCACCGGATCGATATCGCCCTCCGCCTCGATGCCAATGAGCAGGTTCGGCTGTTCATCCGCCTGCTCTTTGATAGAACAGAGAAATGCCCGTTTCACCGTTTTCATCTCTTTAAAGAGCGTGGTGAGCGAATCAATCATCTGCGCCGGCGGCTCGTTGACCTCCGAGAGCAGCAGCGAAACACCGCCTTCGAGCACTTCCTGGCTGCTGACTGCATCACCTTCCTTGCTGATAAGATGGCTGATTTCACGCGGCGTAAACTCTTTGCCGGTTGGAAGCTTCGCGTTCAGAAAGAGCGCTTCGCCAAGGGTCATTTCAAAAAGCTGGCGCGCAGGCATCATGACAAACGCCTGCTGGTAATCCACCGCTTGCTGCATGGCTTCAAGCGAGGTGAAAAACGGAATAACGGACGCGCCGTCTTCTTTTTCCCAGTGCTGCAAATCCACCGCGCTGTCGGCATCGATGGCCTCGCCCTGCGCCGCTTCGCCCGGCACCCAGACGGTGGAGTCCAGCAGGACGCGGAAAAATGCGGGCCGGTGCGCGGGTTCAGTGGCCGCTTTTTCCAGCAGGGTCTCAAGTTCGTTTTTGGTTTCGGACATAAGGTTTAAATCGTCTGTTTATTAACGGCGAGGGGTCATGCCTCTCGCCACAGGAATAGCGGCATTTTCCGCAGCGGGTCAGCGCAACGCCGCCCGCCTGGAACGTTACTCTGCGGTCAGCAGGTTCGCCAGCGTGCGCACGCCGATGCCGGTGGCGCCAGCCGCCCACTGCTCTACCGCAGCCTTACGGTAAGTGGCGGAGCAGTCGATATGCAGCCAGCCCTGCTGATAATTTTCAACAAAATGCGACAGGAAACCCGCCGCCGTGCTGGCGCCCGCCGGGTAAGCGCCGCCCGCCGTGTTGTTCAGCTCGGCGAAGTTGGAAGGCAGCTGGCTGCGATGGAACTCCGCCAGCGGCAGGCGCCAGAAGGCTTCGTTTTCAGCGTTCGCGCTCTCCAGCAGGCGAGCCGCCAGCGCGTCGTCAAAGCTAAACAGCGCGTGGTAATCGTTGCCGAGCGCAGTTTTCGCCGCGCCCGTCAGCGTGGCGCAGTCGATGATAAGCTCCGGCTTCTGGGCTGAGGCGTCGATAAGCCCGTCCGCCAGCACCAGGCGGCCTTCGGCGTCAGTATTCATCACCTCAACGGTTTTGCCGTTGCGGTAGGTGATGATATCGCCCAGGCGGAAAGCGTTGCCGCTGATCATGTTGTCCGCACAGCAGAGGATCAGCTTCACGCGCTTGTTAAGGCCGCGGGTGATAGCGAAAGCCAGCGAGCCGGTCACCAGCGCCGCGCCGCCCATGTCCGACTTCATCGAATCCATAAAGGCGGTCTGCTTGATGCTGTAGCCGCCGGAGTCAAACGTAATGCCTTTACCCACGAGGCAAGCGTAAACCGGCGCGCTCTTGTCCCCTGTCGGGTTGAAGTCGAGCGTCAGCAGCACTGGCGGGCGCTCTGAACCACGGCCTACGGTATGCAGGCCAAGGTAGTTCTGCTCGCGCAGATCCTCGCCTTTGGTAATGCGATAAGTCACGCGCTCGCCACCAACGTCCGCCAGCAGATCGACCGCGCGCTGCGCCAGTTGCTCCGGCCCTACCTCTTCTGCCGGGGCGTTGATAACATCGCGCACCCAGTCGATGATTTTCAGGCGGCTGGTAAGCTCCTGCTGCTGGGCGTCGTCAAGCTTCGCCCAGCTCACCGTACGCTTGCCTTTCGGCCCGCGATAACCCATCCAGAAAGCCCAGCTTTTCTCCACGTCCCAGCCTTCGCCGGCCAGTTCCACGTGCTTCAGCCCCTGGCCGTCGATTTTACGCCCCGCGCGCTGGATAAGCGCAAGGTCGTCCTTGCCGGTCAGATGCAGGGTAATGCCTTCGTTGCTAATGCTGTAAGCGGCTTTTTCACCCCAGCGGGCGTCGGCGGGGGTGGTGGAAAGGGTGATTTTCATGGCTTCGGTCATCTTATTGTCCTTATAGTCGGCTCATGGTTAAAACGTAAAAACGGGCCGCCAGAGGCAGCCCGTTTCGTTATTCTGCTTCGTCCAGCCAGACCAGCAGTATCGCTTCGAGGATTTTTTCGTTAGACGCGTTCGGATCGTCATCGAAATCCTCCAGCTCGCAGATCCACTGATGCATATCGGTGAAACGCACAGTCTTCGGATCGGTATCCGGGCGGCTGTCGTACAGCGCCTCGCCGATTTCGCGGCTGTCGGTCCATTTCAGTCCCATACTACCCCCGGTTAGTGCTCGCGAGCATGGTTGATAGTGTAACGCGGCATTTCGACCACCAGATCTTCATCGGTGACGCGCGCCTGGCAGCTCAGGCGGCTTTCCGGCTCAAGCCCCCAGGCTTTATCCAGCATGTCATCTTCGTCTTCGCTGCTTTCCGGCAACGAGTCGAAACCTTCGCGCACGATGCAGTGGCAGGTGGTGCAGGCGCACGATTTTTCGCAGGCGTGTTCAATGTCTATGCCGTTGCGCAGCGCAACGTCAAGAATGGTTTCACCGCTCTTCGCTTCCAGAACTGCGCCATCGGGACAGAGATCCTGATGAGGCAGAAAAACAATCTTTGGCATATTAAACCTCGTCCACGGAGTGGCCTTTCAACGCTTTACGGATAGAAGCATCCATACGGCGAGCGGCAAACTCCTGGGTTTGTTTGTCTGTATTTTTAATGGCGTGTTCAATGGCGTCGGCATCATCGCCAAGGGCGGCGGCGCGAAGTGCCGCTACCGCCTCGTCAACCGCCTGACGCTCCGCGGCGCTTAACAGCGCGGCGTCGGTTTTCAGCGCCCCTTCCAGGCTTTCCAGCACGCGGGCGGCTTCCACTTTCTGCTCGGCCAGCATGCGCGCTTTCACGTCCTGCTCAGCAAAACTCATGGAATCCTGAATCATGGCGGCGATTTCACCGTCGGTCAGACCGTAAGAAGGCTTCACCTGAATAGACGCTTCCACGCCGGTGGATTTTTCCATCGCGGTGACGCTCAGCAGGCCGTCGGCGTCCACCTGGAAGGTGACGCGGATATGCGCGCCGCCTGCCGGCATGGCGGGAATGCCGCGCAGCGTAAAGCGCGCCAGCGACCGACAATCCTGCACCAGCTCGCGCTCGCCCTGCATGACGTGGATAGCCATGGCGGTCTGCCCGTCTTTAAAAGTAGTGAACTCCTGAGCGCGGGCGACCGGGATGGTGGTGTTGCGCGGAATGACTTTTTCCACCAGACCGCCCATGGTCTCAAGACCGAGCGACAGCGGAATCACGTCCAGCAGCAGCATTTCACTGTCCGGCTTGTTGCCGACCAGGATATCCGCCTGAATCGCCGCGCCGATAGCGACCACTTTGTCCGGGTCGATGGAGGTGAGCGGCGTGCGGCCGAAAAACTCGCCCACGCGCTCGCGCACCAGCGGCACGCGGGTGGAGCCGCCCACCATCACCGCTTCCAGCACCTCTTGTGCCTCTACGCCCGCGTCTTTCAGCGCGCGGCGGCAGGCCAGCAGCGTGCGTTTCACCAGCGGCGCGATAAGCGCGTTGAACTGCTCGCGGGTGACGCTGCCCCGCCAGCCCGCCACCTCGACCTCTGCGGTTTCGGCGTCGCTCAGGGCAATTTTCGCCGCGATGGCGACGTCGAGAAGCTGACGCTGGAGATGGTTGTCGGTACGGTCCGTGAGGCCCGCCTGTTCGCGAATGAAATCCGCCAGCAGGTGGTCGAAGTCGTCGCCGCCGAGCGCGGAATCACCGCCGGTCGCCAGCACCTCAAACACCCCGCGGCTTAAGCGCAAGATAGAGATATCAAACGTGCCGCCGCCAAGATCGTAAACCGCGATCACCCCTTCCTGCCCCGAATCGAGGCCATAGGCGATGGCCGCAGCGGTAGGTTCGTTTAGCAGGCGCAGCACATGCAGCCCGGCGAGGCGGGCGGCGTCTTTGGTGCCCTGGCGCTGGGCGTCGTCAAAATAAGCGGGAACGGTGATCACTACGCCGTCAAGCTCGCCCGCCAGCGCTTCGCGCGCGCGTTCAGCCAGCGCTTTGAGGATATCGGCAGAGACGCGCACCGGATTCAGCAGCCCGGCAGGCGTGTTGATCATCGGCAGGCCGTTTTCGCTTGCCGTTAAGTGGTACGGCAGATGGGGGTAGCGTGCCTGAATATCGGCAAGGGAGCGGCCCATCATGCGCTTAACGGAGCTGATGGTGTTGACCGGGTCGCTGGCGGCTTGCGCGCGCGCTTCCCAGCCCACGGTGTGGCCCTGGTGCTGATAATGCACAACGGAGGGCAGCAGATGGCGGCCTTCGTGGTCCGCCAGGGTTTCGGTTTGCCCACTGCGAACCGTCGCCACCAGCGAGTTGGTGGTGCCAAGGTCGATGCCCGCCGCAAGCTTACGCTGGTGCGGCGCGCTACTCATGCCCGGCTCACTGATTTGTAATAAGGCCATGTTGAGCTTCCAGAATTAAAAATCGAGCAGCTTTTCTTCGAGTTGTTCTGACTGGCTTTGCAGTTTATCGAGAAAACGGAGTTTGCGCACGGTGTCCGCCGCCTGCGTCCACGCTTCGCTGTCCAGCTCCGCCACCATCTGCTGATGGCGGGTGTTGTACATGCCTTTCACCCGCTGCATGAACGACTCGAGACGCTCGGTATCTTTCGCCTGCTCAATCTCATCCAGCTCTTCGCGCAGCTCCAGCTGTTCCATCAGGAATGCCGTATCACGCACGGTGTGCTGCTCGCTTGCCAGGTCGAAGCCGTGGAGCGAAAGCAGATATTCAGCGCGGGTCAGCGGGTGGCGCAGCGTTTGCCAGGCCTGATTGATGGTGGCGGATTGCGAGAGGGCCGCCAGTTGCTCGGCTTGCGGACGGCTGGCGTATTTATCGGGATGATACTGACGTTGCAGCTCCTGGTAACGCGCCGCCAGTTGTTCACTGTCGAGCGCAAAGCCAGGCTGCAACCCAAAGAGGGTGAAGTAATCCATAACGGTCTCGGGGTCAGCGTGGTAAAGCAATGCCCCACGCGCCCGGTCGGGCGGTGGGGTCATCAGGGCGGGTCGTGGTATCAGACGTTGAAACTTTCGCCGCAGCCGCACTCATCTTTTACGTTCGGGTTAGTAAACTTAAACCCTTCGTTGAGGCCTTCTTTAACGAAGTCCAGCTGAGTGCCGTTGAGGAATTGCAGGCTTTTGCCATCGACAACCACTTTTACGCCTTTGTCTTCGAACACCTGGTCTTCCGGCTGGGGTTCATCAACAAATTCCAGCACATAGGCCATGCCAGAGCAGCCAGACGTGCGCACGCCAAGACGCAGGCCAAACCCTTTACCGCGGTTGGCAAGGAAGGCATTCACACGCGCGGCGGCGGAATCGCTAAGGGTAATCGACATACTACAACCTCAATTATTTGGCTTGTTTGCTTTTGTAATCCGCAATCGCGGCTTTAATGGCGTCTTCCGCAAGAATAGAGCAGTGAATTTTCACTGGCGGAAGCTCAAGCTCCTCGGCGATGTCGGTGTTCTTGATAGCCTGCGCTTCGTCCAGGGATTTGCCCTTCACCCACTCGGTGATAAGGGAGCTGGAAGCGATAGCGGAGCCGCAGCCGTAGGTCTTAAAGCGCGCGTCTTCAATGATACCCTCATTGTTGACTTTGATCTGCAGCTTCATCACGTCGCCGCAGGCCGGCGCGCCGACCATGCCGCTACCGACGCTTTCGTCGTTGTTGTCAAAAGAACCGACGTTGCGCGGATTCTCGTAGTGATCGATAACTTTTTCGCTGTATGCCATGTTTTATTTCTCCCGTCGGATACCGATTAATGATGCGCCCATTCGATGCTGTTCAGGTCCACGCCCTGCTTGAACATTTCCCACAGCGGAGAAAGGTCGCGCAGACGGCCGATGGATTTACGAACCAGCTCGATGGTGTAATCAATTTCTTCTTCGGTAGTAAAACGACCTAAAGAGAAACGGATAGAGCTATGGGCCAGCTCGTCGTTCATGCCCAGCGCGCGCAGCACGTAGGACGGCTCCAGGCTCGCCGAGGTACAGGCGGAACCGGAAGAGACGGCCAGGTCTTTCAGCGCCATGATCAGCGACTCGCCTTCCACGTAGTTAAAGCTCACGTTCAGAATGGTCGGTACGCCCTGCTCGAGGTCGCCGTTCAGGTAAACTTCTTCGATATCTTTAATGCCGTTCCACAGACGGTTACGCAGACCGCGCAGGCGCGCCATCTCGCTTTCCAGCTCTTCTTTGGCGATGCGGTAAGCTTCGCCCATGCCGACAATCTGGTGAACAGGCAGGGTGCCGGAACGCATGCCGCGCTCGTGACCGCCGCCGTGCATCTGCGCTTCGATGCGAATGCGCGGCTTACGGCGAACGTAGAGCGCGCCGATGCCTTTCGGGCCATAAATTTTGTGAGCGGAGAAGGACATCAGATCCACTTTCAGCTGGCTCAGGTCGATAGGCAGTTTGCCCACGCTCTGGGTCGCGTCCACATGGTAGATGATGCCGCGCGCGCGGCACATTTCGCCGATGGTGGCGATATCCTGCACCACGCCGATTTCGTTGTTCACGTGCATGATGGAGACCAGAATGGTGTCGTCGCGCATCGCCGCTTCGAGCTCTTTGAGATCGATAATGCCGTTGCTCTGCGGGGCGAGGTAGGTCACTTCAAACCCTTCGCGCTCCAGCTGGCGGCACGTGTCCAGCACCGCTTTGTGCTCGGTCTTGCTGGTAATGATGTGCTTGCCTTTCTTCTGATAGAAATTGGCCGCACCTTTGATAGCCAGGTTGTCAGATTCCGTCGCGCCAGAGGTGAAGACAATCTCACGCGGGTCTGCGCCAACCAGGTCGGCAATGTGGTTACGGGCGATATCAACCGCCTCTTCCGCCTGCCAGCCAAAGCGGTGAGAACGGGACGCCGGGTTACCGAACGTGCCGTCCATCGTCAAAAACTGCATCATCTTCTCGGCGACGCGCGGGTCAACCGGCGTGGTCGCGGAGTAGTCGAGGTAAATCGGTAATTTCATTGCTCTTATGCTCCGTACATCTCAATACGTAAACCCGGCGGCTGGCTGGATAAAAGCCGATACCGACGGAGTGTTCGGACACCCCGGCCGGGTTCTGAATACCTGTAGTTTTTTTAACTTACTTACGCACGCAGTTTGACGTCGATGGCGTCCTGAGCGCGGGTCGGGCGATGGGCATCGTTATGCTGACGGTCAGAAACGTCCAGCACTTCCTGGTTGTTCACCAGTTCACCTAAGGTGATGTTGTTCAGAAAACCGGTCAGACGGTCGCTGAGGTCGCGCCACAGCGCGTGGGTCAGGCACTTGTCGCCGCCCTGGCAGCCGCCTTTGCCCTGACAACGGGTCGCGTCGACAGATTCGTCAACGGCGCTAATCACTTCGCCGACGGCGATGCTGCTTGCGTCTTTACCAAGCAGATAACCGCCGCCCGGACCGCGTACGCTGGCCACCAGGCCATTTTTGCGCAGACGGGAAAACAGCTGCTCCAGATAGGACAGGGAGATGCCCTGACGCTCGGAAATATCAGCCAACGGAACCGGGCCCGCTTCGGAGTTAAGTGCAACGTCCAGCATTGCGGTCACGGCATAGCGCCCTTTTGATGTCAGTCTCATGTCTTACTTAACCTCAAACACGCCCCTCGAAGCGGGGGATTATTGTCATATGGGTGTTGCATAGCAGGCGCAAGTCTGACATTCCCGAGTAATTTGGTCAACTATTTACCCTGGTATTTTACTCAACTATTCCGGCTTCGCTTTATCGCCGTTTTCAATGGAGGCAAGAATGCCGCGCAGAATGTTAAGTTCCTGACTTTCCGGGCGTGCGCGGGTAAACAGGCGACGCAATTTGTTCATCACCTGACCGGGGTGGTTAGCGCGAATAAAGCCGGTTTTCAGCAGCACTTGCTCCAGGTGGCCGTAAAAACGCTCCAGATCGTCAACTAACGGGTATAGCGTTTCTTCGTGTTCCGCCGCCGCGTTTTCCTGAGTCGCAAGCCAGGCCATGCGTACTTCATAAGCGATGACCTGCACCGCCATGGCGAGGTTAAGCGAGCTGTATTCCGGGTTAGCGGCAATGGCGACGTGATAATGGCATTTCTGCAACTCTTCGTTGGTCAGCCCCACGCGTTCGCGGCCAAACACCAGCGCCACCGGCGCGTGCTCGCTTTCTGAAATGCTCTTAAGGCCGCATTCGCGCGGGTCGAGCATCGGCCAGGGGAGCGTGCGGGAGCGCGCGCTGGTGCCCACCACCAGGCTACAGCCGGAAAGCGCTTCATCAAGCGTGTCTACAATCGTTGCATTGCCGATGACGTCGCTGGCGCCTGCGGCGAGCGCGATGGCCTGGGAGTCCGGCTTCACCAGCGGGTTAACCAGCCAGAGGTTGGTCAGGCCCATGGTTTTCATGGCGCGGGCGACCGAGCCCATGTTGCCGGTATGAGAGGTCTCCACCAGCACGATACGAATATTTTCCAGCATAGCGATTCTGTACGAATAAAGAATATTGGGACATCCTATCATAAACCTGAGACATAATCCGAACCCTCTGCTATACTCCGCGCCGTTTTCCCGTTCTTTAACATCCAGTGAGAGAAACCTGATGCATCCGATGCTCAACATCGCCGTGCGTGCTGCGCGCAAGGCCGGAAACTTTATCGCCAAAAACTACGAAACCCCGGACGCCGTAGAAACCAGCCAGAAAGGCAGCAATGATTTCGTTACCAACATCGATAAAGGCGCAGAACGCGTAATTATCGACACCATTCGCCAGTCCTATCCGCAACACACCATCATCACCGAAGAAAGCGGTGAACACGCCGGCACCGAGCAGGATATTCAATGGGTTATCGATCCGCTGGATGGCACCACCAACTTCGTTAAGCGTCTGCCGCATTTCGCGGTCTCCATCGCCGTGCGCATTAAAGGCCGCACCGAAGTCGCCGTGGTTTACGACCCGATGCGCAACGAACTTTTCACCGCGGTACGCGGCCAGGGCGCCCAGCTCAACGGCTACCGTCTGCGCGGCGGCAGCGCGCGCGACCTCGACGGCACCATTCTGGCGACCGGCTTCCCGTTCAAAGCCAAGCAGCATGCGCCGGCTTATATGAACATCGTCACTAAACTCTTTACCCAGTGCGCCGATTTCCGCCGCACCGGTTCCGCTGCGCTGGACCTGGCTTACGTTGCTGCCGGTCGCGTGGATGGTTATTTCGAAATCGGCCTGAAGCCGTGGGATTTCGCCGCCGGTGAACTGCTGGTGCGTGAAGCGGGCGGCCTGGTGTGCGATTTCACCGGCGGCCACAACTACATGAGCTCCGGCAACATCGTTGCAGGCAACCCGCGCGTAGTGAAAGCGCTGCTGGCGGGCATGCGCGAAGAGCTGAGCGAAGCGCTGAAGCGTTAATTCCGTTTCAGGCGATTTTCCGCTTAAACGAAAAGGCAGGTCCGCGAAAGCGGCCTGCCTTTTTTGTTGCCTGAAAAACGGCGGGGAAACCGTTAAAACGGCCGCAGCCCCTGCCCTGGCGGCTGCGCGCTCATCCACATTACCAGCGCGGCGAAAACCAGCGCCACGCCGCCCGCCAGGGCAAGCGTCGCCCATCCGGTCTGACGCCACAGCGGCGGCGCGCCGCCGCCAAGCCGCACCGCAAGCTGGCGAAAGCTATGCACAAACAGCGCGATAGCCGAGATAGTCAGCGACGTGCCCGCCGCCATCGCCAGCGCCGCCGCAACGCCCCAGCCAAACACGCCGATCACCTTGCTGAACAGCAGCACCATAATCGCGCCGGAACAGGGACGCATGCCCATCGAGAGCACGACCATTAACCTTGCGCGCCAGTCATCGGCGCGCTCCAGCTGGTTTGGCGAAGGAAGGTGCTGATGCCCGCAACCGCAGGTCTCGCTGTGCACATGATGGGGCGTGAAAGCGTTGAACGTTGGCTTACGCAGCAGCCCGCGTAGCCGCTTAACCGCTCGCCAGCAGAGCATCGCGCCAAGCCCCCCGACCAGCAGATAGCTCCCCTTCTCCAGCCAGTAACTGCCCAGATGAAGTTGTCGCGCCGGGAGCGCGAGAAGCGTCAGCACCACGACGACCAGCCCTATCGCCACCAGTCCCTGTAAAAGCGACGAGGCGAGGGTTAAACCGAGGCTGCGTTTCAGGCGCGAAGGATGGGTGGCAAGCCAGGTGGTGATAACGATTTTGCCATGCCCCGGCCCCAGCGCATGCAGCACACCGTAAAGAAAACTGAAAGCCAGCAGCGAAACGCCCGCCCGCGACGGGTTTTGCGCTACCTGCTGCAACAACCCGCTCAGCTCGCGGTTCACGCTGCGCTGCCAGAGGGCGCTTTCCATCATCACCTGCGGCCATGACCGCCATAGCCAGAAGCCGCCCGCCAGCATCAGCAGAAGAAAGAGCGCCAGCGGCCAGAGGTGCGCCCAGCGGCGTTTTTTTCCAGAAGTCGCCATCACTGACATTGCAGCGTCACCTGCTGGGCGAACTGTTTGCCGAGCGCCATCCCTTCCGGCGGGGCGTCCGCTTTATCGAGCGACAGCGCGAAAGCCTGCACGGCGGCGTCCGGTTTCGGCGTTTTCACGGCGACCTTGCAGGCACCCTTCAGTTCATCCGGCAAAAGCACCTCGTTATCGTTTTCATAGCTCATGTCGACAAAATAGCTGGGATCGAAAGTTGAGAACAGGTAGCGTTGCCCGGCAAGCGGCTGAGGACGCGCCAGCGGCAAGGTAAACTCAAGCACCGCCTGGTGCCCTTCGCGTGACAAACTGTAGGCGGAAGGCCGGGCGGCGAATTTTACTTTCTCACCGTTATGCCAGAATTCCGTGAAATAATGTTGCGTCAGCACGTTCGCCATCACCTCCGCCGCCAGCCGTTTCCAGACCGGTGAGTCCGGTTTCGCTTCTCCGGCGTCATACAATAAGTCTGCTGAAGTGATTTCATCCATCATCCAGCGCATTTGCAGCGCAGTAATCTGGCCCTGCCCGGCGATAATTTGCGTTTTCATAGAGATAAAGCTGTGCGGGTGCGCCAGGGCTGGCTCAGCCGAAAGCATGACCAGTAAAGACATCGTTATGAATAAGCGGTGTAATATTTTCTTCATGATCCCCTCTGGCGAAAAATTCTGTGAGCCAGCCAGAATTCCGCAATGAAACTTTCCGCTGTCCATAACAGCGAAAAATCCTTTGGCTATCCTTAGCAGTAAAATGACCCACTGGACTAAACGGATGATGACTCTTCTCGCCCCACCACCATCTGTGCTTTCCAGTCCGCAGCGCCGCTGCCAGGTATTATTGATGCTTTACCTGCCGGGACAAACCGTGACGCCCGAAATCGTAGGCCGCGTCAACGGTGTGGATGGCGCCATCGCCCGCCAGGATATTGCCGAAACCAGCGACGAAATCCAGCGTTACCACCGGCTTAACATCATCACCCAGCAAGACGGCAGCTACCGGATAGAAGGCACCGCGTTAGATCGCAGGCTCTGTCTGCTGCACTGGCTGCGCCGGGCGCTTCGTTTGTGCCCGGACTTTGTTCAGCACAACTTTACCCCTGCGCTGAAAAGCGAGCTCAGACAGCACGGCATCGCGAAGGCGCTGTATGACGATACGAATTTACATGCGCTCGTCAACCTTTGCGCCCGCAGGCTGAATCGCCAGTTTGAAACGCGCGACCGCGAATTCCTGCGCCTTTATCTGCAATATTGCCTGGTCCAGCACCATTACGGGCAAACGCCGGAGTTTTCGGAGCCGCAGTTGGTGTGGATGCGCATGCGCGCCGAATATCTGGCGGCGCAGGAGATCGTGCGCCACTGGCAGCGCCGCGTGGCGCAGGCGCCCCATATTAACGAGCACTGTTTTCTGGCGCTGCTGTTTATGATGCTGCGCACGCCCGATCCGCTGCGCGACTGCCACCCGCAGGATTTGCGGCTGCGCGAAGCGATTACGGGCATGATAGCCCGTTTTCGCGAACTTTCCGGCATGGCGTTCAGCGACGAACAAGGTCTGGCGGACCAGCTTTACGTGCATCTTTGCCAGGCGCTCGATCGCAGTCTGTTCGGCATTGGTATCGATAATACGTTGCCTGAAGAGATAACCCGGCTTTATCCGCGCCTGATGCGCACCACGCGCAATGCGTTTTCGACGTTTGAAGAAGAGTATGGCGTGACGTTTTCAGATGAAGAGGTCGGGCTGGTGGCGGTGATTTTCGGCGCCTGGCTGATGCAGGAGAGCGATCTGCAGGAGAAGCAGGTATTGCTGCTGACCGGCAATAACGAGGCGCTGGAGATGGAGCTTGAGCAACAGCTGCGCGAACTTACCCTGCTGCCGCTTAATATTAAAAGGCTGACGCTCCACGCCTTCCAGCAGGAGGGCGCGCCTAAAGAGGTCGCGCTTATCGTCACGCCTTACACCACTTCGCTGCCGCTTTTCTCGCCGCCACTGATCCACGCTGCTGAAATGCCGCTCGGCGACCATCAGCGGCAGCGTATCCGCGAACTTTTAGAACATTAAGCGCGTGCTGCCACTTTCGGGCGCAGAACGAGAGCCGGCAGCGCCACCAGCGCCATTACCCAGAATACCCCGCCCTGTAAATGCTGGTAGAGATAGCCTGCAAACATGGTCATCACCGCGATACCGCCGCCCATCGCCACGGCGGAGTACACCGCCTGCAGGCGAATAACCTCGCCGCCCTGGCGCGCTGAGATATAGCGCATCGCCGCCAGGTGGCAAATTGTGAAGCTGCCGCAGTGCAGAATTTGCGCGACGATAAGCCACGGCAGCGCGGTGGTCCAGCCCATCAGCGACCAGCGGATAATGCCCAACACGCCGGAGATAAGCAGCAGGTCGCGGGCGCTCAGGCGGCTGAATAGCTTTTTACTCAGCGCGAAGATGACAATCTCCGCCACCACGCCAAGCGACCACAAATAGCCCACCACAGAAGCGGAATAGCCCGCGCCCTGCCAGTAGATGGCGCTGAAGCCGTAATAGGCGGCGTGCGCCCCCTGCAACAGCGACACGCAGGCGAGAAAACGCCAGCTTTCGCCAATCAACCTGCGCCACGCCTGCCAGCCCGCCGTCTCCTGCACGCGCGCTTCTCCTTGCGGCATCACCGAAGGGCGCAACAGCATGCCGATAAGCATGGAAGCGATGCCGATAGTTAACAGCGCCAGGATAGCCTGCGCGTCAAACAGGCTGACCAGCTTGCCGGTCAGCGCCGAACCGATAACAAACGCCAGCGACCCCCACAGGCGCACGCGGCCATAATCCATGGTTATCTGGCGCTGCCACGTACCGGCGAGCGCGTCGGTGAGCGGCACCAGCGGCGAGAAAAAGAGGTTGAAGCCGACCATCACCAGCAGCAGCCAGGCGGTGGCATGCCCCAGCCAGAAGCCGACCGCGAAAAGCAGCGTCAGCATCGCCAGTACCCGCAAGGCAAATACCAGCCGGGCGGGGTCTTTTACCCGCGGCGCCAGCAGCAGGCTGCCAAGAAAACGGGCGATTAACCCTGAGCCAAGCAGCAGACCGATGGTTTCAGGGGGCAGCCCTACCCCCTTCAGCCACAGGCTCCAGAAGGGCAAAAAGATGCCGTAGCTGAAAAAGTAAGTGAAATAGCTAAGCGCAAGCCAGCGCGTTGAGTGCAAAACCATGAGTCCCTCCCGTTGCGGAGGCGATAGTCTGGCGGGATATCGGCTGTCGCGCAAGACGTAACATTGTTTTAACATTAACAGAAGTAAGGTGATCGGGACGTCAGTTAAGGGAAGCTGAATTAAGGAAATAAAGTGCGGCGGATTACATGGAAAGAACAGGCGCTAAACGATTTGGCCAATATCCTTGATTACATCGAGCAACAGAACCCCGTAGCAAGCAGAAAATTGCTGGAACAGATGATGCGGGTTGCCGATAGCCTACCTCTCACCCTTCCTTTATCGCTCCGGTAGAGTGCCCGGCACCCGCGACGCGGTAGTCCATCCACATTACGTGTTGATTTACAGAGAATCGGAGCTGCAAACAGAAACCTTGCGCGTGCTGCATACGCGCAGAGAATATCCCTGAACAGAGCGGAAGGAGGAAACCTCCTTCCGGCATGGTTTTCATTCTGGATAAAGCCAGGCGTGAATGCTTTTTCTCAGGCCAGGATGCGCTCAGCCCAGACGCTGAGATCATCGCCGCTGCCTAAATCAGGCTGCACCAGGCCGTTGACCATAAAAGTGGGCGACACATGGATGCCGTTCTGGCGGGCGTATTTGCAGTGCCATTTAATCAGCTGTTGCAGTTCGGCGCGCGCGAAAGGCTCATCTACGTTCACGCCGCTGTAGCGCTCAATGCGCTGCATAATTTGATGTGGCGTGGCGTCCATATTCGGGCCGCGGCAGTGGTCGGTAAACTCAAACTCTTCACGATGATCGCCTACCGCTTTCATCACTTTCCAGGCTGCCGCTTTGCCCTCCGGCAGCGTGGAGGCTGCGAGGATATAGCGCACAATAACGCCGGAAAACAGGTGCCAGGGCTGCGACTGCAGGCGAATTTTCACCGTAACCTTGTCTTCACCAACGTGGTCAAGCAGCGCTTCAAGCTTGTTAAACGCTTTGACTGAAAAAGGACAGGTCGGCTCAAGGAAGACTTCAAATACGCGAGGGCCGTGGCCCCACTCCAGCGGCGCACCGTGCAGTGTCGTTGTTGCGTTCATGCGAACTCCTGTTTGCAGAAGGACGGGGTTGTGTGCCAGCACCTTACCACGTAACCGCCGGATTCACCTGCCCTCTTTGACCCTGCACCCTGGCCTTCGCATAAAAAAGCCCTGCGCTAAGCAGGGCGTTTTTTGTCAGAAAGCGACCCAGTCGTCGGTGCGCTTCACGCCGGTCGCCGCGACGGGGGCTGGCTTAACGGCAGGCGTTGGCGCGCTTTGCGCGGTTTTCTGCTCGCCTGATGAGAGGCGGAACTTACGCACGGCGCTTTGCAGCTCGTCCGTCTGGCGCTCCAGCGCGGCGGCGGCGGCGGAGACCTGCTCCACCAGCGAAGCGTTCTGCTGCGTTACGCTATCCATCTGGGCGATGGCCGTGCCTACCTGCGAAATCCCTTTGCTCTGTTCTTCCGAAGCGGAGGCTATCTGCTTCATGATGGTGCTGACATTGTTCACCGCGTTCAGGATCTCCGTCATCGTCGCGCCCGCTTCATTCACCAGACGAGAGCCCTCTTCCACGCGGCCGACGGAATCGGCAATCAGCGTTTCAATCTCTTTTGCCGCTCCGGCGCTGCGGCTGGCGAGATTACGCACTTCGCCCGCCACGACGGCGAAGCCCCGCCCCTGCTCGCCCGCGCGCGCCGCTTCCACCGCCGCGTTCAGCGCCAGAATGTTGGTCTGAAAAGCGATGCTGTTGATGACGCTGGTGATATCCGCAATTTTCTTCGAGCTGCCGGAAATGCCTTCCATGGTGCTCACTACGCTCCCGACCAGCGTGCCGCCTTTGCTGGCGGTGGTCGAGGCGGTCTGCGCAAGATCGCTTGCCTGGCGAGCGTTATCGGCGTTGAGTTTTACCGTAGCGGTGAGCTGTTCCATGCTGGCGGCCGTCTCTTCAAGCGCCGAGGCCTGCTCTTCAGTACGCGAAGAGAGATCGTTATTGCCCGCTGAAATCTCCGCCGCGCCGCGCCAGATATTCTCGCTACCGCTGCGAATGGCGCTTACCGCCTCGCGCAGGCTGTCCTGCATCGCCGTTAACAGCGGCACAAGCTTGCCTACGCAGTTGCGGCCCATCTCCTGCACCGGCTGGCTGAGATCGCCTTCGGCAATCAGACGGAAGTGATGGCGAATGCGATCGAGCGGCTTCACCAGCATGACAACCAGATAGCGGTCAGTCAGCAACAACAACAGCAGGCCGATAATCACCGCGACGATAATAATGGCTTTTGTCATCTGAGTGAGTGAGTCCACCCGCACGCGCGCCTCGTCAAGGCGGGCGCTGGCCGTGGCGGTGAACTTTTCCGCCGCCGCGCCGAAAGCCCGGCTCAACGCTGGCGTAACGTTATTCGCCTGCGCGCGATACTGCTCAAGCGTGCCTTCCCGCGCGAGCTTCATTTGCGGCGCAACCCCTTCGTCCAGCAGTTTCTGCCAGTTATTGATGGTCTGCTGCGAGACGGCGACATCCATTGGTCCGGGGGAGAGGCGTTTAAACGTCTCAAGCTGCTTCGTCATCCCCTCCAGCGCCTGTTGCGCCGGGGCAAAAGCGCTGGCATCGGGCGAGCCGCCAGCAGCTTTCGTCTCCATCACGCGGGAAAGCCGCGTGACGAAGCGAAAATACTGATCGTTACCTTTACTGAGCACGCTCATCTGCGTCACCAGTTCACGATCCACCTCGTTACCCTTGCCAAGTTGCGAAAGCGAGTACGCGCTGTAGAGACCGACGCCCAGCCATAGCAGGCAGAACAACCCCAGCACGGCGAGCATGACTGAACGTATCGAAAAATTTTTGAGCAAACCCATAATCAATTCCCTGCCTGAAAGGAGTGTGGCCCGAAGGCCTTCCACCCGGTTATCGGCAGGGAGACGGGAACTTGTAACGATTTGTTATGGAACTGTGGTCTGACTTCTGTTCTGGTCATGTTCCTGAAAAACCGCTTTTGCGGTAAACATCGCATTCAGCGCCGCCGGAAACCCGGCGTAAAGCGACATCTGGATAATAACCTCAATCAACTCTTCCCGCGTGCAGCCCACATTAAGCGCGGCGTGAAGATGCACCGCCAGCTGCGGCTGCGCGTGGCCAAGTGCGGTAAGCGCGGCGACGGTGGCAAGCTCCCGGCTTTTTAGATCCAGCCCCGGGCGGCTGTAAACATCGCCAAAGCCGTATTCAATAACGTAGCGGCCCAGATCCGGCGCGATGTCGGCCAGCGCGGCAATGACCTTTTCTCCTGCGGCGCCGTCGATTTCCGTCAGGCGCGCCAGGCCCGTTTCATAACGTGATGCAGTCATGTTGTTCTCCTCATGGTGTTGATAAGAACAACGGTAAACCTTCGAGTAAACTCCAGGTCAAGCACGGTTTTTTAAAAGCTCCCGATCGTACCAGGCCATCTTGTCCTTCAGCCGTTCCAGATGAACGACCTGCTCAGCCAGTCGCCGCTCCAGCCTTTCGGCATGCTCCGCCAGCAAGGCGCGACGCTCGGCGGCGGTACCCTCGCCCTGGCTTCGCAACGCGGCATAGCGCTGGATCTCCTCAAGCGGCATATCCGTCGCTTTAAGCCGTCGGATAAACGCCGCCCAGTCGATGTCGCTCTGGCGATAGTCGCGGTGGCCCGCCGCGTTGCGCCCCGGAACCAGCAATCCCAGCTTTTCATAGTAGCGCAGGGTATGCGCCGTAAGACCGGTGAGTTCAGCAAATGCCTGTATCCGCATATCGCCTCCAGACCAATAAAAAAGGCCGCACAAGGCGGCCTCTGTTTTGCAATAACGCTTATGCGTAAACCGGGAAACGCGCGCAAATATCCAGCACTTTCTGCTTGATGCGCTCAATGGTCGCTTCGTCGTTGATATTGTCCAGCACGTCGCACATCCAGCCAGCCAGCTCCTGCACTTCCGCTTCTTTGAAGCCGCGACGGGTTACCGCCGGAGAACCGATACGGATACCGGAAGTCACAAACGGGCTCTTCGGATCGTTCGGCACGCTGTTTTTGTTAACGGTGATGTTGGCGCGGCCGAGCGCGGCGTCCGCCTCTTTACCGGTCAGGTTCTTATCTACCAGATCCAGCAGGAACAGGTGGTTTTCAGTACCGCCAGACACCACTTTGTAGCCACGGTTCAGGAACACTTCCACCATCGCTTTGGCGTTTTTCGCAACCTGCTGCTGGTAGGTTTTGAACTCCGGCTCCATCGCTTCTTTCAGCGCCACCGCTTTCGCCGCGATAACGTGCATCAGCGGGCCGCCCTGCGCGCTCGGGAACACCGCAGAGTTCAGTTTTTTGTACAGCTCTTCGCTGCCGCCTTTGGCGAGGATCAGGCCGCCGCGCGGGCCCGCCAGCGTTTTGTGCGTGGTGGTGGTCACAACGTGCGCGTGCGGAACCGGGTTCGGGTAAACGCCTGCGGCAATGAGGCCCGCCACGTGCGCCATGTCAACGAACAGGTACGCGCCGATGCTGTCGGCGATTTCACGCATTTTCGCCCAGTCAACGATACCGGAGTAAGCGGAGAAGCCGCCGATGATCATCTTCGGCTTGTGCTCTTTAGCCTGCTTCGCCATGTCTTCGTAGTCAATTTTACCGGACTCATCGATACCGTAAGGGATGATGTTGTAGAGCTTGCCGGAGAAGTTAACCGGAGAGCCGTGCGTCAGGTGGCCGCCCTGCGCCAGGTTCATACCCAGCACGGTATCGCCCGGTTGCAGCAGCGCGGTGTAGACCGCGAAGTTCGCCTGGGAGCCAGAGTGCGGCTGGACGTTGGCGTAGTCTGCGCCAAACAGTTCTTTCGCGCGGTCGATAGCCAGTTGCTCAACGATGTCGACATATTCGCAGCCGCCGTAGTAG
Source organism: Franconibacter pulveris DSM 19144 (assembly GCA_000621185.1). Classification (GTDB taxonomy): domain Bacteria; phylum Pseudomonadota; class Gammaproteobacteria; order Enterobacterales; family Enterobacteriaceae; genus Franconibacter; species Franconibacter pulveris. Next base: position 67,536 of record JHYZ01000016.1, read on the forward strand.
CGCTTACCCGGATAGCCTTCGGCATATTTGTTGGTCAGCTGAGAGCCCTGAGCCTGCATTACGCGCGGGCTGGTGTAGTTTTCGGAGGCGATCAGTTCAATGTGCTCTTCCTGACGTACTTTCTCTTGCTCCATCGCCTGCCAAAGTTCGGCATCATAATCGGCAATGTTCATTTCACGCTTTAACATCCGCATCTCCTGACTCAGCTAACGGTAAATTTACTGCATTTTGAAGGGCCCTTACAGGCAACGCGCAACAGTGTAAACCGCCTGACCGGTATTGACAAAGATTTTTACGCAAACGTTTGGCATGCCGCAGGACAAGGCCCTGCCGCGCTTTAGTCAAGCCAGTGAATCACGATTTCTTTTCAGCTTTGTGATGCAGATTTCTCAACTTCCCGCCCCGTTTCGCCTGTAAAGAGAAAAACCCTTTACACGGCAGGGAGACCTTTTATAAGATGCATTTAAAATACAACTTATAGATATTTCTCTTTGTTAAGGAAGCTGCCATGCTTGATGCACAAACCATCGCCGTTGTGAAATCCACTATCCCCCTGCTCGCCGCTACCGGCCCGAAACTCACCGCCCACTTTTACGACCGGATGTTTACTCACAACCCGGAACTGAAAGAGATTTTCAACATGAGCAACCAGCGCAACGGCGACCAGCGCGAAGCACTGTTCAACGCCATTTGCGCTTACGCTACTCACATTGAAAACCTCGCGGCGCTGCTGCCGGCGGTGGAAAAAATCGCCCAGAAGCACACCAGCTTTCAGATTAAACCCGAGCAGTACAATATTGTCGGCGGTCATCTGCTCGCCACGCTGGATGAGATGTTCAGCCCGGGCCAGGAAGTGCTGGACGCCTGGGGCAAAGCGTACGGTGTGTTAGCCCAGGTGTTTATCAACCGCGAAGCGCAGATTTATCAGGACAACGCGGCGAAAACCGGCGGCTGGGAAGGGACCCGCGCGTTTCGCATCGTTGAGAGAAAACCGCAAAGCGCGATTATCACAAGCTTCGAATTCGAGCCGGTGGACGGCCAGCCGGTGGCGGATTATCTGCCAGGCCAGTATGTAGGGGTGTGGATCAAACCCGACGGGTTCGCGCATCAGGAGATTCGCCAGTACTCGCTCACACGCAAGCCGAATGGCAAAACTTACCGCATCGCGGTCAAGCGCGAGGGCGAAGGCCAGGTTTCTAACTGGTTGCATAACGCAGCAAAAGTGGGCGATGTGGTGCAGCTTGCCGCGCCAGCAGGCGATTTCTTTATGCAGGTTGCGCCGACCACACCGGTCACGTTGATTTCCGCAGGCGTTGGTCAGACGCCGATGCTGGCGATGCTCGATACCCTTTCCCAGGCAAAACACCCGGCGCAGGTAAACTGGTTCCACGCAGCGGAACAGGGTGATGTGCATGCGTTCGCCGACGAAGTGGCGCGGCTTGGCGCCGAACTGCCGCGCTTTACCCACCATATCTGGTACCGTTCGCCTTCTGAGGCAGACCGCGAGGCGGCGCGCTTTCAGAGCGAAGGGCTGATGGAGCTTGGTCTGCACGAAGGGCATTTCAGCGCGCCGGAAATGCAGTTTTACCTTTGCGGCCCGGTGGCGTTTATGCAATTCGCCGCAGAGCAACTGGTAGCGCTGGGCGTAAGCAGCGAGCGCATTCACTACGAGTGCTTTGGGCCGCATAAGGTGTTTTAACGCAATGCGGCGGGGCGTGTGCTTACCCGCCGTGAGCGTGGCGCCAATGCGCCGGGCGTGAATCCCACTCTCTCGCGCCCATAAAAAAGGCAGGTCCAACGACCTGCCTTTTTGTTGAAGCAACGCGCCGTTAGATAGCCGCGTCGTCTTCTTCGCCGGTGCGGATGCGCACCACGCGCGCCACATCGAAAACGAAAATTTTGCCGTCGCCGATTTTACCGGTCTGGGCGGTGCGAATAATGGTGTCCACGCAGGTATCGACAATATCGTCGGTCACCACAATCTCAATTTTCACTTTCGGCAGAAAATCGACCATATACTCAGCGCCGCGGTAAAGCTCGGTATGACCTTTCTGGCGACCAAACCCTTTCACCTCAGTCACCGTCATCCCGGTAATGCCTACTTCCGCCAGCGCTTCACGCACATCATCCAGTTTGAAGGGTTTAATAATCGCATCAATCTTTTTCATGGTGGATCCTTAACTCTTTCACGCCTGCCCGGCGCGGCTCAACTGCGTAATCGGTGGCTCAAATTACCACAATCCGGCGCCTTTTGGCGCATGAAAACTACTCTTTGAAATCATTAGCGTCGAGTTCATGACGAGAGAGCAGTTTATAGAACTCGGTGCGGTTGCGTCCGGCCATCCGCGCCGCATGGGTAACATTGCCACGGGTAATTTGCAGCAGCTTGCGCAGGTAGTTAAGTTCAAACTGATTGCGCGCCTCCACAAAGGTCGGCAGCACCGTGTTTTCCCCTTCCAGCGCCTGCTCCACCAGCGCCTCGCTGATGACCGGCGCCGAGGTGAGCGCCACGCACTGCTCAATCACGTTCACCAGCTGGCGCACGTTGCCGGGCCAGCCTGCCGCCATCAGACGCTTCATGGCGTCGGTAGAAAAGCTGCGCACGAAGGGTTTATGCCTGTCCGCCGCCTGGCGCAGCAGATGGTTCGCCAGCAGGGGAATATCCTCGGCGCGCTCCTGCAGCGTCGGGATTTTGAGCGTCACCACATTCAGTCGATAAAAGAGATCTTCACGGAATTCGCCGCGCGCCATCGCTTTTGGCAAATCGCGGTGGGTCGCGGAGATAATACGCACGTCGATGTCGATATCCCGGTTGCTGCCAAGCGGGCGAACCTTGCGCTCCTGCAACACGCGCAGCAGTTTTACCTGCAGGGGGATAGGCATATCGCCAATCTCGTCAAGAAACAGCGTGCCCCCCTCCGCCGCCTGAAACAGCCCTTCCCGGCTGCTGACCGCGCCGGTAAAGGCGCCGCGCGCATGGCCAAACAGTTCAGACTCCAGCAACTGTTCCGGCAGCGCGCCGCAGTTAATCGCGATAAAGGCGTTTTTACCCCGGCTGCTGGCGCTATGGATAGCCTGCGCCAGCACCTCTTTGCCGGTACCGCTCTGTCCGTTAATGAGAATGCTCACGTCAGACTGCGCCACCATGCGTGCCTGTTCAAGCAGGCGCAGCATAACCGGGCTGCGGGTGACGATGGTCTCGCTCCACGGGTCGTCACCGGCAATGACCGTATGGGCGAGCGCGTCGTCTATCGCTTTGTAGAGCGCGTCTTTATCCACTGGTTTAGTGAGGAAACTGAAAACGCCGCGCTGCGTTGCGGCCACCGCGTCGGGAATCGAACCGTGGGCGGTCAGGATGATAACCGGCATGCCCGGCTGGATTTTCTGGATCTCGGCGAACAGCTGCATGCCGTCCATCTCATCCATGCGCAGGTCGCTTATTACCAGGTCGATTTTCTCACGCACCAGCAGGCGCAGCCCCTCCTGGCCGCTTTCCGCCGTTGAGACGGAAAACCCTTCGCTGGTCAGCCGCAGGCCCAGCAGCTTCAGCAGCCCCGGGTCGTCGTCCACCAGCAACAGCCGGGCGGATTTATGTGATGTCATGGTTTCGCCTCCTCCTTCGCGGGCGCGCGTTCTTTATCAGCGGCGCTCCCTTCCTGAGATTTTGCGCCATCGGCGGGATGCTCCGGCTCCTGCAGGTAACCGCCCGCGCCTTTGCGCGTGGAGAGCTGACGTTCAATATCCGTCAGGTTCTCCAGCTTGCGGGTCGTCAGATTAAGCTGCGAGCGCAGGCGCTGTTGCTGCTCGCGCAGCGTATCAAGTTCAAGATCGGTAGATTGCTGGAGCTTGCTGTAGCGGCCGCGTTCGCTGGCAAGCTGCAGCTGCGCGGCTTGCCCGTCGCGCCAGACCTGAAAAAGCGGGCGTACGTGCGCGGGGATCTGCGCGGCCATCTCATCAAGGCGAGCAAAATAGTCGCGGCGCTCCATAGGGGTAATTTTGGCGTTCGCCAGCAGGATGCCGCGCTTGAACGTCGCCTGCCAGGTATCGTCCGGCCAGGCGCGGGCTTCAGCCCGGGCTTCCGCAGGTCCGAGCCGCTGCGCGCACTCCATGCCGCGCAGCCAGTAAAGCGGGTTCGCCTCGATATGAGGGCCTTCCAGCTGCCAGATATCGGTGCAGTCGGTAGCGAAAAAATCCGGTAATTGCTGTTCTGGCAAAGCAGGTTGTTGATTCTGATGAATATTGCTGTGAATCGGCCCCTCTGCACACCCGACCAGTAAAAGAGGCGCGAGCGCAAAAGAGGCCAGCGTGCGGAAAAAACCGCGCTGTAATGGGCGCGCGCGCAGGCGACGCCATGAGCTAACCGAAAATAAAGTCATTGTTTTAAGCTTTCCGGGTCAAAGACGGGCAATTCAATACGAAAACAAACGTCCGCGTTGTTATCGTCCACCAGACGAAGCTCGCCATGCATTCGGCGAATACCATCCCGGGCAATACTCAGTCCCAGGCCACTGCCTTTTACCGCCCCTTTTCGTTGATGGCTTCCCTGATAAAAAGGCTCGAAAATCAGCTCCCGCTCCGCTTGTGGGATCGGCGCGCCGCTATTGGCGACTTCTATGCGTATTTTTTGCCCAACCTGACGGCTGCGTAGGTAAATGTTACCGGATTCACTGCCATAGTACACCGCGTTGGAATAGAGATTGTCGAGCACGCTCATCAGCAAAGTGGGTTCCGCCAGACATTCGGTCGCTTCCAGATTAACCCCGGTATGCATCATTTTAGCGCGCGCCGGCAAACTGTGAGCGGTAATCACCATTTCAATAAGCGGCGCCAGATCCACTTTTTCAAGCTCCACCGCGCCGGTTGCCAGCTTGCGGTTGTAATCAAGCAACTGCTCGATAAGGGTTTGCAGATTGCGGCTGCTGTTATCAAGAATAGCCACCACCTCTTTTTGCTCCGCTGTCAGCGGCCCAACCACCTGATCGGCCAGCAATTCTGTGCCTTCGCGCATACTGGCAAGCGGCGTTTTTAGCTCATGGGAGATGTGACGTAAAAATTGATGCCGCTGGGATTCAAGCCAGGCGAGGCGCTCGCTCAGCCAGACGATACGCTGGCCTACGGAACGCAACTCGCGAGGGCCTTTAAACAAGCCGGCGCTGTCCGGCGTGCGCCCCTCCCCCAGCAGGTTAATCATGCGTTCAATGCTCTTCACCGGCCCGATAATCATGCGGGTGAAAAGCACCACCAGCACAAGGCTGACCAGAAACAGGCCCAGCGCCAGCCAGCCGAAGAATTGCCCGCGCTCGGCGATGACACGCTGCAGTTGCTGCCCACGAGAAAAGATGGTGCTGCGGGTAATTTGCACCATCGAGGTATTGGCTTCGGCAAATGCCTTCAGGCGCGCGGCGGCCTGTTCATCCGGCCCGCTGTTAATGCAATGCAGCTGCGTCAACCCATTGAGGCTTTCACGTAGTGAAGCGTAAAGGTTGTCGGCGGGAATAGCGGCCGCCTGCACATTCAGCATTTGTACATAGCGCCGACGCTGGTCCTGATAAACCCGCGCCAGCGTGTCGTCGTCTAATACGCAATACTGGCGGTAGCTGCGTTCCATCTCCAGCGCGGCATTGGTCATCGCCTCGCTGCGCCGGGCGTCGATGAGCGTGGAGCGGTTAACCAGCGCCGCCTGAGCGCTCAGCGCATTAAGGCTTTGCCAGGCCTGCCAGGCGAGGATCAAAAGCGGAACCAGCACCAGCACAAAAGCCATAATGACCAGTTGGCGCAGCGAGCGGGGAAAAACAGGCCAGCGTTTCAACAGCACTTTCTCCAGCAAGGGTAATGACCTGATGCTAGCCGAGACGGAGGCGTCATGAAAGGGCGGCAGAAACAACAAAGGCAGGGTAATAACCCTGCCTTTGTTCTGGAATGAGGCGGTGCCTTACTCAACGTTTCGCCCTGGGCCTGAAATAGCAGCGCTATGATCAGAAGTTGGACGGCAGGCACCTGTTTGTGCGTCATTCGAAGTTTATGTAGCGCTCGCTTTGTGAAAACCAAAGGGGCTGACATAAGAAGGTGAATGAGCCACTGAGCCATATTATGCATCCATCATGCCAACACAGCCAGTAAAAAAATAAGTCACTGTAAATAATGTATTTTTAATTTATGACGCCGCTCTCAAATCTCATACTTTTTTCGTAGCAGTGTCTCCTGAAGGAGACGGTATATAAGCGATAATTTTATATCTTTATTTATCAATCAATTAAATGTCTCCAATTAGAGACACCGCCTACCGGTTCTTGTTGCCGATCACCGACACTTTTCTTTACCGCCGCGAACCCATAAAAAAAGGGTCTCCGAAGAGACCCTTTTTCTGACAGGCAAGGCTTAGCCAAGCTGCTTGCGCGCGTTGCGGAAAATACGCATCCACGGGCTGTCTTCGCCCCAGTGAGTCGGGTGCCAGGAGTTCGCCACCGTGCGGAAAACGCGCTCCGGGTGCGGCATCATGATGGTCACGCGGCCGCTTTCGCTGGTCACGGCCGTGATGCCGTTCGGCGAGCCGTTCGGGTTTGCCGGGTAGTTCTCAGTCACCGCGCCGAAGTTATCAATGTAGCGCAGCGCCACCAGCCCTTTGCTTTCAAGCTGGGCGAGGTGCGCTTCGTTACGCACTTCCACACGGCCTTCGCCATGAGAGACGGCGATTGGCATATGCGAGCCCGCCATGCCGTCAAGCAGCAGCGACGGACTGGCGGCCACTTCCACCAGGCTAAAGCGCGCTTCAAAGCGATCTGAAGCGTTGCGCACAAAGCGCGGCCACAGTTCGCTGCCCGGGATCAGCTCACGCAGATTGGACATCATCTGACAGCCGTTGCACACGCCCAACGCCAGCGTCTGCGGACGGTGGAAGAAGGTTTCAAACTCATCGCGCACGCGCTCGTTGAAGAGGATGGACTTCGCCCAGCCTTCGCCCGCGCCCAGCACGTCGCCGTAAGAGAAGCCGCCGCACGCCACCAGCGCCTGGAAATCGTCCAGACCGCGACGGCCCGCCAGCAGATCGCTCATATGCACGTCGATGGCGTCAAAACCGGCGCGATGGAACGCCGCCGCCATCTCGACGTGGGAGTTAACGCCCTGCTCGCGCAGGACCGCCACTTTCGGACGCGCGCCGGTCGCGATGAAAGGCGCGGCGACATCGGCGGCGATATCAAACGTCAACTTCACGTTAAGACCCGGATCGCTGTCGTTGGCTTTCGCTTCGTGCTCCTGGTCAGCGCAGGCCGGGTTGTCGCGCAGGCGCTGCATCTGCCAGGTGGTTTCCGCCCACCACATGCGAAGCGTCGTGCGGCTTTCGCTGAAGACGGTGCTGCTGCCTGAGGTCAGCGTGAAGCGATCGCCCGCCACCGCTTTGCCCAGATAGTGCACGCAGTCGCCAAGACCGTGATCGTGAAGCACGCGCTCAACCTGCTCGCGATCGTCCGCCGCCACCTGGATCACCGCGCCCAGCTCTTCGTTAAAGAGCGCCGCCAGACGATCGTCGCCAAGCGAAGCGATATCCGCTTCAACGCCGCAGTGTCCGGCAAAGGCCATTTCCGCAAGCGTCACCAGCAGACCGCCGTCAGAGCGGTCGTGATAGGCGAGCAGGCGACGCTGCGCCACCAGCGCCTGAATGGCGTCATAGAAGCCTTTAAGCTGCGCTACGTCGCGCACGTCGGCAGGCTTGTCGCCAAGCTGGCGGTAAACCTGCGCCAGCGCAGTGGCGCCGAGCGTGTTTTCGCCTTTGCCGAGATCGATAAGCAGCAAGGCGTTATCGGTGGTGCAGAGCTGCGGCGTAACGGTGCGGCGCACATCTTCCACGCGAGCAAACGCCGTAATAACCAGCGAGAGCGGCGAGGTCATTTCGCGCTGCTCGTTGCCCTGCTGCCAGCGGGTTTTCATCGACATGGAGTCTTTACCCACCGGAATGGTCAGACCGAGCTGCGGGCAGAGCTCTTCGCCCACCGCTTTTACCGCTTCATACAGGCCCGCGTCTTCACCGGGATGCCCCGCTGCCGCCATCCAGTTTGCAGAGAGTTTTACGCGCTTGATGTCGCCGATTTGCGTGGCGGCGATGTTAGTCAGCGCTTCGCCGACTGCAAGACGCGCGGAAGCGGCGAAATCAAGCAGCGCCACCGGCGCGCGCTCGCCCATCGCCATCGCTTCGCCGTAGTAGCTGTCGAGGCTTGCGGTAGTCACCGCGCAGTTGGCCACCGGCACCTGCCACGGGCCGACCATCTGGTCGCGCGCCACCATGCCGGTTACGGTGCGGTCGCCGATGGTGACAAGGAACGTTTTTTCCGCCACGGTCGGCAAGTGCAGCACGCGCTTCACCGCCTCTTCAAGCGTGATATCGGCACGGTCCAGCGCTTCGCCTTTCACCTGCATGCGCTCAACGTTGCGGGTCATTTTCGGCGTCTTGCCCAGCAGCACGTCGAGCGGCATATCGATAGGCTGGTTGTCGAAGTGACGGTCGTTCAGCGTCAGATGCTGCTCTTCGGTCGCTTCGCCAATCACTGCATAAGGGGCGCGTTCACGGCGGCAGAGTTCGTCAAACAGCGCGAGCTGCTCCGGCGCCACCGCCAGCACGTAACGCTCCTGGGATTCGTTACACCAGACTTCCAGCGGGCTCATGCCCGGCTCGTCGTTTAAAATGTCGCGCAGCTCGAAACGGCCGCCGCGACCGCCGTCGCTCACCAGTTCCGGCATGGCGTTGGAAAGACCGCCCGCGCCGACATCGTGAATAAAGAGAATGGGGTTGGCGTCGCCAAGCTGCCAGCAACGGTCAATCACCTCCTGGCAACGACGCTCCATTTCCGGGTTGTCGCGCTGCACGGAGGCGAAATCGAGGTCAGCGTCCGACTGGCCGGAAGCCATCGACGACGCCGCGCCGCCGCCAAGGCCGATGTTCATCGCCGGGCCGCCGAGCACAATCAGCTTCGCGCCAGGCGGGATTTCGCCTTTTTTCACATGCTCGCCGCGGATATTGCCAATGCCGCCCGCCAGCATGATTGGCTTGTGATAGCCGCGCAGCTCTTCGCCGTTGTGGCTGGTCACTTTCTCTTCATAGGTGCGGAAGTAGCCGTTGAGCGCAGGACGGCCGAATTCGTTGTTGAACGCCGCGCCGCCAAGCGGCCCTTCGGTCATGATGTCGAGGGCGTTAACAATACGATCCGGCTTGCCGAAATCTTCTTCCCACGGCTGTTCAAAGCCCGGGATGCGCAGGTTAGACACCGAGAAGCCCACCAGCCCCGCTTTCGGCTTCGCGCCGCGCCCGGTGGCGCCTTCGTCACGGATTTCGCCGCCGGAGCCGGTCGCTGCGCCCGGCCACGGAGAGATAGCGGTCGGGTGGTTGTGGGTTTCTACCTTCATCAGGATATGCGCTTTTTCCTGATGATAGTCATAACGGCCTTTGTCGTGGTCGGCAAAGAAACGTCCCACCGCAGACCCTTCCATCACCGCCGCGTTGTCTTTATAGGCGGAGAGCACAAATTCCGGCGTCTTCTCGAAGGTGTTTTTAATCATTTTGAACAGCGACTTCGGCTGCTGCTCGCCATCGATCACCCAATCGGCATTGAAGATTTTGTGACGGCAGTGCTCGGAGTTCGCCTGGGCGAACATATAGAGTTCGATATCGTTCGGGTTGCGCCCAAGTTTTGTGAAAGCGTCAAACAGGTAATCAATCTCATCTTCCGCCAGCGCGAGGCCCAGCCGCAGGTTGGCTTCCACCAGCGCGCCGCGCCCCTGAGCCAGCAGGTCGACGCTCTGTACCGGCGCCGGTTCGTGGTGAGAAAAGAGCGCCTGCGCCGCTTCCAGCGAGTCGAAGACGGTTTCCATCATGCGATCGTGCAGCTCGTCGGCGACGGCCTGCCACTGGGCGGCGGTTAAGCCAGAAGCGTCAACATACCAGGCCACGCCGCGCTCCAGGCGTTTTACCTGGGCCAGCGCGCAGTTGTGCGCGATATCGGTCGCTTTAGAAGACCAGGGGGAGATGGTGCCCGGGCGCGGCGTCACCAGCATCAGGCGGCCCGTCGGGGCATGGCTGCTGAGGCTCGGGCCATATTGCAACAACCGCTCAAGGCGGGCGCGCTCTTCGGCGCCAAGCGGGGCGTCGAGGTCAGCAAAATGGACATACTCGGCGTAAATGTCGCTTACCGGAAGGTGTGCATCTTTGAAACGAGCCAGCAGTTTGTTAATACGAAATGCCGACAGAGCGGGCGAACCACGCAGAATTTCCATCATCAAGTCTCTCGTCTTCGAAGCGCCAGGGGGCACTTCAGTGGGCGCAAGGGGGAAAACGGGCGTCATTATAGAGAATCCCCGGCCCCGACGAAACCGTTTGCGTAGAAATAAAATCAGGCTTTTTTCCCATTGATTGCCCTGCCGTATCGCTCTAATTAGTTGCTATACATCGCTTTGTTACGCAAAATGCCGCTCAGTGTTCACCCCTTATAAGCGGTTTAATAACGATATTTTGCTGAGACCTGAGGCTGCGCAGAGAATTAACTAATTGAAAAAATTAAAGATTAATTATCTGCTCATCGGCATCGTTACTTTGCTGCTGGCAGTGGCGTTATGGCCATCCATTCCCTGGTTCGGTAAAACCGACAATCGCATCGCGGCGATTCAGTCGCGCGGCGTGCTGCGCGTAAGCACCGTTGTCACCCCGCTGACCTACAATCGCCAGGACGATAAAGTCTGGGGTCTGGATTATGAGCTTGCCAGCGCGTTCGCCGACTACCTGGGCGTGAAGCTTCAGGTTACCGTGCGCCAGAACATCAATCAGCTGTTCGACGACCTCGACAGCCAGCGCGCCGACATTCTGGCCGCCGGCCTGGTCTCCAACAGCCAGCGCAGCCAGAACTATCAGGCGGGCCCAACCTACTACTCCGTCTCTCAACAGCTGGTTTACCGCATGGGCAAACCTCGCCCGCGCACGCTGGCGGGCCTGACCGAAGCGCAGCTGACGCTTGCGCCCGGCCACGTGGCGGCGGACGACCTGCTCAACCTGAAAGCGAAAAAATATCCGGATTTGAGCTGGAAAGTGGATGATAAGCGCAACAGCGGCGAGCTTTTACAACAGGTTGTACAGGGCAAGCTTGATTACACCATTGCCGATTCGGTCGCCATCAGCCTGTTCCAGCGCGTGCATCCGCAACTCGCCGTCGCGCTCGACATCACCGACGAGCAGCCGGTGACCTGGTTTAGCCAGCGCAGCAGTGATAACTCCCTTTCCGCCGCGCTGCTCGATTTCTTTAACCGCATTAACGAAGACGGCACCCTGGCGCGTCTTGAAGAGAAATACCTCGGCCACGGCGAAGGGTTTGATTATGTTGATACCCGTACTTTCCTGCGCGCTATAGACAATATCCTGCCGGAGCTGCAGCCGCTGTTTGAAAAATATTCAGGTGAGATTGACTGGCGTCTGCTGGCCGCTATTTCGTGGCAGGAGTCGCACTGGGATACCCAGGCGACCTCACCGACCGGCGTACGCGGGCTGATGATGCTCACCCGCAACACCGCCCAGAGTCTGGGGCTGACCGACCGACTGGATGCAGAGCAGAGCATCAGCGGCGGTGCGCGCTATTTGCAGGAGATGATGGCGAAAGTGCCGCAGAGCGTACCGGAAGAGGAGCGGATTTGGTTTGCGCTCACCGCCTATAACATCGGCTACGCCCATATGCTGGACGCCCGGGCGCTGACGGCGAAGCAGAAAGGCAACCCCGATAGCTGGGCCGACGTGAAGCAGCGTTTGCCGCTGCTGAGCCAGAAGCCCTGGTACAGCAAAACGACCTATGGTTACGCGCGCGGTCATGAGGCTTACGCCTACGTGGAGAATATCCGTAAGTACCAGATTAGCCTGATGGGCTATTTGCAGGAGAAGGAGAAGCAGGCGGCGAAAGCGCAGGCAGAGGCGAAAGCGAAGTCGCAAGCCGAAGCGGAACAGTCGACGATGCCAGCGTCCCTCGCCGCCACGCCGCTATCCTCTTTCATTCCGCTTTACGGGCAGCTTCCTTTAACGCCTTTTTTTCGAGGCGACGCTGGCGAAAAAAATCGCTCAGTAGAGCAGAGCATTCTGGTGCAAGCACCCCTTCAATAACCTGCACCTGGTGGTTCATGCCCGGGTGGCCTGTGACATCCATTAGCGAGCCTACCGCGCCAGTCTTGGCGTCACGCGCGCCAAACACCAGCGTGCCGATGCGCCCATGCACCATTGCGCCGGCGCACATGACGCACGGCTCCAGCGTGACATAAAGCGTCGTGTCCAGCAGACGATAGTTCTGCAGCACCAGTCCGCCCTGGCGCAGCGCCATGATTTCGGCATGCGCGGTAGGGTCATGACGGCCAATCGGGCGGTTCCATCCCTCGCCAATCACCTGGTTATTGTGTACCAGCACAGCGCCTACCGGCACTTCGCCCTCTTCCCATGCGCGCTTTGCAAGCGTCAGGGCGTGGCGCATCCAGTATTCATGATTCAGTTCGCTGTCCGACACGGTGTTCTCCGGGGAAATAAGGCGGGCGGCATTATACACACCGTTTCCAGGTTGCGAAACGCGCCTTATTCCAGTTGCTGGAGCTGCCCCTGCGGGGTCACGCGCCAGCGGTGCTGGCAGAAGTAAAGCAGCGGGTTATCCTGCTTGCTGTCGCTGTAACCGCTGTAAAGACGCAGCGGCGTGCCTATCTGCTGTTCCAGCTGCGCCACTTTCTCATGGCCCAGGCAGCGCAGCGTCAGCACCCAGCCGCCGTAGCCGCGCTTCATCTGGCTGGCGATGACGTTTACGCGCGGCAGCCAGGGGGTATCGAAATAGACCCGTTGCACAAGGGATTGCGGCGAGCCGGTAATCAGCCAGACATCGGCATCGGTGCTGGAGAGATAACCGGTGAGGCGCTCATGCACCACGGGAAAGGTGGTCACGTGGCCGCGAAACCAGGTCGCGAACTCCGCCTCCAGCTGTTTTAACCGCGCCTCGCTGTGGCCAAAGGTGCAGCCCCACAGCAGGAGGCTCATCGGCCAGCGAGCGGCGCGGCCTTTTATCAACAGCGCGACGCCGATAACCGGCAAAAGTGGGATTACCAATAGCAGATTGAGCGGCTGGCGACGCAGCAGATAGCGAAGAAAGGCGCCGAACATATCCTGCTGATGCAGCGTGCCGTCCAGATCGAAAAAAACTACCCGTCGCTCGTTACTGGTCAAACTCTACTCCTCTGGATCGTGAAAGCCCATCAGCCAGGTAAACAGGAAACCTGCGATTACCGCTACAAGATAGCCTAACAGATAGAGCATGACTTTTCCGGTCACGATAGTTAATGCCAGCGGCAAACCGGAGATGCCGAAAGTGATAACCGTCGCGACTTTGAAGTAGCTGATAAGCGCGCCGCCCACCGCGCCGCCGAGGCAGGCGGCGATAAACGGCTTGCCGAGCGGCAGCGTGACGCCAAAAATCAGCGGCTCGCCGATGCCGAGCAGCCCTACCGGCAAAGCGCCCTTGATGACCTTTTTAAGCCGCGCGTTGCGGGTTTTTAACAGCACGGCGATGGCCGCGCCTATTTGTCCGACGCCCGCCATCGCAAGAATGGGAAAAAGCGCGTTATAGCCGTGCGCCTGCACCAGCTCGACGTGGATCGGCACCAGCCCCTGATGCAGCCCCGTCAGCACCAGCGGCAAAAAGCTTCCCGCCAGCACCGCGCCTACCAGCAAACCGCCTTTGTCGATGGCGAGCGACGCGCCATGAGCGATGGATTCTGAAATCCAGCCGCCGAGCGGCTGCAGCGCCACGATAGCCAGCGTGCCGGTGACCAGCGTGGTAATAAGCGGGTTGAAGATAAGCTCCAGCGAACCCGGCAGCCAGGCGCGCAGCCGCTTTTCAACCCAGCACATCAACGCCACCACCAGCAGCACGGCGATAACGCCGCCCCGCCCCGGCTGCAGCGCTTCGCCGAACAGCGTTATCTGCGCCAGTTGCGGGCTGGAGAGGATGCCCGCCATAACGCCGCCCATCGCCACCGACCCGCCAAACACCTTCGCGGTGTTCACCCCCACCAGAATATTCATGATGGCGAACACCGCGCTGCCGAAAATGGCCAGCAATCCCAGCAGATTAGGGTAGTGAGTGGCGAAATCGCCCACGATATCGGGGCGTTTCAGGATGTTAATAATGCCAGTGATCAGCCCGGAGGCGATAAAAGCGGGAATCAGCGGAATAAAAACGTTGGCGAGCTTGCGCAGCGCATCACTCATCGGCGCCTTGTAACGCGCTTTCGCCTGCGCCCGGTTACGCTCGACATCATCAAACGCGGCGCTGGACGTATCGGCGCCGGCTATTTGCGCGCGCATCGCATCAACCACCTGCGCGGCGCGGCCCGGGCCGACAATCAATTGATGCTGCTCTCCCTGCTTCACATAGCCGCTGACGCCGGGCAACGCTTTCAGCCGGGCGATATCCAGTTTCTCCTCGTCCTGCACCTCCATGCGCACCCGCGTCATACAATTTTCCAGCCGCAGGATATTACCCTGTCCGCCTACGCCCAGCAGAATATCGCTGGCAAGCGACGCCGTTTTTTCCATCGCCCTTCCCTCGCTATTGTTGTAACGCCGCCCGCAGAAAACCGTTATGCGCCGCCAGACGCGCTTCGGCGGCAGACGCATCCAGACCGGTCAGCACCATCAGGATCGCGGGTTTTACTTCATACCCGGTCTGTTCCAGCACCGCCTGCGCCTCTTCGCGCGCAACGCCTGTCGCTTCCATCACCATGCGACAGGCGCGGTCCACCAGCTTTACGTTAGTCGCTTTCATATCCACCATCAGGTTCTGGTAAACCTTGCCAAATTTCACCATGGCGCCCGTGGAGATCATGTTCAGCACCAGCTTTTGCGCAGTGCCGGACTTAAGTCGCGTGGAGCCGGTAAGGGCTTCTGGCCCCACGACGGGCGAAATCGCGATATCCGCCTCGCGGGCAATCGGCGACGCGGGGTTACAGGAAATCGCCACCGTTTTGCAGCCTGCGGCGCGCGCATATTGCAGGCCGCCAATAACATAAGGCGTACGTCCGGAAGCGGCGAGGCCCACGACCAGATCACGGGCGGTAAGGTTTAACGCTTTAAGATCCTCTTCGCCAAGCTGCGGGTTATCTTCCGCCCCTTCCACCGCTTTTAACAAAGCGCCTGGCCCGCCGGCAATCAGACCCACCACCAGGCCATGAGGCACGCCGAATGTCGGCGGACACTCGGAGGCGTCCAGCACGCCCAGCCGCCCGCTGGTGCCGGCGCCCATGTAGATAATGCGCCCGCCCGCTTTCAGGGCGTCGGCGGCGGCGTCCACCGCCTGCGCCACTTCCGGCAGCGTAGCTTTTACCGCCTGCGCCACCCGCGCGTCTTGCTCGTTAAAACGCGTAACCATTTCAAGCGTGGAGAGCGCGTCAAGATCCATGGTTTGTGGATTACGGCTTTCGGAAACCAGCGAGCCGAGATTCATATTGCACCTCTGAATATTTAATTCATAATGATTGCTCTATAATGGAATATAAAATTCAAACAGGCGAGTGAAATTCCCCGTCTCCTTAAAGCGGATCACACTCACCTTCGGAGTGACCTGATGAACTGTCTTATATGCATCCGTCAGCGCTATCCGGGGCTTGCGCAGAGCGACCGCCGGCTGGCGGACTATTTGCTGGCGCAGCCAGACCGCGCACGCCATTTGAGTTCACAGCAACTAGCGGCCGAGGCAGGCGTCAGCCAGTCGAGCGTGGTGAAGTTCGCGCAAAAGCTGGGGTATAAGGGGTTTCCGGCAATGAAGCTCGCTATCAGCGAAGCGCTGGCGACCAGCCCCAATCCGCATTCGATTCCGGTGCATAACGAAATTCTCGGCGACGACCCGCTGCGGCTGGTGGGAGAAAAGCTGATTAAAGATAACGTGGCGGCCATGCACGCTTCGCTTGATATCAACACGGAAGAGAAGCTGCTGGCGAGCGTCACGCTGCTGCGCGACGCCCGGCGTGTAGTGCTGACCGGCATTGGCGCCTCCGGGCTGGTGGCGAAGAATTTTTCCTGGAAGTTAATGAAGATTGGCCTTAACGCCGCCGCCGAGCAGGATATGCATGCGTTGCTCGCGAGCGTGCAGGCGCTGGAGGAAGGCGATTTACTGGTGGCTATCTCTTATTCCGGCACGCGGCGTGAAATCAACCTTGCCGCCGACGAGGCGCTGCGCGTGGGGGCGAAGGTGCTTGCCATCACCGGCTTTAGCCCGAACGCATTGCAGCAGCGCGCAACCCATTGCCTTTATACCATTGCCGAAGAGCAGGCGACGCGCAGCGCCGCTATTTCATCCACCTCTGCACAGATGATGCTTGCCGATTTACTGTTTATGGCGCTGGTGCAGCAGGATCTGGAAAAAGCGCCGGACCGTATTCGCCACAGCGAGGCGCTGGTGAAAAAACTGGTCTGAGCAGGGAATGGGCGTATAATGCCCGCCCTGTTTGTGTTGTTTCTGAGAATTTCCCGATGGCGCTGTTAATCACCAAAAAATGCATCAACTGTGACATGTGCGAGCCGGAGTGCCCGAATGAGGCGATTTCGATGGGAGATGCCATTTATGAAATTAACACCGACCGCTGCACCGAATGCGTGGGCCATTACGACACGCCGACCTGCCAGAAAGTGTGCCCGATCCCTAACACCATCATTAAAGATCCGACGCACATTGAGAACAATGAGCAGCTGTGGGACAAGTTTGTCCTGCTGCATCACGCCGACAAGATTTAGCTTTCGATAATCACCGTCGCGCAGGCGTAATGCCGCTCGTCGGCAAGCGTAACGTGCACTGACGTTACGCCCATCCTCTGCGCCAGCCGCTCGGCTTCATCCCATAATCTCAGCCTGGGTTTCCCTAATTCGTCGTTGAAAACCTCAAACTGATTGAAGGCGAGCCCGTTGCGAATGCCGGTACCAAATGCTTTTGCCGCCGCCTCTTTCACCGCAAAGCGTTTAGCGAGAAAGCGCACCGGCTGCTGGTGGGCCTGATACTGCAACCACTCGTTGGCGCTAAGCACCCGCTTCGCCAGCCGGTCGCCGGAACGGGAGATGACCGCTTCGATGCGCTCAATCTCCACGATATCGGTGCCAAGGCCAAGAATAGCCATCAGCGACGCGCTTCTATCATCAGGCGCTTCATTTCCGCCACCGCCTCTTTCAGGCCGCTCATGACCGCGCGGCCGATAATCGCGTGGCCAATGTTCAGCTCATGCATCTCCGGCAGCGCGGCGATAGCCTGCACGTTATGGTAGGTCAGGCCGTGCCCGGCGTTCACCTTCAGCCCTTTGCTTGCGGCATAGGTAGCGGCTTTAGCAATGCGATCCAGCTCTTTCGCGCGGGTAGCGTCATCCTGCGCGTCAGCGTAGCAGCCGGTATGGATTTCAATATACGGCGCGCCGACGGCGACAGCGGCGTCGATTTGTTGGTTGTCGGCATCGATAAAGAGCGAAACCAGAATGCCCGCGTCAGCGAGGCGCTTGCAGGCGTCGCGCATTTTGTCGAGCTGCCCTGCCACATCCAGACCGCCTTCGGTGGTCACTTCCTGGCGTTTTTCCGGCACCAGGCAGCAAAAATGAGGTTGGGTTTCGCAGGCGATGGCGATCATCTCTTCAGTGACAGCCATCTCAAGGTTCATGCGGGTGTGGAGAGTCTGGCGCAAAATACGCACGTCGCGGTCGGTAATATGACGACGGTCTTCACGCAAATGAACGGTAATGCCATCCGCCCCCGCCTGCTCGGCGATAAAAGCCGCCTGAACCGGGTCCGGGTACGCCGTACCGCGGGCGTTACGCAGCGTGGCAATGTGATCGATATTAACGCCTAACAGCAGTTCAGCCATGACTATCCTCGTAAATCGGCAAAGTGTGCAGGCAGTTTACACCCGACAGCGAAAAGCTGGCTACGGCTGAGGACTCAAGCCTTATCAGGCGGCGGCGTGAGTGGACGTTTTTTCGGCACAAACTGGCGAAACAGCTCGCGGCTTTTGAGCGGTTTGCCGCCAAGATAGGGCTTAAGCGCCATGCGGGTAAAGCGTTTAGCGGCGCGCAGCGTGTCGATATCCGCAAACTCGCGGCTGGCAAGGGCTTTGAGCTGCCGTCCGGTAAAGGTGTTGTGGTCGATAACCACGCTCGCAATGAAACCTTTCTCTTCGCGATAACGGTAGGTCATCTCGTCCGTTACCTCTTCGCCGGTTCCCGCGCAGTGCAGGTAATCAATGCCGTAGCCAAGATGGCCCAGCAGCGCCAGTTCAAAACGACGCAGCGCCGGCTCGGGGGAGCCTGAGGTTCCCGCCAGCGACTGAATGCAGTGAAGATAGTCAAAAAAGAGTTCGGAGAAGCGGGTTTCCGGCTCGAGCACGCGGGAGACGAGTTCGTTGACATAGAGACCGCTGTAAAGCGAAATGCCGGAAAGCGGCAGCGCGAGGGAAACGGCTTCGGCGCTGGTGAGGTTTTTCACCTCTCCTCGCCCGCTCCAGCGCACCAGCAGCGGGGTGAAGGGTTGAAGCGCGCCTTTAAGATTAGAGCGTTTGCGGCGCGCGCCTTTGGCGACAACGCGCACGCGGCCTGCCTCTTCGCTGAAGAGATCAAGCATCAGGCTGGTTTCGCTCCACGGGCGCGCGTGCAGCACAAAGGCGCGTTGCCAGCCTTCCATCAGCGGACCTTACAGGTCGTCTACATAACCGAGACTGCGCAGCGCACGCTCGTCATCGGCCCAGCCCGATTTCACTTTCACCCACAGTTCAAGGTGGACAGGTGCTTCGAACATCTCCTGCATATCCTTACGCGCTTCAATGCCGATGGTTTTGATTTTGGCGCCTTTGTTGCCAATCACCATTTTCTTCTGCCCTTCGCGCTCTACCAGGATAAGGCCGTTGATGTCATAGCCGCCGCGCTCGTTGCTCTGGAAACGTTCGATTTCCACCGTCACCGAGTAAGGCAGTTCAGCGCCAAGAAAACGCATCAGCTTCTCACGGATGATTTCCGAGGCCATAAAGCGCTGGGAGCGGTCGGTGATGTAATCTTCCGGGAAATGGTGAATCGCCTGCGGCAGATGTTTGCGCACAATGCCAGCGATAGTGTCTACATTCATGCCCGTTTCAGCAGAAATCGGCACAATGTCGAGGAAATTCATCTGACTTGCCAGGAACTGCAAATGCGGCAGCAGATCGGCTTTTTCTTGCACGTTATCGACTTTATTCACCGCGAGAATAACCGGCGCTTTGCCGTCGCGCAGCTTGTTGAGCACCATTTCGTCGTCTGGCGTCCAGCGCGTGCCTTCAACCACGAAAATAATCAGTTCGACGTCGCCGATTGAGCTGCTCGCCGCACGGTTCATCAACCGGTTGATGGCGCGCTTCTCTTCCATGTGCAGACCCGGGGTATCAACATAGATAGCCTGGTACGGGCCTTCGGTATGGATGCCGACAATGCGGTGACGCGTGGTCTGTGCTTTGCGGGAGGTAATAGAGATTTTCTGCCCAAGCAACTTGTTCAGCAGGGTGGATTTGCCAACG
Source organism: Franconibacter pulveris DSM 19144 (assembly GCA_000621185.1). Lineage (GTDB taxonomy): Bacteria > Pseudomonadota > Gammaproteobacteria > Enterobacterales > Enterobacteriaceae > Franconibacter > Franconibacter pulveris. The sequence continues at coordinate 87,101 of JHYZ01000016.1, forward strand.
TTCGGACGACCAACGATGGCGATAAATCCGCAATAGGTTTGTTCTTCGCTCATTCCAGCTCCAGTTTTTTCAGCGCCTGTTCGGCGGCAGCCTGCTCCGCCTTGCGGCGGCTGGAACCCGTGCCAACCACCGGTTCACTCAGGCCACTGACCTGGCAGTGGATAGTAAATTCTTGATCGTGGGCTTCACCACGCACCTGCACGACCAGATAAGAAGGCAGCGGCAGGTGGCGCCCCTGCAAATATTCCTGCAGGCGGGTTTTCGGATCTTTTTGCTTATCGCCCGGGCTGATTTCGTCCAGACGTTTTTGATACCAGGAGAGAATAAGGCGCTCGACGGTCTGGATATCGCTGTCGAGAAAAACACCGCCAATTAGCGCTTCTACGGTATCGGCAAGAATTGATTCACGACGAAAACCGCCGCTTTTCAGCTCGCCCGGCCCAAGGCGCAAACATTCGCCCAGTTCAAATTCGCGAGCGATTTCCGCCAGCGTATTGCCGCGTACGAGCGTCGCGCGCATGCGGCTCATATCGCCTTCATCTACGCGCGGAAAGCGATGGTAGAGCGCATTCGCGATGACGAAACTCAAAATGGAGTCACCCAGAAACTCCAGACGCTCATTATGCTTGCTGCTGGCACTGCGGTGGGTTAATGCCTGCTGCAACAACTCCTGATGATGAAAAGTGTAGCCCAGCTTTCGCTGCAGCCGATTAATTACGATGGGGTTCATGCGATACCAATTAATGAATGCGTCAACAATGCAGCACACGGAACAGGGCTGAAAAGGAATCAAAGCTGTTTCGTGTGCCGTGGCTCCCTTACGGGAGCCAACCTGAAAACTCGGGGGAATATTCTATACAGAACGACAGGGGATGTCGTTAGTCTGAATGGATTTAATTGATCAATGGATTCCGCCAATACGGCTCAGTCGAACGCCGGTTGGCCATTCGCCTTCCTGCTTCTCAAAACTCATCCAGATGGCGGTGGCTTTTCCGACCAGATTTTCTTCCGGCACAAAGCCCCAGTAACGGCTGTCGGCGCTGTTGTCGCGGTTGTCACCCATCATGAAATAGTGACCCGGCGGCACAATCCAACTGCCTAACTGCTGGCCCGGCTGCTGAAAGTAAATACCCAGTTGATCCTGTGCGATAGGCACCATCAGAATGCGATGCGTCACGTCACCCAGCGTCTCTTTGCGTTCAGTCAGACGAATGCCGCCTTCGCGACTTTCGTTTTTCGGCACGTTAAAGAAGCCGCTGCTGGCTTCACCGCCGTTGCGACGCGAGAAAGTCTGCACAAAATCGCCTGGCTCCACGTTGGAATAGGTGACCGGCAGCGCGCTGCCACAAGCCTGGCCGGAACTGCAGTTCGGCTCGATAGTCACCTGCTTGGCGACCGGATCATAGCTGACTTTATCGCCCGGCAGACCTACCACGCGTTTAATGTAATCCAGACGCGGATCTTCCGGATATTTAAAGACCGCGATATCCCCACGCTTCGGATGACCAGTTTCGATCAGCGTTTTTTGGTAGATCGGATCTTTAATACCGTAAGCGAATTTCTCCACCAGGATAAAATCGCCGATCAGCAGCGTCGGCATCATAGAGCCCGACGGGATCTGGAAGGGCTCGTAGATAAACGAGCGCACGATCAACACGATCGCCAGCACCGGGAAGATGGACGCGCCCGTTTCCAGCCAGCCCGGTTTCGGGCCGACTTTTTTCAGCGTTTTGGTATCCAGCTCTCCGCCAGAGGCAGCCTGCGCCGCCGCCTGACGTTCGCGGCGTTTTGGTGCGAAGACAAATTTATCCAGACACCACAAGATGCCCGTGCCCAGCGTGGCAATCACGAGGATCAGGGCAAACATATTCGCCATGCCAACTCCTTAGGTTATTTGCTGTCTTTACCCACATGCAGAATGGCGAGGAACGCTTCCTGCGGCAGTTCGACGTTGCCGACCTGCTTCATACGCTTCTTACCTTCTTTCTGTTTCTGCAACAGTTTCTTCTTACGGCTTACGTCACCGCCATAGCATTTTGCCAGAACGTTTTTACGCAGCTGTTTTACCGTGGAGCGAGCAATAATATGGTTGCCGATAGCCGCCTGAATCGCGATATCGAACTGCTGACGCGGAATCAACTCTTTCATCTTTTCCACCAGCTCGCGACCGCGGTATGGCGCGTTATCGTTGTGGGTGATGAGCGCCAGCGCATCGACGCGCTCGCCGTTGATAAGCACGTCCACACGCACCATGTTGGATGCCTGGAAGCGTTTGAAGTTGTAGTCGAGCGACGCATAGCCGCGCGAGGTGGACTTCAGGCGGTCGAAGAAGTCGAGCACCACTTCCGCCATCGGGATTTCATACGTCAGCGCAACCTGATTGCCGTGGTAAACCATGTTGGTCTGCACGCCGCGTTTTTCCACGCACAGTGTAATGACGTTGCCGAGGTATTCCTGCGGCAGCAGCATATGACATTCAGCAATCGGCTCACGCAGCTCGTTGATGTTATTCAACGGCGGAAGCTTGGACGGGCTGTCGACGTAAACCACTTCTTTGTTTGTCATCTCCACTTCATACACTACGGTCGGCGCCGTGGTGATGAGGTCGAGATCGTATTCACGCTCCAGACGCTCCTGGATAATCTCCATGTGCAGCAGGCCGAGGAAGCCGCAGCGGAAGCCGAAGCCCAGCGCGGTAGAACTTTCCGGCTCATAGAACAGGGAGGCGTCGTTCAGGCTCAGCTTGCCGAGCGCGTCGCGGAAAGCTTCGTAGTCGTCAGAGCTGACCGGGAACAGGCCCGCATAAACCTGCGGCTTCACTTTTTTGAAGCCTGGCAGCGCTTTATCCGCGGGGTTTCGCGCCTGCGTCAGGGTATCGCCTACCGGCGCGCCGAGAATGTCTTTGATGGCGCAAACCAGCCAACCTACTTCGCCGCATTTCAGTTCAGTACGATCAACCTGCTTCGGCGTGAAGATGCCCAGACGGTCTGCGTTATAGGTCTGCCCGGTGCTCATGACTTTGATTTTGTCGCCTTTGCGCAGGGTGCCGTTTTTAATACGCACCAACGAAACCACGCCAAGGTAGTTATCGAACCAGGAGTCGATAATCAGCGCCTGCAGCGGCGCATCCGGGTCGCCTTCCGGCGGCGGGATGTCGCGCACCAGACGCTCCAGCACATCCTGAACGCCCACGCCGGTTTTAGCCGAGCAGCGCACGGCGTCGGTAGCGTCGATGCCGACGATATCTTCAATCTCTTCCGCTACGCGCTCAGGATCGGCTGCCGGCAGGTCGATTTTGTTGAGCACCGGCACAACTTCCAGATCCATTTCGATGGCGGTGTAGCAGTTAGCCAGCGTTTGCGCTTCTACGCCCTGACCGGCGTCCACTACCAGCAGCGCGCCTTCACACGCGGCCAGCGAGCGAGAGACTTCATAAGAAAAGTCGACATGGCCTGGGGTATCGATAAAGTTCAGCTGATAGGTCTCGCCATTAGAAGCTTTATAATCAAGCGTGACGCTTTGCGCTTTGATTGTAATGCCGCGTTCACGTTCGAGATCCATTGAATCAAGCACTTGCGCTTCCATTTCGCGGTCGGAGAGGCCACCGCAAATCTGGATAATACGGTCAGACAGCGTCGACTTACCGTGGTCACCCAAATAGTAAGCTAATTATGGCGTGGCGCCGGGGTTATGCCGGGGAGATGTTGCCGCCACGGTTAAAATATAGATGCCCGGATAAGCGAAGGGGTGACTTCGCTCACAGAGCGAGTAAATCTTTATTCATGCTGGTGGCTGTAACGGGCCATCAAGAACCGAAGCCTCTTCTTTGAGGGCTATCCAGCCGCTGGTTCCGGCAAAATGCCAGACGCCGTTAACCAGTTCACCTGTCTCATGGTGCCGCGTTTCTTCCTGCGAGTAATACGCTACCAGCTTTTCGCCAGCGTAAAGTACCCAGTAAAAGCCCTCTTCCATTCCAGCCCCCAGTGATTGTTAAACATAACAGCCAGACGGTGGAATTATAGAACGGGGTTAAAGCGGACGGAGTGTCCGGTACGCTTTCTGATACCTAACCCACATAGTGGCAGAGAACATATTGCGGGTTGGGTTCGGTCGCCAGCGCGTAACAAGCAGGCTAGCAAGTTAACGGGTGCCAGCGACCAAAGAAGGCGGACTCTGCGCAAGTGTCCGCAGGCTGGGTTATGGCCCCCAGCAGCGAGTCCTGAATACGAGAAAGGCCCGCCGAAGCGAGCCTCTATAAAGCATGAGCGAAAATTTCAGATATAAAAAAACCCGCTCAATGGCGGGCTTTCAGAAAGCATCAGCTAATTTCATGCTGCCTTACGATGACGGCGCTTACCTTGCTGCTCTTTACAAGTAGCAGGTGTGTGCTTAAACACGTTTGGAGCAGCCTTCATCAGTACTTCAACAGCAGCACCCATACCTTCAAATGCTTTCATTGTGTCGAATTTAACCTGTGACTTGGTCGCTTTCTGAGTTTTCATAGATACCTCTGAGACTGTCATTGTCTCCAACTTACCAGATAGAGGATAGTTGCTAAGTCTATCCATTACCAATCGGGAGCCCCGATTAGCAGCATCTGCAAATCTATAAAAGATGCAGATTTTACCTTTACCTTAAAGGTAAAAAGGTGCTTTATCGTACGGCAAGCTTAAGGTTCCGTCTAGGCTTTTAATGCTCAAATTTGAGGAATGCATGATGCAGAACTTCAGTCGGTGCAGACATAATTTTTCCACCCTCCTCAAGCATGAAACCGAAAGAGGCGTAGTAGTCCACAAGGTCAGGATCAGGATCCATAATATGGGCAATCGGGCATTTAACGGCCATGCAAAAGAGATAGGCGCTCATGATCGTAATAGACAGCATCTTCCCCTTTAGGGGGTGCTCTTCATCTTCCCGTGTAAACCTTTCAATGATATGAATGCGAAAAATATTGTCATCCACACCGTAAATGCAAATAGCTGCACCCGCTGGAACACCTTGCATAACCCCCTGGCTGACAAGCTTTATACAGAACTCATAGCGATCTGGATCATTCCCGAATTGGGTTAAGGCATAACCCCATTCAAGCTCACCGAATCCACCAGACAATATCCTATAATCGTCGTCACTTATTGGGCCTACCGCCAGCGGCAAGCCATAGTTATCAATGACAAGCTGAATATTGTTCCGAACCGATTGTCCAATTTCTTCCAGGGTCAGCATGATTGCCTCTGCTCACAGCGTAACGGGAAAGCCCATTGTACCTTAAAGCAAAGCGCGGAGACGGCGGGAAGTTGTAAAAGATGTGTAAGAGCAGAAGAGCTTACAAACCGCCGCAAAAAAGCCCGCACAATGGCGAGCTGGCATCAATATGTGCATCGTATGTAGCTAGGGCACAATATCAAAGTAGATTCAAATATGGCCTATTTAATTGACTTTTGCAACACCTTGCTGCGAAAAAGCTGCTTTTTGCTGGGAACGTGTTTTAGTTACGGATAGCAGCGCATTCCGATCGAGTGCTATAAAAATGTTTTCAAGGGTGCGCCAGTGCTCAACATAATTTTTGCTCCAGTTGTCAGGTTTGACTCCCACCAGAGCGGCCAAATCTCCGTACTGGTAAACATCATGCCCAGCCAGGAATGCTTTTGTATCCTGAGCAGCGAGCCAGACTAAAGCCTTCAACCTGTCCATCGTTTTACGCGCAATTTTCTTCACGCCCAGGCAAGCCCTGAACTCATCCCATCCCCACTGGGTAATAGTTACCTGATGCTCAAAGCATGTGTTTTCGCTGTAGTTCCAGAGCAACCAAGCTTTATGCGGCTCGTCCTGCGAAAATAACGCTCGCCGCCACGACGCAGTGCAGAACTCTACAGGCTGCACGAGGGGTATCTCCGACCCTTTAGCCATGAACTGCTTACCGGGAATGGGTGGGGTATCCAGTGTTATCCACTTCTCGCTTACCTTATCGTATACCTTCGGCTTTTTGCGCCTGTATGTGTCGGTTGCAAACTGGGCATCCTCCAGCCAGGCCTGTAGCTGTCCTTTCGTCGCGCCACTTAAATCAGCAGTAGCGAGAATTAGCTGCTGGCGCACATATGATAAATTTTCAACTTTCATGCTGGCGCTCCTGCTGTGTTTATTGAAGTTGTTTCACTTATGATGATTTGTCCTTTCTCACCCCAGCATTTTGTAACCCGTCCATCCCAGATGCGGCTGTCGTCATCAAAGATTGCATCCAGCAGCGCCTTCTCAAGGTTGTCCTTATCTGGCTTCTGCTGGTGGGGCTGGCCGTTGTGCTGCGCGCGCTTCTTTTTGCTCCAGCTGGCGGGCATGGGGATCACAAACGTGACGTGGTAGCCTGATTCGGGCAGCGTGATGCCCTGTAGCCTTACCTGCGCTTTGTACGCCCAGTATGCGGCGGTAGCCGGGCGCTTATGCCAGCGATCTCTTTGGGTCATGCGGGGCTTGCCAATCGGCGTAATGTCATAGATTTTCATGCGGGCACCACCAGCCCGCGGCGGGCAATCTGGATGACGGTCAGAACAATAGCGCGGTCCATCAGCTGGCGGCGTTCATCGCGGGTGAGCTTGTTACCGTTATCGATGCTGTCATGGCAGCACACACAGAGCGCGGCGCAGGCGCAGTCATCAGCTTTTATGCCCATGCCTTTTCCTTCATTCCTGTGAGCTACTTGCGTCCCCCACGTACCACACAACACGCATTGTTCTATCTGGCCTACAGCTGCCAGCCATTTTTTGCTCCGGTAAGTCGTCTGCATGCTTACCCCGCAAAGCCAATAAGCTGCGCGGCCACGTTCTCGGCTTCAGCCGGGCTGCGGAATGTTTTAGAAAGGATCCAGCGCCACAGAACATCGAGCGCGGCGCGGTAGAGCTGCTGAAACTGGGTTTCGTCCATGTTTGCAAAGGCGATACTGCGGGGGTGTTTTCGCAGCGTGCCGTCGGGCAGCTGAATGGCGTCGTAATGCCCAGCCTCAACCGTCACCCATGAGCGATACGCGTCGAATGATTTACAGGCACTGATGCTGCCGGCGCGCCGGTCTGCGATACGTTCCAGATATTGATCAGCGGCATCAAGCAGCGTACTTTCGCTGCCGCCAAACGATGCCAGGTATTTTGCGTACCCTGTAACCAGCTTGCGCTCGTTCGTGGAGATGGCGCCGCCGGTAGGCTGCCAGTATTCGTAACCGAGGTTGAGAAGTGCAAAGAACCGGCGATGAAATGCCGCATTGCGGACCTGTTTAAAATCGGCCACCAGCACGGCGCCGAGCTTGCATTTTGAATGCAGAAAATCGCTGGTCTCCGGCGTTGCCGGGATCAGGATTCCTGATGATTGTTTGATAAGTTGTAATTGCGCCATGGTGTTCTCCGTGGCGCAGCAGGTTTATAGGTTGTTCAGGCCTATGAGGAGATATTATCAGATGGAGGAGAGACACGGTAGCCGGCGCGTTTAAGTATCTGTGTGAACAGCGTTGGCGTACCGATAATTTGATCGTCCTGCAGCGGCATGAAGGAAACGAGCCCGTTTCGGCGGTACATCAATGCCCGATCACATTCCTCCGGAAATGTTTGCAGCTTCGCTACGATAACGCCGTCGTGGCACCTGATTACTACATAGCCTTTTGATGGCATATCTTTAACGTCTTCCACTTTTCCTCCCCTGCTACAACCCGAACTTAAACCCAAATGAAACGCAATCAATAGAACCAGTCGTCCGCGCTTTCCCACGTTTCCTGAAGAATTTCTTCCACGCGCTTTTTATCAGATTTTTCAGCGCCGACAACGTTCAGGCTATCGGAACTGGCGCGGCGAATATTGAGCTTACAGTCGGGGTAGTTTTGCGTAAGGCGTTTGAGCAGTTCAGTTTCCAGAGCAGGAATAGCGCCATCCGGTAATTTTTTGGTGCGGTCGATCGTCACTTCTACTTTCATCATTCCTCCTTAGCATTGAGTACTGTATGTATATACAGTTACAATATTAATCGGAATTGCAACGATTGCAATCAAAAAACGTAGCGGTGGCGGACAGTTACGCTGCGCTTTGATTTTTAAGTGCTAATGCTCTCTGACAGCATACCCTTACAAAAAAGACCCCGAAGGGCCTTTTTTATGCTGCTGTTACTTCTTGTTGGCTTCGGCCATTTCGATATAACGAGGGTCGCTTGGGCGCGGCAATTGCACGCTGGTTTCACGGTAATGGCGCAGGCGCTCCATAAAATATTCGCGCAGGTGCTCCGGCTGCTCCCGCATTACCTGTTCAGCGATAATCGGCATGTTCATGCGTTCTTTGTACGCTACGCCGCTAGCCGCCAGGTCAACGTTCACTTTGTCGCGTTCTTCTTGGCTTTTAGATGCTAAGTTCCAATTAGCCACTATTCCTCACCTTAATCATGGTTACCTTGTAAAAAAATCCGTCAGCGTTATGATGACAATTCGGCATTTTCCCGGCAATGCGAAAGGAGGTTCTTCATGTCCCAATTTTTGGGTTGCCCCGAGATTTCTGTCTTGGAACATTAAGAAAAAGAAATCCCCTCCACGGGGAAAATAAAATAGCAGTAAACTTGGAGGGCACGCGCAAGCGTGAACAGCAAAAAAGAAGCCGGGGAAACCCGGCTTTCTCATTTCAGTTTATGCGGCCTGCTCTTCAGCAGAACACATTTCAGGCAGATTAGCCCGCACCAGAGCTTCGGCAAACGGCGGCGGCACGGCGTTCCCGCAACGCGCAACCTGCTTGTCTTTCGCGTAGCGCTGGCCGGTGTAGTCGCGGTCAATGATGTACCACTCCGGGAAGCCCTGGGCGCGGTAGAGTTCATGCGGTTGCAGCATTCGCATGCCGATATCAACGATGCGATAAACCACACCGTCGACCGTCACCAGTCCGTCGCAATCCTCGCAGCAGTATTGCCGCAAGAATGCCAGCACCTCCTGTGCGCGCTGTTCGTCATATTCGCTTACCGCCAGGTGAGTTTCGACCTCACCGACATGCAGGCCACCAGCGGTTAAGCCCGGCGCGGGAGCATCAACGACACGGCCGTCGCGGCAGGTACCGCGCAGCATAACCAGATGTGAAGTAACCAGACCGTGGTGATCGGTAGTTGTTACCGTATGCGCCGGCGCATCCATGGCCGCACCCGGCCCGGTGTAATTTCCGCCAAAATGTTTAACCAGGTTCGCCGCGACGAGCCCAAATTTATTGCCACCGGCAGTTATCGTGCCCAGCGGCTTTTCAAGCTGAAGAACGCGAGGGGCCTGGCCTTCCCTTTCGCCGTAGCCCATCTGGATCAGCGTTGAAGTTACCAGCTGCGATTTACCACCACCGCCAGCGGTGACCGTAGCGCTCGGCTCGTCCGCCCGGTGCCCGATGCTATTGCCAAACTGCCGGGCGATAACCGGCGCCACCACACAGGCACAGGACTGTTTCAGGATAGTGCGAGCTGGCTTATCCAGTGGGCGCGGTTTCGCCTGGTACTCGCTGCCACCATTGCCAGCCATAAACGGCGCCAGCGCTGCTTCGACCAGTCCCAGAGCGTGCCCGTTGCCGCCCGGGCGCCGGGATGTGCCCGCAGTGACTGTGGGAACCGGCCCGGTAACTTCCTGCCCTGTAGCGCCGGTGCGGAACTTCGTCAGGTGCGGTACAGCAATCGCGTAGCCATGTGTTTTGGTGATGGTCTGCAGCGGTGCGCTCAATGCCTGCCCTCGGAAGCAGTCGTATTTGCCTTTCGTGGTAGTGTGGTTGCACTTCACGATAAACGGCGAAGCGTTATCCAGAACGAAGCGCTGCACGCCGCGGGCGATGCGCTTGAGGGTGTTTTCAGCCAGTGGCTTCTTGCGATCGAAAATAGACGGGCAATCCAGCGACCAGTCGATACACTCCGCCGCAGTGCGCCATGGTGCTAGCTGGCCAGCCAGTACCGCTGCAGATTTCGGGTCACCGTGGGATGCCTCCGGCCAGACGATAGGCTGCCCGTCTCGCCGCATCACCATAAAGAATCTTTTACGAATCGTCGGCGCGCCGTAGTCACAGGCTCGTAGCTCGCGATAATCAACTTCATAGCCCAGCCCGGAAACCAGTTGCAGTGCCTGCTCGCTGTCTGGCGATAGTTCCAAAAATTCGCAGCATTCCATCAGTGCCGGATGATCCGCCGGGATGCCAGTAGTAAGTATTCCGACGAACGCCTGGAATGTTTCGCCGATGCGCGCCGGGTCTGGACGCATTTCGGAAGCCAGCAAAGGGCCCCACGTTTTAAACTCTTCGACGTTTTCCAACATCATTACGCGCGGGCCGACATCCAAAGCCCAACGAATGACGATCCACGCAAGGCCGCGTATCGCCTTCTCAACGGGTTTTGCACCCTTAGCCTTGGAGAAATGGCGGCAGTCAGGCGAGAACCAGGCTAACCCCACCCGGCGCCCAGCGGTCGCGATTTTTGGTCTTACCTCATAAACCGATTCGCAGTAGTGCAGTGTATCCGGGTGGTTCGTGGTGTGCATAGCAACAGCGTTAGGGTCATGGTTAATCGCGATATCCACGCTGCGGCCAATCGCCATTTCAATGCCAGTAGAGGCGCCACCGCCGCCCGCAAAGTTATCAACGATAATTTCTGTAAGATTCACGCGTAGTTCTCCATTGCGACGGCCAGCGAACGGGCAGCGGTGACTATTGCCGGTACCGGCATTTTTTCGAGCCACATGCGGTTGATATGATATTTCAGGCGACGCTGGTGGTGCGCTGGGAGTGCCCCGGCGTTTTCTATTTGCGCGTATACCATATTTACTTCGGCAGGCCAGACCGTTTCAGGCGCATCCAGCAGCAGCAGGCGCTCCAACTCAACAATACGGTTAGTGGCATACTGAAGCAGCGAATCGACGCTGCCTAGTTCATGCGCTGGCCCGCTTTTAACGAAGCTGATCCAGTGGGTTTTGTCGTTTTTACCCGTCCGTTGCCAGACAGCCGGTTTTTCCGGAGTAAGGGCCACAATCTGGCTGACGGGGATCTGTACCTCACTCCATTTGAAGATTAGAACGCCGTGTGGCTTCAACACTCGGAATGCCTCTGAGAAGCCGGCTCGCAGATCATCGCGCCAGGTTTCTGCGTTGAGTTTCCCGTACTTTTTACCCTGCCAGCCATTTGGCCCAACGCGTTCAAGGTGTGGCGGGTCGAAAACGACAACCGAGAATTTCCCATCGGTGAACGGCAGCGCCCGAAAATCAGCAACAACATCCGGATCAATAACCAGACTACGACCGTCACACAGCGTGTGCTGCTCGGCGCGGATATCGCTGAAAACGGCGCGTTCGTCCTGCTTATCACACCAGAACATGCGGCTTCCGCAGCACATATCAAGAATGGTGGCGGTATCTGTCATGCCGCACCGCCTTTGACGTGGGCGATGGCCTTTCCGGCTATGAAGTGCGCCTCGCTTAGGGTGCTCAGACCTTTTACCGGCTTACCCCACGCGTCAAAGACAGGGTTGGAGCAGCACTGTGCAAACATTTCTTCGAATGCCTGTTCGTATTTCTCCAGCGCCACCAGTAGTACATCGCACTGCTTCGTCTTTTCGCGCAGCGCAGCCCTGGTAATATCCAGTTGTGTGGACAGGTCGGAAACCAGCTTTGCAACCTCGATAAAAGGCGCGTCGCTGCCCGCATTCAATTTTTTCGCCAGCGCATGGCCGGCAAGCGCAAGCGCCAGTTCTTTTCTCTGTGGAACATTCATCCTCGGATCCCCGCGTTAATTTTGTTTTGACGGACTTCCTTCAGGCGTTCGTTAAACGTGACCAGTAGTGAGTTATGGCAGCCGAACGGCAGCTCGGGCTTCAAGCAGAAAATGGTCACACCGTCATCTCGCTTGCTACGCTCGTAAATCCCGTCTTTGAAGCCATTACCCAACGAGTTACGAACTGTTGTGAGCTTCGAATTTGTGGCCATAGCAACTTCTTCAGCGGAACACCCAAGGTGAAGTTTCACGTAATCGCGGATAGTTAATCTTCTGGTATTCACAGTGCCACCCTCCGCTCGAAATAAATAAACTGCTTAACCGCCCCGACGGGCATTTCCAGCTTTTCAGCGATTACAGGCGCGCTCAGGCCTTCGCTGTGAAGCTGGCGGGCCAGCTCGATATCATTGGTGGGATATTTAGCCGACTGGTGGAATTCGCCACGAAGGTACAGACTGATCCCGAGTTCGCGCGCTTTGGTGCGCACCGCGGCGCCAGTGCGACCAATAAGATGGCCGATGCGGTCTACCCTCATTCGCCCGGCGCACTGCTCCATGATCATGATTTCTGCCCGGCACCAGCCGCGGCGTTTGCGAGCGTACTTCGATGATTGCTTAGGCATTACTTCAATCCTCCGCGCAATCCGAACTTTGCCCGCAGCTCAGCGATTTTAGCGAGCCCTTCTTTTTGCCCGACTGGCTTTCCGCCCATTTGCGGCAGCATTGCGCGAGGCTGCTGAATAACTTCGCCGCGATTAATGCGCCCGGCCATTTTGGCCAGCTCAGATTCGGCTTTCTTCTGCAACTCGGCTGGCGTCCAGTTATTTGCCCGCATGCCGCTGTATAGCGCCGTCACTAGCCAGTAATGCTCTGCCCTTTCCCACGGATATGCTTCTGGCGCGTCGTAGAATCCCCGGCGTGCGCAATAGTCGTGAACCATAGCCACCAGCTCTGCGGCATCAGGCAGCCCGGCCTGGTACAAATCACCTTCTTTGCACCAGCTAACAAACTGACCAGGCGAAGGCATGAATGGGCGATCCTGTCGGCGAGCGACCCGCATGCCTGCGTCAACCTGCGCAATGGTCGTGATGCCGTTCTCTGCAAATGCCAGCAGCCACTGGCGGCGGAAGTCATCAAGGTCAGCCTGGGATTTAAAAACCGACATGCTGGCCGGGAACGTCACGCGCAGCTGGCGGAAAAGCTCGTTGAAAACTTTTGCGGGCTGCTCATGGCTCTGCTCTGGTTCCTGCTCCGGCAAATCCAGCGCGACGCGGCGGAATTGCTCTCGGTCATAGTTACGCAGTTCGGTACCAATGTTTTTCATGGCAACAGGCCCTCCGCCCAGTTGGTGTTGTCGAAATCCAGCGATGGTGCGCCGGAATGAGTGGTGTTTGACTTTTGAAGGCGCTGAGTCGTCAGCTTGTCCCATTGCTTACGCAGGCTGGAAGGGCTGAGGATGTTGCTTTTCCAGAACTCGTCTTTGCTTGCCCATTTCAGCAATTCGCAAATGTCGTAATGGGTGCGGTTGTCCTGAATGCGCATCAGGCGAATGGTATTAGCCCACTCAACCCATTTGGGTTCAGACAGACTGGCGTTAACAATCAGCAGCTGCGAATAGATCCAGCGAGCAGCTCTTAAGTCGTCAGCCGTACCCCAGGATTTACCTGATGGCGTATAAATTCCGTCGACAGCTTCTGGATGACGAGAGAGAAACTTTTCGGTAGCGGTGTTCCGGGATTCGGAAGAATTCCGGGACGAAGATCCTTTAAGGTTTTTATTATTGTTATTACCTTGTTGTTCATGATTCTCGGGGAATTGCTCGGGATTATGCTCGGGTAAATGCGTGGCACCACCCCGCAAAGCCGCACCAATACTGGTCTCGCCATGCGCGGGCTTAAGCTCGGAAATATGCGCGGCTAAATGCGCGGGCAAATCGTCCGTTTTTTGAGCATATTCGGCGTAGTTTGTGATGGTTATCACAGTGCCCTTTCGCTTCTCTCCGGCTGTAGAAATCATCCCTTCCCGCTCGAATACTTCCAGCATTCTGTCGACGGCATGTCGGCTTGTTGGCTTGCCGTTCCTGTCACATAAGTTCAGCCCCAGATCGGCTGATGTGGTTACCAGTTGTCCGGTTTGCAGCGGCCACTGACGCCCTTTAAAGTTCGCAGTGTATGGCTGGCGGGCGGCATTAAGCAGAAGGTTGTCCCACAGAGTGCGGAGAAAAACGTCCTTCGACCATGACTGCTTGAGTACGCTCCGGTACAACGGGATGAATCCGGTCTTCTGGTTTTCCATCCGGTTGCTCCTGACGGCGGAATGCGCCGCAAAATTGGCGTAGGCGACATTTGACATAGCTATGCCCCTTCCGCCTGGTGTTTTGAAAATGCCTTTGTCATAATGACCTCGCGATTGCTGCTGTAATTGCACCTGAAGGCCGCCGGTGTTGGCGCACCGCGGCTTTCGCCTCTTTTAAACCTGTCATACTCCCCCCAGCATCGTTGTAACCATCGCCATAAGCGGCGCGGCCAGTTCAGGATCTACGCGGAACATTGAAACTATCCCCTCACTCATTTCTTTGAGTTTCTGGTGCTTGGGCGCGTTAAGCATGACGGCCTGTTTTGCTTCGCTGACCTCCTTCTCCATCTCCGCAAGACGGCTCAGAAGGCAATCCTGCGGCGCCAGGCGTGCACGAAATACGACGGGTAGCGTCGCCTCAATAGCGGGGTAAAGCAGTTCGATGTTCTGGCGATAACCCGGAGAATCGTCTTTGTTGTCGAGCCAGCGGAACAACTTCACGTTCCATACGTCGCCGTTGCCTGACACATCCACGCCGGTCAGTTCCAGCGACTCGCAGGCCTCACGGATTTTTAAGGCGACTGACAGCCGCCCCTCTTCGCCTGCCCAGGCACGCACGGCGGCGCAAATAGCTTTGTGTTTCACGTCTGAGCTATTCGGCTGATTTGTATGAAACGGAAATGTCAACCGGCTGGCTGTTACGCTGTTAACCTGTTGATACGAAAGTTCCATGGTTATGGCTCCTGTTTTGGCAAACCATCAGTGGGGTTGGGATATAAATCGGGGCGCAGCTCGTGAGGAGTAACACCAGTGGCTTCGAATACCTGAAGAACACGCTCAGCCGGAACACCTTTACGCCGCCAGAGCGATACGGCCATTTTGGTTACGCCAATTGCTAAGCCCAGCGCACTTGCCGAACCAGATTGGCGAATAGCGTTTTCAATACCAGTCATAGGACCTCCTTAAGTGCGACAAGTAAATCACAGCTTTACCAATTGGTCAATAAACGCTTGCCTACCCACAGGTAAAGCTATGGTTTACAATGGCAGAATGAAAAAAGAGCCGAATCAAAGCCTCGTTGAAAGGCTGACCGAACTGAATGGAAAGGGCTTCTCTAAAACGGAGATGGCTAAGGTTGCTAATGTCAGCAAACAAGCTGTTAGCGGCTGGTTTAGAACGGGTAAAATCAGCAAAGCCTCAGCTCTGGCCATTGCTGAGGCGGCTGGCGTTTCAGTACCGTGGCTACTTGGCGAAGATGTCAGTGCTAAAGATGGTCTTAAACCTGACGAACAACGGCTTCTTGAGCTATACAGGCAATTACCGAGCGAAGAGCAACAGAATATGCTCAGAGTTTTTGCTATCCGATTGAAAGAGCTTGATGAATATTATGAAAAATATATCAAAGGAAGAATTAAGCTCAGCGAAGACTAAAATCTAACTTTTAGCCCGGCCATAGTTCCGATCTTTTTTACCCTCCTCTCCCATCCTGGCTATTTGCCAGGATTTTTTTTGCCTTAAATCTCCCCTTACCTGTGAAAAGTAAAGCTGCGCTGTACTTTTTATCTTGCATTACTTGACCTTTTGGTAAAGCGGTGATTTACTAAAGCCGTCAATCGCAACACTACCACCCAGGCAGGACGCCCACGAAGTAGCGGCCCGGAGCGTATGAATACCGGGATGAGGTGGAGAGCTTAATGCGCAGCAGGTTTTTAAAACGTTCCGCCAGCCGGGCGATAACGGCAGAGGATGAGATGGCTACTAACCACCAACAAATTCGCAAGGCACAGCGCATGGCTGCATCAGCTGTGTTGTATCGCAACCAGCAGGCATGGGAAGAGGCTAAACGTCTCTTCGCCGTAGCTATCGGGAGGATTCTTCACTGATGGGTACGCTTTTCGCTTTAGTGCTCACCATGGGCATGGCCGACGGAAGCTTTGAGGAAATGGTGCTGGGCATATACGAAAGCCAGCAGCAGTGTGAAGACGCGGCGACAGAGCAGCGCGTTAACGGTGAATGCTATCCCGTTGAGCGCATTATCCACGGTGGTGAAGTTCCTGCCGAAACGTCGGCAAGCCTTTGAGGGGGAGTTGATGGAAACCAGATGCGCCTATTGCAACAAGCCGGTTCAGCGAAGCGAGGCAGTTAAAAGCACGCTCATCTACTGCAACGGCGCCCAGCTGGCGCGCAAAGAAAATGAATACTGCTCAAGCCGTTGCGCCGAGCATGACCAGATGGCTCATGAGGCATAACGCAAAAACCCGCCGAAGCGGGTTCTACGTCCGGTGACACCGACCAAAGCACACCGGAAATGACAAAACCAAAGTTCACCCAATGGGCGCTATCAATGGTCCGGGGATTCTAACACCCAAAATTAAGGATCCAGAATGGAATTTTTTAACCTGATAAAGGCAAGCCAGAAGTCGAAAAAGCCAAACGGCGTTTTCTGGTTCTCTGCAAAAACCGCAGCGCGCGCCAAGCTCCAGGTGCAGGTAATTCTTGAAGATGCCGAAATTGAAGTGGGTCGCGGCCACGATTACCAGTTGCCTGTCACTACTAACTTTCCAGTAGTGGACGACTTGCCTGAAGAAGGCGTCATCGATTTCACCTGGTGCGATCGTTATGAGCTGATGGAAGATGGCCGCACCTGGCTGCCGAAGGCTAAACAAACCAAATCCACCAGCATTCAGGAAGAGCATGCCGCGCTGGCCACTCTCTGTGAATCAGGTACCGTTAAAGATTCCGTTCAGACAGAAACAGAATCATCGACTGCGGAAGCATCCCAGCCAGAATCGGATCTGCGTCCGGTCGAAATGCGCCGTCAGGCCGAACGCCTGGCTATTCACCTGATGAGCGATAAATACCAGACCCACATTACTGCAGAGCAGCATATGGCCGTCTGCTCCACTGTGCTGGACGAAGACAACACTTACATTCAGGACCTGCTGCAGGCCAAGAATAATGTGCCTGACCTGAGGGATATCTCGCTTCACGCTGAATGGAAACTTATGCAAGCCTTCAAGGCTGTATTTCCGCGGGAAGAAAGCCACCAGCCTGAAAAGATGGCCAGCTTTATGGCGGAATGGGTAAAAGCTGAGGCCAGCGACCGCAGCCAGCTTGTTGAAGACTGGATGAGTGGAAAAGTGCCGGATGCTGCCCCGGTTTCTGAAACTGCTGGCCTGCTCGAACGCCCCGATTACCCCTACGCTTCATCAACTGGCGAGCCGGTAAAAACCAGCTCCCTGCCTTTAAGCACGCAGATTGCCCTCTTTTTCCGCGGCAGCCTGTTTACCGTTGTGCCGGAAGAAATTGCCGACGCCCGCCGCGCTGAAATGGATACCGATAACACCTACCTGCAGAACCTGATGCTGGCGGCAAGTAACGTCGAACCGCTGAAGCACTGCTATGACCATGTTCGCCATACCGTTATCGAAGCCATTACCGAGATCTGGCCGGTGGAAGGCAAAGCCCCGGCGTTGAATTCTGTGCTGTCGTTTATGCAGGAAATGATGGATCCAGCAAAAGACCGGGGTGAAGTGAAAACTAAATGGCTTAAAAAGTACGGGAAGCAGCCGGAAATGAAGCGCACCGACAAAGGCACGAACGCTGGCGGAAACCTTCTGACAGACCGCGGCGAGCTGGACCTTACCCTTGATGTTATCGATCTCGAAATCGCCTGCGCGCTGCTGCCGATGGATTTCGATATCTATGCCGTTCCCGGCGGTGTGCTTCGTCGCGCCAAAGAAATGATCAAACAGAAAGAGAGCCCGTGGAAAGAGTGGAGCGAGATTCTGCGCAACACCCCCGCCATTCTGGACAACTCCCGCGCAGCCATCTTTGCCCTCGTTCGCCAGGCTGCACCGGATGTTCATCACTACCCGGTAAGCCACCGTACATACGTGGTGAATAATCTCCGCAGCGGTGACCCGGCGAAACCGTCAGCTGAGTTACTGACCGCTGCTCGTCACCTTCCCGACGCGCCGCAGCCAGATTCCACTGTCAGCGAAACCAGCACTACCGAGGACGTCCTTGCTACGGAGTTCACAAGCGAAGAGGCAGGTAAGCTGCTGGCGGCAGAACGCGGCGAATTCGTCCCGGGAATCAGCGACCCGACCGCGCCTAACTGGGTGCACGACAATACAGCGCAGCAGCAACCGCAGGTATCTAACCTGGGCGGCGGCGTCTTCTCAATTGAAGGCCTTCTGGGTCAGCCACAACCAGCAGCCGACAGCCAGGCATTAGTGAAAACTGAAGAGGGCACCAGCGATGTGCAGATGGAAACGAGTATCAACGGCGAAGTCGCGGGTAACGCACCGGTATCAGAAGATGAAAGCGCTGTGGAAGCTGCTGCGCCAGCAGATGCAGTAACCGCAGATGATGGCATTGCCGAAGCAGCAGCGGCTTTTGCTGGCGCCTGTCAGCGCTTCACCGCAGCCATTGAAGAAGAACAACGACAGGCCGCGGAGCTGGTGACAGAAGAGCCAGAAAATTCGCTTACAACTGTGGCGACCGTAGAGCCGGAAGCAGTAGCTCCAGCAGCGCCGGCATGGCCTGCATATTTTGAACCGGGGAGATACGAAGGCCTGCCGAACAACGTTTACCACGCAGCGAATGGTATCAGCAGCACGATGGTTAAAGATGCCCGTGTGTCCCTGATGTATTTCGAGGCGCGCCACGTCTCCAAAACCATTCAAAAAGAGCAGTCGAAAGTTCTGGATATGGGCAACCTGGTGCATGCGCTGGCGCTCCAGCCTGAAATTCTGGCGGCTGAGTTCAGCATTGAGCCGGAAATCCCGCAAGGAGCATTTACCACCACGGCGACACTGCGGACCTTTATCGACGAATACAACAACGGGCTGCCAGTGCTGCTCAGCGCAGAAGATATCAAACGATTCATTGAGGAGTACAACGCCAGCCTGCCCGCTCCGCTGCCGCTGGGCTCGTCAGTTGAAGAAACCGGGCAAAGCTACATGGCTCTGCCAGCGGAATATCAGCGCATAGAGGCTGACCAGAAACAGACAGCGACGGCGATGAAAGCCTGCATCAAGGAATACAACGCCACCCTGCCCGCCCCGTTGAAAACCAGCGGCAGCCGTGACGCGCTGCTGGAGCAGCTGGCAATCGTTAATCCTGACCTGGTTGCGCAGGAAGCACAGAAGCCCGCGCCGCTGAAGGTATCCGGTACCAAAGCCGAGATGATGCAGGCCGTGAAATCCGTTAAGCCTGATGCGGTTTTCGCGGACGAATTACTGGATGCGTGGCGCGAGAACCCGGAAGGCAAAGTGCTGGTGACCCACCAGCAGATGGAAACCGCGCTGGCTATCCAGAAAGCGCTGCATGCCCACCCGACCGCCGGGAAACTGCTGCTGCATCCCTCCCGCGCGGTGGAGGTTAGTTACTTTGGTATTGATGAGGAAACCGGGCTGGAAATTCGCGTGCGGCCTGACCTTGAGCTGGACGTCAACGGTGTACGCATCGGCGCTGACCTGAAAACCATCAGCATGTGGAACATAAAGCAGTCAGCCCTGCGCGTCAGGCTGCACCGAGAAATCATTGAGCGCGATTACCACCTGAGCGCCGGCATGTACATGGAAACGGCGGCGCTCGACCAGTTCTTCTGGATTTTCGTGAACAAGGATGAGGGCTACCACTGGATCGCCATTGTTGAGGCCTCACCGGAACTGGTGGAGCTGGGCACGCTGGAATACCGCGCAACGATGCGCGCCATTGCTCATGCCTTCGATACCGGCGTATGGCCCGCGCCGATTACTGACGATTACACCGACGAACTCACCGACTTTGATATGCGCCGCCTCGAAGCGCTGCGCACGGCTTAAGGGGAAACCAGAATGCAGAACAATAACGTAGCAGTAGCTGACCAGAACGCTGTCATTAACTCCAATGTGGCGCTGTTTGATTCGCAATACCTTAACGCTATCAGCGCATTCGCACAGATTATGGCGCAGGGCGCTGCGACGGTACCCAAACACCTGCAGGGCAACCAGGCTGACTGCATGGCCGTCGCAATGCAGGCGGCGCAATGGCAGATGAATCCGTTTGCCGTGGCGCAGAAAACACACCTGATTAACGGCGTGCTGGGCTATGAAGCCCAGCTGGTAAACGCCGTAATTTCACGCAGCGGCGTGCTGGCTAACCGCTTCGAGTATGAATGGTATGGCCCGTGGGAGAAGGTTGTCGGCAAGTTTCAGATCCGCAAAAGCGACAAGGGCGAATACCGTGTACCAGGCTGGACGATGGCAGACGAAACGGGTATCGGCATCATTATTCGCGCCACACTGAAAGGCGAGGACCAGCCGCGGGAACTGGATCTGCTGCTTGCTCAGGCGCGCACCCGTAACTCAACGCTGTGGGCAGATGACCCGCGCCAGCAACTCGCTTATCTGGCAGTCAAACGCTGGGCCCGCCTTTTCTGCCCTGACGTAATCCTCGGTGTTTACACGCCTGACGAGATTGAAGACCGCCAGGAGAAAGAAATCAATCCGGCGCCAGCACAGCGCGTAAGCGTCTCTGACATCCAGGCCGAGCCGGTGAGCTCAGGTGCCCAAGATACAGCCACCAAAGCAGATTCACTTGCAGAAGAATTCCGTGCGCGAATCGAGGAAGCCGTCGATGTTGACGCAGCGAAAGCCGTGCGCGCTGACATCGAGACCGCCAAGCCCACACTTGGCACGGCCCTGTTCACCGAACTGAAGAACAAGGCGGTGAAACGTTACTACCTGGTTGACGCACGCAACAAGGTTGAAGCCGCTATCAACTCATTACCGGAGCCGGGCGAACCAGATGCCGAAGCGATGTTCGCTAAAGCCGAACAGACGCTTGCCGCCGCTAAGCGCCACCTCGGTGATGAACTGCACGATCAGTTCTCCATCACCCTGGCGGATATGAAGCCGGAATACGTTAGCTAAGTGAGTCGGGAGGGGAAACCCTCCCATCCAAGAAGAGAGAAACTTTATGGCAGAACTCATTGATCACGCGAATGAACTGGTGGAGCTGAACTTGCAGGTGGCGCTGGCGAAAGCACGTCTAAACCGTGAGGCCATTTCCGCAACACATTGCTGCGACTGCAAAGAAGAAATTGCGGATGCCCGACGCATTGCAGCTCCTGGTTGTGTCAGATGCGCATCGTGTCAGGAAGACATCGAGCTGTTTGCAAAACAGCGGAAGGGGTAAGCCGACATGTTCAGCTTAATTCAGCGCGGACAGATCTACGCCGACGGCCATGGCTGGCCGGTCATCATCCACAGCTGTGATCAGCATGCGGTGCGCTACTGGCGGCAGGGACGGATAAACACGGCATCGGTGAGCCGCTTTAATGCGGACTTTGAACCGCTCACCTTCGAAGAAGCGCAGCTGATCCGCGCCGAACTCGAGCAGAGCGAACACATTAAAAAGCTGCGTGCCCAGCGCGCGGCCTGATATCAAAATTTCAGTCACGGCCAGCAGGCCTAATGGAGCAAAACATGAGCGATGAAAGCTACGAATTTATGAACACCCGTGCTGTCTGCAAACAGCTTTGCGTGACGGCGAGAACTATCGATCGCTACAGAAAACGCGATAAGCAAAATAACCCTTTCCCCGATCCTGATTGTTCAGAAATGGGCGGCCCTAATCGCTGGCTTAAAAGCAAAGTAATCGCCTGGCAGCAGGCAGAGATGAAACGGCAGACAAAACCGCCAATGTCACACCTCAACCTGCCGCGCGATGAACGAGGTCGCCTTATCCGGTCTGCCGGGGCGTGAACTCCAGAATGTCGGGCTCGATGATGCTCATAAGTCGAGCCCACCACTTGCTGTAAGCATTCCTCATTTCATCCAGGTAGTTGTGCTTGTCATATACGGACCACACGCCCGGAAGCTTATGACCCAGCATAATCTCTGCAATGTGCGGGTCGGCCAGGTCAGAGAAGTTAGTGCGCGCCGTACGGCGAAGGTCATGAACAGTAAAATGCGGCACCTGCTCTTTATATGCTTTCAGCATAAACTTCACCAGGTTAGCGCTTATGCTGAGGTGAAAGCTTGGACTCATGGCGCTGTCAGCGTAACGGGAAAAAACATATTTACCCGGGGCAAGAGCTATAGCGCGGCTCAGCAGTGGCACTATCTCCGGTATTATTGGCCGTATTAAAGGCTTTTTGGATTTGGTGCCGGTCTTGTGATTTTCCCAGGGAATAGTCCAAACACCCTCCTCAAAATCGAAGTGCTGCACTTCTGACAGTCTCAACTCCCCCACTCGGCATCCCCAGAACAGGCAGAGCTTGAAGAGTATCTTGTTTCGCTCAATAAGCCTGGAATCTTCCATGGCACGCCACACGATAGCTATTTCCTTTCTGTTTAGCGTACGCTCGCCCATTTTCTTCTGAATGCCGAAGTCTCGCCCGGTCAACTCTGCTAACGGGTTCATCTCAAGTAGCTGGCGCTTAACGGCCCACGAATAACACTGCTTACCGTTGCTGATCACGCGCTTCGTGATTTCGGTATATCCCTCAGCCAGGCGGTCGAGAACCGTCAACCAGTTATGCATCGTCAGCTGGTCCGCCGGATACTTACCCAGCTTAGGGAAAACGTGCAGCTCAAATGTGCGAAGCACCTGATCGGCGCTGCTCTTCTGTATGCAGACCATCGCGTGCCATTCACGAAAGAGCTCTTCAAAGGTTCGCCGGCTGGTGATATGAGCTTTATCTAGTCCCTGCCTGATGCGGGGGTTTTCCCCGCGAGCGAGAACGGCAGCCCATTTATCCACTTCCTCGCGTGCGGCCTTCAGGCTGAATGCCGGGTAGCTGCCAATCGTCATCTTGTCCTGTTTGCCCAGGAACCGGTAGCGGTAGAAGAAAGTGACTGCGCCCTTTTTCGAGACGCGAACCCACAGGCCATCGCGGTCTGCTTTTTCCTCAACCTTTTCACGCTCTCGCCCGAGGCAAGATTTTAAATAACTATCTGAAATAGCCATAAATATTACCGAGGTGTGTCCATCAGAATTCAGGGGATCGTGTCCATCATAGAATATGGACGCGCTGATGGACACAAAAAGCGTGTCTTAGGGTGTCTGGGGTTTACTGTGGATATACACAGGGGGATTTTGTGGATTGCTGATTTGGCGAGGGTTTTTAGAGGATTTTGTCTAAGGTTGGCGGAAGGTGTCAGGGTGACAATTATCGATGTGAGCTATGATGGAGAAATTTCTTATATTCTTCATTTTACAGGGTTTTTTATCCAGAAAGCTGGTTGCATAAATCTTGGTGGACACGGTGGTGGACAACTTATGAAAACCACCTGCCTCTTAAACTGGCCTGCATCTTACACTGTAGCGCCAGAATCGTCAGCAAACGATCCTTTCATATCATGACTACCATTTCTCTACCCATCCTTAGTTGGCCCTGGCGATTGGAACATCAGTAAGTCTTGTCGTATAGCACGGCGAAAGCATTTCCCGCTTCATTTGCCATGCCTGAGTAATCCCCTGCCCGGCAAAATAGAGCGTTCCCCGGCCCTGTTTGTTCAGTTTGTCCATCAGCGTCATCAGCGCATCGCTGTTCGCCCGTGGCGCGTTATCGTCAAAGAGATTGAGCTGGGCGATGCCCTGGCTGAAAAAGTCCCCTAGCATGACGCCCGCTTTTTGATACCGATGGCCGTCGCGCCAGACGGTTTCAAGACAGCGCATCGCTGCGGCGATAATGTCGCGCGTGTCATGCGTTGGCGTGAGCAGCTTTGTGCCTGCATGATTGCCGTAATACGGTTCGGCGGCGAACGGCGACGTTTTTACGAAAACCGAGATATAGCGGCAGAACTGGTGCTCGTCGCGCAACTTCTCCGACGCCCGGGCAGCATAGCTGCAGATGGCCTGCCGCATCTCTTCATAATCCGTGACACGCTCACCAAAAGACCGGCTGCAGACGATTTCCTGCTTCGCCGGCGCAAATTCCTCAAGCTCAAGACACGGCTCCCCGCGCAGCTCCCGCACCGTTCGCTCCAGCACGACGTTGAAATGCTTTCGAATGAACCGGATATCCGTGTCGCACAACTGCAGCGCATTTTTAATGCCCATGGCATCAAGCTTTTTCGCGATGCGGCGGCCAACACCCCATACCTCTTCAACCGGCATTAAGCTCATCAATTTGCGCTGGCGCGTCTCGTTCGATAAATCCACCACACCGCCGGTCTGCGGCCACTCTTTCGCGGCCCGGTTCGCCAGCTTTGCAAGCGTCTTGGTCTGCGCGATGCCGACGCCACACAGGATGCGTGTATTGCGCCGGACGGTTTCCCGTATCTCTCGCCCAAAATCTGCCAGGTCCCGGCAGTTACGTACACCGGTGAGGTCGCAGAACGCTTCGTCAATGCTGTACACCTCAACGCGCGGACATATCTCTTCAAGCGTGGTCATCACGCGCTGACTCATATCGCCGTAGAGCTCGTAATTACTTGAGAAGGCAATTATCCGCTCCGGGAACTGCATCTCGCGCAGCTGAAACCAGGGCATGCCCATTTTAATACCGAGCGCTTTTGCTTCTTTGCTGCGGGCAATGACGCAGCCATCATTATTTGAAAGCGCCACGATGGGCTTACCAGCCAGATCCGGACGGAACGCCGTCTCGCAACTCGTGTAAAACGAGTTCATATCAACCAGCGCGAACATTGCGGTGCAGGGTATTGATAACGCAAATGACAACGCCGACGATTTCTAAGCCGTCGGCGTCATAGATAGGTATAGCCGGATAGTTCGGGTTTTCAGCGCGCAGCTGCGCCACCGGGTAAGTCACCAGCCTTTTGACGGTGAACTCCCCGGCAAGGTTAGCAACGACAATATCGTTGTGCTGCGCCTTTATGCTGAAGTCCACGAGCAGAAGAGAGCCGTCGAGGATACCAACATCTTTCATGGAGTCGCCCGCAACGCGCAGAACGTAGGTGGATGAAGGATGTGCAATAAGGTGGGAAACGAGGTCAATACCGCTGTCGATATAGTCGGCGGCAGGGCTGGGAAAGCCTGCTGAAATCAGGTCTGAATAGAATGGAACGCTGACCGGCTTAGCCGGCCAGACGAGGGGATGCAGTTTCATAATGTACCTCCTGTAAAACATACTGTGTATTTATACAGTAGTTTCAGGAGGTAACGAAATCAAGACGAAGCGGCCTATTGATTGAAAGCGTTGTTATCGTTTTGTTCTTGTTATGCTGCCAGAATGACCAACAGGTATGCCGATAGTTAAAAGTTGAGGGCCTCCCGGCCCTCTCTCATTCTTTCGATTTAAGCGCGTCCAGTTCCCTTCGCAGGCTCGTTATTTCCTGCTGCGCTTGTTCAAACTGCTTAATGAGATAATTAAGCGCCAGTGCGGTATCCATCATGATAACGTTATTATCGAGAGCAAGCGTATCGTCTTCATCGATACGATTTCCTGATTCATCAAATTTCGGTGCTGCGGGGATTAACTTAACGTATTCACGATCAATTTCACGTAAGGCATCCTGGGCGATAATGCCGCGGCGAACACGGTTAAGGCTATCGTTGTTGTAGACAAAAGTGCATGGTTTAAGAAGCTTAATATTTTCGTAAGATTGCTGACCATCGTTATATTCAATGTCGTGCTTGATAGTGGCGTCAGAGTTTGCCGCTTTCTGGAAAATATAAGACCCGCCCCAACCGCCCCCACCTGAATTGGATAAATCTCCCGATACAGGATCAAAAACCCAATATCTTGTAGCAGCAGATCCCCCATCGCCGCCCTGAACCATTACAGTGGAAGCCCACTGACTTGTACCACGTCCCACCATAGCGAGGGCTGTTGTTAATTTATAACCTCCGCTATGAAGATAGCTAAAATTTAGTGAACCCAGAGCCGAAGCTCCTCCATTATCCTGCCGCGCTTCAAAGAACAAACCAGGGGCGTTAGCGTTATTGAGAAGAGTACTCCAGTCCGTAGCTACTGGTGCCCCAAGGTTCATACATCTTGAAAGCATAAGTTGGCCATCATCCCTGAAGCTGAAATAGGTCTCGGTATTGTTGCGGTTAGCCAGCGCCCAGGTCCAGAAATTCGAACCATCGCTACGCCTTTCGGTATAAGATCGACTGCGAAATTTAGTGGTACCTATTGCAAATTCTTGATACAGAATCCCAGAAGCCGATGTGGAAGTTTTTAATGACAATCCTGAAAAGGTAGGCGCACTATCTCCTCCCAGTTCAAGATTGTTTCGGGCCGTTTGTGCATCTTTTCCACCCGTTCCTCCCTGCCCAACCGAAAGCGCGGTTTTCAGACCTGAAAGACTGGTTATGTCATTATTTTCTCCAGCCGCTGCTTTTTTTCCAATATCGCTTTTCAGCTTTCCGACAGAAGGAATGGTGACCTGCTGACCGTTGATAGTCACCGTGATATCCTGCGCCGCCGAGGTTAGCGCGAACGTTTCCCACGCACCGATATTCTCATCGTATTCCTGAATCAGCTGCGACATGCTCTGTGCAAGGCCGTCAACCGTCATTGCGTCGCTTACCAGAATGCCATATTTCTGCCCGCTGACCGCCAGCGATGCTGCAGGAGTAACCGTAAGTTGGGTTGCGCTATTTACTGCGGAAATTTGAAAAATCTGCACAGGCGAAGAAAGAATAATGAGCGTCTGGCCTGCGCGAACCTGCGCTGCTGAATCTGTCCAGTTACTACCATTTCCGGTAGCCACATTGCCGTTTAAAGAAATTGTTCCCGTGCTGTAAATCATATTATTTCTCCATCCCGCTGATATAATCGGCAGGCATAAAATAAAAATCAGAAGGTATTTAAGTGAAACTGACAAAAGCCATAACTCTGGTTATTGCTTTGGCAACTTCTGCCTGTGCAACGTCCGGAAAACCCGCTAATTACATGATGGACTACCCTGTTGAAGCCTCAAGAATGTCTCTGGGTGGAGAGGTAACAGCTTTAATTGACTGCGATACCAAAGAGGTTTCGGTAATATCAGATTCAAGCAATGGAATATTTTCCCGCCATTTGAACCGGAGAGCGTGGAATATATGCTTCAGGATGCAGGGGCAGTTTAAAGTTACGTATCGCTTTGACCCGGTGAGAGGTGTAGGTCAAAACATGCTTGCCACTCAGCCCTCAAGAACGCCGGTATAAATAAACCATTCTTCACCAGTCGAATGTGCGCATTTCTGAAATAAAAAACCCGCTGTCCGGCGGGTTATTTATTTCGGGATATGGAGCGCTCAGGGTTCATGTTCTACGTGAGGTTTGAAAGGATGCCGTAAGGTATCCGCATCCCGTAGGGTTTGAGTGTATTAGCCCACGTTTGCTGGTTCTGATTAACCCACTGGCACTGAAGCACGCCATCCACGAACCTGAAAAACGGGCCGGAAAAGCCTGTAACGGTACCATCATCTGAAATATTCCCACCAGGCACGGCGCTTACCAGTATCCAGCTGTTGGTGCCGATATTCTGGGAATAAACTGCATTATCGAGATCGAAGCCTGCAGGCACATCAAAGAACCCCAGAATACGGGGGATTTTAGCGGCCATAACGGCAGACCACACCAGCTGCCCGGCAGCATTAAAAATATCACGATAACCGCTCTCAACCGGGACATCGTTTCGGGTTCTTGCCATTGAACCGGCGTTTGCCGTCATCCAGTCTGGCCCGGTAAAAAACATCTTTGCGTTATTATTAGGTTTAAACCAGCGGAGGCCGTCGTCCAGTGGGGCGCTGCCACCAGCAAAACCCATATCAGCAGAGTTTCCCAACTGACAGGATATATTGTAAAACCCGACATCGCTTATTCCGGAATAAAGACGATTATCGTAATAATAAGTGCCTTTGAAATCCGAATCGATTACAAGGGCACCCTTATCATTCCATACCTGGTATCCACTCATAAAAATGCATACATATCCAGAATAAGAGTTACAGAAGGCGTATAACTCGATAGTTTAAAAATGCGGAACCCTCCATCATAGGCTCGGGCGGCAAAATTGGCGGGAGTATAATAGACAGAGCTTGTTGCAGATACGACAACAACAAAGCTGCCAACTGCTGTCAGCCCCGCAAAACTGCCGGCAACGACATTTACATTGTCCGCCATGGTGATGGTTGTTCTTCCGAGATAACGCGTGTTGTAGTCGCCGATGTCCACTATCAGCTTTCCGCTCGCGTCCCAGCACTGTAAACCGCACGGCATAGCCCCCCTTACCAGAGTCCGTCACGAACCCTGAGTGTTCCGTTAGCGTCGTAAACCAGTCGCAGAACGCCGTTATCAACCGTTCTTCCTGCGCCATTGGCGGCATTACGCTCAAACGTCCCGTTCTTATCAAGACGCCATCCAACTGAGCCGGCAACATAGTTATTTGACTGGATGTAGTCCCCTATCATGGCGTTCTGTATCCAGCCCTTTCCGATTAACGCCTGACTGATAAACGTCTGCCCGTTCTGAATGACAAAGGGCAGCGTTACCGCCGCGCCCGCCTGGCTCATTACAGCGAAACGGTCCGCCAGAAATATCACCTGCGACTGCATGCCAGAAGGTGTGTTTTGTACTCCTACCCCCATGCCAGCAGCGTATTGCCTGCCGTTTGAGTCCACGCCTACTTTAATACTGTACATCGCATTCAGATTGCCGTTGATGTCAGCTACCGCCTGGGCACTGGTGGCAATGGAGGCGGAATAACCGTTTACTGTGACAGTCAGGGAGTTAATTTTCGAAGCGGATGCCTGGGTGAAGTCGGCCAGTGTTTCCGTCAGGTTGGTGGCGTTGGACACATTGCCGCCAGCCGCTGCGTCGAGCGTTACCAAAGCCTGTGCTACCGCTTTGCTTGCATCGGCAAGGGTATTATCAACCCTGTCGATACTGGCACTGGTATTGATGTTCTTCACCGTCTGGCTGCGACGACTCGCCACCTGCGCAAGGTTGCCCTGGATAATGGCAATGGCAGAGTTCTTAACGCCGCTGCTCATCCCGTCGATGCTCACGCGCATTTCATCGATTTTGGTTTCTGCCGCTGACAGCCCGTCGGCATTTTCCTTGATCTGCTGCGCCTGCTGCTCCAGATCTTCAGCATTCTGCTGAATGTCCTGTGCCATCCCGGAAATTTTTTCGCTTGTATCGACCGCACTCTGGATCATGTCCTTCAGCAGGTCGGTTTGCTGCATTTCTTCGAGAATAGCTTCGGTTACGTCCGAGACATCAATGCTGGCCTGCCCGCGCACCCATTCTGTCCACTCTGACTGATTACCAATGCGGTCAACGAGTCTTGCCCGGTACCAGAATATTTGCCCCGCCTTGAGGCCCATCTGCTGGTAGAACTTCTGAGGATAAGGGACATCGGCTAACAGCATTGGACTGGCGCCGTCTGAAGTAACGCTGTACTGGAGTTCAGTGCTCAGCGTATCTCCGCTGTCCGCCGGAAAAGCCCATGTTACATTTATGCCGAACACGACATCTTCCGTCGCGGACAACCCCACCGGCTTAGGAACTTCACCCTGTCGGCCTGTCAGGTGTGTCAGCATGGATGTACCCCACAGACTGGATGCGCCGCCGGAATTAATGGCGCGCACCCTCACCAGGTAATCCCCCTCAAAAATGCCCGCCACTTCAACGTTGCGCAGACCAGTCTGAGGCAGGTTTATCCATTCGTTATCGCCGCGCTTCCATTGCGCCTGATAGGCGACAACATCCGCCTGTGGCTTACCGTTTTTATCCAACGGCGCGTCCCATGTTGCCACCAGCGTGGCGATGCGCTGCCCCTGTCGAACGGAATCGTAACTTGTCACAGACACGTTGCCCGGCTGCGCCACCAACCCGGTGGGGATCAGGCTGACCGGCGGCGTCTCCAGGCGAGCGTTGTTATCCACCGCATCGTATTTCGACGCGTTATATTCAGCGGCGGTAATGGTGAA
The DNA here is from genome assembly GCA_000621185.1 of Franconibacter pulveris DSM 19144. GTDB lineage: Bacteria > Pseudomonadota > Gammaproteobacteria > Enterobacterales > Enterobacteriaceae > Franconibacter > Franconibacter pulveris. The sequence continues at coordinate 117,012 of JHYZ01000016.1, forward strand.
CGTGTTTTCCTCATCGTTGAACGTGAGGTTAGTCACGCGGAAATACTGCAGGCGCAGCTGTCCGGCATCGATAACGAATACTGCATCCGGCGCCGGCGCGGTAGTAAATGGCGTTGCCACAACCAGCTGCGTGCCGTTCACCGCCTGTATCGTGCGACTCTCCACAGTGCCGCCCTGCGTGCGGATCATCACCGTGTCACCCGGAACGGCGCTGGTGCCGCGGTCAGTGGTTACAGCCCGGATTGAGGCCTCATAGCCGGTAATGCGCCCGCCATACACCCGCCCCGACACACGCTCGTCAGCAAAGGCGAATACCGTGCCCGGTACATAAGCAAAGCCATCAAGCCCGGTCTGCAGGGTGACGATACGATCCAGATAGTTGGAATACACCGCCCATCCGCCGCGGCGCTGCGCCTCGCTCTCACGCGTGCAGCCGATGGCCGTGAGTTGCGTCTGTTTAAACTTGAACTGCCTTACAAGGTCAGGGAACATCACCGCCGTGGTGCGGTCCTGATAATGGTTATCGGGATCGCTGAAGTTAATCAGCGCCGAGCTGTAGCGGTTCTTCTCGCTGCCGCTGGAATAGGTAGGCTTTCCCACCACCGATGCGCGGGTAAGGATTTGCAGCTTTGATGTGTCGGCAGGCATGTCGGAGATAACATTGAACATGTTATTGCCCCAGAACGTCATGCCATTGAAGCCAGCAGCTATATCCTTAATCACCTGCCAGGCGTCGGCCTGCGACTGGATATACACGTCGAATATGAAACGCGGCTCGGTACCGCTGCCACCCTTACCGTCCGGAACCTGCTGATCGCAGCGCTGGGCGATGCGGTAAAGCTCCCACTTATCGAGCATATCCGTCGTAACACGGCGCCCCAGACCGAAACGGGGCTCGGTGAGCACATCGAACCAGATCCAGGCAGGATTATTCGTCCAGCCCCATTTAAACGTACCGTCCCATGAGCCGCTGTAGGTCCGCGCTATCGGATCGTAGTTTGAAGGGATGCGGATAATGCGGCCTTTCGGCTTGCAGGAAATCTTCGGGATATTGCCGAAGGATTTGGCGTTGAACGACACGTAAAGCAGCGCGGTGTGCGGATAACGCAGGCGGGCATCAATAACTTCTGTGATGGCCTGCACCTGCGTTTTGTTCTGCAGCATCTGGCTGGTGCTGTCGTCAGTATCGCGCACAACGCGGATTTGCCAGCCGGTATTTGCTTTCGGCAGGTTGATACGGTGCGTCAGCTCATACAGCGAACTGAGCTTTTCCGTAACCGTTTTAGTCATAACAGTGGCGTAGGCGCCGCCGTCGGTGGCCACGTCGATATGATACGAAACCGTAGTGCCGACAATGTCTCCGTCTTTTTCCTGTTGCTGAAGTCCAGCAATACCGATACGCACCAGCACGGCATCAATATGCGTGTTGCTGATGGCCCGTATCCAGGGTGTGGCCTTTGTCAGGGTTACGCCAATAGTGGTTTCGTTCTCTACTGCCGGAAAGCCGGTTATGTGGTCCTGCATCTGTGTACCCGGGCGGAAGTCCCACGACACATTTTCAAAATTCATGGTACCGTCGGTATTACCCAGCGGGGTGCCGTCCAGGTATATGCGTGTGGCATCCAGCCCACCTGCAAATTCGCCCTCTCCAAGCGCCAGCAGCATACGGCAGCGCGCCATCGACTGGGCGCTGTCGGTCTGTTCTACAGGCGTGTGCTGTTTCTGGCTGCCGCCCTTCGCACCAGTGATCGTTGCCATATTGCGTCCATAAAAAAACCCGCCGAAGCGGGTTAGATAATTTGGATATTACAATAACCTCTATGCAGGCTACCGCAATGATAAAGAAATTATTATTTAAATGGTTTTTGCATAACCAGTCTTGAACTTCAGGGTGGCGTCAATAAGGTTATCATTGATATACATGAACACGTATTGTTGATAACCGACATAAGCACCATAGCTGTTTTTCGCATTAACTCGAACTGGAATAGCCCATCCATAGTACATCTTAAAATTATCCGCTATTCCGCCTTGAAAATATGCTTTAGAAGGAGTGCCAAACTGATATTTGGCAGAATCTGGATCTTTGAGCGATGAACCAATAGTTTCTTTAATCTGACCTTCATAATACTGCGGAAGTTCTCCGTAATAAGCGTTACTAATCTGTGTCGCCGTTGGAGTGCTCATACACCCAGTTAGCGTTAATGCTGTCAAAAATACTAATAAAAACTTTTTCACAACCTATCTCCCATCGGCAAATGTTCGGATTAATCCTAACACTCATCGTTTATAAGATCAGCCGCTCCGTCCGTTTAAATATCTTCGGCGACAATGCCTGCGCTGATGATAGCGCCGCCAATCTCACGTTCGCCGTAAAGGACTGGCACCGGGTTGCCCATGGCAATGGTATTTACAGCGCCGCCGAAGGCGTAGGATGGCTTGTTATCGGGATCGTCGCGGCTCTGGAGCCCTTTAGGTTGAGGTGAAAGCATCTGGTAAATACCGCCGGCCATCATTCCTACACCACCAGCAGCGAGGCTTGCGCCAAATGTGGACAGCGTGCCTAAACTAAAATATGAAATCGCTATTCCTGCAACCACCATCACCGCGCCGAGTATGGTCTGGAATACGCCAGCCTTTTTCGCCCCTTCCATAACTGGCGCGATGCGAATGTCGCTGTCTCCCGCCAGGTTCTGGTAATCGTCCATGCCGATATTGCGTTTTCCCCGGAATACCGCGAACACCATGCCATTTTTTTTGGCATTCATCAGATAGCTTTCAAGCCCGTCGAAGTTGATGCAGAGAGCCTTCACCGCCTCCGCTGAAGTCTGGACCGCGAGCTTATGAACACGCCCGAATCTTGCACCGAGCGCACCGTAAAGGCGGATAGTGGTTAAGCGCGCCATGGTTTTATCTCTCCGGGCAGGTTTTTATGGCGGACGCAAATCATCGTCCGGTCTTTGAAGTAACCGCGGGCATAAGGTGTAATGCAGGACGGCTGACCGTACAGGTGGTGAAGCAGTTCGCCTTCCTCGGTAATGATCCCTGCGTGATTCCACTTACCGGATTCGATCTGCATGATAACCATGCATCCGGGCGCCGGTTCGCATTCAATAAACCCTTCTTTTTCCCAGTTATCGAAATAAAGGTTGTCCGGGTACTGGCTTTCCCACCACGGATAATCCACACGGAAATCATTCAGCATAACGCCCTGCGTGGCGTGCCAGTCCATTATCAGGCCCCAGCAGTCATGCGAGCCGAGAATAAACGGACGACCCAGCAGCGGAATAGCGTCTGGTGTGATTTCGGCATATTCGTCGCAGTCCGGTGCGTAGATGCCCCAGACCACACCAGAGTTATTGCACTGCTGGCGATCGAGGTCAGACGGGATGGGACGGGCTCCCTCACCCGGATGTGAGTGGATTACGCGGACTATTGTGCCTGCATCCTCAGCATTGGCCCAGTGTTCGCCATCAATGCGGAAATGCTCAGTCGGGTTTTCATGGCTGTTCGGTACCGGGACGTAGCGCTGCCGCCGGCCAGTCTGGACAACGAAGCCACAGCACTCGCGCGGCGATTCCTCCAGCGCATGTGCCCGGATAGCTGCCATTATCGTTTTGTTCATGAGGAAACCTTATCGGGAAATCAGAACCGTGCTGGGGTAGCCGCCAAAGTCGAGAATTGCGGTATTAGGCTCAGCCAGTCCAGCGCCGAAGCGCTTACGGCAATCGCTAAGGCAACCACCACATACGTCCAGCGCAGGGTCTGCAACCGGGTTGCCCTTCGCATCGAAATACGCCGCGCCGTTGTACGTGCAGCCGTCGCCGCTGCGGTACTGCCCGCGTATTGCCCATTCGCACAGCGAAGTAATCTGCCGGGTCGGGATAACCAGCCCCTGCAGGTCTGCCGGGCTGCTGAGCGACCAGGACACAGTTTCGTCATCTTCAGCTGTTTTGGTGTCAAGCCAGAACGTCTGGAGAGAAAACATCGTCGGATCAGCGGTCGGATTCGCGCCGCCCGGGAAGTTCACGGCATCGAGATAAATGGCATAAGTGTCTATGATGCTGACCCGGGCGTTAACCATGTCCTTGAACAGCAGGCACAGCGCCGTGATATGTCCGTCCAGGTTCGAAACGCTGAGTTTTGGCTCTGCCGACTGATCCGTGGAGAGTTCAAGTCCTGACATCTGGAATGGCCAGAACTCGTAAACCTCGCCATTCCAGATAATCGGCTTGGGCCCGAGCTTGTCTTCGTCGCCGTTCGCCGCGTCGATTTCTTCCGGCGTATGGGGAAACGGGCTGTAATGGAAACGATGAATGCCGCCACTGAACTCTGAAGCATCAACCACGATTAATCGCACCCTGCCACCGGGCGCCAGCTTGGCTGCCTGATCAATTAGGGCCATTATGCAAATACTCCGTATGCGCGCTTGATGGTAAAGCTCAACTCAGCTGCATTGCCGCTTATCTGGTTCTTGCGCACCGAGTTAGCGACGACGCGATAAAGGCCCTTCTCTTCACCTGGCGGGGTAATGATGAAGGCCTTAACGGTATGCGCCAGCAGAAAGGCACGCACCTCATTCACTTCCGCATCCCTGCCCACATGCAGCATCGGCACCTGGATAGCGGTGGAGTTAATGCCATTATCGGCAACCTGCTCATACCCGTCACCGAACTGAGCGGCCCGGATAGTCTGGTCATATTCAATGGCACCGGCACCGAGCTGGACGGGCCATTTATACGTTTCGACTGCCATATTTACTCCATGAAAAAAGCCCACCTGAGTGGGCTATCGGCCTTTAACGAAGTTATAAATTAGCCCCCCATTTTTCAGGTGCTTCTGCACTACCTGAGTGGCTGCGTTCTGGACTTCTGTCGCCAACGCTCTGCCCATGGCATCGCCCGAACTGCTTGTTTGCGCAGAAGCGTTACCACTGGCGTCAACGTTTACGGTGGTATTGATTACTGGTGCATTATTTGACGCGCCAGCGCTGGCACTCAGTCCAAGCATGGAAGCCCGACCAACAACCCCGCCACTGGCATATCCGTGCGCGCCGCGCATCATGGCATAAAGGTTGTCAACGCCGATTGCAGAGGTGGCTTCTTTGGTGAAAACAAACTCGCCGCGATGAACCACGCCGGCAGGCTCATACTTACCGCCGTCACCGGTAAAGCCGCCACCATCGAAACCAACGTTTGCAGTTGCCGCTGTGTAGGCGCCTGATGGAGTGCTTCCGCCACCTCCCCCGATACTGCCAGTAACCCACCCCAGCGCAGACTGTACGGCATAGGCCACCAGCAAACGGTTAATGACATCAGCAATCATCTTCATCATCGACGCGGCAAAGCTCTTGAAACTCGCCTTTCCGGTGGTGACAAGATTCGTCAGCATGTCAGAGATTCCGCCAAGCGTTGACTGAGCCACGTTCTGCATTGAGGCATAAACGTTCGTTGCTGAATCCAGATATTCAGCCCAGCCTTTCTGGACGCCATTCAGCCAGTCGTTGCGCAGACTTTCTTCTGCCGCGTAGTAGTCGTTAGCGGCCTGCAGCTCCTGCTTATAACCAGCATCCTCAAGACTTCCGCCCGAATTCAGCCAGCCGCTGCGAAGCTGGGAAAGCGCCGTCTGGCGGCTTGCCAGCCTGTCGCTCATGGTGGAGCCGGTTTCAAGTGCGGCCTGTTTCTCCGCCATTTGCGTGACATACTTCTGCGCGGTATCCATGCGCTTGTTCAGCTGTTCCTGAGCAGTTATCTGGTCTCCAATCAGCGCCTTCTGGCGCGCCAGCTGGAGCACCTGCTCTTTGCTCGCCAGCAGGGATTGCTCCTGTTTCGATAACTGCCGCGTGCGCGCAGCCGCTTCCAGAACAGCAAACTTCGACTCAGTGCTGTAGAGGTCTTTACGCTGCTGGCTAATCGTGTCATTGACTGAGCGATGGTCCTGAAGCGTTTTCAGCTGCGCCTGCAGCGCCAGCAGCTCGGCCTGAGCAGAGTCTTCTGCGCGATCGCCGGCGGCTACCGTTACCCCTTTTGCTCTGGGAGTTTTGGGGTCTTTATATAACTGCTCAATGCCGGCGCGGGCCTTCGCGATATCTTCCGGCGTCCATAGCGTTGCCGTTCCGGCTTTTGCAGCCTTTGCATTATCAGCGATTGCCTTGTTTAACTCGTCCTGCGCCTTTCGCCGCTTTTCTGCCGCAGTGGTGCCAGCGTCCAGATAGCGATTAATAACCTGCTGGGCATCGATCGCATCTTCATTAATTTTGACGCCGGTTTGTTGTGCCGCATTGTAATCCTGCTGTTGCTGCACCATTTGCTGGAGTGGGCTAATTTGAGCTTTAAGGTTTGCTATCGCGGCTATCTGCGCTTTACGGCGGTTATCGTATTCCTGATCCTGTGAGCTGGTATCGTAACTGTAGCCGTACCCCATGCGCTGGCGCTCAGGAAGCAGATTTTTTTCCAGCGAAGCGAGCTGGCTTTCCATCTGTTTAAGCATGTCCTGTGGCGCCTGCGGACGGCCGATATTCAGCAACTCATCCCACATACCCTTAAAGGCATTACGGGTGGCATTGGCTGCTCTTTCCACCAGCCCGAGGTTCGACAGTATCTGCTGGCTGCGCTGCTGCTCTGCCCTGCTGTATGCGTCTGCCGCTGCCTGGCCCGCCGCTTCCTTATCACCCCGTCGTTCAAGGGCGGAAATGTATTCAAACTGCGAGGCGGTCAGATAATGCATCTGGCTGTTCAGTTCAGTAGAAGATTTGGTCGGATCGTCATACAGCTTTTTAAAATTAGCGATAGTCTCCGACACAGCCTGGCCTGTTGCCTGCTGCATGGCTACCGCTGCGCGCGTAACCGTCTCTAATTTATCCGCGTTAAACTTACCGGATCCCACCACCTCAGCCAGGACGCTGGCGCTTGCATACTGCGTGACGCCATTTCCGGAGAGAGACTTTGCAAGCGCAGATAATTGCCCGGCGGTTTGCCCCGCATAGTTGCCGGTCAGAATGAGCTGTTTGTTGAACTCCTCATTCTCCGCAGACCCTTTGAAGTAAGCCACTGCCAGCAACGTAGCGGTACCGGCCAGGAGACCCAGCCCCACATTCACCGGGTTAATAAGACTGGTCAGCGCGCGCAGGGTGTTGCCAACGCCACCAAACGAATCTTTAATTTGCCCGCCCTGCTGAATGGCGACCATCCAGACAGGCATGCCGGCAGATAATGAAGTAACGACATCGGTAATTTGCCCGGGTAACTGGCGCATCGCCTGTTGGTACTGGCCGGCGCTGATTTCACCGCTTTTCCAGGCGCTTTCCTGTTCACGCAGTTTCGCAATAAATGGCGCTGCCTGTGCGGAAACGCCCAGCTCTGCGGCCTTAAGCTCCAGCAGTTCTGTGCGGGTTTTGCCGATGGCCTCAGCCTGCTCCTGAAGTGTCCGGGTGAAACTTTCCCGGATAGCCTGCGCGCGCTGTAGCTCGGCAGCCTCTGCGCGCTGCGCAGCGTCCAGCTCCGCTATAGCCTGCTTCAGCATGCGAGACTGGCTGGCTGCAATTTGTCGCTGAATGGCTTCCTGCTGAACAGCTCGTTCCTGTTCGCGCAACTGAGCGATAACCGGAGCGGCCTGCTCGGCAATTCCCATTTGTGCCGCGCGGTATTCAGCAAGATCCGCCTTGCTGGCGCGAAAGGTCGCAGCCTGGTCAGTAATGGATTTAAGGAAACTTTCCTGCGCAGCGGTAGCGCGCTGGGTATCCTGCGCCAGTTTCAGCCGCTCCTGTCCCTCGGCGGTTTCCGCTTCCATAACCAGGAACAGCTTGCTGCGGGTCGTTTCCAGAACGGCGTTGAAATGACCATAATCATCATCACCCAGCAGGCCTTTACCCCGAAAGCCTGAAAGCGACGCCTGCAGCTTCTCAAGCTCGTCCATCGCCTTATTGACCGGGCTGATTTTATTGAGCAGATTCTGCAGCTCCTGCTGCTGATGTTTCAGGCTGTCAGAGTTCTTTTTCTGACTGTCCGCGCCAGCACGGAAAACGCTGTTGAGATCGTCAGCCTTGTTCGCAGCACCAGCAGCAGTTTGCTGGAAATCGTCCAGCGCCTTATTCCCGCGCTCCAGCTCAGAGGTATTAACCCGAAGCGCAATGGTTGCAATATCGGACATTACGCCCCCTTATGGACAATTTTTAACGCCGCGCTTTCCATAATGCGAATATCTGCCAGTGCGGTTGCCTCATCCTCCACACCATGAAGTTTCATCAGCCAGGGCAGGACGTTGTAATCCAGCCCGGTGATGCCGCCCATTCCCGTTCGCCACTGCGTACTGGCGGCCTGAAAGGTCAGGAATGCCGCCCACACATCGGGCCAGACTTCATGGGTCTGCTCTTCTTCTGTGTAGTCATCAGCACTCAGGCCGAAAGCGGCCAGATCTTCAGTAGAGGGTTCAGGCGTATAAAACGCCGAGGCAACCGCTATCAGTTTTTTTCGCGGTTCCCCGTCAGTTCACGGTAGTAGGTACTGACAATCGCCTTCATCGCGCCGGGGTAGTTATCCAGCAGGGTTTCCAGGTTATCGCGACTGAATTCATCCGGCAGCGCCCAGCCTTCGGTGATTTCATGCAGGAAATCGACAGCGGTTTTGCCTTCCATCGTTTCGAGCGCAGCCAGCTCTTTAATCGGCTTGTGGCGGAAGGTGAACGTAAGTTTTCCGTCCTCTTCACCGGCGCGCGGAATAGTGACATCGGCCTTAAAGGTCGGTTTGGGCTGAAGCTGAAATTTTGGTGCCATAGTTTCCTCTGCAGATAGAAAAGCCCGTTGCCGGGCTCAGTATTAAGCGGACGGGGTTTCAGTCACGGTATCTTTGTAAAACGTCATATCGCGGGACTGGATAGCAAACGCGGGTTGGACTGTTTCGACGTTGTTCACGGCGGTAGTAGGCTGCGGGTCGAAAGAAGTCTGCCCGGACCAGTAGCGCATTTCCTTCGCCTTTGGCACATACATGCGCAGCGGCAGGATATCGCCGGAACGGTCAGCTGCGGACAGCACACCGTAAATCGGCAACGTTGAATCATGCGCCATGGTAAAGGTCTGCGACTTGGCCGCTTTGTAGGTTGCCAGGTTGCGCTGGCGGTCATCGGCGAGGAATTGGATCTGCGTGTACTGCTGATCGCCGCCGGACTGCGCCACTTCGGTGATTTGTGGAATTTCGGTCCACTCGGTGACCTTGCGCAGGGAGCCAACGCCGGAGCCCGCCGGGAAGAAGTTGGTATCGGTGCTGTTAATCACGCCGATCGTCACGCTGGTGGTAGTCTGCGCCGTCACACGCGCCACCAGGTTATCGATCAGGCTCCAGCCGCTCGACACTAGCACCACGTCACCGACAGCGAGGCCGTGGCCGGAGGCGACAGTAAACACTGCGCCATTGGCATTCGACACAGCAGAAACCGCTACTGCTGCGGCCAGTTTCGAGCCGACGAACACCGTGGCGCCATTGGGTAATGCGAAGCCCATAGAGGAGTCTCCATAATTCAGGGATAAAAAAACCGGCAGCGCCGGCAGGGGGGTTCAGGCTGAGATGTCAGCCCGGTAGTTGATGCTGACAGGAATGGTGAAAGAGACGCCATCCGGTACGCCGGGATAGATGGCGGGCGAGGACGTCACCCAGGCGCTGAAGCCGTCGCCGGGGATCTCCTCGTTTTCCGGGAACAGCGCGGCAACCCGGTGGGCCAGCGCCCTCGCCTGCGCCTTGCCGCTACCCGCGGGCGCCACGACACTGACCTGATACACGCCAGGGTAAACCCGGCATTCGCCCGCGAGGTCGATACTGTACGGGCGAGCGGGCATATCATGCGAAATCAGGTAGAGGGCATCGGTGGGTGGTTCAAACTGAATGTTGTCCCACGCCACCGTCACACCTTCGCCCTCCGCCCACGCCCCCAGCCTCGCCTCAAGCGCCATTGTGATATCCGGTATCATTTTTAACCTCGCTTACTGCCTCGCTGAAGAACTGCTGGAACTCGGCAGCGGTGATGCGAACCATGCCGCCGGGGGCCTGTTTCGAGTGCCCCATTTCCAGGCGGTATGCGTAGGGGACGTTATTGCAGAAGAAGATGTCGCGCATGCCCACTTTGAAAAGTGACAGCGCGGCCACGCCTGCAGCAATCGTCATATTGCCGCTTTTGTCGATGCGCCCGGTTTCCTCGCTGGCGCGGTTATCAAAAGACACCTGCCAGTTGCCGCGAAAGCGCCCGCCGGTATAGCCGGGCGGCGCCTTAACGTCCATGCCGTCATTTACCCGCGCAGCTTTCCTGAGCCGCCCGGTTTTCGTGAGGTTTGCCGGGTCGGCCATCTGCGCCTGGTTATGCTCAGCGACGGCGTTGTTATAGGCTACCGCCGTCTGGTTGATGGCCCACAACTCGGGGTTGCCGACGGGCGACATCTGCACCAGCCGCGTCAGGATTTTGATACCGACAGTCCGCACCACTGCTTCCTGGTTGGCCTTTGCCTTATCGACAAATGCCGTGATGGCCGCCGTGAACGCGTTATTCTCGCCCATGCTATGCCCTCAGTTGCGCGCGGTAGCACAACAGCAGATTGCCAGGCTTAACCGGGTTCGGCTTCTCGATGCGGTACCATTTACCGTCCACATCCACCATATCGCCGGTGCGCAGCCCGGCATCCGCCGTGAACACGATGCGCACATCGCCGTTAAGGATGACCGTGCCATCAATCTCGCCGGGTTTGTAATCTGTGCGCACACCAACGGCGGTAAACGCTTCATCCGGTTCGTGGTGCTCAATACCACCTGATACCGTCACCCCGCCTTTGCGCTTCACGGAATACTCTGCACCATTCTCTTTGAGCAGGCGCGTGCTGGTGGCTTTCATGCGGGTGTAATTGATAGCCACGTTACCCCCTTACCAGCCGTACCTGGCCTGAACTGACCGCCAGCCCGCGCAGCATATTACTTAGCCAGGGGAATGACGCGGCGCTACGGCTGGTGCCCGGCGCATAACTCACGCTCACGGCGCCGGAAACCGACTCCTGCACCACTTCGCCACCAGCATCAAACGACGGCATCAGCTCAATTTCCTGCGCCTCAATGGCAAGGCGGCATTGTGCCTGCACCAGCTGGCGGGGAATGGCAGAATCAGGCAATTCCACACCGTCGGCCTTAACACCACTTCGTGGCCATGCCTGCGGCTGAGAAGAGTTCGTCCGGCAGCCGCGCCAGTTGATGCCCGCCAGGTAATCCATGGCCTGCACCAGCAGGTTTTCGCGCTCTGCCGCATCGTCAGGGATTGCATACCCGCGCGCAGCGGCGAACGCCTGCAAATCGGCAGCGCTGGCGTAGCTGTTGAAATCCGGGGACGCAGGGTCAGTAATGAGCATGCTTACTCCTTCACTTTCCAGCCTGCTGCTTTCCAGTTTTCGACTTCATCGGGGTGCACATTCGCCTCTTTGGGCTCACCGGGGAACGAAGGAAATTCGCACTGCATCGGCACCAGCTCTAACTTGCTTTCCTGCTGCTGCTGCTGCTGCTGCTGCTGCTGCTGCTGCTGCTGCTGCTGCTGCTGCTGCTCAGGATTGTTTTGCCCGGCATTCTCTGCTGCAAGCTTTTCCGCCTCACGCTGCGCGCGCTGCTCTTTGGTTAATCCAGCCATAATGACCTCCAGTAAAAAGGGGCCGCAGCCCCTGTTCGATTAACCCAGCAGCAGCACTGCATGGGCAGGTTTCACAGACGCCACACCCCACGCCAGACCCACTTCGTAACGCACCTGGCGGTACTGACGGTACAGCGCCACCTGGAAAGTGATGCCGGAAACCGGGTCGGTGACGTTCATCACGTCGTCAGCGGAGTCGCCGCCTTTCGGCATGGCTGGCGTACGCGCCGCCAGCAGGAACGCGTTACGGTCAAACGCCATGTTCGCTGTGAATGCGCCGCCGACAGTAATCGCGGTATTGTCAGCCAGGTTCTGGCGCAGGCCCGGCGCTGCCAGGGTGATAGTGGTGGCGGTCGCGGCGGCCACAACGTATTTGTTATCGTCACCTGCAAACGTCACCACACTGCCCTGCGCGATGCCGCCCGTGCCGGTATCAATCGCGATAATGACATCGCCGGCCTGTTTGGCTCCGTTCACCAGATAACCTGCGCCAGCTCCACCAGCGACACGCTTAACGCCAGCGGAGTTATGGAGGTTAAAGCCTTCCAGGCGACCGATAACGCCTTCACGCAGCAACTGCTCGCTACCGGATTCGTTCACCTTGAACAGCACCGACTGTTTGCCACGCAGGTTAGCCGTAGCAGACGAGCCCAGCACCATCTGCAGATCAGTCGTCGGCGCGCCGTTGTCTTCCAGCACCTGACGCGCCAGCGCAGCATCGGACAGATCTTCTTTTACGCCAAACGGCGTAGTGCCGGCGGTGCCGACAGCGCGGGATGAGGCGTAATAAAGCGCACCGAGATCTGCATCAACTTCATTCGCCAGCGCGCGGAAAGCCTGTTTGAACTGGTCGGCCAGAATGGTGTTGTAGGTACCAGACGGACCGATAGCAAGCTGCTCCTCGCCGTTCCATTTCACCGGCGCCATCTTGGCCTTAGTGATAGCCACGTTGACGGTACCGATATCCTGATCGCCATCATTCGGCGCGGTCGCACCCGGCGTGATATCGACGGTGGTTGCTTTCGGCGCTACCGGGGAAACCACGTTCTGCCCTTTGGCGGCAGCGTCAGCTTTGGCATCACGCGCAACGGCGGGAATGAAACCCACCTGCTCGCGTGAAACCACATCCAGAGCGGTATAGATAGTCGGGATCAACCCAGTAAGGGTGTTGGACATTTCGTTATTCCTTTAAGGGAGTTAATAAGGGGTGATGGTGAGCTATCCAGCTCTGGCGCCGCGCGCCATCCGGTACGCGGCAAAGAGGATTAATCGACGATGGTTACGCCGTCTTTCAGCGCGCCCTGCTTGCCAGCCATATCCAGCGAGTCGAACGCGGCGCGCTTCATGGTTTTCTGCCCGGCCTGATGCTGGGACTGTTGCGAGCCGCCGCCGCTGGCGCCGGACGCTTTCAGGATGTGATCCTTCTGCGGGTACTGCTCTACCAGGTATTCCAGCGCCTCATCAAAATCTGCGAGCTCGCCGGGTTTCGCACGGGAATAAACCTTATTGCCCTGGTTGTCATAGGCCACAACCTTACCGTTTTCGATTTTGAATGCCTGTCCGAAGCGCGCCTGCACAAAGTCAGCCGGGATTGCCATTTTTTCGGTAATAAATTTGGAGCCGCTGAAGCTCCCGCCGATTTTTGCATCATAGAGCTGGCTCTCCAGCGTCTTGCTGCGTTCATTGGCTTCGTCGAGCTGCGACTGAAATGATTTGGTGATTTCAGCTTTCACCTGGTCAACGGCGCCCGCATCGATAAGCTTTTTCTGGTCGATTTTGGTCATCATTTCCAGCGCTTCGAGCGCTTTCGCCGGGTCACTGATGTTGGCAAATGCGGCCAGTTTAGTTTCGGCGGCTTCTTTGGCTTCGCGGTGGGATTTCGCTTCACCATTCAGCGCAGAAATCTTGCCGACGGCCTGCGCCGCATCAAAGCCAAGCTCTTTGCCATCGCTATGGACGTAAATCGGGAGGCCGTTATTGTCCAGTACCGCCAGCGTCTGGCCGTTCACTTCTACCGTTTTCAGTTTCATGTGCTTACCTGTTGATCTGGTCATCCGACCGTTGCGCCGCGCGCCATCCGGATTGCGGCAATAAAAAAGGCCGCCCGTGGGCAGCCTCCTGGAGAGTTAACAAATTTTCAGTCGTGGCCGTTCATTTCATCCATCCACGCAGCACTTACCAGACCGCCAATCATTCTGGCTTCCGGGGTAGTGCCACCAGCCTTTTGAGCAAGCTCTTCCAGCTTATCTGCGAGATTTTCGGGCCGGGGTTTTGAGTGGAATAAGGCAGTCGCCTGTTTCAGGAACGGGAATTTTTCTTCAGCCATGCGAGCAGCTCCGGATAGATACGCTGGTGGTCATCCTCGCCGCCCAGCATGAAGAGCGCAAGGATTTCTGCAAACAGCTCACGACCATTTTCGGATGCGTAGTAACTGACAGGACGCCACCATCCGGAAGCATAGGCATCGGCTGTAATCTTCTCTACCTCTGGCAGGCGCTGGAAATAAAGATGATGCCCCATTTCATGGGTGATGGTACCTGCCACGCTGGGTATCACCGCGTAGTCAAAGTGAACACCCTCCGCTGCGGCAGCGGCGGCATCCGAGATGGTGAGTAGTTTTTCCAGCGGCAGGGTCGATTCGAAATCATAACCGGCCCCGTTCTCCCGGATAGCATCCCACTCATCAGCTTGCAGCGCCCAGCGGGCGATATGAATCGCCCGGCTTCCTTCATAGTATGCACCAGCGGCGGATTGCCGCGCGCCCTGCACTTCACTGAATGAGTTTACCGGAGGCAGGCTGAACCGGGTGATAACGTCCTGCATTGCGCCAGCAGCCACCCGCGCCGCCTCCAGAGATGTACCTTCAGGAAAACGGATTTCATCAGCGATAATGCCGCGCATGCCCTTCTCGATTTCAGCCACTGACTGAGCGTCGGGCAAAGAAAAGCCGGGAGATTTCCCGGCTTCGTTATCAGTCGAAAGCGCTTTAAGCTGCGCCAGGCTTATCCATTCGCCCTTGTCGGTGTACAAATCGCTGAGCTGGATATGTCCGGCACGGTACAGCCTGCCACGCTCTGGCCCCAGTATCTGATCCTGCCGCTGTGGCGACTGGCGGGACAGCCACTCAAGGTACGTGGTATCCGCCGGTACCTGCCCGTCCATGCTGGCGCGGCTGCCTTCATCCATTTCGTCGGCATCGATACCCATTTCCCGCCACGACTTGAGGATCAGGGTTTCGGTGGAGCGACAACAGAAATGAATGCGGCCCGGCCCCTGCAGGTAGGGCACCTTATGCCCGATGGGCTTGTTGTCCATGGTGTAGCGCAGCCTGTCCCGAACGATGCATAGCGGCGTCGTCTTGTTATCCAGCGTGGAGAGCCACTGCTTCCCCTTCACGATGTCATCGTTGGCCTGCGCAAAGCTGGTGCGCGCTGTCGCCGCCAGATGATTTACTGCCGTTTTGGTGATGCTGGCGGCGTTCGCCCGGCTCATTTGCAGCGCACCGTCCTGATAGCCCTTGTTGGCATGTCCGCGCACCTGCCGCGCAATGGTTTCAGTAGCATCCCCCAGCAGATAGCCGCGGCGCACCGTGTTGGTGATGCGCGCCATACGGTCAACCTCCAGATTGTCGGCCCATTCGCTGAGCAGGCGTCCCTGAAAGGGCTGCGCCATTGCGGCAGCATGAACCATATCCGGTGTAACGCCCTGCAGCGGGAAACGCGTTTTGACGCCCTGCGGCAGTAAAGAATCAAACAGGCTTAGCTGGTAGCCGGTTTCATGCTCTGCCAGTTGCAGAAGCTCATCCGCCAGGCTGGACTGCATGCCCGCCACTGCCTGCTTGTTTAGCTCGCGTACGCTCTCAAGCAGGCTTTCCAGCCGGTTAACCGTAAACTGACTGGCGGGCAAACTGTCCATCGCCACCAGCAGGCGCGCCGTGATTTCTGCGTCGCTGTCGTTCAGCAGCTTAACCATGCGATTCGCAACGCCGGTGCTGTAGCGGCTGATCCAGAGCGTATGCGCTATCGCTTCATCCCGCAGCCTGTCATTGACCGTTGCCATTGCCGCCGCCTGTGAATGTCGGGTCCTGATTGTTGAGCTCGTCGATCACGTCTTCGGGCTTCGCGTCGGGGTCGATGATTCGGAGTGACTGGAGCACGCGCACCGCATCAATACGGCGGATATCGCCGCCCTGTCGCAGCGACTGAACCGCCAGCGCAGCAGGCGCGTTGATAGTCTGCTCCGAGACGTCGAGTTCAGTGCGCACGTCCACATTGCCGCCATCCTTCAGGCCAAGCCATTCGGCCATGATTTGCAGGATGTTATCGAGCGCGTCCTCCAGGGAGTTCGCCATGGTGTAAAGCGGCGAATTCTCCTGCATCTTCTCTTCCCCGGTCTGCTCAATAGATTTCGTGGAGGTGTTCTCTGCGCGCAGCAGCTTCGCGCCTGCCTGGCGCATCTGGTTTTCCAGGTCATCCAGCGAGGATTTTCCGGCGCCAATGGCGGCCCCGGTATGCTCGACATACTCCATCCCCTGCCGTTCGCGGTTTTCAAACTGCGTTGCGGAGGAAGAGCCTATCGTCAGCTCCTGCCCGTTCTCCAGACCATACACCACCAGCAGCGGCACCCGGGCGACGTGCAGAATGTTGTCCTGCTCGGACTGCGACTGCCAGTGTTTGATATTCAGCAGCGCGAGATTCAGGAGCGGCGGCGAACCGCGCATAAAGCCAGTACGTTTCGTGTAGAGCGTCACCAGGGGTATATCGTTACGGGACGTGGTCCACTCTTCATGAATCTGCCAGGTTTCCTCGCCGCCCTCACTTTTTTTGCGCCGGTATATCTCAACCTTGCCCGGCATGATGTGGCGAATCTGCTCGACTTTGGTCTGCCCGTAATCCTCGCCGTCGACGATAACCACCTCTTTGATGCGCAGGTCGGTCAGCACCACCTTTCCGCCGACTGTTTTCGACTTCCAGCCAATAACCTGCCGGGGGTTCAGCATCGTCACATAGGGGCGGGCGCCGCTGGCCTGTTCGTCAGCTTTCGTCCTGACCTCATCAGGATTCACGCGCGGATAGTCCACCAGCGCATGCGCCAGACCATACTGAAATGCGAGACCAAAGAAAGCCTGCGCCCAGACATCAAGCCGCATGCCTTCAAGATCGATGTTCGGGGTGAGTTCTTTAATCGGATCCGGCGTTGTTTCGCTCAGCACCACCGGCTCAGCAAAGACGCGCCCGATGTTCTGATTAATGGTTTCTTCGTAGGCTGGCAACAGCGTGGCGACAGCAAGGCGCTTTTTGTAATCTTCTTTGTCTTCGTTCGGCCAGCGGGGCAGGTGGGCTTCACCAAGCTGGCGCATATAGAGCGTGCCGCCCATCAGCGCGTCGTTGATGTCCCACGCCTGGACCATGTTGTTGTAATCAAGGTTGGGTGTCGAAATATCTGGCATGGTTACATCCGAAGTTTGGTTACTTTGCCGGTTGGCCTGATGATCGGGAACTGCTTCACGATGAAATAACCGCCCGCATCGTTCGGGTGGTCGTTATCGGATTTTTTATCCGGCTCACCTGTCTTTTCATCCCACACCTGCTGCTCCAGCGATTCGGTGTAGACCGGGCAGCGCTTCACGTTCACCCTGTAGCGGCGCTCGCCGTTGCCGTTGCAGAACATGGCATTCATGGAGTTCACGCGGTCTTTAACCGGCGGGTTACTGGCGTTCACCACCACGTTAAAGCCAGCCTGTTTGAGCTGGGCAATATCAGTAGAACTGGCGTTACTGGATTTACGGGAGTCGCCGGAAGCATCCGGGTAAACGTAGATTTCGCGCACCTTGCGGTAATCGTTGCCGTCATACAGCCAGAACCGCTCTTTGATGATGCGGATGATGTCCGGCGTGTCGTAGGCGTTGATGATTTCGGTTACCGCACAGGGCAGCCCCAGCCGGAGAACGTGGACGATCCCGGCCATCTTCCCGACGTTGAAATCCATGCCGATATAAAGCGGCTCGCCGGGCTGCTCCACTTCTTCACAGTTATTCAGCCTGCGGTCAAACTGATGATAAATGGTCCCGCTCTTCAGGTTGGTGAACTGCCCGCGCAGGTAAGCCTTAATCAGCTCCTGCGGATAGCTCGCCAGCAGCGAGGGAATGTAATCGTCCGGCAGGTTCTTTTCGTTATCAAACGTGGAGGCCTGCACGAGCCCGTACAGGGACGCCAGCTCCGGTTTATCGCGTACCGCCTTAACAAATTGCTGGTAAACGAACTTGAACCCCTCCGGCGTTGTGGTGACGTCAATGCCGTTACGCAGGCCATCGACCTTATAACGCATACGGGCAATGATTTTTCGCCAGGCCTGCTGCGCTTTGGCGGCGGCCATGACGTCCAGCTCATCCACCAGCGCGTTACCGATTTTGAAACCAACAATCGTGGACGGTTTCTCCATCGATCTGCAGATGGTGGTTCCCCGGTATTGTCGCCCTGCGTAGAAATGGACCTCTTTGTTGCTCTCGTTGATTTTGACCTTCAGGCCCCAGTCAAACGCCACTTCCTCAACCGTCGGGTAGAATATGTCGCGGATCTGCGGATAGGTCGGAGCGAAATAGCCCTGGTTGATTCTGGGATGTTCCCACATCCCCTTGCAGATACCGCCGCAGCCTATCCACGTTTTACCGGAGCCGAAACCCGCCACGTAGGCCTTGAATTTATGCGGCATCGCCAGAAACCGCGCCTGCGGCACGTTAAGGGTCGGCGATATCCCCGTCATCGTCATTCCTTACGCGCGCATCCGCGACATTGATATTGATTGCCACAGGTAACGGCACTTCGTCTTCCGGGTCAGCGGCCAGCTCTTTGCGGAGCTTTTCAATCTCCAGTTGCCGGCGCTCGATTTCGATTTGCTGTAGCTGCTGCGCGAACTCACTGTCAGCCAGGCCAAGGCGTTTCATCACCGCTTCAAACATGCGCTCGCGGCTGATAGATGTGATCTCAACGCCGTTTTTGCCGAGCTTGATGCCGGAGTAAGCCAGGCGGGAAACAGGCGGCAGTTTGCGGGTATCCGCGAAATAAGGCTGTCCAATGCCGTCACCATTGCAGCGCGGGCATGCCGGGTTAGGTTCCCTGTTGTGGTCATAGCCATAGCCGCCGACGTCTACCGGCTCCTTACCCTTTTTCTCGATCGCTTTTAGCCGATGCTCTTCAAACTCCACCATGTCACGCCACTGATAGTTGTGGCCGAAGCCATGACAGTAGCGGCAGGATCCCCGGCGGTATTGCGAAAGCTCGTTAGCGTCAAAGGTGGCGAGCTGCCACATCTGCGCCAGCACTTCATCGGCGCTGGCAAGCGTACGCACCAGAGAGGCTTTCTGCTGCTGCGCAATGGCCTCAGCAACGTGAGGAAGCGTGAGGAGCTGACGACCATAACTGGCATCGCTGTAACCTGCCCTTGAGGCGGCGGCAGTGGCGTTCTGGTCTATAAGATATTCAGCAACGAAGCGCTTTTGCTGAGCGGTGAGCTCGCTATCCACCAGCGCATCAGCACTCTTTTCTTTCTGCGCACTGCGCACTTTTTTCTGCGCAGATTTTTGCGCACTTTGCGCAGCAGGCTTTTTGATATAACGACGGGCGGTCGCATAGTTCAGTTCCTGCGCTTCACACCAATCTTTTGGGGAAATGCCGGTGCTGGCATATTCGGACAGGAACCGCTGCTGAAGCTCGCCCCAGTCCGGTTTCGCCATAATTTTCTCTATTTATCGTGTGGAAAATGGTACATGTGTGATACCAACCGTTGGCTTCAACGGGCTTGATTATCAGAAGGATTAAATATGACTGAAGTAGTTAAACGCTCAAGCAAGAGCGCTGGTGATGCGGGTGAATATTACGTTGCATATATGCTTTCGCGTTTAGGTATCAGCGCGGCCCTGACAACGAGCGGTTCCAGTGCTGTAGATATTATTGCCACTGTAGACGGCTCGAAAAGCATCAGCATTCAGGTTAAAGGCTCATGGGCGCGGAGCCAACCAAGACAGTGGATTGTGGGGAAGCATAAGCCCACAGTGTCCCCCGATTTCTTCTATGTATTTTGCAATATGTCAGATGACATCGTAAACAAAACAACTCCGGAAGTATTCATTGTTCCAAGCGAAGCTGTCGGGGCGCACGCTACCTGGCATCACAGCCTTCCACTATTCAAAATCAGCAAAGCCAATGAGGAGGAGTATATAGATCGCTGGGATTACATCACTGCAGCACTGAACCAAAGCAAGGAACCATCTTTAGACCTGAGGTAAAAGCGTTTCGGCACATCTCCTTTACTCAATCCCAGTATACAACAACCGAAGGTTGTGGATTGGCTAAAAAAGGCCGCCGAAGCGACCTTTGATTTATTAGCGGGCTCCCTCCCCACCGGGGCGAGAATCCGCAGATCGTCCACCACATCGAGAACCATCACTTGCGGTATCGGAGTCGTGTTGACAGTTACCTGCATACGCTTGAGTTGCCGCACCAAGTGACATCAAAACAAATAGTACAGCCAGTGCCTTTTTCATTTTGCTTTCCATGTGTAGACCATCATCTGACGGCGCATTTATCATAATACTTTTTTCTTAGCGAACAAAACTTATCCAAATGGTAGCAACCAAAATCATTAGTGACTGGATGATACACATAAAAAAGCCACTGGCATTTGCCGGTGGCTCGGGAAATGAAAAAATCGTCCATTGACGGTTTCGTTCAATTATTCAATGTCAAGTCCAATTTGTTCTGCTGCGTATTCAAAAGCTTTAAGTTCAGCCCTATTTAAACCACCAGTTCTTTCCGTTTTAGAAATATCGAAAACATGGCTTGCGCTACTACACTGCCCGTCATTCGTTTCAAGGTTGCATGTAACACGATAAACAATAAACGCATCTGTTTCGAAAAGTTTATTCCAATCGAAACTAACTTTTTTAATGTCTGTTTTCATGATGACTCCTATCAAATTAGGAGCTACATAGTAACGTAAGATTATACCTAGAGAAGTTTTATTGCATAGCTTCGTGGCGCTTCACAGCGTGGCTAACCGTGTTGTTGTGCAGCGGAGAGAACATCATCAGGCGCTCTGCTGTGAAAGCGCGTGGGGATATCTTCTGCCGTGTCGCATAAAAAATTTATTCCGCTTACGCTTGCCACCAGCGAGATATAAGCCATGCTGGACAATGCACCTTGTAAGAATGACTGACGCACAACCACCATGGGTATGCTGGCTTCAGGGATGAAGCACCCCGGGTCACGTACGGGGACTGTAGGAGCAGGACATACCCAAAAATATCAGGAAGGCTTGCAAGAGAGGCACCGACAAACCAAGAAGACCAGGACAGATAAACTCTCCTTAGCAGCCCCAGAAATGGGGCATTTTTTTGAGGCGTACCAGAAATACGCCTTGTGATGCTTACACCTCGTGCAGTCGCTGCTTCAGCAAATAGCCTTCCAGCAACCAGATTTTGTTTACTGCATTCTGGCGAGCAATCTTGCGCCCGATGTCTTCGTCGAAGTTCTCCGGGCTGGCGCAGGCGCTTTCTCCGGTGACGGTAAATCCGTTTTGCAGCACCAACACGCAGAATGTCAGAAGCTTTAGCTCAGCATGCGCCCCAGTGAGTTGAGTCAGTGAGTCCTGTTTATGCAGGCTTTGCTGCACACCATCTGCTGCCGTGAAGTAATACTCACCTTTAATCAGAGACTGAATGTGGTCAGGCGTCACGCGAGGCGCCACCTTGCCCTTCGCAACAATCTCTTTCTCGATATCCTGGTCGTTCATAATTAATGACCTCTTTGGTTTCAATAAAAAGCCCCGCTAATGCGAGGCTCGGTTACTTCAGGCACTGCTCGCGCACATACGCTTGCAGGCCTGTCAATTGGTTGGTGACTGTGGCGATTCCGTCCCTGAGACTGAAATAATTCTGCTCAGCATCCCCTGTAAGTCGGGGGGTGGCGCCATCATCCATGCTGGTGGAGCTGGTGGAGTCTGTCGAACCTGAGCAGGTTGCTTTGAGCTGCAACCGCTTACGCCCAGCAGCAACATCACCACGCAGCTGATTAATTTCGGCTTTGGCATCTGCCAGTTCTCCGGTGTATTTGGCATCAAGCGCCGCGACGTCGCGCTGGCGGGCCTGCATGTCGATTATCGTGTCGCTCGCCAGTTTCAGGCTGTGCTCTGCTGCGTCAGCACGCTGCTTCTCGTCTGCCGCTCTGCCGTGGTACCAGAACGCCAGCGCACCGAACACCACCAGTACCGCCAGCAGAAGCAAAGGTTTCCAGTCAAAGGTCATCTTTGCTCTCCGCCAGGCACATGGAGCGCTCCATTTCTCGCCGGTTCTGCAAGCCCTTCCACTTCATGCCACCAGCGAAAACCCATCGGCGCATTTCTTCACACGCCCCTTCCTGGTCGCCCTTATTGAGCTTGCGAAGAAGAGTCGACTTTGCGAACGCGTCGCTACCTACGTTGAACACGAAACTGTATAGCGAGGCGCGCTGGTATTCGCTCAGCGGAACCTTAACCAATTTGTCTACGGTCGCTTTGGCCGGTTGCAGGTCTTTCCACAAAAGTCGGTCACATTCGCGATCGGTGTACTTCTTGCCGATCACGATGTCGCGGCCAGTGTGCCCGTCGCAAACTGTCCAGACGCCAGCCACATCCTTATAGGCTTCGTACTTGCGCCCTTCCACGCCGTCCTGACCACCAAGGAATACCGTTGCGATAGCGATAGAGCCAGCACCCGCCACGGCAATAAGCTTGTTACGTAATGAAGCAGATATCGCCATGGTTAATCCTCTTTAATCTGGTGAGGACCTGCGGGCCAGCGCTCATAAGCCTGTATCTGTGCCAGCGTGGTTTTGCGCTTGTAATACCAGTTGATGCCGAAGGTCATAATCGCAACCACAATCCCCACGATAACGCCGACGGCGCTCCACTCGTCGGGACTGAGCCGGGTAAGCAGGCTATTGGCTACCGTCCCGGCAGATGCGCCGTAAGCAGCGCCCGTAGCCAGTTTGCTCATATCAAACATTTCTCTTACCTCCGTTTGGTGGAGGCTGTGCGTAGTGAGGGAATGGCCGTCAGGCATTCGTTACAGGAGTAGAATTAGCGCTGATTGCCTGCGGCCAAAGAAAA
>JHYZ01000017.1 GCA_000621185.1 Franconibacter pulveris DSM 19144
CGTTGAAATAGAGAGTTTGGGCGGTACGATAACCACCAGATGAACATGGTCAGGCTGAATATTCAGTTCCAGCACTTCGCAGTCCTTGATGTTGCACAGAATATAGATTGTCCGGTACAACTCCTTACCAATCTTGTCCGTCAGGATCTTGAAACGATACTTGGGTGTCCAGACGATATGATATTTGCAGCGCCAGAATACATGTGATGAACTTCTGTAAAGGCCCATGTTGGTTTTTCCCTCTTACTTGTGGTGAGTAAGGAGAAATATTCCGGCATGGGCTTTCTTCAGGCTATAGCCTTACAGGGACAATCACCACCTCCTCAGGAGGTGGTTTAGGGCTGACAATAAAAAACGCCTTCCGGCTGGAAGGCGTTTTATCTGTCCGCTTAGTTTGCCGAAAGCAACCGGGCATTATCCTGGTACATGGCAAACAGGTAATTGTTATAGCTCTTACCTTTCGTCGAATAGCCTTTGAGCTTATGAATCATATTGCTCGCGGTAATTTCCTGATCCGCTTTGCGCAACTGGGCGCGTGATTTACGGAAGGAGTTGTAAGCCGGGTGCGTATTCAGATTTACCACATAAGCATTCACGGATTCTTTTACCGAAGTAAAGTGCGAATAACCTTTCACCTTGCCCGGCTCATTATTACAGTGGCGTTTCGCACACTTCATGCCGAACAGATTATTGTTACTGCGCGCAAGCTTAGAGGTGCCCCAGCCGCTTTCCGCCGCCGCCATGGTCGCGACCATGCTGGTTGGAATAATATCCACGCGCTCAAGCAGCGTATTCCACGGAATGCGTTTAGTATTGCCGCTCCAGCTAATCTTGTAGCGCTTCGTGATATCTTTCAGGCGCGCGCGTTCACTCGGCGACCAACGGCCCTCATACTGCTTAGAAATAAGCCAGTTACGGTCTGCCGTAATTGCCGCGTTTTGACTGGTAATATAGGGCATTACTGTCCGGAGAAACGCCTTTTTCCTTGGTGTCCCGGAAGGGTATTTTCGCAAGTCAGGAAGTGAACCGCTTTCACTATTGCGAGAATACTCTTTTTTACTGCTCGCCAGATTTTTACCGTCTTTTATTGCTGTTACGTGGGCTGTATGAGTCTTCTTAGTTGTGTGCTCTTTTGCCAGCACCTCACCCGATAAGCCAAGGGTGATCAACATGAATATCGCGGCCCCGAATCGGTGTAATCGAGTCGATATCATCAGCTCTCCTGGTCGGATATAAGCATTCCAACACCTTATTTTTCACAAATATTTAAGAAACGAATTTGAAATCGTATCAAAAATACCGGTCGATAGCATCAAAAGAAATAGTCCAAATCCTAAAAACTGTCACGTATGATTTTTACATCTCTTTGATTATTAAAAATAAAAGTCGTCAATTTTTTACGTGATAATACCAATGAATGACCTCAAAACTCAGCCCGTATCGTCCTCCCCTTTCACTACGAATAAAGGATGAGTTACTTTCATGGCAGCCAGGCGAAAATGGAGAAAAACCGCACAGGACGCCGCTTAATGAAACTTTCGCTCCTCGCCCTGCTGGCTATGCCAGGCCTTGTCTGGGCCAACTGGTCTGCGCCAGGACTGCCTGAATTTCACGAACAGCCCGCCGGGATATTTGTCAGCGACGCCACGCTCGCAAAAGGTACGCTTCCTCTTACCCTGACATTTGACCAGGCGTGCTGGCAGCCGGCAGACGCCATCAGGCTCAACCAGATGCTTTCGCTAAAACCCTGCGATGGCGCGCCGCCGCAGTGGCGCCTGTTTCGCGACGGCAATTACCGCGTGCAGATTGATACCCGCTCCGGCACGCCCACGCTGATGTTAAGCGTGCAGCAGGAAGCGGACGACACGACGCAGGAAGTTGCGCGCCAGTGCCCGAAATGGGACGGCAAGCCGTTAACGGTGCAGGTAAACAGCGTTTTCCCTGAAGGCAGCGAAGTGCGTGATTTTTACAGCGGCCAGACCGCCACGGTAACGAATGGCGCCATCACCCTGACCCCCGCCGCTAATAGCGACGGCCTGCTGCTGCTCGAACCCGCACAAGCGGCTGGCAAAGCCCCTTTTAGCTGGCAAAACGCCACGGTCTACTTTGTGCTGACCGATCGCTTCGTCAACGGCAATCCGGCGAATGACAACAGCTACGGTCGTCACAAAGACGGGGTGGAGGAGATTGGCACTTTCCACGGCGGCGACCTGCAGGGCCTTGCCGGCAAACTTGATTACCTGCAGCAGCTCGGCGTAAATGTCTTATGGATAAGCTCGCCGCTCGAGCAAATCCACGGCTGGGTGGGCGGCGGCACCAAAGGCGACTTCCCGCATTACGCTTACCACGGCTATTACGTGCAGGACTGGACGAAACTTGACGCCAACATGGGCAGCGAAGAAGACCTGCGAAAGCTGGTGGATGAAGCGCATAAGCGCGGCATCCGCGTTCTGTTCGATATTGTGATGAACCATACCGGCTACGCCACGCTTGCGGATATGCAGGAGTTTCAGTTTGGCGCGCTTTACCTTAAAGATGACGAAATAAAAAAGACGCTGGGCGACCGCTGGACCGACTGGCGGCCCGGGCCCGGCCAGAGCTGGCACAGCTTTAACGACTATATTAATTTCAATGACGGCCCCGCCTGGGAAAACTGGTGGGGTAAAAAATGGATCCGCACCGATATTGGCGACTATGACAACCCGGGCTTTGACGACCTCACGATGTCGCTCTCTTTTCTACCGGATTTGAAAACGGAATCTGTCGAGCCCTCCGGGCTACCTGGCTTCTACCGCCATAAGCCCGATACCGCCGCCCGGGAATTAGCGGACTTCACGCCGCGGGACTATCTCACCCACTGGCTTAGCCGCTGGGTGAAAGATTTCGGCATTGACGGCTTTCGCGTAGATACCGCAAAACATGTGGAGATGGGTGCCTGGCGGCAGCTCAAAACCCAGGCCAGCGAAGCGCTGCAGGCCTGGAAAGCCGCCAACCCGGACAAAAAACTGGATGACGCCCCCTTCTGGATGACCGGCGAAGCCTGGGGCCACGGCGTGATGCAGAGCGAGTACTATCAGCACGGCTTCGACGCGATGATTAATTTCGATTATCAGGAGCAGGCGGCGAAGGCGGCGGATTGCCTGGCGGAGATCGATACCACCTGGCAGCAGATGGCGGAAAAACTTCAGCAGTTCAACGTACTGAGCTATCTCTCCTCACATGACACGCGCCTGTTCCGGGAAGGCGGGCAGCGCGCCGCGGAATTGCTGCTGCTCACGCCCGGCGCCGTACAGATTTTTTATGGCGATGAAACGGCGCGCCCCTTCGGCCCGACCGGCTCCGATTCGCTACAGGGGACGCGTTCAGACATGAACTGGCAGGACGCCCTGGGTAAAAACGCAGCCATGCTTGAGCACTGGCAGCGAATAAGCCAGTTCCGCGCCCGCCATCCCGCTATCGGCGCGGGCAAACAAACCACGCTAGCGTTGGGCCAGGGCTACGGTTTCGCGCGTGAGCAGGGCGACGACAAGGTTATCATCGTCTGGGCGGGAAACCCTGAATAAGCCACCCCGGCAGGTGTGATGAAGAAAGCCAGCGAAGCGATATTTCATACTGAAAATTAAGCTCAGGAAAACATATCCTCCGCTTCGTCTGGCTTTACGACCATTTGCACCGCGATATATGTAGCGTTATCGTTAGCCTCTTTTAAAAGAAATGCGACACAATACGGCTATGACGTTTTCCCTTTTCGGCGACAAATTTACCCGCCATGCAGGCATCACGCGCCTGATGGAGGATCTCAACGACGGTTTGCGCACTCCCGGCGCCATCATGCTGGGCGGTGGAAACCCGGCGCAAATTCCCGCCATGAATGACTACTTCCAGCAACTGCTTGCCGACATGCTGCAGAGCGGCAAAGTGACTGACGCGCTTTGTAATTATGACGGTCCGCAGGGCAAAAGCGAGCTTCTCGCGGCGCTGGCGGCGATGCTCCGTGAAACATCCGGCTGGGATATCGAACCACAAAATATTGCACTAACAAACGGCAGCCAGAGCGCATTTTTCTACTTATTTAACCTCTTCGCGGGTCGACGCGCCGACGGCACGACGCGCAAGGTGCTTTTCCCGCTGGCGCCGGAGTATATCGGCTACGCGGATGCGGGTCTGGAAGAAGAGTTGTTTGTTTCAGCGCGGCCCAACATTGAACTGCTGCCGGATGGCCAGTTCAAATATCACGTCGATTTCGAACATCTGCATATCGGTGAGGAGACGGGAATGATTTGCGTATCCCGTCCGACTAACCCTACCGGTAACGTTATTACAGACGATGAGCTGATGAAGCTCGATGCGCTGGCAAACCAGCACGATATCCCCTTGGTTATCGACAACGCTTACGGCGTGCCTTTCCCGGGCATTATTTTCACCGAGGCGCGTCCGCTGTGGAACCCGAACATTATCCTGTGCATGAGCCTGTCGAAACTGGGTCTGCCGGGCAGTCGCTGCGGCATTATCGTCGCCAATGAGAAAGTCATTTCCGCTATCAGCAATATGAACGGCATTATCAGCCTGGCGCCCGGCGGCATCGGCCCGGCGATGGCCTGCGAAATGATTAAACGTAACGACCTGCTGCGCCTTTCTGAAACCGTAATTAAACCGTTCTACCAGCAGCGCGTTCAGGAAACGATCGCGACCATTCGCCGCTATTTATCCCCGGAACGCTGCCTGATCCACAAACCTGAAGGCGCGATTTTCCTCTGGCTGTGGTTTAAAGATTTGCCGATTACCACCGAACTGCTTTATCAGCGCCTGAAAAAGCGCGGCGTGCTGATGGTGCCGGGTGATTATTTCTTCCCGGGCCTTGATAAACCCTGGCCGCACACACACCAGTGCATGCGCATGAACTATGTGCCGGAGCCGGAAAAAATCGAGACGGGGGTAAAAATCCTGGCGGAAGAAGTAGAGCTGGCCTGGCGCGAAGCCGGGCAGTAAACCGCTTTCACGCAACAAAAAGCGCCGCTTGCCGGCGCTTTTTCATTTTCAACGCCCCGCCATTTTTTGTAGGGCATTCTGGCGCTTAACATAAAGATGCCCGATACTCGGCGCACGCTCTCCCTTTCTGGACCTCCTATGAATAAGGAAATTACCGCCGTTGTCAGCGTGAAGCAGATTAAGCCCGGCAGCATCTACCGGATTTTGTTAACCGGACTTGGCACCTCTCTGATGCTGCTCTGCTTTCTTTTCGGTCTGCTGGCCTGCTTTGGCTACGACACGCTGAACTGGAATAACAAGCCGATCCATGGCTTGCTGGCGCTGCCAGCATCACTGGCGATGGGCCTCTTTTTCTCCGTTATATTGACGGCATTGATCGGCACGCTGACCTGTGCAGGGCTGTGGATTTACAGCCGCTTCCGCCGTCTGGATATTAAAGTCGTGGAGTAATCAGGCAGGAAAAAAGCAGGCTGCGGGCGCAGCCTGCGATGCGATTAAAACAGCCCCAGCGGCTTATCGGAGTAGCTCACCAGCAGGCATTTGGTTTGCTGGTAGTGCTCCAGCATCATTTTGTGGGTTTCACGACCAATGCCGGACTGCTTGTAGCCGCCAAAAGCGGCATGCGCAGGATAGGCGTGGTAACAGTTAGTCCAGACGCGGCCCGCCTGGATGCCGCGGCCCATCTTATAGGCAAGGTTGCCGTTGCGGCTCCAGACGCCTGCGCCCAGGCCGTACTGGGTGTCGTTGGCGATTTCCAGCGCCTCGTCCATGGTTTTGAAGGTGGTTACCGCCAGCACCGGCCCGAAAATTTCCTCCTGGAAAACGCGCATGCTGTTCTGGCCGAACAATATGGTGGGCTCAAGGTAATATCCCTCTTTTAGCTCGCCTTCCAGCGCCTTGCGTCGCCCGCCGGTCAGTACATCCGCCCCTTCTTTTTTACCGATATCGATATAGTTAAGAATGGTGTCGAGCTGGCCTTTGGAAACCTGCGCGCCCATCTGCGTCAGGGTGTCGAGCGGGTTGCCGCTGCGAATGGCCTCCACGCGGCGAATGGCGCGCTCCATAAAGCGCTCGTAGATGGACTCCTGCACCAGCGCACGGCTCGGGCAGGTGCAGACCTCTCCCTGGTTAAAGGCGAAAAGCGCGAAGCCCTCCAGCGCCTTTTCGAAAAAAGCATCCTCTTCGTCCATCACATCTGCAAAAAAGATGTTGGGTGATTTCCCGCCCAGCTCCAGCGTGACCGGAATGATGTTCTGGGTCGCGTACTGCATGATCTGCTGGCCTACTTCAGTCGAGCCGGTAAACGCCACTTTCGCGATGCGTTTTGAGGTTGCCAGATATTCGCCAATCTCGCCGCCTGCGCCATTGACCACGTTAACCACGCCGGGCGGCAGCAGGTCGCCGACAATTTCCATCAGCAGCAGGACCGAAAGCGGGGTCAGCCGGGCAGGCTTGAGCACAATGCAGTTGCCTGCCGCCAGCGCCGGAGCCATTTTCCAGCTCGCCATCAGCAGCGGGAAGTTCCACGGGATAATTTGCCCCACAACGCCGAGCGGCTCGTGGAAATGGTACGCCACGGTTTCGTTATCCACCTCGCTGATGCCCCCTTCCTGCGCGCGGATGCAGGAGGCGAAATAGCGGAAATGGTCAATCGCCAGCGGCACGTCGGCGGCGCTGGTTTCACGGATAGGCTTGCCGTTGTCCCAGGTTTCCGCCGTCGCCAGCCGTTCCAGGTTTTGCTCCATCCGGTCGGCGATCTTCAGCAGGATAGATGCTCTCTCCTGCACCGAGGTTTTTCCCCACTGTTCTTTCACCGCGTGGGCGGCATCTAACGCCAGGTCGATATCTTTTTTGCCGGAGCTTGCTACTTCACACAGCAGCTGGCCGGTCACCGGCGTCAGGTTCTGGTAATAATCGCCTTCTACGGGCGCCACCCATTCGCCGCCGATAAAGTTGTCATAGCGGGCTTTCAGATTCAGAGGGTAGCCATATTCGGCGGGGTTGATGCGGGTGTTCGGAGGATTATTAGTCATGGTTTTCTCCTGGTCGGGGTACCCTTCAAGCGTAGACGGCGACCGCTCATTTTATGTCCGCCTTCTGCCTGCTTTACGACACGCCTCACGGATTACGTTCTTTTACGTTTCGCCCATTGTTTTCAGCCATACTCAAAAGCAGAGACGGGTCAGATAAGGAAAGATGATGCGACATTTCATTGGCTTTGACGTGGGCGGCTCACATATTAAGCACGGCCTGATTACGGAAGAGGGCGAGGAGCTCAGCAGCGACGAATTTGATACGTCCTACGACAAAGAGGCGTTTAAAAGCGCCTGGAAAAAGGTGGTGGAAACGTATCAGAAAGAGCAGGAGATAGCGGGCATCGGCATCAGCTTTCCCGGTTATATCAATCCCTATACCGGCGATGTGCCTAAAGCGGGCGCGCTCGATTTTCTCGACGGCGTCAACTTGCTGGAGATGTTTGGCGAGCTGACCGACCTGCCCATTACTATTGAAAACGACGCCAACTGCGCGGCGCTGGGTGAAATGTGGCGCGGAGCGGGCAAGCAGTACGAATCGCTTATCTGCATGACTATCGGCACCGGCATCGGCGGCGGCATTATCCTGGAGCGCCAGCTGCTGCGCGGTTCGCACTTTCGCGCCGGGGAATTCGGCGTTATGCCGGTAGGGGATAACGGCGAGAATATGCATGAGATTGCCTCGGCGCGCGGGCTGATTGAAGCAAGCCGTCAGGCGCTGTCGCTCCCGGCCGACGCGCCGCTGCACGGTAAGGAGATTTTTGAGCGCATGGAGAATGATGTGCATCTGCGCGAAGTGGTGGATAAATGGGTGAGCTATCTATCGCGCGGTATATACAGCGTGGTTTCGATGTTCGATCCGCAAGTGGTGCTGATTGGCGGCGGCGTCTGTCAGCAGCAGAAGCTTTACCCCATGCTCGAGCGCGCGCTGGAAAAATACACCTTCTGGGATGCGCTGCGCGTACCGATTCAACCGTGTGAACTGGGCAACCAGGCCGGGCGCCTTGGCGCGGTGTGGCAGGCCGTACGCAAACAGTAGCCCCGCCCGAACGGCGGGGCTGAGAACTTACATAGCGGCATGGAAAATCGCCATAATCTCCTCATGCGTGGCCTGAATCGGGTTGGTCAGGCCGCAGGCGTCTTTCAACGCATTAGCCGCCAGCACCGGAATATCCTCTTCCTTCACGTTCAGCTCACGCAGGCCAGCCGGAATGTGAACCTGTCGCGCCAGCGCCTGGATGGTCTCAATGCAAAGCGCGGCGCCCTCTTTATCTGAAAGCCCGCTCACGTTGCATCCCAATGCCTGCGCGCAATCCCGCAGGCGTCCGGCAGCCAGCGCGCTGTTAAAGCGCTGCACATGCGGCAGCAGAATCGCATTGCATACCCCGTGCGGCAGATCGTAAAAACCACCCAGCTGATGCGCCATGGCATGAACATAGCCCAATGACGCGTTGTTAAAAGCCATGCCGGCCAGGAACTGCGCATACGCCATGGCTTCGCGCGCCGCCATGTTGTTGCCCTGCGCTACCGCTTGCGTCAGGTTCTGGCTGATCATGGCGATGGCTTTCAGCGCGCAGGCGTCGGTTATGGGCGTGGCGGCGGTGGAAACATAAGCTTCGATGGCGTGCGTAAGCGCGTCCATCCCTGTTGCCGCCGTCAGCGAGGCGGGCATGCCGACCATAAGCGCCGGGTCGTTTACCGAAAGCACCGGCGTAACGTGTTTATCGACAATCGCCATTTTCACATGGCGGCTCTCGTCGGTGATGATGCAGAAACGGGTCATCTCCGAAGCGGTGCCTGCGGTAGTGTTGATGGCTATCATCGGCAGCTGCGGCTTCGCGGAACGGTCCACGCCCTCATAGTCACAGATATGGCCGCCGTTGGTTGCGACCAGCGCTATCCCTTTCGCGCAGTCGTGCGGCGAGCCGCCGCCCAGCGAAACAACGCAGTCGCAGCGATGCTGATTCAATAAATCCAGCCCGGCTTTTACGTTTGCGGTGGTGGGGTTAGGGTGCGTGCCGTCAAAAATAACGCTTTTGATATCGCGGGCCGCCAGCAGGCGCTGCACGTTGTCCGCCATGCCGAGCTTGCTGAGCATAATATCGGTCACGATCAGCGCGCTGCGGTAGCCGTAGCCATGCATCGCGTCCAGCGCTTCCTCTAAGGCATTCGCACCAATGATATTGACGGAGGGGATATAAAAAGTCGCAGTAGTCATCATCTTTTCCCTGGTAGTGAAGTAAGCACCGCCGAAAATAGCCCTGTTATCCGCAGGGAAAAAGCAAAGAAAAGACTTTTAGGAAAAAGGAATAGAAAAACGGTATGCGCTCAAATAAAAACCATAAAAATCAATAGCATTTCCAGTAATAACAGCAAAAAAGTGTGAAAATAAACAAGCCGTTATTTCCACATTTTCGGGTTTATTCCGCGAGGCGGAAAAGCGCGCTGTCGCGTAACAGATGTTCATTGCCGCGACGACGGGTAAAGCCGATACGGTCAAAATATTCGAGGATTTGAATCGCCAGTTTGCGACCAACATTAAGGCGATCGCGAAAATCAGCGGCAACCGTCGTTCCTTTCTCCCGATCCAGATCGCGGATCATGTCGGCGAAGGCCACAATGCGATCGTGGCGATAGTAGCGATCTTTAACGATCGCGGTGATAAACCCTTGCTGGGCCGCCAGCCGCAACAGCTGGCGCATCGCCTGCTCTTCTTCTCCCGCCTCGCGCGCCAGGTCGCGCACCCACCAGGGTTCGTCGCCAAACAGCGGCGCGATTTTCTCCCAAACGGCCTGCTGAGCGGCGTTAAAGCCAGCTTCATGGCCCGGCAGGTGCAGCCACCCTTCGCGGCTGGCCAGCGCGCCATCGCGGCGCATCTGTTCAATGAGCGCGAGCACCAGCGGCTCCGCTTCAGAGGGCAGCGCCATGCGGCGCAGCCGCTCGCGTCCCGGCCCTGGCTCTTCGCGGTGGCTTTCATGATAGCGGGCAAGGGTGGCGAGCAATTTTTCCCGCCAGCGCTGCGCCACCCCTTCGCTCAGCGCGTAGTCACCCGCCTGTAGCACGCTTTGGGTGGAAATAAGGTCCCGCAGCCCCGCCTGCGTGAGCTGCCGCGCCCAGCCAAAGGCGGAAAGCGAAACGGCGCCGCGCTCAAGGTGGCGCGACAGCGCCTCCGCATCGTTTTGCGCACGGGCAAGCTTTGCCAGCCAGCCTAAAAATTCAGGCTGGCGTTTGCCGCGCTTTGGCGCCTCCAGCAGCACGACTTTCGCGCCCGCCAGCGTCACGCGAGCGCTGATATCGCGCAGCACCAGCCTGTCGTTATCGGCAAGCCACAGCGGGGAATCCAGCACCAGCTCCGCCAGATCGTTTTCCAGCAGCGATACGCGCCCGGTGATATGGCTCGCGGCGTGATGAATATGCACCGGCTGCCACTGCTGCAACGGGGCGTGGCGCTGTAGTTCAACAATGACCCGCTCGACCGCCGCCAGCGGCTTTTGCGAAAGCAGCCAGTCGCCGCGCGTAATATCCGCCTTTTCCGCCTCGCCGCTGATATTCAGGGCGATACGTTGCCCCGCATGCGCCTGTTCAACGGGCTGATTCTGCGCATGCATTCCGCGCACGCGCATCGGTTTTTCCGCGCCGGTAAGCCACAGGGTCTCGCCCACGTTAACCTCGCCGGAAAGCGCGGTGCCGGTGACCACAAGCCCCGCGCCTTTCACGCTGAAAGCGCGGTCTATCGCTAAGCGGAATCGGTGCGCGGCCAGGCGCTCCCGCTCCGGCAACTGGCTCAGATGCGCGCGCAGCGCGTCAATGCCTAACCCCTGCGTGGCGGCGGTGACAAACACGTTCGCTTCCCGCCAGCCGAACGCCCGCAACGTAGCGAGCGCTTCTTCACGTACCGCTTCCACTCTCGCGTCATCCACCCGGTCCGCTTTAGTGAGCGCCACGGTCAGCGCCGGTTGCCCGGTGAGTTGCAAAATCGCGAGATGCTCGCGGGTTTGCGCCATCACGCCGTCGTCGCACGCCACGACCAGCAGCGCGTGATCGATGCCGCCCACGCCTGCCAGCATATTGGCGAGAAACTTCTCATGCCCCGGCACGTCGATAAAACCGATAACGCGGCCATCCGGCTGCGGCCAGTAGGCGTAGCCGAGATCGATAGTCATCCCGCGCTTTTTCTCTTCCGGCAGACGGTCGGCGTTAATCCCGGTAAGCCGTTCAAGCAGCGTGGTTTTGCCGTGGTCCACATGCCCGGCGGTGGCGATAATCATTGCAACAACATCTCCATCAGTCCCGCCTCATCTTCAAGGCAGCGTAAATCAAGCCATAAGCGGCCGTCATAAATGCGGCCGATTACCGGTTTTGGCAGCGCGCGCCAGCGCTCGGCCAGCGCGTTCAGACGACTGCCGCGCCCGTCGCGCGGCGTAAAAGCCAGCGCCGCGCCCGGCAGGCGGTCAACCGGCAGCGAACCGCTGCCAATCTGCGACAGGCAAGGCATCGCCTGGACGGTGAACTCCGCCTCATAGCGCGCCTGCAAAGCTGGTAACAGCCGCTGCGCCTGCTCATTGATTGCGTCGGCGCTACGGGTTAACAGGCGCAGCGTCGGCAGCGTTTCCGTCAGCGTTTCAGGGTGCAGATAAAGACGAAGCGTCGCCTCCAGCGCCGCCAGCGTCATCTTGTCGGCGCGCAGCGCGCGCTTGAGCGGGTGCGTCTGCAGACGTTCGATAAGCGCCCTTTTGCCGACGATGATCCCCGCCTGTGGGCCGCCAAGCAGTTTGTCGCCGGAAAAACTCACCAGGCTTACGCCCGCCGCGATAAGCGCCTGCGGCATCGGCTCTTTTGGCAGGCCGTACTCGCTTAAATCGATAAGCGAGCCGCTGCCGAGATCGGCAATCACCGGCACCCCAAGCTCCTCGCCGAGCGCCGCCAGTTCGGTCTCTTCCACCGCTTTGGTGAAGCCTTCAATAGCGTAATTGCTGGTATGCACCTTCATCAGCAGCGCGGTATTTTCTCCTACCGCCTGGCGGTAATCTTTCAGGTGCGTGCGGTTAGTGGCGCCCACTTCCACGAGCCTGCACCCCGCCTGGCGCATGACATCCGGAATACGGAACGCGCCGCCAATTTCCACCAGCTCGCCGCGGGAAACCACCACCTCCTTGCCTGCCGCCGTGGCGGCCAGCATCAGCAGCACCGCCGCCGCGTTGTTATTAACGATACAGGCGTCTTCCGCGCCGGTGAGTTGACAAAGCAGGTCGGCCAGCGCCCGGTCGCGGTGGCCGCGTCCGGCGCCGTCGAGATCGTATTCCAGCGTGACGGGGGACTGCATCGCCTGCGTAACGGCGTCTACCGCCGCCTGCGCCTGCAAAGCGCGGCCAAGATTGGTATGCAGCACCGTGCCTGAGAGGTTGTAAACCGGGCGTAGCGCGCTTTGCGTGCGGCTCTGGAGGCGAGAAACCGTCTCTTTCGCCCAGTCGGCGCACCAGTCGGGCAGCGTCTGGCTTTCGCGAATGGTCTGCCGCGCTTCATCCTGCAATGTGCGCAGGATACCCACGACCTGGCTGTGTCCGTAGCTGTCGAGCACGGGTTGAAACGCCGCAGCGCGCAGCAGCCGGTCCGTGGCGGGCAGCTGGCTGTAAAGTGAAGAAGTCTGGCTTGTCATGAAAAATGTAGGTTGGCTGAATTTAGCGCTAATCTACCACCAAATAACGGGAGATTCAGTTGCCGTAGCGCTTTACGCGAAGCCCGGCGCGTTTACGCCGGGAGGTAAAGGAGAGGAGAGCTTCAGGTTTTCGGCGGCTCGGTACGAGCGAAGCTTTCGCGCTGGAATAAGGTTTCTACCAGCTTTACCAGATGAGGTCGGTTAACGCACCAGCCCGGCGAAACGCGGCGGAAGTTAAGATAGCCGATGGCGCAGCCTGCCGCGATGGTCGCAACAGAGAGGTTATCCGCGCTCAGCGTGCCGTTGGCGGCATGCTGCTCCAGCGCATCAAGCGCACGGCTGATTTTCTCCCGCTGGCGCAGCAGTTCCGTTTCCGACTGTTGCGCTGCCGGGCGCTGCAGTTCACGCACATGGACCAGCCCGGCGTCCATCACGCCATCGGCCAGCGCTTCCAGTTGACGCACTTTCAACGCTTCATGCGGGTCGCGCGGCAGCAGGGCTGGCTCAGCCTCGAGCAATTCAAGGTATTCGGCGATAATCGGTGAATCGAACCACTGCTCGCCGCTGTCGGTCACCAGCGCCGGCACCTTGCCCAACGGGTTGTATTGCGCCACCCCGCTTTGCTCCGCGTAAGGCGATTCATTAACAAACTCGAAGGTAATGCCTTTCTCCAGCAGAATGACTGAGATTTTCCGGACAAACGGGCTGGTGTAACTACCGATAAGCTTCATGGCCTGCTCCTTTATGCGTCAACGCCGACAGTGGCTAAGTATGGCTCAGGTTACGTTAAAAGCAGGCGGGCGGGAACGCGCTATACTGAGGGCCGGTACATGCGTAATAAAATTACAGCGCGGCAATGCGCCGCCAGGCAGTTTGCGGTCGATCACAGAGAATAAAAAGAAGGAAAAATCGCATGTGATTTAGATCACAAAATAAAAACAAAAACGCCACATTAAATTGTGACATTATTCACGTTTTCATCGTTTTTACGTTCATAAATTCGTCATCGTTCTTTTTTTACACGAATGTTTTGTGATTGAAGTCACTAAATAAGCCCCTGATCCCCCTCGCTTCATGTGATATAGATCACACTTAAACCCACCATCTGGACAGTTGCTTTATTCGGTGCCAGATTCGCGTCATCCAGAGCATTCGGCCGGCTACCTCTGCCGCCACGTTAACAATAAACCTCGGGCTGCTGGCCTGCGCGTAACCATAAGAAGGGGTGTTTTATGTCATCCGATATCAAGATCAAAGTGCAAAGCTTTGGTCGTTTTCTCAGCAATATGGTAATGCCCAATATCGGCGCGTTTATCGCGTGGGGTATTATCACCGCATTATTCATTCCGACTGGGTGGCTGCCGAACGAGACGCTGGCGAAGCTCGTGGGTCCGATGATCACCTATCTGCTGCCCCTGCTTATCGGTTATACCGGCGGCCGTCTGGTTGGCGGCGACCGCGGCGGCGTAGTAGGCGCTATCACGACCATGGGCGTTATCGTCGGCGCCGACATGCCGATGTTCCTCGGCGCGATGATCGCCGGCCCGCTGGGCGGCTGGGCCATTAAACATTTCGACAACTGGGTTGACGGCAAAATCAAATCCGGCTTCGAAATGCTGGTGAACAACTTCTCCGCCGGCATCATCGGTATGATCCTGGCGATTCTGGCGTTCCTTGGCATCGGTCCGGCTGTTGAAGTTCTCTCCAAAGCGCTGGCTGCGGGCGTCAACTTCATGGTGGTTCACGACATGCTGCCGCTGGCGTCCATCTTTGTTGAGCCGGCGAAAATCCTGTTCCTTAACAACGCCATCAACCACGGCATCTTCTCGCCGCTGGGCATTCAGCAGTCTCATGAACTCGGCAAGTCTATCTTCTTCCTGATTGAAGCTAACCCGGGTCCGGGGATGGGCGTGCTGCTGGCTTACATTTTCTTCGGTCGCGGCAGCGCTAAACAGTCTGCTGGCGGCGCGGCTATCATCCACTTCCTGGGCGGTATCCACGAAATCTACTTCCCGTACGTGCTGATGAACCCGCGTCTGCTGATCGCCGTTATCCTCGGCGGTATGACCGGCGTGTTCACCCTGAGCGTGCTGAACGGCGGCCTGGTTTCTCCGGCTTCTCCGGGTTCTATCCTGGCGGTGCTGGCGATGACGCCGAAAGGCGCTTACTTTGCGAACCTCGCGGCTATCTTTGCGGCCATGGCGGTTTCCTTCGTTATCTCCTCTATCCTGCTGAAAACCAGCAAGGTGAAAGAAGAAGACGATCTGGAAGCGGCGACCCGTCGCATGCACGATATGAAAGCGCAGTCCAAAGGCGCGACGGCAGCCACCCCGCTGGCCGCTGGCGATGTGACTAACGACCTGAGCCACGTGCGTAAAATCATCGTCGCCTGCGACGCCGGTATGGGCTCCAGCGCCATGGGCGCGGGCGTGCTGCGTAAGAAAGTGCAGGATGCCGGCCTGAGCAATATCTCTGTAACCAACAGCGCGATTAACAGTCTGCCGTCGGACGTGGACGTGGTCATTACCCACCGCGACCTGACCGAGCGCGCTATGCGCCAGGCGCCGCAGGCGCAGCACATTTCGCTGACCAACTTCCTCGACAGCGGCCTGTACACCAACCTGACCGAACGTCTGGTTGCCGCGCAGCGCCATACTGACAACGAAGCGAAAGTGCGCACCAGCCTGCAGGACAGCTTTGACGACAGCAGCAGCAACCTCTTCAGGCTGGGCGCGGAAAACATCTTCCTCGGCCGTACCGCGGCGACCAAAGAAGAAGCTATCCGTTTCGCAGGCGAGCAGTTGGTGAAAGGCGGTTATGTGCAGCCGGAATATGTTGAGGCGATGCTGGAGCGTGAAAAGCTGACCCCGACTTACCTGGGCGAGTCTATCGCCGTTCCGCACGGCACTGTTGAAGCGAAAGATCGCGTACTGAAAACCGGCGTCGTCTTCTGCCAGTATCCGCAGGGCGTACGCTTCGGCGAAGAAGAAGACGATATCGCCCGGCTGGTGATAGGCATCGCGGCGCGTAACAATGAACATATCCAGGTTATCACCAGCCTGACTAACGCGCTGGATGATGAGAGCGTAATTGAGCGTCTGGCGCACACCACCAACGTTCAGGAAGTGCTTGATCTGCTGGCCGGTAAAAAAGCGGCCTGATGTATCAGGGAGAGGATGACAGTCCCTCTCCCTTTTAACGTTGAAGGTTTTGCCTGCACCAGGGCAACCCTTCCCTCTCCCCCTCGGGAGAGGGCAAGGGAAAGGGAGTTTCTGCAACACCTCTTTCCCCAGCCCTCTCGGGCGAACGACTCAAGTTTAAGAAGGGTTCAGACAATGAAAGCATTACATTTCGGCGCAGGTAATATTGGACGTGGCTTTATCGGCAAACTGTTAGCGGACGCGGGCATTGAACTGACTTTCGCCGACGTAAACCAGGCGGTGCTGGACGCGTTGAACGCACGTCGCAGCTACCAGGTTCATGTAGTCGGCGAACAGGAGCAGGTCGAGACCGTATCGGGCGTAAGCGCGGTCAGCAGCGCGGGCGAAGAAGTGGTAGACCTTATCGCGCAGGTTGACCTGGTGACCACCGCGGTCGGCCCGGTAATCCTGGAGCGTATCGCGCCGACGATTGCCAAAGGCCTGGCAAAGCGCAAAGCGCAGGGCAACAACCAGCCGCTCAATATTATCGCGTGTGAAAACATGGTGCGCGGCACCTCGCAGTTAAAAGATCATGTGCTGAAAGCGCTGTCGCAGGAAGATATCGCCTGGATGGAAGATCACGTAGGCTTTGTCGATTCCGCCGTGGACCGCATCGTGCCGCCAGCCGCCTCCGCCAGCAACGACCCGCTGGAAGTGACCGTAGAAACCTTCAGCGAGTGGATTGTCGATAAAACGCAATTCAAAGGCCAACTGCCGGCCATTGCGGGTATGGAACCCACCGAAAACCTGATGGCTTTTGTCGAGCGTAAGCTCTTCACGCTAAACACCGGACATGCTATAACCGCGTACCTCGGAAAACTGACCGGTCATCAGACCATTCGCGACGCCATCCTGGACGAGAAAATTCGCCTCGTGGTCAGAGGCGCGATGGAAGAGAGCGGCGCGGTGCTGATCAAGCGCTACGGTTTTGACGACGCGAAGCACGCGGCCTATATCGAAAAAATTCTTGGCCGCTTCGAAAACCCGTATCTGAAAGATGATGTGGAGCGCGTAGGCCGTCAGCCGCTGCGCAAGCTGAACGCCGGAGATCGCTTAATTAAACCGCTGCTCGGCACGCTGGAATACAATCTGCCTCACCATAATCTGGTGAAAGGGATTGCCGCCGCGATGCACTACCGCAGCGAGCAGGATCCGCAGGCGCAAGAGCTGGCTGAGCTTATTGAGAAACAGGGCCCGAAAGAGACGCTGGTGCAGATTTCCGGCCTCGACGCAGGTAGCGACGTGGTCGCTGAAATCATTAAAGAATACAACGCGAAAGCGTAATGAGTACCGGGCGCGGCTGAGTCTGCGCCCGGCGTTTTATTGTCAGATATGCAGGCAACGATGGAAGAAACACAGGCCTTTGAAAACCGAGTGCTTGAGCGTCTGAATGCTGGCAAAACCGTAAGAAGCCTGTTGATTGCCGCCGTGGAGCTTTTGACCGAGGCGGTAAATATCCTGGTGCTTCAGGTGTTCCGCAAAGATGACTACGCGGTGAAATATGCCGTCGAACCGCTGCTTGATGGCGATGGCCCGCTGGGCGATCTCTCCGTTCGTCTTAAGCTCATCTATGGTCTTGGCGTGATTAGCCGTGCGGAATATGAAGATTGCGAGCTGCTGATGGCGCTGCGCGAAGAGCTGAATCATGACGGTAACGAATATCTCTTTACCGATGACGAGATCCTCGGCCCTTTTGGCGAGCTGCACTGCGTAGCCGCGCTGCCGCCAGCGCCGACCCTGATCGAAGGCGGCGACACGGAATTGCTGGCGATGCAAAAGCAGCGTTATCAGCAGATCCTGCGTTCCACCATGGTGCTCTCCCTGACTGAGCTGATTTCTAAAATCAGCTTAAAAAAAGCATTTCAAAAAAAGTGACTCCGGCGGTGGCGTAACCTCGTTACCCAGCGCCTATCCTGCCCAATATCAGGCCTTTCCCACGCTGTGCTACACTCCGTCGCAATTTACTTTGTGAGAATGAGTTATGAGACGAGAGCTTGCTATCGAATTTTCCCGCGTTACGGAAGCCGCCGCGCTGGCGGGCTATAAATGGCTTGGCCGCGGCGATAAAAACGCCGCTGACGGCGCCGCGGTGCACGCCATGCGCATCATGCTCAACCAGGTCAATATCGACGGGCGGATCGTGATTGGCGAAGGAGAGATAGACGAAGCGCCGATGCTCTACATCGGCGAGCAGGTGGGCACCGGCAAAGGCGACGCGGTGGATATCGCCGTCGACCCTATCGAGGGCACCCGCATGACGGCGATGGGCCAGGCTAACGCGCTGGCGGTGCTGGCGGTGGGCGATAAAGGCAGCTTCCTGAACGCGCCGGATATGTATATGGAAAAGCTGATTGTCGGCCCTGGCGCGAAAGGCGTTATCGACCTTAACCTGCCGCTTGCGCAAAATCTCTATAACATCGCCAGCGCGCTGCATAAGCCGCTGTGCGAACTGACCGTCACCCTGCTTGCGAAACCGCGCCATGATGCGGTTATCGCTGAGCTACAGCAGCTGGGCGTACGCGTTTTCGCGATTCCCGATGGCGATGTGGCGGCCTCTATCCTCACCTGTATGCCAGATAGCGAAGTGGATGTGCTTTACGGCATCGGCGGCGCGCCCGAAGGGGTGGTTTCCGCCGCCGTTATCCGCGCGCTGGATGGCGATATGCAGGGCCGCCTGCTGGCGCGCCATCAGGTAAAAGGCGATACGCCGGAAAACCGCGCCATTGGCGAGCAGGAGCTGGAGCGTTGCCGACAGATGGGCATCGAAGCGGATAAAGTACTGCGGCTTGATGAGATGGCGCGCAGCGATAACGTGATTTTTTCCGCCACCGGCATCACCAAAGGCGATCTTCTTGACGGCATCAGCCGCAAGGGCAATATCGCCACCACCGAAACGCTGCTGATTCGGGGCAAATCCCGCACCATTCGCCGCATAAAATCAATCCATTACCTGGATCGCAAAGATCCGGACGTACAAACGCATATACTTTAAGACATTTGTCTGAATGAGCTTTCCGGCCCCGGCGGGCTGGAAATCTCCGCTCCCCCTGGCGAAGATAAAGCAAAAGTAATGACAGGAGTGCAAGATGGCGGATTGGGTCACCGGTAAAGTCGTACGGGTTGAGCACTGGACCGATGCTCTTTTTTCTCTCATTGTTCATGCGCCTGTGGCGCCGTTTACTGCTGGCCAATTTACCAAACTGGCGCTGGAGATTGACGGCGAACGCGTGCAGCGCGCCTATTCCTACGTCAACGCGCCGGGCAATCCGGACCTTGAGTTTTATCTGGTCACCGTGCCGGAGGGGAAGCTCAGTCCGCGCCTGCACGCCATGAAGCCTGGCGATGAAGTGATGCTGGTTAGCGACGCGGCGGGCTTTTTCGTGCTGGAAGAGGTGCCGGAATGCGAAACGCTGTGGATGCTGGCCACGGGGACGGCCATCGGCCCCTATCTTTCCATTTTGCAGGAAGGCAAAGATCTGGACCGCTTTAACAATATCGTGCTGGTGCATGCCGTGCGCTATGCGCAAGATTTAAGCTATTTGCCGCTGATGCTGGCGCTACAGCAGCGCTATGAAGGCAAGCTGCGCATTCAGACTGTGGTGAGCCGCGAAGAAGTGGCAGGGTCGCTTACAGGGCGCGTGCCTGCGCTTATTAGCAGCGGCGCGCTGGAAGACGCGGTCGGGCTGCCGATGGATACGCAAACCAGCCATGTGATGCTCTGCGGCAATCCGCAAATGGTGCGCGATACCCAACAGCTGTTAAAAGATACCCGGCAGATGACCAAACATTTGCGTCGTCGTCCGGGCCACATGACGGCCGAGCATTACTGGTAATCTCAGCGGTATTTCACATCCAGCGTCTCTTTGCCGTACTTGTTTTCGCCCTGGGTGCCGATAAAGGCGCCCAGTTCGATGACCAACATCACAATAATCAGCGTGGGGATAAAGCGCCCCACGGCCCACTGCCAGACGCCGGCCAGTATGGCCCAGTTGCCTGCCAGCAGCATCCACGCGAGGATGAATAAAAACGCCCATGCGCCCGATTTCCCCCGATCGTGCAGACGTTTTACCATCACCGCCGCGGTTGGCCACAGCAGGCAAACCAGCATAAACGCCGCCGTTTGCGAATTCAGCATATCGTTGCCTGCCAGCATAAACAGCGCCGTCATGGCGACCAGCCATAAAACGACCCATACCCAGAAATCACGGCGGCCAATGCGGCCCTTAAACGAAAATAACCATTGCTGTAAGGTCATGCCATCTTCCTTTTATCGTAATGCCGCGTAGTTTACCCTGGCGCGACGCCTTTTTGACAAGGCCGCCGCTTCTCGTTTTAATCGCTGTGACAAGCAACCGGGAGTGGGTGTCATGAAGTTTCTGCCTTATGCCTTATTGTTGATACTGCCGCTGGCGGCAGGCCATGCCGATCCGCTGACGCCGGAAGAAAGCGAGACGCCCGCCGCGCCCTATCTGCTGCCAGGCGCACCCGTATTTGATATCACCATCTCCCGCTTCCGGGAAAGTTTCAATACTACCAACCCTGGTTTACCGCTGAATGAATTTCGCGCCATTGAAACCAGCCGCGATAAAACGAACCTCACCCGGGCGGCGACCAAAATCAATGAAAACCTGTATGCCTCAACGGCGCTTGAGCGCGGCACGTTAAAAATTAAAAGCATGCAGATAACCTGGCTGCCGATTCAGGGGCCGGAACAGAAAGCCGCCAGAGCGAAAGCGTTGCAGTATATGGCGGCGGTATTAAGAAGCTTTACGCCGGGGCTATCGGCTGCGCAAAGCCAGGCGCGGCTGACGCGTTTGCTGAGCGCCGGGAAAAACCAGCGCTACTTTAGCCAGACGGAAGGAGCGATTCGCTATGTGGTTTCAGATAGCGGCGAAAAGGGGCTAACTTTCGCTGTTGAACCGATTAAGCTTGCACTTACGGATGCTCTGGAAGGCAACAATAAATGACAAAAAGCAAAGCCTTTCCGTACGCGAATCTCTATACTGTTTCACAGACCGCGCTGCCCTGAAGGGCAGCAATATTCCTTAATTCGCCTAGCGCGTGGAGAATAAAAATGCGACATCCTTTAGTGATGGGTAACTGGAAACTCAACGGCAACCGCCACATGGTTAACGAGCTTATCGGCAACCTGCGTAAAGAACTGGCGGGCGTAACCGGCTGCGACGTGGCAATCGCCCCGCCAGCGATGTACCTGGATCTGGCGAAGCAGGCCGCTGCAGGCAGCCATATCATTCTTGGCGCGCAGAACGTTGACGTAAACCTGTCCGGCGCCTTCACCGGCGAAACTTCCGCTGAAATGCTGAAAGATATCGGCGCGAAGTACATCATTATCGGCCACTCCGAGCGTCGCACCTACCACGCGGAGTCTGACGAGTTCATCGCCAAAAAA
Organism: Franconibacter pulveris DSM 19144; assembly: GCA_000621185.1. Taxonomy (GTDB): domain Bacteria; phylum Pseudomonadota; class Gammaproteobacteria; order Enterobacterales; family Enterobacteriaceae; genus Franconibacter; species Franconibacter pulveris. Next base: position 21,289 of record JHYZ01000017.1, read on the forward strand.
TTCGCCGTGCTGAAAGAGCAGGGTCTGGTGCCGGTGCTGTGCATTGGTGAAACCGAAGCGGAAAACGAAGCGGGTAAAACGGAAGAAGTTTGCGCTCGTCAGATCGACGCCGTGCTGAAAACGCAGGGCGCAGCCGCTTTCGAAGGCGTAGTGATTGCTTACGAACCGGTATGGGCTATCGGTACCGGCAAATCCGCTACGCCGGCGCAGGCGCAGGCGGTACACAAGTTCATCCGCGACCATATCGCTAAAGCCGACGCTAAAATCGCTGAGCAGGTCATCATTCAGTACGGCGGCTCCGTAAACGCTGCTAACGCCGCTGAGCTGTTCACGCAGCCGGATATCGACGGCGCGCTGGTAGGCGGCGCGTCGCTGAAAGCGGATGCTTTCGCTGTCATCGTGAAAGCGGCGGCGGAAGCTAAGCAAGCGTAATCGCGTCGTTTATCCGCCCCACGGCTTAAAGCCCGGCAAGCGCATCGCTGCCGGGCTTTTTATTTCAGAGCTTGCCAAGTAGTTGAAACCAGCCGTAATCCAGCGGCAACAGAACCAGAAAGGTCGCGACTGCCAGCCACAGACAGAGCTTCATGCCCGCCCGGGCAGGCACTTTGCCAAGCGCCATCGCCACCACTATCGGCGAGGCTTGATAAGGCAGCAGCGGTGTTGAATAGCCCAACACCTGAATCATAATCACAGAGAGCAGCGGAAAACCTGTCGCCTGCGAAAAGCTTTGCGCGAGCGTGGTATAAAGCGCCGGTACGCCGTTCGCGGTCATAATGAAATTCAGCGCCGTGGTAATGCCCGTCAGCGCCGCAAAGCTGGTGAAAGGCTTGTCCGGATCAAGCGGCATCACGTGCAGCAGCGCTTCGCCCACCGCGCGGCCAAGCCCGGTTTGCGTTACCGTGGTAGCAAGCCCGAGAATGCCCGCAACGTAAATGCAGGTGCGCATATTCACACCGCTGGAAAATTCTTCGCCCGAGATAAAACCCACGCGCGGCAGCAGCGTAACGACGGCTGCGGCAAGGCCGGTCCAGGCAGGGCCGATGCCGTGCCAGCTTTCGGTTACCCACAGCGCTAACACTACCAGCAGCAGCCAGGCGAGCCGCTTTTCCGCGCCGCTCATCGGCTGCGTGGGCGGCAAATGCTGCGGTGGCTGCGCTTTGCCCGGAAACAGCCAGCAGATAAGCGCAACCAATATCATCCCTTTGAGAAGACCGAGTACCGGGGTATGCAACAGCAGATAGGGGAGATAGTTAAGGTGCAGGCCGTAAGAGCCTTCCGCCGCGCCGCTCATCACCAGGTTCGGCACGTTGGCGGGCAGAATGGTGGCGGAGAGCTGAAAAGTGCCGAACCCCACCGCCAGCGCCAGCCCGTACCAGCCGCGCGTGCCCTCTTCCACGCCGGCGCGCTTCGCCATCGCCGCCACAATCGGCATGAGCAGCGCGATGCGTCCCATGTTTGAAGGCATCACAAACGCCAGCGCGTAGCTCAGCAACACAACGCTGCCGACCATCTGCCACCATTCGCCGGTAAGCCGCGCCGACAACGCCCTCGCGGCCCGGTCGGCCAGACCGGTTTTACGGATAGCCACGCCGAGCACGAAGCCGCTGAACACCAGCCAGAAAGCGGAGGAGGCAAAACCGCTGAAGATGGTCTCCGGCGGGGCGATTTTTAACATCATCGCTACCGTGAAAAACAGCAGCGCGGTAATAAACTCCGCCAGCAACGAGGTCGCCCACAGGATAATAGTGATAAAAATAACCAGCGTGGGCAGGAACAGAGGGTGAGAAAACCAGTGCGACATACCTGTCTCCTGTTGAAAATTCAGGCAAGTTTACACTGCCGCACTGCTAAGTAAACGCGGCTTTACCCCTGAGAATTGAGGATGCCGCAGTCGTGATCCTGAATCTCTTCCGCCGAAGCCAGGTTGAAGTCGAGCAGGTTGCGCGCCGTCGCCAGCAAGATAAACGAGCCATCGTTTTGCTTCGCCACCGCCAGCGCGTAACGCCCCATATGGCCTCGCGCCTGCGGCACCTCTTCTGCCAGCATCATAAACGGGCTGCGCCTTGAAAGTTCTGGCTCCGTCACGCGCCGCGCCAGGTAATCGTGGCCGCGCAGGCCGCCGGGAAAAGGTTGCCACTGGCTGCTTATCTGGTGAACGCTCTCATTGAGACGCTGGCGCACGTCCGGGCGCAGGCAAGAGATATGAATATGCAGATGGTTTTGCGTGCGCCCCAGCCGGGAGTTTATGGTCAGGGATATCGATTCATCCGGCACTTTCTCGCCGCGTTTTTCACTGATGAAACGTCGCGCCTGCCAGGCTTGCCAGAAAAAATCCGGCGTTCTCGCCTCAAGCAGCAGCGGGCTTTCCATACCGTTGATGCGATAGGTTGGCAACAATAAATACTGGAGCGGCCCGTTGCGGTCTTTCAGCACCGCATAGCCATCTGCAAGATTGACCTGAGCGCAGGGAGCCGGATTATTTTCGCGCTGCTGATGGGGTACGCACTGTGCGGTCACAATATGCCGCAGCACGTCGGGGTTACCAGGTTTGAAATGATGCCAGGCCAGCGCAGCCCCTGCTGCCAGTAAGGCAAAGAGCACGCCGGTGACGTACAGCGTTCGCTTCATGCTTCGTCCTTTTTCTTTTTAAGAGTGAGAGCGTAGCGCAAAAAAGCGCAGGCATGAGCGAAATAAACGTTTAAGGCGGCCATTGAGGGTTTAACGGGGCGTAGGGCAAGAAAAAGCGGGTAGCGCCACGCTTACCCGCCTTGTTTTCTGGATTGCCACCTCCCTGTGGCCCGTGATGCTTAGCGTTTACTGATCTGATCGAAAGTGCCGCCGTTAGCGAAGTGCGCTTTCTGCGCTTTTGTCCAGCCACCGAAGACATCATCAATGGTGAACAGCTTCAGTTTCGGGAATTCATTTTCATACTTCTTCGCTACCGCCGGATCACGCGGGCGATAGAAGTTTTTCGCCGCAATTTCCTGGCCTTCCGGCGAGTAGAGGTATTTCAGGTAAGCCTCCGCCACCGCTTTGGTGCCTTTTTTATCGACCACTTTATCCACGACGGAAACGGTCGGTTCAGCAAGGATAGACTCGCTCGGCGTGACAATTTCAAACTTATCTTTACCCAACTCGTTGGCCGCCAGCAGCGCTTCGTTCTCCCAGGCGATCAGCACATCGCCAATGCCACGTTCGACGAAGGTGTTCGTTGAACCACGCGCGCCGGAGTCGAGCACTTCAACGTTTTTATAGAGCGCTTTGACGAAATCCTGCGCTTTGGCCTGATCGCCGTTGTTCTGATGCAGGGCATAGCCCCATGCAGCCAGATAGTTCCAGCGAGCGCCGCCGGAGCTTTTCGGGTTCGGCGTAATCACCGATACGCCCGGCTTAATCAGGTCGCTCCAGTCGTGGATCTGTTTCGGGTTGCCCTTACGCACCAGGAAAACGATGGTAGAGGTGTAAGGCGCCGAGTTGTCCGGCAGACGCTGGATCCAGTTTTTATCGATGCGGCCGCGCTCTGCGATGGCGTCTACGTCATAGGCCAGCGCGAGAGTCACCACATCCGCCTCGATACCGTTAATTACCGAGGTCGCCTGTTTGCCGGAACCGCCGTGCGACTGCCGAATAGTGACGTTATCGCCGGTTTCTTGCTTCCAGTGCGCGCTGAACGCTTTGTTATAAGCGTCGTACAGTTCACGAGTTGGGTCATAGGAGACGTTTAATAACTGGATATCCTTCGCCAGTACGCTCGTCGACGCCAACAGTAATGTTAACCCTACTCCCCACTTGTTCATCGCACGTTCTCTCAAAAGTTATGTTGTGATGAAAAGAGCGTGCCAGAAAGCGCTGCGTTGATTAAAGAATAAAAAAAGATTGGCTATAACTGCGAGGAATATCACAAAGAAAAAGAAAGCCGGGTTTCCCCGGCTTTTTGTTAATTTAGTAGAGCTTTTTGGCGCACTCCAGCCAGTCGCCTTTGAATGGACGCTTCATATTTTCGATAGCGTCGATGATGTCGTGATGCACCATCTTCTCGTTCTGAATGCCCACGCAGCGGCCGCCGTGGCCCTGCAACAGCAGTTCGATAGCGTAAGCGCCCATGCGGGAAGCCAGGATACGGTCGTAAGGCACCGGAGAGCCGCCGCGCTGAATATGGCCCAGCACGGTAGCGCGGGTTTCGCGCTTCGTTTCTGATTCAATATACTTCGCCAGTTCGTCGATATCGCAGATATGCTCGGTGATGGCGACGATAGCGTGTTTTTTGCCTTTCGCGATGCCGGCTTTGATTTCCGCTACCAGATCTTCACGGTTGAATTCCACTTCCGGCAACACGATAAACTCGCAGCCGCCTGCTATGGCTGCCGCCAGCGTCAGGTCGCCGCAGTAACGGCCCATCACTTCTACAATGGAGATACGCTGGTGAGAAGAAGAGGTATCGCGCAGGCGGTCAATCGCTTCAACAACGGTATGCAGCGCGGTGAAGTAGCCGATAGTGTAATCCGTGCCCGCTACGTCGTTATCGATAGTGCCCGGCAGGCCGATGCACGGGAAGCCCATTTCAGTCAGGCGCTTGGCGCCCATGTAGGAGCCGTCGCCGCCAATGACCACCAGCGCATCAATGCCGCGTTTTTTCATGTTTTCGATAGCCACGGCGCGGATGTGCTCTTCACGGAACTCCGGAAAACGCGCAGAGCCCAGGAAGGTGCCACCGCGGTTGATCATGTCGGAAACGCTGTAGCGGTCGAGCTGAACCATACGGTCTTCATACAGGCCCAGGTAGCCATCATAAATGCCGAATACTTCCAGCCCTTCTGTTAAAGCCGCACGGACCACGCCACGAATAGCAGCGTTCATGCCCGGCGCATCACCGCCACTCGTCAACACACCGATTTTCTTAATCATGACTACCTCTGAACGTAGAATACAAAATGAATTCTGTTGCCGAATACCGCCGCGCTCAGGCGAAACGGCCGACCATGCTGCAAATAGTAACTTAAGCGTTTCCTGCTGAATTGATTCAGGTCAGGCCACAGGATACTGACTTTTACCAAAAATGGCTGCGCCTGAGGGCGTTAACAGCGGTTTACTTAAGTTCAAACTGCCCCTGCTGCGGCTGGGGTACTACCGAGCAAGGATCCTGGTGAATAATCACATCTGACCCCGGAAAATGCGTCAGAATCGCCTGTTCCACCTGTTCAGCAACCAAATGCGCCTGAACAAGCGGCAAATTATCTTCCATTTCCAGATGAAGTTGAATAAAGCGGGTCGGCCCTGACTGCCGCGTGCGAAGATCGTGCGCTCCTCTGACGCCGGGCCAGGAGGAGACGATATCAATGATTGCCTGACGTTCATTATCAGGTAAAGCGCGATCCAGCAAAGACTGCACCGCCTCGTACCCCATTCGTAAGGCACTATACAAAATATAGATGCCAATACCGAGCGCGAACAACGAATCGGCACGGTGCCAGCCATACCACGACAGCGCCAGCGCAACCAGAATCGCGCCGTTCATCATAACATCAGACTGATAGTGAAGCATATCCGCGCGTACCGCCTGGCTGCGGGTTTTACGCACAACCCAGCGCTGGAACGTCACCAGCAACAATGTGCTAACGAGCGCGATAAGGGTGACGACCATCCCCACGCCCGGTTCGTTCATAGGCTCCGGCTGCGCCAGATGCTGGATGCTGGTTAAAAAGAGGAACAGGGCGGATCCGGAAATAAACATGCTTTGCGCCAGCGCCGCCAGAGACTCCGCTTTTCCATGGCCGAAGGTATGTTCTTCATCCGCAGGCTGCAGGGAATAGCGCACCACCAGCAGGTTAGTGAGCGAGGCGGCGATATCTACAAGCGAATCCACAAGCGCCGCCAGAATGCTGACAGAACCGGTATACCACCAGGCGAAAATTTTGATGATCAGCAGCAGCGAAGCCATAACCGTGGCGGCGACGGCGGCCCGGTTTACCAGTTGCGCATAATTATGAACCATAACGACTCCAGCACCTTAAGCGGCAAGTATAACGGATAGCCTTACACACAAAGGTGAAAAAAAGCGCACTGCAGTACGTCTGTTCTCGCGAAGGAAAAAGACCATTCTTGCTGTATTTTCATCTATGACGCACGGCCCGCCGCTATCTTTTCTGAACTTAACAGGTTAAGGCCATAGCAGGTGCGGAAAAAAGACAAAAAAAACCCCCTCGTCATGAGGGGGAAGACAGGGATGGTGTCTATGGCAAGGAAAACAGGGTTGTTACTGGTTACTACGGGTACTGCTACTAAAAATGTCAGGTGGCGTGTCGGGCCTCTGGACCTGCGCTACTTCACGAAGCTGTCGCATACGTTGCTTATGCTTCTCGTTTAAAACCGCTTGCTGCTCGGGCGTTAACAGGCGGAACATCTGGTTTCGCACCTTCGCCATTTCAACCTGGCGGACGACCTGTTCCTGCGCCATCTTTTCTGCCTGAGCGCGCACAGCGTTTTCATCAAAATTTTCTGCGGTCACCAGCCTGTGCATGGTGTCCATTTCACTAACATTAACAGGGGGCTGCTCGTGCCTCGCCTGCTGCATCAGGTCCCGCATTTGCTGACGCTGTTGCTCTGTCAGGTTGATGCCGTCAAACATATGGCTCTGCACACTATTACGTTGTGAAAGCGCTTCAGCCGGATGCCAGTTATCGCCGTTTACGACTTCAGCAGCCTGGCTGGCCAAGGCACCTAACGCCAGTGTTGAGGCCATGACGGCAGTAGTAACTTTGCGCATCACTGACTCCTGAAAAACTTGTGTGCTGCGATTCCACGAAAATGAGTCTACGATTTGGGCTGCAAACAAGCGTCAGGGGGTGTAAAACAACGTAAAGTCATGGATTAGCGAGCCTTGATGACGTAATTTCTGCCTCGGAGGTACTTAACAATGAATAAAATTTTGTTAGTTGATGATGACCGCGAGCTGACTTCCCTGTTAAAGGAATTGCTCGACATGGAAGGCTTTAACGTACTCGTTGCCCATGACGGGGAGCAGGCGCTCGACCTCCTGGATGACAGCATTGACCTGCTTTTGCTTGACGTAATGATGCCGAAGAAAAATGGTATCGATACGCTTAAAGAATTGCGCCAGACTCACCAGACTCCCGTTATTATGCTCACCGCCCGAGGCAGCGAGCTGGACCGCGTGCTGGGCCTTGAACTCGGCGCCGATGACTATCTCCCTAAACCGTTTAATGACCGCGAACTGGTCGCACGCATCCGCGCTATTTTGCGCCGCTCGCACTGGAGCGAGCAGCAGCAAAACAGCGACAGCGGCTCGCCGACGCTGGAAGTTGACGCGTTAAGCCTCAATCCTGGACGCCAGGAAGCGAGTTTCGACGGCCAGACCCTGGAGCTGACCGGCACCGAATTTACCCTGCTCTACCTGCTGGCTCAGCATTTGGGCCAGGTGGTTTCGCGCGAACATTTAAGCCAGGAAGTGCTTGGCAAGCGCCTGACGCCGTTCGACCGCGCCATTGATATGCATATCTCCAACCTGCGCCGCAAATTGCCGGATCGCAAAGATGGTCATCCCTGGTTTAAAACCTTGCGCGGTCGCGGCTACCTGATGGTGGCGACTTCATGATAGGCAGCCTTACCGCCCGCATCTTCGCCATTTTCTGGTTAACGCTGGCGCTGGTATTGATGCTGGTATTGATGCTGCCAAAGCTGGACACCCGTCAGATGACGGAACTGCTGGAAAGCGAACAGCGTCAGGGCGTAATGATTGAGCAGCATGTTGAAGCCGAGCTGGAAAACGACCCGCCGAACGATCTGATGTGGTGGCGCCGTCTTTTTCGCGCCATCGATAAATGGGCGCCGCCGGGGCAGCGCCTGTTGCTGGTGACCAGCGAAGGTCGCGTTATCGGCGCAGAACGCAATGAAATGCAGATAATTCGCAACTTTATTGGTCAGTCTGATAACGCCGATCACCCGCAAAAGAAAAAATATGGCCGCGTTGAGCTGGTTGGGCCGTTTTCGGTGCGCGATGGCGAAGATAACTATCAGCTTTATCTCATTCGCCCGGCAAGCAGTTCGCAATCTGACTTTATTAATCTGCTGTTCGACAGGCCGTTGCTGCTGCTTATCGTGACGATGCTGGTGAGCGCGCCGTTGTTGTTATGGCTCGCCTGGAGCCTGGCACGCCCGGCCCGCAAGCTTAAAAACGCAGCCGACGAAGTAGCCCGCGGCAACCTGCGGCAGCATCCGGAGCTCGAAGCAGGCCCGCAGGAATTTATCGCTGCGGGGGCCAGCTTTAACCAGATGGTCACGGCGCTGGAGCGCATGATGACGACCCAACAGCGCCTGCTTTCCGATATCTCGCACGAACTGCGTACGCCGCTCACGCGCCTGCAGCTTGGCACCGCCCTGTTGCGCCGTCGCAGCGGCGAAAGCAAAGAGCTGGAGCGCATAGAGACCGAAGCCCAGCGGCTCGACAGCATGATTAACGATCTGCTGGTGATGTCGCGTAATCAGCAGAAGAACGCGCTGGTTAGCGAAACCATGAAGGCGAATCAGCTTTGGAATGAAGTGCTTGATAATGCGGCGTTTGAAGCTGAACAGATGGGTAAAACGTTTGAAGTGACCTATCCGCCAGGACCCTGGCCGCTTTATGGCAACCCAAACGCGCTGGAAAGCGCGCTGGAAAATATTGTCCGCAACGCGCTGCGCTACTCGCACACCAAGATTGCCGTGGCGTTTTCGGTAGATAAACAGGGCATCACCATTAACGTTGACGATGACGGCCCTGGCGTCAGCCCCGAAGACAGAGAGCAAATCTTTCGGCCGTTCTACCGTACCGATGAGGCGCGCGACCGTGAATCTGGCGGTACCGGGCTGGGTCTGGCGATTGTCGAAACGGCGATTCAGCAGCATCGCGGCTGGGTGAAAGCGGACGACAGCCCGCTTGGCGGCTTGCGTCTGACGCTCTGGCTGCCGCTCTACCAACGATCCTGAGACGCGGCTCCCCCGCAAAGTCGGGAGGGAGCCATCAGTCTTTGCCTTTGAAGAAAGTGGTGCCGGCGCGTGTGTCTCCCATCCGCCAATTCTGTTATTCTGCGCCCCTCGTAAAGGGGAGTTGTATGCTGAATATCGTCTTGTTTGAACCTGAAATCCCACCTAATACCGGCAACATTATCCGCCTGTGCGCCAATACCGGCTTTCGGTTGCATATTATTGAGCCGATGGGGTTTACCTGGGATGACAAACGCCTGCGCCGCGCCGGACTGGACTATCATGAATTTACCGCCGTCACCCGCCATCACGATTATGCCGCGTTTCTCGAAGCGGAAAAGCCGCAGCGCCTGTTTGCCTTAACAACCAAGGGCACCCCTGCGCACAGCGCGGTGAGCTATCAGGCAGGCGATTATCTGCTGTTTGGTCCGGAAACACGCGGGCTCCCCGCAACGATTCTCGATGCGCTGCCGAAAGAGCAAAAAATTCGCATTCCGATGATGCCGGACAGCCGCAGCATGAATCTGTCGAATTCGGTTTCGGTAGTAGTCTATGAAGCGTGGCGTCAGATGGGATATCCGGGCGCGGTTTTACGCAGCTAGCCGGTAAAGATGAGCGCCTTTTCTTTCAGGCGCTCAGAACTGAATTTCAAATACCGTCGCCGTATTCAAAACCGTGGTTGATGCCATTGAAATGCTGATCCATATCCATGGACGGTTTATCGCTTTCCGGTTTACCCACAATACGCGCCGGCACGCCTGCCGCCGTGGTGTGGGGTGGAACAGGTTGCAGCACGACTGAACCTGCGCCGATTTTCGCGCCGCGGCCCACCTCGATATTACCGAGAATTTTCGCGCCTGCGCCAATCATTACCCCTTCGCGGATTTTCGGATGGCGATCGCCGGTGGTTTTACCCGTACCGCCGAGCGTGACGGACTGCAGAATGGAGACATCATCTTCCACTACCGCCGTTTCGCCGATCACAATGCCTGTCGCGTGGTCGAGCATGATGCCGCGGCCAATTTTCGCTGCGGGGTGGATATCCACCTGGAAAGAAACCGATACCTGGTTTTGCAGGAAAATCGCCAGCGCCTGGCGTCCCTGGTTCCACAACCAGTGGCCGATGCGGTAAGCCTGAAGGGCGTGAAAGCCTTTAAGATAAAGCAGCGGCGTTGAGTATTTATCTACCGCCGGATCGCGAGTGCGGACAGCCTGAATATCACAGGCGGCGGAGGCGATCATTTCCGGGTCGGCGGCATACGCTTCTTCCACCACTTCACGAATGGCGATAGCAGGCATAATGGGCGAAGCCAGTTTGTTGGCGAGCATGTAGCTCAGGGCGCTGCCGAGATTTTCATGCTTGAGCAAGGTAGCATGATAGAAACTGGCCAACATCGGCTCACAGTCAGCAAGCGCACGCGCTTCGGCTTTGATGTTATTCCAGACCAGACCCAGTTCTTCACACGGCATTGCTTTCTCCAGACAAACAAACGGCGGCCGGTAAGCTATGTTACCGGCGCGCTTTATAATTACGGACGTTCCGTCAGTGACTGCTTCGCTCATCCTTGCGCGCACGACCCAGCAGCGTTAATGCTGCCTCGCGAGCATTTTTTCCGCAATACAATACCTGATAAATTTCCTCGGTTATTGGCATTTCGACGCCATAGCGGGCCGCCAGTTCACGCACCTCTTTGGTATTGCGATAACCTTCGACCACCTGACCGATCTGCGCCTGCGCGCCTTGCACGTCCATCCCCTGGCCGAGCATCATGCCGAAACGGCGGTTGCGTGACTGGTTGTCGGTACAGGTCAGCACCAGGTCGCCCAGACCAGCCATACCCATAAAGGTGCTCGGGTCTGCGCCTAACGCCTCGCCCAGACGGGTCATTTCCGCCAGACCGCGCGTGATAAGCGCCGTGCGCGCATTCGCCCCAAAGCCGATGCCGTCAGACATCCCGGCGCCGATAGCGATGACGTTCTTCACCGCGCCGCCCAATTGCACGCCGACAAAATCGGTGTTGATGTAAACGCGGAAGCTTTTACCGCAGTGCAGCAGCTCTTGCAGATCGTTTGCAAAAGCGTCATCGGTAGAAGCGAGAGAAATAGCGGTCGGCAACCCTGCGGCCAACTCCTTCGCAAAGGTGGGCCCGGAAATCACCGCCAGCGGAATGTCGTCGCCGAGCGCTTCGCGTGCGACATCCTGCAACAGACGCCCTGTTTCCGCTTCCAGCCCTTTAGTTGCCCATACCAGACGAGCATCCGGGCGCATCAGCGGTTTTATCTGACGCAGAACCTGATCAAAGACATGGCTTGGCACCACCACCAGAATATTGCGGCTGGCGGCCAGCGCGGCGGCCAGGTCGCTTTCAGGGTGGAGCGTATCAGGAAAAGGCACATCAGGGAGGAAAGCCGCGTTGCAGCGCTCTGCCTGCAGCGTAGCGATGTGATCCGGGTTATGGCCCCACAGAACAACGTGGTGGCCGTTCCTCGCCAGGGTGATGGCGAGAGCGGTGCCGTACGAGCCGGCACCGATCACTGTCATTGACGCATTAATGGTGTTCATCAGGCATCCTGATGGTCTTGCGCACCTTCGCCAGCCTGCTGCTGTAAATAATTCATGAACAGCGCATCGAAGTTAACCGGCGCGAGGTTCAGCTGCGGGAAAGTGCCGCGGGAAACGAGGTTGGTGATGCACTCGCGGGCGTACGGGAACAGGATGTTCGGGCAGTAGGCACCGAGGCAATGCGCCATCTGCGTACCTTCAATGCCGCCTACGGAGAAGATGCCCGCCTGCTGCACTTCACACAGGAAAGCGGTTTCTTCGCCAAGCGTAGCCGTTACCGTGACGCGCAGCACCACTTCAAACACATCGTCAGCCAGCTGGCTGGAAGCGGTATCCAGATCCAGTTTGACTTCCGGCTGCCAGTCTTTCTGAAACACGTGCGGGGCATTGGGTGCTTCAAAAGAGATATCCTTGGTGTAAACACGTTGAATCTGAAAGGTCATTTCAGTGTTGTTTTGTTCTGACATGAGTGAACCCTTTTACGTTATGTCCTTAAAATTGCCGTCACGGCTAAAACGCATCAGCGCAGAAGCGGATCGAGTCCACCACGTGCGTCCAGTGCATACAAGTCATCGCAGCCGCCGATGTGCTGCGCGTCAATAAAAATTTGTGGCACGGTAGTGCGCCCGCTGCGCTTAATCATCTCTTCGCGCTTTGCGGCATCGCCATCAATAGGCAACTCGATAAAAGTCACTCCCTTGCTGGTCAGCAGCGCCTTTGCACGGTGGCAGTAAGGACAGGTGGCTTTGGTGTACATTTCAATGTTGGCCATGACGTTACCTCTTGTAAGTTATTTACCACGCACCAGCGGCAGATTTTCGCCGCTCCAGCCCGCTACGCCCTCTTTCAGCACGTAGACCTGCTCGAAGCCTGCTTTGTTCAGCAACGAAGCGGATTCCTGGGCCGCCATTCCGCTGGCGTCAGTGACGATAATCGGTTTAGCTTTATGCTTTTCCAGTTCGCCAACGTTGCCGGCTTTAATCTCGTTCGGCAGCACATTAACGGCGCCGGAGATGTGCCCTTTGCGGAAGTCGTCGCGCTGGCGAATATCCACCACCACAGCATCTTCTTTATTGATTAAACGTGTGGCTTCACCACGGGTGATGACCTTCACTTTGGAGGTCAGCCCTTTGAAAGTGGTGTAAATCACCGCCGCCAGTAACGCAATCCACGCGATACTAAGTATGGGGTGACGGCTAACGAATTGCATAATTTCTTGCATGGGGGGTACGGACTCCCGATGTGAGTGAAAAAAAAATCAGGTGAGGAGTATACCTGCGCGTTGTGGCAATTACAGCCAGTGGAAGAGAGGTTCTGCGTTTTCTGCGGCGCGTTACGAAAAAAATGGCAAAAAGCGCCGAAAAGCGCTCGCCGACCGGCCCTTTTCTTTGATCTCCTGCGGCTATCTGGCGCGTTGCGGTGTAGTAAAGTTACGCCAATTTTTGTCTTTAGCGTATGAGGTTGTCACAATGTCGGGTTCTAAAAAACCAATGGTGCTGGTGATTCTGGATGGCTACGGCTACCGTGAAGATCAGCAGGATAACGCTATTTTTAACGCCAAAACGCCGGTGATGGACGCGTTGTGGGCCACTCGCCCGCATACGCTTATCGACGCCTCCGGGCTGGAAGTGGGCTTGCCGGACCGCCAGATGGGCAACTCTGAAGTCGGTCACGTTAATCTCGGGGCGGGCCGCATCGTTTATCAGGATTTAACCCGTCTCGACGTTGAAATTAAAGAACGTACTTTCTTCAGCAACCCGGTGCTGACCGGCGCGGTGGATAAAGCTGTCGCCGCAGGCAAAGCGGTGCATATTATGGGTCTGCTCTCGGCAGGCGGCGTGCACAGCCATGAAGATCATATTATGGCGATGGCGGAGCTTGCCGCCGCGCGCGGCGCAGAGAAAATTTTCCTGCACGCCTTCCTGGACGGACGCGATACGCCGCCGCGCAGCGCTGAATCCTCCCTGAAAGCGTTTGAAGCGAAATTCGCCTCGCTGGGCAAAGGTCGCGTAGCGACGATTATTGGTCGTTACTTTGCAATGGATCGCGATAATCGCTGGGAGCGCGTTGAGCTGGCGTATGACCTGCTGACTCAGGCGCAGGGCGAGTATCAGGCGGAAAGCGCGGTGGCGGGACTGGCGGCGGCTTACGCCCGCGACGAAAACGACGAATTTGTTAAACCAACCGTCATCCGCAAAGCAGGCGATTGCGATTCCGCCATGGAAGATGGCGATGCGCTGATTTTCATGAACTTCCGCGCCGACCGCGCCCGCCAAATCACCCGTGCGTTTGTAAACGCTAACTTCGACGGTTTCGCCCGTAAAAAAGTGGTTAAATTCAGCGAGTTTGTCATGCTCACCGAGTACGCAGCGGATATCAAAACCGCCTGCGCCTATCCTCCCGCTTCCCTTGCCAATACCTTTGGCGAATGGATGGCTAAGCATAACAAAACGCAGTTGCGTATCTCTGAAACGGAAAAATATGCGCACGTTACCTTCTTCTTTAACGGCGGCGTGGAAGAACCGTTCCCGGGCGAAGATCGCACGCTGATTAATTCACCGAAAGTCGCCACCTATGACCTGCAACCGGAAATGAGCTCCGCAGAGCTGACTGAAAAGCTGGTCGCGGCCATCAAGAGCGGCAACTACGACGCCATCATCTGTAACTACCCGAACGGCGACATGGTCGGGCATACCGGCGTATTCGACGCCGCCGTGCAGGCCGTAGAAGCGCTGGACCGCTGCATCGCGCAGGTGACTGACGCTGTCAGCTCCGCAGGTGGCCAGTTGCTAATTACTGCTGACCACGGCAATGCCGAGCAGATGCGCGACCCGTCTACCGGCCAGGCGCATACGGCGCACACAAACCTGCCGGTGCCGCTGATTTACGTTGGCGATAAGCACTTGAAAGCAGTGGAAGGCGGTAAGCTTTCCGATATCGCGCCGACCATGCTCGCCCTGATGGGTATGGAAATCCCGCAAGAGATGACTGGCAAGCCGCTGTTCATCGTGGAATAATCCCTCCCCATGAGGGGAAAGGCGATTTTTTCAATAACATGGGCCGCACAGCCGAAACGGCATTCGCTGCGGTCTCTGATCTACGCCAGCGCGCTCAGCGCTGGCGTATTGTTATGTCCGCTTTCCGCCCACGCGGATGACCGCGATCAACTTAAATCCATTCAGCAGGATATCGCCGCCAAAGAGCGCGCGGTACGCCAGCAGCAGCAGCAACGCGCTAAGCTGCTCGCCCAGTTAAAAGAGCAGGAGCAGGCGATTGCCGCCGCAGCCCGCAAACTGCGTGAAACGCAAAGCACCCTGACGCAGCTCAATCGCCAGATTGACGACATGAACGCCTCCATAGCGAAACTCGAACAGCAAAAAGCCTCGCAGGAACGCAACCTGGCGGCCCAGCTTGACGCTTCGTTCCGTCAGGGCCAGCACAGCGGTTTACAGATGATCCTGAGCGGTGAGGAGAGCCAGCGCGGTCAGCGGCTGCAGGCCTATTTCGGCTACCTTAACGAGGCGCGTCAGGAGACTATCGCGCAGCTAAAGCAAACCCGCGAAGAGGTCGCCTCGCAAAAAGCGGAGCTGGAAGAGAAGCAGACCCAGCAGCAAACGCTGCTTTATGAGCAGCAGGCGCAGCAGGCGAAGCTTGAACAGGCGCGCAACGAGCGTAAAAAGACGCTGTCAGGGCTGGAGTCTTCTATACAGCAGGGTCAGGCGCAGCTGAGCGAATTGCGACAGAACGAATCGCGCCTGCGCGATCGCCTCGCCCGCGCTGAAGCGGCGGCCCGCGCCCGGGCAGAAAAAGAGGCGCGCGAAGCAGAACAGGTGCGAAGCCGCCAGCAAGAAGCCTCCCGTAAAGGCACGACCTACAAGCCCTCTGAAAGCGAGCGCTCACTTATGGCGCGTACGGGCGGTCTCGGCTCCCCCAATGGCCAGGCGTTCTGGCCGGTTCGCGGTCCGTTGCTGCATCGCTATGGCGAACAGTTACAGGGTGAGCTACGGTGGAAGGGTATCGTTATTGGCGCGTCGGAAGGCACGGAAGTGAAAGCTGTGGCGGACGGGCGCGTTATCCTTGCCGACTGGCTTCAGGGCTACGGCCTGGTGGTCGTGGTGGAGCACGGCAAAGGCGATATGAGCCTTTATGGCTATAACCAGAGCGCGCTGGTGAGCGTGGGCGCCCAGGTGCGCGCCGGCCAGCCTATCGCGCTGGTCGGTAGCAGCGGCGGTCAGGGCCGACCTTCGCTCTATTTTGAAATTCGTCGCCAGGGTCAGGCAGTCAATCCACAACCGTGGTTGGGAAGATAAGTTTTGCTTTATTTGCGTCGTCTCGTTGTTGCTTTTGCCGGTACGCTGGCGCTCGTCGCTCCGGTTTACGCCGGTAAACTCGCCCTCGTTATCGATGACTTCGGTTATCGTCCCCATAATGAAAATCAGGTTCTGGCGCTGCCGCCTGCCGTTTCCGTCGCCGTCTTACCAAACGCGCCTCACGCCCGTGAAATGGCGACCAAAGCGCATAACGACGGCCACGAAGTATTAATTCATCTGCCCATGGCGCCGCTCAGCAAGCAGCCGCTGGAAAAAGATACGCTGCGCCCCGAAATGAGCAGCGATGAGATCGACCGCATCGTCCGGGAGGCGGTAAATAAAGTGCCCTATGCGGTGGGAATGAACAACCATATGGGCAGCGCGATGACCTCCAGCCTCTTTGGCATGCAGAAAGTGATGCAGGCGCTGGGGCGCTATAACCTTTACTTTCTCGACAGCATGACCATTGGCAACAGCCAGTCGATGCGCGCCGCCGCAGGCACGGGCGTGAAAGTCATCAAACGCAAGGTCTTTCTCGACGATTCGCAAAACGAGGCGGATATTCGCTTTCAGTTTAACCGGGCGATAGCCGTTGCCCGGCGCAGCGGCTCGGCCATTGCTATCGGGCATCCGCACCCGACTACCGTGCGGGTGCTGCAACAAATGGTTTATAACCTGCCGCCGGACATCACGCTGGTGCGCCCGAGCAGCCTGCTTAATGAGCCGCAGACGGATACATCAACGCCTAATCTTACGCCCCCTGGCCAGTCCGCGCCGAGAAACCCTTTCCGCGGCGTGAAGTTATGCAAGCCTAAGCATCCGCCAGAGCCGATTTACGCCACGCGCTTCTTTAGCGTGATTAGCGAAAGCGTCAGCCAGAGCAATGTAGTGGCTTATTTCCGACACCAGTGGCAAGGCTGGGGACAAATTAAAGCAAATTAAAAAAAGACCAGCTTATGCTGGTCTTTTTTTTAGCGAATAAATTGAGAATCGGAAGCCGTTTTTACCCTGGCGCTTTTTTTATCGTGCGCGTACCAGGCTTTGAAATATTTAAGAAAACTGTAAAAAGTCGCATACAGCCCGGTCACCAGGCCAACTTTTCCTTCGCGCCACGCGCCGCTAAACAAATACCATTTAAAAAAGGCGCCGATAGCGCTTATCACCCCGCGCCAGAGCGAAGGTTTAACATATTTATATTTTACCAGTCGGCTGGTATAGCCGTTTAGCTTGTTAAAAACTTCATGGATAGAGTAAAACGTGTCGTGGCGAACATAACCGGGTATTTTCACGGTCTCAATATTTCCCTCCACTTTATCATCCACCGGGCGATCGTTAAAACGCGCCTGACGCCGGTTAAAGAGGCGTACGGGATAATCGGGAGAAGATACAGGATATATTGTTTTTACCGGTTGGCCTAATACATGCCAGTAACGGGAAATACGCCAGGCTTTATCAGGCGCAGGCGTTTCACCTGCCTTAAGCGCGAGAATAAAATCCACGGTCTCCCGGTCAAGAATTTCATCGCTATCCATACACAACACCCAGTCATTCTTAGCAAGATCAATAGCGTAATTCATTTGCTGACCATGCATGGCGTAAGGATGTTTATGGGGCGAGATGTCATATTCCCGACATATTTCCACCGTTTCATCAGTGCTGCCGGAGTCAAGCACTACGATTTCGTCAGCAACGATTATTAAAGGAGGCAATACCTCACGCAATAAGCGGGCTGAATTATGAGTGAGCAGACAGACGGATAGCTTAAACATAGTTTTAACAAAGTTAAACAAAGCCTGAACAGACTATATTAAGCAATTTCCTAAAAAGCGATGCTGATTTTGTGCGATTACGGATGGGTTGTGACAGGAATCATAATTAACGATCAAAAAGCGCCCGCAGGCGCTTTGTCATAATAATTACTTATTCCAGTTAAGGATTACCTTACCCGATTGTCCGGAGCGCATCGCATCGAAGCCTTTCTGGAAATCATCAATGGAATAGTGATGGGTGATAATCGGCGTCAGGTCGAGACCGGACTGGATCAGCGCCGCCATCTTGTACCAGGTTTCAAACATCTCGCGTCCATAGATGCCTTTGATGAAGAGTCCCTTAAAGATGACCTTATTCCAGTCGATAGCCATATCCGAAGGCGGAATGCCCAGCATGGCGATACGACCGCCGTGGTTCATGGTATCCAGCATTGTACGAAACGCTGGCGGCGCGCCAGACATTTCAAGGCCCACGTCGAACCCTTCGGTCATGCCCAGTTCATCCATCACATCTTTAAGGTTTTCCCGAGAGACGTTTACCGCCCGCGTTACGCCCATCTTGCGGGCCAGCTCAAGGCGATAGTCATTCACATCCGTGATGACAACATGGCGCGCGCCAACGTGCTTCGCGACAGCGGCAGCCATGATGCCAATCGGGCCTGCGCCAGACACCAGCACATCCTCGCCCACCAGGTCAAAGGAAAGCGCAGTATGCACCGCGTTGCCGAACGGGTCGAAAATCGACGCCAGGTCGTCAGAAATGTTGTCCGGGATCTTGAACGCATTAAAAGCCGGAATCACCAGATATTCAGCAAAGCAGCCCGGGCGGTTTACGCCTACACCCACGGTGTTGCGACACAGATGCGTGCGCCCGCCGCGACAGTTACGGCAATGGCCACAGGTAATATGCCCTTCGCCGGAAACGCGGTCGCCAATTTCGAAGCCTCTTACTTCCTGGCCGATGCCGACCACTTCACCGACATATTCATGCCCCACCACCATCGGCACCGGAATGGTCTTCTGCGACCACTCATCCCAGTTATAGATATGCACATCGGTGCCGCAGATAGCGGTTTTACGGATTTTGATCAGCAGATCGTTATGACCCATCTCCGGCTTCGGCGCATCGGTCATCCAGATGCCTTCTTCCGCTTTCAGTTTCGCTAATGCTTTCATCTCACATCCTCAGGCAATCACGCCAAGCTGTTTACCGATGCGGGTGAAAGCTTCCACCGCGCGCTCAATCTGTTCCGGCGAATGCGCCGCCGACATCTGGGTGCGAATACGCGCCTGCCCTTTCGGCACAACCGGATAGAAGAAACCGGTCACGTAAATGCCCTCTTTTTGCAGTTCGCGGGCGAAATTTTGCGCCACGACCGCATCACCGAGCATCACCGGAATAATGGCGTGGTCGGCGCCCGCCAGCGTGAAACCCGCCGCGGTCATTTTTTCGCGGAACAGACGGGCATTGGCCCACAGGCGCTCGCGCAGTTCCGCGCCGGATTCCAGCATCTCCAGCACCTTGATGGAGGCGGCGACGATAGCGGGAGCGAGCGAGTTAGAAAACAGATAAGGGCGAGAACGCTGGCGCAGCCACTCCACCACTTCTTTACGCGCAGCGGTATAGCCGCCGGATGCGCCGCCCAGCGCCTTGCCGAGCGTCCCGGTGATAATGTCCACGCGGCCCATCACGTCGCAGTATTCATGCGTGCCACGGCCATTCGCGCCGACAAAACCCACCGCGTGAGAGTCATCGACCATCACCAGCGCGTCATATTTATCCGCCAGATCGCACACGCCTTTCAGGTTGGCGATAACGCCGTCCATGGAAAAAACGCCGTCAGTTGCGATAAGAATATGGCGAGCACCCGCTTCGCGCGCCTCTTTCAGGCGTGCCTCCAGCTCCTGCATATCGTTGTTGGCGTAACGGTAACGCTTCGCCTTGCACAGGCGCACGCCGTCAATAATGGAGGCGTGGTTCAGCGCATCCGAAATGATGGCGTCTTCCGCGCCGAGCAGTGTCTCAAATAGCCCGCCGTTGGCGTCGAAGCAGGAAGAGTAAAGAATGGCGTCTTCCATACCGAGGAACGCAGCCAGTTTGTTTTCCAGCTGCTTGTGACTGTCCTGCGTGCCGCAGATAAAGCGCACGGAAGCCATGCCGAAACCGTGCGTATCCATGCCCTGCTTCGCAGCGTCGATAAGCGCCGGATGGTTGGCGAGGCCAAGATAGTTATTGGCGCAGAAGTTAATAACATGGCTGCCATCCGCCACCGTGATATCTGCCTGTTGGGCAGAAGTAATGATGCGTTCTTCTTTAAACAACCCTTCCGAGCGGGCGTTTTCCAGCTCGGTAGTTAACTGTTGGTAAAAATTCCCTCGCATTGCGATTCTCCAGGCAGGGGCCAATTCGGCACATATTATTACCCAAAGCTTCCCAAACAGACGAGACGACGATTCAGGGATTCTCCGTTTTGCAGCATAAATCACGCTTGGCGTCGCATCGCGGCGGCGGATAAAACAGGGGATGGCTGAAGGGCACCCGATGTGATGGTATGATTAGAACCATTCATGCCGGAGATTGTGCCCGGCTCACTTTTGAAGGACAGGATTATGATCATTGTTACCGGCGGCGCCGGCTTTATCGGCAGCAACATTATCAAGGCCCTGAATGATATCGGCCGTACCGACATCCTGGTGGTCGACAACCTGAAAGATGGCACTAAGTTTGCGAACCTGGTGGATCTGAACATCGAAGACTACATGGATAAAGAAGACTTCCTGATTCAGGTCATGGCAGGCGAAGAGTTCGGCGACATCGACGCCGTTTTCCATGAAGGCGCCTGCTCCTCCACCACCGAGTGGGACGGCAAGTATATGATGGATAACAACTATCAGTACTCCAAAGAGCTTCTCCACTACTGCCTGGAGCGTCAGATCCCTTTCCTGTACGCCTCTTCCGCCGCGACTTACGGCGGTCGCACCAGCGATTTCAAAGAATCCCGCGAGTTTGAACAGCCGCTCAACGTTTACGGCTATTCCAAATTCCTTTTCGACGAATATGTGCGCAAAATCCTGCCGGAAGCGGATTCACAAATCGTAGGTTTCCGCTATTTCAACGTCTACGGACCACGTGAAAACCACAAAGGCAGCATGGCCAGCGTGGCGTATCATCTGAACACCCAGCTGAACGCCGGTGAAAATCCGAAATTATTTGAAGGCAGCGACAACTTTAAGCGCGATTTCATCTACGTAGGCGACGTCGCCGCTGTGAACCTCTGGTTCTGGCAGAACGGCGTATCCGGCATTTTTAACTGCGGTACCGGCCGTGCGGAATCTTTCCAGGCGGTGGCGGACGCCACGCTCGCTTTCCATAAGAAAGGCAGCATTGAGTACATCCCGTTCCCGGATAAGCTGAAAGGGCGCTACCAGGCGTTCACGCAGGCGGACCTGACCAACCTGCGCGCTGCGGGCTATGACAAGCCGTTTAAAACCGTTGCCGAAGGGGTAACGGAATATATGGCCTGGCTGAACCGCGATGCATAAGCAGGTTAATGCATGAAGATACTGGTGATCGGCCCGTCATGGGTGGGCGACATGATGATGTCGCAAAGTCTTTACCGCACGCTCCGGGCGCGCTATCCCCAGGCGATAATCGATGTGATGGCACCCGCGTGGTGCCGTCCGCTTTTATCGCGTATGCCGGAAGTCAACGACGCGATCCCGATGCCGCTCGGCCACGGCGCGCTGGCGCTGGCGGAAAGACGCAAGCTAGGTCAAAGCCTGCGCGAGCGGCGTTACGACCGCGCTTATGTGCTTCCTAACTCCTTTAAATCCGCCCTTGTGCCCTTTTTTGCCGGTATCCCTCAGCGCACCGGCTGGCGTGGCGAAATGCGCTACGGCCTGCTGAACGATGTGCGCGTACTTGATAAACAAGCCTGGCCGCTGATGGTGGAGCGCTACGTGGCGCTGGCTTATGACAAAGGCGTGATGCAGTCGGCGAAAGATCTGCCGCAGCCGTTGCTGTGGCCGCAGCTTCAGGTAAACGAAGGCGAGAAGGCGCAAACCTGCGCCGCGTTTTCGCTTTCTGCCGAGCGCGCCATTATCGGTTTTTGTCCGGGCGCGGAGTTCGGGCCGGCCAAGCGCTGGCCGCATTATCACTATGCGGAACTGGCGAAGCAGTTGATTGACGAGGGGTATCAGGTGGTGCTGTTCGGCTCCGCGAAAGACCACGAAGCGGGTAATGAAATCCTCGCCTCGTTAAGCGTCGAACAGCAGGCCTGGTGCCGCAACCTGGCGGGCGAGACCCAGCTTGAGCAGGCCGTGGTGTTGATTGCCGCCTGCAAAGCGGTGGTGACGAACGACTCGGGTTTGATGCACGTCGCGGCGGCCTTGAACCGCCCGTTAGTGGCGCTTTACGGCCCCAGCAGCCCTGATTTTACGCCGCCGCTGTCGCACAAGGCGAAGGTCATTCGCCTGATCACTGGCTATCACAAAGTGCGCAAAGGCGAGGCAGCGGAAGGTTATCACCAGAGCCTGATCGATATTACCCCAGCCCGCGTGCTTGAAGCGCTAAACGCGCTGCTGCTGGACGAGGAAGCCTGACGGATGCGGGTGCTTATCGTTAAAACGTCTTCGATGGGCGATGTGCTGCACACGCTGCCTGCGCTGACGGACGCCATGCGCGCTATTCCCGGCATCCGTTTCGACTGGGTGGTGGAGGAAGGCTTTGCGCAAATTCCCGCCTGGCATGCGGCGGTAGAGCGTGTTTTGCCGGTGGCTATTCGCCGCTGGCGCAAAGACTGGTTTTCCGCGCCGGTAAAAGCCGAGCGTCGCGCGTTTCGCGAAGCGCTGCAGGCGGTGCATTACGATGCGATTATCGACGCCCAGGGGCTTATCAAAAGCGCCGCGCTGGTGACGCGTCTGGCCCATGGCGTCAAGCATGGCATGGACTGGCGCAGCGCGCGCGAGCCGCTCGCGAGCCTTTTTTACCGCAAGCGACATCCTGTTGAAAAACAGCAGCACGCCGTTGAGCGCACGCGAGAGTTGTTCGCCAAAAGCCTGGGTTACGTGAAACCGCAAACCAAAGGCGATTACGCCATCGCTCAGCATTTTTTACATCATTTGCCTGCCGATGCAGGCCGTTATGTGGTGTTTTTACATGCCACCACGCGCGACGATAAACACTGGCCGGAGAGCCACTGGCGGCAACTGATTGCGCTAATGGCGCCGACAGGGCTGCGCATCAAGCTGCCGTGGGGCGCGCCGCATGAGGAAGCGCGGGCCAGGCGCCTGGCCGACGGCGCAAGTCTGGTCGAGGTGCTGCCGCGCATGAGCCTTGAGCAAATTGCTCACGTGCTGGCGGGCGCTCGCGCAGTGGTTTCCGTTGATACAGGGTTAAGCCATCTGACCGCCGCGCTGGACAGGCCTAACGTCACGCTGTACGGCCCGACTGACCCCGGGCTGATTGGCGGCTACGGGCAAAACCAGCACACCTGCAAGCCTGAGCACTCTCAACAACTCAACGATCTGAGCGCGGAGGCGGTTTTCGCCGCCGTTGCGCCATTGCTTGGCAACAAGCCTTTTGAATCCGGTGATGTCCATGGCTGAATTTTTTACCCCCGAGCGCCCGCCACGTCGGGTGCTGATTATTAAGCTGCGCCACCATGGCGATGTCCTGTTGACCTCGCCGATGTTCACCGTGCTGAAAAAAGCGTGGCCGGATGTGGAAGTGGATGCGCTGGTTTATGACGACACGCAGGCGATGCTCACCAGTCACCCTTATATCGACCAGGTGCATACCATCGGGCGCAACTGGCGCAAGCAGGGCTATTTTAAACAGTTCAGCCTTTATCGCGGCCTGGTGAAAACGCTAAAAGCGCGCGAGTATGACGTGCTGATTAACCTTACCGAACACTGGCACGGCGCACGGCTCGCACGCCGTCTCAAACCGCGTATTTCGGTAGGCTTTCGTCCCGACAAGCGCACCGGCCTGGCGCGCTGGCGATGGGTCAACGCCTTTACCACGCTTTACCCGGCGATACAGGACAACACCCGTCATATGGTGGAGGTCAACCTCGACGCGCTGCGCCGTATCGGCATTCATCCTGCCACCAGCGACGACAAGCGCACGCTGTTTGTGCCGGGTGAGGAAGCGGAAGCGTTTGTTCAGGAGCGCCTGAAAGCGTTCGGCCTGACCAGCGGGGCTTATATTCTTGTTCATCCCACCTCGCGCTGGATGTTTAAATCCTGGGATATCAAAAGCCTTGCGGCCACGGTGGACGCGCTTGCCAGCCGGGGGCTGCCGGTTATTCTCTCCGCCGCACCATCGCGTGAAGAGACGGAGTATATGGATAAACTGCGCGCTGCGATTACCCAGCCGGTGTTCGATCTCAGCGGCAAACTGAACCTTAAGCAGCTTGGCGCGCTAATGAAGCACGCCCGCGTTTATTTCGGCGTCGATTCGATGCCAATGCACCTGGCGAGCGCCGTAGGTACGCCGACGGTCGCCATTTTCGGCCCTACCGGGGCGATTAAATGGGCGCCCTGGGGCGTACCGCATCGCGTTATTACGGCTGGCTTTACCTGCCAGCCGTGCGGCAAAGATGGTTGCGGCGGCAGCGGCGTTTCCGACTGCATCATGGCCATTACGCCGCAGCAGGTGCTGAGCGCTATCGATACCCTGCTGCTGGAAAGCAAACCATGAAGCTTGCAATCGTTCGCCAGACCTACAACCCCAACGGCGGGGCCGAGCGTTTTGTTTCGCGCGCGCTGAACGTGCTGTCGCAAAGCGGCGAGCTGGACGTCACGTTAATAGCCCGCCAGTGGGAAGACGCCGCAGGCTGGCAGACGCTGACCGTAAATCCGCCGTTTCGCAATCGCCAGTCGCGTGAAGAGGGATTTGCCCGCGAAGCGGCGAAGCGCTTTTCGCAATTCGACATAGTGCAAAGCCACGAACGCATTCCGGGCGCCACTCTCTTTCGCGCCGGCGACGGCGTACATGCCGCCTGGCTTGAACAATACAGCCGTATCCTTTCGCCGCTACGCCGCTGGGCGCAGGCCTTCAGCGCTTACCACCGCTACATTTTGCAGGCGGAGCGTGAGATGTTTACTCATCCGCAGTTGCGCAAGGTTATCTGTAATTCCAGGCTGGTGCGGGACGATATCGCTCGTCGCTTTGGGCTGGGCGCTGAAAAGCTTACGGTAATTTATAACGGCGTCGACACCGCCGCTTTTCACCCGGACGTGCAACGTTTTTCGCAGCGTGAAACCTGGGGAATACCGGCGCAGGCGCCCGTGCTGGCTTATGTTGGCTCCGGTTTCACCCGTAAAGGGGTCGCCGTGGCGCTCAAGGCTATCGCCGCGCATCCGTCCGTCTGGCTGGTCGTTGCGGGCCGCGACAAACATGCGAAGCGTTTTGAGGCGCTGGCGGCGAAACTTGGCGTGGCGGAGCGGGTAAGATTTCTCGGCCCGGTCGCCGACGTTAAGCAGGTCTATGGCAGCGCCGATGCGCTCATTCTGCCCACGCTTTACGATCCCTTTCCGAACGTTTGCGTGGAAGCGCTGGCCTGCGGGCTGCCGCTGTTGACCAGTACCCAGTGCGGCGCGGCGGAATGGATTGAAGAAGGCAAAAACGGCTGGGTGCGCGATGCGCTGGATGTAGACGGCTATCGCGAGGCTATCTCGCTTTGGCTGGCGGGCCGCGCACGCGGCGAAAATTATCGTCAGGCGGCGCGCCATACCGCCGAGCCTTTTACGCTCGACCGCATGGCGCAGGAGTTAAACGCGCTGTACCGCGAACTGCTGGGCTAGTTTATCGCGCCTGTCCCGCGCGGCAGGCGTTGGTAAAGACGTTTTCCATCGCATCCAGCATGCATTCACGGGTAAGGTGGCGGCACATAAAATCATATCCCTGCTGCGCAAGCTGTTTACGCAGCGCGCCGTCGTTATAGAGCCGTACAATCGCCGCCATTAGCGCATCCGCATTACGCTGAGGGATCAGCAAGCCCGTTTCGTTATTCTTAATCGCATCGCCCGTGCCGCCAGCATCGGTGGCGATAGTCGCCACGCGTGATGCGAGCGACTGCAATACGCCCTGCGGCACCCCTTCCATATCGTGCGAAGGGCTCAGCGCAATATCAAAGGCCGGAAACCACTGCTCCGGGTCGCTGCGGTGGCCCGCCATGACGACGCGCTCCTGCAACCCAAGCGCCGCTATCTCTTGCTCCAGCGTTTCGCGGTGCGGGCCTTCGCCGATAATAGCAAGCTTAATACGCGGGTTATCGATTTTCGCCAGCGCCTGCAGCAACACGCTGTGCCCTTTGTTAGGCCGCAGATGAGAAACCACGCCCAGCCAGAAATCATCGACGCTCAACCCGCAGTGACGGCGCGCTTCGGTTTTATCGCCAGGCTTAAAGCGCGCCGTGTCCACACCGCTTGGCACCGAGGTGCTGTGCTCGAGCGGCACGCCGATATCAACCAACTGATAGCGCAACGCTTCGCCCGTGGTCACGACATGTGTGCAGGCGGTGCCAAACAGCCAGCGGGTGCCGCGGTTGTTGCGCGGCTTGCCGGAGGCGTGGCGCGTACGCACCAGCGGCACGGCCCGGGGCAAGAAAAGGTTCGCCAGCGCCACAAGCCAGGTATCCGCCGAATTATGACTATTAATAACGTCCACCTGATGGCTGTTAAGCCAGCGGCGTAAGGTCAGCAGGTTGCTGATATTTTTACGTTTCAGCGGCAGGTTAACCACCGTGAGACCCGCTTTGCGAGCAAGCTCACTGAGCGGCGCCTCTTCCGGACACAGCAGCGTCACCTGATGGCCGCGCTCCACCATGCCGAGCGATTCATTGATGATGCGCAGAGGCTGGCCGCCCTTTCCGCCATCCGCCTCTGTATGAACGATATGCATAGCTTTTATTCCTTCGCGAACCCGTCTGAAAAGGCGGAATTATAGCGTTTGCTTTATAAGACGTTACAAACTTTATTCTTCTGTAGAGGGGGCAATTATGGTAATTTGCCGGGCGTTTTCATCTTTATTCTTAGACCCAGCTTAGCATTCAGCTGCTTTACTGATTGTTCTTTCCAGCAAATTACAAGCGTACATTTTAGCTTTATAAATTTTATGATGAATATTCGTAAGTCTTTGGCGGGTTTGTTGCTTTTTTGCGTTATGGGGCTCTGTTTTGTCTGGCCGATTCCTAACGACCTCCTGCTTTTTCACCGCAACGGCTTTATTTATCCCGCCATTTTGCTGGCGCTGGGCTTATTTATCCGCACGCCTCAGATTCGCGCAATGATTAATGAGCGCCAGGCTCGCCCGGCGCTGTTGATTTTGCTCTTATTGACGCTGTTTATTCTTATCAACGGTTTTATTTTTGCGCCAGACATCAAAGAGATGCTGGATTCCTGGGACGGCCAGTGGCTACGCCCGGTGCTGCTTTTTTGCTGCGGATTTGTGCTGGCGCCCGTTATTCAGTCCCAGTTTCCTTCGATTACGGCTGATCGTCTGTTTACCGCGATTGTGCTCTGCTTCTGGGGAGTCATCTGCGTTCATCTGCTGGATACCGCCTGGCTCTACTGGCGTGACGGGATTATTCACTGGGGCGAAACCCGCATTGTTTTTAACCGCACGCGGATGAGCTTCCAGATCAACATGATAACCGGCTTTCTGATTGCAGAACTGCTGGCTCGCGCCTTGATTCACCAGCGTTTTCTGACCCTGAAAACCCCTTTCCTGGCCTTTATGCTGCTGGCGAACCTGGTGTGTACCGCGCTGGTCGATACCCGCTGGGGCACGATTGGCCTGGTAGGCAGCCTGTTTTCCACTTTTATCCTGCTGGGGCTGCACAGAATGCGCCGTGGCAACATTTTGAAAATAGCCTCTATTTTCCTGGTGCTGCTGGTTGCCGCTATCGCCCTTGGCATCGCCTCATGGAAAACGGACCCACGCTGGCAAAGCCTTAGGAGCGATGCCGAAACGGGCTGGAACGCGCCTTTTACCAGCTACTGCTATAACGTTAATGGCGGCGCTATCCCGCTTAATGCGGAAGGACAACCAATGAACCATTCCAATGGGTGTCGCGCCAGCTTCTTCCATCGGGGTTGGGAGATTGTGGCAGAACACCCCTTTGGCATTGGCCCCCGTAAAGAAGCGTTCCGCTTCATCTTACGCCGTG
This sequence comes from Franconibacter pulveris DSM 19144, assembly GCA_000621185.1. GTDB lineage: Bacteria > Pseudomonadota > Gammaproteobacteria > Enterobacterales > Enterobacteriaceae > Franconibacter > Franconibacter pulveris. The sequence continues at coordinate 49,085 of JHYZ01000017.1, forward strand.
ACCTTCAGACCGATAAAGTCACCATTCCGCATAGCCATTATGGCCTGATTGAATTCGGGTTACAGAACGGCGTGCTGGGAATTGCGGGCTGGCTGGCGCTGCTTGTGGCATGCTGGTATATCGGCTGGCGGCATTACCGTCACGGCAAGACCATGCCGGGACTGTTTTTACTGCTCTTCACTATCGGTTTCTTCTCGCGCACCATGGTTGACCATAACCTGAAGGACCATTATCTGGAGCAGTATATGATGCTGACGGGTCTGCTCATCGGCATCTGTTGTCTTCGTTCTCGCGACTCCCATACGCAAAACGGCTCTTAATCCCCTTCACGGATAGCCAGCTTTTCTTTCTTCCCTTGCAGTCAGAAAAGCTGGCGCGCGAACTCTGCTTAAGCGTTGCGGTCCAACCGCCATTCAGTCAAACTGACGCATTTTTCGCACGGCCCGGTTTTTACGGAGAAAGTATGTCTGACACCCCTCTTCTGAGTCTCGTTATCGCGGTATATAACGGCGAGAAGTTCCTGAGCGCGTTTTTTGAAAGTATTAAAAACCAGCATCTCAACAGCGTTGAACTGATTGTCGTTGATGATGGCTCGACGGACCGTTCCGCGGAAATCATTGGCCGCTATGCCAGTGAGTTTGCGCGTTTTCGCGTAGTGACTCAGGAAAATCAGGGCGTGTCGGTGGCGCGCAACAGTGGACTGGCGCTGGCGAACGGCGAATATCTTGCTTTCCCTGATATTGATGATGTGATTTACCCGGGCATGTACAACCGGCTGCTGGAAATCGCCACGCAGAACCGTCTTGATGTAGCGACCTGCAATGGCACCTATATCTATGACGACGGTCGCCCGGCCAAAAAGATATTCCCGTCCGACCGCCTGGCTTCAACCGGGGTGATTGATGGCCCAACCTGGCTGCAGATGGCGCTGGATTCCCGCAAATTCCTGCACGTTACCTGGCTTAATATTTATCGGCATGATTTTATCAAACGCCAGGGTTTTACGTTCGAACCGGGTTTGCGGCACCAGGATATCCCCTGGACGACAGAAGTCTTACTTACCGCCGAGCGGGTGCAATATATTGACGAAGCGCTGTATGACTATTTGATTCACTCCGCTTCGGTCTCGCATACCCCCGGCACCGATGACACACGTATGCGTTCCGCACGTCACTACATGAAGATTCTGGAGCTGCTTAACGCCATTAATGAGCGCTACCCGGAACAGGTAAAACGCGTCCCGGCCTGCCACTGGCAAATCGCTAAAGAGGGCCTGGGCATTCTGCACAGCATCAACAATATCGAAAATCCGGATAAGAAGCGCGAAATTACCCGCGAACTGTTTGAGCGGGGGATCTGGGAGATGATTTGGCGTAACGCGCGCGGCTTCAAGCAGCGCTGGCGTCTGGGTCGTCGTTATTTTCGTCTTAAGAAGATTTATAAAGCCTCATGATGAAGAAAATTAAACTGCACGCTGTCTCGCGCGCCGATTTTATCGCAAAAAATTATGCCGACTTTCAGGCATTGCTTGACGCCCGCGTTAACCCGGACACCATTCCAGAACGCTTTTATTGCGGCGGGCGCGGCGGCTGGACCTTTCAGACGGCGTTGACCCTCAATCATTACTATCCGGATCTGATTGAATGTTCGTTCGGCGCGCAGTGCCGTCCCGACGCCATTAACCTGATGCACAACGACGATTTTGGCTCCCGCGTTAAGCCCTGGAAAGGGGTAACGGTAGTCGCACGCGCCGATCGGCCGCCGATTATTGGCGCAGACTACGTCGTTGAGCAGAATCCGGAAGTGGCAGGCCATGGCAACCGACTCTTCGTGCCTTACTGGCCGCAGCCGGGTGTACAGCCGCGCGAGCGCACCGATAACACCGTACGTACCGTCGCCTACTTTGGCCGCGTGGATAGCTTCCCGCCGGAATATGCCAGCGAGGAGTTTAAACAGCGTCTGGCGGCTGAAGGCATTGACCTGCGTATCTCTTTCAATAACTGGACCGACTATCGTGACGTGGATGTTTGTGTGAGTTTCCGCAAATCTCACGATCACAAGCTTGCACGCAAACCCGCCAGCAAATTGATTAACGGCTGGCTAGGCAAAACGGTCATGGTCTGTGATGACGAGCCCTCTTTTCGCGCTATTCGTGAAAGCGAACTCGATTACTTAATTGCGAAAAATCCGGATGAAGCCTTCGCCGCGATTATGCGTTTGAAAAATGACCCGACGCTGTTTCGCAGCATGCTGGAGCAGGGAGAAAAACGGCTGCAGGTTTACTCGCGTGAAGCGGTTGCCGCACGCTGGTTCGCTCTTTTTGAATCTATCTGGCAAAAGGGGCTGCACCAGCGCCCCGCTGCCGTCCGCGCGCTGCGCTTTGGTTTCGGCAAAGCGATCCGTCCGCTTACCCGAAAAATGTAATGGTTTAAGGTTATTCCATGTCTGTTACTACTTTGACTGCGTCCAAAGCAGGACGCAGTAACCTGCTGCGTACGCTGGGCCTGACGCTTGCGTTTATGCTGCTGTTTTCGCTTTCTGAAATCAGCATCCTGCTGAAAGATAATGTGTATCATCCTAAGCCGGATGATCTGCTGCTCTACGTGATTATCTCTTTGCTGGCGGCCGTCAGCGCACGCTTCTTCCTGACGCGCCTGTTGCTGGCCGTGACGTTCATCGTGCAGATCAGCGAAGCCATCTATTACACCTTCTATGGCCAGTTTTATGGCCCAAGCGAGGTGTGGCTGGCATTTGTCGAGACCAAAGATATCGCCAGCGGCATAAGCGACAGCATCGGCACGCTTGGCATCTATTTTGTCTTTATGCTGGCGGCGGTGGTTTTCTCGCTCGGCGTTGCCCGCCGCTTTGCGCCAGCGTGGAAAAAATGGCTGACGATCCCCTGCCTGATGGCTATCGTGGTGATGTTTGCCGGGCAGTTTTATAAAGCCATTGACGGCCAGATGTATAAGTTCAACCCGGATTTGCGCCATTCGCTGCTGCGTAACGGTCTTTCAGCGATGAGCTTTAGCGCTATTCGCCTTATTCCAGAGGCTATCTCCGGTGAAAACCAGAACATCGCGCATTATGATCCCTACACCGTGAAACCCGTACCGGGCTACCAGAGCGGTAAATACTCTATCATTCTGGCCATTGGCGAAAGCCTGAACCCGCATCACGTCAGCGCCGTTGGCTATGACCGTGAGACGACGCCGGAGCTCGCTGCGCTGATGAAACAGTATCAGGGCACGTCACGCATTATCGTTTCTAACGCGGTCTCTACGCGCGTGGCGATCCCGATGCTGGTGAACAACCTGCGTGAGCCGGACAACTATTACGCCTATAAATCAAAATCCACGAACCTGTTCGCCAATGCGCAGAAACAGGGCTACCAGACCGCGTTTATCTCCGCCCAGGGGCTGGAAGGCCTGAGTAACTGGATAGGCGTTCACAATATCAATTTGTGGGAAGACACGCAGGTTCGCCCTGCGCCGGAAGTGGGCGCGGACAGCGTACTGACCCCTTCCGTAGAAAAAGCGGACCTCGACTACGCGAAACCGTTTTTCATGGTGCTGAACAGCCGCGCGCCGCATATTCCTTATGAGCGAAACATTCCGGCGGGTTTTGCGAAGTTCTCAACGCCAAAGGTTGCCGATAGCGTTGCGCAGAAGAAAAACGAGTATGACGATGCTATCCGTCTGTACGACAAAGAGCTGGCCTCGGCTATTCGCACGGTCATGGCGAAATCGAAGCTGCCGGTGCTGGTCTTTATCACGTCTGACCATGGCGAACGCGTGGGCGACGGCGGTTTGTTTGGCCACTCGGTGGTGGAAATGCCAATCGCTCAGGTGCCGTTTATCTACTTCAGCAACGGAAAAGCGTATCGCTTTGATGACATCGCGTCGGCGCAGCCGAAAAACCATTTCCAGCTCGCTACGCTCATCAACAAAATGCTGGGCTTTGACGTCACCAACCCTAATCTCAAAGACGATAGTTTCTTTATCACAGGCGGTGATATTCGCGGCCTGTCAGAGCGTATAACCTATCATCTTGATTCTTTGCCGGAAAATAAGCGCTGATAACCTCTTTAGCAGACGCTTTTCTTATCGCGGGCAGACCTGTGCTGCCCGCTTAATCATCACAATCCGCTCTCTTTGCACCCTGGCAGGGCAAAACCGCGCCCACGACGCCAAAAGGATAGCTTTAGCTACGCTAAATGCTTAGAATTTGCCCGCCGATAAAGAAAATAACGGATATTCGCTTGGAATCGTTGTATACCGCTTTACTCTACCTTATACAGCCTTTTGTCTGGCTACGTCTGCTGCTTCGCAGCCGCAAAGCCCCGGCCTATCGCAAGCGCTGGGGAGAACGCTATGGCTATTGCGAGGGCAAAGTCCAGCCAGACGGCATTCTGCTTCATTCTGTTTCCGTGGGTGAGACGCTTGCGGCGATCCCATTGGTTCGCGCGCTGCGTCACCGTTATCCCCGACTGCCTATTACCGTCACGACCATGACGCCGACCGGCTCTGAGCGCGTGCTCTCCGCTTTTGGCAAAGATGTGCATCACGTCTATCTGCCTTACGATCTGCCGGGCGCGATGAACCGCTTTCTTAACACGGTGAATCCGAAGCTGGTTATCGTCATGGAGACGGAACTGTGGCCAAACATGGTTTCTGCGCTGCATCAGCGCAAAATTCCACTGGTCATCGCCAATGCGCGCCTTTCCGAACGTTCAGCGCGTGGCTACCAGAAACTGGGCGGCTTTATGCGTCGCCTGTTAAGCAAGATCACGCTTATCGCCGCTCAGAACGAGGAAGATGGCAGCCGTTTTATTGCGCTTGGGCTCAAACGCAATCAACTGGCCGTCACAGGCAGCCTGAAGTTTGATATCTCCGTTACGCCGGAGCTGGCGGCCCGCGCCGTAACGCTGCGTCGGCAGTGGGCGCCGCGCCGTAAAGTCTGGATAGCCACCAGCACCCACGACGGCGAAGAAACCATTATTCTTGAAGCCCACCGCAGGCTGCTGGAAACCTTCCCTGACCTGCTGCTGATTCTGGTGCCGCGTCACCCGGAGCGCTTCAAAGACGCGCGGGAGATGGTGCAAAAGGCAGGATTCAGCTTCACGCTGCGCAGTACGGGTGAAATACCTTCCGGCAGCACGCAGGTCGTTATCGGCGATACCATGGGCGAACTGATGCTGTTGTATGGTATCGCAGACCTCGCCTTTGTCGGCGGCAGCCTGGTTGAGCGCGGCGGTCATAACCCGCTTGAGCCGGCGGCGCACGCTATTCCGGTGCTGATGGGCCCGCATACGTTCAATTTCAAAGACATCTGCGCGAAGCTGCAGGAAGCGGACGGGCTTATCACCGTCACGGGTGCAGACTCGCTGGTAAAAGAGATCTCAACGCTGCTGACGGACGAAGATTATCGCCTCTGGTATGGCCGCCACGCGGTGGAAGTTCTGCACCAGAATCAGGGCGCGTTGCAACGTCTTTTGCAGCTTCTGCAGCCCTATCTGCCGCAGCGGAGCCACTGATGACCGCGCGTCTTTCTGTGGTGATGATCGCCAAAAACGCAGCGGACGTGCTGCCGGATTGTCTGGCTTCGGTAAGCTGGGCGGATGAGATTGTGCTGCTGGATTCCGGCAGCGACGATAACACCGTCGCGCTGGCCGAAGCGGCGGGCGTTCGCGTATTTACCTCAGCCGACTGGCAAGGCTACGGCATTCAGCGCCAGCGAGCGCAACAGTACGCCACCGGCGACTACGTTTTGATGATCGATACCGACGAGCGTGTGACGCCAGAACTGGCGCACGCCATTCGGCAGGCGCTTGCTAACCCGCAGCCTGACACGGTCTACAGCATCGCGCGCCGGAATCTATTCCTTGGACGCTTTATGCGTCACAGCGGCTGGTATCCCGATCGTGTAACCCGTCTCTATGCTCGTGAACGTTACCGCTATAATGACAACCGGGTCCATGAATCGCTGGAAGCGTCCGGCGCACGCGTGGTAGCGCTACAGGGCGATCTGGAGCATCTAACGTGCAGGGATTTCGCAGGCTTTCAGCGTAAGCAGCTGGCTTACGCCGCCGCCTGGGCGCAGGAGCGCCATCAGAAAGGAAAGAAGGTTTCGGCAGCGGCCATTTTCGGCCACACGCTGGGCGCCTTTTGTAAGACGCTGTTATTGCGGGGCGGCGTACTGGATGGCAAACAAGGTTGGCTGCTTGCCGTCGTGAACGCACAGTACACCTTTAACAAATACACCGAGCTGTGGGCGTTAAACCATGGCTATACGGAAAAGAGACCGCTATGACCACTCGCGCTATTTATCCCGGCACGTTTGACCCGATTACCAACGGCCATATCGATATTCTTACCCGCGCTTCCCGCCTGTTTGACGAAGTGATCCTGGCGATTGCCGCCAGTCCGCATAAAAAAACGCTGTTTACGCTGGAAGAGCGCGTAGCGCTCGCGCAGAAGGCGACTTCGCATCTGGAAAAAGTGCAGGTAACAGGATTCAGCGATCTGATGGCTAACTTCGCGCGAGCGCAAAACGCCACTATTCTGGTGCGGGGCCTGCGTACTTCGGGTGATTTCGAGTATGAAATGCAGCTGGCGCATATGAACCGCCATCTGATGCCTGAGCTGGAAAGCGTCTTTTTGATGCCCGCCAAAGAGTGGTCATTTATCTCTTCGTCGCTGGTAAAGGAAGTGGCGCGCCACCAGGGCGACGTCTCCCACTTCCTTCCGCAGCATGTGCATCAGGCTCTGCTCGAAAGACTTGCCTGATTATTTCTGGCAGCGACGGCACCAGTAGGTGCTGCGCTGGGCATGTTTTCCCGCCTGTATCGGCGTACCGCAAACCCGGCAGGGTTCCCCTTCGCGACCATAAACCTGTAGCTGCTGCGCAAAATAGCCCGGTTTGCCGTCGCTTTGCAGGAAATCGCGCAGTGTCGTGCCGCCCTGCTCTATCGATCGTAACAGGACAGCCTTAATCGCCTGCGCCAGCAGCTCGCACTCTTTTTTCGATAACGACGAGGCAAGGCGATCAGGGTGGATCCCCGCCGCAAAGAGCGACTCGCTGGCATAGATATTACCCACGCCTACCACTAGCTTGTTATCCATCAACCAGGGCTTGATGGCGGTTTTCTTTTTCACGCACTTCGCATGCAGATATTCGCCATTAAACGCTTCGCTAAGCGGTTCCGGCCCCAGATGCGCCAGGACGTTATGGCCTTCCAGCTCTTTTGTCCAGAGCCAGGCGCCAAAGCGGCGTGGGTCGGTATAGCGCAGCACTTTGCCGTTGCTCATCACCAGGTCAACGTGATCGTGCTTCTCCGCGGGCAACTCTTCCGGCAGCACGCGCAGGCTGCCAGACATGCCAAGATGGATAATGATCCAGCCATCCGGCAATTCCAGCAGCAGGTATTTTGCCCGCCGTTGTACGCTCAAAACCGGTTTATCGCTTAAGGCATGGATTTCATCAGAGACTGGCCAGCGCAGGCGGCCATTACGCACCACGGCGTGAAGAATGGTTTCGCCAACCAGATGCGGTTCGATACCGCGACGGCTGGTTTCTACCTCGGGTAATTCAGGCATGCTTTCTCTCGTGACCTTGTGTTTATCGGATAACCTTAATATGAGGGTAGCCGGAAAACAAAAAACCCCGCCGAGGCGGGGTTTTTGTACAATCCACTAAAATTATTTAATTTTAGCTTCTTTGTAAAGAACGTGCTGACGAACAACCGGATCGAATTTCTTCAGTTCCAGTTTTTCCGGCTTAGTACGTTTGTTCTTCGTGGTGGTATAGAAGTGACCAGTACCAGCAGAAGAAACCAGCTTGATTTTCTCGCGAATACCTTTAGCCATGATTTAGCTCCTTAGTACTTCTCGCCACGGGCACGCAGTTCAGAAAGAACAACGTCGATGCCTTTTTTATCAATAACACGCATACCTTTAGCAGATACGCGCAGAGTAACGAAACGCTTTTCGCTCTCTACCCAGAAACGGTGAGAGTGCAGGTTCGGCAGAAAACGGCGTTTAGTCGCGTTCAGTGCGTGTGAACGGTTGTTACCGGTCACCGGACGCTTGCCAGTAACTTGGCAGACTCGGGACATGTCTATTCTCCAAAAATCAAATTAGCTCGAGCTTCGTATAGGGTATTGGCGCCTCGTCAGGCCTAAAGCCCGGTCTGGCGGTTCAATGTGAACTCGCGTATGCCAGGCCCAAATGCCAAACCCGAGATTCTCAAAGGTGGCGTAGTATACGCTGCCGGGGCCGTCTGCTCAAGTCCCGAACAGAAAAGATCGCCATGGATCGCCTCGTCTGGCTTATATCCAGCCACGTTCGGCGAAAGAAACGCATTCTCCGCGGCCAATAACCAGATGGTCCAGCACTCGGATATTCATAAACTGGCAGCAATTTATAATGCGTTCGGTAATCATTTTGTCCGCCTTGCTGGGTTCGGCGTGACCGGAAGGATGATTATGCGCAAGGATTACCGCCGCCGCGTTAACTTTTATAGCCTCCCGCACAATTTCCCTCGGGTGTACTTCTACATGATTAAGCGTGCCTGAAAAAAGTTGGCTGTTTTTAATGACGCGGTGCTGATTGTCTAAAAAGATCACCATAAAGATCTCGCGTTGCTCATCGCTAAGCTGGCTCATAAGGAATTCACGCGTCATATCAGGGTTTAATAATGGCTGTTCGTCCTGCATCCAGGAGGCAGCGTAACGCCTGCCTAACTCAGCAATCGCGCTAAGCTGCGCATATTTCGCCACACCAATGCCCCCTACCGCGCCCAGTTCCTCAAGCGTTGCCGATAACAGACGACGCAGCGAGCCGAAATGCCCGAGCAACTGTTCCGCCAGCGTGACGACATAAACCCCACGCTTGCCTGTGCGCAGAAAAATCGCCAGCAGTTCCGCATCGCTTAGCTCTTTTGCGCCATAAGTAAGCAGCTTTTCGCGCGGCCCCGCCGGCTGCGCCTTTTCAACCACCATCACACCTCCTCTGCGTTACGTCGGCGTTATCCTGCCACAGATAAGTTTGACTGGAAGGCTGGTTTGTCACGCTTGCGCGCTATCTCGCAAAGTTGATTTTTTGTACTGCTCCGCCGGTTTTTTGATTGTGGTAAAATGGCCGCCTTATTTGTTGTTAGCGGAAAAAATCATGACTGGGCTTTCCGGAAAAAAAATCGTTCTGGGCGTCAGCGGGGGTATTGCTGCGTATAAGGCGCCTGAGCTGGTGCGGCGCCTGCGCGATCGCGGCGCGGAAGTGAGAGTCGCCATGACAGAAGCGGCGAAGGCGTTTATTACGCCGCTGAGTTTGCAGGCGGTGTCGGGTTATCCCGTTTCCGACAGTTTGCTTGACCCGGCGGCCGAGGCGGCGATGGGCCATATCGAGCTTGGCAAATGGGCCGATTTGGTTATCCTTGCGCCCGCCACCGCCGATCTTATCGCCCGCGTAGCCGCTGGCATGGCGAACGACCTGGTTACGACTATTTGCCTTGCCACACCTTCGCCTGTTGCCGTCGTGCCCGCCATGAATCAGCAGATGTACCGCAACGCCGCAACCCAGCATAATCTGCAAGTGCTGGCCTCCCGCGGGTTGCAACTCTGGGGGCCGGACAGCGGCAGCCAGGCCTGCGGCGACATAGGGCCGGGCCGTATGCTTGACCCGATGACGATAGTGGAAATGGCCGCGCTGCATTTCGCGCCTGTCAAAGATCTGCAACATCTCAACATCATGATTACCGCAGGCCCTACCCGCGAGCGGCTGGATCCGGTGCGTTATATTACCAACGACAGCTCCGGCAAGATGGGCTTCGCCATTGCTGCGGCAGCGGCGGCGCGAGGCGCCAACGTCACGCTGGTTTCAGGCCCCGTATCGTTATCTACGCCGCCATTTGTGCAGCGTGTGGATGTCACCACCGCGCTGGAAATGGAAGCGGAAGTACAAAAACGCGCGCAGCAGCAGCATATTTTCATTGGTTGCGCCGCCGTGGCGGATTACCGTGCAGCTGAAATCGCCAGTGAAAAAATTAAAAAACAGGGCGATGAACTCACCCTGACCATGGTGAAAAACCCTGATATCGTGGCGGGCGTAGCTGCGCTTACCCTTAACCGCCCTTATGTCGTCGGGTTTGCCGCCGAAACGAATAATGTGGAAGAATATGCGCGGCAAAAACGCCAGCGTAAAAACCTTGATTTGATTTGCGCGAACGACGTTTCTAAATCTAATCAAGGATTTAACAGCGATAACAACGCTCTGCATCTTTTCTGGCAGGAGGGCGATAAACGCTTACCGCTTGAGCGGAAAGAACGCCTTGGCCATCTTTTATTGGACGAAATCGTTACCCGTTATGATGAAAAAAATCGACGTTAAGATTCTGGACCCGCGCGTGGGCCAGCAGTTCCCGCTGCCGACTTACGCTACCGCCGGCTCGGCCGGCCTTGACCTGCGCGCTTGTCTGGATGACGCTGTAGAGCTGGCGCCTGGCGCAACGACGCTTCTGCCGACTGGCCTTGCGATTCACATCGCCGACCCGTCTCTCGCAGCGGTCATCCTGCCGCGCTCAGGACTTGGCCATAAGCATGGCGTTGTTCTGGGTAACCTGGTGGGCTTGATTGATTCTGATTATCAGGGTCAATTGATGGTCTCCGTCTGGAATCGCGGCCAACAAAGCTTCATTATTGAACCTGGCGAACGCATCGCGCAGATGGTGTTTGTTCCAGTAGTACAGGCAGAATTCAACCTGGTTGAAGCCTTTGATGAGACCGAACGCGGTGAAGGCGGTTTCGGTCACTCTGGGCGGCGATAAGCCCCCCGGTTTAAACGCATCCCTTAAGCAAAATAAAGCGAATAAATTACCACAGGCATTACGCCTGTGGTCGCTTGTGGATGCTCGCCTGGCAAGAATGTATTCTCAGGGGTCTTTCAGAACATGTCAGAAAAACAAACTGCGAAAAGGAATCGTCGCGAAGAAATACTTCAGTCTCTGGCCCAGATGCTTGAATCCAGCGATGGCAGTCAGCGCATCACCACGGCGAAACTGGCGGCTTCCGTTGGCGTTTCCGAAGCGGCGCTCTATCGTCACTTCCCCAGCAAAACCCGGATGTTTGATAGCCTCATTGAGTTTATCGAAGACAGCCTTATTAGCCGTATCAACCTTATCCTGAAGGATGAGAAGGATACGACCACGCGCCTGCGGCTGATTGTGCAGCTCATTCTCGGCTTTGGCGAACGCAACCCGGGGCTAACGCGCATTCTTACCGGTCATGCTTTGATGTTTGAACAGGACCGTTTACAAGGTCGCATTAACCAACTTTTTGAACGTATCGAAGCGCAGTTGAGGCAGGTTTTGCGTGAACGCAAAATGCGCGAAGGCGAAGGGTATGTAACCGATGAAACCCTGCTGGCGAGCCAGCTGCTGGCGTTTTGTGAAGGCATGCTATCGCGTTTTGTGCGCAGCGAATTTCGCTACAGCCCCACCGACGAGTTTGACTCTCGCTGGCCGCTGCTCGCCGCGCAGCTTCAATAAACAAAAAAGGGCCGAGCGGCCCTTTTTTGTTTTATACCCCGTACTGCTCGCGATATTCGCGCACCGCCGCCAGGTGAACCGCCATCTCCGGTTTTTCTTCCAGATAAGCAATAAGGTCTTTCAGGGTAATAATGGAAATAACGTTGCAGCCGTAATCACGTTCCACTTCCTGAATAGCAGAAATGTCACCGCGTCCGCGCTCTTGTCTGTCGAGAGAAATCAGCACACCCGCAAGCGTAGCGCCGTTAGCCTGAATAATTTCCATCGACTCACGGATAGCCGTCCCGGCTGTTATCACATCATCCACCAGCATCACGCGCCCCTGCAGCGGGCTACCCACCAGGTTGCCGCCCTCACCATGATCTTTCGCTTCCTTACGGTTAAAGCAGTAAGGCACGTCGCGTTCATGGTGTTCTGCCAGCGCCACAGCGGTCGTCGTGGCGATGGGAATACCTTTATAAGCCGGGCCGAAAAGCAGGTCGAAATCAATGCCGGAATCTACCAGCGCTTCTGCATAAAAACGGCCCAGCAATGCCAGATCGCGCCCCGTGTTAAATAACCCGGCGTTGAAGAAATAGGGGCTCGTGCGCCCGGATTTCAGCGTGAATTCACCAAACTTTAGCACCTGTTTGTTAAGGGCGAATTCAATAAACTGGCGCTGATACGGTTTCATGGCTTTGCTCCTCAAATAGCGTTTTTTCAGGCATAAAAAAGGCGACTTCACAGTCGCCTTAAAAATTAATTTGCTAACGCCGCCTTCTGCGACGTGACAATGGATTCAATCCCCCCGCGGGCCAGCGCCAGCAGCGAGAGCAACTCCTCATGCGTAAACGGCTCGCCTTCCGCTGTGCCTTGCACTTCAATAATGCGGCCATCTTCGGTCATTACGACATTCATGTCGGTTTCCGCAGCTGAATCTTCCACATATTCCAGATCGCAAACCGCCTCGCCATTCACGATGCCTACGGAAACCGCCGCCACCATGCCCTTCATCGGGTTGGTTTTCAGCTTGCCGCCAGCGACCATCGCGTTCAGCGCGTCTGCCAGCGCCACGCAGGCACCTGTAATAGAAGCAGTACGGGTGCCGCCATCCGCCTGCAAAACATCGCAGTCGAGCGTAATGGTGTATTCGCCCAGCGCTTTTAAATCTACTGCAGCGCGCAGCGAACGTGCGATTAATCGCTGAATTTCCAGCGTGCGACCGCCCTGCTTGCCTTTTGCGGCTTCGCGAGCGTTACGGGTATGGGTTGAACGCGGCAGCATGCCGTATTCGGCAGTGATCCATCCTTGCCCCTGCCCTTTCAGAAAGCGCGGCACGCCTTCCTCAATGGTGGCGGTGCAAAGCACTTTGGTATCGCCAAACTCAACCAGCACGGAGCCTTCAGCGTGTTTAGTGTAGTGACGGGTCAGGGTAACTGGGCGCACTTCGGTAGCGCTACGGCCTGATGGACGCATGAATTTCTCTCCGGCTTGTAACAGATGTGGCTGCGCATTATACGGGCTTAAGGCGCTTATTCCTATCCTGGCTGCCCAGGGGTAGCTATAATCGCATCACTCTTTTTAAAAACAGGTATGACTATGATCCGCAGCATGACCGCCTACGCCCGGCGTGAAATTAAGGGTGACTGGGGTAGCGCCGCCTGGGAATTACGCTCGGTAAACCAGCGCTATCTGGAAACCTATATTCGCCTGCCGGAACAGTTCCGCAGCCTGGAACCTGTAGCCCGCGAGCGCATCCGTAATCGTCTGACTCGCGGTAAAATTGAGTGCACGCTGCGCTTTGAACCTGACGCCAGCGCGCAAGGGGAACTCATCCTCAACGAAAAACTGGCGAAGCAGCTGGTCAGCGCCGCGAACTGGGTGAAAATGCAAAGTGATGAAGGCGAGATAAACCCGCTCGATATTTTGCGCTGGCCGGGCGTAATGGCCGCGCAGGAACAGGATCTGGACGCTATCGCCGCTGATATCCTGTCGGCGCTGGACGGCGCGCTGGATGACTTTATTGTGGCGCGTGAAACCGAAGGCCAGGCGCTGAAAATGCTTATTGAGCAGCGTCTGGAAGGGGTGAGCGCAGAGGTGACTAAAGTCCGCGCGCAAATGCCCTCCGTCCTGCAATGGCAGCGTGAAAGACTGGTCACGAAGCTTGAAGAAGCGCAGGTACAGCTTGAGAATAACCGCCTGGAGCAGGAGCTGGTGCTGATGGCACAGCGCATCGATGTGGCCGAAGAGCTGGATCGCCTCGATGCGCATATTAAAGAAACTTATAATATCCTGAAGAAAAAAGAGGCGGTGGGTCGCCGTCTCGACTTTATGATGCAGGAGTTCAACCGCGAGTCGAATACGCTGGCGTCTAAATCAATTAACGCCGACGTGACCAACTCAGCTATTGAACTGAAAGTGCTGATTGAGCAGATGCGTGAGCAGATTCAGAATATTGAGTAATCAGAGCAGAACATACCGTTAACACATACAAACCCGCTTCAGGCGGGTTTTTTATTGATAAGGTCCTCCTTCCCGAAGAAAAACTTCTGTTTCGGACAGTGATAAAGATAATGCTCCAATTTCGTACAATTAATAAATATTTTTAATGTCAACCAGACTCGTTACAAATGTTACTATTCCGCCAACGCTCATAAACAAGCGGGTTGCCGTGTGAAAATCATTCAATAATCGGCCAGTATTTATACTTAGCAGGATATGTTTACTCACTCATCGCCAGTTTATGTAAACTAGCGCATTAAACTCAGGACCCGTTACGGTCACCACAAAAATTTAGATTATGTCTTTTGTCAGCATTATTACTACAAAATTACGCGAAGAGCGACGTAGCACATTTCTCCTGTGCATTGTGCTTTCTCTTTTACTTTTATTATGGCCCGTGGCTTTCACACAGCCGCCCCGCTTCATTTTACGCATTGCAGTTTGTAATCTTTTGCTTATTGCCAGCGCCGCAGCAATTTACAGGACTCTGGCCGGAAAGGCTATTTCACTGGTAATTTGCGCTTTTCTGTCTCTCAACTTTGCTATTGATTTTAGTACTTATAGCATTTACCAGAGTGAATTTAACGTCGCCTTTGCGATGAGCATATTAACCACGCACTTACGTGAAGTTAAAAGCATGGCGGGCATCTATCTTTATTATATGCCCGTCGCGGTGGCGCACTTTGCTATTACGCTTACCGCAATACATTTGCTGTCGAAAAAGCTAACCCGCAAGCAAAGTATTCTCTCTTTCGCTTTGCTGGCTATTTTTATTGCCTGGTTTTCTTTTGCTTGCTGGTTCAAAAAGCAAAAGGATAAAGAGGTCTATTATCCTCTGGCATCACGTATATTAGTTAATACTCCTTTTTACGTAGCCTCGGATTTCATTATCGCGAATCGGGACAACCAACTGGCAGCCAAAATCAGCCGGGGTGGGCAAAATGACGCTCATCTGACCTGGCAGGATCAAAACATAGAGACGTATGTCGTGGTCATCGGCGAATCCGCGCGACGTAACAATATGCAACTTTATGGCTTCCCGCTGGATACTACGCCTGTCGAGACGAAACTTAACCATAATGCGCTCATTTTCGAACATGCTATTGCGCCTGCTTCGGCTACCGTACTGGCGGTTCCTATGATCTTAAGCCGCGCAGATGCGGAACATTTCACCATTGATAACCTCTCAGACAACATTGTCAAAGCAGCGAATAGAGCAGGCTTTAATACCTACTGGATAAGCGCGCAAGGAAACAGCGGTAAAAGCAACAATTATGTGGCTGCGATTGCCTCCACAAGCCATCACCTGAACTGGGTGGAAAGTCATTACGATGATGAATTATTACCCTGGTTCGATGACGCCCTAAAACAGCACGGCAAAAAAGTCATTTTTTTGCATATCAACGGCAGCCATGAACTGGCTTGTACGCGCTATCCCAAATCTCATGATTATTATCATACCGGTAATAAATATGAAGATTGTTATAACAATGCTATTCGCTTCACCGACTATTTCCTGGGTGAAGTTATGGCGCGTCTGGCTAACCGTTCCGCGTCATTACTCTATTTTTCCGATCATGGGCTGGAAAAAAATGCTGAGCTTGAGTCGATTTATATGCATGGCGCGCGTTTCCCAAGTAAAGAAGCCTATGACGTTCCTCAATTTATCTGGTATAGCGACAAAGCGCTTGGCAGCCAACCTCGTAATACAGGCAAAGTTGAAGCGCCGTGGTCTACCGCCAACAATTATTTCCTGATGTTGAGCTGGATGGGCATTTCAACAGCAGAGAAAAACTGCCGGTCAATACTGGACGTTTGTTTTCACCCGGATAAAACATTCCCGGTCATGGACGGCGGACGGAATATTTTTGAATATCAAACGCTCAGGGCTCATTTCAATGACCTTAAACCAGAGATTGCCGTAAAAGAGGCTGGCAAAAATTCCCTATAGCGCAGGAACGGTAAAGCCTGTTATCTGCTGTTTTCCCAGCCACTCTGCCAGCGAACTTACCTGGGGGTGATGGAGGAATTGTATAAGCAGCCGCGCGCGGCCAGCGCCAACGCCCGGAAGTTGCTGCCAGCTGGCTTCATTGCGCATGGTAAGCTCCCGCCAGCTTTGGTCTGGCAACGTCCGCAGCGCGTTGGCGGGCAACGGCAGGCCCAGCGCTTTTAACCAACGGTGAAACGGTAATTTGCGAGTAAATGAAAAACGATGCCAGAGCTGAACGGCGCGCTGTGGTGAAAATCCGGGCGTCTGTGATAAAGCTTCGGGCGTAAGCGCAAGCCAGGAGAAAAGGTGTTCAAAATGTTGAGCGCGGTGCAACTGCTGCCAGGTGGCTTCGCCCAACCCGTTCAGGTCGAGCACAGATTTCTGACTTAGCCACGCAAGCCGGGCGAGAAACTGCGCCTCACACCCGGCGGATGCATAAAAGCAACTTACGGCTGCGTGCGGTTGTTTAACAGGCGGTTGGGGTTTATCGCGTTTCGCTACACGCCAGACGACCTCATCCAGCCGAGGAATACCCCGTCCCGCCAGGCTCACTGCCACACTGTCGCCGGGTGCGATATCCCACTGGTCCCATTTTGAAACAGAGCCAATATTCGTACGGCGCACCCATTTGTCATCCAGCAACACGGGCTCCAGCTCCGCAACTACGCTCACTTTCCCCGTGCGTCCAACCGCGAAGCGAATGCTATTGACCGTTGTGACCTGCTTTACTGGCGGATATTTCCAGGCGACTACCCAGTTGCCCTGTCCGGGCTGCCAGTTTTTGCCGGAAGGCTCCTTTTCAGCGCGTACGACAACGCCATCCGTAACGAAGGGCAGCGGCGAATTAAACCAGCGGTCTCGCCACTGGGCCACTTCCTTGCTGGTAGCGACAGGTTTTGTCCACGCTCTGGTCAGCGTGAAACCAGCCTCGGCCAACGCGGTTGCCCGACTCTCCATGTCAGCCGGGCCATCCGGCCACGCCCAGATGAAAACATCCAGTTCACCAAGTAAAGGCGAAGCCTCGCGGCGCATCATCGCTCCCGCCACCAGGGCTCGGGCGTTAATACCGCCAGCCGCTTTTTGTTGATGCCCGTTACGCCGCCAGAAGATCTCACCTTGCAAAACACTGTTTTCCAGGGCTCCGGAAACCTTATGAGGAATAGCCGGGATACGCCGTACTTTTTCTGTCCAGTCCTCCCCATAAAGGCCATCGCCCCGGCTGATGGCTTGCTGTAGTAAGCCGGAACGATAAACCAACGTTACGGCTACGCCGTCTACTTTAGGTTGCACCCATAATGCCGATTTCTGGCGCATCCATTCATTGAGTTCGTTCGCATCGCTTAGTTTTCGCACCCCAGTATGCGGAACAGGGTGACGCAGGCGGCCTCTCGCCAGCGCAGGCGGGAGCGCCGGAATGGTTTCATGATGAAAACAACGTCTCCACAGGGCGAGCTGCGCGCTGAGCTGGTCGTACACCGCGTCGCTGGTCTGGCTTTCGCCTTTCTGCCAGTAGGCTTCATCCCAGCGCTTTAGCTGCGCCTGTAGCTGCGCCATCTCCTCTTTTGCCCGTGATAACGGCCAGTCCGGGCAAGCCGCCTGAACGCTAAAACACCCCAGGCCTGCCAGTAGCCAGCATGCTTTTCTTATCATCATCCGCCCTCCTGTGCGCTTTCGTCGGAACATAAGCCCGATAGCGAACCCACGCTATTGTGTGATGCGCGTTTCTGGAGAGGCTTTCAGAGAAATTGCCGTGAAGTTGCAAAAATTGCGCCGTGGTGGATGAAAACGCGCAAATATCAAAAGCTGAAGATGAAAAATGTGACAAAGGCTACGTCGCGCAGCCGCTACGTGTATAATAAGCCCGTATACGCCTCCTCTTTTGGCACACCAGGACGTAAACACACTCATGGCTCAAGGCACGCTTTATATTATTTCCGCCCCCAGCGGCGCAGGTAAATCCAGTCTTATTCAGGCTTTTTTAAAGACGCAACCACTTTACGATTCGCAGGTTTCTGTCTCGCACACTACCCGCGGCCCGCGCCCGGGCGAAGTTCATGGCGAACATTACTTCTTCGTCAATCATGATGAATTTAGAAAAATGATCGCCGAAGATGCTTTTCTTGAACATGCGGAAGTGTTTGGCAATTATTATGGAACTTCACGCGCGTCGATTGAGCAGGTTCTCGCTACTGGCGTAGATATATTCCTGGATATTGACTGGCAAGGCGCGCAGCAAATCCGTAAAAAAATGCCGCAAGCGCGCAGCATTTTTATTCTGCCGCCTTCAAAAGAAGAGCTGGACCGACGTTTGCGCGGTCGTGGTCAGGACAGCGAAGAAGTTATCGCAAAGCGCATGGCGCAGGCGGTAGCGGAAATGAGCCACTACGCTGAATATGATTATCTTATTGTGAATGATGATTTCGATATGGCGCTCGCCGATCTGAAAACCATCCTTCGCGCGGAACGTCTGCGCATGAGCCGCCAGAAGCAGCGACATGACGCATTAATCACCAAACTATTGGCAGACTGAAGCCACTTTCAGTATTATGCCCAGTCATTTCTTCATCTGTGGAGCATTTTTAGTATGGCACGCGTAACTGTTCAGGACGCTGTAGAGAAAATTGGTAACCGTTTTGATCTGGTGCTGGTCGCCGCTCGTCGCGCTCGTCAGATGCAGGTAGGCGGCAAGGATCCGCTGGTACCGGAAGAAAACGATAAAACCACCGTTATCGCACTGCGCGAAATCGAAGAAGGCCTGATCAACAATCAGATCCTCGACGTACGTGAGCGCCAGGAGCAGCAGGAGCAGGAAGCCGCAGAACTGCAGGCCGTCACCGCTATTGCTGAAGGTCGTCGTTAATAACGCTGCGGGTAGCCCTTGTATCTGTTTGAAAGCCTGAATCAGCTGATTCAACAATACCTGCCGCAGGACCAGATTAAGCGCCTGCAGCAGGCTTATCTCGTTGCACGTGATGCTCACGAGGGACAAACACGTTCAAGCGGCGAACCCTATATCACTCACCCGGTGGCGGTGGCCTGTATTCTGGCCGAGATGAAACTCGACTATGAAACGCTGATGGCCGCGCTGCTGCATGACGTGATTGAAGACACCCCTGCCACCTACCAGGATATGGAACAGCTGTTTGGCAAAAGCGTTGCCGAACTGGTGGAGGGGGTTTCCAAGCTCGACAAGCTTAAGTTCCGCGATAAGAAAGAGGCGCAGGCCGAAAACTTTCGCAAGATGATTATGGCGATGGTGCAGGATATCCGCGTCATTCTCATCAAACTTGCCGACCGCACCCACAATATGCGTACGCTGGGTTCTCTGCGCCCGGATAAACGTCGCCGCATCGCCCGTGAAACGCTCGAAATCTACAGCCCGCTGGCTCACCGTCTCGGTATTCATCATTTGAAGACGGAGCTGGAAGAGCTTGGCTTTGAAGCGCTTTACCCCAACCGCTACCGCGTTATCAAAGAGGTGGTGAAAGCGGCGCGCGGCAATCGTAAAGAGATGATTCAGAAAATCCTCTCTGAGATTGAAGGCCGTTTACAGGAAGCAGGGATTCCGTGCCGCGTCAGCGGTCGCGAAAAGCATCTTTACTCCATCTATTGCAAGATGGTGCTCAAAGAGCAACGTTTCCACTCCATTATGGACATTTACGCGTTTCGCGTAATCGTTAAGGATGTGGATACGTGTTACCGCGTGCTCGGACAGATGCACAGCCTCTATAAGCCGCGTCCGGGGCGTATGAAAGACTACATCGCCATCCCTAAGGCGAACGGCTATCAGTCTCTGCATACCTCCATGATTGGCCCTCACGGCGTGCCAGTTGAAGTCCAGATCCGCACGGAAGATATGGACCAGATGGCGGAAATGGGTGTCGCTGCGCACTGGGCTTATAAAGAGCGCAACGAGAGCAGCACCACTGCGCAAATCCGCGCGCAGCGCTGGATGCAAAGCCTGCTGGAACTTCAGCAGAGCGCCGGCAGCTCATTTGAATTTATTGAGAGCGTTAAATCCGATCTCTTCCCGGATGAGATTTACGTTTTCACCCCGGAAGGGCGCATTGTCGAATTGCCTGCTGGCGCCACGCCAGTCGACTTCGCCTATGCGGTGCATACGGATATCGGCCACGCCTGCGTTGGCGCCCGCGTCGATCGCCAGCCTTATCCCCTTTCGCAACCGCTTTCCAGCGGTCAGACAGTTGAAATCATTACCGCGCCGGGTGCTCGTCCGAACGCCGCCTGGCTGAACTTTGTCGTGAGCTCAAAAGCGCGCGCCAAAATTCGCCAGATGCTGAAAAACTTAAAGCGTGACGATTCGGTAAGCCTGGGCCGCCGCCTGCTCAACCATGCGCTCGGCGGCAGCCGCAAGCTTGCCGAGATCCCCCAGGAGAACATCCATCGTGAGCTTGAGCGTATGAAGCTCGCCACTCTTGATGATCTGCTCTCTGAGATTGGTCTTGGCAATGCCATGAGCGTCGTGGTAGCGAAGAATCTACTGCAAGGCGAAACATCGGCTACAGGCTCGCAAAGCGGCTCGGCCAGTCACAGCCATCTGCCTATTAAAGGCGCGGACGGCGTGCTTATCACCTTTGCGAAATGCTGCCGTCCTATTCCTGGCGACCCGATAGTGGCGCACGTCAGCCCGGGCAAGGGGCTCGTGATTCACCATGAGTCATGCCGAAATATTCGCGGTTACCAGAAAGAGCCGGAAAAATTCATGGCGGTCGAGTGGGATAAAGAGACCGAGCAGGAATTTATCACCGAAATTAAGGTAGATATGTTTAACCATCAGGGCGCGCTGGCGAACCTGACGGCGGCAATCAATACGGCCGGCAGTAACATTCAGAGTCTGAACACGGAAGAGAAAGATGGCCGCGTTTACAGCGCGTTCATTCGCCTCACGGCGCGCGACCGTATCCATCTGGCGAATATCATGCGCAAGATCCGCGTTATGCCTGATGTGATTAAAGTTAACCGCAACAGAAACTAGCGTTATGAATCCTCAGCGTTATGCGCGAATCCGTGAAATGCTTGCCCGCCGTCAGCCAGACCTGACGGTTTGCATGGAGCAGGTGCATAAACCTCATAACGTCTCGGCCATTATCCGCACGGCAGACGCCGTTGGCGTGCACGAGGTGCATGCCGTCTGGCCGAGCAGCCGGATGCGCACCATGGCCTCTTCAGCCGCAGGCAGCAACAGCTGGGTAGAGGTAAAAACACATCGCACTATTGGCGATGCGGTTGGCGAACTCAAAGCGCAGGGCATGCAAGTGCTGGCGACCCACCTGTCCGATAAAGCGGTGGATTTTCGTGAAATCGACTATACCCGTCCTACCTGTATTTTGATGGGCCAGGAAAAGACGGGCATCACCAGGGAAGCGCTGGCGCTTGCCGATCAAGACATCATCATTCCGATGATCGGCATGGTGCAATCGCTTAATGTTTCAGTCGCCTCCGCGTTAATTCTTTATGAAGCGCAGCGCCAGCGTCAAAACGCCGGCATGTACGAACGTGAAAACAGCACCCTGCCGCAAGCAGAGCAACAGCGCCTGCTGTTTGAAGGCGGCTATCCGGTGCTGGCAAAAGTCGCTAAGCGCAAAGGACTTGCGTACCCCCACGTTAATCAGCACGGTGAAATCGAAGCTGACGCGGGCTGGTGGGCGACAATGCAGGCTGCGGAGTAAACCATGAAAGGCCGTCTGCTGGATGCGGTTCCGTTAAGCTCGCTTACCGGCGTCGGCGCCAGCCAGAGCGCGAAGCTGGCGAAGCTCGGCCTGCATACGGTTCAGGATCTGCTGTTCCATTTCCCGCTGCGTTACGAAGACCGCACTCAACTTTCCACTATTAGCGATTTACTGCCGGGGGTGTATGCCACCGTAGAAGCCGAAGTGCTGAACTGCAATATTGTCTTTGGCCGTAAGCGTATGATGGTATGCCAGCTTAGCGATGGCACCGGCGTGCTGACGCTGCGCTTTTTCAACTTCAACGCGGGCATGAAGAATAACCTTGCGCATGGCCGCCGGGTTCTGGCGTATGGCGAAGTGAAGCGCGGCCAGTACGGCGCGGAGATGATACATCCCGAATACCGCGTTCAGGGCGATCTGGAAACAACCGAGCTGCAGGAAACGCTTACGCCGGTTTATCCCACTACCGAAGGGGTTCGACAAGCTACGCTTCGCAAACTCACAGACCAGGCGCTGGAAGTGCTGGATACCTGTCCCGTTGCTGAATTGCTGCCCGTAGAGCTGTCGCAAGGCTTAATGAGCCTGCCGGAAGCCATCCGCACGCTGCATCGTCCCCCTCCTTCGCTACAGTTGACCGACCTCGAAAGCGGCAAGCATCCGGCGCAGCGTCGCCTGATTCTGGAAGAACTGCTGGCGCACAACCTGAGTATGCTGGCGCTACGGGCGGGCGCGCAGCGCTATCGCGCCCTGCCGCTTGATGCGAAAGATAAGCTTAAAACCCAGTTCCTTCGCTCACTACCATTTACCCCCACGGCGGCGCAAAACCGAGTGGTTGCGGAAATTGAAAGCGACCTGGCGCTCGATATCCCCATGATGCGCCTGGTGCAGGGGGATGTTGGCTCCGGTAAAACGCTGGTTGCGGCGCTTGCCGCTTTGCGCGCTATTTCTCACGGTCAGCAAGTAGCCATGATGGCGCCCACGGAATTGCTCGCCGAGCAACATGCGAATAACTTTCGCAACTGGTTTGCCCCGCTCGGGATCGACGTGGGCTGGCTGGCGGGCAAACAGAAAGGGAAAGCACGTCTGGCGCAACAGGAAGCTATCGCCAACGGGCAGGTGCCGATGGTCGTGGGGACACACGCCATTTTTCAGGAGCAGGTCCAGTTCAAAAACCTCGCGCTGGTTATTATTGATGAACAGCATCGCTTCGGCGTGCATCAGCGCCTTGCGCTGTGGGAAAAAGGCCAGCAGCAAGGCTTTCATCCTCATCAGCTCATCATGACCGCGACGCCTATTCCGCGAACGCTGGCGATGACCGCTTACGCCGATCTCGATACCTCAGTTATTGATGAGTTGCCGCCGGGGCGTACGCCAGTGACCACCGTCGCCATTCCTGATACGCGGCGTGGCGATATTATCGATCGCGTACGGCACGCCTGCACTCAGGAGGGCCGTCAGGCTTACTGGGTGTGTACGTTGATTGAAGAGTCAGAATTATTAGAAGCACAGGCCGCTGAAGCAACGTGGGAAGAGCTAAAAACCTCCCTGCCGGAGCTAAAAGTGGCGCTGGTGCATGGCCGCATGAAGCCCCAGGAAAAGCAGGCGGTGATGCTCTCTTTTAAGCAGGGCGACGTTGATCTGCTGGTAGCGACCACGGTCATTGAAGTTGGCGTGGATGTGCCAAATGCCAGCCTGATGATAATCGAAAACCCCGAGCGTCTCGGCCTGGCGCAGCTTCATCAGCTGCGTGGCCGCGTTGGGCGTGGTGCCGTCGCTTCGCATTGCGTTCTGCTTTATAAAGCGCCTCTGTCAAAAACGGCGCAGGTGCGCCTGCAGGTACTGCGCGACAGCAATGATGGTTTTGTCATCGCCCAAAAAGATCTGGAAATCCGTGGTCCGGGCGAACTGCTTGGCACCCGCCAGACGGGTAACGCGGAGTTTAAAGTGGCGGATCTGCTGCGCGATCAGGCATTTATTCCTGAAGTGCAGCGCATCGCCCGCCATATTCATGAGTATTTTCCTGAACAGGCTGCCGCTTTGATTGAGCGCTGGATGCCGGAAACGGAAAAATACTCTAATGCATAAATAATAGATTACACTTTCTTCGACAACAAAATAAATTCACTCCGTCAATCACCTTCTGTCCACTTATCATTTCTTCATTTTTTCTATAAATGGATCTTTTGAATTGATTGATTGAGAAAATCCCAAAACTCTATTTATTAGCAATACGCCCTTTTTACCCGGGCCATATTCTTATAAAAAACCTGCCGCACAAAATATCAAAACTTAATACATTCAAAAAGAGAATACATTTAACGCCCTGACAAGATAACATCGCAGGGGGGAATTTGACTCTTTTTATGCAGCCACTTTATGATCAAAATAACCTGGTGATGGTGATGCATGGGATATTTATTCCATCATCTGGGTTAAATAGATCCCCACCATTCTAAAATGAGATTCCACGATGAAAAAATTAGCATTAATCATCGCTATAAGCAGCGTATTAACGTCTGCTGTAGCCATTGCCGCTAATGATATTCCGGCCGTGCTGGATATTAGTGGGTCAGTACAGGACAGCACCAGTGGTTGCGCCGTTGAGTTGAGCCGTTCACTGGTGCACCTGGCAAGCCAGGATGTTGCTGCTTTGCCGGAACAGGGACAACCGCTTTCTGATGCCATTTCCCGGGATGCCGTGTCGGCCTTTTTAACGGGAGACAACTGTAAAGGCATTGCGCTCAATTTCATGGGTACCGTCGCCGGAGATGGTTCTGCGCTTAGCAATGCCGATGAGGGTAGCGCCGCCGCAACAGGCGTGGGCATAGGCGTTTATGACGCGTCAGGCGAAATTATTACGCCGAACGTTAGCGCCAGATACATTATGCAAGGTGTTAATAGTTACCCATTTCATCTGGCGATGGTTAAGTTAAAAAATCAGGAACCTACCCCCGGTTCAGTACAAAGTTCAGTAACCGTGCAGATTGACCGGATGTAAAAATAAATAATGTGCAGTGCATGATTATTACCTATTAGCAGCAGGCGTTGGCGTTTATGACGGTATGGGAGGTGAAGTTATTGTTCCCAATATTACCCTGAAACCGACGCTGGCAGGCCGCTGCTCTTTCGGGTAGACATAGTGAAATTTAAAAACCAGGCGCCCACGGCTGGCTCAGTACAGTCGTTATTACCCGTACAAATTGAAAGACTCTGATTGTATTTAATATAAAAAGCCACCTTTGAGGTAATTTTTAATTACTTCGCAGGTTATTTCTCACTGCGTTCTTATGGATTTAAAATGAAAAAATTACTCCTGACAACTCTTTTGACTGCGGCTTGCTGGTCAGGAATGTCTCATGCGGCATTAACTTTAAATGCTGACAGGTTGATTTACAACGAAAAAGATGGCGATGCTTCTGTTACGGTTCACAGTAATGAAGAGCGCGCCTATCTTATTCAGTCATGGCTGGATGCAGGCGACAGTACGGTTAAAAAGAATTTACCGTTTGTTGTAACGCCGCCTTTATTCCGACTCGCGCCCAAAAGCGATAACGTTATTCGTGTGGTTTATCTGGGAAATGGTTTGCCCGCCGATCGTGAAAGTCTTTTCTGGCTGGACGTGAAAGGCGTACCGGGTTTGAACGATGAAGAGTCTAAAGTTGAAAACCGCATGGTGCTGGCGATAAACAACCGTATTAAATTTTTCTTCCGCCCTGCGGGCCTGAAAGGCGATCCGGGCGACGCGGTTAAAAACCTGCACTGGTCGCTTTCCGGTAATACGGCGAAAGTGGATAACGCGTCGCCTTTTTATGTCGTGCTGGGTGAGATCGCTGTGGATAAAGAATCTATACCGGTTTCCGTTATCGACAACAACACCGTTATCCCGCCTTTTGGGAACAAAACTTATCGTCTTAAACATAATCCAGCGGCTGGCGCAGGCGTGGAATGGAGCGCTATTAACGACTTTGGCGTCACCTCTAAAACGTTTACACAACGTCTTAATTAACTAACAGGACGTTATGCACGGCACAAGGATTAAGTGGCTTGCCTCTTTTGTAGCAACGGCGATTTTCGCTCGCTCAGTATTAGCAGGTGAATATTTTGACCCTGGTCTGTTACAGGCAGTGAATGGAAACGCAGCCATCAGCGATACCAGCCTGCTGAGTCAGGGTTATCAGCCGCCCGGAACTTACCGGGTACATATCAGCGTAAATGGCAGCGTAGTGACGGTCAGCAGCGTCAGATTTGAACTGAATAAAGAGAAACAACTGGTTCCGTGTCTCTCTTATAAAACTTACCAGACACTGGGAGTGGATATGAGCAAAGTGGATTCAAAAGCACAGGATAATGAGCTTAAAAACACCTGCGTATCCATGGAAGAGCAGGTGCCTGGCACCAAGACCAGTTTTGACTTCTCAAAACTGGCGCTGGAGATCGCTATTCCCCAGACGGTGCTGCGTGATGAATCGCTGATGGGTGTCCCACAGGAAGAGTGGGACGACGGTATTCCTGCGCTTATCACGATGTACCAGCTTTCCGGTCAGCAATACCTTTCGCGTAATGACAGCGTATCGGACTCGGTCTACGCCAACCTCACTAATGGCATCAATATTGGCCGCTGGCGCTACCGTAACAACGCAACGGTGAGTAAAGATGAAGGCTGGAAGAGCATCAGCAATTATGTCGAGACCGCTATCCATGCCCTTAAAGGCGAATTAACGCTGGGCGATGCCAGCACGCCTGGCGATGTGTTTGACAGTCTGCTGCTCCGCGGTGCGCAGCTAAGCTCTGACAATGACATGATCCCGGATCAGCTCACGGGCTTCGCGCCGATTATTCGCGGTATTGCCAAAAGCAATGCGCGCGTAACGGTGCGTGAAAACGGCAACGTGATTTATCAGCGTTCCGTGCCGCCAGGACCTTTTATGATTGGCGATCTGTCATCGGTATCCAATGGCGGTAAGCTCGAGGTGGTGGTAACGGAAGCTGATGGCTCCGAGTCGCGCAGTACCGTTGCGTACTCCAGCGTCCCGCAACTGCTGCGCACCTGGCAGATAAAATATAACCTGACGGCGGGCCGCTACCTTTCGTCTTCCGACTCTGGCAATGACAAGCCTGAAATTCTGCAGGCCGCGCTGTCCTGGGGGTTACCCCTTAACGCCACCGTGTATGGCGGCAGTCAGTATCAGGATAAATTTAAAGCCTTCAGTCTTGGCCTGGGCTTTGATTTCCAGAGCCTGGGCGGCATTGCTCTGGACGTTACGCGCAGTAGAGGGCGCCGGGAAAACTCGCCGGAATATACCGGCGATATGGTGCGTTTGACTTACCGTAATGACATCCCGGAAACGGATACGCAGATCCAACTGGACAATCGCTACTACCTGAGTGATTACCTGTCGTTCAGCGACTGGGCGGATTCGGAAACACTGTTTGCCGACACCCGCAAACGTCGCGAGTACAACCTGACGGTTAACCAGTCGGTGACTGACGAACACAGTTTCTTCGCCACGCTAAACCGCAGCGAAAACAGAGATAACTCCGTTTCCCGGATGTGGCAGGTGGGCTGGAACGGCTCGTATAAAATGGTCAGTTTTTCGCTGGCTTACAGCATGACGCGTAACGAAGGCGATCCGCAGTGGGATAAACAACTGGCGCTGACGCTTTCGCTGCCGCTTAGCGAAGCGTTCCCGCGCGCTCAGCCGATGGTCAACTACACGGCGACATCCGGCTTGCAGGGCGACCTGTCGAACCAGGTCGGGATCACCGGGAAAGTGGGTGATCGTCAGGATCTGAGCTGGAATACGCAGCTCTCCTACGCTTCGCAGCATGGCCAGAGTGATACCCAGAGCGGTTCGGCAGGTCTCGACTATCAGGGCCGGTACGGCGAAATGAACCTTACCTATAACGCCGATGAGAACCAGTACATGACATGGAACGCGTCGGGCAGTCTGGTCGCCCATCGTCATGGCATTACCGCTGGCCGCTACTCGAATAATAGCCTGGCGCTGGTCGCCATTCCCAACACGCCGGATGTGGCGCTGGAGGGCGGACAGAATATCGCGACCGATTCGCGCGGTTATGCGCTGGTACCGGATTTACGCGCGTATCACCGCAACCCGTTAAGCATTGATACACGAGCCAGTAAAGAGGTCGATTTTACCAGCACCTCTACCCAGGTCGTGCCGACGAAAGACGCGATTGTAATGGCCCGGTTTGCGGCGGTAAGCGGGCGTAAAGCGGTGCTCACGGTTAAACACAACGGCGACTATTTGCCCTTTGGCGCCCGGGCGCGCATTGAAGGTAATGACGAAACGTATTATGTCGGCGATGCGGGGCAGGTCTATTTGAACACTGCGCCGGATAAAGGCGTGGTGCGTTTTACCTGGGGTGATAAACAGCAGTGCTCCGCGCCTGTGGAATTACCGGCGAAAAGCGGCGCAAAACTGCCGGTCGCCTTACTGGCTGTGGAGTGTCATTGATAATCATGAAGAAAACCATTTCTCGCCTGGCCAGGGCAGCAATCTTAACGACGGTTTTTCACAGCGCCGTGACCATAGCGGCAGAGTGTCAGGACATAAAGCGAAGCGAACCGCTTAATTTAACGGTGCCGGTTACGGTGCAGTTGCCGGCTCGCGTGGCGGCGGAGCCGGTCGGGGCCGTGCTTTATAAAAAAGAGGCTTCGCTGGCGCAATTGACCGGCTCGCATCGTCCCATTACCAGCGCATGTCTGGAGAAAGTGAGGAAAGTGCTGAACGGGAGAATGACGGCGCGACAGACAGGATTTAACACTTTCGCTACCGCTCTACCGGGTCTGGGCCTGCGCCTGACGGTGATTTATGACAAACCGGGCGCCACGCGCAAAGAATGGGTTTTGCCTTTCAGCGCCCCGGTTGCTGATTTATCCCAGGCCGCTATTACTACCGATGATTTAACGCTTCGTTTTGAAGCAGTGAAAACGGGCGCTATGCAGAGTGGAACGCTGAACCTGCGGTTGCCTTCGTTGCTTTCCCTTAATGATAACTCGCTGGTAGTGAATATGGCGGTAAATGTATTAGCAGCGAAAGCGCACTGCGCTATTCAGGTGCCAAATCCGCAAATTGATTTGCCGCCTATAGATGCAACGGAACTGGCCAGCAGTGAAGCTAAAAAGCCTTATCCCGTGAGCGTTAATTTGTTATGCCTGAATACCAAAAAAGCCAGCATTAATGTTGAAGGCGCGAACGACCCCCAAATACCGTCAATATTTAAAAATGTTGCGCCAGATAACCCGGCATCCGGCGTAGGGATTGAGATGCTCTATAACAGTAGCGTCCTGTTCCCGGGTCGACCGATGGAAATAATATTGCCGCAACAGCAAAACGGGTTCGCTTTGCCCCTTGCTGTGCGCTATGCCAAAACCAATGAAAAAATCACAAAGGGAAATGTAAAGGCGCAAATAACGCTACGCATCAATTATCTTTAAAACATTCACAACCAAATAAGAAATATGGAAGTGCTATTACCCTTTTTCATAAAGGGGGAGTGCGCTTCGCCTATTTCACATTCAAGGAAAATATAAGGATATTTATTATGAAAAAGACTGTATTAGGTTTGGCTGTTTCCGCACTGTTCATGGTTGGCGCTGCTCAGGCAACAACAAATCCGAATGATGTTTCTGCCACCCTGTCGGTAACGGGTGCCGTTACTGCTAACGATTCATACTGCTCTGTCGACCTTTCTGATACCAGTGTCGCTCTGAATGAAGATATTTCTACAATGGTTGAATCCGGTCAAAAACTGACTAACTCAAAAACTGTTGTCATGAATATTAAAGGTGATGACAATTGCCGGCTTTCTCTTGCCCAGGGCAAACTGGCTTATAAATTCCTCGGCACTGCGGATAGCGTAGACGGTAACACTCTTGCAAACACCGCCAGCGCAGATGTTGCAGCAAAAGGCGTGGGTGTTGGTCTTTACAATTACGATGATGAAGTTGTCAAAGTTAACGATACTGTTGCTGCAACGACCAACGGCTATTCTCTGAAATTGGGTCTGGTGAAACTGGCAGGCCAGGAACCAACCGTAGGCGCCGTTCAGGGCTCTCTGACCGTTCAGATCGAACGTCTGTAAGCATAACTAAAGCCTTCGTGATGTCACGAAGGCTTTTTTGCTTTGTATAAGGATAGTGGAAATGAAAAAAGCATTAATGGCATTGATGCTCTCTTCTTTATTCGCCGCCAGCGCTGCCTGTGCTGAAGATAATTCAGCTTCACTGCAGATTAGCGGCACCGTTATGAACGGTAATTCTGACTGCTATATTTACGTCGAATCGTCTGTCTCCTTGAGTGGTCAAACTGACCAGCTTATTCCACAAGGGACCAATGCGACAGCACCGAAAAATTTGCCTATCTCCATCGGCAATGTGGGGGGTTATTGCCCGGCGCCTGAAAAGCTTTCCATTCAATTACATGCGGTTGCGGATGATGCCGATGGGACGGTAATCGCCAATAATGATGTAAGCGAAAATGGCGCAAAAGGCGTTGGCATTGGTGTTTTTGATAAAAATAAAACACCGCTGAATATTAACGGCGGTGTGATCCCTCTTAACGGGGTAATCAGTGAAGTTAATCTGCAACTGGTTAAGTTAAATGGTCAAACGCCGACCGAAGGAACCGTTCATGGCACCCTGACCCTTGACCTGGTGCGTCTGTAAGCCGGTGCGCTTTCGGATTAATTCACTTTTATCCAATTAATACTTATAAGGATATTTAAATGAAAAAAGCGATACTGGGTTTATTACTCTCTTCCTTTTTCGTGGCAGGCGCAGCGCACGCGGAAGATCGCTCCGCTGTGGTGGATATTAATGGTGTGTTAAGCGCGCCAAGCGAAGGGGATTGTACGGTCCTTCCTTCAACCACCTCCATCGCGCTTGAAGATTCAATCGATAAACTCCCCATACAGGATGGCGCTGCGGCCCATATCAACAGTACGTTTACCGTTACGGTTGGAGGCGACCTGGTTTGCATCGATAAAATTCAAGCCGGGCGCGTAGGGATTAAATTCACAGGCACAGTTGATAATGCCAATGGAACGGTGCTTGCCAATACGGATAGCAGCGAAGGCGCAGCTAAAGGTGTAGGGGTTGGTCTGTATGCTACTGACGGCAGTCCGCTCAACATTAATACTTACCGTCCAGTTATAAATAGCGCGATGCCAATTAGCCTGGGCTTACATATGGTTCAGCTTAATGGCCAGACGCCGGAAGCAGGCAATATTCATAGCGCACTGACGATTGAAGTTGTGCGCCTCTGAAATAAAAAACCCGCTGAATACGTTTATCAGGTTTTTTAAATGAGAAGACTTTTATGAAAAAACTGGCATTAACACTCGCTCTGGGCGCTACGCTTATCGCCGGTTCGGTTCCGGTGCAGGCGCAGGATATCGGGCACGAGATGGTGATTTACGGTCGGCTACAAACAGCGGCAAGCGGCTGCACCGTATTAATGAGCAAATATGTGCTGACCCTTCATCATGAAAATAAAAATTTGCCTGTTCAGGGTAGTGATATTAACCCCTTCAATGCAGACGACCATGTTTATGTGCAACTGGGCGGCAAAAACTGCGATGCCGATGAAGGCTATAAAAATATCGGCCTGAAATTCCTTGGTACTGCGGATAGCATCGAAGGAAATACCCTGGCGAATACTGATACCAGCAGTACTGCCGCACAGGGTATTGGCATTCAACTCACCGACTTTGAGCACAAACTCATCACGCCCAACGTGACGGTCGCGACCTTCCCCGGTGCTAATAAGAGCGGGGAGGCAAGCAACTTAACGGCTTCTTTCCCCCTTTATCTTTCACTGGTGAGCCTGAAAGGCCAGGAGTCGACGCAGGGTAACGTCTCGACAAACCTGACGGTGCAGATTGAACGTCTGTAAAGGGCGCGGTTTGGGTTAATCCATTAATACCAGACCGTACGTACTCATTAATTAGGACATCATGATATGAAAAAATTATTGTCGGGCCTGATAAGCGCAACGCTGCTTATGGCTGGCACAGCTCAGGCTAAAGATATGTCGGCTAATATCATCATTTCAGGGACGCTGAAACCAGCCGAATTTACCTGTAGCGTAGCGCTGAGTGAGAGCTCCGTATCTGTGCTGGAAAACTCAGATACGCTCATTAAACAAGGCGACAATGCTACTTCTCCCGTTACCGTTCAGGCCAGCGTTGATGGCGGCCCGGAATGCGACAAACTGGCGGATGAGGGTAAAATTGCCTATAAATTCATGGGGGTTGCCGACGATGCCGACGGCACGGTGCTGGCAAACTCTCTGACTGATGAAACCGCGGCAAAAGGCGTGGGAATCGGCATTTTTAATAGCCAGAATGAGCCGGTGCCATTAAATACAGGTCGCCTGGTTGCGCAGGAAGGAGGCACCTTTGGTTTGCAAATGGTGCAGCTAACCAATCAGGAAGCGGTTGCAGGTAATATTAACAGCACCGTAACCGTGCAGATTGAGCGGCTTTAATCATCACGCCCATCGCAAGGTGGGCGTTTTTGATGCTATGCATTCAAGCCGGAAACAATAAGAATGACTACGCCGCAGGCGCAGCGTTGCGACTCCCCCTCTTACCAGACTTCCCTGCTGGCTTTTTAGGCGCTCCAGCAATGACTCTGCTTTTATTGAGTCATGCCTCTCCTGGCTGCGAAAGCGTTATATAAAATCCTTTTTTGGTGCTTTTAAATATAGTTACGCCCGTTATGCAATCGTTTGCTTTTACCATTCAGTCCGATAAAATGGCCGCTTTTCCATCGTGGGATTGCCGTTGATGTCCGTTGATACCGTAGAGTCTGAAAAAGCGCAATCGGTTGCGCCTGCTCGTGCCAGTGAACTGATTTACCGTCTTGAAGACAGGCCACCCCTGCCGCAAACGCTGTTCGCCGCCTGTCAGCATTTGCTGGCGATGTTTGTCGCGGTCATTACGCCCGCGCTGTTGATTTGTCAGGCGCTTGGTTTACCGGCGCAGGATACGCAGCACATCATCAGCATGTCCCTGTTTGCGTCCGGCGTGGCGTCTATCATCCAGATTAAAGCCTGGGGGCCGGTGGGATCCGGGTTGCTCTCTATTCAGGGCACCAGCTTCAACTTTGTTTCACCGCTTATCATGGGCGGTCTGGCGCTGAAAAACGGCGGCGCGGATGTGCCGACGATGATGGCGGCGCTGTTCGGCACGCTGATGCTGGCAAGCTGCACGGAAATGCTGCTTTCCCGTATTTTGCACCTGGCGCGCCGTATCATCACGCCGCTGGTTTCCGGCGTGGTGGTGATGATTATCGGGCTTTCGCTGATTCAGGTAGGGCTGACCTCTATCGGCGGCGGCTACGCGGCAATGAACGATCACACCTTCGGCGCGCCGAAAAACCTATTATTAGCTGGCGCAGTACTGGCGGTGATCATCCTGCTTAACCGCCAACGCAACCCCTATCTGCGCGTCGCCTCGCTGGTTATCGCCATGGCCGTGGGTTACCTGCTGGCGTGGGCGATGGGCATGTTGCCGCAAAGCAGTGCGCCAGCGAATGACTCGCTCATTATGGTGCCCACGCCGCTCTACTACGGCCTCGGCATTGACTGGAACCTGCTAGTGCCGCTGATGCTGGTCTTTATGGTGACGTCGCTGGAAACCATCGGCGATATCACTGCAACGTCTGATGTCTCTGAGCAACCGGTCTCCGGCCCGCTTTACATGAAGCGACTGAAAGGCGGCGTGCTGGCGAATGGCCTTAACTCCTGCGTTTCCGCCATCTTCAACACCTTCCCGAACTCCTGCTTCGGGCAGAACAACGGCGTTATCCAGTTGACCGGCGTTGCCAGCCGTTACGTGGGTTTTGTGGTGGCGCTGATGCTGATTGTGCTGGGACTCTTCCCGGCCGTCAGCGGCTTCGTGCAGCATATTCCGGAACCGGTGCTGGGCGGCGCGACGATTGTAATGTTCGGCACCATCGCCGCCTCCGGCGTGCGTATTGTCTCCCGCGAGCCGCTCAACCGCCGCGCCATTATGATTATCGCGCTTTCTCTGGCGGTGGGTCTGGGCGTTTCCCAGCAGCCGCTTATCCTGCAGTTCGCGCCGGACTGGGTGAAAAACCTGCTCTCCTCCGGCATCGCCGCAGGCGGCATTACCGCCATCGTACTGAACCTGATTTTCCCGCCCGAAAAAGCGTAATACTTTCCGATGGCGGCGCCCTGCCGCCATCGCTGTTACCCTCTTTGACAATCCCTGCCTTGAGCTATATGCCTAAATGGGGCATAACTCCATCACCGGAACTTCACAGGATGGAAGACAATGAAATTTCTTGGAAAGCTCATTCTTACCTTACTGGCGGCCGTTCTGATTGTTCTGCTGGCGTTTTATATCCTGCTGCAGACACGTTGGGGCGCCGGATGGATAACCAGTTGGGTTAACGGCCACAGTGACTACCACATCACCTTTGATGAAATGGATCACAGCTTCTCTTCGCCCTCGCATCTGGTGCTGAAAAACGTCACTTTTGGCCGCAATGGTCAGCCCGCCACGCTGGTGGCGCAGAAGGTGGATATTGGCCTCAGCAGTCGTCAGCTTACGGAGCCTTCCCATGTGGACACCATTCTGCTGCAAAAAGGCACGCTGAACTTTTCGCCCTCCACCGCTCCGCTGCCTTTCCGCGCCGATAACTTACGGCTCAGCGAGATGGCGTTTAACAGCCCTAATACCGAATGGGACCTGAGCGCGCAGCGCGTAAACGGCGGCCTCAGCCCCTGGCTGCCGGAAGCCGGTAAGATCCTGGGCACTCAGGCGAATATACAGTTAAGCGCAGGTTCGATGACGCTAAACGGCGTGCCGTTCAGCAACGTTTTTATTCAGGGCGCGATTGATAAAGACCAGGTTACGCTCTCCAACATTGGCGCAGACGTGGCGCGCGGCGCGCTGACGGGCACCGCCCGGCGCAATGCCGACGGCAGCTGGGTGGTGGAAAGTCTTCGCATCAGCGATGTCCGGTTGCAGAGCGATAAAAGCCTGAGCGATTTTTTCAAACCGCTCACTACGATCCCTTCTCTGGCGCTGGGCCGCCTTGAAATCACCGACGCGAGGCTGGAAGGTCCCGGCTGGGCGGCGACGGATCTTGATGTTAGCGTGCGCAACCTGACGCTTGCGAAGGGCGACTGGCAGAGCGAAGACGGCAGGCTTTCTATGAACGCCAGCGAGTTTATCTCCGGCTCGCTCCATTTCTTCGACCCGATAGTTAACGCTGATTTTTCCCCGCAGGGCATTGCGCTGCGCCAGTTCACGACCCGCTGGGAAGGCGGCATGGCGCGCGCTTCCGGCAACTGGCTGCGCGACGGGCGCGCGCTGGTGCTGGATGAAGTGGCGCTGGCGGGGCTGGAATACACCCTGCCGGCAGACTGGAAAAAGCAGTGGCAGCAGAAGCTGCCTGACTGGCTTAACAGCATCACGGTAAAAAGGCTGGCCGCCAGCCGCAACCTGATTATTGATATTGACCCGCTCTTCCCCTTTCAGCTCACGGCGCTGGATGGCTATGGCAATAATTTGCAGCTGGCGCGCAACAGCCAGTGGGGGATCTGGGGCGGCAACGCCACGCTTAACGCCGCCGCCGGCACATTTAACCGCATCGACGTGCGTCGCCCTTCCATTACGCTTAACGCGAACGCTTCAACGATCAACGTTACCGAACTGAGCGCGTTTGCCGGACAAGGCATGCTGGAAGCCACGGCCGCTATTTCGCAATTGCCGCAGCGCCAGGTCACACTCAGCCTGAACGGACGCGCGGTGCCGGTAAACGTGCTGCGCAACTGGGGATGGGCGCTGGTGCCGCTGCAAGGCGACGGCAACCTGCAACTGACCGCCAGCGGCAGCCTGGCGGCGGGCGCACCGCTGCGCCCGAGCGTAAACGGTCAGCTGCAAGTGACAGGCGCCAATGGGCAGCAGATTCAGCAAGTGATGCAGGGCGGCGTGGTCCCGGGCGCGTAAGCCGCTTTGCGCCTCATCTCAACGGGGAGACGCGAGACGTCATCGAGTGGATGAACAGAGCCGGCAAGCAATGCGTCACCGGCCCTGTTCTCTTCAATTCACGAGCGAAGCACGCAAAGCGTTACTCCTCTTCGTTGCCGCCCTCTTCCAGCGGCCCGAAGGGGGTGGCCGGCAGGACGATATAAATACCTTCAAACACCGCGCCCGGCGTATCGTCGCCAAACAACTCCACCTGTAACTGCACCCGCGCTTTGCGCCCACGCGCCAGGCGGTCGAGGTCGCCGCTCAGCGAACCTAAGTCGGCGATGGCGCCCGGCTTTCCGGTGATCGGGGTGCTATAACGGATATGCGCATCGGCAAGGATAATAGTGCCGCCAAGGTGGCGCTCGCGCAGCATCAGCCAGATGAGCCCCCAGCCCGTCAGGGTGGCGAGGGAAAACAAACTGCCAGCGAACAGCGTATGGTGCGGGTTCTGATTGCCGGTTTCCGGCATGGTGGTAATAAATTTTTGCCCGGTGTACTGGAGAATACGCACGCCCATCTTTTCACTGAGCGGAATATGCTGGTACCAGGCTTGCTGAAGCTGGGCGCACCAGTCCGCGCGGTGCAGAATATCATCCAGTGTCGCCACCGGTTTTATCATCAGAAAGTGGCGCACCGGCGTGGTCTGCGGCGTGGTGATTTCGCCCTGGTTGACGAACCCCAGCTTGGCGAAAAAATCTACCGCATCCTCGCGGGCGCTGCACACCACGCGTTTTACCCCTTCCTGGCGGGCGACTGACTCCAGCGTCATCGCCACCAGCGTGCCCAGGCCTTTATCCTGAACGGAAGGATGCACCGCCATAAAGCGGATAGCCGCTTCATTGTCGGCGTTGATATAAAGCCTGCCGATGGCAACCGGATTGCCCTCTTCGTCCACCACCATCTGGTGATGCGCCATGGCATCGTAAGCGTCGCGCTCGGAGCCTTTCGGCTGATGCAGCGGCTTACGTAGCATCTCCCAGCGAAACTGGTAGTAGCGCTCAAGTTCTTCTTCAGTCTGCGGTACGCGAAGGTGATACATAGCTGTACTCTCTCTGGTTACCCGCGGCCATGCGGCAATCTGGCTCATACCTGCAACCAGAAGGTTACCGGCCCATCATTGGTCAACGAGACTTGCATATCGGCGGCGAAACGTCCGGTCTGGGTCGTGATGCCCTGTTCACGGCAGCGACCGACAAAATAGTCGTACAGCGCCTGCGCTTCCTGCGGCGCCGCGCCGCGCGAAAAACTCGGGCGCATACCGCGCTCCGTATCCGCCGCCAGGGTGAACTGCGACACCACCAGCACGCTGCCGCCCGCCTGCTGTACGTTAAGGTTCATCTTGCCCGCGTCATCGCTGAAAATGCGGTATCCCAGCACGCGCTCGCACAGGCGGTTAGCTTTCTGCTCGTCGTCATCCTTTTCGACACCTAACAGCACCAAAAGTCCCGGGCCGATTTCACCCGTCACCTCGCCCGCCACGCTGACGCTTGCCTGCGTGACCCGTTGAATTAATGCAATCATGGCTCCTCAGCTTCTTCTTTTGCCGCTTCTTTTAATTTTCGGTAATCGCCGAGAGTGACAGTTATTTCCGCGCCAAGCAAGACGATGCACCAGGTCCAGTAAACCCAAAGAAACAGAATCGGGACAACCGCCAGCACGCCGTAAATAAGCTGATAGGAAGGAAACATGGTGATGTAGAGGGCAAAACCTTTCTTACCCAGTTCAAACAGCAGCGCCGCTACCAGCGAGCCTATCAGCGCATCTTTAGCCGGGACGCGAGTCGTCGGAACAACGCTATAAAGCAGCCAGAAAGAGAGCCACGAGAGCAGCAGCGGGAAGATACGCAGCACTTCGTCAATCATGCTGTCAAAGCCGCTTGCCCAGCGCAGGGAGAGCACCCAGGCGCTGATGGCAAGGCTCGCCCCCGCCAGCAAAGGACCAAGGGTAAGGATCATCCAGTAGACAGCGAAAGAGTAGATTTTCGGCCGCGTCCGCTGGCTGCGCCAGATGGTGTTAAGCGCGCTGTCGATGGCGTACATCAGCAGCAAAGAAGTGACGATAAGCCCAATCGCCCCGACCGCCGTCATCTTGTTAGAGTTAGCGACGAACTGCTCAATATAGCGCTGAATAATGTCGCCCGTCGCCGGCATAAAGTTAGCGAACACAAAGTGCCGCAGCTGCAGGCTAACATCCGAAAACATCGGAAACGCCGCGAACAGCGCAAAAATAACCGCCACTAAAGGCACCAGCGACAGGAGCGACACATAGGCCAGGTTACCGGCAAGCGTCGTCATATTGTCCTGATCGATACGGTGCCAGAGCAGCTTCAACCAGGCCACGAGGGGCCGCGTTTTTTGATGAACGGTTTTTAACATGACAGCTTCGCAAAGTAGTCCGGCACGGTTTCTTTTCCCGTCACCAGAATACTGGTGATGCCAGCCTGTTGGGCTCCTTTAATATTATCGGCGTTATCGTCGAAAAATACCGCTTCACTGGGGCGAAAGCCTTCCTGTTCGAGCACCTGCTGGTAGATAGCAGGCTCGGGCTTACGCAGGCCCATCTCCTGTGAAAGGTAAATATTATCCGCGGCAGCGCGAATTTCCGGATATTGTTCCGGCCAGTAAGTGGTATGCAGACGGTTGGTATTGGAAAGCACCACTACACGATGACCCTGCTCGCGCAGCTTATGCATGATGTCGATAACGTCCGGACGCAGGGCGACAAACACCGCCTGCCAGCCAGCGGAAAATTGCTCGAAGCTCAGCGGCAGCGCCATCTCTTCGCAAAGCTTACGGGCAAACGCTTCGTCGCTGAGTTCGCCGCGTTCATGCTGATGGAACGCTTCGCCCATGGTGAAGCTTTTTTGCAGATTCGCCAGCGGCACGCGGCTGTAATCACTCCAGACACCCAGTACGCGATTGAAGTCGATATCGACAATGACGTTACCTAAATCAAAGATATAGAGCATGACACTCTCCCCTGTCGGCCATGGAGAGGTAACTGTAGCGGGAAAGGCGATATTTGACTACGCACAAGCGAATGGCTTGCAAAACAGAAAGGAATAAAGGGGAGTTTTCGGCGCATGCGGCCGGATAGCATAACGCTCTCCGGCATAAAAAATTAACGCTTTTCCTGCTCGCCAAGGGCGCTGACCTGCACAATTTCAACATGCCCCGCCTTGAGCAAGTTATGCAATGCCGGGCCGGGAAGCTCATCCGTAAAAAGCGCGGCGGCTTGCACGACATTGCCTATCTCTACCGCTGCCGAAGCATGATATTTGGTGTGATCGGCGGCGAGCAAAATATGACGGGAATGCGCCATCATGGTCCTGGCAACGCTTGCTTCGTTAACATCAAACTCCAGCATTGCGCCATCATTCTCAATCGCCCCTACGCTTGTCACCAGATAATCGGCGCGAAACCCTGACACAAACGCCGTTGCGGCTGGCCCTATTATTCCGCCGTTATGGGCGCGCAGCGTGCCGCCCGGCACCATCACTTCGAACCGGGGGTTTTTAAATAAAATATGCGCGACCCGCAGACTGTTAGTGATAATGCGAAGATGGTTATGATTGAGCAACGCCCGCGCCACATGCTCAACCGTGGTGCCAATGGTAATAAACACCGTCGAGCCATCAGGGATATAGTCGGCAATGGCTTCTGCGATCGCGCGTTTCTCCTCCGTCATAGAGACTTCGCGCTGCTCAAAAGCCGTATTTATCACGCTGGACGCACGGCCTGCACCGCCATGATGCCGGGTTATTAAACCCTGCTCGCTGAGTTTGCGAATATCCCGACGCACTGTCTGGGTTGAAACGTCCAGAAGTTGCGCCAGTTCGTCAATATTCATGTAACCGCGATCGGCAATCAGCGTCAGCAATTGATCGTGTCGCGGATTACCGGTTAGTTCGGTAAGGCTCATAGGCTGTCCTCTAAAAACCATCACGCCCCGCATTTTATACGAAAAGTGACAGAAAAGAGCGGGTTTGATCACAATCAGGGATACCGTCACGTCCGCCTGGCCGGGTGCATTTCAATGCCGCTACTGCGCTGGCGAAGCGAACGACCTCTTCCGTTGGCGCCTGTTGCGCCAGCCCCACGGCCATGGCGCCATGGAAAACGTCGCCCGCGCCAGTGGTATCGATAACCTTGACGGAAAACCCAGGCTGATGACACAGCGTCCCATTTTTCAGCCAGTAGCAACCGTCACTTCCCTGCGTGACATAAACAAGACCACCTGTGAGCGTTTGCGCTCTTTTAAGCGCCTCCGCAGGCGCTTTGCTTGCGGTCAGCCGTTGTAAGCCCGGGGAAGAAAAGACAGCGTGATCGCTTAAAGCAACCAGGTCAGAAATGTCCTGTGGGGTAGTATCGCCATCCAGCAGCGTGGTGACGTGATGCTGGCGGGCCTGAGTAAAAGCTTGTTTCGCGCCATCGTGCCAGCGCACATCCGCCAGCACCACATCCCATTGAGAAAAGTCAATCGCCTGCAGCCAGTCGGCGCAGGCCGGAAGTTCCGGGCCGGGATAATTGACAATAATCCGCTCACCATGGGAATCCACAAAAACGCCAGACTGCGACGATCGCGCCCCGGAAAATACGCGCGTATAACGTGTTTTTACCCCCAATGACTCCAGCTCGCTGAGCACGCTTTTCCCCGTGTCGTCGTCACCAACACGGCCAATAAAATCGACCTCTGCGCCCAGTTTTGCTGCGGCTACGGCCGCTGTCGCAGCAGGCCCGCCACCAACTTCTTTGTAATTGTTAGCGACATACTTCCCCCCTTCGCCTGGTAAATCATTGAGATACCAGATGCGATCCAAAACGGTAATACCGACACAAGCGATACGAGCCATAAGGTTTCCTTTCTGCTTTTCCGAATGTCGCCATTTTAAGTTCATCAAATGTTTAAAAAGTGACGACTGTCAATTTTTTGACCATAAATTACAAATACGATCAAAAACAACCAGAACAAACGCTCAATTATTGACACAAGTTGACATCAACATCTTTCAGGAGAGAAACATGCCGGTAATCGCTTTTATAGGGCTTGGACAGATGGGCGCGCCGATGGCGAGCAACCTGCTTAAGCAGGGCCACCAGCTTAAGGTGTTTGATGTAAACCCACAGGCGGTCGAGCAGCTTGCAAAACAAGGCGCAACCGCTTCGCCTACGGCGGCGCAGGCCGCTACCGATGCAGAATTTGTTATCACCATGCTGCCTAACGGCGACCTGGTTCGCTCCGTACTGTTTGATGAAAACGGCGTCTGCGAGGGGCTATCCCGCGAAGCGCTGGTCATTGATATGTCCACTATTCATCCCTTGCAGACCGATCGGTTGATTACTGACATGAAGCAGCGCGGTTTCAGCATGATGGATGTGCCCGTAGGCCGCACTTCCGATCATGCTATCGCCGGCACGCTGCTGCTGTTGGTAGGCGGCACGCCAGAGCAGGTAGAACGCGCCAGGCCGGTTTTAATGGCGATGGGCAACGAGCTGGTTAACGCGGGGGGACCGGGGATGGGCATTCGCGTCAAGCTTATCAACAACTACATGAGTATTGCGCTTAACGCGTTGTCGGCAGAAGCCGCCGTACTGTGTGAGGCGCTTGGTCTCTCTTTCGATGTCGCGCTGAAAGTCATGAGCGGTACGCCCGCCGGCAAAGGGCACTTCACCACCTCCTGGCCGAATAAAGTGCTGAAAGGCGATCTTTCCCCCGCCTTCATGATCGACCTCGCCCATAAAGATCTCGGGATCGCGCTGGACGTCGCCAATCAACTGCAGGTGCCGATGCCGCTCGGCGCCGCTTCTCGCGAAGTCTACAGCCAGGCGCGTGCTGCCGGACGCGGGCGCGAGGACTGGACAGCCATTCTTGAACAGGTGCGAACGTCAGCTGGCCTGGCCCGCAAAATTTAACCAGTAAAAGGAACAAGATATGTCCCACTACACGCTTAACGATATCACCCGACCTTCCGGCGGCTTCGCCATGCTGGCTGTCGATCAGCGCGAGGCCATGCGTTTAATGTTTGCTGCGGCGGGCGAACCTGCCCCTGTAGGCGATCGGGTGCTCACCGACTTTAAAGTTAACGCCGCCAGGATCCTGTCGCCCTATGCCTCTGCAATTCTGGTGGATCAGCAATTTTGCTACCGCCAGATCATTGAGGAAAAGGCTATCGCGAAGAGCTGCGCCACCATTGTCGCCGCCGATGAGTTTATTCCCGGCAACGGGATTCCCGTCGATAGCGTGATTATTGATAAAAAGATCGACCCGGAAGCGGTGAAGCGCGATGGCGCGAAAGCGCTAAAACTGCTGGTGCTATGGCGCAGCGACGAGGACCCGCAGCAGCGGCTGGAAATGGTCAACGCATTTAATCAGCTATGCCATGCCAGCGGTCTGTTAAGCATCATCGAACCCGTTGTTCGTCCGCCGCGTCGCGGCGATAAGTTTGATCGCGAGCAGGCGATTATCGACGCGGCAAAAGAGCTGGGAGATAGCGGCGCGGATCTCTATAAAGTCGAAATGCCGCTCTATGGTAAAGGCCCTCAACAGGCGTTGCTCGCCGCTTCGCAAAGGCTCAACGAACACATCAATATGCCCTGGGTCATTCTCTCTTCGGGCGTGGATGAAAAGCTCTTTCCACGCGCCGTCCGGGTGGCGATGACCGCTGGCGCCTCAGGTTTTCTTGCAGGCCGCGCCGTCTGGTCATCCGTTATCGGCTTACCCGACGCGCAAGCAATGCTGCGAGATATCTCCGTCCCGAAATTACAGCGCTTAGGCGAGATTGTTGACGAAATGATGGCAGGCCGCTGAGAAAAGGAACAGAACATGAAATGGTTTAATACGCTGAGCCATAACCGTTGGCTGGAGCAGGAAACGGATCGCATTTTTGATTTCGGCAAAAAGGCGGCGGTGCCGACCGGCTTCGGCTGGCTGGGCAACAACGGCCAGGTCAGAACGGATATGGGCACGCATTTATGGATAACTGCCCGTATGCTGCACGTTTACGCTGTTGCCGCCGCGATGGGCCGCCCTGGCGCGCTGGCGCTGGTGGAGCATGGCATCAACGCCCTTAACGGCGCGCTGAAAGATAAGCAATACGGCGGCTGGTATGCCTGTGTGAATGATGAAGGCGTTGTAGACGCCTCAAAACAGGGCTACCAACACTTCTTCG
Organism: Franconibacter pulveris DSM 19144; assembly: GCA_000621185.1. Taxonomy (GTDB): domain Bacteria; phylum Pseudomonadota; class Gammaproteobacteria; order Enterobacterales; family Enterobacteriaceae; genus Franconibacter; species Franconibacter pulveris. The sequence goes on from JHYZ01000017.1 coordinate 91,986, forward strand.
TCTTGCTTGGCGCCGCCAGCGCGGTGACCACTGGTCATCCTGCCGCCCGCCCTTTACTGGATGAAGCCATCGAAGTTATCGAAAACTATTTTTGGAGCGAAACGGAGCAGATGTGCCTCGAGTCATGGGACGAGGCGTTCAGCAAAACGGAGGATTACCGCGGTGGAAACGCCAACATGCATGCCGTGGAAGCGTTTTTAATTGTTTATGACGTTACTCATGACAAGAAATGGCTCGACCGGGCATTACGCATCGCTTCGGTAATTATTCATGACGTAGCCCGCAAAGGTGAATATCGCGTTAACGAACATTTTGACGCCAACTGGAATCCTATCCGCGATTACAACAAAGAAAACCCCGCCCATCGTTTTCGCGCTTACGGCGGCACGCCGGGTCACTGGATTGAGTGGGGACGGCTGATGCTGCACCTTCACGCTGCTCTCGAAGCCCGTTTTGAAACGCCGCCAGCATGGTTGCTGGAAGATGCAAAAGGGCTTTTTCACGCCACTATTCGCGATGCCTGGGCGCCAGACGGCGCAGACGGTTTCGTCTATTCCGTAGACTGGGATGGCACGCCTATTGTTCGCGAACGTGTTCGCTGGCCGATTGTTGAAGCGATGGGTACCGCCTATGCCCTTTATACCGTAACCGGCGATCCGCAATACGAAGCCTGGTATCAGAAATGGTGGGACTACTGCATTAAGTACCTGATGGATTATGAAAACGGCTCCTGGTGGCAAGAGCTGGACGCCAATAATCAGGTCACCACTAAAGTCTGGGACGGAAAACAGGATATTTACCATCTGCTGCACTGCCTTGTTATCCCCCGCCTGCCCCTCGCACCAGGCTTAGCGCCCGCCGTTGCCGCCGGGCTGCTGGATAAGAACGCTAAATAAGCGACACGCAGGGAGAACAGGCATGCATAAAAGCGGAAAAACCCTTGTGCTGAACGCCGGGCGCTATCAGGCAAAAATCGTTACGGTGGGCGCAGGCCTCGCTGAGCTGACTTACCTCGGGCGACATCTGGTCGTTCCGCATAAGCCGGAAGAGATGCCCCCGGCCCATATGGGAAAAGTTTTACTTCCCTGGCCTAACCGTATCGCTGGCGGTCGTTATCACTACGCGGGAAAAACCTTTACGCCCGTGATTAACGATAGCGAGTCTGGCTCGGCGATACATGGGCTGCTGGCGTGGCAAAACTGGCAGGTTGCGCACCAGTCGGCCTCTGAAGTCACCTTAACGGCTTTCTTACCACCGACCTATGGCTACCCTTTTATGCTTGCCTGCGAAGTGACCTGGCGATTAGACGCGCATGCGGGCCTGAGCGCCTGCATCGCTACGCAAAATTTAGGGGACGAGCCTGCGCCTTACGGTGCGGGCGCGCACCCTTATTTAACCTGCAATCTGGAAAAAGTAGACAGCTGCACGGTCGTTATACCCGCCGAACAGGCGTTCAGTGTGGATGCGCAACGTCATCCTCTGCATTTAGTCGATGCGCATGAGCTGGGCTTGCTGTTCTCAACGCCCCGGAAAATCGGCGCGACGCTTGTCGATCATACCTTTAAAACGCTCGCAAATGGGAAGGCGTGGGAGGTGAGGTTAACCAGCCAGCGTCAGGCCATGTCCACCTTTCTGCGTTCCGATCAACCCTGGCTGCAAATTTATACCGGCGACAAGCTAAACCGGATTGGGCTTGCCGTTGAGCCGATGAGTTGTCCGCCCGACGCGTTTAATTCCGGCCTGGACTTACTCTCGCTGGCGCCAGGTCAGACGCATCAGCTGCGTTTTTCCATCGGCGGCGAATAACAAAAACAGAAACGAACAACTTACCGAACTACCTTACAACGGAGATCGTTATGACTTCTCAACAAACGGGTTCAGATGACCTTGAGCTTATTGAACAAAACGACGGCTTTACGCTTATCTGGCAACAGCGTCTCATTTTGCGCCATACCGCTCAGGCGCCCTGCTTGTGGACTGGCGCGGGCGAGGCGGACATCGCGATGTTTCGCGGCAACTTCAGCATTAAAGATAAGCTAAACGAAAAGATCGCCCTGACTAACGCGTCTGTCACGAAACAACGCACAGGCTGGACTATCCATTTTACTCGCGGCGATGCTGTCAGCGCGACGTTGATTATCGATACCGATGCCGCAGGCCGTCTTCAGTTGCGCCTGCAAAACGAGGCCAGCAGCCATAACCGCATCTGGCTGCGTCTGGCGGCGCAGCCGGAAGATCATATTTACGGCTGCGGCGAACAGTTCTCCTGCTTTGATCTGCGCGGCAAGCCGTTCCCGCTCTGGACCAGCGAACAGGGCGTCGGTCGCAACAAACAGAGCTATGTGACATGGCTTGCAGACTGTAAGGAAAATGCGGGAGGCGACTATTACTGGACCTTCTTTCCGCAGCCGACCTTTGTCAGCACGCAAAAATACTACTGCCACGTTGATAACAGCTGTTACATGAACTTCGACTTCAGCGCGCCGGAGTTTCACGAACTGGCATTCTGGGAGGATAACGCCACGCTGCGTTTCGAATGCGCGCAAACCTATGTTGCGCTTCTGGAAAAACTGACCAACCTGCTGGGACGCCAGCCGGAGCTACCCGACTGGGTCTATGACGGCGTGACGCTGGGCATTCAGGGCGGCACCGAGGTTTGTCAGCAGAAGCTGGAAACGATGCGCAACGGCGGCGTGAAAGTTAACGGCATATGGGCGCAGGACTGGTCGGGCATTCGGATGACCTCTTTTGGTAAGCGCGTGATGTGGAACTGGAAATGGAACGGCGAGCTTTACCCGCAACTTGCTGAACGAATCCAGCAGTGGAACCGCGAAGGCGTCCAGTTTCTCTCTTATATCAATCCCTATGTCGCAAGCGATCGCGACTTATGTGCGGAGGCGGCGAAACGCGGTTATCTGACAAAAGATGCGCAGGGCAAAGACTACCACGTTGAGTTTGGCGAATTTTACGCAGGCGTTATCGATCTGACTAATCCAGAGGCGTACGACTGGTACAAAGGCGTTATCAAGCAAAACCTGATTGCGCTGGGGTGCGGCGGCTGGATGGCGGACTTTGGCGAATATCTGCCCACCGATACCTTTCTGCATAACGGCGTGAGCGCGGAGATCATGCATAACGCCTGGCCTGCGCTGTGGGCAAAATGCAACTACGAGGCGCTGGAAGAGACAGGCAAGCTTGGCGAAGTGCTTTTCTTCATGCGCGCAGGCTACACCGGCAGCCAGAAACATTCCTTGATGATGTGGGCAGGCGATCAGAACGTTGACTGGAGCCTGGATGACGGGCTGGCGTCGGTGGTGCCAGCCGCGCTCTCTTTAGCCATGTCCGGCCATGGCCTGCACCACAGCGATATTGGCGGCTACACCACGCTGTTTGATATGAAACGCAGCAAAGAGCTTCTGCTTCGCTGGTGTGATTTCAGCGCTTTTACGCCAATGATGCGCACCCACGAAGGGAACCGCCCTGGCGACAACTGGCAATTCGACAGCGATGCGCAAACTATTGCCCATTTCGCACGAATGACAACAGTCTTCACAACGCTTAAGCCCTACATCAAACAGGCGGTTGCGCAAAACGCCAAAAGCGGCTTGCCGGTAATGCGGCCTCTGTTCCTTCATTACGAGAACGACCCTCGCGCTTATACGATCAAGTACCAGTATCTTTTTGGCCGCGATCTGCTGGTCGCTCCCGTTTATGAGGAAGGGCGACGCGACTGGACGCTTTACCTGCCTCAGGATAGCTGGGTCAACCTCTGGACGGGCGAAGAGTGCGGCGGCGGAGAGATCACTGTCAACGCGCCTCTCGGTCAACCACCGGTCTTTTACCGCGCGCAAAGCGAATGGGCTTCGCTGTTCAATGCGTTACGTCTTATCTGATAAGGCTCGCCCGCAGGACACTCTCCTGCGGGCAGAAGGAGAAATATAATGAGTCAACACGTATCCGACCCGGCCTCCCTGCGCCTGCCGTTCAAGGAAAAAGTCGCCTATGGCATGGGCGACTTAGGTTCCAATATCCTGCTGGATATCGGCACGCTCTATTTACTGAAATTTTATACTGACGTACTGGGACTCCCTGGCACCTACGGCGGCATTATCTTTTTGATAGCCAAGTTCTTTACCGCGTTTACCGACATGGGTACCGGCATCATGCTGGATTCGCGGCGTAAAATCGGCCCTAAAGGCAAATTCCGTCCTTTCGTTCTGTATGCGGCCTTTCCCGTGACGCTGCTGGCTATCGCTAATTTTGTCGGCACGCCTTTTGAAATCACCGGCAAAACAGTGATGGCGACTGTGCTGTTCATGCTCTATGGGCTGTTTTTCAGCATGATGAACTGCTCTTACGGCGCGATGGTGCCCGCTATAACCAAAAATCCCAATGAGCGCGCCTCGCTGGCGGCATGGCGACAGGGCGGCGCGACGCTTGGGCTGCTGCTCTGTACGGTTGGCTTCGTACCGGTAATGAACCTTATCGAAGGCAATCAGCAACTGGGCTATATCTTCGCCGCTACGTTGTTCTCATTGTGCGGTCTGTTTTTTATGTGGTGGTGCTATGCCGGGGTGAAAGAGCGCTACGTAGAAGCGCAGCCTGCAAGCCCGGCGCACAAGCCTGGTCTTTTACAATCTTTTCGCGCCATTGCGGGCAACCGACCGCTTTTCATTCTCTGTATAGCCAACCTCTGCACGCTGGGGGCATTTAACGTCAAGCTGGCCATTCAGGTCTATTACACCCAGTACGTTCTTAACGATCCGATACTGCTTTCCTGGATGGGTTTCTTCAGCATGGGATGCATTTTCATCGGCGTCTTTTTAATGCCTGGCGCGGTGCGCCGCTTCGGCAAAAAGAAAGTTTATATCAGCGGCCTGTTGATATGGATCGCGGGGGATTTGCTCAACTACACGATGGGGGGCGGTTCGGTGAGCTTTGTCGCGTTTTCTTGCCTGGCATTCTTTGGTTCGGCTTTCGTCAACAGCCTGAACTGGGCGCTGGTTTCCGATACGGTGGAGTATGGGGAATGGCGCACCGGCATACGGTCGGAAGGCACGGTTTACACCGGCTTTACCTTCTTTCGCAAAGTCTCTCAGGCGTTGGCCGGTTTTTTCCCTGGCATAATGCTCACGCAGATAGGCTATGTGCCTAATGTGGCGCAATCCGCAGGCACGGTCGAAGGTCTGCGACAGCTGATTTTTATCTACCCCTGCGTGCTGGCGGTTATCACCATAGTCGCGATGGGATGCTTCTATAACCTCAACGAGAAGATGTATGTCCGCATCGTTGAAGAGATAGAAATGCGTAAACGTATGGCCTGAACGTTTTTGACAGAGCGCCCGCAAGGGCGCTGTGGGGGCGATGATGAACCGTAACGCTGATCCGCTGACGCTAAAACTGAGCCTGCGTGAAAAATGCGCCTATGGAATGGGTGATTTTGGCTCAAACCTGATGCTTTGCATCGGTACGCTTTATCTTTTGAAGTTTTATACCGATGAACTGGGCATGCCCGCATTTTATGGCGGGGTTATCTTCCTGGTGGCGAAGTTTTTTACCGCTTTTACCGATATGCTGACCGGGGTGCTGTTAGATTCCCGTCGCAATATTGGTGAGAATGGCAAATTCCGGCCCTTTATTCTTTATGCTTCCGTACCCGTTGCGCTGGTCGCCACGGCGCAATTTATGGCTAACGACTTTAGCCTGACGGTAAAAACCGCCATCGCTACCGTCCTGTTTATGATGTTTGGCCTTTTTTACAGTCTGATGAACTGTTCCTATGGCGCCATGGTGCCCGCCATCACTAAAAACCCTGACGAACGCGCGCAGCTTGCTGCATGGCGTCAGGGAGGCGCAACGCTTGGGTTATTGTTGTGTACGGTAGGTTTTATGCCAGTGCAGTCGCTTTTTAACGCCAACCCTTCCCAGGGCTATTTTTTCGCTGCGCTGCTGTTCGCCCTCTGTGGATTACTCTGCATGTGGTGGTGCTATAACGGGGTGCAAGAGCGCTATGTGGAGGTAACGCCTGAGCATCATAAACCCAGCATGATTAAATCGTTCTGCGCCATTTTCCGTAACCCGCCGCTGTTGGTGCTGTGTATCGCTAATCTCTGTACGCTGGCTGCTTTTAATATCAAACTCGCCATTCAGGTTTATTACACCCAGTACGTGCTGAATGATATTCATCTGCTTTCATGGATGGGCTTTTTCAGCATGGGCTGCATTCTGATCGGCGTTTTCCTGGTGCCTGGCGCGGTAAAGCGGTTTGGTAAAAAGCAGGTTTATCTTGGCGGGCTAACGTTATGGGCAACCGGCGACGTGCTGAACTTTCTTTGGGGCAGCAGCTCGCTGATGTTTGTGTTTTTTTCCTGTATGGCTTTTTTCGGGACGGCATTTGTTAATAGCCTGAACTGGGCGCTGGTTCCGGACACGGTTGATTATGGCGAATGGAAAACCGGGATCCGCACCGAAGGGTCGGTTTACACCGGTTATACTTTTTCTCGAAAAATTTCCGCAGCGCTGGCCGGTTTTTTACCCGGCATTATGCTGACGCAGATTGGTTATGTTCCAAATACGCTTCAAAGCGCGACAACGTTGCTTGGTCTGCGCCAGCTTATATTTCTTTGGCCCTGTGGCCTGGCGATAATAGCTGCATTAATTATGGGTTTCTTTTATAAACTGAATGAAAAACGTTTCGCTTTTATTATTGAGGAGATAAGTACGCGTAAAAATAAATCGTGCCAGCAATCTGCAACTAATACTGAAAATAAAGCGTCAGCAGTCACTTTATAACTATAAACCCGGCCATGAATTCTCTCCTGTTAAACAGGAGGGGAGGCCTTTCTGTACTTTATACATGGAAAAACTATGAAAAGAGTCGTTACCGTTATGCTTTTTTCTTCCGTGTCCTGCTCTGTTCTGGCAGGCGCATATGTCGAAACACGCGAGGCCTACAACACCGCCTCTGATTTGCATGAGGTTATTCTTCGGGCTGGCTATAACTTTGACATGGGCGCAGGCATTATGGCGACAAATGCCTATAATGTCGGCCGATGGGATGAGCTGAAGCACAGCTATAATGAGATAGAAGCATGGTATCCACTGTTCAAACCCAACGACAGATTAACATTCCAGCCTGGCGCGCTTATTAATGACAATCGAAGCGGTTCAGGTGGCGCTGTCTATTTAGATACTAAATATAAATTCACTGACTGGTTTAATCTGACGCTCCGTTATCGTTACAACCGCACAAATTATGATACGCCCGACTTTAATGGGAACATGGATAAAAATGACACCCATGAGTTTGCAAACTACTGGAGTTTTAAATTAACCGATCAATTCACTTATATCTTTGAGCCGCATTTTTTCCAGCGGGTGAATGATTACCACAGCAAAAATGGTAAAGATCATCACTGGGAAATTACCAATGGTTTCAGATATAAAGTGGATCAACACTGGCTGCCTTACCTGGAGCTTCAGTGGCTCGACAGATGGAATGCGTATAACAAGGAACAGTATCGTATTCGTTTAGGATTGAGATATTCCTTCTGACGTTATTATCCGGCGTTTGAAAAGCAATGACGTGAAGCAATAAAAAAAGCCGCTAAACTCAGCGGCTTTTTCATAGCAACTACCATTACGCAGCTATTAGTCTTCTTTCGAACCGCGCGAAGCGCGTTTACGATCGTTTTCCGTCAGATGACGCTTACGAATACGGATAGACTGCGGCGTTACTTCCACCAGTTCGTCGTCATCGATGAATTCCAGAGCCTGCTCCAGAGTCATCTTGATAGGCGGAACCAGAACCGTGGCTTCGTCTGTACCAGACGCACGCATGTTGGTCAGTTTCTTACCGGTCAGGCAGTTTACCGTCAGGTCGTTAGAACGGCTGTGAATACCGATGATCTGGCCTTCATAAACTTCCGCACCGTGACCCAGGAACAGCTTGCCGCGATCCTGCAGACCAAACAGCGCGAACGCTACCGCTTTACCCTGACCGTTGGAGATCAGCACGCCGTTGTTGCGCTGGCCCACTTCGCCCGGACGAACGTCGTCGTAATGGCTGAAGGTGGAATAGAGCAGACCGGTACCGGAGGTCATGGTCATGAACTCAGAACGGAAGCCAATCAGGCCGCGGCTTGGGATCACGTAGTCAAGACGTACGCGCCCTTTGCCATCCGGGTTCATGTTTTTCAGATCGCCTTTACGCTCGCCCAGAGCCTGCATGACAGAACCCTGATGCTGCTCTTCAACGTCCAGCGTTACGTTTTCGAACGGCTCTTGTTTACGGCCGTCGATTTCGCGGAAGATAACTTTCGGACGGGAAACCGCCAGTTCGAAACCTTCACGACGCATGTTTTCGATAAGCACGGAGAGGTGCAGTTCACCGCGGCCAGAAACGCGGAACGCATCAGCGTCTTCGGTCTCTTCAACGCGCAGCGCAACGTTGTGCACCAGCTCTTTGTTCAGGCGGTCCAGGATCTGGCGAGAGGTAACGTATTTACCTTCTTTACCACAGAACGGCGAGGTGTTGACGTTGAAGAACATGGTCACGGTCGGCTCGTCGACAGACAGGGCCGGCAGCGCTTCGACATTCTGCGGATCGCAGATGGTGTCGGAGATGTTCAGTTCGCCAAGGCCGGTAATCGCGATGATATCGCCCGCTTCCGCGAGATCGGTATCGATACGCTCCAGACCCAGGTGACCCAGCACTTTGCCCACTTTACCGTTGCGAGTTTTACCTTCGCTGTCGATAACGGTGACTTGCTGGTTCGGCTTCACTTTACCGCGCTTGATGCGACCGATGCCGATAACGCCCAGATAGTTGTTGTAATCAAGCTGGGAGATCTGCATCTGCAGCGGGCCGTCAAGGTCCACGTCCGGCGCCGGAACATGGTCGACAATCGCCTGGTACAGCGGGGTCATGTCGTCAGCCATGTTTTCATGGTCCATACCTGCGATGCCGTTCAGCGCGGAAGCGTAAACGATAGGGAAGTCCAGCTGCTCGTCGGTAGCGTCCAGGTTTACAAACAGGTCGAAGACCTGATCGACAACCCAGTCAGGACGCGCGCCCGGACGGTCGACTTTGTTGATAACGACGATAGGCTTCAGGCCATGGGCAAATGCTTTCTTGGTCACGAAGCGCGTTTGCGGCATTGGGCCGTCAAACGCGTCAACCACCAGCAGCACGGAGTCAACCATGGACATGACACGCTCTACTTCACCCCCGAAGTCGGCGTGCCCTGGGGTATCAACGATGTTGATACGGTAATCATTCCATTTGATGGCAGTGTTTTTCGCGAGGATGGTAATCCCACGCTCTTTCTCCAAATCGTTGGAGTCCATCACACGCTCTTGTGCTTCAGTACGCTCGTCGAACGTACCGGATTGCTGGAGCAGTTTGTCAACCAGGGTAGTTTTACCGTGGTCAACGTGCGCAATGATGGCGATGTTACGCAGATTTTCGATCACAACTTTGCCTCAGGCATTAGAAATAGCGCGTTATTGTACACGTATTAATCGAAGGACTAAACAGGATCACAGACTTCCTTCCCAAACAAGTTTAGCTGCCGGGCTTTGTGATCGCTTTCACGGAGCGATAAAAGGGAGACATAACGCAAATTGCACCAACACAGTGCTTTATTTTTACACACAAGCACTATATTGGTGCAATTTATCCACAATGGTGCATCCCTTTTGCACTATGGTGCGCATCATAGCGCCTTTTGCAGGCATTTTAAAAGTTGGCACACTTTTCGCTTTATTCTATTCATGGCGCCAATGCCTTTTTAAGCAGTGTTTGAAGACCTCGTTACCACGACGACAATGACAAATCCGGGAGAGTTAAGTATGTCCGCTGAACACGTTTTGACGATGCTGAACGAGCATGAGGTGAAGTTTGTCGATCTGCGCTTCACCGATACCAAAGGTAAAGAACAGCACGTCACTATCCCTGCTCACCAGGTAAACGCCGAATTCTTTGAAGAAGGCAAAATGTTTGATGGCTCTTCCATCGGTGGCTGGAAAGGCATTAACGAATCCGACATGGTGCTGATGCCGGACGCTTCCACCGCTGTCATTGACCCGTTCTATGAAGAGCCTACCCTTATCATTCGTTGCGACATCCTGGAACCGGGCACCCTGCAAGGCTATGACCGCGACCCGCGCTCCATCGCGAAACGCGCTGAAGAATACCTGCGTTCTACCGGCATCGCGGACACCGTGCTGTTCGGGCCGGAACCGGAATTCTTCCTGTTTGACGATATTCGCTTCGGCAGCTCAATTTCTGGTTCTCACGTGGCTATCGACGATATCGAAGGCGCGTGGAACTCCTCCACCAAATACGAAGGTGGCAACAAAGGTCACCGTCCGGGCGTAAAAGGCGGTTACTTCCCGGTTCCGCCAGTCGACTCTTCTCAGGACATCCGTTCCGTGATGTGTCTGACCATGGAAGAGATGGGCCTCGTCGTTGAAGCTCACCACCACGAAGTCGCAACTGCTGGCCAGAACGAAGTGGCAACCCGCTTCAACACCATGACCAAAAAAGCGGACGAAATTCAGATCTACAAATATGTCGTGCACAACGTGGCTCACCGCTTCGGCAAAACCGCGACCTTCATGCCGAAACCGATGTTCGGCGACAACGGCTCCGGTATGCACTGCCACATGTCTCTGTCCAAGAACGGCACCAACCTGTTCTCTGGCGACAAATATGCGGGTCTGTCTGAACAGGCGCTTTATTACATCGGCGGCGTAATCAAACACGCTAAAGCGATCAACGCCCTGTCCAACCCGACCACCAACTCTTATAAGCGTCTGGTTCCGGGTTACGAAGCGCCGGTTATGCTGGCTTACTCCGCACGTAACCGCTCCGCTTCTATCCGTATCCCGGTGGTGGCGTCTCCGAAAGCGCGTCGTATCGAAGTTCGCTTCCCGGACCCGGCGGCTAACCCGTACCTGTGCTTTGCAGCGCTGCTGATGGCCGGTCTGGATGGTATTAAGAACAAAATCCACCCGGGCGAAGCAATGGACAAAAACCTCTACGATCTGCCGCCGGAAGAAGCGAAAGAGATCCCGCAGGTTGCCGGTTCTCTGGAAGAAGCCCTGCAGGCGCTGGATCAGGACCGCGAGTTCCTGACCGCAGGCGGCGTGTTCACCGACGATGCTATCGATGCGTACATCGCGCTGCGTATCGAAGAGAACGACCGCGTGCGCATGACGCCGCACCCGGTAGAGTTCGAACTGTATTACAGCGTTTAATCCGAAGTCATTTTTTGTTGCCGTGGAAACTTTCAGCCCATCTTCGGATGGGCTTTTTTCTCCATGCTGGCGCTGTTTTCAGGCGATTTTATGTCGCAAAACGTTATACTGCACTAAATTGGTGCAACCTGGGAGACTGCTGAATGGCAACAGGCACGCTGCCCGATGCTGGGCAGATCCTCAATTCACTCATCAACAGTATTTTGCTGGTTGATGACGAACTCGCGGTGCATTACGCGAACCCGGCGGCGCAACAGCTGCTGGCGCAAAGTTCTCGCAAGCTTTATGGCACTCCACTGCCGGAGCTGTTGAGCTATTTTTCTCTTAACATCAGCCTGATGCAGGAGAGCCTGAACGCAGGGCAGGGCTTTACTGATAACGAAGTCACGCTGGTGATTGACGGCCGCTCGCATATTCTCTCCCTCACGGCGCAACGGCTGCCGGAAGGGCTTATTCTGCTGGAAATGGCGCCGATGGATAACCAGCGCCGCCTGAGCCAGGAACAACTGCAGCATGCGCAGCAGGTAGCGGCTCGCGATTTGGTACGCGGACTGGCGCACGAAATTAAAAACCCGCTCGGCGGTCTGCGCGGGGCGGCGCAGCTATTAAGTAAAGCCTTGCCGGACCCGACATTAACCGAATACACCAAAGTGATCATTGAGCAGGCCGATCGCCTGCGCAATCTGGTGGACAGACTGCTCGGCCCGCAGCAGCCCGGCATGCACGTGACGGAAAGCATTCACAAAGTCGCGGAGCGCGTGGTGAAGCTTGTGTCGATGGAGCTGCCGGAAAACGTAACGCTGGTGCGTGATTACGACCCAAGCTTGCCCGAGTTCGCCCATGACCCGGACCAGATTGAGCAGGTGTTGCTGAACATTGTACGCAACGCGTTGCAGGCGCTGGGCGAGGAAGGCGGCGAAATTGTGCTGCGCACCCGCACCGCCTTCCAGCTGACCTTACACGGCGTTCGCTATCGCCTTGCCGCCAGAATTGATGTGGAAGATAACGGGCCGGGCATCCCGGCTCACTTGCAGGATACGCTGTTCTACCCAATGGTCAGTGGCCGCGAAGGCGGCACCGGTCTGGGGCTTTCCATCGCCCGAAATCTTATCGATCAGCATTCGGGAAAAATCGAATTTAACAGTTGGCCGGGTCATACCGAGTTTTCGGTTTACCTGCCTATTCGGAAGTAGAGGTCTCTATGCAACGAGGGATAGTCTGGATCGTTGATGACGATAGCTCCATCCGCTGGGTTCTGGAACGCGCGCTTACCGGCGCAGGCTTAAGCTGCACCACGTTTGAAAGCGCAAGCGAAGTGCTGGACGCACTGGCGACCAAAACGCCCGACGTCCTGCTTTCAGATATTCGCATGCCGGGCATGGACGGCCTGGCGCTGCTCAAGCAGATCAAACAGCGTCATCCCATGCTTCCGGTCATCATAATGACGGCGCATTCCGATCTGGACGCCGCCGTCAGCGCCTACCAGCAGGGCGCGTTTGATTATCTGCCGAAGCCGTTTGATATCGACGAAGCGGTGGCGCTGGTAGAGCGCGCCATCAGCCACTATCAGGAGCAGCAGCAGCCGCGCAACGTGCAGGTTTTCGGGCCTACCACGGATATCATCGGCGAAGCGCCGGCAATGCAGGATGTGTTTCGCATTATCGGCCGTCTTTCCCGCTCCTCAATCAGCGTGCTGATTAATGGCGAATCGGGCACCGGTAAAGAGCTGGTCGCTCACGCGCTGCATCGCCATAGCCCGCGCGTGAAGGCGCCGTTTATCGCGCTGAACATGGCGGCGATACCGAAGGATCTTATTGAGTCTGAGCTGTTCGGTCATGAAAAAGGGGCGTTTACCGGCGCTAACCAGATTCGTCAGGGTCGCTTCGAGCAGGCCGACGGCGGCACGCTGTTTTTAGACGAAATCGGCGATATGCCGCTTGATGTGCAGACGCGTCTGCTGCGCGTACTGGCCGACGGCCAGTTTTACCGCGTCGGCGGCTATGCGCCGGTGAAGGTTGATGTGCGTATTATCGCCGCAACACACCAGAACCTGGAACTGCGCGTACAGGAGGGGAAATTCCGTGAGGACCTTTTCCACCGTCTGAACGTCATCCGCGTGCATTTGCCGCCGCTGCGCGAACGCCGGGAAGATATCCCGCGTCTGGCGCGCCACTTCCTGCAGGTGGCGGCACGCGAACTGGGTGTAGAGGCTAAACAGCTCCATCCGGAAACCGAAGCGGCGCTGACCCGCCTCGCCTGGCCTGGCAACGTACGCCAGCTGGAAAATACTTGCCGTTGGTTAACGGTGATGGCGGCGGGTCAGGAGGTTCTGATTCAGGATCTGCCCAGCGAACTGTTTGAAACCAGCGTGCCGGACAGTCCCTCCCAGAGCCTGCCGGACAGCTGGGCGACGCTGCTGGCGCAGTGGGCCGATCGGGCGTTGCGTTCCGGTCATCAAAACTTGCTTTCAGAAGCGCAGCCGGAGATGGAGCGTACGTTGCTGACCACCGCTTTACGTCATACTCAGGGGCATAAGCAAGAAGCGGCGCGGCTGCTTGGTTGGGGAAGAAATACCCTGACGCGCAAGCTTAAAGAGCTGGGCATGGAGTAACGCGGCGGCGCTGTGTAAAAAACCGCCACTTCGCGCAAACTGCGTTAATTTTGTACTTTACTGTGATAATGAGTTCAGTATGATCGTGCGCGTTCACGCGGGGGGATCAACATGCTGGAATCATTAATTCAACTGGTGTCGCACAGCGCCGAAGCCGGCGCGGCAGCAAGCCATACGCCACAAACGGCGATAGCGGCTTTGCTCTGTGCGGCGCTGGTCAATTTCTTTAGTTAAAAAAGGCGGGTTTTAAACCCGCCTTTTTTATATCACCCGAGAGAACTGCTGAAGCCGCGCTTTGCGACGCAGGTAAATATCAAAACACATGCAGATGTTGCGAATAAGCAGCCTGCCCTTCGGCGTCACCCGGATGCTCTGCTCGTTGATATCCACCAGCCCGTCCTGCGCCAGCGGTTTTAACAGCGCCAGATCTTCAGCAAAATACTCAGCAAAGCGCAGCGCCCACGCCCTTTCAATCTCAGCAAACGACAGCTGGAAGTTGCAAATCAGCGCCTTGATGACATCGCGGCGGATGCAGTCGTCGCGCGTAAGCGCGAGGCCGCGCCATAGCGCATTCCCTTGCTCATCCACCTGCTGGTAGTAAACCTTCAACTCTTTCTGGTTTTGCGCATAGCAATCGCCAAGCATGCTGATGGCGGAGACGCCAAGTCCCAGCAGATCCGTATCGCCCTGGGTGGTGTAGCCCTGGAAGTTGCGGTGTAAAACGCCCTCGCGCTGGGCAATCGCCAGCTCATCATCCGGACGGGCGAAATGGTCCATGCCGATAAACTGGTAGCCCGCCTGCGTCAGCGACTGGATAGTTTGTTGCAGAATGTCGAGCTTCTGCTGTGCGGAAGGGAGATCCGCTTCCTTGATTTTACGCTGCGCCGCGAAGAGGTTCGGCAGGTGCGCGTAGTTGAAGACACTGAGGCGATCCGGGTTGAGCTGCGCCACACGCTTCAGGGTAAAGGCGAAGCTTTCCGGCGTCTGCTTCGGCAGGCCGTAAATCAGGTCAATATTGGTGGAAGTGAAGCCAATCTCACGCGCATGTTTAAGCAGAGCGAATATAAATGCTTCGTCCTGCTCGCGGTTTACCAGCCGTTGCACCTCTTTATTGAAGTCCTGCACTCCCATGCTAAGGCGGCTGAAGCCTTCGGCACGCAGATGGTCGAGCACATCCAGTTCGATTTCACGCGGGTCCACTTCAATGGAGATTTCCGCATCTTCGTTAAAGCGGAAATGACCGCGCAGCAGGGCCATCAGGCGGCTGATTTGCGCTTTATTCAGATAAGTTGGCGTGCCGCCGCCCCAGTGCAGCTGGCTGACGCGACGATCGGCAAAAAGCGGCGCGCGATGGACAATTTCCTGCTCAAGCGCATCGAGATACTGGTCCGCCTTATGCTGCTGACGGGTCACTATCTTGTTGCAGCCGCAGAAATAGCAGAGCTTGTGGCAAAACGGGATATGAACGTAGAGCGAAAGCGGGCGCTCTGGGTAGCGCGCCACCGCTTCGGCAAACGCCTGCTCGCCAAACGATTCGGAGAACTCAAGGGCGGTGGGATACGAAGTATAGCGCGGCCCGGAATAGTTATATTTCTGGATAAGGGCCAGATCCCAGTCGATTAACTGCTCAGACATGCTCACTCCTTCCGACGGTGTCGCCGACGCGTTCGGCGAACAGGCCTACCCGCCTGATGAGGGATAAGCCGGCTGCGCAGCCATTTCTGCCGCCGCGACAGCCGCTGTAGTTTAACGAATAACCACACCAGATAACATACTATTGGAAGGAGTATGAGCAGAACCGGCAGGCCCATCGGATCTTAGTTGCCGCCCTTCAGCAGACGCATCATATCTTCCTGGCCCTCTTCCTCTTCTTCGTCATCATCGTCATACGAGAGGCCAAGCTGCTGCATCAACTCATCGATGCGATCGAGTTTCGCATCCACCCAGGCTTGATCTTCAGCGCTGATGGTTTCGCCCTCTTCCAGGCGCTCCAGCAGGGAATCCAGGCGTTCGTCGTTTTCCAGCATATCCAGTTCGGCTTGCGGTGAAAGCATCGGTTTCTCGCTCTTCGGTTTAGGCTGCTTTTTGGCAGGCGCTTCAGTTACGCCCAGAGGAATCGGCTTTTTGCTGCCGATACGCGGATCTTTCGCCTGCGCACCGCCTTTACCTTTTGAGCCTGCGGTCGCCCCTGTGGCGCGGCTACCCGGCGCATGGCCGCGGTGCTTTTTCTCGCGCTTGCGGTCGCGAGCTTCCTGGTTAATTTCTTCGCGTGTCTTACGATGCGCTTTTGCGCCGCTTTTGCTGCGCCCTGCAGAGGTTGGTTGCTTCATGGGATATCGTCTTGAGCCGTTTTGATCAGTATAGAATTGCGGCGGAATCTAGCAGAAAGCAAGCAAAGAAAAAAGGCGACAGGTTATTTACCTGTCGCCCTTTTTCTTGACTCTATACCGGTCACCGGTTTTCCCGTCCCTGTAGCTTTTCGACAACCCCTGTCTTTCCCTAAGCTTGCAACGCTCCGTGTTGCTTTCCTTTTCCCTTTTAACGCCGCTTCCCTGGGCGGGCCAGCCTGGCCATAATCCTTTTCTCGTCATCCTGACGCATCAGCATCCTCTTGCGGAAATCCTCTCCCTGAGGCTGCCTTGCCTGTGCTGTCTACTTTACCAGGATCTCGCCGTCTCACAAGCAAGCGAAGCCATTACGGGAGGACTTTCAGAAAGTTCTGTACGCATAACCTGCTGTTTTACTTAACTTAAATTTTGCATGTTACTGATTTTTCCTGAGAAATCTTAAAGCAGGAATAGCCGATCGCTTACAAACCGCCGGGGGACCGTTGTAAGCCTGCCGCCAGGATTAACACAGCCTTTCGGCCATGTTCAGGTATAATCCCGGCAATTGCTTATCCTCTGACGGAGAAAACCGTTTTGACTAACTGGAATTATCAACTGACGCACTTTGTCACCAGCGCGCCAGATATCCGCCACCTTCCTGCCGACAGCGGCATTGAAGTCGCTTTTGCCGGTCGCTCTAACGCGGGGAAATCCAGCGCGTTAAATACGCTCACTAACCAGAAGAGCCTGGCGCGCACCAGTAAGACGCCGGGGCGCACCCAGCTTATTAACCTGTTTGAAGTTGCAGAAGGCAAGCGCCTGGTGGACTTGCCAGGCTACGGTTATGCCGAAGTCCCGGAAGAGATGAAACGCAAATGGCAGCGCGCGCTGGGCGAATACCTGGAGAAACGCCAGTGCCTGAAGGGGCTGGTCGTGCTGATGGATATTCGCCATCCGCTTAAGGATCTCGATCAGCAGATGATTGAATGGGCAGTGGACAGCCAGATCCCGGTGCTGGTGCTGCTGACTAAAGCGGATAAACTGGCGAGCGGCGCGCGAAAATCGCAGCTCAATATGGTGCGCGAAGCGGTTATCGCGTTTAACGGCGACGTGCAGGTAGAGATGTTCTCTTCGCTGAAGAAAATGGGCGTTGATAAGCTGCGTCACAAGCTGGATAGCTGGTTTAATGAGGTGCCGCCCGCGACGGCTGACGAGAACGCCGAAGAGGCGTAATGGCGTGCGGGTTTGCCCCGCGCCGCTTTTTCTTCAGACAATAAAAAACGCCCCAGTCATTACTGACTGGGGCGGCTAAATATTCAGCCAAATCCGATTACGTGAAGTAAAAGGTCTGAAAGATAGAACATCTTACCTCTGTACCCTACGTCTTTAACTCTACTCTTTTTTCCCGGACCTACAAAGCACTTTTTGTAGTTTTTTTTCACTCTTTACATAGTGAATTCTAATGATCATCACAAAATGCTATGAGTTATGTTGCTTAGTTACATAAAACGGCTATAACGCCACCGCCGTTAATGCGCCTGATCCCAGTTTTCCCCGCTGCCTACTTCCACCAGCAACGGCACATCCAGTTTCGTACTGCTTTCCATGAGATGATGGATCTTCTGCGACACCGCCTCGAGGTCATCTTTATGCACCTCAAACACCAGTTCATCGTGCACCTGCATGATCATTTTCACCCGCGGTTGCTCTTCCTGCAGCCAGGCGTCCACAGCTATCATGGCGCGCTTAATGATATCCGCCGCCGTGCCCTGCATGGGGGCGTTGATAGCCGCGCGCTCCGCGCCCGCACGCCGCGCGGCGTTGCTGGCATTGATATCCGGCAGATACAGACGACGCCCTTCAAGCGTCTCAACATAGCCTTGCTCTTTCGCCTGCTTACGGGTGCGCTCCATATACTCAAGTACGCCCGGATAGCGCTCGAAATAAAGATCCATATACTTCTGGGATTCTTTACGAGAAATATTCAGCTGACGAGAAAGACCAAAAGCGCTCATGCCATAAATCAGACCGAAGTTAATCGCTTTAGCGCTACGGCGCTGTTCAGCAGAAACGCTCTCCAGCGGCAGGCCGAATACCTCCGCGGCGGTGGCGCGGTGAATATCCTGGCCTTCGGCAAACGCCTTCAGCAGACCTTTATCACGAGAGAGATGCGCCATAATGCGCAGTTCAATCTGCGAGTAGTCCGCAGAGACGATGAGATAGTCATCTGGCGCGATAAACGCCTGACGGATGCGGCGGCCCTCTTCATTACGCACCGGGATGTTCTGCAAGTTCGGGTCGGTCGAGGAGAGCCGTCCGGTCGCCGTCACGGCCTGGTGATAAGAAGTATGAACGCGGCCCGTTTTCGGGTTGATCATTTGCGGCAGCTTGTCGGTATACGTCGACTTGAGCTTCGCGAGACCGCGGTACTGCAAAATAACTTTCGGCAGCGGATAGTCCAACGCCAGCTCCGCCAGCACTTCTTCGGAAGTGGACGGCGCGCCGCCAGGCGTTTTCTTCAAAGGTTTGATGCCCTGCTTCTCAAACAGAATGGTTTGCAGCTGCTTGGTTGAAGAGAGATTAAACGGCTCGCCTGCAATTTCATGCGCTTTTTGCTCAAGCTCCGCCAGGTGGTGCGTTATCTCTTCCGAATGCGCGTGCAGCACGGCCGGGTCGATTTTCACGCCGTTACGCTCAATGCGCGAAATCACCGGCACCAGCGGCATTTCGATATTCTGGAAGATATTGAGCGGGCCGGCGTATTTTTGCAGCTTCGGCCACATCTTCAGATGCAGTTGCAGAGTTACGTCAGCATCTTCCGCTGCGTAACGCCCCGCCTCTTCAAGCGCTATCTGATTAAAAGTGAGCTGATTTTTACCTTTGCCGGCAATGGTTTCGAAGGTGATGGTCTGGTGCTTAAGCCAACGCTCGGCGAGGCTGTCCATATCGTGACGGCCAGAGACGCTATCGAGAATATAAGACTCCAGCATGGTGTCGAACGCGATGCCGCGCAGTTCAATGCCATAGTTCTGCAGCACGCCCCGGTCATATTTCAGGTTCTGTCCCACTTTCAGCAGCGTTTCATCTTCCAGCAGCGGCTTAAGCAGTTCAAGCACGCGCTCGCGCGGGAGCTGATCCGGCGCATCCAGATAATCATGCGCCACCGGTACATAGGCGGCGAGCCCCGGCTCAGTGGCGAAAGAGAGACCGACCAGGCTGGCGGTCAGGTTATCAAGGCTGTCGGTTTCGGTATCAAAAGCGAAAACCGGCGCCTTTTTCAGACGGCCAATCCACTCCTGCAGCGTCTCTTCATCAAGAATGGTGACGTAATTTTCAAAAGAGAGCGCTACCGCTTCTTCTTCGGGCTCCGCGTCTATCTGGATGGTCTCTTTCGGCTTAACGGCGGGCTTAGCTCCTTTGGCCTGCAGCCACTTCCCGGCCTCGACATCTGAGGTCCAGCGTTTGAACTCATAGCGTTTGAACAGCCCCAGCAGGTCATCCACCAGCGGTTGCTGTACTTCAAGCTGCTCGCTGCTCAGATCCAGCGGCACATCCGTTTTGATGGTGGCCAACTGATAGGAGAGATAAGCGACCTCTTTGTTCTGTTCAAGCTTCGCCGCCATGGTTTTCGCGCCACGGAATGAAAGCTCGGCGATTTTCTCCGGGTTGGCATAAAGCGAATCAAGCCCGCCCAACCCCTGCAGCAACGCCTGCGCGGTTTTTTCACCTACGCCCGGCACGCCTGGAATGTTGTCCGAGGAGTCCCCCATCAGCGCCAGAAAATCGATAATAAGCTCCGGCGGCACGCCATATTTGGTCTGTACTTCTTCCGGACCAAGGATCGTGTTGGTCATCGTGTTGATAAGGGTGACCTGCGGCGTAACCAACTGCGCCATGTCTTTATCGCCGGTGCTGATGAGTACCGCGCGGCCTGCAGCAGCAGCTTCTTTCGCCAGCGTGCCGATAACGTCATCCGCCTCTACACCGCTTACGGCAAGCAGCGGCAACCCCATCGCTTTCACCATCGCATGCAGCGGTTCTATCTGCGCGCGAAGGTCGTCCGGCATGGGCGGGCGATGGGATTTATAGTGTTCAAACAATTCGTCGCGGAACGTTTTTCCTTTAGCATCAAAAACTACCGCCGCATGCGTTGGTTGATACTGCAATAACAGGCTGCGCAGCATATTCAGTACGCCATACATCGCACCTGTCGGTTCGCCTGCGCTGTTGGTCAGCGGTGGAAAAGCGTGATAAGCCCGGTAGAGGTAAGAAGAGCCGTCAACGAGGATAAGGGGATTTTCTGGGATCTGAACCATGTGTCCGTGCCTGATTATCAAGTTATGGATAAAGGATGCCATAGCCTGGCAAAAAACATGAACTTTTCAGGCCACCGGAGGCGAAAGAATTGTCGATCCGCGAGATCGCTTCCAGAGCCCGCCTGTGGATAACTTTGTGCACAGTTTTCTAAGCCATTAATAACGAAATATAATTTTCCCGCTTCGCAAGCTAAAAATCCATGTGGATCAATTATTTATGTTATTAATAATTTGGTTAACTATCTCATTAAGGTAAGATATTAATGTGGATATAAAAAGCTTAGCTGGATTATTAAGCTGCTATTTTCTTTTACAAATTTGTCGTTTTTAAACCCGGTTACGTTTAGGCGTCTTGCTGACCGCGGTTTTCTGGTAAGATCGTTCCCTTCAGTTTATTGCCCATATTCTTTTATTATTACTCGTTGAAAAAGCCATTATGCCGAGATTACTCGCCGCGATAACGCTGGTTCTTAGTATCGCGCTTACCTTCCTGGTAACCATTTTTTGCTCTATCCCTATCATTGCGGCGGGCATCGTTAAGCTTATTTTACCTTTCCCGTCGGTCTGGCGTTCCGTCTCCGCCTTTTGCAATTTTATGATGTATTGTTGGTGCGAGGGGTTAGCCATACTGCTCCATTTAAATCCGCGTCTGAAATGGGATGTAGAAGGATTAGAAGGGCTTAACAAGAAGAACTGGTATTTGCTTATTTGCAATCATCACAGCTGGGCCGACATCGTGGTGCTGTGCGTATTATTCCGTAAACATATCCCGATGAATAAATACTTTTTGAAACAAGAGCTTGCCTGGGTCCCTTTCATTGGTCTGGCTTGCTGGGCGCTGGATATGCCTTTTATGCGCCGTTATTCACGCAGCTATCTCCTGCGTCATCCGGAAAGGCGCGGCAAAGATGTAGAAACCACTCGTCGTTCCTGTGAAAAATTCCGTTACCACCCTACGACTATCGTTAATTTTGTGGAAGGGTCGCGCTTTACGGAAGAAAAACGTCAGCAGCAGCGTTCTCCTTATAAACGCTTACTTCCACCGAAAGCGGCAGGGATCGCTATGGCGTTGAATGTCCTGGGTAAGCAGTTTGATAAATTACTCAATGTGACGCTGAGCTATCCGGAAAATAACGAGAGACCTTTCTATGACATGCTCAGCGGTAAACTTACGCGGATCGTCGTACGTGTAAATTTACTGCCGATTGCTGAAGAATTACATGGAGACTATGTAAACGATAAAAACTTCAAGCGTGGTTTCCAGCTCTGGCTGAATAGCCTGTGGAGTGAGAAGGATGCGATGCTGGAACACATTGCAGAGAAATACAAAAACGCCGGTCGATGACCGGCGTTTTATTATCGAGATTATTTCTGGCTGACCAGGAATTTCACGGTATCCGCATATTGCTGGACAAACGCGTCCATATTGCTGGTGTCCATACCCTGCGGGTTCAGCTGATATTTGCCGTTAACAAACATGGACGGCACGCCCTGCAGTTGTAAATCGGCAGCCGCTTTTTCCTGCTGCGCGACCAGAGATTTCACCACAAAGCTGTTCCATGCCGCGTCGTATTCTTCCGGCTTCACGCCCGCATCGACAAACACCTTACGGATGTCTGCGACAGTCTGAACGCTCTGGGTTTTTTGTACGGCTTCAAACATTGGTGAAGTAATTTTATCTTCAACGCCCAACGCCATTGCTACCGCCCACGCCTGAGTCAGATCTTTACCCAACGGGCCCAGGAATTCGACATGGTATTTGGTCATTTTGGTGCCTTCCGGCAGTTTTTTCTTCACCGTGTCGGAGACATGCAGCACTTGTTCAAACTGGTAGCAGTGCGGGCAATAGAAGGAAAAGAACTCCAGCACCTGGGGTTCGCCAGCTACCGGTTTTTGCAAAGTAATATACTCTTTGCCATCGGTAACCTGCGCCGCCGAGGCGCTAAAAGCCAGGATCATGCCTGCCAGCGCCAGCCAAATTTTTTTCATAATCAACTTTCTCCTGAATATTACTGATTAATACATTGGCGTTAATTGTAGTGGGGGTTCACCAAGAACCCTGACCTGCTCGGTAAAAATGGCAGTCTGTCTGCGCCAGTAGTCCTCCTCGGCAAGCCAGGGAAAACTTCTGGGAAAAGCGGGGTCGTCCCAGCGGCGGAGCAGCCACGCAAGGTAATAGACCATACGCATAGCGCGCAAAGGCTCAATCAGGGACAACTCGTTAAGGTTGAAGGGCATAAATTCTTCGTACGCTTCAATGATGGTTTCAAGCTGCATGCGCTGTTCGGCTTTATCACCGTTGAGCAGCATCCAGAGATCCTGTATAGCGGGACCGTTACGCGCATCATCAAGGTCAACAAACAAAGGACCATCGCGCCAGAGAATATTGCCCGGATGGCAGTCGCCATGCAAACGAAGCGATTCAAAACGGGTATGCCATTGGGCTGTCACAGCCTCAATTAACTTATCCGTTGCGCTAAGAAAAGCGGCTTTGAGCGAAGCGGGAATAAGCGCGTGTTGTTCAAAAACCTGCCGGGGCTCAATTAAGTATTCCTGAGTGCTAATATCAGGACGATGCTGAAAAGGCATGCGCCGTCCACACTGATGAATACGACCAAGATAGCGTCCTACCCACTCCATTTGATCGAGGTTATCAGCTTCGTATTGACGTCCGCCAAGGCTTGGGAACACGGCAAAATAGTATCCCTGATGGGTAAGCAGCGTCTCTCCATGAAAGCGCAGCGGGGCGGCGAGCGGCACTTCGTCCTGCAGCAACTCCAACGCAAACTGGTGTTCTTCGCCAATCTGCTCCGCACTCCAGCGCTGCGGACGATAGAACTTCACTACGTAGCGTTTACGATCTTCATCCTGAAATTGATAGACGCGGTTTTCATAGCTGTTAAGCGCGGTCAGGCCCGAATCAACACGGATACCCTGTTCGAACAGGGCGTCCATGATCATATCCGGATGTAATGTCTGGAAAGTAAAAGCTTTATCTGTCATTCCAAAAGCCGCAAAGCAAAGCGAATGGCTCAGGATAGCATCTTGTGACCTTCGTGGTGGATCCGCTTACAAGGTTTTACTCTTTAATTACGCCACGGGCGCGCAGCAGGGCGGTTTTGAAATCTTCCTCGTAATCTTTCTGAATGCCAGGAATGACGGCATCTTTAGCACTGTCGCGCATTTTAAGATGGTAGATAAGAATGTCATCAGAGAGGTCAACGAGATCGCCGGTATAACCTGACTCAGCTGCCAGTTTCTGCAAAAATTGCAGCAAGTTGAGATCGGGTTCTTTTTCCCAGGCTGGCTGCAGCAGTTCGATAACTTCATTCAGGCGTTTGCACTTCATAATAAGCTCCTTTTGCTTGAGAATGACACGTTAGCAGGCTCAAACCCACAAGAAAAGAGGTGGTATACATTGTGAGAAATAACCTAATAACCGGTGTAATTCTGGCAGGTGGGCAGGCAAAACGCATGCAGGGTAAAGATAAAGGTTTACAGCTATTGAGAGGCATGCCGCTTTGGCAGCATGTTGCTCAGCGTTTATCTCCGCAGGTTTCACAAGTCGCCATTAATGCTAATCGTAATACAGAAGAGTACCGACAAAGCGGTTTAGAGGTTATCAGCGATACGCTGCCAGACTACCCGGGACCGCTGGCAGGCATGCTTGCTGCGATGCAAAAAATGAAAAGCGAATGGTATCTCTTTTGCCCCTGCGACACGCCGCGTATTCCGCCAGATCTGGCCGAAAGGCTATGGCAAGAGCGACAGGACGCTTGCGCCGTCTGGGTGCATGATGGAGAGCGGGATCATCCTACCCTCGCACTGCTTCATTGCTCACTGGAAAAACCGCTTTACGATTATCTTGTGAAAGGCGAACGTCGCGTAATGCAGTTTCTGCACGAGAGGGGCGGACATAGTGTCTCTTTTCATCACGAAGCAGCCTGTTTTATTAACGTTAATACAACGGACGATCTGGCTTACTGGCAGGAAAAATAATGGTTCCACTATTGGGTATTGCCGCATGGAGCGGTACGGGGAAAACAACGTTGCTCAAGCAGCTTATTCCCTTGCTGCGTCAGCAGGGCATTCGCGTTGGGATTATCAAACATACCCATCATGAGATGGATGTCGATAAGCCAGGTAAAGACAGTTATGAATTACGTCATGCCGGCGCGTATCAGACGTTGGTCGCCAGCCAAAAACGCTGGGCATTGATGACTGAAACCCCGGAGTTACCGGAGCTTGATCTAAATTATCTGGCCAGTCGTATGGACGCCGCTTCATTAGATCTTATTCTGGTGGAGGGGTTTAAACAGGAAGCTCTGCCAAAACTACTGCTGTTTCGACAAGCTGCCGGACACAGGGTTGATGAACTGCGGCTTGATGAGTTTGTTATCGCTATTGCTACAGACACTGAACTTAGTAGCGCCCTTCCACAATTTGATATTAATAACGTTGAACAGATTGCCGGGTTTATTCGTTTATGGCTGAAAACGCAGAGAGATGAACAGGGGCTTTGAAGGAAGCTTGCGGGACTTTACAGGTAAAGTGAGCTATCCATAAACATATACGGCCTTTCGTTCTGAGGGTGGGATATTTTCAGTAGCTGATTTAGCGGGCAGGGAAAGGCGTGGCTGAACCGCTGAAAAGCAAAAAGCCCATCCGTGAGGATGGGCTTTTCACCTGTTTGATGCCTGGCAGTTC
The DNA here is from genome assembly GCA_000621185.1 of Franconibacter pulveris DSM 19144. GTDB lineage: Bacteria > Pseudomonadota > Gammaproteobacteria > Enterobacterales > Enterobacteriaceae > Franconibacter > Franconibacter pulveris. The sequence goes on from JHYZ01000017.1 coordinate 117,209, forward strand.
CCTACTCTCGCATGGGGAGACCCCACACTACCATCGGCGCTACGGCGTTTCACTTCTGAGTTCGGCATGGGGTCAGGTGGGACCACCGCGCTACGGCCGCCAGGCAGATTCTGTTCACTCACCGCTTCCGCCATGAGTGCTTATCCGTCACAAGCTGAATTTCTCAAATCACGCCAAAACATCTTCGGCGTTGTAAGGTTAAGCCTCACGGTTCATTAGTACCGGTTAGCTCAACGCATCGCTGCGCTTACACACCCGGCCTATCAACGTCGTCGTCTTCAACGTTCCTTCAGGAGACTCGAAGTCTCAGGGAGAAC
>JHYZ01000018.1 GCA_000621185.1 Franconibacter pulveris DSM 19144
AGTTCAATCCGGACTCACCGGATGAGCGTTGGGTGACGGACATAACCTACATCCGGACCCACGAAGGCTGGCTGTATCTGGCCGTGGTGGTTGACCTGTTCACCCGAAAAGTTATCGGCTGGTCAATGCAACCCCGCATGACAAAAGAGATTGTCCTGAACGCATTACTTATGGCGGTGTGGAGGCGTAATCCTCAAAAGCAGGTACTGGTTCACTCTGATCAGGGCAGTCAGTACACGAGCCACGAGTGGCAGTCGTTCCTGAAATCACACGGTCTGGAAGGCAGCATGAGTCGTCGCGGTAACTGCCACGACAACGCGGTTGCGGAAAGCTTTTTCCAGCTACTGAAACGCGAACGGATTAAGAAAAGGATCTACGGAACGAGAGACGAAGCCAGAAGCGATATTTTTGATTATATCGAAATGTTTTATAACAGTAAGCGTCGGCATGGTTCGAGCGAGCAGATGCCACCGGCTGAATATGAAAACCTATATTATCAACGGCTCAGAAGTGTCTAGATTATCCGTGGCGATTCAAAACAGCCTCCGTAGCTGATTAGATTAAGTAAACCATCGGCAGGTGCCTTAACATATACAATTACTTTAATCGATCTAAATAGTAAAATCGATCGGTAAAATTGATCAACCTTGTTACTATAATGGCTAAAGGATGCTTACCAAGATTGCAACTTAGCATTGAGGGAGCCTGATCATTGAAGGGGGAGATATGAGAGGTATTCTATTGATTTGCAGTACATTGCTGGTTTTTAATGCTACGGCAGGCAAAAACACCATGAGCAACCCCGACGAAAAGGAGTTGCAGGGCGGGAAACGGCTTTGCACTTACGAAAACAGCATTTACTTGTTCACGTTGGTGACTGGCTCGCAATCCTGCCCTTTCTCAAAAACGTTCGATACAAATGATAATGAAAAGTGAAACGTAATTTTAACACTTCACTGACTGGTTACAGTAAGGATGTGTCAACTGTACATTGTCAGAGTTACCATCTCCACCTTCACGGACACGTACGATATGATCATAAGAAACTGATTTTTCAGTATCAAGGTAACTTTGGCAAATCGGACATTTCAAAGCGTTACGCAGAGCCACGTCAATGAACACCTTACTTTTTTGTTCATCGCTGATTTTTGCAGATGTTCTCTTAAAATCGCCAGAGAGTATTCTCCCCTCCAATTCGGCCAGCTCGATGAGCTTACTCTCATCAATATTCTCTCCCTGCTTTAGTGATTTGATCACCGCATTTAAAAAATCACAGTAGCGAGTCACTCGGACATTACTGCCTGGCTTTTGTACTATCATTGCGATCAAGTCCTTAAATTCGATCATTATTTTCTCAAGCCTAGACCTGATTGTTATGAAATCTTTAAAGAATTGACTGTTATTATTGGAGAGTTGTTTTGCTACCAGTAGCACGGTTCCTAAAAACATTGGCGTTGAGTGGATTCCAGTCGGACCATAAAAATAAATCGCTGGATGAAGCCCCAGGCTACCATCCCCATTGCCTGTAATTCTATTGCTCAATGTTGTGGCTTTGGAAAGGATTCTTAATGTATCGGTACCCGACACATCATCAGGGTAATCTTCGATTTTTTTCAAAACACCATTCTGGTTGCAATCAGTGATCAGTAAGAAATCTTTCAAAACTTGGATCGCTGTCCTGACCCCTCTAGAACCGCCTAATGGAAGATCAAGAGTTTTAATCGGGCGATCAACCTCAGGTTCGAAGAGCAAACGATGCAGCTTCGCAGATTTATCTTCAAGTTGAAGAGCAATGCCCTGATCAAACTCCGACCAGTAGCGATGACCTTTACCAGCACGAATAATTGCTCGGGTTGCTATTGGAATACTTTTCTTGCGATTCTTTAGAAGCATCTCTTCGATAGCATCAAGAGGAGTACCCTTCATATTGATGTTAAAAAAAGAGGTTTCAGCCTTATCTACATCACCGACAACCCATTGGACTGAGATTCCACGGGATGTTAGTACACTGATTCTTCTCTGTTGTTCCTCGGTCAATGAAGCATCATCGGCAAGCAGCTTCTGATAATATTCCCAACTGCCGACCCTGTCCTTCACAAGCTTTCTCGTTCTATCAGCAGCGCGGCGTTGCTCACGAGGAATATCATGCCCAAAAAGTTGATGAGATATATGACCGTCTCCATAATCATCTTCAACCCAGGCACGTAACGCACTTAAACGGTGACCACCATCGATCACAAAAAGATTGGTTGATGATCGCCAAAGAATAACGGAAGGTATCAAATCACCATTTATGTAGCATTCGAGCAGCGATACAACCTGCTCAGGCCCCCAATGATTTGTTTCACGCTGGAAATCTGGTTTCCTCAGAAGCGCAGCAATTCCATTACCTGATTTCAATTCTCTTGCAGGAATACTGTTTAGAGTTTCAAATGAAGAATTATCTTGGATCTTTAAACCTAAATCAGCACGCTTAATCAGTGCATCTAAATTTACAAGGTTAGAACGAGCAGCCATGCTTATGTTCCTCAAGATGACAATATGGTCATTATATCTCCAGACAATGAGGTAACAACATGATTTTCTCTATTTGTTCAACTCTCTCACGAATGTCATCTCAATTTAACCAGTCCAAACCGTCAATAACGTAACAAAGTGAATGTAAAGGAAAAGTGCGCAAATAGCGTCTGGTAATCCCTGAGCCATTTTTCTCATGTCCTACCACCTGTTGCAAGTGCGCCAAGTTACCAACCCAGCCAGCTAAACAGGTTGAAATCATGGTATGCCGGAAACTGTGAGCTAGCCGCCGCTGCCCATAATCGTCAAGGTACGGAATACCAAGCTGATCACGGACATCAGCCAAGACCTTGCCGATTTTTGGCATGTTCTTACCTGACACAGGCGAGAAAATCTTCTCTTTCCATTGTCGGTTTACAAAATCGAGGAAGCCCCACTCGATCAGTTTGGGGTGGATCGCAACTTGTCGCGTTGCATTCTCCGTTTTGCCCTGCCCTCCTTCTGCTATCAGGAGATAATGCCGCTGGCTGTCCTCGTCATACTTGATCTGTGATTTCTCCAGTTTGGCGATCTCTCCCCTTCTGGCTCCGGTGTATGCCAACAACAAGGTGATCCACTTCTCCCAGCCGTCAGGCTGCTTGAGCGCCCAACTAACAAATTTTTTCATTTCTGCTGCACTATATGCGCCAAACCTCGCCTTAGATGGCGCAGCAACTACGCCATGAGTCGGAGACTTCTCCAGAATATCTTTGTTGTCAGTCAGGAAGGTTTTGAACAGCGACTTATAAATCTTCAAATGCTTGTGGATAGACTCAGCGCCTACTAAATCCCCAGGCGGGACATCATCACACTCGATTAGTTGCTGAACAGTCATCGACCGATAAGGCTGTACAACACGCTTTGGCAAGTTTTCAACAACTTCCATCACCTGCTTGATGTCCTGCTTGGTGATCGTCATTACATCTGTTGATGCACCAAGGACAATGAACATTACTTCCATAAAGCGCTCATTGGCCTGTGAAATTGCCTTCGTCCAGTTTTGGGCTTTCTCCTTTTTGTACATATTCCAAGCGCCAGCTAGTGTTAACACATCCTTTGACTGTGCTTCTGTTTGTTCTTCCTCATCTTCTGAAGGTGCAACAACCTCGCGGTATTCCTGACAACTATCGGCTGAAGATTGCGCCGTTCATCACTGAGAAATTGTTGAACCAGCCTTTGTTCATTCTGCTGCTTCAGGCTATTGCCATACTCAGAAAGACGCTTACCGAAGTGATCCGATTGGATGGTGCCACGTTGAACTAGAGGTATAACAGGAGAAGCAAAAGACATGAGCAACTGCGCCTGGGTGTGGCTGTCAGTCTCTAACGACTTGCGAAAATACTTATTACCGGGCAGGCGGAAACGAACGTAATAAATCCCGTTGCGTGTGATGGTGTGACGTATGGTTCTGTGGCCCATTCTGAAAGTCTCATAGAGTAATGAACTATCAAAACAGGACGTTAAAGCCAGATATTTCTTTTGATTTTCAATGAATAACCGCCAGACTACGCTGGCATTATCCAGATCAGGTGGTACGGGTATTTCTCAGCCTTCACAAAGAAGGGCACCCCGAGTCATTAGGTGTACTACTTTACTGAGCGGAAGAGTAAGGTAAGCGCAGGAGAGATGCAAGCTTACCTTTATGAAGAGTTATTTATGCTCCGCCTGAATTTATAAGTTTTTTAACTTCAATTATTTTTGAAACGTATTATTAAATCCTTAAGCATTTCGTGATCTGCTATCTTATTCTTTTCCCGATGAAGCATAGCGTGGCAATTCGGACAAACGGGGATAAGGTCATTCACAGGATCAACTTTGTATTCTTTCTTTATAGTATGAAGCGGGGTTTTATGATGTACATGGATAAATCTTTTGCCAATCGGGCCGTATGTTTTTTCAAAATCAAAGTCGCATATTTTACAAAGATAACCATGAGCAGTTAAACACGCAGCTCGTGCCTCAGGGTTTCTTTCATAAGCATTCACCATGACGCTAAGTTTTCCTCCTTCATAAAATTCTTCCGGCACCTCATCAGGGAACGCTAAACTTTCCGAATGAATCACTTTATCAACAACTGCATACCAAGCCTCCCCTTCCTTAAGAAGCTGTCTTTCATGCAGTTCCTCTTCAAAAGTTTTTATTTTAGCAATGTCTGAATCTGGTACGCGTTCGTTATAAACCATGCGAAATATTTTAAGCTGATAGCCCTCATCGGTAACTAATGCCAGATGCTGTAAAGCCTGTTTATAACCTGATGCTTTTCTTTTAATACCCGTTGTTCGATTCGTTTGTGTTACCCATGATTCCTTAAGAATAATTGACTTTTCCATTGATAAAGATTGATCCCACGTTCCGAATATAACGAACTTCATCTCATGATTTACAAATGACCAACTCCAGTTCCAGTTTTTACATGTTGCACCATGAGACTCTATAAATTTCCGTCTGGACATAACTACCCTTCCGATTTAGCTTAAATTATAGATTAATTGCCGTAGCGATACTCTTGATATGACAGCGTTAACGCGTACTAAAGGTGTATACTAATACTCCTTTACAGGCTATCAGGACAATGATCATACGCACTTATTTATAAGCGCCGGGTTTAAGAAAATTCGCCCCGAATCGCCAGGATAACTCTCAAAAGGGAGCGACAGCGCAGCGCAGAGCCCGCTGGCCGTGGTAAATATCCCTTTCACTTTTTTATGTCATATTTCTATACACAGAAGCCCTTGCAACGCTTTGGCATGGCAAGGAAAGATACGCTGTCTTGCGAACCGTGAAACAAGCCCTGTACAACGTGGAGAGTATATGAACAAAACTAAAATGATGATTCTGGGCGCGCTGCTGACCGTAGCGGGAACCACTTTTGCCGCGCAGCCTGCGGCACCAAAGGGGCTGGACGCCTATGAAGTCAAAGAATTTCATTCTGACTCGCGCAAGTTCGTCATCGGCGACATTGTGCCGGACATGTATCGCACCGAAGAGTACAACATCAAAAAATGGCAGCTTCGCAACCTGCCTGCGCCGGAAGCCGGAAGCCACTGGACCTACATGGGCGGCAACTATGTGCTGATAACCGACGCCGAAGGCAAAATCCTTAAGGCGATGAACGGTGATATTTTTTATCACCACTAACCGGGCCAGCCTGGCTTTACGCGTTTAGCCTCCCTCCTCAGGCCGCGCTCATTAAAGCGCGGCCTTATCGTTATCCTCTCTCTTCCTTCGCTGCTGCACCTTCCTTTTCCATTAAAGCAAATCGTTAAAATGCCGATACGTTTTAAATGATTAACAGTAAGGATGCTCTATGAAACGCGTGCTCGTTTTCCTTGCGCTGCTGTCTGGCGCTGCCAGCACCGCCGCCGCGAAACCGCTTACCGAAAGTTTACTGCGCTGCGACAGCCAGTTTTTTAATGCGCTTTATGCCGAACAGGCGAAATTCACCCATGCCGCCCCGCTCGTAAAAGACAACCAGGGCCACGCCTGGTTTGCCCCGCCCAAAGATAACGCCGGGATAGTCTGGTTCGCCCAGCCAGTCCACCTACAGCAGTTAACGCTTTCGGGCTACTACACGCAGCAGTCCGATCTGGATGAGTTTGGCAAATATTTCTTCTGGGGATGGGTTATTGAAGAGTCGCCGCAGGCGGTGATGGCGGCCCTTCCCGCGGCGCACTGGCAATCGGCAGGCGACGATTATATCACCAACGCAATGATCAAACGCCCGGGCGACAGCGCATGGCAGGTGAACAACACGGCGGTAAGCGGCATCGCGCCCGCTAAAGGCAGCGTGGAGAAACTGGCGATGTTGAGCGTGACCAAAGGCAAAACGACGCTGCTGTGTTCGTTGCAGGGAAGTGTTACCGAGGAAATTTTACTGCCGCTACGCCCGGATTTAACTGGAGGCAAAAAATGATTAAACCCCTTTTACTCTGTAGCGCCGTCGCGTTACTGACCGCGTGCGCAGGGGCAGGCAAACCGCAGCCGGTCGTGGCAGGCGATCCGCCGCACGGCGTGATTAAACTGCTGCTTGATGATAAAGGCGGCACGTACGCCGATCTGCGCGCCGTCTCCACCTGGCAGGGCAACGCCCGCCTGCGCCGGTTTTATCTTATCAATAATTACAGTGAGCAGACCGTTCTCAACAAGGACCCACGGCTTGTTATCACCAGCTCACGCGCAAATAACGTGATTAACTGCGATACGCAGGAGCGCACCCTGTTTGAGCGTATCTATTTTTCACAACCGTATGCGCAGGGTGAAGCCATCGCCGCGTCCAGTAAAGACGCCATCGGACAGTGGCGTTCTTTTCCTAAAGAGTCGCTTATCGGTATCGTCGCGGAGATGGTTTGCCAGATTGATCCCTCTCGGCTGAAGCCTGAGCCTGCGAAAAGCGAGCCGACGCTGTTGGGCGAGCTGTAAAAAATGCGATAAAGCCGCTAAACAGCGGCTTTATCGTCTCAGGCTGGCCGTAGCCGCGCCACCAGACCGCGCAGGAAGTTACGCAGGAACTGGTCGCCGCACTCACGGTAATTTTTGTGGTCTTCAGCGCGCATCATGGCGGTCACTTCAGGCAGGGAGATACGGAATTTCTGCTCCAGCATGATAGCGACGATATCGTCGGTTTTCAGCGCGAACGCCACGCGCAACTTCTTGAGAATAAGGTTGTTATTGGTCTTACGCTCGGCGCGCAGCGCCGGTTTGCTCTCATCTTTGCCGCGGCGGGAGTAAATAAGCCCGTTGAGAAAGGCGTTCAGCACCACGTCCGGGCAGCGCAAAAAGCCGGGCTCTTCCTCTTTTTTGGCAAAGCCGACCATCTGCTCCACCGGCACGACGCTGTCCGCCAGCGCCAGAATAGCGACCATGTCATTGTTGTTGAGTTTCAGCATGTAGCGCAGGCTACGTATTACATCGTTATTAATCATTGCGGGCGTGTCTCACCGTTTTAGCTTTGCCGGGGGGCGGCAGTATAGCCCCATGACAGCGAAATACTACTACGCCGTTTTTAGCCCCAGCGTCTCTTTGAGCTTTTTCAGGTAGCGACGGCTTACCGGCACCGTCTGCCCATGGCGCAGCAGCAGCTCCGCCTGGCCGTTCTCCTCAAGGCGAATCTCTTTCAGGTGCGACATATTCACCAGATACTGACGATGGCAGCGCAGCAGCGGCGTGCGGCTCTCCAGCGTGCGCAGCGTGAGTTCGGTAAACCCCTCCTGCCCTTCGCTGTTAGTGACAAACACGCCGCTCATCCGGCTGGTGACAAACGCCACCTCTTCCATTTGTAGCAGGTAAATGCGGCTGTGTCCGGTACAGGGAATATACCTAAGCCCCTCTTCGCCAGGGCTTAGCAGCGAAATATCCTGCGTATGACGCTCGCTGCGCAGCCGGTTCAGCGTGCGGGAGAGTCTTTTAGTTTCAATCGGTTTCAGCAGATAATCAAAAGCGTGCTCTTCGAACGCTTGCACCGCGTACTCATCGAACGCCGTTAAAAAGACGATATAGGGGCGCTGCTCCGGGTCGAGCATGCCGACCATCTCCAGCCCTGAAATGCGCGGCATCTGGATATCCAGAAACAGCACGTCCGGGCGCAGGCGATGCACTGCGCCGATAGCCTCCACCGCGTTGGCGCATTCGCCGACGATGTCGATATCGCTCTCGTCCTGCAGCAACAGGCGCAGGTTCTCGCGCGCCAGTGGTTCATCATCCACGATCAGCACTTTTATCATGCTGTCTCCTCCAGAGGTAAACGTAGGGTAATACGGGTAAAACAGTCGGTTTTATAATCCACTGAGATGCCGCACTCGTCGCCGAAGCGCGCGCGCAGGCGTTTATCCACAAGGCTCATCCCAAGGCCGCTCTGGCCGGGCGTTGGCTGATAAAGCCCGGCGTTATCTTCTATTTCCACCAGCAAGTGGCCGCCTTCGCAGCGGGCGTTAAGCCTGATTTCTCCCGGCCCGAGCAGTTGCGACGTGCCGTGCTTGATGGCGTTTTCCACGATCGGTTGCAGCGTAAAGGCCGGCAGCCGCACATGGGCGTGTTCCTGCGGCAGGTCGAGCCGCACTTTGAGATGTGACTGAAAGCGCGCCTGCTCAATTTGCAGGTAAGCGTTCACATGCTCGATTTCATCGGCCAGCGTGACGATTTCCGCCGGACGCTTAAGGTTTTTACGAAAGAAGGTCGAAAGGTACTGCACCAGCTGGCACGCCTGGTTGCTGTCGCGGCGGATAACCGCCATGAGCGTGTTGAGCGCGTTAAACAGGAAATGCGGGTTCACCTGAGCGTGCAGCAGCTTAATTTCAGACTGCGCCAGCAGCGCGTTTTGCCGCTCATACTGCCCGGCCAGGATCTGCGCGGAAAGCAGCTGCGCGATGCCCTCACCCAGCGTACGGTTGATAGAACTAAACAGGCGGTTTTTCGCTTCATAAAGCTTGATGGTGCCGATAACCCGGCGGTTTTCGCCGCGCAGCGGAATAACCAGCGTCGAGCCAAGCTTGCAGTTCGGGTGCAGCGAGCAGCGGTACGGCACTTCGTTGCCGTCAGCGTAAACCACCTCGCCGGTTTCCAGCGCGCGCTGCGTCCAGCGCGAAGAGATGGGGTTGCCGGGAAGGTGGTGATCGTCGCCGATGCCGGTGAAGGCGAGCAGCTTTTCGCGATCGGTGATAGCCACCGCGCCGATATCCAGCTCCTTATACAGCACCTGCGCCACCTTCATGCTGTTCTCCACGTTAAACCCCTGGCGCAAAATCCCCTCGGTGGAGGCGGCGACCTTCAGGGCGGTGGCGGAAAAAGCGGTAGTGTATTTTTCAAACATGGCGCGCTTGTCGAGCAGGATGCGCATAAAAAGCGCCGCGCCGACGGTGTTAGTGACCATCATCGGCGCGGCGATGTTTTTCACCAGTTCCAGCGCATCGGCCCACGGACGGGCTATCAGCAAAATGATCCCCATCTGCACCAGCTCCGCCACGAAAGTGATTGCGCCCGCGGTCAACGGCGTAAAGACTTTGTCGCTGCGCCCGCGGCGCACCAGAAAGCTGTGCACCAGCCCACCGAGCAGCCCTTCTACAATGGTGGAGACCATACAGCTCAGCGCCGTCATGCCGCCCATGGAATAACGATGCAGCCCGCCGGTCAGCCCGACCAGGCCGCCCACCAGCGGGCCGCCGAGCAGGCCGCCCATCACGGCGCCGATGGCGCGGGTGTTGGCGATGGAATCCTGAATATGCAGGCCGAAATAGGTGCCCATGATGCAGAAAATGGAAAAGGTGACATAGCAGAGCAGCTTGTGCGGCGGGCGTACCGTCACCTGCATCAGGGGAATGAACAGGCGGGTTTTGCTCATCAGCCAGGCGATGACCAGAAAGACACACATCTGCTGAAGCAGCAACAGCACCAGATTGAACTCGTACATCATCCCACCCCTTCGTTCGAAAGGGCGTAAAATACTCCGCCGCGCTATAACTTTCTATGAAGGTATACAAAAAATTGATGTCATTACGCCTCACTTAAGAAAAAGGAGTGGTTGTGGAGATAAGAGCCTGGCAGGAGAGCGACAGACCTTTTTTACGCACGCTTTATCTGCATGCGCGACGTGAAAGCTGGCCCTGGCTTCAGGGGGAGCGCTGGCGGCTTGAGGATTTTGATGCCGAAACGCTGGGAGAGAAAATTTGGGTGGCGCTGGACGAGGGGCGTCGGGTGGGGTTTGCGTCCGTGCTTGAAAGCGACAATTTCCTCCACTGCCTGTTTGTCGACCCGGACGCCCAGCGTCGCGGCGTGGGCAGCGCGCTGCTTAAACACGTGCAGCGCCAGTTCAGCGGCACGGGCGCGCTGAAGTGCCTCGCGAAAAACGAACGGGCGCTGGCTTTTTACGAACGACACGGCTGGCAGCCGCAGGCGCGGGGGGAGAGCGAACAGGGAGAGTATGTGCTGATGCATTACCGGCTGCCCTGAAGCCAGGGCAGCCGCGAAGGTTACACCGCGCGGAAGGCGATGTCGCCGGGGATGACTTCCCCCTGCCAGTAAAGCTGAGCCGCCACGCGTCCCGCCAGCTGGCGGTAGAGGGTGGTAAACTCGCTGTCCGGTCGGGCGATAACGGTCGGCGTGCCGTTATCGAGATCTTCACGCAGCGAAATGTGCAGCGGCAGCTGGCCGAGCAGCTGCGTATGGTAGGTTTCCGCCAGCTTCTGCGCGCCGCCGGTGCCGAAAATCGGCTCGTGGTGGCCGCAGTTGCTGCAAATGTGCATGCTCATGTTCTCGACGACGCCGAGCACCGGCACTTCTACCTTTTCGAACATCACGATGCCTTTTTTGGCGTCGATCAGCGCGATATCCTGCGGCGTTGTCACTACCACCGCGCCGGTGACCGGAATATTCTGCGCAAGCGTCAGCTGAATGTCGCCCGTGCCCGGCGGCATATCCAGCACCAGATAGTCGAGATCCGGCCACATGGTTTCCTGGAGCAGCTGCATCAGCGCTTTGCTCGCCATCGGCCCGCGCCACACCATGGCGTTGTCGTCGGTGACCAGATAGCCGATGGAGTTAGTGGCAAGCCCATGCGCCACGATCGGCGCCATGTGCGTGCCGTCCGGCGATGTCGGGCGTTGTCCTTCCGCGCCAAGCATCGTCGGCACGGACGGACCGTAGATATCGGCATCAAGAATGCCGACTTTCGCCCCTTCCGCAATAAGCGCCAGCGCCAGGTTAACGGCAGTGGAGGATTTCCCCACCCCGCCCTTGCCGGAGCTGACGGCGATGATATTTTTCACGCCGTTCACGCCCGGCTGGTTTTTCACCCGCTTTAAGGTGGCGATGCTGTGAGAAAGCTTCCAGTCGATAGCTTTCGCGCCGGTCATGCGCAGCAGTTCGGCGCTGCATTGCTCTTTGAGATCTTCAAAAGCGCTGTTCCAGGCGAAGGGCATTTGCAGCTCGATGTGAATGGTATCGTCGAGCCATGCCACATGGTGCAACGCTTTTAGCGCCGTGAGGTTGTGCTTCAAAGTCGGGTGTTGAAAATTGGCCAGCGTCCCGGCAACCATGGCGCGCAGGGCTTCCGGTGAAGTGGTCTGGGATTGCGAACTCATCCCGTCTCCTTTGTTTTAGGCTTGTTCTGGGGTTGTGCTACGAATTTGTTAAGCATACCAAAGAATGCGCCAGGGTCTGGAGAGAAAAAAGTGCCGCGTCGAGGATAACATCGCCCGCAAGGCACGCCGTGACGCATTTTCCCCTCGCTTTGCATACCCAACGCGCCCCTTTTCGGGTAACATCGAAAGCCCTTTTTACAACTGAAGATGCAATATTCACTATGGATCAGGTCGCAAAAAAAATTCTGGTAACGTGCGCGCTGCCGTACGCCAACGGCTCCATTCACCTCGGTCATATGCTGGAGCACATCCAGGCTGATGTCTGGGTGCGTTACCAGCGAATGCGCGGCCATCAGGTGAATTTTATCTGCGCGGACGATGCCCACGGCACGCCAATCATGCTCAAAGCCCAGCAGCTTGGCGTTACCCCCGAGCAGATGATTGCCGAAATGAGCCAGGAGCATCAGACCGATTTTGCTGGCTTCAACATCAGTTACGACAACTATCACTCCACCCACAGCGACGAAAACCGCGAGCTGTCGGAGCTTATCTACTCACGCCTGAAGGAGAACGGTTTTATTAAAAACCGCACCATCTCCCAGCTTTACGATCCGGAAAAAGGGATGTTTCTGCCGGACCGTTTCGTAAAAGGCACCTGCCCGCGCTGCAAATCGCCGGATCAGTATGGCGATAACTGCGAAGTGTGCGGCGCGACCTACAGCCCGACCGAGCTTATCGAGCCGAAGTCGGTGGTCTCCGGCGCAACGCCGGTGATGCGTGAATCTGAGCACTTCTTCTTCGACCTGCCCTCCTTTAGCGAAATGCTGCAGGCGTGGACCCGCAGCGGCGCGCTGCAGGAGCAGGTGGCGAACAAAATGCAGGAGTGGTTTGAATCCGGCCTGCAGCAGTGGGATATCTCCCGCGACGCGCCGTATTTCGGTTTTGAGATCCCGAACGCGCCGGGCAAATATTTCTACGTCTGGCTCGACGCGCCGATTGGCTACATGGGTTCGTTCAAAAACCTGTGCGACAAGCGCGGCGATACCGAAAGCTTCGATGCGTACTGGAAGAAAGAGTCCGACGCCGAGCTGTATCACTTTATCGGTAAAGATATCGTCTACTTCCACAGCCTGTTCTGGCCGGCAATGCTGGAAGGCAGCGGTTTCCGTAAGCCGACCAACCTGTTCGTTCACGGCTACGTGACGGTGAACGGTGCGAAGATGTCTAAATCGCGCGGCACCTTCATCAAGGCCAGCACCTGGCTGAACCATTTCGACGCCGACAGCCTGCGCTACTACTATGCGGCGAAGCTCTCTTCCCGCATCGACGACATCGACCTGAACCTGGAAGATTTCGTGCAGCGCGTGAATGCCGACATCGTTAACAAAGTGGTGAACCTGGCGTCGCGCAACGCAGGCTTTATCGCCAAACGTTTTGACGGCGAGCTGGCGGCTGAACTGGCCGACCCGGCGCTCTACAAAACCTTTACCGACGCCGCGTCGGTGATTGGCGAGGCGTGGGAGAGCCGCGAGTTTGGTAAGGCTATCCGCGAAATCATGGCGCTTGCCGATCTCGCTAACCGCTATGTCGATGAGCAGGCGCCGTGGGTCGTGGCGAAGCAGGAAGGCCGCGACGCTGACCTGCAGGCTATCTGCTCCATGGGCATTAACCTGTTCCGCGTGCTGATGACCTACCTCAAGCCGGTGCTGCCTTCCCTGAGCGAGCGCGCAGAAGCCTTCCTCAATACCACACTTGAGTGGAACGCCGTGGCCGAGCCGCTGTTGAACCACAAAGTCAACAGCTTTAAAGCGCTCTATAACCGTATTGATATGAAGCAGGTGGAAGCCCTGGTGGACGCGTCCAAAGAAGAAGTGAAAGCGGCGGCGGCCCCGGTAACCGGCCCGCTGGCGGACGATCCTATCCAGGAAACCATCAGCTTTGACGATTTCGCCAAAGTGGATCTGCGCGTTGCGCTGATTGAAAACGCCGAGTTTGTGGAAGGATCCGACAAGCTGCTGCGCCTGACGCTGGATCTTGGCGGCGAGAAGCGCAACGTCTTCTCCGGCATCCGCTCCGCCTATCCGGACCCGCAGGCGCTGATTGGCCGTCTGACGGTGATGGTGGCGAACCTTGCGCCGCGTAAAATGCGCTTCGGCATTTCTGAAGGCATGGTGATGGCCGCAGGCCCCGGCGGGAAAGATATCTTCCTGCTGAGCCCGGACAGCGGCGCGCAACCTGGTCAACAGGTGAAATAAAACCGTCACATTCTTGCCAGCGCCCCCATTCCGGAGGCGCTTTTTTGGCACTTCTTACAAAAAATTAAGCTTTTTTCCTGGTACACAAACAACCGTCTACAGTTAAAGAGGGGTGTCCCGGGCGAAACGAGAAACCAATATGGCGCTTTACACCATCGGTGAAGTGGCGGAACTTTGTGAGGTCAATCCTGTCACCTTACGCGCGTGGCAAAGGCGTTATGGCCTGCTCAAACCGCAGCGAACGGACGGCGGTCACCGGTTATTCAACGACCAGGATATTGACCGCATCCGCGAAATCAAACACTGGATCGATAACGGCGTTCAGGTCAGTAAAGTCAAAGCCTTGCTCAGCAGCGAAACCCAGGACGCCCACGATGACGGCTGGCGCGAGCGCCAGGAAGCGTTGTTGCACCTGCTGCGCGAAGGCAGCCCCGCTCAACTGCGCCACTGGATAAGCGACATCGGGCGCGATTATCCCGCCGATGCGCTGGTCAACCATCTTTTTAACCCGCTTCGCCGCCGCCTGCAGTGCCAGCAAGGCACGCTGCTGGCGCTGCTGAGCCTGCTTGACGGCGCGCTTATTAACTACATCGCCCTGTGCCTTAACTCCTCACGCAAGAAGCCCGGCAAAGACGCGCTGGTGGTGGGATGGAATGTTAACGACGGTACGCGACTGTGGCTTGCGGCGTGGGTCGCCGCGCAGCAAGGCTGGCGCGTTGATGTGTTGGCCAATCCCCTTTCGCAGTTACGCCCGGAGACCTTTAACGGCAGAACGTTGCTGGTATGGTGCGGCGAAGCGCCAAACCAGCAGATGCTCGTCCAGCTCGAACGTTGGCGCGAAAAGGGCCATGCGCTGATCCCGTTGCATGAGCTGAGCGCCATTTAAGGGTTCATTAACAGCCCCGCTTCACCTTATAATCATCCGGCTAACAAAGGAGCACAGGATGAAATTAGTCAGAATGAGCCTGGTCACAGGCATGGTCCTCATGGCCATTGGCGGTATCGGCGGCGTAATGCTGGCAGGCTACACAATTATCCTGCATTCCGTGTCATAACCCGCTCCAGCCGGTCAAAGGCGCGGTCGACGATAATCGCCGCCAGCCCTACCAGAATCGCTCCCTGCACCACATAAGCGGTGTTAAAACCGCTTAAGCCCATGATGATTGGCGTGCCAAGCGTATTCGCCCCCACGGTAGAGGCAATGGCGGCGGTGCCGATATTTACAATCGTAGAGGTGCGAATCCCCGCCAGTATCACCGGCGCGGCGAGCGGCAACTCAACCTTAAACAGACGCTGCGTATCGCTCATGCCCACCCCTTTCGCCACCTCTTTTACGCCTTGCGGCACGCTGGCAAGCCCGGCAAGGGTGCCCTGTAGCACTGGCAGCAGCCCGTAGAGGATAAGCGCGATGATCGCAGGCTCGCGGCCAAAGCCCATTACCGGTACCGCGATAGCAAGCACCGCCACCGGGGGAAAAGTTTGCCCCGCCGCCGCGATGGTCTCCACCAGTTGGCGGAATTCCGCCCCGGCCGGGCGCGTGACCGCCACGCCAAGCCCCACGCCGAGAAGCGTCGCCGCCAGACTTGAAACGCCCACCAGCAGCAGATGCGCCAGCGTCAGCGTGACGAAACTTTCCTGCTGATAGAGCGGACGCGGCTGTTCAGGGAACAGCCAGCCAAACAGCGCGCCGCTGTGCGGTAGCAGGAAAAGCAGCGCAACGTAAGTCGCAATAAGCCATAACAGCGGATCAAGATAGCGGCGCATCGGCGTTCTCCCGCTCGTCTTTCAGCAGATCGCGAAAATGCAGCACGCCTGCGGGTTTGCCCGGCGCGGATAGCACAGGCAGCTGTTCACTCTGACGTTCGACAAAAACGGACAGCGCCTCGCGCAGGGAGAGGCTTTGCTCAATAGCGTCTCCGGCGCAAACGCCGGGCCTCATCGCGTCGCCCACCGTGCGCAAAGAGAGCAGCCGCACGCCGCGTTCGCTGCGGCCAAAAAAGTCGCTGACGAAGCCGTTGGCGGGGCGCAGTAATATCTCCAGCGGTTTTCCCTGCTGCACCACCTGGCCTTTATCCATCACCACCAGATGTTCCGCCAGCAACAGCGCCTCGTCGATATCATGCGTCACCAGCACGATAGTGCGGCCAAGCAGCCGGTGAATGCGGCGCATCTCCTGCTGCAGCGCACTGCGGGTGACCGGGTCGAGCGCGCCGAAGGGCTCGTCCATCAGCAAGACTTCCGGGTCCGCCGCCAGCGCCCGCGCCACGCCGACGCGCTGCTGCTGTCCGCCGGAGAGCTCATGAGGCGCGCGATGGCGAAACGCATCCGGCGCCAGGCCCAGCAGGTCGAGCAGTTCATCCACCCGCGAGTTGATGCGCGCCTTCGGCCATTTCAGCAACTGCGGTACGGTGGCGATATTCTGCGCCACCGTCCAATGGGGAAAGAGGCCGATAGACTGAATGGCGTAGCCCATCCGCCTGCGCAGGCTCTCGGGCGAAAAGCGGCGGATCTCCTCGCCCGCAAAGCGTATGCGCCCTTCATCGTGTTCCACCAGCCGGTTGATCATCTTGAGCGTAGTGGATTTGCCGGACCCGGAGGTGCCCACAAGCACCGAAAACGCGCCTTCGCGAAAGGTGAGCGACAGATCTTTTACCGCAGGCTGGCCCTGAAAATATTTACTGACGTTATCAAACTCAATCATGGCGCTTCGCCTCCAGCCCTGCGATCAGCAGGTTAAATAGCGCATCCACAATAACCGCCAGCGCGATCGTCGGGATCACGCCGAGCAACACTAAATCAAGGGCGCTGCTGAGCAGCCCCTGGAAGACCAGCGCGCCGAAGCCGCCTGCGCCGATAAGCGCCGCTACCACTGCCATGCCGACAGTTTGCACTGCCACCACCTTCAGGCCGCGCAGCAGCACCGGCAGCGCCAGCATAACTTCTACCTGCCAGAATATCTGGCTGCGGGTCATGCCCATGCCGCGCGCGCTTTCGCGCACCGTCTCCGGCACCTGATTCAAGCCCGCCACCACGCTCCTTGCCAGCGGCAGCAGCGCGTAGAGCACCAGCGCAATCAGCGCCGGCGCCATGCCGATGCCGGAAACGCCCAGTTCGCCAAGCCAGGGCAGCGCCCGCGCAAGCCCGGCGAGCGGCGCGATAAGCAAGCCAAACAGCGCGACCGAAGGCACCGTCTGAATCACATTCAGCACGCCGAAGATGGCGGGTCGCAGGCGTCGGTTGCGATAAGCCGCAAGCCCCAGCGGCACGCCGAAAAGCAGGCCCGGGATAAGCGTGCCGAAAAGCAGCGTAAGGTGGCGCGCCAGCGCGTCATTAAAAACATCCTGACGGTTGGCATACTCTTTTAGCAGCGACAGATCGTGAAAGTGACCAGACAGCAGCAAGCAGGTGGGAATAATCCAGAGCTGCGCCTGCAGCAGCCAGCGCCGCAGCGGCCGCGTCGTCAGCCGGGCAATAGCGTCGCTGCACAGTAAAAGCGTCAGCGCGAGCATCAACCACAGCCCGCTGCCAAATGAGGTGCGCGCCAGCGCGCTGCCCTCCTGCGCAAGCCTTGTCGCCGCCGCGCCGCCGAGAAACAGCAGCAGGATAAAAAGCAATTGCGAGACCCCAAGCGTTGCCGCGAGCGCCGCCCGGCCCGGCGTAAAAGCGAGGACCAAGAGCAGCGCCACGGGTATCGCGAGCCCGCCATAAAAAGCGGGAAAAGCCTGCGGCAAACTTAAGGCGGCGCCGGAGACCAGCCGGTTCGGCGCGTAAGTAAGAATGGGCAACAGGGCGGCTGCGGCCAGCAGTAAAGCCAACAGCAGCGCCACCCGGTTATAGCAGCGTAAAGACAAAAGCCGTTCCTTGTACGTTCGCTTACTTCACGAAGCCTTTCTGTTTCAGGTAATCTGCCGCCACTTTTTTCGCATCCAGCCCTTCCACCGCGATGCTGGCGTTAAGCTTCTGCAGCGTTTTTTCATCCAGCGACGCGAAAACCGGGTCCAGCCACGTCGGCAGTTCCGGATAGGCTTTCAGCACCGCATCGCGTACGACTGGCGCCGGCGCGTAAATAGGCTGAACGCCTTTCGGGTCGGTCAACGTTTGCAGCCCCAGCGCCGCGACCGGGCCGTCGGTGCCGTAGGCCATCGCCGCGTTAACGCCGGACGTTTGCTGCGCGGCGGCTTTAATCGTCACCGCCGTGTCGCCGCCGGCGAGCGACAGCAGCTGGTTCTGCTTAAGATCAAACCCGTAGGCTTTTTCAAACGCAGGCAGCGCGTCGGGGCGTTCGATAAATTCCGCCGACGCGGCGAGCTTAAAGTCGCCGCCCGCTTTCAGGTAGCGACTTAAATCGTCAAGGGACGTAAGCTTGTTTTTCTTCGCCAGATCGTCGCGCACGGCGATGGTCCAGGTGTTATTGGCGGGCGCCGCGGCAAGCCAGGTCAGCTTATTTTGCTGCTGGTCGAGCTTTTTCACTTTTTCATAGCCCTGCTGCGCGTTCTTCCACGCCGGGTCGTTTTCATCTTTGAAAAAGAAAGCGCCGTTGCCGGTGTACTCCGGGTAGATATCCAGCTCGCCGGATGTAATAGCGCCGCGCACGACAGGCGTCGTGCCAAGCTGGACCTTATTAACGGTTTTAACGCCGTGGCTTTCCAGCACCTGCAAAATGATGTTGCCGAGCAACGCGCCTTCGGTGTCGATTTTAGAGCCAACCTTGACCGGCTCCGCCGCCTGCGCGCTCGCAGCCAGCATCAGCAGTCCTGCCGCGCTCCATTGCTGAAGTGATTTCATGTCGATTCCTCTTTGTTATTGTCTCCCCTGGATTCGGGGCTTTGCAAAAAGCGTAGTTGAGAATCGCACGGGAAGATATTTTCAGCTCATAATTTGCGGTTTCAGGTTAGACGAAGCGGTTATATCGCTGAAAAACCGCAATAAAAAAGGCCGGATGAACCGGCCTTAACGTTGAGCGTGAAATTAAAGCAACTCGAAAGCGCCCTGCTTCACGCGGGCGGAATCCAGCCCGATGAAGACGTTGAATTTGCCCGGTTCAGCGTCGTACTTCATGCGCGCATTCCAGAACTTCAGCGCTTCGACGTCAATCGGGAAGCTGACGGTCTGGCTTTCGCCAGGCTTCAACGTCACTTTCTCAAAGCCGCGCAGCTGCTTCACCGGACGGCTGATAGAGGCGGTCACGTCCTGCAGATACATTTGCACCGCCGTCGCCCCTTCCCGCTTGCCGGTGTTAGTGACCGTGACGCTTGCGGTAATGCTGCCGTCGCGCTTCATGGTCGGCGCGGAGAGCTTCACGTCAGAGACGCTGAAAGTGGTGTAGCTCAGGCCGTAACCGAACGGATAAAGCGGACCATTGGCTTCGTCAAAGTAGCGCGAGGTGTATTTGTTGGGGTTCTCCGGGTTATACGGGCGACCGGTGTTCAGGTGGCTGTAGTAAACCGGGATCTGCCCGACGGAGCGCGGGAAGGACATCGGCAGCTTGCCGGAAGGGTTGTAGTCGCCGAACAGCACGTCGGCGATAGCGTTGCCGCCTTCAGTGCCCGCAAACCAGGTTTCCAGAATGGCGTCCGCCTGCTGGTTCTCTTTCACCAGCGCCAGCGGGCGGCCGTTCATCAGCACCAGCACCAGCGGCTTGCCGGTCGCTTTCAGGGCCGCTATCAGGTCGCGCTGGCTTTGCGGAATAGTAAGGTCGGTGCGGCTCGACGCTTCATGCGCCATGCCCTGCGCCTCGCCCACAGCGGCCACTACCACATCCGCCTGCTCAGCCGCTTTCACCGCTTCGTCAATCATCGCCTGCGGCGTGCGCTCGTCCACCTTTACCGCCTCTTCATATTTGTTGAGGAAGGCGACGATATCTTTATCGTTGGTCAGGTTGGCGCCCCTGGCGTAGATGATTTTCGCCTTGTCGCCCACCGCATTTTGCATGCCGGTCAGCAGGGTCACGGACTGATCGACCACGCCCGCGGCGGACCAGCTGCCCATGATATCGCGCTTGCTGTCGGCAAGCGGCCCGACGAGCGCGATGGTGCCCGATTTTTTCAGCGGCAGCGTTTCAAGACGGTTTTTCAGCAGCACCATGCTTTCACGCGCCACCTTGCGGGCGTCGTCACGGTGCAGGCGGCTCTCCGCATTGGTGTCCTGCGGGTCGGACGCTTTCGGCCCGAGGTGGCTGTAGGGGTCGTTAAACAGGCCCATATCATATTTTACGTTCAGCACATGGCGGGCGGCTTCGTCCAGCTCCGCCATGGTGACTTTTCCGCTCTTGATAAGGTTCGGCAAATACTTGCTGTAGTACTCGTCGGCCATACTCATGTCGACGCCCGATTTAATCGCCACGCGCACCGCGTCTTCCGGGTCGGAGGCAGTACCGTGCTTGATGAGTTCTTTAATAGCGCCATGATCGGAAATGGTGATGCCCTTAAAGCCCCACTCGCCGCGCAGCAGATCTTTAAGCAACCACGGGTCGGAAGAGGCGGGCGAACCGTTCAGCGAGTTAAGGGCTATCATCACCCCGCCGCTGCCCGCGTCCAGCGCCGTTTTGTAAGGCGGCATGTAGTCATTGAAAAGGCGCTGCGGACTCATGTCTACGGTGTTGTACTCTTTCCCCCCTTCCACCGCGCCGTAGGCGGCGAAGTGCTTCACGCTGGTCATGACCGAGTAGCGGTCCGCCGGGCTTTTGCCCTGCATCGCCTCAACCATGGTTTTGCCCATCATGGCGGTAAGGTAAGTGTCTTCGCCAAATCCTTCCGAGCCGCGGCCCCAGCGCGGGTCGCGCGAAACGTCCACCATCGGCGCCCAGGTCATGTTCAGGCCGTCGTCCGCCGCTTCATAGGCAGAAACGCGGCCTACATTTTTCACCGTCTCCAGGTTAAAGGTGGAAGCGAGGCCAAGGCTAATCGGGAAAACGGTGCGCTGGCCGTGCACGACGTCATAGGCGAAGAAGAGCGGAATTTTGGTGCGGCTCAGTTCCATCACCTGGTCCTGCATCACGCGAATATCCGGGCGGGTGACGGTGTTGAAAATCGCCCCCACCTGGCCATTTTTAATCATTTCTCGAACGGCTTCTTTTGGGGTATCCGGACCGACGCTGATTAACCGCAACTGGCCGATTTTCTCATCGACCGTCATTTTTTTGAGCAAATCGGTTACAAACGCATCCCGCGCTTCGGGCGTCAGCGGGTGGTTGCCGAACATATCGGAAGCCAGAGCCGGTTGCAGCGCAAGGCTTACGGCCACACCTACAGAACAAAGCCATTTCATAGGATTAACTCTCTTAGGTAAACATCCGCCTCGCGAACCGAGGCGGTGAAAATCAGACACGCAGTGTGCCATAAGCATAACAAGGTAAGAAGATTCCTCTCGATTTGTACGCTGATTTTTCGACGTTTTAAGACTCCTGACCAAATTCAGCGCTATGCTTAGAGACGATGATTTTTACCCGCCACAAGGAGTGGAACATGTCCCTTAGCGCACAGCACAATCCGCATCCCTTTATCACCGAATTAACCCGTCTCGTTGGCGCCAACCAACTGTTGACCGACCCGGCGAAAACCGCCCGCTATCGCAAAGGCTTCCGCTCAGGCCAGGGCGACGCGCTGGCCGTGGTTTTTCCGGGTACGCTGCTCGAATTATGGCGCGTTCTGAACGCCTGCGTGCAACATGACAAAATTATTCTTATGCAGGCGGCCAATACCGGCCTGACGGAAGGCTCCACGCCGAACGGCAACGACTATGACCGTGAAATCGTCATTATCAGCACGCTGCGCCTGGACAAACTGCACTTGCTGGATAACGGCAAACAGGTTCTGGCTTACCCCGGCACCACCCTCTATCAGCTGGAAAAAGCCCTGAAGCCGCTCGGGCGCGAGCCGCACTCGGTGATCGGCTCCTCCTGCATCGGCGCGTCGGTGATTGGCGGGATTTGCAATAACTCCGGCGGCGCGCTGGTGCATCGCGGCCCCGCTTATACTGAAATGTCGCTTTACGCGCAAATCGACGCGCAAGGGAAACTGCACCTGGTCAACCATCTTGGCATCGATCTGGGCGCGACGCCGGAGCAGATCCTCGGCGCGCTGGATGACGATCGCCTGAAAGAGGACGCGGTGCGCTATGACAACCGCCAGGCGTCGGATCATCACTATATCGAGCGCGTGCGCAACATTGAGGCTGACACCCCGGCGCGCTACAACGCCGATCCGGATCGCCTGTTTGAAGCCTCGGGCTGCGCCGGCAAGCTGGCGGTTTTCGCCGTGCGTCTGGACACGTTTGAAGCCGAGAAGCGCCAGGGGGTCTTTTATATCGGCACCAACCAGCCGGAAGTGCTGACCGAAATTCGCCGCCATATTCTGGCGAACTTTAAAAACCTGCCGGTGGCCGGCGAATACATGCATCGCGACATCTATGACATCGCCGAGCGTTACGGCAAAGACACGTTCCTGATGATAGACAAGCTCGGGACCGACAAAATGCCGTTCTTCTTTACCGCCAAAGGCCGCACCGACGCCTGGCTGGAAAGGGTGCCGTTCGTGAAGCCGCACTTCACCGACCGCGTAATGCAGACGCTTGGCAATCTCTTCCCGCGCCATTTACCGCCGCGCATGAAAAGCTGGCGGGATAAATATGAACATCATCTGCTGCTGAAAATGGCGGGCGACGGCATTACCGAAGCGCGCGACTGGCTGGCGGACTATTTCAAAACCGCCGAAGGCGACGTGTTCGCCTGTACGGCGGAAGAAGGCAGTAAAGCGTTCCTGCACCGCTTCGCGGCGGCGGGCGCGGCGGTGCGCTACCACGCAGTACATGCCGATGAAGTGGAGGATATTCTGGCGCTGGATATCGCCCTGCGGCGTAACGATACCGACTGGTTTGAAACCCTGCCGCCGGAAATCGACAGCAAGCTGGTGCATAAGCTCTACTATGGCCACTTTTTCTGCCACGTTTTCCACCAGGATTACATTGTGAAAAAAGGGGTGGATGTGCATGAGCTTAAAGAGCAAATGCTCGCCCTGCTGCGCGAGCGCGGCGCGCAATACCCTGCCGAACATAACGTTGGCCACCTTTATGAAGCTCCGGCGAGCTTAAAACAATTTTATAAGGCGAACGATCCGACAAACAGCATGAATCCCGGCATCGGCAAGACCAGCAAACAGAAATACTGGGGTGAAGAGGCTACAGGCTCTGAAGGTGCTGAGAAAACTGGGGCGATATAGTGCTCCCGGCAGCGTTCGCGCTGTTTTCCGCGTATTTTTCATACTAGAGTAACTGCTCCTGCCGCAGACGCCTTGTCTGCGGCTCACACAGCAAGGGAAGGAGCATAATATGTCCGTTGTCGAAATCCTGCCGACGACTGAGATAGCAATCCGCGACGTTACAGCGGAAGACGTAGATGCTATTACCGCAATTTATGGCTGGCACGTACGCCACGGGCGCGCCTCGTTTGAAGAGATGGCGCCGGACGCCGTGCAGATGGCCGAACGCATACAACAGATCCAGCGTCAGGGGCTGCCCTGGCTGGTCGCCACCCTGCACGGGGTGGTGGTAGGTTACTGTTACGCTACCCTTTACCGTTCCCGCCCCGCCTATCGCTATACGGTGGAAGAATCCATTTATGTGGAAAACAGTATGCGCGGACGCGGAATCGGCAGCGAGCTGCTGGCGGCGTTAATCCACCGCTGCGAGCAAGGCCCCTGGCGGCAGATTATTGCCGTTATTGGCGATGGCGAGAACAATCACGGATCGCATCGTTTACACCTGCAGCAGGGATTTGAGGTGGTGGGACACCTTAAGAGCGTAGGGTTCAAGCATGGCGACTGGCGCGATACGCTTATCATGCAGCGTCCACTCAATAAAGGCGACTGGACGCTGCCGGGCAATTAATCGTCCTGGGCGTCACCACCCGCGGCGCTGTTGCTTGCCATCTGCGCCGCTTTTTGCCGTTTATAGCTGAGGGCCGAGGCGGGAACCGGGGTCGCCTTGCCGGTTTCAAGCCAGGTGCGCAGGCGGCTGGCGTCGGCAAAGTGGGTATATTTGCCAAAGGCGTCCATGACCACCAGCGACACCGGTCGGCCTTTAATCACCGTACGCATCACCAGACAGTGGCCCGCCGCGTTAGTAAAGCCGGTTTTGGTCAGCTGAATATTCCAGTTCGGGCGATACACCAGGTGGTTAGTGTTGCGAAACGGCAGGGTATAGGCCGGATTCGAGAAGGTCGCCATATCTTCATGCGTGGTGCTGAGCTGGCCTATTAGCGGATACTGCTTGCTGGCTATTAACAGCTTAGTCAGGTCGCGCGCCGTAGAGACGTTATGAATGGAAAGGCCTGTAGGCTCCACATAGCGGGTATGCGTCATCCCCAGTGCTTTCGCTTTCGCGTTCATGGCGCGGATAAACGCGTCATAGCCCCCCGGGTAATGGTGCGCAAGGCTCGCCGCCGCGCGGTTTTCCGAGGACATCAGCGCCAGCAGCAGCATATTCTTGCGGCTTATTTCGCTGTTGAGGCGCACGCGGGAATAGACCCCTTTCATTTCCGGCGTATGGCTGATGTCGACCTTAAGCTTCTCATCCAGCGGCAGACGGGCGTCCAGCACCACCATTGCGGTCATCACTTTGGTAATGGAGGCTATCGGGCGAACCAGATCGGGATGGCTCGAATAGAGCACCTTATTGGTATCAAGATCGACGATCATGGCGCTGCCGGAGGCGATCTCCGGCTGGGCCGCCGTTACGGCGGCGGGCGTTTTAGCGGCAACAGCTTGCGGCGCAAAAGGCGCGGCCAGCATCAGCGTCAGTGTAAACAGCGAAAGGCGAAATTTTATCGGCATGGTGTTTGTTCAGATTATTATTCACAAGCGTAATGACGCACACCGCAACCGTTTAGAAAATCAATAACGGCAGCAGGCGCCGCATGATACTCCGGCGTACCGCTACACCGCTACTGGAGAATCGTGTCGAAAGCTTACGTTGCTGGCGATGAAGCCAGCAACGCGCCCCCTCAGAATAGCCGATAGCCGTAACCCCACAGCACCACGGTTAACGCCAGCAGAACTTCCAGCACCAGCACGCCGATGGCGAGTGTCGAACCGGAAAAATTAAGCCCCTCTTCCCGGTTGATATTAAGGAAGGTTGGAATGCCGACATAAAGCAGATAGCCGGTATAAAACAGCGCAACGGTGCCTACCAGAGCGCACAGCCATACGACCGGATAAAGCGCCACTATGCCGCTTAAAAAGAGCGGCGTGGCGACATAGCCGGCAAAGACCATGCAGCGCGCCAGCGAAGGACGTTGCGGCAGGCTGCGCGCCATCCACCAGATAACGCGGCCCATGACAGCCACGCCCGCCAGCATCAGCGCGTAGAAGAGAATCGCCAGCGCGAAACCGGTGCCGAGCGAGAGCCGTACGATGTTGCCATCGTCAAAATCCCAGCCAATCTGCGTCGTGCCGATAAAGGCGCAGACCACCGGGATTGCGGCCATTAACAAAACATGATGGGTGTAGTGATGCGAAACGGTTTCGTTTTCGCGCCGGATACTTTGCATTTCACGATCGGGATGGGAGAAGAGTCCCCAGACATGGTTCATATAGCCCCCTTAGTTGCTTAAGCAACGCGCTGTTAAGTATAACGCACGCGGCGATTAAAAAATAAACAGAGCGCATTTTCCAGGCGGGCAGACCCTTCGTTGAAGGCGCAGTGAATATCAGGGTGTATGCTTTAAAGAAAGCCTTACGAGGAGAGCTGATTACACTTATGGATATCAACGCGTTAATTGCCCAGTACGGCTACGCGGCGCTGCTGATTGGCAGCCTTGCGGAAGGCGAGACCATTACGCTTTTAGGCGGAGTGGCCGCGCATCAGGGATTGCTTAAGTTCCCGCTGGCGGTGCTGGCGGTGGCGCTGGGCGGCATGATTGGCGATCAGGCGCTTTACCTTTTCGGCCGCCGCTTCGGCAACCGCGCGCTGACGCGCTTCTCACGTCATCAGAAAAAGATCGATCGCGCCCAGCGGCTGATTTTGCGTTATCCGGTGTGGTTTGTTATCGGCACGCGCTTTATGTATGGTTTTCGCGTTATCGGCCCGCTATTGATTGGCGCCAGCCGCGTGCCGCCAAAGCTGTTTATTCCGCTGAATATTGCAGGCGCGCTGCTGTGGGCGCTGATTTTCACCACGCTTGGCTACCTGGGTGGCGAGGTGATAGCCCCCTGGCTTGCGCGCGTCGACCAGCATCTGAAGCATTATATCTGGGTGGCATTGGCGGTCGCGATTGTGGTGCTGCTGCGCCTCTTCTTAAAGCGGCGCAGCAGACGGCGGGAAAATCAGGACTGAGGTTTGAACTGCGGGTTGGCGAGCATAAAGCCGCCATCGACGATAAACGACTGGCCGGTGGTATAGCTGGCGTCTTCAGAACAAAGCCATGCCACCAGACTTGCGATTTCTTTGGTCTCGCCCGGACGCGCCAGCGGCACGTTCGGCAGCGAACCCGGTTCGGCGTCCCCTTCATCCATGTCGTTCATCGGCGTCGCAATCGCGCCCGGCGCCACCGCGTTCACAAGTATGTTGTAACTAACAAGCTCCAGCGCCATCGATTTGGTCAGACCGCCAAGCGCATGTTTCGCGGCGGTGTAAGCGCTCGCCTCCGGCAGCGGCGTATGTTCATGCACCGAGGTGATGTTAACGATACGACCGCCCTGCCCCTGCTTCACCATCGCCCGGGCGGCAATTTGCGAGCAAAGAAAAGCGCCATGCACGTCTACCGTAAATATTTGCTGCCAGTCGTTGAAATCCACCTCAAGGAAGGGCGCTTTGTTCATGGCGCCAGCGTTGTTCACAAGCGCATCAATGCGACCAAAGCGGTCAATCAACTCCTGAATGGCGTTCGCCCCTTCCGGCAGGTTGCTCAGGTTGAGCTGGATAAGCTCGGCGCGCCGACCAAAGCTTTCCACTTCTTTCGCCGTCTCCTTCGCCCCAGCGTCATCTTTATGCCAGGTGATGCCAACGTCATACCCCTGCTTTGCAAGGTAAATCGCGCACTTCTTGCCTATACCCGAATCTGACGCTGTAACAATCGCCACCTTGTTTGCAGAACTCATTGCGACCTCCGGTGTTTTCCATAGAAGGAGTAAGTATAGGAGAGCGATGAGAACTGACCGGGTAAAGGGAAGATACGCGTTTCAGCCCGCCTGCAGCAGGGGCTCAAGCGCCAGCCATTCCCGCAGCAGAGCAACGGCCGCGTTGCCGTTACCCTCGCGCTGCGCCATCACAATGGCTCCGTCCACCAGCAGAGCCACACGCTGCGCCAACTGCCTGCCCTGCGGCGTATCCGGCAGGTGAGCGGCAAGCGCCTGCGTCATCTCTTCTTTATGAGCGCGTATCAACGCGAGGCTCTCCGGCAGCGCCTGGGCAAGCTCGACCGTCGTGTTAATAAAGGCGCACCCCCGGTAGTGCTCGTCGGCAAACCACTGTTCCAGGGTTGCAGACAGCCCGGCGGCAAGCGAGCCGCCTTGCTGTCGCTGCGCGGCAAGCGACTGGCGAAACCAGCTTATCCAGCGCTCGTGGCGATACTGCAAAAAAGCGAGGATTAAGTCATTTTTTGCCGGAAAGTGCCGGTAAAAAGTCACTTTTGTTACGCCCGCCTCTTTAATGATGCGGTCGATGCCTGTGGCGCGAATGCCTTCACGGTAGAAGAGATCGTGCGCCGTTGCGAGGATGCGCTCGCGAGCGCTTACGTTTTCACTGGTCATTTTGGCTCCTTGTGTAAAGAGTATCACGCATGTAGACAATTCTGTCTACATGTGCCAGATTAGATGTAGACAGACCTGTCTACCACCCTAAAGAGGAGCACCATCATGGAAATCCGCCCGCCTTTGCCGCCTTTTACCCGCGAGTCGGCTATTGAGAAAACCCGTCTGGCGGAAGACGCCTGGAATAGCCGCGATCCGCTGCGCGTTTCCCAGGTTTATACGCCCGATACGCGCTGGCGCAACCGCAATGAAACCGTTATCGGTCGCGATCGGGTTGTCGGGTTTTTACAACGCAAATGGGCACGGGAACTGGAGTACCGGCTGATCAAGGAGCTCTGGGCGTTCGAAGGCAACCGCATCGCGGTGCGGTTTGCTTACGAATGGCACGACGACTCCGGCACCTGGTATCGCAGCTATGGCAACGAAAACTGGGAGTTTAACGAGCAAGGACTGATGGCGCGCCGCTTCGCCTGTATCAACGACCAACCGATAACAGAAAGCGAGCGCCGCTTTTTCTGGCCTCTGGGTCGTCGCCCGGACGATCATCCGGGCCTGAGCGAATGCGGGTTTTAATACCGGAGCGCGTAAAAACAGACGTTAATCTGGCAGGGCAGCGTGGGTCAGATCTGTCTGTTTTTCGCGCAACCAGGCCGCACCGACACGGCAAGCTCGCCATGAAAGACTACGCTTTCCTTGTAGCATCAATATTTTGCTCATTACCACAAGGAGAATTAGAGATGATGAAGCTACTGCTGTGGGCCATTCTGATTATTTTTATTATCGGGTTACTGGTGGTCACGGGCGTCTTTAAGATGATCTTCTGACCAGCAGGGCGCCGCCTGCGCGGCGGCGTCCTTACTCCTTCACCTGCAGGCTGCTGTAGTTAACAGGCACCCAACGGTATCCCTCCTGCGCTTTCTTCACTTTGCCTATGCCCGGGAACGCGATATGCGCCGAGGCTACCCAGGCGTTGCTCCGTGCGGCCATGTCGAGCGCTGTCTGGCGTTGCTCCACCGCTTTTGCCTGATCGACATCAAAGTGAATAGCCACTTCCGGTTGCGGCATCTGCACCGCCTGTACATGGATAATATCGCCCCATAGCAGCAAGGTTTCACCGCCGCGGCTGACTTTATACATTACGCTGCCAGGCGTATGCCCTCCTGCGGGCAGCGCTTCGATATCCGGCATAATCTTCGCAGGCGCCGTGAAGGGTTCAAGCTTTCCGGCATCAATAACCGGACGCAGCGACCGTTCCGACTCCTCAAACGTGTGCCGCTGGCCTGGCTCCACGTCACTCGCATGCGCCGGATCCAGCCAGAAATCGACGTCGCGCTTATCCACCCGCACCGTTGCGTTAGGGAAAGCGGGTTTACCGTCGTGCTGTACGCCGCCGGAATGGTCGGCATGGATATGGGTCAGCAGCACAGTATCAATCTGTTCAGGCGGAATGCCCGCCGCCCGCAGGTTTTCCAGCAAATGGCCGCCCGCCTTGCCAAAGAGCGGCCCGGCGCCGCTGTCGACCAGGATAAGCCGCTTGCCGGTATTAATGACGTAAGCGTTGATGGAGGTTTCGGTGCGGGGCGTCATCGCCTGCTCCGCCATCCGGCGCGACAGGGTCGCCGGGTCGATGTGCGTGAGCAGTTTTTCACTGTCGATAACCACCGTGCCGTCGGAAACGGCGGTTATCTGCCAGTCGCCCAGCATCATCCGGTAATAGCCTGGCGCCTGTTTATCCGCAATCGGCACCGATTGCGCGCTGGTGGTGAAGGCGCAAAGCAGAAAAGTGGAAAGCGCTATCGCAAGCTTCATTGGGGTTCTCCGGGTTGATTTACCTTGTCGAAGTATCTGCCCGGCGCTAATATCAATCCAATTGATTGGAGAGATTATGACTATCAAAGAAAATGATTTTCGTAAAATCGACCTGAACCTGCTTATCGCTTTTGCCGTGCTTTTTCGTGAACAAAGCGTTTCGCTGGCGGCGGATAAGCTGCATCTCGGCCAGCCGGCGGTAAGCGGCGCGCTGTCGCGGCTGCGGGAGATGTTCGACGATCCGCTGTTTGTGCGCAGCGGCCACCGCATGCAGCCTACCGCCCGGGCCCAGGCGCTGCACAGCGAACTAATGCCCCTGCTGGAGCAGCTTCAGAGCGCGCTGTTTCAGCAGGCGGAGTTTCATCCCCAACAGGCCAACGCCACCATCACGCTTGGCATGACCGACTGGGTAGAGATGTGGCTGATGCCGCAACTGATTCCGGCATTACGCGACGCCGCGCCAGGGCTGCGCCTGAACGTGGTGGCGAGCGATCCCTTCACCGACGCCCAGCGTCTGGAAGGCGGCGAACTGGATATGGCGATAAGCGTGGCGCAGGCTTCCGCCCGCTGGCAGGAGCGCGAGGCGCTGACGCAAATGCCGTTCGTTACCCTCTGGCACCCGGAGCAAATTACGCTGAACGCCCCGCTCTCGCTGGAAAGCTATGCCGCTCATCCTCATCTTTTAGTCACCTATCGCGAAGCGTCCAGCAGTCAGATAGATACGCTGCTGGCTAAACAGGGGCGGCGGCGCACGGTGTGCTATACCACGCCGCACTTCGCCGCTCTGCCCGGCCTGCTGCGCCAGATGCCCGCGCTCGCCACCGTTCCCGCCGGGCTATCGGAAAACTGGCAGCGCAGTTGGGGCCTTGCCGCAAGTCCCGTGCCGCTGGACGTGCCTTGCATCGAGGTGGCGATGCTCTGGCATCAGCGGCATAACAGCGACCCGGCGCTAATGTGGCTGCGGGAATTTATTCGCCAGCGTTTTGGTTAATGGCGGTTGATGGCGTCGGCAATGGCCGTTGACGTGGTTAAGGTGCGAATTTCGCGGAAAAGCGTGGTCGCTTCGCTGTATTCCTGACGCAGATAGCCGAGCCACTGCTTGATGCGCGCAACGTGATACATGCCGGTGTCGCCCTGCTTTTCCAGCCGGGTATATTTTTGCAGCAGCTTTACGACATCCGGCCAGGCCATACGCGGCTCGTTATATTTAATGACCCGGCTCAGGTTAGGCACGTTCAGCGCGCCGCGTCCTATCATCACCGCGTCGCAGCCGGTAGCCTGCATGCACGCCTGAGCGCTTTGCCAGTCCCAGATTTCGCCGTTGGCGATAACGGGAATAGCAAGCCGCTCGCGAATTTCGCCAATGGCCTGCCAGTTAATGCGCTCGGCGCGGTAGCCATCTTCTTTTGTACGGCCATGCACCACCAGCTCGCTGGCCCCCGCCTGCTGCACGGCGTCAGCGATTTCAAAACGCCGCTCGCCGCTGTCCCAGCCAAGACGCACTTTTACCGTTACCGGCAGATGCGCTGGTACGGCTTCGCGCATCGCTTTAGCGCCGCGGTAAATCAGTTCCGGATCTTTTAAGAGCGTCGCCCCGCCGCCGCTGCCGTTCACGAGCTTTGATGGGCAGCCGCAGTTTAAATCAACCCCCCAGGAGCCAAGCTCCACCGCCCGCGCCGCATTTTCGCCCAGCCACTGCGGATGTTGGCCAAGCAACTGCACCCGCACCCGGGTGCCGGAAGGCGTACGGCTTTGCTGATGCAGCTCCGGGCAGAGTTTATAGAATGATTTCACCGGCAGCAGCTGGTCCACCACCCGTAAAAACTCGGTGATGCAGAGATCGTAATCGTTCACTTCCGTCAGGAGTTCGCGCACCAGCGAATCGAGCACGCCTTCCATCGGCGCCAGTAAAACACGCATATCGTTACCCGTAAGAAAAAGAGGCGCTATGGTAGCGCCTGCGGCGGCTGGCTGAAAGAGGCTAACCGCGCCGCGTTGCGGTTGCTCAGTCCATTAAGCTAACGTGTTTGCCATCAGCAAATCGCCCGTCCAGGCGCAGCGTACCGCCCAGCGCTTCTACGTAACGCTTTTTTTGGTTTCGTTTGTTGTAATAACGAGTGTGAAGAGACGCGCTTTGCACACCTGTCGCGATTTAGCGAAGCCGTAACGCTGTTCACCACTGTGCCTTGCGGGAATATCAAGTATGCTGACAATTCATGGTGTGATCGGTAGCACAGTTTACGCTTTAATTGTATGATGAATGCATTCCGCAAAGGGTGACTTTCATGAGTATTACGCTGACGACTCTCTGGCAATTCATACGCGCTTTTTTGTTAATTTACGCCTGCTTATATGCGGGCATCGCTATCGCCGCCCTGCTGCCGATAACCATTCCCGGCAGCATTATCGGCATGCTGATTCTCTTCCTGCTGCTCTCTTTGCAGATCCTTCCCGCGAAGTGGGTTAAGCCTGGCTGCCATGTGCTTATCCGCTATATGGCGCTGCTGTTTGTGCCGGTCGGCATTGGCGTGATGCAGTATGTGGATGTGCTGCGCGCCCAGTTTGGCCCGGTAGTCGTCTCCTGCTTTATCAGCACGCTTCTGGTGTTTCTGGTGGTGAGCTGGAGCTCGCACCTGGTCCACGGCGAGCGCAAGGTCATCGGGCAGAAGGAGAAAAAGTGATGCTTGAGAATATCTGGTGGTCGCTGCCGCTGACGCTGGTGGTCTTCTTTGGCGCACGCAGGCTGGCGGCGAAACTCAAATCGCCACTGCTTAATCCGCTGCTGGTGTCGATGGTTATCATCATTCCGTTTCTTGTGGCGACCGGCATCTCCTATGAACGCTATTTCGCGGGCAGCAAGATCCTGAATGACCTTCTGCAACCGGCGGTGGTGGCGTTAGCGTTTCCGCTTTACGAACAGCTGCACCAGATCCGCGCGCGCTGGAAATCGATTATCACCATCTGTTTTATCGGCAGCGTGGTGGCGATGATAACCGGCACCTCTGTCGCTCTGCTGATGGGCGCAACCCCCGAAATCGCCGCGTCGGTACTGCCGAAATCCGTAACGACGCCTATTGCGATGGCGGTAGGCGGCAGCATCGGCGGCATTCCGGCTATCAGCGCCGTGTGCGTTATCTTTGTGGGGATTCTCGGCGCGGTATTCGGCCACAGTTTGCTGAATTTAATGCGTATTCGCACCAAAGCCTCCCGCGGACTGGCGATGGGCACTGCCTCGCACGCCCTGGGTACGGCGCGCTGCGCGGAGCTGGATTACCAGGAAGGGGCGTTCAGTTCTCTGGCGCTGGTGATCTGCGGCATTATCACCTCGCTCATCGCGCCCTTTTTATTCCCGGTTATTCTGGCCGTTTTTGGCTAAAAGTTGCGATACGTCGCGCAAATTCATTTTAAATTTCATTTGTTGCATAGGCAGTGAGACGAAAATCACATATAAAGCCCAGCGAGGCCCGTAAACTACGGCTCCAGTAAACTGATAAGAGGCTTAGCCCATGCATTCACGTTTTGAATCTGCTTTTGCACAGCTTCCCGCCGCGCTCCAGGAGTCCCTGGCGCCGTGGCTCGCCGATGCGCATTTCCCGGCCATGCTGAGCGCAAGTCAGGTTGAAGAGGTAAAACGCCACAGCGGGCTGGATGATGAAGCGCTCGCCTTCGCGCTGCTGCCGCTGGCGGCCGCCTGCGCGCAGACTGACATCTCCCATTTCAACGTCGGCGCCGTAGCCCGCGGCCTGAGCGGCGCGCTCTATTTCGGCGCGAACATGGAATTCACCGGCGTGGCGATGCAGCAGACCGTGCACGCGGAGCAAAGCGCCATTACCCACGCCTGGATGCGCGGCGAAAGCGGCCTTTGCGCCATCACCGTGAACTACACCCCTTGCGGCCACTGCCGCCAGTTTATGAACGAGCTAAACAGCGGCCTGACCCTGCGCATTAACCTGCCGGGACGCGCCCCTTCTAAGCTTGGCGACTATCTGCCCGACGCTTTCGGCCCACGCGACCTTGATATTAAAACGCTGATTTTCGACGCTGAGGATCATGCATTCGCCTTAAAAGGCGAAGCGCTCGGCGACGCGGCGATAAAAGCGGCTAACCGCAGCCACGCGCCTTACAGCCAGTCGCCTTCCGGTGTCGCCCTGCAAACTCATGACGGGCAGATTTTTACCGGCAGCTATGCTGAAAACGCTGCGTTTAATCCCTCGCTGCCTCCCCTGCAGGCGGCGCTGAATCTGCTGAGCCTGAACGGCTATAGCTGGCGCGATATTCAGCGGGCGTCGCTTGCGGAAAAAGCGCAGGCCAATATCGTTCAATGGGACGCAACCGTTGCTACGCTTCGCGCCATAGGTTGCGACGCCGTCGAACGCATCGAACTCGCCTGATGCCCACCCTGCGGATAAAACATCCGCAGTGGTGAAAATTGCTTCAACCGATACGCTGATTCTTGCTCTTGTCCAACGGGTAAAGTAGCCTTGGATGAAATTTCACCCCTGCTCCGAGTACCTGAATGTTGAAGCGTTTGTTATACAGCCTGCTGGTTCTGATTAGCTTATTGCTGTTAACTGCGCTGGGGCTTGACCGCTGGATCAGCTGGAAGACCTCTCCCTACGTTTATGATGAACTGCAGGACCTGCCCTACCGTCAGGTTGGCGTGGTGCTGGGCACGGCCAAGTATTACCGCACCGGGGTCATCAACCAGTATTACCGCTACCGCATTCAGGGCGCGCTGAACGCGTATAACAGCGGCAAAGTGAACTACCTGCTGCTTTCCGGCGATAACGCGCAGCAGAGCTATAACGAGCCGATGACGATGCGCAAAGATTTCATCGCCGCAGGCGTCGACCCGGCGGACATCGTGCTGGACTACGCGGGCTTTCGTACGCTGGATTCGATAGTTCGCACCCGCAAAGTGTTTGATACCAACGATTTCATCATCATCACCCAGCGCTTTCACTGCGAGCGCGCGCTGTTTATTGCGCTGCATATGGGCATCCAGGCGCAGTGCTACGCCGTTCCCTCGCCTAAAAATATGCTCCCGGTGCGCATTCGCGAGTTCGGCGCTCGCCTCGGCGCGCTGGCGGACCTCTATATCTTCAAGCGCGAACCGCGCTTCTTAGGGCCGCTCATCCCGATTCCTTCGCTGCATGAAGTCCCGGATGACGCGCAGGGATACCCGGCGGTAACGCCGGAGCAGCTGTTAGAGTTACAAAAGAAGAAGTAACGGCGGGTTACGTTTCGCCGCACGCAGCCGGTTTGCCTTCGCCCCTCATCCCCGGCCTTCTCCCCCAAAGCCCGAGGGAGAAAACCCGCCTTTTAACCCACTACGCCGCGCTGTTTTCCGGGTGGGTTAGCTTTAGCGGCTCCTGTTATGCCCGCCGCCGCAAAAGGCGAATGGCGCTTCGCTTACCCACCCTGTTCCCTTTGTCTCCTGCTGCCCCGCCCATAAAAAAAGCCCCCGCGTCTGCGGAGGCTTTTCCATACTGCCAGGCGATTACTTCTTGCGAGCGTATTTCAGGGAGTCCAGCGCTACCGCGAAGATAATGATGGCGCCCTTGATGATGTACTGCCAGTACGGGTTCACGCCGATATAGGTCAGGCCGTAGTTGATAACGGTGAAGATTATCACACCAGTTACCACGCCGAGCACCGTACCCACGCCGCCGCTGAAGGAAACCCCGCCCACTACGCAGGCTGCGATGGCGTCGAGTTCGTACATGAAGCCGAGGTTGTTGGTAGCGGAACCGATACGGCCCGCTTCCAGCATCCCGCCGAAGGCGTAGAAGACGCCGGAGAGCGCATAAATCATCAGCAGGTTCAGCGCCACGTTCACGCCGGAAACCTTCGCCGCTTCCGGGTTTCCGCCGATGGCGAAGATATTTTTACCGAAGCGAGTTTTGTTCCACAGGATCCAGACAAACACGACGGCGATCAACGCATAGAAAGTGATGTAAGAGAGCCTGAAGCTGCCTATCGCCAGGAACCCTTGCGTAAAGGTCGAGAAACCGCTGTCGAAACCAGAGATCGGCGAAGCGCCCACAAAATCGTAGTACAGGGAGTTGATGCCGTACACGATGATCATGGTGCCGAGCGTGGTGATGAACGGCGTTACGTTCAGGTAAGCGATAACGATGCCGTTAATCAGGCCGATGATGGCGCCGATAGCGCAGACAATCAGGATAACCAGCGCAATCGGCATGGTTGCCATTTCCGGGAACACCTTGTTGGCGTTTTCCATTGATTGCAGCAAGGTCGCCGCGACTACCGCCGCGAGCCCTACCTGACGACCGGCCGAAAGGTCCGTGCCCTGGGTAACAATAAGCCCCGCGACGCCCAGCGCGATAATAATACGCACCGAGGATTGGGTCAGAATGTTACTTAAGTTAAGCAGACTTAAAAAAGTGGGATCCTGGAAAATAATAATGGCCAGCAACACTAAAAGAACGACGTAAATACCGCCTTCTTTCAGATAAGTGAGAAAACTCTTCTTATTTAACGCACTCATGAGGAGCCCCTGATATTAAAGGTGCAAAGACGCAAGACGTAAAATTTCGTTTTGCGTTGTCGTTTTAGTGTCAACAATTCCAGCGACGAGGCCATTGCTCATTACCAGAATACGATCGGTTATCCCTAACAGCTCTGGCATTTCGGAAGAGATAATAATGATCCCTTTGCCTTTTTTCGCCAGCTCAGCGATAAGCTGATAAATTTCAAACTTCGCGCCTACGTCAATACCGCGCGTCGGTTCATCCAGCATTAATATTTCCGGTTGCGTCAGCAGCCAGCGACCGATAATCACCTTTTGCTGGTTGCCGCCGGAAAGCGAACCGATTTGCGTCCGGTGCCCTGGTGTTTTCACGCGCATGGAATCGATAACCCACTGGGTATCGCTTTTCATGCGGGAATTATCCAGCAGACCGACTTTGTTTTTGTAATTGCGAATATTGGAGATCAGGGAGTTAAAACCGATATCCAGATAAGCGTAAATCCCCGTTGAGCGACGCTCCTCGGTCACCAGCGCGAAACCGTGGTTAATGGCTTCGTTGGCGGTGTGGTTATTAATCTGTTTGCCATGCAAGGTAATGGTGCCCGCCGATTTTTCACGGATACCAAATAACGTTTCCACAATATCAGTGCGCTTGGCGCCCACCAGTCCCGCGATGCCGAGAATCTCCCCTTTATGCAGATCAAAGGAGACGTCACGGATAGAGGGCTGGCGCAGCGAGGTCAGGTTGCGCACTTCAAGGATAACTTCACCCGGTTTGTTTTCTTTATCCGGGAACCGCTGATTGAGCGAACGGCCCACCATCATGGCGATTATCTTATCCATATCCAGCCCTTCAAGCGGCTGGGTGGCGATCCACTGCCCGTCGCGCAGGATAGTAATTTCATCGCACAGCTGAAATATCTCTTCCATTTTATGGGAGATATAAACAATACCGCAGCCGCGCTCTTTCAGCTTACGGATAATTTTAAAGAGATGATTCACCTCTTTTTCCGTTAGTGAAGAGGTGGGCTCATCCATAATGACGATTTTCGCGTCATAGGAGAACGCTTTGGCGATTTCAATCATCTGCATCTGCGAGACAGAAAGCGTCCCCACGCGCGCGCGCGGATCGATATCAATATCCAGCTCGTCGAAAATCGCTTTGGTATCGCGATACATTTTGTCCTGATCGACAAATACCCCTTTGGTGGGGTAGCGACCAAGCCACATATTGTCCATAACAGAGCGCTGCAAAACCAGGTTTAACTCCTGGTGCACCATGGAAATACCATTTTCCAGCGCTTCTTTGGCCGAATGAAAATCAATTTCTTTTCCCTGGAAAAGAATGCTGCCGGAATCTTTCTGGTAGATCCCAAAAAGGCACTTTAATAACGTTGACTTGCCTGCGCCGTTCTCCCCCATTAACGCGTGGATGGAGTGAGGACGAACTTTTAAATTTACGTTATCGAGTGCCTTAACGCCGGGGAATGACTTGTTGATATTGGTCATTTCCAACAGGTATTCGCCTGACGTCTGCGTAGTATTGCTGACCATAATTACACCTGGCTGCGAGAGTATTGTCTGAGCATGGCACGGTTTAAAAGGGGCGCTTATGCGCCCCGGAAAAGCATTTAACTATTATTTATCGCTGAACTGCGCCAGGTTGTCTTTATCAACGCCGACGTAAGGAATACGAACCACTTTGTTTTCAATTTTCCAGTTCGTGCCGTCAGCCGCGCCTTTACCCTGCGCCAGGTTTTTCGCCAGATCGAACGTCGCTTTCGCCTGGTTGTTGGCGTCGTTCAGCACGGTACCGGCCATCGCACCGGATTTCACCAGCGCCAGCGCTTCCGGCAGGGCGTCAACGCCGAATACCGGGATTGAAGATTTGTTATGCGCCTTCAGCGCTTCTACCGCGCCCATCGCCATCGCGTCGTTGTTGGCGATCACGACTTCAATTTTGTTGGCGTTCGGACCAGAGAGCCAGGCGTCCATTTTGTCTTTCGCCTGAGCGGTATCCCACATGGCGGTATCTAACTGCAGCTGCTGAGTTTTGATGCCTTTATCGTTCAGCTCTTTAATCACGTAGGTAGTACGCGCTTCGGCATCCGGGTGGCCCGGCTCGCCTTTCAGCAGTACGAACTGGATCTGGCCGTCTTTGTTCAGGTCCCAGTTTTTGTTCGCAGCCCAGTGCTTGGCGATCAGGTCGCCCTGGATAACGCCGGATTCTTTGGAGTCGGTCCCTACGTAGTAAGCTTTGTCGTAGCTGTCGAGCGCTTTGCGTGAAGGTTCTTTGTTATAAAACACAACCGGTACGTTCTGCCCGCGCGCTTTTTCGATGACGGTACCCGCAGCGGCCGGGTCAACCAGGTTGATGGCAAGGGACTTCACGCCTTTCGCCAGCAACACGTCAATCTGGTCGTTCTGCTTGGACTGGTCGTTCTGCGAGTCGTTCATCAGCAGCTCAACGTCTGGCGTGGCTTTTGCTTCTTTCTCAATGGCCTTGCGTACTACGGACATGAAGTTATCGTCATACTTATAGATAGTCACGCCGATACGGTCAGCGGCCTGGGCTGCGGCGCCAAACAGCATGCAGGACATAACGGCAGACAGAGTAAGGACCTTCTTATTCATGGTATCTCCGGTTTTATGCAGGGTAGTTCTTGTGAAAAACGGGCGGCGGGGTAGTAATGTTAGAAAAGTGTTACTGACCACCGAAGCTCACTTTAAAATTTTCTTCCTTGATCGGTAACGCTCCAGTACTGCGTCTTTTTGTTTGTTTTCGGCCCTTAACCCATGCTCTTA
Organism: Franconibacter pulveris DSM 19144; assembly: GCA_000621185.1. Taxonomy (GTDB): domain Bacteria; phylum Pseudomonadota; class Gammaproteobacteria; order Enterobacterales; family Enterobacteriaceae; genus Franconibacter; species Franconibacter pulveris. The sequence goes on from JHYZ01000018.1 coordinate 38,732, forward strand.
GCGCAACGTTGCTGTTACATAGTGTTTCAGCCTTTAAAACGCTGACATCATAGACCAGCGCAATGTTAATATACTGTGAATTTACTCACAGATTGAAAGCGGTTACATCACTCTCATTTATAAACTAGTGATCGGCCCCACACTTTGCTTTCCGGCCACGGAATGGCGGCGCACCAGCGTCGGCATAAAGCAGTGACTGGCCTGCAAATCGAGCTCTCCTGCGGCGCCCTGCAGCGCCAGCTCGGTCGCGAGCCGCGCCATGGAAACAATGGGATAGCGCACCGTGGTGAGTTGCGGATCGGTGTAGCGGGCGATTGGAATATCATCGAAACCAATGAGTGACAAATGCTGTGGCACGGCAATGCCATTATCTTTAAGCGCCGTTAGCGCGCCTGCCGCCATGCTGTCGTTGTAGGCAAACACCGCCGTGAGCTGCAGGTTGCGCCCCAGTAACTCCACCATCGCCGCCTCGCCGCCCTGCATGTCGGGGCTGCCCGTACCGACCCAGCTTTCCGGCGGCGTTATCCCCTGCTCCGCCAACGCCCGCAGCCAGCCCTCTTTACGCTGGTCATCATCTTCAATACGGTGAGCGGAAGCCAGATAGCCGATGCGCTGATGGCCATTGCTTTGCAGCATGCGGGTCGCCATCATCGCGCCGGTGACATTGTCCAGACCGACGCAGCGATGCGCGTAGCCGGGCACGATACGGTTAATCAGCACCATGCCGGGGATTTGGTCGAGAAAGCTTGCCAGCTCTGCGTCGCCGAGCGCTTTGGCATGAACGATTAAAGCGGTGCAGCGCTGGCGAATCAGCACTTCTATGGCATGGCGCTCTTTTTCCGCTTCATGGTAGCTATTGCCGATGAGCACATATTTTTGATGCTGCTGGGCCACAGTATCCACCGCTTTTACCAGCGCGCCGAAGAAGGGATCGGAAACGTCCATCACCACCACGCCAATAGTATCGCTGACCTGGGTGGCCAGCGCCTGGGCATTGGCGTTCGGCCGGTAGCCTAGCTGACTGACCGCCTGCATAACGGTTTCACGCGTTTCAGGGCTTACCAGCGCGCTGTTGTTCAGAACGCGGGAGACCGTAGCGACAGAGACGCCCGCAAGTCTTGCGACGTCACGAATAGTGATCATAACGATCACCTTTTAGTAGTTGGCAGCAGTTCACAAATACCCCCTGTGTAAGCCTGGGGCTATTCTGGCAGCGAGCAGAAAGGCGCTACGTGAAGCACATCACAGCGCTGGAAACGGTTACATACGAAATGTTAACGATTGTGATCCAGATCGTTATCTTGTTGTTTGCGATAACGGCACGCCTGACGCTCTGGCCGTGAGCTGCCGCCAGAGCCACTCCACCGGCCCCTGGCGAAAGCGACGCAGCCAGAGTAAGGAGATCAATATGTTAACCGCCCAGACGGCGGGAACGAAGGCGAGCAATTGCAGGCGGTCAAACTTCATAAACAGCCCGAAGCGATGAAACAGCGTAATGCAGATTAACGATTGCAGCAGGTAGTTGGTAAGCGCCATGCGGCCAACGCAGGCCAGCGCGCCGGTTAACCTGAACCTGGCAAGTGATGGCCAGAAACCATAAATCAGCGCCGCGTAGCCGATGGTCTGCAAGGGCGCGCTGAGTTCACGCGGCGCCTGCAGATAAAACGCGGTCCAGCGGTAATCCCAGCCGATTCGCCACTGCGCGATAACCGCAGGCAGGTTAATCAACAGCCCAGCCAGCACCAGGATGAGGCCCGTACGGCGATAGTGCTGCAGGCTGAACTCGCCGCGCAGCCAGCCGCTACGCATCAGCGCCGCGCCGATAAGCATCATTCCCGCCAGCTCCCAGCCGTACTGCGCGCCGAGCGCCAGCAGGCTTGAAGAGAGAAGATCGAGCCGATTATCGATAGCCTCCGCTCCGCCGTTCAGCTTCCAGAACTGCTCATATTGCAGGTGCGCGGCGTCCGGCACCCACGAACGGTTGATCTGGTCGCCAGTGATAGCGCCGAGCAGAAGCAGCACGCCCACGCCCATCAGGTACAGCAGCACCCCGGTGTTAAACAGCGATTTAACGCCCGAGGCGTCGCGCACCATTCGCCAGCTGATAAGCCCTACCAGCCCATAGGCAAGCAGGATATCGCCATCCCACAGAAAAACCGCATGCAGAAAACCGAAAATCACCAACAGGCTCAGGCGTGCCTGAATCCAGCGTTTGCCACGGACGAGCAGCATTTGCAGGCCGGCGCCAAACAGCAATGCGAAAAGCGTGAGGAATTTAACCTGCGCGAAGAGGTCCAGCAGCGCCCAGGTCCAGGCGTCGCGCAGCGTCGCTTCGCCATACCAGGCAGGGTTGAGGTAAGCCGCCTTCGGCAGACCGAAGGCGTTGATATTCAAAAGCAGGATGCCCAGGATGGCGACGCCGCGAACCACGTCCAGCGTGACGTTTCTTGCCATGGCGGCCTGCCTTATCAATTAGCTGGGGTGGCGTACCGCGCGCAGGAATTCCTGGCGCGTATTCTGGCTCGACTTAAACAACCCGCCAAGCGACGTCGTCGTGGTGGCGCTGGTTGCGTCGCGAATACCGCGCGCTTTTACGCAATAGTGCACCGCGTCAATGGATACCGCCACGTTGCTCGTGCCAAGCAGCGTTTGCAACGCCACCAGGATCTGCTGCGTTAAACGCTCCTGCACCTGTGGGCGCTGGGCGAAAAACTGCACAATACGGTTAATCTTCGACAACCCAATCACCGAGTCTTTCGGAATGTAGGCCACCGTGGCTTTGCCGTCGATGGTCACAAAGTGGTGTTCGCAGGTGCTGGTCAGCGTGATGTCGCGAACCGTGACCATCTCATCCACTTTCATCTTGTTCTCGATGACGGTGATTTTCGGGAAATTAGCGTAGTCCAGGCCGGAGAAAATCTCGTCGACATACATCTTGGCGATGCGATGCGGCGTTTCCATCAGGCTGTCATCGCTCAGATCAAGATTAAGCAGCTGCATAATCTCGGTCATATGACCGGCGATAAGGCGCTTGCGGGTTTCGTTATCAAGCTCGTGCAACGGCGGACGCAGCGGCGTCTCCAAACCACGCGCAACCAGCGCCTCATGTACCAGGGCAGCTTCTTTTGAGAGTAATGACATCTTATTTTTTCTCCAGCAGGTGTAACCAGCCTTTACCGCAGGGGGCAAAGTGAGCGTTCATTGTGCGTGAGCGGGCGCACATAATCCAGTAGCGGGACCGATAATTATTGGGATTGTTGATTCCTTTCTTCGTCGCGCCGCCAGACCAGCGCGCCGCCGATAACCAGCGCCACGCCAGCTATCCACAGCGCCGGCTCCAGCCTGCCGGTGAGAAAGCTGGCAACCGCAGAGGTCATCGGGCCGACAAGCTGCCCCACGGCATAACCGGTCGTGAGCAGCCCGGCCAGATAGCGCGTGTGCTCCGGCGCCAGCTCTCGCCCGTAGTGCAACGAAAGCTGCACGGCGCAGAGAAAGCCGCCGCCTACCAGCAGCGCGCCGATAACCAACCCGTTTATACCCGGCAGCCATGCGGCGGCCACCACGCCTGCGGCCTGCAGCCACAGCACTATTGCCAGCCGCTGATTGCTTTGCAGCACCCCGCGAAGCAGGATGCTAAGCGCAATGCCGATAACCGAAGCGCCGCCAAAAACAGGCCAGACAAACTGTGCAAACAGGCTGCCTGGAAAGCGCGCCGCCGCCATTTGGGAAAGAAACGTCGCGGGCAGAATATAACCAAACCCGGCGAGACTGTAGCTCCAGACCAGCTTTTTCAGTCCGCCCGTCAGGCGCAGCGGCTCAGGCTGGTTGCCCGGGCGGTGCAGATGCCCCCGGCGCGGCAGGTTGCGGGCAATCAGCGCAATAAACAGCAGCGCCAGCGCGCCGTAGATAAGCCAGCCCTGCTGCGCGCTGAGCCCGGCGCCGTGGATCCAGACCGCCAGCAGGCCGCTGATGGCGATGCCGGCGCCCGGCCCGGCGAACACCGCGGCGCTAAGGCCCGGCCTGCCGAAATGGGCGAGCTGTTCGTTGGTCCAGGCGGCCATCAGCACCAGCCCCCAGCCGCTCATGCAGCCGATAACGAAGCGCAATACGGCGTGCGGCCAGGGTCCGTCGACAAAAGCGGAAAGCAGCGTCAGCAGCACCGCGCCGCCGACGCCCGCCCAGAGCCGAAGCTCAACGTGACGCTGCGCGCGCATCGCATCCCATGCGCCGACCAGATAGCCAAGATAGTTTGCGGCGGCGACCAGTCCGGCGCTGGTGAGCGTTAACTGCCCCTCCCCTACCATCAACGGCACCTGAGGCGTAAACGCGAAACGCCCAATCCCCATTACCACAATCAGCGCGAGAAACCCGGTCAGTGCAATACGCAGCGCCACAGCGCCTCCATTTGTTAAAATAAAGTTATGGCTATGATGCGGCATGAGTTTTCTAAGGTGAAGTGAAACTTGTTCACTCGTCAATGCGCGTTTGCGCTATTCTGTTCAGCCAATTATAAGGAGCCGCCTATGGAACTGCTCGACGAGCATCGCTGTTTTTCCGGCCAGCAGCAGCGCTGGCGACATCACTCTCAGGCGCTCAATTGCGCCATGACCTTCAGCATTTTTCTGCCGCCTGAAACCGACGCGCCGCCGCCTGTGCTTTACTGGCTCTCCGGCCTGACCTGTACCGATGAAAACTTCACGACCAAAGCGGGCGCGCAACGCGTGGCGGCTGAACTGGGCATTGCGTTAGTGATGCCGGACACCAGCCCGCGCGGCGATGAGGTGGCGGACGCGGAAGGGTACGACCTCGGCAAAGGCGCCGGTTTCTACCTTAACGCCACCGTTGCGCCCTGGGCATCCCACTATCGTATGTATGATTACCTGCGCGATGAACTGCCCAAAGTGATTGCGGAAAACTTTAAGGTAGCGGACCGTTGCGCCATCAGCGGCCACTCAATGGGCGGCCACGGGGCGCTTATCATGGCGCTAAAGAACCCCGGGCGTTTCCGCTCGGTTTCCGCCTTCGCGCCAATCGTCAACCCGTCTGCCGTGCCGTGGGGGAAAAAAGCGTTCACCGCGTATCTTGGCGAAGATGAAATCCAGTGGCACCAGTGGGACAGTTGCGCATTGCTGGAAAAGGCCGATCCGGCGCACGCTATCCCCACGCTTGTCGACCAGGGCGACAGCGACCCGTTCTTTGGCGAGCAACTCCAGCCGGAGCGGCTTGATGACGCGGCGCGCAAGGCAGGCTGGCCGCTGACGCTGCGCATGCAGCCGGGCTATGATCACAGCTATTATTTCATCGCCACCTTTATTGAAGAGCATTTGCGCTTTCACGCGCAGCATTTGCGCTGATGCATCCATGCTAAACCGGCAATAAAAAAGGGCGCTTAAGGCGCCCTTTTCGTTATTTCTTCAGATGGTCAGGAAACGTCATTTCGCTGTAACGCACGAAATGCGTGCCTCTGGTCCACTTGTAACCAAACCAGATTATCAGGAACAGCGGAATGCCGATGTAGGTTGCCGCAACGGCTGTCCAGTCAATCGTATCTTCCAGGAATGCCTGATAGTTCTGGCCGAGCGTGATAATAAGACACAGCACGAAGGCGAAAATCGGGCCCAGCGGGAAGAAGCCGGAGCGGTACGGCAGGTCGTTGATATCGTTGCCCTGCATGACATAACCGCGACGGAAGCGATAATGACTAATGGCAATACCGAGCCAGGCGATAAATCCGGTCATCCCCGAGGTGTTCAGCAGCCACAGGTAAACCGTCTGGTTACCGAACATGGAGGTGAGGAAGCACAAGCCCGCGACCACGGTCGTCGCATAAAGCGCGTTGCGCGGCACGCCGCCTTTAGACAGCGTTGAGAAAATACGCGGCGCTTTGCCGTCGCAGGCCAGGGTGTAGAGCATGCGGGTGGAAGCGTACATGCCGGAGTTGCCCGCAGAGAGCACTGCCGTCAGGATCACCGCATTCATGATGGCCGCCGCAGAGAGCAGACCCGCGTGCTGGAACACCAGAGTGAACGGGCTGACGCTGATATCTTTCACGTCGTTGCGCAGCAGGCTCGGGTCGGTGTAGGGGATAATCAGGCTGATAATCAGAATGGCGAACACATAGAACAGCAGGATACGCCAGAAAACCTGACGCACCGCGCGCGGAATATTCTTCGCCGGGTCTTCCGATTCGCCCGCCGCGATGCCGATAAGCTCGGTGCCCTGGAAAGAGAAGCCGACAATCATCGCCACGCCAATCATCGCCGAGAAGCCGCCCGCGAATGGCGCCTCATCAATGCTCCAGTTGCTCCAGCCTGCCGGTTCAGCGCCTTTGAAAATGCCGACAATCATCGCGATGCCGACCAGAATAAAGATAATCACGGTCGCCACTTTAATCAGCGAGAACCAGTACTCCGCTTCGCCAAAGCCTTTTACAGAAATGTAGTTCAGCAGGAACATGATGCCGAGGAAGACGGCGCTCCAGATCCAGCCTGGCGTATCCGGGAACCAGTAGCTCATCACAAGCTGCGAGGCCACAAGGTCGACCGCGATGGTGACCGCCCAGTTGTACCAGTAGTTCCAGCCCAGCGCGAAGCCGAAGCCCTCTTCTACGTAGTTCTGCCCGTAGGTAGCGAACGAGCCGGAGACCGGCATATAGGCCGCCAGCTCGCCAAGGCTCGTCATCAGGAAATAGACCATCAGGCCGATAAGAATATAGGAAAAAAGCGCGCCGCCCGGGCCCGCCTGAGAAATCGTCGCGCCGGATGCGACAAACAGCCCTGTGCCGATAGAGCCGCCGATGGCGATCATCGTCAAATGACGCGCCTTTAATTCGCGACGTAGCGCAGGCGCTTGTGTGGTTTTAGATTCGGAAACCATATAAAAATAATGCCCATCCATCAAAAGAGGCGCGATTGTAGCAGACTCAAACCGAAGCGCCTGGTGGAAATACGCAGTTATAAGAGACGTTCATGATAGCTGCCGGATCATAAGTAAAGCAGCGGGCCTGCGGGAGAGCGAAAATTTTTTCTTATGACTGACGCCCGATTTGCCGACTCGCTCAGGGTTCGCAGTAGCGTAAAAAACGCTGCAGGGCGTTGGACAGGTGCTTCTGGCGATGATGGATCCGGTAGAGCGTTCGCGTCAGCCGCGGCAACGGGGCCTTCACTTCGACCAGCGAGCCGGTTTCCAGCTGCTCGGCTATCACCCTGCGTGAAAGACAACTGATGCCCAGCCCGTGGCGCACCGCATGTTTAATCGCTTCAGAGTTGCCAAGCTCCATCGCCAGCACAAACTGCGGCAGGTGCGAAAGCAGAAGGTAATCGACAATTTCCCGCGTGCCGGAACCTTTCTCACGCAGGATCCAGGGCGCGGCGGCAAGGCGCGCCAGCGTTACTTCCCCGTTTAAAAGCGGGCTTGCGGGAGAGGCGAAGACCACCAGTTCATCCTCAAGCCAGGGTTCGGTGACGATTTCCGCCATATGGCACGGCCCTTCGATAAGCCCGATATCGACGCGAAAATCCGCGACGGCGTTAATCACATCCTGACTGTTGCCCACGCTCATTTCCAGCGGCAATGACGGAAAGTCGCGGCGGTAGCGGGCAATCACTTCCGGCAAAATATAGTTGCCGATAGTGCTGCTGGCATAAACGCGGATAGCGCCGTTATCTTCACGAAAAAGCTGCTCTATCTCTCCCGCCTGCTCCAGCAGCGCCACGGTGCGCGGGTAAAGCAGCCGCCCGTGCTCATTGACCACCAGCCGTTTGCCCACCCGGTCAAAAAGCTGCACGCCAAGCTGGCCTTCCAGATCGGTTAACGCTGCGCTGACCGCCGATTGCGACAGCGCCAGCATTTGCGATGCCTGGGTAGTGGAACCGCTTTTCAGCACTTCGGCAAACACTTCCAGCTGACGCAGGGTGATATGCATAACTCGCCTCAATAGTAAGAGCTCTCTTACCACTTATGATGATTAATTATAAATATATAATCAATTTTATTTTTAAGTCGCCTCGCCTTACGCTTTCCACACAGTAAGGAGAAGGCTATGACAATACTCACACTACGCAAACCGCAGCATCACCTGATGCATTATGCGCCCGGTCTGGCGCTCACTGCCCTGGTGGCAGGCGCAGCCCTGTGGGCTGGTGCTATCCCGGCGGTCGCTGGCGCAGGGCTTAGCGCGCTGACGCTTGCTATCCTTGCCGGCATGCTTGTCGGCAATACGGTTTACCCTCGCCTCTGGCAATCCTGCGACGGCGGCGTGCTGTTCGCCAAACAGCATTTGTTGCGACTGGGCATTATTCTTTATGGCTTTCGCCTGACATTCGCGCAAATCGCGCAGGTGGGGGCAAGCGGCCTGCTGGTGGATATGCTCACGCTCAGCAGTACTTTTTTTCTTGCCTGCTGGCTTGGTCAGCGCGTTTTTAAGCTCGATCGCGAAACGAGCTGGCTGATTGGCGCCGGCAGCAGCATTTGCGGCGCGGCGGCGATTCTCGCCACCGAACCGGTTATCAAAGCGCAAGCCAGTAAAGTGACCGTGGCGGTGGCGACGGTGGTAATTTTCGGCACGCTGGCGATTTTTCTCTATCCTCTGATGTGGCCGTGGCTAAACGCCTTTTTCTCGCCAGAAACCTACGGCGTCTATATGGGTTCTACCATGCATGAAGTGGCGCAGGTCGTGGCGGCGGGCCATGCGGTGGGGCCTGATGCGGAAAATGCGGCGGTTATTGCTAAAATGCTGCGCGTGATGATGCTCGCCCCGTTCCTGATTTTTCTTGCAGCGCGGGTAAAACAGCTGGCGCCGGCAAATGACGGCAAGCGCAGCGCCATCACTATTCCCTGGTTCGCTATCCTGTTTATTCTGGTGGCGGTGTTCAACTCCTTCCATCTGCTGCCGAAACCGCTGGTGGATGCGCTGGTGACGCTCGATACCGTTCTGCTGGCAATGGCGATGGCGGCGCTTGGCGTGACAACGCACCTCAGCGCGCTGAAAAAAGCGGGCGTACGGCCGCTGCTGATGGCGCTCCTCCTCTTTTTCTGGCTGATTGTAGGCGGCGGGGTGATTAACGTTATCGTTGAGCGGCTAATGGCATAAACCGGCACGCGCTTTCCTGGACGTTGCCGCTATGATAAAACGTTCCCCCTTTGCGGGCATGACAGGAGAGAAAGATGAAGTTTATTGGAGCGCATGTCAGCGCCTCCGGCGGGCTCGCCAATGCCGCCACCCGCGCCGCCGAGCTGGAAGCGACAGCTTTCGCGCTGTTCACCAAGAACCAGCGTCAATGGCGTGCCGCCCCGCTCACCCCGGCGATTATCGATGAATTCAAAGCCGCCTGTGAAAAACATGGCTACGGGCCGGGGCAGATCCTGCCGCACGACAGCTTTTTGATTAACCTCGGCCATCCGGAAGCGGAAGCGCTGGAGAAATCCCGCAAGGCGTTTATTGACGAGCTGACGCGCTGTCAGCAACTCGGGCTGACGCTGCTGAACTTTCACCCGGGCAGTCACTTACAGCAAATCAGCGAAGAGGCCTGCCTCTCCCGCATCGCCGAATCGGTGAACATCGCGCTGGAGCAAACGGAAGGCGTGACGGCGGTCATTGAAAACACCGCAGGCCAGGGGAGCAACCTCGGCTTTCGCTTCGAGCATCTGGCGGCGATTATCGACCAGGTGGACGATAAGAGCCGTGTCGGCGTCTGTATTGATACCTGCCACGCCTTCGCCGCGGGTTACGACCTGCGCACGGAAGAGGCGTGCGAAGAGACCTTCGCTGAGTTTGACCGTATTGTCGGCTTTCAGTATTTACGCGGCATGCACTTAAACGACGCGAAAAGCGCTTTCGCCAGCCGGGTGGACCGCCACCATAGCCTCGGCGAAGGGAACATCGGCCATACGCCGTTCCGCTGGCTGATGCGCGACAGCCGCTTCGACGGCATCCCGATGGTGCTTGAGACCATTAACCCGGATATCTGGGCTGAAGAAATCGCCTGGCTTAAGGCGCAGCAAACGACTACGGCAACGGTATAACCGCTGTTTTCAGCAATAAAAAAAGCTCCCCGCAGGGAGCTTTTTTCTTACCGTAACGCTCAGGCGGTTTTCGCCGCCAGTTCCGCTTCCGGACGCTTAAGGAAAGCGTAAGCCAGACCCGCCACCAGCGTACCGGCGACGATAGCAAGAAGGTAGCCCAGCACTGGCGTGATAGCGCCAGGAATCAGCAGCACGAACAGACCGCCGTGCGGCGCCATCAGCTTCGCGCCTACCGCCATAGAGATAGCACCGGTGATAGCGCCGCCCACGATGCAGCAGGGAATGACGCGCATCGGGTCGCGGGCGGCGAACGGAATCGCCCCTTCGGAGATAAAGCACAGGCCCAGCACCAGCGCCGCTTTGCCCCCTTCCTGCTGGCCTTTGTCGAATTTACGACGCGCCACCATCGTCGCAATACCCATCGCCAGCGGCGGAACCATACCGGCCGCCATGATAGCCGCCATCGGCGCGTAAACCTGGGAACTCAGCAGCCCCACGCCAAAAGCATAAGCCGCTTTGTTCACCGGGCCGCCCATATCGGTACACATCATGCCGCCAAGAATGGCGCCCAGCAGCACCGCGTTGGCGGTTCCCATGCCCTGCAGCCAGGCGGTCAGGCCCGCCAGGATTTTCGCGACCGGCGTGCCGATAACGTAAATCATCGCCAGACCGACAATCAGGCTGGAGAAGAGTGGAATAATCAGGATAGGTTTCAACGCCTCCATGCTTGGCGGCAGCTTCAGCTTGCCGCTGATCGCTTTGGCAACATAGCCTGCGAGGAAGCCCGCAAGAATACCGCCGATAAAACCGGAGCCGGTGCTGACAGCGAGCATGCCGCCAATCAGGCCCGGCGTCAGGCCCGGACGGTCAGCGATAGAGAAAGCGATGAAACCAGCCAGTACTGGCACCATCAGGGCGAAGGCGGAACCGCCGCCGATTTTCATCAGCGCCGCGGCAAGCGTGCCTTCCTGTTTGAACGCTTCGATGCCGAACACAAAAGAGAGCGCGATTAACAGACCGCCCGCCACCACCATCGGCAGCATGTAGGAAACGCCGGTCAGAAGATGACGATAGGCGCCTGCCCCGCCCTGCTCTTTCTGGCCTGCGGAAGCGGAAGCCGCCTGGCCGGAAGGCTGATAGGGCTTAGCCTCGGCGAGGGCTTTATCGAACTCCTGCGCGGTTTTCTTCAGCGCGAGGCCGGTAGAGGTGCGGTACATTGGCTTGCCGGCGAATTTCGCCAGGTCCACTTCGATATCCGCCGCCACGATAACCAGATCCGCCTGCGCCACCTCTTCCGGCGTGATGGCATTGCCTGCCCCCACGGAGCCGCGGGTTTCCACTTTCGCCCACCAGCCGCGTTTTTTCGCTTCGGTTTCGATAGCTTCCGCCGCCATAAAGGTGTGCGCTACGCCAGTCGGGCAGGCCGTTACCGCCACAATGCGTTTTTGACCGCCCGCCGTCGGCGCGCCAATCGGAGCCGCCGCAACCGGCGCGCTGTACGACTGCGCTTTCTCTTTGGCTTCGCCAAGGAACAGCTCCGGGTGCGCTACGGCGCGATCGATTTCGCCAACAAACACCTTTTTGCCGTTGAGCGCGCTGTCCGCCGGCAGGTTTTTGCCCAGCGCAATGACCAGCTCCGCGTCGTTCGGGTTATCGGTAAGTTCCAGATGCGCTTTCTGCGCCGCCGCACCGAGCAGGGTCTTCGCCATATAGGCGCGGGCCTGGCCGAGCGCGGAGTCAATAATCAGCAGCGTTTTCATTATGCCTCTCCTGCTGTCAGTTAAAAGGTTGTAAGTCGACGCGCGCCATCATCGCCGCCAACTGTGTCCTGTCGGTGATGCCGACATTGCTCTGGCTGACCGCCAGCGCCGCCACCGCCGTAGCAAGACGTAGCGTGTGCTCGCTGGATTCGCGCATCAGCAGGCCATAGATGAGACCGCCGACCATTGAATCCCCGGCGCCTACCGTGCTGACCACTTCACAGGCGGGCGGTTTGGCTATCCATTCGCCAGAGGCGTTGACCCACAGCGCCCCTTCTGCACCCAGTGAAATCACCACGTGGGCGATGCCTTGCTCGCGCAGCGCGTGGGCGGCATCAATAACATCTTTCATTTCCGGCAGCTTGCGGCCTGCCCAAATTTCCAGCTCGCGGCGGTTCGGTTTCACCAGCCACGGCGCGGCTTTCAGGCCCGCCACCAGCGCCTCGCGGCTGCTGTCGAAAATAATGCACGGGCACTGGCTGCGCAGGCGCGTCATCCAGTCGGTGAACGCTTCCGGGCTGACGCCCGCCGGCAGGCTGCCGCTGACGCAGACCATGTCAAACTGCCCAAGCCAGCTCAGGGAATCGTTAACAAAACGTTCCCAGTCCGCCGCGGTGACTTCAAAACCGGAGAAGTTAAAATCGGTCACTTCGCCATCTTTTTCCGTCAGCTTCACGTTAATGCGAGTACGGCCCTGCACCACCTGAAAACGGTTGGCGATGCCAAGCTCGCTGAAGAGTTGCTGAAAGCCATCCTGATTATCTTTGCCGAGGAAACCGCCGACGGTGACATCAATCCCTAAATCCTTGAGCACCTTCGCAACGTTAATGCCTTTGCCCGCAGCGTGCAGGCCAGTGGTGCGTACGAGGTTGACTTCGCCGCGTTCGATTTCCGGCGTAAAGCCGACCAGGTCATAAGCCGGGTTTAGCGTAATGGTGGCAACACGTCTGCTCATGCTGCGCCCTCCCCAAGACCAGCGGCGATGGCTTCGCCAATCGCTTTCAGTGCCGCTTCAGCATCCGCTCCCTGTGCGGTAAAGCGCAGGCGATGCCCCTTCTTAACGCCAAGCGCCACCACTTTCATCAGGCTGCGGCCGTTAGCCGGCTTGCCGGTGCCGTCGAGGTTAGCGACGGTGATATCGCTGTTAAATTGCTTGATAGTGTTCACCAGCATCGTGCCTGGACGAGCGTGCAGGCCGTGTTCGTTGCGCACGGTAAACTCGGCGCTCAGCACGTCTTCGGTTAACGCCTCGTCGCTGGTCAACAGCGCAAGCAGCGTAGAAGCGTCGGCGCTAAGCAGGCGGTCCGCTTTCTGATTCAGCAGGAGGTCGCCCAGGCGCTTGAGCACCGGCAGCGGCTGCTGGTCAACCATGGCGACGGTCATCAGCAGGCCAACTTTTTCGCCATTCGCTTCAAACGCGTTTGCCGGGCGGCTCACCGCGACGGCGCTCGCAAGGTTGCCCTGCGCGCTGTCAGCCAGCCACACGCCCTGCCCCAGATTCAGCGGCGCGTCGACAATCGCCTGGCTGACGAAAGCGGCGTCCACCGCGCCCGCCGCCTTCAGACGACCGGCGTTCAGCGCCTGCAGCGTAACCAGGTCGCTTGCCGCTACATCAAGGCTGAACATTTCGTTATCCAGCTTCAGCGCATCGCTCTGTTTTTCGCCCATCAGCAGCGCGCGCAACTCTTCAGCGCTGTTGGTGGTTTTAAGCTGTTCGGCGATGGTGTCATCGCTCAGCACGTGCGTTAACTGACGCAGCAAGCCGAGGTGTTCGTCTGAACTGGCGGCGATGCCGATAGCCACATACGCCACCTGATCGTCGCCCCAGCGGATCCCCTGCGGGAACTGGAAGACCTGCACGCCGGTTTTCAGCACCTGGTCGCGGGTATCGGTGGTGCCGTGCGGAATGGCGATGCCATTGCCTAAGTAGGTAGAGGTTTGCTGTTCGCGAGCAAGCATGCCGTTAACATAGCCGTCAGCTACATTGCCCGCTTTCACCAGCGCGTCAGCAACCTGACGGATGGCTTCTTCTTTATTGTTGGCGCTGGCGCCGGGATGGATATCCTGAACAGATAACTGGAACATGGTCTCCTCGCTTGCTGAAAGTGAATCGTTTCAGCCTTTCTGAGAAAAAAGGCGTTACCTGACGGCTGAAAAAACCCGAAGATAACGCTGAAACGTTTCAAGAAGTGTGAGGACTTCTGCTGCGCGGCGCAAGAAAAGCCGTAAACGGGATGTACATTTTTAGATGTGTCGCACATTTCATACCTTTCACGTCCCGTTTGCTGAAGTTACTTCTGCCTTTTTCAGGCTGGTCAGCTCCGCGTTCAGCGCTCCGTCAGCAAAAAATAAAACATCTTTTTGATTATTCGTGTGGCGGTTAATAGAGGCCGCTGTTTATTTGCGCACGAGGCGCGTAAACTTCGCCTTCCCTTTTGAAAGCGTTCATTTGTTATGCAAAACCTTCCTGCTGCGTCCCGCTTGCGAATGCCTGACATGGCTTCCGCCTCTTTTTTAATTGTAGCTTTTTTAACCGGCATCGCCGGGGCGCTGCAAACGCCTACGCTCAGCCTGTTTCTCACTGAAGAGGTGCATGCGCGACCGGCGATGGTCGGCTTCTTTTTTACCGGCAGCGCTATTATCGGCATTCTGGTCAGCCAGTTTCTGGCGGGCCGTTCGGATAAAAAAGGCGACCGCAAATCCCTTATCTTCGTCTGCTGTCTGCTGGGGGCGCTGGCCTGCGTGTTGTTCGCCTGGAACCGCAACTATTTCATTCTGCTGTTTATCGGCGTGTTCCTGAGCAGCTTCGGCTCTACCGCCAACCCGCAGATGTTTGCCCTGGCGCGTGAGCATGCCGACCGCACCGGCCGGGAAGCGGTCATGTTCAGCTCAATTCTTCGCGCTCAGGTTTCACTGGCGTGGGTTGTCGGGCCGCCGCTGGCGTATGCCCTGGCGATGGGCTTTGGCTTTCAGGTGATGTACCTGAGCGCGGCGGCGGCGTTTATCGTCTGCGGCCTGATGGTGTGGGGCTTCCTGCCTTCGATGCGCAAAGAGCCGGTAACCACCTCCACGACGCTTGAGGCGCCGCGCCGCAACCGTCGCGACGCCCTGTTGTTGTTTGTCATCTGCACCCTGATGTGGGGCACCAACAGCCTTTACATCATCAATATGCCGCTTTACATCATTAATGAGCTGCATCTGTCGGAGAAGCTGGCTGGCGTGATGATGGGCACCGCCGCGGGGCTGGAAATTCCGACCATGCTGGTGGCGGGCTACTACGCAAAGCGGTTCGGCAAACGCTTTTTAATGCGTGTGGCGATTGTGGGCGGCGTGCTGTTTTATCTCGGCATGCTGATGCTCAGCAGCCCCGTCATGCTGCTCGGCCTGCAGTTGCTTAACGCCATTTACATCGGCATCCTGGCCGGCATCGGCATGCTCTATTTTCAGGATCTGATGCCGGGTCAGGCGGGCGCCGCGACCACGCTTTATACTAATACGACGCGCGTGGGCTGGATTATCGCCGGTTCGCTTGCGGGTGTGATTGCGGAAATCTGGAACTATCACGCCGTGTTTTATGTGGCGTTGGTCATGACGGCCGCCGCTGTCTGGTGCCTGTGGCGGATTAAGGATGTTTAGGGCGCGGTAAGCGCCTCGAGGTGTATGAGGTACTCCATCGCCTGCTGGCGATGTATGCCGCACATCTCGGGGGAGGGTTGCAGGCCGCCGCACACTTTTGGCCGCAGCGGCGAGCCGAACAGCTTGCAGCGCTTATGCTCATCAAGCTGCACGCAAGGCGTGTTCGCCGGTTTGCCGTCTGGCATGCCCGGAATGGGGCTCGATATTGAAGGCGCGGTACAGCAGGCACCGCAGTCGGGACGACATTCCATAATGACCTCGGCCAGGCAGACAGGCGCGGACTTTATCAGGCGCCGCCTGGAAACACTAACGACTTTTTCGCGCCATGCAGCGAAAGCGGTGAAATCCGCTTGCCTGGCTGACGCCTCGCGAGTAATTTGTCGCGATATTTTTGCTATCCCAAATTAACAGGACACTTCGATGCCAAGAGCTAACGAAATCAAAAAAGGTATGGTGCTCAATTACAACGGCAAACTGCTGCTCGTAAAAGACATTGATATTCAGTCACCCAGCGCTCGCGGCGCGGCCACGCTTTATAAAATGCGCTTCTCCGATGTGCGCACCGGCCTGAAGGTGGAAGAGCGTTTTAAAGGCGACGACATTGTCGATACCGTTACCCTGAACCGCCGCTTTGTGGACTTCTCCTACGTAGACGGCGACGAATATGTGTTCATGGATAAAGAAGACTATACGCCCTATACCTTCACGAAAGATCAGATTGAAGAAGAGCTGCAGTTCATGCCGGAAGGCGGCATGCCCGATATGCAGGTGCTGCTGTGGGACGGCCAGCTGCTGGCGCTGGAGCTGCCGCAGACGGTAGACCTGGAAATCGTGGAAACGGCGCCGGGCATCAAAGGCGCTTCCGCAAGCGCGCGCAACAAACCGGCGACGCTGACGACCGGTCTGGTGGTGCAGGTACCGGAATACCTCTCGGCGGGCGAGAAAATTCGCATTCATATCGAAGAGAAACGCTATATGGGCCGCGCAGACTAACAGGCCTGCTCACCTGGCGGCGCTTCGCTGTCAGGCCCCCAAAAAAAACCGGCAAGTATGCCGGTTTTTTTATCTGCGTTAACAGCGAGCTACGCCGTTCCCATCAGGGTTACAGCAACTCGGGGTATTTCGTCATCTTCAGCGCCAGCTCGACGCCGCGCACTTCCGCCATGCCTTTGAGGCGGCCGATTGCCGAATAACCCGGGTTGGTTTTCTTGCGCAGATCGTCAAGCATCTGGTGACCGTGGTCCGGACGGAACGGGATAGGACGCCGATCGCCCGCCTTTTTACGACGCAGCTCTTCACTCAGAATAGCGTCAACTACCGCCACCATGTTCACGTCACCCTGCAGATGCGCCGCTTCGTGGAAGGTTTTCGGGTTCGCTTCACGGCAGGTGGAGCGCAAATGGGTAAAGTGAATGCGATCGCCGAACGTTTCTATCATCCGCACCAGGTCGTTATCAGCGCGCACGCCATAGGAGCCGGTGCACATGGTGAAGCCGTTGTTAATGCTGTTCACCGTCTCTTTCAGCCACTGCATATCGTCGATGGTAGAGACAATGCGCGGCAGTCCAAGAATAGGACGCGGCGGATCGTCCGGGTGCACCGCCAGCCGCACGCCCACCTCTTCCGCTACCGGTACAATGGCGCGCAGGAAATAAGCCATGTTTTCACGAAGCTGGGCTTTATCGATGCCGTGATATTCCGCAAGGCGCGCGCGGAACTGGTCAAGCGTATAGCCCTCTTCCGCGCCTGGCAGGCCGGCGATGATGTTGCGCGTCAGCTTCTCAATCTCCGCTTCGCTCGCGTTAGTGAAATAGTCCTGCGCCTGACGCTGCTCTTCTTCGCTGTAATCCGTCTGCGCCCCTTCACGTTTGAGAATATGCAGTTCAAACGCAGCAAAGGCTATCTGGTCAAAGCGCAGCGCTTTTGAGCCGTCCGGCAGGACGTACTCGAGGTCGGTGCGCGTCCAGTCGAGAATAGGCATAAAGTTATAGCAAACGGTGTCGATGCCGCAGGCTGCGAGATTGCGGATGCTTTGCTGATAGTTAGCGATGTGCTTATCGTAATTACCGGTGTGGGTTTTAATTTCTTCATGCACCGGAATGCTTTCCACTACCGACCAGACCAGCCCTTTTTCCGCCAGCAGCGCCTGGCGCGCGCGGATCTCTTCCACCGGCCAGACGTCGCCATTTGCAATGTGATGCAGCGCGGTAACGACGCCGGTCGCGCCTGCCTGACGCACATCATCCAGTGATACCGGATCGTTTGGGCCATACCACCGCCAGGTTTGTTCCATGACCATCCCCTCGTTAAGTTGTTATACCAATCATACCAGAACCAATGACGACTACCATACAGGTTTCCACTAAGCGATCAAACCGCCCGCCACCATTGATTGATCCAGCTCACAAACCCCGGATATTTACGGCATACCAATTCAATTTGCTGTCATATAACTTTACACTGGTTTTGTTAAATGATGGTTAATAAGGTATGTACTAAATGAATACAATTGCCTCCGTAACGCTGCCCGATTCGGTTAAGCGCCCCCGCTACGATCGTCATCGTTTACAAAGCCGCATCGTGCATTTCGGCTTCGGCGCTTTTCACCGCGCGCACCAGGCGCTGTTAACCGATCGCGTGCTGAATCAGCAGGGCGGCGACTGGGGAATTTGCGAAATCAGCCTGTTCAGCGGCGACAAGCTAATGAGCGATCTTCGCGCCCAGGACCATCTTTATACCGTGCTGGAAAAAGGCGCGGACGGCAACCAGGCATACCTCATTGGCGCCGTGAAAGAGTGCCTGAACGCAAAGCTTGACGGTATGGAAGCGATTGTCGAAAAGTTCTGTGAACCGCAGGTGGCTATCGTCTCCCTGACGATTACCGAGAAAGGCTATTGCATCGACCCGGCGACCGGCAAACTGGATACCCGCCATGAGCGCATCGTTCACGATCTCGAAAACCCGCACCAGCCGCATTCCGCACCCGGACTACTGGTGGAAGCGCTGCAACGCCGCCGCGAGCGGGGTCTCGCGCCGTTTACCGTGCTTTCCTGCGACAATATCCCGGATAACGGCCACGTCGTGCGTCAGGCGGTGCTCGGCATGGCGCAAAAACGCAGCCCCGAACTGGCGCAGTGGATAGGCGAACATGTGACATTTCCGGCGACGATGGTGGACCGTATCGTGCCTGCCGCCACGCCGGAGTCGCTTGCGGAAATCGCCGACGCGCTGGGCGTGGAAGACCCGTGCGCCATCAGCGCCGAGCCGTTTATTCAGTGGGTTATCGAAGATAATTTCGTCGCCGGCCGGCCCGCCTGGGAAACGGCGGGCGTCCAGCTTGTTGAGGATGTGCAGCCCTGGGAGCAGATGAAGCTGCGCATGCTGAACGGCAGCCACTCTTTTCTGGCCTATCTGGGCTACCTGGCGGGTTATCAGCATATCAGCGATTGCATGCAGGATGCGCGTTTTCGCCAGGCGGCGCGCCAGTTAATGCTCAAAGAGCAGGCGCCGACGCTTCGCATCACCGGCGTGGATTTAACGGCCTATGCCGACAGCCTGATTGCCCGCTTCAGCAATCCGGCGCTTAAACACCGCACCTGGCAGATTGCGATGGATGGCAGCCAGAAGCTGCCGCAGCGCATGCTGGAGAGCATTCGCTGGCATCTGCAACACGGCGGCGACTGGTCGCTGCTTGCGCTGGGTGTGGCAGGCTGGATGCGCTACGTCAGCGGCGTGGATGAACAAGGCGACGCCATCGACGTGCGCGACCCGCTGAGCGAAAAAATTCGCGGGCTGGTTGAGAACAGCCCGCAGGAAAACCGCGTTGAAGCGCTGCTCTCTTTACAGGAAATTTTCGGCGCCGACTTACCGCAGAACCCGATTTTCGTGCATAGCCTGAAAGCGGCCTGGCAAAGCCTTTCCCGCAATGGCGCGAAAGAGGCGGTCGCCCGTCTTGCCGGTCGTTAAGTTTTAACTATCCATGCTTTATAGGGGGCGGCGCTCAGCGTCGCCCCCTCTTCTTTCTTCTCTTTGCTAAGGTTTTTAGACACTATTGGCGTTTTCTCTTTTGTCCGGGAGCGCGCGTGACTAAAACCAATCTCATTACCGGTTTTCTCGGTAGCGGTAAAACCACCACCATTTTGCATCTGCTGGCGCAAAAAGATCCGGCGGAAAAATGGGCCGTGCTGGTCAATGAATTTGGCGAAGTGGGCATTGACGGCGCCCTGCTCGCCGACAGCGGCGCGCTGCTGAAAGAAATTCCCGGCGGCTGCATGTGTTGCGTCAACGGCCTGCCGATGCAGGTAGGGCTTAACACACTGCTGCGCCAGGGCAAACCGGATCGCCTGTTGATAGAGCCCACTGGCCTGGGACATCCCAAACAGATTCTGGATATGCTGACCGCGCCGGTCTACGAGCCGTGGATAGATTTACGCGCCACCCTTTGTCTGCTCGACCCACGTCAGTTGCTGGATGAAAAGTGCCTGAGCAATGAAAACTTCCGCGATCAGTTAGCGGCGGCGGACATTATTATCGCCAATAAAAGCGATCGCGCGGACGAGGATAGCCGTCAGGCGCTGGATAAATGGCGGGTGGAACAGGGAGAGGGCCGCGAAGTGGTTTTCGCCACGCAGGGAAATATCGACGGCGCGTGGCTCGATAAACCGCGCGAAAACCAGCGTGAATTGCCGGCAAGCGTGGAACACAGTCATGCTCATCCCAGCAGCCGGGGGCTTGCGGCGTTAAGCCTCGCACAAAACCAGCGCTGGCGGCGCAACCTTAATCATGGCCAGGGCTATCACGCCTGCGGCTGGATTTTTGATGCCGACACGGTGTTCGATACCATTGGGCTGCTGGAATGGGCGCGGCTCGCGCCAGTAGACCGCGTAAAGGGCGTGCTGCGCATTCCTGAAGGGCTGGTGCGAATCAACCGACAGGGTCTCGACTTGAATATTGAAACCCAGAACGTGGCGCCGCCTGACAGCAGAATTGAACTGATTACGCAGAATGAAGCGGACTGGAACAGCCTGCAAGCCGCTTTGTTGAAGCTTCGTTTAAGTTCACAGGTCTAACGTTGCCCTTTTTCTAATAAACTGTGACTCCGATCATGAAGATTCGTTTGCCGCTTATCCTGCTGCTGAACGTCGCGGGCGTAGCGTTATTCCTTTCCTGGTTCCTGCCAGCTAACCATGGTTTCTGGTACGCCATTGATACGGGCGTCTTTACCTTTTTTAACCAGCAGCTGGCGGTGAACCGACCGTTTCTGTGGTTTGTGGCAATTACCAATAACCGGGCTTTTGACGGCTGCTCATTGCTGGCGATGGGGGCACTGATGCTCTGGCACTGGCGCCGCGCCGCGCCTGCGCAACAACGCCGCATCGTACTGATGGGTCTGGTGATGCTGCTGACGGCAGTGGTGCTAAACCAACTCGGTCAGCGTTTACTGCCCGTTACCCGTCCCAGCCCGACGTTAACGTTTACCGGCATTAACCGCGTCAGCGAACTTTTATCTATTTCGACCAAAGATGCGTCGACGGACAGTTTCCCTGGCGACCATGGCATGATGCTGCTTATTTTTGCGGGATTTATGTGGCGATATTTTGGTCAAAAAGCGTTTGCTATCGCCTTACTTATTTTTGCCGTGTTTGCCCTTCCCCGCATGATGATTGGCGCGCACTGGTTTACCGATATATTTGTAGGTTCACTTTGTGTGGTGCTGACAGGGTTGCCCTGGTGTTTATTAACCCCTGTTTCCGACAAGGTTATTGCGTGGTTTGACCGCACGCTCCCCGGCAAAAACAAACAATTTGATAACATTTAATTAAAATATTAAAACCGTTCCATCAGGGATCGTTTTCGATCCCTGATTGTTTCCGGGAGGTTAATTTCGGTTAAATATCATTACCAGCGTAATGATTATTTAATAACGCAATGAATAGCCTGTTTTTTACCCTTTTCAGGCCATTGTTACACAACTACACACTTTCCTCTTTTCACATCACAATTTCTTATAAAAAAAGCGATAAAACCACTCGCCATACAGGGTTTGATCGGGTAATCTCGGTCTCGTTTTGCTTTCAAGACCGCGTCCGCGGCGCTGAAAATAAAAATGTGCGTTTCTGCACAATTTCGTTCATTCGGAATTGTCTCAACACGCGCGGGTATTTAGTCTCGTCACGTTTGGCATTTTTATAACGATATTTATCGTTAAGGACATCAAGGGAAAATAAATAATATGGTCAAATCTCAGCCGATTTTGAGATATTTTCTGCGGCTCGTACCCGCAGTCGCAGTCGCGGTACTGCTGTCAGCATGTAGCTCCACTAACACCGCAAAAAATATGCATTCTGAGACGCATGCAGTTGGCAATAATGATGGTTTTTTACTGCAAGCCTCTCAGGATGAATTTGAAAATATGGTTCGTAATCTCGATGTTAAATCGCGACTTATGGATCAATATGCCAGCTGGAAAGGCGTCCGCTACCGTCTGGGCGGCAGCACCAAAAGCGGCATCGACTGTTCCGGTTTCGTACAGCGTACTTTTCGTGAACAGTTTGGCTTAGAATTACCGCGTTCTACTTACGAACAGCAGGAAATGGGCAAAAGCGTTGACCGCACAAAATTGCGGACCGGCGATCTGGTGCTGTTCCGGGCAGGCTCTACCGGCCGCCACGTAGGCATTTACATTGGCAATAACCAGTTTGTACATGCCTCCACCAGCAGCGGCGTCATGATTTCCAGCATGGACGAACCGTACTGGAAGAAGCGCTACAATGAAGCGCGAAGAGTATTAAGCCGCAGTTAATGTTGCTTTCCCCCTTGATGGCCAACGTTGACGAACAATAAAAAAACGCTGCTCCGGCAGCGTTTTTTTATTATTTGCGGCTGTGTAAGATGGTCCGCACGTCCCTTTATCCGGCCACAGTCAGCAGCATTACGCTAAGCGCCAGCCTTGTCTTTGCGGGAGCCAGACCCAATGCCGTTACCCCACTTTTCTTCAAGGCTGTCGACGCCAAAAAAGATAGCAGCGACCAGCCTGGCCGCAGGGTTGCTTATCGCCCTGCTGGTGAGCAGCCTTTACACAATCTATCTTCATCATAAGCGTGAACAAGCCTGGACGCTGCTGACAAGCGACATTCAACATTACCTCGCCCACTATTTTCACGATCTTAAAACCACGGCGGACAGTTTACAGCCGCTGACGCTGGCTGACTGCTCGATGGTCTCAGCCGACCTCACTTCCCGCGCCGCGTTTAACGTCAACGTGCGGGCGTTCTTATTGATTCGTGACGAAATCGCCTACTGCTCTTCGGCTATTGGCGCGATACGCGTACCTCTGATGGACCTCATGACGGATATCGATCCTGATAAAGAGGTTGATATGGATATCGTTAAAGGTACGCCAATGTTGCCCGGCAAACCGGCCATCGCCATGTGGTTTCGCAATCCGACGGACAGCGGGCGCGGCGTTTTTACTATCCTTAACGTTAACCTCACCCCCTACCTGCTCTTTACCGCTCGCCAGCGCGATATTACCGGCATCGCGCTGGTGGTGGGCAACGAAGCGCTGACCACGTTCGAAAACGGACTCAGGGGCACCAAAGACCTTCCTCCTGAGCCCTTGCGTACCGCCAGCATCGCAGGCTATCCCATGCAGATTTACCTCTACGGCAACGTCTGGCCTGCGCAGGACATTCAGCTTTCCGTGCTGCTCGGGATCCTGAGCGGTCTGCTCGGCGGCGTGCTGACCGGCTATTTGCTTTACACCCGCTCCCGCTCGGGCAAAGAGATTTTAATCGGCATCAAACGTCACCAGTTCTTTGTGATGTATCAGCCGGTGGTGGAATCCCGTGAATTGCGCATGACGGGCGTGGAAGCGCTGATGCGCTGGGAGCATCCCGAAGCGGGCATGATCCCGCCGGACGCGTTCATCAGCTTCGCCGAAGCGCAGCAGCTTATTGTGCCGCTCACTCGCCACCTGTTTAAGCTGATTGCCGCCGATGCGCCGCAGCTGCAAAAAGTGCTGCCGCGCGGCGCCAAGCTTGGCGTAAACATCGCGCCAGGTCATCTGCACTCCGCCACTTTTAAAGAGGATATACGCCAGTTTGCCGCCTCGCTGCCGCCCGATTACTTTCATATCGTTTTTGAAATTACTGAGCGCGACATGATTCAGGAAAAAGAGGCGCTGGGCTTGTTTCAGTGGCTGCATGATGAAGGTTTTGAGATTGCGGTGGATGATTTTGGCACCGGCCACAGCGCCCTGATTTATCTTGAGCGCTTTAAGCTTGATTACTTAAAAATTGACCGTGGTTTTGTTAATGCCATCGGCACGGAGACCGTTACTTCACCCGTGCTGGATGCGGTGATTACCCTTGCGAAACGGCTTAATATGGACACCGTAGCCGAAGGGGTTGAAACCGCAGAACAGGCGAAATGGCTACGCGAGCAGCATGTAACCTATTTACAGGGTTACTATTTCAGCCGCCCGCTGCGCCTTGCGCAGCTTACCGAAGGCGTGACATTCTCAGAAGACGATTAACCGTCAGAGTATTTCCCTCATCCGCGCCCTCCCTTATTATGCTCAGACCCGCCAGTCTGCGGTTAAGGCCCCGGGCTGGCGATAATAAGGATTTTTTAACAGGCTATCTCATGTTTGCACGCGCGCTTGTAGTACTGCTGATCCTGTATGGTGCGGTTTGTCAGGCCGAACCGATAAAAGAGAGCTACTCCCTGGCCATTCTGGGAGAGCCTAAGTACGCCGTGAATTTTACCCACTTCGATTACGTCAACCCGGCAGCGCCTAAAGGCGGCAACGTCACGCTTTCAGCCATCGGCACCTTTGATAACTTCAACCGCTACGCCCTGCGCGGCAACGCGGCCATACGCACCGAGGCGCTTTACGATCCGCTGTTTACCACCTCGGATGACGAGCCGGGAAGTTACTATCCGCTGGTCGGCGAAATGCTGCGCTACTCGCCTGACTTCGCCTGGGCGGAGGTGGAAATTAACCCGCGCGCGCGCTTTCATGACGGCTCGTCCATCACAGCGGATGATGTCGCCTTTACCTTTCACAAATTCATGACTGAAGGGGTGCCGCAGTTCCGTCTTTATTATAAAGGGGCGACGGTAAAAGCCATCGCGCCGCTGACGGTGCGGATTGAGCTGGCGAAACCGGGCAAAGAGGATATGCTGGGACTGCTTTCGCTGCCGGTAATGCCGCATAAATACTGGAAAGATCATAAGCTCAGCGACCCGCTCTCCCGTCCGCCGCTGGCAAGCGGCCCCTATCAAATCACCGATTTTCGCATGGGCCAGTACGTGGTTTATTCACGCGTAAAAGATTACTGGGCGGCAAACCTGCCGGTAAACCAGGGCCGCTGGAACTTCGATACCCTGCGCTACGACTATTACCTGGACGATAACGTGGCGTTTGAAGCGTTCAAAGCGGGCGCCTTTGATTTTCGACTTGAAAGCAGCCCCAAAAACTGGGCGACACGCTATAACGGCAAAAACTTCGACAGCCGTTATATTGTCAAGGAAGAGCAAAAAAACGAATCGGCGCAGGATACCCGCTGGCTGGCGTTTAATATCCAGCGCCCCCTGTTCGCCGACCGTCGGGTGCGGGAAGCGATAACCCTCGCCTTTGATTTTGAATGGATGAACAAGGCGCTGTTTTATGGCGCTTACAGCCGCCCCGTCAGCTATTTCCAGAATACCGAATACGCCGCGCGAAATTACCCGGATGCCGCCGAACTCACCTTACTCGCGCCGCTGAAAAACGACGTGCCTCCGGAGGTCTTTACTACCCTCTACCAGCCGCCGGTTTCTCACGGCGATGGCTTTGACCGCAACCATCTGCTGAAAGCGCTTACATTGCTGAAAGCGGCAGGCTGGACGCTGAAAGATCAAAAGCTGGTTAACGAGAAAACGGGGCAGCCTTTCAGCTTCGAGTTATTGCTTTCGGCGGCAGGCAATAACCAGTGGGTGCTGCCCTTCCAGCACAACCTTGAGCGGCTTGGCATCACCATGTCTATTCGTCAGGTGGATAATTCACAACTTACCAATCGCCTGCGCAAGCGCGATTACGACATGATCCCCACGCTTTATCGCGCCATGCCATGGCCGAGCGGCGACTTGCAGATCTCATGGGCTTCCGCCTACATTGATTCCACCTATAATTCCCCCGGTGTTCAAAACCCGGCGGTGGATAAACTTATCGCGCAAATTCTCGAAAACCAGGGCAACAAAGAGAAACTGTTGCCGCTGGGCCGCGCGCTGGACAGGGTGCTGACCTGGAACTATTACATGCTGCCGATGTGGTATACCTCCGCCGACCGTTTTGCCCGCTGGGATAAATTCTCCCGTCCCGGCATCCATCCTGTTTATTCGCTGGGTTTCGATACCTGGTGGTATGACGTAAACAAAGCGGCGAAGCTGCCTGCGGCGCGGCGCTAAGGAACGACATGGGCGCATATCTGATTCGGCGTTTACTGCTGATTATCCCGACGCTGTGGGCCATCATTACCCTTAACTTCTTTATTGTGCAGATAGCCCCCGGCGGACCGGTCGACCAGGCTATCGCCGCAATTCAGTTTGGCCACGGCAGCGGCGTGCCGGGGGTGAGCGTGGAAGGCGCAGGCGCCACGCATGCGCAAACGGGCGTCGGCAACATTGGGGATAGCCAGTATCGCGGCGCGCGCGGGCTGGACCCGGAAATCATCGCGGAAATTACCCATCGTTACGGATTCGATAAGCCGCTTCACGAGCGTTACCTGAAGATGCTCGGCGATTATCTGCGTTTCGACTTTGGCGACAGCTTGTTTCGCAGCGCGTCGGTGGTGCAACTGATTGGCGATAGCCTGCCGGTTTCCGTTACGCTTGGGTTATGGAGCACTTTGATTATCTACCTGGTTTCCATTCCGCTTGGCATTCGCAAGGCGGTGCATAACGGCAGCGGGTTCGATATCTGGAGCAGCGCGTTTATTATCGTCGGTTATGCCGTACCGGCATTTCTGTTTGCCATTCTGCTGATTGTGCTGTTTGCGGGCGGCACCTGGTTTGATATTTTCCCGCTGCGCGGCCTGGTGTCGGCGAATTTCGATACCCTCCCCTGGTATAAGAAAATCGCCGATTATCTCTGGCATATCACCCTGCCGGTGCTGGCAACGGTCATTGGCGGCTTCGCGGCACTGACGATGCTGACGAAAAACGCGTTTCTGGACGAGATCCGCAAGCAGTACGTAGTGACCGCCCGGGCGAAGGGCGTAGGGGAAAAGCAGATCCTGTGGAAACATATCTTTCGCAACGCCATGCTGCTGGTCATCGCGGGCTTTCCGGCCACCTTCATCAGCATGTTTTTTACCGGTTCGCTGCTGATTGAAGTGATGTTCTCGCTCAACGGCCTGGGGCTGCTGGGCTATGAAGCCACCGTCTCACGCGATTATCCGGTGATGTTTGGCACGCTTTACATCTTCACGCTGATCGGCCTGCTGTTGAATATCCTGAGCGATATTACCTATACGCTGGTCGATCCGCGCATCGATTTCGAGGGACGCGGATGAGTCGATTAAGCCCGGTAAACCAGGCGCGCTGGGCGCGGTTTCGTCGTAACCGCCGCGGTTACTGGTCGCTCTGGATCTTTGCAATACTCTTCACCCTGAGCCTGTTTTCTGAACTGCTCGCCAACGACAGACCGTTGATAGTCCATTTTCAGGACCGCTGGTATTTCCCGGTAGCGGTGGATTACAGCGAAAGCGATTTCGGCGGCCCGCTCGCCACCCGCGCCGACTATCAGGATCCCTGGCTTCGCCAGCAGCTGGCGTCCGGCTGGACCCTGTGGGCGCCTGTCCGCTTTGGCGCCAACGCCATTAATTACGCAACCACGAGCCCTTTCCCCTCGCCTCCTTCAGCGCAAAACTGGCTGGGCACTGACGCGAACGGCGGCGACGTGCTGGCGCGTATTCTTTACGGCACGCGCATTTCGCTGTTGTTCGGTCTGATGCTGACGCTAAGCTCAAGCGTTATCGGCGTGCTGGCGGGCGCGGTGCAGGGCTATTACGGCGGCAAGGTGGACCTGTGGGGCCAGCGCTTTATTGAAGTCTGGTCCGGCATGCCGACGCTGTTTTTAATTATCCTGCTTTCAAGCGTGGTGCAGCCGGGTTTCTGGTGGTTGCTTGCCATCACCGTGCTGTTTGGCTGGATGAGCCTTGTGGGCGTGGTGCGCGCTGAGTTTTTACGCACCCGCAATTTTGACTATATCCGCGCAGCCCAGGCGCTGGGCGTCAGCGACAGAGCTATTATGTGGCGGCATATGCTGCCTAACGCGATGGTGGCGACCCTCACTTTTCTGCCGTTTATCCTTTGCGGGTCGATTACCACCCTCACCTCACTCGATTTCCTCGGCTTCGGTCTGCCGCTCGGCTCTCCTTCGCTGGGTGAACTGCTGCTGCAGGGCAAAAACAATCTGCAGGCGCCCTGGCTTGGCATTACCGCCTTCTTTTCACTGGCGATTTTACTTTCGCTGTTAATCTTTATTGGCGAAGCGGTGCGCGACGCCTTCGATCCGGGCAAGGCGGTCTGATATGGCGCAACCTTTACTCTCCATCGAACAGCTTTCCATCGCGTTTCGCCAGCAGGAAACGGAACGTCGGGTGGTGAATACGCTCTCCTTGAGCATCAACGCCGGTGAGACGCTGGCGCTGGTGGGGGAATCGGGCTCCGGCAAGAGCGTGACCGCGCTTTCCGTGCTGCGTTTGCTCCCCTCGCCACCCGTTGTTTATCCAGAAGGCGATATTCTCTTTCACGGCCAGTCGCTGCTTACCGCTTCTGAACAACAGCTGCGCAGCGTGCGGGGCAACCGCATCGCAATGATTTTTCAGGAGCCGATGGTTTCACTCAACCCGCTGCACAACGTCGAGCGACAGCTTTATGAGGTGCTTTCGCTGCACCGGGGAATGCGCCGCGAGCCGGCGCGCGCGGAAATTATCACCTGCCTTGAGCGCGTCGGTATCCGTCAGCCTGCTAAACGGCTCAATGATTTTCCACACCAGCTTTCAGGCGGCGAGCGCCAGCGCGTAATGATAGCGATGGCGCTGCTGACCCGTCCCGAGCTGCTGATTGCTGACGAACCCACCACGGCGCTGGATGTGTCCGTGCAGGCGCAAATTCTTACGCTGCTGGATGAGCTGAAGCGCGAGCTGAATATGGGGCTGCTGTTCATTACGCATAACCTCAATATCGTGAAGCGGCTGGCGGACAATGTGGCGGTAATGCAGAGCGGCGAATGTGTGGAGCGTAACCGCACCGCCGCACTCTTTCTTGCGCCGCAGCACGACTATACGCGCCGCCTGCTGGACGCCGAGCCCGCAGGCGAACCGGTGCCGGTGGCGCCAGCCGCGCCGCTGTTAACCGTGGATAAGCTTCAGGTCGCCTTTCCCATCCGGCGCGGCTTGCTAAAGCGAGTGGTGGATAATCACTACGCGGTAAAAGAGATTAGCTTTACGCTGCGCCCCGGCGAGAGCCTTGGGCTGGTGGGCGAATCAGGTTCTGGTAAAAGCACTACCGGGCTTGCGCTGCTGCGGCTGCTGCCTTCTAAAGGAGAAATTATTTTTGACGGCCAGCCGCTGCATGCGTGGAATCGCAAACAGATGCTGCCGGTGCGCCATCGCATCCAGGTCGTGTTCCAGGATCCTAATTCCTCACTCAACCCAAGGCTTAATGTGCTGCAAATAATCGAAGAAGGATTACGCGTACATAAGCCCGGTTTATCCGCCGCTGAGCGGGAAGCGCACGTCACAGCCGTTATGCAGGAAGTGGGGCTGGACCCGCAAACGCGTCATCGCTACCCGGCGGAATTTTCCGGCGGACAGCGCCAGCGTATCGCGATTGCAAGGGCGCTTATTCTTAAACCCGACCTGATCGTACTCGACGAGCCGACCTCTTCGCTTGACCGCACCGTGCAGGCGCAGGTGCTGGCGTTGCTCAAAACGCTGCAGGCCCGGCATCGCCTGGCTTACATTTTTATCAGTCACGATCTTCAGGTGGTGCGCTCGCTATGCCATCAGGTGGTGGTGCTGCGCCAGGGTGAAGTGGTGGAACAAGGAAACTGCCAGCAAATTTTTACCGCCCCGCAGGCGGACTATACGCGTCAGCTGCTTACGCTGCGCTGACGCGTTCAGAAGGGATTCTGGCCAGAAAACGTCTCTGCAATAGCCACGCCGAAATTCTTCAGGCGGCAGGTAGCGGCAAATTCATCCTGACCGTTTACAAACAGCGTAGGTTCGCCTTCGCACTCCACTACGGAGCAATCCACTTCGATATCGCTCAGCGCCTGGCTTAACTTGTGCATCACCGGCCAGGCTTTTTCGCCATCCGGACTCAGCAGCTTCAGGCCCACAAGGCAATTTTCGCACGGGCCGTTTTGCTGCGGAATCGGTTCAACTTTTGAACCCGTAAAACCTGCCCGCCAACGATAGCTTTGCGGCAAGCGATGGACGATGGAGAGTTGTAACATGTTCAAATTTTGTTCCCCGAAGCCAGTAAATTTCACAAACGGTTTACATACAGGTTAACACAATGTTGAAAAAAGGTGATCAAATCAACAAAGAAACCGCTTACATGTCTTACCGCTGCGACATTACTCTTTCATTCATAAGTACTATTTTATGTGCGACAGATCGCATTTTGGCGCTATATGTACCCCTTTCTGCGATCTAACTCAACCTTTTTTACTACAGGGTTGTGACTTTTTCACCGCTTTACTTTTACATTCGCGAAACAAATTACCGCATAAAAAAGACGCGTGCGTTGATATCAAATAAAAAAAGGGCGCGTTTTGCGCCCTCTGTGTCACCTTGATGAAGCCGTTTACGTGCGGCGCGGCCGGCTGGCGTAAAGGTAGAAAAGCATGGAGCAGGTCGCGCAAAACGCGATAGACCAAATCATCGGCCAGGCGGAGGTAAAGGTTGATAAAGAGAGCAGTGCGCCGGTAATGGCGCCAATGCCAAAGCGGAAGGTGCCCGCAAGCGAAGAGGCGGTTCCCGCCATATGAGGAAACTCATCCAGAATAACCGCCATCGCGTTAGAGGCCACCAGCGATACGCAGCCGACAAAGGCCGCCACGCCCAGCACCAGCGCCCAGAAACCGAGGTTCAACTCGGCGCTGACCACCATCCACAACGCCATTAAGAACTGCACGTACAGCCCGTTGCGAAACATTTTCACTGCGCCAACGCGGCGAACAAAGCGGCTGTTAACGATGGTCATCAGGAACAGAAAGACGATATTCAGCGCGAAATAGTAGCCAAAGTGCTGCGGCGAAACATGGTTAAGCTCAATGTAAACAAACGGCCCGGCGCTTAAAAACGAGAACATTCCCGCAAAGCTGAAACCGCTTGCAAGCATATAGCTAAGCACGCGCTTATGGCGAAACAGCGTAGCGAAATTACCAAGCGTGGTGCGAAAGTGAAACTTCTGGCGACGTTCGACAGGCAGCGTTTCGCGTATAAGAAAGAAGATTGCGACGGAGGCGAGCAGCGCCAGTAGCGCCAGGATCCAGAAAATTGCATGCCAGTTAAACCAGACCAGCACCGCCCCGCCCGCCATCGGCGCCACCAGCGGCGCGATAGTGGTAACCAGCATGACGAAAGACATCATGCGCGAGAACTCTTCTTTCGGATAGATATCGCGCATCAGGGCGTTTATCACCACGCTTGCCGCCGCCGCAGCCAGACCGTGCAGCAGACGCATGGCGATAAGCTGGTCAACGGACTGCGACAGCGCGCAGGCAACCGCCGCCGCGGCGAAAATCAGCGTGCCGCCGAGAATCACCGGCTTGCGCCCGATACTGTCGGCCATCGGCCCGTAAAAGAGCTGGCCGATAGCGAAGCCCAGAATATAAGAGCTTAGCGTCATCTGCGTCCTGCCTGCGTCAA
The DNA here is from genome assembly GCA_000621185.1 of Franconibacter pulveris DSM 19144. GTDB lineage: Bacteria > Pseudomonadota > Gammaproteobacteria > Enterobacterales > Enterobacteriaceae > Franconibacter > Franconibacter pulveris. The sequence continues at coordinate 70,080 of JHYZ01000018.1, forward strand.
CGCCATACTCCTGCGCAATCACCGGCAGCGCAGGCAGGTACATATCAATAGAAAGCGGCATCAGCATGGCCAACAGGCCAAGGATCAGCACAATACCCAGCGATGAATTTTGCCTCGCGGTCACAAGGTTCTCCTGAAATTAGCGTGTCGGCGCGCCGACGCTGGCGATTTCTTCTTCGGTAAGCGGGCGGTATTCGCCAGGCTCCAGCGCCGGATCCAGCGCAATCGCGCCGATGCGCTCGCGGTGGAGCGCCACCACATGGTTGCCAACCGCCGCAAACATCCGCTTCACCTGATGATAGCGCCCTTCGCTGATGGTCAGCCGCACTTCGGTGGGCGTGATGACCTCAAGCTGCGCCGGTTTGGTGAGATCTTTTTCATTGTGCAACTGGATGCCTTGCGCAAATCGCTCGGCCGTATCGTCCGCGACCGGCGATTCCAGCGTCACAAGATAGGTTTTCTCACAGTGATGGCGCGGCGAAGTGATGCGGTGCGACCACTGACCGTCATCGGTCATCAGCACCAGCCCGGTGGTGTCGATATCCAGGCGGCCTGCGGCATGCAGCTTGTGGGCCACCGGCACGTCAAGAAAATAGAGCACCGTCGGGTGATCCGGGTCATCCGTTGAGCAAACGTAGCCCTGGGGCTTGTTGAGCATGAAGTAACGCGGGCCGGTCTGCTGCGTTAGCGCATTGCCGTCATACTCCACATCATGGTCGGGGGAGAGTTTAAAAGCGCTGTCTTTGATGATGTCGCCATCTACCGTTACCCGGCTGGCGCGAATTTCACGGCCAGCAATAGCGCGGCTGACGCCAAGCTGCTGGGCGATAAACTTATCGAGTCGCATGCGGTTTAATTGCCTGTCTTATCTGGAAAATCCAGCCTGGGCTGGTTGAGCTAACGCCTGTTGGTGAGTGAGCGGCGGAGCAAGCCGCTCAGTATAACGGGCTGTAACCGTCTCACAAGACGAAATTAATTCATGGCATAATATTAGCGTGATTCCTTTATTCAGTAAGCCAATGTTTACCCTACGCCCCTATCAGCAAGAAGCGGTGGACGCCACCCTCAGCTACTTTCGCCGTCGTCGCGATCCCGCTGTGATTGTCCTGCCGACCGGCGCAGGCAAAAGCCTGGTTATCGCCGAACTGGCGCGCGTTGCCCGCGGCCGCGTGCTGGTGCTGGCGCACGTTAAAGAGCTGGTGGCGCAAAACCACGCCAAGTATTGCGCACTCGGACTCGAGGCGGATATTTACGCCGCCGGCCTTGCCCGTAAAGAGAGCCATGGCAAGGTAGTCTTTGGCAGTGTGCAATCCGTTGCCCGAAACCTGGACCATTTTCAGGGCGAATTTTCACTTTTGATTGTCGATGAGTGCCATCGCATCAGCGACGATGACGAAAGCCAGTATCAGCAAATCCTGACGCACCTGAAAAAGGTGAATCCTCACTTACGTCTGCTGGGGCTGACTGCGACGCCTTACCGCCTCGGCAAAGGCTGGATTTACCAGTTTCACTACCACGGCATGGTGCGCGGCGACGAAAACGCGCTGTTCCGCGACTGCATTTATGAGTTGCCGCTGCGCTATATGATTAAGCATGGCTACCTCACGCCGCCGGAGCGGCTTGATATGCCCGTGGTGCAGTACGATTTCAGCCGCCTGCAGGCGCAGTCCAACGGCCTGTTCAGCGAGGCGGATCTCAACCGCGAACTGAAAAAGCAGAAGCGCATTACGCCGCATATCATCAGCCAGATTGAGGAGTTTGCGCAAACGCGCAAAGGGGTGATGATTTTCGCCGCCACGGTGGAGCATGCCAAAGAGATAACCGGCCTGTTGCCCGCCAGCGACGCGGCATTGATTACCGGCGAAACGCCCGGCCCGGCGCGCGACGAGCTTATAGAGGCGTTTAAAGCGCAGAAATTCCGCTATCTGGTAAATGTGTCAGTGCTTACTACCGGTTTTGATGCGCCGCACGTGGACCTGATAGCCATTCTCCGCCCTACGGAGTCTGTGAGTCTTTACCAGCAAATCGTCGGCCGCGGCCTGCGCCTGGCGCCGGGCAAAACCGACTGCCTGATACTGGATTACGCTGGCAACCCGCATGACCTTTACACGCCCGAAGTGGGAAGCCCGAAGAAAAAGAGCGACAACGTTCCTGTGCAGGTGTTCTGCCCCGATTGCGGCTTCGCCAATACGTTCTGGGGTAAAACGACCGCCGACGGCACCATCATCGAGCACTTCGGCCGCCGCTGCCAGGGCTGGTTTGAAGATGACGACGGGCGCCGGGAACAGTGCGATTACCGCTTTCGCTTCAAAAACTGCCCACAGTGCAATGCAGAAAATGACATCGCCGCCCGCCGCTGCCGTGAATGCGATCACGTGCTGGTGGACCCGGACGATATGCTGAAAGCGGCGCTGAAGCTTAAAGACGCGCTGGTGCTGCGCTGCGGCGGCATGCAGCTGCAGCCGGGCGGCGATGAAAAAGGCGAATGGCTGAAAATTACCTATTACGATGAAGACGGCGCGGACGTTTCTGAGCGTTTTCGCCTGCAAACGCCCGCCCAGCGCACGGCTTTCGAACAGCTCTTTATCCGCCCTCATACCCGCGCGCCGGGCATCCCGCTGCGCTGGAATAAGGTAGCGGATATCGTGGCCCAGCAGGCGCTGCTGCGCCACCCCGATTTTGTGGTGGCGCGTCTTAAAGGCCAGTACTGGCAGGTGCGTGAAAAAGTCTTCGATTACGAAGGGCGCTTTCGGCGGGCAAACGAACTGCGTTGACAGGCTGATTAACGCAGCGCGGCGGTGTAATCCATCGCCTGCAAATCCTCGATAAGCGACGGCCCCTGCGGCGTCCAGCCAAGCTGTCGCTGCGTCCAGTCGCTGCTGGCGCGAAGATCGAGCGAGGCGAAGGCGGCGAACCAGCCAAAATGTTCCGCCGCCGCGGCTGGCGGCAAGGAAACCGCCTCAACACCGAGCCCTTTCGCCACCGTCCGGGCGATATCGACAAACGCCACCGCCTGCTCCGCCACGGCGTGATAACGCTCGCCGCGGCGCCCCTGCTCCAGCGCCAGCCGGTAAAGGCGCGCCACATCGCTTACGTGCGCCGCCGACCAACAGGTTGCGCCGTCGCCGCTGTACGCCGCTACGCCTTTCTCCTTCGCCAGCGCAATATAGTAAGAGATAAGGCCTTGCCTGCGCGTATCATGCACCTGCGGCAGCCGAACGACGCGCACATCCACGCCGCTCTCCAGCGCCGCTTTGCCCGCCTGTTCCGATGCAATGCGCGGGTTAGGATGCGCAGGATTAAATACCGCCTCCGTCGCCGGGCGCCCATCGGCCCCGTCGCCCATGCCGGTGCCGGAGGTAATGATTAGCGGACGGGAGCTGCCTTTCAGCGCCGCGCCAAGCGTTGTAATCACGCGCCGGTCTTTTTCACAATTTTCAGCGAAACGGCTGAAATCGTGATCGAAAGCGGTATGAATAACGGCGTCGGCGCTTTCAACGCCAGCAAGCAGGCTTTCGGGCTGCTCCAGCGTGCCGAAATGCACCCCAGCGCCCGCCGCCCTGAGCGCCCGGGCGCCGGCATCCGTTCGCGCCAGGCCCGTTACCTGATGTCCGGCCTTTTGCAGTTCAGGGATAAGATGGGAGCCGATAAACCCTGTCGCTCCGGTGATGAACAGACGCATAGCAGACCTCCTGAAGGAATCGTCAGGACAGGCTATACCACCGCTGATACGATAAAAGTAGTGACATTATCAGGGTATAAAACCTAACAGGATAACGAAGCCTATGGATAACCAGAATCCACTCGGCCATTTTCTTAAGGCCTGCCGGACGCGGCGCGACCCCATAGCGTTCGGCTTCCAGGCGCAACGCCGCCGTACGCCTGGCCTGCGTCGTGAAGAGGTGGCGCTGATGGCGAACATCAGTCCCACCTGGTATACGTGGCTTGAGCAAGGGCGCGGCGGCACGCCGTCGAGAGAGGTGCTTAACCGCATCGCCGCCGGCCTGCGGCTCACCGAGGCCGAGCGCGAGCATCTCTTTCTGCTTGCCTTCGGTCATCCGCCTGAATCGCGCTACCCGAGCTCAGAAACGATAACGCCCCGCCTTCAGCGCGTGCTGGATGCGCTGCCGACAAGCCCCGCCATTATCAAAAACGTGACCTGGGATGTGCTGGCATGGAATCGCGCCGCCGCCGTCATTTTGACGGATTACGCCAGGCTTACGCGGGAACAGCGCAATATTTTGCGCCTGCTGTTTAGCGACTCTCGCGTCCGGCATGGGCAAAAAGAGTGGGAGCGCGTCGCAGGCCTGGTCGTCAGTGCTTTCAGAGCCGATATCGCGCGGGCCGGAGACTCGCAAGCCATGACGAAGCTGGTGGATGAGCTGTGCCAGAGCAGCGCTGAATTCGCCGCCCTGTGGCGCCGTAATGATGTGACAAGCCACGGTGAAGGCCTTAAGCAATTGCAGCATCCCGATATCGGCGAGATTGCGCTTGAGTTTTCCACCTTTGTGGTCGAAAGCCGTCCCGACCTGACAATGATGGTTTTTAATCCCGCGTCGCAAGAGAGCCAGCGGCGCATTGAAGCGCTGATAGCCGCCGCGCAGAGGTAACGAAACCGCTGTTTTGATTGTCACCGGCGTCGTTCGCGGCTATAATGCCGCCCGCTTTTGCATCCGCAAAGCCGATCATCTACCTGTTGCTGGGTCGCCTGTAACAGGATTATTTATAGAGAGACAGTCATGTTTACTATCGAAGCACAAGCACGTAAAGAGCAGGGTAAGGGTGCGAGCCGCCGCCTGCGCACAGCTAACAAATTCCCGGCCATCATCTATGGCGGCGAAGAAGCTGCAATCGCTATCGAACTGGATCACGACAAACTGATGAACATGCAGGCTAAACCTGAGTTCTACAGCGAAGTTCTGACCCTCGTTGTTGATGGCAAAGAAGTAAAAGTTAAAGTTCAGGCTGTTCAGCGTCACGCTTACAAGCCGAAACTGCAGCACATGGACTTCGTTCGCGCTTAATTGCCGCAATGATGTTCAGAAAAAACGCCGCTTAATGCGGCGTTTTTTTATGGCTGCGGTTTAGCTTACCCGCCTTGCGGCGGATAAGGCTGGTTACGATTTGCCGCTGGTGCGGCGCTGTAGCTGGTCGCGCAGGTTCGGCGGCGTGCCTTTAATGGTCAGCGTGTCGGTAGCCGGATCCCAGAAAATCCGCTCGCCAAGCAGCGTCGCATCAAAATTAATCGTCAGCCCGCCGCCGCTGCCGGCATATTTCGTCAACTGGCGCAGCGTGCTGCGATCCGCCGGGAAGCTCTCTTCCAGCTCATAACCCTGCTCGGCGGTAAACGCCTCAAAGCTCTTCTCGCCGAAATTGGGCAGCTCTTTTGACAGCTCGGAAAGCGTGATTTCTTCACCCGCCTGCAGCTGCTCGTTGCAGTAGGTGTACACCTGCGCCCGCACGTTTTGTCGCTCGTTTTTATCCAGCTGCGCTTCGGCGGTGAAATCGTCCACCGCCTGCAACAGGCCGCGGTTTTGCGCTTTGGCGTTAAGCCCTTCGCTGGCGCCGAGGAAATCCATAAAGAAATCGGCGACTTTGCGCCCTACCCGCCCTTTCAGGAACGTCAGGTAACGGGTCGACTCCGGATTGGTTTCCCACTCGGTCAGATCGATGCGCGCCACAATATCGGCATGGTTGATATCCAGATAATGCGTGGAGCTGATATCCAGATTTTCATTGACCCGCATGCTGCTTAAGTTATTCAGCACGGCAACCAGCAGATACTCCACCGCCAGATAACGATACTGGCAAAACAGCACTACGCCGCCGTCGGCAAAGGGGTATTTCGCCAGCTCGTCGCGCAGGCGGCCGGTGGCCGCGCGGCTGAAGGCGAGAAAATCATCTTCCCCCTTGCGGCACTGACGCAGCGCCTGGGCAAGCTCGCTCTCTTCGTTAAACAGACCATAAGCTTTGCTTTTCGCGCTATAGACGCGGTGCAGCTCGGCCATCATCTCGGAAACCGTTACGTTTGGCTCAAGCAGCGAGTCGCGCAGCACCAGTTCCAGGTTCTGCTCGTCGCGCTTAATTAACTGATGTAAGGCAATCTGGTCGATATCCAGACTCATGATAAACTCTCCTGTCAGACAGGACGGTATTCAACCACTGCCTGTCGCGCTGCGCAACCGCAGATGTTTCCTGACGTCCACCGTTGATAAAATGCGGGAAAAATGGCGGTTGCTACGGTAAGATATCGCACTTTACTGATTAAACTGATGTCGAGTTATGCCACAACTGTCCCGCTATAGTGATGAACGCGTTGAAGAACTGCTGAGTGAACTGGTGAATGTGCTGGAAAAGCACAAAGCGCCCACCGATCTGTCTCTGATGGTGCTTGGCAATATGGTCACCAATCTGATTAACACCAGCGTAGCGCCTGCGCAGCGTCAGGCGCTGGCTCGCTCCTTCGCCGAGGCGCTGCAGTCCTCCGTCCGCGAAGATAATGCGCATTAAGGGATACCGTAAACAAGCATGGTGACTAACCGTCAGCGCTACGCCGAAAAAGTCTCCCAGATGATAAGCTGGGGGCACTGGTTCGCCCTGTTCAACATTTTGTTGGCCATGGTGATGGGTAGCCGCTACCTGTTTATCGCCGACTGGCCGACTACGCTTACGGGTCGCGTTTACTCTTACGTAAGCCTGGTCGGCCACTTCAGTTTTCTGGTTTTCGCTACCTATCTGTTAATTCTCTTCCCGCTCACCTTTGTGGTGATGTCGCAGCGGCTGATGCGGTTTCTCTCCGCCCTGCTCGCGACCGTCGGGATGACGCTGCTGTTAATCGACAGCGAGGTCTTTACCCGCTTCCACCTGCACCTGAACCCGGTGGTGTGGCAACTGGTGGTCAACCCCGAACAGGGCGAAATGGCCCGCGACTGGCAGCTGATGTTTATCGGCGTGCCGGTTATTTTCCTTATTGAGATGCTCTTCGCTACCTGGAGCTGGCAGAAGCTTCGCAGCCTTACGCGGCGGCGGCGCTACGCAAGACCCGTGGCGGGACTATTCTTCGCGGCGTTTATCGCCACTCACGTGATGTATATCTGGGCGGACGCCAACTTCTACCGCCCCATCACCATGCAGCGCGCTAACCTGCCGCTCTCTTATCCTATGACGGCGCGCCGTTTTCTGGAAAAACATGGTCTGCTGGACGCGCAGGAGTACCAGCGCCGCCTCGTGGAACAGGGGGATCCGGAAGCGGTGTCGGTGCAATATCCGCTAAGCGACCTGCGTTATACCGATATGGGCGCAGGCCATAACGTGCTGTTTATTACCGTCGATGGTCTTAACTATTCGCGCTTTGAAAAGCAGATGCCAGGGCTTGCGCAGTTCGCCCAACAGAACGTGAATTTCACCCAGCACATGAGCTCAGGCAACTATGTCGATAACGGCATCTTCGGCCTGTTCTATGGCATTTCGCCGTCTTATATGGATGGCGTGCTGTCGGCGCGTATTCCGGCGGCGCTGATTACCGCGCTGAACCAGCAGGGCTACCAGCTTGGCCTGTTCTCGTCGGACGGCTTCAACAGCCCCCTCTATCGCCAGGCGCTGCTTTCAGACTTCTCGCTGCCTGCGTCACGTCGACAGAGCGATGAACAGACCGCCTCGCAGTGGATAAGCTGGCTTGATAAATTCGCCTCCGAAGATAACCGCTGGTTCTCCTGGGTCGCGTTCAACGGCACGGCGATTGAAGATACTCAGCAGGCTAACTTCACGCGCCGCTATAGCCGCGCGGCTGAAAACGTCGATGCGCAGATTCAGCGTGTGCTGTCGGCCCTGCAGAGCACCGGCAAGCTTGATAATACGGTGGTGATTATTACCGCCGGGCGCGGCGTGCCGCTGGGCAGTCAGCAGGAGAGCTTCGGCTGGAGCCGCTCACGCATTCAGGTGCCGCTGGTTATCCACTGGCCGGGCACGCCTGCCCAGCGCGTAACCAAGCTCACCACGCATCAGGATGTGATGACAACGCTGATGCAGCGTCTGCTGCATGTGCGCACGCCCTCTTATGAATATTCACAGGGTGAAGACTTGTTTGCGCCGGTGCGCCGCAATAACTGGGTCGTAAGCGCCGACAGCAACACGCTGGCGGTGACGACACCGCAGATGACTTTAGTGCTGGATAATAACGGCAACTACCGTCTCTATGACCTGAGCGGCGAGCGCATGAACGAAGATAAACCGCAGTTGGGCTTGCTGCTGCAGGTGCTGACGGAAGAAAAACGCTTTATCGCTAACTGATTGATTATTTATAAATCAGTCAGCCAGCCGCACCCTTGCAATCAGCGAAGAAACGGGTAGTATAAGCCTCCACGTGTCGGCACGTAGCGCAGCCTGGTAGCGCACTGTCATGGGGTGTCAGGGGTCGGAGGTTCAAATCCTCTCGTGCCGACCAAAAAATCCCAAAAAAACCAACCATTGCGGTTGGTTTTTTTATGCCTGCGATTTGGCCCGTTTATGCGGCAAAACGAACTCGCCTCCTGCGCTTCATTATCCCGCAAACCGATAACTGCTGGAAATCGCCCGCCAGTGCCGCTACTATCCCTACCCTTCACGCCGCCCCACAGAATGGGCGTTTGACAACAACACCTGCGAATTCCTATGGCTGAAACTCATACTGTCGCGCCGCACGCGCGCGAGCTTTCCTTTGCGCACGTGGTGCGTACACCGCGCCTGCTGCTGCGCGAAACCCTGGCGGGGGTAATTACCGCGCTGGCGCTGATCCCGGAAGTTATCTCCTTTTCGGTTATCGCGGGCGTCGACCCGAAAGTGAGCCTTATCGCCTCGATTGTGCTCTGCTTTTGCATGTCGCTGCTGGGCGGCCGCCCGGCGATGGTGACCGCCGCCGCGGGTTCGGTTGCGCTGGTGATTGGGCCGATGGTGCACCAGCACGGCGTCGGCTACATTCTGCCCGCGGTGGCGCTGGCCGGGATTATCCAGATCCTGTTTGGCGTACTCGGCCTTGCGCGCATGATGCGCTATATCCCCCGCTCGGTGATGACCGGCTTTGTGAACGCTCTCGGTATCCTCATCTTTATGGCCCAGGTGCCACACGTATGGGGACAAAACACCACCGTTCTGCTGCTGTTCGCCCTCACGCTGGTTATCGTGCTGCTGCTGCCGCGCGTGCTGAAAAGCGTCCCCTCCCCGCTGGTCGCCATTGTCGCCGTTACGCTTATCGCCGTGTATGGCGGCTTTACGCTGCCGACGGTTGGCGACGAAGGGCCGATGACGGCAGGTCTGCCAGGCTTCACCGAACTGCTGGTGCCGCTGAACCTGCAAACGCTGCAAATTATCTGGCCCTGCGCGCTCAGCGTGGCGTTTGTCGGGCTGATGGAGTCGCTGCTGACGGCAAAGCTTGTGGATGACATTACCGATACCCCATCGAGCAAGCGTCGCGAATGCTGGGGCCTGGGCATCGCCAATATTCTCGCCGGCTTTTACGGCGGCATTGCGGGCTGCGCGATGATTGGCCAGACGGTGGTGAACGTGGAGCTTGGCAAAGCGCGTTCGCGCTTTTCCACCATCGCCGCAGCGCTGGTGCTGTTACTGCTGGTGACCGGGCTCAGCGCCGTGATGGCGAAAATCCCGATGGTGGTGCTGGCGGGCATCATGATGATTGTGGCGGTGAAAACCCTTAACTGGCACAGCATTGCGCCAGCCACCCTCAAGCGCATGCCGCTTTCGGAAACGCTGGTGATGGCGACGACCGTAGTCGCCACCGTCTGGACCGGCAACCTCGCGGTGGGCGTCGCAGGCGGGGTTATCTTCGCCATGGTGCTTTTCGCCCGCCGCGTCGCGCATGTGGTGCATGCCGACCGTGAGGTGGTCGACGAGGGTAAAGCGGTGCGTTATACCGTGCGCGGCCCGCTGTTCTTTGCGAGCAGCAACGATCTCTACGAGCATTTTCGCTATGCCGACGATCCCTCGTGCGTAACCATTGACCTCACCCACGCGCAAATCTGGGACGCCTCCACCGTCGCGGCGCTCGACGCCATTGAAACCCGCTATCGCCACCACGGCGCAAAAGTAAAAATCGAAGGGCTGGATTTGCGCAGCCACGATTTCCACCAGCGCCTGAGCGGCAAAATCTAATCAGCAGCCCGGCGGCGCTAGCGTTCGCGCAGCGCCTCCCGGGCCTTGTTGAGCGGTTTGATTAAGTAATCCAGCACCGATTTCTGGCCGGTTTTTATCTCCACGTCCGCCACCATACCCGGCAGTATCGGGAAGCTTTTGCCCGCTTTATTGATCAGCGCCGCGCGTTGGGTGCGGATATAGACGCGATAAAACCACTGGTCGCGCTTGACCTCATCCTGCAGCGTGTCGGCGGAAACCATCTCCACCTCTCCTGGCAGCGCGCCGTAAATCGCCGGATCGTAGGCCGTAATCTTTACGCTTGCTGCAAGCCCCGGGCGAATCCAGGCGATGTCGCGTGGGCTGATGCGCGTTTCGACTAAAAGCCGGTCTTCCACCGGAACGATCTCCATTAGCTTGTCCCCCGGCGCCAACACGCCGCCTGGCGTATTAAGCTGGATATCTTTGACGATGCCGCGCACCGGCGAATGGAGCGTCGCGCGTGTAAGTTGATCGCGCTTGCCCGCCACGATCTGCCGCTGGGCGTCGAGATCGGCGTTGTTTTTCACCTGCTCCTCACGGGCGCGCACCGCGTAGTCGTTACGCGCTTCGTCCATTTTGCCCTGCAACGCGCTGAGCTCTTTACGCAGCCGGATAACCTCCACCTTGCCCGCTGCGCCCTGCGTCACCAGCGGCTCGGTCATGCGCAGCTCATCCTCCACAAGCCGTGCCGACTGCTGAAGATGGCTTAGCGTCTCCTCAAGGTTGCGGCGGCGTGATTCATAAAGCTGCCGTTCACGGGCGACCAGCGCGGCGTCCTGCTCAATCTCAGGACTAAAGCGCAGCGGTTCGCCGCTTAGTTCGGCGCGCAGCCGCTCGGCGGAAGCCTGCAGGTTGCGCGCTCGCGCTTGCGCCTCGCCAAAATTTGACTGAAAGCGCACCGGGTCCAGCCGCGCCAGCAGCTGACCCTGCGCCACCATCTGCCCTTCCTGAACAAAGACCTTGTCGATGACGCCGCCGTCCAGGCTTTGGATAACCTGCGCTTTGCTGGAAGGGGTAATTTTGCCGCTGCCAAGCGTCACCTCGTCGAGCACCGCAAACCAGGCCCAGACCAGAAACAGCGCAAGCGTCAAACTGCACGCCCAGATGATGCGCGTGGCGTTGCGCCTCTCATGGCGCAGCTTACGATAGAGAATAAATTTGCTCATGCTGCATGCTCCTTGCCGGTGGGCTTCGCAGGCAGGAAGCTGTTCAGCACCTCCTCGCGAGCGCCATCGGCGATAATGTGACCGTTATCCATCACCACCACCCGGTTGGTAAGCCGCAGCAGCGCGGGACGGTGCGTTACCAGCACCAGCGTGCGCCCTTCAAGCCAGCCGCCAAGGCGATGGATCACCTGCTGCTCCAGTTGCTCATCCATAGAAGCCGTCGGCTCATCAAGCAGCACGATGCGCGGGTTGCGCAGTATCAGCCGGCTTAACAAAATCATCTGCCTTTGCCCCCCGGAAAGCCCGCGCCCCCCCTCCAGAATCATGCGGTCAAGGCTTGCGGCGTCTTGCTCAATCAGGCTCAGCGCGCCGCTGATGCGCAGCGCGTCGAGAATCGCCTGCTCGCTGGCGCAAGGGTTGCCGAGCAGCAGGTTCTGGCGCAGCGTGCCGAAAAAGAGCCGCGACTCCTGCGACAGCCAGCCTACCGCCTGGCGTACCTCCAGCGGGTCGAGGCAGCGCATATCCACGCCGTCAAGCAACACCTTGCCCTGCGTCGCCTGCACCTGGCCTGCGAGCAGCTTCAGCAATGTGGATTTGCCCGCGCCGACGCGCCCCAAAACCGCCACGCGCTGGCCGGGAATAATTTGCAGTTGATTGATATGCAGATCCTGCTTACCGCTTTCCGGCGCCCAGGCGTACTGCACCTGACACAACCGATAATGACCGGGCAGCGCCGGACAGTGCGCCCGCCGCTCTTCTTCCGGCGTATCGAGGGGTTTTTTCAGCAGTTCATCAAGCCCCTGCAGCGCGCTGCGGGCGTGCTGCCAGCGCGAGAAGAGCAGTGTGAGTTGTAATAAGGGCGCGATAGCGCGTGAAGAAAGCAGGCTGCAGGCCACCAGCGTTCCGGTGGTTATCGTGCCGTCGATAATCAGAAATACGCCGTAAACCAGCATCGCCGCGTAGGTCATCTGCTGCACCGCCGACACCCAGCCATTAAAACGCGCCGCCCATTCCCGCTGCCGAATGGCTATCTGCGCGCTCACTTCATGGGTCTGCTCCCACTGGCGCTGAAACCACGGCTCCGCCTGGAGCGCTTTGATATCCTCAACCCCTTCGACGGCCTCCACGAGCACCGCGTTGCGAATCGCCCCTTCGCGCATCCCCTCGCGCGTCAGGCGCGCCAGCGGCAGCTGGATGAGCAACCCGGGAATGAGAATAAGCGGCAGCGCCAGCAGCGGGATCCACGCCAGCCCGCCGCCGATAAACGCCAGCAGCAGTAAAAACAGCGCGATAAAAGGAATATCCGCCACGGCGCCCAGGGTGGTGGAGGTCAGCAGTTCACGCAACTGGTCGATTTCCCGCAACTGGGAGATAAACGAGCCGGTGGCTTTGGGGCGATGTTCGTTACGAATAGCGAGCGTGCGGGCAAACAGCATTGCCGAAATGCGCAGATCTATCTGCTTGCCAGTGACGTCCGCAAGGCGATTGCGCATCAGCCGCAGGACAAACTCCATTATCACCGCGCACAGCACGCCGCCCGCCAGCACCCACAGCGAAGGCCAGGACTGCGCCGGGATCACCCGGTCGTAAACCTGCATAGAAAAGAGAATGCCCGCCAGCGTCAGGGTATTGGCGACCAGCGAGGCGAGCACAATATCGCCCATGACCCCGCTCATGGCGCGAAAATGCTTCCAGAACCAGTGGCGCTGCCATGGCTTAAGAAACGCATCGATACGCTCATCGCGCACGCGCTGCACCAGCCCTATCAATACCACTTCGTCCCGGGCGTGGCTCAATAGTTTACGCAGCGGCGCCTGGCGCACCACATCGCCACCCCGGCAGAGCCAGTAGCTGACCAGCCCCTGGCGGTTTATGCTCTCGATAAGGACAGGCGTGCCGTCGTTCAGCATCAGCACGGCGGGCAATATTTCATCGTGCCAGCTTATCTCACCCGGGCTTACCTGGCTTAGCTGCAACCCCATTAGCGCCGCCAGCTTTTCCCGCGCCTCGCCATCATGCGGCGCGTGGTGCCAGCGCATCTGCTGGCGAATAAGTTCAGCATTCACCGGACGACCAAAAGCGGCGGCGCTTCGGGCGAGCAGTTGCAGCCAGCATTCGTTTTCATTTATGGATATCGTCATAATCCATCCTCATGCTCTCGCCTGGGTCAGAGTGAAGGCAGCGTGTCGCCGCTCTGCGCGCTTCTGTCGATGTCGAACCAGTCAAGCAGCGTGTCTGCCGCCGCCGCATAGTTAACGCTCGCCACGGCGGCGTCAAAACGCGCCTCTTCACGGGTGATTTGCGCCTGAAAAAGATCCTGTTCGCTACTGAGCAGGTCGTTCAGGCTGCGCTTGCCCAACTGATATTCGTTCCGGTAAACCTCCCGGGTACGCACGGCGCTCTGGTATTGCCGCTCGCCCGCTCGCAGACGGGCCTTAGCGCCGGTCAGCGCCGCATTCGCATTTGCGGCGCTCTGATCGATAAGCCGCTGCGCCTGCTCCACCTCGGCCCGTGCCGCTTCCCGCTCGCCTTCAGCCGCCTGCACCCGCGCGTTGATGGCGCCGCCCTGATAGAGGGGCGCGTTGACGCGCAGCTGCACGCTGTCATCCCACCAACCATCACCGTTATTGATGTAGCGGGTGCGTCCCGCCTCCGCTTTTAACGTCGGCCAGCGGTCGGCCTGCGCCTGGCGCACCCGTTCGTCGCTGGCGCGCTGTTTTTCGCGGGCGCTGCGCACCGCCGACGTGCTTTCGTAATCAATACGCTTTAGCGGTTCGCGGGCGAACAGCGGCGGCAATGGCCCGAGCTGCGGGTTCGCGTCGCCGGTCAATACCGAGAGGCGCGCCAGCGCCGCCTGTTCCAGCGCCTGATACTGCGCTTCACTGGCCCGCATGCCGTCGATGCGCGTCTGCGCCTGGAGTTTATCGGAGTCGGAGTTAAGCCCGGCCTCGGCGCGCAGCGTCGCCAGCCGTGCAATATCCTCAAGCCCGCTGAGCTGCTCGCGGCTGGCCTGCGCCAGCGTCTGCTGCCGCTTAGCATCAAGCCAGGCGAGCAGCGTCTCCTGCGCCACGCGGGTAAGCGTGTCGTAGAGGGCGAAGCGGTTCGCTTCCGTCAGCCGTTCCTGTTCGTCAACGCGGCCGCGAGTTTTGCCAAAATCATATAAAAGCTGGCTGAGCGTCACGCCGCCGGCGCCGTCGCTGCGGGTGCTGTCGGCGTGTCCGGCGCTGCCCTGCAACGCTATCTGCGGGTACCAGCCGCTTTTCGCCTCATCGAGCCGGGCGCGGCTGACTTGTATTTGCGCCGCCGCCTCGGCAATACGGGGATGCCGGGCGAAGGCGCGCAGGATAGCCTCGCGCAGGCCGCTGTCGTCGGCGCGCATTGCCGCTGCCGGCGGCACGCTGAAAGCGAGTTCAGCAGAGGTGGTCAGCAGGCCGCTCGCCGCTGGCAGCGGCAGAGCCAGCAGAAGCAGCCAGAGAGAAGAAAGAGGTAGCTTCATCATACGCCTCGCCCTTTACTGGACTCGCACATGCATGTTCTGCTCCAGGAGCGCGTCGCCCAGCGGATCGCCGTTGCTTAACGCGCCGTTATGCCAGACGTCGGTCAACTGAACGTCCACCGTCCGCTGGCTGCTGAAGTCCCACATTCCTTCCGGCGCATTCAGCAGCGTCACGCTCTCGCCCTGCGAGGCGCTGAACGTCGGGCTCTGGCTCTCTTCTTGCGCGCTGCCCCCCCCAGGCGCGATCGCGCCGCTTTCCTCTGTGGCGCTTTCCAGCCCCAACAGGCTGAAGCTATAGCGTTGCGCGGCCGTTTGCGGCTCGTCCGGCATAAAAACCGCGTCGTCGGCGCCTGCCGCTGTCGAAGCGCCGTCGGCCTGGATAACGCTCATCCCGCCGATGCTGTAGCCAGGATTTTGCGGCGTAAGCGCCTGGTCGGATTCGCTTGTGGGGAGCGCCTCAGCCTGCCAGGCCTCCTGCGCGAGAGCGCTAACGCTCTCAATCGCAGGCGCGGCCGCCGTGCGGTCAATCGTCACATTCCGCGCAGGCGAAATGCTGTTGCCCGCTTCATCGGTCAAGGAGGCTTGCAACGGATAGGTGCCATCAGCCAGGGCGTTCAGACTGGCGGCAGGTATGATGGTGCTCCAGCTGCCGTCGCCCTGAATAGTCGCGGTCCATGACTGGCCGTTTAAGGTAACGACGACCTCGCCGCCTTCATCCACCGGCGAAGCGCTGCCGCTCACCGTCACATCCGCCAGGCTTTCCGCCTGGTTGATAAGGTCGTCTGAGGCGATGGGATCGATAGCAAGCGTTATCTGCGTGTCTACGGTAAAACCGCCGCCGGCATCAACAGCGTTGCCGCTGGCGTCGCTGACCGAGCCGACCAGCGTGTAAACGCCATCGTCCAGAGCGGCGATAACATCCGCAGGGATAACGGTGCTCCAGACGCCAGCCGCGCCAACCGTCGCGGTATACGTGTTGCTATTTAAGGAGAGCGTAACCGTTTGTCCTTCTTCTACATTAAAGGCGATGCCGGTGACGGCCAGCGGCTGGTTCGCTTCGATAGCATTGATGTAATTATCGTCAGAAGCCGCATTGATAAGCAGCGTCGGCAACGTGGCGGCGGCGGCGTCCAGGGTAAAGCTATGAGGCACGCTAATGCTGTTGCCGACGACATCGGTGAGCGAGGCGTTTAGCGTATAAGACCCGTCGGCAAGCGTGGCTAAATCTGTGGAAGGCAGCGTTGCGCTCCAGCTGCCGTCACTCTGCACCGTTGCGGTATAGACGAAACTGCCGAGCGATACGGTGACGGTGCGGCCAACATCCGCACTGTCCGCCGTACCGGTTATCGCCACATCAGATCCCGCTTCAGCGGCATTGATGATGTCATCCGACGCCACAGGATCGACCGTGAGCGTTACCGTTTTGTCGACTATAAGATTGGGTTGTACCTCGCCAGTATTTCCCTGGTTATCCGTTAAATCGACAGTAACCTGATAAGCCCCGTCGGGTAATGCCAGCAACACTGAGGAAGGAAGCTCAATACGCCATGTGCCGTCGGCTTGCAGCGTTGTCGTATAAGTCACGCCGTTGAGCAGGAGCGTTATCGGCGAACCGACATCTTTCGTTTCTCCGGTGCCGCTTATCGTTATCCCGGCCTGCGCTTCCGTGGCGTTGATAATGTTATCGGCTGCAATGGCATCAATATTCAAACTGGCATGCGTATCTATCTCAACGTCGCGTGAAACCGTTATGCTGTTGCCCACCGCATCCGTCAGCGCGGCGGTAAACTGCCATAGCCCATCCGCCAGTAAACGAAGATCCTGCCCCGCTACGCCAACGTTCCAGCTCCCGTCCGGCTGCACCACCGCGGGGTAATCAACGCCTCCCACGTCTACCGTTACCGTTAGTCCGGCATCGGCAGGGCTTGCCGTACCGCTGATCGTAATACCCGCATCCCTCTCAGTCGCGTTAACAATGTCATTGGTGGCGACCGTGTTGATGGCGAGCGCAACCGTAGCGTCAAGCGTAATAGTGCGCGGCACAGAGATGCTGTTGCCAGCGGCATCGGTCAGGCTGGCGTTCAGCGTATAAGGCCCGTCGGCGAGCGCGGTTAAATCAGCGGCCGCAAGCGTGGCGCTCCAGCTGCCATTGCTTTGTACGGTGGCGGTGTAGGTTTTACCGTTCAGGCTTATGTTCACCACCCGCCCTGCATCCAGAATCCCCGCCGTACCGCTTACTATGACCCCGGCCCCGGCTTCAGCGGCATTGATAATATCGTCCGTAGCGACCGGATTGATGGTCAGATCGGCGGTGAGATCGACAATAAATCCACCTGTTGCGTTTGACTGGTTGCCGCTGGCATCGCTCACCAGCCCCATCACCAGGTGAACGCCAGGCGTCAGCGCGCTGACGATGCTCGCCGGCACTTCCACGCTCCATGCGCCATTCGCCCCCACCACGGCGGTTAAAGGGTTGCCGGAAAAGGACAGCGTTACTATCCGGCCAGTTTCCACATTGGTGGTGTTGCCGCTCAGAATCAGCGACTGGCTGATTTCGTTGCCGTTAATGTAGTTATCAGTAGAAACGGCATTAATGGTCAGCGTGGGTAACGCAGCAGCGGCGTCCAGCGTCACGGTATGCGGCACGGTAGTACTGTTGCCTGCGGCATCGGTAAGAATGGCGTTCAGGGTGTAAGCGCCATCAGAAAGCGCCGCGAGGTTAGCGGCGGGGATCGTGGTGGCCCACGTCCCGTTCGCCTGCACCGTGGCGCTGTAAATCACGCCGTTCAGTACGATGGTCACCGTCAGCCCGGCGTCCGCCGGGTTCGCCGTACCGCTCACCGCCACGCCCGCCCCCGCCTCAGCGGCGTTGATAATGTCATCGCCCGCCACCGGGTTAACGGTAAGCGTCACCTCGGTGTCCACCGTCAGGCTGTCGTTAAGCTGCGCCGGGTTGCCGGCGATATCGGTGGAAGAGACGGTGAACGGCACATTCCCCTGCGCCAGCGCCTGGGCGTCCGCCGCCGGGATGTTCACGCTCCAGCTGCCGCCTGCGCCCACCGTGGCGCTGTAAGTGATGCCGTTCAGC
>JHYZ01000019.1 GCA_000621185.1 Franconibacter pulveris DSM 19144
CTGTCGATTGAGTTTTTCACTGACCAGTCGCTGCTGGGCGCACAAAACCAACTGGAAAAGCAGGGAGAAGCCCTGACGGAGTGGATTAAGGCGCAAAGTGACCGAAGCGCTCCGCTGGTGGAGGCCATGACTTCAGCCTGGACGCATGATTCTCCGGAGGCGTTTAATGCGCAGTATCAGCAGGCAACCGCCCGCAATGCGCAGGTGTCCGGAGACGATATTGCCCGTGAATGGGGTAAATATGATGCGGAACTGAACCATGAGAAGCGGGCGGCGTTCCGTCAGTGTTATGAGCAATTCTGCGGGGTGATTGCTACCCGGATGGAAGCTCTGCACAGCCTGCGTATCGCCTGGCTTCAGTCTGCCTCGTTTATCACCTGTAGCCAGGATTTTTACTCCACGAGTGTGGAGGACAACCTGAGCTACCGCGAAATTGTGGATTACGCGCTGGCCTCGCTGAACCTGACCGATTCCGGCGCACAGTGGCTGGACAGTCTGATAAACCAGTATTCCGCGAAATCCGAAAGTAACCTGGTCTGGCGCTCGCTGCTGCTCAATAACCCCGATGTGATAGCCGATATGACCGTTTATCTGGAAAGTCTGGCAAAAAGCCACGGCAAAACAGAGAAAGCGGACGAAGCATCCTTCCTGGCGGCGGTGGCCCCGCTGGCAGGCAAACTGAATGAAGCCTATGCCGGTGCCAATGAGGCACTGGAGCGACCCGCCACGCCGTCTTCATCGTTCTCGCGGATGATGCTGTACTGCGACCGTCGCCTGAGCACATTTGGCGATCGCTTCTTTAATTTCACCCGTCTGGGGAAAACGCTGGACGGATTAAACGAGCTGTTGACGAAATCGTTGTTCCAGGTGGTATCCGGTGTGTCGTTTGATAATGCGGTGCAGTTGTCTCTCGGACAGTTACACGACGGTGATGTGTTCAGAAGACAGCTCCTGGAGGATATGAAGTATTCGGGCGCGGCGGACCGCAGGTTAAAGCTGAACGATTATAAAACGAAGTTTGATGAATTCAGCCAAAGTGCAGAAGGTGAAAATGCTCTGAAAGGAATGCGTATCAAACTGTTGGCGTTTTTCTTTAATACCTGGGAACTTAAGAGTCTCCTGCAGGAGAGCAAAGGCGATGTGAAAAGCCGTGCACAAATTACGTCTGCATTCTTGGGAACGCTCAGTACGACCAGTGAGATTATCGAACCGATGGTTAAACACGGACTCCAGTACGGTGCAGGAGCCACGAGTGTGAAATTTGTGGGGGCTAGTTCAGGATCGACAGCGGCTGTGATTAACCTAGTTTTTGATGCTAAGGATTTGTTTGCAGAGATTTTGTCTGAACATAGGCGGTGGGAGTTTATCGGTCTTAACTCAGGTAAGACTGTTGTAAATACAGGTGTTGCTCTGAAGTCTTTAGGAGGGCTTCTTGAAATATTGGTGAAAAATGACGCATTGAAAGGTGGCGTTATTGAAACAATAAGCAATGTTCTTGTCACTGGTGATTTTGCAGAAGCTATCGGTGTTCTTGCTAGTTGGGAAGTAATGATCGGTATTTTACTGATTGAACAATTGGTTATTTATTACTTTGGCAATGACTTGCAGAAATGGTGCAGGGAAGGAGTGTTCGGGGTGGAGCCTGATGAAAAACTGAAGAGTACCTGGCTGATCGGCCCCAAAAAGCCTCGTGACAAGGAGTATGACAACCAGCAGGAAGAATATCAAAAAGCCCTTGGAGTGGTGTTATGACAGCAAATAGGGTGTTCTCAGGCGAGTTTATCGATTTTGAGAAAGTTAAAGGGGAACTCTCCAGTCTTCGCATCGAAATTCGCGTAAGAGAGGATGCGATTAATAAAGAAAATCCGTCTCTCAGAAGGCATTTTGAGCAAGAGATAAAAATTAGGCAGGAAAAAATCCTGCAACTGGAAGCTATTCTAGCAACAGAACCGCCACCACCTGAACTTCCTCCTAGAAAGCCTTTGGTAAAGATCTGTGGTGTGCTGGAAGAATTTAGCGTGCAGAAAGTTATGGGATATTTCACCGAACGTGAATATGACCCTGAAGCATTTTCCCGAAAGGAGGCGCGAAATCAGGTTGGGGCACTGTTGCTAGCGATAACTGGAAACGCAGCTGGATCTGCGGTGACAGGGCAGAGTGATGTTCGTGTAAGTGATCGTTGCGATTTTGTTCGCGGAAAAATTAATGGTGTTCCCTTTTATGGTTGGTTAGGAAAAACACATGTCCAGGTCGGTGATTATGTCGAAATGGCCGTAATGGGTGAAGACGATCACTATCTGGTGTACGCCATAATGTTTCCTGAATTGCGGACGTTATCTATAACCCCGCGTTGTCGTTGTGGGCGAGAGGCTGATATTCGTTTTGGACTGGTGTACGGGATGTCAGTGTTTGCAAGTATATTTCTTATTATATTGATAATATTTTACTTTAAGGGTGTGGACTGGAAAGGAATTGCTGTTTGTGCCGCAATGTTTGGCGGGATCTTACTTTTGGCTTTTGGTCGTGCAACATGGAAGGTGAAAAAACGACCAGGGCCAGTATTTCTTCTTACTGAAAATATTCTTACCACGTTGGGAGTTGCTGACTCTCAGTATGTCGATCTTCGGAAACTTACCAAAACGCGTGTAAAAATGCTTTCTTCTAAACCTCTCACCTTGGCAGACCGGGATTTACCTTCTCGTCGCAGTGCTTGGGTGAACTACTTTTATTATTACTAATATTGTTTTCATTTAAGGACGTTATAATGAGTAAGATAACAATGATTTCAGTTTTTACAATATCCATAATGTTGCTGGCCGGTTGTACTCCATCGACTCCTGTTGAATGCGATGGTCAGAATGTAAAAGACTCTCTAGTTGATAGCATAAAGAAAGATCTGGCGACAAAAACATATATGTTGACTCGGGAAAGTGTTGCGCCAGATGAATTAAAACTGAATGTAGAATCAATAAAAACCATATCAAAAGACGATACCAATCCTTTCTATAGGAAATGCGAAATATCATTTACGATGCCTGGAATGATGTTTTCGGTGAACAAAGTTTATGTAATTGATAAGAATGAAAGTGGTGATATTACTGTCAAATTCACAAACTGATAATTATTGGAGGTGTGAGATATGTCTGGGACAAAATTGGAAAAAATGTACAGATATTGTTCTGAAAATATGGGGTTAATACCGTTGGTAGAAATTAGATCTATTATCTCTAATTATTACCGAAAAAGTGAAAATTCAAGGAGGTTCAGCTTTATTGGGCTGGCTAGCATAATTGAATTTAAGTTTGTCAAAAAAATGTTATATGAAAGTGATTTTAAATGGGGGGTGTTATTGGGGCTTGTTGGATCTGCTGTTTTTATTTTTCATTTAATCAAGGACGGAGTTCGTACATTAACAATAAACTCTTTTCATTGCGATATGGTTTTTACCCTAGTGGTGACTTTGTGCCTTTTATTTAGTTCATATCCATTTTTTATTGATAGTTTTAATTGTAATATGCAAGAGGTGTTACCCCGAAAATCCTATTTTTTCAGAATAACCATATTGTTGTTTGTTTTTATTATTGGCTCATCCTTTATTGCTGCTATATTTTATTTTTTAGGATTGACTCGAATTGAATTCTATTAAGTCTCTTTAGGTTTTTATCATGACTAAAGGTATTGTACGTTTGCACGACAAACTCAGCAGCGGCGGGGAAGTGATCTCCGCTTCTTCCTCCATGATTATCGACGGTATCAAAGCCGCATTACTCAACGATCTGGTGTCCTGCCCGATTGAGGGGCATGGCATTAACCGCATTGTGGGGACATCGCCGGAATGGCAGTCAGACAGTGAGCAGGTCGCTTTTGATGGTGCGCTGTGCCAGTGCGGTTGCACGGTGATCGCCAGCGCCACCGGCGGCATTCTGGGGAACTGAATCTGATGACATGGAAAATCCCCTCGCCGGATGCGGTTCACTGGCCTGCTGCACCGTCGTGGTCAGGCTGGTGGCGGGCACTGATGTTAAGTTGCTCAGCCGTGGCGATGGCCGGATGCGGTATTTATTTCTGGCTGCATGACTCGCGGGCGCTAATTTACGCCTTTGCCGGTGTGGTGGTGCTGATACTGCTGTTTACCGGGATTGCTGGCTGGTGGATGTACCGTTACGGCGTACTTCTGGAGCACGCTGATGGCACCACGCAGTACAACGCCATGCTGGAAGCACAGTGGCAGACGTGGGCACAGGAAGGCATGGTGGTGTCAGGCGTCAGTACTCTTTTCCCTGAACAGGTGCGGTCACCGCAGGACAGCGGTGAGCCGGTGAGTGTCGATGCCCCGATGCGACTGCCTGATTGTCCGGGAGCCACGTATCTGTTTACCGAGTTGCTAACCCCGTTGCGTGTGGCGCTACAGATTTTCACCCGCAATCAGTCACTGACGGTCTGCCTGCCGGAAGGCGCGTCTGAGGACGACTGGCAATGTTTCCGGTCGGTGTGGGCGGCGCTGTCACTGCCGCTGTCGGCGATCCAGCTTTCGGAAATGAAGCCTGAGCCTTTCAGCCGCCAGATGACGCTCTGGCAACAGAAAAATGCGGTGCGTTCGGGCTGGCTCATTATCCGTCATAACTGGACTAACGACAGCGAAGGCACTCAGGGAGCGGTGGCCTGGCTGTTATCCCATCCGGATACCCGTACCGGGCTGCGGCCCTGTGCCACGCTGCACCGTGTGTTCCCCACTGATAACTCGTTACCTGACGGTGATCTCCGGCAGTTTCTGCAATATCAGTGTGTCAGTAATACGATGAAGGGCGTGTGGTCTGATGCGATCACTCAGCCACATATCAGCCGCCTGATGGTCGCTCTGAGCCAGCGGCATAAGGTTGCCGCTGCGCAGGGTAAAGCGATGGCCATTCCGCCCGCATCACCGGCTCAGCAATATCTGCCTCACTGGCTGGGCGAGACGAAAGACAGTGAAACATGGTTTGCGGTCACGCAGGCAATACAGATGGCAGAACATACCCGTGAAACGCAGGTGCTGGCACTGGCGAAGGGAAGTGAGGCGTTTTTGATGAGTGTCAGCAGTGGAGGTGAGAATGTCGCTTAAGGGACAGGTCTGGCGACCATCGGGGGCAACCCTGTTTACGCTGGTATCGGGAGTGCTGTCAGCCGGAGTGGTATGGCTGCTGGGCAAACATTACGGACTTTCTCCTGCACAGATAGGCCTGGTCTGGCTGGGCGTTCAGGCATTGTTGACTGCCGTAATGGCTGGTTACCGGTTGTATCAGCAGCGGGATCCAAAGTCAGAAGATGACAGGCAAAACACAGCGCGGCAGGGAAAAGTCTCCACGCCCGCATATATTACTGAACTGCGCGATTATCTGAAGCATCACTACGGGCTTAACTGGCGCAGAAAGGTGCGGTTTGTGGTGATTTGCGGCTCACCGAACCAGGCCGACCTTGCTGTACCGGGCCTGACGGAAGCCGGATGGCTGGAAGCCAACAACGTGGTGGCGGTATGGGGCGGCAGCCTGCTTTCGGGAGCCGACAGCGCCCGTATTGCGGTACTGCGTAAACTTAAGCGCTGTGCGGTCAGTGCGATAGTGCTGGTCTATGACGGTGAGCTGCGTCAGGCGATGCAGGGCGACCTCATTGTGCGCCAGCTGAACGAACGCTATAAGAAGCTGGGCTGGCGCGTGCCGCTGTATCTGTGGGAAGTGCAGAAGAGTGCGTGGCCGCAGGAAGGCCGCGTGACCCAGCCGGTGGGGTGCCTGTTTGCACCGCACACCACGCCGCCGGAGCTGGTGGCGGCGCTGAAATCCCTGCCGGACACGCTGACGGCGCCAGGCGTCCAGCAGGGGCTGGCGAATCACGCCCATGATTTTCTGCTGCGTCTTGGCTGGCAACTGCGCAACGGCATGGCGGAGCGCTTCCATGCGCTGGCGGTGTCGCTGCTCACGGGGCCTTATGCCGTGCCGCTGCGCGGGGTAATGTTCAGTCCGCCGGTTTACCCGAAGGACGGAACCGACAAACAGCGCTGGCTGCCGGATAACAGCTGGACCGCCATTCTGGACGATTTACCGGGGCTTAAAATCCAGCGAGCCGGGATGGCGTGGGAACGCACACTGTATCAGGCGGTGCTGGTGGTCCTCGGGCTGACCTGCGCGGGCGTGTTGTTTTCCTGGCATACCAACCGTAATGAGATTACGGATGCCCAACAGCTGGCAGTCACCGCCCGTGATGAGCACCAGAACGCGGATAAACGCCTGGGTGCACTGGACGAGCTGCAGAGAGAAATGGAGCGTCTGCAGTACCGCCAGGAACACGGTGTGCCATGGTACAGCCGCTTTGGTCAGAGTCAGAATGATGACCTGCTGGCCCGCCTGTGGCCGGAGTATGCCCGCAGTGCGCTGCCGCTGCTGCGGGATGCCACCGCAGCCAGACTGCGCGACACGCTGACCGCCTGGAATGCGCTGCCTGCCGACAGCGACCAGCGGGCGAAGCTGAGCCGGGATGCGTATAACTGGCTGAAAGCCTGGCTGATGTTAAACCGTCCGGAAAAGATGGACGCGAATTTCTTCACCTCAACGGTGATGACCCTCTGGCCGCGCCGTGACGGTGTGGCACCCGGCGTATGGCAGTATGAGGGGCCGCGCCAGCTGGCCTTTCTGGCGCAAAACCTGCCATCTCATCCGGAGTGGAAAATCCCCGTCGACCCTCAGCTGATTTCCGCTACACGCAGCGCCCTGTTACGCCTGATTGGTCAGCGTAACGCAGAATCCGCGCTCTACCAGAAGATGCTGCAACAGGTATCCCACAATTACGCCGATATGCGCCTCTCCGATATGACCGGTGATACCGATGCCGCGCGGCTGTTTACCACCGATGAGGTGGTGCCGGGGATGTTCACCCGTGACGCCTGGGACAACGCCGTGCAGCCCGCCATTGATAAAGTGGTGAATGAGCGCCGGGATGAAATTGACTGGGTGCTGAGTGAGAGCAAACATCAGGTGGCCTCGGATATTTCACCGGACGCGCTTAAAGCGCGTCTGACGGAACGCTACTTTACCGACTATGCCGGGGCGTGGCTCAACTTCCTCAACAGCCTGCACTGGCAGAATGCCGCCACGCTGTCGGATGCCATTGACCAGTTGACGATACTCGCTGATGTGCGCCAGTCGCCGCTGGTAGCGCTGATGAACACCCTGAACGAGCAGGGGCGTGCCGGACAGTCACAGGAAGCCCTGTCCGACTCGCTGGTGAAATCGGCGCAGAATCTGCTGCACAGCGATAACGCAAAAGCCATCGACCAGAATGCCGGACCGCATGGCCCGCTGGATGCGACCTTTGGTCCGGCGCTGGCACTGCTCAGTAACCAGAACGGCGGCAGCGACAGCCTGAGCCTGCAGACCTTCCTGACCCGCGTCACCCGTGTGCGCCTTAAACTCCAGCAGGTGACGAACACCGCTGACCCGCAGGCGATGACGCAGGCGCTGGCGCAGACCGTGTTTCAGGGGAAATCGGTGGATGTGACTGACACCCGTGATTACGGCAGTCTGGTAGCAGCCAGTCTCGGCCAGGAGTGGAGCGGTTTTGGTCAGACGCTGTTTGTGCAGCCGATGGAGCAGGCCTGGCAGCAGGTGCTGGCCCCGACGGCCTGGAGCATCAACAGCCAGTGGCAACAGACCATCGTCAACGACTGGCAGCATGACTTTAACGACCGCTGGCCGTTTACCCCCAATAAGCAGAGTGAAGCCTCATTACCACTGCTTTCGCAGTACTTGCGCAACGATACCGGGCGTATCACCCAGTTTGTGAAAACCAGCCTTGGCGGCGTGCTGCATAAAGAAGGCCGTCGCTGGGTGCCCGATGCCATCAGCAGTCAGGGGCTGCACTTTAATCCGGATTTCATTACCGCCCTGAATGCGCTCAGCGAACTGGCCGATGTGGTATTCACCGGCGGCGATGCCAGCGTGCATTTTCAACTGATGGGTAAACCGGCCCGTGACGTGATGCAGACCACGCTGTTCCTCGACCAGCAAAAACTGGATTACCACAACCAGGTGGAGAGCTGGCAGCCCTATGTGTGGCCGGACAGCCAGTGGAAACCGCGCACCACCCTGACCTGGACCAGCGTGAACACCGGTGAGCGTATTTTTGCCGATTACCCCGGAAGCTGGGGCTTTATCCGTCTGCTGGATAAGGCGCAGGTGAGGGCTGTGGACAACAGTACTTTTGTGCTGAGCTGGAAAACGGCGGACGGCGACACGCTGAACATGATGCTGCGTACGGATGCAGGCGAGGGCCCGCTGGCGCTGCTGAGACTGAAAGGGTTCAGACTACCGCAGCAGGTGTTTGTCGAGACGGACAGTACGGCAGCGGGTTATACAGGAAAAGATGCCGGAGGCGACCAGTAATGGAAGACTTAACCCTCCGCTACTTCGATACCGAGATGCACTATCTGCGTGATGCGGCGCGGGAGTTTGCTCAATTACACCCGGAAGAAGCCCGTGAAATGGGACTGACAATGAACGGGGCGATGGATGAGTCAGTCGAGCGTCTGTTCCAGGGCTTTGCCTTCATGATGGGCCGTGTGCGCCAGAAGCTCGATGATGATTACCCCGAACTGACGGAAGGGGTTATCAGCCTGCTGTGGCCGCACTATCTGCGTCCGCTGCCGTCGATGTGCATAGTGGAAATCGCGCCGGAGCCTGATGCGCTTAAGCACAGTGACACAGTGCTCATGCATACCGAAGTGGTTTCTGCACCGGTGGGAGATAACCGGGTACGCTGTCGCTACCGCACCACGCGACCACTGACCCTGCAACCGCTTGCCCTTCAGAAGGCGAGTATTTATACCGAGCCGGACGGTGTAAATGCCCTGTGTCTGCACTTTACCTGCGGCAACACGGCTGACTGGCAACGGCTTGACCTTTCCGCGTTGCCTGTCTACCTGAACGGCGATGCGCCGCTGGCCTCACTGCTGCACCTGTTTCTGACCCGTCGGGTGGCGCAGGCGTATATCCGGATGCCCGGCAATGTGGACCGTAATCCTTTACCGCTGCGTTTTCACGCCAGCGCCTTTGATGACGATGCGCACCTGTGGGAAGTGGAGAAGAGCGAGTACAATGGTTACCAGCATTTACTGGAATACTTCACCTTCCGTGAGAAGTTTATGTTCGTCTCGCTGGAAGGGCTGGAGCAGGTTGCCTGGCCTGAAACGCTGTCCTGGTTTGAGCTGGAGTTCCGTTTCACGCAGCACTGGCCGCACGACTTCACCGTCAGCGAAGAGAACCTGCGTCTGCACTGCGTGCCGGTGGTGAATCTGTTTCGCCTTGATGCACGTCCGCTGGCGATTAATGCAGAGCAGACGGAATACCGGCTCCAGCCATTACGTGATGACGACCCGCATACCGAAATCTTCGCGGTGGAATCGGTGGCCGCCTCGTTTGAAGAGGATGCACCGCGTTATACCTCGTTTCGTCTGTTTGAACAGCGGGGCGGCATGCTCCGGCGTGAACGTCCACCCCGGTATTTTCATACCCGCGTGCTGCGGGGGCCGTCAGGCCGTACGGAAACCCGGTTGATTCTCGGCGGCGAAGAATTTGAACGGGAGCGCCTGTTACCGGACGAGCCGCTGGCGCTGAGCCTCACCGGTACCAATGGCAGTCTGCCGCGCAAAACTCTGCAGAGTATTCTGCTCGACCAGCTTGCCGGTACGCAGCAGACCCCGGTTCGCGTGCGCAATCTCTGTCCGCCGTCTATGCCCTGCTACCCGCCGAACGAGAACCGCTTTCACTGGAAGCTGCTGAGCCAGCTCGGGAGCAGTTTTCTGTGGATGATGAACAATACAGAGGTGCTGCGTAACACCCTTGCACTCTATAACTGGACAGATAACGATAACAACCGTCGCCGCCTGCAGGGCATCCTGAATGTTGAACACCACCGCCTCGAATACTGGAAGCGTGGCCTGATACGGGGCGTGGATATTGAAGTGACTCTCGATACCACGCACTTCGCAGGCGAAGGCGACGTATGGCTGTTTGGCGGCCTGCTGAACCGCTTTTTCGCACAATACGCCGATATGCACCTGTTTAACCGGCTCACCCTGATACTGCAACCGACGGGACACTGCCTGCGATGGAAAGAAAACCATCAGTCAGCTTTACGACGCTGAATGACGCGTTTGGCAGGGACCTGCCGTATACGAATTTTTACCGCTTTCTGCAGTGGCTGGAAAAGACGCATCCTGAGTATCCGCCGCTGGGAAGCAGCTGGCGTATCGGCGATGACCCGGTGCGTCTGCGCCCGTATGCAGGAATGGGCTTTCCGGCAAGCGAGTTCAGGGACATTGAATGCAACCCTGATGACAATCCGGATTCGCCGCCCACGGTCAGAACCACCTTTATGGGACTGTACGGCATCACGTCACCGTTGCCCACGGCGTATATCGATGACATCACGCAGCGACGTGACGGCCATGAAACGGTGGAGCACTTCCTCGATATCTTCAACCACCGCCTGATAACGCAGTATTACCGCATCTGGCGTAAGCACAGCTACCCGGCGTCGTTTGAAGACGGCGGAACAGACCGGATTTCTCAGTGCCTGCTGGGACTGGCGGGACTCGGTATTCCCGGTACGGCAGAACACCTGGATACTCCGCTGTCACGCTTTCTTGGGATGCTGCCTGCCCTGCAGGTGCCGGGACGTACGGCGGAAGGTATCGCCTCGGTGGTGAAGATGATTACGTCGGACACCACCGTTACGGTGATACCGCGCTATAAGCGGAAAGTGGAAATCCCTGAACTGACCCTGAGCGCGAACGGGGACGGATTTGTCCTGGATGACCGCCCGGTGATGGGTGGCTTTGCCTGGGATGTGAACAGCACGATTGAAATCTGGCTGTATACCGAAAGCAAAGCCGATGTGCGGGGCTGGATGCCGCCCAAATACTCGCTGTATGACGATTTACTCTCACTGCTGCGGGTCTACCTGGGCTGGCGCTATGACGCCCGGATCTCCCTGACGTTTCCCCGCAGGCTATTGCCTGCACCGCGATTGTCCGTCCGTGAACGCGAGGACAGCGTTTACATGGGCTATTCATTCCTGCTGGGCCATGACCAGGACGATACCGGACCGGACCCGGAAATGCCGGAAGTAGTAACGGTTAAACTTGGCCGCTACGAAGGACTGCAAAAGAACCCCGTCCGCCGCGAGGTGACTGAGGTTGAAGATTGAAAGGACAATGATGAAACAACTTACTCTACTACTGTTGCTGGCTTTTACGTTAACCGGCTGTGGCCTGACCCAGCGCGTCAGCGACGGCACAACGTCAGTGGCAAAGGCCATTTTTTACAAACAGGTGAAAACCCTGCATCTCGACCTTACAGCCCGTGCGGCGCTTAATCCCGATGAAGACGGGATGCCGCTGGCGACCGACGTATGGGTATATCAGCTCAAAGACCGGCAGACGTTCGATAAAGCGGACTATGCTGCGCTTCAGTCCGATGCCGGTATGACGCTGAGTGCAGACCTGCTGGCTGAAAAAGACGTATGGGTACGACCAGGCGCGTCGGTATCGCTGAATTTGCCGCTGGATGAAAAGGCGCAGTATGTGACGCTGGTGGCGCAGTTCCGTACGCCAGATATACGTAAAAATGACTGGCGGCTGGTGCTGACGCGGGATGATCTCGACCCGGACAAACCGCGCACTGTAATGCTGGAAGGGTATTCGATGACGCTGAAACCGACTGAAGATAAATGAGGATTGTGCAGATCATTATTTTAAATCCGCTCTGAATTTTTTGCTCGAACGTAAACGCGTGATGGATGAGATCGAAAGGCAGCGTATTTTCAGTCAGTACCATACTATCCTGGCGGATCAGTGGACACGGCGTGAAGCATTATCCTTATTACACTGGCAGGGGGTGCAAACGAGCGTGACGATCAATTCCTGGTATAGACCCGCCTCTGTTTTAACAGGGCGGGTTAAATATTTCTGATGTCTTCGGGTCCCGCTTCGCTATTTACTCGCCGTTGTCGCATTAGCAAAACAGGCAGAGGTCCGCCGCTACGACGTTTATTCCCCGGCCAAATCATGACGACATTATGATTACCGGTTCGGCATAGTCAGGGGAGGGGGTATCGGCAAAAGATCCGGACCCTGCCGCCTCAGAGATAAATCGCATGGCGACAAGGGTAAAGCCGCCTGCGATGAAACCTGGCGGTTATTTATCCCATTGCGGCACCTGTGCGCGGCAAACCCGCAGCATAAACTGCCGCAGCCAGCGGTGCGCCGGGTCTACTTCTGAGCGCGGGTGCCACATCTGCGATATTGAAATCGCCGCCGTTTTTACAGGAAGCTCAAAAACAAACAGGGTCTCGCGCGCCGGGTGATTAATAAGAAACGAGGCGGGCACGAGCGCAATAAGATCGGTGTTGCGCGCCACGGCCAGCGCGGCCGGAAAACCGGGCACGATGGCGGCGACTTTGCGGCTTAACCCTGCCTCGGCAAGGCCTTCATCTACCGGCCCGGCCAGCAAACCGCGCCGTGATGCGACCACATGCCCCCAGGCGGCGTAATGTTCGGCTGTCACCTGCGCCATTGCAGCCAGCGGATGGCCATGGTTTACCACGCCGACAAACCGGTCCCGAAACAGCAGTTGCAGGCGGATCTCGGGCCCCATTTCGCCCGGCACGCCGATTTCCAGATCAACCCGTCCTTCCCGCAGCGGTTTGTCCGTTTTTTCCGGCTTGGATGCAAAGCGCAACAGCACGCCCGGCGCGGCTTTTGCGGCTTCTGCGACCAGAACCGGGCCGAGAGCCTCCACAAAACCATCGTTAGCGCGAATGGTAAACATCTGCTCATGGTTCGCGATATCAAGCGTTGACGAGGCGGGGCGCAGCACGGCTCGCGCCGCAAAAACCGCGTTCTGTGTACGTTCGCGAATGGCCTGGGCATAAGGCGTTAGCACCATATTTCGTCCCGCCCGCACCAGCAGCGGGTCGCCGGTGGTGTCCCTGAGTCGGCTCAGGGTGCGGCTCATGGCCGACGCGCTAAGCCCAAGCCGCCGGGCCGCGGCCGCCACGCTGGCTTCCGCCAGTAATACGTTCAGGGCGAACAGCAAATTGAGGTCGGGTTCATCCATCGTCTTTTAATTCCACCGGGTATAAGCCTGTATGGCGTCTGCTGCATTATATAACTGCAACTGCTGCGTCTTCCGCCATGTATCCCCTGAAAGTAGAGTGAACGCAAGCACAAACAGCAGCAGAGGCAAACATGGAGTTATTTTCAAACAAACCTGGCGATGAAGGTTTGCCGGGCCGCCAGCGGGCGCTGGCGATGATAGCGGTGATGATAAGCACCACTATGGCGGTTTTCGACGGTTCGATGGTGAATATTGCGCTGCCGCAAATGGCCCGCGCGCTGAATGCGTCCGCCGCCGGCGCGGTCTGGATAGCCAACGGGTATCTGCTTTCGGCCGCCATGACGCTGGCTATTTTCGCCGCGCTGGCGACAAGGCTGGGGTTTCGCCTGTTGTTCGCCTTCGGGCTGACGCTGTTTACGCTGGCCTCGCTCGGGTGCGCGCTGTCATCTTCGTTGACTATGCTGGTGGCGATGCGTGTTCTGCAGGGCGTCGGCGGGGCGGCCACGCTCAGTATTGCGCCCGCGATTCTGCGCTCGGTTTTTCCTGACCGGCTGCTCGGGCGCATTCTCGGCCTCAACGCGTTGCTGATAGCAAGCGTCACCGCTCTCGCGCCGGTGTGCGGCGGCGCGTTGCTGGCGGGGTTCGGCTGGCCATGGCTGTTTGCCATTAATATTGTGCCGGGCATCATCGCGCTGGCCTTTACGCTTCGCGTTATTCCTGGCAAACGGGCGATAGCGAGCGGGCCGTTTGATACTCCGGGCGCGCTGCTTTCAGCGCTATTTCTGGGCGCGGCGGTGATGGCTTGCGATGCGTTATCTCACCGGCAGGCGTTGCCCGTAGCGCTGGCTTACGGGCTGGCGGCGTTGCTGGCCGCTGCGGCGTTTGCGCATCGGTTGCGCCGCGCGCCGCAGCCGCTTTTGCCGCCCGCGCTGTTTGCCTCCTCCCGTTTTTCGCTGGCGGCGCTGACCTCGCTGGCTTCGTTTGTCAGCCAGGGGATGACGTTTGTGGCGCTGCCGTTTCTGTTCCAGAACGTTTATGGCTATAGCGCATTCGACTCGGCGCTGCTGTTCACCGCCTGGCCGGTCGGCATCATTCTGGTGGCGCCGCATGCCGGACGGCTTGCCGACCGCTATACGCCAGCGGTTATCGCCACCTCGGGGCTGTGCCTGTTTAGTCTCGGGCTGCTGTTGCTGGCGCAACTGCCGGAGAACGCGCACGCCTGGGATATCAGCCTGCGCGGGTTTATCTGCGGTATTGGCTTCGGCTGTTTTCAAAGCCCGAATAACCGGGAGATGCTGGCTAACGCCTCGCGCCAGCACAGCGGCTATGCATCTGGCGTGTTGGCCATTATGCGCACCTTCGGCCAGTGTCTGGGCGCCGCCTTCGTGGGAGTTATGCTTGCGGTCTTTGCCCCCGACGGCGGGATCGTTCAGGAGGAGCAGGCGGTGCGGATAGCGCTCTGGCTGGCGCTGGCGGCAACCCTACTGGCGCTGATCTTCAGCCTGACCCGCTTGCGGCAGGTCAGCCAGAGTGCGCGCGCTGAGCGGTGATAGTGCGCGGTTAAGCCTGAAAACGTTCATGAGCCGGCGCATTCAGGCGCAAAAGTTTGCAACGCTTAAAGCGCTCTGGCGGCCATTTTTTCCTGCAACCACGCTCGCAACGCAACGACATCAGGGCGACTGGCCGTCTCTTCCATCGTGACCAGGTAGTAATTCGCTCCCGGCAACGAAGTGGGGAAGGGGGCGACCAGCATACCGCGCTGGATCAAATCTTCCGCCAGCAGCTGGCTTGCAATGGTCACGCCTTGTCCCGCCACGGCCGCCTGGAGGGCATGCGTCTCGTCGCTGAAATGCAGCCCACGGGCGATATTCAGCGTTGCCGGCCCGTAACGTTGCTTCCAGTGTCGCCAGTCCGGCAACTGTGCAGGGACATGACGATTATCGATGTGAAACAGCGTGGCGTGAGCCAGATCGTCGGGCTGCTTCAGCGCAAGCGTGGGGCTGGCGACCACGATAAACCTATCTTCATACAGCAGCGTGCTGTGCAATTTCTCTTCCGCCTTTTCGCGATAGCGGATAGCGACATCTACCGTTTTTTGCGTCAGGTCGATGCTTTCAACGCTGGTATGCAGGTGCAAATCAATTTGCGGAAAGCGGACCTTAAACTCAGCCAGTCGCGGCACCAGCCAGTTAGTCAGAAAGTTGGAGGTGGTGGTAATGGTAAGCCTCGGCGGCTGCCTCGTCTGGTCGATTTTTTTTACCGACGCCTCCAGCGCCGCAAACGCGCTTTGCGTACCGACATAGAGTAAATGGCCTGCTTCAGTGAGCTTAACGCCCTGCGCGTTGCGTTCGAAAACCCGGCATTCCAGCATCGATTCCAGCAGGCGGATTTGGTGGCTGACGGCAGTTGCGCTGACACTAAGCTGTTCAGCGGCGCGCTTAAAGCTTAAAAGCGTGGCGACAGAATGAAAGGCGCGTAAAGCGCCAAGCGGCGGCAGACGTGATGGTTTCATGATGAGTTATTTTCATCTATGGATGAAAACCCTGACTTTGATCACCTTATTAAGCAGGGGATAAGCTTACTCGATCTTTCTGGGAGGATGAATTTTTTCTCATCGTTTTACTTATAAGGAGTCGTCATGATGATGTCGATTTTGCCCGCCTCGCGTAATGCCGCTTTTTTACTGCTCAGTGGGCTTGCCGCGCAGGTCGCGCTGCTGCTTCGCCTCAACGCGCAGATGGGCTGGCTCTTTGCCGCCGGGCTGGTGATGTTATTATTTGTCACCCTCGCTGTTGGCGTATTGCTGATGCAAACAAGCCTGTTCGCCGCAGGGAATACGCCGGGATTTCTGTGTCTGGCTTTTTTGATTAACGCCGCGGGCCTTTTTTTATTACTGGTTGCATGTACACAAGCAAATAATAAATCACTGCTGCTGATGGGGACCGTTATTTCCGGGCTGGCAGAGGGAGCAGGCCTGGCGACAATATTGTGCGGCGAAGCCCGGCAATTATATCGGGCGCGTCCAGCCAAATGCAGACTGGCTGCGCTTATTATCGCGATATCGCTTGCTGTTATGACGTGCCTGCGGATTCAGGCGGCTTTTGCAGAAACGGCGGGGTTCCCTTACGCCTTCGCTTTGTTGCTTGATCTCGCCTTGCTTGGTGCGCTATGGATAAAAATCATGCGGGATGAAAATTAAGTTACGGCATGCAGAAACGGTGCTGTTGTCTGGTAATAAATAAGCCGGTTTTACCCGGTTTTTTATCACCGAATCGCTTATTGATGTTTAGCGTCTCGCTCATGCAGCGAGACGAGCAACCGGTTATTCATAGCGCCTCATGCCACATATTACCAGATGGATCTCCTGCATCTTATCCTCCACCAGGCGAGACGACTTTTTAAGTGATGGGTTGTTTATTGTTTGATCAATTGATCGTAATCATAAAACCGTTAACTGTTTAATAAACAGTCATATTGCTTCGCTTGAAAATTATTTTACCTGTTCTATAAATTATCACGATCTGAAAGCAATATTGCCCGGATGAACTTTTGAATATTTATAATTCAGGAGGTTATCATTATGTCCCTGCACGATTTTTCAGCCTATCCTTCATTAACCGATGCAGTTTTTTCTGACAGGTTTAACCGCATCGACAGATTGTTTAGTCAGCTCACCGGGGATTTACCCGTCTCCTTTAAACCGCCTTATGATATTCGCCAAATGGATGAAAATCGCTTCGCGCTTAGTTTGAGCGTACCCGGCTGGAAAGAACATGAACTGGAAATTGAAGTTACAGGCGGACGGTTAACCATTGTCGGCAAAAAAGAAGTGAAATTTGATGACAATCGCAGCGCAGAAGAAACGCAGGGAGGATGGTTACATAAAGGCATCAGCCGTACCGATTTCTGTCTGAATTATGCTATTCCGGAACATATGAAAGTAACAGACGCGAGCCTTGAAGATGGCATCCTGACAGTTGGTCTGCATCAGGAATTACTTGAAAGCCAAAAACCACAGCGTATTCCAATTCATCAAAAGGCGCCGGAAGCGCTTGAGCAGAAAAACGGATAAGTTTGGCCATTTGTATCAGGAGGAACCGTGGGTTCCTCCACCCGGTATAGTAATAGTTTGCTTATGAAGATAATGACATGAAGATCATCACCGTTACGCCCGATCATACCCGTCAGCCGACGCTTGTTGAACAGGATGTTTTAACGACGCATATGAAATTGGGAGATTCCCAAATCGTGCTGAGATACCGAAAACTCCCTGCGCTTATCATGCCGGTGCTGGATGTCGAGTTTTATGATAAAAAAGGTAAACGCTACTCCCTGCGTTATAACCTGCCGCCAGACACGGCAGAGCGGACCGGGCGTAGAGTCTCTCTGCTTTTGTATCTGCTTGATAAACGGTTTATTCAAAATACCATGACTGACCTTGGTGAATAACCGTACTGCTTTATCGCGTTTTTTGCATGGCGTTGAATAGCGTTTCTTATCAATATCATATTATGGCTTAAATTCACGTTAAAAATTAAAAGGTCATTGTGTTAATTTTAAAGGCGCTTTTAGGTAATAAAACTGCAACGTGAAAATTTTCGCAAGGTCATCGTTGACGGCTCTTTTTTACAGCCTGAAGGGTTCGACAGTCAACCAGCGCCAATGTAAGAATAAAAACAAGGCTGCGTCTCAGATAAAAAGAGATGAGTTACTGTTTCGGTAAACATACCCTTCGTGTCTCGCTTAATGAGGGGTGAAAAATATTCTAAATTAAAACACACCTTAAATTTATCGCCCGTTTTTATTGATAATTATTAATCTTTCTGCATTTGCCGCGCGTCTATGATAGTTTAATTTTTAACCGGCGGGGGATTTTTATTATGCTTACGTCTGTATCCACTGTATGTCGAATGCTCAATATCCTGCCTATGACGTTAAAAGGCTGGCAGGCCGCTTTGCTTATTTCTTCCCCTCATGAAAAGGGTTACAGCGAGCCGCAGGTTGCGCAAATCAGGGTTGTTCGGGTTTTAACGTCTTCCGGGGACACGCTGAGTGATATATACTCTGTTAAACGATTCCTGGCATTACCGGCCCAGCGGTTGGGAAGCTCGCCGACAGGAATTTATTCTGCAACTTAAGTCAGGAACTGACGAAACGCGCAGCCGTTTTCTCTGGGAGCTTTACAGCAGTTACAGTCCTGGCGACGTCCGCACTTTTATTCTGTTACCTTTAACTGACGGGTTATGTCAGAAAGGAAGCGACATCTTACGGACACGTTTTATTACATGCCTCGTCAGTCATATTAATCGTCTTAGCCAGACCGGGGTGGAAGATAGCATTACATTGCCGCTGCTGGACATCGTTAAGACAGTAAAGCTCCATTTGCCATCTTTCATTTGTCGGGAGCCCAGTACCGGTACGCGCATAAGCATGCTCAACTCCAGCAAGCGTCATGATTCAGGCGAACGGGCGTTCTGGAAGCCAGACACGCCGGTAAAAAGCAAGGAGGTGCTGTAACACAAAGGAGAGTGGTGCTGGCGTCGTCAGGCGCCCCTTAAGAATGTATGCGTTGAATTAACAGGCGGCACAGCGGTAGCCCGTTAACATAATCGCGGCGATAATTTCATGCAGTGGCCTCACGGATTGATATAAAGCGGCTGGTTTGCATCTGGTAAACAGAAATAAATTTATGGCGCCAATAAAAAAGCCGCCGTTATCGCCTCGCATTTTTACCCACTGCGAACCAAAAGGATTTATTTGCAAGGCGGATGAAGCCCGATATTTTGCCTCACGGGACAGGCTTACTTTAACGTGCAGAAACCGCCTGTTCTGGCTCATGGACATGCTTTTTCTCTGGTTTCGCCATCATGCGCTGCCCACTTATCAGCAATTCAAAACCCCGGCTGAGCGCATGATAAAACTGAGCCGGCAACGAGCAGTTTACGCCTGTCTGGTTATGCTTTTTTTATAACGTTGCCGTACGTAAGCGGGTGCAAAGGAACACTCTCTCCGCCTGTTTTTCCGGCTTGCTACAGCCTGATGCAGATAAGCGTTGCTCGGTGGTGAACATATGGTGAAAAATCATAAAATGTCCCGCTCCGGTTGGCTGCGCGCCGCCGTGCTGGGCGCCAATGATGGCATTGTCTCTACGGCCAGTCTGTTAACAGGCGTAGCATCGGCTGACAGCACTCCCCGGAATGTTTTACTTGCCGGTATAGCCGGTATGATTGCGGGCGCCATGTCAATGGCGGTGGGGGAGTATGTCTCTGTTTCTTCTCAATCAGATATCGAAAGAGCGGCCCTTGTTGAGGAGCGTGACGAACTGAAGGCTGATTTTAAACTGGAAACGGATGAGTTGACGGCAATTTATGTCCGGCGCGGGCTTTCTCCTCTCCTGGCCCGACAGGTAGCGGAACAACTAATGGCATACGATGCCCTTGCCGCACATGCCAGGGATGAGCTCGGCATCACCGAATTCAGCAGCGCACGTCCGCTGCAAGCGGCAGTGTATTCAGCGGCGAGTTTTGCCGCAGGCGCGTTGTTACCCCTTGCCGTCGCAGTGATTACCCCCTTTCATTATGCAGTTACTGCGGTTGTGGCTGCGACGTTGTTAGCACTCGGCATGCTTGGTGGCGCCGCCGCCGCAACAGGAGGCGCGCCGGTGATGAGAGGAATACTGCGCGTCACCCTCGGAGGCATCGCGGCCATGGGGATCTCCGGCTTTACCGGATCGGTGTTTGGTCTGGTTGCTGGCTAAGCGATGGCAGTTATGCCCGACGAAGCGGCTGAAAATGCAATCAACCCTAAAAAGCCGGAAATGTTCCGGCTTTTTTATAACAGAAACGCGTTAGTCCTCTTCAAAATACTCATCATTATCTTTGCTCAGCGGCACAATCAGCATGTCGATGTGCATTCGATGGATTAACTGACGTGCTGCCGATTTAAGCGTATTCCAGAAATCCTGGTAATGGCCGCACACAATCAAATCGATATCATATTTTACGACCGCATTTTCCAGCGCCTGAATAAAGTCGCCTTTGCCATACAGGGTTGCGCTGATGGGATAGCCCGCCGCATCAATTAAGGATTGAACTAGCTGCCGATTCTCTTTTTCAATACGCTCTTGCTCAGGGCCGAGATCTTCTTCAACCAGACTGCTATAAATATCCGCATAATTCACATCCACATGAATAAAATAGATTTTAGCGCCGTCACGCTCAGCCAGCGAAACGGCTTTATGAACCAGTATCTGACTGTCTGGAGAGAGATCGACTGCAACCAAAATATTTCTATAAGCCATGATATTTATCCTCTGACAGAGTTCCTGGCGATAATCGTTCTGCTATGACGTTATGGCCTGCACTTATTAAGAGCCAGGCGACAAATGCTTGTTCGCTTTATCATGCCGTCAGGTGGGCGCCATTGCGCATCTACTCACGGCCATTTACCGCTTTTGAACTGCTGTACCATTATTGTGCCATCAGGATGTCTTTAACGCCGCCTCATGTCTTAGCCCGTCGCTAACACCCGAAAGGCCATTTGAACCAGGGCGCGTGGCATTCGAAGCGACAGTTTACGGTTGGTGTGGCAACCCCAAACGTAAACCGGGTTACTACCGTTATGACGGGCACGTTTAATAATCTGATAAATAATGCAAATGCCCAAATTCTTTATTAACCGGCTAACGAAAAACGAAAACCTCTACGCGCCTCGTGAAATATCAAAGGAAACGCTCAGATTTAGTAACAGGAATTATGACGTTGGCCGTAGGCTTCTGCAAAATTATCAGGCTGTGCTTTGTTATTTTTAACGCTTTTTTGTTTTGCATCACTTTCTTGTCATTTAATAGCTTATCAGCGGGGCGGTTGACAGAGAGCAAATAAGCTGGCCTCACGGTTTTTAATTTATAGTATTAATGGTCATCAGCATAATTAAACATCAGCTTTCCGGTATATAAAAGTAAGGAGAAACTCTTATTGACATAGAGAATACTGTTGGAAGCGGCGGAAATATTCTCTTAAACCCTTTGCGCTACGTTTTTTTAATCTGTCGTTGCGCTATGAGTTAAGCATAATGCTTATTCGTTCCTCTGCCGCTCTGTTATTACGACATATCCGGCGCGTCAACAGAACAGGGTTACAGCGCCGGAGACTCGCGTTTCTGAAATAGCTAAAACTAGCGGCTCAGGAAAGGACAACGCGGCATCCTGAATGCATTTGCTATCGCCCCGGGCGTTGACTATGTTGATAACAGGTAACGGCGACCTGCTTAAAAGCGGGGCAGAACAACGAACCGAAAATAAGAAAAACGGGAGTGCAGGCCATTGCGGCTCGCCATGCTGTTCCCGTGAGGCGCGCCGACGGCGCAATGTCCGTTGGGCGATGGCAACCCATTGCCGGCGTCCTCACCATGCTCCATCCCGGACGCGACGCCGTCCTGCGCCCGAATACGCTTTCCCGGCACGCCACTTTCGCGCCTGCGTCCCAACAGCGCAAAGAGAAACACAGGGATCGTCATACGCTGGTACTGGCGCACGCGCCAATGCGAGACAACGATATGATCAACGATACTTCTGTCGCACAGGCGTCTGCCTCCATAGCGCTTGCATCCGATGCGGCAAGCGAAGCTGTGTTTGAGCACGATGTCGTCCGCAACCTTATCTGCCGTCAGGCCCGCTACCCCGATATCGCGACACCCCAGGACTGGTATATGGCGCTTGCTTATACGGTTCGCGATCGCATGCTCGCGCGTTGGGCCGAATCGGTGAAAAACTACGCGCTGCACCACGTCAAAGTCGCCTGCTATCTGTCAGCCGAGTTTCTTATCGGCCCGCAGCTCGGTTGCAATTTGCTTAACCTTGGGCTGGAGGAAGAGGCGAGGGAGGCCATGGACTCGCTCGGTCAGGATCTCGATGCGCTGCTGGCGATCGAAGAAGAGCCAGGGCTTGGCAACGGCGGCCTGGGCAGGCTCGCAGCCTGTTATCTCGACTCGCTCGCCAGTCTTGAGATCCCGGCGATAGGCTATGGTATCCGCTACGAATTCGGCATTTTCGACCAGGATATTGTCGATGGCTGGCAGGTGGAGCGCACCGACAAGTGGCTGAAAATGGGCACGCCCTGGGAAATCATCCGGCCTGATATTCACTATTACGTCAGCTTCGGCGGCTACACCCGCATGTGTAACGACGAGCAGGGAAGATTGCGCGTGGAATGGGTTCCGGGGAGGCAGGTGAAAGGCGTGGCGTATGATGTGCCCGTGCAGGGATACCGCGTCAATACCTGCAACGTGCTACGGCTCTGGAAGAGCGAGGCGGTGGAATCTTTCGATTTCGATGATTTCAACGCAGGCGATTATTATGAAGCGGTGGAAGAAAAAGTGGTCTCGGAGACACTTTCAAAGGTGCTTTATCCGAACGACGAACCGGAGAGCGGTAAACGCCTGCGCCTTGCGCAGCAATACTTTTTCGTCTCATGCGCCTTGCAGGATATGTTGCGCCTGATGGAGGTGAGCCACACGCCCGTCGAGCGTTTTGCCGACCGTTTCGCCGCGCAGCTGAACGATACCCATCCTTCCATTGCGGTGGCGGAGTTAATGCGCCTGCTGATTGATGAACGTCTGCTTTCATGGGAGGACGCCTGGTCCATCACCCAGCGGACTTTCGCGTATACCAACCACACGCTGCTGCCGGAGGCGCTGGAGACCTGGAGCCTGCCGCTAATGCAAAGCATGTTGCCGCGCCTGGTTGAGATCATTTTCGAGATAAATCAGCGTTTTCTGGATGAGGTCCGCCGCGCGCTGCCCGGCGATGAAGGCAGCGTAGCGCGCATGTCCCTCATTGACGAGCAGGGGGATAAAAAAGTGCGTATGGCCCATCTCGCCACCGTCGGCAGCCACAAGGTCAATGGCGTAGCGGCGCTGCATTCCGATCTGCTTAAACAGACGATTTTGCGTGATTTCGCCGCGATGTTCCCGTCGCGTTTTCTCAATGTGACGAACGGCGTTACGCCGCGCCGCTTCATTATGCAGAGCAACCCGGGGCTGGCGCGGCTGCTGGACGATACGCTGGGCGAGAAATGGCGAACCGATCTGACTCGCCTCGACGCGCTGGCCGACCATGCCGACGACGCCACGCTGCAGGAGGCCTGGCGTGCGGTCCGGCGCGAGAACAAAGCGAAGCTTGCGGCGCGCATCGGCAACATCACCGGCATCGCGGTTCCGCCGGAGATGATGTTTGATATTCAGGTGAAACGCATTCATGAATACAAACGCCAGCATCTCAATGCGCTTCATATCATCAGTCTGTATCAGCGCCTGCGCCGCGATCCGACGCTTGACGTCGCACCGCGCTGCTTTATTTTCGGCGGCAAAGCGGCGCCCGGCTACGATATGGCGAAACTGATGATTCGGCTGATCTCCGGCATCGCCGAGGTGGTTAATCAGGATCCGGCGACACGCGATCGACTAAAAGTGGTTTTCTATCCCGATTTCAACGTTAAGAACGGCCACATTATCTATCCGGCCGCGGATCTGTCCGAGCAGATCTCAACGGCGGGAAAAGAGGCGTCGGGCACGGGCAACATGAAATTTATGATAAACGGCGCGCTGACCATCGGCACGCTCGATGGCGCAAATGTTGAGATTCGCGAGCAGGCGGGCGCAGACAACTTCTTCCTGTTCGGAATGACAGCACAGCAGGTGGCGGCGCTTCAGCAGTCGGAATATCGCCCTGGGCACTATCTGGAGGCGAATGAGGCGTTGCGCGAGGCGCTGGATGAGATTGCGCAGGGGCGTTTTTCGCGGGGCGACAAGGCGATGTTTCGCCCGTTGCTGGATAACCTGCTGAATGCGGATCCGTTTCTGGTGCTGGCGGATTTCGCCGACTACGCGGCGTGTCAGCAGCGTGTGAGTGAAGCCTGGCGCGATGAAAAACGCTGGGCGCGCATGTCGATTATCAATACCGCCCGTTCAGGCGCGTTCTCCTCAGACCGGGCGATTAAAGAGTATTGCGAGAACATCTGGCAAACGCGAGCGGTGAAAATCGACCTTGCCGCACCCTGACGGCGCGGCGGCAGCGCCTGCGTGACAGGCCATAAAAAAGCCGGGGTTAACCGGCTTTTTTAATGGGGTTAGTCGTCGTCATCGTCCTGTTCATAGAGCGGCACAATTAACAGGTCGACATGCACATTGTTAATCAGCTGTCGCGCGGAGGACATCAGCCGGCTCCAGAAATCGTGATGGTGACCGCAGACCACGACATCGGCCTGGTATTTTTTCACCGCGTCCGCCAGCACCTGCGCCAGGTCGCCTCTGCCGTTCAGGGTTTCGTTGATGGGATAGCCCGCGCCGCTGGCTAATGCTTTAAGCCCCTGAAACATTTCATAGGAGATACGCTCCTGAGAATAGCCAAGCTCAGCTTCAATCAGGCCGGTATAAAGGCCGGTCTGGTTCAGCTCAACATGAATCAGGGAGACTTTGGCGTCGTAAGGCTTAGCCAGCGAAACCGCTTTACTGACCAGCAACTGACTTTCGGGAGAAAGGTCTACTGCAACCAGAATATGTTTGTAAGCCATGATACGGCTCCTGTCATACGCGTCCGTATAGCAGCGGATTTTCCTGCCGCGCCAGAGCGGACAAAGCTTACCGCATCGTAGCGTCCCTACCGGATGCGCCGACAGCATCGGGCGTCGCGGCTGGTCTGTTACGTCTCAAACAACCCGCTCCCGCCCGGTCCAAAACCGTCAACCGGAGATAGATATCAAAAGTTTACTTTGGTTATTTATTGAGCGATTGACATTGATCAAGCAATGTTTACAGAAAGTGAAAAAGGGAAAGGTTTCTTTATAAATAGTTGATTTTAATTTATAAAAAAATCACAGCGTTAATGTGCCGTTTTTTTTCTAAGAATTGTCTTAATAAAAATTGAATAATAACGTATAGAAACTATTTTTGATTCTGGTCAATTTTCAGGCAGGGGTTTGTCGCCACTATAGCGCAACTTTTAATCTGTAGAGGGTTCTGCACGTGTTTATCTCAGCTTCAACGGTTTGCAATATGGTCGATGTTTTACCTGCCACGTTAAAATACTGGCGCTTTGCGTCACTCATTCCTTCTCCCTGTGCGAAAGGCTACAGCGAGGCGCAGGTCGCACAAATCAGGGTTATTCGGGCGCTTACCTCGTCGGGCGATACGCTTAGCGAAATTCATACGCTGTTGCATGATTCATGGCAGTACCGGCCGAGCGGCTGGGAAAAGCGTCGTCAGGAGTTTATTTTCCAGCTTAAGTTCGGCACTGACCAAACGCGCGACGGGTTTATCTGGAAACTCTATAGCACCTACAGCCCGGAAGACATAAAAGCCTTTATCCTGGCGCCGCTGGCCACCTGGCTTTGTGAAGAAGGGGAGGGAAAACAAACCTTACGGCCGCGCTTTATTGCCTGCCTGCTAAACCATACTCACCGTTTGCTGCGAAATGAGCAGAGCGAAAAATACGCGCAGCCGCTGCTCGGCATTATCAAAAGCCTCAACCTTCAGCCCCCGTCATATTGCTGCCAGGGTTCTGAACGCGTTAATCCGGCAAGAAAAAACACTATCGGCAGCCTGAGTGACTTAGCGGCACGACCGGTTCGCCAGTAACGCATTTTTATCACCGCACAGCGCGTACCGAAGCCCCCGCATCAGAGCAATTTGCATGCCGTGGCGTCGCTGTATGTACTGAACCGAAAAATAACAACTCGACTTTTGTTTGTTCAAAAGGAAATTAAATAACGTGACCGTATTGGGATGGTAAAAAGCCGATAGTGCAGGGCATTATCGGCTTTTTTTCGCTTATTTATTCGCGACGAACCGGGCGAAGAAACGGCGAAAAGAACGGTCGCTGTGTCACAATCATTGCGCCAAATATGGTGGCGTTTTTCTTATTACTGAAACCAGATTAAAACAGGCTCATTCCTGAGAATTCCTCGTCTTCCTCGCGCAGCGGCACAATCAGCATGTCGACATGCAAACGATGAATAAGTTGACGCGCAGGCGATCTTAAGGTGTTCCAGAAATCCTGATGATGACCACATACGACAAGGTCAATGCCATATTGATGGATTGCTTCATCCAGCGCCTGAACCAAATCGCCTTTACCGTTAATGATTTCCCGGATGGGATAGCCCGCTTTATCCACTAATATGTTCAGATTCTGTTGGGTTTCCTGCGCAATCGCCTCCTGTTCGCGGCGAAATTCCGCTTCGACCAGGCTGCTGTATATTTCGGTATAATTTGTATCGACGTGAATAAGAAAAAGTTCCGACTCCCAGGCGCGCGCCAGCGCAACGGCTTTATGGACCAGCAACTGGCTTTCGGGAGAAAGATCGACTGCAACCAGAATATGATGATAAGCCATACGATGACTCCTCTTGCACCGTTCCGGGCGGCAATCGGTCTGTTGGGCTTCATCATTTAAGAAGATGAATGTCATTCCAGACAGCGCGTATCCCATCGTCATGCATGACGATAAAGAGACAAACGCTCAGGATCGTTTACCGCCTCTGAACGTGAGTTCAGTTATCCTGCTATCAGAATTAATTTCGGTTCTTTGCGACCCGCCGGCATCGCCAACTTTGTAAAAGAGATTCTGAAAAGCCGACCCGGGCTGCGGTTTATTCATCTGAACCCGAGTCTGAACTGCAAAAATTAGCTTAGCAGCTGGCGTAATGAGGTAGCAGACTATGGCCGCCAGTTATTTGTAAAGCCCGCCGCGCCGCCACGCCGTAAAGCGGCAGCCGGAACATAACGACGCGCGCTTTCATTTAGCCGGAGACGATTCTGCCCGTTATCGCGCGGCGACCCGGTCCGACGCGATTACCATGACGATGCCTGCGATGACGAGCGCGGTGGCGAAAATCATCCTGAGGTCTGGCATTTCTTTCAAA
This sequence comes from Franconibacter pulveris DSM 19144, assembly GCA_000621185.1. Classification (GTDB taxonomy): domain Bacteria; phylum Pseudomonadota; class Gammaproteobacteria; order Enterobacterales; family Enterobacteriaceae; genus Franconibacter; species Franconibacter pulveris. The sequence goes on from JHYZ01000019.1 coordinate 27,065, forward strand.
AAGAAGACGCCGCCAAGCGCTGCGAGACAAGGAACGCTCAGCTGAAGGGTGCTGGCGGTGGTTGAGGTAAGATGACGCACAATGCGGTACCAGAGAACATAGGCAACTGCGGAGGCGACGCCCCCCGAAACGAGCGCCAGCGCCACGCCATCGCTATCGACCCTCTTTGGCTCCGGCGACAGCATAAACAGCAAGGCGATAACCGGCACGCTCAGGAGAAAATTACCGGTGGTGGCGCCGGTAGGGTCCGCCACCTTTTTACCCCTTACCGAATAGGCTCCCCACGCCAGCCCGGAGGCGATCATCATGATTGCCGGTATTGGCGACGGCATGCTGGCGCCCGGCAGCAGTAAAACCGCCATGCCTGTAATAGCTACGGCAATACCGGCTATTTTACGCCGCCCCGGTTTTTCGCCCTGGATGATGCCCCACAGGATCATGCAGACCTGAACCGCGCCGAAAAGCAGCAGCGCGCCCGTGGCGGTATTAAGGTGAACATAGGCGAGCGAAAACAGGAAAGCGTAGGCGGTAAGAAGACCCGCATTCACCACGTTCCACTGAATGCCGCGCCCGCCACGGGCCGCCAGCTGGAAAAAAAGCAGCACTACCGCCCCGCCGAGCAGACGAAGGCTACTGAACGTCGCGGGATCGGCATGTCCCTCTTTGAGCGCTATGCGGCACAGGACAGAATTCGCGGCGAACGCCGCCAGAGTAAAGATAACCAGAAGGCCTTTTTTCATTGTTTTCCCCGTCGCCAGCACAGCCTTTTACACCGTTTTACAGGATGCACAGGAAAAGCGTAGCTTTACTGGCATCCCTTCCTTGCGTAAACCGAATAAATCCCTTTCACAGTCCCTCGCGCCGGTTCGCCTTGCGCCGTCCCTGCCAGGCCAGAACGCCTCCACGTTTAACGCCTGGCGCTCTGTATCCGCATGTCGATTATACGCACCGGGATCACACATTCGCACCGCTCCGGTGCAATGCGTACCGCCGCGCTTTTCCTGCCGTGCGCAATATTCTCTTTTCAAATCATTGATAAATAAAGAGTAAATAAAATGGCACGCTTCGTGCTTTTTCTCTGTATACGCAGTTGTCGATACGCCGTCATGCAAAGACTCTGATGACATCACGATAGCGATGGCGGCGTGGCGCGCGGGTAACCCCTTCATCTGCATGGCATGACCTGTTTTTTCGGGATGGCGCTCTACGGGGCCGTCTCTTCATAACGCGACATCACCCGGCTACTGGAGATAAGTATGACCGTTCTTAGCGAACCGTTGGTTGCCCCCAAATATGGCAAGTGGACGCAGCTTGTGCTTGGCCTGATCTGTATGGCGTCCATATCCAGCCCGCAGTATGTATGGACGCTGCTGACCCGCCCGCTCACGGAGAAACTGGGCGTGGGATTAGCCGAACTGCAGGTGACCTTTTCCCTGCTTATCATTCTTCAGACCTTCTTTTCACCGTTCCAGGGGCGCCTTGTCGAAAAATTCGGTCCCCGGTTGCTTATCTCCATCGGCACGATCCTGGCGGGGTTCAGTTGGGTGCTCTCTGCGCATATCAACGGCCTGACGGCGCTCTGGCTGGTCTATGGCGGTATGGGCGGGCTGGGCACCGGCATCGTCTACATCGGCGTTGTCGGGCTGATGGTGAAATGGTTCCCGCAACAGCGCGGCTTTGCGGCAGGCGCCGTGGCGGCGGGCTATGGCATGGGCGCGATTCTGACCACCTTCCCGATTTCGCTCTCGCTTGGCAGCTACGGCCTTGAGCAGACCATGACGGTCTACGGCATTATTTTCGCCCTTGTCGGCTTTCTGGCAAGCCAGGGGCTAAAGCTGCCGCCGACCGCAGCGCCGCAGCCCGCCAGTCAGAACGTGGCGCAAAGCGCGAAGCAGTTCACCTCGCGCGAAATGCTGCGCCAGCCGCTGTTCTGGCTGATGTTTGCGATGATGGCGATGATGTCGACCTCGGGCCTGATGGTAACGTCGCAGATGGCGGTCTTTGCCGACGATTTCGGCATCAGCAAGGCGGTGGTGTTTGGCATGGCGGCGCTGCCGCTGGCGCTGACCATTGACCGCTTCACCAACGGCCTGACGCGTCCGCTGTTTGGTTTTATCTCTGACCGCTATGGCCGGGAAAAAACCATGTTTATCGCCTTCGCGCTGGAAGGCGTCGCGATGACGCTATGGCTCGCCTGCCGCGACGATCCCATGCTGTTTGTGCTGCTTTCCGGCGTCGTCTTCTTTGGCTGGGGTGAGATTTTCTCGCTGTTCCCGTCAACGCTGACCGATACGTTCGGCAGCAAACACGCCGCGGCAAACTACGGCTGGCTCTATATTTCGCAGGGCATCGGCTCGATTTTCGGCGGTCCGCTGGCGGCGCTCTTGTATCAACACACCCAGGGCTGGCATGTTGTCTTCAGTTGCGCGATAGCCCTTGATTTCATCACCGCCGGGCTGGCGCTGTTAGTATTAAAACCCTGGCGCGCGCGGTTCATCAGCAAGCACAGTTAATCGCGGCTTTTCTCAGGGACGACGGCAATGAGAGCTTAACCCGCCACTGCTTCCTCATTCGGATGCAGCCACGCCAGGAGATTTACCCGTTCATCCTCCTGCCTGGCGATTGCGTTACCGGGGTGAAGAGTGCCCGTCGTCCGGGATGCCGCTTAACAGGCCGGTTTAAACGCAAACACCGACGAGGCAGGACGCTGTCCCGCCTCGTCGCAGGCAGACTACTTCTCGATAAACGCCAGCAGGTCGGCGTTCAGCACATCCGCATTAAGCGTCAGCATGCCGTGGGAAAACCCCGGATAGGTTTTCAGCGTACCGTTTTTTAGCAGCTCAATCGATTTCAACGCCGCATCCGCAATCGGCACAATCTGGTCGTCTTCGCCATGCAGCAGCAGGGTAGGAACCGTGATGGCTTTGAGATCCTCCGTCTGGTCAGTCTCGGAAAAGGCGCGGATACCTTCATAATGGGCTTTGGCGCTGCCCATCATGCCCTGACGCCACCAGTTCTGAATAACGCCTTCCAGCGCGGTCGCGCCGTCCCGGTTGAAGCCGTAGAACGGGCCGGCGGGCACATCGAGGAAGAACTGGGCGCGGTTGGCGGCAAGCGCCGCGCGAAAGCCATCAAACACTTCCAGCGGCAATCCTTCCGGATTCGCCTCGGTTTTCACCATCAGCGGCGGTACGGCAGAAACCAGTACGGCTTTAGCGACCCGGCCGGAGGGCTGGCCGAATTTCGCGACATAGCGCGCCACTTCGCCGCCGCCGGTGGAGTGCCCGATATGAATAACGTTTTGCAGATCCAGCGCTTCCACTACGGCAAACGCATCGGCGGCATAATGGTCCATATCGTGACCATCGGAGACCTGGGAGGAGCGGCCATGGCCGCGGCGGTCATGCGCCACCACGCGGTAGCCTTTTGCGACGAAGAAAAGCATCTGGGTATCCCAGTCGTCAGCGGAAAGCGGCCAACCGTGGTGGAACATAATAGGCTGCGCCTCTTTCGGGCCCCAGTCTTTATAAAAAATTTCAACGCCGTCTTTCGTGGTAACAAAGCTCATGAGAAATCTCCTGACCGATATAAGTGAGGGAGGGTGAATAATTGAGCTGATACTTCAGCGCATGACATTGTTATGCCCGCGGGGTTACAAAGAAATTATGCAGGAAGCGGTTTTTTCGCCATTTCCAGAGGCAGTTTAAATTTCTGTCTGGCGTTCATATTTCAAACGTTGCCATGATCGGCGCGCTTTAAATTCGTGCTTTCTTATTATTCCGTAACAGGGAGCGAGCGTATTTATTACTGCGGGCCTGTAGACCGCCCCAGGTGAAAACAGGCTCAGGTTGTCGCCTCACTGATTTTTTAAAAGGCGAACGGCGCGCCCTGACGCCTTGCAAAGCCTGGCGCAGAGGTCCGGCCTGACTTTTTCGGAAAAATTTGTTATGACTCTTCAATACCTTAAAACGGGGCGCAGCCAGACAGCGTCTCTGTAACTTTATCTGCGACTGATTACCGATAACCCTATGCAATCCAGCGCCTCGCTTTCGTTTGCCCATCGCCCCCTGGTTCCCGTGGCGCATGATTACCCGCACGGGGCCACCGAACCCTGGCATCAGCATGATTGCGCACAGCTTTTACATATCATCAGCGGGGTGGTGCGCGTCGATACCCAGAGCGGGTGCTGGGTCATCCCGCCAGGCCGCGGCGTCTGGCTGCCGGCAGGAACGTGGCATGCGCTTCGTATTACCGGACAGGTGGCGGCCAGAACGCTGTTTATCGATCCGCTCGCGCGAGCGGACCTTCCCGCCGCGTGCCAGATTGTGCAAATTTCCGCGCTGCTGCGGGAGCTTATTGTGGCCTCACTTGCGCTTCCTGAACACTATGTCGGCGGCAGCCGTGAAGAGCGTATTTATGAGCTGATTCTGGATGAAATACGGGGAATGACCGTGTTGCCGTTTGGCCTGGCGGAGCCGCAAACCGCGATACTGCGCCAGCTGTGCAGAAGCATGCAGGCGCGGCCTGCGGATGACTGGTCCAGCCAGCGCGCGGCGCGTCTTGTTAACATGAGCGAGCGCACCCTGAACCGCCATTTCCAGCAGCAAACGGCGCTGACCTGGAGCGAATGGGTGAGGCGGGCAAGACTCATGGAAGCGCTGATTCGCTTGGCGCAGGGGCAATCCGTGCTCGCGATCGCGCTGGAGCTGGGTTACGGCAGCCACAGCGCGTTCACCGCCATGTTTCGCCGGGTGATGGGCGTATCACCCAGCGACTATTTTAATGATTAATCCTGCGCTATCGCCGCATTGAACAGCGCCTGCAGCGAGGCGCGCGAGACATCGCTGTCGATGCCCACGCCCCAGCGGCTGCCGCCATCCGCGAACTCGCAGCGGATATAGGCGACCGAGCGGCTGTCGCTTCGCTCCCCCAGCGTGTGCTCGTGATAGTCTTTAATCACCAGCGGCTGTGCGGTTAACGGCGCCAGCCCCGCAGCGGCGGCGGAGAGCAGCCCGTTGCCGTATCCCTCGATTTTCTTTTGCTCGCCGTTCACCGTAAGCGTGGCCTGAAGTTTTAAACGGCCGTTTTGCTGGCTTTCGCTGCGGTAGTCGCGAAGGGCGAGCGGCGGCTGGGGGACCAGCCCGTAGCGCGTGCGAAAGAGCTGCCATAACGCGTTTAGCGTCATCTCGCGGCCATGGCTATCCGTTTCGCGCTGCACATGCTGGCTGAAATCCTGCTGCAGCGCGCGGGGCAATGTCAGGCCGTGGTTTTGCTCGATTATCCAGGCGCTGCCGCTTTTACCGGACTGGCTGTTGACCCGAATAACGGCCTCGTAGCTGCACCCGATGTCCTGCGGATCGACAGGCAGATAGGGCATTTCCCAGCGGTCGCCCGCTTTGCGGGCGTCAAATCCTTTCTTGATGGCGTCCTGATGCGAGCCGGAAAAGGCGGTATACGCCAGGCTTCCCGCCCAGGGGTGACGCGGGTGAACCGGCAGTTGGTTACAGCTTTCGACCACTTCAACCACCTTGTTCATGTCATGAAAACTCAGCCCCGGGCTGATGCCCTGGCTGTATAAATTCATCGCCAGCGTCACCAGGCAGACGTTGCCCGTGCGCTCGCCGTTGCCAAATAAGCAGCCTTCAACGCGATCGGCGCCCGCCATCATCGCCAGCTCCGCGCAGGCCACACCGGTGCCGCGATCGTTGTGCGGGTGAACGCTGATGCACACCTCGTTGCGCCGTGAAAAATGGCGGCAGAAATGCTCAATCTGGTCGGCATAGACGTTGGGCGTATTCACCTCGACCGTCGCGGGAAGATTGATAATCATTGGGCGCTCTGCGCAGGGTTGCCAGACATCCGCCACCGCTTCGCAAATCTCCAGCGCAAATTCGGGCTCCGTGAAGCAGAACGTTTCGGGCGAATATTCATACTGCCAGCACGTTTGCGGATATCGCTCGCACTGCTGGCGAATCAGGGTAGTGGCGTTGACAGCCAGTGCGACAATCTCCTGTTTCTCCATGCCGAAGACCAGCCGCCGGAACAGTGGCGCGGTGGCGTTATAGAGATGAAGCGTGGCGCGTTTCGCGCCGCGCAGCGCTTCAAAGGTGCGCAGGATAAGCTCGTCACGCGCCTGGGTTAAGACCTGAATAGTGACATCGTCAGGAATGCGCGCTTCCTCAATCAACTGACGGACAAAGGCGAAATCCGTCTGCGAGGCGGAAGGAAACGCCACCTCAATTTCCTTAAAGCCGCACTCCAGCAATAAGTTCCAGAACTGGAGCTTGCGCTCGCTGTCCATTGGTTCGGCCAGCGCCTGGTTGCCATCGCGTAAATCCGTGGATAACCAGCGCGGCGCGTGCGTTATTCGCTTTTCCGGCCAGGTGCGGTCGGGCAGATTCAGGGGGGGCCAGGGGCGGTATTTGTTTTCCGGTTGACTCAGCATGGTTATCTCCTCTTAACGTCATGCCATTTTGCTGAGTCGTCGCCAACGGCGCTGCATCGGTCTGGACAACAGGTTAATTAAACTGGACAACCGCGCAGCCGTTTTTAGGTTCTTCTTGTTAAATTAACGTTGCGTAAATGAGAAATCCTGTATGAATTTCGTCACAAAACGGAAAAGCCATCTGGCGCTGGCGGGCGGAGATTAAGCCTGTGTCATTCATCGTAAATAACTGTAAATAATAAGGTTTATTCGCCGGGCTGGTTAATTAATGCAGCCCGCGCATGGGTCGATTGATTTATTGCACTTATTAACTTCGCAACCCTGGTCCAGTCTTCAAATCAGGCGCAGCAAAAGCGTCGTAAATAAATGGAGACTCAGATGCAAACCGCTTCCTTACCGTTAACTGCCCGGGCGCGGGCTGGTGCTATCCTGCGCGTCACCTCCGGTAATTTCCTGGAGCAATTTGATTTTTTCCTGTTCGGGTTTTATGCCACTTACATTGCGCACACCTTCTTCCCGGCAAGCAGCGAATTTGCTTCGCTGATGCTGACTTTCGCGGTGTTCGGCGCCGGGTTCCTGATGCGCCCTGTCGGCGCCGTGGTGTTAGGGGCATACATTGATAAGGTGGGCAGACGTAAAGGGCTTATTGTCACGCTCTCCATCATGGCGGCCGGGACTTTCCTGATTGTGCTTATCCCTTCTTACGAGAGCATCGGACTCTGGGCGCCGTTGCTGGTGCTGACTGGGCGCCTGCTGCAGGGCTTTTCCGCGGGCGCGGAACTGGGCGGGGTTTCGGTTTACCTCTCGGAAATCGCCACGCCGGGGCGTAAAGGCTTCTACACCAGCTGGCAGTCCGGCAGCCAGCAGGTGGCTATCATGGTTGCCGCAGCGATGGGCTTCGCGCTCAACGCATTGCTGGCGGAAACGGCCATTCGCGAATGGGGCTGGCGCATCCCGTTTCTTTTCGGCTGCCTGATCGTACCGTTTATTTTCCTCCTTCGCCGCAAGCTGGCAGAAACGCAGGAGTTCAACGCGCGCCGCAGCCATCCCGGCATGGGGCAGGTGTTCAGAACGCTGCTCAATAACTGGCAGGTGGTTATCGCCGGCATGCTGATGGTCGCCATGACCACCACCGCGTTTTACCTGATAACCGTGTATGCGCCGACGTTTGGCAAAAAAGTGCTGATGCTCAGCGCCTCAGACAGCCTGCTGGTCACGCTGCTGGTGGCGGTCTCCAATTTCTTCTGGCTGCCGGTAGGCGGGGCGCTGTCCGACCGCTTTGGCCGCAAGCCGGTGCTGGTCGCCATGACGCTGCTGGCGCTGGCTACCGCTTACCCGGCGCTGCGTTTGCTGGCGGGCGCGCCGGGCTTTTACATGATGCTGGGCGTGCTGCTGTGGCTCTCGTTTATTTATGGTCTGTACAACGGGGCGATGATCCCGGCGCTCACCGAAATTATGCCGACGGAGGTGCGGGTGGCGGGTTTCTCGCTTGCCTACAGCCTGGCGACGGCGGTGTTCGGCGGGTTTACGCCGGTGATGTCTACCGCATTGATTGAGTACACGGGCGACAAAGCCTCGCCGGGGTACTGGATGAGCTTCGCCGCCGTATGCGCTTTGCTGGCGACCCTCTTTTTATACCGTCGCAGCACGCTGCCGCTGCCCAATGCCCGTAAGACGTTCGGCTAAGGAGAGAAACCGTGAAAATCTACTGGCGCGCTACGGCGTTCATTGTTGCCCTGGCGAGCAGCCCGGCGCTTCAGGCTAAAGCGTTAACCGTCATGATCTCGGGCGGCTTTAAGGCGGCATGGGAAACCCTCGCCCCGCGTTTTGCAGCGCGGGAAGGGGTTCACCTTCACACGGTTGCAGGCCCGTCCATGGGCGATACGCCACAGGCCATTCCGCAAAGGCTGGCGCGGGGTGAAAAGGCCGATGTGGTTATCATGGTGGGAAGCGCGCTGGAAAAACTCGCCGCGCAGGGCCAGACCCTGCCTGGCTCGCGGGTAGAACTGGCGGACTCGCTTGTCGGCGCGGTGATAAAGCAGGGCGCGACGCCGGTGAGCATTAAAACCGAGGATGAACTCCGCGCCGCTTTGCGCAACGCCCGCTCGATAGCCTACTCCGACAGCGCCAGCGGCAGGTATGTCAGCGAGCAGCTGTTCCGGCGGCTTGGCATTGCAGAAGAGGTGAAAGAGAAAGCGCACCGGGTTGACAGGATCCCGGTGGCCTCGGTGGTGGCGAAAGGCGAATATGCGCTGGGTTTCCAGCAGGTGAGCGAGCTGCTGCCGGTGCCGGGCGTGACCTTCATTGGCGAACTGCCGGAAAAGGTGCAATACACCACGCGGTTTGCCGGTGCGGTGACCGCCACCTCGGCAAACCGCCATGAGGCGGCGGATTTGCTGCGCTATTTGTCCTCGCCGGAGGTGCAAAACGTCGTTCAGTCAACCGGCCTTCGCTCTGTGAAGGCGAAGCACGCCGTCAAAGCGAGCGATACCGTTCAATAAGGGTGTTTTCCAGCTCCTGCGCCACATGGGAAAGCATGCGCCCGCTTCTTCTCAGCAGGCCGACCGTTCGCGTGACGACCGGCCCGGTGAGCGCGACTTTTGTCAGCGCGGAATGCGCGGACAGCGGCATCGACATCGCGGGCACGGCGGCGATGCCAAGCCCGGCTTCCACCATGCCGAGCATGGTGGTCACGTGGCGCGTCTCACAGATGCTGGGCCGTTCGGGCGCAATCTCCGCCAGCGCCTGGTCGAGCAGGGTGCGGTTCCCCGACGTTTTATCCAGCCCAACCCAGTCGTGCCGGTAAAATTCTTGCCAGGTGATGCTTTTTTTACCGGCAATAGCGTGTTCAGGCCGACAGGCCGCCACGTACTCATCGTTGAGCAACGGCAGAAATTCGATATCGGGCTGCGTGCTGCCGGAAAAGCTGATGCCGAAATCCGCCTGGCCGCTCATGACCGAGTCGTAGACGTTACCCGCGCTGCTGTCGATAAGCTTGATGCGCACGCGGGGGTATCTGGCCTGAAAGCTGCGGATGACGTTCGGCATAAAGTAGTAAGCGGCAGAGGGGACGCAGGCGACGGTAATCAGCCCGGTGCGGGCTAAGCTGACTTCGCTGAGATCCGCCATCACCGCTTCAAAATCCGCCAGTAACTGGCCCGAGCGCTCGGCGAAAGCCTGCCCCTTGAGCGTGAGCGTCACCCGCCGGGTTGTCCTTTCAAACAGCTTTAATCCCAGCGCGCTTTCGAGCTTATCAATGCGGCGGCTGAGCGCCGGTTGCGAAAGACAGATAGACTCCGCCGCCAGCCGAAAGTTGCCGTACTCCACCAGGGCCCGAAACGCGTAAAGGTCATTGAGGTCAAAATTCACGGGCATAGCGGTATCTCGTCCTTTTACTGCGAAAATTCAACGTAGCGTTCCTTTGCCCGGCCTCCTCTGCGCAAGCAGGGCACCGCCTGTTATAGCAGAACAGGCGGGTAAAAGGGGGATGCGATTAACTTAAATGAAACATAAAAGCAACAAATGCCATGCACCGTTCCCGCGCTTGAGAAAAAAACGGTGCCGAAGCCGCCAGCAGAAAGCGCCAGAGGGGATAGAGACCTGAGCTTCCGCCTGATGTGACGGCGCGCTAATTTCCCGCTCCCGGCCTGGTCTGACCCATCTCACACTTTGCACTTCTTTTGTGAAAACCATCACTTAACTTCGTGCTGTCGCCCAAAAAATCACCGTCTGTTAGTGAACATTTTCCGAGGACATGGTGATTTTTTGTGCCTAGATTGAGCATTGAAACGGCTTTTTAATTACGTAAAACCTGCTTGCCGATTTCGGTAATCCGCAGGGCTGATAAACAGAACATGAATTACCCTGCCTTTTTAAGGACCGACCATGAAAATTGAATCTGTAAACGTTACCCTCTTCCAGTACCTCTCGCGCCGGGTTTCTGACAGCGCCGGGCATTCGCACCCGGGCCCGGAGAGTATGGCGAAAATGGCCATGCTGACGATTACCGCCGACGATGGCACGCAGGGGTTTTCTTTTGCGCCGCCGGAAGTGGTGCGCCCCTTTGTCGTCAATACTTTTTTGCGCAAGGTCATGGTCGGTCAGGAGGCGTTTAACCGCGAACGCATCTGGCAGGCTCTCGCGCACTGGCAGCGGGGCAGCGCGCACCAGCTCACTGAACGCGCGCTCTCGTTTGTGGAACAGGCGCTGTGGGATTTAATCGGCCGCAAGCTCAACATGCCGGTTTATAAATTGCTCGGCGGCTTTCGCGATAAAGTGCCCGCCTATGGCAGCACCATGTGTGGGGACGACCTCGCAGGCGGCCTTTCCACCCCGGATGAGTATGCCGCTTTCGCCGAAAAGCTGGTGGCGCGCGGCTATAAGGCCATCAAGCTGCATACCTGGATGCCGCCCGTCTCTTTCGCCCCTGACCCGAAAATGGACGTTAAAGCCTGCGCCGCCGTGCGCGAAGCGGTGGGACCGGATATTGACCTGATGATTGACGGTTATCACTGGTACAGCCGCACCGAGGCGCTCTGGATAGGCAAGGCGCTGGAAAAGCTCAACTTCGCCTGGTTTGAAGAGCCGATGGAGGAGGAGAGCATGGATTCCTACCGCTGGCTGGCGGAAAACCTGTCTATTCCCGTCATCGGGCCGGAAAGCCTCGGCGGCAAACACCACAGCCGGGCGGACTGGGTGAAAGCAGGGGCGTGCGACATTCTTCGCGCAGGCGCCAACGGCGTAGGCGGCATCTCGCCCACCCTGAAAGTGGCGAGCCTTGCGGAATCGTTCGGCATGGATTGTGAAGTGCATGGCAACGGCGCGGCGAGCCTCGCGGTCATCGGCGCTATTCGCAACTGCCGCTGGTACGAGCGCGGGCTGCTGCATCCTTTCCTGGATTACGACGAGCCGGCGCCTTACCTCAACACGCTGGTCGACCCGATGGACGATGAAGGCTTTGTTCACCTGCCGCAGCGCCCCGGGCTCGGTGAAGACATTAACTTCGCCTATATCGAAGCGAACACCCTCAGCCACGACTGACGAATAACAAAATCATGCCAGGCGTCTGCCCGGCAACCCTTACCCTACAAAACGGTATACCTATGAACAGAACTTCCTCGCTGGGGGCGTGCCTGCTCGCGCTCGCCATGATGATGGGGAGTGGTGCGGCGATAGCGAAAACGCCGCCCGATCAGCTCATCATCGGTATGAACATGAACAACCTGCTGACGCTCGACCCGGCGGCCATGACCGGCAACGAAGTGGTGGGCATCGTGGTGAATCTTTACGATTCGCTGGTAGAGCTGGACCCGACGCAGCTCACTCACGTTAAACCCGCGCTGGCGCACGCCTGGGAAGTCAGCCCGGACGGGCAAACCCTCACGTTTCATCTGCGTGATGACGTGAGGTTTCACTCCGGCAACCCGCTCACAGCGCAGGATGTGGTCTGGTCGATGCGCCGCATTCTCCACCTCAACCTCGCACAGGCGTCGGTGTGGAAATCCTACGGCTTCAGCAAAAAGAATATCGACCAGCAGGTCAGCGCCCCTGACGCGCATACGTTTCAGATTGTCTTACCGAAGGCCAACGATCCGCAGCTCATCCTCTATTCGCTGGCGGCGCTCGGCAATCTGGGGGTGCTGGACAGCAAAACGGTCTCCCGGCATGCGGTGAACGATGATTGGGGCAACCGCTGGCTGACCACTAATGAAGCGGGTTCCGGACCGTTTATTCTGGAGAGCTGGCAGGCGAAAGATGTGCTGCGCATGAAGCGCAACCCCGGTTACTGGCGTGAGGAAGCGAAAATGAGCCGCGTAGTGCTGCGCCATTTCCAGGAGTCACAGACCCTGCGGCTGATGATTGAGAAAGGGGATCTGGATATCGCCAGCAACATGGCGGTTTCTGACATCAACGCCCTGCGCAATGACCCGGGCTTAACGGTGGACGCGGTGCAGCGCGGCACTGTCTATTACGTGGCGATGAGCATGAAAGAGCCGCACTTCAGCAATCCCAAAGTGCGCGAGGCGGTGCGCTATCTCATTGACTATCAGGGGATCAACAACGCGCTGATGCCGGGCTATGGCGTGCTGCACCAGCGGCCGATAAAAAGCGGCATGCCCTCCACGCTGCCGGACCCGGGCTACCGGCTCGATATTGCCCGGGCGAAAAAACTGCTGGCGGAGGCGGGCTACCCGGACGGGTTTGATACCACGCTTCGCGTGCTGGCGGACCAGCCCTTTCTCAATATCGCCATTGCGGTGCAGTCCACGCTGATGCAGGGCGGCATCAACGCCAAAATCATCACCGGCACCGGCAACCAGATTTACGGCGCGATGCGCGAGCGTAAATTCGACATGCTGGTGGGACGCGGCGGCAGCGGCATGGAGCCGCATCCGCACTCAAGCTTACGCGCGCTGGTTTACAACCCCGATAACAGCGACGCCGCGCGGCTCACCAACTTTCAGGGCTGGCGCACCGGCTTTTACGACAAACAGCTCAACGAGATGATCGACCGCGCGCTGCTTGAACGCGACCCGCAAAAGCAGGTGGCTGGTTATCAGGCTATCCAGACCCGCTACGATAAGCTTATCCCCGCGCTTATCCCGCTTTCGCAAATGGTGGATTCAGCGGTGGTGCGCAACGAGGTGAAGCACTACCAGCCGCATCCCTCCGCCACCACGTTTCTGCGTGAAGTGGATAAAACCAACGCAGGAGAGAAACCATGACCGTCGCACTTCTCGCCCCTGGCACGCGCGCCAGGCGTTTCTCAGGCCGCATTATGCAGGTAATGGTGACGCTCTTCGGCCTGCTGCTGTTAACGTTTTTTATCGGCCGGGTGATGCCCATCGACCCGGTGCTGGCGATTGTCGGGCCGGATGCCGACCAGAGCACCTATCAGCAGGTTTACCACCAGTTGGGGTTTGATAAATCGCTGGCGACGCAGTTTGGCATTTACCTCACGAACCTGCTGCACGGCGATTTGGGCAACGCGCTGCTGACCGGTAAACCGGTGGCGCAGGACATTATCCGCGTCTTCCCGGCAACGCTTGAGCTTGCGACCATGGCCATTATCGTCGGCGCAGGGCTGGGCATCCCGTTGGGGGTGCTGGCCGCCGCGAGGCGCAACAGCGTGACGGATTATGTGGTGCGCATTATCAGCCTCGCCGGGTACTCCACGCCGATTTTCTGGGTGGGGATGATGGGGCTGCTGGTGTTTTACGCCTGGCTGAGCTGGGTGGGCGGCGCTGGCAGGCTCGATCTCGGTCTCGACGGCATCGTGCCGCGGCGCACGGGGCTGATAACCGTCGATGCGCTGCTGGCCGGCAATGCCGCCGTTTTCTGGAACGCCATCAACCACCTGATATTGCCCGCCGCACTGCTGGGCTTCCATTCGCTGGCTTACATTAGCCGGATGACGCGCAGTTTTATGCTGGCGCAGCTCTCCCAGGAGTTCATCATCACCGCACGGGTAAAGGGGCTGACGGAACGGCAGGTTATCTGGAACCACGCCTTTCGCAATATCCTCGTTCAGCTTTTAACCGTGGTGGCGCTGGCTTATGGCTCGCTGCTGGAAGGGGCCGTGCTGATTGAAACGGTCTTCTCCTGGCCGGGTTTCGGCTCCTACCTCACCAGCAGCCTGCTGCTCGGCGACATGAACGCCGTGATGGGCTGCGTGCTGGTGGTGGGCGTCATTTTCGTGATGCTGAACCTGCTCTCCGACATGCTCTATCAACTCTTTGACCCGAGGACCAAATCATGACGGTTTTTCTGGACTCGCCCCTTGGCCGCGACAGCCGGGAAGGGCGTCGGCGGGTAACGCGCGCGCTGCGGCTGACCGGCGCTTTTCTTGGCAAAATGGCGCGCAATCCGCTGACGGCGACGGGCGGTGGGATTATTGCCCTGTTGCTGCTGGTGGCGATATTCGCGCCGCTCATCGCGCCCTGGCACCCGCTGGTGCAGGATCTCAACAACGCGCTGACGGCGCCGAATGCGCAGCACTGGTTCGGCACCGACGAGTTCGGGCGCGACATCTTCAGCCGGCTGGTCTACGGCTCGCGCATTACGCTTTATATCGTGCTGCTGGTTTCGGTTACCGTCGGCCCGCTGGGGTTGCTGCTCGGCGTGACGGCGGGGTATTTCGGCGGCAAGGTCGATATGGTGTTAATGCGCGTGACGGATATTTTCATCTCCTTCCCGAGCCTGGTGCTGGCGTTGGCGTTTGTCGCCGCGCTCGGCCCGGGGCTTGAGCATGTGGTTATCGCCATTACGCTCACCGCGTGGCCGCCGATAGCGCGTCTGGCGCGGGCGGAAACCCTCTCGCTGCGCCAGGCGGATTTTATCTCCGCGGTGCGCCTGCAGGGCGCGTCGCCGGTGCGCGTGCTGTGGCGCCACATTGTGCCGCTCTGCCTGCCGTCGGTCATCATCCGCATCACTATGAACATGGCGGGGATAATCCTGACCGCCGCCGGGCTTGGCTTCCTGGGCCTCGGCGCGCAGCCGCCGCAGCCGGAGTGGGGTGCCATGATCTCAAGCGGGCGCACCTACATGATGGAGTGCTGGTGGGTGGTGACCATTCCGGGGCTGGCGATTTTAATCAACAGCCTGGCGTTTAACTTCTTAGGAGACGGCTTACGTGACATCCTCGATCCTCGCAACGACTAATTCGCCCTTGCTCGATGTCCGCAATCTGCATGTCGATTTCAGCAACGGCGCGGCGGTGACGCACGCGGTGCGCGGCGTCTCTTTTCAACTGGGGCGCGAGAAGCTGGCTATCGTCGGCGAATCCGGCTCCGGCAAGTCCACCGTGGGCAGGGCGCTGCTGCATTTGCACCCGAAAAAAACCCGCATCACCGCCGAGAAAATGCAGTTCGGCGATATCGACCTGCGCACGGTCAGCGAGGCGCAAATGCGCCAGATCCGCGGCAAACGGATATCGATGATCATGCAGGATCCTAAGTATTCGCTGAACCCGGTGGTGCGCGTGGGCGATCAAATCGCTGAAGCCTGGCTTACGCACCATCGCGGGCGTAAAGCGCAGGCGAAAGAGAAAGCGCTGGCGATGCTGGAGGTAGTGCGCATTCGTCAGCCCGAGCGCGTTTACCAGCTTTACCCGCATGAGATTTCCGGCGGGCAAGGGCAGCGCATCATGATAGCCATGATGCTGATTACCGACCCGGAACTGGTGATAGCGGATGAACCGACTTCGGCGCTGGATGTCTCGGTACGTCTGCAGGTGCTGGGGCTGCTGGATGACCTGGTGCAGTCGCGCGGGCTGGGGCTTATTTTTATCAGCCATGATATCAACCTGGTGCGCAGCTTTTGCGACCGGGTGCTGGTGATGTACGCCGGGCGGGTGGTGGAATCGCTCGCCGCCTGCGATTTGCACAAGGCGCAACACCCTTATACCCAGGGACTCATCGACTCCCTGCCGGAAATTCACCGCCGCCGCGCGGTATTACCGGTTCTGCAACGCCAGGCGAGCTGGCTCACGGACTAAGGAGACGCAGATGATAACAGTCAACCATCTTAACCTGACGTTTGGCGAGGGCAGCAGGCAGAACCAGGTGTTGCATGATGTCACTTTTGAGGTGCGGCCCGGCGAGATTTACGGGCTGGTGGGTGAATCCGGCTCCGGAAAAACCACGGTGCTGAAGTGCCTTGCGGGGCTGTTCACCCACTGGCGAGGCGAGCTGGCTATCAATAACGTTCCGCTGGAAAAGCGCATCAGCCGCGAGCGTTGTCGGCGGGTGCAGATGGTCTTTCAGGACCCTTATGGCTCGCTGCATCCGCGTCATACCATCAGCGATATCCTCGAAGAGCCGTTGCTGATTCACGGCATTCCCGAGCGTGACCGCCGCGTCAATAGTTTGCTGGACAGAGTGGGCCTTAGCAGGACGTTTCGCGACCGTTATCCGCACCAGCTTTCCGGGGGGCAGCGCCAGCGCGTGGCGATTGCGCGGGCGCTTATTCTGGAGCCGCAGGTTTTGCTGCTGGATGAGCCGACCTCGGCGCTGGACGTGTCGGTGCAGGCTGAGATCCTCAACCTGTTGGCCGAGCTACAGAAGGAGGCGAACCTGACTTATCTGATGGTAACGCACGACCTTGGCGTCATCGCCCATCTGTGCCAGAAGGTGGCGGTGATGCAGTACGGCAAAATCCTCGAGACGCTTACGGTGGAAGCGCTGGTCAAAGGCGACGTCGCCACCGCCTACACCCGCATGTTGATTAACGGCAGCCAGCGCTATTCGCGGGAAATGGCGCGGGAAGTCGCGGCGTATTAAGTCAGCGTCGGGAGAAATCGAGGCGATAAAAAAGCCCCTCTGCGAGGGGCATAATGCAACCTGAGCGGCGTTACGCCATCGAATAGAGCAGGGCGGAAAGCGTCGCCACGCCGGCCAGGGCGATGACGGCGGTTTTTACGCCGCGCAGTTCGCGCAGTTCGGCGCGGGTATAGATAAGCCAGGCCGGGATCAGAAACAGGATGATGGCGATAAGCGGCCCGCAGAAGGTTTCAATCAGCGTAATGACGTTCGGGTTGGCGTACACGATGCCGAAGGTCAGCGCGAACATAATCAGGTAAGCAAGACGCTTGCCGCCCGCGCCCTTGATGCCGGAGGCTTCGGTAATGAGCTGCGCGAAGGTTTCGGTGACGGAAAGCCCTACGCCGAGAAACGATTTTGTCATGCCCACAATAGCGATAAACGGCGCCAGCAGATAGACAAGCTGCGAGCCTTCCGCCGACACCACTGACAGCACGTTCAGGTTCTGCGCTTTGGCCTGTGCGAAGCTGTCGTGCGGAATGCTTAATACGCAGCTCAGTACAAAGAAGAGGATGCTGAAGAAAATCGCGCCGTAGGCCATGCGGATAACCAACAGCGCCTTGCGCTCGCCTTCCGCTTTCCGTTCACGGTAGTACGAGGTCAGCGGCGAAACCATCGGCGCGCAGCAGAACGAGAAGGTGATAAGCGGCAGCGTCAGCCAGATGCTTTTTAGCGTCTCGGTAAGGGGCGCCGCATGCGCTTTCGTTATCACGCCCGCCAGGTTCGCTATATTCCAGTGGGGGATTTGCAGCAGGGCGATGAGCAAAATGGAGGCGGCAAACGGCAACGCCAGCGCGCTCATGGTGCCGACTACTTTGTCGCGCCCTTTGCTCAGCACCGCGTAAATCCCGGCGACGACGAGAAAAGCGAGCAGGCCGCGGGAAAGGTGAGCCGCATGCAGATGGGCGCTCAGGTAATTATCCAGCGCGTTAACCAGCGCCACGCCGAATACCAGCGTCACCGGGAAGAACGCCAGGCAGTAAAAGAGCATAATCGCAAGCTCCCCTTTGCCCTTAAAAAAGGAGCCGAAAATCGGCAGCGATGAGTCCGCCGTCGGCTGCTCTTTCATATAAACGCGACACAGCATCAGGTGCGGCATCAGCGAGAGCGGCAGACCGGCAAGCAGCATCATCAGAAAAATAACCGGCCCCTGGGTGCCTACCTCCACCGGCAGGAACAGCGTGCCTGCGCCTACCGCCGTGCCATAAAGCCCCAGCGCCCAGACATTGTCGCGCCATTTCCAGCCTGCGCGGACCGCGCCTTCGCTCTTCTCTTGTGTTGCCGAAATCATAAGTAAACCGCTTTCTGGTGTTGTTAAGTCATTGCTGTGACTGCTTTACTGGCGAGGCCTTGTCATGCTCCGTCAGGACTACCCCCATCGCGCCGGGGCTTTTATCCGGGCTGGCAAATTTTGTTTAAATATCATCGCCGCCGCAGAAAGGGGCGCATTATAGGGGCATCTTTCGGGGTAAGTAAAATCGCAGGGGAAATCGCGTGGAAAGCGCGAAGGGCGCTGTTTTGACTGTTTTTCAGCAAAAGCCATAAAAGCGGGCGGCAGAAGAACCGTAGCAAACCCGGCGCGAGGCCGGGTTTGGTTTATGCGCCGTCAGGATAACGCCGCGCCGACCACCAGGAACAGACAGGTGGCGACAGCCAGCATCGCCAGCAGCGGCAGCACCCACATCAGGTAGCGCGGGTAGCTAACTTTCGCCAGCGCCAGTCCGCTCATCACGATGGCCGACGTGGGAGAGATCATCGCGATAGCGCCCACTGACCCCTGATACGCCGTCACGACGATTTCTCGTCCAACGCCCGCGAAATCGGCAATCGGGGCGAGCACCGGCATGGCGAGCGTCGCAAGGCCCGACGAGCTTGGCACCAGGAAAGAGAGCGGCATGATAATCAGGTACATGATAACCGCGAACAGGCCGGAGGAGGCGCCGCTGACCACGCTCTCCATCGAGTGCAGCACGGTATCGGTTATCTGCGCGTTATGCATGATGACGGTAATGCCGCGCGCCAGCACGATGACCAGCGCCGCGCCCATGAAGTCCGCAATGCCCGCCAGCATGGCGTTAAACAGGTTGTTGCCGCGCAGCCCGCCAAGCCATCCGGTGACCACGGACATCACCAGAAACAGCGCGGTCAGCTCCGGGAAATACCAGTCGAGCTGCCAGGGCCACGACGCCGCCTGCGGCCCGACAATCACCTGCGCCCAGGGAATGATGGCGAAAATCATAAACGCGAAGGTGGCGGCGAAGGCTGCCATCACCGCTTTCTGGCGGCCCGTCATCGGTTGCGGCAACTGCAGACGCGCCTGCGCCAGCTCGCGATCTTCATCGGTGAAGCCCACCACCGAATGGGCGGCGTTGCGCTGTACGCGCCGGGCATAAATAACCACATAGGCAATGGCGAGCCCCGTGAGCGCGAGAAACATGATAAACCGCAGCCCGATGCCGCTGCCCATCGGCACGCCTGCGCCCGCCGAGGCGGCGCCGGTCATAAACGGGTTAACGGTGGAGTTCATGTTGCCGACCACCGAGCCGACCAGGATTACCCCTACCGCCGTCATGCGGTCGAACCCCAGCCCCAGCAGCAGCGGCACCAGCAGCGCGTAAAAGCCCAGCGTCTCCTCGCCCATGCCGTACGTGGAGCCGCCGATGGCGATAAGCAGCATCACCATGGCGATAAGCAAGCCGCCGCGCCGCCGGAAGCGCTGCGCCACGTGGCCGAGGCAGGCGTCGATGGCCCCCGTTTTGGTGGTGGTGACAATAAACGCGCCGAGCGATAACACGTAAAAGAAGACGCCAATGGCGCCGAAGATACTGCCGCTCTCATAAGGCCCAACGAACCCGGCGGCGTTTTCAATACCGTAGAGACCGTTAACCGGCGCGAGGAAAAGCTCCTTCACGCGCTGGTGCGCCGAAAGCGGGCTGGCGGCAACCTGAAAACTGCCCGCTACCGGCCGGCCATCCTGCGTCTGATAGTGCCCGGCGGGGATTATCCAGGTCAGAAGCCAAACCACGACGGTAATGACGATAAGAACGGTGTACGTGCTCGGGAAACGCCACGCTTTGCTGGCCGCCGGAGCGGCTTCGCTTTCATACTGGGACATCATGCACCTCGCAGAGGAGAAGATAAGGAAGCCTCGGGCGCTATCTGCCGCGCCAGGCGCAGCGCGCCGCTTACCGGCGCAGCCTGCAACAGGGAGAGCGATAAACCCGCATCATGCTGGCGCAACGCGTTAGCCAGCAGGCCGAACAGAACAGGCTGATGGCGAATGACGCCGCCTGCGGCGATAACCTGATTAAACGTCGCGCCGCGCTCGCGCAGGCGCAGTATCAGCGAGGTGAGCGACACCACCGCCGCGTCGACCACCTGGCGGGCGAGCCGCGAATCTCGCGGCAGACAGTCGAAAATCAGCGGCGCATGGCGGCTCCATTCGCTGGCGGGCGTACGCAGCAGCTGCGAAGGGAGGTCCAGCAGGTGCGCGACGCCGAAGGCTTCCACCAGCGTGGTGGTCAGCGGGTCGTCCTGGCAGCCGCCGTCCCAGTCCAGCAGGATGGCGCCGATAGCCGCGCGCACCAGGCCGCTGGCGCCGCCTTCATCACCTACCACCCAGCCCCAGCCGCCGGTCTGCAACCAGCCGCCGTCCGCGCCCCGGGCGACAGCCACCGAACCGGTACCGGCAATCAGGCCTGCCGCGGGTTCTCCATAGGCGCTTAACGCCACCAGCGCCGCGTCATTCACCACCTGGCATACCGAGCCGGGCAGGCGGTCGGCCATTAACGCCGTCATGGTGGCGCACTCCTCGGGGGTATCGCAGCCGTGCGCGCCGATGCCTACCGCCACGGGCGGCGCGGTTAGCTTCGCCTGTTTGCAGGCAAAGGCAATCAGCTCCGCCATGCGCGCGGATTTGCGCGACCAGGGCTCGCCGCTCCAGGGGCCGGTGGGCCACTGCTGGTCAAACAGCAGCCTGCCGCTGCGGTCTTCAATGCGCACCTGAATTTTGCTGCCGCCGACGTCCATTCCTAACCAGCTGGCGTTCATAAGCCTGCTCCGCTTATTTTGGTATCGATTCGCTCCACAATGCCGGCATCGATATCCCGGCCCAGCACCGCGCCAAGATGGATGGCGAGCAACTCCATTGCCAGCAACTCGAGCGTCAGCCGTTGTAAAGGCGGCAGGGAAGGGAGGGTCAACGTCTCCACGCCCGGAATCGTCTGCGGGGTATCGGTAATTAACAGCACCGGCACCTTAAACGCCGCCATCTGTTTTGCCAGCAACACTTCGCGTTCGCCGCCAATCACCACGTGGGCGGTATTGCCCACCGCGTCGGTCATGCCGTGCAGGTAGTGGCGCGTGCCCATGCCCATCGCGGCGGCTTTCGGGCCTTCGCGCAGCAGCAACGCCCCCTGTTCCGCAGCGCTCAGGCTACCGCCAGCGCCGACCAGATCGATACAGCCTACATCCTGCAGCCGGGCGGCGAAGCGCGCAATAACCGCCTCGGCGGCGGGCCGCAGCGCGGTCAACTGTTCAGGCAAACGCTGCCACTCTGCCTGCGTATCGCGGCCGATCAGCGCATCGGTGAGCAGCCCCAGGCTGACGCTGGTCGCCATCAACGCGACCGAGGACATGCCCGAATCGATTAGCGTGCCGAGCCACAGCGGCTTCGCGGCGATGCGCTCCAGCGGCGAGTCAGCCTGGTTGACCACCGTCAGCCGCCGCTCGTGTCGCTGCTGTTGCAGCATGCGCACCACTTCCGGGCTGCGCCCGCTCTGTGAGACGCCGATATACCAGTCGGCAAGCGGCGGGGCGCCTGCGGGCATATCATCGCCGTTCGAGCGAAACGCCCGTATTCCGGCGGCTCGCAGCGCGTGCACCGGCGAGGCGAGCACGGCATAGGACGCGCCGATACCGGCAAATAACAGGGTGTCGCGGCGCATCGCTTCAGTATCCAGCGACGCTATCCACGCCTGCGTTCGCGCCACGGTTTGCGCGAAGGCGTCGCCCTGCTGCATCACCCCCTGCGCGAAGGGAATTAAGATTTCGTTATCGGTCATAAGCGGTTGGGTCTCTTTTCTGTTCTGATGGTTGTTTTTGCTTCACAGACACCATCGCACAGCCGCCGCGCTGCCAGCTATGGTTATTTAATTTGTTTAATTTCAATTGATTATGATTATATTGCCCCAATAACCGTGAGCGCGGTCACGACAGCGGTTTACCGCCTCACAAGATAACTTGACCAGCGTGACGCTTTTCATGCATATAAACTGACCGGATTAACACAATATTGACCGGCTGGGCGGCCCGTTCGCCGCCTGGCGGTTTATGAATAAGGAAAGGGTATGGCGCATTCTGGTTGGCCCGCGTTGGTCTTTGCCGCTGAGCACGACGCGGCGGTGATTAGCCGGGCGTTGCGGCGCGGTCGTCTTCAACGTCTGGCGAGGGGCATTTACAGCGGCGACATTCATACGCCCGCCGAAACCCTGACCAGACGCTTCCTGTGGGAGGTTGTCGGTCATTTCTTCCCGCAAGCGGTGGTGGCGGGGCCGTCTGCCATGCAGCCAGACCCGACGGCCTGCGCCACGCTTTATGTGGTGCATCCGCGCCGCCGCCCGTTGCAGTTGCCCGGCGTGACGGTAACGCCCGTCCCCGGCGTTGGTCCGCAGCCGGAAGATTCGCCGCTCCCGGCCCGGCTCTGGCTCGCTTCGCCAGGGCGTTGTCTGCTCGATTTTTTCAGCCAGCCAGAGGCGGAGCGCGATCTCGCCCGGCTGCACGCCTGGTGGCAGGCAGGCGAGTTTGAGCGCGAAGCGCTGCGCGCCGGGCTTGCCGGGCAGGCGCAGGCGCTGAACCGGACCGGCGCGCTGGCGCAGGCGCTGGCTTTTCTCGACCAGACCGCGCAACTGGCGATGCCGCAGGCCGTCTCGTCCGGCCTGCCGGCGCTCAGCGTGCGCGCCCGGCTGCTGATGGAGTCGCTTATCATTGAGGGGAGCGCGACGCAGTCGGAGCTGATGACGCGGCTCGGCATGAGCAAAAGCACGGTGTCATCCGGCGTGCAGGAACTTCAGCGCCATGCCTTTCTCACGGTTGTTGAAGGGGCCGGGCGCGGCGCGCAGCTTTATCAGCTCAGCCAACAAACGGGCTGGGTGCTGGGCGCCGATATCGGCAACAGCCAGGCGATGCTTATCGCCCGCAGCCTGGATGGACGGCAGCTGGCGCTGCGGCAGTTTGTTCATGCCGCTTCCGTTCAACTGGTTAAGGCCGCAGCCGACGCCATCGCCGCGTTGCGCCAGGAGCTTACGGCGTTCGGACCGCTGCTGGCGATAACCGTCGCGCTCTCTAAACCGGTTCGTCCCGATATTCAGCTTTCGGGGCGCGAGGGGCCTTCGCAGGCGGGGCTGTCGCCCGAGGCGATTCTGGCGCGTCTGGCGCTGCCTGCGGGCGTGCATATCATCGTTGAAAACAACGTTAACTGCGCCGTGGCGGCAGAGGTGCGGCTGGGAATAGCGAAAGGGCTAAAAGACGTGGTTTTCCTGCAAATCGGCGAGCGTATCGGCAGCGGCATATACAGCGGCGGCATGCTGATACATGGCGCGCGGGGCGGCGCAGGCGAGATAGCCGATATCCCGTTTCCCTGGAGCGAGCAGGAGTCGCCGGGCGAACTGATGCTGGAGCGGCATCTGGCGAAGCAGGGTTTTCTCGACCGGCTGAACGCCCGCCGCGCGCCGTCGCTCCCGATGGTGCGCTCCATGGACGCGCTGCTGGAGCGGGCGACGGGCGGCGAGCCGATGGCGATGCAGGCGATAGCGCAGTATGGCGAGCAGATTGGCTTTCTCGCCTGCGGACTGGTGGCGGTTCTTGATCCGGCGATGATAGTGATGGGCGGCAGCGTGGGGGCGAACTGGCTTATCGTCGCCGCGGTGCGCAAAACCCTGGCCGCCTTTTCGCCGCATACCACGGTGGCCGCCACGCAGTTTGGCCCGCAGGCGACGGTGGAAGGGGCGGTGCAGCTGGCGCTGGAGGCCGCGCAGGTTAAGCTGCTGGGACGGGCGGTTCGACGTCGCTGAACGGCGTCGGCCCGCAGCACTGCGCGCGATAGGCTACCCTTACTCCTTAACCACAGAGGAGAAAACGATGGCCGATTCAACACTTATCGATACGATTCAGTTTGGTCCTGAAGATGCGCCAACCCGTAAATATGAGATTTACGGCAGCGACGAAAAGACGCCGACTTATGCGCTTATTTATGAGCAAAACGGCGGCGACTGGCGCAAGCGTGATGAAACGCTGAGTTTCGCCGTGAAAGAGGAGCAGGAAGAGGCGGCCAGCACGATGGATTATGGCACCAGCGACAGCCTGCCTGAACTGCGCGACCTGAACGCCGAAGCCCGCGAACGCTGCGAACAGCACTGGCGAAACAGCAGCCAGCGCTGAGATTAAGCCGGGAGGCGCTCCCGGCGTAGCCGGTTATCGCGTGCGCTGACCAGTCGCGGGTGGGTAGCCTGGTCAGGGTGAATCACGACGGTGGCGAGCCATCACTACGGCGTTGGCGCCTTTTTCATCCGCACGCGTTTTTTCATCGCATGACGAAATGCGAAACCGATCGTTTCTCAACCATAAATCGCTCGACTGGCTGAATAAATTACTGTTTTATTGATGGTCTCAAATAAGGGATAACGCGTTAAGGATAGATCGTGAAAAAGTACCTTTTTTACTCGAGCGACATCACCGTAAACGTCTATGAGAAGGCGAAACTCACGCCGGATGAAAAAAAGAGGTTAGCGGCGCAGGGGATGAGAAAACTGCCTTTTGAAGCCAGCGCTGAAGATGAAGCGGAAGCGGTAGAGAAGATGCTCAACCACTTCCGGGAAAACACCGAAGCCCTGAAGGAATTCGCCAAAGATTACGCTATCGCGTCGGCGTTAGCCGGCCTTGTCTTTCTGGCGTAACGCCTCGCGCTTAGCTTCCCGCTAAGGAGGGCGGGCAGACTGGCACCCCGTGAACCTTCCCTTTTTCGATTTTCGTTTCGCCTGCCTTAACCGCGTCGCCTCCCGGGCCGCTGTTTTCCGTTTCCATTGATTAAAAAGAAAACAATTTTTCTTGTTTCAAAATTGTGATCAACACGACGACGCCTTAAAAAGTAATCGATTACTTTTATCTTGCCGCTGTTTGTAATCGATTACTTTTCCTCTGTGAGGCTTATATGGTGACTGCAACGCAAGGTACGAAATCCGGGGCAATAACGCATCGCATGCTGGTCCCGCGGCTGTCGTTAATGATGTTTATTCAGTTCTTTATCTGGGGGAGCTGGTCCGTCACCCTGGGGCTGGTGATGTCGCAGCACAACATGTCGCTGCTGATTGGCGACGCCTTCTCCGCCGGGCCTATCGCCTCGATTCTTTCCCCCTTTGTGCTGGGCATGCTGGTGGACCGCTTTTTCCCGTCGCAGAAAGTGCTGGCGGTCATGCATCTGGCGGGCGCGGTCATTTTGTGGTTTGTGCCGCAGGCCTTGATTGCGGAAAACGGCGTGCTGCTGATTGCGCTGCTGTTCGGCTACACGCTTTGCTATATGCCGACGCTGGCGCTGACCAATAACATCGCTTTCCATAGTCTTGCGAACAGCGAGAAGAGCTTCCCGGTGGTGCGCGTGTTCGGCACCATCGGCTGGATTGTGGCGGGCATGTTTATCGGCTTTACCGGCATCGCCGCCAGCGTCTCTATCTTTACGCTCGCCGCCGTCTGTTCGGTTATCCTCGCCCTCTACAGCCTGACGCTGCCGCACACGCCAGCGCCGGCGAAAGGGCTGCCGTTTAAAGTGCGCGATATGTTCTGCGCCGACGCCTTCGCGCTGCTGAAAGTGCGCCATTTCTTTATCTTCGGCCTCTGCGCCACGCTCATTTCCATACCGCTTGGCACCTATTACGCCTTTACCGCCTCCTGGCTTGCCGACGCGGGCGTGGAAAACGTCAGCACGCTGATGTCTTTCGGCCAGATGTCGGAAATCTTTTTCATGCTGGTTATCCCGCTGCTGTTCCGTCGCCTCGGGGTGAAGTACATGCTGCTGATTGGCATGTTCGCCTGGTTTGTACGCTACGCCTTGTTCGCCATGGGAATGGGCGATGAGACGCGCATGCTTATCCTGCTCGGCATTCTGCTGCACGGCGTCTGTTATGACTTTTTCTTCGTGGTGGGATTCATCTACACCGACCGCGTGGCGGGTGAGCAGGTGAAAGGCCAGGCGCAGAGCATGGTGGTGATGTTTACCTACGGCATCGGCATGCTGCTCGGCTCGCAAATTTCCGGCGCGCTCTATAACAACCTGGTGGCGGGGCAGCCATCCGCTGAAAACTGGGCGCTGTTCTGGTGGATCCCGGCCATCGCCGCCGCCGCTATCGCCATTCTTTTCTTCTTTACCTTTAAGTACCGCGATTAACCCTTTTCAGGAGGTGGTTTTTGAAGACATTAAAAGGACCGGGGATTTTTCTATCGCAGTTTATCGGCCCGCAGGCGCCGTTCAATACGCTGGAAGGGCTGGCGCAATGGGCGGCGGCGCTGGGTTATAACGCGCTGCAAATCCCCTGCAACCATCCGGCTATTTTCGACCTGAGCCAGGCGGCGGCAAGCCAGACTTATTGCGACGAGGTGGCGGGCATGCTTGCGGAGCACGGGCTTGTCATCAGCGAGCTGTCCACGCACCTGGAGGGCCAGCTGGTGGCGGTGCACCCGGCACATGACGTCGCTTTTGATAACTTCGCGCCGCCCGCGGTGCGGGGGAACAGCGCGAGGCGCACGCAGTGGGCGACGCAGCGGGTCAGGGAGGCCGCCGCCGCCTCGCAGAAGCTGGGACTGCGCGCGCACGCCACCTTCTCCGGCTCGCTGGCCTGGCCTTACGTTTATCCGTGGCCGCCGCACAACCCGCAGCTGCTGAGCGAAGCGTTCGCCGAGCTGGCCCGCCGCTGGCGGCCGATTCTCGACTGCTTTGACGAGCATGGCGTGGATCTCTGCTACGAAATCCACCCGGGGGAAGATCTGCATGACGGCGTCACGTTTGAGCGGTTTCTGGCCGCGGTAAACGACCACCCGCGCGCCAGCATCTTGTTTGACCCAAGCCACTTGCATTTGCAGCACATCGATTATGCGCAGTTTATCGATATCTACCATGCGCGTATCAAGGCGTTTCACGTCAAGGATGCGGAGTATCTGCCGAACGGCCGCAGCGGCGTCTATGGCGGCTATCAGCGCTGGATAGACAGGGCGGGCCGCTTCCGCTCGCCGGGCGACGGGCAGATCGATTTCAAAACCATTTTCAGCAAGCTGGCGCAGTATGACTACGGCGGCTGGGCAGTGCTGGAGTGGGAGTGCTGCCTGAAAGATGCCGCCACCGGCGCGCGCGAAGGGGCGGAATTTATCCGCCAGCACATTATTCCGGTGGCGGATCGGGCGTTTGATGATTTTGCCGCCCAGCAGAGCGACGACGCGCTCGTGCGCGCCCAGCTGGGGCTGGCTCAGGGAGGCGAGAGATGATAAACGTCGGCATTATCGGCACAGGGTTCATCGGTCCGGCGCACATAGAGGCGCTGCGCCGCCTCGGCAACGTCGCGGTGGTGGCCCTTTGTGATTCAAACCAGGCGAGCGCCGACGCGCACGCGCAGCAGCTTCACGTCCCCCATGCCTACAGCGATGTGGCCGCTTTTCTGCAACACCCTGACCTGCATGTGGTGCATAACTGCACGCCGAACCATCTGCACGCGGCGATAAACCGCCAGATTATCCAGGCCGGCAAGCATGTTTTTTCGGAAAAACCGCTTTGCATGACGCTGGAGGAGGCCCGCACACTGGTGCGTCTTGCAGAAGAGGCGGGCGTGGCGCATGGCGTGAGCTTCGTGTATCGCCAGTTCGCCATGGTGCAGCAGGCCGCAAGCATGGTGAGAAACGGCGAAACGGGCCGTCTTTTCGCCGTGCAGGGCAGCTACCTGCAGGACTGGATGCTGGAGGAAACAGACTACAACTGGCGAGTGGAGGCCGGGAAGGGCGGCGCTTCGCGCGCGGTCGCCGATATCGGTTCCCACTGGTGCGATACCGCGCAGTTCATTACCGGGCGCAAAATCGTTGAGGTGATGGCGGACCTCGCCATCGTCTGGCCAACCCGCAAGGCAAGCCAGCAGGGCGCGGCCACCTTCGGCGGGCAGCAGCAGGCGGCTCAGTATGATGAGAAGCCGGTGACCACGGAAGATATGGGCTTCGTGCTGCTGCGCTTTGAGGATGGCGCGAAAGGGAGCTTCAGCGTGTCGCAGGTGGCCGCCGGGCGTAAAAACCGCCTGAGCCTGGAGGTGAGCGGCAGCGCGGCGTCGCTCGCCTGGGACCAGGAGACGCCGCAGCAGATGTGGATAGGCCATCGCCGCCACGCCAATCAGATCCTCTCAGACGATCCTTCCTTGCTGAACGGCGACATAGCGGCGCGGGCGCGCTTTCCCGGCGGCCATATCGAAGGCTGGCCGGACGCGTTTCGCGCCATGATGGCGGCGTTTTATCAGGCGGTGGAAAAGGGCCGCATGCCTGAACGGGGGGCGGCGGACTTCGCCACTTTCCACGACGGCGCGCAGGTCATGGCGGTCGTCGAGGCGATTATGCAGAGCCACCAGCAGCAGCGCTGGGTTAAGGTACAATACTGACGAGGCCCGGCGGCTCAGCGCGCCGGGCTAACTTCTTGTCGCCCGGGAATTTATGGTAGCCTGCTTACTACCCGTGTTTCCCAGGAAGTGTTACCACCATGTCCATTCAAAAGATCGCCCGGCTGGCGGGGGTTTCGGTTGCTACGGTGTCACGCGTGCTGAACAACAGCGACACCGTAAAGGAAAAGAACCGCGAGAAAGTCCTGCAGGCGATCAAGGCCAGTAACTATCAACCGAACCTGTTAGCGCGGCAGCTGCGTACCGCGCGCAGCTCAATGGTGCTGGTGCTGGTTTCTGACATTACCAACCCGTTTTGCGCCGAGCTGGTAAAAGGCATTGAGGAGCAGGCGGAGCAGCAGGGCTACCGTATTCTGCTGTGCAACTCCGGCTCCGATATCCGACGTTCGCGCTCCAGCCTGCAACTGCTCTCGGGCAAAATTGTCGATGGCGTTATCACCATGGATGCGTTCACCACGTTACCGGAACTCACCCAGCTGATTGGCGACACGCCCTGGGTGCAGTGCGCTGAATATGCCGACGCCGGGGATATCTCGTGCGTGGGCATTAACGACGTCGACGCGTCGCGCCAGCTGGTGCGTCACCTGGTGGAGAGCGGACGTCAGCGCATTGCGCTCATTAACCACGATCTCAGTTACAAATACGCCCAGCTGCGCCAGCAGGGTTATCAGCAGGAGTTGCGAAGCCGCCAGCTGGAGTGGCAGGCGATAACGTACGCCAGCGCGCTGAGCTTCAGCGCCGGCAAACAGGCGATGGAAACGTTGCTGCAACAAGAGACGCGCCCGGACGCGGTATTTGCCATCTCCGACACGCTGGCGGCAGGGGCGATGTCCGCCATCCGGCAGGCGGGGCTGCGCGTGCCGCAGGATATCGCCGTGGCGGGCTTCGACGGCACGGAGCTCGCGGAAATGGTGTCGCCGCCGCTCACCACCATCGCGCAGCCTTCGCGCGATATCGGCCGCAAGGCCTTCAGCCTGTTGCAGCAAAAAATGGATAACCCGCATGCGCCGACCGAGCGGGTGATGATGGACTGGCGGCTCATTGTGCGCGCCAGCACCTGAAACCCGCGTTACCGCCGCAAAACCCGCCGCCTGCTGGCTTCCTCATAAAATTACGCGTGCGGTTGAGGGAAAGGCGCCCACTGGGGCGCCTTTTTTATTCAGCCGAAGCGGTTGATTTTTTTGCTGTTTTCCCGCTTTCAGTCACACATTTACAACTCTTTTGCTGCGGGCTTAACCAAAACCGGGTTCCCGATAATCATCGCCTGATGGTTGCGCTAATGTATTAACAAAGTAAATAAAATGTGAATTAACAGCGCTGACTCCGTTGAGGAAAATGCCCGTCCGGGAAGCGTCTGTGGTGTAACCCAGACCCGCTGCTGTCCCGCCGTCCCTTTCCCCGTCTCTCTCGTTTGCCATGGACATCTGCAGGCCCGGCGCCTGCGCACGTTGCACTGCGTTCCGCTTACCTGAGGAGAAGAGAAATGAGCTACCGCACGATCCTGATGGCATCGGCAGCGATAATGATGTCCGCAACGGGGAGCGCCCGGGCGGCGGAGTCCGCCACGGTCGCGTTTTTGATGCCCGATCAGGCCTCCACCCGCTACGAGCAGCATGACTATCCGGGCTTTAAAGCGGAAATGGCTAAGCTTTGCCCCGACTGTAAAGTCATCTATCAGAACGCCAACGCCAGCGCCTCTTTGCAACAGCAGCAGTTCAACTCGGTGATTGCGCAGGGGGCGAAGGTGGTGGTGCTGGATCCGGTTGACTCGTCGGCGGCGGCGGGGCTGATGGAGATCGCCCATTCACAGGATGTCAAAGTGATTGCCTATGACCGTCCCATCCCGGACAGACCCGCGGATTTCTACGTCTCTTTCGACAATGAAGGGATAGGCTACGCCATCTCTGAATCGCTGGTCGTGCATCTTAAAGCCTCAGGCGTCCCGCAGGGCGCGGGCGTATTGCAGATAAACGGCTCGCCCACCGATGCCGCCGCCGGGCTGATTCGCAACGGCATCCATCGTGGGCTTAAAGAATCGGGCTACAAAACCCTGGCCGAGTATGACACGCCAGACTGGGCGCCGCCCAAAGCGCAGGAGTGGACCGCCGGGCAGATAACGCGCTTCGGCGATCAGATTAAAGGCGTTGTCGCCGCCAACGACGGGACCGGCGGCGGAGCCATCGCCGCCTTTAAAGCTGCGGGCGTCACGCCGCTGCCGCCAGTCACGGGCAATGACGCCACTATCGCGGCGCTGCAGTTGATTATTGCAGGCGACCAGTACAACACCATTTCCAAACCCTCCGAGATTGTGGCCGCCGCCGCCGCCAATGCGGCGATGGCGCTGGTGGAGGGGAAATCGCCTAAAGCCACCACCACGCTCTACAACACGCCTTCGCAGCTGTTTACCCCGGCGGTGGTGACGAAAGAAAACATCAAAGCGGAAATCTTCGATAAGAAGATCCAGACTCCCGCCCAGGTCTGTACCGGCGAGTATGCAGAGGAGTGCAAAGCGTTAGGCATTCAGTAAGTCATGGGCGACAGGCCCGGGGACGAGGCCGGTCTGCCGCCATCCACGTCAGGGGGCGTTATGGTGAATGAAGGCAAAGCGTCCGGTCACGGGCGACCGATACTGAAGCTCAGCGGCGTTTCAAAAAACTTCGGCGCCGTATCAGCCCTGACGGATATCGATCTGGAAATTTACGCCGGTGAAGTGGTCGCGCTGGTGGGCGATAACGGCGCAGGCAAATCAACGCTGGTTAAAATCCTGGCTGGCGTGCATCAGCCGACGTCGGGCAGGGTGGAATTTGAAGGGCAGGAGGTGAACCTCGACAGCCCGGGCAAAGCGCTGGAGTACGGCATCGCCACGGTGTTTCAGGATCTGGCGCTGTGCGAAAACCTGGATGTAGTCGCCAATCTGTTTTTAGGCCATGAGCTTTCCGCCTGGCAACTGGATGAAGTGGCGATGGAGGTGCGCGCCTGGACGCTGTTGCAGGAGCTGGCGGCCCGTATTCCTTCCGTGCGCGAGCCTGTCGCCTCACTCTCCGGCGGCCAGCGGCAGACGGTCGCCATCGCCCGGTCGCTGTTGTTGGATCCGAAAATCGTCATGCTCGATGAGCCTACCGCCGCGTTGGGGGTCGCCCAGACCGCCGAAGTGCTTAACCTGATAGAGCGCATCCGCGCCCGCGGGCTGGGGGTGATTATTATCAGCCATAACATGGAGGACGTACGGGCGGTGGCGGACCGCATCGTGGTGCTGCGCCTGGGGCGCAACACCGGCATCTTTACGCCAGAAGCGTCGAACCAGGAGCTGGTGGCGGCCATTACCGGCGCCACGGAAAACGCCGTATCGCGCCGGGTGGAGAGAAAATCCGCCCCCCATCCCGCAGGAAGGGAGGTTAGCCCATGACGACGCCTGCCAAAAAAACGCCTGTCCCAAACCCGCGCGCCGCGCTCGACCGTAGCGACGAACGGTTGCGCCATAACGAGGGCCTTACCGCCATTCTCTATACCTTTATCGACCGGATTAAAAGCGGCGACCTTGGGATGATCCCGGTGGTGCTGGGGTTGATTCTTATCTCGGCGGCGTTCAGCCTGCTTAACCCGGTTTACCTGGCGCCCAATAATCTGGTGAATATGCTGTTTGACTGCGCCACCGTCGGGTTTATCTCGCTTGGCATCGTGTGCGTGTTGATGCTCGGCGAAATCGACCTTTCCGTCGGTTCGATGAGCGGCCTGGCTTCCGCCATTATCGGGGTGCTGTGGGTCAACCACGGGTGGCCTGTTGCGGGGGCTATTGTGGCGGCGCTGATAACCGGGGCGCTGGTAGGCCTGGTTTACGCCCAGCTCTATACCCGCCTCGGCATGCCAAGCTTTGTCGCGACGCTTGCCGGGCTGCTGGCCCTGCTGGGGATGCAGCTTTATATTCTGGGGCCGTCCGGCAGCATTAACTTGCCCTATATTTCGCCGCTGGTGCGCTTTGGCCAGGTGATGGTGATGCCCGATGCGCTCGCCTACCTGGCGGCCCTGATCCCGGGAGTGGTGATGATAGCGCAGGGGCTGAAAACCCGCGCCCGACGCGAGCAGGTCAACCTCTCTTCGGAGCCGATGAGCGCGCTGCTGATTCGCGCCATTGTGCTGACGGCTATCTTTGAATTCGCCGTCTTTTACCTCAACCTCGGGCGCGGCGTGCCCTGGATTTTCGGCCTGTTCGTGGTGTTTGCAGCGCTGCTTAACTACGCCCTTAAGCGCACCAAATGGGGACGCTCGATGTTCGCTATCGGCGGCAACCGCGAAGCGGCGCGTCGTTCGGGCATCAACGTGCGGGCCATTTACATTAGCGCCTTTATGCTCTGCACCACCTTTGCCACCGCAGGCGGAATTCTGGCCGCCGCCCGGCTCGCCTCTGCCAGCCAGCAGGCGGGGACGGGCGACGTGAACCTTAACGCCATCGCGGCGGCGGTGATTGGCGGCACCAGCCTGTTCGGCGGGCGGGGCAGCGCCTGGTCTGCGCTGCTGGGGATTATCGTTATTCAGTCCATCTCCAACGGCCTGACGCTGCTGAACCTGCCGTCTTCCCTGCGCTACATGATTACGGGCGGCGTGCTCGCTATCGCCGTTATCGTCGATTCCCTCGCCCGGCGCACGCGCGTCTCGCACGGCCGCGCCTGAGTCTTTACAGGAGAAACCCATGCTTGATCCCTTTGAGAATAAAGTTGTCGCCATCACCGGCGCCGCCTCAGGCATTGGCCTTGAGTGCGCCCGCACCTTTCTCGCCGCAGGGGCGAAGGTGGTGCTGATTGACCGGGCGCGCGACAGGCTGGAGCAGCTCACCCGCGAGATGGGCGACGGGGCGTTTGCGCTGGTTATCGACCTGCTAAAGCCGCAGGAGGTTTCCGGCATGTTGCAGGGCATCCTTGATGCGGCAGGGGGGCTGGATATTTTCCACGCCAATGCCGGCGCCTATGTGGGCGGGCCGATTGAAGCGGGCAACCCGGACGACTGGGACCGCATGCTCAACCTGAATATCAATGCGGCGTTTCGCTCCGTGCACGCGGTGCTGCCGCATATGATCGCGCAAAAATCGGGCGACATTCTCTTCACTAGTTCGATAGCGGGTGTCGTGCCGGTTATCTGGGAGCCGATTTATACAGCCTCGAAATTTGCCGTTCAGGCGTTTGTTCACACCACGCGTCGGCAGGTTGCGAAGTATGGCATACGCGTGGGGGCGGTGCTGCCCGGCCCGGTGGTGACCGCGCTGCTGGATGACTGGCCGAAAGAGAAAATGGAAGAGGCGCTGGCGAACGGCAGCCTGATGCAGCCGAAAGAGGTGGCGGAGGCTATCTTGTTTATGGTGACCCGACCGCGAAACGTCACGGTGCGCGATCTGGTCATTCTGCCTAACAGCGTGGATCTGTGACGTGACACTGTAACCCATTGGCCGGACGACAACGGAGAAACGATGAATAACGAAGCGCAGAACAGGGGCAACGTCGACGATAACATTCTTATTGGCGTGGATGTCGGCACCGCCAGCGCGCGCGCCGGCGTGTTCGACGCCGAAGGCGAGATGCTGGCGACGGCGAAACGGGACATTTCCCTGTTTTATGGCGATGGACAGGCGGTTGAGCAGTCGAGCCGGGACATCTGGCAGGCGGTTTGCGATGCGGTAAAAGAGGCGCTCGGGCTTGCCGGGGTGAAGCCCGGCCAGGTTGCCGGCATTGGGTTTGATGCCACCTGTTCGCTGGTGGTGCTGGGCGAAGGGGGCGCGCCGCTGGCGGTGGGCGACAGCCACGACCCGGATCGCAATATCATCGTCTGGATGGATCATCGCGCCACTGAACAGGCGGAGCGGATTACTGCGCTGAATCACCCGGTGCTGCGTTATGTGGGCGGCATTATTTCGCCGGAAATGGAAACCCCTAAGCTCCTCTGGCTGAAAGAGCACCGCCGGGCAACGTATGATAACGCGTGGCAGTTTTTTGACCTGGCTGATTTTCTTACCTGGCGAGCGACGGGCGACCTTGCCCGTTCCAGCTGCACCGTCACCTGCAAGTGGACTTATCTCAGCCATGAGCAACGCTGGGACGAAAGCTATTTCCGCCAGGTTGGTCTTGAGGAGCTGGCTGACGAAGGGTTCAGCCGCATCGGCCAGCATATTGTCGAACCGGGAACGCGCTGCGCAAACGGCCTGACCGAAGAGGCCGCCGTCCAGCTTGGTCTGCTGCCCGGCACGCCCGTCGCCGCCGGCATTATCGATGCGCATGCGGGCGGCATCGGGACGGCGGGCGTAAAAGGCGGCCCCGCCGGGAACCTGGCCTATGTGTTTGGCACCTCTTCCTGCACGATGACCTCAACCCACGAACCGGTCTTTATTCCCGGCATATGGGGGCCGTACTATTCCGCCATGGTGCCGGGCATGTGGCTGAACGAAGGGGGGCAGAGCGCGGCGGGGGCGGCCATCGACAGGCTGCTGTCGCTCCATCCGGCAGCGCGCGACGCTCAGGCGCAGGCAAATCAGCGCGGCGTCCCGCTGCCGGTCTGGCTGGCGGATCGCGTGCTCGAAAAGGTGGGTTCGGCGTCCGGGGCGGTGGACTATACCAGGGGGATCCACGTCGTGCCGGAGTTTCTTGGCAACCGTTCGCCTTTTGCCGACCCGCATGCCCGGGCGGTGATTGCTGGCCTCGGGATGGAAAACGAGACGGAAAGCCTGCTGTCGCTCTACGTTGCCGGCATTTGCAGTATTGGCTACGGGCTGCGCCAGATTATGGATGTTCAGCAGCAGGCGGGCGTGGATACCCAGGCTATTGTGATAAGCGGCGGCGCCGGTCACCATCCCCTCATCCGGCAACTGCTGGCCGACACGACCGGGCGGACGGTGATCGCCACCAAAGCCCGCGAGCCGGTGCTGCTCGGCTCGGCTATTCTGGCTGCGGTCGCAGGCGGGGTGGTTGACTCGGTTAGCGACGGGATGAGCCGTTTTTGCGCCGTTGCCGGGGAGTATACGCCCGCGGCGGCCTGGAGCGAGCGTCACCAGCGACGCTACGCGAGCTTCCTGCGGCTTCAGGAGGCCGCGCGCGGGCTTGACAGCTAGCCGTCGGTACCCCGGCAGCGCCATTAACAGAAAGGCGAACCTTTTCACGCCAGACGGGCTTAACCCGGCATAACGCGATAGCCTTAATGAGGTCACGCTTTCAACGAGCCTGCCGTCATTCACTGCAGCATGGCCGCATTGTCCGTGCGGGTACTGCGTCGACAGCGCATGAAGGTGCGGATCGAAACCCTATTTCCAGGAAGGGAGCGCATTCCTTTCTATACCTGCCGTTTCACCTGAGGTATTTTTGGCAGGTTCGTTTTTTGTTACGCAGGCCCGCGCACCGTAATTGATGTGGAGTGTAATGATGAAGTTTCCCGGTCTTCCTGAAAATGAAGAGGAGCGGCTGCAATCGCTCTACATGATGGATCTGCTGGATACCCGGGACGATGAGCGTTTCGAACGCTTAACCCGACTGGCGAAAAAACTTTTTCAGGTGCCTGTCGCGCTCATTAGTTTGCTTGACCGCGACAGGCAGTGGCTGTTGGCCTGCCAGGGGCTTAGCGAGCGAGAAACGTCGCGAAATGTCTCTTTTTGCGCGCATGCTATTTTGCAAAAAGGTCCGTTTATTGTTAACGATGCGCGCCAGGATGAGCGCTTTTACGATAACCCGCTGGTGACTGGCGAACCCTATATTCGCTTTTACGCAGGCTACCCGGTGCATCTGCCGGATGGCGCAGTGGTGGGAACGATTTGCCTGGTTAACTCAACGCCTCGCACATTCAGTCAGGAAGATATCGACGCATTACAGGACCTGGCGTTTATCGTGGAAGATGAATTTCAGGTCATCAGCATGGCGATGACCGACAGCCTGACCGGTATTCCTAACCGCCGCGGCTTTTACCGCCGCGCAGAGAAACGCTTTCACGCCCTGCGAAATCACGGCGCCTCTTTTAGCCTGCTCTTTTTTGATCTGGATAAGTTTAAGCCGATTAACGACCTGTGGGGCCATGCCGAGGTCGACCAGGTGCTGAAGGTTTTCGCGACGCATCTGCAACAGCATCTTGGCCCGAAAGATGTCGTGGGGCGGCTCGGCGGCGATGAGTTCGCCGTGCTGCTGGCAAGCCATAGCGACGCCCGGCGCTTTCTGGCTTCGCTTCATGAAAGCCTGGAGGCGCACAACCAGCGCGCCGGTAAGCCTTATAACATCAACTACTCTTACGGCATTCTCGACAGCGACGGCGCAAAATATCACTCGTTGCACGAGATGGTAAAAGAGAGCGACAGCGTGATGTATTCCCAGAAGCGCAGGAAACAGCTTGAGCAGCGCCGGTAATCCCATGACGCGCCTTTTAACCGCGCAAGCCGTGCGCGGGTTATCCGGGATGCGGCGGCGCTAGCGCTGCGCCGCCTCTTCAGGGAGCAGCATGATCATCTTCAGCGTGCGGTTGCTGGCGAGCTGCCAGCTGACCTGGCGGTAGGAGACCAGGCCCTGCTGCGCATGCCGGAAGAGGCGCTCGCCCCCTTCGCGCGCTATCACCTGCTGACGCTGCCAGAACGCCTGAAACGGCGCGCTCTCCTGGCTCATCTGGCGCACAAAGCGGTTGAGCGTTTCATCATGCGGGTAGTGCATGGCGTCGGCCCGCAGCTCCGCCACGATGCGGCTGGCGCGCGTCTCCCAGTCCATCACCAGTTGCTTCGCCAGCGGATGCAGAAACATAAACCGCATCATATTCGGCACGGCGTCGTTATCGAGCCAGCCGCTGAACAACGCTTGCGCCTGCGGGTTCCACGCCAGCATGTTCCAGGTTAAATCGAGCAGATAGCAGGGCTCACTCACCTGATTCACCGCCGCCAGCACCGCCTCCTCAACGACCGGCACCGCCTCTTCGAGCGGGTCATTTTGCAGCGCGAGGCGAAAAAGATAGCTTCTTTCCGTCGGTTTCATCTTCAGCGCCGCAGCAATATTCGAAAGCGTCTGCGCGGAAATCGAGATTTCTCTGCCTTGCTCAATCCACGTATACCAGGTGGTGCTGATGCCGCTGAGCTGCGCCACCTCTTCGCGCCGCAGGCCGCGCGTGCGTCGCCGTGCCGTCACGGGCAACCCGAGCATATCGGGCGAGGTGTTTTCCCGCTGGGTGCGTAAAAAAGCGCCCAACGCTTTCGGGCCGGAAAGCGGGGTGGTTTCCATGCGTGGTACTCCCTGATACCAGTATAAGTAGCAATATTGTACCCGTATAAAGCGCGCAGTATAGTCATTTCACAGAGCGGTTTTCCTCACCATAAGGCGATAAAAATGACAGCAAAAACACACGAAGCATTAGTCGGCGCCCAGTTTGGCGGCCAGGCGCAGGCCTACCTGCAAAGCAGTGTTCATGCGCAGGGTAAAGATTTAGAGCGGCTGGCCGTCTGGCTCAGCGATAAGCCGGACGCCGTGGTGCTGGATATTGGCTGCGGAGCAGGGCACGCCAGCTTTGCCGCCGCGCAGAAAGCGGCTCATGTCACCGCTTACGATCTGTCAGACAGTATGCTGGCCGTGGTGCGGGAGGCGGCGCTGGCGCGGGGGTTAAATAATATTGCCACCCGTCAGGGCCAGGCGGAGGCGTTGCCTTTCCCGGCGGCGAGTTTCGACGTGGTGATAAGCCGCTATTCCGCTCACCACTGGCACGACGTCGGCATGGCGCTGCGCGAGGTAAAGCGGGTACTGAAGCCGGGCGGCGAGTTTATTTTGATGGACATCGCGTCCCCCGGCCAGCCGGTGCGCGACGTCTGGTTACAGACGGTGGAGATGCTGCGCGACCCTTCGCATGTGCATAACTATTCGCAGGGAGAGTGGCTGCGGCTGGTCAACGAGAGCGGCATGACGGTGCAGGAGATGGTGGCGGGCCGCCAGGCGCTGGAATTCAGCGCCTGGGTTGAACGAATGAAAACGCCCGCCGCGCTGGTGGAGGCGATTCGCCTGTTGCAGCAAACCGTTTCCGATGACGTCAAAACCTACTTCGCCATTGAGGACGATGGGTCTTTTACGCCGGATACCATTATGTTCCGGGCGCGATAGACGGGCTTTATCGTTTAAAAGCCAGTCCTGGACTGGCTTTTGCGTTATTTAGCGGGCCTGATAACCGGAATATGCGGCGCGGCGTCGGCAGGCAGGTGCCCCGTCAGCCGCGGATCTTCCTGCACCTCGACCTGCACCGCGTAAGGACGAAAGCCGGAGCGGATATAAAAGCCCAGCGCCGAAGGGTGGTCGAACGTGCAGGTGTGCACCCAGAAGCGTTTAATAGGCCGCGACCACGCAAGTGCAATGGCCTGATTCATAATCGCCCGGCCAAAACCTTTGCCGGTCGTATTTGGCGTCAGCCCGAGAAACACCAGTTCGCACGCGTCCGGCTCGCTGAAATCGAGCTCCAGAATGCCGATATCCTCTTCCTTTTCTTTAATCACATACACCTCCACGCTTTCGCGGTTCAGGATGGCGCGAAGCTTCTCATCTTCCATCAGGATGCGTGAGTACCATAGCCAGGCGGAGCCGACCTGGCGAAACAGAGTCCGGTAAGCCTCAAGCTTCGGGTTACGCAGCTTTACCAGCGTGACGCCTGCGGGCAGCGGGGCGTTTGCTGTTTCCGGCTTGCTCAGCATTTCGAGGCAGGTCACCACGCTTGCGACATGGCCGGGCGCGACACGGGAATACCCAACGGGCAGTGTGCTGTCTGAATGCGTCATACGCGTTTCCTTTTATAGCGTTTTATAGCGTTTTGCAGGTGGCGATGCTTATTGAGCGCGCTGATAAAACCTACTGTCCCGCTGCCGTTATGGCTACCTGTTTTTGCGACATTTTTTAAATACAGAACAATGAGATGCCACAGCCTTATTTTGCCGGATAGCTAGCTGATAAGGCTTCGCAGCACATGCTTTAACCAGTCCGTGGCCTCACTTTTGCCGCTGCGTTGATGCGAGTAGATTTTCACCTCAAAAGGCGGCACGGCGAAAGGCAGCGCAAACAGCGTGATACCGGCCGCCGACGCCAGCCGGGCGGCGGCGAAGCGGGGCATCGCCATCAACAGATCGCTCTGTGCGACAATAAACGGCGCGCTCAGCATGGAGGGCGTTTTCAGGGTGACCTGCCGCGTATAGCCCATGCGCTCCAGCTGTAAATCCAGAATGCCCTGGCTTTCATTCCACGGAGTGACCACCAGATGGCGGGCCGCCAGATAATCCTCCAGCGTCATGCGCGTACGGCGGGCGTGACTGATGACCACATACTCATCCTCAAACCAGTCAATCGCGTCCAGTTCAGGCGGCGTAACGTCGTCAGGCGCGCTAAAGCCCAGCGCCAGGTCCACTTCGCCGGCGAGCAGTTCGTTCAGCGCCGGGCTGTGCGGCAAATAGCGCAGCTCAAAGCGCACGCCTGGCGCGCTGCGCTCAAGTTCGCTTATCAGTGTGGGGAAGATGCAGAATGCCGTGTAGTCCGTAATGGCAATCTGGAAGCAATGGCGGCTGGTTGAGGGATCAAAGGCGGGACGGGGCGAAAGCTGCTGGTTCAGCGCGCCCAGCGCTGAGGCTATCGACGGCGCCAGTTCGCAGGCATAAACGCTGGGGCACATGTTGTGCCCCTCACGGTAAAAGAGCGGGTCGTTAAAAAAGGCGCGCAGTCTTGATAAGGCATGGCTTAGCGCCGACGTGCTCATAAAGAGTTCATCCGCGGCGCGCTTCACAGAGCGGTGGCGAAACACCGCATCAAACACAGGCAGCAGGTTGAGATCGAGTTTTCGGAGCGCCGGATGCATAACATTCATCTTTTGTTGAGATAGTTGCACTTCATGCAGGGCACAATAGCGCTTATGCTTGTCAGCCTCAATTCAGGAAAGACAGGAAAAGCCATGAGTATCAGCATCCGTGAAGCGCGCCCCGCCGACGCAGAAGTGATTTACAACATGATTTACGAACTGGCGGTCTACGAAAAAGCGCCGCAAGAGGTGGTGACCAGCCCGCAGGAGATCCGCGAGACGCTGTTTGGCGCCCAGAGTAAAACGGAAGCGCTGATCTGCGAAGCGGATGGCGTGACGATAGGCTATGCCGTCTTCTTTACCAGCTACTCCACCTGGCTTGGCCGCAACGGCATTTATCTGGAAGATCTCTATGTCTCGCCTGACGCCCGCGGCCAGGGGGCGGGCAAAGCGCTTATCAAGCACATCGCCCGTCTGGCGGTGCAGCGCAAGTGCGGTCGACTGGAGTGGAGCGTGCTCGACTGGAACCAGCCGGCGATTGATTTTTATCTCGGTATCGGCGCGCTGCCCCAGAGCGAATGGGTGCGCTACCGCCTGGATGGCGAAGCGTTGCTTAATTTCGCAGAGCGTTAAACGCGCAAAGCCACTGAAGATGTAAATCCGCGTCGTTGAGGGGTGGTAATCACGCAGGCCTGCCGTGGGCAGGCCTGTTTAATGGCATGATTCAGGCGTAAAAATCCTTTGCGGCAGGAATAAACCGACCCTGCTGCATACGCCTCGATGTAATAAAGAATAAAGTCTCTTTTAACGTCGTAAGAAAATTAATTGACGGCGTTATGGGTTTCCTGAATGCCGCTGTATTTCTCTTTAAACCAGAGTTCGACCTCTTCCAGACTTTTTCCTTTCGTTTCCGGCACGTAAAAACTGAATAAGGTGAACGCTACACAGATAGCGGAGAATATCCAGAAGGTTTGCGAGACGCCCAGGCCATTTAACATCGGTAAAGAGAGCAGGGCGATAACCAGGTTGGTCGCAAAGATAATAAAAATGGAAAGGCTGGTGACTTTTGCGCGCGCTCTTAACGGCGATATTTCTGAGATCATTAAAAAGCCAAGCATCCCGGGGCTAATGGCGTACATTACAATATAAAAAAGCAGAGAAGCCAGCGCGAGCCAGTTGCTGCCCGGGAACGCCGGGACGGAGAACAGCACCGCCAGAATAACCAGGCTGAGGGTTAACCCGATGGCGCCTGCTATCAAAAGCGGACGGCGACCCACTTTATCGACAATCAGCATACCCACGACGGTGAAAATGACGTTGGCGATGCCTAAACCGATAGTGCCCATCCAGGATACCGAGGAGGTAAAGCCGCTGGATTGCAGGATTTGCGGGGCGAAATAGATAACCAGATTGATGCCGCAGGCGTTGGAAAAGAAAGCGACCAGAACGCCGATAATTATCATTGGCCGCACGTGGCCGCGCAATAAATCGCGCCAGCGCAGGGTATCCTGCTCAATTATTTCCAGGCGTTCAATTTCCTGCATTTCCGCCTCAACGCTCGCGGTTCCTCTGAGCTTCTTAAGCGTAGCGAACGCGTCGTCGCGACGTTTGACGGCAATCAGCCAGCGGGGAGACTCCGTCACAAACATAACGCCCACCGCCAGCATGACGCCGAAAACGCCGGCTATGCCTACCGGAAACCGCCAGCCGCCGCTGCTTTCCGCGCCGGCGTTAACGCCATAGGCCAGCACAATTCCTACCGTAATCATTAGCTGAAAAGAGGTGACCAGAACGCCGCGAATTTTAGCCGGCGACAACTCGGCGATATAGACCGGGACGAGAACCGACGAGGCCCCCACGCCAATGCCCTGAAGGATGCGGGCCACGGTGAGCGCTTCAATGCTGTGGCTGAAGCCGGAACCCGCCGCGCCGATGGCGAAAAAGAGGCCGGAAATAAACAGCACCAGCTTTCGGCCATATTTATCGGCGAGCGGCCCGGCGGCGAGCGC
The DNA here is from genome assembly GCA_000621185.1 of Franconibacter pulveris DSM 19144. GTDB lineage: Bacteria > Pseudomonadota > Gammaproteobacteria > Enterobacterales > Enterobacteriaceae > Franconibacter > Franconibacter pulveris. The sequence goes on from JHYZ01000019.1 coordinate 69,288, forward strand.
GCCAATCATCGCACCCAATAACGAGGTGCTGACAATCACGCCCTGCATCAGATCGTTTATTTGAAACTCTTTGCCGATATAGACAATCGCCCCGCCAATAATCCCGGTATCATAGCCAAATATAATGCCGCCGACCGAGGAGATAATAACCGAGAGAATGATAAAAATGCTGGTCTTTATTTTTACAGGCTTGCTCAACGCATGTTTATTTTGTGAATGCACCATGATATTCACCTGCCATAAGTAAAAGAGATGTTTTAGTTCAAAGACGGAATAACCGTCGCGCCCAGCGCGCCAGCAACGTCTCCTAATTCAGACGGTACGATCAATGTATTAACGGCATAGGCTTCCGAGCGGGTTAACGCTTGTTCAAGCCCCGTTTTAAACAGCGGGTAATAATGGGCGGCGCTGCCGCTCAGGATAGTCAGGTCGGGTCCATATAGCGTTAATAAGGTAACCAGGCCCCGGCCCAGATAATTCCCGTAGCGGTGAAACAGCGCCGCTACCTCGTCGCGCTGCGCCGCCATCTCGCGATAAAAATTCAGATCCTGCTTTTCAAAAGCGATGCCCGGCAGCAGGCTCTCGAGGTTCTGCTGAAGCCAGCTTCGCGACGCCAGCGTTTCCCAGCAGCCGTGCAACCCGCAGTAACAGGGCGCAGGGTTGCCGGAAATCGGGATATGTCCCGCTTCCGGATGCGCGCCATTGCTGGTGCGAAACGGCCTGCCGTTTTCCAGCAGCGCGACGCCGATGCCCGTGCCAAGCGTTACCATCAGCAGGCGTTTACTGTTGATGCCCGCACCGAAGTGATATTCGCCAAGCACGGCGGCAACCGCGTCGTTATCAATGCTGACCTTGACCTGCAGGTGGTTGCGAAGCGCTTCCACAAGCGGGAAAAAGGAGAAGCATTCAAGCGTATCTTTATTGGTAATGACGCCGGCGTCGGTATCGACGGGGCCGCTGGCGCCGATGCCGAGGCTGACAAGCGTCATGCCGGGCGGGACCAGCTCAAGCACGTGTGATGCCAGCGCCCCCGCGCGCTGGCTTTGTTCGATGTTGCTGAACAGGACGGTAGGAACCGTCCGTGTGCTTATCGTGCCCTCTTCACCGCGAATGATGATGCGGGTGCCCGTGCCCCCGAGATCGATACCCGCCGTTACCGTTGACGTTGAAGGATTCATACCGCCACCGTAATTTTTTGCCCATAGAGGAAATGCCCCGGGATAAAGCCGTTCTTTCTCGCCAGCGCGACCGTCAGATGTTCAATGTAGATAAACCCGCACAGCAGCTGGCCCAGTTCGTCGCCCTCCGGCACGGACAAAAGCCGCGAACCGGCATAAGGCGCCGACCCGATGGTCACCACCTGGGTGCCGTTCGCCAGCATTTCCGCGGCGAGTTTTTCCAGCGTTTCGTCGCCCGGTTTGCCAAGCAATACCGCCAGCATACCCTCGCCGGAGGTTTCCAGCGGGCCATGGCGGAACTCGCCGCCAATAAACCCTTCGGCGCTGACTTTCGATGCCTCTTTGGTGATGAGCGCCCCGGTCAACGCGTTGGCGGCAAACGATCCCGTGCCGATGTAAGCAATGCGGGGGCGGCGGGCCGTGAAGAGTTGCTCTGCCATATCAACCACGGACTCGCTGTCGCCCACCAGCGACTGCACTGCGGCAAGCACATGCGTTGTCGCGGCGCAGGCTTGCGCGTCGTCTTCGCCCAGCAGGACGGCGAGCGCCCGGTGGCAGGCAATCAGGGTATTGAGATAGCTTTTAGAACTGACGGTCGCCTCATCGCCGCTCTCCAGCGTAACGAGGATATCCGCCTTTTTGGCCAGCACGCTTTCCCGATCGTTCGTTAAGCCAATCAGCGTGCGCGGACGGTTGCCCTGCGCCAGCAATGCGACCACTTCGCCGCTCATCCCGGACTGGGACGTCGCCCAGAGCAGGGTGTTTTCGGTGATAAGCCCGGGCATATCCAGCAACCGGCCGGCGTCAATCCGCCAGACCGGATAGCCGCGGTTGGCCAGCGCGCGCTCAACCGGAATCAGCGCGTAGTCAGACGATCCCATCCCGGTCAGGATTATCCGGTCGTAACTGGCAAGCTGCACATCATGCAGCGCCTGCGGCAGCGGGTTAGCGAGCTGCGCGTTGATGGCTTGCGGCTGCATGGCGATATCATTTTCATAGGGCGTAGACATGGAAACCTCTTCATAACGTTAACAGAACCGTTACACCCTATATGCACGATATCGTGCAAGTCAATGCACGATATCGATTATGTGATAGGGTTAACTTATTACTGATTTGTGAGACAACTCGTTAAAAGCGCGGTTGCAAGGGCTACCTGGCTGAATAGTGTGGTAAAATCGACTGCACTTAACTGTGCAAGGGAGGGAGTAATGCAGGCAAAAGAGCGACGGGAGAAGATCCTTTCCCTGCTGAGTGCGACGGGCTATCTGAATGCCAACCAGCTGGCGGAAGCCTTTGCTGTGGACAGCTCGACCATCCGCCGGGACTTAATTCATCTGGAAAAAACGCAGCGAATTATCCGGACGCATGGCGGCGTGCTGCCCGTTCTCTTATCGGAAGAGCAGGATACGCCTTACAGCATCCGTAAACATCGCCACCATGAGCAGAAGGCGGCCATCGGCAAATATGCCGCTTCGCTTATTGCGGATGGAGAGTCGGTGATTCTGGATAACGGCTCAACGGTCTATGAACTGGCCGAACAGCTCACCAGCAAAAAGAACCTGACGGTCATCACCAACGATTTGAACATTGCGATGCTGTTAAGCCAGTATCCGGCCATTAACCTGAACGTCACCGGCGGCGCGGTTGTTGGCAACTCCTATACGCTGGTGGGCCCGGACACCACGCGAAAATTCGGCGAGGTTTACGCCGACTGGGCCTTTCTTGGCGCCGAAGGGGTGCATCCCGAAGCGGGCATCACTAACGTCAATGCGATTGAGCTGCCAACCAAAATGGCCATTCTTAAGGCGGCCAAAACGCGGGTGGTGCTGGCGGATTCGTCGAAAATCGGCTATCGCGCGCTTTCGCACGTTTGCGGCATTGATGACATCGACATGATTATCACCGACAAAAAGAAAAGCGAGAAAACGACGGGCGCTTACGGCGATAAATTACGCTCCGTTGAGGTCTGAGGGACGCGGCGGGCAAACAGCGCCGCCGCCTGACTATCCCTCATCTCCCGTTACGCCCTTTCAGGTCGGCCTTGCCCGAACGCCCCGGCATGCTAACGCGCGCGCACCGGGTTTTGCAGCGTCTGAATAACCGTTGTCACCACGCCGATTATCTCTACGTTCGCATTTTCATGCAGCGGGATCGGGGCGTAGGCGGGGTTCTCCGGCCACAGGCGAGGGCGGGGCCAGAGTTGCAGCCGCTTGACGGTAAAACCGTCATCCAGACGGGCGACCACAATATCCCCATGGCGCGGCTGCAGGCTGAAATCCACCAGCAGCAGCGAGCCTTCAACTATCGCGGCGTCGCGCATGGAGTCTCCCGTTACCCGCAGCACATAGGTGGCGGAAGGATGCGGGACCAGCTGGCGCACCAGGTCAATCGCGCCATCCAGATAATCCTGCGCCGGGCTGGGAAAGCCGGCGGAAATCCGTTCTAAATAAAACGGCAAATCAAGTGAAGCGGAGGCGTCAATCTTATACCAATCCATATTAACGGCCTGATTATTTATACTGTATGTATAACCAGTATAATTGGCTCGCCGCGATTAGCAATGGCTGCCGCTTCGCTTTAGCCAGGCGATAAAAATAACCCTTTGAAATAAAAAATAAAAAATCAAAGATAAAAAAGTGAGAAACGCGCGGCGCTATTTTGAGCGGCGGGTTATCAGACGAAAAGCATATTTACTTTCGCCTTAACGGGCGGGCGGAAACAACGCCGCCGGTTTAATGGCATATTAATGAAAGGGGCATTGCGGCGGGTAAAGCGCCTGTCTGGAGGGGGTAAGCGCCACGTTGAATACCGCCAGAACACTGAAGAAGCGTAAAACAGAAAACGCAGCCCGGGTATCGCGGCGTAAAGCGCCGCGTCCGTCAGCGACCGCAGCGGGCGGTCGCGTGCTTTCCTGAAAGCTTATTTCTTTTCATCCTCCTGCTTCATCCGCGCCCGGATGCCGCCTTCAATCGTCGCTGTGCCTTTCATCGGCTCGTAAATCGCGCCGGTGCTGTGCGGCTGCGGCTGCGCTTTTTCAATTGAACGCCGGGCGACAGTGGCCGACATTTTTTCCGTCGTATCCGGAAAGAGGTTGTGGGAAATCGTCGAGGCGTGGGCTTTCCAGCCTACCGGCATCTCTTCTTTCGGGTTCAGGCAGGCCTCCACCAGCGCGTCGATGACAATTTTCGGGTCATCCATGGCCGCCATGCGCGGCGCGTGGCCGGTATAATTAGCGGCGTGCGTCCACCAGGGGGTATCTACCGCCCAGGGCATGACGGTCGCTACTTTGATCTCTTTGAACTGATTGAGCTGCAGCTCTTCATTCAGCGTGCGGCTCAGGCTCAGCACGGCCGCTTTGGACGCGGCGTAAGAAGCCTGGTAGGCGAGCGGCACTTCGCTGTCCACAGAGCCTACGTTAACCAGCACGCCAAACCCCTGCGAAATAAAATGATTGATAGCTTCATGCGCGCCGTAGATAAGCCCTTTCAGATTGACGTCGATAAGCCGCGCGTGGTCGGCGACCGGGATCTGCCAGAAAAAGCCCAGCGCCCCCACGCCGACGTTGTTTATCCAGATATCAATATGACCGAAGCGCTGGATGGCGCTGTCTGCAAGCGTCGCCACCTGCTCCGGGTCGCTCACGTCCACCGCCACCGCCAGCGCCTTGCCGCCAGAGGCGGTGATATCGGCGGCGAGCGCCTTGAGCTCCGCCTCGCGCCGGGCGCCCAGCACCACGTTTGCGCCCATTTCCGCCAGCCGTATCGCCGCGCCGCGCCCAAACCCGCTGGAGGCGCCCGTAATGACGATGGTGGCGTTAACCAGATTTTTTCTGCCCATAAACTAACCTCGAAAAAGAAAACATAAGGAGCCCCGCACGGCGCGCCCTGAAAACTATCTCATTGAGTTTAGTTTCCTGCGCAAAAGATGAGCGGGACGGCAAAGAAAAAGCGCATCCATTGAGACGTTAAAAACACAGGGAAAAACGAACGGAATTACTCAGCGCTGAAAAGAGCAAACTTAAACGGTCTGACGAAAACATTTTTATAAAAAGATATTAACAAAATAATAGGCGTCATTGAGAAATAGCTCAAACGTAAAGAAATGCAAGAAAGTTGAGTTAAGCAAAGCCGCATGTTATTAATTACCGTGTGTTTAACTACCGGAGACAATTTTCATCCGCAACGACGAGAAGCAACATCGCGGATAAATTGAATTTATATGAGCAGGTTATTCAGGAAGAACGCTTCGCTTTTCACCTCTTCAATTTCATTTTCTCTTCATCACGGCGAGCAGCACTGGCGCAGCGCGCTGTAGTCCCTTTCTCTTCTGCCCACGCAGTCTGGCGATGCGGCTTACCGCTTGGTTCTATCAATTTTTGCCCTGTGGCGAAAGGTTACAGGCGCGCTTCTCAAGCAGGAGAGAAAGCATGTTTTACTGGATTTTATTAGCACTGGCCATTGTGGCCGAAATAACCGGCACGCTGTCATTAAAATGGGCAAGTCAGGGCGATTCGCCGGCAGGTTTTATTTTAATGATGGTGATGATTTCCCTCTCTTATATTTTGCTCGCCTTTTCGGTTAAAAAAATCGCGCTCGGCGTTGCCTACGCCATGTGGGAAGGCGTCGGCATCGTGTTAATTACGCTTTTCAGCGTGCTGTTATTTAATGAGAGCCTGTCGGTAAATAAAATTATCGGTCTGGTGATATTACTTAGCGGAATTGCGCTGATTAAAACCGGCACCCGACAGCAAAAAGCGCAGGAGGTGCAGCATGGCGTTTGAATGGATCCATGGCGCCTGGCTGCTGGCGGCCATCGCGCTCGAAATTATCGCCAATATCTGGCTTAAGCTTTCAGACGGTTTTCGACGCCCGGTTTACGGCGTGCTGTCGCTGGCGGCGGTGCTTTGCGCCTTCGCGGCGCTCGGGCAGGCGGTAAAAGGCATCGAACTGTCAGTGGCTTACGCACTGTGGGGCGGCTTTGGCATCGCCGCGACTGTCGCGGCGGGCTGGGTGCTGTTTGGCCAGCGTCTTAACGGCAAAGGCTGGGCGGGGCTCGCGCTGCTGCTGGTTGGTATGGTGGTGATTAAGCTCGCCTGATGTGATCGCCGTCAGAACTCCGTGACGGCGAAACGTCTCGCTTACGGTTAAATAGATTAGCTGGAACGATGTTTTGCTAATGTATATATATGAATTCTGAAAAAGTTGTCGGAAGCGAGAAAAAGAAAACCGATGCATCAGCCGTTCCGGGGTCGTATGGTGCCCAGCGCATGGGCGCTTTTTGTGATGATATTTCTGTCGGGCGTTGGATTGATTTTTTCCGTGGTGACGCTGCTGTACCTTTCACTCAACTTAATCAGCAGTAAAACGAACGAGATAGACGAACATCGCACCGCGCTTTCGGTAAACGGCGCCATTCAGACCACGGTCAATAAAATGTCGGCGCTGGTCATCGATAACGCCGTCTGGGACGACGCCGCGAGAGAGCTCTATCGACCGACGCTTAATGAAAGCTGGCTTTACAGCACCTGGGGCACCGGATTTAAAGTCGGCAACCTCTATGACGGCACGTTTATTCTTGATGAACATTTCCACGTACTCTGGGGCGCATTCAGGGGGGCGACGGCAAGCGAAAAACGGCTCGATTTTTTCGGCGAGGGGTTGGGGGCGATTATCCGCCAGCACGCCGGTTCGCTGCGCGATAAGCAGGTCGTTTATTCCGGACTCACCCGCACCCGGGAAGGCGTCGCCTTCGTGGCGATTGGCCTGGTGCGCCCGGTAACCGGGCCGTTGCAGGCAGGAGAAAGGACGCGGCGCTATTTACTGCTCACCCGTCACGTAAACCCCGGTCTGCTGCGCGAGCTTGGGGAAACCTTCCAGGCGTCGGACCTGACGTTTACTGCCCAAAAAACGTCGCCTGCCAGCGTGCCGCTGCAAAGCGCGGCGGGGGAAACCCTCGGCTACCTGCACTGGCGGCCCACGCAGCCAGGCGTCGAAGCGGCGAAAGCCTCTTCCGGCAATTTTATTCAAATCGTGATCACCGCCGTGGGGCTGATCCTGCTGTTTATTTTATTCAGCAGCGTTGGGCTCTATCGGCTGGCGCGCGGCGAGAAAAGGGCGCGGGAAGTGGCGCGGCTGGACTGGCTAAGCCGCCTGCCGAACCGTCGGGCATTGATAGAGCGGATGGCGCAAAGCAGCCAGCGCGCTGAAAGTGAAGTGATAAGCGTGGTGTTTGTCGATCTCGACGGCTTTAAGGATGTCAACGATATTTACGGCCACGATACCGGCGACCAGCTGATTGTCACGCTTGCCGATGCCTTTCGCCAGCACGTGCCGGAAGGCGGCATGCTGGCGCGGATGGGCGGCGACGAGTTCGCCATGTTGCAGGAGGGGGAAGCGGCGCACGAAAAAGCCGTCGTCTGGGCGAATAAAGTGCTTGAAAGCCTGAACGCGCCGGTGCGGCTGGGGGAGCGGGTTATTCACCTCAGCGCCAGCATCGGCATCGCTTCCGGCTCGTTGCAGGATTGCACCAGCAAAGAGCTGTTTCGCCGGGCCGATATCGCCATGTATCACGCCAAGCTCAACGGCAAGGGCAGGGTGATGCATTATGACGGGGAACTCAACCGGGTGCGTGAGTTCCAGCTTCGCGTCGAGAACGAGATCCGCAGCGGGCTGGAGCGGGATGAGTTTGAAGTCTGGTATCAGCCCATCGTCGACGCCTGCAGCGGAAAAATGGCGGGGGTGGAGGCGCTGATGCGCTGGCCGCGCCGCCCGGCGGGGCCGCTGCCGCCCGATACGTTTATCGGCATCGCCGAAACCTGCGGGCTTATCCACGCGCTGGGGGAATTTGTGCTGCGCCGCGCCTGCCGCGATCTGCAGCCGCTTTACGATCTCAAGCTCTCGGTGAACATTTCACCCGCCCAGTTTCGCGACCCGGAGTTTGAAAACAAGGTTGCCCGCGGGCTGCGCGAGAACCATTTCCCGGCGGCGCGCTTGCAACTGGAAGTGACGGAAACTTACGTGCTGGAGAACCCGGAACGGGCGGCGGCGGCCATCGCCAACCTGAAAAGCTTTGGCACCGCCATCGCGCTGGATGACTTCGGCACCGGTTATTCCAGCATCGGTTATCTGCGGCGCTTTAACTTCGATACTATCAAGATTGATAAATCCCTGGCGGGACGGGTGGATAGCGACCCGCAGGCCGCCGCGCTGGTGAGCGGCACTATCCGCATCGCCACCGCGCTCGGCATGGCGGTTACCGCCGAAGGGGTGGAAAACGCGCAGCAAAAACGTCTGCTGCGCCAGGCGGGCTGCGATGCGCTGCAGGGGTACTATTTCAGCCAGCCGATGCCGATAGAGGCGCTGCTGCGCCTGCGCCGGGAGCGGGGCGATAAACCGCTAGCGGCTGGCGAGCGCCTCGAGGCGCTCCCGGAAGCCGGTCACTGAGATAGCGCGGTTATCGGCGCGGTAGCGGTCTTTCGCCGCCGGCGCGGAGCTTTGCACGCCAATAAGCTGCCAGCCTGTCCCGGTATTCAGCATCAGCGGCGAGCCGCTGTCGCCGGGCAGGGTATCGCACTGGTGAGAGAGCACGGTGCGCTGCGCCCAGCCGGTTATCAGGCAATCGCGGTGGCTGTAGAGCGTTTCCAGATGATCTTCCGGGTAACCCGACTGAGTAACGCGACGCCCCGTATTGCTTAACGCCTCGGTCAGCGCGTCGCGATCGCCGGTAAACAGCGGCAGCGGCGTAATGCCGGACGGGGGATTGCGCAGCACAATCAGGCCGAAATCATCCGGCGCGGCGGAAGGCGGCACGATCCAGCCGTCGCCGTCCGCTTTCAGACGCTTGCCCAGCGACGATTCAACCCGACCTTCAATATCATGGATTTCATAGCGCCAGCGGCCCTTGAGCGACACAAAGCGCAGCGCCACCGGTTTGTCGATTTTGCCGCGCGGCGGCGTCAGCAGGCAGTGGCCGGCGGTCAGGGCAAGGTGAGGGGAGATAAGCGTGGCGGTGCACAGGTTGCCGCTTTCGGTTTCCAGCTGGCCGATAGCGTCCCACGGCGCGTCGGTGGGCTTTTCAACGCGCACACGGTCGTCATGACCAAAAAAAAGCGTGGCGATCTCATTTGCCGCCTCCGGCGCTTCGCCGACATCCGCACGGGCGAAAAAGACCGGCAAAAAAAACGTTCCCAGCAATAAGACAACGGTTTTATGCATATCACTCTCTGGTGGGCAATTATGATTATAGAAGTAACCCTGCCCTGTAACTATAGACGGGACGCGGTGAAAGTGGGAATAAAATCAGCGCACTAGCCCGCTTATAAATAGAAAACGCCAGCAATGACGCCGCACAGAATCAGTAACGTCAGAATGAACTCAAACCGGTAACGGCGCATAATTCCGGCCTCCTGAAATACGCGATAACCGCGAACGCGGTATGCCCGCAAGCGCGGGCGTAGGGACAGACTATAAGCGGCGGTGCGGATGGCTTCAGTGAGAGATTGGTATCGGCCTGTAACGATATGTACAACCGCCGCAACGCGCTGAGCTGCGCGCCTTTTCTCTGTGGCGCAATGCGTTTATCATCCCGCCCGTTTTAACAGGAAAGCGGCAGATGCCGAAAAAAGGTCAACACGCCTGAGGAGGCAGATTTATGAATCAAGGTCCGCTTAACGAAAAAGAGCTGGAGTGGCTGGACGAGCTGCTGGCGAAATATGGCAACGACGATGCCGTGCTGGATGTGTCTGAGCTGGACGGCATGCTCACGGCGCTGCTCTCCGGCCCGCGTGAAATAGAGCCCGAACAGTGGCTGACGGCGCTGTGGGGCGGCGAGAAGCACATCCCGCGCTGGTCTTCCGAGCGCGAGATGACGCGCTTTATGAACCTGACATTCCAGCATATGAACGATATCGCCGATCGCCTAAGCGATGCGCCGGACCAGTTCGAACCGCTGTTTGGCTACCGTGAAGAAAACGGCCGGGAGTATGTGGTGGTGGAAGACTGGTGTTTCGGCTATATGCGCGGCGTGGCGCTGGACGACTGGTCAACGCTTGCACAGGAGATGAAACCAGCGCTGGACGCCATCGCCCTGCACGGCCAGCAAGAGAATGTGCAAACGCTTGAGCAGATGACGGAGCAGGCGTACGAGCAGAGCCAGCACGCCATCGGACCGGCCGCGTTGCAGCTCTATCAATACTGGCGCTCGCAGCCTGAAATGCGGCAAACGCCGGTGACCGCCGAACCGAAAGTGGGCCGTAACGACCCGTGCCCGTGCGGCAGCGGCAAAAAGTATAAAAACTGCTGCTTGCATTAAGCCGCTACGGCGTCGGGGCAGGCTCGTTGTTCGCCTGGCTTTGCAAGAACGCCTCTGTCGTTTGGCGATGGAGGCGTTCTCTTGTTTAAGAGAGTCAGCCGAGGTGTTCAGTCCGCTTTTCGCGAAAACGGAGGGGCGTGTGATTATGGCGTGATGGCTATACTGGCGGATAATCCCGCGACCAGTTCGACACCTTCCGGCAACGTGTCTATGTGAATGCGAACCGGGATGCGCTGCGCTAGCCGCACCCAGCTAAATGTCGGTTCAACATCCGGCAGGCCGAGCCCGCCCGTCTCGTCATTGTTGTCACCGATTCCACGACCGATACTCTCCACATGACCCGCAATCGCTGGCGCCTGGCCCATCAGCGAAATGTGCGCTGTATTTCCCACGCGAATATGACGCAGTTTGGTCTCTTCGAAATAGCCCACTACCCAGAAACTGTGCGCATCAATAATGGCGACTTTGGTTTCTCCCGCCGTGGCGTAGTCGCCAGGGCGCAGCCGAAGATGGGTGACATAGCCCGCAACCGGTGACCGAACGCTGGCATGCGCTAAATTAAGCTGCGCCAGTTCCAGCGCCGCCAGCGCGCCGTGATAATTGGCCGCCGCGACGTTTGACGCACTCTCTGTCTGCTGCAAATCTTCGTCGGAAATCACTCCTTTGATCCTTGCACGTCGCCTGGCCGCATCCTGGCGCATTAGCATCTCATGCCGTTTAGCCTCAACATCGGCCTGCGCGCTGACTACCGCCAGCTTCAGCCAGCGCGGATCGATGGAATAGAGCACGTCGCCACGATTAACCCACTGATTATCGCGGACTGCCACGCTGATAACCGGCCCGGAGACATCCGGCACAGTTTGCACCACATCCGCACGAACCCGGCCATCGCGGGTCCAGGGCGTCTGGGCGTAGTGCTTCCACATCATAAACGCCAGCAGGGCGGCCACCGCCGCGGCGCTTAACGTCAGCGCATAGCGGCCCAACAGAGAAAAGAGAGATTTCATGCAAATAACCCCAGCGCGGTCAGAGCCTGCAACAGCAGGAAAAAGGTAACGATACAGGTGGAGAAATCGATCAGCGGGCGACACGGCAACCGGCGGTAAAGCCCGCTTAAAGAGAAAATGGACAAGAGCCACAGTGTACAGACCAGGGCTGCGAGCGCCGTCGCCAGCAGACCAGGGATAAAAACGCCCCCGATAGCGATGTCATTGATCATAAGCGGGCCCTTTGTTCATCTCGCGTAACACGCAGTGCAGATCGACCAGTCCGTCGACCCACTGGCGCGAGGCGTCATCTGCCGCAGGCAAGCAGCGCGCAGCCATGGCGGCAATACGCAGGCGTAAGGCTTCGGTGTCTGTCGTCCGGCTAAGCAGAGAAAACACCTCGCTTAGCTCAGCGTCCGCCTGTTTGTCACAACGGCGCAACTGCATCACACAGAGGCCGATGCGCAGGGCATACAACAGGTGATTAAGCGCCAGCTGCGAAGCGTGGCCGCTGCGCTGTAAACGCGGCAGCAGCAAAGCCGCCCGGTCGATCATCAGATTGGTCCAGTACGTTTCATCTCTTTTCAGCACCCCTTTCAGGCTGCGGCGGATGTCGCGCTGGCAGAGTTTCAGCAGGCGGTTTATCGCCGCATCGGCCTGTACGGTTTGCAGCAGACTCATGCTGATTACCGCAAAACCCGTCGCGAAAAGTAAGGCGACGGCGGTGTTCGCCGCCACGGCGATGTCGCCGCTGTAGTGCGCGCCAAGTTCGCACAAAATGGGCAGCGTCAGGGTTATCCCCATCGCCATAAAAGTGGTGGCAGGCCGCGCCTGGAGCGACCCGGCAAGCAGATATACCGGCGCAAAGACCGCTACCAGCACGGTGAAGTCGCTCACCTGGGGGAGCAGGGCGAAGCTGTAAAGCAGGCTTAAGAATACTCCCCAGACGCAGCCAATAATGTATTTCACAATATGCGGGGCTGGCGTGTCGAAGCTTGCAAACAGCGTGCAGCAGACTCCAAGAATCGAGACCGCCGCGCCGCCATCCGGCCAGGCCGAGTAAATCCAGACCAGGCAGCCGCTCAGAATGATGGCAAAAGCGCCCAGCGACGTGCGGGCGGCGCCAGCGGGATCGCGGTGAAAAACATACCCTTTCAGCGCGTTGTTTTCCGTGCGGCCCGGCGCCGTCTTTGCGTGATGAATGGCATTGGAAAGCCGCTCGCACTGCTGCATGAGGACAATCGCCTCTGTCAGCCAGCGCACAAAACTCGCCTGCAGCGCGTCCTCAACGCTCAGCGCCTGAGCAGCGTACCGCTGCGCTAACTGCGCACTGCGTTTTTTTAGCGTATCGGCTCTGCTTTGCCATTGTTCCTCGTTTTCACAGACAAGCCAGGCGTGAACATCGTCCAGCAGCGCCTGCACATCGGCTGGCATCGCCGCTATCAGCGGTAAACGATCGTGTAATTCACAGTTCACGATGATCAATCGCGCCAGTCTGTCATGGATCGCTTTTCTGGCCTGGCGGACCGGTACAGAGAGCGCAAAGTCGTAAGGAATATGGTGGCTTATGCCCTGCAGAAACTGTAATTCCAGCGCCAGGCGCAGCGGCTCTGACACCGCATCTGGCTTGCCGGCCAGGGTGTCGGCAAGCCGCTGTCGCGCCGCGCGCAGCGTTTTTGATAGCCGGATGTGGAACAGCCCTGAGATGCGCGAGGGCAACACATAGCGGTGGATAAGCGCTGCGCAGAAGATGCCAATCGTTATCTCCTGCACCCGGACAATAGCAATGTTAAATATCGCGGCGGGATCGGACACTGCAGGGAAACCAATCAGACTTGCGGTATAACCGGCCAGCACAAAGGCATAGGCGCGTGGCGTGCGTTCAAGCAGGGATAAATAGAGGCAGAAGGTTATCCAGCCGCTCAGTATGATGCTGCAAAAGATGGGCATATTCACGAACGCAGGCACGATCAAAACGGTCGCGCCCGCGCCGATCGCCGTTCCTGCCAGGCGATAGACGCTCCTGCTTAGCGACGCGCCGACCGAGGTTTGCGAAACGATATATACCGTGATGATTGCCCATGAAGGCCGCTCAAGGCCAATCGACAGGGCAATGTAATACGCGAGCATCGCGGCGGCAAAACTCCTCGCGGAATAAAGCAGGGCGCTTGCATCGTTGAGCAGCGTGGGGGAGGCCGTACGGCGTAACCTGTCGCGTAGTGCGCTTAAGGGATGAAAGTAAAGGAGGTTGATTTTGCTCATGCCAGGAATTATTACCGGCTTGCGCACCCGCTTAAATACTTTATTCTGTCAAAAAATACCTAAATGTTGCCAATCTTATGTCGCCCCAGCTTGCCCATACGCTTTTTGATCCTGATGCCACGCCGCGCCCGGCCGTAGCGCGTCATCTTGATTTCGTTGATTACGCCGCCGAAGTGCCGGTGCATACGCACCGCAAAGGTCAATTGATTATTACCCTGTTTGGCGCGGTGGTGTGTCGCGCGGAAAATGACATCTGGATCGTGCCGCCAGATTGCGCCGTCTGGATCCCCGGCGGGATCCCGCATAGCGCCAAAGCCACCTGGAACGCGCATCTTAACTATTTGTTTATTGAACCCGGCGCCGCCGCGCTGCCGGAGAAATGCTGTACGCTGGCGATTTCACCGTTGATTAAAGCGTTAATTGACCGCTTAACGCATGAGGACATGGATGACGAAGCGGACAGCCATGCCGCCAGGCTGACCAGAGTAACCCTGGATGAATTAGCCGCCATGCCGCAGCAGAAACTGAGCCTGCCGGTCTCGTCGCATCCGAAAATCCGCGCCATGGCCGACGCGCTGGTAAACCATCCGGAAGACCGGAGCACTTTTCAAACGTGGGCGAAAAGGCTGGCGCTCAGCGAGCGTTCACTGGCGCGTTTGATGTTGCGCGAGACCGGGCTGACCTTCGGGCGATGGCGTCAGCAGCTGCATTTGATTATCGCGCTTCAGGAGCTGGCAAGCGGCGTATCGGTACAGAATGTGGCGGCGAAACTGGGGTATGAATCGGTGAATGCTTTTATCACCATGTTCAGAAAAACGATGGGCAGTACGCCCGCGCACTACTTTGCCGAACGAAAAATAAGCGCACGTTAAGCGGGTGCGCTGTGGCAGTAAACGTGAACATTGGATAGATAGCGGTTTATGAACCGGCTGCGTCTGCGCGTTAACCCGGCCCTTCACTGCCAGCCGCCAGCAGGGGAACCAGCACATCGCTGATGGGCACGGCGATGCCGTGCGCGTGACCTAAGCGCTGTATCACGCCGTTGCGGCTATCCCACTCCATAGGGCGGTTGGCCTGACGGTCGGCGAGAATCGAGGTGCCTAAATCCGCAGGCGCACGCTGCAAATTCTCTACGATCTCCTGCACCACCCCGTCCTCCAGCACCGCCCCCTCGGCACGGGCGACAGCGAGGCACTCGTGCAGATACGCCAGGGAGAGCCCGGTGATATCTTCACGGGAGAACATGCCGGCGCGGCGGTTCGCAAGCACCATCAGACCAGCAACCGCATTTTGCAGCAGCTTGCGCCAGGCCACGGAGGAAAAATCCGCCGCCAGTTCGACCTGGCAGCGCGAGCCGCTCAGCGCATCAACTACACGGTTTGCCTGGGGGAGATCCGGCAGCGTCAGACGCGGTTTGGCGCGCAGCCAGACCGACGCATCCGGCTCGCGCTGAGCCGGGAACCAGACCACTGATGGCAACACCGTTGCGCCATTGACCCAGGGTTCAAGCTGGGTTTTCTGTTCGATGCCGTTTTGCAGCGCGCAGACGACCGTATTTTCATCGCACAGCGCGCTGAGCCAACCGGCGATGTCGGCGTTCTGCGTGGTTTTCACGGCGACAAAGACCAGAAAGCAGGGCGAGTTGATAGATGTCGGAGAGTTTAATACCGGGCCTGGAACAACGATGTCGGCCCCGTCGTAACGCAAAAGTAAGCGCTGATGCGCAGAACGCCCGCAAAGTAACGGCGCACGGCCCACTTCATGCAGCATCGCGGCGATGGTCGTGCCAATCGCCCCAGGCCCAATCAATGCTATTGTCGGATGTGACATCGTTAGTTCTCCTGATTCATTTAACCCATTATCAGTGTGCCGGCGACAATCACTGCGCACGCCGCTATTTTTCTCAACGTCAGCGTTTCGCCGAGAAACAGATAACCCAGTACCACGGCAAACAGCACGCTGGTTTCACGCAGCGCCGATACGGCTCCCAGCGGCGCGCTCGCCATGGCGTAAATAATAATGCCGTATGCCAGCAGCGAAATAAGGCCGCGACCGCCGCAGGGATAAGCCCTGGCCGCCAGCGCAGCAGGCTGCTGGCGTCGAGCAGACGGTTCCGGTTGGCGCTGGATTGCAGTTGACTATCATGTTTGATAAAACAAAGAAATCAATACTTCAAAAAATATCCTTTTATGATGTTAAGCCGCTCTTTCAAGGTGCCTTTCCAGGGGACGACGATTTGTGCTGAAAGTACTTTCGGGCGTAATGGACATATCCTGATGCTCCATGGCGGCGGTAAAGATAGAAAGATTTTCTATAAATATCGTGCGCTGATGGACACGTTAGGCTTTGGCACGACGTTATTTGACTTTATAGGTCATGGTGAGACAGGCGGTGATATTCATGCGTCTTCTCTTTTTAGCCGTACTATGCAGGCAAAAGCGGTTATTGCTTTTCATGATCAACCTATTACAGGCTGTATGGGGGTAAGCATGGGAACCTATAACGCTCTGCATCTTAGTAAAACAATCAAACTCCGCTCTCTTATCCTCATGGTCCCTGGCGTTTATTCACCGTTAGCCTGTAAGGTTAAATTCGGTCCTGATTTTTCTGAAATTATACGCAAGTTCCGAAGCTGGGAAGAAACGGACGCCTGGTCGATAGCCGCTGAGTTCACCGGGAATTTGCTTGTGATTGCCGCAGAGAATGACGCAATTATTCCGGCTGAAATACCCGATAAACTCGTGGCTTGCGCTTCTCGCGCTTGCAGAAAGGAACTGCTGACTATTTCCGGGGCTGGCCATAATACTATTTGGGAAAACGTGATGCGTTCACAAGCGTTATATAAAAAAACATGTTCTGCGTTTGAACGGTGTTTGTCTTTTTGAATTAACCTGTTGCTCAACGCGTAATATTGTTGAGTTGCGCCCTGTCCGTTTCTGGCGCATGGCCGTTAGCTCGCTGTCAGCAGCAATTAAAAAGCAATATCTTCGTATGTACATCATTTAATAAGCAGTGCGCCGCGCAGTTTTAATATCCTGGAAAACATGTTGTAGCGAAACCAGGGGGCGGCGTTCAGACCGTCGCAAAACCGTCATCGACAATGAACTCCGCTAATGAAACTACCTGGTAAGACTTTTCTCCTGGACGGAGCCTGCCATGAATAAGACGTTTCTATTAGTGCCACCCCGGTTAGCAACGCATATCCTTCAGCCAGTTTCACTTGCTGAACACATCCTCAAGCCCTGTCATATTTGATGATGCCGGGCTTGGCGGGTGTGTCGCAGACCCAGCTCTGGCCGTAAAACGATAAGACATTCACCATCACAATATCCTCCTGAGCTGTCCACCCATTCAAATACAGGCTGCTGCGTACGGAATAACGCGCAAGCAGAGTCATACCACTTCCGCAGCCGGACGCTATGTCCGGTTTTAACACAACTAACAACGACGAAGCTGCCCCTCGTAGAGCACATTGTGCCGCCGCGTCGCAAGTGAATGCAGCAGCCCGTATCCGTTGAAAAAACATGAGATGTGAGGGCCTTATCATGCTGAGATATCTACTGCATACGAGTCTGCTGATTGCAGCCTGGATGTTGCTCACCGCCTGTAGCCATTCGGTAAATTCGCGTTTTGTCGCCCCGGCAAAGAGGCCTGAGACAATAGCGTCCCGCCCCTGGCCGCCTAACCGCTTTCTCGTCATTGCCTATCACGATGTGGAAGACGACGGGGCGGACCAGCGCTACATGTCAGTGCGCACCAGCGCGCTCAACGATCAGATGGTCTGGCTTAAGCGCAACGACTACCGGCCGGTGAGCGTGCAGCAGATCCTGGATGCCCGCAACGGCGGCGCGCCCCTGCCGCCAAAAGCGGTGCTGCTGACCTTCGATGACGGCTACAGCAGTTTCTATACCCGCGTATGGCCGCTGCTGAAAGCCTATAACTGGCCCGCCCTGTGGGCGCCGGTCGGCATCTGGGTCAGCACGCCGGAGAACAAAAAGGTCGATTTCGGCGGCCTGCC
>JHYZ01000020.1 GCA_000621185.1 Franconibacter pulveris DSM 19144
ATTTGGTGGAGCTGGCGGGAGTTGAACCCGCGTCCGAAATTCCTACATTCTTCCGGGTATATAGTAAAAACAATGAATTACATTAGAAATCAGAAATATACATGACAATGGTGAACAAAGGTGAACAGCAGTTACAGTGCTGGGTGGTCAAAATGTGGATCAGTTATCAAGATTCGCTAGCGGATTTTTTGTCACTGCATCTTCAAGGTGCGTCGGGGCGAAGTGTGCATATATCATCGTCATCTTAATATCCGAATGCCCCAATATTTCTCTTAAGACAAGTATGTTGCCGCCGTTCATCATAAAATGACTTGCAAACGTATGCCGTAGAACGTGGGTGCATTGGCCATCCGGCAAGTCAATGCCTGCTTTTTGAATAGCGCGTTCAAAAGTTTTTCGGCACGGCGTAAACAGTCGTCCGCGCTTCTTAGGTATCTCGTCATAGAGTTCTTTTGAGATAGGAACGGAGCGAACCTTTTTGTTTTTCGTGTTCCGGTAAGTAATGCGATAGGGCGTCACCTGCGCGCCTTCTAGGTTTTCCGCTTCACTCCAACGCGCGCCTGTCGCTAAACATATTTTTGCAACCATCAGGACGCTTTGGCTGTTGGAATCTCCAAGATACTCAAGCAGGGTTTTTATTTCTGGCGGATAAAGAAAAGAAACCATTTTCTCATCAACCTTAAAAGTCGGGAGGCCTGCTAGGGGATTAGGTAAATGCCAATGACCCAGCTTTTTTAAAGTGCCGAATACAGCAGATAAGTTTCTTTGTTCATGGTTAACGGTTTGGGGCTGAATTGGCATGCAACGCCCTGTTATATCGGGTATTTCACCTTTAAGCCGCCCTTCTCGATATTCACTAAAGTCAGCAGCCGTTATGTTAGCTGCTATAGGATCGCCCATTCCTGCGCATATAGCTTTCAATTTTGACATCATACGACTTGAATCGGCCAAGGTGCGTCCGTATAAGTCATACCACTGATCAATCAAGTCAGATAAACGCCTGTTGTCCTGCTTTTCGCCCAGCCAGGGTTTCTCTTCCATTTGAGCGCTAATAAATTTTTCATAAGCCAGCGCCTCGCCCTTAGTGACAAACTTTTTGCGTATCCGTTTGCCTTTGACTCCGTTAGGGCGAAGGTCGCAAAGCCATTCGCCAGTTTTAAGCTTAGATACGGTCATTACTCGCTAACCAGATAAACAGCTACAACTTTTCCTAGCAACGTTACATCTGAAACGTCGCAATCCAACGGGTATTTACCCCAGTCAATACGCAGCTTATTGCCCGGCAGCAGCGTCAGTTCCTTTATGCTTTTTGCTCCAGAGTATTCAATCAAAAATTTGCCATCTGTTGACTGGTATTCTGCAACGTCAACAAAATATTTCGCTTGGCCGTCAGTAATGATCTGCAATTCGCCTTTGTAGTTTGGGAGCATTGCTTTGTCGCATATGAAAGATGCTTGGCGAATTAACTCTGCTCCTTCAATTTTATAAGCCGCAATACGGATTGTGTCGCTTGTAACCGGGTCAAATTTGACGCCCTC
This sequence comes from Franconibacter pulveris DSM 19144, assembly GCA_000621185.1. Classification (GTDB taxonomy): domain Bacteria; phylum Pseudomonadota; class Gammaproteobacteria; order Enterobacterales; family Enterobacteriaceae; genus Franconibacter; species Franconibacter pulveris. The sequence goes on from JHYZ01000020.1 coordinate 1,539, forward strand.
ACCAGTCGTTAGCCAGTGAATAGAAGCCCCTGTTTCTAAAGCACAAAGTAGAACTAAATCTGCCGGAAAGTTATCCCTCATTATCCGCGTGCTCAGAGAGCTGGCGGACATGCCTAAGTAATTAGCAAGTTGAAGGCGTGAGGTGAAACCATAGGCGTCACAGATACGTTCTACCGCTTCACGTGCGCCGGTTTTGATGTTGAAAGTTGTCATTTTTGTAGTTCGCAATGGTTGACAAACGACAATATGAGCAATAGTCTTTGCATTGTTTCGTATGTAGACAATTGATATTGTCGATTGTCGATAGTTAACAATCGTTGCCACTAATCAACAAAGGTGACAGCCAATAGGAGATTTTGCCTTATGCATCTGAACGCTGCAACAGACAAAGCTAAACACAAGCTGCGCGATAACAATCGTGCGAATGGATTAGACGGGCGCTGGATTTCCCTAAAAACGTTTTGCGATCGTGTGGGTATCAGTGTTCGCACTGGCCGTTATTGGAAGGATATTGGTCGAATTACTATCAGGCCAAAAACCAAGCCTAAAGACCATATCTGGGTCGACTGGTACGCATGGCACGAAGGCAAATGATTGTCACGTTTGGTTAACACGCTTAATAAGCTACCAGTTAGGAAAACGCGAATCATGTACGATTACAAAGTTTCTGTACGCAACTATCTTGACGACGCATGTCGGGCTTTTGCCTTGGCCCATAACCTTACTAACGTCGCTAAAGCCGTTGGAATGCACCCGGCAACCCTGCGCCATAAGCTGAACCCGGAGCAGTCTCATCAGCTATCGCTCTCTGAACTAATCGCCATCACAGATTACACCGAGGATTCCCGGATTCTCGATGGACTGTTGCGCCAGATTAATTGTCAGCCATCCGTACCTATCAATAACGCGACGCCGGGAAATATGCAGCTTTGTGCGCTGACGGCTGCGGCAAGCGTAGGAGCGATAGCCGGTGAGGCTGTCTGTACTGAGCAAATGAGCGCAGCCCGCCGCAATCACATTCTTGATAAAGCCAGGGATGCTATCCGCAGCCTTTCCCTGCTGGCTTACACCGTTGAAAACCGTATCCATTCCGCGCCTGTTCTGGCCGCTGCCGTCGATATCGTGACGGGAAGCGCCAGCGGCCTGATGTGAGGTGAGCGATATGCGAGCTTTCGTTACTTATCTGACTGAACAATCACCCAGCCCGCAGCTTAACGCTTTTAGTCATGGCTGGATTGAGCTGCCGGACGGCCAGCGCTGGAACCCGGCTACGCGTTACAAATTCACCGGGCATAGCCCGCGCCGCCCGTTGTGGCGTCGTCTGCTCAATTTGAAAGGGGGTCGCCGTGGCTGATAACAAAGAATGGCTTGCCCGTATCCGCAAGCAGGTAAACCCCAGCCATTCCGCCGCGGCGGATTTCTGGGATTCGCTTCAACCGGAATGGCGCGGCGTGGTTCTGCATGCTGCTTCTGTTTCCGGCACTGTCTCGCTGGGTTCCCACCTTACAAAGTGCCGCTGGAGCGAACTCTATGCCCGCGTTGATAGTCGCGGCATGGCGCAAATCCGCCTGGGCATTCAGCAGGCCCGCAATGTTTTTGCCGGTTTCGGTTCGCTGCGTCGTGATGATTTTGTCCGCCGTACGGCTAACCGTCAGGTAAAGCCATGCGCGCCGGTAAAGTCCGGCCCGGAAATGGTGATAGCACCGCACATTCTTCAACTCATCGAGCAGCGCGAGCAGCTGCACAACAAAGCAGGAAACTGAGCTATGACGATCATTGCGGTAGATAAAGCAGGTTTGGCCGAAGAAATGGAGGCATGGGGCGTTCCGATGAACTACGCCCGCGCATTTACGGCCAAAAGCACAGACGAAAGCGGGCGCATTGGCCTGCATCCGTTTTTCTTCAACGACACGGAACACCTGACCAGCTCGCGCCACTGGCTGGCCATTCAGGCGGCGTTCTGGTGCCGCGCTTACCGTGAGGCGGAAGGGCGTGAGGCGCAGATTGAAAGCCTGGCTGGTATTCGCGCCACGTTTTACACGGCGGGCGCGCTGGGTGTGGGAGAAATCAAAGCGCTTATCCAGGAGTGGTGGCGCCGCACTTACGTGGTTCACCAGGTGCCAGCCCCGAACTTTTCAGCAGCAATAACCCTTCCCGTAATTCATTAAACAACCCGGCAATGCGCTGGCCACCTTTGACGTGGCCGGGCATGCCTTTGCCTTGAGGAAACCAAAATGAAAATGATTCGTCAGGATTTGCCCACTAATAAAGCTGGTACTGATCTGCTGGCCCTGCTGGACAAGGCTACCCGCGAAGGTAAAGCCGCCGCCGCTGATATCTGTTCTACCCGCCTGGATAAGCTGGCCACACACGCCGCAAACGCAGGCTTAAGCGCCGTCGAAATTGTGGAGCTGCTCCGCGATGAGGCCGCAGCCATTAGCAGTAAAGGCGGTGCGGCATGGCAGTAAAAGTTCACGTAATCAAAATCGCCCCGAAATATTTGGATCAGGTAGTGGCTGGCCTGAAAAAGGCCGAGCTGCGTAAAAATGACCGGGACTACAAGGCTGGCGATGTGCTTTCACTTTGTGAGTGGAAGCATGGACGTTATACCGGCAGAGAATGGGCTGCGGTTATTACTCATATTCTGCCGGTTAATGAAGTTATGCCGAACGCTGAGGAGTGGGCTGTTTTATCCATTCGTTCGCTGGCTCCACTTGATGCGCTTGTTTACATCGCTACAGGGGGCAGGGCATGACCATCAAAACCCCGCTTAAATGGGTGGGCAGCAAAGCCCGCCTTATGCCGAAGTTGCTTCCACACCTGCCGGAAGGTAAACGCCTGGTTGAGCCGTTCGCGGGTTCCTGCGCCGTCATGATGAATACGGATTATGACGAGTATCTGATCGCAGACGTAAACCCGGATTTAGTGAATTTATACAAAATGATGGCTTATCGCACTGATGAGCTGTTAGGTGAGCTTGAGTCACTTTTTAGCGCCGGGATGCAGGGCGATGCTGATAGCCGGGCTACGTTTTTTTATGCGGTAAGGGAGACTTTCAACATTGCCGCATGTGGCGGGGGGAGTAACCGCCTAGAAGCCGCTGCGCAATTCCTTTACCTCAATCGTTATTGTTTTAACGGGCTGTGCCGTTACAACCGGCGCGGCCATTTCAACGTACCTTTCGGCAAGTACAAAAAGCCATATTTTCCGGCCGATGAAATCCGGGCGTTTGCTGAAAAGGCAAAGCGAGCCACCTTTATCACGGCGAGCTATTCGGAAACGCTGGGCATGGTCAGGGAAGGGGATGTGGTTTATTGCGATCCGCCATATCTGACGGAGGCGGCAAACTTCACCGCCTATCACGGAACCGGCTTTGACCACATGGATCACGGGCGTCTGGCGCGCAAGCTGCGCAAGCTGGCAGTAAAGGGCGTGCCGGTTGTGGCTTCAAACAGTGATGTTGAAACGGTGCGTCTGCTTTATGCAGGCTTTGAGCATGTCCGGGTTAATGCGCCGCGCAGTGTCGGGGCCGCAGCTGGTAGCCAGAAAACTGCTGCTGAACTGATCCTGAAATCTCCGCTAGCGGTAACGCTTGAGGCCAGCGCATGAGCCTGGAGCTTTTAGGCCAGCATCACGCCGTCAATAAATGGCGGCGTGAGCTTTTTGCACCTGGCGTGCCGCGTGATGTAACGCTGACAGAGCGGAAGCTGTGGCAGGTAAACCCTGCCGATCATGACTTCCGCGCCCAGTACCTGCACGAAATGCCCGACTGGTTAGCCGGGTATTTCGGACGCCGCTATGAAAAGCTGTTTAACGCAGCCAGCGACGGGCGTCGCCGTGCTAATACATTCTTACGCCAGACTATTGGCGAGAGTGTATTACCACGTCTGCGCAAAGTGGCCGCGCAATACCAGCTGGCTGCTGATGTGGTTGATCTGCCGTTCGGCAAACTGCTTCAGAGCCTGCCATCCCTTGACCGTTCCGACCTGAAAAAGCTGGCTGGCCAGATTGCCTCCTGGCTGACAAAAGCCTTATGTGATTTTACGGATAGTTTCGACGGCTTTACCAAGGACGAAAAAGAGCTGGCGAGGCGTGCCGGTTTATCTTTCGTCCACTTGGGTGAACTGGTCATGATGATTAACTTCACCGCCCCTTACTGGGGGGCGCTGATGGCCGACAAGCTGACAGAGCGCCAGGCGCATTCCGGCATGTTACGAATGATGGCCCCGGAATGGTGGTATCTGCGCCTGAAGCGTGCGCGTGATCTTCAGCGTGAGCATCTGGCCATAGCCGTGGGGCAGGTTCAGAAAGCGGCCAGCGCTTATGTGTCCCGCAAGACGCTGGGCGAATGGGTGGAACAGAAAAAGCGCAATCTGGAGTTTTTTAAAAAGTTCGACCTTCAGAATGAAGAAGGCCAGCGCATTGCACTCGACAGCATGGTACACCGCAGCGTCGCAAACCCGGCGATCCGTCGCTGTGAGCTGATGGTGCGTATGCGCGGTTTTGAAGATATCGCGGACGAAATGGGGCTGGCAGGTGAGTTCTATACCATCACCGCGCCATCCCGTTACCACGCCGTGCACAGCAAGGGCGGCTTTGTTGACCAGTGGAATGGCTGTAACCCGCAGGACACGCAGCGCTATCTGTGTAACGTCTGGGCGAAAGCCCGCGCCGCTATTTCCCGTGCTGGCATCCATATTTTTGGTTTTCGCGTGGTGGAGCCGCATCACGACGGGACGCCGCACTGGCACATGCTCTTGTTTATGCGCCCGCAGGATGTGGACACAGTGCGGGATATTATTTGCTATCACGCCCGCATAGCTGATTCTGAGGAACTACAGTCACCGCAAGCGCTTAAGGCGCGTTTTCACGTTGAGCCTATCGATCATGAGTTAGGTTCTGCTACCGGCTACATCGCTAAATATATTTCCAAAAATATCGATGGCTTCGCGCTTGATGGCGAAAAGGATGAAGAGACCGGGGAGAACCTGCGGGATATGGCTAAAGCCGTTTCCGCCTGGGCGTCACGCTGGCGTATTCGTCAGTTTCAGCAGATTGGCGGTGCGCCGGTAACGGTCTGGCGCGAGTTGCGCCGCCTGCGCGATCAACGTCTGACAGATAACCGGATGGACGCCGTGCTGGCGGCGGCTGATGTGGGGTGCTGGGCTTCTTATACCCAGGCGCAGGGCGGGCCACTGGTCGCCCGTCGCGATCTGATTGTCCGCCTCGCCTATGAAATCACCGAACAGGGCAACGAATACGCGGAGGATGTGCAGCGCATCCAGGGAATCTACTCGCCTTTGATCCCGGGTTCCGAAGTATGCACGCGTCTGGTTAAGTGGGCGAAGGTGCCGAAGTTGGCCGAAGCGTCAGCGGAGGCTGGTTTTTCTGGCGGCGAAGCCGCCCCTTGGAGTTCTGTCAATAACTGTACGGGGGGAACCCGCCGACGATTAACGATAGAACTTCAAAGGCGCGGTTTCGATGGCAGCGATCTGGAAGTCGACTTGCTGATTCGGGGTAGTGGCCTGTCACTAGGCGCTGGCAGAACCCTGATTTATCGCAACGGGGAGCTGCGGGAACGGAAGTCACAGCCTGAAAATACGATTTGGCCAGGCTGGTCATAGGGGTAATTAATACATGTAATTACTTTTGGAATAGTTAGCGTATGAAATGATTGTTTACACTTGGCTTTAAGGTAATATACTGTTTATATGTACAGTTGTTAGAAAAGGGGGAGGGGGCCGTGCAAGATTTGTTAGCGGAAACTGTCGAATTGCAGCGCATTGTTTTATTTGCAAAACTTATGGCGAGCAGTGAGTGTTCCAGTAGTGAAAAAGAATTGGCTTTACAGTGGTTAGGAGAGATGGCGGGCGAGCTGGATAAAAAATTAAAACGATACAGCTCTGAAATAAAAAACCCCCAAGGAAGGGGGCATGATTCACATGGCAGGCGCGGCTTTCAGTAAATCCAGCGCCATTTGTTTCTGATCCGGCGACAGGGCGCTTAAGATTTTTTGCACCATTGCGTCGCCGGTTTTCGCGCTTGGGCTGAGTGTGTGGGAAAAGGTCAGATTCATAACAAAAGTATGGCCGCACTCCACGTCAGCGCAGGCGCAATAAATATCTGATATTTTTCTGTGTTTGCGGTTAGTCTTGCGAATAACAGCTTTAGAGCCGCACTCCGGGCATTCAATTTTCAATACGCGCATTTTCCATGCTCCAGCTGTCAAAATATGCCTGGATTTTAACCCGTTTCGCTTCAAGATGCACTCTCCCGCGCCGCGTCCGCGTAGCTTAAATCAAAATTAAGGTGCAGCCTTTCCGGCACATCCGGATCATTGTTTACCGCCTGCATAAACCGGCGCTGAACGGGCGCTACCTCGCTTTTTTTATAAATCCGCTCCGCCTTTTCGACGTCGCCCAGTCCTGCGGCCTGCTGCGGAATGATACCGGCCAGCCCTGCCGGAAAGCGGTGAGCGTTCAGCACGTCCTGGGCGCTGATGTTTTTCACGCTGGCAAACTCATCTTTCGCGGAAATGTCACCCATCTGGATAAACTGCACGCCTTCTTTATCGCCGCCCGGGATGTTTACCAGAATGGTGGAGAAGTTGCCGATCCCTTTGCTGTCACGCAGCTGGCGCTCAATCTCTTCTTCCATCTCATCGGTAAGGCTGGGGTCGCGGGTGTAAAGAATGCCGCCCGTATGCGCGCCGTTGTGGTAATAGCGGCGGCGGAAAATCACCGCTTCACTGTTAAGTAAGGCGGAATGGATGCCGCCGATATAGTCCGGCAGGCCGTAGATGTGCTGCTGCGGGTCGTACATCTTGAGGAAAATAATATTTTCCGGGTGGTAAACAATCGGCTCACCGTCCTGCAGAACGACAAATTCGCCCGTTTTGCGGCGGCGCGTATACAGGCCCGGCAGCGGAGCAAGCTCTACCACATCGCCCCAGCCGTTGCGCACTTTCAGAATGGCCACATCGCCGAACGTCAGAAAATCAAAGGCGCTCGCCTCCATATCATCGCGTGACAGTCCGCCGCCGAGGTAATCCGATAAAACCATATTTTTGCGGGCGTGAATGATGCCGCCGTGCTGGCCGTTCAGGTTGATAAGCTGCGCCAGCGCGAGGCGGTCAATCGGTAGCGTGTAATGCTGCGCGTCGTTGTCGTACCACACATCACGGTAATCCGTGCCGGTGGTCAGTACCGGTTCGGGCTTGCCAAAACGTAAAATACTCATTTTGCGCGCCGGTTCGTTTTTACCCTGGCGCTTTGCAGCGCGGTTATGTCCTTTTTTCATGCTGATTGTCGTAGCCTCCAACGCGACTTCGGTTTGTTTTCAAAGTTAAGCGGTTCATTGTGCAGCGCGTGCGCAATGGACCAGAACGCCTCTGCGTGGCCCGTGTCCGTGCTGCGGTCTGCAATAAAAGTCATGGCGCCACCGGCCTGTGTGGTGGTGCGGCGGATAGCCATAAAGCTGGCCGGGATCTCTTTTAAATCCTTATCCCATTCAATGCGCTGGCTTCCCACCACGTCAGCGGCTTTAAGTACCAGCTGATTTTTAGTGTTGCGGTCATAGCGAATGGCTACGGCGACACGCAGCGCAAAGTGCTGGATATTGTCAAAAACGCCCTGGCCGATGCCGGTTACGTCAACGCCCAGGTATGTGAAGTTATATTTCCTGAAAAGCTGCTCAATCTGCTTCGCCTGCCAGCGAAAGTTCATGCCTTTCCAGTTAAACACCCGCAACACGCGGAATTTTTCACCGTCATAAAGTGGCGGGGCCACAATGACGAAACAGGAAAAATCACCACTGCGGGCCGGGTCGAACCCGCCCCAGACTTCCCGATCCCCGAACGGGCGCGGCGAGTCCGGTTTGTGGTCCTGCCAGCTCTCTGTTTCAACGGCGCAGGCTTCAAGGTCGGCGTAGTTGAAAACAGAATCCTTGCTGTCCACAAACACGCACATATAAAGCATGTTGAACGTGGTCGGGTTGTAGCGGTTGCGTAGCTTGTCGATGTTGGCCAGGTTGAACCCGCCCGCGATCGCATCTTCCATCGTGATGATGTAGCGCCACTGGCCATCCGGGCAGAGTCGCCCGCCGTTGCGCATTTCATCAAAGGACGGGAACACAACGGCGGCGCGCTTTTTGCTGCCCTGTTTCCATTCCTCGCCTGTCCAGAACGGGTAAGCCTGGTGCGTTTTGGCCGATGGGGTGGAAAAGTAGGTGGTGCGCCATTTGTCATGGGTGGCCATCGCAGAAGCCACTTCATTAAGCCGCGCAAAGTTCGGCACCCAGAAATATTCGTCACAATACAGATGGCCGCTGTACGACTGCGCCGTGTTTTTGTTGGTGGAAAGAAAGCGCAGCTCTGCACCGTTGCTTAAGCGGATCGGGTTGCCGGTCAGCGTGATGCCGAAATACTGCTCCGCAATGTTGACGATATAGGAGCGGAAAACCTCCGCCTGCGCCTTCGATGCCGAAAGGAAGATTTGCGGGTCGCCGGTAAGCACGGCGTTTTCAAACGCTTCAAACGCAAAATACCAGGTCGCCCCGATCTGGCGGCTTTTAAGTATGTTGCGCACCTGCTGGCCGATGTTGGCGCGCAGGTGCTTCTGATACCCGAAAAGATGCTCATCTGCCCAGGCGTTAAAGTCGTCCTCTGTCAGTGCGGAAATATCGTTTTTCTTGTACTTGCGTTTGCGCTTTGGCTGCTCGTCGTCGCCGTCCGCTGGCGCAGCTGCACGCTGGCCATCATGGCCGGTTGCCATCTTCTCTTTATGCTTGTTGCTTTGCGCCCGCAGTTTTGTGGCGTGGGCGATAAGCATGTCCAGCTCTTTTAAATCGTGGTCGGATTTATTATCCCGCCCGACAAGCAGCTGGTAGCGGCGTTCAATCGCGTCCTCTGTGCTTTCAATACTGAGCATGTCCGCCCAGCCGTGTTTTTCCGCCCAGTAGTAAACGATCCGCGCATTCGGCAGATTTAATTCTGATGCAATTTCTTTCGGCGTATAACGGCGCAAATAAAGCGAGCGTACAACGCCTTTTAATTCGTCTGAGTATTTAGCCATAGCCTTTATTATGCCTGCGTCTTTTATATAAAACGGCGTCGGGTTTTCGTTGTTATTCGGGAAAGGCGTTATATCCGAACTGATAAGAATAAAGCGGCGTGCAGCGTCGGGTTTATTTCGTAATAATCAGTTTCGCAATCACAAGGCAGGCATAAGGGGAAGTATGTCGCAGTCTCATTTAAAAACAGACTGGCTATGTATTGCCACCGAAGGGGATACGGTAGACGAAAGGCAGATTTACCGGGAATGGATCATCGATATGGCCGAAACATACGATGTTAACCATTACGGCGCATTAATCTGGCCCGAGCACAGCCGCGACTGGGGTAATTTTGGTTCAGTGCTTGAAGTTATGTGGCAGGACGGCGAGGACGGGTTAGCCCGGCTTTACGCCAAAATTAGCCCGAATATGAACCTTATTTATTCAAACCGCGAAGGGCAGATGGTTTATTTCTCCATCGAACCGGAAGAGAACTGGCGGGGAAGCGGGCGAACGTATCTTAAAGGGCTGGCAGTGACTGACTGCCCGGCCAGCGTTGGCACTACAAGGCTGCGTTTTTCTGAACGCAATTTATCGAAACAGGGTTATTACGCCTGCGTAATGACTGAAAAAGGGAAAATCACCCAGGAAACAAATATGAAAACACCGTGGCAGCAATTTTTTGGTATTAAGCCGAAAGGCAAACAGTTTGAAGAAGAGCCGGTGGAAGAAAAAACGACCGACGACGATAAGTTAACCGTTATCGCTAATGCGCTGAATGACCTTGAAGGGCGCGTGTCGGCGATTGAAGAGAAGCTGGAACAAACTGCCGGTGATGTGGAAACCATTAAAGACGTGGTGGATACAGAAGAGTTTGCCGACCTGCGCGCCAATATTGGCAATATCGTGAACAATTTCGGCAAGCTGGATACTAAAGTCACGCAGCTGCCAAAACGTCAGTTTGGTGATAAGCAGAAAAAAGGCGGCTTTAAATTTCTGTAATTTAAATTCCCGCAGTTAAACGTTACACAAAACTTTTTTATTTATTAATCGCGTCAACGCGAGGGATTTATATGCAACTTAATCAACGAGCGCGGGGGCTTATTCACGCGTTTTCTTCTGGGCTGGCGCAGGCGCATGGCGTTGAAAGCGCAGCCCAGTATTTTTCTCTGACTGACCCGAACGAAACGGCGTTGCGCCTGGCGCTGCTGGAATCCGTTGAATTTCTCGACCTGATTTACTGCGCAGACGTCGATCAGCTTTCCGGCCAGGTGGTTTCTGTGGGGGCGTCGGCCTTGCATACAGGGCGCGCAGCAGAAGGGCGTTTTATGCGCCGTGTGGGCGTCGATGGTAATGAGTACAAGCTGGTCGAAACCGATTCCTGCGCCGCGCTTAAGTGGGATTTGCTGTCTGTCTGGGCTAATTCCGGCAAGTCGGAAGATGAATTTTTTAACCTCGTGCAGACCTTCTCTAATCAGGCGTTTGCGCTGGACATGCTGCGTATCGGCTTTAACGGTAAGACAGCGGCCGCAACCACTGATCCGGTTAAAAACCCGAACGGCGAAGATGTAAACATCGGCTGGCATGAGCGCATGAAAGACTTTGAAGGCGGTAAGCAAATTATTACCGATCCGGTGGTTCTGGATGATAAGGGCGATTATCGCTCGCTGGATGCGATGGCGTCCGACCTTATCAACGACAAAATCCCGCAACAGTATCGCAATGACCCGCGTCTGGTCGTGCTGGTTGGTGCTGACCTGGTGGCCGCCGAGCAGTATCGCCTTTACCAGTCAGCTGACCGCCCTAGCGAGAAAATCGCAGCACAGATGCTGGGCAGTACCATTGCAGGCCGTCCGGCTATCGTGCCGCCGTTCATGCCGGGCAAGCGCATGGTGGTGACGCCGCTCAGTAACCTTCACATCTACACCCAGCGCGGTACGCGTCAGCGTAAAGCGGAATTTGTGGATGACCGCAAGCAGTTTGAAAACAAATACCTGCGCAACGAAGGTTACGCCGTTGAAGTGCCGGAGCTGTACGCGGCGATTGATGAAAACGCCGTGACTATCGGCACCGTCACCGAGCCGGTGGAGGGCTAACCAATGGCACTTTCACCCGCCCAGCGTCACAGCCAGCGCATTGCGATGGAACAGCAGTTATTTCGCCGTGAGGCCGTGGAGCGTGCCGAAAGTCTGCATTTGCAGATTCAGGCGCTGAATAACGACGTCGCCAACGTTCGCGGCCTGCCGACCATCGCAGACCGTGAAGCGTACAAGCGTGATGTGCTGCTGCCGAAATGGATGCCGACTGTAGAAAGCTATCTGGCAGGCGGCAAAGTCTACCCGAACCCGGTTTTCGCCTGGTGCGTGGTGTGGCTGTTTGACGCGGGCGACTTTGAGCGGGCGCTGGCCTGGGCAGATATTGCCATTAAGCAGCAGCAGCCAACACCGGAGGAGATCCGCAGCCATTTCCCGGCGTTTGTGGCGGATACCGTCCTGAACTGGGCGGAAGCGACTGCGGCGGCGGGTGAAAGTGTGGAGCCGTATTTTTCACAGACCTTTGAGAAGGTCACGCAGCGCTGGCGGCTGCATGAGCAAATTACGGCGAAGTGGTTCAAGTTCGCCGGGCTGCTTCTGCTGCGTGACGACGAAGGCCAGCCCCGCGCCACGGCGCTGGAAGATGTGGACACGCTGAAAAAGGCTGATGCCCTGCTGGCGTCGGCGGAAAAAATTTATAAACGCGTCGGGGTGGGCACGATGCGGGCGCAGATTGGTGCCCGTATCCGCAGCCTGACGAAGTAACGACTACCGCAAGCCAGGCGGGCGCGGCGGAGGGCAAAACACTGACGTGTAATGCGCCGTGGATGCCGGTCAGCCCGCCTATTTCGGGGGATTTATGTTTAGCGGAAAGCCGCTGGATTATCAGAATGAACCGCTGACAAATAACGGCTTCTGGCCGGATTTAAACCTGAGAGATTTTCAGGCCCAGCGCGCATTACCGCCAGATATGGAGGCGGACACGCTCGCCCAGGCGCTGATTACCGCCGTGATGGAAGTCAATGCGGAGCTGGTCAGTGTGGAGGTGAAGCACAAAACGCAGGGGTATGCCGCTGCGGCGGATGTGCCGGGCGTGACAATGGCGGGGATTAACGGGCTTTGCGCGCAGTACACGAAAGCGGTTTTTGCCCGCGCTAAAGCGGATTTGCTGGGTGAGTTCGCCACTATCGGGCGGCGTGATACCCATCCGGGGCAGGAAAGTGAAGAAACGCGCGCCGGGTTGCTTGCCGAAGCCTCGGTGGCTATCCGGCGCATGAAGGGGCTTAAGCGGGCAACGGTGGCAAAAGTATGAACCAGACACAGCTTGAATCACTGGTCGCGTTTTTTGAAGAAAACGTGCCGCCACGCGCCTGCGAGCGGTTCGACAGCGTTATCGATGAAATGCAGATAGTGCCAGCGGCGAAAGATTTGGGCCTTGACCAGTACCGGCAGGCGATTATCCGCTACAGCGCCGTGCTGAGCTGGGAGCGTTTCCCGTATCGCCTCTGTCCGCCGCAGCTGCTTGTTGCGCTGCTGCTTGCCTGGCTGGATGAGTACGGCAGTGAGGCGGCGGAGGAAATCGGCATCACCGACGCCGATCCCGAATGGGATATCTCGGTTGAAGATGAAAAAACCGCCACGGTGGTGCTGACCATGCCGCTGGTTGAAGAACTCGTGATCCGCAGGGATGCGGAAGGCGAAATACCCTGGAACGGTGAGCGCTGGACGCTGGTTAACCCGGAAATCTGGACGGCGCTTAGCGCAAAGGTCTACGGAACGGATGAAACCGGCGCGCCAATAGGGGAAGCGTGATGTTTGTCGGCGGTGAGCTTAACAAAAAGCAGCTGGCCGAGCTGCGCGCCGCGCTGGCCAGTCTGGAGCTGCCGCCGAAAAAGCGCCAGCGGCTGCTGTGGCGACTCGCTAAATACGGGCTGATAGCCGCAGCGAAGCGCAACGTTCGCAACCAGCAATCGCCTGACGGGGAGCCGTGGCCGGGCCGTAAAACGAAGCGCAAAGGGAAGATGCTGCGCAATATGCCGAAGCTGCTGCACATCCGGGAAATGCCGGAAATCGACGCGGTGAGGGTTTATTTGCAGGGCGGCGGGTATCGAAACGGCGAAACGCCTGTTTCGGCCGGGGCGGTGGGATATACCCAGCAAAACGGGATGAGGGCGCGGATAAGCCGCAGTTCGCAACCCCGCCAGGCGGAGCCGGGCAAGCTGGCCACCGTCGCCCAGGCCAAAAAGCTGCGGGCGCTGGGCTACCAGGTGAAGCGCGGGAAGCGGCTTAAAAAGCCCACTTACCGCGAAATCACCGAAACGATGCCCTATGCGCAGGCTGGTTTGCTGATCCGCAAACTGAGCGGCAAGGCAGTAAAAACAAGCTGGACAATCGACCTTCCCGCCCGTGCCTTTCTGGGCATGAGCGACGAAGAATTTAACAAGGCGCTGGCGCGCCAGCTACAGGCCATTGGCTTTGGCTGGGATGTTAATGCGCAGGATATCAAGGGGAAAGTATGACCTGGCCAAGTGTGGACGTGAACCAGGTAAACCAGCTACAGGGCGAAACCAGTGAGGTGGAGCGTGTGGTGTTGTTTATCGGTACGGGAAAAACCAATACCGGCAAGACGCTGGCCGTCACTGCGCAGACGGATTTTGATGCGCTTCTGGGTGCTGATGATAGCCCGTTGAAAAATGACCTTAAGGCGGCGCAGGCCAATGCCGGGCAAAACTGGTGGGCTTTTGTGCATCCGCTGGCCGCTGGTAGCGAGCCGGATGCCTGGGTAAAAGCGGTGGAGGCCGCGCAGGTCTCCTGCTCAGTGGAAGGCGTGGTGTTGTCGGATGATGTTGCCGACAAAGCCGCGATTAATCAGGCGGCAACGCTGCGATCAACGCTGATTGCGAAATGTGGCCGCTGGGTGTGGTTCATCCTGGCTGTTCAGGGAATGCAGGCCGACGAAAGCCAGGCGGATTATCTGGAGCGCCTGTCCACGTTACAGGACGGTATTGCAGAAAAATCGGTGCAGCTGGTTCCCCGCCTCTGGGGCAATGAACCGGGTGTTCTGGCGGGGCGTCTGTGTAACCGGGCCGTAACCATTGCAGACAGCCCGGCCCGCGTAAAAACGGGCGCGCTGCTGAACATGGGCCGCGATGAAATGCCGGAAGATGGCGCCGGGGCGGTGGTGGAGCTGGCAACCCTGCGGGCGCTTGAGGCGCAGCGCTACAGCGTGCCGATGTGGTATGCGGACTATGACGGATTCTACTGGTCTGACGGGCGCACGCTGGATGTGGAAGGCGGGGATTATCAGTCCATTGAAACGCTGCGCATTGCAGACAAAGCCGCCCGCCGTGTGCGTCTGCTGGCGATTGGCAAAATCGGCGATCGCTCGCTTAACAGCACGCCGGGCAGTATCGCGGCGCACCAGTCGCTTTTTGCGAAGCCGCTGCGGGAAATGTCAAAAGCCGCTGAAATCAACGGCGTGACGTTTCCGGGCGAGGTGAAACCGCCGCAGGATGGCGATGTGTCTATCGTCTGGAAAACGAAAAAGCAGGTCGAAATTTATATTGTGGTGCGCACGTATGAAGTGCCGCTGCAAATCTCGATCAGCCTGTTACTCGATCAGAGTCTGGAGGCCAGCGCATGACCAAGCGCATTTCGGGCATGTCTTTTGATGTTTACGTAGACAGTTCGCTTGTCCACGTTGAAAAGGCAACGCTGGATATCACCGACAACACCACGGCAGCGCAGACAAGGGGCGTGCCAGATGGCTACGTCGATGGCGATGTTTCGGCAGAAGGTGAACTGGAATTAAGCGTCAAAGCCGTTGCGGTGCTTAAGGGACTGGCGCAGCAATACGGATCATGGCGCGGCATCCCGCCCGTAGACCTGCTTTTCTACGCGAAAGCCGGTGATGAGGAAGTAAAGATTGAAGCCTTTGGCTGCAAGCTGAACCTGAGCAACCTTCTGGATATCGATCCGAAGGGCGGGGCGGTTTCGACGCGTAAGTTTAAGTTTCTGGTGACTGACCCGCGTTTTATCAACATTGACGGCATCCCGTACCTGGAAGCGGAAGCCACTGAAAACCTGATCGGGTAGGGAAGCCATGAGTAAAGACGAGCAAAGCCTTATTTCATTGCTGGTTATCGGTGCGTTAATCGCCGTTGCAAAAGTGCTGACCAGCAATGACCCCATCACGCTGCGGCTTTTTGCTGGCCGCGTGATCCTGGGTAGCCTGGTTTCAGTTGTTGCCGGTGCGGTGCTTCTCCAGTTACCGGATGCCAGCCCGCTTGCCATTCAGGGGCTGGGCGCAGGTCTGGGGATTGCCGGTTATCAGGCGGTTGAAGTGTGGTTACGCCGCCGTGCGGCGGGTAAGCAGGAGAGCGAGGAAAAATGACTTTAAGCGAAAAACAGCAGTTATTTACCGTCATGGTGGCCAATCTGATCCACTGGGCAGAAGAAAAGGGCTATCGCCTGACGTTTGGCGAAGCGTACCGCACGCCGGAGCAGGCCGCGCTTAACGCAAAAAAGGGCAGCGGCATTTCCAACAGCCTGCACACGAAGCGCCTTGCTGTGGATTTTAACCTGTTCATTAATGGCGAATACGCCAGGCGTTCAGAAGATTACCTGCCGCTGGGTGAATACTGGGAATCGCTGGGCGGCAGCTGGGGCGGGCGCTTTAAAACCAATCCGGACGGCAACCATTTCAGTCTTGAGCATGAAGGGGTTCGCTGATGGACCGGGCCGCGCTGGCGGTGATTGTTGCCCTGGTGCTGGCGTTCGCCGGGGGATGGAAGGCCGCAGGCTGGCAGCGTGACAGCCTCGACCTGACCATTCAGCGCACGGCAGCGGCCACCGGCAGGCAGTTGCAGGACGTGGCCAGCAATTCAGGCCGGGCGCTGGAAGAAAAACTGGAGGCTTTACGCAATGCGCCACCGCGTGAAATCCGCACGGAGCTGGTTAAGCCGGTATTTACCAATCGCTGTCTGTCTGACGAGTTTGTCAGCATGTACAACGACGCCGCCGCCAGTGCCGAACGTGCGTTATCAGGAAAACCTGAAAACTAAATGCAGCACGCAGCTGCCGCGCCTGACCGGAACAACAGGCAAAGACGCGGCGGAATTAATAACGCTTTATCTTGAGCTGTACGGGCAGTGTGCCGCACGCCATAACCAGCTTGTTGACGAAATTAATCAAAGAGAGAATTTATTAAATGGAACAAATTAAACTTGTTGTTTCCGGTACTGAAATCATTTTTGAGCCGAACCAGACCGCCTATAACAAATTAATTAATGAAATGGCGATGGATAATAAAGTTGCGCCTGCGAATAACTATCTTAATCGCATTGTGGCGGCGGAAAGCAAAGAAGCGCTGGCGGAAATTATCAAGCGTCCGGGCGCGGCGTTACAACTGGTTGGCAAGATTAATGAAATCTACGCGCCTGAGCTGGAAATTGAAGTAAAAAACTGACAAAGCGAGTCCAGGCGATTGAACAAAATGGACTCGACCAGTATTTAATTTTACGCCGTCATTATCTGCCGTCCGGGCAGGATAATATTGATGATATCGCCGCCGCCATCTGGCTGGATAACCGCTACTGGGAAAATATGTCCGTGGCGGTTGCCAGTGGTATTGGCACAGCTTTTAAAGGCGCTGAATGAAACAGCTGGATTTTACATTAAGCCTTATCGACAAATTAACGCGCCCGTTAAAACAGGCGCAAAATTCTGTTACGGGCTTTGCGGATAAATCAAAAGAGGCGTTTAAGCGTATCGGCGTCGGCGGGCTGGCCATGTGGGGCGTGGCGGAAACGGTAAAAGGGGCGCTCGGCCCCGCTATCGAAATGTACGACGCCCTTAATGAGGCATCGGCGCGGGGCGTGGACAGTAGCGCGCTTAAAACCGTGCAGCGCGACGCGATGCGCTTTTCCATGACCTACGGCGCCAGCGCGGTGGATTTTGTGAACTCCACGGCGGAAATCAGCGGCGCAATTGACGGGCTGACCAGCGCAGAGCTGCCGAAGGTAACGAACATCGCCAATACGCTGGCGTTTGCCCTTAAAGCGACGTCTGCCGATACGGCGGAATTTATGGGGCAGATGTTTGCCAACTTCCGCAGCGACGCGGAACGACTGGGCAAGGTGCAGTTTGCCGAGCAGCTGGCCGGGAAAATGGCCTACATGCGCCAGGCGTTCGGCGTCGAAATGGGGGCCATCAAAGACCTGATGGAAGGCGCGCGCGGCGTCGGCACAAACTTCAATATCGGGATTGATGAGCAGCTGGCCGTGCTGGGTCAGTTGAACCGCACGCTGGGCAGTGAAGCCAGCAGCGCCTATGAAGGCTTTATGACCGGCGCAATTGAAGGCGCGAAAAAACTGGGCCTGTCCTTCCAGGACGCCAGCGGCCACATTCTCTCGATGCCGGAAATGCTCACGAAATTACAGGGCAAATACGGCAAGAGCCTGGAAGGAAACCTCAAAGCGCAGGCGGAGCTTGATGAGGCTTTCGGGGACAGTTCGGCAGTGGTTAAGCAGCTTTACGGCAACGTGGCGCTGTTGCAGCGCAATATTACCGAACTGGGCGGCGCTGACGGGCTTAAACGTACTCAGGAAATGGCTGCGAAGATGGTTAAGCCGTGGGATCGCTTTGTGCAAATCCTTAAGGCCGTCCAGACCGTGATCGGGCTTACGCTTGTGCCGGTGCTGTATCCGTTCCTTAACCGCCTGGCGGATATGGGGCAGACCTTTGCGCGCTGGATGCAGATTTTCCCGAACATTGCGCGGGTGGTGGGCTATGTCGCGCTTGCGGTGCTGGGGTTCGCGGCGGTGGGCGCGGCGGCAAATATCGTGCTGGGTGTGTCGTCCATCATGCTGACGGGCTTAAAGGCGCTATGGTATGCGGTCATGCTGCCGGTGCGCCTGTTCACCGCTGCGGTGTGGCTTGCCAGAACGGGGGTTGCCGCCTGGAACCTGATGCTTGTTGCGCTGCGCGGCACACTGCTGGCCGTGCGCATGGCGGCGATCACTGCCGGGGTGGGCATCAACCTGATGAGCTGGCCGGTGCTGCTGATTATCGGCGCGATTGGGCTGCTGGTTGCCGGGTGCTGGATGCTGGTTAAACACTGGGATGCTATCAGGGCGGCCGTAATGAATACCGCAGCGTTTCAGGTGGTTGCCGGTGCGGTGAAATGGGTGGCGGGTATTTTCGCTACAGCATGGCAGCGTATTACTGTGGGCTGGGAGAATTTCACGTCGCTGTTTAAAAACTTCTCCGCGAAAGACGCGCTGGCCGGAATGGCAGGCGGCATTGTGACTCTGTTTGACGGCATCTGGACAAAAATTAAAGGCAGTTTTCTGAACTCCTGGAACTGGATTGTCGGCAAGCTGAATAAACTTCCCGGTATCAATATTTCCCTTGCGGGTGAGGGCGGCGGTTCGCCTGTCACAGGGAATACGCTGTCAACGGGCGGGCAGGTAAAAAATATTGATAAAGGCGGGATCGCTAAAACGATTAACAGCAACGCAAAAACAGTAACGGATAACAGCAAAAAAATCGGCACGGTAAACATTTACCCGAAAGAAACATTATCGCCGGGGCAATTAATGGAATGGCAGGAGCTTAACGCGTGAGTGAGCCTTTATATATTGATTTATTAATTGAAGGGCGCAATTTTACCCTTAATTCCGGTAATGAACCGGTACTGTGTAATAACAGCCAAAGCATCGGGCAGGATATTGTTCATTCCATTCTTGAAAGTGGGCTGGCAACGGAATTAATAGCGGAGCGCAGCCCCACATTGCGCGCCGATATTTTAACGCAGCTGGAATTACTGATTGAAGGCGATGAACGTATCGAACCCGGCACGGTGCTGATAAACGAAGAAAGCAATTCGCGTCTGTGGATCACGGCCAGTACGTGGGATTTTGGGGCGGTATCGGTGAGGGCTGATTTATGACAGAGAAGCCGCAGGTTGATTTTGAAGAGGTGGTGAAAGCCAGCGGTATGCCGACCACAAAAGAGGCATTACGCGAGCGCTTTAATACCATCGTGCAGGATGAGGGGTTAATTACCAACACATCAAGAATGTCACCGTTCTGGCGGTTAATTACCGCCATCGTCACAACGCCGGTACTGTGGCTTAAGGATGTGCTGGTCGGCACGGTGCTGGCCAATATGTTTGTTGCCACGGCATCCGGCCAGCTGCTGCGCCTGCTTGCCTGGGCGGTGAACGTCACGGCGAAACCAGCCACGGCGGCGGAGGGTGTGATCCGCTTCTTCAAGACTGACGCCGGGGCGGTGGTCACGGTGAAAGCGGGAACGCTTATCCAGACGGAACGGATTAACGGCACGGTGTACGAGCTGGCCACCACGGCAGATTTTACCATCACCGGCGACACGGCCAGCGCGCTGATCCCGGTGAAGGCTACCGCCACCGGTGGCGCATACAACCTCGCGCCGGGCTATTACCGCATTTTACCCGCCGCCGTGGCAGGTATCAGTCATGTGGCCAACGAAGCCGACTGGCTGACCGCGCCGGGCGCAGATGAGGAAAGCGACGACGAGTTACGCGAGCGCTGCCGCAACCAGTTTAACCTGGTGGGGAGTTATCACACCGATGCGGTTTACCGCTCCATGATTGCAGGCGTGGCCGGACTCAGTATCGACCGCATTTTCTTTGAGCATGAGGCGCCACGCGGGCCGGGGACAGCAAACGCGTATTTGCTGCTTGATACGGGTGTCACGTCTGAGCCGTTTATTCAGGCGGTGAATGATTACATCACCACGCAGGGCCACCACGGCCACGGCGATGATATGCAGTGTTTTGCCATGCCGGAAACCCGCCACAGCCTGGACGTAACGGTCTATGTCACGAGTCTGGCCAACCTGACCGACGACGAGCAAAACGCGCTGCGCACCGGGGCCGAAAACCTGATCCGCTGTGCGTTTCGTGAAAACAACGATTTTGACGTGAAGAAAACATGGCCTTTTTCGCGCTTCTCTTTTTCCAATCTGGGGCGCGAGCTGCACCGGCAGTTTGCCGCGATTGATTCGCTGGCCTTTTCGCTGACCGATATTGTCAGCGGGCTGAACGTGCCACGACTGGAAAGTTTAACCGTGAGCCTCGCCAATGCCTGATTTTATGAAAAAGCTGGCCGGGTTAACCCTGCCTTTCTGGATGAGTGAGGGCGAGCCGGGGACGCTGCTGCGCGCCGCCCGTAAATTCTGGTCGCAGGTGTACGGCTGGGTAACGTGGCCGGTGAGCCAGTTTGATCCGCTGACCTGCTCCGAAGCGCTGTTAAACCTGCTGGCGTATGACCGCGACGTGACGCGCTTTAACGGTGAGCCGCTGGCGCTTTTTCGCAGGCGTGTGGCGTATGCGTTTATCAATGCGCGTGATGCCGGTTCGGTGGCGGGTTTTATCAGCATCTTTGAACGGCTGGGCATTGGTTACGTGGAATTACTGGAGCGCCAGCCCGGCATTGACTGGGACGTTATCACCGTCCGGGTGACAGATGGCCAGCTGGCAGACAACCCGGAACTGATGTTGCAGATCATCCGCCAGTACGGGCGAACCTGCCGCCGCTATCAGTTTGAAGTCATGACCACACAAAAATTTATTATCCGTGCGGGCTGGGATCAGGGCGAATACGTCTGTTATCCCGCAAGCCTGCCGGTTGAGCAGCCCGCCGCCACGTTCGGCGCAAGACTGTAAGAGGAACTTATGTCACAAACGGCTATTACATACGCTTTTGAGCAATGGAAGGCACAGCAGGCCGCGACGGGCGCTGATGTTGTGCTGGATGAATTTGTGTTTGCCAACGTGCCGGGGCTGAATACGTCCGCGCCGGTAGACCGGGCGGAAACGCTGCCGGATACGTCAATGATTGTTCACCGCCAGGCGGTGACGAAAACCGGGCTGGTTAATGAAAACGCCGTGGTGTATTCGGTGGTACTGGGCGCCACTACCGGCGATTTTTCCTTTAACTGGATCGGGCTTGTTAACCGCGATTCCGGCACGCTGGCAATGATTGTTCATGCGCCGGTACAGCAGAAAATCAAAACGGCAGCGGGCCAGCAGGGCAACGTGCTTACCCGTTCTTTCCTGATGGAATACAACGGCGCAGCTAACGAGACGGCCATTAATACGCCTGCGGATACGTGGCAGATTGATTTCACGGCGCGCCTTGACGGTGCCGACGAGCGCACCCGCGTGGAAAATATCGACCTTTACGGGCCTGCCGCGTTTTTTGGTAACGGCTATCTGGTCACGAAAACCGGCGCGCAGTATTCCGTTTCGCCGGGAGTGGGCTACGTGGCCGGGCTGCGTTCAGAGCTGCCGCAAAAGCTGGATATCACTGTCACGACAAAGCCGGTCAGCGTCTGGCTTGATGTGGCGTGGCGCGGTTCGCTTACCAGCGTCTGGGGCGTGGAAAGTAAAGTCACCGTGGCGGAGACGCACGCGAACTACGAGCAGAACGGCGTTAAACATTATGTTTTTGCCGTGGCCCGGATTGAGGCGGACGGCACAGTCACCGACCTGCGCCCGAAAGGTAGCCTGTTTCTGGAAAAATCAAAAAATCTGGCTGATGTGCAGGACGTCAGCAAGGCGAGGGAAAGCCTGAAACTCAAGGGCGCGGCGCTGCTGGATGTGGGTTCAGAGGCGAATACCGTGGCGGCGGGTAATGATTCGCGTATTGTCGGCGCGGTGCAGCGTAAAGGCGATGAAATGACGGGGGAACTTAAAACCACGTCGGCTAACGCGTATCGCATGAAACAGGGCGGTATTGGCTGTTTCTGGCGGTTCGATGGCGCAACCAGCTATTTGCTTTTCACCAATAAAGACGATGCGGACGGCAATTATAACAATCTGCGCCCTTTTAGCGTCAATGCCTCAACAGGGAATGTGAGCTTTGGTCATGATGTTGTGGTTCAGGGAGGCTTTTCTGCAAATGGGGTGCAGTCAACGACAGATATTTTTCTGGCCAGCGATAAGCGCCAGCACATTGTATTTAAAAATATCGACGGCACAGCCCGCGCTTACATCTATAAAGACCGCAACTCTGATTTGCGTATTAATAATGGCGTAGAGGGCGGCGGCGATTTTACTATCCGCCGTGATGGCTATATCGCATGGGGGCCGAATGGGGCTATGGCCGCGCCGGACGGAAATATTTCCGGCACTGTCTGGGGTGGCTGGCTTTCCAACTGGCTGAACAACAATTTTGCCGCCATTAATAACAACATAAATACACGTG
Source organism: Franconibacter pulveris DSM 19144 (assembly GCA_000621185.1). GTDB lineage: Bacteria > Pseudomonadota > Gammaproteobacteria > Enterobacterales > Enterobacteriaceae > Franconibacter > Franconibacter pulveris. Next base: position 23,875 of record JHYZ01000020.1, read on the forward strand.
CGGTTGCATCATGGGTGCAACAATACTTTGTCAGTGATGTGGCGCTCGGGGCAGAGGGTTCTTTCATTATCGCAAGAAACGCATGGCAGCGCGTACCGGGTGGCTGCGTGCTTACTGGCTATAACGCGGAAGGGGATGAACCCGTTAACGACACGCTTTTTTATCGACCGGTTCAGAAATATTACCCGGCTATTGGCTGGATGACTGTAGGGCATACCGCATAATGTTGACATTAAATAAACTAACGCAATATACGCCGGAATATCTGGACATGATGATCCCGGCCCTTTATCTGCAAACTGAAGATGGTCTGGACTGGTATTATCATTTAACCCGCTTTCAGGCTGACACAATCAAAATCTGTTTTGATGATAACGGCGTTATCCGCTCGTTTCATGCTGATGCCTCGCGCCTGTTTCCGTCCGGTCTTTCCGTGACGGAAATTAAATCCGCAGATGTGCCGGACGGTCTGAATATATACGGGGAATGGATGTGGGACGGAGAAAAAATCATTCCCCGCGAGTTTACGGCACAGGAAATTATTGCCCAGGCCGAAAGTAAACGCAGCGAACTGCTGGCAATGGCGGCGGGTAAAATCGCCCCGTTGCAGGATGCGGATGATTTGGGTGTTGCCACTGATGAGGAAAAGGCGCAGCTGCTGGCGTGGAAAACCTACCGCGTGCGCCTGAATCGGCTGGTCTTTTCCGGCGTGGAAGATATTGCGTGGCCGGAGGTGCCGGAAAATGTGGCGTGAAGCCAGGCTGGCTTTTTCTGATGCGTTTTCATCACTCAGCTGCGCCATCGTTCCGGCCCATCCGTGGCTTTACGGGGTGGGCCAGCAGACCGATAACGGCGCGTACTTAAGCCCGGCCAATGCCGTGGCGTATCTGGCCGGGAAGCTGGCCAGCGCGGCGGGCGTGCGTGATGTGGTGGTTATGCTAGTGACCGGGCAGACGCAGGCTGATTTTATTACCCGTCTTGACGCGCTGACGCAGGTTTTTCCCGCGCCTGCGTTCACCCAGGTGAGCCGCCTTGCCCGTTCGGCGGCGGAGCTGGCCACGGTCAGAATGCAGCTGCCGGCGCGAGGTGAAAACGGCCTGCCGGCAGCGCTGCCGCTTTCCGTTCCGACAAGCCGCGCCGTGATGAATGCCAGAGCAGTGGCCAGCGCCCAACAGGCGGCCAGCGCCGGGATCGATATGGGCGGCATTAAAAGCGCGCTGGCCGGGTTCACAGCACAGCGCGCCAGCCTGCTTTCTGAGGTGGCGGACGGGCTTACCCAGCTGGCCGGGAAAAGCGCCCGCGCCTGGGTGTTCACGGCGAAGGGGGATGCGGCAACGCTCACGCGGGCGCTGATGCAGGGCATCCCGGAGCTGTCCGCCGTACACAGCGCGGCCATTATGCTGGCCGGTGATAATCTCGACGGAATTAAAGGAATGATCCATGAGTTCGACAATAACGCTGGCGCTTAATGGCGAAGCTATCCCGATGAAAAACATGCGCGTGACGGTAAGCCAGCAGTTTGCTGACAAAGACCAGAGCGGGCAGACCAGCGCCACCACAAAAGCCGAGCAGGGCGCCAAAGGCAAAGAACTGCGCGTCAACGGCGAAGTACCGTTTAAACAGATTGACACGCTGGCGCGCATTTTTGCCCTGGCGAACGCCACCGACGCGGGCGGCAAGCGGCAGGTTTACCGCGTGGCCAATGAGGTGGCCCGCGCCGTGAATCTGCGTGAGGCCACGTTTACCGGCACGGTGGACGCGCCGCCGCAGGATGGTCGCATGTCCTGGCTGGTTACGTTCACCCTTACCGAACATCTCAGCGTTCAGGAAAAGCGCGAGGCGCGGGCGACGGCCAGAACGGACAGCAAAACCCAGAAAGCCGGGGCCGGAGGTGGTGCCGGTGGCCAGACGAGCGCCGGAGAGGATGCGGAAAAGCTGTCATGGTTTGAAAGCCGGGTTCTGAAACCTGTTAACGATGCGCTGGGGTAAGAATGAAGCCTGTTAAACGTCTGCACCTGTCAACGGATGAGGTGCATCTGGTTGATGTGAATATGGTGCTTGAGCTGAACAACTGCGGGCGCGGATTTATCACGGTGGAAACTGACACCGACTACACCGGCAAGCTTGTGCGGCTTGATGTGGGATACAGCGATTTAGTGTTGCGCTGGTTCACCGGTTATGTGGAGCGCTCGCAGCCCGCCGAAAAAGGTTTCCAGCGTCTTTTTGTGCGTGAGCTGGTCGGCGTGTTTGAGCGCGGCTGGCCGTGTTCATTCCAGCACCCCACCCTGCGCGAAATTGCCAGCTGGCTGACGGAACACAGCGGCATCACGGTGACGGTGCCGGATGCTGACTACAGCGACAAGCCCATTCCGCACTTCACCCATTCCGGCACGGGCTTCCAGCTGCTGGATAATCTGGGGCGCGCTTTCGGGATTAACGATTACGTGTGGTATCAGCTGCCGGATGGTTCGCTGTATCTGGGCGGCGCAGAAAGGGCGCTGTTTGCCGGGCGACCCGTCGAAATTCCGGCAGACTTCAACCAGGGCGCGGCAGGTGGTAACACCATGACCATTCCTCTGGTGCAGACCCTGCGGCCCGGCGTGGAGGTGAACGGCGAGCGGGTAACAAAAGTAAACCTGCAAAATGACAACATGGCCATCACCTGGACGCCGCGCAACAAGGCCACCGGCAAGCCGTTGCAGAAATCCCCGGCGCAGCGCCAGATTGAAACCCATTACCCGGAGCTGGCGTCCGGGCTGCATCTGCCGAAGTTCGCCAGGGTGGTGGCGCACAGTGAGCCGGTGACAAGCGGCAATTTTGCCGATCCGTTCCGCCCGCGCTATGCCGTTGATGTGCAGCTGCTTGACGCAGACGGCAAGCCGGATAACAACACGCCGGTCTATTCCGCCGTACCGCTGCCGGTGCCGATGGCTGGCAATGATTCCGGTCTTTTTCAGTTTCCGCCAGAAGGGACGCTGGTAGAGGTGGGCTTTACCGGTGGCCGGGCAGATAAACCTTTTATCCGCCAGACCGTGGCGGACGGCACAAGCCTGCCGGATGTGAAGCCGGGCGAGCAGCTGCAACAGCAGCGCGAAGAAGTATCGCAGCGGGTAACGCAGGCCGGTGACTGGGAGCGCAAGACCGACCAGGCCATCCGCGAAACCTCTATGATCCGCAAGGTGACCGCAGACCAGGAAAGCCGCGAGCTGGTCAGCCGCGAAACCACGATTAAGGCCACCGATAAAACCACGGTACTGGGTACGGTCACGCTGATGGCCGGAGCCGTTCAGCATGTGGCCACCGGCGATTATGCCATCGCAGCCAGCGGAAAGTTTCTGGCCCGCGTGGAGGGTGATGCCGAAACGGAGATTGACGGCCAGCAGACCACACGCGTTAAGGGGAACATCGAGACGCAGACCGGGGGCGGGCTTGTTGAGAAAATCGCGCAGCTGCGCAAAAGCATTGCTGCAGGTGGTCAGCAAATCATGGGGCCAACGGTGCATATCGGCAGCGAGGGCGTAAACACGTTACAGATGATGCTGGAAACCATAGACCTGCTGGCGCAGCTGGCCAGCCAGTGCGCCAGTCATTCGCACCCTGGCACCGGCGCACCGACCAGCGCCGCAGATTTTACCCGGACGGCCACGCAGGCCACGCAGACCCGCAGTAAGTACGAAAAAATAATCGCCTGACCCACATCACACAGCCCGCCGCAGCGCGGGCTTTTTTACGCCCGTCATAAACCCGCACAGAACGCACCACGGCGCACGCAGCCGCCAGACCACGCACCGCCACCCCTTAAACCGATCGCGCCCGCCTCGTTGCGCTGGCGCAGCCGCAGCCCCACAAAATAAAACGTTCGCAGACAAAAACGGCACTACACCGCACCCGCCTGCAAGTTTTGGATCGCAAAAATTTTTCAGTTTTGTTTTTTTACAAACGGTATCGCCAGCCCGCGCCGCCACTGGGCCTTTGCGTGAAAACGCAAAATGAAAAGATTGAAAAGAATTTCACTTTTTTTCAGTTTCAAGGATCTGAAAAGGATCTGGCTAAAAGTGCAAGTGCAGGAAATATAAAGATAAAATTAATTTTACGTCACTTTGGGAGGATCGATAGGGGCGGGCGTGACCAGCAATAAAACAGCCCACGATTCCAGGCGTGGCGCGGGCTGTGGCGGTATGGCGGAAAAACTGAAAACTGAAATCTTATGCGAGCGCGCTACTACATCAGCAATAGTTCATTGCTTAAAAGCAGGTGGACATAAAACGCAGCCGGGTGGACGCGAAGTGGACATGGTCAAAGAAAAAGGGGCTACGCTTGCGCGTAACCCCTTGTTTTATTTGGTGGAGCTGGCGGGAGTTGAACCCGCGTCCGAAATTCCTACATCCTCGGTACTACATGCTTAGTCTGGTCTTTACATTCGCCTGGCAGCTGCGGACAGACACGCCACTACCAGACTAGCCTGATTAGTTTTAACGCTTCAACCCCAGGCAGGGCATCCGCGCGATCTCTTTTGGGTTTGACCTCTCTTGATCCCCGTCCTAAGAGCGGAGGCTAGGGAGAGAGGGCTCTGAGCAGGTTATTAAGCTGCTAAAGCGTAGTTTTCGTCGTTTGCGACTATGTTTTTGCGGTTTTTTTACGAGGCCTACCGCACCTCGGCATGCACCTTGGGTTTCGCGAATCCCGTCGAATCCAGAATCAGCCCCAGAAGTGTAACGCTAAGTATAGCAGAAACCGCAGGCGCCACGCCAGTCCATATCGCTACGACTTTCAGGCGACAAAAGGGCGTTTTTTTAACCACGACTTGCGTACTTAAAAAACAATCAATTATCTCGGAATTATCTTAATAATAACGCAACGGCAAAATATATTGTATTTTTGATAACCCTGAAATAACTGGTATTAATTATTTCTACAGTGGTAAGCGATATATTTTTACGTTTCTTTAAGTTTCGGTGATTTTATTCAAACGGTGACGATTCCAGAATGAATTAATTAACCCTATATAAATTATTAAGCCTCTCTGAAACAGATAAGCGGAGCGACGATTCAGCGCACGTTTTTTTGCTTTTTATTCGAAAAAAACGCGTCGCAACGTTGATGAAATCTGAAACGTTGATTATACATTTCAATATGTAACTTTTTTACCGTTTCGCTTAAGTAAATTTAAATCATACATAAAACAATAAGTTATACATTTTCGTCTCCCGCCAGGAATGACCCGTATGTGTAGTGTCTCTTAAGAGGTACCGCAGGTTCGCTGACGTGATTTTTTCGCGTCATTGTCGCGCGCAGTAATGTTTTTACAGCGAGAGGAAATAAGTAATGGCCGTGCAAAATAGCCTTCCCGGCACCGTAGATGTCCTTAACCAGCAAACAGGGGATGTGGTCATTCATTATTCCCAAAGCGCTGACCGAATTGTAAATTTAACCCAGACCAGCGTAGTAAGAATTAATGCCTCGCCGGAGTCCGTTAATTCTTATGAGCGACAAGGCAACGACCTGATTGTCCATATGCGGGATGGCACTACCGTTCGATATCAAAACTTTTTCCGCCTGGATGCGGAAGGCTTGCACAGCGAACTTGTCTTCCAGGATGAGCAGGGCGTGCATCACGCGCTGTTTCCTTTCGCAACCGATGCGGGCCCGGCGACTGCCGAGGCTATTGTTCCCACGTTCGCAGATACCACAACGGAGGCGCTGATTGGCTCAGAAGGCGTCTCTACCGCTGCGGTGCTGGGCGGCGTGGCCGCCGTGGCGGGGATTGCAGGTATCGCGATTGCCGCAGGAGGTAGCGGTGGCGGTGGCGGCGACAACGATAACAACACGGGCGGCGGCGACAATGGAACTGGCGGCGGCAATAACGGCGGAACTGGCGGCGACAATGGAACTGGCGGCGGTGATAACGGCGGGACAGGCGGCGACAGCGGAAATGGCGACGGCACCGGCGGCGGCGACAACGGCAACGGCAACGACAACGGCAACGGCGGCAACGGCGGTACCGAAAACCCACTGCCGACAGACGATCCGCCGCTTCCTTCAACGCTTATCGTTAACCCGATTACTGACGATAACATCATCAACGCTCAGGAACGCACGCAGGATATCGTCGTTTCGGGCCGTACCGAGGCGGATAACGCCGGTCTGACGGTGGTCATCACGCTCGGCGGCGTGACTTACAGCGCCGTGGTCAACAGCGACGGCACCTGGAGCGCAACCCTGCCCGCCGCGGCGTTGCAGGCATTGGCCGATGGCAGCAACCCTCTCACGGTCACGCTGGTAGACGCCAACGGCTTGCCGACCACCCAGACCATCGACCTGACGGTGGACGCCACCGCGCCGACGCTGGAGCTGACCGATTTCACGCCAGCGGGCGTGCTGGATGCCAGCCAGGCCGCCAGCGATAAGCTGGTGCGCGGCTACACCTCAGCGCAGGACGCCGGGCAAACCGTTACGCTGACGCTAAACGATCAAACCTACACCGCGGTAGTCAACGCCGACGGCAGCTGGCAGACTACGATTCCTGCCGCCGCGCTTCAGGGCCTGACCGAAGGCCAGCAGTACACGCTTGGCTTCAGCCTTACCGATGCGGCGGGCAACACCACCACCGCAGAGCAATCCTTCACGGTTAACTTCACCGTACCGGTCGTCACCATTGACCCGGTGGGCGGCGACAACGCGCTGAACAATGCCGATCTGCAACTCTCGCAAATCGTCACTGGCGACACGCAGAATATTCCGGTGGAATCGCTGATTACCCTGACGCTGGGCGCGCGGGTTTACTACGCCCGCGTGCTGGGCGACGGCAGCTGGAGCGCCATTATTCCGGCGGCGGATTTCCAGGCGCTGCAGGATGGCACGGTCACGCTGACCGCCACCGCGCTGCTGCCCAATAACACCACCGTGGATATCACCTCCAGCATCACCATCGACCGCGCCCAGACGGGCATCGCCATCGCCATTCTCTCAACGGACGACAACCTCAACGCGGCGGAGTCGACCCAGCCGCTGGAAGTGCGCGGCCTTACCACCGTAAGCGGTCCGGGCGTTGTCGTGCAGGTGAGCCTGAACGGCAAAGTGTATAACGCGGTGGTCGATAACGCAGGCAACTGGAGCGCCACCATTCCGCCGGAGGATCTGGCGCTGTTGCAGGACGGCCCGCGCGATATTACGGCAACCGTGGTGCTGAATGACCAGAGCGCGCAGGATGTGCGCACGCTGAATGTCGCCATCAACCATCTGCCGCAGCCGGTGGTGAACACGCCGTTCGGCGACGGGCTGCTGAGCGCGGGTGAAATCCAGCAGGATCAGACCATCAGCGGCAACACCGGCGTGACCGGCAGCGGCCAGAGCGTAGCGGTGCAGGTAGGCGGCCAGAATTACACCGCGCCGGTGGATAACGAAGGCAACTGGGCGATTATCGTACCCGCAAGCCAGCTGCAAACGCTGCCGCAGGGCGAGGTGCCGGTGACGGTGGTCGTCACGGATAGCGCAGGCAACATCGGCAACACGACGGTTACCGCCACGCTGGACACCACGCCGCCGCTGCTGAGCGTGCTGCCGCTGACCAGTGACGGCAAGCTGAACGCCGAGGAGTTGACCACCACCCAGACCCTGAGCGGCATCAGCACCGAGCCGGGCCAGACGGTGACAGTGACGCTCAACAACCAGACCTACACTGCGGTCGTGGGCGACGATGGCCGCTGGCAGATTGACCTGCCCGCAGAGGCGCTGGTCGTACTTGGCACCGGCGACTATCCGCTGGTGGCGAGCATTAGCGATGCCGCGGGCAACGTGACCGCCGTCACCCAGACCATTAGCGTAAAAGCCTCGCAGCCGGTCGTTAACGTTAACCCGCTCACCGACGACAACGTGCTGGATGGCGCAGAGATCAAAACCGCGCAAACCCTGACCGGCAGCGTAACCGACGCGGCGCCAGGCAGCACCGTTACCGTCTCTTTCGGCGGCTGGTCGCAGAGCGTAACGGTAGACGCCAGCAACAACTGGCGCGTTGACGTGCCGGTGACCGTCTTGCAGGCGCTGAGCGAAGGGGTGAACACGCTCCAGGTGAGCGTGACCGACACCTTCAACCAGTCTGTCACCATTCCTTATCCGGTGACGGTAGACACCACCACCGACGCGGTGGCGATCAGCATTATCTCTGCCGATGATTATCTGAACCGCGTAGAGGCGGGTTCGCCGCTGATTATCCAGGGCACCAGCGCCGGCCTGCCGGTCGGCACCGCGGTGACGGTGACTTTCAATAACGCCACCTATAACGCGACCGTTGACGCCAGCGGCAACTGGCAGACGGAAATCCCGTCCGCAGCCCTGCTGGCTATCACCACCGATGGCGCTTATACCGTGCAGGCGACGGCGCAGCTCCCGGACGGCACGGTTACCGATCTCCACACCCTGAATGTCTTAATTAATAACCTGCCGGAAGTGACTTCAGCGCCGCTCTTCGGCGACGGCGTGCTTAGCGCTGGCGAAGCCGGACAGGATCAGGTCATCACCGGCACAACCGGCAACGCGGGGGCAGGGCAGAGCGTGAGCGTCACGCTGGGCGGCCAGGTTTACCAGGGCACGGTGGACAGCGAAGGCAACTGGAGCGTAACGGTGCCATCGGGCGCGCTGAGCGGCCTGACCGAAGCGCAGTCGCCGGTGCCAGTGCTGGTTTCCGTCACCGATGCGGCGGGCAACGCCGATACGCTGGATACCCAGTTCACCGTTGACGTTACGCCACCGCAGGTTAGCGTCAGCGCGTTTGCCGGTGACGATTTCCTGAACATCGCCGAAGCGGGCGTTGAGCAGACGCTGACAGGCGTTGCGGCAGGGGCAGAAGTCGGTTCGCCTGTGGTGGTGACTATCAACGGCGCAACCCTGAACGGAACGGTAACGGGCGCAGGCGGCGAATGGACGGTAACGGTGCCGGCGGAAGTGTTGCAGTCGCTGCCGAACGGCCAGGCGGTCTTTAACGTGACCGCGAGCGACGCCGCAGGCAACAGCGCCACCACCACGCATACCATCAGCGTGGCGGCGGATGCGACTCGTCCGCCGCTCCTTACCATTAACCCGGTGACCAACAACAACATCATCGACGCCGCTGAGCGCGACGCGGGCGTGACGCTGACCGGCACCACGCTTAACGTACAGGCGGGCCAGCAGGTTACCGTCACGCTTGGGCCGCTGCTGTCCTGGACCGGCGTGGTCGACGCCGACGGCAACTGGGCGGTCACCGTCCCGGCGAGCGCGCTGGCGGGGCTTAATAATGGCAGCTATACGCTGGACGTTTCCGTTACCGACGCGGCGGGCAACCCGGCAACCGACAGCCGTGATTTCACCGTCAACACCGATCTCAGCGCTATCGTTGTCACACCGCTGACCGGCGACGACAGCGTAGGGCTTGGCGATATCGCCAGCGGCCTGACTATCAGCGGCGCGACGGTAAACGTTGAGCCGCAAAGCCAGATTATCGTCACGCTGAACGGCAAACAGTACACCGCCACGGTACAGGAGGGCGGTGTCTGGAGCGTTATCGTGCCGCAGACGGACGCCGCGCTTATCAGCGACGGCACCATCACCCTCAGCGCGTCAACCGTGGATGCGGCAGGCAATGCGGTCTCCACCACCCATGATTTCACGCTGATCACCACCGCGCTGCCGGTTGTCACCTTGAACACGCCGTTTACCGATGGGGTGCTGAGCGCTGCGGAAGCGAACGCAGGCGGTACGCTTGGCGGCTCTACCGGCGTGACAGGGGCAGGCCAGACGGTCACTGTGCTTATCGGGCAAACAGAATACCCGGCGACGGTGGACGCCAGCGGCAACTGGTCGCTGACGCTTGCGCCGCAAGTGCTTCAGGCGCTCGGCGACGGCACGCTGCCGCTGACCATCACCGCGACCGACGTCGCAGGCAACCAGAACGTGCTGCAAAGTTCGCTGGTGGTCGATAAAACCGCGCCGGCGCTCACCATCAACGACCTGACCGATGACAACATCGTTAACGGCATTGAAGTGACGCAGCCGCTGCAAATCACCGGCACGGCGACCTATGACCCGGCGAACCCGCAGCAGGTGGTCGTGCAGGTCAACGGCCAGACCTATACCGGGCTGGTGCTGAGCGACAACACCTGGAGCGTCACGCTGCCTGCGGGCGCGCTGAGCGGGGCGATTGACGGGCCGGTCGCGGTGACCGCGACGGTCACCGATTTCGCCGGCAACAGCACGACCGAGACCGTCAGCTTTACGCTCGACGCTTCGCCGCTGAACGCCCCTGTGCTGCAAATCGACCCTGTCACTGGCGACGATTTCCTGAACGCCGCTGAAGTGGGCGTGGCCTTCACCCTTACCGGCACCACCGAGCGGGTGGAAGCCGGGCAGATCGTTCGCGTTACGATCAACGGCCAGACCTACGAAGGCGCGGTGCAGGAAGGCGGCGCGTGGAGCGTAGAAATTCCGGCCTCCGCCACCACCGGCATTCCTGACGGTTCGCTGCCGATAAGCGTGACGGTGACCGATCTTGCCGGCAACCCGATCACCGTCGATCGTCCGGTGAACGTCGTGGCGCAGCCAGGATCATTGCCGCAGCTAACGGTGGATGTTGTCGCGCAGGACGATGTGATCAACGCCGCCGAGCGCGGCGCGGATCTCACCCTCACCGGCACCTCGCAGAACCTCGCGGCCGGTACGCCGGTTACCGTCACCTTCAACGACATCACCTATAACACCACTACCGATGCAAACGGGCTGTGGAGCGTGCTCATTCCCGCCTCTGCGCTGGCAGGGCTTACCGACGGCGTAACCTACACCATCACCGTCACGGCCACTGACGCGGCGCAGAATCCGGCGGTGACAACCCAGGATGTGCTGGCCGATTTCAGCGGCCCGGCTATCGCTATCACTCCGGGCAACGTCTTTGACGATGGCCTGCTGAACGTGGCCGAATCGGCGGTGGATCAGCTGCTTACCGGCACCACCGCGCCGGGCGCGAACGTCGTACTGCTGGTGGACGGCCAGCCGATTACCACTGCGGTTGTGGCGAACGAAGAGGGCAACTGGACGCTGGTCATCCCGGCGGCGCAGTTGCAGGCGCTATCAGGCGACGGCGTGGTATTAACCGTGCAGGCGACGGATGCCCAGGGCAACGTCAGCACGTCGCCGATAACGGTGAATGTAGGCAACGATGTGCTGCCGACGCTGACCGTTAACCCCATTTCCGGCGACAACGTGGTTAACACCCCTGAAGCGTCCGATGTCTTCCTGATTACGGGCACCTCGACCGGCCTGGCGGTAGGGACCCCCGTCACGCTGACTATCGGTGGCCAGACCTATACCGGAGCGGTGACCGCCGGGAATACCTGGAGCGTGAACGTGGGCGCGGACGGCAGCGCGCTGCTTTCGGCGCTCGGCAGCGGGCAGTTTACCGCGACGGTCTCCGCCGCTGACGCCTACGCTAACCCGGCCACCAGCAGCGTGACGCTGGAACTGGTGCTGGAAACGCCGACGGCCACGCTGCCGGAAACGCTCTTTACGGATGATTTCCTGAACGCCGCCGAAGCGGGGGCAGGCCAGACGCTGACCGGCTCGACCGGCCTTGCCGGGCCGGGGCAGACGGTGTCGGTTTCCATTGACGGCGGCGCGCCGATTGTCGGCACGGTCGACAACACCGGCTTCTGGTCAGTGGCGCTGACGCCAGAGGTGCTGGCGGCGCTTGCCGACGGCGACCATTCGCTGACCGTGACCGTCGCCGACCGCGCGGGCAACACCGACACCAGCGAGCCGCAGGGCTTTACCAGCTTCGTAACCGCGCTGCCGCAGCCTGCGCTGACGGCGCCGCTCTTTGGCGACGATGTGCTGACCGTGGCGGAAGCGACGGGCGATTATACCTTTACAATCAATACCGGCGTGACGGACCCGAACCGTCCGCTGACCGTGACGGCGACGCTCAACAACGGCGCGCCGGTTACCGCCACCTCAAATGGCGACGGCATCTGGAGCGTCACTATTCCGGCGGCGCAGCTTGCGGCACTGCCGGACGGCGAAATTCCGCTGAATATTGTGGTGACCGACGCCGCAGGCAACAGCGTCAGCCTGCCGGAGAGCTTTACCGCCGTAATCAACAACGTGCCGGATGTCACCGTTAACCCGGTGTTTGGCGACCAGGTGCTGACTAACGCGGAAGCCAGTGCGGCGGCGGGGCAAACTATTACCGGCAATACCGGGGCGACAGGCGCCGGGCAGACTGTCACCGTCACGCTCACGGTGAATGCGATTACCTGGACGGGCACCGCGCAGGCCGGGGCTAACGGCGACTGGGTCGTCACCATCCCCTCTGAAGTGCTGGCGTCTCTGCCTTCCGGCACCACACCGACCATTACCGTGACGGCGCAGGATGCGGCAGGCAACAGCGATACCGCTGAGCCCGTCACCTTCGCCGTTGAAACCACGCTGCCGACGCCGACCATTGACCCGCTCTTTGGCGGCGACAATATCCTCAACATCGCGGAAGCGGCAAGCGACACGGTCATCAGCGGAACGACGGGCGTAACAGGGCCAAACCAGTACGTGACTGTCACCCTGAACGTTAACGGCACAACCTATGTGGCGAGCGTGGACGCCAGCGGCGCCTGGCGCGTGCCGCTGCCTGCCGGTTCGCTGCAGGGCCTTGAGAACGGCGCGCAGGTGCCAGTGATTGTGACGGCGCAGGATCAGTACGGCAACAGCACCACCCTTGAGCCCACGCCGTCGTTCCTGGTGGCCTTTACGCCGCCGACCGTGACGCTGGACCCGGCGCTGACGCCAGCGCTGGCGGACGGCTATCTCAACATTGCCGAAGTGGACAGCGCGCTGACGCTTACCGGGGCTTACACCACGCCAGTCAATACGCAAACGCCGGTTATCACCGTCACCATTGGCGGGCGGGATTTCCCGGCAACCGTCGTCAATGGCACCTGGAGCGTAACGCTTGCGCCTGGCGCGCTGGACGGTATCCCGAACGGCCCGCAGAACATTACCGTCAACATAACCGATGCAGCGGCTAATACCGGCGTGAGCATTACGCCTGTCACCGTCGCCCTGGCTGAGCCTACCATTACGGTCAACGCGCCGTTTGGCGACGGCGAGCTGGACTGGGTGGAAAGCCAGCAGGGGCAGACCATTACCGGCTCCACCACGAGTGTGGATGTGGGCCAGACGGTAACGGTGACGCTCTCCGGCCAGACCTTCACCACCACGGTGCAGCCGGGCGGAACCTGGGCGGTGGCGCTGACCCCGGCGCAGCTCGCCACGCTGCTTAACAGCCCGGAAAGCGGTTCGCTGGTCGCGACCGTTACGGACGCGGCGGGCAACCCGGCCGCCAGCGCGCCGGTCGCCGTCACCTATGATCCTGTGCGTCCTGATTTCAGCGTGAGCATCGACCCCATCACCGGCGACGGCTTCATTAACGCAGGCGAACTTGGCGCCGGGATTATTACGGTTACCGGCAGAAGCACCGGCTTTGAAGGAGGGACGCTGGCGGTATCGCTGAACGGCGCGCTGCTGGACAACGTCACGGTTAACGCCGACGGCACCTGGGCTATCGACGTAGCAGCCAGCAGTTTCCCGACGGAGGGCGCTTACACCCTGACCGCGACGGGCATCGATCCTTCTGAGGCGGAAATTACCGGTACGGCCGCCGTCACCGTCGATGTTACCGCGCCGCAGGGGTTAGGCATCAACGTGGTGGCGGGGGACGATCTCCTCACTCCCGCAGAAACCGGCGAGCCGCTGGTGATAAGCGGTCAGGTGAACGCGGCTGAAGCGGGCCGTCTGGTTACCGTCAACCTTAACGGCGTGAACTACTACACCACGGTGAACGGCGACGGCACCTGGAGTGCGGCGGTGCCGCAGAGCGCGGTGGACGCGCTGGCAAGCGGCAATTACGTGGTGACGGCCACCGTAACCGATGCCGCAGGCAACGTATCAACGGCGGAGCGTCCGCTGACGGTGGATGTGGACGCGCCGCTGCTGACGGTGGATGCGCTTGGCGTTCCGGCGGTGCTGAACACGGTGAACGCCGCGGGCGGCCTGCTGCTCTCTGGTACGGGCGAGCCGGGCGAGACGGTCAACATCGTCCTCGGACCGCTCTCCACCACCGCGACTGTGGATGAGTTCGGCAACTGGACCTACACCTTCCCGCAACTCGATCTCACGACGCTGACCGACGGCGCGCAGGTCATTCAAATCTCCTCCACCGATGCGGCGGGCAACACCTCCACCAACCGGGTGGCGCTTAACGTGGCGCTCAACCAGGGGCTAGGCGTGCTGGTCGACGATCTGTTCGGCGGCGACGGCATTCTGAACGTGGCCGAGTCGCTGGTGACTCAGGTGCTGACGGGCCGGGTGGATGGCGACTATCGCGGCGCGACGGTTACCGCGTCCATTATCGGCACTGACGTGAATATTCCGCTCGCGCCGATACTGGCCGGGGACGGCTCTTTCACCATCGACCTGCCGCCGAGCCTCTGGCAGGGGCTGATTGACCAGACGCTGCAACTGAACGTCGGCGTAACGGATGCTTTCGGCAATACCAGAAATGAGATTGTCGACTTCAACCTGGCGCTGAGCGACCTGCCGGTGGTGGGCAATGTGCTGGTCGGCCTCGATAACATTATTAATATCAACGACCTCGCCAGCGGCGCGGGCCAGGTGGTAAGCGGCACGCTCAGCAACGCGGCTGACGTGACGTCGGTGGTGGTTAACGTCGCGGGCCAGACGCTGAATGCGGTGGTGGACGCGGCGACCGGCGCCTGGACCGCTACGCTGCCGACGACGCTGCTAAACGCGCTGCCGGCGGGCGACACCGCGTTGCAGGTGCAGGTGACGGATACGGCGGGTAACGTGCTGAATACCGGCGCGAGCTTCACGCTTGCCAACGTGGCGCCGACGATCGCGCTCGCCCCGCTGTTTGGCAACGGCGTGCTCAGCGTGCCGGAGCTATTGAATGGCGTGATTAGCGGTACTTCTACCGGCCTGAACGGTCAGAGCCTGACCGTGCGCATCGGTGACACCGAGGCGATCAATGTGGTGGTCGGGCCGGATGGCGCCTGGTCCGCTAACCTCCCGGCGGCGGTGCAGAATGCGCTCCAGGCGCTGGGCAGCGGCAATGTGGCGGTGAGCGTGACGGCGGCGGACGCCTATGGCAACGGGGCAACAGCGGGCGCCAGCCTGACGCTCAGCCTGATTGAACCGGTGCTGAACACCGTCTCGGTCTTTACTGACAACCTGCTCAACGCCGCCGACGCGCTGGTCAGCCAGACCATCACCGGCTCCGTGGGCCAGGCGGCGGCAGGCTCGCTTGTCGCAGTGCAGATAGGCAACCAGACCTTCAACGGGACGGTAGGCAGCAATGGGCTCTTCTCGATTCAGGTTTCGCCGTCGCAACTGGCCAACCTGACGGACGGCAGCCTCGCAAGTCTTATCACCATCACCACGCCGGAAGGCAACAGCACGACCACGGAAGGCCCGCTGGTGAATATTGGCATCGGCACGCTGCCGACGGTGGCTATCACTTCGCTGCTGGGCGGTGCGGATGGCTTCCTGAACGCGGCGGAAGCCGCGGCGGGGCAGGTTATCAGCGGGACAACGAACCTTGCCAGCGGCACGGTACAGGTGCTGGTCAACGGCACTGAACTGCTGGCGCCGGTGGTGAATGGCGTCTGGTCGGTCGCCGTGCCTGCCTCGCTGTTGCAGAGCCTGACTAACGGCGCAGTGACCGTCACGGCGCAGGCGGTCGACGCAGTCGGCAACGTGGCGAGCAGCGGCACGCAGGTGGTGAACGCCATTATTCAGAACCTGCCGCAAATCGCGCTCAACCCGGTGTTTGGCGACAACAACCTGAGCCTTGCCGATCTGCTGAATCCGCAGGTGCTGAGCGGTACCGCCACTAACCTCGCGGCGGGAACGCAAATCAACGTGGCGCTGGGGCCGTTAAACCTCACCACGACGGTGGCAGCGGACGGCACCTGGCGCGTGCCGGTCGGCGCCAGCCTGCTCCAGACGCTGACCGATGGTCTGCTGAACGTCTCGGTAACGGCGGTTGACCCGGCGGGCAACCCGGCAAGGGCCACCGGCGGGGTGAGCGTGAATATCGGCGCGCTGCCGACGCTCGCTATCACGTCGCTGTTTGGCGATAACGGCCTGAACGCCAGCGATATTCTCAACGCGCAGGTGATCACCGGCACCAGCACCAACGCAGTCGGCTCGCTGGTGAACGTCTCGCTTGGCGGCAAGAACTACACCGCCACGGTGGGCAGCGACGGCAACTGGCAGGTTACTGTGCCGAAAACGGACCTCAGCGGGCTGCTCGACGGCACGCTGACGGTCAACGCGTCGGTGGTGAACCCGGCGGGCAACAGCTCCACGACCAGCGGGCTGCTGAACGTGATTACCCACTCGCTGCCGTCGATTTCGCTGACCTCACTGTTTGGTAACGACAAATACCTGAACGTCAGCGAAGCGACCTCAGGCCAGGTGCTGAGCGGGAAAATCAGCGGCGCGGCGGACGGCGCTTCCGTGGTGGTGAACCTTGGCGGCGCTAACTACAACGCGACCGTAAACAGCGACGGCACCTGGTCGCTGCCGGTGGCCAGTTCAGTGCTTCAGGGGCTGACCAACGGCGCGCTGAAAGTGGGTGTGACGGTCACCGATAAAGTGGGCAACACCAATACCACCAGCTCCGACGTGACGGTGAAACTGACCACCCCGACGCTGACCTTTAACCCGCTTTCTTCGCTGAACCTGGTTTCTCTGCTGACCAATGGACTGACGCTGCGCGGCGGCTCCACCAACCTCGCGCAGGGCTCGGTGGTGCATCTGTCGCTGCTCAACGGCACGGTCAACACCACGGCTATCACCGATGCTAACGGCAACTGGAGCACCACACTGGGGCTTGGGCTGAACATCCTGCAACTGCTGTCGCTCTCCAGCGTACTGAACATCTACGCCACGGACGTGGCGGGCAACACCGGCTATCTGAATGTCGGGCTTGGCGGCAACATCATCTCCACTACGCCGCCTGCGGGCGTAAGCACGCTCTCGGCAGAGTCGGACGCGGCCGCCTTCTCACTGCTTAGCGCGAGCGATGAAAACAGCAGCCTGGCGGGCGACGACAGCCAGCAGACCGGAAACGAGAACCTGCTTGCCAGCGCCAGCGCCAGCGCGGTGCGCGATGACACGCAAAGCGCTGCGGTGACGACGGAAAGCGCGACGGTCGCCACAACGGAGGCGGACGGCGCTTACACCATCGGCGGCCTCAGCATCGACTTTGCGGACGGCACGTCGGCGAGCGGCGAGACAGTGCAGGGCAGCGCGGGCAACGACACCATCCACCTCGCCTCGCTGGGCTTTACCCAGATAGACGGCGGCGCGGGCACCGATACCCTGGTGCTGGATGGCGTCAACCTGCTGCTCAACCTGACGGAACTGGCGGGCAAAGTGCAGCACGTTGAGATAGTCGACCTTGGCAAATCGGGCACCAACGGCCTGACGCTGGATGTGCATCAGGCGCTTACGGTTACCGACAAGCCGGAAGACGATCTGGTGGTGAAAGGCAGCGCGGGCGATCAGGTGAACCTGATCAACGGCGCCGGGGATGTCTGGGAGGTGAGCGGGCAGCGGGAAGTGGATGGCGTGCAGTTCGACGTTTACCACAACAGCTCGCAGACCACGACGCTTGGCGATGTGCTTATCCAGCAAGGGATCCACGTTAATCACGTGTAATGCAACAGGGCCTCAGGGAGGAGGCCTTCATCTTTATTTTAACAATATCACCACGACGCCCAGGCGGGCATAACTAAGGTGGAACCATGAAGCAAACCGAAGCGCGCCACAGGCGGCTGGGGCTTTCCGTGTGCCTTGCGGCGGCCCTGATGGGAGTAAACCTGAACGTTTATGGAGAGGAGACGTTTCAGTGGCAGACAGCGCCAGGCGAACAGCTCCAGGCGCAGCTATCTATAAAGGAGGCGATACTGCGCGCCTTCGCCCGCAACCCGAAAATCGCCCAGGCGGCGGCGCAAATCCGCGTTGGCAAGGCCAACCTTGAAGAAGCCGAAAGCGCCTGGTTTCCACAAATCTCTTTGCAGGGAAACGTCGGGCGCAGCCATCGCACCGACTCGGCAGGCTCGCTCAACAGCAACGCGGCGGGCGGCGTTAACCTCAAACAGCTTCTCTACGATTTTGGCAAAACCGGCGGCAGCATCGATGAGCAGGAAAACCTCACCGAAGCTTACCGCTACGGCCTTTACGACACCCTCAACCAGGTCGGCATGCAAACCCTGCAGGCCTATTTACAGGTAAAACGCTATCAGGCGCTGGCGCAGGCGGCGCAGCGCAACCTTGATTCGCTTCAGAGCGTGCAGGAGATGGCGAACCTGCGCTCGGAGGCGGGCTTAAGCACCCAGTCGGACGTGTTGCAGGCGCAAACTCGCATCGCCGGCATGAACGCAAGCCTTGAGCAATACCGCGCGCAGACCCGCTCCGCACAGGCGGCGCTGAGCGTGCTGACTGGCGTGGTCTCCGACAATCTGCCGGACCTGCCGGAAGATCTCATGCGCCAGAACATTTCGCTGAAATCCCTTCCATACGAGCAGAACAACGCGGTGCGCGCCGCCCAGGCGAAACAGCTCGCCGCCGAGCAGCGCATTCGTCAGGCGCAGGCCCAGCACTGGCCGACGGTCTCCGTGCAGGCGGGACGCACCCGTTACCAGAACGACAACGGCGACTACTGGGACGACGAAGTGCAGCTGGTGGTGGATGCGCCCATTTATCAGGGCGGGGCGGTCAGCGCCCGCGTCGACGCCGCCGAAGGTGACCGCGCCAGCGCCCGCGCCGACGTGGAGGCGAGCAAGCTCGACATTAACCAGCGCGCCGCCACCGCCTGGGCGGATCTCACCGGCGCGCAGCAGCGCCAGCAGGCGGGCGAGCAGCAGCTTAACAGCGCCGAACGGGCGCGGGGCGTTTATCGCGACGAATATCGTCTGAGCAAGCGCAGCCTTAACGACCTGCTGAGCATTGAACAGGATGTGTTTCAGGCCGACACCTCGTCGATTACCGCCCGCTACGATGCCTGGGATGCGGCGGTGCGCTACGCCGGCGCCGTGGACAACCTGCTCGACATGCTCGGCATTGAACGCACCCGGATGACCGGCGATACCCTGCCGACGCTCTGAGCGCTGGCTACACAAGGAGTTTTTGATGTCCCAGACCCCGGATACAGAAAGCTGGACCCGCGCCATGGCGCGCGCGGCGGGCCGTTTCGGCCTTCCCGCCGATGCCCCGGCGGCGCGCCAGCAGATGCGCTGGTTTGAAAATCTGCCGCTGGCCTCGCGGCTTGACCGGCTGGCAGGCCTGATGGGCCTGCAGGTGAAACTCACCGACCTTGATAATATGCGCTGGAACAGCCAGACCCTGCCCGTGATAGTCCAGCTGGAAGCGGGCGGGCTGATGCTGATTGAAGATATCGACGCCGACGGCCTCGCCAGCTACTGGTTGAGCGAAGGGGGCGACCTGGTGCGCGAGGAGCCGCTGGAGGCGCTGCTTACGCGCATTAAGCCGGAAATCGTGCTGCTCGGCATCGCCGCCCGCGGGCGCGATTCCCGTATTGATGACTTCGCCCGCCCCTGGGAGCCGCACTGGTTCTGGCGCCACTTTCGCCATGCCGGGCGCAAGCTTGCGGAAATCTCGCTGGCTTCGGTTATCGGCAACGTGCTGGCGCTGGCGGGCATTCTCTTCTCAATGCAGGTTTATGACCGCGTTATTCCGGCGCAGTCTTTCCCCACGCTGTGGGTGCTCTTTTTCGGCGTGCTGCTGGCGGCGCTGCTGGAGTTTTTTATCCGTCTCGCTCGCACGCATGTTTCCGATATCATGGGCAAGCATATCGACCTTAACGTCTCCTCGCTCTTTTTCGCCCGGGCGCTGGCGATTAAAAACGACGCGCGGCCAAAATCCACCGGATCGTTTATTTCGCAGCTTCGCGAGATAGACCAGGTGCGCGAGCTGCTCACCTCCACCACCGTGGGCGCGGCGATGGATATCCCTTTCGTGCTGCTGTTCCTCGGCATTATGGCGCTGGTGGGTGGGCCGCTGGTGGCGATTCCGCTTATCGCCATTCCGCTTATCGTCATTCCCGGTATTCTGGTGCAGTGGCCGATGGCGAAGCTCGCCAAAGAGGGGATGCGCGAAAGCGCGATTCGCAACGCGGTGCTGGTGGAGTCTATCGAAGGGGTGGAGGACATCAAGGCGCTGCAGGCGGAGCCCTATTTTCAGCGCCAGTGGGAGCACACCCACAGCGTGGGTGCGAACATCGGCATGAAACAGCGCGTCTGGGGCGCTCGCCTGAGCGGCTGGGCCTCCACGGTGCAGCAGATAACCTACGCCGGGATGCTGGTGTTCGGCAGCTATCTGGTGCTCGACGGCCAGATAACCACCGGTACGCTGGTGGCCTGCAGCCTGCTCTCTTCCCGCACCCTTGCGCCGCTGATGCAGCTCACCATGGTTTTCTCTCGCTGGCAGCACGCTAAAACCGCGATGGAAGGGCTTAACGAGCTGCTGAAAAAGCCGCTCGATCGCGATGCGCAAAGAAAAATGGCGCACTGCCCGGTGCTGGCCGGGCACTATCAGTTTCAGGATGTGCAGTACAGCTACGATGCAGAGAAGGGGGATCAGGCGCTCTGGATCCCAAACCTTGAGATCAAACCCGGCGAGCGGGTGGCGATCCTCGGCAAAGTCGGCGCCGGCAAATCAACCCTGTTGAAAGTGCTTTCCGGGCAGGCGCAGGCGAGCAAAGGCAAAGTGATTATCGATGGCGTCGATCTGGCGCATATCGACCCCACCGACGTGCGCCGCCAGGTGGGTTTTTTATCGCAAGAGTCGCGGCTCTTTTTCGGCACGCTGCGTCAGAACCTGATGCTCGGCCACCCGAACGCTACGGAGAGCGAGCTGCTGCAGGCGCTGCGCATCAGCGGTGCGCTCTCGATGGTGCAGAAAGATGCGGCCAGCCTCGACAGGCTTATCAACGAAGGCGGGCGCGGCCTTTCCGGCGGCCAGCGGCAGATGGTGCTGCTAAGCCGCCTGATTGTGCGTAATCCGCAAATTGTCCTGCTGGATGAACCCACGGCCTCGATGGACGAACAGCTGGAGGCGTATGTTATTCGCCAGCTTCATCAGTGGTTGACGGGCCGCACGCTGGTGCTGGTGACGCACCGTCCGGCGCTGCTTTCGCTGGTGGACCGCATTGTGGTGGTGGAGAACGGCAAAGTGGTGGCTGACGGCCCGCGCGACGCCATTCTTAACCAGGCAAAACGCAACAGCAACGTAGCCTCGGTGGCGTAAGGAGGAACGATGAGCCAACTGACCATTCAGGAAGAGCTGGCGCGCCAGAGCCGCTTTTACTCTTCCGTTATCTGGCTGACGCTGCTGGGGCTGGTGCTCTTCGTCGTCTGGGCGTGGTTCGCCACGCTGGACGAGGTGACGGTGGGCTCCGGCAAGGTGACGCCGTCGAGCCGCGCGCAGGTTATCGAGAGCCTGGACGGCGGCATCGTCAACGCGCTACTGGTGCATGAGGGCGATATCGTCGAGCGCGGGCAGATGCTGGCGCGGCTTGACCCGACGCGCTTTCAGTCGAACTTTGGCGAAGCGTCGGCGCGGGTGCGGGCGCTGCGGGCTTCCAGCGAGCGGCTGCGCTCGGAGCTGACCGGCGAGCCGCTGAAATTCAGCGCCGAGTCGATGAAGGAGCCGGAACTGGTGGCGCGTGAGCGTCAGCTTTACGAGTCGCGCCGACGTAATCTCAACGAGACGCTGGCTAACCTGAACAAAACCTATGGCCTGGTGATGGATGAACTGCGCATGACCCAGCCGCTGGTGGCGAAAGGGGCGGCAAGCCAGGTGGAGGTGATCCGCCTGCAGCGCCAGGCGGCGGAGCTGAAAGGAAAGATGGACGATGCCCGCAACGAGTTTGCGGTGCGGGCGCGGGAGGAGCAGGTGAAAACCAACGCCGACCTTGACGCGCAACTCCAGGTGCTGGCGGGTAAAGAGGATCAGGTGACCCGGGCGACAATTTTCTCCCCGGTGCGCGGGGTGGTGAAAGATATTCAGGTCACGACCGTAGGCGGCGTATTGCAGCCCGGCGGCAAGCTGATGGAGATCGTGCCGCTGGAAGATAAGCTGCTTATCGAAACGCGCATTAACCCGCGGGATATTGCCTACATTCGCCCGGGCCTGCCCGCAACGGTGAAGGTGTCGGCCTATGACTCCTCTATTTACGGCACGCTGGACGGCACCGTGGAGATGGTATCGCCGGACACCATTCAGGATGAGGTTAAGCGCGACCAGTTTTACTACCGGGTTTACATTCGTACTAAAAGCGCGGAGTTGCGCAACCGCAACGGTAAGGCATTCCCGATCCTCCCCGGCATGGTGGCGGATGTGGATATCAAAACCGGCCAGAAAACGGTGCTCGATTACCTGATAAAACCGCTGAACAAAGTGAAAGAGGCATTGCGGGAGCGGTAAGTTTTGCTTCACCTTTCTCCTCGATGGGAAGAGGGGACCGGCTGGTACTTATGGCGAGAGGGCTGGTTTGCTTATGTCAGAGCCCGGCTTTTCTCTCTTGCTCCCCTGGAGAGGGAACCGGGGTGAGGGCTGATGGTATGTCTCACTCCTTCAATTTACGGGCAAGCGGGGCTTGTGTGAGGCTTCCTGCAACTCTCCAAGTACACGATTCATCCGCGACACGCCGTATAACACGCCCATAAAAAAACCGGCTTTCGCCGGTTTTTTACTGCCAGAAGCGCAGGCTTATCGCCCAGCGTTTTTCATGATGCGCGCTTTATCCAGCTGCCATTCGCGCTCTTTCAGGTCCGAGCGTTTGTCGTGCTGTTTCTTCCCTTTCGCCACGCCAATCTTCACTTTGCACCAGGCGTTCTTCCAGTAGAGGGAGAGCGCGACGATGGTGTAGCCTTCGCGGTTGATTTGACCGTAAAGGGTATCCAGCTCGCGCTGGTTCAGCAGCAGTTTACGGGTGCGCGTTGGGTCGCAAACCACGTGGGAGGAGGCGACGCTGAGCGGCGTAAAGTTGGCGCCGAACAGGTAGGCTTCGCCATCTCTCATGATGACATAGCTGTCGCCGATGTTCGCTTTGCCAGCGCGCAGGGATTTAACTTCCCACCCCTGAAGGGCGAGACCCGCTTCGTATTCGTCTTCGATGAAATATTCATGGCGGGCGCGCTTATTGAGCGCAATCGTGGCTGAGCCGGGTTTGTGTGCTTTTTTCTTCGTCATAGTGCTGCTCAGTATAGGTAATTCGGTAAAAAAAGGCACCCCATCCGGTGGGGGCGGCAAACGGCTATCTTAGCATGCCTGACGGCGAGTTTTTGTTTAACCGGTGATAAATGTTATTATTTGTAGGTTGTATGACTTACGGGAATCGCTATGCCACAAATTAGTCGTACTGCTCTGGTGCCTTACAGCGCTGCGCAGATGTATCAGTTAGTGAACGACGTGAAATCCTACCCGGAGTTTCTCCCCGGATGCGTGGGAAGTCGCGTGCTGGAAGCCACGCCTGGCCAGATGACGGCGGCGGTGGATGTCTCTAAAGCGGGCATCAGCAAAACGTTCACCACCCGCAATACGCTGACCAGTAACCAGAGCATTCTGATGCAGCTGGTGGACGGCCCATTCAAGAAGCTGATGGGTGGCTGGAAGTTCACCGAGCTGACCGAAAGCGCCTGCCAGATAGAGTTTCATCTCGACTTCGAGTTTACCAATAAGCTCATCGAGCTTGCTTTCGGCCGCGTCTTCAAAGAACTCGCTTCTAACATGGTGCAAGCGTTCACTAACCGCGCCAAAGAGGTTTACCGTGCCGGCTGAGATCCGCGTTGAGGTCGTTTATGCGCTGCCGGAAAAACAGTATCTGCGTAAGCTGACGCTGGAAGAGGGGGCGACCATCGAGCAGGCTATTCAGGCTTCCGGCCTGCTGGAGCTGCGAGAGGATATCGATCTCAAAAAGAACAAAGTAGGGATCTACAGCCGCCCGGCGAAGCTAACAGACACGCTGAACGATGGCGATCGGGTGGAGATTTACCGGCCGCTGATTGCGGACCCGAAAGAGCTGCGCCGCAAGCGCGCAGAAAAGTCGGCGCAAAATAAACCTGATTAAGCCTTACGCCGCTGATTAGCGCTTTCCCGACGGGTTCGCCACTCGCGAGAAAGCCGCGCTGGCACGCCAGGTCGGAAACAAGCTTCAGGCTAAAGGTGAGTAAAAGAAAAGGTGCCCTCAGGCACCTTTTTTGTTTTCCGGCGAGAAGGCGCTTAGCGCTGCCCGTCCAGCTTCGGCTTATTGTCGATATTGGTCAGTACGCCGTTGCTGTTGAAGGTCAGCGTCAGGGTCTGCTGAGTGACGGTTTCATGCCCTGGCTGCTGGCGGAAAATGTAGTACCAGGTGTTGCTGCCGAACGGGTCGCTCATCATCGGCGTGCCCAGAGCATAAGCAACCTGCTGTTGCGTCATACCGATACGGACTTTAGAAACGTCGGTTGGGGTCAGATAGTTCCCCTGGTTGATATCGGGGCGGTAAACCACTCGCTCCAGAGTGGAACAGCCTGCGGTCAACATCAGAAGGACCGCTGCGGCAGCAGTCAGCGTTTTACAGCGCATAGTGAGTAGATTCCTTTTCGGGCCCGAGCAGCACGCGGCTCATACATAATTTGCCGATGATAATAAACCTTCCGTCAGTTTAAAACCTTAAGGCGCTTCACTATGACCCTGACGGTGAAAAAAAGTTGAGGTAATTTCGCCGTAAACGCGGTCTGAAGATACGGTTTGCTCTTTTTTTAAGCGAAACCCGGCAGGTTGCTGCCGGGTTTATGTTCAGAAAGGGCGTTTTTATCAGAAAGTGATTAGGCCGCCAGCAACTCTTTGGCGTTCGCCAGCGTGTTGCGGGTTACTTCGCTGCCGCCGAGCAGTCGAGCCAGCTCCTGCAGACGCGCGCGTTTGTCGAGCGGCTGCATATGGGTTTCGGTCATGGCGCCATCGGTCTCTTTGCTGACAAAGAAGTGATGGTGGCCACAGCCCGCAACCTGCGGCAGGTGGGTCACGCACATTACCTGCGTCGATTCGCCGAGCTGGCGCAGCAGCTTGCCGACGACCGCTGCGGTCGGCCCGCTGATGCCGACATCCACTTCATCGAAAATCAGCGCCGGGGTTTCCATCTTACGCGCCGTGATCACCTGAATGGCCAACGCAATACGGGAAAGCTCACCGCCCGAGGCGACTTTCGCCAGCGGTTGCAGCGGCTGGCCGGGGTTGGTGGAGACGCGGAAATCGATGCGATCCGCCCCTTCCGCCGTCAGGTGGTTTTCTTCAAAAGCCACGTCGATAGTCAGCTTGCCGTGCGGCATAGAAAGTGAGTGCATACTTTCGGTAATCAGCCCGCTCAGTTCGCGCGCGTAGGCGACGCGGCTTTCGTGAAGCTGACGCGCCACCTTCATCGCCTGCTGATGATGGTTGTTTACGGCAAGCGTTAACGTCTCCAGACAATCCGCCTGGTCATCCAGCTGTTGCTGCTCATCCAGCAGCTTCTGGTGGAAAGCCGGCAGCTCTTCCGGCGCAATGTGGTGTTTGCGCGCCAGGTTAATCTGACGTGAAATGCGCTGCTCCAGCTCGTACAGACGGTTAGGGTCGAGATCCAGACGGTCGCAGTAATGGCGCAGCTCGTCGCTCGCTTCCGTTATCTGGATCGCCGCTTCTTCCAGCATGTCGAGCACGCCGGAAAGTTTCTCGTCCATACCAATAAGCTCGGTAACCAGATTACGCACGCTGTAAAGCTGGCTTTGCAGATTGGCGTCTTCGCCATCGGCAAGCAAGTGCAACGCCTGCTGGCTGGTGGAAAGCAGCTGGCCGCTGTTGGCGAGGCGTTTATACTCTTCGTCGATCTGCTCGAACTCCCCCGCCTGCGGGTTAAAGTCGTTCAGCTCTTTCAACTGATAATGCAGCAGTTCCGCACGGGCGGCGCGCTCCTGGCTCAGCTGTTGATGCAGCGCTAAATCGCGGCAGCTCTGGTGCCACTGACGATAGGCGGCGGACATCTGCTGCGTCAGCGCTGTCTCGCCGGCGTAGCCGTCCAGCAGGGTTTTTTGATGCTCAGGTTTAAGCAGGAGCTGGTGGGCATGCTGGCCGTGAATCTGGATAAGCAGTTGACCGAGTTCGCGCAGCTGCGACAGCGGCACGGCGGTGCCGTTAATAAAGCCGCGGGAGCGGCCGTCGCTGCTGATCGCACGGCGAAGCAAACACTCACTACCATCTTCCAGCTGGTTCTCTTCCAGCCAGCGCAGCGCGGCAGGCGTATCCTTCAGCGAGAAGCGCGCGCACAAATCGGCGCGGCTGGCGC
This sequence comes from Franconibacter pulveris DSM 19144, assembly GCA_000621185.1. Taxonomy (GTDB): domain Bacteria; phylum Pseudomonadota; class Gammaproteobacteria; order Enterobacterales; family Enterobacteriaceae; genus Franconibacter; species Franconibacter pulveris. Next base: position 50,297 of record JHYZ01000020.1, read on the forward strand.
CCTGACGCACCATGTCCGCTTCCGCACGACCGCCAAGGCACAGCCCCAGCGCATCAATCGCGATGGATTTCCCTGCGCCGGTTTCGCCGGTGATCGCCGTCATGCCAGACTGAAAATCGATTTCCAGTTCGCGTACGATTGCGAAATTACTGATGGTAAGTTGAGCCAGCATAGCCACCTTCCTGTATAAAACAACAGAGCTGTATTTGCGTACAGTATAAACTGGTTTTATATACAGTAAAGTGGCTCGGGCTCGTTTCAGAATAATTTTTTTGACCAGCCGAGCTTAGAACTTAACGTATTGAAATAGCTGTAGTCTTTTGGATGGATTAAATTCAGGTGGTAGTCGCAACGCCGGATAAAAACATCTTCGCCTTCCTGTATGGGCAAGGCTATCTGGCTGTCGCAGCTGATTTCAAGGTCGCTGCGCATATTGGAAAAGCGCAGGCGGATAGTGCTGCTGCTGTTGATGACCAGCGGGCGCGCAGAGAGCGTATGCGGAAACATTGGCACCAGCGTAATGGCATCCAGCGAGGGCGTGAGGATAGGACCGCCCGCTGAGAGCGAATAGGCGGTTGAACCGGTTGGCGTAGAGATTATCAGGCCGTCGGAGCGCTGGGAGAAGGCAAACTTTTCATCAATGTAGACTTCAAACTCGATCATGTGCGCCACTTTACCCGGGTGCAGCACCACTTCATTAATGGCGGTGCTAATGCGTTTCGGACAGTGTTGCTGGCACACCTGCGCTTCCAGCAAAAACCGTTTTTCGCTGATATAGCGCCCTTCAAGCACGTCCGCCAGCTGCTGCTGAGCGTTGTCCGGGTCTAAGTCGGTAAGAAAACCCAGGTTGCCGCGGTTGATGCCGATAACTTTGATGTCGTAGCGCGCCAGCACGCGGGCCGCGCCTAACATATTGCCGTCGCCGCCCACCACAACCGCAAGGTCCGCCAGCAGCCCGATTTCCGCCAGCGTGCCGGTTTTCACATTATGCAGGTTGAGTTCCTGTGCGATTTGCTGTTCAACGATAACGTCATACCCTTTTTCACAAAGCCAGCGCCAGAGCATCTCATGCGTGGTGAGCGCGGTGGGGTGACGCGGATGTCCGACAATACCTATGCATTTAAAAGGGGTATTCATTATCGTGAAGGTCCTTAGTGACGGAGGGCATGACAATCTGTCGTGTTCCCTTGAAACCGGCAAACTGATCCCCATAATAAGCGAAGTTAGCGATATGAATGCAAAAAAACGCGGAGAATTTCATGAGTAGTAAAGAACAGAAAACGCCTGACGGGCAAGCCCCGGAAGAAATCATCACGGAACAGCATGACGAGGTGGAGACGGTGGAATCCGCTGAAGCGGCTGAGCAGGTGGATCCGCGCGATGAACAGATTGCTAATCTGGAGGCCCAGTTAGCAGAAGTTCAGAATCGCGAGCGCGAGAACGTACTGCGCGCAAAAGCTGAGATGGAAAACCTGCGTCGTCGTACCGAGCAGGACATCGAGAAAGCGCATAAATTCGCGCTGGAGAAGTTCGTGAACGAGCTGCTGCCGGTTATCGACAGCCTCGACCGCGCGCTGGAAGTGGCGGATAAAAACAATACCGATATGGCCGCTATGGTCGAAGGTATTGAGCTGACCATGAAATCCATGCTCGACGTGGTGCGTAAGTTCGGCGTGGAAGTAATTGCCGAAACTAACGTGCCGCTGGATCCGAACGTTCACCAGGCTATCGCCATGGTGGACGCGGAAGGCGTTGCGCCAAACCATGTCGCTGCCGTTATGCAAAAAGGCTATACCCTGAACGGCCGTACCATTCGCGCTGCAATGGTGACGGTGGCGAAGGCATAACCTTCATGCAAAAAAAGGCCAGTCTGCGGACTGGCCTTTTGCATTTCTGCGCTTTACTTCTCTTCCACGCTTTCCCGCAGCGGCTTCACCGGCGTGACGCGCACCTGCTTAATCATGTTTTCCTGCACGTCGAGAATATCGATATCGTACTTTTTGATGCGCACCCGCGTATCGACGGCAGGGATCTCCTCCAGCGCTTCGAGCAGCATGCCGTTCATGGTACGCGCCTCTTCTTCCGGCAGATGCCAGTTAAAGGCTTTATTGATTTCACGAATATTGGCGCTGCCTTCGATAATCACTGAACCGTCATTTTGCGGCGTAACTTCTTCAGCGAGGGTAGGCGACATTGACGTCGTGAAGTCGCCGACAATCTCTTCAAGAATATCCTCTACCGTCACCAGCCCCTGAATATCGCCATACTCGTCTACGACCAGACCCACTTTCTTTTTGTTGCGCTGGAATTTTACCAGCTGGATGCTGAGCGGCGTGCCGGACGGCACGTAGTAAATTTCATCGGCGGCGCGCAGGATTATCTCTTTGGAAAACGCCTTTTTCTCGTTTCTCAGGCGCCAGGCTTCGCGCACGCGCAGCATGCCGATGGCATCATCCAGCGAATCGCGATAAAGCACGATACGCCCGTGAGGCGAGTGGGTGAGCTGGCGGACTATCGACTTCCAGTCGTCGTTGATATCAATGCCGACGATTTCATTGCGCGGCACCATGATGTCGTCCACGCTCACTTTTTCCAGATCCAGCACCGACAGCAGCATGTCCTGATTACGACGCGAGATTTGCGAGCGCGACTCGTTAACGATGGTGCGCAGCTCTTCTTTACTGAGCGCCGCGCTGACCACGTTATCGGTTTTGATGCCGACCATACGCATTAATAAGCGCGTAATGACGTTAAACAGCCAGACCAGCGGCATCATCAGAACCTGCAGCGGGGCAAGTAGGAAGCTGCTTGGAAAGGCCACTTTCTCGGGGTAGAGCGCTGCGATGGTCTTTGGCAGCACTTCGGCGAAAATCAGCACAACGAAAGTGAGCACCCCGGTGGCGATGGCGACACCAGCGTCGCCATACAGACGCATGCCGACGATGGTCGCCAGCGACGAGGCGAGGATATTTACCAGGTTATTGCCAATAAGCACGAGGCTGATTAAGCGATCCGGTTTACGCAGCAGTTTCTCAACCCGTTTCGCCGCGCGATTGCCCTGTTTGGCAAGGTGGCGCAGGCGGTAACGGTTGAGGGTCATCATGCCGGTTTCAGAACCGGAAAAATAAGCGGAGACCACTACCATCACGATAAGCGTGACAATGAGCGTAGTGGTTGAGATGTGTTCCAAAAGGCCTTCCCTTTAACGGTTTAAAACTCAGCCGGCGAATTGCTGCAACACACGGCTGCCAAAATAGGAGAGCGTCAACAGAGCGGCGCCCGCGACGTTGAACCACACAACCCGGCGACCGCGCCACCCTTCATGATAGTGCCCCCACAGCAGGATGATATAGACAAACCAGGCGAGGATAGACAGCACCGCCTTATCAATATTTTCTACGCTAAACAGATTATGCAGATAGAAAAGACCGGTGCAGAGCGTCAGCGTCAGCAGCACCACGCCGACCTGAGTAATGTGAAACATTTTGCGCTCAATGGTCATCAGCGGCGGCATATCAGCGCTGAACGCGAGCCTTTTATTCTTCAGTTGGTAATCTATCCAGGCCAACTGGAAGGCATAGAGCGCGGCGATAATCAGCGTGGCGTAAGAGAACAACGACAGGCCGATATGCACCATCATGCCTGGCGTGGTTTCCAGATGAGTGATGTACTCATTAGGAACAAAGGTGGCGAACGCCAGGTTTATCAGCGCGAAGGCGTAGACAATCGGCAGCAGCAGCCAGCCGCGGTTTCGCGAGGCGACGATGGTCATCACCGTACAGATCATCAGGCTGACCAGCGAACCAACGTTAAGCAGGCTTAAATTTTGGCCGCCGTCGTGGGTGGAAAAAATCCGCGCCTCAAGCGCCAGCGCATGGCTGATAAGCGCAATGACGGCGGAAAGGATGGCGAGCCGACGCCATGCGCTGTTTTTCCGCAACAGACCGGGAATAATCAGCGCCAGGCTGACGGAGTAGGCTACAAGCGCCAGCAGTGCAAAGACAGGCATATAAGGTTCGTCATTCGAAGACAAAGAAAGAAAAGCAGTATAGCGTTACGTGACGCGCGCTCCAACCGTTGCATCACATGCAGGGCGGCTTCATGTTATACTCCGCCACAATCTGAATCAGTGTCGCTGCGGCGGCCTTAAGCTATCCCTTAGGCAAAAGAGAATGTTTGATAATTTAACTGACCGTTTGTCGCGCACGCTGCGCAATATCAGCGGCCGCGGACGCCTGACTGAAGACAACATCAAAGAGACCCTGCGTGAAGTGCGCATGGCGCTGCTGGAGGCGGATGTCGCGCTGCCGGTCGTGCGCGACTTCATCAACCGCGTTAAAGAAAAAGCGGTGGGCCATGAAGTTAACAAGAGCCTGACCCCGGGTCAGGAATTCGTCAAAATCGTGCGCAGCGAACTCGTTTCGGCGATGGGCGAAGAGAACCAGAGCCTGAACCTGGCCGCGCAGCCGCCCGCCGTGGTGCTGATGGCGGGCCTGCAGGGCGCCGGTAAAACCACAAGCGTCGGCAAGCTCGGCAAGTTCCTGCGCGAAAAGCAGAAGAAAAAGGTGATGGTAGTCTCCGCCGACGTTTATCGCCCGGCGGCGATCAAACAGCTGGAAACCCTGGCGCAGCAGGTGGGCGTGGATTTCTTCCCCTCCGACGTGGCGCAAAAGCCGGTGGATATCGTTAACGCGGCGCTGAAAGAGGCGAAGCTTAAGTTCTACGACGTGCTGCTGGTGGATACCGCCGGTCGTCTGCACGTAGACGAAGCGATGATGGACGAAATCAAGCAGGTTCACGCCGCCATTAAACCGGTAGAGACTCTGTTTGTCGTCGACGCCATGACCGGCCAGGACGCCGCCAACACCGCGAAAGCCTTTAACGAAGCGCTGCCGCTGACCGGCGTGGTGCTGACCAAAGTGGACGGCGACGCCCGCGGCGGCGCGGCGCTCTCCATTCGCCACATCACCGGCAAGCCGATTAAGTTCCTCGGCGTGGGCGAGAAAACCGAAGCGCTGGAGCCGTTCCACCCCGATCGCATCGCCTCGCGTATCCTTGGTATGGGCGACGTGCTGTCGCTTATCGAAGATATCGAAAGCAAAGTAGACCGCGCGCAGGCGGAGAAGCTCGCCAATAAGCTGAAGAAAGGCGACGGTTTTGACCTGAACGACTTCCTTGAGCAGCTCAAGCAGATGAAAAACATGGGCGGCATGGCGAGCCTGATGGGCAAGCTGCCGGGCATGGGACAGATTCCGGATAACGTGAAGTCGCAGATGGATGACAAAGTGCTGGTGCGTATGGAAGCCATCATTAGTTCCATGACGCTCAAAGAGCGCGCCAACCCGGACATCATCAAAGGCTCCCGCAAGCGCCGCATCGCCGCAGGCTGCGGTATGCAGGTGCAGGACGTGAACCGCCTTCTTAAGCAGTTCGACGACATGCAGCGCATGATGAAGAAAATGAAGAAAGGCGGAATGGCGAAAATGATGCGCGGGATGAAAGGCATGATGCCCCCAGGATTCCCGGGTCGCTAACGGCCTGGCTTGTTTGCCATTCTGACGTCGGGGTGTGCTCGCCATCCTCACGTACTGCGTGTACGCTCCGGTGGCTGCGCGCACGCCGTCGCCAGACTGCCTGCACCGCCGACGGCCTTTAGCGCCGTTAAAACACGCGCCTCATAAGTAGATTGCTTTTTCCGCAGAAATCAGTAAAATTTTCGGGCTTTTAATATGACGCCGGGCTCCGTTCCTCGATGGGGCCCGGTGTTTTATTCACACAAGAGGATGTTATGGTAACTATTCGTTTAGCACGTCACGGCGCTAAAAAGCGTCCGTTCTACCAGGTTGTCGTTACTGATAGCCGCAATGCACGCAACGGCCGCTTCATTGAGCGCGTTGGTTTCTTCAACCCGATCGCTAACGAGAAAGAAGAAGGCACCCGCCTGAACCTGGATCGTATCGAGCACTGGGTTGGCCAGGGCGCTACCCTTTCCGATCGCGTTGCCGCGCTGATCAAAGAAGCAAAAAAAGCAGCTTAATCTGTCACGGTGGTCATGATGAGCAAGCAAGAGACCGCGAAAGCGCCTGTTGAACCGGTAGTGCTGGGGAAAATGGGTTCTACTTACGGTATCCGTGGTTGGCTCAGAGTGTTTTCCTCCACCGAAGACGCCGAAAGCATTTTTGACTATCAGCCCTGGTTTATCCAGAAGGCGGGTCAGTGGCAGCAAGTCGAGCTGGAAAGCTGGCGGCACCACAATCAGGATCTCATCATCAAGCTGAAAGGCGTTGACGATAGGGATGCCGCGAATCTACTGACCAATTGCGAAATTGTCGTGGATTCCTCGCAGTTGCCGGAGCTTGAAGAGGGTGATTACTACTGGAAAGACCTTATGGGTTGCCAGGTTATCACCACGGAAGGCTACGATCTTGGTAAAGTCGTCGATATGATGGAAACCGGGTCGAATGACGTCCTCGTCATCAAGGCAAACCTGAAAGATGCGTTTGGTATCAAGGAGCGGCTTCTTCCGTTCCTCGATGGGCAGGTTATCAAGAAAGTCGATCTCGCTACTCGTACTATCGAAGTAGACTGGGATCCTGGTTTTTGAACCTCCGGACAATACGGTAATAAGACGGCGCTATGTGGATTGGCATAATTAGCCTGTTTCCTGAGATGTTCCGCGCGATTACCGATTACGGGGTAACTGGCCGGGCAGTAAAAAATGGCCTGCTGAGCATCGACAGCTGGAGTCCTCGCGACTTCACGCATGACCGGCACCGTACCGTGGACGATCGTCCTTACGGCGGCGGACCGGGGATGCTGATGATGGTGCAACCCTTGCGGGACGCCATCCATGCAGCGAAAGCCGCGGCGGGCGAAGGCGCGAAGGTGATTTATCTTTCACCTCAGGGACGCAAGCTTGATCAAGCTGGCGTCAGCGAACTGGCGACAAACGAGAAGTTAATTCTGGTTTGCGGCCGGTACGAAGGGATAGATGAGCGCGTGATCCAGACCGAAATTGACGAAGAATGGTCAATCGGTGATTACGTACTCAGCGGTGGCGAGCTGCCAGCAATGACGCTGATTGACTCGGTCGCCCGGTTTATACCGGGAGTGCTGGGACATGAGGCTTCGGCGACGGAAGATTCCTTTGCCGACGGGTTGCTGGATTGCCCGCACTATACCCGACCTGAAGTGTTGGAAGGGATGGAAGTTCCGGCGGTATTACTGTCGGGCAACCATGCCGAGATACGTCGCTGGCGTCTGAAGCAGTCGCTGGGCCGCACCTGGCTTAGAAGACCTGAACTTCTGGAAAACCTGGCTCTGACTGAAGAGCAAGCAAGGTTGCTGGCGGAGTTCCAGCGGGAACATACGCAACAGCAACATAAACATGATGGGCAAGGCGAAGCGTAATCGCCGCCTCCCAAAACATCAGTTTACCCAGGATAAGAGATTAAATTATGAGCAACATTATTAAGCAACTTGAACAAGAGCAGATGAAGCAGGACGTACCTTCCTTCCGTCCGGGTGATACCGTGGAAGTGAAAGTATGGGTTGTTGAAGGTTCCAAAAAACGTCTGCAGGCATTCGAGGGCGTGGTTATCGCTATTCGTAACCGCGGTCTGCACTCTGCATTCACTGTTCGTAAGATTTCCAACGGCGAAGGCGTTGAGCGTGTCTTCCAGACTCACTCTCCGGTTGTTGACAGCATCGCTGTTAAACGTCGTGGTGCCGTTCGTAAAGCTAAACTGTACTACCTGCGTGAGCGTACCGGTAAGTCTGCTCGTATCAAAGAGCGTCTTAACTAAGATTCGCTTTCGCGACATCCCAGTTAAAAAGGCCTGGCATCTGCCAGGCCTTTTTTATTATCCGTATGCTGTTCATGCTCAGTCTCTTCACGCTTAACCTTTGAGTTATAAATCCGTTACACTAGCGCCCTGTTTTTCGGGAGACGACAGACGCGTGCATTCTCTTTCACCCACAACATCGCTTCGTGCAGCATGGCTGGCCTTATTCGCCATGGCGCTGATTGTTGTTGCGCCGCTTATCTCCGTCACCTTGCAAAAGAATGCCGCTAACAACATGCCTGGCATGATGCATCATGAGGTGCCTGAAATGTCGGGCATGATGATGCACCACGACCTGTCGCAGATGCCATCGCACGCCATGAATAATGATGGCCCGCTAACATCGCATATTGACCACGCCGAAGCGTGCGGTTACTGCGTACTGCTGACGCATGTGCCGGGGCTTATTCTGCTTGCCGTGCTGCTGGTTTTCGGCTGGCTGCGCCAGCGCGTTATCCGGCGTGTCATCAGGGCTGAGCCGCTCTGGCTGTTTACGCCCTGGTCCCGTCCCCATACCCGCGCGCCGCCGCGGCTGTCTGCTTTTTCCTGATCCCTTACGACACTTTTTGCGCCGCTGGTGCGAAAAGGCGAGGCTTCATTTTACCTAAGGAAAAGTATGACAACCTCATCTGCACGCGCGGCCTGGCTTACCCTGCTGCGCCGGTTCCATTTCTATATTGGGCTGTTCATCGGCCCGTTTATCTTTATCGCCGCGCTTTCGGGCACGCTCTATGTGGCAACCCCGCAACTGGAAAACGCGGTTTACGCTTCCGCTTTATACAGCGATGCGCAGGGAGAGGCGCAGCCGCTTGCCCGGCAGGTGGCTGCGGCTCAAGAGGCTACCGGCGAAACGCTGCGCCTTTATGCCATTCGTCCTGCTTCTGAGCCTGGCGAAACCACGCGCGTAATGTTTGCCGACCCCACGCTCGGCCCCTCCGAAACGCGGGGAATTTTCATCGATCCGGTAACACTTGCGGTGAAAGGCGACATGACGGTCTACGGCACCAGCGGCATTTTGCCGCTGCGCCAGCGAATTGATTATCTGCATCGTTCGTTACTGCTGGGTGATGCGGGGCGAGTCTACAGCGAGCTGGCCGCATCCTGGATGTGGGTGGCGGCGTCTGGCGGCATCGCCCTGTGGTGGCTGACGCGTCCGAAACGGCCACAGCGTCCTGCAAAAGCAAACGCCTTTGTTAAGACCCGACGCCTGCACATTACGCTCGGCTGGCTTCTGCTGGCGGGGTTGCTGCTCTTCTCAGCGACCGGGCTGACATGGTCGCAGTGGGCAGGCGCAAACGTGGATAAGCTTCGCGCCGCTATGGGCTGGCTGACGCCGCAGGTCAGCACTGCGCTTGCAGCAGGAGAGACGGCGCTCGCCGATCCGCATGCTGAACATCATATGCACCATACTTCTGCGATGATGTCGCCGAAGACAGACGCCTCGCGGATAGATGCGGTACTGGAAGCGGCGCGTCGTGCGGGAATCGATGCTGCGAAAGTGGAAATCCGGCCGCCTCGCGAAGCGCAGCAGGCGTGGACGGTAACAGAAGTGGATCGCCGCTGGCCAACGCAGGTGGATGCCGTCGCCATCGATGCCGCGCATTTACAGGTGGTGGATGAAGCCCGGTTCGCAGATTTCCCGTTAATGGCGAAGCTCACCCGCTGGGGCGTTGATTTTCATATGGGCGTGCTGTTTGGTTTGCCGAACCAACTGGCGCTAATCGCATTCGGTATCGGGCTGTGTGTCGCCATCGTCATGGGATACCGCCTGTGGTGGCTGCGTCGCCCCACAGGGGCGCAGGTTAGCCCGGCAACGACGCTGAGCGAAGCATGGCTTTCGCTTGGCGGCGCGGGCAGAGCAACGACGCTGCTTATTGCGCTGCTGCTCGGTTTTGCGCTGCCGGTGATGGGCGTAAGCCTGCTGTTGTTCTTTATCGTAGATATCGTGCGCTGGCAGGGGCAAAAACGCCGTCTTGCCAGCTCAAACGGCTAATCAATAACGCCCTGTTGCCTGGCAGGGCGTAATTAATTGAGCCGCGACGCGCTCACGCCTTCATCCATCCCTTTTTGCCACTGCTGGCGCAACTGCGGCGCCGTATCTACGTCGTTGCACCCCGTCGGGAAAATTTTCCCGGCGAGGCCCCAGGCATAAAGCAGATCGGGCTGACAGATTTTTTCCTGACCACTGGCATAACCTCGCAGGTAGGCTTGGCGATCGACTTTCTTATCGTTGAAGTTAGCGGCAAGGGTCTCGTCGTTTTTCTTCTGTGCGCCTGCCGTGGCGTCTTCAAAACCAGCCTGATACCAGTCGGTGGCGCCGCGCGCCGGGGCGTGCGTGTAAGGATCGACCTGACAGCCGGTAAGCAATACCAGAAGCAATGCGGGTAAAATACGCAGCACGGGAATGTATCCTTATTTCATATTGTTACTTTCAGCATAGCTTGCCGCTGCGTTTCTCGCCGGATCTTACGGCCCGGCCTCGTACCTGATGATATTCGCCTGGTTGCTGTAATATTATCTTTCCATATTTAGCCAGATATTTTCGTTTATAATCGGCTTGTGTAACGATTAATTTACGTATTACGTGTTGAAATCTTTACTCTGTATGATATGGTGTTTTCACCCGTTAGGGTAACGACTATCGCAACGAGCAAACTAAGGATCGCCATCATGCAAAAAGACGCGCTGAATAACGTACATATCGCCGATGAACAGGTATTAATCACTCCCGATCAACTGAAAGCCGAATTCCCGCTCTCCGCCGATCAGGAAGCGCAGATAGCCCGGTCTCGTCAGACGATCTCCGATATCATCGCCGGTCGCGATCCGCGTCTGCTGGTGGTTTGTGGACCTTGCTCGATCCACGATCCTGAAGCTGCGATTGATTATGCTCGTCGTTTTAAAGCCCTCTCGGAAGAGGTCAGCGATACGCTTTACCTGGTTATGCGCGTCTATTTTGAAAAACCCCGTACTACCGTGGGCTGGAAAGGGCTGATTAACGATCCGCACATGGATGGCTCGTTTGATGTAGAAGGCGGGCTGAAAATCGCCCGTCGTTTGCTGGTCGAACTGGTAAGCCTCGGTCTGCCGCTGGCGACCGAAGCGCTTGACCCGAATAGCCCGCAATACCTGGGCGACCTGTTTAGCTGGTCGGCGATTGGCGCGCGCACTACGGAGTCTCAGACCCACCGTGAAATGGCGTCCGGTCTCTCTATGCCGGTCGGCTTTAAGAACGGCACTGACGGCAGCCTTGCGACAGCCATCAACGCCATGCGCGCCGCCGCTATGCCGCACCGTTTTGTCGGCATTAACCAGGCAGGCCAGGTTTGTCTGCTGCAAACCCAGGGTAACCCGGACGGTCATGTGATTCTGCGCGGCGGCAAAGCGCCTAACTACAGCCCGGCGGATGTCGCTCAGTGCGAAAAAGAGATGGAGCAGGCGGGACTGCGTCCGGCGCTGATGATAGATTGCAGTCATGGCAACTCCAATAAAGACTATCGTCGCCAGCCAGGCGTGGCGGAATCCGCCGTGGCACAGATTAAAGACGGCAACCGCTCTATTATCGGCCTGATGATTGAAAGTCATCTGCATGAAGGCAATCAGTCTTCTGAGCAGCCGCGCAGCGAGATGAAATACGGCGTATCGGTAACGGATGCCTGTATCAGTTGGGAAACTACCGAAGCGCTGCTGCGCGAAATTCATCAGGATCTGGACGGCTCGCTGGCGGCGCGTCTCGTATAAGAGGTTAGTTATGGTGGCTGAATTGACCGCCCTGCGCGATCAAATTGATGAAGTGGACAAGGCGCTGCTGGGGTTACTGGCGCGCCGGCTGGAACTGGTAGCGGAAGTCGGCGAAGTGAAAAGCCGTTATGGGCTGCCGATTTATGTGCCGGAGCGCGAGGCCTCTATGCTCGCCTCGCGTCGTCATGAAGCGGAAGCCCTCGGCGTACCGCCTGACCTTATTGAAGATGTGCTCAGGCGCGTAATGCGCGAGTCATACTCCAGCGAAAATGATAAAGGTTTTAAAACTCTCTGTCCGACGTTGCGCCCGGTGGTAATCGTTGGCGGCGGCGGCCAGATGGGGCGTCTGTTTGAAAAGATGCTGACGCTTTCAGGTTATGAAGTACGCATTCTGGAGCAAGAAGACTGGCCGCGCGCCGAAGCGTTGCTGGCGGATGCCGGCATGGTTATCGTCAGCGTGCCGATTCATGTAACGGAACAGGTTATCGCTAAGCTGCCTGCGCTGCCGGAAGACTGTATTCTGGTCGACCTCGCCTCGGTGAAAAATGGCCCGCTGCAGGCGATGCTCGCTTCCCACCAGGGACCGGTGCTTGGTTTGCATCCGATGTTTGGCCCGGACAGCGGCAGCCTCGCTAAACAGGTCGTGGTTTACTGCGATGGCCGACAGCCGGAAGCGTACCAGTGGTTCCTTGAGCAAATTCAGGTCTGGGGGGCGAGGCTGCATCGCATCAGCGCCGTTGAACATGATCAGAACATGGCGTTCATTCAGGCGCTTCGTCATTTCGCTACGTTTGCTTACGGCCTGCATCTGGCGGAAGAAAATGTACAACTGGAACAATTGCTGTCGCTCTCTTCGCCTATTTACCGGCTGGAGCTTGCGATGGTGGGGCGACTGTTTGCGCAGGATCCGCAGCTATACGCCGATATTATTATGTCGTCGCCCACTAATCTCGCGCTTATCAAGCGTTACTATCAGCGTTTTGGCGAGGCCATCGGCCTGCTTGAACAGGGCGACAAACAGGCCTTTATCGATAGCTTCCGTAAAGTTGAGCACTGGTTCGGTGATTACGCGAAGCGGTTCCAGAGTGAAAGCCGCACGCTGTTGCGCCAGGCCAACGACAGCCGCCAGTAAGCCAAAAGCGACTTATACTCAAAAGCCAGTGAGAAAACTCACTGGCTTTTTTCATGGCGACAAAAGGATGGCTGACATGACAGAACCGAAACCGTTATTTGACTACACCGGCGAGCTGCCGGAGGGTCCAACCTGGGATGCGGAAGAACAGGCGCTTTACTGGACCGATATCAATGCGAAAGAGATCCATCGCTATCATCTGCAAAGCGCAGAGCACCGTGTCTGGAAGTTTCCTGAAGAGGTGGGCTGTTTTGCGCTGCGTGAAAAGGGCGGCTTTATTGTCGCGCTGCGCAACGCCATCTGGCTTACCGATGAACATGGCGCGCTGACCCATAAAGTCTGTGACAACCCCAGCAACCCGGCGCTGGCGCGCTTTAACGACGGCGGCACCGACCGCGCAGGGCGTTTCTACGCGGGCACTTTCTGGGCCCCGGGCGATTATAACGGCGCGCTGCTGGTAAGGGTGGATCACAATCTTAAGCCCCGTGTCATTCATAGCGACATTCTGGGAGCGAATGGCCTGGCCTTCACGGAAGAGGGAGACTGGATGTATACCTCGGATACGCCAAACGCAGTCATTTATCGCACACCGCTGGATGAGCAGGGCGAGCCGGGCAAGCGCGAAATATTTAAGCGCTTTGCTGAAGGAGAAGGGGGCCCCGACGGCGCCGCAATAGATAAAGAGGGGTGCTACTGGACGGCGCTTTATGACGGCTGGCGTATCGCCCGCTTTTCACCACAGGGTGAACAACTGGCGGAATATCGGCTGCCGGTGCGCTGCCCGACAATGGTCTGCTTTGGCGGCCCGGACATGAAAACGCTTTTTATCACCACTTCCCGTGAAAACATGGAGCCGCAGGAGCTGGCGGAGCGTCCGCTTTCTGGCGCTATTTTTACGCTTGAGGTCGAGGTGGCAGGCATTGAGAAGCCGAAGTTTAAAGAAACGGCTTCTCAAGCGATATAACCGTCGCCAGGCCTGTCAGGCCGGGTCGACTGGCACCACGTTCTCGCTCGGATAACAGCCGAGCACCTTCATGGAGCGGGTGATTTCCGCCAGTTCGCGGAGCGCCTGCTGCATGGCAGCTTCTTTCACGTTGGCCTGAATGTCCAGGTAGAACATCTCTTCCCATGGATTACCGTGGATCGGGCGCGACTCCAGACGCGTCATAATCAGGTTATGGTTGCGCAGCACCAGCAACGCTTCAACCAGCGCGCCCGCCTGTTGACCTGTCGCCATCAGCAGGGTCGTTTTCGCCGGAACCTGTTCCGAGACGTTGATCGCCTTGCGGGCCAGTATCACAAAGCGGGTGATATTCTGCGTCTGGTTTGCGAGGTTGCGCTCCAGTACCTGTAAACCGTATAGCGCGCCGCCTGCTTCGCTGCCCAGCGCTGCAACGCGAGGCGACTTAGCTTGTGCGACTTTTTCCATCGCCGCCGCGGTACTTTCGCAATATTCAATTTTCCAGTGCGGATAGCGGTTAATAAACTGGCTGCACTGCTGGAACGGTTGCGGATGGCTGTAAACCGTGTCGATTTGCGCAAGGTCCGTTGAGGTTGCGACCAGCACGCAATGGTCGACCGGTACCGTCATCTCGCCAACAATAGAGAGCGTGGTGTGCTGGAGCAAATCGTAAACATCATTAATGGCCCCCGAGCTGGTGTTCTCCAGCGGCACGACGGCGTAGTCTGCCTGGCCTGTTTCCACCTGATTGAAAATATCCTGGAATTTGGCGCAGCCGCTTTCGATGAAGTGATCGAAATGGCGGGCGGCGTACTGCCTCGCAGCAAGGTGAGAATAGGAGCCTTTCGGGCCGAGAAACGCGATGCGGGCGGAGTGCGGATTGGTGTTGTTAAGATGTTGTTGCAACAGCGCTTGTTGGGTAAGAACGGAGTCTTCAATAATCAACTGGAAAAGCCGGGTGATGTAATGCGCATCAAGGTGGTGCGGTTTGCCCAGCGCGATAAGCCGCTCCAGCAAGTCGCGCTCGCGATCGATATCACGTACCGGACGGTGGGTGGCAAGTTTCGCTTTACCCACTTCCACTGCCAATTCGCGACGCTGAGCCAGCAGCGCCAGCAGTTGTTCATCCAGAGCGCTTATCTTATCGCGCAGGGCTAATAACGGGTTTTCCGCAGTCATAACGCACCTTTTCGTTATCCATAAAAAAGGCCTCCCGTTTTGGGAGGCCTGTCAGTTCGTCTTCGCTTGTTTTCTTACACGACGAAACGCCTCCCATTCAGGGGAAGGTAAAAAAGAAAGCGAAGAAGAACGGTAGAAGTTTCATCAAAGATTCCTGTGTAGGGCTACAGGTAAAGTACCTGCACCGTTTTTGTTCTGTCAATAAAAAACGCGCCCTGAGGCGCGTTACTGGAGCGGTTGAGTTTACTCTTCTTCTGCTTCAACGAAGCTTGCATCTTTCACTGAGGTGGTGGCGCGACGCGCTTCTCCTTTGTGCTGCACTTTATTTAGCTGGCGCTCCAGCTTGTTGATGAGTTCATTAATGGCGGTATACATATCGTCATGCCTTGCGCTGGCGACAAGCTGCCCGTTAGGGGTATTGATAGTCGCATCGGCGACGAAACCCTGCGGTTCTTTTGATAAAACGATATGTGGGTTGATCAGATGCGTTTGCCATTTATCAAGTTTGGCGAGACGGTCGGTGACATGCTGGCGGATGGCCGGGGTGATATCCATTTGTTTGCTGGTAATGTTCATTGTCATAAATCTTACCTCTTGTCTTTCCGTCTTGGTAACTTCAGCATACCGCTTCGGGTGTCAATTTGTGTGATTAAGATCACTTAATTTTGTCACTTTTTGTCAATGCAGCGCTTTTGTGAGGCAGGACAGGAAGGGGGCATTTAGAACTTGTGGCCTGTGGCGAAAGCGGTCATAGTTGATGAGTTAACACTCCCGGCTTGTCTGTTCTTTTTTCATCCACTTCTTTGTGTTGCCTGTTTTTTAAACATTTTTCCCGCTTACCTTTTCCTGGTGCTCCACGAAAAACGTCGATTCAGTAATAATGACGGGGTAACGCTCGCCTGAAGCTGGCGGATATAAAACTTAAAAAGGATAACTATGAGAACGCCCTTACGGCTGACAGCGATTTGTCGGCTTGCTGTCTGTTTTACGTTTGCCTGCGGTGCTATACCTGCTTTCGCCGCTTCATTCGACTGCAAAAAGGCTGGCACTGGTATCGAACATGCTATCTGCAATACCCCGGCGTTGAATGAACTTGATGGCCGGATCGATAACTATTACGTGCGCGCTATGGCTGACCTGCCGGTCGGTCAGGCTTCCGCTTTGCGTACTGAGCAGCGCGCGTGGCTTAAAAAGCGTAATGCCTGTGCAAATAATTCCGGCGACCTTAAAGCTTGCCTGGAGCCCATAATGAAAGCGCGCGCAACGGCGCTTGAAGACATTCATCATCGGGCCGCCAGCGATTTTGATGCGGCTGTAAGTCTGATCCCTGACTCTCCCGTTAATGCTGCCGATAAATTGCGGCAATACCAGACGCCGCTCGCGTCGGCATGGTTGGTTTACCTGAACCATTTTGTTCCGGCAAGCGGCGTGACGGCGCAGGAAGCGCATAAGTATCATCAGATGGCGCTTGAAGGGTTGCGAGACGATGATTTTGCTTATTCGGTGATGAAAGACATCGACAGCGATCCTAAAGAGAGCGCGGATCGCAAGGTATTGACGCTGCTGCGTATGAATATCGAGCGTGTTGATTACCAGTACGACGATGACGACGACCGGCCTTATGTGCACTGCTTTATATTCAAGGCTCATGGCGACGTGGCTTATACCGCCTTTGGCGGAATGTATGGTTCTTCCCGCGATGGCAGCGCGCCGGTTTGTAAGCCGCAGGATGTGATTTTCGATAATCCGGCCTGGACTACATTAGATAACGCTTTTTCAGATGTGCTGGCGAAGGTCAGCCAGGATGCCGGGACTATCCAGTACGCGAGCTATGCCGACTGGCGCATCTTTGATTTACACGTAACCGTGGCGCCGGAAGATTACCTGACGATGACGAAAAAACCGGGTAAAAACGAAAGCCCGGTGGCGGAAATCCAGAACTGGAAAGATGAAAAAATCTGGCCCAAAGCGCAGCGCGAGCGAGCGCTCGCAGCGATTGAGCCTGCCCGTAAGGCTACCGCTGAATGGCTACAGAACGATTTGGGTTGGACGGCTGAAAATGGACTTAAGGGCGCGGATAATATTGTAAACCAGTGGCTGGCTGACCGAATGATGTTTATTGACGGCTCAGGCTGGACTGGAGAGTAGCGCGGAGCGCCCATAAAAAAGCCAGCCCGCAGGCTGGCTTTTTCTGTGACGACAGGTTTCAGGAACCGCTGTTGTTGGCCGCAATGATCTTCGCGACTTTGTCCGCCTGCGCGTTGAGCTGAAGCTCGCGGTAGGCATTTTCCATCAGCCCCAGGCCTTCACGGGTCGCCTGAGTATCCGGGTAATCACGCAGCATGCCTTCTACGCGGTTAACAACCGCCACCCAGGCGCCGCGGCGGGTATAATATTCGGCCACGGAAAGCTCATATTTCGCCAGGCGGTCTTTCAGGTAGACCAGGCGTTTGCTGGCGTCGGTAACATACTGGCTGCGAGGGTAGCCGCGCACCAGTTTTGAGAAATCGCGGAAGGCGTCGCGGGCGTGCTGCGGATCGCGGTCGCTGCGGTCAACGCCAAAGAATCCCTGCAGCGCACTGTCGTCCAGCGCCATATTAGTCAAACCGCGCATGTAAATAACATAATCAATGTTAGGATGGGTCGGATTGAGACGCATGAAACGGTCAATAGCGGCCTGCGCCAGCGGCAGATCGGCGTTTTTATAATACGCATAAATCAGATCAAGCTGCACTTGCTGGGAGTAAGGGCCGAATGGATAGCGATTATCCAGCGCTTCCAGTTGCGTTATCGCCGCTTTCCAGTTACCGTCCTGCAACTTTTGCTGAGCAGTCGCGTAGATTTCCGAAGGCGGATTATCAGGAACCTCGTCCTTAGAACTGGAGCAACCCGCCAAAGCCAGGCTCAACGTGGCGGCTGCCACCAGATATTTCATGCGCGTCATGACTATTTGACTTTCCTCAGATGTTTGCGGGAGGTTCTGTTCCAGCTCCCGATTAAGACCAGCTACAATAGCACACTATATTAAACGGCAAAGCCGTAAAACCCAACGTTAACGAAGAAGCTGTATATGGCACAACTAGTACAACTCACCGCAACGGTGTCCGAAAAACAACTCGGCCAACGCTTAGATCAGACTTTGGCTGAATTGTTCCCGGATTATTCGCGCTCACGCATAAAAGAATGGATTCTGGACCAACGCGTGCTGGTCAACGGCAAAATTTGCGATAAGCCGAAAGAGAAAGTGTTGGGTGGGGAGAGTGTCGCCATCAATGCTGAAATCGAAGAGGAAGCGCGTTTTGAGCCGCAAGATATTCCTCTGGATATCGTCTATGAAGATGAAGACATCCTGGTTATCAACAAGCCGCGCGACCTCGTCGTCCACCCGGGCGCAGGCAACCCCGATGGCACGGTGCTGAACGCATTGCTGCACTATTATCCGCCGATTGTTGATGTGCCGCGCGCAGGCATTGTCCATCGTCTGGATAAAGACACCACGGGTCTGATGGTGGTGGCAAAAACCGTTCCGGCGCAAACCCGGCTGGTTGAAGCACTGCAATTGCGTGAAATTACGCGCGAGTACGAAGCGGTGGCGATTGGTCATATGACCGCAGGCGGTACGGTGAGCGAGCCTATCAGCCGCCATCCCACCAAGCGTACCCATATGTCGGTGCATCCGATGGGGAAACCTGCGGTGACGCATTATCGCATTATGGAACATTTCCGTATTCACACCCGTCTGCGTCTGCGCCTGGAAACAGGCCGCACGCACCAGATCCGCGTTCATATGGCGCATATCACCCATCCGCTGGTGGGCGATCAGCTTTACGGCGGCCGTCCTCGACCGCCGAAAGGCGCCTCCGAGGCGTTCATTCAGGCGTTGCGTAGTTTTGACCGTCAGGCGCTTCACGCCACGATGCTGCGTCTTTATCACCCCATCAGCGGCATTATGATGGAATGGCATGCGCCTATTCCGCAGGATATGGTGGAGTTGATCGAAGCGCTGCGCGCCGATTTCGAAACGCACAAAGATCAAGTGGACTGGTTATGAGCAAATTGATTATCCCGCAGTGGCCGTTGCCTGAAGGCGTGGCGGCATGCAGCACCACAAGAGTCGGCGGCGTAAGCCTGTCTCCCTGGGACGCTCTTAACCTGGGCGCGCATTGCGGCGATGATCTGACGCATGTCGAAGAGAACCGCAGACGCGTTTATGAGGCGGCAAATTTCCCCTCTAAACCCGTCTGGCTCGAACAAGTGCACGGCAAGACGGTGTTAAAGCTTACCGGCGAGCCTTACGTTTCTAAGCGGGCAGATGCATCTTACAGCAATACAGCAGGCACGGTTTGCGCGGTGATGACGGCGGATTGCCTGCCCGTCTTGTTCTGTAATAAAAGCGCTACAGAAGTGGCGGCGGCGCATGCCGGCTGGCGCGGATTATGCGAAGGCGTACTGGAAGAAACGGTGGCCTGTTTTCAGGATGAACCGCAAAACATCATGGCCTGGCTTGGACCTGCCATTGGCCCGCAGGCGTTTGAAGTGGGGCCTGAAGTACGTGAAGCGTTTATGGAAAAAGATGCCCAGGCGGAGCGCGCGTTTCGTCCTTTAGCTGACAAATACCTGGCTGATATTTATCAATTGGCGCGGCAGCGGCTGGCTAACGTCGGCGTTAAGCACATCTACGGCGGCGATCGCTGTACATATACTGAAAAGCGCGATTTTTTCTCATATCGCCGCGACAGAACCACGGGTCGTATGGCAAGTTTTATTTGGCTGATATAACCTATTGAATCAAGACGATCCAGTACGCGTAACTTAAACCTCTTATATTTCAGGTCACTCACCTTGAATAATTGAGGGATGACCTCATTTAATCTCCAGTAGCAATTTTGACCTGTTATGGGAGGAGTTATGCGTCTGGATCGTCTTACTAATAAGTTCCAACTCGCCCTCGCCGATGCCCAGTCTCTCGCTCTTGGGCACGACAACCAATTTATCGAACCCCTTCATGTGATGAGCGCGTTGCTCAATCAGGAAGGCGGCTCCGTGCGTCCTTTGTTGACTTCAGCTGGCGTGAATGCAGGCCAGTTGAGCACCGCTATTGAGCAAGCGCTGAATCGTCTGCCGCAGGTTGAGGGCACAGGCGGGGATGTGCAGCCTTCTCAGGATCTCGTCCGCGTATTGAATCTGTGCGATAAGCTGGCGCAGAAGCGGAACGACAATTTTATCTCGTCAGAGCTTTTCGTTCTGGCGGCGCTGGAATCGCGCGGCACGCTTGCGGATTTGCTGAAAAACGCCGGTGCGACCACCGCTTCTGTTACTCAGGCTATTGATCAAATGCGTGGAGGCGAAAGCGTGAACGATCAGGGTGCTGAAGACCAACGTCAGGCATTGAAAAAATATACCGTCGATCTTACTGAACGCGCCGAGCAGGGCAAACTTGACCCGGTAATTGGCCGCGACGAAGAGATTCGACGCACTATTCAGGTATTGCAACGCCGTACCAAGAATAACCCGGTATTGATTGGCGAGCCGGGGGTAGGTAAGACCGCCATCGTGGAAGGTCTGGCGCAGCGTATTGTTAACGGCGAAGTGCCGGAAGGGTTAAAAGGTCGTCGCGTGCTGGCGCTGGACATGGGCGCGCTGGTGGCCGGGGCGAAATACCGCGGCGAGTTTGAAGAACGCCTGAAAGGCGTGTTGAACGACCTTTCGAAACAGGAAGGCAACGTCATTCTGTTTATCGATGAGTTGCATACTATGGTTGGCGCAGGCAAAGCCGATGGCGCCATGGATGCCGGCAACATGTTAAAACCGGCGCTGGCCCGCGGCGAGCTGCACTGCGTGGGCGCTACTACGCTTGATGAATATCGTCAATATATTGAAAAAGACGCTGCGCTGGAGCGCCGTTTCCAGAAAGTGTTTGTGGCGGAGCCGACGGTTGAAGACACCATCGCTATCCTGCGTGGGCTGAAAGAGCGTTATGAGCTGCACCATCATGTGCAAATAACCGACCCGGCTATCGTCGCGGCGGCTACGCTTTCGCATCGCTACATTTCGGATCGCCAGTTGCCGGACAAAGCCATCGACCTTATCGACGAAGCGGCATCCAGCATCCGCATGCAGATTGACTCGAAGCCGGAAGAGCTTGACCGCCTCGACCGTCGTATTATCCAGCTGAAGCTTGAACAGCAGGCGCTGATGAAAGAATCAGACGAGGCGAGTAAAAAACGCCTTGATATGCTGAATGAAGAACTGGCGGATAAAGAACGTCAATACTCTGGGCTGGAAGAGGAATGGAAAGCGGAAAAAGCCTCCCTTTCGGGTACACAGACCATTAAAGCGGAACTGGAGCAGGCTAAAATCGCGATTGAACAGGCGCGCCGCGTAGGCGACCTGGCGCGGATGTCCGAGCTTCAGTACGGGAAAATTCCGGAGCTTGAAAAACAGCTGGCGGCGGCAACGCAGTCGGAAGGGAAAACCATGCGCCTGCTTCGCAATAAAGTCACCGATGCGGAAATCGCAGAAGTGCTGGCGCGCTGGACCGGTATTCCTGTTTCCCGAATGATGGAAAGCGAGCGCGAGAAGCTGTTGCGTATGGAGCAGGAGCTTCACCATCGCGTGATCGGCCAGGATGAAGCCGTCGAAGCGGTTTCAAATGCGATTCGCCGCAGCCGTGCTGGGCTTTCCGACCCGAACCGTCCGATTGGCTCCTTCCTCTTCCTGGGGCCGACCGGTGTGGGTAAAACGGAGCTGTGTAAGGCGCTGGCTAACTTTATGTTTGATAGCGACGATGCAATGGTGCGTATCGACATGTCGGAATTCATGGAGAAACACTCTGTTTCTCGTCTGGTCGGTGCGCCTCCAGGCTATGTCGGTTATGAAGAGGGCGGGTATTTAACGGAAGCGGTACGCCGTCGGCCATATTCCGTTATCCTGCTGGATGAAGTCGAGAAGGCGCACCCGGATGTCTTCAACATTCTGTTGCAAGTGCTGGACGATGGACGACTGACGGATGGGCAGGGCAGAACGGTCGACTTCCGCAATACGGTTGTCATTATGACGTCAAACCTGGGGTCTGACTTGATTCAGGAACGTTTCGGCGAACTGGACTATGCCAGCATGAAGGATTTAGTGTTGGGTGTGGTTAGCCATAACTTCCGTCCTGAATTTATTAACCGTATAGATGAGGTAGTGGTTTTCCATCCGCTTGGTCAGCGCCATATCGCCTCGATAGCGCAGATCCAGTTGCAACGTCTTTATAAACGTCTGGAGGAGCGAGGCTATGCTGTGCATATCTCCGACGAGGCGCTGCGGTTGCTTGGCGAAAATGGCTACGATCCCGTCTATGGTGCGCGCCCGCTGAAGCGTGCTATTCAACAGCAGATCGAAAACCCGCTGGCGCAGCAGATTTTGTCCGGAGAGTTGATTCCTGGCAAAACGATTGAGCTGGTGGTGAAGGACGAGAAGATTGCAGCTGTGCAGTAAATCGCAAAATGATAAAAACGGGCCCTGCGGGGCTCGTTTTTGTTTGAAAACCAGGCGATGATGACGATCTTTTCAGCGCAATGATTGAAAAAGAAGCGGGCGATAAGTTTTTTCTAATTTTTACTTGTCAGCCTGAAAACAGGCCCTATAATGCGCCTCCATCGACACGGCGCTGGTGAACAACATCACACAGCGACGGTGAGTCGGAAGAGAAAAAATCCTGAAGTTAAGGGTTGACTCTGAAAGAGGAAAGCGTAATATACGCCACCTCGCGACAGCAGGCTGAATGCCGCGTCGCACTGCTCTTTAACAATTTGTCAGACAATCTGTGTGGGCACTCAGGGCTGCGATATCTTAACGTCTCCGGACGATAAATGATTAGCAAGTCTCATGAGTGAACACGTAATTCATTACGAAGTTTAATTCATTGAGCATCAAACTTTAATTGAAGAGTTTGATCATGGCTCAGATTGAACGCTGGCGGCAGGCCTAACACATGCAAGTCGAGCGGCAGCGGGAAGTAGCTTGCTACTTTGCCGGCGAGCGGCGGACGGGTGAGTAATGTCTGGGAAACTGCCTGATGGAGGGGGATAACCACTGGAAACGGTGGCTAATACCGCATAACGTCGCAAGACCAAAG
>JHYZ01000021.1 GCA_000621185.1 Franconibacter pulveris DSM 19144
GATGGAGTTACTACAGAACTAATCAACCGGTTAGCAGCGGCCCCCTTTCAGGGGGCTCACTTTAAAGCCACCTCCTCTGGAGGTGGTTTTTTACTTTATCTCCAGCGACCAGTGAACGTAGCTTTGCCACTGGCTCTCCTGTTCTATTAGCTCCGCGCCCAGCGGATGCGCCGCCAGCCAGCCTTCCGGTAAAGCCAGCGAAAGCGTTTCGCCCTGCGCTTTAACGTTAATCTCAGGCAGTAAATCATCACGACGGCGATTGGCGAAAATAATTGCCAGGCGCAGCAAACGACATAAGCGCTCCGCTACACGGGGCGGTACGGCGTTTTGCTGATGCAGCGAGGAGAGATCCGCCGGGTTGGTCTGGTTAAGCAGCAGCGTTGACAGCAGTTTCTTTTGCGCGGGGGTAAAGCCGGGCAGATCCAGGTTGCTCACCAGATACGCGGCGTGCTGTGGCGCGCGTTTAAAATCGACGCTCAGGCCAATCTCGTGCAGCAGGCAGGCGCTGCGCAGCAGCTGGCGGCTAAGCGCGTCGAGATCCCATTCCCCGGCCAGCGTTTCGGCGAAACGGTCCGCCAGTTGAGCCACGCGCTCCGCCTGTTCGGTATCCACCATAAAACGGCGCTGAATGTTCTTCAGCGTGCGGCTGCGGATATCCTGATCGACGGCAAGATGCAGCATGCCGTAAACCAGGCCTTCACGCAGCGCGCCGCCCGCAAGCGTCATACATTCAATGTGGAGCTCGTTGAAAATGGCTAATAGAATGGCAAGCCCGCTTGGAAAAACCAGCGCGCGTTCAAGCGTCAGACCTTCAATCTCCAGCTCTTCCAGACGGCCGCAGGCGATAGCGCGCGCTTTTAACTGCTGCAGCTTGGCCAGGGTGATGCGCTCATCCATGCCCTGCGCCATCATAATTTCCTGCAGCGCCTGTACGGTGCCGGAGGCGCCGACGCAGATTTTCCAGCCGTGCTGGCGAAGGTCGTTAATCACAGGCTGTAAAACTTCACTGGCGGCCTGTTCGGCGGCGGCGAAGTTTTCTTTGGTAAGGCTACGGTCGGTAAAAAAGCGTTCAAGCCAGGTGACGCAGCCCATCGACAGACTGAAGAGTGAAGTGGCGTGGGCGCCGGTGCCGGTAACCAGTTCTGTGCTGGCGCCGCCGATGTCCACGACCAGACGCTGATCCGCGCCGCCAGTGGTATGCGCTACGCCCTGATAAATCAGCCGCGCTTCTTCTTCGCCTTTAATGACTTGCACCGGACAGCCCAGGATTTCCTGCGCGCGCGCAATAAATTCCTGGGAGTTACTAGCCAGCCGCAGCGTGGCGGTCGCCACTACGCGCACTTGCTCAGGGGGGATATCCTGCAGCCGCTCGGCAAAAAGGCGCAGACATTGCCAGCCGCGCTCCATCGCTTCAGCAGAAAGAAGATTGTCCGCGCTAAGGCCCGCCGCCAGGCGAACCTTACGCTTGATGCGAGACAGCGTTTGAATGCTTCCTGCCACCTCGCGCACCACCAGCATATGAAAGCTGTTCGAGCCTAAATCAATTGCCGCATAGAGGGAGGTGGAGCTGCGCATAACACGTTACCCTGTGCGACGACGGTTGCGCGGGGCGCCGCCTGTACGGCGCGGGCCGTTGCCGGAACGCGTGCGCGTCAGGCGCTTCGGCGGCGGCAGTTCGCTTAACAGCGCATCCGGGTTGTACTTGCTTACCGGAATGGTGTGGCCGATATAGCTTTCTATCGCCGGCAGGTTCAGCGCGTACTCTTCACAGGCGAGGCTGATTGAGTGGCCGCTGGCGCCTGCACGGCCAGTACGGCCAATACGGTGGACATAGTCTTCGCAGTCATCCGGCAGATCGTAGTTAAAGACGTGCGTCACCGCCGGAATATGCAGGCCGCGCGCCGCCACGTCCGTTGCGACCAGAATATCAAGATCGCCGCGGGTAAACTCTTCAAGAATGCGCAGGCGCTTTTTCTGCGCCACGTCGCCTGTCAGCAGACCGACGCGATGACCATCCGCCGCCAGATGTCCCCAGATATCTTCGCAACGGTGTTTCGTGTTGGCGAAAACAATGGCGCGCTCCGGCCACTCTTCTTCAATAATGGTTTGCAGCAAACGCATTTTTTCTTCGTTAGAAGGGTAGAAGAGCTCTTCTTTAATACGGTGGCCTGTTTTTTGTTCCGGCTCCACTTCTACGTATTCCGCATTGTTCATTTGCTCGAAGGCGAGCTCGCGAACGCGGTAAGAGAGCGTAGCGGAAAAGAGCATGTTCAGGCGCTGCGTTGCAGGCGGCATGCGGCGGAACAGCCAACGGATATCTTTAATAAAGCCGAGATCGTACATGCGGTCGGCTTCGTCCAGCACTACGACCTGAATAGCGCCGAGGTTAATGTGGTTCTGTTTGGTGTAGTCGATGAGACGACCAGTGGTGCCGATAAGAATATCGACGCCGCTTTCCAGCACTTTCAGCTGTTTGTCGTAGCCGTCGCCGCCGTAAGCCAGGCCAAGCTTAATACCGGTCGCCTGCGCCAGCGGTTCGGCATCAGAATGAATCTGCACCGCCAGTTCGCGGGTCGGCGCCATAATCAGAGCGCGAGGCTGGTTCACCTGACGGTTTTCAGCGGCCGGATGTGAGAGTAGATAATGAAACGTTGACGTTAAAAACGCCATCGTTTTGCCGGTACCGGTTTGCGCCTGCCCTGCAACGTCACGTCCCGTCAGCGTTAACGGGAGTGCCAGTGCCTGAATAGGGGTGCAATTATGAAAGCCTTTCTTTTCAAGGGCTTCCACCACTTTAGGGTGCAGGGCGAAGTCGGAAAACTTCTGTTCTGTTAAATGTGTTTTGCTCATAGTGTGGTAGAATATCAGCTAACTATTGCTTTACGAAAGCGTATCCGGTGAAATAAAGTCAACCTTATGTTGGTTAATGCTACACCAACATGAAAGGCCTAATCTTCTGGAGTAAAACATGAGCGATAAAATTATTCACCTGACTGACGACAGTTTCGACACGGATGTACTTAAAGCGGACGGGTTGATCCTGGTTGATTTCTGGGCAGAATGGTGTGGTCCTTGCAAAATGATCGCCCCGATCCTTGATGAAATCGCTGATGAATATCAGGGCAAACTGACGATTGCTAAGCTGAACATCGACCAGAACCCGGGCACTGCGCCGAAATACGGCATCCGTGGCATCCCGACCCTGCTGTTGTTCAAAAATGGTGAAGTAGCGGCGACCAAAGTGGGCGCGCTGTCTAAAGGCCAGTTAAAAGAGTTCCTGGACGCCAACCTGGCGTAAGAACTTTTGCGCCGGTGCGAACAGAATTCCGGAAATTGTCCGGACCGCTGGACGCCCGGCGTGAGTCATGCTAAGTTATTTTTCAGCTTCATTTAAACTTACCTTTTAGTTTGAATCTTGTAATACCCGACACTTCCCGCCATTCAATACCAGCACCAAAGCGGTACGCGAGAAGTGAATTGTTCCGGGGCTATCACTCAATCCGTCTCGTCGTTTCAGTTCTGCGTTCTTTCCTGTGACCAGACAGCGTACAGACATGAGTTGAAAGCCACTAACAGGCATGGATGATCCTGCCATTCCATTCACAAATACGTTCGAGATTTACCCCGAGTTTAAGAACCCACCATTATGAATCTTACCGAATTAAAGAATACGCCGGTTTCTGAGCTGATCACTCTCGGCGAAAATATGGGGCTGGAAAACCTGGCCCGTATGCGCAAACAGGACATTATTTTCGCCATCCTGAAACAGCACGCGAAGAGTGGCGAAGATATTTTTGGCGACGGTGTGCTGGAGATATTGCAGGATGGATTCGGTTTCCTCCGCTCCGCAGACAGCTCCTACCTCGCCGGTCCTGACGACATCTACGTATCTCCCAGCCAAATCCGCCGTTTCAACCTCCGCACAGGGGACACCATCTCCGGTAAGATTCGACCGCCAAAAGAAGGCGAGCGTTACTTTGCACTGCTGAAGGTGAACGAGGTTAACTTCGATAAGCCGGAAAACGCGCGCAACAAGATCCTGTTCGAAAACTTAACGCCGCTGCATGCGAACTCCCGTCTGCGTATGGAGCGCGGCAACGGCTCCACCGAAGATTTAACCGCTCGCGTGCTGGATCTTGCCTCTCCGATTGGCCGCGGTCAGCGTGGTCTGATTGTAGCGCCGCCGAAAGCGGGTAAAACCATGCTGCTGCAGAACATTGCGCAGAGCATCGCTTATAACCATCCGGATTGCGTGCTGATGGTGCTGCTTATCGACGAGCGCCCGGAAGAAGTGACCGAGATGCAGCGTCTGGTTAAAGGCGAAGTGGTTGCTTCCACCTTCGACGAGCCGGCATCCCGCCATGTTCAGGTCGCCGAAATGGTCATCGAGAAGGCCAAGCGTCTGGTAGAGCATAAAAAAGACGTTATCATTCTGCTGGACTCCATTACCCGTCTGGCGCGCGCCTACAACACCGTTGTGCCGGCATCCGGCAAAGTGTTGACCGGTGGTGTTGACGCGAACGCCCTGCATCGTCCGAAGCGTTTCTTCGGTGCCGCGCGTAACGTGGAAGAGGGCGGCAGCCTGACCATTATTGCGACTGCTCTGATTGATACTGGCTCCAAAATGGACGAAGTTATCTACGAAGAGTTTAAAGGTACCGGCAACATGGAATTGCACCTGTCCCGTAAGATTGCGGAAAAACGTGTATTCCCGGCCATTGATTACAACCGCTCCGGCACCCGTAAAGAAGAGTTGCTGACAACTCAAGAAGAGTTGCAGAAGATGTGGATTCTTCGCAAAATTATTCACCCGATGGGTGAAATCGACGCGATGGAATTCCTCATCAATAAGCTGGCGATGACCAAAACGAACGATGAGTTCTTTGATATGATGAAGCGCTCGTAATCGCGAAAAACTCGGGGAACGCCACGTTACGACGTGGCGTTTTCGTTCGTGCCGTGAGAGCATATCCGGCGTGATACGTTATGCATTTGGGCATTTATGCGCCTGTTCTTAGTCAGTCTGGGCTATGTTTATCTTAATGAATAATAAAGTCTGTTCAGGGATGAGTGGTGGTATATGTTTTTGATGATTAACCTCCGCGGTTATACTTCCTCCGGACTTAACGTTTGCAGAGAGCGCATACTGTGAATTTAGTAACCGCTGGTACTGAGCTGCTCAGTATTTTTTTGTTCACCTTTGTTTTTATTTTCTTCGCTCGAAAAGTCGCTAAACGCATCGGTTTGGTCGATAAGCCTAACTTTCGTAAGCGTCATCAGGGGTTAATTCCACTTGTCGGCGGGATTTCTGTCTACGCAGGGATCTGTTTTACATTTGGTATCGCAAATTACTATATTCCCCACGCATCTCTCTACCTTACCTGCGCCGGTATCCTCGTTCTCGTCGGGGCGCTGGACGATCGGTTTGATATCAGCGTAAAAATTCGCGCGACTATTCAGGCGATTATCGGCATTGTTATGATGGTCGTGGGCGGTCTTTACCTCAGCAGTCTTGGCTATATTTTTGGCTCATGGGAGATGGTGCTGGGTCCCTTTGGCTACTTCCTGACGCTGTTTGCTGTCTGGGCCGCCATTAACGCATTTAATATGGTGGACGGCATTGACGGGCTGCTTGGTGGCCTTTCCTGCGTGTCATTCGCCGCTATCGGCATCATTCTCTGGTTTGATGGACAGATAAGTCTCGCTATGTGGTGTTTTGCGATGATTGCCGCCATCCTGCCTTACATTCTGCTTAACCTGGGCGTACTGGGCCGTCGCTATAAAGTGTTTATGGGCGATGCAGGCAGTACGCTGATTGGTTTTACCGTTATCTGGATCCTGCTGGAAACCACCCAAGGTAAAACGCACCCCATTAGCCCGGTTACCGCCCTGTGGATTATCGCCATTCCATTAATGGATATGGTCGCCATTATGTATCGCCGTCTACGCAAAGGCATGAGCCCTTTTTCGCCGGACCGGCAGCATATTCATCATCTTATCATGCGCGCAGGTTTTACTTCCCGCCAGGCGTTCGTCTTGATTACGCTCGCTGCCGCGCTTTTGGCTGGCATTGGCGTAGCGGCAGAATATGCGCACTTCATACCTGAATGGGTAATGCTGTTGCTCTTTTTGCTGGCCTTTTTTCTTTATGGCTACTGTATTAAACGGGCATGGAAAGTGGCGCGTTTTATTAAACGAGTAAAGCGCCGCATGCGTCGGAGTAACAACAAACCCACCATTCAATAAAACAGAGCGGGGAAGCGATGAAACAACCATTGCCGGAGGCACAAGGCAGAGTTGCAGAGAACGAACTGGATATCCGTGGCCTGTTCCGTACGCTTTGGACTGGAAAAGCGTGGATTGTCGGTATTGCGCTGCTGTTTGCAATCGGGGCTTTTGTCTATACCCTCTTCGCCAGGCAAGAGTGGAGCGCGACGGCGATTACAGACAGGCCGACGGTGAATATGTTAGGCGGCTTCTATTCGCAGCAGCAGTTTCTGCGCAACCTGGATATCAAAACCGACAACGGGTCGGTCGCTCAGCCTTCTGTAATGGATGACGCTTACAAGGAGTTCATTATGCAACTCTCTTCGTGGGATACTCGCCGGGATTTCTGGTTGCAGACGGACTACTACAAACAGCGTAAAGTAGGAAACAGTAAAGCGGACGCGGCTCTGCTTGATGAGCTTATCGACAATATTCAGTTCACCGCCGGGGATATCACCCGCAATCTTAGTGACAATGTTCGGCTGACTGCGGAAACCGGACCGGATGCCAACAACCTGCTTCGCCAGTATGTCGCTTTCGCCAGCCAGCGGGCCGCCAGCCATCTTAATGATGAACTGAAAGGCGCCTGGGCTGCGCGGACAATACAGATGAAAGCGCAGGTTAAGCGCCAGGAAGCGGTAGCGAAAGCGATTTACGACCGTAAAGTCCATAACGTTGAGCAGGCGTTGCGGGTCGCGCAGCAGCACAATATTGCTCGCAGTGAAACGGAAGTGCCGCCGGATGAATTGCCCGATTCTGAACTTTTCATGCTCGGACGTCCGCTGTTGCAGGCAAGACTGGAAAACCTTCAGGCGGTCGGAGCGACCTATGATATCGACTACGATCAAAACCGGGCTATGCTGGCGACACTCAATGTTGGCCCCGTCCTCGATCCCCGTTTTCAAACCTATCGTTACCTGCGCACTCCGGAAGAACCTGTCAAGCGCGATAGCCCGCGTCGCGCATTTTTGATGATTATGTGGGGTACTGTGGGTGTGTTGATTGGCGCAGGCGTTGCACTGGCTCGCCGTCGTCCAGAGTAACAACGGCGCTTTAAGTGGAGGCGGTCTCGCCTCCACCGGTAAACTTAAGAGAAACGTTGTGAAAGTACTAACCGTTTTTGGCACGCGTCCGGAAGCAATTAAGATGGCGCCGCTGGTGCACGCGCTGGCAAAAGATCCTTTTTTTGAAGCAAGAGTCTGCGTCACTGCCCAGCATCGTGAAATGCTGGATCAGGTTCTGAATCTGTTTTCCATTGTGCCAGACTATGATTTAAATATTATGAAACCTGGCCAGGGACTTACGGAAATTACCTGCCGTATCCTTGAAGGCATGAAGCCCATTCTGGAATCTTTCCGGCCTGACGTGGTGCTGGTGCATGGCGACACGACAACAACAATGGCGGCGAGCATGGCGGCCTTTTACCAGCGCATTCCGGTGGGGCATGTGGAAGCTGGTTTACGTACCGGGGATCTCTATTCGCCGTGGCCGGAAGAGGCAAACCGCACCCTGACAGGCCATTTGGCCATGTATCATTTTGCTCCGACACAAGACGCCCGCCAAAACCTGCTGCACGAACGTATACCGGAAAACCATATTTTTGTTACCGGCAATACCGTCGTCGATGCTTTAATTTCCGTACGCGATCGGGTGATGTCAGATGATAGCCTGCGCGTTTCGCTGGCTAAGCAATATTCATTTTTAGACAGTGATAAAAAATTAATTCTGGTAACCGGACACCGTCGAGAAAGCTTTGGCGAAGGATTTGAGCAAATCTGCAAGGCGCTGGCCGAAATCGCCGCGCGAAATCAAAATGTGCAAATTGTATATCCAGTGCATATGAATCCAAACGTTCTGGAGCCGGTGAAACGTATCCTGGGCCATGTAGAAAACGTGGTGCTCATTGAACCGCAAGAATATCTCCCCTTTGTCTGGCTGATGAATCACGCCTGGCTGATTTTGACCGACTCCGGCGGCATTCAGGAAGAGGCGCCGTCGCTCGGCAAGCCGGTCCTGGTGATGCGCGATACCACAGAACGACCGGAAGCGGTGAGAGCCGGGACTGTTCGTTTGGTCGGCACTAATGCCGACCATATTGTCCACGAAGTCACAAAATTACTTCACAACGAGGATGAGTATCTGGCCATGAGCCATGCTCATAACCCTTACGGCGACGGGCAGGCCTGTGAGCGGATTCTGCACGCACTGAAAAATAATCGGATATCAGTATGAGTTTTAATACCATCTCGGTGATTGGTCTGGGATATATCGGTTTGCCAACTGCGGCGGCTTTTGCTTCACGACAAAAGCGGGTTATTGGTATTGATATCAACCAGCACGCCGTTGACACCATCAACCGCGGTGAAATTCATATCGTCGAACCTGAGTTAGATCAGGTCGTGAAAGCGGCGGTGCAGGCAGGCTATCTGCGCGCCACCACCCGTCCTGAAGAAGCGGATGCTTTCTTGATTGCCGTACCAACGCCGTTCAAAGGCGAACACGAGCCTGATATGACTTATGTGCAGGCGGCGGCGCAATCTATCGCGCCGGTATTAAAAAAAGGAGCGCTGGTCATTCTGGAATCTACCTCGCCAGTCGGCGCGACAGAACAGATGGCGCAGTGGCTTGCCGCGCTGCGCAGCGATCTGACCTTTCCGCAGCAGGCAGGCGAAAGCGCGGACGTTAATATCGCCTATTGTCCTGAGCGCGTGCTGCCGGGGCAGGTGATGGTCGAGCTGATTAAAAATGACCGCGTGATAGGCGGTATGACGCCAGCCTGTTCAGCGCGCGCCAGTGAACTCTATAAAATTTTCCTTGAAGGCGAGTGCGTACTAACTAACGCCCGCACGGCAGAGATGTGCAAGCTGACTGAAAATAGCTTTCGCGACGTCAATATCGCTTTTGCTAACGAACTTTCGCTCATTTGCGCCGAGCAAGACATTAACGTCTGGGAGCTTATCCGCCTCGCCAATCGTCATCCCCGCGTCAATATTCTGCAACCTGGCCCGGGCGTTGGCGGCCACTGCATTGCAGTGGACCCGTGGTTTATTGTGGCGCAAAACCCACAGCAGGCGCGGCTTATCCGCATCGCTCGCGAAGTGAACGACAGCAAACCGCACTGGGTTATTCATCAGGTGAAGGAACGTGTCGCCGACTGCCTCGCGGTAACCAACAAGCGCGCCTCTGAACTGAAAATCGCCTGCTTTGGCCTGGCGTTCAAGCCAAACATTGACGACTTACGTGAAAGTCCGGCGATGGAGATAGCCCAGCTGATTGCCGACTGGCACAACGGTGAAACGCTGGTGGTGGAACCGAATATTCATCAATTGCCGAACAAGCTCTCCGGAAAATGCCAGCTGGTGGCGCTTGAAGAAGCGCTGCGCAGCGCGGACGTGCTGGTGATGCTGGTCGACCATAAAGAGTTCAGGGCTATCGCAGGCGAGACCATCACCCAGCAGTGGGTGATAGATACCAAAGGCGTATGGCGCTAATGTCACGCGCTTTTTGGCAGGCTCATTACCCTGAGAGCTTGTGAGGAAAAGTATGACGGTAAAAGCGACGCTGGCCCCACTTGACTGGGAAAGCCATTTTTTTGGTCTGCGTAGCGCGATTATGCGTTTCGCCGATGAAGCGCCGGTGGTGGATATTTCACAGCTGGACGCATGGCAGCGGGTGCAGGCGAAAGTTCCGGCGCAACGCGCGGATTTACTCGATGCGCTGCAACAGCTCGGTTTTCAGCTGGTTGAGGGCGAAGTGGATTTGGTTTTGCCCGTGGCCGCCGCGTCTTCATCAACGGCGTTGTCCGTGGCTAAGGAAGAAGATGTTCCGCCGCTGCGCGCCGCCGCCGCTGCCGTCTTTGCTCAAAGCCGCTTTCGCGCCCCCTGGTATCCGGCGGACGCGAGCGGTCAGTTCTATGCGCAGTGGGTGGAGAACGCCGTAAAAGGCGCTTTCGATCACGCCTGTCTGATAATGCCAGCGCCGGATGGTTCGTTGCGTGGCTTTGTTACGCTACGGCAGTTAAACGAACAGGAGGCGCGCATTGGTCTGCTGGCAGGGCGCGGTATCGGTGAGATATTAATGCAGGCGGCGCAAGAGTGGTGCGCAACGCGAGGGCTTTCCACGCTGCGGGTCGCAACGCAGGTTGGAAATATCGCCGCGCTTCGTCGCTATATTCAAAGCGGTGCGAACGTGGAAAGCACTGCTTACTGGCTCTACAGGTGAACAAATGATCCCATTTAATGCTCCGCCAGTGGTGGGTACGGAAATTGATTACATGCAGTCGGCGATGGGCAGCGGCAAGCTATGCGGCGATGGCGGCTTTACCCGTCGCTGCCAGCAGTGGCTGGAACAGCGCTTCGGCAGCAAAAAGGTGCTGTTGACGCCTTCCTGCACCGCCTCGCTGGAAATGGCCGCTATTTTGCTCGACATTCAGCCGGGCGATGAAGTGATCATGCCAAGCTACACCTTCGTTTCCACCGCCAACGCTTTTGTACTGCGTGGCGCGACCATTGTGTTTGTGGATATCCGTCCGGATACGATGAATATCGACGAGAGCCTGATTGAAGCGGCGATCACGGAAAAAACCCGGGCCATCGTGCCGGTGCATTACGCGGGGGTGGCGTGTGAAATGGACGCTATCATGGCTATCGCCAGAAAGCATAATCTGTATGTGGTGGAAGACGCCGCGCAGGGAGTGATGTCCACTTATAAAGGACGCGCGCTGGGGACCATCGGTCACGTCGGTTGCTTCAGCTTCCATGAGACGAAAAACTACACTGCAGGCGGCGAGGGCGGAGCGACGCTTATCAACGACCCGGCGTTAGTGGAGCGTGCGGAAATCATCCGCGAGAAAGGCACCAACCGCAGCCAGTTCTTCCGTGGACAGGTGGATAAATATACCTGGCGCGATATCGGTTCCAGCTATTTGATGTCCGACCTGCAGGCGGCTTATCTGTGGGCGCAGCTCGAAGCGGCGGACCGCATTAACCAGCAGCGTCTGACGCTGTGGCAAACCTACTATGATGCGCTGGCTCCGCTGGCGAGGGCCGGGCGCATTGAGCTGCCTTCGGTGCCGCAGGAGTGCAGCCATAACGCGCATATGTTTTACATTAAGCTGCGCGATATTGACGACCGCAGCCAGCTTATCGCTTACCTGAAAGAAGCGGAGATCCTGGCGGTATTCCATTACATTCCTCTGCATAGCAGCCCAGCAGGGGAAAAGTTTGGCTACTTCCAGGGTGAAGATCGTTATACCACGCAGGAAAGCGAACGCCTGGTTCGCCTGCCGCTTTTCTACAACCTGTCGCCTGTGAACCAGCGCACGGTTATCTCCTCTCTCCTGAGCTACTTCGGCTGAAATGTCTTTGGCTAAAGCTTCGGTGTGGACCGCCGCGTCCACACTGGTAAAAATCAGCGCAGGTTTACTGGTGGTGAAATTGCTGGCGGTGGCTTTTGGCCCGGCGGGCGTTGGCCAGGCGGGTAACTTCCGCCAGCTGGTAACGGTGCTGGGCGTGTTGGCTGGCGCCGGGATTTTTAATGGCGTCACTAAACTGGTCGCCCAGCATCGCGATGAACCTGCGGAACTACAAAAAGTCACTCGCACCGCCGCGGCGATGGTGCTTGGTTTTTCCACTTTGCTTGCGGTGCTCTTTTTAGCAGGTGCCCGGCCCATCAGCGTCGGCCTGTTCGGCCATGATAACTACCAGAACGTAGTGCGGCTGGTGGCGCTCGTCCAGATGGGGATCGCCTGGGCGAACCTGAGTCTGGCGATTATTAAGGGCTTCCGTGACGCTGCTGGCAATGCGCTGTCGCTGATCGCCGGTAGCCTTATCGGCGTTATCGCCTATTACGCCAGCTTCCGTTTCGGCGGCTATGAAGGCGCGCTGCTTGGCCTGGCGCTGGTGCCTGCACTGGTGGTCATCCCCGCCGCATTCATGCTCAAGCAGCGCAGCCACCTGCCAGCGGGCTATCTGAAACCCGGCTGGGATAGCGGGCTGGCGGCGCATCTGGGGAAATTCACCCTGATGGCGCTTATCACCTCTGTGACGCTGCCGGTCGCTTACGTAATGATGCGAAACCTGCTGGCGTCCCATTACGGCTGGGAAGCAGTAGGGATCTGGCAAGGGGTAAGCAGTATTTCCGATGCCTATCTGCAGTTCATCACCGCTTCCTTTAGCGTGTACCTGCTGCCGACGCTGTCGCGCCTGACGGCAAAAGAAGAGATTACCCGCGAAATCGTACGATCGCTGAAATTCGTGTTGCCTGCGGTGGCGGCCGCGAGTTTTGCCGTCTGGCTGCTGCGCGATGTGGCGATCTGGCTGCTCTTTTCGCCGAAATTTACCGCCATGCGCGACCTGTTCGCCTGGCAACTGGTAGGTGACGTGTTGAAAGTGGGCGCTTACGTATTTGGCTATCTGGTCATCGCGAAAGCGTCGCTGCGTTTTTATATTTTGACGGAGATTAGCCAGTTTGCTTTATTAACCGGCTTTTCACACTGGCTTATCCCGGCGCACGGCGCAGCGGGTGCGGCTCAGGCCTATATGGCTACCTATATTGTCTATTTCGCCCTCTGTTGTGGCGTATTTTTACTGTGGCGTAGGCAGGCATGACAGCATTGATGCACATTCTGGGGTCCGATATTCCCCATCATAACCAGACGGTACTGCGATTTTTCAATGATGAGCTGGCGCCAGCGCATCCGCAGGCGCGTGACTTTATGGTCGTCTCCTCCGATGCGCAGCTGGCGCAGGCTTTCCCTTCACTCAGGGTCCGTCTGTTTCCTACTAAAAAAGCGCTGGCGAAAGCGGTCGTCGCCATGGCCCGCGCCGACCGGCAGCAACGATTCTTTTTTCACGGGCAATTTAATGCCGCGCTTTGGATGGCGTTGCTGACCGGCGGGCTGAAGCCTTCACAGTTCAGCTGGCATATCTGGGGCGCCGATCTCTATGAAGTCTCCCGCAGCCTGAAGTTTCGCCTTTTTTACCGGTTGCGCCGGCTGGCGCAGGGGCGCGTCGGACGGGTGTTCGCCACGCGCGGCGATTTAAGCTGGTTTCAGCAGCGTCACCCGAATGTAGCGGGCGAGCTGCTTTATTTCCCGACGCGCATGGACCCGGCTCTTAACGGTATCGCTCCGCCGGTTCGTGCTGGCAAACTCACGGTGCTGGTCGGTAACTCAGGCGATCGCAGTAATGAACATGCCGCAGCGTTAAAAGCGGTGCACCAGCAGTTTGGCGATACCGTGCGCGTTATTGTCCCGATGGGATACCCGGCAAACAACGAGGCTTATATTGATGAAATAAGCCAGGCGGGCAGGGCGCTGTTTAGCGCTGAAAACTTGCAGGTGTTGCGCGATAAGATGGCGTTCGACGATTACCTCGCGCTGCTGCGTGAGTGCGACCTGGGTTATTTTATTTTTGCCCGCCAGCAGGGTATCGGTACGCTCTGCCTGCTGATCCAGGCAGGCGTTCCCTGCGTGCTCAGCCGGGACAACCCTTTCTGGCAGGATATGGTGGAACAAGATCTGCCAGTGCTCTTCACGGGTGATATGCTTAATGAAGCGGTGGTGCGCGAAGCGCAGCGTCAGTTACAGGCGGTAGATAAATCCCGTATCGCCTTTTTTAAACCTAACTATCTCGCGGGCTGGCATCAGGCGCTGCGTATCGCTTCAGGAGAAGTGGCATGAGCGTGTTGCAATTCAGCGGTCTGTTTATCGTCTGGCTCCTCGCCACGCTGTTTATTGGGACGTTGACCTGGTTTGAATTCCGCCGCGTGCGGTTTAACTTCAACGTTTTCTTTTCACTGCTTTTTCTGCTGACCTTTTTCTTCGGCTTCCCGTTGACCAGTTTACTGGTGTTTCGCTTTAACGTGGCGGTGGTGCCGCCGGAAATCTTGCTGCAGGCGCTGCTGGCGGCGGGATGCTTTTACGGAGTCTACTACGTTACCTATAAAACCCGGCTGCGCCCACGAGGCCAGACGCCCACTGGACCCGGCCTCTTTACCATGAACCGGGTAGAAACCCATTTGATGTGGGTGATCCTGATGGCGGTGGCGTTGGTTAGCGTGGGTATTTTCTTCCTGCATAACGGTTTTCTGCTGTTTCGTTTACAGTCCTACAGCCAGATTTTTTCCAGCGAAGTATCGGGCGTGGCGCTTAAGCGCTTCTTCTATTTCTTCATTCCGGCCATGCTGGTGGTCTATTTCCTGCGCCAGGATAGCCGCGCGTGGCTCTTTTTTCTCGTCAGTACCGTCGCCTTTGGCCTGTTGACTTATATGATCGTGGGCGGAACGCGCGCCAATATCATTATCGCTTTCGCCATTTTTCTCTTCATCGGTATTATCCGGGGCTGGATTTCGCTCTGGATGCTGGCGGCGGCGGGCGTGTTTGGCATAGTCGGCATGTTCTGGCTGGCGCTAAAGCGCTATGGCCTGAACGTCAGCGGCGATGAAGCGTTTTACACCTTCCTCTACCTGACTCGCGACACGTTCTCGCCCTGGGAAAACTTCGCGCTATTGCTGCAAAACTACAGCCATATCGACTTTCAGGGGCTTGCCCCGATTGTGCGGGACTTCTATGTTTTTATTCCTTCCTGGCTTTGGCCGGATCGTCCGCATATTGTCCTGAATACGGCGAATTACTTTACCTGGGAAGTCCTCAACAACCATTCGGGGTTGGCCATTTCGCCCACGTTAATCGGCTCGCTGGTCATTATGGGCGGCGTTTGGTTTATTCCGCTTGGCGCGGTGGCCGTCGGGCTTATCATCAAATGGTTTGACTGGCTTTACGAGCGCGGCAATCGCGAGGCGAACCGCTACAAGGCGGCCGTCATCCATAGCTTTTGCTTCGGCGCCATCTTCAACATGATAGTGCTGGCGCGCGAAGGATTAGACGCGTTCGCTTCTCGTGTGGTGTTCTTCCTGGTGGTCTTCTCCGCCTGTTTGTTAATGGCAAAGCTGCTTTACTGGCTGCTTGAGAGCGCCGGGCTGGTTCATGGCCGACTGCGTCGTTCCGCAAGGCCGCTTTCGCCAACCTGAGCGTTAACTAAGGAATGTTATGACGGAAAAGAGTTCTGCTCCCATTTATACCCTGCGCGGTTTGCCCCTGCTGGGGTGGCGCGATATGTCGCACGCCCTTGACTATCTCTATGCTGACGGCGCGCTGAAAAAGGGGACGCTGGTGGCGATTAACGCGGAGAAAATGCTGGCGCTGGAGGCGGATGCGGAAGTACGCAGTCTTATTGAGTCGGCGGAGTTTAAATATGCCGATGGCATTAGCGTGGTGCGCTCGGTGCGTAAGAAATATCCCGACGCGCAGGTTTCACGGGTGGCCGGGGCTGACCTCTGG
The DNA here is from genome assembly GCA_000621185.1 of Franconibacter pulveris DSM 19144. GTDB lineage: Bacteria > Pseudomonadota > Gammaproteobacteria > Enterobacterales > Enterobacteriaceae > Franconibacter > Franconibacter pulveris. The sequence goes on from JHYZ01000021.1 coordinate 15,608, forward strand.
GAAGCGTTAATGGCGCGCGCGGGCGAGGCGGGGACGCCGGTTTTTTTAGTCGGCGGCAAGCCTGACGTGCTGGCGCAGACTGAAACAAAGCTGCGCCAGCTCTGGAAGGTGAACATTGTCGGCAGCCAGGATGGCTATTTTACGCCGCAGGCCCGTCAGGCGCTGTTTGATCGCATCCGCGACAGTGGCGCGCAGATTGTTACTGTCGCCATGGGTTCGCCGCGCCAGGAGATTTTTATGCGAGACTGCCGGGTTGTGCATCCGGACGCCCTTTATATGGGGGTAGGCGGCACCTATGATGTTTTTACAGGCCACGTAAAGCGCGCCCCGAAAGGCTGGCAGAACCTTGGCCTGGAGTGGCTTTATCGTTTGCTTTCCCAGCCAAGCCGTCTTAAACGCCAGCTTCGGCTGCTGCGCTACCTTAGCTGGCACTACACCGGACGTCTTTAATATTTGCGCAGCGCGCCGACCGCGCTGCGTTTCCCTCACAATCCGCTGCTTTATTATCCAGAATCCGCATTTTTCTGAAGCATCGTTTGCCATTTCCTGAAAATTGTTAAAACATGCGCCCGCACGTGGCGTTCATGATTCATTATCGGTTTGATGAATCTGTCGCCAGCAGCGGCAACGGAGATGGCTACATCACAATAACCGGTCAACCCGGAACGGATGCAAACACAACTGAGGATTTATGGCAGAGAAAAAAGCGGAGCTACAGCGTGGGCTGGAAGCTCGACATATTGAACTTATCGCGCTTGGCGGCACGATTGGGGTCGGCCTGTTTATGGGCGCGGCGAGCACCCTGAAATGGGCGGGCCCGTCAGTGCTGCTGGCCTATATCATCGCCGGGCTGTTTGTCTTTTTCATCATGCGCTCGATGGGTGAGATGTTATTCCTTGAGCCGGTGGCGGGGTCGTTCGCGGTTTACGCGCACCGCTACATGAGCCCTTTCTTTGGCTATCTCACCGCCTGGTCTTACTGGTTTATGTGGATGGCGGTGGGAATATCGGAAATCACCGCCATCGGCGTGTATGTTCAGTACTGGTTCCCTGAACTGCCGCAGTGGCTGCCCGCCTTGCTGGCCGTAGGGCTGGTCGCGCTGGCGAACCTTGCCGCCGTTCGGCTGTATGGTGAAATTGAGTTCTGGTTTGCGATGATTAAAGTCACCACCATTATCGTGATGATTGTCGTCGGACTGGGTGTGATTTTCTTCGGCTTTGGCAATAGCGGCCACGCGACTGGCTTCTCTAACCTCACGGCGCATGGCGGCTTCTTTGCCGGCGGCTGGAAAGGTTTCCTGACCGCGCTGTGTATCGTCGTGGCTTCTTACCAGGGCGTTGAGCTTATCGGTATTACCGCAGGCGAGGCGAAAAACCCGCAGGTCACGCTGCGCAGCGCGGTAGGTAAAGTGCTCTGGCGCATTCTGATTTTCTACGTAGGCGCGATTTTCGTTATCGTGACGATTTTCCCGTGGGATGAAATCGGCAGCAACGGCAGTCCGTTTGTGCTGACTTTCGCGAAGATAGGCATTACCGCGGCGGCGGGCATTATCAATTTTGTGGTGCTGACGGCGGCGCTTTCCGGCTGCAATAGCGGTATGTACAGCTGCGGACGCATGCTTTACGCGCTGGCGAAAAACCGTCAACTGCCGCAGGGGATGGCGAAAGTATCGAAAAGCGGCGTGCCGGTGGCTGGCGTGACGCTGTCTATCGTTATTCTGCTAATCGGTTCCTGCCTGAACTACATCATTCCTAACCCGCAGCGGGTTTTTGTGTACGTCTACAGCGCCAGCGTGCTGCCGGGTATGGTGCCATGGTTCGTTATTCTTATTAGCCAGTTGCGTTTTCGCCACGTGCATCGCCAGGCTATCGCTTCGCATCCGTTCCGCTCTGTGCTTTTCCCATGGGCGAACTACTTAACGATGGCGTTCCTGGCGTGCGTTCTTATCGGCATGGGCTTTAACGAAGATACGCGTATGTCGTTGTTTGTCGGAATGGTCTTTTTGGCGTTAGTTTCGCTGGTATATAAGGTATTCGGACTCAACAGACATGTGTCAGGACCGAAAGCGGACAGATAAGCAGCATGATGCGCAAAGCATAACCAAACGCGCATTTTCTTAAAAAAAGCACTAGACAGCAGGGCGCGAAGACCGTAGTATCCCCACCCGCAACGGCGCTACGCGCCCGTAGCTCAGCTGGATAGAGCGCTGCCCTCCGGAGGCAGAGGTCTCAGGTTCGAATCCTGTCGGGCGCGCCATTTAATAAGGCGCTTGAGCGACGCGAGTAGAACAGGCAGTAAAAGATTTACAGTGGTGGCTATAGCTCAGTTGGTAGAGCCCTGGATTGTGATTCCAGTTGTCGTGGGTTCGAGTCCCATTAGCCACCCCATTATTTTGTGGCATGCGAAGGTGGCGGAATTGGTAGACGCGCTAGCTTCAGGTGTTAGTGTCCTTACGGACGTGGGGGTTCAAGTCCCCCCCCTCGCACCACTCCTTAATTGAACTAAAAATTCAAAAAGCAGTACCTCGGCGAGTAGCGCAGCTTGGTAGCGCAACTGGTTTGGGACCAGTGGGTCGGAGGTTCGAATCCTCTCTCGCCGACCAATTTTGAACCCCGCTTCGGCGGGGTTTTTTGTTTTCTCTTTTCCCTGTACTACGCCTTACTCTCTCCACCACTGTCATTCTACTGTCACAGGCAGACGACACTGCGTCGAGCCTTGTCGCCACAAAGCGACACTCAACTCCATGTTTTGCTTATTATTTGTTTTGTATTGATTTTACCTGTCGTTAAAAAGCGACGGTATAAGCCCCTGAAGGCGCCGGGCGCGCAACGATTCAGGGAAATGAAGTTTTATTTAACTTATTGATATAAAAATAATAATAGATATATCTCAACGTTTATAAATAACTGGCACGGCTTGTGCTATATTAACTGCGTAGATGCTCATTCCATCCCTTATGTTTGCCGCTGGCTTCATAAACCCAGGAATGACGCAGAGCCATTACGGTGCTTATCGTCCACAGACAGATGTCGCTCAGGCCTCATCAAACACCCTGGACACAACGTTGAGTGAAGCACCACAATTTGTTGTCAAACAGACCTGTTTTAACACCTGCCCCAGGGCAGGTGTTTTTTTATGGGCGGAAGAAAGAGTGGCGGGCGAATGGCTGTTCGCCCGCAGGGGGAAGGTTATGACGGCGGGTTGTTCTGCAACGTCAGCAGCAGTCCGTCGCGGCGCATGGCGGCGGCCTCTTCCGGTTTATGCAACCTGTCCAGCACATCAGCAAGCCAGGCGTAGTCAAACGCGTCCGGGCGCTGTTTCAGCGCAGCGCGAAAAGCGAGACTCGCCTCCTGCCACTCGCCGTGCTGCATTAGCAACTGGCCGAGCGTGCTCCACAGCAGCGGGCGGTCGCCATGCGTTTTGATCTGCTGGCGCAGCACTTTTTCCAGCTGTTCCGGATTGCCCGCCTTCAGGCGCGGCATCAGCATGACGAGGCGTTCATCATACTGGCGTTTCAGCCCATCCAGGATTATCTCTTGCGCGGTCTGATGGTCGTCGCACTCAATTAAATGTTCCGCCATCGCTACCTGTAATCCGGGCTGTTGACGCGTTTTGCGGCTCTGGTTGCGCCACCACTGTTTCAGCCCCTCGCTGCCCTGCTCGGCGCGCGCCTTGTCCATGAGCCCCATCCAGGCCTGTTGAGACAGCGCTTCGCGATGCGCTTCATCACCCACCTGCGCTTTTTGCATGGAGGGAATGATATCCAGCAGGGAAGCCCATGCTCCGGTGCGAATGTAGGCCTGTTCGGCCAGGCGCAGCACCTCCGGATGTCGCGGCGTGATCTCCAGCAGTTGATCGATGCCATGACGGGCGGCGTGGTTTTCGTTGCGCGCCAGCTGAATACGCGCGCGGGTGATCTCCACTGGCACCTGATCGTTATCGGCAAGCTCGGCGGCGCGCTCAAGATGCTGGTTGGCTCGTGCTTCATCCCCGCGCTGCTGCGCGGCCTCGGCGGCCAGCAGGTAGTTCACCACCGGCTGTTCGGCGTGATCGGCATTTTTTGCCATCAGCTTTTCAACCTGCTGATAGTCGCCTTCCGCCAGCTTCAGCAACGCCTGTTTAGTCTGTTTACGGGCACGGCTGCGCTTGCGGCCCAGAAACCAGCCGCGTGTCCGGGCGCCGGTGCGAAAAAGACGGCGCAGCAGCCATTCAACGGCAAACAGTACCAGCAGAGAGAGAACAAGGATAATCACAAGCCCCGTGACGCTGGTTTCAATATTCCAGTTGTCCGTCTGGATCAGCACATAGCCCTGATGACCCGCGATAATGGGGCCAAGCACAATGCCTGCCATTAACAGCAGAAAGAGCAACAACACTTTAAGCATTATTGTTCTCCCTGAGTGGCGGCAGGCGCGGCGGCTTGCGGCGCTGGCTGCGCGGCGCTGGCGTCAGCGGCAGGCTGCGCCAGTAAATTACGTACGCGAGTCTGCATCAGCTTTTCCAGAATAGGCTGGCTTTGCAGCGATTCCGGCGCCTCCATGGTGATGTTCTGCTGGCTCAGGTTATCCAGCGTATCGAGGAATGCTTTAGTACCCGCATCTTCGGTATCGTAGTAAGCGCGCACCCAGGTGGAAACGTTATCCAGCGACTGCTTGTACGTCTCTTCCTGATGGCGAGGGACCGCCTGGGAGGCGATCAGCAGGCGCGAACGAATGTTTTCGCGCAGGTAGATGTCCTGATTAGGCGCCAGCAGCGGCACGGCGGTATCATCGCGGCGGCGAACAGTAATAAAGCTGTCCATGAAGTTCTGCCAGCTTTTTACCAGGTTTTGCCGCCACTCGCTGAGCGAGCTGGAAAGCTCGGTGCCGTCGCTGTCCATCGGTGCGTCGTTGTCATCATTATCCGCCAGGCGCAGGTTATCCACCTGATTCGAGAGCTGGTTCAGTTTGAGAATAATGCCGTCGTAATCGACCTGAGTAATCGCGGAAAGGCTGGCAATATCGGTGGTGATAGCGCGACGAGCGGTAATAAGGCTGGGGTCATTCATGTCCGCAAGGCTTGCATCCGCGCTTTTCAGCAGCGCAGCCGCCGTAGTGACGTCCTGATCGCTCCAGAGCTTACGCCCCGCCAGTTTCACCAGAAAATCCGCTTGCGCCAGCAGCCAGGTTTGCGCTTCGGTGCCGGAAATGGTCGCCACCTTTTGCTGCACTTCATCCAGCTGGCGCGCCATCGCCGCCTGTTGGTTCTTCGCCTCTTCCAGCGCGCCTGCCTGCTGCTTGATGATATTTTGCAGCTCGGCGTTCTGCGTCTGCTGCTGGTTTTGCAGCGAAGTGAGTTGTGCAGCAAGGGTATCGGTGCTGGCGCTTTGCGCCGAGGCCTGATGTTTGCCCCATGCCCACATGCCCGCGCCTGCCGCCAGCGCAATAGCGATAGCAATAGCGCTCAGGGCGAGAGCGGCTTTGCCGGTACGATCCTTCTTCTCTGCGTTTTCCGGTCGTGGCGTGGTTTCCACGGCCTCCCTGGTCTCTTCAACCACGTCGGAGGAATGTTGTTGTTCCGTCATTATGGCTTCCCGTTATGAGAGTTATTGCAACATGCGCAGCAGCGCATCGTTGTCGGCATTGTCGGCGACCAGAATATCTTGCCAGCCACGTTCCCGGGCGAGGGTCGCCAGACGCTCGCTGACGACGAGAAGTCGACAGCGCAGCAACCAGTTCGTGCGATACCATTCCGGGATAAGAGCATAGAGCTGATCGAGCATTTCGCCGCTGGTCACCACCAGGGTGTCTATACCGCGCGATTGCCAGCGCCAGGCTTCCTCTGTCCCGTCATAGATTTTCATACAACGTTGATAGCATTCACAAAACGTGACGTTCGCGCCCCGGGCTGTTAGCGTTTCGGCCAGCAGCTCGCGCCCGCCATTGCCGCGCAGGATCAGCGCCTGCTTGCCGGCAACGTTTTGTAATTCAGGTAATTGTAGCAAGACTTCACTGACTTCCCGATCGTGCGGATAGCTTACGTGCAAGCCGCTGGTTTGATGCAGCGCTAATGCCGTGGTTCTGCCGATGGCGAAAGCGTTGAGGGTCTGCGGCCAGGCTTTGCCGATGCGTTTCAGTTCTGCGCCGGCGTAATGGGCCGCATGCTGCGAAACAGCGAAGAGCAGGTCGTCAGGGGTGAGGGCGTCGAGCAGAGCCGGGAGGCGCGCCAGCTCGCGGCCCGGGGTAAATTCAATCAGCGGGAAACTCCAGGCCTCTCGCCCGAGCGCGCGCAGGCGGCTCACTAATGCTTCCCCGGCAGGGGACGGGCGGGTGACCAGGATCTTCATGCGGGCCCTTCTCCTTTATATACCTCGGCAAGAATGGCCCTCGCGCCGTTATTCAGCAGCTCTTCAGCCAGCGATACGCCTAAATCCGCTGCCTCTTCCGGCTTGCCGCGCCGTTCGCCACGGACCATCTGCGAGCCGTCCGGCGCGCCAACCAGCGCCCGCAACCACAGTTCGCCATTCACCAGTTCCGCATAGCTGCCGATAGGCACCTGACAACCGCCTTCCAGCCGGGTATTCATGGCGCGTTCCGCGCGAACGCGAATGGCTGTTTCATCATGATTGAGCGGGGCGAGCAGTTCGCGAGTGCGGGTGTCGTCCAGGCGGCATTCAATACCGACGGCCCCCTGGCCGACGGCCGGCAGCGAAATTTCCGGCGGCAGCGAGCTGGTGATGCGCTCGTCAAGCTGAAGACGTTTAAGCCCCGCAACGGCCAGAATAATCGCGTCATAGTCGCCATTATCTAATTTGCTTAACCGCGTGCCGACATTGCCGCGAAGGGAGCGGATGACCAGGTCCGGGCGGCGCTCGGCAATCTGACACTGGCGGCGTAAGCTGGAGGTGCCTACCACGCTGCCCGCAGGCATCTCATCCAGACTTTTATAGCGGTTGGAAACAAACGCGTCGCGCGGATCTTCGCGCTCGCAAATGGTGGTGAGGCCCAGCCCCTCAGGAAATTCGACCGGCACATCTTTCATTGAGTGAACGGCGATATCGGCGCGTTTTTCCAGCAGCGCCATTTCAAGTTCTTTAACGAACAGCCCTTTGCCGCCCACCTTAGCCAGCGGCGTATCGAGGATAACGTCGCCGCGCGTCACCATCGGCACCAGCTCCACTTCAAGGCCGGGGTGGCACGCCTCAAGGCGCTGTTTCACGTACTGTGCCTGCCAGAGCGCAAGCGGGCTCTGACGAGTGGCAATTCTTAATACTTTGTCTACCATGCTTCATACCGTAAATATCGTCCGCTGAGCATCCTAACACTCTTAACAGAAGGCTGTCAGTCATAACGGGTCGGCGCCGCAGGCGGGAAGTGACTCGTATTATGGAACAGCAAGCGGGAGATCGGTGCTACAATTGTTAAGTAGCGCATCTTTCTTTACGGTCAATCTGCAAGGTGTTAGATTGATCACGTTTTGAACCGATTGTCAGTCCGCATCATCATAATCACAAGGGCGACAGCGGTAGCGGTGTTTTTTTCGAAATACTGAAACCATCAGGCGATACGTCTTGTACCTCTATATTGAGACTCTGAAACAGAGACTGGATGCCATCAATCAACTGCGTGTGGATCGCGCACTTGCTGCCATGGGGCCTGCGTTCCAACAGGTCTACAGTCTGCTGCCTACATTATTGCATTACCACCATCCGCTGATGCCGGGTTACCTTGACGGTAACGTTCCCCATGGCATTTGCTTCTTCACGCCTGATGAAACCCAGCGCCACTATTTAGACGAGCTTGAACTGCGCCACGGCATGCCGCCGCAAGAGACGGCCAAGGGCGAGCTTCCCATTACCGGCGTCTATACGATGGGCAGCACCTCTTCGGTTGGCCAGAGCTGTTCATCGGATCTGGATATCTGGGTGTGCCATCAGGCCTGGCTGGATAACGAAGAGCGCCAGCTGTTGCAGCGCAAATGCAGCCTGCTTGAGAGCTGGGCGGCGTCGCTGGGCGTTGAGGTGAGCTTTTTCCTTATTGATGAGAATCGCTTTCGCCATAACGAAAGCGGCAGCCTCGGCGGCGAAGATTGCGGCTCCACGCAGCATATCCTGCTGCTGGATGAGTTCTATCGCACCGCCGTACGCCTCGCCGGCAAGCGTATTCTGTGGAACATGGTGCCTGGCGACGAAGAAGAACATTACGACGATTACGTCATGCGTTTATACGCGCAAGGGGTGCTGACGCCCAACGAATGGCTGGATCTCGGCGGCCTCAGCTCGCTGTCGGCGGAAGAGTATTTCGGCGCCAGCCTCTGGCAACTCTATAAAAGCATTGATTCCCCCTATAAAGCAGTGTTGAAAACCCTGCTGCTGGAAGCCTATTCCTGGGAATACCCGCATACTCGCCTGCTGGCGAAAGACATCAAACAGCGTCTGCACGATGGCGAAATCGTCTCTTTCGGGCTCGATTCTTACTGCATGATGCTGGAGCGCGTAACCCATTATCTGACGCAAATCGAAGATACGGCGCGTCTGGATCTGGTGCGCCGTTGTTTTTATCTCAAAGTGTGTGAAAAGCTGAGCCGCGAGCGCGCCTGCGTCGGCTGGCGTCGTGAAGTGCTAAGCCAGCTGGTGAAAGAGTGGGGCTGGGAAGATGACCGCCTTGCGATGCTGGATAACCGCGCTAACTGGAAAATCGATCAGGTGCGCGAGGCGCATAATGAACTGCTCGATGCGATGATGCAGAGCTACCGTAACCTGATTCGCTTCGCCCGCCGCAACAACCTGAGCGTTTCGGCAAGCCCGCAGGATATCGGCGTGCTGACGCGTAAGCTCTACGCGGCATTTGAAGCGCTGCCAGGCAAAGTGACGCTGGTAAACCCGCAGATTTCGCCAGACCTCAGCGAACCGAATTTAACCTTTATCCACGTGCCGCCCGGCCGCGCCAACCGCTCCGGCTGGTATCTCTATAACCGCGCGCCGCACATGGACACCATCATCAGCCATCAGCCGCTGGAATATAACCGCTATCTGAATAAGCTGGTGGCCTGGGCCTATTTCAACGGCCTGCTGACTTCCCGCACGCGCCTGTTTATTAAAGGCAACGGTATTTGCGATTTGCCGAAGCTGCAGGAGATGGTGGCGGATGTCTCGCACCACTTTCCGTTGCGCTTGCCGGCGCCCACGCCGAAAGCGCTCTACAGCCCGTGCGAAATTCGTCATCTGGCGATTATCGTCAACCTGGAATATGACCCGACGGCGGCGTTCCGCAATCAGGTGGTGCATTTCGACTTCCGCAAGCTGGATGTTTTCAGCTTCGGCGAACAGCAGCAGTGCCTGGTAGGCAGTGTCGATCTGCTTTATCGCAACTCGTGGAACGAAGTGCGCACGCTGCATTTCAACGGCGAACAGGCGATGATCGAAGCGCTGAAAACCATCCTTGGCAAAATGCACCAGGATGCCGCGCCGCCCGATAGCGTAGAAGTGTTCTGTTATAGCCAGCATCTGCGCGGTCTGATTCGCACCCGCGTGCAGCAGCTGGTTTCCGAGTGCATTGAGTTTCGTCTCTCCAGCACCCGTCTTGAGCCGGGTCGTTTCAAAGCGCTGCGCGTAGCCGGACAGACGTGGGGACTGTTCTTCGAACGCCTTAACGTCTCGGTGCAGAAGCTGGAAAACGCCATTGAGTTTTATGGCGCGATTTCGCACAACAAGCTGCACGGCCTTTCCGTTCAGGTGGAAACCAACCACGTACAGCTGCCGCCGGTGGTGGATGGCTTTGCCAGCGAAGGGATTATTCAGTTCTTCTTTGAAGAGACCAACGACGAGCGTGGCTTTAACATCTACATTCTGGATGAGAGCAACCGGGCGGAGGTTTATCACCACTGCGAAGGGAGCAAAGAGGAGTTGGTGCGAGACGTTAGCCGTTTCTACTCGTCATCGCACGACCGTTTCACCTACGGCTCAAGCTTTATCAACTTCAACCTGCCGCAGTTCTATCAGATTGTGAAAGTGGATGGCCGCCAGCAGGTGATCCCGTTCCGCAACCAGGCCATCAGCGCCGCGCTTCCCGCCAATCAGGACGATAGCGCCGCGCCGATGATGCAGCAGTATCAATCCTGATTAGCGAAAGTTAACCGGCTCGCCCGCCTGCTGGCTGCAGGCGGTTTCCAGCAGGCTCCAGAACAGTTCGCCGCTGCGGTCGCAAACCCATTCATCCCCTTTATAGTCAAAATGGTAGCCGCCCTGTTTCGTCGCAAGCCACACCTGATGCAGCGGCTCCTGGCGGTTAATGATAATTTTGCTGCCGTTCTCAAATGACAAAGTCAGCACGCCACCGTTGATTTCACAATCGATATCGGTGTCGCCGTCATAGTCGTCGATACGCTCTTCAATGGTCTGCCACAGGCCATCGGCGAGGCGATGAAATTCGCTGTCGTTCATCTCATATTCCTTTTGTCCGTGATGGCGGCAGTATAAAAGCTATCACTTTGAATAGAAACCGCGCCGCGCGGCCGTTTCTTTCCCGCGACAGGTTTTCCATTACGCGGCGGCATGCAAACTATTGCTTTTCAGGGTTCACCTGCGATGATAGAAAGCAGAATAAATGAACCACAGGCAATCAATAAATGAAGACGATGTTCCGTTCGCTGGCGCTGCTGTTAACGTTGTTTAGCCTCTCAGGCTGCGGCCTTAAAGGCCCGCTTTACTTCCCGCCGCAGGACAATCAGGCGAAACCGGCTACCCCAGTGCAGCCGCAGACGCAGACGGTAACGCCGAACCGCAACGACCGTGGCGATAACGACGGCCCGACCCAGGTGATCTATTAGTAAACCGCGCCGCGTAACCGCGCAAACGGAGTAAAAAATGCAATTCTCTAAAATGCATGGCCTTGGTAACGACTTCATGGTCGTTGACGCGGTGACCCAAAACGTCTTTTTCTCACCTGAGCTGATCCGCCGCCTGGCGGACCGGCATCTGGGCGTCGGTTTCGATCAGCTGCTGATCGTCGAGCCGCCTTACGATCCGGATCTCGATTTTCATTACCGCATCTTTAATGCCGACGGCAGTGAAGTCTCGCAGTGCGGCAACGGCGCGCGCTGTTTTGCCCGCTTTGTTCGACTGAAAGGGCTGACCAACAAGCGGGACATTCGCGTCAGCACCGCCAATGGCCGCATGGTATTGAGCGTGGATGAAAACGACCTGGTGCGCGTTAACATGGGCGAGCCGGTATTCGACCCGGCGAAAGTGCCGTTTCGCGCCAACAAGGCAGAGAAAACCTATATCATGCGCGCCGCCGAGCAGACCATACTGTGCGGCGTAGTGTCGATGGGCAATCCACACTGCGTGATTCAGGTGGATGATGTGGCTACCGCGCCGGTGGAAACGCTGGGGCCGGTAATGGAGAGCCACGAGCGCTTTCCGGAGCGCGCCAACATCGGCTTTATGCAGGTGATGAATCAGGAACATATCCGGCTTCGCGTGTTCGAACGCGGGGCGGGAGAAACCCAGGCCTGCGGCAGCGGCGCCTGCGGTGCGGTGGCGGTAGGGATCCAGCAGGGGCTGCTGGCCGAGCAGGTGCGCGTGGACCTGCCCGGCGGTCGCCTGGATATCGCCTGGAAAGGGCCGGGTCATCCGCTTTATATGACCGGGCCTGCAACTCATGTCTATGACGGGTTCATACATCTATGACTAATGCCGGGGAACAGCAGGCAAGCCTCGTGGAGCTGGATGACGAGGCGGTATGCGACTACCTGCTGAACAATCCTGACTTTTTTATCCGCAACGCCGCCACGGTTGAGCGGATGCGCGTGCCGCATCCGGTTCGTGGCACTGTCTCGCTGGTCGAATGGCATATGGCGCGCTCCCGCAACCATATCAGCATGCTGCAAGAGAATATGTCGCAGCTGATGACACAGGCGAGCGTCAATGAAGATCTTTTCAACAGCTTGTTGAAGCTGCAACGCAGGCTGAGCGCGGCCGACAGCCTCCAGGATATGCTGACGCGCCTGCACAAATGGGCGCGGGAAATGGGGCTTGCCGACGCCTGCGTGCGGCTCTTTCCGGACCGCTGGCGCATTGGCGCGCCTTCCGGTTTCACCCATCTCGCCCTGAGCCGTCAGGCTTTTGAGCCGGTGCGCATCCAGCGCCTGGGGCGCGACTATCACTACCTTGGGCAGTTGAATGGCCCGGAGCTGTTGGTGGTGTTGCCGCAGGCGCGAGCGGTCGGCTCGGTCGCGATGTCGTTGATGGGGCGTGAGGACGATCTCGGCGTGGTGATTTTCAGCAGCCGGGATCCGCACCATTATCAGGAAGGGCAAGGCACGCAACTGCTGGACGAGCTCTCTCTGATGCTGCCCGATTTGCTGGAGCGCTGGATTGAACGCGTATGATCGATTCCCCTTTGCAGGAAGCGGCAGACCGCTTTCTTCGCTACCTGAAGGTTGAACGCCAGCTCAGCCCGCATACGCTGCTGAACTATGGCCGTCAGCTTGCCGCACTGATTCAGCTTGCCGGTGAAATGAAGCTGCAAAGCTGGCAGCAGTGCGACGCCGCCGCCGTGCGCTCCTTCGCCGTGCGCAGCCGCCGCGCCGGCCTGGAAGCGTCAAGCCTTGCTTTACGTCTCTCCGCGCTGCGCAGCTTTTTTGACTGGCTGGTCAGCCAGGGCGAGCTGCCCGCTAACCCGGCGAAAGGCATTTCTACCCCGAAAGCGCCGCGCCATCTGCCGAAAAATATTGATGTTGATGACGTTAACCGCTTGCTGGATATCGATATCAACGACCCGCTGGCGGTGCGCGATCGCGCTATGCTCGAGGTCATGTATGGCGCCGGGCTGCGTTTGTCGGAACTGGTGAATATCGATTGCAAACATCTCGACCTCGACAGCGGCGAGGTGTGGGTAACGGGCAAAGGGAGCAAAGAACGTCGGCTGCCGATGGGGCGCAGCGCCGTGCAGTGGCTCGCGCACTGGCTTAACCTGCGCGAGCTGTTCGGCCCGGATGACGACGCGCTTTTTCTCTCAAAACTCGGTAAGCGTATTTCGGCGCGCAACGTTCAGAAACGCTTCGCCGAATGGGGAATTCGTCAGGGGCTGAACAGCCATGTGCATCCCCATAAGCTGCGTCACTCGTTCGCTACCCATATGCTTGAATCAAGCGGCGATTTGCGTGCGGTGCAGGAACTGCTTGGCCATGCGAATCTTTCCACCACGCAAATCTATACTCATCTTGATTTTCAACATCTGGCCTCGGTCTATGACGCCGCGCATCCGCGCGCCAAACGGGGGAAACCGTAATGCATTTTTATCGCCCTCTGGGCCCGATCGCCGCTCTGACGTTCGATCTTGACGATACGCTGTATGACAACCGCCCGGTAATCCGGCGCACCGAACAGGAAACGCTGGCGTTTATGCAGCGCTATCACCCTGGCCTGCGCGATTTTACCCTGGCTGATTTCCAGCGGGTGCGCACCGTACTGCGTGAAAAAGACCCGGAAATTTATCATGATGTGACCGAGTGGCGCCGACGCGCCGTTGAGCAAGTGATGCTGGAGGCAGGGCTGTCGGCGCACGAAGCCGCTGAAGGCGCGCGGGAAGCGATGCTTAATTTCGCCGCCTGGCGCAGCCGCATCGACGTGCCGCAGGAAACGCACGATGCCTTGAAAAAGCTGGCGCAGAAGTGGCCGCTGGTGGCTATCACCAATGGCAACGCCGAGCCGCATCTCTTCGGTCTTGGTGACTATTTTAAATTTGTGCTGCGTGCAGGTCCGCATGGTCGTTCTAAACCCTATAGCGACATGTATCACCTGGCGGCGCAAAAGCTTGGCGTTACGCCGCGTGAAATCCTGCACGTGGGGGATGACCTTACCACTGATATCGCCGGGGCGATTCGCTCAGGCGCGCAGGCGTGCTGGATAAACCTGCTGGATGGCGACCTGATGCAGGTAGAAGACAGCCGTTTGCTGCCGCATCTGGAGATTTCGCAGTTGGCATCCCTGACCTCGCTGATATAATCGTCACAACTCTGTATATAATTCCAGGTCTGTATCCCTGAATCTTTGACTCGGTTAGCTGTGCTGAGCGCGTCAAAGATTCAGGGCATACCCTGCTTATCCTTACCCGGCGGTGCCAATGGACGTTTCTTACCTGCTCGACAGCCTTAATGATAAACAGCGCGAAGCCGTAGCCGCGCCGCGCAGCAATATGCTGGTGCTGGCGGGCGCGGGCAGCGGCAAAACCCGCGTGCTGGTGCACCGCATCGCCTGGCTGCTGACGGTTGAGAACTGTTCGCCTTACTCCATTATGGCGGTGACCTTCACCAACAAAGCGGCGGCGGAAATGCGCCACCGCATCGGGCAACTGATGGGCACCAGCCAGGGGGGCATGTGGGTCGGCACCTTCCACGGTCTGGCGCACCGTCTGCTGCGCGCGCACCATATGGATGCCGGTCTGCCGCAGGATTTCCAGATCCTCGACAGCGAAGATCAGCTGCGCCTGCTCAAGCGCCTCATCAAAGCGATGAACCTGGATGACAAGCAGTGGCCGCCGCGCCAGGCGATGTGGTACATCAACGGCAAAAAAGACGACGGCCTGCGCCCGCACCACATCCAGAGTTATGGCAACCCGGTAGAGCAGACCTGGCAGAAGATTTATCAGGCTTATCAGGAAGCGTGCGACCGCGCGGGCCTGGTGGATTTTGCCGAGCTGCTGTTGCGCGCCCATGAGCTGTGGCTCAACAAACCGCATATCCTGAATCACTATCGCGAGCGCTTCACCAACATTCTGGTGGACGAATTCCAGGATACCAACAGCATTCAGTACGCCTGGATCCGCATGCTGGCGGGCGAGACTGGCAAAGTGATGATCGTCGGCGATGACGACCAGTCGATATATGGCTGGCGCGGCGCGCAGGTGGAAAACATCCAGCGCTTCCTGAACGATTTCCCGGGCGCGGAGACGATTCGCCTCGAGCAAAACTACCGCTCCACCAATAACATTCTCAATGCCGCCAACGCCCTGATTGCCAACAACGCCGGACGCCTGGGGAAAGAGCTCTGGACCGACGGCAGCGACGGGGAGCCTATCTCCCTCTACTGCGCCTTTAACGAGCTCGACGAAGCGCGGTTTGTGGTTAACCGCATCAAAGTCTGGCAAGAAAACGGCGGCGCTTTGCAGGATTGCGCCATCCTCTATCGCAGCAACGCCCAGTCGCGCGTGCTGGAAGAGGCGTTATTGCAGGCCAGCATGCCGTACCGCATCTATGGCGGCATGCGATTCTTTGAGCGTCAGGAAATCAAAGACGCGCTCTCTTATCTGCGTTTGATGGTGAACCGTAACGACGACGCGGCGTTTGAACGCGTGGTCAATACACCGACCCGCGGCATTGGCGACCGCACCCTGGATGTGGTGCGTCAGGCGTCGCGCGACCGTCAGGTTACCCTCTGGCAGGCCAGCCGCGAACTGTTGCAGGAAAGGGCGCTAGCAGGCCGCGCCGCCAGCGCCTTGCAGCGTTTCCTCGAGCTTATCGACGCGCTGTCGCATGAAACCGCCGACATGCCGCTGCATGTACAGACCGACCGGGTAATTAAAGATTCCGGCCTCTGGCTGATGTACGAGCAGGAAAAAGGCGAAAAGGGCCAGACGCGTATTGAAAACTTAGAAGAGCTGGTAACGGCGACGCGCCAGTTCAGCTATCAGGATGAAGATGAAGACTTGATGCCGCTGCAGGCGTTTCTCTCTCACGCCGCGCTGGAAGCGGGCGAGGGGCAGGCGGATGCGTGGCAGGATGCGGTGCAGCTGATGACGCTGCACTCCGCGAAAGGGCTGGAGTTTCCGCAGGTCTTTATTGTCGGCATGGAAGAGGGGATGTTCCCAAGCCAGATGGCGCTGGATGAGGGCGGGCGGCTGGAGGAAGAGCGCCGCCTCGCCTACGTGGGCGTCACGCGCGCCATGCAGAAACTCACCTTAACCTATGCCGAAACGCGCCGCCTCTATGGCAAAGAGGCTTACCATCGTCCTTCGCGCTTCATCGCCGAGCTGCCGGAAAACTGCGTGGAAGAGGTACGCCTGCGCGCCAGCATCAGCCGTCCGGTCAGTCACAAGCAGTTGGGCGCGCCGATAGCGGAAAACGACTCCGGCTACAAGCTCGGTCAGCGCGTGCGCCATCCGAAGTTCGGCGAAGGCACCATCGTTAATCTGGAAGGCAGCGGCGAACACAGCCGCCTGCAGGTGGCGTTCAATGGCCAGGGGATTAAATGGCTGGTAGCCGCTTACGCCCGGCTTGAGACGGTTTAACCCTGCTGACGGTGCTTAACGGGCGCGCAGCGTCGCGCCCACGCCATTTTTTTGTCACACCTTATTGCCATAATGCTGGCAGAGCTCCCCGCTTCGGAATTATCTCTTTGAAAAAGGAGATTATTTCTTAGCGAAACGCGTACCTGGCTGCTAAAACTAAAGTATGGCGGCAGGCAAAACAGGCCTGCGGCGGGGAAGTTGACGAGGCGAGCGTCAGACGCCAGCGCCTGCGTCGGTATTACCGCCAATAAGTGAAGTGGTCTATCTTAAGTGCGCGTGTTGACGCCTAATTTTCGCTGGCGTAACATGCGCCCACGATTACGCTAAGAGGACATTCGCCTTGGACACACCCAGTAGATGCTGGCTCAAAAACCTGTCAAACAGGCACAACTCCTAAGGCTATCCTCTCACGCTGATGGCCTTAGTGGTTGTCGGCGACCGCATTTTACCCCGTCGCGCTGAGTCAGACTGTTTAAGGGTCTGAAACCCATATTGTTTCTGTGTGCCAACCGAACTGTCCGAGATTTTTTGTATTGGGAGTCCCGGTCATGCTGAGCGCATTTCAACTGGAAAATAACCGCCTGTCTCGCCTTGAAGTGGACGAGGCCGCCCCTCTGACGAATTCCATCTGGGTTGATCTGGTGGAGCCGGAAGAGAGCGAGCGACAGCGCGTGCAAACGGAACTTGGCCAGAGCCTGGCAACACGCCCGGAGCTGGAGGATATCGAAGCTTCCGCCCGCTTCTTTGAAGATGAAGACGGGCTGCACATTCACTCCTTTTTCTTCTATGAAGATGCGGAAGACCATGGCGGCAACTCCACTGTGGCGTTCACCATTCGTAACGGACGGCTCTTTACGCTGCGCGAGCGCGAGCTGCCGGCGTTTCGTCTCTATCGTATGCGCGCCCGTAATCAGTCGATGATGGACGGCAACGCCTATGAACTGCTGCTCGATCTGTTCGAAACCAAAATCGAACAGCTGGCGGATGAAATTGAGAATATCTACAGCGATCTGGAAGAGCTGAGCCGCGTGATTATGGAAGGGCAGCAGGGCGACGAATATGACGAGGCGCTCTCCACCCTGGCTGAATTAGAAGATACCGGCTGGAAAGTGCGCCTGTGCCTGATGGATACCCAGCGCGCGCTCAACTTCCTGGTGCGCAAGGCGCGTCTGCCGGGCGGGCAGCTGGAGCAGGCGCGGGAAATTCTGCGCGATATCGAATCCCTGCTGCCGCACAACGAATCGCTGTTCCAGAAGGTCAACTTTCTGATGCAGGCGGCGATGGGCTTTATCAACATCGAGCAGAACCGCATCATCAAAATCTTCTCGGTGGTTTCCGTGGTTTTCCTGCCGCCGACGCTGGTGGCCTCCAGTTACGGCATGAACTT
Organism: Franconibacter pulveris DSM 19144; assembly: GCA_000621185.1. Classification (GTDB taxonomy): domain Bacteria; phylum Pseudomonadota; class Gammaproteobacteria; order Enterobacterales; family Enterobacteriaceae; genus Franconibacter; species Franconibacter pulveris. The sequence continues at coordinate 33,263 of JHYZ01000021.1, forward strand.
CGAATTTATGCCCGAGCTGAAATGGAGCTTCGGTTACCCGGCAGCGATTATCTTTATGATCCTCGCAGGCCTGGCGCCCTACCTTTACTTCAAACGCCGCAACTGGCTGTAATAAAAAAAGGAACCTCAGGGTTCCTTTTTTATCATGGCTTACAGCGCGTCGACACCCGCCACGGCGGCTTCCCGCTGCCATTGCAGCATCACCTCGTAATCGTCGCGCCCGATTGGGCTGAAGCCCTGAATCAGCGCGGCGGCGCAGGTTGCATGCAGCGCCGGTTCGCTGACGAGCTGCTGTAGCGCGGCGCGTAACGCCGAAAGGATGTCGGCTGGAGTATCACGCGAAGTGATAAGCGGCAGCCCCGGCGCAAGCGGCGTCTCTTCAATCAGCGTCAGCCCGGCCAGCAGCGCGGGCTGATACCGCTGCAGCAGCGCAAACGTCACGCAATCAATTGCCGTAATATCCGCCTGCTTTTGCTGTAACGCCTGTAACGACTCCCGGTGGCCGCCGCTAAAGGTCACGTCGCGGAAAAAGCGCGACGGCGAACCCAGTTGCGAGACCATTTTGCGCAGCACGTTATAGCCGGAGTGGGAATCAATGGCGTTGCAGACCGCCGTTCTGTCCTGAAAATCCGCCAGCGTTTTGCCTTTATCGCCTGCCCGCGCGACTAAAAAGCTGCGGTAAAACGGCCCCTCGCAGCCCGGCGCGGAATAATGAAAGCAGCCAACGGTCTGCACGTCGGGCAACTGGGTGGTAAGCGGGTAGCCGCAGGTCTGGCTTAACAGCAGGTCATCATCACGCCAGTGCTCAGGCAGAGGCGAAGGGCGAACAAAAACGCACTCCGCCGTCACGCCATGGTTTATCAAAAGCGGACGCAGCGCGGCCCACAACGCATCGGTGGTGGGGGGGTGAACATCATACATTGGCAGCGCCACGCGTTTAGTCATCGTCTTTCGATACTCTGTCAGCCGCAAACGAGGTGGGATGCGCCGTCACGTCAACCGCCGCGAAAAGAAAGCGGCGCAGCCATTCACGGTATCCCTGCACCACGAACCCGCGGTTGCGCTGCTGATATTCCTCCCGGTAAAGCGCATAAACTTTACGCAGCCCATACCAGGGCAGGCCGGGCAGATCGTGATGTACTGAATGATAGTTCAGATTTAAGAACAGCAATCGCCAGGGCCAGGCGGCCTCGTTGATGACCGAGCGGGCCAGCGGCTCGTCATCGGCACGGTGCTCCAGAAACGAACGCACTTTCGTGATGCCCAATGCCGGATAGCTGACGGCGAGCAGGAACCAGACGATGGAAAACCCGCACGCCTGAAGCCAGGCGAAGAGCGGGGCGAGCAATGCGCCGTGGATGAGCCACATCGCTATGTTACGGCCGTCACGCTTGCGGAACGCCTGCATCATGGTCGCCAGCGTGCCGATAATATCGAGCAACGGCGCCAGCAGCACTCTTCCTGCAAAGGTATTACGCAGCACTATTACGCGCCGCTGCCAGCGTGGAAAACGCCGCCAGCGCTCGGCGGAAAAGTAGTACGTTTCCGGGTCTTCATCCGGCAGCGTAAGTTGGTGGTTGCGATGATGGGCCAGGTGCGAATCGCGATACAGCCCATAGGGGTACCAGACCGCCAGCGGCAGCGTGCCGAAGAGCTGGTTCAGCCATGGGTAACGCGTCGGGTGCCCATGAATCAGCTCGTGCTGCAGCGACATATACCAGGCGGTGAAAAGAATAAGCAGCAGCGTGGCGGGCCACAGGCCGAGCGTTTGCCAGCAGGCCAGCACGCCGAACCAGCCGCCGTAGATAGTGATAATCAGCAGCCAGGTCGGCAGCTCGCTGCGCCAGATCCACGAGCGGGCAAGCTGGCGGATCGCTTCGCGTTGCTGGTTATGCAAATAAGCGGCGGATTTCTGGCTCATGCTGAATGCCTCCGGGAATGACGCAATATTCCCGGAAGATGCGAGCGGGCGCCTGAAATAACAACCAATTAAAACGCGTTAGCTTTGCAGAAAAGCGGCAATAGCGGACCCGGCCTGCGAGCAAGCCGGGTGAAGAGGTTAGGCGTTGCGCGTACGGCGTTGGGTATAGACAGCGTCCATCACGAAGATGGCCAGCGCCAGCCAGATAAAGCCAAAGGTGACCATCTTATCCGGCCCCGGCACCTCGCCGTAGAAAAGCACCGCCAGCAAGAACATCAGCGTTGGGCCAATGTACTGGAAAAAGCCGAGCGTCGAGAGACGCAGGCGGGTGGCGGCTGCGGTAAAGCAAAGCAGAGGGATAGTCGTCACCACGCCCGCTGCCATCAGCAGCAGATTGAGCGTCCACGGGTTATTGCCCATATGGCTTGTCGCGCTGTTGGCGAAACCGAAAAGGTAAATCGCAGCGACCGGCAACAGCCATAGTGTCTCCATCAGCATGCCGGTCTGCGCGTCCACCGCAATTTTCTTTCGCACCAGGCCATAAAAGGCGAAGCTGAAAGCAAGACCAAGGGCAATGACGGGCAGCGAGCCGAAGGTCCACAGCTGCACCAGCACGCCGCACGTCGCCAGCAGCACCGCCAGCCACTGCATGCGGCGAAAGCGCTCACCGAGAAACACCATGCCCAGCAGAATATTGACCAGCGGGTTGATGAAGTAGCCGAGGCTCGCCTCCAGCAGATGGTGGTTATTCACCGACCAGATAAACAGCAGCCAGTTACCACCCACCAGCACGGCGCTCAGGGCGAGCGCAATCACTTTTTTCGGCGTGCTGAATAGCTTTTTCACGCTGCTCCACTGACGGCTTAAGGAGATCAGCGCCACCATGAAGAAAAAGGACCAGATGACGCGGTGAGTCAGGATTTCATCCGCAGGAACATAATAGATAAGCTTGAAATAGGCGGGCGCAATGCCCCAGATAAAATAAGCAGCCAGCGCGAAAAGCACACCCTGCCGCGTTTGTTTAGCATCCATCAGAAAAGCTCTTTGCAGAAAAGTGGGCGCAGTTTAGCAGTATCGTTCTCAGCCCACCATGTAAGTCGCGGTAGCGCTGGCGATGTAAACCTGCTCTTCGTTATGCAGTTCCACGCGCGCGACAGCCACTTTGTTTCCGGCGCGCAGCAAACTGCTGGTGGCGGTGAAGCGCTGCCCGCGGCCCGGGCGTAAGTAATCCACCCGCAGATCGATAGTGCCCATGCGCGAAAGACGCTGGCGCAGCTCTTCTTCGCTGATGGATTCATGCCGCGTCAATGTGCTGCCCACGCAGACCAGACCCGCCGCCACGTCCAGCGCAGAAGCGATTACGCCGCCGTGCAAAATGCTTTGCGCCCAATTGCCAACCATCATCGGCTGGTTATTAAAAGCGAGCTGAGCGAAGGCTTTCTCATAGCGCTCCAGTTCAAGCCCCAGCGCGCGGTTAAAAGGCATGTGATAAACAAAAATTTCGCCGACCAGCTGTAAGGCGGCATCCGGTGTCAGCATTGTGGCGGACATGGTTCGTTTCCCGATCCAACGTTATGGTTATTCGAGTGTTGATTTTATGCTTCGTAATTGTGACGTTCAACTTTAAGACAGGGGGACTATCGGTAGAAAAATAAACCGCTAGAATGGCAGGCGGCAAAATAATTCATAACGACGATAGTCCAGGAGAACATGGCCCATGCGCAAGACTCAGGGTTTGTTGGCGGCAGCGAGCCTGCTGCCCTGCACAGCATTTAGCCAGGAAGCTACGATTAAAGAAGTCCATGACGCACCCGCCGTGCGCGGCAGCATCATTGCTAACCTGCTTCAGGAGCACGATAACCCTTTCACGCTTTATCCGTACGAGAGCAATTATCTGCTCTATACGGTAACGGACGATCTGAATAAAGAGGCGATCCAGTCCTATAACTGGTCTGATAATGCGCGGAAGGATGAGGTGAAATTCCAGATAAGCCTCGCCTTCCCGCTCTGGCGCGGTATTCTGGGCGATAACTCCGTGCTCGGCGCCTCTTACACTCAGCGCTCCTGGTGGCAGCTTTCCAATAGCGGCGAATCCTCTCCGTTTCGTGAAACGAACTATGAGCCGCAGCTGTTTCTTGGCTTTGCCACCGATTACAGCCTCGGCGGTTGGACGCTGCGCGACGTAGAGTTCGGCTATAACCATAACTCGAACGGCCGCTCTGACCCTACTTCCCGCAGCTGGAACCGCGCTTACGCCCGCCTGATGGCGCAAAACGGCAACTGGCTGGTGGAAGCAAAGCCCTGGTATGTGCTGGGCAATACCGACGATAACCCGGATATCACCAAATACATGGGCTATTACCAGCTCAAAGTGGGTTATCAGTGGGGCGAGGCTATCTGGAGCCTGAGGGGCCAATATAACTGGAACACAGGCTACGGCGGCGCCGAGCTGGGCTTTAGCTACCCGGTGACTAAGCATGTCCGTCTGTATACCCAGCTTTACAGCGGTTACGGCGAATCGTTAATCGATTACAACTTTAACCAGACGCGCTTTGGCTTTGGGGTTATGCTTAACGATCTTTTCTAAAGCATTGCAGTTTCCGACGCAGGCGCTGAAAATAGCGCCTGTTTTCTTTTCAGCAGGTGGAGTGAGCGTGGCGCAGGCGGAAGTTTATAATCAGGAATCGCTGGCGAAGCAGGTTTTACAAGAAACCTTCGGCTATCAGCAGTTTCGCCCGGGCCAGGAAACCATCATCAATACGGTGCTGGAAGGTCGCGATTGCCTGGTGGTGATGCCCACAGGCGGCGGTAAATCGCTGTGCTATCAGATCCCCGCGCTGGTGAAAGAGGGGCTGACCGTCGTCGTCTCTCCGCTTATCTCGCTGATGAAAGACCAGGTCGACCAGCTGCTCGCCAACGGCGTGGCGGCCGCCTGTCTTAACTCAACCCAAAGCCGCGATCAGCAGCTTGAGGTTATTGCTGGCTGTCGTACCGGCCAGGTTCGCCTGCTTTATATCGCGCCAGAGCGGCTGATGATGGATAACTTCATCGACCAGATTAGCCGCTGGCCGCTCTCTATGATTGCCGTGGACGAAGCGCACTGTATTTCCCAGTGGGGGCACGATTTCCGCCCGGAATATGCGGCGCTCGGCCAGTTGCGCCAGCATCTGCCGCAGGTGCCGTTTATCGCTCTGACCGCCACGGCTGACGACACCACGCGCCTTGATATCGTGCGTCTGCTCGGCCTGCAGGACCCGCTGATTCAAATCAGCAGCTTTGACCGGCCGAATATCCGTTACATGCTGATGGAGAAATTCAAGCCGCTCGACCAGCTTATGCGCTACGTGCAGGAGCAGCGAGGCAAGTCAGGCATTATCTACTGCAACAGCCGCGCAAAGGTGGAAGACACCGCTGCGCGCCTGCAAAGCAAAGGCATCAGCGCAGGGGCGTACCACGCCGGGCTGGAGCCGCAGGTCCGCGCCGAGGTGCAGGAGAAATTCCAGCGCGACGATTTGCAAATCGTGGTGGCGACAGTCGCGTTCGGTATGGGCATCAACAAGCCCAACGTGCGCTTTGTGGTGCACTTCGACATTCCGCGCAATATCGAGTCTTATTATCAGGAAACAGGGCGCGCCGGGCGCGACGGCCTGCCCGCCGAAGCGATGCTGTTTTACGACCCGGCGGACATGGCCTGGCTGCGCAAATGCCTTGAAGAAAAACAACCCGGGCAGCTGCAGGATATTGAGCGCCATAAGCTCAACGCCATGGGCGCCTTCGCTGAAGCGCAAACCTGCCGCCGTCTGGTGCTGCTTAACTATTTCGGCGAAGGGCGCCAGCAGCCCTGCGGCAACTGCGATATCTGTCTCGACCCGCCGCGCCGTTACGACGGTCTGCTGGACGCGCAAAAGGCGCTCTCGACGATTGCGCGCGTTAACCAGCGCTTCGGTATGGGTTATGTGGTGGAAGTGCTGCGCGGGGCGAACAACCAGCGCATTCGCGAACTGGGGCACGACAAGCTGAAGGTGTACGGTATTGGCCGCGATCAGAGCCATGAGCACTGGGTCAGCGTTATCCGCCAGCTTATTCATCTCGGCGTGGTGACGCAAAACATCGCCGCGCACTCCGCGCTGCAACTTACTGAAGCGGCGCGTCCGTTTCTGCGCGGTGAAGCGCCGCTGATGCTGGCGGTGCCGCGCGTCGCCGCCCTTAAACCGCGCGTGGCGCAGAAATCTTACGGCGGCAACTATGACCGCAAGCTATTCGCTAAACTGCGCAAGCTGCGTAAAGCCATCGCCGATGAAGAGAATATTCCGCCTTACGTGGTGTTCAACGACGCCACGCTGATAGAAATGGCGGAGCAGATGCCGCTTAGCCCCGGCGAAATGCTGGGCATCAACGGCGTGGGCACCCGCAAGCTGGAGCGTTTTGGCCGCGAATTTATGGCGCTTATCCGCAGCCATGTCGACGGCGACGATGAGTAATCGTCAATAGCCACGCCTGCCTGAACGTGGCAGGATAATTCTTCTGCGAATTTTCTCACGAGTACTTTCTTATGCTGATGCTTTTTCTGACCGTGGCGCTGGTGCACCTGGTGGCGCTGATGAGCCCCGGTCCCGATTTCTTCTTTGTTTCGCAAACGGCGGTAAGCCGCTCCCGTAAGGAAGCGATGATGGGCGTGCTCGGCATTACTTTCGGCGTCATGATCTGGGCGGGCGTGGCGCTGCTCGGCCTGCACTTGATCCTCGAAAAAATGGCCTGGCTGCATACCGCGATCATGGTGGGCGGCGGGCTTTATCTCTGCTGGATGGGCTACCAGATGCTGCGCGGCGCGCTGAAGAAGGGCGAGCCTTCCACTGAGGCGCCGGAAGTTGAGCTGGCGCGCGGCGGGCGCAGTTTTGTGAAAGGCTTACTGACCAACCTGGCGAACCCGAAAGCGATTATTTACTTCGGCAGCGTCTTCTCGCTGTTTGTCGGCGACAGCGTGGGCTCGCATGAGCGGATGGGGATTTTCGTGCTGATAGCGCTGGAAACGTTCGCCTGGTTCGCGGTCGTGGCAAGCCTCTTCGCATTACCCGCCATGCGCCGCGGTTATCAACGACTGGCGAAGTGGATAGACGGCATGGCCGGCGCGCTCTTCGCCGGCTTCGGCATCCATCTGATTATCTCCCGCTAATTACGCCTGGCGCGCGGCGGCAAGCAGCGCGCCCACCAGCATAAACAGCGAGCCGAACAGGCGATTCAGGGCCTTCATCTGGCGAGGCCCTTTGATCCACAGCGCGATGCGCGTCGCAAGGGTCGCATAACCAATCATCACTACGATATCCACCACCACGGTTGTTACGCCGAGGATCAGATACTGCATCGCCTGCGGCTGATGCGGCGCGATAAACTGCGGAAAGAGCGCAGCGAGAAAAACGATGCTCTTCGGGTTGGTGAGATTCACAAAGACCGCGCGCTTAAACAGACGGCGGCGGGGCTGGCTTTGCGCGACGGCGTTTAAGTCGATGGCGCCGGCGGCGCGCCACTGCTGGATGCCAAGCCAGATAAGATAGGCCGCGCCTGCCCACTTTAAGATCTCAAAAGCCAGCAGCGAGCGGGAGAACAGCGCGCCTAAGCCCACGCCCACCAGCACGATATGAATCGCCAGGCCGAGCTGTAGCCCGGTGATGGACGCCGCCGCGCCGCGGTAGCCGTGGCTGATGGCGGTGCTCATGGTATTAATCGCCCCGGAACCCGGAGAAAGGCTTAAAATCAGCGTGGTAAGAAGATAGGTAAACCACCATTCGAAGGTCATGTGAAATTCCCTGGCTGCGCACTTTTATGCCACAATACGCTAATGTAGAGGGTTGTGCTACGAGTCACAAAAAAAGCATTTTTTGGCGTTCGCACAGGGCAGGCAACCGATGCATAAGCACAAAAACGGATGGTTCAGGCGGGAAAACGCCTTTGCGGCCTTCACGATGGGGCCGCTTACGGATTTCTGGCAGCAGCGCGAAGAAGATGAATTCATGGGCGTGGACGACGTGCCGGTGCGCTTCGTACGGTTTTGCGCCCCCGGCAATGACCGGGTCATCGTCGTCTGTCCGGGCCGCATCGAAAGCTATGTAAAGTATGCCGAACTGGCTTACGATCTCTTCTACTGCGGGTTCGATGTGTTAATCATCGACCACCGCGGGCAGGGGCGTTCCGGCCGACTGCTGGAAGATACGCACCGCGGCCATGTGGTGAATTTCAGCGATTATGTCGACGACCTGGAGCGGTTCTGGCAGCAGGAGGTGGCGAGCGGGCCGTGGCGTAAGCGCTACGTGCTGGCGCATTCGATGGGCGGCGCTATTACCACGCTGTTTTTACAGCGTCAGCCGCAGGCATTTGACGCCGTGGCGCTCTGCGCGCCGATGTTCGGCATTACTATCCGCCTGCCGGACTGGATGCTGCGCTCGATACTGGACTGGGCCGAAGGCTACCCGAAACTGCGCGATGGCTACGCTATCGGCACCGGGCGCTGGCGCGCATTGCCCTTTAGTCTCAACGTGCTGACACACAGTCCGGGGCGTTATCGCCGTAACCTGCGTTTTTATGCCGACGACCCGGACTTACGGGTGGGCGGACCGACGTATCACTGGGTGCGGGAAGGCATCCTTGCAGGAGAACAGGTGCTGGCAGGGGCCACTGCCGTCACTACGCCGCTATTGTTACTCCAGGCGGAAGCGGAAAGAGTGGTGGATAACCGCGCTCACGATCGTTTCTGCGAACTTCGCGCTGCGGCGGGCCATCCCTGTTGGGGGGATAAACCTTACGTCATAAAAGGCGCGTACCATGAGATCCTGTTTGAAAAGGACAGCATGCGCGCCGAAGCCCTGACTGCCATCGTTGATTTTTTCGATGCGCATAACTGATTACCGCGGCCAGCCTTCTTGTCGCTTTACCTGAGGTTAAATTCATCCTATGTACCATGTTGTCGCGTCTGACTTAGACGGCACATTACTTTCTCCGGACCACACGCTTTCCCCTTACGCCAAAGAGACGCTCAGGCTGCTGACCGCCCGGGGCGTACACTTCGTTTTCGCCACGGGACGCCATCATGTTGATGTGGGGCAAATCCGCGACGGCCTTGAGATCAAGGCGTATATGATCACCTCTAACGGCGCGCGAGTGCATGATACTGACGGCAATCTGGTCTTCGCCCATAACCTCGACGCGGATATCGCCGCCGATCTGTTTGGCGTGATGTACAACAACCCCGACATCATCACCAACGTCTACCGCGATGATGAGTGGTTTATGAACCGTCACCGACCGGACGAGATGAAGTATTTCAAAGAGGCGGTGTTTAATTATTCGCTGTATGAACCGGGCCTGCTGGAGCCGCAGGGGGTGAGCAAAGTCTTCTTCACCTGCGATGTGCATGAAAAGCTGCTGCCGCTGGAGCAGGCGATTAACGCCCGCTGGGGCGACCGCGTCAACGTCAGTTTCTCTACGCTGACCTGCCTGGAAGTAATGGCCGGCGGCGTATCGAAAGGGCATGCGCTGGAAGCGGTGTCGAAAGCGATGGGCTATGGCCTGAAAGCGTGCATCGCCTTCGGCGACGGCATGAACGACGCGGAAATGCTCTCTATGGCTGGCAAGGGCTGCATTATGGGCAACGCGCACCAGCGCCTGAAAGATCTGCTGCCCGAACTGGAAGTCATTGGCACTAACGGCGACAACGCAGTGCCGCGCTACCTGCGTAAGCTTTTCCTCGACTAACGGGCACGATAACGAGTGGTTGCATTGTGACCACTCGTCAACCAAATAGTGCAACTTTTCGCCAGCACCTCCGCTACAATTGCGCTCTCTTTTTTTGTGGGACAGGTGCTATGGCGTTACTGATTATCACCACCATTCTGTGGGCTTTCTCTTTTAGCCTGATTGGCGAATATCTGGCAGGACATGTCGACAGCACCTTTTCCGTGCTGATGCGCGTGGGGCTGGCGGCGCTGGTCTTTCTGCCGTTTCTGCGCACCCGCGGTCAGAGCATAAAAACGCTCAGCCTCTATATGCTGGTGGGCGCGTTGCAGCTTGGCGTGATGTATTTGTTCAGCTTTCGCGCTTACCTTTACCTCACCGTGTCGGAATTTCTGCTGTTTACGGTATTCACGCCGCTCTATATCACGATGATTTACGACTTACTGAGCAAGCGCCCGCTTCGCTGGGGTTACGCCCTGAGCGCATTGCTTGCGGTCGTGGGCGCCGCGATTATTCGCTACGACAAAGTCAGCGATCACTTCTGGACCGGGCTGCTGTTAGTGCAGCTGGCGAACATCAGCTTCGCCATCGGCATGGTGGGGTATAAGCGGCTGATGGAGACGCGACCAATGCCGCAGCATACCGCCTTTTCCTGGTTCTATCTGGGGGCGTTTCTGGTGGCGGTCGTCGCCTGGTTTACCATAGGCAACCCGCAGAAGCTGCCTACCACGACGTTGCAATGGGGCATTCTGGTGTGGCTTGGCGTGGCGGCTTCAGGGTTGGGCTATTTTATGTGGAACTACGGCGCCACGCAGGTTGATGCGGGCACGCTCGGCATTATGAATAACGTTCACGTCCCGGCCGGGCTGCTGGTTAACCTCGCCATCTGGCAGGAGCAGCCCCACTGGCCGAGTTTTATTATTGGGGGTACGGTGATAATGGCCTCGCTGTGGGTCCATCGACGCTGGGTCGCTCCGCGCTCTTCACAAACGGCAGATGATCGCAGGCGTGCTGACGCGCCGAGCGAATAAACGCCTCCGTCACCGGCTGACGCTGTTCGCCGTCGCGCACTGCGGCGTACAGCCGGCTCCATAAGCCTTCGCCCAGGGTTTTGGTCACCACCAGCCCCTGGCGCTCAAAACTCTCCACCACCCAGTGCGGCAACGCGGCGATGCCCATGCGCGCCGACACCATCTGAATCAGCAGCAGCGTGTTATCCACGCTCTTGAGCGAAGGACTGACGCCTGCCGGTTGCAGAAAATGCCGCCACACGTCCAGACGACTGCGTTGCACCGGATAAATCAGCAGCGTCTCCCCGGAAAAATCTTCCGGCGCGATGCGGGTTTTGGCGGCAAGCGGGTGATCGGTCGCCAGCACCAGGCGCACTTCAAAATCAAACATCGGCGAATAGTGCAGACCGCTGCGCGGCAGAATGTCGGAAGTCAGCACCAGGTCCAGTTCGCCCTGTTGCAGCGCAGGCTGCGGGTCGAACGTCACGCCCGATTTAAAATCCATCTCCACCTGCGGCCACTGGCGGCGGAAATTCTCAAGCGCCGGGGTCAGCCACTGGATGCAGCTGTGGCACTCAATGGCGATGCGAAGCTTCGTCTGCTGAGGCTCGTTGCACGCCTGCAGCGCCCGGCCAATCTGCGGCAGAACCTGTTCGGCCAGCTGCAGCAGGATTTCGCCCTGCGGCGTAAAGCGCAGCGGCTGGCTTTTACGCACAAACAGCCGAAAACCGAGCCGCTGTTCAAGATCGCTGAACTGATGAGAGAGGGCGGATTGCGTCTGATGCAGCGAGGCCGCCGCCGCCGCCAGAGAGCCGCAGTTTCGCAGCGCCTGGAGCGTTCGCAGGTGTTTAATTTCGATCATGAAAGTCCTTCACTTCGCCATGAGGAATTTGCGCTTGAGGAATATACAGTACCTGCGGATTATGGATGTGTAAACATCTGGACGTCCAAACTCGTCATAATTCGACTTGCAGATGCGTTGGCTTTCCTTGCTCGCCCCAGTCACTTACTGGAGTAAGCTCCTGGGGACTCGCTGCGTCGCCGCCTTTCTGCAAGCCGAATTATTTAGAGTTAGCCCTTCGGGGGCGGATCCGAAATGCATACGGATTAAGAAGAACAGACGAACAGATTCATCTCCTGGCACGGGATTCATTCTTAAGAGAGGCAGAACATCATGACTATCCATAACCACACCCTCGGATTCCCTCGCGTCGGCCTGCGTCGCGAACTGAAAAAAGCGCAGGAAAGCTACTGGGCGGGCAATTCCAGCCGTGAAGAGTTACTGGCGGTGGGCCGCGAGCTGCGCGCACGCCACTGGGAACAACAAAAGGCGGCGGGCATTGATTTGCTGCCAGTAGGGGACTTCGCCTGGTACGACCATGTTCTGACCACCAGCCTGCTGCTTGGCAATGTGCCGGCTCGTCATCAGAACGCGGACGGCTCGGTGGATATCGACACCCTGTTTCGTATTGGCCGCGGCCGCGCGCCAACCGGCGAACCTGCCGCCGCCGCGGAAATGACCAAGTGGTTTAACACCAACTATCACTACATGGTGCCGGAGTTCACGAAAGGCCAGCAGTTTAAACTGACCTGGACGCAGCTGATTGAGGAAGTGGACGAAGCGCTGGCGTTGGGCCACCACGTGAAGCCTGTACTGCTCGGTCCGGTGACTTACCTGTGGCTGGGTAAAGTGAAAGGCGAACCGTTCGACCGCCTTTCGCTTCTGAACGACATCCTGCCGGTTTATCAGCAGGTGCTGGCGGAACTGGCGAAACGCGGCATTCAGTGGGTGCAGATTGACGAGCCGGCGCTGGTGCTGGAGCTGCCGCAGGCGTGGCTGGATGCGTTCAAACCGGCTTATGAAGCGCTTGCCGGCCAAATCAAACTGCTGCTGACCACTTACTTTGAAGGCGTGTCGGAAAACCTGGACACTATTGCCGCGCTGCCGGTGCAGGGGCTGCACGTGGACCTGGTTCACGGCAAAGATGACGTTAACGAACTGCATCGCCGTCTGCCTGCCGAATGGCTGCTTTCTGCAGGCGTTGTGAATGGCCGCAACGTCTGGCGCGCGGATCTTGCAGAAAAATATGCGCAGCTTAAGGATCTGGCAGGCAAGCGCGAGCTGTGGATCGGATCGTCCTGTTCGCTGCTGCACAGCCCTATCGATCTGAGCGTGGAAACCCGTCTGGATGATGAGGTGAAAAGCTGGTTCGCCTTCGCGCTGCAAAAATGTCAGGAGCTGGCGCTGCTGCGCGACGCGCTGAACAATGGCGATACCGCGAAAATCGACCAGTGGAGCGCGCCGATTCAGGCCCGTCGCCACTCGGCGCGGGTGCATAACGCCGCCGTAGGCAAACGCCTTGCCGCCATCACCGCGCAGGATAGCCAGCGCGCCCATGCTTATCCGATTCGCGCCGAAGCCCAGCGCGCTCGCTTTAAGCTGCCCGCCTGGCCGACCACCACCATTGGCTCCTTCCCGCAAACTACCGAAATCCGCGGCCTGCGCCTGGATTTCAAAAAGGGGAACCTGGATGCAAATCACTACCGCACCGGCATTGCAGAGCATATCAAGCAGGCGATTGTCGAGCAGGAGCGCCTGGGGCTGGATGTGCTGGTGCATGGCGAGGCTGAGCGTAACGACATGGTGGAATATTTCGGCGAGCATCTGGATGGCTTCGTCTTCACGCAAAACGGTTGGGTGCAGAGCTATGGCTCCCGCTGCGTGAAGCCGCCGGTAGTGATTGGCGATGTGAGCCGCCCGGAGCCGATTACCGTTGAGTGGGCGAAATACGCCCAGTCGCTGACCGACAAACCGGTAAAAGGCATGCTGACCGGGCCGGTGACGATCCTTTGCTGGTCTTTCCCGCGTGAAGATGTCTCCCGCGAAACCATCGCGAAGCAGATTGCGCTGGCGCTGCGCGACGAAGTGGCGGATCTGGAAGCGGCGGGCATCGGCATCATCCAGATTGACGAACCGGCGCTGCGCGAAGGGTTGCCGCTCAAGCGCAGCGACTGGCAGGCCTACCTGGCGTGGGCGGTGGAAGCGTTCCGCCTGAACGCCGCCGTGGCAAAAGATGAAACCCAGATCCACACCCATATGTGCTACTGCGAGTTCAACGACATCATGGACTCTATCGCCGCGCTGGATGCGGACGTTATCACCATTGAAACCTCGCGTTCGGATATGGAGCTGCTGGAGTCGTTTGAAGAGTTCGAATACCCGAACGAAATCGGGCCAGGCGTGTATGACATTCACTCGCCGAACGTACCGAGCGTGGAATGGATTGAGGCACTGCTGGAGAAAGCCGCCCAGCGCGTACCGCAGGATCGTCTGTGGGTTAACCCGGACTGCGGCCTGAAAACCCGTGGCTGGCCGGAAACCCGCGCAGCGCTCGCCAATATGGTGAAAGCGGCGCAAAACCTGCGTCAGGCGTAAGGTTTCGTCGGGGCCGGGGAGGGAGGTTGACCCGCCCTGCAAACTCGCGCGTCGTAGAGAGGTAAGGGAGCTGTCGCCTGCCCTGAGCGGCAGTCTGAAAATAAAATCGCCCGGCAAAACCGGGCGATTTTTTTATCCTTTTTTCGCGCCGTAGCGCGCAAACCACGCCAGCATTCGCTGCCAGCCATCTTTTGCCGACTCGGCATGGTAGCTCGGGCGATAATCGGCGTTAAACGCATGTCCCGCTTCCGGATACACCACGATTTCCGCAGTGGCGTTAGCCGCCCGCAGCGCCTGACGCATGGTTTCCACCGTGTCCAGCGGAATGCCGGTGTCCTGCGCGCCATACAGCCCTAAAACAGGCGCGTTCAAGTCTGTCGCCACATCCACCGGGTGTTTCGGCGAATTCAGCGTTTTATCGCCCAGCAGTTTGCCATACCAGGCGACGGCGGCTTTAAGCTGCGGATTGTGCGCAGCGTAGAGCCAGCTAATGCGCCCGCCCCAGCAGAAGCCGGTGAGCAGCAGCCGATGCGCGTCGCCGCCGTTGCGCGCCGCCCAGTTGGCGACGTGATCGAGATCCGCCAGCACCTGCGCGTCCGGCACTTTAGAAACCAGATTGCTGAGCAGAGAAGAGATATCGTTGTAATCGTTCGGATCGCCCTGGCGGAAGTAGAGTTCTGGCGCCACGGCCAGATACCCCTCAAGCGCCAGACGACGACAGATATCGCGGATATGTTCATGCACGCCAAAAATTTCCTGCACCACGATAACTACCGGCAGCGGGCCATCGGCGTTTTTCGGGCGGGCGTGATAAGCGGGCATATTGTCGCCCTGTGAAGGAATGGAGGTTTCACCGGCCAGAATGGCGTCTTCCGGCGTCTGGACTACCGTTGAAGCAACGGGAGAAACGGACGGGGCGAAACCCGGTTTGTTGTCGGTTATTGTGTTACTGGTCATGGCATTCTCCGTACCCTTTTTAGCGCATCCGATAACTATAGCGTGCGATGGTAAATTCACCGTTGAACAAAAACGCGCTGTACGAAAGCGAAAGTTATCATTACAGGCAGTAAAGTGTGATTTGCATCACTAATTAATGGAAAAATAATGCAAACTGTTTATATCAAAGTGAATCCTGTCACGAAAAAGCGCGAGCGGCTTCTGTAAAGTACCGTTTTGCTTCTTCTGACCAACCGACCTACAGAGGAGTCTTTTATGTCCAGGTCTGACGTTTTTCATCTTGGCCTTACCAAAAATGATTTGCAGGGGGCCACGCTTGCTATCGTGCCCGGCGACCCGGAGCGCGTGGAAAAAATCGCTGCGCTGATGGAGAACCCGGTTAAGCTCGCCTCGCACCGTGAGTTCACTACCTGGCGCGCTGAGCTGGACGGCAAGCCCGTCATTGTTTGCTCCACCGGCATCGGCGGCCCGTCAACCTCAATCGCTGTGGAAGAACTGGCGCAGCTGGGCATTCGGACTTTCCTGCGCATCGGCACGACCGGCGCCATCCAGCCGCACATTAACGTAGGCGATGTGCTGGTCACGACGGCCTCCGTACGCCTGGACGGCGCGAGCCTGCATTTCGCGCCGATGGAATACCCGGCGGTGGCAGACTTCGCTTGTACCACAGCGTTAGTTGAAGCGGCAAAATCTGTTGGCGCGACGACGCATGTGGGCGTGACCGCCTCTTCTGATACCTTCTACCCGGGCCAGGAGCGTTACGACACCTTTTCCGGCCGGGTAGTCAGCCGCTTCAAAGGTTCTATGGAAGAGTGGCAGGCGATGGGCGTGATGAACTATGAGATGGAATCCGCCACGCTGCTGACCATGTGTTCAAGTCAGGGGTTGCGCGCAGGCATGGTGGCGGGCGTTATCGTCAACCGCACCCAGCAGGAAATCCCCAACGCGGAAACCATGAAGCAGACCGAAAGCCACGCCGTGAAAATCGTGGTCGAAGCGGCGCGCCGCTTGATCTAACCCTGCAAAGGCCGGCTCCCTCCGGCCTTTTTGCGTAATTCCTCGCAGGAATTACGCTCCTCACCGAAAAACGCTTCCCGTCTGGACATCTGTACAGCACAATCGCTGCTGGCATGCGTTGCAGTTCAGGCAGGAGGCGTTGTGGAAAGCTCATACATTTTGTTGGCGATAATCGCTCTGGCGGGCGTGCTGGTAGGGTGGCTGTTAGCAAGCCAGCGGGCGGCGCAGCTAAAGGCGGAGTTGCTGGCGGAACAGCGCGATATTTATGGCGAACTGAGCGCCGCCAAAGCCTCGCTTGAACAGAGCTTACACTGGCGTGACGAATGCGAACTTCTCAACAATGAACTGCGCAGCCTGCGGGAAATTAACAGCTCGCTGGAGTCTGACCTGCGCGAAGTCACTACCCGTCTTGAATCCACCCAACTGCACGCCGAAGAGAAGCTGCGCCAGATGATGAACAGCGAGCAGCGCCTGAGCGAGCAGTTTGAAAATCTCGCCAATCGGATTTTTGAGCAGAGCAACCGGCGGGTTGAAGAGCAGAACCGCCAGAGTCTGAACGGGTTGTTAACGCCGCTGCGCGAGCAGCTCGACGGTTTTCGCCGCCAGGTGCAGGAGAGCTTCGGCCAGGAGGCGCGGGAGCGCCATACGCTGGCGCATGAAATCCGCAACCTGCAACAGCTGAACGCGCAAATGGCCCAGGAGGCGATTAACCTTACTCGCGCGCTGAAGGGCGACAACAAAGCCCAGGGCAACTGGGGCGAAGTGGTGCTGGCTCGGGTGCTGGAGGCTTCTGGCCTGCGCGAAGGGCACGAGTACGAAACGCAGGTCAATATCCAGCTTGCCGACCGCAGCCGCATGCAGCCGGATGTCATTGTGAGGCTGCCGCAAGGCAAAGATGTCGTCATCGACGCCAAAATGACGCTGGTGGCCTATGAGCGTTACTTCAACGCGGAAGATGACTATACCCGCGACCTGGCGCTTAACGAGCACATCGCCTCTATCCGCAACCATATCCGCCTGCTGGGACGTAAGGATTACCAGCAACTGCCGGGGCTGCGCACGCTCGACTATGTATTGATGTTTATTCCCGTCGAACCCGCCTTTTTACTGGCTATCGATCGGCAGCCGGAAATCATCAACGAGGCGCTGAAAAATAACATTATGCTCGTCAGCCCAACCACGCTGCTGGTGGCGCTGCGCACTATCTCTAACCTCTGGCGCTATGAGCATCAGAGCCGAAACGCTCAGCACATCGCCGAACGCGCCAGCCGGCTGTACGACAAAATGCGCCTGTTCGTGGATGACATGACCGCCATCGGTCAATGTATCGATAAGGCGGGCGACAGCTACCGGCAGGCGATGAAAAAGCTGGCTTCCGGGCGCGGCAACCTGCTGGTGCAGGCCGAAGCGTTTCGCGCGCTGGGCGTGGAAATTAAGCGCGAGATTAATCCGGATTTAGTGGAACAGGCCCGCCAGGAAGAGGAGGCGTGGCCGCTGCCGGATGGGCAGAATGCGTCAAAGGACGCTATAAATGACAATAGCTTAACTTCATACCGCGCCGCGGGCGAAGGCTAAGACGGCGCTACGCGATGGCCTTGAATCATAGGGCAATCGCGCCCAATCTGTTACACTTCACGAACATTTTCTTGATAAGCAGGCACTGAGATGGTTGAAGATTCACAAGAAACAACGCACTTTGGCTTCCAGACTGTAGCGAAAACGGAAAAAGCCGATAAAGTCGCGCAGGTGTTTCATTCTGTGGCCGCAAAATACGATATCATGAACGACCTGATGTCTTTTGGCATTCATCGTCTGTGGAAGCGCTTCACTATCGACTGCAGCGGCGTACGTCGTGGGCAAAGCGTGCTGGATCTCGCGGGCGGCACCGGCGACCTGACCGCTAAATTCTCCCGTCTGGTTGGCGAGAGCGGCCGGGTGGTGCTGGCGGATATCAACGACTCCATGCTGAAAATGGGCCGCGAAAAGCTGCGCAATACCGGCGTGGTCGGCAATGTCGAGTATGTGCAGGCGAACGCCGAAGCGCTGCCTTTTCCTGATAACACTTTCGACTGCATCACCATCTCTTTTGGTTTGCGTAACGTTACCGACAAAGAAAAAGCGCTGCGCTCCATGTTCCGCGTGCTGAAGCC
This sequence comes from Franconibacter pulveris DSM 19144, assembly GCA_000621185.1. Classification (GTDB taxonomy): domain Bacteria; phylum Pseudomonadota; class Gammaproteobacteria; order Enterobacterales; family Enterobacteriaceae; genus Franconibacter; species Franconibacter pulveris. The sequence continues at coordinate 51,479 of JHYZ01000021.1, forward strand.
GGGCGGCCGCCTGCTGGTGCTGGAGTTCTCCAAGCCGACCATTGAGCCGCTCAGCAAAGCCTATGACGCTTACTCTTTCCACGTATTGCCGCGCGTAGGCGAGATGGTGGCGAATGATGCGGAGAGCTACCGTTATCTGGCCGAATCTATCCGCATGCATCCGGATCAGGATACGCTGAAAGCGATGATGGAAGACGCCGGTTTTGAAAGCGTGAACTATTACAACATGACCGGCGGCATCGTGGCGCTGCATCGGGGCTACAAGTTCTGACAGGAGGTGGCGGATGCCGTTCACACCCCTTATTACGGCAGGCATAGAGGGCGTGCTTAACACCTTCCTCTATCGCGAGCCGGCGCTGAAAGGGCCGCGCCAGCGCTTACAGGGAAAAGTGTTGCGGGTAGTGCTAAAAGAGTTTTCCGCGCCGCTGGTGCTCTCTTTTAGTGAAAAGCAACTGGATGTGCTGAGCCAGTGGGAAGGCGAGGCGGACTGCTCGGTAATTACCCGGCTTTCAGTGCTGCCTAAATTGCAGGACAGACAGCAGCTCACCTCGCTTATTCGCAGCGGCGAACTGGAAGTGCAGGGCGACCTGCAGGTCGTGCAAAATTTTGTCGCGCTGCTGGATTTAGCAGAGTTTGATCCTGCGGAGTTGCTTGCACCCTATACGGGCGATATCGCCGCTGAAGGGATCAGCAAGGTGGTGCGCCGTGGCGGTTCATTGCTAAAGAAAAGCGTTATCCGCAACCAGCAGTACCTGGCTGAGGCCTTGACTGAAGAGTGGCGAGTGGCGCCGGGAAGGCTTGAAGTCGCCTGGTTTTCTGAGGAGATCTCGGCGATTGAGCGCTCTGTAGAAGCATTAACCAAACGGCTGAATAAACTGGAGGGCAAATGACGCCAGGTGAAATTCGGCGCCTTTATTTCATCATTCAGACCTTTCTAAGCTATGGGCTTGATGAGCTCATTCCCCGTATGCGTATCACGCTGCCGCTGCGCCTTTGGCGACGCGGGCTGTTCTGGATGCCTAACCGGCATAAAGATAAAGAACTGGGCGAGCGTCTGCGTCTGGCTTTACAGGAGCTTGGTCCGGTCTGGATTAAATTTGGTCAGATGTTGTCAACCCGCCGCGATCTTTTCCCGCCGCAGATAGCCGATCAACTGGCGCTGTTGCAGGACCGCGTGGCCCCGTTTGACGGCGTGCTGGCGAAACGGCAAATCGAAAAGGCGATGGGCGATATTCCTGTCGAAACCTGGTTTGACAACTTCGACATCAAACCGCTGGCCTCCGCCTCGATTGCGCAAGTGCATACCGCCCGGCTGAAAGAGAACGGGAAAGAGGTAGTCATCAAAGTTATCCGTCCGGATATCCTGCCGGTTATCCAGGCGGACATGAAGCTCATCTACCGGCTCGCCCGCTGGGTGCCGCGTCTGATGCCGGATGGCCGCCGTTTGCGCCCGCTGGAAGTGGTGCGCGAATATGAAAAAACGCTGATTGATGAGCTGGATCTGCTAAGAGAGGCGGCTAACGCCATTCAGCTGCGCCGTAACTTTGAAAATAGCAAAATGCTGTACGTGCCGGAGGTTTACTCCGACTATTGCAGTCAGAACATGCTGGTCATGGAGCGCATTTACGGCATTCCAGTTTCTGATGTGGCGGCGCTTGAGAAAAACGGCACCAACCTGAAACTGCTGGCTGAGCGCGGCGTGCGCGTCTTCTTCACCCAGGTATTTCGCGACAGCTTCTTCCATGGCGATATGCACCCTGGCAATATTTTCGTCAGCTACGACCACCCGGAAGACCCGCAATATATCGGTATCGACTGCGGCATTGTGGGCTCGCTTAACAAAGAAGATAAGCGTTATCTGGCGGAAAACTTTATCGCTTTCTTTAACCGTGACTACCGCAAAGTCGCGGAGCTACACGTTGATTCCGGCTGGGTGCCGCCCGATACCAACGTTGAAGAGTTCGAATTTGCCATCCGTACCGTCTGCGAGCCGATTTTTGAAAAGCCGCTGGCCGAAATCTCGTTCGGGCATGTCCTGCTGAACCTTTTTAACACGGCGCGCCGCTTCAATATGGAAGTGCAGCCGCAGTTAGTGTTGTTGCAAAAAACGCTGCTTTATATCGAAGGCGTAGGGCGTCAGCTTTATCCTCAGCTTGATTTATGGAAAACGGCGAAACCTTTTCTGGAAACCTGGATCAAAGATCAGGTGGGCTTCCCGGCGCTGGTGCGCGCGGTTAAAGAGAAATCCCCTTATTGGGTGGAAAAACTGCCCGATTTGCCGGAGCTGGTTTACAACAGCTTGCGTCAGGGCAAACAACTGCAACAAAGCGTTGATAAGATTGCCAATGAATTGCACGCTCATCGCGTTCGGCAGGGACAGTCGCGTTACCTTTTCGGGGTGGGCGCTACGCTGTTGCTGAGCGGCACGCTGCTGCTTATCAACCGGCCCGACTGGGAGTTTACGCCCGCCTGGCTGATGGCGGGAGGGCTTGTCGTCTGGCTTATCGGCTGGCGGCAATCGAGTTGAATTTATCGTCATGGAATGGCCGCGTGATTTATAATGCGGCCTGATACTTCTTCATTAGTAGCTGAGGTTTTTATGGGTGGCATCAGTATCTGGCAATTGTTAATTATTGCCGTTCTCGTCGTTTTGCTTTTCGGCACCAAAAAATTGCGCTCTCTGGGGTCCGATCTGGGCGAATCGATCAAGGGCTTTAAAAAGTCCATGAGCGATGACGACAAAAAAGAGACCTCGCACCAGCAGGATGCTGATTTCACTGCGAAATCAATCGCTGATAAGCCTGATGAGGCTAAAAAAGACGAGGCGAAACGCCACGATAAAGAGCAGGTGTAATTCGTGTTTGATATTGGTTTTAGTGAACTGCTGCTGGTCTTCGTTATCGGTCTCATTGTACTGGGGCCGCAACGCTTGCCTGTCGCGGTGAAAACTGTGGTGGGTTGGATCCGGGCGCTGCGCTCGCTGGCCACTACCGTACAAAATGAGCTTTCTCAGGAGCTGAAGATTCAGGAATTGCAGGACAGCCTGAAGAAAGTGGAAAAGGCGAGCCTTAATAACCTGACGCCAGAGCTGAAGGAGTCGATGGATGAGCTGCGTCATGCAGCGGAAGCCATGAAGCGCTCTTATACCGCGAATGACCCGGAGAAGGCGAGTGACGAGGCCCACACCATTCACAATCCGCTGGTGAAGGACAACGAAGCGAGCCATGAAGGCGTTACGCCGGGCTCGGCGGAGCATCAGGCCGAAGCGCCTGCGCAAAAGCCAGCCGCAGCGCCTGAGCAATCTGCTCAGCCAGCGGCCAGCGCCGAGGCGTCGACCGCGAAACCGCAGCCCGCGCCGGAGGTCAAAAAGGCTGAGCCCGTAGTCTCCCGTAATCCGGAACCGGCTTCCCCAACGAGTGATAAACCCTGAACATGGCTGTTGAAGATACCCAACCCTTAATCAGTCATCTGATTGAACTGCGCAAGCGGCTGCTGAACTGCATTATTGCGGTACTGGTCATTTTCCTGGCGCTGGTCTATTTCGCGAACGATATTTACCAGCTGGTCGCCGCGCCGCTTATCTCTCAGATGCCGCTTGGCGCGACCATGATCGCCACCGATGTGGCCTCGCCGTTTTTTACCCCTATCAAGCTTACTATCATGGTGTCGGTCATCCTGTCGGCGCCGGTTATTCTCTACCAGGTATGGGCTTTTGTCGCACCGGCGCTGTACAAACATGAACGTCGGCTGGTCGTGCCGCTGCTGGTATCCAGCACGCTGCTCTTTTATATCGGCATGGCGTTTGCCTACTTTGTCGTTTTCCCGCTGGCGTTTGGCTTTTTAACCAAAACGGCGCCTGCGGGCGTGGTCGTATCAACAGACATCACCAGTTATCTTGATTTCGTGATGGCGCTGTTTATGGCCTTCGGCGTGTCGTTTGAGGTGCCGGTCGCCATTGTGCTGCTCTGCTGGCTTGGCGTAACCACACCGGAAGATCTCAAGGCGAAGCGGCCGTATGTGCTGGTCGGCGCTTTCGTCATCGGTATGCTGCTGACGCCGCCGGATGTCTTTTCACAAACGCTGCTGGCGATTCCGATGTACTGCCTGTTTGAAGTCGGCGTCTTTTTCGCAAGATTCTATGTCGGCAAACGCCGCCCGGATAATTCGGAAGAAGAATCGCAAGAGTAAGTGATAACCGCCCGTCAGGGCGGTTTTTATATGGGAAGCGCTATGTTTGATATTGGACTGAACATCACCAGCTCACAGTTCGCCAAAGACCGTGATGAAGTCATTTCGCGCGCGCATGCGGCCGGGGTGAACGGCCTGCTTTTTACCGGCACGAATCTGCATGAAAGCGCCCAGGCGCAGCAGCTGGCGCAGCGCTACGAGCGTTGCTGGTCCACCGCAGGGGTGCATCCTCACGACAGCAGTCAGTGGGATGACGCTTCTGCTCAGCAGTTGCGTGAGCTTGCCCGCCAGCCGGAAGTGGTGGCGATTGGCGAATGCGGGCTCGATTTTAACCGTAACTTTTCTACGCCCGAAGCGCAGGAGCGCGCGTTCAGCGCCCAACTGGCGATAGCCGCTGAGCTCGGCATGCCGGTTTTTATGCATTGCCGCGATGCGCATGCGCGTTTCCTCGCTTTGCTCGACCCGTGGCTTGATAAACTCCCCGGCGCGGTGCTGCACTGTTTTACCGGCACTGAAGAGGAAGCGAGAGATTGCCTGGCGCGCGGGCTCTATCTGGGGATTACCGGCTGGGTGTGCGATGAGCGCCGCGGCCTGGCATTGCGCGAGCTGCTGCCGGTTATTCCTGCCGACAAACTCCTGCTGGAAACGGATGCGCCTTATCTTTTGCCGCGCGATCTCTCACCTAAACCCGCTTCACGGCGTAACGAGCCTTGCTATCTGCCGCATATTCTTGAACGCGTCGCCGCCTGGCGTGGAGAGGATGCCCGCTGGCTGGAGCAGGTAACCGATGCAAATGCGGCGCGCCTGTTTTTTTCCCGTCCTGTTGCGACATAACCGTACAGAAATATACACAGATGTCAGAATGGCGGTTTCTTCGCAGTGATATCCTTGGCGCTGGCAGTAACCTGGTTTGTTAAGGAAAAATCATGCAAAAGAAAATCACTGGAATGTTCATTCTCTGTCTGGCGCTGGCTGGTCAGGCGCAGGCTATCGATAAAACAGCTACTGGCGCGGTGCTGGGCGCCACGGCGGGCGCGGTTGCCGGCAAGAGCGTTAAAAGCACTGTTGGCGGCGCTGTGGTTGGCGCAGGCGCGGGCGCAATGCTTAAAAAAGGCGACAAAGGAAAAGCGGCGCGTAAGGGCGGCGCTGTTGGCGCGGTAGTGGGTGCGGGAGTCGCTGCGGCAACAGGGAAAAGCGTGTTGAAAGGCGCTGCGGTTGGCGCAGGCGCAGGCGGCGTGGTCGGCGAAGCGACCCATTAATAACCGGCATCGGCTCGCAATGCGCGGGCCGATGGGAATTAAATTTTACGGAAATCGGTGTTTTTTACGCTCTGCCGAACCTGCTTGTTAAGCAGATTAAGCAGCAGCATGGAGCGGGTCTCGCCATCCGGCTCGGTGAAAATCGCTTCCAGTCCCTCAAAAGCGCCTTCGGTAATCACCACTTTATCGCCTTCATATGGCGTTTGCGGGTCAGTAACCTCTTCTGGCTGGCAGTTCTGCAGCTGTTCAATCACCGTCAGCGGCACCATGGCAGGTTGCGAACCAAAACGAACAAAATGGCTGACGCCGCGAGTCGCGCTGATAGTCGTGGTATGAATCTCTTCCGGATCGAATTCCACAAACATATAGTTCGGGAACAGAGGCTCACTGACTGCAGCGCGTTTTCCCCGCACGATTTTTTCAAGCGTAATCATGGGGGTCAGGCAATTGACCTGCTGGCGCTCAAGATGCTCTTGCGCACGCTGAAGCTGTCCTCGTTTGCAGTACAGTAGATACCAGGATCGCATGATAACTCTTCTTATTATTGCCTATTGCCGGGCGGGCAAGCATAACAAAACCACTCAGGGATCGCTAAGGTGATTATAACGGAAGCCATAATGGCATGCGGCCTGGATTCACGTTAATTTAACAAAACTACGGCGTGGCCGCCGCGAACGCCGTATAATGGAGAGCTTAACCCGAGGGCATGAATAACTGCATGAAATATCACGATCTACGCGACTTTCTTGCGCTGCTGGAGCAGCAGGGCGAACTTAAACGCATTTCGCTTCCCGTCGATCCCCACCTGGAGATGACTGAAATCGCCGACCGCACATTGCGCGCTGGCGGTCCCGCTTTGCTGTTCGAAAATCCGAAGGGTTACAGCATGCCGGTTCTGTGCAATCTCTTTGGCACGCCGAAGCGCGTAGCGATGGGCATGGGGCAGGAAGAGGTGTCGGCTTTGCGTGAAGTGGGCAAGCTGCTCGCTTTTTTGAAAGAGCCGGAGCCGCCGCGTGGATTTCGCGATCTGTTCGACAAGCTGCCGCAGTTTAAGCAGGTGCTTAACATGCCGACGAAACGGCTGCGCGGCGCGCCTTGCCAGCAGAAGGTCATTCAGGGTGATGATGTCGATCTGACGCGTATCCCCATCATGCAGTGCTGGCCCGAAGACGCAGCGCCGTTGATCACCTGGGGACTGACGGTTACGCGCGGCCCGCATAAAGAACGACAGAACCTCGGTATTTATCGTCAGCAGTTGATTGGCAAAAACAAGCTGATTATGCGCTGGCTCTCGCATCGCGGCGGCGCGCTTGATTTCCAGGAGTGGCAGGCGGCGCGCCCTGGCGAACGCTTCCCGGTTTCCGTGGCGCTGGGCGCCGATCCGGCGACCATCCTCGGCGCGGTGACGCCTGTGCCGGATACGCTTTCTGAATACGCTTTCGCCGGGCTGCTGCGCGGCACTAAAACCGAAGTGGTAAAATGTCTTTCTAACGATCTCGAAGTGCCTGCCAGCGCGGAAATCGTGCTGGAAGGCTATATTGAACCGGGTGAAATGGCGCCGGAAGGACCCTATGGCGATCACACCGGCTATTACAATGAGATAGACAACTTCCCGGTCTTTACCGTCACGCACATTACGCAGCGCGAAGACGCTATTTATCACTCCACCTATACCGGCCGTCCGCCAGACGAACCGGCGGTGCTGGGCGTGGCGCTGAACGAAGTGTTCGTACCGATCCTGCAAAAGCAGTTCCCGGAAATTGTCGATTTTTATCTGCCGCCGGAAGGGTGCTCTTATCGCCTTGCGGTAGTCACCATTAAGAAGCAGTACGCCGGACACGCCAAACGCGTCATGATGGGTGTCTGGTCATTCCTGCGGCAGTTCATGTATACCAAGTTTGTTATCGTCTGCGATGACGACGTGAACGCGCGTGACTGGAACGATGTTATCTGGGCTATCACGACGCGTATGGATCCGGCGCGCGATACGGTAATGGTGGAAAACACGCCAATTGATTACCTGGATTTCGCATCGCCAGTTTCCGGCCTTGGCTCAAAAATGGGACTGGACGCCACCAATAAATGGCCCGGCGAGACTCAGCGCGAGTGGGGCCGTCCCATTAAAAAAGATCCTGCGGTCACGGCGCGGATAGACGCTATCTGGAACGAGCTGGCCATTTTCAATGACGGTAAGGGCGCCTGAAGCGCCGCCGTCGCGGTTTGCCTTATTGACCCGACAGAGGGAACGCATGACAATCTTAAGCTGTAAAGTGACCTCGGTAGAAGCTATCACGGATACCGTGTATCGCGTTCGTTTAGTGCCTGAAGCGCCGTTTTCTTTTCGCGCGGGCCAGTACCTGATGGTTGTGATGGACGAGCGGGATAAGCGTCCCTTCTCCATGGCCTCCACGCCCGATGAACACGCTTTTATTGAGCTGCATATCGGCGCCTCCGAGCTTAATCTCTACGCGATGGCGGTGATGGATCGCATCCTGAAAGAGCGTGAAATCGTAGTAGATATTCCTCACGGCGAAGCGTGGCTGCGCGACGAAGAAGATCGCCCCATGATCCTGATTGCCGGCGGCACCGGTTTCTCCTACGTACGCTCAATTCTGCTGACCGCGCTGGCGCGCAACCCAAACCGCGATATCACGATTTACTGGGGCGGGCGCGAAGAGAAACACCTTTATGATTTGCCGGAGCTGGAAGCCCTGTCGGTGAACCATCCTAATCTTCGTGTGGAACCGGTAGTGGAACAGCCTGAAGAGGCGTGGCGCGGGCGCAGCGGCACTGTGCTGACGGCAGTTTTGCAGGATTTCGGTACGCTGGCGGAACATGACATTTATATCGCTGGCCGCTTCGAAATGGCGAAAATCGCCCGCGATCTGTTCTGCAACGAGCGCAACGCGCGTGAAGATCGTCTGTTTGGCGACGCATTCGCGTTTATTTGATTACTTTTGCGCTTCACCCGGGCCCTCTCTTCTTGCGGGAGAGGGTCTGCCTCAGCGGATAAACGTAAACAGCGGCTTATCTTCTTCCAGCAAGCACAACAGCATGACGCTCGGTTTTGTCGCGCTCCTCAGCGTGGCGGTTAACTGCGTGGCAATGTGCTGACGGCCAATCTTACGGTCGTACCGCTCTACCTGAACGCTATCCGGGACAATTTTTAACGCATTAAGCGCCGTCAGCCCTTCTGGATTTTCTTTTAACTCTTTTTTTGCCTCGTCCAGACAGCGCTGCACCAGCGTCAGTTCGGTAGAGGCCATTTGTGCAAAAACAGGAAAAGCCAGAATGCAGAAGAGAAGCGAAAAGATTTTCACGATGCATACCTTTGTTAAGAGCCACGCCTTCCTGGCGAGAAAAGCAGCATAACAGGGAGAGTATAAAAGAAAAAACCCGCCCCTGACAGGCGGGAAGAACGGCAACTAAACTCAGAAAATGACTCAGACTCGCTCAAATACCGTGGCGATGCCCTGACCGAGACCAATGCACATGGTGGCGAGGCCAAACTGGGCGTCGCGTCGCTCCATCAGGTTAATCAGCGTGGTGCTAATGCGCGCGCCGGAGCAGCCGAGCGGGTGGCCCAGCGCGATGGCGCCGCCGTTGAGGTTTATCTTCTCGTCTATCTGCTCCATCAACCCTAAATCCTTAATGCATGGCAGGATCTGCGCGGCGAACGCTTCGTTCATCTCGAAAAGGTCGATATCGCTGGCGGCAAGGCCCGCTTTCTTCAGCGCCAGCTTTGAAGCCGGAACCGGGCCGTAACCCATGATTGAAGGATCGCAGCCGACCACCGCCATAGCACGAATACGCGCGCGCGGCGTCAGGCCCAGCTCCCGGGCGCGGGATTCGCTCATCACCAGCATAGCGGCGGCGCCGTCGGAAAGGGCGGAAGAGGTGCCCGCCGTCACGGTACCGTTCGCCGGGTCGAAGGCGGGTTTCAACGTCGCAAGGCTTTCCACGCTGGTTTCCGGACGGATGACTTCGTCATAGTCATAGCGCTTTAGCACGCCGTCGGCGTCATGGCCGCTGGTGGGGATGATTTCATTTCTAAAATGTCCCGCCTGGGTCGCAGCCCAGGCGCGCTGGTGCGAGCGGGCGGCAAACGCATCCTGCATTTCCCGGCTAATGCCATGCATGCGGGAGAGCATTTCCGCCGTCAGCCCCATCATGCCCGCCGCTTTCGCCACGTTGCGGCTTAAGCCGGGATGAAAATCAACGCCATGGCTCATCGGCACATGACCCATATGCTCCACGCCGCCGACAAGACAAGCCTCTGCATCGCCGGTCATTATCATGCGAGCCGCGTCGTGCAGCGCCTGCATAGACGAGCCGCACAGGCGGTTTACCGTAACGGCAGGCACCGAGTGCGGAATTTCCGCCAGCAGCGCCGCGTTGCGGGCGATGTTAAAACCTTGCTCCAGCGTCTGTTGCACGCAGCCCCAGTAAATATCATTAATGGCGTTGGCTTCCAGCTGCGGATTGCGTGAAAGCAGGCTGCGCATCAGGTGCGCGGAAAGATCCTCTGCCCGCACGTGGCGAAAGGCGCCGCCTTTGGAACGGCCCATCGGGGTGCGGATAGCGTCAACAATTACAACCTTCTCCATACTTCGCTCCTTAAGCCGTTTTCAGTTCGCCAGCCGCCTGGGCGGGTTCAACCTGAGGGTAATAGGGCTCGTTGCGGCGCGCTTTTTCACGCAGCCCCGCCGGTACTTCATAAAGCGGCCCCAGCGCCTGATAGCGTTGCGCCATATCCAGATACTTCGCACTGCCCTGTGTATCAAGCCAACGGAATGCGCCGCCGTGGAACGGAGGGAAGCCCAGCCCGTAGACTAATGCCATATCCGCTTCCGCAGAGCCTGCGATAACGCCTTCTTCCAGGCAGCGAACCACTTCATTAACCATCGGGATCATCATGCGGGCGATAATCTCTTCATCGCTGAAGTTGCGCTTCGGTTGGCTGACTTCAGCAAGCAGGCCGTCTGTTGCGTCATCCTGCTCTTTGCGCGGTTTGCCTTTGCTGTCTTCTTTATAGCTGTAAAAGCCTTTACCGTTTTTCTGGCCGTAGCGGCCGGCGTCGAACAGCGCGTCGATAGCGTCGCGGTAATCTTTCTGCATACGCTGCGGGAAACCGGCCGCCATAACGGCCTGCGCGTGGTGCGCGGTATCAATGCCGACCACATCCAGTAAATAAGCGGGGCCCATCGGCCAGCCGAACTGTTTTTCCATCACTTTATCTATCTGACGGAAATCCGCGCCGTCACGCAGCAGCTGGCTGAAACCGGCAAAGTAAGGGAACAGCACGCGGTTGACGAAAAAGCCGGGACAGTCGTTTACCACTACCGGAGTTTTCCCCATCTGGCTGGCCCAGGCCACCACTTTGGCAATGGTTTCTTCAGAGGTTTTTTCGCCGCGGATCACTTCCACCAGCGGCATGCGGTGCACCGGATTGAAGAAGTGCATGCCGCAGAAATTTTCCGGGCGTTTAAGCGCGCTTGCCAGTTCGGTGATAGGAATGGTCGAGGTGTTGGAAGCCAGCACCGTATCGGGGCGCACCTTCTCTTCGGTTTCCGCCAGCACCGCTTTTTTCACCTTCGGGTTTTCCACGACCGCTTCTACGACAACATCAACGCGATCGAACCCGGCGTAATCCAGCGTCGGATGAATAGTGGCGATAACGCCCGCCATCTTCAGCCCGTCGATTTTGCCGCGCTCAAGCTGTTTATTGAGCAGCTTGCTGGCTTCGCCGATGCCGAGCGCCAGCGATTTCTCATTAATATCTTTCATGATCGCCGGCACGCCTTTCCAGGCGGATTGATAAGCGATGCCGCCGCCCATGATGCCTGCGCCCAGTACGGCGGCCTGCTTCGGCGCTTCAACCGATTTCGTCAGTTTCTTCGCCTGGCCTTTTACGTACTGATCGTTTAAGAAAATGCCGACCAGCGCGCGCGCTTCGCTGGAATGCGCAAGCGGCACAAAACTTTGGTTTTCCAGCTCCAGCGCTTCGTCGCGCCCAAGGCCCGCCGCCGCTTCGATAGTCTTCACGGCGGTCATCGGCGCAGGATAGTGTTTACCGGCGGTTTGCATGACCACGCCTTTTGCAATGGTGAAGCTCATGGCGGCTTCAATCTTGCTGAGCTTCAGCGGCTCAAGCTTCGGCGCGCGTTTCGCTTTCCAGTCCAGGTCGCCTTTCATGGCCTGGCGCAACACGCTGAGCGCCCCTTCGCGTAATTTGTCAGCATTGACGACGGCGTCCACCAGGCCAAGCTTCAACGCCTCTTGCGCGCTGACATCTTTTCCGGCGGCGATAATTTCCAGCGCGCTATCGGCGCCCAGCAGACGCGGCAGGCGAACCGAGCCGCCAAAGCCCGGCATGATGCCAAGCTTCGTTTCCGGCAGGCCGATACGCAGGTCCGGCGTGGCGATACGGTAATCGGTCGCCAGCACGCATTCGCAGCCGCCCCCCAGCGCATAGCCGTTGATGGCGGAAAGGGTGGGAACCGGCAGATCCTCAAGACGGTTGAAAATGCGGTTGGCGAAACGCAGCCAGTCGCTTAACTGCGCCTGCGGCACGAGGAACAGGGAAAGAAATTCGTTAATATCCGCGCCAACGATAAAAGCCGCTTTCTCTGAGCGCAGCAGCAAACCTTTAAGATCGGATTGTTTTTCCAGCACATCTAATGCGTGGCCAAGGCTTGCAACGGTCGCGGTGTCGAGCTTGTTAACCGAGCCTGGGGCATCAAACACCAGTTCGGCGATGCCATCTTCCAGCCAGTTGAGGTACAGGGTGTCGCCTTTGTAGAGCATGTCAGTCTCCTGAATCCAGCAAGGTGATCTGGTCGTACCAGATGAAGCGGAGTGTGGAGTTGATGTTAATGAAATGCAAATTTCTCTTTAAATATTTGCAAACTTGATCACGGATGGGGGAAACCCGTTTGTGCAGATAAGTTGTGCTAAGATGCCGGGGTTTAGGACTAATAGGTGAAGGGTAAATTATGGATTCGTTGGCTGCTCTTTATAAAAATCATCTGGCTACGTTACAGGAACGTACCCGTAATGTGCTGTCGCGCTTTAATCTTGATGCGCTGCTCATCCATTCTGGTGAGCTGTTCAACGTCTTTCTTGATGACCATCCTTATCCGTTTAAAGTAAACCCGCAGTTTAAAGCCTGGGTGCCGGTGACCCAAGTGCCGAACTGCTGGTTGCTGGTGGATGGCGTCAACAAACCGAAGCTCTGGTTTTATCTGCCGGTCGATTACTGGCACAACGTAGAGCCGTTGCCGCAGTCATTCTGGACGGACGAGATAGAGATTATCGCACTGCCGAAAGCGGATGGCATCGGCAGCCAACTTCCTGCCGCGCGCGGTAATATTGCTTATATCGGGCCGGCGCCGGAACGTGCGATACAGCTGAGCATCGCTGCCGATAAGATCAACCCGAAAGGGGTTATCGACTATCTGCACTACTATCGGGCTTATAAGACGGATTATGAACTGGCCTGTATGCGCGAAGCGCAGAAAACGGCGGTAATAGGCCATCGGGCCGCGCACGAAGCTTTCCTTTCCGGAATGAGCGAGTTTGATATTAATCTCGCTTACCTGACCGCCACTGGCCATCGCGATACCGACGTGCCTTACGGCAATATCGTGGCGCTCAATGAGCATGCCGCCGTGCTGCATTACACGAAGCTTGATCAGCAGGCACCCGCAGAGATGCGCAGCTTCCTGCTGGATGCCGGGGCGGAATATAACGGCTATGCGGCAGATCTCACCCGTACCTGGGCCGCCAGCAGCGATAACGACTTTGCGCAGCTGATTAAAGACGTGAACGACGAGCAACTGGCGTTGATTGGCACGATGAAGGCGGGCGTGAACTACATCGATTACCACGTGCAGTTCCATCAGCGCATCGCGAAGCTGCTGCGTCGTCATCAGATTGTGAATGACATCAGCGAAGAGGCGATGGTGGAAACTAATATTACCGGGCCGTTTATGCCGCACGGAATCGGTCATCCGCTGGGCCTGCAGGTGCACGACGTGGCGGGATTCATGCAAGACGATACCGGCACGCACCTTCCTGCCCCGGAAAAATATCCTTATCTGCGCTGTACCCGTGTGCTGCAGCCGCGCATGGTGCTGACCATCGAGCCTGGCATTTACTTTATCGAGTCGCTGCTCGCGCCGTGGCGTGAAGGGCAGTACAGCAAGCATTTCAACTGGCAGAAGATTGAAGCGCTTAAGCCGTTCGGCGGCATCCGCATTGAGGATAACGTGGTGATTCACGAGAACGGCACGGAAAACATGACGCGGGATCTCAAGCTCGCCTGATGGAAAGCTGGCTTATTCCGGCGCAGCCGGTCACCGTTACAGAAGAGATAAAGAAGAGCCGCTTTATTACGCTGCTCGCGCATACCGATGGCGTGGAAGCGGCGAAAGCGTTCGTCGGGCAAGTGAAGGCGGAGCATCCTGATGCCCGTCATCACTGTCAGGCCTGGGTGGCGGGCGCGCCGGATGATTCACAAAAGCTGGGCTTTTCCGATGACGGCGAACCCGCGGGAACGGCGGGTAAGCCGATGCTTGCTCAACTGCTCGGCAGTGGGGTAGGCGAAATTACCGCCGTGGTGGTGCGCTACTACGGCGGCATTAAGCTTGGGACGGGTGGGCTGGTGAAAGCCTATGGCGGCGGCGTGCAGCTGGCGCTCAATCAGCTCGTCACGCTCCGCAAAGTGCCGTTAACTGAATATACTTTGCTGTGTGATTACGCACAGCTCACCGGTATCGACGCTCTGCTTAAGCAGCATGAGGGGCTGATAGTGCACAGCGATTACCAGGCGGGCGTGACGTTGCGCGTGGCGCTGCCTCATACGCAGGTGGCGTTGTTTTCTTTAAGGCTTGCGGATTTTAGTCGCGGCGCGTTGCATTTGTTACCGGTTGAATAATAATCCCCCCTCGTTTTTTTGATCCCTAAGGAAGCGGCTGATGCATTTTCGCGCCATAACCCGAATCGTTGGACTACTGGTTATTCTCTTTTCCGGGACCATGATTATCCCTGGACTGGTGGCCCTCATTTACCGGGACGGCGCGGGCCGTGCCTTTACGCAAACCTTCTTTGTCGCGCTGGCGATAGGCGCGGTGCTCTGGTGGCCAAACCGCCGGGAGAAAAAAGAGCTCAAATCACGCGAGGGGTTTCTTATCGTCGTTCTCTTCTGGACGGTGCTGGGAAGCGTAGGGGCGTTGCCCTTTATCTTTTCTGAACGGCCGAACCTGACGGTTACCGACGCCTTCTTTGAATCCTTTTCCGGATTAACGACCACAGGCGCAACAACGCTGGTGGGGCTGGACTCGTTACCCCACGCTATTTTGTTTTATCGCCAGATGCTGCAGTGGTTCGGCGGTATGGGGATCATCGTCCTGGCGGTGGCGATTCTGCCTATTCTGGGCGTCGGGGGGATGCAGCTTTATCGCGCCGAAATGCCAGGACCGCTCAAGGACAATAAAATGCGCCCCCGCATCGCTGAAACGGCGAAAACGCTGTGGCTGATTTACGTTTTGCTTACCGTTGCCTGCGCGCTGGCGCTGTGGTTCGCCGGAATGTCCGCTTTTGACGCCATCGGCCATAGTTTTGCGACTATCGCTATCGGCGGTTTCTCTACGCACGATGCGAGCGTGGGCTATTTTGACAGCCCTACCATCAATACTATTATCGCTATCTTCCTGCTTATTTCCGGCTGTAACTACGGCCTGCACTTTTCGCTGCTGAGCGGACGTAACCTGAAGGTTTACTGGCGGGATCCGGAGTTTCGGATGTTTATTGGCGTACAGGTGACGCTGGTGGCGGTCTGTACGCTGGTGCTCTGGTTCCACGACGTTTATAACTCCGCCGTGATGACGTTAAACCAGGCGTTTTTTCAGGTGGTCTCAATGGCGACTACCGCAGGCTTTACGACAGACAGTATTGCGCGCTGGCCGCTTTTCTTACCTGTGCTGCTGCTTTGTTCCGCTTTTATCGGCGGCTGCGCCGGGTCGACTGGCGGTGGGCTTAAAGTGATTCGTATTCTGCTGCTCTTTAAGCAAGGGAACCGCGAACTGAAACGGCTGGTTCATCCCAACGCGGTTTACACCATTAAGCTTGGCAACCGCGCCTTGCCGGAACGCATACTCGAGGCGGTATGGGGGTTCTTCTCTGCCTATGCGCTGGTATTTATTATTAGCATGCTGGCGATTATCGCGACAGGGGTGGATGACTTTTCGGCTTTCGCCTCGGTCGTCGCAACGCTGAATAATCTGGGGCCGGGGCTTGGCGTGGTAGCGGATAACTTCGCCAGCATGAACCCGGTCGCGAAATGGGTCCTGATGGCGAACATGCTGTTTGGTCGTCTGGAAGTTTTTACTCTGCTGGTGCTGTTTACACCTACCTTCTGGCGCGAATAAATGGAGTCTGTATTGAAAACCCTTATTTTGTTTTCTACCCGAGATGGACAGACGCGTGAAATAGCGTCCTTTATCGCTTCGGAACTAAAAGAGCAGGGCGTGGACGCGGACGTTATGAATTTGCACCGTGCGGAAACTATCGACTGGTCGCTCTATAACAAAGTCGTCATTGGCGCTTCTATCCGCTACGGACACTTTCACGCGGCGCTGGACGCGTTTGTGAAAAAGCATCATGCGGAACTGAATGCTTTACCGGGCGCTTTCTTTTCCGTAAACCTTGTCGCGCGTAAGCCAGAGAAACGTACGCCGCAAACTAACAACTACACGCGTAAATTTCTTCTTCATTCGCTATGGCGTCCAGACCACTGTGCGGTGTTTGCAGGCGCTTTGCGTTATCCGCGTTATCGCTGGTATGACCGTTTCATGATTCGGTTGATTATGAAAATGACAGGCGGGGAAACGGATACCCGTAAAGAAGTGGTCTACACCGACTGGAAACAGGTCGCGGCTTTTGCCCGGGAAATCGCTCGTCTTTCGTACAATCCGCGCAATGGTTAGGCGAGTTGCCTGGGAAATGACCGAACGATAACTTTTTTGTATTTTTCTCTTGTCAGCGCCGAAACAGGCCCTATAATGCGCCTCCACTGACACGGCACAACGGCATACACGCCGGCCTGGCAGCAAGAATCAAAACGGAATTAAGCGAAATTAACGCTTGACTCTGAAGCGGGAAAGCGTAGTATACGCAACCCGCGCCGCCGAGAAAAAAGCGAAGCGGCACTGCTCTTTAACAATTTATCAGACAATCTGTGTGGGCACTCAGATGGACTGGATTCTTAACGTCGCAAGACGAAAAATGAATACCAAGTCTCAACGAGTGAACACGTAATTCATTACGAAGTT
>JHYZ01000022.1 GCA_000621185.1 Franconibacter pulveris DSM 19144
ATGGAGTTACTACAGAACTAATCAACCGGTTAGCAGCGGCCCCCTTTCAGGGGGCTCACTTTAAAGCCACCTCCTCTGGAGGTGGTTTTTTACTGGCGCAGCGAAAGCACGGCATTAAAAAAGCCCGTCTGTTTGCACAGGCGGGCTTTCGCTTTACAGCGCCGCGACGTTAGTCGTCTTCGTCGTCGATTTCCACCGGCGTCTGGTAGTCGTCGGGCTTAATAACCAGCAGGTCGCAGCGCAGGTGGTCGATAACTTGTTCGGCCGTATTGCCGAGAAACGCGGCGGAAATACCGGTGCGGCCGATGGTGCCCAGCACCACGATGCCCGCTTCCAGATGTTCGGCCAGATCCGGGATAACCTCCTCGGGCAGCCCTTTTTCCACATGGGTCATCTTCTCGCTGATGCCAAATTTCTGCCGCAGCGCTTTCATCGCCAGCAGATGCTGGCCGCGGATAGCGTCGTTATACACGCTCGGGTCGAAATCAGGCAGTTCAATAGCGATATTGATAGGCGTGACCGGATAAGCGCCAACCAGGTGCACTTCGGTGTGGTTTACCTGTTCGGCAAGCTTCACCGTTTCACGGATGAGCTTTTCATTGAGCGCGTTGTGATAGGGCTCTTCACTGGCGAGATTGACCGCCACCACCGCTTTGCCGCCCTCCGGCCAGGGCTGGTCTTTCACCATCCAGACGGGGCAGGGACATTTGCGCAGCAGATGCCAGTCGGTCGGCGTGAAGATAACGGATTCGAGCTTGTCGTGCTGGTGGGTCATTTTCAGCAGCAGATCGTGCTTGCCGCTCACCACTTCCTGAATAATCGCTTCGAAAGGCCGGTTGTGCCAGACCACTTTGATATCGATGGGCACGCCCGCTTCAAGGTAGTACTGCGCCTGCTCGCGGATCCAGGCGGTGCGCTGGCTAATGACCCCCTGACGCATCGCCGTGCGCTCATCGGGAGACAGAAGGGTGGTCATTTCGTAAGAAAAGTCATAGATCGGCAAAAAGGCTTTGATTCGGCCACCAATCCGTTGATGCAGGTAAACTGCACGCCGTAACGCCGGCTGGTCATCCTGATTAGGATCGATGGCCACCAGCATGTTTTGATACTTTGCCATACAGGTTCTCCTTACAACTGCGTAACCACAGTCTGTAAGACAAGAGTAACCCATATATGTTGAATGAAACAGAGGGGAAATTATTGCCGGATCAATAAATCAGGAAATTCTATTGACCCGGCAAAAGAGTGAAATTACGCGACGTTACGGGACTGCCCGGCCAGCTCGGCAAGGATATCGCCATTTTCGATGGTGATGTATTTTCCCTTCACCGCCAGCATGCCGCTTTTCTGGAAACGTCCCAGCAGGCGGCTGATGGTTTCCACCGTCAGGCCCAGGTAGTTACCGATATCGCCGCGCGTCATCGTGAGGCGGAATTCACGCGGCGAGAAGCCGCGCTGGGCGAAACGGCGGGAGAGATTATAGATAAAGGCCGCGAGGCGCTCTTCCGCATTCTTTTTGGAAAGCAGCAGGATCATATCCTGGTCGCCTTTGATCTCGCCGCTCATCAGTCTCATCATCTGCTGGCGCAGGCTCGGCATCTTGCCGGAGAGATCGTCGAGAGTTTCAAACGGAATTTCGCACACCATTGAGGTTTCCAGCGCCTGCGCGAAGCTCGGATGATGCGCCGTGCCGATAGCGTCAAAGCCCACCAGGTCGCCCGCCAGGTGAAAGCCGGTGATCTGCTCGTCGCCCTGTTCGGTGATGGTGTAGCTCTTAATGGTGCCGGAGCGGATAGCGTAGAGCGATTTCAGTTCATCACCCGCTTTAAACAGCGTCTGGCCTTTCTGAATCGGCTTTTTACGTTCAATGATGTTATCAAGCTGGTCCAGCTCGTGTTCATTCAGCGTGAAAGGGATGCATAACTGGCTGATACTGCAATCCTGGCAATGGATGGCACAACCGCCAGACTGAATGCGTCGAATAATTCGCTTTTCCGGGATCATAGGTCTGCTCAAGCCGTAATTGATATCGGTCAATTTTAACATCTTTTTGTCCACGACGTAAGTGTGGTGAAACATCAATCAGAAATTTATGAAACAGGGCATGCGCTTTTTTACGTCATGCCCTTGATATTCAAGTAAATGTATAATTAGCAGGCGAATTATCTGTTCAAAGCAGGAAATAACCTTCGTGACGCAGCAGCCATTCTTTACGCTGCACGCCGCCCGCATAACCGGTCAGCGCGCCGCTGCGCCCGATTACCCGGTGACAAGGCACGACGATACTGACAGGGTTCGCGCCGTTGGCCGCCCCTACGGCCCGTGCTGCGCCCGCGCGGCCAAGCGCTTCGGCCAGTTGACCGTAATGCATCACCTGGCCGCAGGGAATATCGCGCAGTCGCTTCCACACTTCCCGCTGAAAGGGGGTGCCTGCGGTGGCGGTCGGCAGCGTATCGATAATGCTGAGGTTGCCGTCAAAATAGTCGCGCAGCTTATCGCTAAGCCCGCCGGGGTTCTCGCTTGCCGCCCGCCTGAAGCCCTGCGCGCCGTAATGGATAACCAGCAGTTGTTCCATTCGGTCGCTGTGCTCTTCCCACTCCACGGCGCGCAGGTTGAACTGCTCATCGCAAATTACCCACAGCGGGCCCAGCGGCGTCGCTATTTTGTCTTCCAGAAACGTCAGCATTTTTCCCTCGCTTATCCCAGGCGCGGATAGACGCCCGGCCCAATTGGCAGGCCGATAAAATACCACGCCACCAGCATCACTAACCACACCGCCAGAAAAATGAGCGGGTACGGCAGCACCAGCGAGTAATAAGTGCCAAGCTTCGCCTGCGGACGGTAACGCTGTAAAAAGCCGAGAAACAGCGGCACGAAAGGCGAAACGGGCGCCAGCGGGATAACCGAGGAGTCCGCCACGCGAAACAGCACCTGGGCGAAGGCGGGGTGGAAACCAAGCAGCATAAACATCGGCACGAAAATCGGCGCCAGTATCGACCAGATTGCCGAGCCGCTGGCGATAAACATGCACAGCAGGGAAGAGAGCAGCGCCAGGCCGACAAACGCCGGCACGCCGCTGAGCCCCGCGCTCTCCAGCATATCGGTCAGCCCCACCGCCATGAATTTCCCCATATTGCTCCAGTTAAACATCGCCACAAACTGCGCGAGGGGGAACACCATAACGATAAAACCGGCCATCTCTTTCATCGGGTCAATCATCAGTTGCGGCAGGTCGCCCTGACGGCGAATTTTGCCGGTGGCGATGCCGTAAGCGAGCGAGATGGCAAACAGAAACAGGATGATTAACGGCACAATGCCGCTGATAAAGGGCGAGGGCAGCACCGTGTGCTTCACCGGGTCGCGCAGCAGGCCGTTTTCCGGCACCACCAGCAGGGCCACGACGCCAATAAACAGCAGCGCCACTATGCCCGTCACCCGCAAACCGCGCCGCTGCTCACCGGTGAGTGTTTGCAGCTTTTCATCGCTTTGACCCTCCCAGCGGCCCAGGCGCGGTTCGATGAGCTTATCGGTTATCAACCCGCCGGTGAGCGTCAGCACAATCACTGAGGTTGCCATAAAAAACCAGTTATCGATGACGCTGACATGCATGGCCGGGTCGATGCTTCGCGCCGCCTCGCTGCTGATGCCGGAAAGCAGCACGTCGGTCGTGACGATAAGCAAATTGGCGGTAAAGCCGCAGCCGACGCCCGCAATAGCGGCGAGCAGCCCCGCTACCGGATGACGGCCGACGGCGAGAAAAATAAGCGCCCCCATCGGCGGCATGATAACCAGCGCGGCGTCAGACGAGATATGGCTGAAGAAGGCGATAAACAGCACCATGTAGCTTGCATAACGCGCGCTGACGTGGGAGGCCATTTTTACCATCAGCGTAGGCAACAGTCCTACACGCTCGGCAAAACCGGCGCCCAGCACCAGCGCGAGAATCGCGCCGAGCGGGGCGAAACCGCTGAAGTTTTTAATAACGTTAGGCAAAAACCAGTGCAGCCCGTCGGCGCTGAGCAGGTTTTTCACCGCCACCATTTTTCCGTCCGCCGGGTTGCGTACCGCCACGTCAAAGGCGGAAAGCACGGCGGTGGAAACAGCCAGAATAACAATCAGATAGATAAAGAGCAGAAACGGGTGCGGGACTTTATTTCCCACACGCTCCACCCAGCCATACAGCTTGCCGGAAGGGGTGTCCGTCGGTATGGAAGTGATACTCATGGGCGCTCCTCGGGTTGTCGTTGTGTTTGCGTTGTTGTGTTTGTGTTTTATTATTTTAAAGGTGACGGTGTCACGTTTTTCGGTATCGGGCAGTGGTAAGGCTGCTCGCTAACGGTCTCTCGATGCTCTTGCCGGCACGCCGTTAACAGCGTCGCGTCCTGTAGTACGCGTATTGCCGTGGCGCCCATCACTTTCGCCGCCAGCAGCATCCCTTTGTGCGCTATCGAGGTGCGTCCCTGGCTTACCAACTGCCAGGTGTGCAGCGGCGTGCCGACGGCGAAACAGGGGCTGAAGCATTGCGCCACCGGCAGCTTCCAGCTCACGTCGCCCACGTCTGTCGACCCCGCCAGTACGGCATCGGTGGCGGCCCAGGGCGCGACCTCGTCAATCAGCAGCGTGTGGCGGTGTTTTTTGGCGAAAGCTTTCCCCGCTTCGCCGCCGGTATTGGCAATATTATTGAGGCTGTTTTGCAGGTCATTCTCGCTGAGCGTGGCGCGAAGGGTTCCGGCAAAACGGCGCTCCTCTTCACTCCAGCGCGGCGTGCCGAAATGCTGCAGCGCGTCGTACATCGCGCCTTCCAGCGTGCGGTTTGGCAGGTAGCTGGAGCAGGCTTTTTCAAAACGCGCCTGTACGGTGGTTTCGGTCATCAGCGCCGCGCCTTCGGCGATGTTGTTGATGCGCGCGTAAATGCGCTGCGCCTCAGCCATCTCCGGCGCGCGAATCAGGTAAAGCACTTCCGCCTGCGCCTGAACGACGTTAGGCGAGATGCCGCCGGTATCGGTAATGGCGTAATGCACGCGCGCTTTTTCGATAAGATGCTCGTTGAGGAAGTTGCTGCCGGTGGTCATCAGGGTTACCGCATCCAGCGCGCTGCGTCCTAGGTGCGGCGAGTTCGCCGCGTGGGCGGCGATGCCGGAGAAGCGGTACGCCACCTGGATATTGGCCAGCGTGCTGGTGCTGAAGATCCCGGCGAACGCCTCCGGGTGCCAGGTCACGGCGGCATCAACGTCATCGAAAAGCCCTTCGCGCACCATAAAGGTTTTGCCGGAGCCGCCTTCTTCCCCCGGGCAGCCATAGAAGCGCACCGTGCCGCCGCCATGCTGCGCCAGCCAGTTTTTCACCGCCACGGCGCCTGCCAGCGCCGCGGTGCCGAGCAGGTTGTGGCCGCAGCCGTGGCCGTTGGCGCCTGGCGTTACCGGGCAGGGCTCGGCGGTTCCCGCCTGCTGGCTCAGGCCCGCCAGCGCGTCATACTCGCCGAGCAGGGCGATAACCGGTTTGCCCTCGCCGAAGCTTGCGACAAAGGCAGTTTCAATGCCGCCGGCATTGCGCGCGACGGCAAACCCTTCCGCCTCTAACGCCTGCGCCAGTCGCGCGGCGGACCAGCGCTCCTCAAAGCGGGTCTCCGGGTGATCCCAGATATCATCCGCAATGGCGATAAAATCATCGCGGCGCGTCTCCAGCGCATCGTCAACAAATGCGTAAACGTTATCCATCACACACCCCGCTGCCAGGGAAAGTGAAGCGCCAGGCGCGAGAGGGTCATTGCCGCCACCGTCATCACCTGTTCGTCAAAGTCGAACCGCTCGTTGTGATGCCCGGCGCTGAGCTCAGTACCGAACACCACATAAGACGCTTTGCCGCCGCGCGCCTGCACCTGCGCCATCATCAACGTCGCGTCCTCTGAACCCGCAGGGCCCTTCACGGTCTCCACCGCTTCTTTTACGCCTGCGCACTGCAACGCCTGTTCGCGGATAAACTGCACCCATTCAGGCGTTGGGCGACTGCTGGTGGCCGCGCCCATCATGCGCATCTCCAGCTCCACGCCGTGCATCGCCGCCGCGCCTTCAATCACCGCCTTTGCGCGTTCGAACACATACTCGTTGACCGCCTCCGTTTCGCCGCGGGTTTCCACTTTCATAGTGGCTGAAGCAGGCACCACGTTGCGTCCGCTGCCTGCCTGCAACAGGCCGACATTCACCCTGGAGGCGCCTTCGCTGTGCGGGGAGATAGCATGCAGGCCAAGCGCCGCCTGCGCCGCCGCCAGCAGGGCGTTGCGGCCCTGTTCCGGCTTGCCGCCCGCGTGAGAGGCCACGCCGGTAAAGCGCACGTCGAACTTGGTGGTCGCCATAAAGTTATCGCTGCCGCAAACCACCGTGCCCGCAGAGACGCCAGTGCCGATATGCACTGCGGTGAAATAATCGACATCATCCAGCACGCCCGCCGCCACCATGGCGCGCGCGCCGCGGGTGCCTTCCTCGGCAGGCTGAAAGATAAGCTTGATGGTGCCGTTGAGCTGCGCTTCGTACTTCTTCAACACGTGCGCCAGCGCAAGACCAATAGTGGTGTGGCCGTCATGGCCGCAGGCGTGCATCATGCCGGGGTTGCACGAAGCGAACCCTTCCCGAAAAGGACGGTGGCTCTCATCGAGCCGCTCATCGAGGTCCAGCGCATCCATATCCACGCGAAAGGCGATAACCGGGCCGGGTCGGCCGGTAGCCAACGTCGCGACAAGCCCCGTGAAGCCGCCGGAAAAGGCGGGCAACCAGCGTTCCACCGCCCCTTGTTCGCGGGCGCGCGCCTCTTCACGGGCCAGGGTCGCTTCATCCGGCAGGCCCATCCGCGCCTGGGCATTTACCACATCGCGCCCCAGCGCAAGTTGATAACCCAGCCCGTGCAGGATCTCCGCCACATGGCTTGCGGTTCGAAACTCCAGCCAGCCCGACTCGGCATAATGATGAAAATCGCGACGCCACGCCTGCATCTGCGGCGCAAGGGAGCGAAGGTAATCGGCGATAGGTTCCATAACGTTTTCTTTTCCTGTATCAGCAAAATAGGTGAGCCAGCTCACATTGTGATAGCTTTTGCTTATCACTCAGCGCTATTCATACGTTTTTACCGTTCAAGGCTTACCCTGACACAAGCCTTTGCTTTACAGTAGATGCCAGTTTCTTTTGTCTGATAAACAATGGTTATCGGGGTAGGGATGTCTTTTCAGGTTAAATTTCACCAGATCCGCGCCTTTGTGGAAGTGGCCCGTCACGGCAGCATTCGCAGCGCCAGCCGCACGCTGAATATCTCCCAGCCCGCGTTAACCAAATCGATCAAGGAGCTGGAAGAAGGGATAGCCGCGCGTCTGTTTATTCGCCGCAGCCAGGGGGTGGCGCTGACAGAATGCGGGGAGAGTTTTTATCAGCACGCGAGGCTGATTCTGGAAGAGCTGCGCGCCGCGCAGGAGGATATCCGCCAGCGCCAGGGGCAGCTTGCCGGACAGATAAACATCGGCCTTGGCGCAAGCGTAGCGCGAAGCCTGATGCCAGCGGTGATCTCTCGCTTTCACCAGCAGCATCCGCAGGTCAAAGTCAGGATTATGGAAGGGCAACTGGTGTCGATGATTAACGAGCTGCGCCAGGGCGAACTCGATTTCACTATCAACACCTATTATCAGGGGCCGTACGACAGAGAGTTCACGTTTGAAAAGCTGTTTGAAAAACCGTTTGCCGTCTTTGCCCGCCAGGGGCATCCCGCGGCGGCGGCCCGTTCGCTTGATGAGCTAATGGCTTATGACTGGACGATGCCGACCCCGCGCGGCAGTTATTACAAGCATCTGGAAGATCTTTTCCACCACCGGGCGCAGACGCTCCGCATCAGCGTGGTATGTGAAACGTTCTCTTCCTGCATAAGCCTGGTGGCGCAGAGCGATTTTTTGTCGATATTGCCGCAGGAGCTGGGCGCGGACCCGCTGCTGGCGCCGCGGCTTACGCAAATTCCGGTGGCGGAGAGCCTGCCGAAGGCCGCTTACTACCTGATCCAGCGGCGCGACACTACGCCAACGCCGCTCACCAGCGCCCTTATCACCGCATTTCGCCGTGAATCCCGCCCATAAAAAATAGAGCCTGCCGACATCAGCCAGGCTCTACAGGACACAGCAGTGCTTCCGGGACCTTGCCCCACACTTATTCCGTACACTGTGGGTATGAATATATATACGCGCTTTTCAGGCGGGACGTGATGACCGTTAAGTGACATCTTTCACAAATAGTTAACATTTATTTATCTGTTCCTGTTTTTCGCTGTGAATTGCTCAAAAGGTAGGCAAAAAAGCGCCCTTAAGAAGAATTCCACTGGTTTTACATCCATAATTGTGGCTTCTTAGCGGTCCTCTTTTTCCGGGCGCGGTAGCGTTGAGCCGCGTGCGGAGGAGGGTTATAGTGTGAACCTTTGCGCAGTACCCGGAGGATTGACCGTGCACCCTGACGACAAATCGCTTTTTCTTGACGCCATGGAAGATGTCAAACCCCTTAAAAATTGTGAATCCACGCAGTGGGTGAAGCCGGTGAAAAACCGCGCCCCGCAGCGGCTGGATGCGCTGCAGCTGGATAACTTTCTCACCACCGGCTTTCTTGACATCATACCGCTCGCCGAGCCGCTGGAGTTTAAACGCGAAGGGCTGCAAAACGGCGTGCTGGAGAAGCTGCGCCTTGGCAAATACAGCCAGCAGGCGAGCCTCAATCTGCTGCGCCAGCCGGTAGAGCAGTGCCGCCAGCAGCTGTTCGCTTTTATCCATCAGGCCCGTCGCGACGGCCTTCGCAACCTGCTCATCATTCACGGCAAAGGGCGGGAAGATAAGTCGCACGCCAATATTGTGCGCAGTTATCTGGCGCGCTGGCTGACCGAGTTCGATGAAGTGCAGGCCTACTGCACGGCGCTTGCGCATCACGGCGGCGCGGGCGCCTGCTACGTGGCGCTGAAAAAATCGGACGAGGCCAAACAGGAGAACTGGGAACGGCACGCCAAGCGCAGCCGTTAATCCAGCAGCAACGCCAGCTCCCGGGCGGCATTTTGCAGTTCCGGCAGCACGCGGGTTCGCAGCTCTTCAGCGGAAACCTGCCCCGCGTGCACCCCCACGTTCAGCGCCGCTTCCACACCCCCCTGCGGGTTCATCAGCGGCACCGCAATCGACCGCAACCCCATCTCCAGTTCCTGATCGTTTAGCGCATAGCCTTGCTGGCGCACCCGCTTTAGCTCTTCGCGCAGCTTCGCCACCGAATCTACCGTCTGCGGCGTATAGCGGATCATCGTAATGCGCCCAAGCAGCGCGTTTAACTGCTCTTCCGGAAGGTAGCTTAAGAGCACGCGGCCCATGGAAGTGGACCAGGCGGGCAGGCGGCTGCCGATATCCAGATCGATAGTCATGATGCGCGAACTGGAGGCGCGGGCGATATAGAGAATGTCGTCGCCGTCCAGCGTGGCGATAGAGCAGGACTCATTGAGCATTTCGCTTAGCTGTTTCAGCACCGGCTGGGCGGCGCGCGCCAGCGGCGTCGAGGCGAGATAGGCGTGGCCGAGCGAAAGAATGCGCGGGCGCAGCTGATAGTTTTTGCCGTCTTCCGCATACACAAACCCGAGCTTGCCAAGCGTGTAGAGGCAACGACGCACGGCGGCGCGCGGGATGCCGGTCTTCTGGCTTATTTGCGAAATAGAAAGCAGCCGCCGCTGCGGCGTAAAAGCCTGAATTACTTCCAGCCCCCGCGCCAGCGAAGCCATAAAATTCGGGTCGCCCTTAAACGGGTCGGCGTCGCCGCTAAGGCGGTCTTGCGGGTGTATCGCCATCATTTTTCTCCTGATTACGCGCTCGATCACACTCTGTGAACAAAGATAACCCATGTTCGATTATCGCACCATATTTCGATTATCGCCCTTGACCGGACTCGTTAGCGGCGTCACATTTTGTTCGAACAACGCATAACGGTGCGATGATCGCACATCAAGGAGCAGAGGATGATTGATAAAAGCGTGCCCTCGCTGGAAGAGGCCGTCGCCGGGATCCCGGACGGCGCCACCATCATGATTGGCGGCTTTGGCCCCGCCGGTCAGCCCACCGAGCTGATTGACGCCCTGATAGCCCAGGGGGCGAGCGACCTCACTATCATCAACAACAACGCCGGTAATGGCGAAGTGGGGCTGGCCGCGCTGCTGAAGGCGGGGCGGGTGCGCAAAATGATCTGCTCCTTCCCGCGCCAGGTAGACTCCCAGGTGTTCGACGATCTCTATCGCCGCGGCAAAGTGGCGCTGGAACTGGTGCCGCAGGGCAACCTGGCCGCCCGCATTCAGGCGGCGGGGGCGGGGCTTGGCGCCATCTTTACCCCGACCGGCTACGGCACGCCGCTCGCCGAAGGCAAAGAGACCCGCGAAATCGACGGTCGCCATTACGTGCTGGAATACCCGCTGAAAGCGGACTTCGCGCTTATTAAAGCTTTCCAGGGAGACCGCTGGGGCAACCTGGTCTACCGCAAGGCGGCGCGCAACTTCGGGCCTATCATGGCGACGGCGGCCGCCACGACCATCGCGCAGGTCAGCCAACTGGTGCCGTTGGGGGAGCTTGACCCCGAGCACATCATCACCCCCGGCATTTTCGTGCAGCGCGTGGTGGCGCTGGATCCAGCTTCCACTCTGGCGCAGAGCGCATAAGGATATTCACTGATGAAACGACTCACCCGTGACGAAATGGCGCAGCGCGTGGCGCGCGATATCCCGGAAGGGGCTTATGTGAACTTAGGCATTGGCCTGCCGACCCGCATCGCCAACTATCTGCCCGCCGATAAAGAGATCTTCCTGCACAGCGAAAACGGCCTGCTCGGCATGGGGCCGAAGCCCGCGCCAGGGGAGGAAGATCCGGAGCTTATCAACGCCGGAAAAGAGCACGTCACGCTGCTCACCGGCGGCAGCTTTTTCCACCACGGCGACTCGTTCGCCATGATGCGCGGCGGGCATCTGGATATTTGCGTGCTCGGCGCCTATCAGGTTTCCGCGTCGGGCGACCTGGCGAACTGGAGCACCGGCGCGCCGGACGCCATTCCGGCGGTGGGCGGCGCGATGGATCTCGCCATCGGCGCGCGCCAGGTTTTTGTGATGATGGAGCTGCTTACGCGCGAAGGCGAGAGCAAGCTGGTGGAAGCCTGCAGCTATCCGCTTACCGGCGTCGGCTGCGTCAGCCGTATTTATACCGACCTCGCGGTCATCGATATCACCCCTGAAGGGCCGGTCGTGCGTGAAATCGTCAACGGCCTCTCTTTTGAAGAGCTGCAGCGGCTGACGCCGGTCAAACTCAGCTTCGGGCAACTGGCGCAGAGCGCGTAAGGAACGATAATGACTCAGGCTTTTATTTGCGATGCGGTACGCACCCCCTTTGGCCGCTTTGGCGGAACGCTGGCTGGCGTGCGCGCCGACGACCTGGCGGCGTTGCCGTTAAAAGCGCTGCTGGAGCGCAATCCGAATCTCGACCCGGCGCTGATTGACGACATAATTTACGGCTGCGCAAACCAGGCGGGGGAGGATAACCGCAACGTGGCGCGCATGGCGCTGCTGCTGGCAGGCCTGCCGGAAACGGTGCCAGGCAGCACCGTCAACCGCCTGTGCGGCTCAAGCCTCGACGCCATCGGCGTGGCGGCGCGGGCCATCAAAAGCGGCGAAACGCACCTCATGGTGGCGGGCGGCGTGGAGAGCATGTCCCGCGCGCCGTTTGTAATGGGCAAAGCGCAGAGCGCTTACAGCCGCAGTATGGCGCTTGAAGACACTACCATCGGCTGGCGCTTCATCAACCCGTTAATGAAAGCGCGTTATGGCGTCGATTCCATGCCGGAAACGGCGGAGAACGTCGCCGCGCAGTTTGGCATCAGCCGCGAAGACCAGGATGCTTTCGCGCTGCGCAGCCAGCTTCGCACCGCCCGGGCCCAGGAGATGGGGCTGTTTGACGACGAGCTTATCCCGGTGCTTATCCCGCAGCGCAAAGGCGAGCCGCTCAGCTTTACCCGCGACGAACACCCGCGCGCCACCTCGCGCGAGGCGCTGGCGAAACTCAAGCCGGTGGTACGGGAGGACGGTACGGTGACAGCAGGCAACGCCTCCGGCGTAAACGACGGCGCCTGCGCGCTGTTGCTGGCAAGTGAGCAGGCGATGCGTACGCACGGTTTGCAGCCGCTGGCGCGGGTGGCCGGCGTGGCGACAGCGGGCGTGGCGCCGCGCATTATGGGCTTCGGCCCGGCGCCGGCGGTGCGTAAAGTACTGGCGCAAACAGGTTTGTCGCTTGATCAGATGGACGTTATCGAACTTAATGAAGCGTTTGCCGCCCAGGCGCTGGCGGTAACGCGCGACCTCGGGCTGCCGGATGCGGCAGAGCATGTGAACCCCAATGGCGGGGCCATCGCGCTCGGCCACCCGCTTGGCGCTTCCGGCGGCCGCATCGCCATGACCGCCGCGCTGCAGCTTAAGCGCACCGGCGGGCGCTACGCCCTGTGCACCATGTGCATCGGCGTAGGACAAGGCATAGCGCTTATTATCGAACGCGTTTAAGGAGCCGGAATGAAACTTCTCACCCCGCTGCTGCGGCCTTCCAGGCTGACGCCGCTTTTCAGCGACGAAGCGACGCTGCAACGGATGCTGGATGTCGAGGCGTCGCTTGCGCAGGCGCAGGCGCAGTGCGGCATTGTGCCTGCGCAAGCGGCGGCAGTGATAGCGGACCATTGCAAGGTCGCGCAATTAGACCTCGGCGCGCTGACGCAGGCGGCGGCGGGTGCGGGCAACCTCGCCATTCCGCTGGTCAAGCAGCTTACCGCCTGCGTAAAGGCCGCGGATGACGAAGCGGCCCGCTATGTGCACTGGGGCGCCACCAGCCAGGACATCATCGACAGCGGACTGATGCTGCAACTGCGCGACGCCTTCACGGAAACCGAAGCCTTGCTGAAGGATCTGCTGGCCGCGCTGGCGCAGCAGACGGCGCGCCACCAGCAAACGGTGATGGCGGGGCGCACCTGGCTGCAACATGCGCTGCCCACTACCTTTGGGCTGAAGCTCGCAGGCACGCTGGATGCGCTGCTGCGCTGGCAGGAAAGGCTGAAAGAAATTCGTCCGCGCGCGCTGGCGGCCCAGTTTGGCGGCGCGGCGGGGACGCTGGCCTCACTTGAGGAAAAGGGGCCGCAGGTGGCGCAGGCGCTGGCCTCAGCGCTTTCACTTTCGCTTCCCGACACGCCCTGGCACAGCCAGCGCGACAGGCTGCTGGAGGTGGGCGGCTGGTATGCAGGCGTCGCCGCCACGCTTGGCAAGTTCGCCAGCGATTTCGCCTTGCTGATGCAGACCGAAGTTGGGGAAGCGGCGGAGCCGGTAGCGCAAGGGCGCGGCGGCTCGTCCGCCATGCCGCACAAGCGCAACCCGGTCGCCTGCGCGGCTATTCTCACGGCGACCACGCGGCTGCCCGGCCTGATGGCGACGCTTTACGCAAGCCAGCTACAGCAGCATGAAAGGGCGCTCGGCGGCTGGCAGGCGGAGTGGGAGACGCTGCCGGATATTATTACCCTTGCTGGCGGGGTTATGCAGACCAGCCTTGAGCTGATCCGCGATATGCAGGTCTTCCCGGAAAAAATGCGCGAAAACCTGCACATAACCCATGGGCTGATTATGGCCGAGCCAGTGACGCTGAAGCTTGCTGAGCATATCGGCAAACAGGCGGCGCACCAGCATCTGGAGCCGCTTTGCCACCGTTCGCTGGATGAAGGCGTGGCGCTGCAGACGCTGCTGGTCGATGACGCGCTTATCCGCCGCTATTTTTCCGAAGATGAGATCGCGCGCCTGCTTTCGCCACTGGAGGCGACCGGCAGCGCGCCGGTCTTTATCCGCCAGGTGCTGGCGCGTTACAAGGAATCGTTATGACACTTCATTATCAACTCGACGGGCCTGAAGGGGCGCCGGTCGTGGTGCTCTCCAACTCGCTTGGCACCACGCTTTCCTTATGGGAGCCACAGCTGGCGGCGCTGACAGCGCGCTTTCGCGTGCTGCGCTACGACACCCATGGCCATGGGCAAACCGCCAAAAAGGGGAAGGTGACGTTGTCACAACTTGCCGGGGATGTGCTTACGCTTCTGGATTCTCTCGACATTAAAAAAGCGCACTTCTGCGGCATTTCTATGGGCGGGCTGACAGGATTGTGGCTGGCGCGTTTCGCACCGGAGCGCCTGCTTTCCGTTACCATCGCCAACAGTGCGGCGAAAATTGGCGAGCCGGCGGGCTGGCTGGATCGCGCCCGTAGCGTGCGTGAGGAAGGGATGGCCACTGTTGCCGCAGGCGCAGCGCAGCGCTGGTTCAGCGAGGCGTTCCGTCACCGCTCGCCGCAGCTTATCGAGCCGCTTATTGACCAGCTCGCCCGGTCCGACGCCGAAGGCTACGCCGCCTGCTGCGAGGCGCTGGCCGAAGCCGATCTGCGCCATGAAATAAAGGCGATTACGCTGCCGCTGCTGGTTCTCGCCGGGGAGCAGGACCCGGTGACCACCGTCGCCGACGGCGAGTTTCTTCAGCAGCAGGTCGCCGGTTCGCAGCTTACGATAGTGCCCGCTTCGCATTTATCTAATGTTGAAGCGCCGCAGGCATTTAACGACGCGTTAATCGCTTTTTTACTCAATCAGGAGGCACGGCATGCAGGATGAGGAACGTTACGAGCAGGGGATGGCGGTGCGTCGGGCGGTGCTGGGCGACGCGCATGTGGATCGTACGCTGGCCAACCTGACGCCGCTTAACGACGAGTTTCAACACTTTATTACCCGCTACGCCTGGGGCGAAACCTGGACGCGTCCTGGCCTCGATCGCCATACCCGCAGCATGATAACCATCGCTATGCTGATTGCCCTGAACCGCGAAGCGGAGCTGAAAATGCACCTGCGCGCGGCGTTTAACAACGGCGTCACGCGGGAGGAGTTAAAAGAGCTGATCATGCACTCCGCGCTCTATTGCGGCCTGCCTGCCGCTAACGCGACGATGCATCTGGCGCAGCAGGTTTTCGACGAGCAGGACGCGCAGCAGGAGGGTTAGGTTACTACGCTTATTCATGCGGCTTATTCATGCGCCCGGCCATTCTCGCCGGGCGTTTTGTTTTAAGGATTATCGCTTCTGCAAGCCTTGCTCGCCCGCGTTTTCACTTACTGATAGGCATTTCAAATGAAGATGATTCGTCTTTTATTCATATGTTTCTTCAATTAAAGAATGCTAGCATGTTCTGTGACTGAGTTAACGAATCAATGAGGCAGTATGAAAATCAAGCTCATCGCGGTCGATATGGACGGCACCTTTCTGAACGACAAAAAAACCTACGACAAGGCGCGGTTCCTGCAACAGTATCGCGCGCTGAAGGAAAGGGATATCCAGTTTGTGGTGGCGAGCGGCAACCAGTATTACCAGCTTATCTCCTTTTTCCCGGAAATTCGTGACGAGATCTCGTTTGTCGCGGAGAATGGCGCGCTGGTTTACGACCATGGCGAGCGCGTTCACCACGGCGCGCTAACCCGTGAGCAATATCATGCGGTGATTGACGCGCTCTCGGCGTTTGAGGGAATTAACTTCGTGGTCTGCGGCCTGGAAAGCGCGTATTACCAGTCGGGCGCGCCGGAAGCTTTCGTCAGCCTGATGGCAAAACATTACCATCGCCTGCAACCCGTAGAAGATCTCTACGCAATCGACGATGTTATTTTCAAGTTTTCGCTGAATCTGCCGGATGCGGAAATTCCTTCGCTGGTGGAAAGCCTGCACCACACGCTGGATGGCATCGTGAAGCCGGTGACCAGCGGCTACGGCTTTGTCGATTTAATCATCCCCGGCTCGCATAAAGCCAGCGGCCTGCTGCGCCTGATGAAGCGCTGGGGCGTGGAAAAAGCGCAGTGCGTTGCGGTGGGCGACAGCGGCAACGACGTGGAGATGTTACAGCTCGCAGCCTATTCCTTCGCTATGGATAACGCGGTGAGCGATGTGAAAGCGATAGCGAAATACGCAACCGGCTCTAACAACGACAGCGGCGCGTTGCAGGTGATTGACGCGGTGCTGAAAGGGGAAGCGCCTTTTAACGAGGCGTGACAGTTGTCGCCGTACGGGCGGAGCGCTTAGCACAAAGGCGGGGCGCTTTGCTGAGCCGTTTTGGCAGGCGTCGTCTGCAGCACCCCTCAAAGGGGCGAGGGTGAAGCCCGAACGCCGTAAAGGCGGAGCGAACAACAACCCGACGGATGGCGCTGCGCCCGCCCGCCGGGAGAGACGGCTTTATACGCTTCGCGCACTGAGCCACTGCTGCCCATACTGGTCCGCCACCAGCAACGCGGCGTAAACCTGGTCTACCGTTACGCCGCCTGGCATATTGTGGATGGTTTCGCCTTCGGCGCAGGCCGCCTGCGCCACGAGGCGCATTTTCGCTGCCACATCTTCTTTGATATCCAACTCTGCGAGGGTGACCGGCAGCCCGACCGCATGCGTCAGGCGCAGAACCGCTTCCAGCTCTTCCTGCGGCGCGTTTTCCAGCACCAGTTGCACCAGCGTGCCGAAGGCGACTTTTTCGCCGTGGTAATAGTGGTGAGCGTCGGGAATTGCCGTGAGCCCGTTGTGCACCGCGTGCGCCGCCGCGAGTCCGCCGCTTTCAAAACCGACGCCGCTAAGATAGGTGTTCGCTTCCACTACGCGCTCCAGCGCTTCGGTAACTACATGCTGACGTGCGGCGAGCATCGCTTTTTCCCCTTCGGCCAGCAGCGTTTTATAGCAAAGTTCCGCCAGCGCGAGCGCGGCCTGGGTGCTGCGCCCGCCTGCCATGGCGCCTGCGCCGCTGCGTGCGCAGGCGCGCGCCTCAAACCAGGTGGCGAGGGCGTCGCCAATGCCCGCCGCCAGCAGACGCGCCGGGGCGCCCGCGACGATCTGCGTATCCACCGCCACGATATTGGGGTTCGCAGGCAACAGCAGGTAGCGTTCAAATTCGCCGCTGTCGCTGTAAATGACGGAAAGCGCGCTGCAGGGCGCGTCGGTAGAGGCGATGGTGGGCGCAATCGCCACCGGCAGCGCCATAAAATGGGCCAGCGCTTTGGCGGTATCGAGCGTTTTTCCGCCGCCGATGCCCAGCACCGCGCCGCAGCGCGCGCGCTCAGCGAGCGTACGTAAACGGTTAATTTCGTTTTGCGAGCATTCACCGCCAAACGGCGCGATTTCCGCTTTCACGCCCGCCTGTGCAAAGCTTGCGCGAAGCTGTTCCTCTACCAGACCGAGCACGAATTTATCGCCCACCACCAGGCAGGTGGCCGCCAGCGGTTTGATATATTCCCCTATGCGCGCCAGCACGCCTGCGCCCTGGATGTATTTGCCGGGTGACTGAATAATACGGTCCATAAACTGCCTCCTTACGTTATAAGTTCCGATAACGAAACGGCTTTTCGCGTTTCTTTCTCAAGTCTACCCGCGCCAGGGCGCGCTTTTTTTGCGCTATATCCAGGCAGGATGTAAAAATCAGCGGCAAACAGGGACGTCGCTTAGCCGGGTGGTCCAGGCGGGCGAGAGGTATTCGCGCTTCATTCCCCACGCCTGCGTGATGCCCTGGCCGGCGAACCAGAGGCGATTTTTGCCCTGCTGATTAAGCCTATCCATCACCGTCATTAGCGCTTCGCTGTTGGCTTTTGGCGCATAGGGGTCGAAAAGATTGAGCTGCGCCACGCCCTGGCTGAAAAAGTCGCCCAGCATGACGCCAGCCTTCTGATAGTGCAGCCCTTCGCGCCAGATAGCCTCCAGACAACGGACGGCGGCGGCGAGAATATCGCGGGTGTCGTGAGTGGGCGTGGAGAGGGTGATGCCGGCGCGGTTACTGTAGTAAGGGGCATGCGCGTCGTGCGGGCTGGTTTTCACAAAAGCGCTGACGTAGCGGCAGTATTGCCTTTCGGCGCGCAATTTTTCCGCCGCCCGCGCCGCCCAGGTGCAGATGCCTTCGCGCACCTCTTTATAGTCGCTGACTTTTTTACCAAACGAGCGGGAGCTGATTATCTCCTGCTTCGTGGCGGGCGTCTCTTCAAAAGCCAGGCACGACTCGCCCCGCAGCTCGCGGACCGTGCGCTCCAGCACCACGCTGAAATTTTTACGGATAAAGCCAATATCGCTTTGCGCCAGCTGCAGCGCGTTCTCAATTCCCATGGCGTTAAGGCGCGCCGAGAGCCGACGCCCCACGCCCCAGACTTCGCTCACCGGCAACAGGGCCATCAGCTTGCGCTGGCGCAGCGGGCTTGAGAGATCCACCACGCCGCCGGTTTTGGTCCAGGTTTTCGCCGCATGGTTAGCGAGCTTGGCGAGGGTTTTGGTTGGCGCAATGCCGACGCCCACCGTCAGCCGGGTATGCTGATAGACGGTGTCGCGAATCGCGCGACCGAAGGCTTCCAGGTCGCCGATACCGCTTAAATCGGCAAAGGCTTCGTCGATGCTGTAGACATCGACCCGCGGGCACATCGCTTCAAGCGTGGTCATCACCCGCTGGCTCATGTCGCCGTAAAGCGCATAGTTGCTGCTGAAGACCACCACGCCTTCGCGCTCCAGCAACGCTTTTTGCTGAAAGTAAGGCGCGCCCATTTTGACGCCAAGCCGCTTTGCCTGCGCCGAGCGGGAAATAATGCAGCCGTCATTGTTCGACAGCACCACCACCGGCTTGTTAAGCAGATCCGGCCGCCAGATAGTCTCGCAGCTGGTATAAAAGCTGTTAACGTCAATGAGGGCGTACATGGTTCTGCGCCCGTGTAGTTTGTCTCAGCGCGCCAGCGGCAGAGCGAAAGGCCGCCGGGCGAATAACGCCTGGCGAAAAGCGAAATCGGGTTGCGCCATCCATAGTGATCTCCTGAATACTGTTTTTATATACAGTATTCTTGAAAGCCGATGATAATCAAGGCGCTTTACGGACTTTTTTAGCCAATACGGAAAATGCCCTGCCAGCCGGGCCGAACCGCCAGCGTGAGCTGCGGCTGCCAAACAACAGGTTGATCATTCATGCGCAGCGCTTCACGATACGGGCTGACGCAGGCAACAAGGGAAAACCATGCAATTACTTAATGAACTGGAACGATGGCTAACGGAAACGTTGCCTGAAGTGGCGACGGATCTTAACCCGGGCGCCGATGCGCAAACGCTGGAAGCCCTTCAGGCGATGCTGCCTGGCGCGCCGCTTCCGCCAGCCTTTCTCTCGCTTTATCGCTGGCACGATGGCCAGAAGATGGAGGTAAATAGCGGCCCGTGGTATGGGTTGAGTTTTCTGCCGCTCGACCAGGTGATGCAGGAGTTGAAAAGCTGGCGGGAGGTTGCCGAAAGCTTTTCGCCACTGGAGTGGGCAGAGATGAACAGCGGCATGTCGTCCACGCCCCAGGGGTATATTAAATGTGAATACAGCAATCCGCGATGGGTGCCTTTCGCCTGTGACTGGGGCGGAAATTATCTGGGTATCGATCTCGATCCCGACGCGCTGGGCGCCCCGGGGCAGGTTATTAACTTTGGTCGTGATGAAGCGCGAAAAATTGCCGTAGCGCCGGATTTAGACGCTTTCCTGGCATGGATGCTGACGGAACTGAAGGCGGGAAACGTCAACATCCGCGAAGAAGAAGATGGCGGCAGAAGTTTTAACACGCTGAGGCCGGAAAAATACCATTTCCTGGACTCGCTGGCGGTTATGTTTCCTGAGAAATAGCGGCAAAACGCGGCCCGGCGGCCGCGTTTTTTAGCGCAGCAGCATCAGCGGCAGGCGGCGGCGGAACAGCATGTCCGCCGCGTGGCGGCCGATAAAATAGCGCCGCCGCTGCGAGTGTCCCCAGGCGCCCATCACGATAAGGTCGATGTTATGCGCTTGCGCATGGCGGCAGAGCGAGTCGGCCACCGAGGTCCCCTCCAGCATAAACGCCTGCGCCCGGATGCCCGCTTTATGTAATGCCTCAAAGGCATCCTGAAGCGCGGTGGCATTGCCGTTTACCATCACAATATGGCATTCCATGCCGTAGAGCAGCGGGCTCGCCGTCAGGCGCGCCAGGTGTTTGCGGCACTCCATGCTGGCGTCGTAAGCAAACAGGGCGCGGGATGGCGCCGTGAAGGTCTCCGGCACCGCCAGCACCGTTCCGCGATGCAGGCGAATCAGGCTCTCCAGCGGGCTGCCGACCGGGTGGCGCGCGCCGTCATCGCCGAGCACCAGCAGGCGCGTTTCTGTCAGTTCTTGCAGGATTTCGGCAGGCGAGCCCTGTTTTTGCAGCTGTTGCGCCTTCTCATAACCGGACGGCTTTAGCCGCGCGGCGCACTCAGCCAGCAAGGCCTGGCCCTGCGCCATGCGTAACCGCCGCCGCTCCGCTTCGACTTCCCCGAGCTGCGCTGTCAGCGACGTTTCACCGATCATGACGTCAGGGCGGTCAACCTCCGCCAGCATATGCAGCAGGGCGAGTGGCGCGCCGAGGGTGGCCGCCGCCCAGGCGGCGTAGTCGCATACGGAGCGGGCGGCGGCTGACGCTTCCAGGCAGGCAATAACAGGCTTATTCATCACTCTCCCTTTGCGGCAGGTCGCCCGCGTTGTATTCCCTGATTATCCCGATAAACGCCCGCAGGCTGGCGGGAATATGGCGGTTCGCCGGGAAGTAGAGAAACAGCCCGGGGATTTCCGGGCACCACGCTTCTAAAACTTTGACCAGCCTGCCGGCGTTTAACGCCTCCAGCGCGCTGAGCTCCGGCACATACGCGATGCCAAGGCCCGCCGCGGCGGCATCCACCATCAGGCGCGAATTGTTCAGGGTCAGAACGCCAGGCGCATCGACCGCCACCTCTTCACCTTTTTGGCCAAATTCCCACCGGTAACGCTTGCCGCCCGGCAACCGCTGGCGAATGCAGACGTGCCGGGAAAGATCCTGCGGGGTAAGCGGCGAACCGTGCAGGGCAAGGTAGTCCGCAGACGCGACCGTGATAAAACGCTGCGTTTCCCCGATGCGCACGGCGACCATATCCGCCGGTACGGCTTCGCCAAGCCGGATGCCGGCGTCAAACCCCTGTTCGACAATATCGACCAGCCGGCCATCTTCCACTAAATCAAGCTCTACCGAAGGATAACGGCGCAACCAGGCGGGCACGACGGCGGCCAGCAACAGGCGAATCGCCTCTTCGCTGCCGTTGATGCGCAGCGTGCCTATCAGCTGCCCCTGCGTGTCGGCTGTCTCCTCAAGCGCCTGCTCCAGCCCGGCAATATGCGGCGCGATGCGCGTTAACAGCTGCTCGCCCGCCTGCGTTAAGCCCACGCTTCGGGTCGTGCGGTGCAGCAGACGAACGCCCAGCCGCGCCTCAAGACCCTTAATGGCATGGCTGAGCGCAGAGCGGGTGACGCCGGTCAGTTCCGCCGCCCGGCGAAAACTTCGCGCTTCCGCCACCGCCATAAAAGCCTTGAGATCGGCAAGCGTAGGCCGGTTAACTGGTGAATGCATTTCACCTCCTCATGCAGTTTAGCGTGGCTTATTTTGACAATCATACTGGCATAAGCTCAAAGGCGTACGTTTTTACTACAGGAGAGCGGAAAAATGGCAAAAACCTGGTTTATTACCGGCACCTCAACCGGCCTTGGCCGTTTACTGACAGAGCGTCTGCTGGCGCGCGGCGACAGCGTTATCGCCACCCTGCGCAGGCCCGGCGCGCTGGATGATTTGCAGGCGCGCTATGGCGAGCAGTTGCGCATAGTGATGCTGGATGTCACCGATACCGCAGCGACGCGGGCTGCGCTGAAGCAGGCTTTTGACCAGGCGGGGCGTATCGACGTGCTGGTCAACAACGCGGGCTACGGGCTGTTTGGCGTGGCGGAAGCGGTGAGCGATGCGCAAATCGAGCGGCAAATAGCCACCAACCTGACCGGCTCCATTCAGCTTATCCGCGCTGCGCTGCCTTATCTGCGCGCGCAGGGCGGCGGGCGCATTGTGCAAATCTCCTCTGAAGGCGGGCAGATAGCCTACCCCAACTTTAGCCTCTACCACGCGACCAAATGGGGCATTGAAGGGTTTATCGAATCCGTGGCCCAGGAGGTGGCGACGTTTGGCATTGATTTCCTGATAATCGAGCCAGGCCCGACCGCGACAAGTTTCGCCACCGGTCTTGACCAGGCCGCGCCGCTGCCCTGCTATGAGAATACGCCCGCAAGCGAGATGCGCCGCGCCATCGCCTCGGGCGACTTTGCCATTAAAGGCGATGCGGCGAAAAC
Organism: Franconibacter pulveris DSM 19144; assembly: GCA_000621185.1. Taxonomy (GTDB): domain Bacteria; phylum Pseudomonadota; class Gammaproteobacteria; order Enterobacterales; family Enterobacteriaceae; genus Franconibacter; species Franconibacter pulveris. The sequence goes on from JHYZ01000022.1 coordinate 22,250, forward strand.
GGTGGAGGCCATTATCCTGACGGCCGATTTGCCCGCGCCGCCTTTGCGTCTGGCGCTCGGCAGCACCGCTTATCAGTCGATTAGCAAGGCGCTGGCGGCGCGGCGCAAGGAGCTGGAGGAGAATAAGCCGCTGACGCTCTCCGCCGACCGCGAGGATGACTGATGGGGAGAGGTTGAGACGCGGCCGTCGTTCAGCGGGCGATTCCACTTTTCGCATTCGCGCAAAGCCGCCGGAATCCGCAACTATACTTGCTGAACGACTGCCTCTCCCTGCGCCGGATAAAACATGACTGCCAACGACGCCAGCTCCTCTCCATGCCCCATCTGCAAGCACGGTATTATCGGCGACCTGCGAACCTGCGCGCTGGTCACCACGCAAGGAGCTATCGATTTCTGGTGCTGGCCGGAACTCGACAGCCCTTCGCTGTTTAGCGCCCTGCTGGATAATGAGCGCGCGGGCGCTTTTACGCTTTCGCCGCAAGGGGAAGGGTGGCGTTCCGTGCAGTTTTATCTGCCGGACAGCAATATTCTGCAAACCCGCTGGCTATCGCAGCACAGCGTCGTTGAGCTGAACGACTTTATGCCGGTTCAGGCCTCTGCGGAGGCGCTGCCTTGCATTGTGCGCCGGGTCAAAGTGGCGCAGGGCGAGGCGACATTAACCATGCGCTGTAGTCTGAAGTTTGATTACGCCAGGCTTACGCCCGATCTCCAGGTGCTGGAAAACACCGCCCTCTGGCAGGCGGAGAATCAGCAAACCGTCACGCTGAACGCTTCTGTGCCGCTGACCGCCGAAGAGGGGGCTGTGCAGAGCCAGTTCACGCTGCGCTGCGGCGAAGAGGCTTTTTTTATTCTCGGCAGCGAAGCCGTGACGGCGCAGGGGCAGCAGGAAGTGGAACGGTTGCACCACGATACCCTCGCATTCTGGCAGCAGTGGGTCGGCAAAAACAAATACCGCGGGCGCTGGCGGGAGATGGTGATCCGCTCCTCGCTGGTGCTCAAGCTTTTAAGCTCAACACGACATGGCTCTATCGCCGCCGCCGCCACGTTCGGTCTGCCGGAGCTTATCGGCGGCGAGCGCAACTGGGACTACCGCGCCGGCTGGATCCGCGATGCGTCCTTTAGCTGCTATGCGCTTATCCGTCTTGGCTATATTGATGAAGCGAAAGCGTTCGGCCACTGGGTGCGCACCTGCATGGAGAACAGCCAGTTTGAGCCGGATAAATTGCAGGTAATGTACCGGCTGGACAGCGGCACCGATTTACAGGAGCACGAACTGCCGCACCTGGCAGGCCACTTCGGTTCAACGCCGGTGCGTATCGGTAATGGCGCTTACCAGCAGCGCCAGCTGGATATCTACGGAGAGCTGCTGGACACCCTTTATCTCACGACAAAATATGGCGACGGCATACCGCATCGCGGCTGGCAGCACGTTATCCGGCTGGTCGATCACGTCTGCGATATCTGGAACAGCCCCGACGCCGGGATCTGGGAGATGCGCGGCGAACCGGAGCACTTTCTCTACTCGCGCCTGATGTGCTGGGTGGCGCTCGACAGAGCATTGCGCCTTGGCGCTAAACGCTCGCTGTCGATGCCTTATGAACGATGGGAAAGCGTGCGCCAGGCTATCCGCGAAGATATCTGGACCCACTTCTGGAACCCGGATCTCGGCCATTTTACCTCGACCCGCCATGGCAGCGATCTCGATGGTTCCATGCTGCTGATGCCGCTGTTTCGCTTCGTCAGCGCCAAAGACCCCGACTGGCTGGCGACCCTCGACGCCATTAAAAACAAACTGGTGCGCGGCGGCATGGTGCGCCGCTATATCGCCAGCGAAACGCCAGCGGATTCCCTGCACGGCGAAGAGGGCTACTTCGTCGCCTGTTCGTTCTGGTATGTCGAATGCCTCGCCCGCGCCGACCGGTTAGAAGAGGCGCGCATCGAATTTGAAAAAGTGCTGATCCACGCCAACCATCTGGGGTTGTACGCAGAGGAATTTGATCCGCTCGGCAACGCGCTGGGCAATTTCCCGCAGGCGCTTTCTCATCTGGCGCTTATCAGCGCGGCGTATTATCTGGATAAGAAAATGGCCGGGGACGAGCTGACATGGCAGCCGTAGCGGGGCGTTTACAGAAAGGGTAAGCCGCGCAGTGGCGCACGGCGCGGCTCATGAGGTTTAAAATCAGAATATCAGCTGTACTTTCGCCGCGCGTTCTTTATCTGAGGCGAGTTCCAGCGCGGCGACCGCCTCTTCCATGTTTAATTGCGCAGAGAGTAACGGCAGCGGGTTGATTTTCCCTGCCTCCAGCCATCTGACCGCAGTAGTGAACTCGTCGATAAAGCGGAACGAGCCGCGCAGCTGGATCTCTTTCACCAGCAGCGGTCCGACAGGGTAGTTTACCTCCGCCGCGCCCATACCGAGCTGCACGATAATGCCGCCGGGGCGGGTGTAGCCCACCACCGACGCCACCGCAGAAGAGGCGCCGGAGGCTTCAAAACAGACGTCGAATGTGCCGCCATTCGCCGACCATGCCTTAATAACCTGTTCATCACGCGGATCCTGCGCGCAAGACGCGCCCATCTCCTGCGCCAGCGCCCGACAGCGTGCGCTGATGTCCGTGGCGATAACCTCGGTTGCGCCAGAGGCGAGCGCCGCTGCGATAACCAGACAGCCAATCGGCCCTGCGCCGGTGACCAGCACGCGCTTGCCGGTCAGATCGCCCGCCTGCTTAACGGCGTGAATACAGACGGCGAGCGGCTCGGCGAAAGCGATCGTTTCAGGTTTTGCGGCTTCGGAGTAGGGCACGCATTGCGCCGGATTAACCGCGACATATTGCGCGAATCCGCCGTTCACATGCGGATAAAACTGCGCGCTGCCCATAAAGCGCATTGCGCGGCACAGGTTCTGTTTGCCGCTGAGGCAAATGTCGCACTGCTGGCAGGGCTGGGAAGGGTTAATCGCCACGCGCTGGCCGGGCTTCAGGGCGCTTTCACGCGGCGCCTGCTCAATGACGCCGACAAATTCGTGTCCCAGCACCATCGGCGATTTGAGCACGGACATGCCAGCCCGACCATGCTGGAAATAGTGGATATCAGAGCCGCAAATGCCCCCGCGCTCTACTTTGACCAGCACCTGATCCTCATTCCAGGCGAGAGTGTGAGTTTCCAGGCGCACATCACGCGCCCCTTTGACCATAACGGCTTTAACAGTTTTATTCTGCATGATGTCCCTCTACGCGTTAGACGGTGTGTTGAATTTTTCCTTTTTCCCCGCTTCCTGCTCACCTTCGGGCGGCGTCATGACCTCAATTTTGCCGACAAGGAACAGGTAGGCGAGAAAGCCCGCCAGGGCAACGGCGGCGATATACCACATCGCATACTGGAAATTCTGGGTGCGCTGCAGGATCACCCCGATGATGATGGGGCTCGCGATCCCGGAAAGGTTGCCGAAAATATTCAAAAAGCCGCCGATGGTGCCGATCAGATGGCGGGGAATGACATCGCTGCACACCACCCAGCCCAGATTCGAGAAGGCGTTGGCAAAGAAAGCGACCGACAGAATGGCGATGGCGATCGCCGGGCTTTCCTGAAAGAAGTTAACCAGCGCGATGGAGCAGGTCAGCAGCATGCCGGTCATTACCGGTAATTTGCGGGCGAAGGTGCGGCTGCGGCCGCGTTTTAGCAACAGGTCGCTCAGGGTGCCGCCGCACAGCACGCCAGCCATCGCCATAAGATAAGGGAACATCGCGCCGATACCCGCTTTGTCGATAGAGAGGTGCAATCCTTTTTCCAGGTAAACGATAAACCACGTCAGGAAGAAATAGAGCGTGGACGAGGCGGCGAACTGCGCAATGAAAAGCCCCCAGGTGGTGCGCTGGCGTAAGATGTAGCGCACGGAGGGCCAGTCGACGCGGTTGTCGGTTCCCTGAGATGCTGAACCATAGCCGCCGCCCTGGCGAATCAACGTCAGCTCCGCCTGGTTCACGCGTTTGCTGTGCTGCGGGTCGCGATAGGCGATAAGCCAGTAAATGCCAAAGACGATGCCCACCAGACCTGAAATATAAAACGACATCTCCCAGCCCCAGCGGCTAACGATAAACGAGAGCGCGGGCGTAAGCAGCGCAAGACCGATGTATTGCGCGCTAGAATAGGTTGCCGTCGCCCGGGCTCGCTCGTGGTCGGGAAACCAGGTCGCGATAATTTTGGTGTTAGAGGGAAACGAGGGCGCTTCCGCGATGCCCACCAGCGCGCGACAGGCCAGCAGCATCATGAATGACGCCGTGGCGGTGGTGAAAAAGTGGTGAGAGGCCAGACCCATCAGCAGCGTGAAGACGCTCCAGAGCACAATAGCGCTGCCGTAGAGCCAGCGGGAACCAATCCGGTCGAGCAGGTAGCCCACCGGGATCTGGCTCATGGCGTAAAACCAGGTGAACATCGAAAAAAGCAGGCCAAGCTGGGTGGCCGATAAGGCGAACTCACCCTGGATATGCGAACCCGCCACAGAGAGATTCGCCCGATCCATATAGTTAATCGCGGTAACAACAAACAACAGGGTAAGCACTGAGAATCGGGTACGAGTAGGTTTAGCGTTCATTCGTTAGCCTTTTTTCAGTCAGCGACAGGCGGCGTTCCGGCGTTCAGCGCAGGAAGCGAGCCGGCGATTAAAGGGTGGCGAGCCAGCCGCCATCGACGTAGATCATTTGCCCGTTCACATAGTCGGAGGCGGAAGAGGCGAGGTAGACCGCGGTGCCAATCAGCTCCTCGGGTTTGCCCCAGCGGCCGGAGGGGTTGCTGTTGCGTACCCACTGGTCAAACTCCTTGTTCTCGACCAGCGCGGCATTCATGTCGGTGAGGATATAGCCGGGGCCGATGCCGTTGGACTGGATGTTATAAGCCGCCCATTCCGCCGCCATGGATTTGGTTAACAGCTTGATGCCGCCTTTGGCTGCGGTGTAGGGCGCGACAGTCGCCCTCGCGGCTTCGCTGGTGAGCGAGCCAATATTAATGATTTTCCCGCCGCTTTGACGGGCCACCATGCGTCGCGCCGCAGCGCGCGCCACCATGCGTCGCGCCGCAGCGCGCGCCACCAGGAAAGCGCTGGTCAGATTTACATCCAGCACGCGCTGCCAGTCGCTCAGCGCAAGTTCCAGCATGGGTTTGCGAAACTGAATGCCGGCGTTGTTAATGACAATGTCGACATGCACATTTTCCGCATCAAGCTGGCTGAAGACGCGCTCGATTTCCTCTTCGCTGGCGACATTAAAGAGAAAACCGCGGGCGTTGAAACCCTGTGCGTTAAGCTCAGCCAGCGCTTTGTCCATGTGCTGCTCGCTGGTGCCGTTCAGGATAACTGAAGCGCCCGCCTTCGCCAGCCCGGCGGCATAAGCGAAGCCCAGGCCGCGGGTGGACCCTGTTATCAGCGCCGTTTTACCCGTGAGATCGAAAAGATTGCCCATTTCATTCCTCATGTAACATGACTAACAAGTTAATGATAATGGTTGTACTGGAGGCGAGCGGCGACGGCAATTGCGGAGGCGAGAAAATGACGGTTAACTCACAAATATTTAACAAAGGCAGACGGCGAAACGGCGTGGTTTTTAACTATCTTTTTGATGTTAAATAATATTTCTTAACTTTGCGACAGGGCAACAGAATGGCGTGTAAAATTTATCTTGTGATAAACAGCCGGACGCGTTAAAAATTCGAACATGTAGGACAAGTACGATAAAGGCTAATGACGTGACGCTGGAAAGTGTGCAAAAGCATAACATTGTGGATGTTATCTATGAGCAGATGAAAAAGAACATCCAGGAGGGAGTCTGGGAGCCTGGCTGTAAGCTGCCTTCTGAAGCGGAACTGACGGCCACGTTTCAGGTAAGCCGGGTAAGCGTCAGAAGCGCTGTTCAGAAGCTGCGTGATTTAGGCGTTGTAATTACGCATCAAGGGAAGGGGACATATGTGACCCGCGATGCGGCGCGCTACGGCGCGTTTAATGATAACCAGCCCATTCTTCATCTTTCCCAGGAAGAGTTCGACCATATGCGGGTGTTTCGCCAGACGGTGGAGTTTCGCTGCATGGAGCTCGCCGTGCAGAACGCCACGGACGAGGATATTCAGGAGCTTGAAAAGGCGCTAAGCCGCATGCTGGTTAACAAGGATGATTACAAAAAATATTCGCTGGCGGATTACGATTTCCACCTGGCGATTGTTAAAGCCTCCCATAACTCTATCTTTATTCATGTAATGGAGTCGCTGAAGGGCATCTATGTTCACTACCTGGAGGAGCTAAACCGGGTGCTGGGAATAACGCTTGAGAGCGTAGAAGCGCACATCAAAGTGTATATGGCGCTGAAAAACCGCGACGCTTCGCTGGCCACAGAGACGCTCAACAGCGCCATGACCCATAACGTGCATGCCATTAAAGACGTACGCCACAACTGATTGCCTGTAAAAGCCCGCCCCCGGGCTTTTTAATGCATTTAACATGTAGGACATCATACAAGATACGCGAGGAACTTCATGAGCAACCTGAAAATAACGGATGTAAAAACGATACTGACGGCGCCGGGCGGCATTGACCTGGTGGTCGTAAAAATTGAAACCAGCGAGCCGGGGCTGTACGGCCTGGGGTGCGCCACGTTTACTCAGCGTATTCATGCCGTTTCCGCCGCTATCGACAACTACATGAAGCCCTTTTTGCTGGGCAAAGATCCCGCCCGCATTGAAGATATCTGGCAGTCGGCGGCGGTTAGCGGCTACTGGCGCAACGGCCCGGTGATGAATAACGCTTTATCCGGGGTGGACATCGCGCTGTGGGACCTGAAAGGAAAGGTGGCCGGGTTGCCGGTGTACGAACTGCTTGGCGGTAAGTGCCGCGACGGGGTGGCGCTCTATCGCCATTGCGACGGCGCTGACGAGGTGGAGGTGGAAGAGGCCATTCTCGCCCGCATGGAGGAGGGGTATCAGTATGTGCGCTGCCAGATGGGGATGTATGGCGGAGCGGGCACCGATGACCTGCGGCTTATCGCTGGTAAGCTTGCCAAAGCCCGTAATATTCAGCCGAAAGCCTCGCCGCGCACCCGGACGCCGGGCGTTTACTTCGACCCGGACGCCTATGCGCGGGCGGTGCCGCGCCTGTTCGAGCATCTGCGCAATAAGATTGGCTTCGGCGTGGAGTTTATTCATGACGTTCATGAAAGGATTACGCCGATAGCCGCCATTCAGATGGCGAAATCGCTGGAGCCTTATCAGCTGTTTTTTCTTGAGGACCCGGTTGCGCCGGAAAATATCGACTGGCTTACCAAAATGCGCGCGCAAAGCAGCACGCCGATAGCGATGGGCGAACTCTTCACGCAGATCAACGAATGGAAGCCGCTTATCCAGAACCAGCTTATCGATTATATCCGCTGTCACGTCAGCACCATCGGCGGCATTACGCCTGCCAAAAAACTGGCGACCTTTGCCGAGCTTTATGGCGTACGCACGGCGTGGCATGGTCCTGGCGATATTTCACCGGTCGGGGTGGCCGCCAATTTGCATATCGATTTGAGCATCACCAACCTTGGCGTGCAGGAGTATACCCCGGTGAACGACGCGCTGATGGAGGTCTTCCCCGGTTGCCCGGAAATAGAAAAAGGGTATGCGTACCTGAGCGACCGTCCGGGGCTGGGCGTCGATATCAATCTGAAAGAGGCGGCGAAATACCCGGTCTCCGGCGGCATCCCGGAGTGGACCAATGCCCGTTTACCGGACGGCACCGCCGCGCGGCCCTGAACATTGCTGGCAGACCCGCCTCCGTTGGCGCGAAGGCGGGGAACCTGTCGTCATGAAAACGATGCACGCGACGGCGTGAGGCGCTTTTCAGGCGGGCAGGGCAATTATCAGGCACGGGATGGCGCCTTAATCTGGCCAGTACGACTCCGCTTTGACTTTCAACAGATATCGTAAACGCTGCGCTTCCTTTTGCGGCGGGTGTCCAAAGAACCGCCTGAACTCTCTGCTGAACTGTGTCGGGCTGATATAACCCACCTTCAGAGACGCTTCGCTGGCCGTGATATTTCGCTTTACCATCAGAAAGCGCGCCTGGTGCAGCCGGATGGATTTCAAATATTGCATGGGCGTGGTGCCGGTAAAGGCCCTGAAATGACGGTGAAAAGAGGGGGCGCTCATTCCCGCCTCCTTTGCCAGCGCCTCGACGTCAAGGTTATCCATAAATCGGGTATGCAGCGTACGGATAGCCGCCGCAATTTGTCTGAAATGCCCTTTGCCGGAAAGCGCCGCTCTGACGGAGGCGCCCTGTTCATCCATCAACACCCGATAGTAGAGCTCTTTGAGAATACCTGGCCCCAGCACCCTGGCTTTCACCTCATCAGAGACCACGGTCAGGAGACGGTAAACCGTATCGGTCAGCTCATCGCCGAGTGGGGAGGAAAAGAGCGGTCCTGGCTTTTCATCGCCGCTGGCGCGCGGTTCTCCCAGTTCAATCAGTATTTCGGCAATCACCGCGACATTAAGCGATATCGACATCGCCAGAAGCGGCGTTTCCTGGCTTGCGACCGTCTGGCTGGTAAAAGGGAGAGGAACGGAAACGACCAGGTAGTGTTGCGGATCGTAGGCAAATTCTTGCCCACCCAGCAGGCCTGTTTTTTTCCCCTGCAGGACGATGACGATGCATGGCTCATACAGCACGGGCGTGTGCGGCATGGACTCATTAACCCGCAACAGCTTTATCTCCTTCATGCAGGTCCGCGAATACCCTTCTTCCGGTGTCAGCGCCAGGAAAGCCGCAATCATTTTTTGTGTTAGCGCTGATGTTAGCCCGGACACAACGCCTCCTGAAATAGAAAAAAAGATAATTTATGCGCCTGAAAACAACGTGTCCAGCATGATTTTGACAGGAAAAGGCAATGTTTGGACAGCCGCTGTCATTGTTGCAAAGGGGCGGGTTTTTTATCCTTTTTCCCGCAGTCAGGAAGCGAACTCAGGCGGCATCCGTCTGAGTCGTCTGTCTGGCTTATTAAAACCATACTTCGCGGCCAGCCATCGTTTTGGCAAGGCGCCGCGGCGTGCAATGAGGCGCCCCCATTCCGGAGGAATAAACAATGACCGATTATGCAGGGCTAAAGAACAAGGTTGCGATAGTCACTGGCGCGGCAGGCGATATCGGTAAGGCAACGGTAAACCTGCTTATCAGCCATGAGGCGAAGATCCTGGCGCTGGATATTGACCCCGCCGTGCATTCCCTGGCGCAGGGCGAGCGGGTTATCACCCAGGTCTGCGATGTGAGCCGGGAGCAGGATGTCGTTAGCGCGGTGGCGCGTGCGCGGTCGGCGTTCGGGCAGGTGGATATGCTTATCAACAACGCGGGAATAACCCTCAATAAACCCGCGACGGAAACCGCGGTGGAAGAGTGGGACCGCATTATGGCGGTTAATGCCAGAGGGTATTTTCTCTTTTGCAAAGAGGCGCTTAAGGCGATGCAACCCCGCCAGCAGGGAGCCATCGTCAATGTTGCCTCCATCGTTAGCGTGGTCGGCATGAAGACCACGGCGGCCTACTCAGCATCGAAAGGCGCCATTGCCCAGTTAACCCGGGTTCTGGCGCTGGAAGCGGCGGAGCAGGGCATCCGCGTTAATGCCGTGGCGCCCGGCGTTGTCGAAACCGATATGCTTTCCGGCATCGTCGAAGACAGCCGCGCGACGCTTGCCAGTTACGGCCATGCGCACCCGCTTGGACGCGTGGCGCAGCCGCAGGAAATCGCGGAAGCCATTGTCTGGCTGGCTTCGCCGAAAGCCAGCTTTGTTACTGGAACGGTATTGATGGCTGATGGCGGTTATACCGCGCAGTAAGCAGGAGAATTAAATGAAACAGCACAGTATTTTAATCGTCGGGGCCGATAAGGGACTGGGATTAGGGCTGGTGGAAGCGTACCTGCAACTGGGGTGGCACGTTTTCGCCACACATTTACCTACGGCTGAGCTGGCCTCGCTTAACGCCCTCAGCGCGGCATACCCGGACAGACTCGCTACCGGAGCGCTGGACGTGACGGAGGCGTCGCATATCGCCCCGCTTATCGCAAGGCTTGCAGAAAGCAGATTCGACATCATTTTTATGGTCGCCGGCATATATGGCCCGCTACACCAGTCGGTCATGCAGGCAACGGATGCCGAGTTCCGGCAAATCATGATGACTAACGCTTTTGGTCCGGCGCGTCTGGCGAGGCATCTTTTACCGTTGCTTGAGCCTGAAGGGGCGCTGGTGTTTATGTCATCGCACCGCGCAAGTATTGCAGGCTATACCGAGCCCGTAGCCGCGCTGGAACTCTACCGGGCCAGTAAGGCGGCGCTGAATATGCTGGCGCGCTGTCTCTATATGGACATCAGGCAGGGGAATCAGACGGTGATATCGCTTCACCCGGGCTGGGTCGATACGTCAATGGGAACGCTGGATGGCGCCGTCGAGGCGGAGATTGATGTCGGGACGAGCGTAAAAGGCATGCTTAACGTCATCGAACAACACCGTCACGATAAAAAGCATCTTTTTATTGATTATGAAAACAGGGTCTGGCCCTGGTGAGACGGAATAAAACCGGGCCAGAAGCATGGCCCGGTTTTAACGCGCAGAAACCGTCCCGGCAATGTCGCCACATCATTGTTAGCGCAGGCCGCTGTGATAAACGGCCTTTTCGCGCCCGCCGTGTTGGCCAGGGCGGTATTGGCGCAGGCCGCTTTTCCTGGCTGTTATTCCAGCAGGCTACGGTGCAACGCCTTGACTGCGCTGTCTGCAAATTGCGCTGGCAGCAGGAAGCAGAGGGCGTGACGAGACGCGCCGTGGCAAATCATTCGCACCGGGTGGTTTTCCAGCTCAGCAAAGACCTCTTTGCACACCGCCGCGCCCTCGGAGAGCGCATTGCCGATCAGCGAGACCAGCGCCAGCCCGGTCTCGACCTCGACATGGCAGTGCGACGACAGCTCGGTGAGCAGCGCGGTGGTCAGCGTATCGGCCTCGCCTGAGGTGGCGCTGGTGGCGTTGAGGATAAGCGCGATGCTGGTTTCCGAGGTCGTCACCAGATCGAACGCCATTTCGTGGCGCGATAACATCGCAAAGGTGTCGGCTAAAAAGCGGTGCGCGGGCTGCGCGTTTACGCTGGATAAGGTTAATAACGTCTGTTGACGGCGCACGGCCAGGGCGCGATAACGCGACGGCGTCGCCACATCGCGGCAAACCCGCGTGCCGCCCGCTGACGGGTTGTTGCTGGCGCCGACAAAAACCGGAATATCTTTGCGCATTGCGGGTAGCAGGGTCGCCGGATGCAGCACTTTGGCGCCAAAGGTCGCCATTTCGCTGGCTTCGGCGAACGAGAGGTTATCAATACGCTTCGCCTGGGGGACGATGCGGGGATCGGTGGTGTAGATCCCGGCGACATCCGTCCAGATATCCACACGTGAAGCCTGCAACGCCTCCGCCAGCAGGGACGCGGTGTAATCGCTGCCGCCGCGACCAAGCGTGGTGGTGCGTCCGGCCGCGTCGCTGCCGATAAACCCCTGCGTCACGACCAGCGTCTGTTCGATACGCGGACGTAAGTGGTTTTCCGCCATCGCGGCGATGGCGCTTATCGCCGGCGCCGCGCAGCCGAAAGTGTCATCGGTGCGAATCACTTTGCGGGCATCAAACCACTGGGCTTCCACCTCCTGTTCACGCAATACTTCCACAAACAGCAGGGAAGAGATCATCTCCCCATGGCTCACCAGTTCATCGCACAGCGCGGCGGAACGGGCAACGGCCGCCATTTCAGCCAGGCGATGGATGTTGTCGAGCAGACGATCGATCTCCTGGCCAATCGCTTCGGGCTGTTTCAGGCGTGAAAGGATGTTGTATTGCAGAGAACGCAGGGTTTCAATTTTGTCCAGCCGGAGGCGGCTTTCAAGGCCGCTTGCGAGTTCGACTAACAGATTGGTGACGCCGGCGGAGGCGGATAACACCACCAGACGGACGTTTTTATCAGCAAGGACAAGGCTGGCGCTACGGCTCATCGCGTCAAAGTCAGCGACACTGGTTCCGCCAAATTTGGCAACGATGAAGTGTGGATAAATGCGAGTCATAACAATCTCATATCAGGGCGCCATACGTTGATGGCATGAAAATTTTCATTCGGCATAAGGGAAGTCATCTTCACCTTACGAAATGTCCGCCCGCGAACATTTCTGTTTTAAACCCAGCGTTTTATCCCGTTGGCGATAACCTGTATGGCCTTTCACGGGAGCCAGGTGTGATGCGCATTAATGGTTAATAGACGCTTCCTTTTTGGCTTAGAGGTTTTTTAAACGCGGGCATAGTAAGTGAATAAACCCGCCGGATCGATAATTTCCTGAAGATTTACGATAAACCGATGGAAAGTAACAGTATTTATTAGCGAGCCGCCAGCAAAATTTACGTTTAATAACAGTAAAAGCCGTCGCCAGTAAAATTTCTGGCTTATCATTGTGTTGTACAGAATCTGGCCGGAAATAAGGTTTGAAAAGAATTGTTTACAATTCACGCTGTGCAAATTACGCGCGCCAGGATTTTTTATCTTTGATTTTTATAGAAAATGTTTTTTAAGCCCACACAAAATATAAGATTGTGTGTGGTAAAGAAAACACATATATTAGCCGCGCTTTTTTTACCCCCTTAAACCCTTATCCAACCCGGTGTTAAAACAACGCCAGGTTGTAGGAGAGATATGATGACGGATAAAGTCCGTATTGATTCTTTAAGTGCTAATTCATTACCGCAAAGCAATGAGTCCTTTCTTAACAGACAAGCTGAGTTTGAATCTAACGTCAGAAGTTATCCACGCAAATTGCCGTTAGCGATTGCTAAAGCGCAGGGCGTCTGGATAACGGATGTTGAAAATAAAGAATACCTTGATTGTCTTGCGGGCGCCGGAACGCTGGCGCTGGGTCATAATCACCCAGAGGTTATCCAAAGCATCCAAAGCGTCATTACCAGTGGCTTACCGTTACATACGCTTGACCTGACCACGCCATTAAAAGATGAATTTTCCGCTTACCTGCTCTCTCTGCTGCCAGGTCAGGGGAAAGAATATTGCCTGCAATTCACCGGGCCTTCCGGCGCAGATGCCGTTGAAGCGGCGCTGAAGCTGGCGAAAAAAGTGACCGGCCGTTCCGGCGTTATCAGCTTCTCCGGCGGTTATCACGGCATGACGCATGGCGCGCTCTCTGTGACCGGCAACCTGTCGCCGAAAGAAGCCGTTAACGGCATGATGCCGGAAGTGCAGTTTATGCCTTATCCGCACCAGTACCGTTGCCCGCTGGGCATTGGCGGCGAAGCCGGTGTGAAAGCGCTGACGTATTACTTCGAAAACCTGATAAACGATGTTGAAAGCGGCGTGCGTAAACCGGCTGCCGTTATTCTCGAAGCGGTGCAGGGCGAAGGCGGCGTGAACCCGGCGCCAGCCGAGTGGCTGCAGCGCATCCGTAAAGTGACTCAGGAACACGGCATTCTGCTTATCCTGGATGAAGTCCAGGCGGGCTTCGCCCGTACCGGCAAGTTCTTTGCCTTCGAACACGCGGGCATCGAGCCGGACATCATCGTGATGTCGAAAGCGGTAGGCGGCGGTTTACCGTTGGCCGTGCTGGGCATTAAAAAGCAGTTCGACGCCTGGGCGCCGGGTCACCACACCGGGACGTTCCGCGGCAACCAGCTGGCGATGGCGACGGGCCTCACCACGCTCAAGATCCTCAAAGAAGAGCGCATTGCCGATAAAGTCGCTGAACAGGGCGAATGGCTGAAAGGCAAACTGGCTGAAATGCAAAAGCGTTTCCCGGTTATCGGCCACGTACGCGGTCTGGGCTTAATGATTGGTATTGAAATCGTTAAACCGCACGAAGCGCAGGATCACATGGGTTGCTACCCGGCGGATGGCGAACTCTCTGCGCTGTTGCAGAAAAAATGCTTCGAAGCGGGGCTTATCCTCGAGCGCGGCGGCCGTGGCGGCAGCGTACTGCGCCTGCTGCCGTCGCTGCTTATCAGCAACGCCGAGCTGGACGTGTTCCTCGATAAGTTTGAAAGCGCGCTGCTGAATGCCGGCGTGAAGCCTGTTTAATCGGAGCAAATGCAAGCATGTCTGATTTAAATCCGATTCTGTCGGGCTCTGCACAGAGCATCGCCGCCTATCAGGAGGCGATTGAGCAGAGTACAAACGCGGTGGTGCAGTGGCTTAAGCAGCCTGAAATGTACCAGGGTAAAACCGTTGAGGAATTGCGTGAGCGCATCAGGTTAGAATTTAGCGAGCAGGGCCTGGGCAACCAGGCCGCCATTGAGCGCGCCGTCGAGTATTTCCTTAAAGACAGCCTGTCCGTACACCACCCGCAGTGCGTGGCGCACCTGCATTGCCCGAGCCTGGTCATTAGCCAGGCGGCGGAAGTGTTGATCAACGCCACCAACCAGAGCATGGACTCCTGGGATCAGAGCCCGTCGGCGACCATCATTGAGATCAAGCTGATTGAGTGGCTGCGCGAGCGGGTAGGCTACCCGGCGGGCGACGCCGGGGTCTTCACCAGCGGCGGCACGCAAAGCAACCTGATGGGGTTGATGCTGGCGCGTGATGCCTTTTTCGCCCGCCAGGGCCACTCCGTTCAGCTGCACGGCCTGACCGGTGACCTCAGTAAAATTAAAGTGTTATGTTCCGAAAGCGCGCACTTCTCTGTGCAGAAGAACATGGCGCTGATGGGGCTTGGCTACCAGTCGGTGACGCAGGTGAAAACCGACCAATTCTCGCGTATGGATCTTAACGATCTGACGGAGAAGCTGGCGCAGGCGAAAGCCAGGGGCGAGCAGGTGATGGCTATCGTCGCGACCGCAGGCACCACGGATGCAGGCGCTATCGATCCGCTAGCGGAAATCGCCGCGCTGGCCGCCAAAGAGCAGATTTGGGTGCATGTGGATGCGGCCTGGGGCGGCGCGCTGCTGCTTTCTGAGAAGTATCGCCACTTCCTCAATGGCCTCGAACTCGCCGACTCCGTAACGCTGGACTTCCACAAGCAGTTCTTCCAGACCATCAGCTGCGGCGCGTTCCTGCTGAAAGAGGCGCGTCATTATCAGCTGATGCGCTACCAGGCGGCGTACCTGAACTCTGACTTTGACGAAGAGCAGGGCGTGCCGAACCTGGTATCGAAATCGCTGCAAACCACCCGCCGTTTCGATGCGCTGAAACTCTGGATGGGCCTGGAAGCGCTGGGTAAAAAGCAGTACGCCGACATCATTGATAATGGCGTGACGCTGGCGCAGCAGGTGGCGCAGTTTGTGGCTGAGCAACCGCAGCTGGAGCTGGTGATGCAGCCGCAGCTGGCAAGCGTCCTGTTCCGGTTCCGTCCGGAAAACGGCGACGCCGCAGGCGTTGCGCTGTTGAACCAGCGTATCGGCGATGCGCTGCTCGCCTCCGGCAGCGCCAACGTTGGCGTTACGGAAGCCGACGGCGTAACCTGCCTGAAGCTGACGCTGCTCAACCCGACCGTTTGCCTGGAGGATGTAAAAGTTCTGCTGGCGAGCGTGATGGCCTGTGGACGGCAGTTGCAGAACGCCTGAGCACGGCGACAGGTTTGAATAAAGCCGACGACAGCGATGTCGTCGGCTTTTTTATTCCGCATAAGGGAATTTCTGATGCGGCGTAGCAGCGTGAGGTGAAGGCGTTTGCGTCACGCCTTCACGCCGCCGCTGACGCTTGCGGAGAATTTCCGCGCCAGCAAAACGCTTAGCTGGTGCAAGACCGGATAGTGAGGTGCAAAGGGCTTCTCTTAAGGCTATGACGGCAAATAAAGGGCTATGAGTGAGAAGCGGAGATGATAGCTCCCGGTATTACAGGCTGGCTCCCTCAACCAATACAAACGTCCCGGTCGCAGCACCTGCCCGTAATGATCTTGCTGCCTGATACCCTGGGCTTTCATAAAAACGTTTGGCTTCGGCAAAGGATGCGAACTCGAAAACGACATGCCGTTCGTGAGCTTCTCCCTCAAGGTTTTCATACTGGCCGGACCAGGCGATTATCGTCGGATTGAACGCTTTCACGACCTCGCCGGCAGCTCGGGCATATTCAGCGTATGCGACAGGGTCTGAAACAGTCACGTGAGCGATTAAATAACCTTTATTCATTTCTCTTTATCCTTCGTAAAGTGTGGTGTATTTCAGCGTAAACACAGACAGCCGTGGCGGTTTAAAGGCTGGCCTTCAGTGCTGCGCCGGAAGGGGCGTTACGTGGGTACGCAGTGTGAATACACTCTATTAAGTATTAATATCTTCATAAATAACCCTAAAAATGACGCACTGTTACCCTGGAAGTGAACAATGAAGAATCTCGATGCGCTGATTATTTTTGCGCGTGTTGCAGAACTGAAGAGCTTTACTCAGGCGGCTGAAAGTCTGGGTATCAAGAAAGGACGTGCCTCACTGGTGGTCCGCGAGCTCGAGCACGATATAGGGACAACGCTTTTGCACCGGACAACGCGGACCGTGCAACTGACAGAAGATGGGCGCGCTTTTTATTCGCGCGCGCGTGACTTGTTGTCGGAAGCAGAAGAGCTGAAGTCAATGTTCGCTGATGAGGGTATGCCGCTGCGGGGACGGTTACGCGTTGATATGCCGGCTGTGCTGGCGCAGAGCGTGGTGATCCCGGCCTTGCCGCAATGGCTCAACGCCCATCCTGAACTGGAGCTGGAGCTTTCAAGTACCGATCGCCGTGTCGATTTAGTGCAGGAAGGATTTGACTGCGTTGTTCGTCTGGGGCCCATCGTGGATGAAACGCTTATTGCCCGACCCCTGGGGCATCTGCGCATGATCAATGCAGCAAGCCCGGGCTATCTGGAGCGCGTGGGTATGCCACAGACGATTGACGATCTCCTCCACCAGGGACACCGAATGGTGCATTACATGCGAAATTTTGGTTCGAAACCTGACGGGTGGGAGTACCCGACAGGCGAGGGTTATAAATCGCTCATGTTACCTGGCACAGTGAGAGTCAATAGCGTACCGGCTTATCATGAGGCAGGGCTGGCGGGTTTAGGCTTAATTCAGGGCGGTTATTCTTCACTCTTACCGCATATCAAACGCGGCGCCCTGATTGAGATCCTTCCTGATCTACGCCCCGCGCCGCTCGCTGCATCTTTTGTCATCGCGCACCGGCGTAATTTGTCGCAGCGTGTAAAGGCTTTTATGAACTGGACGGAAGAAATTCTAAGACCCTATTTTGACTAATCTCAGTATTAACCTTCTGTTCAACATAAAGTTGCGGATGTCCGCAACAGATGGCTGTGGCTCCGGGCCAGGCTGTAGAACGCGTTAATGTAAGCGAAGATATCGGCACGGGCCACATTTCGGGATTTATCGATCCGTTTTCCGGTTCGCTCCTTTTTCAGTGAGCTGAAGCAAGGTCGTTGAAGTAAAACAGTGCCGCTGGCAGCAGGGCGGTACGCTCGTTTTAGCGGAGACCGCCGCTATGTTTATATGCAGTTTATGACGTCAGCCGATAGTGCGACTGCACCAGACCCGAAGGGAAGCTGCGGCTTGATAACAGCGTCAAATTTATATCCCCTGTCAGGGATCCGAACAACGGCTTTCCCGAACCGAGCAGGACAGGAATGGTAGTGATAACGATATCGGCGACCAGACCTTCACGCAGGAACGACTGTATCACCTGCCCGCCATCGATATAGACGCGATGCACGTTCTGCGCCGCCAGGTCAGCAAGCACCTCCGCTGGCGTGCGACTAGAGAACTGCACTTTACCCTTCAGCTTCTCGGGCACGGGGGTACCGGTTAGCTGTCGGGAGAGCACCAGCACGGGGCGATCATAAGGCCATTCGTCAAAGGTCAGCACCTTTTCATAGCTGCCTCGACCCATCACGATCCAATCTTTGTCCGCGATGAATGCGGCATAGCCATGATCTTCTGTCGGGTCATCGCGCTGCAACAGCCAGTCGATATCGCCATCCTGCCGGGCGATATAACCATCAAGACTGACCGCGATAAAAACATGTGTGGTGACCATCAAGTGCTCCGTATTCAGATTGCATATATCTCGTTGAGTTTAGGGATGTTAGCGTGACATGCTAGTTGTGGAAAAACGTAGCATGAAAGTCGCAACGTTCCCTGTGGATTAAGGCAAAAAATCGCGTGGCGTTGAATCCCGGATGGAGCGAAAGCAGTCACCTGCTCCCCATAAAATAACATTCGCAATGTTATTAACGTCTGCTTCTGGCACAAAGGGAACGGCCGGGTAGGGCACAGGCCCGCTATGAACGAGAAGCGAACGTTAGAAGGTATCGTTAGCGAAGCCTTTCCCCTTGAATAACAGAGAGCCATCGAATGCGGCTTCATCCGCCTCGCTGCAAAAGCGTTTCAAGCCTGGCCCGCAGCGCTTTTACCAGGGCAAGAGGAATGTGCGTGATTTAACCGTTTCTGATTTCCCCATCAATACAAGGCTGAGGTTTACCAAAAAGATACCCCTGGGCGAAATCGCAGCCCAACGCCTGGAGACTATTCAGTTGCTCTTGTGTTTCAACGCCTTCTGCAACCGCCTTCATATTAAGGGATTTCGCCATGCCAGTGATGAGCCTGATGATATTAAGGGCGTCTTCCTGGGTGGATATCGAATGCACAAAGGACTTGTCTATTTTGATTTTATCGAAGGCCAGCCTGCTCAGCCGCGAAAGTGAAGAGTACCCGGTACCGAAATCATCAATGGAGATTTTCACGCCCATGGCTCTGAGCTTGTTAAGGGTATTCATCGGTGTCGCACTCTCAGTAAAGAGAGAGGATTCCGTTACTTCCAGTTCAAGGCGGTCAGCCGGAAGCCCTGTTTCTTTCAGAATGGAGAGGACTATTCCGACAAAGGCTTTGCTGCTTAGCTGAACAGGAGAGACATTAACTGAAATTTTAGCCGGAACCGCCCAGGAAGCCGCTTCCCGGCAGGCCATTTCAAGCACGGATTTGCCCATCTCGTTAATCATTCCTGTTTTTTCAGCAACAGGAACAAAACTATCCGGCGACAGGAGGCCCTTATGAGGATGTACCCAACGAATCAGGGCTTCATAACTGTAAATTTCCTGGCTGAACGAATCGACAATAGGCTGATAATAAACAACGAATTCTTTTTTCACTAACGCCATCGCCATGTCATGCTCAAGGGTTCTGCTTTCTTGCAGCTTTTCTAACATGCGTCGCCGAAAGACTTTTATCTTATCGGGGCCTTCATTTTTGGCCTCATAAAGGGCCAGATCGGCAAATTTATAAAGATAGTCGGAGCGGCGTTCAGTTTCAGAGATAACAATGCCGACAGAGGTGGTAATGTTTATTATGGCGTTATAAATGGTGTAGGGCTGGTTAATAGAATCACATATTTTTTGAGCCCGCGAAACAGCGCTGCTTTCTGTCAGACCACTCGAGAGAAACGCAAACTCATCCCCACCCAGGCGATAAAGCGTATCTGAAGTCAGGCTCATCGCCTGCAGGCGGCGGGATATCTGGCGTAATAACATATCGCCGGCATCATGACCATATGTATCATTCACCTCTTTGAATCGGTCTAAATCAAACAACATGACGGTCACAGAACTATTATTTTTTTTTGCCAGCGCGATTTCTGTAGTTAAGTTTTCCCAGAAAAGCTGGCGGTTATTCATGTCGGTAAGAGAGTCGTGATAGACGTCATATTCTAACTTTGCATTTTGCATCTGCAATTTTTCTTTCGATTTCTGGAGCTCTTCAGCAAGACTCTTAACCTGAAGATGCGCCTTCAGAATATTTCTGTTCTGAAAAAATATCATGACGCCCAGTATCGCACTCAGTATTATCAGCAGCACAGAAGTTGCTGAATAAACATAGTAAAGCGTTTGAATTTTGAGGTTGGCGTTATTAATCGAGTTAACATCCTTGTTTAATGCGCCAGAGGAAAGGCGGCCCAGTGGCGCATCAAGCGTATGCATTTTTTTCAGATAGGCCTGTAGCTCTGAACGATTCATTTTCTCAAGATGAACATCCAGATATTTAAGGATCTTTTCAAGCTGTAGAGCCAGTTCATGATGCGATTTATTGCTTTCTATATAATGCCCCAAATCACCTTCTTCCAGTAAATCACTCTGGCTGAGCATAATGTCGAAACGCAGGCGTACATCATCGATTTTCATAGTATCATCGATAGTATAAAGACCAAGCGATGATTCGAATCGGTAATATTGTGATACCAGTTGTGCAGCCGACCATGAGTCGGTGTAATGCGTCAGTTTCTGTAACTCTTGTTGCCGTTCATGCACAAGGAAAGAAATATACCCGGTGGATATAAAAAGGAAAAATATGATGCCAGCCAGTATTCTGTTCATGATGGGCGTCTGAACTCCTACTCAATATTCATTCTGCTGACTTGCCATGCTGACCTGGAATAATAAATCTGATTATTCAGTTCAGGCAGGCTGTCATAGGGATATACAATGAATAGCGGGCCTTTATCACGGATGCGCATATATTCTCCGTTGATTTTTGTCGCAAGGATGACATTGTATTTCCTGAAATCACTGAGTGGGATAACGGTGGTGTAGTCATTGAGCGCCGTAACCTTAACAACAGTACCTTTCGCCCCAACATAATCCATGAGCTTTTGCAGTGGAATACCCGTAAATTCAGTGTGCCCATTATACCAGGGGGAGGTGGTCTGGAAACTGACCACGCCAAGTTTTTCAAGGCTGGCGATATCAAAAACGGCTTTCCCGTCTTCATTGGTATTTTCTATATTACCGGCCATGGTTAAAAGGACTTTACCAGTAGGTTTGGAAAGTTCACCCGCCCAGGCCGGTATGAAGACCAGTAAGCTTAACAACATAACAATGAACCGCATTCTAACCTCAACGTTCTACCGCATATAAAATAATTATAATTTAGTTAATCTGTTATTTATATATGCTGCCCGGATATTATTGATATAATAAATTCGTCCATGCTTTAATTTATTAAAATCAATGAGTTAATGTTCCCTGATTTTAAATGTTGATTAAGAAAGGGCGGCGCGGCTATTTAAGGGACGCTAAAATTAATGTATTTGTACAAAAAATGGCCGCCCATCGGGTCAGTGTAAATAATTACGCACGGATATAAAGGCGTGTTGAGGCAGCCACAGGGTAATGTCTTTTTCCGGCGGATGGCTTTATCGCCAATCACCGTAAATCCTTTGAGCGCCGCTTTCCGATGCTCAACCGGGTCGATTTCGAATACTCCTGGAGCGGGGCGATTTGCCTGTCGGAAAACCACGAAGGATTCTTCGGCCAACTGGCCCCAAACGTGTACGGCGCGCTGTGCTGGAATGGTCCTGGGATCACCCGCGGCACCGCCACCGGCAAACTGCTGGCTGATATGATCGCGGGCGAGCGCAACGAGCCGATCGATTTTCTCATCGCCTCACCCGGCCCGAGCAAAACACCGCCGGAGCCGTTCCTCTCCATCGGTGTTAACTCGGTGCTGAAGTGGGGGCAATATCGGGCAGGGCTGGAGGTTTAAGTGAAGGGTTCGCCTTAAGCGCTCAGATTTCAAGTGCCGCAAGGATAGCGGCTTCCATTTTCTCCGGGGTGGTGATCGGTGCAAAACGCCTGAGCGGTTTGCCGTCGCGTCCGACCAGAAACTTCGTGAAGTTCCACTTTATTCGCCCACCCAGCACGCCGGGCAATTCGTCTTTCAGGTAACGAAACACAGGGTGCGTTGCCGCGCCGTTGACCTCCACTTTCTCGAACATCGGGAAGCTCACGCCGTAGTGAATGTGGCAGGTCTGGGCAATGTCGTCGGCGTTGCCCGGTTCCTGCTTACCGAACTGGTTGCAGGGGAAACCAAGCACCACCAGCCCCCGGTCAGCATACTTTTTATAGAGCTTTTCAAGGCCTGCGTATTGTGGTGTGAGGCCACACTGGCTGGCGGTATTGACCACCAGCACCAGCTTACCCGAATAGTCGGCCATAGAGATGGGCTGACCTCGCAGGCTGGTGGCGGTGAGTTGATGAAAAGGCGTCATGGCGGAAACCTCAAAGCAGAACCTTTTTTGGGCGTTCTGGATTATAGGGTAGGGTCGTTAATATGTCCGCGAAGAGCGAGAAGCGGACATTGCTGTAAATGATGACCAGCTGCGTCGGCAGCTTTTCAGATATCAGTTCGTTCCGGCGATCATTCTCTTTATTAGCTCGTCTGCCGTCTGCACTTCAGCATGCTGCGGCAGTATGCTGTTGGTCAGAACTGAATGGGTGGCTTCGTCGGCATCTGCACAACAGTCGGCTGCAACTATCAGGTTGTAATCCAAATCGAATGCCTGCCGGACGCTGCTGAGCACTACGCCGCTGGTCGTCAGGCCAGCCATAATCAGCGTCTGGATATCGTTAGTTTTAAGGATCATATCCAGATCTGTAAAACTAAAGGCGCCAATACGGTGCTTGATGATGACTAATTCGCCTGCCTGTGGCGAAACGTCAGGATGGATCGCGCTTTCAGGTGCACCTGTCACTAAAAGCCCTTTTTCCCTGATGGCTGAAAACAGGGCGTTTTTACTGCTGATTTCCGGGTGCCCCTCGCGAAAGCCAACGGTGACATAGATTACCTTAACGTCAGCGGCACGTGCTGCATCAACCAGAGTGGCAGTTTTGGCCAGGACATCTGCTGCGGCTTTCTCACTCAGGTAATTTTCCAGAATAAGACGCTGATAATCCATTATCAGGAGCGCACTGTTCGTCGGTTCAAACTTTTTAATCGCAGTCATTTAAGTCTCCGGACAAAATTATTTAAGCGGACTGGCATTGCGTCTAAGGAGCACACGCCAGTTGAGTGCGGCACCTGCCAGCATAAGCAGGCTGGTAACCAGAAAGACAAAACGCATACCGAAATGGGCGCCCGTAAATCCGCCTAACAGCGGACCGGTAAACTGTCCGATAAACTGGGCGGAAACGGAGTAACCCATTATCCCCCCGACGCGCTCTTCAGGTATGCGGCTGCGGATAACAGCTGCGATGCAGGGCAGTAGCCCGCCCAGCGCGATCCCCATGAGAAAACGCAGACCAATAAGCTGCCAGCCCGCCGTTACAAATGCCTGCGGTATCAGGAGCAGTCCCGCCGCTGTCAGGGCCCCGGTAATTACCCGAACGTGCCCGATTCGGTCTGCCAGCCGGCCCAGCCAGGAGGCAGATATGACGCTGCCAAGCGCGGCGGCAGACATAACAAGCCCTGCGGTATGGGTGACCGTCGCCGTATCTGACGTAAGAGCGCGGATAAATACCGTGATAATGGGCTCAATCGACATGTTTGCCAGCATAAGAAGCAGGCCCGTCAGCAGCATGCAGAGGACGGTGGCCCTGCCGGGAAGCTGTGACCAGCTCACAGGTTCTTTATTTGTTTCTTTGCCGGAGGATTTAACTGGTTCCCGGATAAGCAGCAGTGTGAGCAGAAACGCAATGAAAATCAGCGCACCGGCGAGCCAGAAGGTCGCGCGGATACCGATAAGCGGCGGAAGCCAGCCGCCTGCAAGCGGTCCGGCCAGATTACCCGCCATGACGCCGGAGGCAATCATGCCCAGCGCCCATCCGGAACGTTTTGCGGGAGCCTGCACAGCAATAAGGATTGTGGCGCCGGAAGAGTATCCGCCTGCCAGCCCAACCAGTAGCCGCAGGATCAGCAGATGCCATATATTCGTGGCAAACCCCATCAGTGAAACCATAAGCGCCATACCGAGGCTGGCCCTGACCAGCATGGCCTTGCGGCCATAACGATCGCCCAGACGCCCCCAGACGGGAGCAATAAGTCCTGCTGACAGAAACGTTGCGCTGTAAGCGATGCCAGCCCATTGCACAACGGCCGCGTGTCCGGTTACGCCCAGTTGTTCGACGAACAGAGGCAGAAAAGGCAGCATCAGCGTCATGGCAAATACGGTAGAAAACGATCCGACCATGCAGACAATAAGGTTGCGGTGCCAGAACGTATTTCCTGTCTCAGACATAAACCAGCCTATAAAATTTGTTTGGGATACCATTTTGGGATACCATACAGATCTGAGTTTATTGATGTCAACCTGAGGTGGAGTCAGAGATATGTCACAGCAGACAGACGTGGAAAACCAGCTAAGGGAAATGATCCTGAATCTGGATATAAGCCCTGGTGAACGCATCACAGAACGGTGGGCTGAAGCAGCCTTTGGCGCATCCAGAACGCCGGTAAGGGCCGCTTTCATCAGGCTGGCAAATGAAGGCCTCCTGCGTCGTGAAGGACGTGGCTGGATGACAGCACCTGTGGAGCCAGAAGAAATTCGTCAGCTGTTTGATTATCGTGAAGCGCTGGAGGTATCCGCACTCCGTATGGCTGAAGGGAAAATTACGGATGAACAGCTGCAGTCACTTACCGGACTATTAGAAACTGAAAGCACATCCG
This sequence comes from Franconibacter pulveris DSM 19144, assembly GCA_000621185.1. GTDB lineage: Bacteria > Pseudomonadota > Gammaproteobacteria > Enterobacterales > Enterobacteriaceae > Franconibacter > Franconibacter pulveris. Next base: position 46,685 of record JHYZ01000022.1, read on the forward strand.
CGTCGAAAGACGCACTAAGCCGTGCCGGTACGGAGTTTCATCTTGCTCTGGCAAGCCTGGCAGGGAATAAGTTTCTTACTGAAAGCCTTAAAGATGTTCTGCAGCAGCTGTCACGGGCCCGCTGGCTCGACAGTGGAAGCGAACAGCCAGCGTGGGAAGAACATCACGCATTAGTAAACGCCTTGACGCAGGATGATATCGCAACAGCATGCTCTCTTATCAGTGCGCACATTCGTTCAAGTCGGGACAGAACGATCGATGCGCTGAACCGAAACCAGAGAACTCTGCGCGCTCGCGGCGTGAAATTAACATTCCGCACACCTATTTAGCCGGTGAGTTTTATGCTGAAGCCATGATGCAGACTGCTACACGTCAGGCTGCTGCTTGCAGGTTGTGGGCTCCTGTGGCCACCTGCTAACAAGTGTCCGGCTCAGCTGAATAATTTCAGTGCCGCAATCCGCTTCAGCGACGCATCCAGCGCCTCGTCGCTGGCGGTCAGGCTCAGGCGTACAAACCCTTCGCCGCCTGCGCCAAAACCGTGCCCTGGGGCAACCAGTACCTGTGCCTCGCGCAGCAGGCGCTCAGTGAACTGCTGCGAGCTGTAGCCCGCCGGAACCGACAGCCAGAGGAAGAAGGTGCCCTGGCGGGCATCCACCGGCCAGCGCATCGCTTCCAGCGCGCGGATAACCCGCTCGCGACGGTGGTGGTAAAGTGCGGCAAACTCCGCCACCTCGCTCTCCGGCAGATCCAGCGCGGTAATTGCTGCATCCTGCACCGCGCCAAACACCGTGCTGTAGCTGTGGGTGTGTAGCTTTTTAAATGCGCTAATCACCGAGGCATTGCCGACGGCAAAGCCAAAGCGCCAGCCTGCCATCAGGAAGGTTTTCGACATCGTATAGATTTCCACGCTCCACTCTTTAGCCTCCGGCTGCGACAGCAGGCTCGGCGGCGCGTCCTGCGCATGGCGGCCAATCGCCGAGTAGGCGAAATCGTGCAGAAGCGGAATGTTCAGCCGCTGCACGAACGCCAGCGCATCGTCAAACAGCTGCGGGGTGGCCACCGCCCCGGTGGGATTGTGGGGATAGTTCAGCATCAGCAGCCCGGCATGCTGAGTGACGGCTTTCGGCACCTCGGTAAAGTCCGGCAGAAACTGGTTTGAGGCGTGCAGCGAAATACCGTAGAACTTTGCCTGGGCCTGCGCGGCGGCCGAACGGTAAATGGGGTAGCAGGGATCGGTCGAAATCAGATACTGACCGGGCGCGAGCAGCGCACGCGGCAGGCCGGTCACGCCGATATGCGAGCCGTGGAAAACGGCAATTTCGCTGTCCGGGTCCAGCTCTACGCCGTACTGACGTTGATAAAAGCGGGCTATCGCCTGGCGCAGCGTGGGCTTGCCCCAGAACGATGGGTAATCGTGGTTTTCTGGCTGCGCGGCGGCGGATTGCAGCGTGGCGACCACCGCTGCCGGCGTGGGCTGGCGCGGACTGCCGGAAGAAAGGTCAATCAGCGGGCGCTGTGAGGTATCTATCTGTGCCGCCATCTTTTCCAGCGCACTAAACAGATTCTCTTCTAAATGATCCAGCAGGGGTGAAGCAGAAAATACCGGCATAATACATCTCGATAAAAAAATAATACCTGGACTATGGCATAGCCTGTCACCGCATAAAATGAAATTGTCCGGCAGGAAAAAAATTAAAATTGATAAGGATATACAAAAATCGCAATAACAAAAAACGGATAAGGTTATCACAATAAATATATTGAGCAGAAGTCTCTTTCGTTGCAATATCCTGAATATATTGGAATCATTTATTTTATATTCAACTCGTTACCGGAGAGAGTATTTCTATGCGCAGGTCATTGATTAGCGGACTGGTTGTTGCCTTATTGTCTTCTGCTGTAGTTACTTCGACAGCGCATGCCGATGATAAATTAATTCGTGTGGGTTTTAACCCCGGCCCTTATAAAGAACAGTTTCAGAATGGTGTTGCACCTTTTTTGATCAAGAAGGGATATAAAGTCGAGTATAAAGATTTCAGCGACGGTATTCAGGTCAATGATGCGGTGGCGCGGGGTAATATTGAAGCCAATATTATGCAGCACCCGGTTTACTTAAAATCGGTCAACGAACGTCTGGGGATTGATAACGTCGGCATTGTGCAGGTGCCAACCCCACCGATGGGCCTCTATGCCGGCAAGCTCAACACGCTGGACACCCCAAAGCCGGGCACGGTGATTTCAGTACCAAACCAGGCACCTAACGAATACCGCGCTCTGCTGGTACTGCAAAGCCTCGGCTGGGTTAAGCTCAAGGCCGATATCGACCCGGCGACCTTCTCACAGAAAGCGATCAGCGAAAATCCCTACAAAATCGTGCTGAAAGAAATGGATAACGCCCAGCAGGTTCGCGCGCTGCCGGACGTTGATTTCGGCCTGATTCAGGGGAACTTTGCTGTCTCCAGCGGAATGAAATTAAGCTCTGCACTGAAACTGGAAACGCCAACCAGCCAGTTTATCAACGTGGTCACGGTGGCTGGGAAAAATAAAGACGCTCAGTTCGCCAAAGACATCGTGGCGGGCTACCACTCCGCCGAGTTTAAAACTTATATCACCAGCCATTCGCAATACAACGGCTACCTGCAGCCCAGCTATTTCAAATGAGCCAGCCCATTATCCGCTTTAACGCGGTCAGCAAAACGTTTACCCGCAAGGGAGAAAGCTTCCTTGCGCTGGATAACGTCAACCTGACGATTAATCAGGGCGATATCTTTGGCGTAATCGGTGCCAGCGGGGCGGGAAAAAGTACGCTGCTGCGCTTAATTAACCATCTGGAAGCGCCTACTCAGGGCGATGTGCTGATTAACGATCTGTCGCTGCAGGGCATCAGTAAGAAACAGCTGAACCAGGTGAAGAAAGATATCGGCATGATCTTTCAGCACTTTAACCTGCTGAACTCGCGCACGGTATTTCACAACGTGGCGATACCGCTGATCTTACAGGGGCGCGATAAAGCCTTTATTCGCGAGCGGGTGAGCGAGCTCCTGGCTTTCGTGAACCTCAGTGATAAAGCCGAAAGCTATACCGATGAGCTTTCCGGTGGGCAAAAACAGCGCGTGGGAATTGCCCGCGCGCTGGCCACTAATCCGTCAATTCTGCTCTGTGATGAAGCGACTTCGGCCCTGGACCCGCACACCACCGTGCAGATCCTGCTGCTGCTGCAGGAAATTAACCGCCGCTACGGCATCACCATTGTGCTGATTACCCACGAAATGTCGGTGGTACAGAAAATCTGCCATAAGGTCGCGGTGATGGCACAGGGGCAAGTGGTTGAACAGGGCAGCGTACTGGATCTGTTTGGCCAGCCTAAGGAGGCGGTCACCGCCAGCTTTGTACAGTCGGTGATCCACGATCGCCTGCCGGAACAGACCGTGGCGCGCATCAGGCAGCAAAGCCAGAGCCGGGCAGTGCGGCTGGAATTCGTCGGTCAGACCGCGCAGCAGCCGATCGTTAACCGGCTGATCCGCGAGTATCCGGTGGAGGTCAATATCCTGTTTGCCAACATGTCTGAAATTCAGAGCACCATTCTCGGTTTTATGATCGTGCAGATCGGCGGCGAAACGGCGGACATTGATGCGGCAATCCGCTACCTCCATGACGCAGGAGTGAAAATCAGCGATGTTTGAATTTATTGATACCGCCGTAACCGGCGATCAGTTTCTACTGGCTCTGTACGACACGCTGATTATGGTCAGCGTCTCGCTGGGATTTGGTGCGCTGCTCGGTATCCCACTGGGCATTGTGCTGGTGCTGTGCCGCCCCGGCGGCATTTTACCCAACGTGGCGCTGCACCAGATCCTCAATCCCGTGGTCAATATCCTGCGTTCCCTGCCGTTTATCATCCTGCTAATCAGCATTCTTCCGGTCACCCGCTGGCTGGTCGGCACTACCATCGGTACCCCCGGCGCGATTGTGCCGCTGGTGGTGTTTATCGCTCCCTATATTGCCCGGCTGGTGGAAAGTTCTCTGCTGGAGGTAGATGACGGCATTCTTGAATCCGCCAACGCCATGGGGGCCAGCACCTTTCAAACCATCTGGCACTTTATGCTGCCGGAGGCCGCGTCATCGCTGATCCTGGCACTGACCACCGCCACGATCGGCCTGCTGGGTGCCACCGCGATGGCCGGCACCGTCGGCGGCGGCGGCATCGGCGATCTGGCCATTACCTACGGCTATCAGCGTTTTGATGCCTTTGCCACGCTCACCACCGCGCTGGTGCTGATCGTTATCGTGCAGCTTTTACAGACCTTCGGCACGCGACTGGCGCGCCGGATACGTCGCGAATAATCGTAAGGAGAAACAGTATGCCAGTAGTAGAGAGCTTTACCCTCGACCATAACAAAGTCATCGCCCCGTATGTGCGGGTGGCCGGCAATGAAAAACACGCGCTGGGCAGCGTGGTGGAAAAATATGACCTGCGCCTGCTGCAGCCGAACGTGGATGCTATCCCGACCGCTGCACTGCACACGCTGGAGCACCTGTTGGCCTTCGGCCTGCGTGAAGAGCTGGATGGCGTGATCGATATTTCCCCGATGGGTTGCCGCACCGGCTTCTATTTAATCCTGTGGGATAATCGCGACCCAAAAACCATCGCTACCGCGCTGACCCGCGTGCTGGAGCGCGTCGTTGATGCCACCGACGTCCCGGCGGTTACGCCGCTGGAGTGCGGTAACTATCGCGACCACTCGCTGTTCTCGGCGAAAGAGTATGCGCGCCAGGTACTGGCGGCCGGGATCAGCACCGACGCCTTTTCCCGCCAGGTGGTTTGATGGTTGCCATCGATCTGCGGGGGCAGACGGCGGTGGTCACCGGCGGACTGCAGGGTATCGGGCGGTCGATCGCCGAACTGCTGCATCAGGCCGGTGCCAGCGTGGTGGTAGGCGACATCGCCATCACCGCGCGGGAAACCGGCGATCGCTGGCTGTGGCTGCCCTGTGATATCTCCCGGCCTGAACAGGCAGGCGAGCTGATTGCGGCGGCGCAGCAGCAGTTTGGCCGTGTGGATATTTTGGTCAACAGCTGCGGCGTATCGGCGATGAGCCGCATCGACGAGCTGGATGAGGCAGCCTGGCAGCGCATCCTCGACGTTAACGTCAAGGGCGTCGGCTACGCTTCGCAGGCCGCGATTGCACTGATGAAGCCCCAGCGCTATGGCCGCATTATCAATATCGCCTCGCAGGCGGGAAAAAATGGCTATCGCCTGATGGGGCAGTACGTCGCCTCCAAGCATGCGGTACTCGGTTTAACCAAAGTGGCAGCGATAGAGCTGGCTCGTGACAACATCCTCGTTAACGCCGTGTGCCCTGGCATCGTTGAAACGGCGATGAAATGGCACGAGCGGGAGCTGGGCGGTAAATTGCGTGGGCTGACGGCGGAAGATATCTATGCTGAAGACTGCTCGCAGGTGCCGCTGGGGCGCACCGCGCAGCCTGAGGACGTTGCCAACGTGGTGCTGTTTCTCGCCAGTCCGCTGTCCTCTTATATGACCGGCCAGGCGATTAACGTCACTGGCGGTATGACCATGCATTAACATCCCGGAGCGCACCATGAGCCAGCAGGCCGAAGCCGATAAACGTCTGACCGTGACCCACTGGGGCACCTATCGGGTAACCACTGATAACGGCGTGCTGACTGCTGTCGAGCCTGTTGAGTGGGACCGCAATCCGTCGAAGATTGGCTTCTCGATGCCGGGCGCGGTGCAGGGCAACAGCCGCGTACGGCGGCCAGCGGTGCGGCTCGGCTACCTGCAGGGCAAGCCCGCCAACCGTGAGGGGCGCGGTAAAGAACCCTTTGTGGAAGTGAGCTGGGAGCAGGCGCTGTCGCTGGTGGCCGGTGAGCTGCGGCGGGTAAAAGACACCTACGGCAATCAGGCGATCTACGGCGGTTCCTACGGCTGGTCGAGCGCCGGGCGCTTCCACCATGCGCAAAGCCAGTTGCACCGCTTCCTCAATCAGTTTGGCGGCTATACCGCCAGCACCAATACCTACAGTATCGCGGCCGGAGAGCGCGTTTTGCCGCATATTCTGGGCGATCTCGACGATCTTCAGCGCCAGCACACCCACTGGTCGGTACTGGCTGAACATTGCGAACTCTTCGTTGCCATCGGCGGCCTGCCGCTGCGTAATGCCCAGGTCAACGGCGGCGGAGCTAACGATCACGCCCTCGACCACTGGCTGCAAACCCTGCGCGCCAACGGCTGCCGTTTTATTAACGTCAGCCCGGTGCGCAACGATCTGGCCGCTGTCCGCGATGCCGAATGGCTGGCGATCCAGCCTGGCAGTGATACCGCGCTGCTGCTGGCGGTGTGCCAGGTGCTGATTGCCGAACGGCTGGTTAATCAGGATTTTATCGCCCGCTGTACGGTTGGCTATGATCGCTTTGCGGCTTACCTGCATGGCGAGGATGACTGCGAGACGAAAACCCCTGAGTGGGCGGCGACCATCACCGGGCTGCCGGCGGACACCATCCGCCAGCTGGCGCGACAGATGGCGCAGAAGAAAACGATGATCAATATGGCGTGGTCGGTGCAGCGTGCACGTCAGGGTGAGCAGGCCTACTGGGCGCTGGTGGCGGTCACCGCGCTGCTCGGGCAGATTGGCACCCCCGGCGGCGGCATCGGTTTTGGCTATGCCTCGACGAATCTGGCCGGTGCCGAACGGCGGCGCTTCTCCGGTCCGCGTATGCCTGTGGGCCGCAACGCGGTCAGCACGCGTATTCCGGTGGCGCGTATCACCGATATGTTGCTGCACCCCGGCGAAAACTACGAATTCGACGGCCAGAACCTAACCTATCCCGATATCCGCCTCGTTTACTGGGCGGGCGGCAACAGCTTCCACCATCATCAAGATCTCAACCGGCTGATCGACGGCTGGCGGCGGCCGGAAATGGTGATCGTCCATGAACAGTACTGGACCGCGCAGGCCAAATTCGCCGATATCGTATTGCCCGCCACAACGTCACTGGAGCGTGAAGATATCGGCAGCGCCAGCAACGACGGCTTCATGATCGCCATGCGCCAGCATCTGCCGCCGCAGGGGGAAGCGCGTGATGATTACGCCATCTTCAGCGCGCTGGCCGAAAAGCTGGATTTCACCGCACAGTTTACCGAAGGGTACAGCGTGCGCGGCTGGCTGGAAAAGATTTACCAGGATTCCCGGCCGCGGGCCGCAGAGGACGGCATTCAGCTGCCAGACTTCGAGGACTTCTGGGCGCAGGGCAAGCTGGAATACGCTGCACCCGACGTGCCGCAGATCCTGCTGAAGGCCTTCCGGGACGATCCCGAAGCCGCGCCGCTGTCCACGCCGTCGGGTAAAATCGAGCTGTTTTCAGCGGCGGTGGCCGCCTTTGGCTACCGCGAAGCGCCGGGCCACGCCTACTGGCACACGGATGAGCAGAATGCCCAGCAGGCAATGCGCCAGCGCTGGCCGCTGCATCTGCTATCCAGCCAGCCGCGCACACGGCTGCACAGCCAATACGACCACGGTTCGGTCAGTCAGCAGACCAAAATTAACGGTCGCGAGCCGCTGTGGATGCATCCGCAGGACGCCGCCGCGCGCGGCATCGGCGAGCGCGATATCGTGAAGGTGTTTAACGATCGCGGCGCGCTGCTGGCTGGGGTGCATCTCACCGAGGATATCCGGCCCGGTGTGGTGCAGATCTCCACCGGTGCCTGGTACGATCCGCTGAATGCGCAGGAAAACCGCTCGCTGGATAAACACGGCAACCCGAACGTGTTAACCACCGACATCGGCAGTTCCCGGCTCGGCCAGGGCAGTACGGCACAAACCTGCTTCGTGGAAATTGTCCGCTTTAACGAACCGCTGCCGGAGGTGACGGCCTGGCTGCCGCCGACGTTTGTGGTCTTGACCAGCGAGACAACACAGGAACCGTAGTCACGTAGCCCGTCACAGATTTTATTGTCATCGGAGGATGCCATGAGCACAGTTCAACCGCTATCAACGCCCGCGCAGTTCACTATCAAGTCGCCGGGCAACTACATCCAGCAGGCGGGCCTGGTCCACCAGGTCGGGGAACGCATTCGTCCACTGGTCGATCATCTGCGCATTCTCACGTCGCCGCAGGCCTGGCGGGCGGTGAACCCGGTGCTGGAGGAGAGCCTAAACCGGGAAGGCGTGCGCTGGCAGGTGGAGTATTTAAGCGGCGAATGCACCGATGCGACCATCGCCCGGTTTCGCCATAACCTGCTGGAGCAGGGCGCGGAAGGCATTCTGGCCATCGGCGGCGGGCGCGTGCTGGATACCGCGAAAGCCGTTAACGATGCGCTGGGCGATCGCCAGCTGATTGTGCTACCGACGCTGGCGGCGACCTGCGCCGCCTGGTCGCCGCTGGCGATTATCTACAATGAAGAAGGCGGCCATCTCGACAGCCGGGCACTGAACGCCATGCCTGCGCTGATTCTGGTCGACAGTGAAATCATCACCCGCGCCGACGTGCGCTATCTGCGCTCCGGCATCGTCGATGCGCTGGCGAAATGGGTGGAATTTGATCCCTGGCAGCGGCATAACCCGCACCATCTGGCGCTGGAGGTGAAAGTGTTGGCGGCCAGGCAGGCGTACGATACGTTTCTGCACTGGGGCGAAGAGGCGATCGTGGCGAATGAGCAGCAGCAGGTGACGCCGGCGCTGGAAAAGGTGATTGAGGCCAATATCGTGCTGGCCGGATTAGCCAACAGCGTGCGCGGCGAGCTGGATACGCCGGGGCTGGCGCACGTGATCCACGATACGCTGACTCATCAGCCGGAGCTGCACGACTGGCTGCACGGCGAAAAAGTCGGATTCAGCCTGCTGCTTCAGTCGCTGGTGGAGTACGGTCAGCCGAATGCGCAGCTGCTCTACCTGCTGAAACTCTACCGCAGCCCGCTTCGACTGCCCGCGCTGGAGGGCGACAGAACGGCGCGCATTGCGCAGATTGCCGCCGATATCCGCTTCCCGCAGAAAAGCCTGAATGGCCTGCCGTTTGCCGTCACCGTTGAAACGCTGCATCGGGCGCTACTGGCAACCGAGGCACAGGACTTCGCCGAATAGACTTAATCGAGGCATTTGCCATTTGCTGCAGAGTCTTCGAAGACGTGATGATGTGCGGGCAGGCTTCTCTGCCGGGATGACCCATATGCACAGTTGAAACGCTGCCGGACGCTCACCCGGCAGCGGCACTAATCCATCCAGTCCTGAATGATTTCCGCGTACAGCTGCTCCGCCTCTGCCAGCCGAGCAGGCAGTATTCATGAGTTTGGTGCGCCATCGACGGCTCGCCGAGACCAGGAATAATGCAGGGCGGATTGCTCAGTGCAGGCAGCAGATGCGAGGCATCGGTAAGGTTACGAGCAAACATTCGAACCTCCCAACGTCTTCTAACCGCAGAGTATCACATCGCGTGGCCAGGAATGTCCGCTCCTGGCACGAAGCGGAAGGCCGGGTGGGGCACAGGTCCGCTATGCACGAGGAGGGTCACTACGCAGTAACATTTAATCTGCAGGTCAATGTTGTCGGGATGCTGAAACCTGGCATGATGTTGCGTTTGGCGCTAACGGTGTGCAGATTCTTCCGATGCAGATCCGTATTTCGGGAGCTGTTACTGGATTGCAGACCATCCTGGACCGTTGCGGATGGCAGGCTGTAAAGCTCACACCTTCTGAAGAGTCCGATACGACATTTAACCTGCATGCCAGAACCTAAGAATACATATAGCCGACCCAGCAGAGCCATTAGGTGTTATATTCAAATCCCATGAATAATTTCATCATGTTTTAGAAAAAACGGATTATACATTCATTCGATGGGTGTTTTTATATTGATTAATCCATGATGTAAATAAATTGCGTTGGAAATTAATATTTCTGGGTTATGCAAAAAAATAATTTTGACATCAGTCAATGCCAGACAAATTGCGTGTGCTCGTGAAGAAGACATTATTCTGATACTTTTTGTTACGCTTCACCTTATTGATCTGTTTTTAAACAGGAATAAGCTTGGCGAAAAAGAAACCCAGCACAGGATGTGTCTTATTTTGGATTTATCAGCCAGTTCATCTCATTCCGCATTTAGCTGCAGTGCCAGCGTTTATATCGACACCCTGTTGCAGGACACTTATCTGTTCGTGATGGATATTCACCATCAGCCTGCACTGGTGCGTGACGAGGTGCTGTATAACCGCGCAATAACGCTGGTGGAGACCGTACAGGACAGGCTGAAAGCCGCAAAGGAATCTGACGACTTTATTCACCATGTGATTTATGCGCAGTGCGCCATGCTGGATGACGCGGTGCTGAACAGTGCTTCATCTGAAGATAATCACGTCTGGCTGCATGGTCCCCTGCAGTCGGTGTTTGTGCATCAGCTGCGGGCCGGGGAAGTGATGCCGGAACGCACGCGTGCACTGTTGCGTGAAGTCGTGCCGGACCCGCGCCTGCTGGTGCTTTATCAGCGCCTGTATGGCATGGGTTACAGCCAGCGCTGGATGGATAAATACCCGGACCATGCCCGACGGGAGAAGACTGCGGAACTGGCAGAGTCACTGAATGCGCTGGTGCCAGCCGGTGACCGGCCTTTGTCTGCACCGCTGGTGGTGGAGCGGCGTCCGACGGTACGTGGCAGGTTGCTCCACACCCGTATGGCCCATATCACGCTGGCATTGCTGGTCACTGCCGGGCTGATACTGGGTCTGCAGTCTTCATTACAGCATTTACTCAGGTCAGTCCTGCCGGGCTGAGCAACATAATCGTCCCCGGCATGGAACGCATCGGGTGCCGGGTCAGCACAAGGAAGCCACGATGACCACTGCCTCTCCCGTTCTGGATGCCCTGACTCTTAACCGTTACCACCTGAAGGTGAAAGGCTGCACCGCGCCGCTTGATGTAGAGTCGTTTCAGGGACGGGAAGGGCTGAGCACCCGCTACCGTTATGACGTGGTGCTGACCAGTGCTGATAAGGACATTGACCCGTCGGTGATGCTGATGAAGAACGTCACCTTCATTATGCAGACCCTGCCGCAGGCGGCCTTTCGCCGCACCATTGCCCCGGAAGTTCAGCGTACGCTGTACGGGGTAGTCACCCGTTTCTCGCGCCTTTCCGTCTCCGCTGACGAAGCCACCTACCGCCTGACGTTCGAGCCGCGCCTCTCCCTGCTTGATAACAGCCGCCGCAGCGCCATTTACCAGAACCTGTCCGTCCCGGAAGTGGTGGAAAAAATCCTGCGGGAAAACCACAACTGGCCGGGCTGGCTGTTTGAGTTCCGCCTCAGCAATACGTATCCGTCGCGGGAAATCATCACCCAGTTCATGCTCTCCGATGCGGAGTTTATCGCCTGCCTGCTCAGCGAGGTCGGCATCTGGTTTAACTTCACCCAGGACAGTGAAACCGGGCATGAAGTGGTGCTGTTCGGTGATTCAGGAAAGGGCTGGCAGTATGACGTAAGCGTCCCGGCGGTGAACCCGGCAGGTATGCACGACAACCGTGCGGAATCGGTGTGGAATTTACAGGCGCATCACGCAGTGACGGAACGTTCAGTCAGTACGCATGACTATAACTACCGCACCGCTGACGCCATCATGAATGCGGATGCCGACCTGACCCACGACGATGACAAAACCACGTATGGCGATGATTACCACTATACTGATGGTTTCCTGAGTGAAGGCGACCAGTACAACCGCCCGGACAGCAACAACACCGAAAGCGGCTATTTCTACGCCCGTCTGCGTCACGAACGTCAGCTGAACCGCCAGCACCGGCTGAGCCTCGAAAGCAACTCCACGCTGATTGCCCCCGGTCAGGTACTGAAAGCCGAAGGCGACACCTCGCAGGCTTTTGCAAACGGGATGCTGGTGACAGCCATCGAATCCTCAGCCAGCCGTGACTCGCACTATAAACTGAAGGCGGAAGGTATCGCATACCGGGATGCGGTCAGTTTCCGCCCGCCGGAACAGCCCCGCGCCCGCATCACCGTCCCGCTGACGGCGCGTATCACCAGTTCGCAAAGCAATGATATCTACAGCCATATCGATAAACAGGGCCGCTACCGGGTCCGTTTTGACTTCGACAAAGATTCGTGGCCGCAGGGCGGTGAAAGCCCGTGGCTGCGCCGCGCCCGCGACTACGCCGGTGACAATTTCGGTCTGCACCTGCCGCTGATACAGGGTACCGAAGTGGCGGTGATGTTTGACGGCGGTCATCCGGACAAACCATTCATCGCCTGGTCGCTGCATGACTCGCGTCATCCTGACCATGTCACCATCGAAAATTACAAGCGCAACATCCTTCTCACGCCTGCAGCCAATGAAATGCGCCTGCAGGATGAGCGCGGGAAAGAGAATATTCACCTCTCCACGCCGCATTCCGGTAAGACGCAATTAAACCTGGGATTTAACGTCCAGGATTCGGATGCCAGGGCGCTTCGCGGTGAAGGGGCTGAACTGCGCACTGACGGCCACGGTGTGTTCCGCGCCGCGAAAGGCATTTTCATCACCGCCGACGGCCAGCAACAGGCTAACGGCCCGATGCTCGATATGCAGGCGGCGGTCAGCGAGCTGGAAGCGGCGATTCAGGAAGCCAATAGTCTCAGAGCCGCAGCCGAAATGGCAAAAGCGGAACTGGCCGACGTGCAGAAACAGACCGACCTGCTCAACAGCACCCTGAAGAACCTGCAACAGCAGGCGCTGCTGCTCTCGGCCCCGTCGGGTATCGCCCAGGTCACCCCATCCAGCATCCAGCTTGCCGCCGGTCAGAACCTGATTGCCACCACCGGCCAGGACGCGGATATCAGCATCGGCAAAAAGCTTCGTATCGCCGTGAGCGAGACCCTCAGTCTGTTTGCGAAACAGCTCGGCATCAAACTGTTCGCTGCCGCAGGCAAAGTTGAAATCCAGGCGCAGAGCGACGCGCTGGACCTGCTGGCGATGAAGGATATGCAGATAAGCAGCCAGAGCGGCAAGGTCACCGTCTCAGCACAGACCGAACTGCTGCTGGAGTGCGGTGGCGCGTGGATACAGATGAAAGGCGGCAGTATCACCCTGGGCGGCTCCGGGAACGTGACGGTGAAGGCCGGAACGCTGGAAAAACTCGGGGCGGCATCCATGCAGGGCAGTATCAGCCTGCCGGAGGGCTGCTCAACAATGAAGGCACCGAAAGATGCGGCTGAGCCACTGTGAGGACGATTCTGTGACCATTACGTACGATTTCAGTCCGCAGGCCGTCGCGCAACAGGCGGACGTTTTGCTGACTCAGTTGCAGGCCGCCATCGCTGAGTGTCAGGAATATGCCTATCTGCTCATTGACCGGGAGGCGTTGCCGGAGGACGTGATGCATCCGTTTATCTGCGCACTGGTGGACCAGCGCCCGGTGCCAGTGACGCTGCCGCACCGTAACCTGAGCATGGACCGCCATCCCTGGCTCATACCACTTGACCTGACACAGGCTACCCACCAGGCCCTGCTGTTGAGCAGCGTCCGTCATGCCCTGGAAGAACAGCATCCTGACCGTCTGTGCAATGGCGGAGGCCGTGCAGTCTGTGGCTGGCTGACCAGCCCCTTCGACACAGCTGTCGTGACAAAACAACTCGGTCATACGGCCATTCAGCGGCTGATTTCCGGACAACAGATACTGCTGCGATATTACGACCCGGCGATACACAGTGTGCTGTGGTCACATCTGGACGACCTGCAACGCGAACGCTGGCTGGGCGTACTCTCCGGCTGGCACTACCTGAACGGTGATGGAAGCCTGGTGAGCCACGACCATTCTCCGTCGCCGTACCCGTATATGACGTTCTCCCTGATGGTGAACCCGCAGGATGAAATTCACATCAGCCAGACCGGTAAAATCGTCTGTGTCCTGGAACGCTATCGGCAGGCACATATCAACAAGCCCCGTCACGATGAAGCCACTGCAGTCACGATTATCCGCCGGGCGCTGAAACGAGCGCAGCAACTGCACGGTTTTGACAACGATACCGACCAGCAGGCGCTGGCGCTCGACTGCCTGCGGTTACATCCTGAACTGGATATGCATCCCCGGATGAAGATTTTGCTTTCACCACGCGAGCGGGAGCAGGGCACGGATTACGCCACCTGCACTGGCGCACTGTCTGACCGGGACTGGCAACTGCTCTGTCACGACCTGAACACCGAAGAGACGAACGCGTCCGCATCTGACGCAAGGAGCCCTGTATGACCACCTCTCCCCTGGGGCCGAAACCCTGCACACACTGCCAGATATCCGGTCCGGCGATACTGCCGGTGCGTTATGCCGTGGTGCCTGCCGGGCTGTCGGCCAGCGTTCCGGCCTGGGCGAAGCCGGACACGCCGTTCCCCACCGGTGACGGATATGACTACCTGCTGCGCGCCCTGCGCCAGGGCTTTGTGTATGTGTATTACGAAAGTAACCGTCAGTGGGAAGGCTGGTCGGTGGCGGAGGACGGCAGCCTGTGGAAACAGCCCTCCGCCGCGTATGCCAGGTCGCAAAAAAAATCTGACTGCACCATGCCGTATCACAACCCAACCAGTCTGGAGATGCTCATCCTCAGTCCGGCCGCCCTGAAGGGCAATTGCTGGATTGCATTCACATCAGCCAAATGGCGGACCGGTACGCTGGAGCGCTACGGCTCTGATGCGAGCGCCCGTAAGAAACGGATGCAGTGCGTGGAATACTGGCAGTGGACCACGCCCGCTAACGAACAGCGTGTCGCCCAGGCAAGCGTTGAGGTGCTCAATGAAATAGCCGACTACATGACGCCAGGCCCCGCCTGTCCGGTGCTGACGCTGCCGTATAACCCGCCGGTACGGCGTATCAGCCGCACGGACAGCGCATCACCGTGGTTTTATTTTGATGAAGGCGAAGTGCGGGCGCAGGGCACCCTGACGCCGTGGAGCCGCCGCCGTTGTGAACAGGCGCAGCGGACAATAGACGCCATGCAGAAACAGGGCACCGGGGTTAACCGCTACGACAAACCCATAACCCAGCTGGTGGTGGCGCTGGATGATGCGTCGGGCATTGCCCATGAGCTGGCGGGATTCAGTGATGATATGGCCGCCCTGCACGCGGGCTGGCTGGACGAACTGTCGATTGAGTTTATGAGTGTGCAGTCACTGGCTGGTGCCCGCAACCAGATTCAGCAGATGGAAAAAGCACTGGCAGAAAAACACACACTGGATGCCTACAGCAGTACTGCAAATTACGGCATGGATAAGGTTTCTGGTGGTGTCATCGCGATGGTGCCGGGCGCTGACACGCAGCGTCAGTCGGTACTGAATGACCTGTTGCAACGGGCGCAACTGTTATCAGAACAGGCGGGTGATGAAGCGCTGGCGACCAGTTGGGCGAGGTATGACGCAGAACTGAATCACGACAAGATAAATGCCTTCAACGCCTGTTATGAGCAGTTTTGTAAGGTGATAGCCACCCGGATGGAAGCCCTGCACCGTCTGCGTATTGCCTGGCTTCAGTCTGCCTCGTTTATCACCTGTAGCCAGGATTTTTACTCCACGAGTGTGGAGGACAATCTGAGCTATCGCGAAATCGTGGATTATGCGCTGGCCTCGCTGAACCTGACCGATACCGGCGCACAGTGGCTGGACAGTCTGATAAACCAGTATTCCGCGAAATCCGAAAGTAACCTGGTCTGGCGCTCGCTGCTACTTAATAACCCGGATGTGATAGCCGATATGACCGTTTATCTGGAAAGCCTGGCAAAGAGCCACGGCAAAACAGAGAAAGCGGACGAAGCATCATTCCTGGCGGCAGTGGCCCCGCTGGCTGGCAAGCTGAATGAAGCCTATGCCTCTGCAAATGAGTTGCTGGAACGACCCGCCACGCCATCCTCATCGTTCTCCCGGATGATGCTGTACTGCGATCGTCGTATGAGTACATTGGGCGATCGGTTCTTTAACTTCACCCGCCTGGGAAAAGGGCTGGACGGGATGAATGAGCTGCTGACGAAATCATTGTTCCAGGTGGTATCCGGTGTGTCGTTTGATAATGCGGTGCAACTGTCTCTCGGGCAGATACAGGATGGCGATGCTTTCAGAAGACAGCTTCTTGAGGACATGAATTATTCGGGAGCTGCTGAGCGGCGGGTAAACCTGAATACTTATAAGTCACGATTTGATGAATTCAGCAAAAGTGCTGAAGGTGAAAGTGCCCTGAAGGGAGCCCGGATCAAGTTGCTGACGTTGTTCTTCAATGGGCTGGAGTTTAAAAATCAGTTACAAGAAAGCAAGGGAAATACGAAAAGTCATGCACAGATAATGTCTGCATTTCTCGGAACCCTCAGTACAACCAGCGAAATTATCGAACCGGCGATTAAACATGGGATCCAGAATGGAGCTAGAACCACAAGTGTGAAATTTGTGGGGGCCAATGCAGGAACGGCCGCTGCGGTGATTAATCTGGCTCTGGATGGCAGTGATTTGATATCAGAATTTGGGTCTGATCATAAAAGATGGATATTTGTAGGCTTGAATGGAGGAAAGGTAATTGTTGATATCGGGTTATCGCTGAAGTCTTTCGGAGGGCTCCTTAAATTACTGGTTAAAAATCCTTCGTTAAAAGAAGGGGTACTGGAAACTATGAGCGGTGTTTTGGCAAAAGAAGCTGTTGCTCGTGTACTCGGCTTCCTCGCCAGTTGGGAAGTCATGGTCGGCATGTTTCTTATTGAGCAACTGATAAATTATTACTATGGCAATGATCTGCAGAAGTGGTGCCGGGAAGGTGTGTTCGGACTTGAGCCTGAAGACAAACTGAAGAGTACCTGGCTGCTTGGCCCCAAAAAAACTCGTGATAAAGAATATGATAATCAGCAGGAAGCGTTTAATAAAGCGCTGGGAGCGGTGCTATGACAACAAATAGAAAGTCCTCTGATGAGTTTATTGATTTTGATGAAGTTAAAAGAGAACTATCCAATGCCAAAATTGAAATACGTGTAAGACAGGATGCTATTAATAAAGATCCGACTCTTCGCGCTAGTTTTGAACAAGTAATAAAAGCTCAACAGGACAAAATCCCTCTACTGGAAGCAACTCTGGCAACGGAACCGCCGCCGCCAGAACTCCCTCCTCGTCAACCTTTGTTCAAAGTCAGCGGGGTGTTGGAAGAATTTAGTGTGCAGAAAGTGATCGGCTATTTCACCAAGCGTGAATATGATCCCGAGGAGTTTGCACGACAGGAAGCCAGTAATCAGGTGGGGAGCCTTTTACTGGCGATGGCGGGAAATGCCGCAGGTTCAGCGGTAACGGGACAGAGCGATACTCGACAGGATGATCGTTGTGATTTTGTTCGAGGAAAAATCAACGGTATTCTTTTCCATGGCTGGCTGGGAAAAACAAATGCTCAACCCGGTGACTTCGTTGAAATGGCTGTGATGGGGCAAGGGGATCACTATGTAACTTACGCATTAATGATTCCTGAAATTCAGACTATTTCTATGACACCTCGTTGTGGGGCTGGAAGGGAAGCTGAAATCAGTTTCGGCAAATATGCGGTCATGGGGATAGGAAGCATTTTTCTGGTTATTTTAACATATCTTCGTATTCGTGGCGTTGACTGGGAAGGTATAGCCGTTTGTGCTGGTGTTTTCGCTTTCATGTTAGCGATGGCCTATTTTTTCGCCATGCGCAGTATCAGAAAGAATCCCGGTCCCGTTATTTTGCTGTCTGAATCTATTTTTTCCACACTGGGGTTTTCTGATCCTCAATGGGTTAATTTGCCGGAAAAAACAAAAAAAAGGTTAAAAAGCGAACCTCCGCTAAAAGGTTCCAGGCCAATGCCGGATCGTAATGCCTGGCGAGACTACTTCTATTACTACTGAAAGGGATTTCTGATGGGAAAGGGCATTATTCGCCTTCATGACAAACTCAGCAGCGGCGGGGAAGTGATCTCCGCTTCTTCCACCATGATTATTGGCGGGATCAACGCGGCATTACTTAATGAGAGCGG
>JHYZ01000023.1 GCA_000621185.1 Franconibacter pulveris DSM 19144
TATTCAGCCTGACCATGTTCATCTGGTGGTTATCGTACCGCCCAAACTCTCTATTTCAACGCTCATGGGTGTTCTGAAAGGGCGCAGTGCAATAAGGCTCTATAACAGGTTCCCGCACATAAGAAAGAAGTTGTGGGGCAATCATTTCTGGGCGCGAGGATACTTTGTGGATACGGTTGGTGTGAACGAAGAGATTATCCGGCGATATGTGAGGCATCAGGACAAAAAGGAACAGGAACTCGACATGCAGATGGAGTTACTACAGAACTAATCAACCGGTTAGCAGCGGCCCCCTTTCAGGGGGCTCACTTTAAAGCCACCTCCTCTGGAGGTGGTTTTTTACTGCTTAAATCAGCACTTCGCTATACCTGTCCCGATAATCTTTCGGGGTCGACTCGTAAGCCTTTTTAAACACCGAGTAAAAATATTGCAGCGAAGGGTAGCCGCACATTTGTGAGATTTCGTTAATGGTTAACGAGGTAGAAATAAGCAGGCTGCGCGCTTTATCCAGCTTTTCTGCATGAATAACCGCATGAATGGTTTCGCCCACCTCTTCTTTAAAGCGCTTTTCCAGATTAGAGCGGGAAATGCCTACGGCATCCAGCACCTGTTCAACCTTGATGCCTTTGCAGGCGTGATTGCGAATGTAATGCATCGCCTGGATAACTGCCGGGTCATGCAGTGAACGGTAATCCGTGGAACGCCGTTCTACTACTCGTACGGGCGGCACCAGCACACGCTGCAATGGCATCGACTCATTATCGAGCAGGCGATGCAGTAACTTAGCTGCCTGATACCCCATCTGTCGCGTGCCCTGCGCCACTGAAGAGAGCGCCACGCGCGACAAATAGCGCGTCAGCTCTTCGTTATCAATGCCGATAACGCACAGCTTTTCCGGCACGGGAATGTGCAAATGTTCGCAAACCTGTAGAAGGTGACGCGCCCGCGCGTCCGTCACGGCGATAATGCCGGTCTGGGGCGGCAGCGTTTGCAGCCAGTCCGCCAGCCGGTTTTGTGCGTGTTGCCAGTTTTCCGGCGCGGTCTCCAGCCCCTGATAGATGACGCCCCGGTATTTCTCCCGCGCCACCAGTTGGCTGAAAGCATGTTCGCGCTCCGCCGCCCAGCGTTTGCCGCTGGAAGCAGGCAGACCATAAAAGGCGAAGCGATTGACACCTTTTTCTTTAAGGTGCAGGAAGGCGCTCTCTACCAGCGCCTGGTTATCGGTAGCGATGTAATGTACCGCCGGATAGTGCTCAGGCAAATGATAAGATCCGCCGACGCCGACAATCGGCACGTCAACGTCGGCCAGCAGCGTCTCTATCTCCCGGTCATCAAAATCAGCGATGACGCCATCGCCTAACCACTCTTTGATATTGTCGATACGGGCGCGGAAATCCTCTTCAATAAAAATATCCCACTCCGATTGTGAAGCCTGTAAATATTCACCCACGCCTTCAACGACCTGCCGGTCATATGCTTTATTCGCGTTAAATAACAACGTAATGCGGTGACGCTTCTCAAACATAGTGTTGATTTCCAGGCCCATAACCTGTGTCTGAATACCATATTCCGGCGGCGAGCGGCGAACCCCGCACTGACATTGTGATCTGCCGCCGGGTTTGTTCAGGCGCGACGCTTGGTTGCCGAATCCATCCAGACGGCGAGCAGCAGAATGGCGCCTTTAACGATGTACTGCCAGAAGGTGGGCACATCCATCATGCTCATGCCGTTATCCAACGAAGCCATAATAAATGCGCCCATCACCGCGCCGGCCACGCTGCCGATACCGCCTGCCAGGCTGGTGCCGCCAATCACGCAAGCGGCGATGGCATCCAGTTCCGCAATATTCCCGGCCGAAGGCGAGCCTGCGCCCAGGCGGGAACTGAGAATTAACCCTGCGATAGCAACCATTAAGCCGTTGATGGCAAAGACGGCAAGCTTGGTGCGCTCCACGTTAATACCGGAGAGGCGCGCCGCTTCCAGGTTGCCGCCAATAGCGTAAATGCGCCGGCCAAATGCGGTACGCGTCGCCATAAACAGGCCGCCCAGCAGCAGAAAGGCCAGGATTAGCACCGGGGTTGGCACGCCGCGATAATCATTCAGCAGCCAGATAGCGCCCAGTACAACGATAGCGGTAATAGCCTGGCGTCCCACTACGCCGCCTGAGGCGGGTGCGCTGAGACCCAGCGCCTGACGACGCATACGTCCCCGCCACTGCCAGATAATAAACGCGCCTAAACCCAGCGCGCCTACCGCGAAACCGACGCCATCCGGCAGGTAGCTTTGCCCGATTTGCGACATCGCTGCGCTGGTGGGCGAGACAGTAGTACCGTTAGTGATGCCTATCAGCACGCCGCGAAACGCCAGCATACCGGCGAGCGTGACGATAAACGAAGGGACTTTGCGGTAGGCGACCCACCAGCCGTTCCAGGCGCCAAGCAGCAGCCCCAGCAACAGAGTGACGACCACCGTCAGCGGCAGCGGCCAGCCCAGCCAGACGTCAAAAATCGCCGCCGCGCCGCCAAGCAGGCCCATCATCGAGCCCACAGAGAGGTCGATTTCGGCCGAGATAATCACAAATACCATCCCTACCGCCAGAATGCCGGTAATGGCGGTCTGGCGCAGCAGGTTCGAAACGTTCCGGGCGCTCAGATAAGCGCCGTCGGTCATAAAGGTGAAAAAGAGCATGATGGCAACGATGGCGGCAATCATGACAAAAACTTGTAAATTCAGCGCGCGCAAATTGCCGAGCGGCGTCGCCAGCGGCGCGGCCAGTTTCATTTCAGACGGGTTGCTTTTCGACATGGCTGTCGCTCCTCAGTGCGGCTTCCATCACCTGCTCCTGGGTCAGGTTATGGTTGATAAGATTGGCTTTCAGGCGGCCTTCATGCATCACCAGTACGCGGTCGCTGAGGCCCAGCACTTCCGGCAGTTCGGAGGAGATAACGATGACCGCGATCCCCTGTTGCACCAGTTGGTTAATTAGTTTGTAGATCTCATATTTGGCTCCGATATCGATGCCGCGGGTGGGTTCATCCAGAATCAGCACCCGGGGGTTAAGCAGCAGGCAGCGTGCAAGAATCGCTTTTTGCTGGTTGCCGCCGCTTAAGCGGCCGATAGCGAGCATGGGCGAGGCCGTTTTCACCTTCAGCCGCTGTAGCGACTGTAAGATGCACTGCTGCTCGGCCGCGTCGTCCAGCGCGCTCAGCGCGCCGGAAAAGTTATCCAGCGCCGCCAGCGTAATGTTCTGTCCGACCGCCATTACCGGCACGATGCCGTCTCTCTTGCGATCTTCCGGCACCATGGCGATGCCGTGCGCGATGGCCTGTTTGCAGTTGGTTATCGTCACTGGTTTGCCATCGATAAAGATTTTGCCTTCATGACGGCCGGGCCAGACGCCGAACAGGCACTGCACCGCTTCTGTTCGTCCGGCGCCTACCAGGCCTGCGATGCCAAGGATTTCACCGCGGCGCAGTGAAAAAGAGACATTATTCACCCGCTTGATGTGCCGGTTAACCGGATGCCAGGCGGTCAGGTTTTCCACGCGCAGAATCTCTTCGCCTGCGTTGTGCGGCTCGTTAGGGTAGAGCGCTGTCAGCTCCCGGCCGACCATCATGGTGATGATATCCTCCTCGCGCATCTGTTCGGCTTCCCGGGTACCGATGTGCTGCCCGTCGCGGATAACGCAGATGGTGTCGGAGATCGCCTTTACCTCGTTCAGCTTGTGGGAGATATAAATACAGGCGATGCCGTGGTTTTGCAGATCGCGGATAATCTCCAGCAGCACGGCGGTTTCCTGTTCGGTGAGCGACGCGGTGGGCTCATCCAGAATCAACAACCGCACTTGCTTATTCAGCGCCTTGGCGATTTCAACCAGCTGCTGTTGGCCGAGACCTAAATCGCCGACCCGGGTATCGGGTGAGATAGCGAGGCTGACCTGGGCGAGCAGCTTCTGGCAGCGTAGCGTCATGGTGTCGTAATCCAGTACGCCGCGGTGCGTTATCTCGGCGCCAAGAAAAATGTTTTCCAGCACCGTCAGGTGCTTCACAAGAGCCAGCTCCTGATGAATTATCGCGATGCCTTTACGCTCGGTATCGCGAATGTGGTTCGCCTCCAGTTTTTCTCCGGCGAACCAAATTTCGCCCTCGTAGCTGCCGTGCGGGTAGATGCCGCAGAGCACTTTCATCAACGTTGATTTACCAGAGCCGTTTTCGCCGCACAGCGAAAGCACCTCACCCGGATTCAGCGAGAGCGTGACGTTATCCACCGCTTTCACCGCGCCGAATGCTTTAGTGATGTTTTTCATTTCGAGTAAGTAAGGCATAGCACCCTCGCCCGACGTTCAGACAGCAGCAAAGCGCCCATGGCGAACCATGAGCGCCGCCAGGTTAAAGCTCGCTTTTCTTATGAAAACCATCTTTGATGACGGTGGTTTCGATATTGCTTTTATCCACTTCGATAGGCGTTAACAGGCGCGCCGGCACCTCTTTCAGACCATTATTGAGCGTGGCGTCCGATTTCGGTTTTTGATCGTTGCCAAGCTCTACCGCTATTTCCGCCGCGGTATTAGCAAGTTGCGTAATAGGTTTATAAACCGTCATGGTCTGCGTGCCGGCGATAATACGCTTCACGCCCGCAAGATCCGCATCCTGCCCGGAAATAGCCACTTTGCCCGCAAGTCCCTGCGCGCTCAGCGCCTGAATAGCGCCGCCCGCCGTGGCGTCGTTGGAGGCGACCACCGCGTCAATTTTGTTGTTGTTGGCCGTCAGCGCGTTTTCCATGATTTTCAGCGCGTTTTCCGGCAGCCAGCCATCGGCCCACTGATCGCCGACAATTTTAATTTTGCCTTCATCGATATAAGGCTTTAATACTTTCATTTGCCCGGCGCGGAATAACTTCGCGTTATTATCTACTGGCGAGCCGCCCATCAGGAAATAATTTCCCTGAGGCACTTTGTCGACCAGGCTTTTAGCTTGTAATTCACCGACTTTTTCATTGTCGAAGGAGATATAGAAATCGATATCGGCGTTATTAATCATGCGGTCGTAAGCGAGAACTTTAATTCCTTCGCGTTTCGCTTCCGCCACGACGTTGCTTAATACCTGGCCGTTGTAGGGAATAATAACCAGCACATCCACGCCGCGGTTAATCATGTTTTCAATTTGCGACATTTGCGTCTCTTCGTTGCCGTTGGCCGACTGCACGAAAACTTTCGCGCCTAACGATTCCGCTTTGCTGACGAAGATGTCGCGATCCTTTTGCCAGCGCTCAAGGCGCAGGTCATCAATAGCCATGCCGATTTTAACTTCTTTAGCGATGCCGCTGAAGCTCGAAAGCATCAGCGAGGCGCACAGGGTAACGAGTAGGGTTTTCATTTTCATAGCGTTAATACCTGTAGTAGGGGTGAGAAAGGTCGTACAACCATTAAAGCTAAAGGCAAAGAGATACTTTCAGACGCTGGCAATTTTTAGCGCAGACTCGCCTGTTATCAATTACAGATTTTTATCTTCTGATTATGATTTTTTGTTTATTTTTGCTTTTATGACGGCGATCGAATTTCATTTTTCAATGCATAGCGCAATTTCAAAAAAGTGGAATAAGCCTCGAAGATGTTTATTTCATTTTGCACGCTATTTTGAGAGCCGCCGCACATTTGCGTATTCTCTTAATCGCAGTGTGAAATAACGTAATTGAGCAGAACGAAAGGTAATTCCAGGATAAAGCCATCCTCGCTGGAACGGTCCCTGATTACGGAGTCAATTATGCAAAATTATTTCGACCAACTTGAGCGCGTGCGTTACGAAGGTCCGACGACCACCAACCCGCTGGCGTTTCGCCACTACAATCCTGACGAGAAGGTGATGGGCAAGCGCATGGAGGAGCACCTGCGCTTCGCGGCCTGTTACTGGCACACCTTCTGCTGGAATGGCTCAGATATGTTCGGCGTGGGCGCCTTTGACCGCCCGTGGCAACAGCCGGGCGACGCGCTGGCGCTTGCGAAACGCAAAGCGGACGTGGCGTTTGAATTCTTTCACAAGCTGAACGTGCCCTATTACTGCTTCCATGATGTGGACGTCTCGCCGGAAGGCGCATCGCTGAAAGAATACCTGAACAATTTTGCGCAGATGGTCGACGTGCTGGCGGAAAAGCAGCAGCAAAGCGGCGTGAAGCTCCTGTGGGGCACGGCGAACTGCTTTACGAACCCGCGCTACGGCGCCGGGGCCGCCACCAACCCGGATCCGGAAGTCTTCTCCTGGGCGGCAACGCAGGTTGTAACGGCGATGAACGCCACGCATCAACTGGGCGGGGAAAACTATGTGCTGTGGGGCGGACGCGAAGGGTATGAAACGCTGCTCAACACCGACCTGCGTCAGGAGCGCGAGCAGATTGGCCGCTTCATGCAGATGGTGGTCGAGCATAAACACAAAATCGGCTTTCGCGGCACGCTGTTAATAGAGCCGAAACCGCAGGAACCGACTAAGCACCAGTATGATTATGACGTCGCGACGGTTTACGGCTTCCTCAAGCAGTTTGGCCTTGAAAAAGAGATTAAGGTTAATATCGAGGCGAACCACGCCACGCTCGCGGGTCACGCCTTCCATCATGAAATCGCCACGGCTATCGCGCTCGGCATCTTCGGTTCGGTAGACGCCAACCGCGGCGACCCGCAGCTTGGCTGGGATACCGATCAGTTCCCCAACAGCGTGGAGGAAAACGCGCTGGTGATGTATGAAATCCTTAAAGCGGGCGGCTTTACAACCGGCGGGTTGAACTTCGACGCCAAAGTGCGCCGCCAGAGCACCGACAAATACGATCTCTTTTATGGCCATATCGGCGCGATGGACACTATGGCGCTTTCGCTGAAGATTGCGGCGCGGATGCTGGAAGAGGGCGAGCTGGATAAGCGCGTCGCTAAACGCTACGCGGGCTGGAATGGTGAGCTGGGCCAGCAAATTTTGAAAGGGCAGCTGACGCTCGCGGAACTGGCGAAGTACGCTGAACAGCATAATTTCGCGCCGCGTCATCAGAGTGGCCACCAGGAGTTGCTGGAAAACCTGGTTAATCGCTATCTGTTTGATAAATAAAAGCCAGCGCCGCCACGAGGCGGCGCTTTTTTAAGGAGTCGCCGCTATGTATGTCGGAATCGATCTCGGGACATCGGGGGTTAAAGCGATACTGCTGGATGAGCAAGGAACGCTATTGGCCTCGCATACGGCACCGTTAAGCGTGTCGCGACCGCAACCGCTCTGGTCTGAGCAAGATCCACAGGCGTGGTGGCAGGCAACGGACGATGCCATGAAAGCGCTGGGCGCTAAGCAGAGCCTGCGCGGCGTCAAGGCGCTCGGCCTGACCGGGCAGATGCACGGCGCCACGCTGCTGGATAAGCAACAGCGCGTGCTGCGCCCGGCGATTTTATGGAATGACGGCCGCAGCGGCGAAGAGTGCGCGCTGCTGGAAGCGAACATTGAAACCTCCCGCGCGATCACCGGCAACCTGATGATGCCAGGCTTTACCGCGCCGAAGCTGCTGTGGGTGGAGCGTCATGAGCCGGAAATTTTCGCTCAGGTAGACAAGGTCTTGCTGCCAAAAGATTATCTTCGCCTGCGCATGACGGGCGACTTCGCCAGCGATATGTCCGATGCGGCGGGCACGATGTGGCTTGATGTGGCGAAGCGCGACTGGAGCGACGTCATGCTGGAGGCGTGCCGGCTCACGCGCGACAACATGCCCGCGCTGTTTGAAGGCAGCGAAATTACCGGCGTGCTGAAGGCGGATGTGGCTGAGGCGTGGGGCATGCCAGCCGTGCCTGTGGTGGCGGGTGGCGGCGACAACGCGGCGGGCGCTGTCGGCGTTGGCATGGTGGATTCCGGCCAGGCGATGCTGTCGCTCGGCACCTCCGGCGTCTATTTCGCGGTAAGCGACGGCTTTCGCGCAAAGCCGGAAAGCGCGGTGCACAGTTTCTGCCACGCGTTGCCCAACCGCTGGCATCTGATGTCGGTCATGTTAAGCGCCGCTTCCTGCCTCGACTGGGCTGCGAAACTAACCGGTTTTCACAGCGTGCCGGCGCTGCTTGAAGCGGCGCAAAACGCGCGCGGCGATGTAGGTGTTATCTGGTTTTTACCCTACCTTTCCGGTGAGCGCACGCCGCACAACAACCCACAGGCGAAAGGGGTCTTTTTCGGTTTGACGCATCAGCACGGCCCGGCGGAACTGGCGCGCGCCGTGCTCGAAGGAGTAGGTTATGCGCTGGCGGATGGCATGGACGCAGTGCATGCCTGTGGCATCGAGCCGCAAAGCGTAACGCTTATCGGCGGCGGCGCGCGCAGCGGTTACTGGCGGCAAATGCTGGCGGATATCAGCGGCAAAACGTTGGATTACCGCACCGGCGGCGACGTGGGGCCAGCCCTTGGCGCGGCGCGGCTGGCGCAAATCGCCCTTTCGCCCGGACAATCCCTGCACCAGCTTCTGCCGCAGCTGCCGCTGGAGCAGCAACACCAGCCCGATAACGAGCGCTATCAGCGCTATGCCGGGCGACGGGAAACTTTCCGCCAGATCTATCAGCAACTGCTGCCGCTGATGTCATAGCGAAGAGGCTGAAAGCGTATCGCGGAAGGCGAGAGATTAAAAATCCCCTTTTTTGTCGTATAAGCGCGCCAGAAGGCGCGCTTTTTCGTTGTCCTGAACCAGCCTGTTTCTGTCCTTTTCTGGTCTGCTCCCGGCGGCGAACCTCGCGCACAATGGCTACGAATCCCCTTTACCGGAGTCCGAAAATGACACGTAGCGCATTGCTTAATATCGATACCCAGTGTTCCTTCTTTCACCGCCATTACTGGCAGGAAACGGAGTTTCCGGCCTTTCAGCAGGCGCTAAACGAGCTTATTCGCGGCTGCGAAGCGCTTCAGGTGCCGGTAGTGGATATTTTTCACGTCGACGGTGACGATGTCTTTACGCTGGAGTCCGGCTTTGTTACGCCGATGCCCTTTTTAACCCATCGTCCGGCGGTCGCTTTTCATAAGCATGTGCATAACGCTTTTACCGACACCGGACTGGATCGCTGGTCGCGCGGGCGCGATATTAATCATCTGATAATTGCTGGCATCCGCACCGAACAGTGCTGCGAAACCACTGCGCGAGTAGCTTCCGACCTTGGCTATAAGGTAACGTTTGTTAGCGAAGCCACGCTGACTTTCCCAATGACGTGGCAGGGCGTCACGCTGGACGCGCAAACCCTGCGCCATCGTACCGAAACGGTGCTGCAGGGCCGCTTCGCTTCCATTCTCACCGTAGCGCAAACGCTGGAGCAGCTTGCATGATGACAGATGTCTGGTTTGTGGTGTTACCGGGCGTACTCGCGCTGGATATGACCGGCCCGGCGGAGACGCTGCGGCTGGCGGGCGGGCGCTTTCGTCTGCACTATATTGGGCCGGACGAAGAGGTGGAAACCTCGATCGGGCTGAAAATAAGCGGCGTTGCGCCGCTGCCGGAGCACCTGCCCGCAGGCAGCCTGCTGGTGGTGCCGGGCGCGGAAGATTCAGCCCGCTGGTTCGCCACGCCGCAGGCGGAAACGGTACGCCGCTGGCTGACGCGCCAGCAGCCGCAGATCCACAGCCAGCAGCTTACGCTGGTCTGCATCTGCTCGGGCGCGTTGCTGGCCGCCCGCGCCGGGCTGATGCACGGCGTCGCCTGCACCACGCACCACGACGTGCTGGAGCGGCTCAAGGCTGCCGCGCCGGGCGCGCTGGTGCGGGAGAACCGCATTTTTGTCGAGGACCGAGGGATCTGGACCAGCGCCGGCATTACTTCCGGCATTGACCTCTCGCTGCACCTGATTAACCGGATCTGCGGGCCGCAGACGGCGCTGGAGGTGGCGCGAGAGATGGTGGTCTGGCTGCGCCGCTCCGGCGACGACCCGCAGCTTTCGCCCTGGCTGCGCTATCGCAACCATCTTCATCCGGCCATTCATCGCGCTCAGGATCTGCTGGCGGCCGCGCCGCAGCGCGCCTGGAGCCTGCCCGTATTAGCGGAAAAAGTACATGTCAGCCCGCGCCATCTTTCGCGGCTTTTTCAGCAGCACCTCGGCATTAGCGTGCGGGATTATCTGGAGCACCTGCGCCTTGCCGTGGCGGAACAGTGCCTGTTGCAAGGGCAAAGGACCGAGCAGGCGGCGCTGGCGGCCGGGTTCTCTTCGCCGCGCCAGTTTCATCGCGCCCGCGGTCGCGCTAGCTAACCAGCCGTCGGGTATCGATGCGCTGCAACAGCACGGAAAGCAGCAGTGAGCCGGCCAGCGTCGCGCCGAATATCCACGCGAGATCCAGCACCGGCCAGGCGGTGAATTCAATATCATGCGTGCGCAGAAAATGAATAAACAGCGCATGAAAGCCGTAAATGCCGAGCGAATGGCGGGAAATAAAGCCGAGTACCGGCAGCGGGCGTCCATCAAGCGTATTTTTCACCAGCACCAGCAGGCTGATAGCGGCGATAAACACCAGCGGGCCGCAGTAGATGTAAAAGATATCTGAGAAATTACCCTGGATTTCGAGTTGCGTATGGGTGCCGGTTGAAATCATCACCACGCATAATACGAATAAAAACGCCGCCACCGCGCTGACCACGCCGTTTTTCGTCTCCAGCATGCCGATAGCCCGGCCAAGCAGGCCATAAAGCACGTAGTAAAAGGTATCGCCGCGAATATACAGGTTTATCGGCAGCCATTTCACCTCGTGGATGACCTGCGGCACGGTATTCGGATTGGCGATGACCCCCAGCAACACCATCAGTCCCAGAATCGTTGTGGCGTTGACCCTTTTTACGCAGATAAGCGGTGAAAGCAGGTAGATGACTGCAATCGCGAAGAAAAACCACAGGTGATAAAAAACCGGCTTTTGAAACAGATAGATAAGCGAAAGCCGCGGGCTGATGGGCGTTAAGAGCGAAATGTAGATAAACGCGACCGTGCTATAGAACAGCAGACAGAGCGCGATGCGCAGAAAGTGGCGCTGTCCGGCGCTGCGCTCGCCGAAAAAAAGATAGCCGGAAATCATAAAAAAGAGCGGCACGCTGACGCGCGAAGCGGAGTTCAGCACGTTCGCTAAATCCCAGCTCCAGGCGCTGACCTGGCCTGAATTGGTGATGTACCAGGTGGTGGTGTGAATCATCACCACCATCAGGCAGGCGATGCCGCGCAGGTTATCTATCCAGTTAATTTTTTGCTGCATGCCATCCTCTGTACCATCTTTATTCTCTGGTGGCGTCATCCGCCCGGAACAATCTGAGTTTAGCGCTGGCCGGTTGCCTGCGGTTGCGGGGTTTCGCACAATGCGGCCCCTTTCTGTGACGGACCACGGCATAAACGCGGAAAGGTCGATACTTTAACATGGAGATAACAAGTAATGGCGAAGCGGTTTCTCTGTATGGTGCTGGTGACCTCCGTTCTGACGACAGGCTGCATGATGCAGCAATCAGAGCCGCAGCATGCCCAGAACGCGCAAAAGACGCATTTAACCGCGGCGCGTTCGCTGGATATGGAGCAACTGTGCAAAGGGGAAGCTGCGCACCGTTACAACACCGGGCCGCAGCAGGTTAACGTCGTCGGGTTCGATACTTTTCAGGGAAGCTATGAATTACGCGGCTACACCGCTCGCGAAGAGGGATTTACCTGCTCTTTTGACGCTGACGGTCGCTTTTTACACCTTTCCATGCGCTAGCACCTCACTCTTCCTTCAACAGCCGGGTTTTGTACGCGGATCCGGGCTGTATATCTTGCGGTCAATGGGTATACTGACCGCTTCCCTATAAAACCACTCGTATCGCGTGCGAAATTATATGCAAAAGTTTGATACCAGGACCTTTCAGGGCCTGATTCTGACGCTTCAGGATTACTGGGCTCGCCAGGGCTGCACCATCGTTCAACCTTTGGACATGGAAGTCGGCGCCGGAACGTCTCACCCCATGACCTGCCTGCGGGCGCTCGGACCTGAGCCTATCGCGGCGGCTTATGTACAGCCTTCCCGCCGTCCCACCGACGGCCGTTACGGCGAAAACCCGAACCGCTTACAGCACTACTACCAGTTCCAGGTGATCATCAAGCCGTCGCCGGACAACATTCAGGAGCTTTACCTGGGCTCGCTGAAAGAGCTGGGCATGGACCCGACCATTCACGATATCCGCTTCGTTGAAGACAACTGGGAAAACCCGACGCTGGGCGCCTGGGGTCTCGGCTGGGAAGTGTGGCTCAATGGTATGGAAGTCACTCAGTTCACCTATTTCCAGCAGGTAGGCGGTCTGGAGTGCAAGCCGGTTACGGGTGAGATCACTTACGGTCTTGAGCGTCTGGCAATGTATATCCAGGGTGTCGACAGCGTTTACGATCTGGTGTGGAGCGACGGCCCGCTGGGTAAAACTACCTACGGCGACGTGTTCCATCAGAACGAAGTAGAGCAGTCCACCTACAACTTTGAATACGCGGATGTGGATTTCCTCTTCACCTGCTTTGAGCAGTACGAGAAAGAAGCGCAGCAGCTGCTGGCGCTGGAAACGCCGCTGCCGCTGCCAGCCTACGAACGTATCCTGAAAGCCGCGCACAGCTTCAACCTGCTGGATGCCCGCAAAGCCATCTCGGTAACCGAGCGCCAGCGCTACATTCTGCGTATCCGTACGCTGACCAAAGCTGTGGCTGAGGCCTACTACGCTTCCCGTGAAGCGCTGGGCTTCCCGATGTGCAACAGGAATAAATAAGAGGCTGCCATGTCTGAAAAAACTTTTCTGGTGGAGATTGGCACTGAAGAGCTGCCGCCAAAAGCCCTGCGCAGCCTTGCGGAATCTTTTGCTGCGAACTTCACGGCTGAACTGGACGCTGCGGGCCTCGCCCATGGCGAGGTGAAATGGTACGCGGCGCCGCGCCGCCTGGCGGTGAAAGTGGCGAGCCTCGCCGCTTCTCAGCCCGACCGCGAAGTGGAAAAGCGCGGCCCGGCCGTGTCGGCGGCGTTTGACGCTGAAGGCAAGCCGAGCAAAGCGGCGGAAGGCTGGGCGCGAGGCTGCGGCATTACCGTCGACCAGGCGGAACGCCTGACCACCGACAAAGGCGAATGGCTGCTTTATCGCGCCCACGTGAAGGGCGAAAGCGTGCAGGCGCTGTTGCCGAATATGGTCAGCACCGCGCTCTCTAAGCTGCCGATTCCCAAACTGATGCGCTGGGGCGATTCCGACGTCCAGTTCGTGCGTCCGGTGCATACGGTCACCCTGCTGCTGGGCGACGAGGTCGTGCCCGCCACCGTGCTCGGCATCGATTCTGACCGCGTGATCCGCGGCCACCGCTTTATGGGCGAGCCGGAATTCACGTTGGAGAACGCCGATCAGTATCCGGAAATCCTGCTGGAGCGCGGCAAAGTGATCGCGGATTACGAAGCGCGTAAAGCGAAGATCAAAGCAGACGCCGAAGCGGCGGCCCGTCAGATTGGCGGCAACGCCGACTTAAGCGACAGCCTGCTGGAAGAAGTCGCCTCGCTGGTGGAATGGCCGGTGGTGCTGACGGCGAAATTCGAAGAGAAATTCCTCGCGGTGCCTGCCGAGGCGCTGGTCTACACCATGAAAGGCGACCAGAAATACTTCCCGGTTTACGGCAACGACGGCAAGCTGCTGCCGCACTTCATCTTTGTGGCGAACATTGAGTCTAAAGATCCGCAGCAGATTATCTCCGGTAACGAAAAAGTGGTGCGCCCGCGTCTGGCGGATGCGGAGTTCTTCTTCAATACCGACCGCAAAAAGCGTCTGGAAGACCATCTGCCGCGCCTGGAAACCGTGCTGTTCCAGCAGCAACTCGGCACCCTGCGCGATAAAACCGACCGCATTCAGGCGCTCGCTGGCTGGATTGCCGGGCAGACTGGCGCAGACGTTAACCACGCGACCCGCGCAGGCCTGCTCTCCAAATGCGACCTGATGACCAACATGGTGTTCGAGTTTACCGACACCCAGGGCGTGATGGGGATGCACTACGCGCGTCACGACGGCGAAGCCGAAGATGTGGCGGTTGCGCTGAACGAGCAGTACCAGCCGCGCTTTGCGGGCGATGACCTGCCTTCTAACCCGGTCGCCTGCGCACTGGCGATTGCCGACAAAATGGATACCCTGGCGGGCATCTTCGGCATCGGCCAGCATCCGAAAGGGGATAAAGACCCGTTCGCGCTGCGCCGCGCCGCGCTTGGCGTGCTGCGTATTATCGTTGAGAAAAACCTGCCGCTCGATCTGCAAACGCTGACCGAAGAAGCGGTGCGCCTCTACGGTAGCAAGCTTACCAATGCTAACGTGGTGGATGACGTCATCGACTTCATGCTGGGCCGCTTCCGCGCCTGGTATCAGGAAGAAGGTCACAGCGTGGATACCATCCAGGCGGTGCTGGCGCGTCGTCCGACCAAACCGGCGGATTTCGACGCTCGCATGAAGGCGGTATCGCACTTCCGCACGCTGGAAGAGGCCGCTGCGCTGGCCGCCGCCAACAAGCGTGTTTCCAACATCCTTGCGAAGTCGACCGAACCGCTGAACGAGACGGTTCACGCTTCAGTGCTCAAAGAGCCGGCGGAGATTAAGCTTGCGGGTAACCTTGTTGTGCTGCGCGATAAGCTGCAACCCTATTTCGCCGAAGGGCGTTACCAGGATGCGCTGATTGAGCTTGCCGCCCTGCGCGAGCCGGTGGATGAGTTCTTCGACAAAGTGATGGTGAACGCGCAAGAGCACGAGGTGCGCATCAACCGCCTGACGCTGCTTGCAAAACTGCGCGAGCTATTCTTGCAGGTGGCGGATATCTCGCTGCTGCAATAAGCCTGATGAAACCCGCCGCAAGGCGGGTTTTTTATGTGAGGGATAACATGAAATTAGCCTTAACACTGGCGCTGGCAGGGATGTTCAGCGCGCCACTGTACGCGGCGGACGATACAACGCGCTTTATCAACAAGCACTACCAGCCTCTCTCTGTCGGGGAGTGGCGCAAAGCCGATACGCCGGGTTTTGTGTATCGCCGCTGTCTTGATAAGCCCATCAGCGCGCAGCAGCGAATCCTCGTGATGTGCGGCGAAGGCGATAACGCTAACAGCGCTGGCGCCGACAGCGGCTATTTCGATATCTGGTATCTGACCGGGGATAAAGCGATAAGCCTGGCGGGCGAGCAGGGCGCCGGGCGTTACGGCCAGTCTGGCGACGTGCAGGCGGTGCGAATGGGCGACCAGTGGGGCGTTGTGACGAAAACCGGCTATTCGCTTCAGGGCTTCACCCAGGATTTTGAGCGTTACTACGTTCGGCTTGGTGAGCGAATCGCCAACGTGGCGACCGTAACGGTGTACTCCGATAACCTGGGCTTCTGCGATGTCACGGAAAAAGCGGGCTGCAAGCAGGATGAACTGAAGGTGAAGGTGGGATTTGGCGAAATGCATGCCGGACAACGTTTGCCGGACATGAAGCTTACGGCAAAAGGCAAACTTGCAGGCGAAGCGATGAATAAAAGCTGGTTGCTGACTTTTGATGAAAAAACGCAGCGCTATCCTGTGCCGGAAGTGCTTAATATCGGCTACTAAAAACAGAAAACCCCGCTTCAGATGGCGGGGTTTATTTTTTTACTTTTTTTAAAACGTTCAAATCAAACAGACCGGATTATTCCATCAGCTGCTGACTTAGCTTCGGGTTGGCCTGAATCAGGCGCATCAGCTTAAGTTCAGTACTGGAAGGTTTTACGCGTTTTGATTCCCATTCCTGCACCATGGCGACGCTGACGCCCATTACACGGGCAAGTTCAGCCGTTTTCAGCCCCATGCTCTTACGCAGTTTTTCAAATTCTGAGAAGGCATTAGGTTTCTGCGCCGGGGTAACTTTTGGTGGTACGTCCTTAAATACAATCTGCTCAAGGCTGCTGAGCAGCTCAGCCATAGGCTCTTTATATTCCATTGAGAACTCCTCATACATCACACAGCGGGATCGTGAACTTCTAAGAAGCTTCTTAAGGATAGTTCGGAAAATATAAAATGCGCCTGCGCCTGTTAATTAATTTTGCAATTGATGCTTTTTTATGCTTACTGAGTGCTTCAATAAGCATTTTAGATGATGTTAACTGCCTGAATAATCAGTTAACCCGTTGAGCTAAGTATAAATTTGTAAATCGTTATGCGGGCGGCGAATAACCGCCCGCCGCGTAGCGTTACGCCTTTTGCGCCGCTTTATCGAGCCGATTGTCAGCTACCCGCTCTTCTTTCGGGCGCCGCAGGCTGGCGTAATATTTCACCATCAGCGCCAGCGCGGAAAGCGCCGCCGGGATTGCCAGCAGCATAAAGATAGTGCGGAAAGCGAGTTCGGCCTGCATTAAAAATGCGCCGCTGAAAGCGCCCAGGATGCCGCCGAAGCGGCCCAGGCCAAGCATCCAGGCCACGCCCGTCGCCCGTCCCTGAGTCGGGTAAAAGCCCGCCGCCAGCGCCGGCATGGAAGACTGCGCGCCGTTCATGATGGTGCCGGCGATAAACACCATGACGCCCATCAGCGCCAGGCTGCTCGTCGAGAAGCCCACCAGGCAGACGAAAAGCCCGGTCAGCAGGTAACCCACCGCCACCACTTTGTTCGGGTTCAGCTTGTCCATCAGCGCGCCGATAATCAGCACGCCAATCCCGCCGCCAAGCGGGAAGAGGGCGGTAATGATAGACGCCTGGCTTAAGCTCGCGCCGGTTTCACGAATAAGCAGCGGCAGCCAGGAGGTCAGCAGATAGAAAATCAGCAGGCCCATAAAGTAGGTGAGGCAGAGCATCAGCGTGCCGACCAGATAGCGCGGCGAGAAGATAACCCCGAGCGCCGATTTCTCCTGCACCTGGCCGGGTTCATGCAGCACGAAATGGCTCTGTTCCGGCAAGGGCGCGATGCGCCGGAGAATGGCGGCGATGTGCGGCTGCGGTTTGTTGTGCACCACCAGATAGCGCGCCGATTCCGGCAGCAGGAAAATCAGCACCACGGCGAGCATCAGCGGCATCACGCCGCCCAGCACCAGCACGCTCTGCCAGCCGTAATGGGGGATAAGCCAGGCGGAGATAAAACCGCCCATCGATGAGCCTATCGGGAAGCCGACAAACATCAGGTTAACCAGCAGCGCGCGTTTGCGCTCCGGCGCATATTCCGACATCAGCGTGGCAGCGTTCGGCATCGCCGCGCCAAGCCCCAGGCCGGTTAAAAAGCGCAGCAGCGCCAGCTGGTTAAGCGAACTGGCGAAGGCGGTGAGCAGGCTAAAGCCGCCGAACACCAGAATGGAGAGCACCAGCACCTTCTTGCGTCCGATGCGGTCCGCCATCGGCCCGGCGGTAAGCGCGCCGAAAGCGAGCCCGACCAGGGCTGCGCTCATCACCGGGCCGAGCGCCGATTTCTCCACGCCCCACTCCTGCACAAGGTCGGAGGCGATAAAGCCGATAATGGCGGTGTCGAAGCCATCCAGCGCCACGGTAATAAAGCAGAGTACGAGGATCATCCACTGGTAACGGGAAAAAGGATGCTCGTTGATAAACGTCTGAATATCAGTAGTCGTTTTGTTTGTCATAGGGCACGTCCTGCTGGGGCGGGCGCAGGCAACAGAGGTAAGGGTGTCGGGCGCCGCCGGAGTTGACCTGTTATGTTCGATTATCGAACAGTCATTCGTTAATCGTTCATTTAATCAAACCATTGCGCTGGCGTTCCGGCAATCATGCGCGCCGCGTAAGCGTGCGATAATCGTACGATCCGGCGCCTGAGTGACGATATTAAGCGGCCATTATATTGATAAATAAAAGATTAAAGCAGAAGCGAGGCGGTAAAACCGGGAGGCGGATTTGTGATGGACTTAACGAACTATTAACATTTCACGCCAGGCCTCCCTGCCCGGCGTAAAAGCGCGTCAGGCGGCGCGCTCTATCAGCATCAGCAACTGACCGGCCTGAACCTGATGCCCCTGCTGACGCTGGAGCGCATGCACCGTGCCGTCCACCGGCGCGGTGACCGGGATTTCCATCTTCATCGATTCCAGGATGCCGATAATCTGCCCCTCGCGCACCTGCTCGCCCGGCTGCACCAGCCACTGCCAGACGCTGCCCGCCACCTGGCTTTCCACGCCATGACAGCTTTCCGGGATAGCCTCATCGCCGAGCGGCTGCTCGTCCAGCGTACTGTCGAAAGTGAACTGCCCCTCAGCGCGCCAGCGCGCCAGTTCCTCATCAAACGCCTGCTGGCGGCGCTGCTGGAAGGCGTCGATGGTCTGCGCCTCGTCCTGCAACATTTGCTGATAAGCGCTCAGGCTGAACTCGCCCTCTTCAACGCGCAACGGGTAATCGCCCCATGGGAAGCGCTCGCGAATGTCGAGCAGCTCCTCATGGCTGACCGGGTAGAAGCGGATCTGGTCAAAGAAGCGCAGCAGCCACGGCTGGGTGAAGGCTGCGGTCTGGCGGTCGCGGTTCCACATCTGCATCGTGCGGCCGATAAACTGGTAGCCGCCCGGCCCTTCCATGCCATATACGCACAGATAAGCACCGCCGATGCCCACCGAGTTTTCCGCAGTCCAGGTGCGCGCCGGGTTGTACTTGGTGGTGACCAGCCGGTGGCGCGGGTCGAGCGGCGTCGCCACTGGCGCGCCGAGATAAACATCCCCCAGTCCCATTACCAGGTATGAAGCCTCAAACACGATCGCTTTCACCTGCTCAACACTCTCCAGCCCGTTAATACGGCGGATAAATTCGATGTTGCTCGGGCACCATGGCGCGCCCGGGCGCACCGACTGGGTATAACGGGTAATGGCTTCGCGGCAGGCCTCGTCATCCCAGGAGAGCGGCAGCCAGACGGTGCGCGAAGGGACGCGAGCGTCATGCAGATCGCCAAGCGACAGATCCGCCTCGATCACCGCGTTTAACAGGATCGAACGTGGGCAGATCGTCGGGTCGAAATGAATTTGTAGCGAGCGGATCCCGGGCGTCATCTCCAGACGGCCCGGCTGTGGTTCGCTTTCAAGCCGTTGCATCAGCGCATGTACGCGAAAACGCAGCGCGATATCCAGCGTCAGCTCGCCATATTCCACCAGCAGGAAGTTATCGCCCGCGGCGCGCACGGTCATGGCGGGCATGCCGTCACGCGCCGCGTCTTGCCAGAGAATGGGCGAGGGAAGGGAGGCGACGGCGACAGCCGGGGCGATTTCATCGGTGCTGTCGGCTTCTTCAAGCGTGACCGGCACAAACGTCAGCGTATCGCCCGCTTTCAGCTGGCCGAGCTTCCAGAGATCTTTTTGAATCACCGTCGCCGGACAGACAAAACCGCCCAGCGAAGGGCCGTCCGGGCCGAGAATCACGGGCATGTCGCCGGTGAAATCGACGGTGCCGAAGGCGTAGGCGTTATCGTGAATATTGGAAGGGTGCATGCCCGCCTCGCCGCCATCGGGGCGCGCCCACTGCGGTTTCGGGCCAATCAGGCGAATGCCGGTGCGGCTGGAGTTGTAGTGCACCTGCCAGCGCGCAGCGAAAAAGGCCTCAATGTCCTCTTCGGTAAAAAAGGCGGGCGCGCCGTGCGGGCCGTAAATTACCCGCAGCTGCCAGTGGTTCGTTATCGCCGGATAAGCCGTCGCAGGCAGCGAGGCCTGCGGACGCAGTGCCGGCGCCCCAAGGTGCAGCACATCGCCGGTGCGCAGCGCGCGCCCGACGTGACCGCCAAATTTACCGAGAGTGAACGTGCTGCGGCTGCCCAGATAACGTGGGCAATCCAGCCCGCCGGCGAACAGCAGGTAGCTGCGACAGCCCGCGCCGCTAATCGCGCCGAGCTTCAGCGTCTCGCCTGCGGCGATGTCTACGACCTGGCCCATCGGCAACGGCGTTTTCTCACGCATCGCTTCAATGGGCGCGCCGGTTAACACGACCGAACACGCCTGGTTGAAGCGCAGCGTCGGTCCGCGCAGGGTGATTTCAAGACCGGCGGCATCCGGCGCGTTGCCGAGCAGCGCGTTGCCCAGGCGAAACGCCAGGCTGTCGAAGGGGCCGGAAGGCGGCACGCCGACGTGCCAGTAGCCGGTGCGGCCTGGCAAATCCTGAATGGTGGTCATTGTGCCGCCGCCCAGCACGTCGAGCGTGGCGGGCCGCCAGCTGACCTGGCCTAACGTGGCGGTGATCACCTCGCCTTGCCGCACCTCCGGCAGCGTCAGCAGGTGACGCAGCCAGACAAGGTTGTTCTCAATGCCGTAAAGACGGCTCTCATTAAGCGTTGTTTGCAGCGCCGCCAGCGCCGCCGGGCGATCGGCGGCATGAACAATCACTTTCGCCAGCATCGGGTCGTAGAAAGGCGAAATCTCGCAGCCGCTGGAGAGCCAGTGGTCGATACGCAGCTGCGCGCCATCCACCGCGGTTGGGAACGCCACTTCGCTCAACGTTCCCGCTACCGGCTGGAAGTTTTTCGCCGGATCTTCAGCGTAGACGCGCACCTGGATGGCGTGGCCCTGCGGCGTGGTGCGAAGCGTTTCCAGCGGCGGCAGCGTCTGCGCGCCCAGCTCCACCATCCAGCGCACAATATCGACGCCATAAACCATCTCGGTGACGCCGTGCTCCACCTGTAAGCGGGTGTTCACTTCAAGGAACCAGAACTGCTGCGCCTGGTCGTCATAAACGTACTCAACCGTGCCCGCGCTGCGGTAGTTGACCGCCTGGCACAGGCGCACCGCCGTCGCCTGCAAGGCCTGACGGGTAGCGTCGGAAAGGCGGGGCGCGGGCGTCTCTTCAATCACTTTCTGGTTGCGACGCTGGGCGGAACAGTCGCGCTCGCCGAGCGCAATCACGTTGCCTTCGCCGTCGCCAAAAACCTGTACCTCAATGTGTCGCGCCCGGGCGATAAATTTCTCTAAGAAGACGCCATCGTCGGCGAAATTGTTGCCTGCGAGACGTTTTACGCGCTCAAAGGCATCCAGTAGCGCCTGCTCGTCGTCACAGCGCTGCATGCCGATGCCGCCGCCGCCCGCCGTGCTTTTCAGCATCACCGGATAGCCGATTTCCTGCGCGGCGGCAGTGGCCTGCGCCACATCGCGCAGCAGGCCGCTGCCGGGCAGCAGCGGCACGTTATTCTGCTCCGCCAGCTCACGGGCGCGGTGCTTGAGGCCGAAGGCCGCCATCTGCTCTGTGGTGGGGCCCAGGAATATCACCCCTTCGGCGGCGCAGCGTTCAACAAAGCGGGCGTTTTCGCTGAGAAAACCATACCCGGGGTGAATCGCCTGCGCGCCGCTTTCGCGCACGATGGCGAACAGTTTGTCCTGATTGAGATAAGTTTCCCGCACGTTGCCTTCTCCCAGCGGGAAAGCGGCGTCGGCGAGACGCACATGTTCGGCATGTTTATCGGCGTCGGCATACACCGCGATGGCGGTAATGCCCATTTTTTTCAGGGTACGGATGATGCGCACCGCGATGGCGCCGCGGTTGGCGATAAGAATTCGGCTTAACATAACCGGCTCTCCGGCGGGCAGGTCGTCCTGCGTTAACGTTGCGCTCTGTTGCGGGTCGTCCCGCAGCGCCGGGTATTACCAGATGGCCACTTCAACCGGAGTCGGGTTGTAGCCGTTGCAAGGGTTATTGAGCTGCGGGCAGTTGGAGATAAGCACCAGAACGTTCATTTTCGCCACCATTTCCACATATTTTCCCGGTGCGGAGATGCCGTCGGCGAACGTCAGACCGCCTTCGCCGGTAACCGGCACGTTCATGAAGAAGTTGACGTTATGGGTGATGTCGCGACGCGTCAGGTTAAATTCCGGGTGCGCCGCCACCGCCAGCATCCACGAGTCGCGGCAGGCGTGCATATGGCGTTTTTCCAGGTCATAGCGCACGGTATTGCTTTCACAGGAGCAGGCGCCGCCCAGCGTGTCGTGGCGACCGCAGGTATCGGCGACAATCTCCAGCATCGGTCGGTCTTCATTTGAGCGCAGCACCGTGCCGGTAGAAAGAAAGACGTTGCGCTGACCGCGCAGGGTGTCGGTCATGCTGTAGCGTTCGGCGGTGTCGTCGGCGTTAAAGAAGAGGGTATCCGCCGCCTGGTTGCCTTCGAGATCGGTGATGCGCAGCGTCTGGCCTTCGCCAAGGCGGTAAAGCCAGTAATCTCCGGCGTTAACGGTGGCGCGGTACAGGGCATCCGTGGTCTGGCGTGGGCTTTCGGTCAGCATCGTCACACTCCTTCGCTCAGGTAGTAGAGGTGGTTATTGCGCAGGCCGCGCTGGTTCTCGGCGCGCGCGAGGCAGATTTCCGGCAGCGGCTGACGCTTACCGTCGAGGGTTATCGCCAGCGGCGCGGTGGGGTAGCGGCTGGCTTCGCTTAGCGGGTGAGGGCAGGTATGGAGCACCACCAGCGTATCCATGGCGAAGCGCAACGTAACGCTCGCGCCAGGCTTGCCCTGCTCAATCAGCCGCAGCTCGCCTTCGTCGCTGGCGGCGACTTTCGCGAAAAAGTTAATGTTTGCCGCGATATCGCGCTTACCAAGGCCATATTTCGCCAGTTCAGTCAGGAAACTGTCATAGCCGTTCTGATGGCGCGCGTTACGCGCCTGCTGGTAGTTGAGCGCGCCGAACTGTTGTTCTGTCAGCGACGCATTGCTGACGCCGCAGACGGTGTCGTGCCAGCCGAACGTGTCCTTTTCGATGCCGCAAAAAATACGGCCCATATCCGAGTAGAGGCAGTGGCCTTCCGTCAGCCGGAAAGTGTGCTGGCACTTCAGCGTATCCGGCGCGTTATAGCGCTCAAGCAGGTTTTCCGGGTTATAGAAGAGGACGGCGGCGTTCGCGCCGCCCTCTGCGTCGGTGAGCGTCAGCGCCGTGCCCCGGCGCATCACCAGCGACCAGTGGCTGCCGGCGGGCAGGCGGGTTTCATAAACGGTTTCCATTGCGTCTCCTTGAGTTAGCCTTCGCTGATTAAGGCCAGCGGGCGTTGCGTGGGGTCAGAACCGGGAAAGGGGCGCACCACGCCGTTAATCGGCCTGACTTTCCCGGCGGGCGGGCGATCCAGCGGAATGTCATAGGTGATGCAGGCGCCGTACGCGTCAGGGGCCTGCGGGTCGTGGCGTACTTTATCGAACACCCACAGCCGTGAGCCGAGCGAAAAGCCCTCTTTCAGGTCGTGGGTTATCATGAAAATCGTCAGGCGGTGGCGCTGCCAGAGATCGCTTATCAACTGGTGCATTTCGCCGCGAATGCCGGGGTCGAGCGCGCCGAAAGGCTCGTCCAGCAGCAGGATGCGCGGCTGTTTTACCAGCGCCTGCGCCAGCGCCAGACGCTGCTGCATGCCACCGGAGAGCTGGTGCGGGTATTTATCCTGCGCCGCCAATAGCCCAACCTGGTCCAGCATGGCGCGGGCGCGTTCGCGAATAGCGTGGCGCTTGCGTCCCCACACCCGACCGAACCAGCGCGCTTCGCTAAACTCATCCGCCAGCATCACGTTGCCAAGCACGGTCAGGTGCGGAAAGACGGAGTAGCGCTGGAAGACGATGCCGCGCTGGGCGTCCGGCTCCTGGGCGAGCGGTTCGCCGTCGAGCAGCAGTTGCCCTTTGCTCTGCGCTTCGGTGCCGAGCAGCATCTTGAGAAAGGTGGTTTTGCCGCAGCCGGACGCGCCGACGATAGAGACAAACTCACCCTCTTCCACCTGCACGTTCAGCCGCTCCAGCACCACCTGATTGCCGTAATGCTTTTCAAGGTTTTTCAGTTCCAGCAGTGGCATAACGGCCTCCTTATTTGGCGTAGTACCAGGGGAAACAGCGGCGGCTGAGCATGCGCAGCAGCCAGTCGAGCAGGAAGGCGAGCAGCGTTATCCAGGCGACATACGGCAGAATGACGTCCATCGCCATGTAGCGGCGCATCAGGAAGATGCGATAGCCCAGCCCCTCGGTGGCGGCAATGGCTTCGGCGGCGATAAGAAACAGCCAGGCGGCGCCGAGCGACAGGCGCAGCGCGTCCAGCAGGCGCGGCAGCAGCTGCGGCAAAATCACCCGCACCAGAATTTGGCCGCTGTGGCCGCCGAGCGTTTGCGCTTTCACCAGCTGTTCATGCGGAATGGCCATTACCTGCATCTGCAGGTCGCGGATAAGAAAGGGGGTGATGCCGATAATAATCAGCATCACTTTCGACAGCTCGCCAAGCCCGAAGCAGATAAACAGAAT
Organism: Franconibacter pulveris DSM 19144; assembly: GCA_000621185.1. Lineage (GTDB taxonomy): Bacteria > Pseudomonadota > Gammaproteobacteria > Enterobacterales > Enterobacteriaceae > Franconibacter > Franconibacter pulveris. The sequence goes on from JHYZ01000023.1 coordinate 24,145, forward strand.
CGGCAGGATAGCCAGCGGGGGAACCAGCGCCACCAGGGTCACCAGCGGCGAGAGCACGGCGCGTACCGAGGGCAGCGCGCCGCAAAAGAGGCCCAACAGCAGCGCAGTGACCGCGCTCAGCAGCGCGCCTGTAAGCAGACGCAGCAGGCTTGCGGCGGTATCGGTCCATAACAGATATTCGCCGGTGCGCGGGCTTGGCGTAAACGCCATGCGGTCAACGGCGGCGCGCATCGCGTCCAGGCCCGGCAGCAGCTTATCGGCGCTGTTGGCCGCCAGACGCGCGTCGGAGGCAATCAGATAAAACAGCGCCAGCGCCAGCAGCGGCAGGGCCCCCAGCAGTACGCGGCTCATCGGCTGCGGCTGGAAGTTAATCACTTTGCGCATCGCCCACCTCCGTTATCAGAGTTTGTTTTCTGCGGCGAGCCGGACAAACTCGTCGCTGAAGCGTAATTTCAGGTTGCCCGCGTCGCCCCAGTTGCCAGCAGGCGTCGCGATGCCCACCACATCGGCGGAAGGCGCGGCGTCGCCCAGCAGGCCGTGGGCGAAGGAGAACTCCGCCACTTTCTGCATAGTGGTTTTAAGCTGCGGATTGACGGTGAAGTCGAGCGCCGCTTGCGGCGTAGCGAAAAGGTGCGTGGCGGCGAGCTGGGCGTCAAAACCCGCCAGATCGGTGCCTGCCGCCTCACCCATTTGCTTGCGGGCGGCTTTTGCGGCCTCACTGTCGCCCTGCATGGTTTTCAGCGTTTCAAACCAGGCGCCGGTCAGCGCTTTGCCAAGCTCCGGGTGCTGTTTCAGCGTGGCGGTGTTGACCACCAGCAGGTCGAGGATTTCGCCGGGGATCTGCGCTGAAGTGAAGAGCGTTTTGGCTCCCGCCTGCTTTTGCGCCTGCGCCAGCAGCGGGTTCCAGGTCACGATGGATTTCACATCCGGGGTGCCGAAAGCGGCCACCAGGTCAGCGTCCGCCGTGTTCACCACTTTCACGTCCCTTTCGCTAAGCCCGACCGTTTCCAGCGCGCGGGCCAGCAGGTAGTGGGAAACGGAAAGCTCGACGAGATTGATGTTCTGGCCTTTGAGCGCGGCGACGGACGGAACGGTTTTCGACACGATGCCGTCGTTGCCGTTAGAGTAGTCGCCGATAATCAGCGCGGTGCTGTCGACGCCGCCTGCGGCCGGCAGGGTCAGGGCGTCCATGTTGGTCATGGTGCAGCCGTCGAAACCGCCAGCGGTGTACTGATTAACCGACTCGATATAGTCGTTTACCTGCACGAACTGAATGTCGATGTTGTATTTGTCGGCCCACTTTTTGATGATGCCGCTCTGTTGAGCGTAATCCCAGGGCATCCAGCCTGCGTAAATAGACCAGCAAAGTTTGAAGGCGGGTTTTGCCGCATCGGCACCTACGCTAAAGAGCGCAAGGGCGATAAGCAGTATTCCTTTCCGGCAGGCGTTGAGCATGGCGTTTCCTCTGAGGTTAACGGGGAACAAAGCAGGAGGAGGCGCACCTTCGTCGCTTATCCTCCCGGGCTTTTGTCCCGCCGTGTAACCGCCAGAGGGCGGTCGGCCACTCTCGGACCAGCGTCTTGCGACCGGAACCCTAGTGACCCATTGAATGTGTCTGGCGACGACGGCGAAACGCCCGTCACCCCTGCGGGTTTGATAAAGCAAGCCGCGTGCCAGGTAAGGGATGCGCTTTGCATTCAGCGCCTTAAAAGAACGCGTAGCAGAAGCGGCCTGCGCGTTTGTGCAACAACGGGGCAGTCGCACTCAGGGCTGCACTTCAATGGGGCAAGAAGGGCGGGGCGCGGTAATACAGCGCGGATAGTTTCAGATTAAGGCTGCGGAAAAAGACGCGCTGCATCTTCTGAAAGTTGGCCGGGGTTGGCTGGGCAAGGAACACAGAGGCGTATAGTGGCGCTGGCGCTTGAGGCTTTTTGCCTCATGCGATCGGCACAAAAGCGGATGTGCGGTGAGGCAGAAAGAAGAAAGCCCCGAAGGTCAATTTTCATTAACCAACGAGGCCTACTCCGACGCCTAGACACCGTCAGAGTAGCCTCTTACCCGCCGCAAGGCAAGGAGAAGAAAGCGATGAAGCTGCCGCAAAACCCCCGGGTCTGGTACTTATTAATCGTCTGCAGCACGCTGTTAATAACGCTGTTCCTGACGAGAAATTCATTCTGTGAAATTCGCTATAAGGACGGGCCTCTGGAGGTTGTTGCGCTTATGGCCTACGAATCCGGTAAGTAAGCAACCTGAAGGCGGGGGAGTATTCCCGCCTTTCAGGCCTGAGGTGGACGGGCGTACCGCGAGCGCCTTTATAAGGGCTGTCAGCGCAGGCTGGCAGCCCCTTTTTTCTCACGGACGTGATGTTAATAAAAGGCGCGCAAGCCTGCATTGCGAAGCAATAAAGGGTATCCTGCGAGGCGCGCGTGGACTATTCTTGTCAGCGTTGAAAGCACGCTGGTGGCAGGGTGCGTAATTCGTGGTGAAAGGAGTAAAAAAATGGCGACAGGTAAGTCCTGCTCTCGCTGGTTTGCGCCGCTGGCGGCGTTACTGATGGTGGTTAGCCTGAGCGGGTGCTTTGATAAAGAGGGCGATCAACGCAAAGCGTTTATCGATTTTCTGCAAAACACGGTGATGCGTAGCGGCGAACAGCTGCCGACGTTGACGGCGGACCAGAAAAAGCAGTTCGGCCCGTTCGTTTCTGATTACGCCGTGCTTTACGGCTATTCCCAGCAGGTGAATCAGGCGATGGACGCCGGCATTCGCCCGGTGGTGGACAGCGTAAACAGCATCCGCGTGCCGCAGGATTACATGACCCAGCGTGAAGCGCTGCGCCAGGCTAACGGCTCGCTCGGCGTGCTGAGTCAGCAGTTGCAAAACGCTAAAATGCAGGCGGACAACTCGCGCTCGACGCTGAAGCTCGCAGACGATCTGAAGCCGGTCTTTGATAAAGCCTATGAGAAAGTGGTGACCGGCCCGGCGAACGCGCTGCAGCCGCTGATCCCGGCCGCTCAGGTGTTCACGCAACAGCTGGTGCAGGTTGGCGATTTCATCGCTCAGCAGGGCACGCAGGTGAGCTTTGTGTCGAACGGCATTCAGTTTCCTACCTCTCAGCAGGCAAGCCAGTACAATTCGCTGATTGGCCCGCTCGCTTCTCAGCATCAGGCTTTTATGCAAGCTTACAGCGCCGCGACTAACGCGATGCAGTAACAAAAAACGGCTCTTACGAGCCGTTTTTTTATTTCACCGCCTGTGGGTTCACGCAGTTCTTTTCTACGTTGCCGTTCAGCGCGTCAATCAGGTTATCCACCGCGCAGGCCGCCATGTTGTAACGCGTTTCGTGGGTTGCTGAGCCGATGTGCGGCAGCGCCACAACGTTTGGCATTGAAAGCAGCGGCGAATCCGCCGGCAGCGGCTCCTGCTCAAATACATCCAGACCCGCCGCGTGGATTTTTCCCGCCTTCAGCGCGTCAATCAGCGCCGGTTCATCCACTACCGGGCCGCGTCCGGCATTGATAAGAATGGCGGAAGGCTTCATCAGCGCGATTTTTTCGGCGTTGATAAGATGATGCGTTTCCTCTGTTAACGGCAGCACGATGCAGACGAAGTCCGATTCGCGCAGCAGCGTATCCAGGTCGCAAGGACGAGCGTTGAAACGCTCTTCCGCTTCCTGGTGCTGGCGGCGGGCGTTATACAGAATGGGCATGCCGAAGCCGAAGTGCGCGCGCTGCGCCAGCGCAAGGCCGATGCGGCCCATGCCGACAATGCCCAGCGTTTTATGGTGTACGTCAATGCCGAACCAGTCCGGACCGATGCTCTTCGTCCATTCCCCTTTTTTCACGCGCTCCGCGACTTCCAGCGCGCGGCGCGCGGTGGTCAGCACCAGCGTCATCAGGGTATCCGCCACCGTTTCGGTCAGCACGGTTGGCGTATGCATCAGCGCGATGTGGCGGGCGTTCAGCGCGTCAACGTCAAAGTTGTCATACCCAACGGAAACGGTGGAGGTGGCGCGAAGCTTAGGCATTTTCGCCAGCAGCGCTTCATCGACCTTTTCGCTCGAGCCCAGCAGCCCTTCAGCGTTGGCGAACGCCTCAGCGTGCTGTTCTACCGTTTCCGGGCTTAAGTTTTTAACCTGAGTTACGGTGAAGTGGCTTTCCAGGCGGGCGAGCAGGTCGTCGGGGAGGGATTTATAAAGAATGACGGACGGCTTCATGCAAATCTCCTGCGTTTAGCGAAGTTTCAAGCGTAGACGAAAGGGCGGCATCATGCCGCCCTGTGCGTTATGCGTGGCGAGCGCCGGCTGGCATCCGCTGGCTTACCGTGGGTTTAACGATAAGCGTGAGCCATACGGAGGCGAAAAGCGCCACACCCATAAAAATGTAGGAGGCGGCCGGGCTGCCCGTGGCGCCGTTGAGATAACCCACCACCCAGGAGCCGACAAACGACCCGAGCGCCCCCATGCTGTTGATTAACGCCATCGCGCCGCCCGCGACATTTTTCGGCAGCATTTCCGGGATAATCGCGAAGAACGGGCCGTACGGGGCATACATCGCCGCACCGGCTATCACCAGCAGCGTATAGGAGGCCCAGAAATGGTTCGCGCCCAGCGCCCATGAGCCGATAAACGCCAGCCCGCCAATCAACAGCAGCGGCCAGACGAACAGCTTGCGGTTCTGCATCTTATCAGACGCCCAGGAGACCACGATCATGGCGATGGTCGCGGCCAGATAAGGCACGGACGAAAGCCAGCCCACTTCCACCATGCCCATGTTTTCGCTGCCGCTGCGGATAATGGAAGGCAGCCACAGAACGAAGCCGTAAACGCCGATGCTCCAGGCGAAGTATTGCGCGCACAGCAGAATAACGTTGCGTGAGCGGAACGCTTCACTGTAGTTGCGCACCGCTTTAATGCCTTGCTGTTCCTGGTCGAGCTGCGCCTGCAGCGCCGCTTTTTCCTCATCCGCCAGCCATTTCACCTGGGTCGGTTTATCTTTCACCAGCACCCACCAGCAAAAAGCCCAGATTACCGCCGGCACCCCTTCGATAATGAACATTTCACGCCAGCCGAAAGACTGGATCAGGTAGCCGGAGACCACCGACATCCACAATACCGTCACCGGGTTGCCGAGGATCAGGAAGGTGTTCGCGCGCGAACGCTCCGATTTGGTAAACCAGTTGCTGATGTAAATCAGCATGGCGGGCATCACTGCCGCCTCCACCACGCCGAGGATAAAGCGGATTGCCGCAAGCATCGGGATATTGCTCACCACGCCGGTGAGCGAGGCGCAGGCACCCCATAAAATCAGGCAGATAAAGATAAGCTTGCGCACGCTGCGGCGTTCGGCGTAGACCGCGCCGGGGATCTGGAAAAAGAAGTATCCCAGGAAGAAGAGCGCGCCCAGCAGGGAAGAAACCCCTTTGGTAATGCCCAGATCTTCGTTGATGCCCGCCGCGGAGGCGAAGCTGAAGTTAGCGCGGTCGAGGTAGGCCAGGCTGTACGTGATAAACACGATAGGCATGATGTACAGCCAGCGTTTTGATGCATTAGTCGGGCTTTTCATAAGCTTCCCTCTATGGTTGAGGTTAGGGCAACGCGTCGATGTAGGGGGCGACGGATGCTGTTAATACTGACTCGCTTTCAGGTGGGTGAGGACTGCTCTCCTCATCCCGGCCCTCGCCCCAAAGGGGCGAGGGAGAAAACCACTTACTTTTGCGTTCTGCTCTTTTTCTCTCGCCGGAACGGTGGAGGAAAAATCGCTTAACTTTGTGTTCCGCTCTTTCCCGGCGCAGGGGAGGGCGAGCTTAACGATGACCTGCCCGCTTTTTCCCCTCTCCCTTTCAGGAAGAAGGGTGGGGTAAGGGTGTTACTCGCCCAGTTGCTCACGGGTCGGCAATCCTTCGCTGTCGCCGGGCACCTGAATCGCCAGTGAGCCGATTTTATTGCCGCGGCAAACCGCCTGATGCAGGGTTTTGCCTTCCAGCAGCGCGCTGATTACGCCTACCGCAAAGCCGTCGCCTGCGCCGACGGTATCCACCACGTTATCCACCTTCACCGCTGCCACGGCGCCTTGCTCGCCGCTGGCGGTTTTGAACCACGCGCCATCGGCGCCCGTTTTCAGCACCACCGCGTTTACGCCGCGTTCGAGGTAAAAATCGGCGATGCCTTCCGGCGTGGTTTGCCCGGTCAGAATGACGCCTTCCTTCAGCCCCGGCAGCACCCAGTCCGCCTGAAAGGCGAGCTGGTTTAGTTTCTCTACCATCTCCGCTTCGCTTTTCCACAGCACCGGGCGCAGGTTCGGGTCGAAGGAGATAGTTTTGCCTTCGGCTTTCATCATGCGCACCGTGTGGTTAAGCAGCTCCAGCGAAGAGGTTGAAAGCGCTGCCGCCACGCCGCTGACATGCAGGTGACGGGCGCTGTAAAACAGCGGCGCGTTAAAATCTTCTACGGAAAGGTGGCTGGCGGCGGAACCTTTACGGAAATATTCCACTTTGGGATCGGTTCCATCTTCAACCTTCGATTTCAACTGGAAACCGGTCGGATAGCGGTCGTCGATGGTGACGCCCTGGGTGCTAATTCCCTCTTTCGCCAACTGTTGCAGCACAAAGCGGCCAAAGGAGTCGTTGCCGACCCGGCTTACCCAGCTCACCTGCAGGCCGAGCCGGGCAAGGCCTGTCGCCACGTTCAGTTCCGCCCCGGCGACCCGCTTCATAAAGCGTTCAACGTCGGCCAGATCGCCGGTTTCGGTGGCGACGAACATTGCCATCGCTTCGCCAATGGTGATGACATCCAGCGTGTTCGGCATGGCCTTTACTCCTCGCGTAACAGGTTGACGTAATGACGGGTGACGGCGGTGAGATCGCGCCCTTCCAGCGGGAACTCAATGCCGCGCGGCGCGTCGGCGGGCAGCTGATTCAGCAGCGCGCGCCAGCGCGGCTCTGCGTCATCCAGCGCAATGGCGCGGTAGTGATAGTGGTGCGGCACGGCGGCCTTGACGTGAATGTAGCTGACGGAAGGCGCCAGAAAGCGTGCGGCGTCTTCCGGCGAGTCGCCCACCCACAGCCAGTTCGCCATATCAAAGGTCAGTTTCACCGGCAGATTGAGCACCTTGCTGGCGGCCTGGAAGCGCTGCATCGGCTTAAGCTGGCCGCAATCGGTCTGGTCGTTTTCCACCACCAGCGCCACGTTGGAGAGGGCGAGCAGGGAAAAAAGCGGCTCCGCCTGGCGGTTATGACGAAAATGACCAAGCGACACCTTCAGCCAACGGGCGTTCAGCTCGTGCGCTTCCGTCAGCAGATCGGGAAGCTGAGGGTTAAGTTTGCCGTCGGTATCAAAAAGCGGCTCTGGCGCGGAGTAGCAGGCGAACAGCCCTTTCTCTTCAATGGTGCGAGCAAGGGCGGGGAGGTTGTCGCGCTCTTCAGGGCTTAAAAGCTCGCGGCGAATTTCCACGCCGTCGGCCCCGGCTTCGGCGATAATCGGCAGGACTGCCCGCTGCCCGCCGAGGGATTTAACCCGGTCGTTACCGTAAGCGGCGGTAACAACAATAATTTCTCTCTCCATCGATTTCTCCGGAGTGGTTACATCTGTATAACATAGCTATTACGCTAGATGGAACCGGTTCCAAAGAGAAGGCCAGGATGTTGAATTTATGATCGCCATCACGAACAGTCGATCAGCGCGCCGTGGAGCCCCGGACAATCAGCTCGCCGGAAAAAACCTGCTCCCGCACCGTTTCTTCATGCCCTTCAATACGTTTTACCACCTGCTCAAGCGCGGCGTAGCCAATCTGCCAGGTGGGCTGTTTTAAGGTCGTGATGCCAACGCCCGCGAGCTCCGCCCATTCCAGTTCGTCGAAGCCAAGCAGGCCGATGTCTGCGCCCCAGTGCAGGCCGATGCGCTTAAGTGAGCGGGCTACTTGCAGCGTCAGCGCGCCGTTGGCTGAGATAACCGCTTTGCGCATGCCGCGATACTGCTGGTGAAACTGACGCAGGATGTTGTCCAGGCGCTCCGTCTCATGCAGCGGCGTTTCTTCATTCTGCGCCACAATGCCGGGATAACGCTCGGCAGTGTGGCGAAACGCTTTCAACCGCTCCTGACGGGTGTTTACCGTACCGAGCGGCTCGCTCAGAAACAGCAGCGCTTCAAACCCCTGCTCGATTAAATGCTCCGTGGCGGTAGTCGCCGCCTGGTTGTTATCAAGCCCGACGACATCGCAGGCGAAATCGGGGATCTTGCGGTCAATCAGCACCATCGGCAGCGCCGACTGCTGCAGGCGGCTCAATCCCTCTTCACGCATTCCCACGGCGTTCACCACAATGCCTTCCACCTGATAGCTGCGCAGCAGGTCGAGGTAATGCAGCTCCTGATCAAGCTCGTTATTGGTGTTGCAGACCAGCGGCGTAAAGCCTTTTTCCCGGCACGCGGCTTCGATGCCGCTCAGCACGTTAACGGAATAGGGATTGGTGATGTCCGCGATGATAAGACCAATTAGCCGCGTGCGCCCACGCTTGAGGCCGCGCGCCATCTGGCTGGGGCGATAATCCAGGGCGGCTATGGCGCGCTCAATGCGCTCAAGCAAGGCTTCGGAAAGCAGATGTTTTTCGCCGTTGAGGTAGCGCGAAACGCTGGTTTTGCCGGTATTCGCCGCTTTCGCCACGTCGCTGATGGTGGCGCGAGACGCTTTTATGGTCATGGAGCTTCCTTCTGAGTGCTGTAACGCCTGCCGGTCAGGTGGCTGTTTTTATTATTAGATTATTTAGGGGGCAGGCGTAAAGCGGACCGTTGCCGGGCGCGGCGCGTCATTCATCGCTTGCCGGTTGGTTATTGCGCTTGTGCGGCTTTGCAGAACTGTTAATTATTATGTTATAACGTATCAATTAATAACCATGCTTGCACAGGAGAGTGAGAGTAATGAATAAGTTAGCCTTGTTACTGGCAATAGGGCTTGTATTGCCTGGCGCGCAGGCGTTTGCCCATGCGCATCATCATGGCGCGCCGCTGACAGAGGCGGAGCAGAAAGCCAGCGAAGGTATTTTTGATGATAAAGCGGTTAAAGATCGCCCGCTAAGCGACTGGGATGGCGTGTGGCAATCGCTTAACCCTTATTTGTTAAACGGCGATCTCGACCCGGTTTTAGCCAGGAAGGCGAAAGCGGCCAATAAAAGCGTGGAGGAGTATCGGGCTTATTATAAAAAAGGTTACGCCACGGATGTGGAGATGATCGGCATTGAAAACAATGTGATGGAATTCCATACCGGTAAAGCCGTAAACGCCTGCCAGTACAGCTATAACGGTTTTAAAATTCTGACTTATGCTTCCGGTAAAAAGGGCGTGCGCTACCTTTTTGAATGTAAAGACGCCGCGTCAAAGGCGCCGAAATATGTCCAGTTCAGCGACCACACCATCGCCCCGCGCAAATCACAGCATTTCCATATTTTTATGGGTAATGCTTCACACGACGCGTTATTAAAAGAGATGGATAACTGGCCGACTTATTATCCCTACCAGTTAAGCAAAGCGCAGATTGTGGATGAGATGCTGCACCATTAACTTTTCTCAGCGAGTAAACCGGCTAAATACGCCTCACCGGAAAAGCGCGGTGAGGCGTGCTGCCTGTTACTGCAACGGGCTTAAGGTAATTTCTACGCGACGGTTCTGCGCTTTACCTTCTTCAGTGCTGTTGCTGGCGATAGGGTTCGCCGGGCCCATGCCGCTGGTGCGGATGCGGTTGGCCGCCACGCCCTGCGTGATAAGCGCGCTGGCGACGCTTTCTGCGCGCTGCTGCGACAGACGCATGTTGAGATCCTGGCCGCCGGTGCTGTCGGTGTAGCCCACCACGTTAACCGCGGTTTTCGGATACTCTTTGAGCACCATCGCCACGCCGGTCAGGGTGTTGGCGCCCGCTGGTTTCAGGTTCGCCTGATTGCTGTCAAAGGTCACATTGTTAGGCATGTTGAGGATAATGTTGTCGCCACTGCGGGTGACGCTTACGCCGGTGCCCTGCATTTTGTCGCGCAGCTTAGCTTCCTGCACATCCATGTAATACCCTACGCCGCCGCCGAGCGCCGCGCCCGCCGCCGCGCCAATCAGCGCGCCTTTGCCGCGATCTTTCTTCGAAGAGGAGAGCGCGCCGACGCCTGCGCCTACCAGCGTGCCGAGGCCTGCGCCGATACCCGATTTCCCTGCTTCACGTTCGCCGGTGTAGGGGTTAGTCGTACAGCCGGAAACGGCCAGTGCGCCGCTGACCAGAGCGGCAATCATCATTACGCGTTTTTTCATCGCATATCCTTATTCAATTTATTTCTTGGCCGCATACAACGGCGGTGATTGATTATGCCGGGTGTTTATGTTGAAAATTTCAGGAACTCTTCCGATTTTGTAAGCAATAGTGAGTCGAGTGGCGATAAAGTAAACACAATCACGCCACGTTATCTGCAAATGCCAGTCAGGAGCCCGTTTTGGCGAACTCATCCTCTTTAAAACAAATTGTCACGGCCGCCCACTGGGGGCCGATGGTGGTGGAAACCGACGGTGAGACCGTCTTCTCCTCCACGGGCGCGCTTGAAACCCGCCACCCCAATTCCCTGCAAACGGCGGTGCCCGATCAGGTACACAGCAAAACCCGCGTGCGCTACCCGATGGCGCGTAAAGGCTTTCTCGCCTCGCCAGACAAACCGCAGGGCGTGCGCGGGCAGGATGAATTTGTTCGCATAAGCTGGGACGAGGCGCTCGCACTTATCCATCAACAGCATCAGCGTATTCGTACCAGTTACGGTCCGTCGGCGATTTTCGCAGGCTCCTACGGCTGGCGTTCTAACGGCGTGCTGCACAAGGCGGCGACGCTGCTGCAGCGCTATATGAGCCTTGCGGGCGGCTATACGGGTCATCTGGGCGACTATTCCACGGGCGCGGCGCAGGTGATAATGCCTTACGTGGTGGGCGGCAACGAGGTTTATCAACAGCAGACCAGCTGGCCGCTGGTGCTTGAGCACAGCGAGGTGGTCGTGCTGTGGAGCGCTAACCCGCTCAATACGCTGAAAATCGCCTGGAACGCCTCGGACGAGCAGGGCATCGGCTATTTCGAACAGCTGAAGAAGAGCGGCAAACGCATTTTCTGCATCGATCCGATGCGCTCGGAAACGGTGGAGTTTCTTGGCGACAGCGTGACGTGGATTGCCCCGCATATGGGCACCGACGTGGCGCTGATGCTCGGCATCGCCCACACGCTGGTGGAGAATGGCTGGCAGGATCGGGCGTTTCTGGAACGCTGTACCCATGGTTATGAGATTTTCGCCGATTACCTTACCGGCAAAAGCGACGGAACGGCGAAAACGGCGGAGTGGGCCGCGGAAATTTGCGGCGTTGAGGCTGCCGCCATTCGTGAGCTGGCGCAGCTTTTCCATGAAAACCGCACCATGCTGATGGCGGGCTGGGGCATGCAGCGCCAGCAGTACGGCGAGCAGAAACACTGGATGCTGGTGACGCTTGCCGCCATGCTCGGGCAAATCGGCCTGCCGGGCGGCGGTTTTGGCCTCTCTTACCACTTCGCCAACGGCGGCAACCCGACGCGCCGCGCCGCGGTGCTCGCCTCTATGCAAGGCTCGCTGGCGGGCGGTGTGGATGCGGTGGACAAAATCCCGGTGGCGCGAATTGTCGAAGCGCTGGAAAACCCGGGCGGCGCTTACCATCACAACGGCGAACAGCGCACGTTTCCCGATATCCGCTTCATCTGGTGGGCGGGCGGCAGCAACTTTACCCATCATCAGGATACCAACCGACTGATTAACGCCTGGCAGAAGCCGGAGCTGGTGGTGATTTCCGAATGCTTCTGGACGGGCGCGGCGAAGCACGCCGACATCGTGCTGCCCATCACCACCTCGTTTGAGCGCAACGACATGACCATGACCGGCGACTACAGCAACCAGCATCTGGTGCCGATGAAGCAGGTTGTGCCGCCGCAGTATGAAGCGCGTAATGATTTCGACGTTTTCGCCGCGCTCAGCGAACGGTGGGAAGAGGGCGGGCACGCGCGGTTTACCGAAGGCAAAACCGAGCTGGAATGGCTGGAGACGTTTTATAACATCGCCAGCGAGCGCGGCGCGCAGCAGCAGGTGACGCTGCCGCCCTTCAACGATTTCTGGCAGGCGAACAATATTATCGAAATGCCGCAGAACCCGCAAAACGCTGAATTCATCCGCTTCGCCGCGTTTCGCGACGACCCGGCGGCAAACCCGCTTAAAACGCCAAGCGGCAAAATCGAGATCTATTCCGAGCGTATCGCCCGCTACGGCTACGCCGACTGCCCGCCGCACCCAACCTGGCTTGCGCCGGACGAATGGCAGGGCAACGCGCGGGAAGGGCAACTGCAGTTGCTTTCCGCGCACCCGGCGCACCGCCTGCACAGCCAGCTTAATTACGCGAAACTGCGCGATCGCTACGCGGTGGCCGGGCGCGAGCCGCTGACGCTGCATCCGCAGGACGCTAACGCGCGCGGCATTGAAGATGGCGACCTGGTGCGCGTATGGAACGAACGCGGCCAAGTGCTGGCGGGCGCGGTAGTCACCGACGGCATTAAGCCCGGCGTGATTTGCCTGCATCAGGGCGCATGGCCGGATCTCGATAAAACGGCGGACGGCATTTGCAAAAACGGCGCGGTTAACGTGCTGACGCTGGATATTCCCTCTTCACGCCTTGCTAACGGCTGCGCCGGCAACACGACCCTTGTGTGGATGGAAAAATACCGGGGGCCTGCGCTTAGCGTAACGGCGTTTGATCCGCCCACCAGCGCATAATCCATGTCGGGTGGTGAGTCTCTTCCTGCCAGGCGCTCGCTTCAATGCGAAAGCCCTGCGCGTGATAGAACGTCACCGCCCGCTCGTTTTGCTGGTACACCTCAAGACTCAGGTTGTCGTAGCGCTGCTTAACATGGCTGAGCAGCGCGGCGCCGATACCTCTGCCAAGCTTGTCCGGCGCCACGAACAGCGCGCCGATAAACTGTTCGTCCAGCACGCTGATAAACCCCTCCGGCTCACCGTTACGCTCCGCAATCCAGGTTTGCGCCCGCGGCAGCCAGGCGTCGCGCACCATCGGCAGGCTTTCCAGCCAATACTCCGCCGGGATAAAAGGGTGCCCCATCGTCGTGCTGGCAAGCCACAGGGGCAGCAGCGTCGGAATATCGCGCTGGTTTCCCTCGCGGATCATCGCTGATAGTCCGGGTGGCAAAAGCAGCCGGTGAGGTGATCGTTCACCAGCCCGCACGCCTGCATGAAGGCATAACAGGTGGTGGCGCCGACAAACTTAAAGCCGCGTTTTTTTAACGCTTTTGAGAGCGCTTCAGAGGTGGCGGTGCTGGCGGGTACGTCAGCAAGGGTGGCGTAGTGGTTAATCTGCGGCTCGTTATTCACAAACGACCAGACGAATTTTGAAAATTTTTCTCCCTCGGCTTCCATTGCCATATACGCCTTCGCGTTATTGATGATGGCCTCAATTTTGCCGCGATGGCGAATGATGCCCGGCTCCAGTAAAAGTTTTTCCACCTCTTCGGGTTGTATCAACGCAACGGCTGAAGGATCAAAATCGTGAAAGCATCGACGGTAATGAACTCTTTTTTTCAGTACGGTGATCCACGAAAGGCCCGCCTGCTGTCCTTCCAGGCAAAGCATTTCAAAGAGTTTTTTACCGCTGGTTTGGGGTATGCCCCATTCTTTATCGTGATAATCAAGATAAAGGGGATCCTGGGTGACCCAACCGCAACGTTGCATAAATACGTCCTCTGTTTCTGGTGAAGTAAAGTCTTGCTTAACCCTGCTTGACGTAGCGGATAAAGAGACAATAGTTAACTCAGGGTTATACGCAAATCCGTTTATAAAGCGAACAACAATACGCCGGAACCGGCTCTCTCCTGGAGTCGCCTGATGATTATAACTTTACGCAGTGGGCGCCATGTTATTCAGCGCATGGCGTGGTTGTCGTGGTGTCTGGCTTTTTCACACACAGCGCAGGCCTGGCAACAAGAGTATATCGCTGAAGAGAGTTACACGCCTGGCTCGCAGCGTTATACCTGGGATAATGACAGGCGGCCTAGCTACAACGATATTCTTGCTGAACGTATTGAGTCTTCGCAGCGTCAGGGCGACGCAGCGGGGCTCGCTATACTCTCGTACCAGGAGAGCGCGGCGGAACCGGCGACGCTGGGCGTAGGGTGGAATATTACCCTGCCGGCGCATATCTCCACCGGTCCGGTGGCAAGCTGGCGCTGGGACGGCAGCAACCCGGCCAGCTACAACGACTATGGCGATAGCGCCATCGCGGCGGGCAGCAGCGATAAGCTCTGGCACGCCAGCGTCAGCACCTTCGGCTGGCGCGTCGATTCGCGGCTCGGCTACCTGCGGCCCTGGGCGCAAATCAGCTATAACCAGCAGTACGGCGAAAATATCTGGAAAGCGCAGTCCGGCATGCACATGACCACCTCCAGCAACCAGGACGGCAGTTGGATGGACGTGACGGTGGGCGCGGATATGCCCATTAACCGTCATATGGCGGCCTACGCTTCTCTTTCCCAGGCCGATGGCATGGCGGAAGGCGAGGTTTATTTATATAGCCTTGGGGTGAACGCGCGTTTTTAAACGCTTAACGCGCGCCGGTCTCATCCAGCGCCTCTGGGTGATAAGCAGCACATGTCGGGCATCCTTGTCCGCCATATCACCTGTAAGTGGATATTGCTGAGGAAATCAGCGTTCGCTCCGAAGAGAGGCGTCAGCATGCCCTGCGGTCGTCGGGGCGTCACCATTCGCATAAAAGCGTGGAAAATGGTTCGCAAACTTTTTTCCGTGTTACGAAGAGCGTACGAGATGGCATCAACCTGACTTCATTTTTGTTACCTGTATCACAACATCATTTTACCTTTTGTTTACTGAAATGGCGCGGCTTATAAAGGAAGTGTGTACTCACATACAAAATTTCTTTCAAAGCGCATCGCAAGATTCAAGGCCATTCATTCCTCCTGACAGGCATTTCATTCCCCCCTGACTGCATTTCATGCCGTTTTCGATCCGCCATGAAATGCGCTTCGCTATTGTTTGAGGCAGTTAACTTCCTTAATTTTTCTGCGGGATTTCTGCCATGAACACATCACTTAACCACCGTACCCGCTGGCTAACGCTGGTTGGCACCATTGTGACCCAGTTCGCGCTGGGTTCCGTTTATACCTGGAGCCTGTTTAACAGCTCCCTGTCGCAGAAGCTGGATGCGCCTGTCAGCCAGGTGGCGTTCTCTTTCGGCCTGCTAAGCCTGGGGCTTGCGCTCTCTTCCTCCGTCGCCGGGAAACTGCAGGAGCGTTTCGGCGTGAAGCGGGTCACGATGGCCTCTGGCGTGCTGCTGGGGCTTGGTCTGTTTCTGACCGCGCACTCAAATAACCTGATGATGCTCTGGCTGAGCGCGGGCGTGTTGGTGGGGCTTGCGGACGGCGCCGGTTATCTGCTGACGCTCTCCAACTGCGTGAAATGGTTCCCGGAGCGCAAAGGGCTTATCTCTGCGTTTTCCATTGGATCTTACGGTCTGGGCAGCCTCGGTTTTAAATTTATCGACAGCCATCTGCTGGCGACCGTCGGCCTTGAGCACACCTTTATCATCTGGGGCGCGCTGGTGATGGTGATGATTGTGGCGGGCGCTACGCTGATGGTTGATGCGCCGAAACAGCCGGTGGTTAACGCAAGCGGCGTGAGCGAAAAAGATTTCACACTGGCGGAATCGATGCGCAAACCGCAGTACTGGATGCTGGCGGTCATGTTCCTTACCGCCTGCATGAGTGGCCTGTATGTGATTGGCGTGGCGAAAGATATCGCTCAGGGGATGGTGCGTCTGGACGCGGCGACCGCCGCAAACGCCGTAACGGTGATTTCTATTGCTAACCTTTCGGGCCGTCTGGTGCTCGGCATCCTCTCCGATAAAATCTCCCGCATCCGCGTGATTACGCTCGGCCAGGTTATCTCGCTGGTAGGGATGGCGGCGCTGCTTTTCGCTCCGCTCAATGAAATGACCTTCTTTGCCGCTATCGCCTGCGTGGCCTTTAACTTCGGCGGCACGATTACCGTTTACCCGTCGCTGGTGAGTGAATTCTTTGGCCTGAATAACCTCGCCAAAAACTACGGCGTGATTTATCTCGGCTTCGGTATCGGCAGCATTGTAGGCTCGGTGATCGCCTCGCTGTTTGGCGGCTTCTATGTCACCTTCTGCGTGATTTTCGCTCTGCTGATTGTCTCGCTGGCGCTCTCCACCACTATCCGCCAGCCGCAGCGTGAAGCGCTGAAACACGCCCACGCATAACCTTGCCCTGACCTATGCCGCCGCGCCTGCGTGGCGGCTTTTTTATTTGTAACGGCTAACAAGACCCCGGCGCATTGCGTCTATCCTTTGATAACACTCACAACAGAAGGAGAAAGCCATGTCCTTAGAAAAAGTGGTCTACCGCGCCAAAGCGAAAGCGACCGGTGGCCGTGATGGTCGTGCAACCTCTGATGATGGCGTACTTGATGTGAAGCTTGGCGTGCCGAAAGAGATGGGCGGTATGGGCGGCCAGGTGACTAACCCGGAGCAGCTTTTTGCGGCAGGGTACTCCGCGTGCTTCCTGGGTGCGCTAAAGCATGTCGCCGCGCAGGAGAAGAAAACCGTGCCGCAGGATGCCTTTATCGAAGGTCAGGTAGGCATCGGCCCCTTACCGACCGGTTTTGGCATTGAAGCGCAGCTGGATATTCATCTGCCGGGCATGGATCGGGGCGAAGCGGAAGCGCTGGTGCAAAAGGCGCATATCGTCTGTCCGTATTCCAACGCCACTCGCGGCAATATTGATGTGAAGCTTAACGTCATTACCTGATTTGCTCGCTTCTTGACCGTTTGTGACAGCCTGTTTCCGGCCCGGGTATTTTGTAAATATCCGGGTCTGCCCGCGTAATTTTTCTAACTTTTTCCCGCCGCTATGGTCTACTAGCGCACGTCTGAGATAAGAATCTGTCGATTCCTCTTGTTTTTTACGTATGAGTTTTCTCTTTGAACGAGGGAAAGCGTTATTGCACCTGTGTTGCCGGGGCGGCTTGCATGAGATATATCCTCTCAATGACGCAGCAGAAAGTCAGCTTTCTGCTCGCGCTCTATATTGGTCTTTTTTTCAACTGCGCGGTGTTTTACCGTCGCTTTGATGGATATGCGCAGGATTTCACTGCCTGGAAGGGAATTTCCGCCGTGGTCGAACTGTTCGCGACCGTTTTAGTTACCTTTTTCCTGCTACGCGTGCTTTCCTTATTTGGCCGGCGCGTATGGCGTATTCTCACAACGCTTATCGTGCTGTTTTCCGCCGCCGCCAGTTATTACATGACGTTCCTGAACGTGGTGATTGGCTATGGCATCATCGCCTCGGTAATGACCACGGATATCGACCTCTCAAAAGAGGTGGTGGGCTGGCAGTTCTTCGTCTGGATGATTGCCGTCAGCGCGCTGCCGATGGTGCTTATCTGGCGCAACCGCTGCAGCTTTACTCTGTTACGCCAGCTGCGCAGCCGTGAGCAGCGTTTGCGCAGCGCCATTGTGGTGGTGGTGGCTGGCGTGCTTGTCTGGGCGCCGATTCGCCTGCTCGACCTGCATCAAAAAAATGTGGAACGTACCTCCGGCGTGGATATGCCGAGCTACGGCGGCGTGGTGGCGAACTCCTACCTGCCCTCTAACTGGCTTTCAGCGCTGGGTTTGTACGCCTGGGCGCAGGTGGATGAATCAAGCGACAATAAATCGCTGATGAACCCGGCGAAGAAATTTACGTACGACGCCCCAAAGGGCATTGATGATACGTACGTCGTGTTCATTATTGGTGAAACCACGCGCTGGGATCACATGGGCATGCTCGGTTACGACCGCGACACCACGCCGAAACTCGCGCAGGAGAAAAACCTGGCGGCGTTCCGCGGCGAGTCGTGCGATACGGCAACCAAGCTCTCCCTGCGCTGCATGTTTGTGCGCGAAGGCGGAGCGGAAGATAACCCGCAACGTACCCTGAAAGAGCAGAACATTTTTGCGGTGCTTAAACAGCTCGGTTTTAGCTCCGATCTCTATGCCATGCAGAGTGAGATGTGGTTCTACAGCAACACCATGGCGGATAACATTTCGTACCGCGAGCAGATTGGCGCCGAGCCGCGTAACCGCGGCAAGCAGGTCGATGACATGCTGCTGGTGGAAGAGATGCAAAACTCGCTGAGTGAGCATCAGAAGGGCAAGCACATCGTTATTTTGCATACCAAAGGGTCGCACTATAACTATGTGCAGCGCTATCCGCGCAGCTTCGCTCGCTGGCAGCCGGAGTGCATGGGCGTAGACAGCAAGTGCAGCAAGCAGGAGCTGATTAACGCCTACGATAACTCGGTGCTCTATGTTGACAGCTTTATCTCGAAGGTGATTGACCAGGTGCGCGATAAGAAGGCCATCGTCTTTTACGCCGCTGACCATGGCGAATCGATCAACGAGAAAGAGCATCTGCACGGTACGCCGCGCAACATTGCGCCGCCGGAACAGTTCCGCGTGCCGATGATGGTCTGGATGTCGGATAGCTATCTGGCGGAGCCGGAGCACGCGCGCGCTTTCGCCCAGCTTAAAAAGCAGGCGCAGGATAAGACCGCGCACCGCCACGTTGAGCTTTACGACACCATTATGGGGTGCCTGGGTTACACCTCGCCGGACGGCGGAATCAACCAGAACAACAACTGGTGCCGCGCTCCCGCGACGCAGAAATAGCCAGCGGCGCTGGCTTTCCAGGCGATCGCGTGGCTTTTTTAAATAAGGTATTGACGCTGGGTTAGCACGGCAGTAATATGCGCCCCGCATTCGGTGATTGGCGCAGCCTGGTAGCGCACTTCGTTCGGGACGAAGGGGTCGGAGGTTCGAATCCTCTATCACCGACCAAATTCGAAAAGCCTGCTCAACGAGCAGGCTTTTTTGCATTTAACGCCTGTGAGGATGAGAACCTCCGGGGGTGGAGGTTCGACTCGAGCGCAGCGAGAGAACGTTGCTTATGCAACGGCCCGCAGGGCGCGTCACGCAGTGACGTGTAATCCTCTATCACCGACCAAATTCGAAAAGCCTGCTCAACGAGCAGGCTTTTTTGCATTTAACGCCTGTGAGGATGAGAACCTCCGGGGGTGGAGGTTCGACTCGAGCGCAGCGAGAGAACGTTGCTTAAGCAACGGCCCGCAGGGCGCGTCACGCAGTGACGTGTAATCCTCTAGCACCGACCAAATTCGAAAAGCCTGCTCAACGAGCAGGCTTTTTTGTATTTAACGTTCGCGCTTTTATCTCAAGCGGCGAATAAAGCCGCCAATAAAACAGGCGGCGAGACTTAACCGCGAAAAAATCATTTTCATTCTCTTTTTTAATAAACGCTATTTGCCAGATTTTGGCGTTATTTAAACAGAGCGAAGAAAGCCTCATTTTAAATAGGCTATTTTTGTTTCTTTTATCTTTTAGTCCAACGCGCCAGCACGCAACGCATCCGTTCATAAAAAGCAGTTTTTAACCAAACGGCAGATGGCGACGAGGGACTCTATTTTTTGCGGCGCCCTGACGGTTTTGTGAGATATTCCATTGAAAATTGTTATGAAAAAGGGTGGATACTTTTCCCTCCGCTTATAGATCCTGCCAGCATTTTTAGCTGAAGCGCTTCATGTTTGCAGCATGAATCGTTCATTACTTCGCCAGCTCGCCACTAATTTTACAGAAATGGCGCAAACCATAACCGCTGGATGTTGCAAGTTATTAAGAGGATTATCCTGGCATCGGGGTAGTAGCATAAATTTCCCTGCTGGAAATAGCGGCTTGAACTTTTTTTAATCTTTGTTTGTTGTTTCTCACCCCGCTTGTAAATCCCGGTGACCTGTATTGACGTTTTCCTAATCTGTTGACAGATTGTAGGGCGTGAGGGGCCCTTTACGGACAAAATGCACTGCTTCCTGGTCAACCTTACGAAAGGAATCCCCATCCTCACAACGCCCAGCGGGCACCCCGATCGGACCGGGTAAAAAACAAAAAAAGGTCTGACGGATAACACAACACCCACCACATTGGAGCAGAAGAATGAGTATTTCCTTGAAAAAGTCAGGGATGCTGAAGTTTGGTCTGAGCCTGGTAGCCATGACCGTTGCAGCAAGCGTACAGGCAAAAACCCTGGTTTACTGTTCAGAAGGCTCGCCGGAAGGCTTTAACCCACAGCTCTTTACCTCTGGCACCACCTATGACGCAAGCTCAGTGCCAATTTATAACCGCCTGGTAGAATTCAAAACCGGCACCACCGAAATCATTCCGGGCCTGGCTGAGAAGTGGGACGTCAGCGAGGACGGCAAAACGTACACTTTCCACCTGCGCAAGGGCGTGAAGTGGCAGGACAATAAAGAATTCAAACCGACGCGCGATTTTAACGCCGACGACGTTGTCTTCTCTTTTGACCGTCAGAAAAACGATCAGAACCCGTACCATAAAGTTTCTGGCGGCAGCTACGAGTACTTTGAAGGCATGGGCCTGCCGGCGCTCATTTCCGAAGTGAAAAAAGTGGATGACTCTACTGTTCAGTTCGTGCTGACCCGTCCGGAAGCGCCGTTCCTGGCTGACCTCGCCATGGACTTCGCCTCGATTCTTTCCAAAGAATACGCCGACAACATGCTGAAAGCCGGCACGCCGGAGAAAGTTGACCTGAACCCGATCGGCACCGGTCCGTTCCAGCTGCTGCAATACCAGAAAGATTCGCGCATTCTCTACAAAGCGTTTGAAGGCTTCTGGGGCACTAAGCCGAAGATAGACCGCCTGGTCTTCTCTATCACGCCGGACGCTTCCGTACGTTATGCCAAGCTGCAGAAGAATGAATGTCAGGTGATGCCGTACCCGAACCCGGCCGACATCGCCCGCATGAAGCAGGACAAAAACATCAACCTGATGGAGCAGGCGGGCCTGAACGTGGGCTATCTCTCCTTCAACACCGAGAAAAAGCCGTTTGACGACGTGAAAGTGCGTCAGGCGCTGACTTACGCGGTGAACAAAGAAGCCATCATCAAAGCGGTATACCAGGGCGCGGGCGTTGCCGCGAAAAACCTGATCCCGCCGACCATGTGGGGCTATAACGACGACGTTAAGGACTACACTTACGACGTTGAGAAAGCAAAAGCGCTGCTGAAAGAAGCGGGCCAGGATAAAGGCTTTACCGTTGAGCTGTGGGCGATGCCGGTACAGCGTCCGTACAACCCGAACGCGCGCCGCATGGCGGAGATGATCCAGTCTGACTGGGCGAAAATCGGCGTTCAGGCCAAAATCGTGACCTATGAGTGGGGTGAATACCTCAAGCGCGCGAAAGCGGGCGAACACCAGGCGGTGATGATGGGCTGGACCGGCGACAACGGGGATCCGGATAACTTCTTCGCCACGCTGTTTAGCTGCGACGCGGCGAAAGATGGTTCCAACTACTCCCGCTGGTGCTACAAGCCGTTTGAAGATCTGATTCAGCCGGCGCGCGCCACCGACGACCACAACAAGCGTATCGAGCTTTACAAACAGGCTCAGGTAGTGATGCATGACCAGGCGCCTGCGCTGATCGTCGCTCACTCCACCGTCTATGAGCCGGTGCGTAAAGAGGTTAAAGGCTACGTTGTGGACCCGCTGGGTAAACACCACTTCGAAAACGTATCTGTCGAATAATAAGCAAGTAAGATACCCGACTCCCTCTCCCTGACCGGGCGAGGGGCGGGGTGGGGAGCCGCGGCGAAATCCGCCTCCTCACCCGTCCCTTTCCTGCCGGGGAAGGGGAAGGGTGTATTCCCTCCCGAACGGGAGCGTGAACACATTTGTGAGCAATACAGACGCACTGTCACCAGGCCGTGCGTCATTACAGAGAATCCGGGTTATGTTGCAGTTCATCCTCCGACGTCTGGGGCTTGTCATTCCGACGTTTATCGGTATTACCCTTCTCACTTTTGCCTTTGTCCATATGATCCCCGGCGACCCGGTGATGATCATGGCGGGCGAACGTGGCATTTCCCCCGAGCGTCATGCGCAGCTGCTGGCTGAACTGGGCCTGAACAAGCCGCTGTGGCAGCAGTACCTCAATTATATCTGGGGCGTATTGCACGGCGATTTAGGCCTCTCGCTGAAAAGCCGCCTGCCAGTGTGGGAAGAGTTCGTTCCGCGTTTCAAAGCAACGCTGGAACTTGGCGTTTGCGCCATGATTTTCGCCGTAGCGGTCGGTATCCCGGTTGGGGTTCTGGCGGCCGTGAAGCGCGGCTCTATTTTCGACCATACCGCCGTGGGTCTGTCGCTCACCGGTTACTCCATGCCTATCTTCTGGTGGGGCATGATGCTTATCATGCTGGTGTCGGTGCAGTGGAACCTGACGCCGGTTTCCGGGCGCGTCAGCGACATGGTGTTCCTCGACGACACGAACCCGCTCACCGGCTTTATGCTCATAGACACCGCTATCTGGGGCGAAGAAGGCAACTTCATTGATGCGCTGGCGCACATGATCCTGCCTGCCATTGTGCTGGGCACCATTCCGCTGGCGGTTATCGTGCGTATGACGCGCTCCTCCATGCTGGAAGTGCTGGGCGAGGATTACATCCGCACCGCGCGCGCCAAAGGGTTAACCCGCATGCGCGTGATTGTGGTGCATGCGCTGCGCAACGCCATGCTGCCGGTCGTCACGGTTATCGGTTTGCAGGTCGGCACGCTGCTGGCGGGCGCTATCCTCACCGAGACGATTTTCTCCTGGCCGGGTCTTGGCCGCTGGCTGATTGACGCGCTGCAGCGCCGCGATTATCCGGTGGTGCAGGGCGGGGTGCTGCTGGTGGCGACGATGATTATTCTCGTCAACCTGCTGGTCGATCTGCTGTACGGCGTGGTGAACCCGCGTATACGTCACAAGAAGTAAGGGGCCATCATGTCTCAAGTTACAGAAAACAAAGCCGTTGCGGCCCCGGTGCCGATGACGCCGATGCAGGAATTCTGGCACTACTTCAAGCGCAACAAAGGCGCGGTAGTAGGCCTGGTCTACGTCGTGGTGATGATCATCATCGCCGTGTTCGCCAACTTTCTGGCGCCGCATAACCCCGCCGACCAGTTCCGCGACGCGCTGCTCGCGCCGCCGGTGTGGCAGGACGGCGGCAGCTGGGCGCATATCCTCGGTACCGATGACGTCGGCCGCGATACGCTCTCGCGTCTGATGTACGGCGCGCGCCTGTCGCTGCTGGTAGGCTGCCTGGTGGTGGTGCTGTCGCTCATCATGGGCATTGTGCTCGGGCTTATCGCCGGTTACTTCGGCGGCGTGGTGGATGTCATCATCATGCGCGTGGTCGATATCATGCTGGCGCTGCCGAGCCTGCTGCTCGCGCTGGTGCTGGTGGCGATTTTCGGTCCGTCGATAGTCAACGCGTCGCTGGCGCTCACCTTTGTGGCGCTCCCCCACTATGTGCGCTTAACCCGCGCCGCAGTGCTGGTGGAAGTGAACCGCGACTATGTGACCGCCTCCCGCGTGGCGGGTGCAGGCGCCATGCGCCAGATGTTCGTCAACATTTTCCCCAACTGCCTTGCGCCGCTGATTGTTCAGGCGTCGCTCGGTTTCTCCAACGCCATTCTCGACATGGCCGCCCTTGGCTTCCTTGGCATGGGTGCGCAACCGCCGACGCCGGAGTGGGGCACCATGCTCTCCGACGTGTTGCAGTTTGCGCAGAGCGCCTGGTGGGTAGTGACCTTCCCGGGTCTCGCTATTCTGCTGACGGTGCTGGCATTTAACCTGATGGGCGACGGCTTGCGCGACGCGCTCGACCCCAAACTCAAGCAGTAAAGAGGCACGAGATGGCGTTATTGAATGTAGATAAATTATCGGTGCACTTCGGCGACGAAGGCGCGCCGTTCCGCGCCGTAGACCGCATAAGCTACAGCGTGAATCAGGGCGAAGTGGTGGGCATCGTCGGTGAATCCGGCTCAGGGAAGTCGGTCAGCTCGCTCGCCATTATGGGCCTGATTGATTACCCCGGCCGCGTGATGGCCGATAACCTGGAATTTAACGGCCAGGACTTAAAGCGCATCTCTGAAAAAGAGCGCCGCAACCTGGTGGGCGCCGAAGTGGCGATGATTTTCCAGGACCCGATGACCAGCCTGAACCCCTGCTACACCGTGGGCTACCAGATTATGGAAGCCATCAAGGTGCATCAGGGTGGCAACAAGAAAACCCGCCGCCAGCGGGCTATCGACCTGTTAAACCAGGTCGGCATCCCGGACCCGGCGTCGCGTCTGGACGTCTACCCGCACCAGCTCTCCGGCGGGATGAGCCAGCGCGTGATGATAGCGATGGCCATCGCCTGCCAGCCGAAGCTGCTGATTGCCGACGAACCGACCACCGCGCTGGATGTCACCATCCAGGCGCAAATCATCGAGCTGCTGCTGGAGCTTCAGCAAAAAGAGAACATGGCGCTGGTGCTTATCACCCATGACCTCGCGCTGGTGGCCGAAGCGGCGCACAAAATCATCGTGATGTACGCAGGCCAGGTGGTGGAGACGGGCGAGGCGAAAGATATTTTCCGCGCGCCGCGCCACCCTTACACCCAGGCGCTGCTGCGCGCGCTGCCGGAATTCGCGCAGGACAAAGCGCGGCTGGCCTCGCTGCCAGGCGTGGTGCCGGGCAAATATGACCGCCCGACGGGCTGTCTGCTGAACCCGCGTTGCCCGTACGCCACGGAACGCTGCCGCGTTGAAGAGCCGGGCCTGAACCCGGTGGACAACGGTCGCCAGTCGAAATGCCACTATCCACTCGATGATGCCGGGAGGCCGACAAATTATGAGCACGCATGAGGCCACCTTACAGCCGCAGCCGCTGCTGCAGGCTATCGATCTGAAAAAACACTATCCGGTGAAGAAAGGCTTCTTCGCCCCGGAGCGTCTGGTGAAGGCGCTGGACGGCGTGTCGTTCACCCTTGAGCGCGGCAAAACGCTGGCGGTAGTGGGCGAGTCGGGCTGCGGTAAATCGACGCTGGGCCGCCTGCTCACGATGATCGAAACGCCGACCGGCGGCGAGCTTTACTATCAGGGGCAGGATCTGCTCAAGCACGATCCGCAGGCGCAAAAGCTGCGCCGCCAGAAAATTCAGATTGTCTTCCAGAACCCGTACGGTTCGCTGAACCCGCGCAAAAAAGTGGGGCAGATTCTGGAAGAGCCGCTGCTTATCAACAGCGATATGAGCAAAGAGGCGCGCCGCGAGAAAGCGCTGGCGATGATGGCGAAAGTGGGGCTTAAAACCGAGCACTACGACCGCTATCCGCACATGTTCTCCGGCGGTCAGCGTCAGCGTATCGCCATCGCCCGTGGGCTGATGCTGGACCCGGACGTGGTGATTGCGGACGAACCGGTCTCGGCGCTGGACGTATCCGTACGCGCGCAGGTGCTGAACCTGATGATGGATTTGCAGCAGGACCTGGGACTTTCCTACGTCTTTATCTCTCACGACCTCTCGGTGGTGGAGCATATCGCCGATGAAGTGATGGTGATGTACTTAGGCCGCTGCGTAGAGAAAGGGACGAAAGACCAGATCTTCAATAACCCGCGTCATCCGTACACTCAGGCGCTGCTGTCCGCCACGCCGCGTCTGAACCCGGACGATCGTCGCGAGCGCATAAAGCTGACCGGCGAGCTGCCAAGCCCGCTCAATCCGCCGCCGGGTTGCGCCTTTAACGCTCGCTGCCGTCGCCGCTTTGGCACCTGCACCCAGATCCAGCCAGCGCTGAAGAGCTACGGCGGGCAACTGGTGGCCTGCTTTGCGGTAGACCAGGACGAGAACGCGGAAAAGCGCTAACGCCTGACCCATAAAAAAAGCCGACGCATGCGTCGGCTTTTTTTTTATCTTCTGGATTAGTGCGGCCGGTTCTCTTCCACCAGCGAAGCCGGCACCGTTTCGCCGGCGGGCAGCAGAGGGAGCCTGCCTGGCTCGGTCGGCGCCGGCAGCAGGTTTTCGCCGATAGCGCGGTTGACCTCCACATGATCGATGCCGCCATGGTCATCGTGAAACACCGTCTGAACGCGTCCTTTGTTCATCTCCGTCACCAGTTTTGGCGTTATCTGGAAGCTCTCCGCGACCTCTTCATGCTCAAGGTCAGGGCGGCGTTTACGCCGCTCCACGCGAAAGCGAAACTGGTTGTATTTTGCCCAGATAAGCAGCGCGACGCCGTTAAGCAACGCCATCAGAACATAGATGGCGATGGTGCCAAGCGTGGCGTAAAACGGACGCGGTCCGGTTGTCGCCGGCAGCATTAACTCTTTCATCAGGTCAAAATAGATGAGGTAAGTAAACGCCGCCCAGGCAATGACTGTCAGCAGGACGTCGAATACGCGCGGCGCAAGGCGCTGCTCGGTGAAAATTAACGGCTGCATCATCACTAGATCCTCCCTATACCACGATCGGGGCTGACCCAACGCGCGCGGGCGCGCTGGCGTTTAAGCATCACTTTCGGGAAGGCGACCAGCGTGGTGAACAGGCTTAACATCCAGTACACCACCGGGAACCAGATAACCCAGAACAGTGAAGTGCCAATGTTCTTCTCATAGCGTCGCTCAATGAGCAGGCTCACCATAAACTGCAGCAAACAGACCACGGCCAGAATTAACCCGGTGAACTCTGGCGGGAACAACCGCTGGATGAGAAGCGAATCGGGCAGCGGGAAAATAAAGCCCAGCACGAAAAGCACGATGCTGGCGGCGTAGGCAAACGCCCACGTTGTCGAAAGACAAAACTCGGCAAACAGCGGCCACATGCGGCGGTATTCCCACGACCACAGGCGACGCATGTTGACCAGGAACACTTCCGCGCCGCCCTGCGCCCAGCGCAGACGCTGTTTCCACAACCCTTTCATGGTTTCCGGCATCAGGATCCAGCACAGCGCGCGCGGTTCAAAAAATATCGACCAGTGACGCAGCTGCAGCTTCCAGCTGATATCGATATCTTCGGTGATCATATCCGGACTCCAGTAGCCCACTTCCGCCAGCGCGCGGCGGCGGAAGGCGACAATCACGCCGGAGACGGTAAAGACCTGGCCGTAGATACGCTGGGTGCGTTTGATAAGGCCGATAATCGAGGAGAACTCGCCCACCTGCACGCGGCCCACAAGCGTTGAACGGGTGCGAATACGCGGGTTGCCCGTCACCGCGCCGACGCGCGGGTGTTGCAGCAGCGGCGCCACCATGTAAGCGGCGGTATCGCGGTCCAGCAACGCGTCGCCGTCGATGCAGACCAGATACTCGCTGCGGGCCGCCGCCGCGCCGGTTTTCAGCGCCACCGCTTTGCCCTGGTTTTCCGCCAGGTGAATCACGCGCAGCCGCGGATACTCTTCCGCCAGCTGGTTAAGCACGTCGGCGGTGTTGTCCTTCGAACCATCGTTAATGGCGATGACTTCCGTATTGGCGTAACGCTGCGCCAGCGCCGCCTCTACGGTTTCCCGTGCGTTCAGCCCTTCGTTGTAGCAAGGGATGAGAATGGAGATAAGCGGGTTGCCCGGCAGCTCCGGCGGCGGCGCGTCATCGCCCCATTTCCACTTGCGCTCCCGGTAAAACCAGAAGTAAAGCCCGCCCGTAATCCACAATGCAGACATAAACAGCGGCCAGAAGAAGACGAAGTTCAGCATCACTTCACCAGTGAAGATAGCGGCGACCCCCAGCGGGATACTGAACACCAGGCACAGAATTAAAAAAGCTATGATGCGATCGGTCATTTTTGCGGGTACCAGTATGCGGAGAATGCCGGTCGAACGTCGGACATCTCAGGTTGATCGTTAATGAAATCATCGGGGTAGTAGCCAAAGTTGAAGGCACCGCTCATCTGGAGCTGTTGCATCCACTCTTTCAGCTGCTCGCCGCTGATTTCCGCGTGATTTTCCTGTTTGCGCCAGTCGCGCGCCTGCAACTCAAAAACGGTTCTGTTTAACGCGCCCGGATGTTCCGCCACCGCATGCACCAGCTTCTCGAGCCAGGCGTTGCTTTCGTTGAGCGGCACGCCTTCCATCAGCGGCATCGCCATCGGCGCCGTCCAGTCGTAGGTGGTAAGGAAGTCATTCAGGTTCTGCGCGAACCAGGATTCGCTTTTCGGATCCAGCACCGGCATGGCGTAGATATTGCGCGCCGTTCTGACTTGCGGGCCGCGAATCGTACGCACGGTCTCGGTTAACGACTTCGTAAAGTCGATAAGCTCCCGGCTCTTGTATCGCGTCCAGCGCTCAAACTCCTGCGGGTTGTTGCGAATGTCCGTAATCGTCCCTTTAAAGCCCGCCTTGTGGTACGCCGCCATGGCGTCCGGGCTGGCGTCTTCAAAGTCCGTCAGCAGCGCGTCGTCATGGAACAGCACGCCGTTGAAGTTGGAATAACGGGCCAGGTCTTCGTAGATTTCAGTGATGCGCTGGCGCGCCACCGGGTTCCACGGCGAAAGACGCTGGTACTGTTTCGGGTCCACTTTCGCGGTGCCGCTTTCCGGGTCCCAGACCTGCACGCGCGGCAGGGATTTATCCAGATCGAAGGCCAGCACCGGCATCCAGGCGTACACCTTCACGCCGCCGCGGGTTTGCAGCTGCCAGGCCAGGAAGTTAAAGAGATCGGAACGCACCGGCAGCCAGCGGTTCTTGAAGTAGAGCTCTTTGACGGTGCCGTCGCCGGTCGGGTCCGCGTAAGCCTGCAGGAAGACGTGGCTTATCTTCATGTCAAAGACGCGCTGGATAAGCTTGTCGATGTTCTTCTGCTGCTGTTTCGGGTCCTTGTCGTAGACGTAGTCCAGGTCCACGTGCATCACCCGCATCTGAGTCGGTTCCTGCGCGTCGATAACCGCGTTGGCGAAGTTATTGATAGACGGGTTGCCCGACACCAGATAGCGCGGAATGCTGTCGAGGTTTTTGACGTTGCCAAGTCCCTCGTTAAGGGTGAACACCATCTGATAGCCATGCTTTTTGATTATCGACAGCGACACGCCGTTGGCCGCGCCATAAGGCCAGACCCAGGCGCGCGGCGCCTTGCCGGTCGTTTCCTTGAGTTTGGCGGTGATGGTGGCTACGTCTTTCTCAATACGCGCCCGGAACTCTTCGTCCGTCTCATACTGGCCGGTCTTTTTGTTAAACATGCGGTTCGCGACCGCAGGCTGCGAGCTGCCCTGCGGGTTAGCCACGCCGCCATAGTGCGAAGCCCAGGTATGCGAACCGATCTCCACCAGCGGCGAGCGGCTCACTTCGCGCACCATATCCCAGGTGGCGAACTTCTCACGGGCGGTCGGCAGGCCGCCGAAATCGACCTTTTTGTTCTCCGGCGTGCTGACCCAGATGCCGACCGGCGCCCACAGGGCGGGCCAGTTATAGGCTTTCAGCAGCGGCCA
>JHYZ01000024.1 GCA_000621185.1 Franconibacter pulveris DSM 19144
CCACCGTTTCCAGTGGTTATCCCCCTCCATCAGGCAGTTTCCCAGACATTACTCACCCGTCCGCCGCTCGCCGGCAAAGTAGCAAGCTACTTCCCGCTGCCGCTCGACTTGCATGTGTTAGGCCTGCCGCCAGCGTTCAATCTGAGCCATGATCAAACTCTTCAATTAAAGTTTGATGCTCAATGAATTAAACTTCGTAATGAATTACGTGTTCACTCATGAGACTTGCTAATCATTTATCGTCCGGAGACGTTTAAGATATCGCAGCCCTGAGTGCCCACACAGATTGTCTGACAAATTGTTAAAGAGCAGTGCGACGCGGCGTTCAGCCTGCTGTCGCGAGGTGGCGTATATTACGCTTTCCTCTTTCAGAGTCAACCCTTAACTTCAGGATTTTTTCTCTTCCGACTCATCGTCGCTGTGTGATGTTGTTCACCAGTGCCGTGTCGATGGAGGCGCATTATAGGGAGTTCTCTTTTCGCCGCAACAGGAAAATGACAGAAAAATGACTGACTGCTGCATTCCCCAGCAAAACCCGCCCTTATACCCTTTTATATACAGAGTTATCCACAAACCCGGCAGAGCCCGAAATTTTGCGAGCGCCGCGCAAACGTTTTCGTTACAATGCCCCCCCGATGACAAGGATGCCCCTTTCGGGGCGTTAGCTGAGTTTTGCGAGAAGAAATGTGCAATATTCAGCTAACGCTCTTTGCAATGAACCAAAATCCAGGGGATTTAATACCATGCAACAACGTCGTCCTGTACGCCGCGCTCTGCTCAGCGTTTCTGATAAAGCCGGTATCGTCGAATTTGCCCAGGCGCTCTCTCAACGTGGCGTCGAGCTGCTCTCTACAGGCGGCACTGCGCGCCTGCTGGCGCAAGCGGGCCTGCCGGTCACCGAAGTCTCTGACTATACCGGTTTCCCGGAAATGATGGATGGACGCGTCAAAACCCTGCATCCCAAAGTGCATGGCGGCATCCTCGGCCGCCGCGGTCAGGATGATGAGATAATGGCGCAGCACGCCATCTCCCCTATCGATATGGTGGTCGTCAACCTTTATCCCTTTGCCCAGACCGTTGCCCGTGAAGACTGTACGCTGGAAGACGCGGTAGAAAATATTGATATCGGCGGCCCGACAATGGTCCGTTCCGCCGCCAAGAACCATAAAGATGTCGCTATTGTGGTTAAGAGCAGCGACTACGAAGCCATTATTAATGAGCTGGACGCGAACGAAGGCTCACTCACGCTTGAAACCCGTTTCGACCTTGCGATTAAAGCTTTCGAGCATACCGCCGCTTATGACGGCATGATTGCCAACTACTTCGGCAGCCTTGTGCCCGCCTATCATGGTGAGACGAAAGAGCCCGCCGGCCGCTTCCCGCGCACGCTGAACCTGAGCTTTATTAAAAAGCAGGATATGCGTTACGGCGAGAATAGCCACCAGCAAGCGGCCTTCTATATAGAAGAAGAGATAAAAGAGGCTTCCGTTGCCACTGCGCAGCAGGTGCAGGGTAAAGCGCTCTCTTATAACAACATCGCAGACACCGACGCGGCGCTGGAATGCGTTAAAGAGTTTAGCGAACCGGCCTGCGTTATCGTTAAACATGCCAACCCGTGCGGCGTGGCGGTGAGCAACTCTATTCTGGAAGCTTACGACCGCGCCTATAAAACCGACCCGACTTCCGCCTTCGGCGGCATTATCGCTTTCAACCGCGAGCTGGATGCGCAAACCGCGCAGGCGATTATCTCCCGCCAGTTTGTAGAGGTGATTATCGCTCCGTCCGCCAGCGAAGAAGCGCTGAAAATCACCGCGGCTAAACAGAACGTACGCGTGCTGGTTTGCGGCGAGTGGCAATCCCGCGTTGCGGGCCTTGATTTCAAACGCGTGAATGGCGGGCTGCTGGTACAGGACCGCGACCTGGGTATGGTGACCGAAGGCGATCTGCGTGTAGTGACGAAACGCCAGCCGACCGAACAGGAACTGCGCGACGCGCTGTTCTGCTGGAAAGTTGCAAAGTTTGTGAAGTCTAACGCCATCGTTTATGCGAAAGAGAACATGACCATCGGCATCGGCGCGGGTCAGATGAGCCGCGTTTACTCGGCTAAAATCGCTGGCATCAAAGCAGGGGATGAAGGGCTGGAAGTAAAAGGCTCCGCCATGGCCTCTGACGCGTTTTTCCCGTTCCGCGACGGCATCGACGCAGCCGCAGCCGTAGGCGTGACCTGCGTGATTCAGCCGGGCGGCTCTATTCGCGACGATGAAGTTATCGCTGCGGCAGATGAGCACGGCCTTGCAATGATCTTCACCGACATGCGTCATTTCCGTCATTAATCAGGGAGCGTAACAATGAAAGTATTAGTGATTGGCAACGGCGGGCGCGAGCATGCGCTGGCCTGGAAAGCCGCGCAGTCGCCGAAGGTGGAAACGGTATTTGTCGCGCCGGGCAATGCTGGCACTGCGCTTGAGCCGACGTTGCAGAATGTCGCTATCAGCGCGACCGATATTCCGGCGCTGCTGAGCTTTGCGCAGAATGAGAAAATCGATCTCACCATTGTCGGCCCCGAAGCGCCGCTGGTGATTGGCGTCGTGGATGCCTTTCGTGAAGCCGGCCTGATGATTTTCGGCCCGACGAAGGGGGCAGCGCAGCTTGAAGGTTCAAAAGCGTTCACCAAGGACTTCCTGGCGCGTCATCACATCCCGACGGCGGAGTATCAGAACTTCACCGATATCGAGCCAGCGTTAGCTTATATCCGCAAACAAGGTGCGCCGATTGTTATCAAAGCCGACGGTCTGGCGGCAGGCAAAGGCGTAATTGTCGCCATGACGCTGGAAGAAGCGGAAGCGGCGGCGAAAGATATGCTGGCAGGCAACGCGTTTGGCGACGCGGGCCACCGTATTGTGGTGGAAGAGTTCCTCGACGGCGAAGAGGCCAGCTTTATCGTGATGGTGGACGGCGAGCATGTTGAGCCGATGGCCACCAGCCAGGATCATAAGCGCGTGGGCGACGGCGACACCGGCCCGAATACTGGCGGCATGGGCGCATACTCCCCGGCGCCGGTTGTTACTGATGAAGTCTTCCAGCGCGCCATGGACCGCGTGATATGGCCTACCGTGCGCGGCATGGCGGCGGAAGGCAACACGTATACTGGCTTCCTGTATGCCGGTCTGATGATCGACAAACAGGGCAATCCGAAGGTGATTGAATTCAACTGCCGCTTCGGCGATCCGGAAACGCAGCCTATCATGTTGCGCCTGCAGTCTGATCTTGTGGATCTGTGCCTGGCCGCCTGCGAAGGCAAGCTCGATACCGTGCAGTCGCAATGGGATCCGCGCCCTTCTCTTGGCGTGGTGATGGCGGCAGGCGGTTATCCGGGCGACTACCGCACCGGCGACGTTATTCACGGCCTGCCGCTGGAAGAGATTGCCAACGGCGACGGCAAAGTTTTCCACGCCGGCACGAAGCTGCGTGAAGACGAGCAGGTGGTCACCAGCGGCGGACGCGTACTGTGCGTAACGGCGCTTGGCGACAGCGTGGCGCAGGCGCAGCAGCGCGCTTATAAGCTGATGGCGGATATTCACTGGGACGGCTGTTTCAGCCGCCAGGATATCGGCTATCGCGCTATTGCTCGCGAGCAGCAAAAGTAATACGCGCAGGCGTAAATAAAAAGCGGCGGGTTATCCCGCCGCTTTTTTTATCTTTATCAGAAGCTGTCAGCTTTTGGCTGCCAGCGACAGTAATCCTGATTGGCCACCAGCAGAAGCTGCGCGCCATCCGGCGCTTCCAGCCAGGCCACGCTGACGTCGAGCGAGGAGCGGCTTTGGCGGCGTTCAATATGGCTTATCGCGCGCGCGTCAAGCTCTGGCTTTACCGTTTGTCCTTCACACGTTGTCACCGTGCGGTCTGCATGCCAACGGCCCTGACGCAGCACCACTCGTCCAGCGCGAAGCGCATTACTGATATTATGCAGTTGCTCTGCGCGGTACTGATAAAGCGCTATCTGGTCGCTTGAGAGCTGCTGTTTCTGACCGTTTACCTCGCGCTGCATAAAGCTCAGGTTGCCGCGGTCGTCGAAGCGGGCCTTAATGCTTTCCGGCGGCTTGCCGTAAACGTTGATTTCAATAGAAGAGAGCTGGTCGCCTTGCCAGCGGTAGTCGCTGGTTGACGTGTCGCCACTGCGCCAGGGGCTGAAGGCAGTAAAAAGATGAACCGTATCGCCGCTGTCTTTACGCCAGATTCGTACCGCGCCCTGGTCGGCCGCATAGCCGCTGGCGGTAAAAGCAGGAAGCGAATCGTCATGGCTACAGGCGCTCAGCAGCAATGCGCCTGCAAGCACCCCGAGCGGACGGCGGATAAACAAAAGGGGCGATATCGCCCCTCTGTTAAAACTGTTCACTGCCATGCGCAATCTTATTTGATAGCGTCTTTCAGTGCTTTACCAGAAACAAACGCCGGCACGTTAGCTGCGGCGATTTTGATTTCTTTACCGGTCTGCGGGTTGCGGCCAGTACGCTCAGCGCGGTGGTTCACTTTGAAGGTTCCGAAACCAACCAGTTGTACAGCATCACCTTCTTTCAGAGACTCAGTAATCGCAGCCAGAGTGGATTCCAGAGCAGCTTTCGCTTGCGCTTTAGACAGGTCAGCCTTGTCCGCAATTACATCAATCAGTTGAGTCTTGTTCATAAGTTATCCTTACAATGTGTTTATCGCTTGCTAAGCATCGAGTGCGACGGAAATGCCTGAAAAGCACTCTCCTGCATACACGCACCGATAGCCACTTTTTTTCGCCTCCCAAATGTAGACCAGACGGGGGGCTAATTGGAAGCCTTCAGGTGAGACAAAACAGGTCGTAAATCACGTTTTGTTGTCTCATTGCTGCAAATTTATACCGATATTACTGACGCCATCTTCGCGCAGGTCGCTGCGCAGCCCCTTGATTAGCTCCACATCCCGCTCTTCGCAGGCGGCGAGCAGACGGAAAATTTCCCACTGGATATCCCATTCCTGCTCTACCGCCGGGTTGGCTTTCAGCTCATCATCGGTCATTTCGCGGCCGGCCTGAGTCATCTCCAGCATCGCTACGGTGGTGATTGAGGTTTTGCTGACTTCGATAGCGTGTTCCAGCGTTTCGCCGCTCAGGCGAGAGTGAAGCAGCTCGCTCAGCGCCACGCAGGCGTCAATCGCCGGGTATACACCATAGATATCGTAGTCATCGGCAGACGGGATAGCCTCTTCCAGCTTTTCAAGCTGGCTGTCGAAGTTGACCTTCGCGTCCTTCACCGTCAGCGTTTCCCAGATAAGGTCGAGGATACGACGGTACACCGCCGCATCGCCAAAGCCGGTTTGCTGACAAAACATGGCGTAGTTGGGGTACATACGCTCGCAGAGCGACGCCATAAAAGTCACATGCTGCCAGCTTTCCAGCTTCTCCAGGCGCAGGTGAATGGGGTTTTGTAACATAGTGGTCTCTCACGAACCGAAAATTAGCCGCAGTTTACCTCAATCACCCCTGAATTTCTTGCCAACGTACAAAGGCCGGACGTCCGGAAGCCACCGCATCGGCCCAGCGCGTCGGCTCCGGCAAACGGTAGCCCTTCGTGCAGCGCTGTACCCAGCCCAGCGCGGTATCCAGGCCGACACGATGGCCGGTGGAGACAAAGAGCGGGTTGCAGCGGTTTTTGCTGCGCCAGACCCAGGCGAGCTGCTCGCCCTTGTCCATGAGCGGCGCCACCGCGCCCGGCTCGTCGGAGAGCGGTTCGAACTTGCCGCAAAGCCGCTTTTTGGCGACGCCAATGGTAGGCACGTCGATAAGCATGCCGAAGTGGCTGGCGACGCCCAGCCGACGAGGGTGGGAAATACCGTGGCCATCGACAAAAAGCAGGTCGGGTTTACGTGAAAGTTTTTCCCACGCCGCCAGCAGCGCAGGATATTCGCGAAAAGAGAGAAAGCCGGGAATGTAAGGCATCGTGGTGGCGATGCGCGCCACCTGATACTCCACCAGCTCAAGAGAGGGATACTTAAGCAGAACCATCGCAGCGCGGGTCACTTCGCCGCCCTGCTCAAAACCTACATCCGCGCCGCCGATAAAAGCGGGCGTCTCGGTTATCAGGCGATCCTCACGGACCACCTTAGAAGCCAGTTCCAGTTGTTGTGCGCGCAGCGCTGCAAGATCCATTTCTTCTCCTTACTGATGATAAGGCGCAGACAGCCGATGCACCGCCTCCACGAACGCGCCTGCATGCTCTGGCGGCACATCCTGATGAATGCCATGTCCGAGGTTGAACACATGGCCTTCGCCCTTGCCGAAACCAGCAAGTATAGTCGCCACTTCCTCTTCAATGCGGGCAGGTGACGCATAAAGCATCGACGGATCCATATTGCCCTGCAACGCCACTTTGTCACCCACCCGGCGGCGGGCGTCGGCGATATCGGTCGTCCAGTCGAGACCCAGCGCGTCGCAGCCCGTTTCCGCCATCGCTTCCAGCCACTGGCCGCCGCCTTTGGTGAAAAGCGTCACCGGCACCCGGCGGCCTTCATTCTCGCGCAGCAGGCCATCGACGATTTTATGCATATAGTAGAGCGAGAACTGCTGATAATCGCGGCCAGTCAGCACGCCGCCCCAGGTATCGAAAATCATGACCGACTGCGCGCCCGCGCGGATTTGCGCGTTCAGGTAGAGCGTGACGCTTTGCGCAAGCTTGTCGAGCAGCGCGTGCAGCGTCATCGGCTCGGCATACATCATCTTTTTAATCTGCGTGAAAGCCTTGCTGCTGCCGCCTTCCACCATATAAGTGGCAAGCGTCCAGGGACTGCCGGAAAAACCGATCAGCGGCACTTCGCCCTTCAGCTCCCGGCGGATAGTGCGCACGGCGTTCATCACGTAACCCAGCTCCTGCTCCGGGTCCGGCACCGGCAGCTTATCCACATCCGCTTTGCCGGCAATGGGCGAGGTAAAGCGCGGGCCTTCGCCAGCTTCGAAATAGAGTCCAAGCCCCATCGCATCGGGAATGGTGAGAATGTCCGAAAAGAGGATCGCCGCATCAAGCGGATAACGGCGCAGCGGCTGCAGCGTCACTTCACAGGCGAGCTCGGCGTTTTTACACAGCGACATAAAGTCGCCCGCCTGAGCCCGGGTGGCTTTGTACTCCGGTAAATAGCGCCCCGCCTGTCTCATCATCCACACCGGGGTGATATCCACAGGCTGGCGCAGCAGCGCGCGCAGGTAACGATCGTTTTTCAGTTCGGTCATTTTTATCTTTCCTTAAGAGGCAGGCCGGTAGTTTACCACGTCATTCGTACTCTGCCCGGCACTGCGCGACCGTATCTTCGATTAACCGGCGCGCCACGGTGCCTGGCGGCGGCAACAGCGGCAGCTGGTCGTAGCGATACCAGCCAGCATCCAGCAGCTCTTTCGGGTCAATTTTGATGTCGCCGCTGTCATAATCCGCTATAAAAGCGGTCATCAGCGACTGCGGGAACGGCCAGGGCTGCGAAGTCACATAGCGCAGGTTTTTCACGCGAATGCTGCTCTCCTCCATCACTTCACGCGCCACCGCCTGCTCCAGCGTCTCACCTACTTCCACAAAACCGGCCAGCACGGTGTAAACGCCGTTGCGGTGACGGGTATGCTGGGCGAGCAGGATTTTATCTTCGCGGCGAATGGCAACGATGATGCAGGGCGCGATTTGCGGGTAGTAGCGCTCGTGGCAATGGCCGCACAGCATCGCCCACTCGCTTTTACTGTTATGCATGGTATGCCCGCAGTAGCCGCAAAACTTATGCGAGCGGAAGAACTCCGCCAGCTGCACGCCGCGCCCGGCAAGCTGAAACAGCCCGACATCCTGATCCATAAGCTGGCGCACCGAGCCCATCTCCTGACGTCGGTTCTGGTTCACCAGCCAGACGGGCTCATTCTGCCACTCGCCAATCTGGCGGGCCGGCACGCCGACCAGGTCTAATGCCTGGGCGTTGCCGTACGGTAATTCACCCTGTGGCAACCATAATTTCTGTTCATGGCTGACTATCCACCAGCCATGGTCTAACTTTTCTATAGGACGTTCCATAACGTATTGCACTACCTCTGCTTCACTGGCATGTTGGTAACAATGTTTTTACAAATTTTGGGTCTTTTGGCGCTTTAATCTTATAACTCACGGAGTCAATCATGCTAAACCAGCTGAAAAGTCTGACAGAACGCGTTGGGGGCAGTAACGAGCTCGTTGATAGCTGGCTTAATGCTCGCAACAATCTGTTAGTCGCTTATTACAATGTGGTTGGTATCAAGCCTGGCAAGGAATCGCTGACGGCGCTGGATGAAAAAGCGCTGGATGATTTTTGTCACAGCCTGGTGGACTATCTCTCCGCCGGTCACTTCAGTATTTATGAACGCATTATCAGCGAAATGGAAGGCACCAGCCCGCTGCTGGCCGCTACGCAAATCTATCCGCAGTTGGAAGCCAATACCCAGGAAATCATGGCGTACTACGACAGCAACCTGGAAAACGCTATTGATCACGACAACTGCATCGAGTTCCAGCAGGCCCTCTCCGGTATCGGCGAGGCGCTGGCGACGCGCTTTACTTATGAAGATCAGCTTATCATGCTGGCTTTCGATAATAATCTCGGCAGCAGCGCGAACGATGAAGCGGCGCTTGCGCGTCCGGCTTGAGTTTCGCTGTATTAACGAGTAGTTTACAACCAGCCCCGTTCGTTTAGCGGGGTTTTATCTTGTCGGAGTGCCCAGTACATCAGTACGGGCTGAGACCGTTAATTCGGGATCCGCGGAACCTGATCAGGTTAATACCTGCGAAGGGAACAAGAGTAAATCAGCTGTACAGGCGCCTTTCCGGGCGCTCCTGTCTGTTACTCCTTCCGTCGTCTGACAAGCCACTCCTGAAACGTAACTGGAATGCGCTATGTCTGTACCCATCAAACCCAATCGCCGCGAACAGCGCGCGCAAGCACAGCAGTTTATCGAGACGCTCGAAGGCACCGCCTTCCCCAACTCAACGCGTATTTACCTCACCGGCAGCCGCGACGATATCCGCGTCCCGATGCGCGAGATAGCGCTTAGCCCTACGCTCATCGGCGGCAGCAAAGAAAACCCGCAGTATGAAGCAAACGAGCCGGTACCCGTTTATGACACGTCCGGCCCCTATGGCGACCCGTCCATTACCATCGATGTGCATCAGGGTCTGGCGAAGCTGCGCCAGCCGTGGATTGCCGCGCGTAACGACGCAGAAGCGCTCACCGGCCGCAGTTCAGCCTATACCCGTGAGCGGCTGGCGGACGACAACCTGGATGAATTGCGCTTTACCGGCCTGCTTACGCCGCTGCGCGCGAAGCCCGGCAAGCGAGTCACGCAACTGCACTATGCACGCCAGGGCATCATCACGCCGGAAATGGAGTTTATCGCCATCCGTGAAAACATGGGCCGCGAGCGCATCCGCGGCGAAGTGCTGCGCCAGCAGCATCCGGGCGAAGGGTTTGGCGCAACGCTGCCTGCAAACATTACGCCGGAGTTTGTGCGCGACGAAGTCGCCGCCGGCCGCGCTATCATTCCCGCCAACATTAACCACCCGGAAGCCGAGCCGATGATTATCGGGCGAAACTTCCTCGTGAAAGTGAATGCCAACATCGGCAATTCGGCGGTCACGTCGTCGATTGAAGAAGAGGTGGAAAAGCTGGTCTGGGCCACCCGCTGGGGCGCGGATACGGTGATGGACCTCTCTACCGGTCGTTATATTCATGAAACCCGGGAATGGATTTTACGTAACAGCCCGGTCCCCATCGGCACGGTGCCGATTTATCAGGCGCTGGAGAAAGTGAACGGCATCGCCGAAGACCTGACCTGGGAGATGTTCCGCGATACGCTGCTGGAGCAGGCGGAACAGGGCGTTGATTACTTCACCATTCACGCCGGCGTGCTGCTGCGCTATGTGCCGATGACCGCGAAACGCCTGACCGGCATCGTCTCCCGCGGCGGCTCGATCATGGCGAAATGGTGCCTTTCTCACCACCAGGAAAACTTCCTCTACGAACACTTCCGCGAAATCTGCGAAATTTGCGCCGCCTATGATGTTTCGCTCTCGCTTGGTGACGGCCTGCGCCCCGGCTCTATTCAGGACGCCAATGACGAAGCGCAGTTCGCCGAGCTGCATACGCTGGGCGAGCTGACGAAAATCGCCTGGGAATATGACGTGCAGGTAATGATTGAAGGCCCCGGGCATGTGCCGATGCAGATGATCCGCCGCAACATGACCGAAGAGCTGGAGCACTGCCATGAAGCGCCCTTCTACACGCTGGGGCCGCTCACAACCGACATCGCGCCGGGTTACGATCATTTCACGTCCGGCATTGGCGCGGCGATGATTGGCTGGTTCGGCTGCGCCATGCTCTGTTATGTCACGCCGAAAGAGCATCTCGGCCTGCCGAATAAAGACGATGTGAAGCAGGGGCTTATCACTTATAAAATCGCCGCCCACGCCGCCGACCTCGCTAAAGGCCATCCCGGCGCGCAAATTCGTGATAACGCCATGTCGAAAGCGCGCTTCGAATTCCGCTGGGAAGACCAGTTCAACCTGGCGCTCGACCCGTTCACCGCCCGCGCTTACCACGACGAAACGCTGCCGCAGGAGTCAGGGAAAGTGGCGCACTTCTGCTCGATGTGCGGCCCCAAATTCTGCTCGATGAAAATCACCCAGGAAGTGCGCGATTACGCGGCGAAGCAGGAAATTGCCTCAGGTATGAACGACATGTCTAACGCCTTTCGCGCTAAAGGCGGCGAGATTTACCTGCGCAAGGAGGAGGCATAATGTACCGGCCCGATTTTCCCGCTACGCCTTTTCGCCTGGGGCTCTATCCGGTAGTAGACAGCGTGGAGTGGATTGAGCGCCTGCTGGACGCGGGCGTGCGCACGATTCAGCTACGCATTAAGGATAAAACTGACGATGCCGTTGAAGCAGATGTAATCGCCGCTATCGCCCTTGGCAAGCGCTATGCCGCCCGTCTGTTTATCAACGATTACTGGCGGCTGGCAATCACGCACCAGGCGTACGGCGTGCATCTTGGTCAGGAGGATTTGCAAACGACCGACCTCGCCGCCATCCGTCAGGCCGGGCTGCGGCTTGGCGTCTCCACCCATGACGATATGGAAATCGACGTGGCGCTGGCGGTTCGCCCTTCTTATATCGCGCTCGGTCATGTTTTTCCGACGCAGACTAAACAGATGCCCTCTGCGCCGCAGGGATTACAGCAGCTGGCAGCGCACGTCAAACGCCTTGCCGATTACCCGACGGTGGCGATTGGCGGCATCAGCCTTGCGCGTGCGCCGGCGGTGCTGGAAACCGGCGTCGGCAGCGTGGCGGTGGTAAGCGCTATCACTCAGGCTGAAGACTGGCGTAAGGCAACGGCGCAGTTGCTGGCGCTGGCGGGGGCGGGCGATGAATGACGCAGACTTCATGCGCTACAGCCGCCAGATCCTGCTTGAGGAGGTAGGCCTTGCGGGCCAGCAGCGGCTGCTCTCCAGCCGGGTATTGATCGTCGGCCTGGGAGGTTTAGGCTCGCCAGCTGCGCTCTATCTCGCTGGCGCAGGCGTCGGCGCGTTGTTGCTGGCGGATGACGATACGGTGCATATCAGCAACCTTCAGCGCCAGATCCTGTTTACCAGCAAGGAGATCGATCGACCAAAAGCGCAGGCGGCGCAGCGTCGGCTCGGAGAGCTGAACCCGCATCTGCGGCTTCAGGCATTGAGACAAAGACTGGAAGGCGACGCGCTGCGTGAAGCGGTTTCGCAGGTCGATCTGGTGCTGGATTGCAGCGACAACATGGCCACGCGCCAGGCGGTAAATGCCGCCTGCGTAACGCTTAAGAAACCGCTTATTACCGCCAGCGCCGTCGGCTTTGGCGGACAGCTTGCGGTCTTCACGCCCCCTTTCGTGCATGGCTGCTACCGCTGTCTTTGGCCGCAGGAGAGCGAACCCGAACGCAACTGCCGCAACGCGGGCATTCTCGGCCCGGTGGTCGGCATGATGGGCGCGTTGCAGGCGCTGGAAGCCGTAAAACTGCTGTGCGGTATGGAAACGGAGCGGAATTCGCTGCGTCTTTTTGATGGCCGCAGCCTGCAGTGGCGTACGCTGGCTTTGCAGCGGGCCGAAAGTTGTCCGGCATGTGGAGGGCGACATGCGCATTGTGCTTAATGATGAGCCCATGCAGTGCGGCGATAACCTTAACGCGCTTCAGTTACTCTCACAGCTGAATCTCGATAAGCCCGGCACCGCGCTTGCTGTCAACCAGACTATTGTGCCGCGCGAGCGGTGGCCGCATCACGTTTTGCAGGAAGGCGACAGCCTCCTGCTGTTTCAGGTTATCGCCGGAGGTTGAGATGCTACGCATTGCAGACAAAACGTTTACTTCCCGCCTTTTTACCGGTACAGGCAAATTCGCCTCGGCTGACATCATGGCGGCGGCCATTCGCGAAAGCGGCAGCGAGCTTGTAACGCTGGCGATGAAGCGCGTGGATTTGCGAAGCCGCAATGACGGCATCCTGGCGCCGCTGCAGGCGACAGGCGTATCGCTTCTGCCGAACACATCGGGCGCAAAAACCGCCGAAGAGGCGATTTTCGCCGCTCAGCTGGCGCGCGAAGCGTTGGGCACTCACTGGGTAAAACTGGAGATCCATCCGGATGCCCGTTACCTGCTGCCGGACCCGATTGAAACGCTGAAAGCGGCGGAAAAGCTGGTGGCGATGGGCTTTGTGGTCCTGCCCTACTGCGGCGCCGACCCGGTGCTGTGTAAACGGCTTGAAGAAGCGGGCTGCGCGGCGGTGATGCCTCTCGGCGCGCCGATCGGCTCAAACCAGGGGCTGCAAACCCGCGCGCTGCTGGAAATCATCATTGAACAGGCTACGGTGCCTGTCGTTGTGGATGCCGGCATCGGCGTACCGAGCCACGCCGCTGAAGCGCTGGAGATGGGGGCCGCTGCGGTGCTGGTGAATACCGCTATCGCCGTAGCGAACGATCCGGTGCAGATGGCCCGCGCCTTTCGCCTGGCGGTAGAGGCCGGCGAGCTTGCCGCCCAGGCTGGAGCCGGGGCGCGTTACCGGCAGGCGCAGCCTTCCAGCCCGCTTACTG
Organism: Franconibacter pulveris DSM 19144; assembly: GCA_000621185.1. Taxonomy (GTDB): domain Bacteria; phylum Pseudomonadota; class Gammaproteobacteria; order Enterobacterales; family Enterobacteriaceae; genus Franconibacter; species Franconibacter pulveris. The sequence goes on from JHYZ01000024.1 coordinate 13,131, forward strand.
ACTTCTTGTGCTACAGCGAGGTGGAGCAATGAAAGGGTTCACTGAACGCTGGCGCGAACTGGACTGGAATGACATTCAGTTGCGCATCAACAGTAAATCCGCCCGTGATGTCGAACGGGCGCTGGCCGCCCCGCGCCTCTCCCGCGAAGATATGATGGCCCTGCTCTCTCCCGCCGCCAGCGCTTATCTTGAGCCGCTGGCGCAGCGGGCGCAGCGCCTCACCCGTCAGCGCTTCGGCAATACGGTCAGCTTTTACGTTCCGCTTTATCTCTCCAATCTGTGCGCCAACGACTGCACCTATTGTGGTTTTTCAATGAGCAACCGCATTAAGCGTAAGACGCTGGATGCGGAGGAGATTGCCCGTGAATGCGAGGCTATCCGGTCGATGGGATTCGATAATCTGTTGCTGGTGACGGGCGAACATCAAACGAAAGTCGGCATGGATTATTTTCGTCGCCATTTGCCTGACATCCGCCGCCGCTTCGCCTCGTTGCAGATGGAAGTGCAACCGCTCTCGCAGGAGGAGTATGCCGAGCTGAAAACGCTGGGGCTGGATGGCGTGCTGGTTTATCAGGAAACCTATAATGAAACGGTTTACGCCCGCCATCACCTGCGCGGCAACAAGCAGGATTTTTTCTGGCGGCTGGAAACGCCGGATCGGCTGGGCCGCGCGGGTATTGATAAAATCGGCCTCGGCGCGTTGATTGGGCTTTCCGATAGCTGGCGCGCCGATTGCTTTATGGTGGCGGAGCATCTGCTCTGGCTGCAACAGCATTACTGGCAGAGCCGCTATTCTGTGGCCTTCCCTCGCCTTCGCCCCTGCGCAGGCGGTATTGAACCCGCGTCGTTAATGGATGAGCGTCAACTGGTGCAGGTTATCTGCGCCTTTCGCCTGTTCGCGCCGGAGGTAGAACTGTCGCTCTCTACGCGTGAATCGCCCTGGTTTCGCGATCGCGTTATTCCGCTCGCTATCAACAACGTTAGCGCCTTTTCGAAAACGCAGCCTGGCGGGTATGCGGACGACCATCCGGAGCTGGAGCAGTTCGCGCCTCATGATGGCCGCCGCCCTGATGAAGTCGCCCGGGCGCTGGCTAAGGCCGGGTTACAGCCGGTATGGAAAGACTGGGATAGCTACCTGGGAAGAGCTTCGCAAAAGAGTTGCAACTGATGCTGCCAGCGCGATAAAAGCGCCGCGTTACCTCGTAAGACGAAAGCGCGGCCGTTGAGCCGTTTTTATGTCGCCGGTAGGCTGGTTCTGCTGGTGAAGACCAGCCGGGGCGGTCTTTACACTCTCTCTTCCGCCCCGCCTCTCACGAGGGAACAGAGTCCAAATCGCAAAACTGTAACCGGTTTCAGTTTTTTGAGCTTTCTTTTGTGATGCCTTACGCACAATCGCACCAAAGCGGTTGTTGCTCTTTCAAACGATGGATAATTATCAATTATCAACCTGACACAGAGAGCGGACTATGAAGAACATCGTTTTATGCTGTGCTGCGGGCATGTCCACCAGCATGCTGGTTCAACGCATGAAAGACGCGGCGCAAAAGAAAGGGGTGGAAGTTTCTGTCAAAGCGGTGCCCGTTGCAGAATTTAAAGAGAACCTTGAAGGCGCAGATATCATTCTGCTGGGCCCTCAGGTGAAGTATGAGCAGGCTAAGCTACAGGCGATTGCCGAGCCGCTGGGCAAAAAGGTCGCGGTTATCGACATGATGGATTACGGCATGATGAAAGGCGATGCCGTACTGGATAAAGCGCTTAAGATGCTGGAGTGAAGCCATGGAAGACTTAGAAAACATCATCATGGAGTTACTGGTTAATGCGGGCGCTGCACGCAGCCAGGCGCTGAGCGCGCTTCAACTGGCGCGAAAAGGCGATTTCGCCGGCGCCGAGCAGGCGATGGAAGAGTCTCGCGAATTTGTTAAACACGCCCACAAAATTCAGACCCAGCTTATCGGGCTGGATGAGGGGAGCGGCAAGCTGCCAGTTAATCTCATTACCGTTCACTCTCAGGATCACCTGATGAACGCAATGGTCATTCAGGATTTGGCCGAGGATATGATTGAGCTTTATCGAAGATTGCCGTTGGTAAACTAGATTTCAACGCCGTCGTCAGACGGCGTTTTTTCTCTTATTCGCCTGGCCCTGAGGGTTAAACGTAATAGGCCCCATGACGCGGTTCCTCACATAAAGCGCCTCCCGACCAGATTGCAGGCATAAAAAAACCGCTCCGAAGAGCGGTTTTTTAATCTGGCGAGAAACGATTACTCGTTGTCGCCGCCGAGGCCTGCGTTCAGCAGCTCTGCGAGGCTCGCAGTCGCTTCTTCCGCGCTCACCTGCGGTGCAGCCGGGGTTTCGCCTGCCGCACGGCGACGCATGCGGTCCTGGTGGTACGCATAACCTGTACCAGCCGGGATCAGACGGCCCACGATGACGTTCTCTTTCAGACCGCGCAGTTCGTCGCGTTTGCCCGCAACGGCTGCTTCGGTAAGCACGCGAGTCGTCTCCTGGAACGATGCCGCGGAGATGAAGGACTCGGTTGCCAGAGACGCTTTGGTGATACCCAGCAGATCGCGCATATAGGTTGCGCCAATTTTGCCGTTCGCTTCCAGGTCGCGGTTAGCGATCTTGACGCGAGAGTATTCCACCTGCTCACCTTCCAGGAACTCGGAGCTGCCCGCGTTCATGATGGTGGCTTTACGCAGCATCTGACGAACGATAACTTCGATGTGCTTATCGTTGATCTTAACGCCCTGCAGACGGTAAACGTCCTGTACTTCGTTAACGATGTAACGAGTCACAGCCTGAACGCCACGCAGACGCAGAATGTCGTGCGGCGCTTCCGGACCGTCGGAGATAACGTCACCACGTTCCACACGTTCGCCTTCGAACACGTTGAGCTGACGCCATTTCGGAATCATCTCTTCGTACGGATCGCTACCGTCAACCGGCGTGATCACCAGACGACGCTTGCCTTTGGTCTCTTTACCGAAGGAGACGATACCCGCCACTTCAGCAAGGATCGCCGGCTCTTTCGGACGACGCGCTTCGAACAGGTCCGCAACGCGCGGCAGACCACCGGTGATGTCCTTGGTACCGCCGGATTCCTGCGGAATACGCGCCAGGGTGTCACCGGAGCTGATCTGCACGCCATCTTCCAGCTGAACAATAGCTTTACCCGGCAGGAAGTACTGAGCCGGCATGTCGGTGCCCGGAATCAGAACGTCATCGCCGTTAGCGTCAACGATTTTCAGCGCCGGACGCAGGTCTTTACCGCCAGCGGTACGCTCTGCAGAGTCCAGAACCACCAGCGAAGAAAGGCCGGTCAGTTCGTCGGTCTGACGCGTAATGGTCTGGCCGTCGATCATGTCCGTGAAGCGAATGTAACCGCTCACCTCGGTGATAACCGGCATGGTGTGCGGGTCCCAGTTTGCTACGGTTTCGCCGCCAGCAACCTGCTCGCCATCGCCTTTCGCCATAACCGCACCGTAAGGCACTTTATAGCTTTCTTTAGTACGACCGAATTCGTCGATAAGCTTCAGCTCGGTGTTACGAGAAGTGATAACCAGTTTACCGCTGGAGTTCACAACCGTCTTCGCGTTGCTGAGGCGGATGCTACCTTTGTTTTTCACCTGGATGCTGGATTCAGCAGCCGCACGAGACGCCGCACCACCGATGTGGAACGTACGCATGGTCAGCTGTGTACCCGGCTCACCGATGGACTGTGCTGCGATAACGCCGATAGCCTCACCTTTGTTGATGATGTGGCCACGCGCGAGATCGCGACCGTAGCAGTGCGCACATACACCAAAGTCGGTGTCACAGGTTACAACGGAACGAACTTTCACAGAGTCAACAGAGTTCGCTTCCAGCAGATCACACCAGTGCTCATGCAGCAGTGTGTTACGCGGAACCAGAATATCTGCGGTACCCGGCTTCAGAACGTCTTCAGCAGTCACACGACCCAGTACGCGATCGCGCAGCGGCTCTTTAACATCGCCACCCTCGATAACCGGGGTCATGGTGATGCCTTCCAGCGTGCCGCAATCGTCTTCGGTCACAACCAGGTCCTGCGCGACGTCAACCAGACGACGAGTCAGGTAACCGGAGTTCGCGGTTTTCAGTGCGGTATCCGCCAGACCTTTACGAGCACCGTGGGTCGAGATGAAGTACTGGAGTACGTTCAGACCTTCACGGAAGTTCGCGGTGATCGGCGTTTCGATGATGGAGCCATCCGGCTTCGCCATCAGACCACGCATACCTGCCAGCTGACGAATCTGCGCAGCAGAACCACGCGCACCGGAGTCGGCCATCATGTAGATGCTGTTGAAGGAAACCTGCTGCTCTTCTTCGCCGTTACGGTTGATAACGGTTTCGGTCTGCAGGTTATCCATCATCGCCTTGGATACACGATCGTTCGCCGCGGCCCAGATATCGATAACTTTGTTATAACGTTCGCCAGCAGTTACCAGACCAGACTGGAACTGTTCCTGGATTTCAGCCACTTCTGCTTCGGCTTCGGCGATGATCTCAGCTTTTTTCGCCGGGATAACCATATCGTCGATACCAACGGAAGCACCAGAACGCGCTGCATACGCAAAACCGGTATACATGGTCTGGTCCGCAAAAATAACGGTCGGCTTCAGGCCCAGAATGCGGTAACAGGTGTTCAGCATTTTGGAGATCGCTTTCTTACCGAGCGGCTGGTTCACAATAGAGAACGGCAGACCTTTCGGTACGATCATCCACAGGATCGCACGACCTACGGTAGTGTCGATCAGGCTGGTTTTCGCTACGAACTCGCCGTTCGCGTCTTTTTCGTATTCAGTGATACGAACTTTTACGCGAGCGTGCAGTTCAGCCTGGCCAGAGCGGTACAGACGTTCCGCTTCTTTCGGGCCAGTCAGCACCATGCCTTCGCCTTTGGCGTTAATCTTGTCGCGGGTCATGTAGTACAGACCCAGTACAACGTCCTGAGACGGAACGATGATAGGTTCGCCGTTCGCCGGGGACAGGATGTTGTTGGTAGACATCATCAGCGCACGCGCTTCCAGCTGGGCTTCCAGCGTCAGCGGTACGTGAACAGCCATCTGGTCACCATCGAAGTCGGCGTTGTACGCCGCACACACCAGCGGGTGCAGCTGAATAGCTTTACCTTCGATCAGTACCGGTTCGAACGCCTGAATACCCAGACGGTGCAGGGTCGGCGCACGGTTCAGCAGTACCGGGTGCTCACGGATGACTTCGTCCAGGATATCCCAAACGACCGCTTCTTCGCGCTCAACCATTTTCTTGGCGGCTTTAATGGTGGTCGCAAGGCCACGCAGTTCCAGCTTGCCGTAGATGAAAGGTTTGAACAGCTCCAGCGCCATTTTCTTCGGCAGACCGCACTGATGCAGACGCAGGTACGGACCAACGGTAATTACGGAACGACCGGAGTAGTCCACGCGCTTACCGAGCAGGTTCTGACGGAAACGACCCTGCTTACCTTTGATCATGTCAGCCAGAGACTTCAGCGGACGCTTGTTGGAGCCGGTGATCGCACGACCGCGACGACCGTTATCCAGCAGGGCGTCTACCGCTTCCTGCAGCATACGTTTTTCGTTGCGCACGATAATGTCCGGCGCAGCCAGATCCAGCAGACGCTTCAGACGGTTGTTACGGTTAATAACGCGACGATACAGATCGTTCAGATCCGACGTTGCGAAACGACCACCATCCAGCGGAACCAGCGGACGCAGATCCGGCGGCAGTACCGGCAGCACGGTCAGGATCATCCACTCCGGCTTGTTGCCAGACTGTACGAATGCTTCCAGCAGTTTGATACGCTTGGTCAGCTTCTTACGCTTGGTTTCGGAATTGGTTTCGTTCAGCTCTTCACGCAGCTGTTCGCATTCCTGCTCCAGGTCCATGCTCTTGAGCAGGGCCTGGATAGCTTCCGCACCCATTTTTGCGTCGAATTCGTCGCCGAACTCTTCCAGCGCGTCCAGGTACTGTTCTTCAGTCAGGATCTGACGACGCTCGAGGTTGGTCATGCCGCCCTCGATAACAACGTAAGATTCGAAGTACAGAACACGTTCGATATCGCGCAGCGGCATATCCAGCAGCAAACCGATACGGGACGGCAGGGACTTCAGGAACCAGATGTGCGCGGTCGGGGAAGCCAGTTCAATGTGGCCCATGCGCTCACGACGCACTTTGGTCTGGGTCACTTCAACGCCGCACTTCTCACAAATCACACCGCGGTGTTTCAGGCGCTTGTACTTACCGCACAGGCACTCATAGTCTTTTACCGGCCCGAAAATACGGGCGCAGAACAGACCGTCACGCTCAGGTTTGAACGTACGGTAGTTAATGGTTTCCGGCTTTTTAACTTCACCGAACGACCATGAACGGATCATGTCTGGCGACGCCAGAGCAATTTTGATCGCATCAAACTCTTCGGTTTTAGTTTGCGCTTTCAGAAACTTTAATAAGTCTTTCACGGATTGGCTCCCGTCGGAGTTAGCACATTCTGCTGCGGAGCGTTAACTCCGCAGCAGTGACCTGTTTGAGCGAGAATTACTCGTCTTCCAGTTCGATGTTGATGCCCAGCGAGCGGATCTCTTTCAACAGTACGTTGAAAGATTCTGGCATGCCCGGTTCCATCTGATGGTTGCCATCCACGATGTTCTTATACATCTTGGTACGGCCGTTCACGTCATCAGACTTAACGGTCAGCATTTCCTGCAGGGTATAGGCTGCGCCGTATGCTTCAAGCGCCCACACTTCCATCTCACCGAAGCGCTGGCCACCGAACTGAGCCTTACCACCCAGCGGCTGCTGAGTAACCAGGCTGTAAGAACCGGTAGAACGAGCATGCATCTTGTCATCGACCAGGTGGTTCAGTTTCAGCATATACATGTAACCTACGGTTACCGGACGCTCGAACTGCTCACCGGTGCGGCCGTCAAACAGAGTGATCTGGCCGGAAGTCGGCAGGTCGCCCAGTTGCAGCAGCTCTTTAATTTCCGCTTCTTTCGCACCGTCGAATACCGGCGTTGCGATCGGCATACCTTTACGCAGGTTTTCAGCCAGACGCAGCACTTCTTCATCGCTGAAGGTGCTCAGGTCGACTTTCTGGCGAATATCAGCGCCCAGATCGTAAGCGCGCTGGATAAACTCACGCAGCTTCGCCACTTCCTGCTGCTGTTTCAGCATGGCGTTAATCTTGTCGCCAATGCCTTTCGCCGCCATACCCAGATGGGTTTCCAGAATCTGACCGATGTTCATACGAGACGGTACGCCCAGCGGGTTCAGTACGATATCTACCGGCGTGCCGTTTTCATCGTAAGGCATATCCTCGATCGGGTTGATCTTGGAGATAACACCCTTGTTACCGTGGCGGCCTGCCATCTTGTCACCCGGCTGAATCTGACGTTTAACGGCGAGATAGACCTTAACGATCTTCAGCACGCCTGGCGCCAGATCGTCGCCCTGGGTGATTTTGCGGCGCTTCGCTTCGAGTTTCTTCTCAAACTCGTGCTTAAGCTCATCGTACTGCTCAGCCAGCTGCTCCAGCTGGTTCTGCTTCTCTTCGTCGGTCAGGCCCAGTTCCAGCCAGCGATCGCGCGGCAGTTTGTCGAGCTTCTCAGCTTCAACGCCACCGGCAATCAGCACAGCGCGGATACGAGCAAACAGGCCGGCTTCGAGGATCTGCAGTTCTTCAGTCAGGTCTTTTTTCGCCTGCTTCAGCTGCATCTCTTCGATTTCGAGAGCGCGTTTGTCTTTCTCTACGCCATCACGGGTGAAGACCTGAACGTCGATGACGGTACCTGACACGCCGTTCGGCACGCGCAGGGAAGAGTCTTTAACGTCAGACGCTTTTTCACCGAAGATCGCACGCAGCAGCTTCTCTTCCGGAGTCAGTTGGGTTTCACCTTTCGGCGTTACTTTACCAACCAGGATGTCGCCGCCAGTAACTTCCGCACCGATATACACGATGCCGGATTCATCCAGTTTAGAGAGCGCAGCCTCACCCACGTTCGGGATGTCAGCGGTGATCTCTTCCGGCCCCAGCTTGGTGTCGCGAGACACGCACGCCAGTTCCTGAATATGGATGGTGGTGAAGCGATCTTCCTGAACCACACGCTCGGAAACGAGAATGGAGTCTTCGAAGTTGTAACCGTTCCACGGCATGAACGCTACGCGCATGTTCTGACCGAGCGCCAGTTCACCGAGGTCGGTGGACGGGCCGTCCGCCAGCACGTCGCCGCGCTCAACCGGTTCATTCAGAGAAACACACGGCATCTGGTTGATGCAGGTGTTCTGGTTAGAACGGGTGTACTTAGTCAGGTTGTAAATATCGATGCCCGCTTCGCCCGGATACATCTCGTCTTCGTTAACTTTGATAACGATACGGGACGCATCGACGTACTGTACGGTACCGCCACGCTTCGCAACTGCAGTTACACCAGAGTCAACGGCGACAGCACGTTCCATACCAGTACCAACCAGCGGCTTATCAGCGCGCAGAGTCGGAACTGCCTGACGTTGCATGTTCGCACCCATCAATGCACGGTTGGCGTCATCGTGTTCCAGGAACGGGATCAGGGACGCACCGACGGAAACCACCTGCTGGGTGGAAACGTCCATATAGTCAACCTGGTCTGCGCTGAACAGGCTCGATTCGCCTTTGCTGCGGCAGGTGACCAGATCGTCTGCAAAGCGACCTTCTTCCGTCAGGTTGGTGTTCGCCTGAGCGATAACGTAGTTACCTTCTTCGATAGCGGAGAGGTAATGAATTTCGTCAGTCACCACGCCGTCACGCACTAAACGATACGGCGTTTCGAGGAAGCCATATTCATTGGTCTGCGCGTAAACAGACAAGGAGTTAATCAGACCGATGTTCGGACCTTCCGGCGTTTCGATCGGACATACGCGACCGTAGTGCGTCGGGTGAACGTCTCGAACTTCAAAGCCCGCACGCTCACGAGTCAGACCGCCTGGGCCGAGCGCGGAGATACGACGCTTGTGCGTAATCTCAGACAGCGGGTTGTTCTGGTCCATAAACTGCGACAGCTGGCTGGAGCCGAAGAACTCTTTCACTGCTGCGGAGATAGGCTTGGCGTTAATCATATCCTGCGGCATCAGCGTATCGAGATCGCCCAGGGACAGACGCTCTTTCACCGCACGCTCTACACGCACCAGGCCAACGCGGAACTGGTTTTCCGCCATTTCGCCTACAGAACGGATACGACGGTTGCCGAGGTGGTCGATATCATCCACTTCGCCTTTGCCGTTACGAATATCGATGAGCTTCTTCATCACGTCGATGATGTCGTCTTTGCTCAGGATACCGGAACCTTCAATCTCTTCGCGCAGCAGAGAACGGTTGAACTTCATGCGGCCTACCGCAGAAAGGTCATAACGGTCTTCAGAGAAGAACAGGTTCTCAAACAGGCTTTCAGCCGCTTCGCGAGTCGGCGGCTCACCCGGGCGCATCATGCGGTAGATTTCTACCAGCGCGCTCAGACGATCGTTAGTCGGGTCGATACGTACAGTCTCAGACATGTACGGACCGTGGTCCAGGTCGTTGGTGAACAGCGTTTCAATGCGTTTGTGGCCTGCCTGGCTCAGCTTGGCCAGCAGATCCAGAGAGAGCTCCATGTTGGCCGGGCAAATCAGCTCGCCAGTAGAAGCGTCTACATAATCTTTAGCGGCAACTTTGCCTGCGATGTATTCCACCGGCACTTCGATATGCTTGATATCGTCTTTTTCAAGCTGGCGGATGTGGCGCGCAGTAATACGGCGGCCTTTTTCTACATACACTTTGCCGTTAGCTTCGATGTCGAAGGATGCGGTCTCGCCACGCAGGCGTTCCGGTACCAGCTCCATCTGCAGCTTGTTGTCGCGAATTTCAAACACCACTTTTTCAAAGAACAGGTCGAGGATCTGCTCGGTGGTGTAGTTCAGCGCACGCAGAATAATGGTGGCCGGCAGTTTACGACGACGGTCGATACGAACGAACAGGTTGTCTTTCGGATCGAATTCGAAGTCCAGCCAGGAGCCACGGTAAGGGATGATGCGCGCGTTATACAGCACTTTACCCGAAGAGTGGGTTTTGCCTTTATCGCTATCAAAGAAAACGCCAGGGCTACGATGGAGCTGAGAAACGATAACGCGTTCAGTACCGTTAATAACAAAGGTACCGTTATCGGTCATGAGCGGGATTTCGCCCATGTAAACTTCTTGCTCTTTGATGTCCTTAACTGTGCCTTCCGGCGCTTCGCGCTCGTAGATCACCAGACGCAGCTTCACGCGCAGCGGAGCCGAGTAGGTTACGCCACGGATCTGACATTCTTTAACATCAAATACCGGTTCGCCAAGACGGTAGCTGACATATTGCAGTTCCGAATTGCCGCTATAGCTTTGAATCGGGAATACGGAGCGGAAAGCAGCTTCCAGACCGTACTGCCCTTCAGGATCTTGCTCGATAAATTTCTGGAACGAGTCAAGCTGGATAGAAAGGAGATAGGGAACATCCAGAACTTGTGGACGTTTACCAAAATCCTTACGAATACGTTTTTTCTCGGTATAGGAGTAAACCATAGGGTTCCTCAGCTCGCTGACAAGTCGACCCACTCTGTCCGTCGGGGGGACAGTTTATGCAACACCATTTTGTTGACCGGAAAATGGAACACTTTCCGCAATGCCTGTTTCTATCACTCTTAAACCATTTCATTGCGATTTACACAGCGCGGAAGCCCTGTCGCAGTATATTAAGTCGTCGATAGAAACAAGCATTGACGGGTAACCAGTAGTAAAACAGTGTGAAACGCTACTGGTCCCCTGGAGCGCAAAAAGGCTGGTGACCAAAAAGTCACCAGCCATCAGCCTGATTTCTCAGGCTGCAACCAGAAGGGTTGGCTTATTTAACTTCAACTTCAGCGCCAGCTTCTTCCAGGGATTTTTTCAGAGCTTCAGCGTCATCTTTGCTCACGCCTTCTTTCAGAGCGGCCGGAGCAGATTCTACCAGGTCTTTAGCTTCTTTCAGACCCAGGCCAGTCGCGCCACGTACTGCTTTGATAACAGCAACTTTGTTAGCGCCAGCGGCTTTCAGAATAACGTCGAATTCAGTTTTCTCTTCAGCAGCTTCAGCCGGGCCAGCAGCAGCAACAGCTACAGCAGCAGCAGCGGAAACACCGAATTTTTCTTCCATTGCAGAAATCAGTTCTACAACGTCCATTACGGACATAGCGGATACTGCTTCAATGATTTGATCTTTAGTGATAGACATTTAATTGTTCCTGAATATCAGAATAAGTTTTTTATACGTAAGCAAATGCGCGATTACGCAGCTTCTTTCGCATCGCGAACGGCAGCCAGAGTGCGAACCAGTTTGCCAGCAGCGGCTTCTTTCATGGTTGCCATCAGGCGTGCAATTGCTTCTTCGTAAGTCGGCAGAGTTGCCAGGCGGTCGATCTGAGACGCCGGGATCAGCTCACCTTCAAAGGCAGCGGCTTTGACCTCAAATTTTGCATTCGCTTTCGCGAAATCTTTGAACAGACGAGCAGCAGCGCCCGGGTGTTCCATAGAGTATGCAATCAGGGTCGGACCAACAAACGCGTCTTTCAGGCACTCGAACTGAGTACCTTCAACAACACGGCGCAGCAGGGTGTTACGAACAACACGCATGTATACGCCAGCTTCGCGACCTGCTTTACGCAGTTCAGTCATTTTATCTACGGTAACGCCACGGGAATCCGCGACAACCGCAGACAGCGCGCCTTTGGCTACTTCGCTGACTTCAGCAACAATCGCTTGTTTGTCTTGAAGATTTAAAGCCATTAGCTTTTGCTCCTGGGTTTTAGCCGGGACAAAATGCCCCGGAACTCACTTCACTCTTCCTAACGAAAGAGCGTCGAAATACGGTGAGCAGAAACAAGCCAAAGACTACTTAAAAAATATTCTTCAGGTTCTGTCACCGTCTACGCAGGGAATTAAGTCTCTTGCGAAACACCTGCGGTCTTGGACGGAGGCCTGGATAAGGCCAGGCTCCAACCGAAAATTCTGTTTGTCCTGTTAGCCAGGACAGTGGGCGTAAGATTGTAGACAAATCCGCCGCCCACGTAAAGGGCGATTATTAGTTCGCCGCAGCGCTCAGACCAGCCTGGTCTACAGCAACACCTGCACCCATGGTGGTGGACAGGCTAACTTTCTTGATGTACACGCCTTTCGCAGAAGCCGGTTTTGCTTTTTTCAGAGCAACCAGCAGCGCTTCCAGGTTTTCTTTCAGTTTGTCAGCGTCAAAGTCAACTTTACCAATGGTGGTGTGAATGATGCCGTTTTTGTCGTTGCGGTAACGAACCTGACCGGCTTTAGCGTTTTTAACCGCTTCAGCAACGTTCGGGGTTACGGTGCCCACTTTCGGGTTCGGCATCAGGCCGCGCGGACCCAGTACCTGGCCCAGCTGGCCAACAACGCGCATTGCATCCGGAGAAGCAATAACAACGTCAAAGTTCATTTCGCCTTTCTTGATCTGATCAGCCAGATCTTCCATACCTACCAGCTCAGCGCCAGCTGCCTTAGCAGCTTCAGCGTTCGGGCCCTGGGTAAATACGGCTACGCGAACGGAACGGCCAGTACCGTGCGGCAGTACAGTTGCGCCACGTACGTTCTGGTCAGATTTACGAGCGTCGATGCCGAGGTTAACGGCTACGTCAACGCTTTCAGTGAATTTCGCAGTGGCCAGCTCTTTCAGCAGAGAGATAGCTTCGTTGATGTCGTACTGTTTGGTCGCATCAACTTTTTCACGGATCACGCGCATGCGCTTGGTCAGTTTAGCCATTTCTTAGTCCTCCACTACCAGGCCCATGGAACGTGCAGTACCTTCGATAGAGCGAGTCATCGCTTCAATGTCGGCACCAGTCATGTCCGCAGCTTTGGTCTGAGCAATTTCCTGAACCTGAGCGCGAGTCACTTTACCTACTTTGTCTTTGTTCGGCTTACCGGAACCAGACTTGATACCAGCCGCTTTTTTCAGCAGAACTGCTGCCGGCGGAGTTTTGGTAACGAAGGTGAAAGAACGGTCAGCATAAACGGTAATAACAACCGGAATCGGCAGGCCTTTCTCGATGGAATCCGTTTTTGCGTTGAACGCTTTACAGAATTCCATGATGTTAACGCCCTGCTGACCCAGTGCCGGGCCGACCGGCGGGCTCGGGTTAGCCATGCCAGCTGCAACCTGCAGCTTAACGTAGGCTTGTACTTTCTTAGCCATTTAAATTTCCTCTAATGGGTATAGCGCCTCAAGGAGGCTTCCCGTGATAATAAGTTTTACGCGCCGAAGCCCGTAAAAACAAAAGGCGCGAAATTGTATTCCAATCTCACGCCTTGTGCAATCTGTAATTGCTGTTTTTTCGAACGAGCCTTAGGCTTTTTCAACTTGGCTGAAATCGAGCTCGACCGGAGTCGCGCGACCGAAGATAGAAACAGATACCTTCAGGCGGCTCTTTTCATAGTCAACTTCTTCAACCACGCCGTTAAAGTCAGCAAACGGACCGTCGTTAACGCGAACCATCTCACCCGGCTCAAACAGCGTTTTCGGACGCGGCTTATCGCCAACCTGCTGCAGGCGATTCATGATCGCATCGACTTCTTTGTCGCTGATAGGCGCCGGACGATCGGAGGTGCCGCCAATGAAGCCCATCACACGCGGTACGCTGCGGACAAGGTGCCAGCTCGCATCGTTCATGACCATCTGCACCAGCACATAGCCCGGGAAGAATTTACGTTCGCTTTTGCGACGCTGTCCGCCACGGATTTCGACGACTTCTTCAGTCGGAACCATGACTTCGCCAAACAACTCTTCCATGTTGTGTAATTTGATATGCTCGCGCAGGGAGGTCGCTACACGACCTTCAAAACCGGAAAACGCCTGAACGACGTACCAGCGCTTTTTAGGAGCTTCAGACATCTCAGAACCTCAGGCCAGTGATAAAGGATACCAGGCGGACCAGAATACCATCCAGCCCCCACAGGATCAGGGACATTACAGCAGTTACCGCTGCCACAATTAATGTGGTGTGCAACGTTTCCTGGCGAGTCGGCCAAACCACTTTACGAACTTCGGTTCTCGCTTCACGGGCAAAAGCAACGGTAGCTTTACCTTTGGTCGTTAACAGCGCGACACCACCCGCTGCAGCAATAAGAATGACTACCGCAAGGGCACGCAGCGGCAGAGTAATATCACGATAAATATAGTTGCCCACGATCGCTACAATCAGCAGAGCTGCGACGGCGAGCCATTTCATCGCTTCCAGGCCGCGCCCGCTTCCTTGAGCTTCGGTATTCGCACTCATAAACCAACCTGTCACAATAAACCAGACAAACATTTTTGCCCCGCGAAGGCGAGGCAAACCAGACCGAATTGCTGTTAACTCTGCGCTTCGGAATTTACGCCATCGACAGAGCCTGTCTCAGCAATGATTATGAGAAATAAATCACTGATGAGCCAGGTTCTGGTGTGAGAGCGTGCAAAAAGGGCATCAAATGATGCCCTTTTCTTGCGCATTGCGTCAATTGTTATCAGCGATTAGCCGAGAACTTTAGCAACCACGCCCGCGCCAACGGTACGGCCGCCTTCGCGGATTGCGAAACGCAGACCGTCGTCCATCGCGATCGGGTGGATCAGGGTAACAACCATTTTGATGTTGTCGCCCGGCATTACCATCTCCACGCCTTCCGGCAGTTCGATGGTGCCAGTCACGTCAGTGGTACGGAAGTAGAACTGCGGACGGTAGCCTTTGAAGAACGGAGTGTGACGGCCGCCTTCATCTTTGGACAGAATGTACACTTCAGATTCGAACTTGGTGTGCGGCTTGATGGTGCCCGGCTTCGCCAGTACCTGACCACGTTCGATTTCTTCACGCTTGATACCACGCAGCAGAACGCCCACGTTCTCGCCCGCACGGCCTTCGTCCAGCAGTTTGCGGAACATTTCAACGCCGGTACAGGTGGATTTCGCGGTATCCTTGATACCAACGATTTCAACTTCTTCACCCACTTTGATGATACCGCGCTCTACACGACCGGTAACAACGGTACCACGACCGGAGATGGAGAATACGTCTTCGATCGGCAGCAGGAACGGCTTGTCAATTGCGCGCTCCGGTTCCGGGATGTAGGAATCCAGGAAGCCAGCCAGTTCGATGATTTTCGCTTCCCACTCAGCGTCGCCTTC
>JHYZ01000025.1 GCA_000621185.1 Franconibacter pulveris DSM 19144
ACCCTGATCCACCCGATCGCGATGGACGACGGTCTGCGTTTCGCAATCCGCGAAGGCGGCCGTACCGTTGGCGCGGGCGTGGTTGCTAAAGTTCTGGGTTAATTCTCCTGAACGGAAAAGGGCGCTTCGGCGCCCTTTTTTATTGCCCTGAGTTCCTTAAACAGCCCACTTTCACAGAGTGCCGTATCTGTCACATTTGTTCGCACTTCTCTTAAATTCACCCTGCAGGCACCCGCCGCTGTGCTATTGTAATCATAACTATTCTCATTTACACTTTGAGCATAAATTAAACGGGAGCCATCATGTACGTTTGTTTGTGTAACGGTGTAAGTGATAAAAAAATTCGTGAGGCGGTACGCCAGTTTCACCCTCAGTCTTTTCAGCAACTTCGGAAATTTATCCCGGTCGGCAACCAATGCGGTAAATGCGTGCGGGCTGCGCGTGAAATAATGCAGGAAGAACTGATACAGATCCCGGAATACAAAGAGATTGCCTGAAGCTTTATCTTTTTTTTGACTTACTCCGCAGCGCATCTACGCTTCAAGTAGTGGAAGCGGAGGGAAGAAAAATGAAAGGTGATATTAAGATAATAACTTATCTCAATAAATTATTGGGAAATGAGCTGGTCGCAATCAATCAGTACTTTCTCCATGCGAGAATGTTCAAGAACTGGGGCCTGATGCGCCTTAATGATGTTGAATACCACGAATCAATTGATGAAATGAAACATGCCGATCAATATATTGAGAGGATTTTGTTTCTGGAAGGTATTCCCAACCTGCAGGACCTGGGAAAACTTCACATCGGTGAGGATGTTGAAGAGATGCTGCGCTCAGACCTCGCACTTGAGATGGAAGGGGCGAAGGATCTACGGGAAGCTATCGCTTATGCTGACAGCATCCATGATTATGTCAGCCGTGACATGATGATCAAAATTCTTGCCGACGAAGAGCATCATATTGACTGGCTGGAGACGGAGTTAGACCTCATCAGCAAAATCGGTCTGCAAAACTACATCCAGTCCCAAATCAAAGAAGAGTCTTGATGCTTTGCTCTACCGGTGCGTAAAAAGTTCGGCAACTAATAATCAACCCCGCAGCGACCAGAAAAGGTCCAAATGGCTGCGGGGTTTTTAATATCTCTTGCCGATGGAAAAGTTTCGCGCCGGCAATAAGGGTGATAAGCCCGCCGGCGGCGGCAAGAAAAACAATGGCTGCAATTTCCTGCCAGCCATGCCAGGCGCCGAGCGCGGCGAGTAGCTTCACATCGCCAAACCCCAGTCCTTCATAACCTCGCCATCTTCTAAAAACCCAGTATACAGTCCAGAAGAAAAGATAACCCGCTATCGCGCCGCTAACGGCAGCCTGCAAAAATTCATCCCTCCAGAACAGATAAAAAGCCAGACCGCTCCAGAGAAGAGGGCAGGTGAGGCGATCCGGCAAGAAACCAGTTTTATAGTCCGTCCAGGCCAATCGCAGACTCAGCAGGTAATAAAGGCTAATGAAAAGAAGAGATACCATAACAATGCCTCGCTTTGTTTTTCGCTCATCGTAGAAGCGTTCCTGAAAGAAAAAATGGCGATGAAACTAAAGCAGGGCGCGCCTCCTGATATTTCTCCAACTGTTGCACTGCATTGCAGCGATGAACGAGAAAGCTCCCGTGCGCTTATTTTATAATCACTACTTGCGCCTGCGTGAGATTTACGTATAATGCGCGGGCCTGTCATTAATGACGGCCGGTTCAATCAGAACCCTGGCAGCATCTTTTTTGTTGCCAACAACGTTCCCAATCGGGGAACTACGCAAGAACGGTTACACTCCCCCATCAATCGTAATGGGTGCGAGGAGTAATCATTTTCGTCTATAAAATAATTGGAGCTCTGGTCTCATGCAGAACCAAAGAATCCGTATCCGCCTGAAAGCGTTTGATCATCGTCTGATCGATCAATCAACTGCGGAAATCGTCGAGACTGCTAAGCGCACTGGTGCGCAAGTCCGTGGTCCGATCCCGCTGCCGACCCGCAAAGAGCGCTTCACCGTTCTGATCTCTCCGCACGTTAACAAAGACGCGCGCGATCAGTACGAAATCCGCACTCACAAGCGTCTGGTTGACATCGTTGAGCCAACCGAGAAAACCGTTGATGCTCTGATGCGTCTGGATCTGGCTGCCGGTGTAGACGTGCAGATCAGCCTGGGTTAATCAGGTCATTGAGCGATTGAGAGGTTGAAACAATGATTGGTTTAGTCGGTAAAAAAGTGGGTATGACCCGCATCTTCACTGAAGAAGGCGTATCTATCCCAGTAACCGTTATCGAAGTTGAAGCAAACCGCGTTACTCAGGTTAAAGATCTGGCTAACGACGGCTACCGCGCTGTACAGGTTACCACCGGTGCTAAAAAAGCTAACCGCGTAACCAAGCCGGAAGCGGGTCACTTCGCTAAAGCTGGCGTAGAAGCTGGCCGTGGTCTGTGGGAATTCCGCCTCGCTGATGGCGAAGAATACACCGTAGGTCAGAGCATTAGCGTTGAGCTGTTTGCAGAAGTTAAAAAAGTAGACGTAACTGGCACCTCTAAAGGTAAAGGTTTCGCAGGTACCGTTAAGCGCTGGAACTTCCGTACCCAGGACGCTACTCACGGTAACTCCTTGTCCCACCGCGTTCCGGGTTCTATCGGTCAGAACCAGACTCCGGGCAAAGTGTTCAAAGGCAAGAAAATGGCAGGTCAGCTGGGTAACGAGCGTGTAACCGTTCAGAGCCTGGACGTAGTACGTGTTGACGCTGAGCGCAACCTGCTGCTGGTTAAAGGTGCTGTCCCGGGTGCGACCGGTAGCGACCTGATCGTTAAACCAGCTGTGAAGGCGTGAGGAGATAGCAATGGAATTAGTACTGAAAGACGCGCAGAGCGCGCTGACTGTTTCCGAAACTACCTTCGGTCGTGATTTCAACGAAGCGCTGGTACACCAGGTTGTAGTTGCTTACGCAGCTGGTGCTCGTCAGGGTACTCGTGCTCAGAAGACCCGTGCTGAAGTGACTGGCTCCGGTAAAAAACCGTGGCGCCAGAAAGGTACTGGCCGTGCGCGTTCCGGTTCCATCAAGAGCCCGATCTGGCGCTCTGGTGGCGTAACCTTCGCTGCGCGTCCGCAGGACCACAGTCAAAAAGTTAACAAAAAGATGTACCGCGGCGCGCTGAAAAGCATCCTGTCCGAACTGGTACGTCAGGATCGTCTGATCGTTGTCGAGAAGTTCTCTGTAGAAGCGCCGAAAACCAAGCTGCTGGCACAGAAACTGAAAGACATGGCTCTGGAAGATGTGCTGATCATCACCGGTGAACTGGACGAAAACCTGTTCCTGGCTGCGCGCAACCTGCACAAGGTTGACGTACGCGATGCTGCAGGTATCGACCCGGTTAGCCTGATCGCCTTCGACAAAGTCGTAATGACTGCTGATGCTGTTAAGCAAGTTGAGGAGATGCTGGCATGATTCGTGAAGAACGTCTGCTGAAGGTGCTGCGCGCACCGCACGTTTCTGAAAAAGCGTCTACTGCGATGGAAAAAACCAACACCATCGTTCTCAAAGTTGCTAAAGACGCGACTAAAGCAGAAATCAAAGCTGCTGTGCAGAAACTGTTTGAAGTCGAAGTCGAAGTCGTTAACACCCTGGTTGTTAAAGGGAAAGTTAAACGTCACGGACAGCGTATCGGTCGTCGTAGCGACTGGAAAAAAGCTTACGTCACCCTGAAAGAAGGCCAGAATCTGGACTTCATCGGCGGCGCTGAGTAAGTCGGAGGAGTAATACAATGGCAGTTGTTAAATGTAAACCGACATCTCCGGGTCGTCGCCACGTTGTTAAAGTGGTTAACCCTGAGCTGCACAAGGGCAAACCTTTTGCTCCGTTGCTGGAAAAAAACAGCAAATCCGGTGGTCGTAACAACAATGGCCGTATCACCACTCGTCACATCGGTGGTGGTCACAAACAGGCCTACCGTATTGTTGACTTCAAACGCAACAAAGACGGTATCCCGGCAGTTGTTGAACGTCTTGAGTACGATCCGAACCGTTCCGCGAACATCGCGCTGGTTCTGTACAAAGACGGCGAACGCCGTTACATCCTGGCCCCGAAAGGCCTGAAAGCTGGCGACCAGATTCAGTCTGGCGTTGATGCTGCAATCAAACCTGGCAACACCCTGCCGATGCGCAATATCCCGGTTGGTTCTACCGTTCATAACGTAGAAATGAAACCAGGCAAAGGCGGTCAGCTGGCTCGTTCCGCTGGTACTTACGTACAGATCGTTGCGCGTGATGGTGCTTATGTCACCCTGCGTCTGCGCTCTGGCGAAATGCGTAAAGTAGAAGCTGAGTGCCGCGCAACTCTGGGCGAAGTTGGCAATGCTGAGCATATGCTGCGCGTTCTGGGTAAAGCTGGTGCTGCACGCTGGCGTGGTGTTCGTCCTACCGTTCGCGGTACTGCGATGAACCCGGTAGACCACCCACATGGTGGTGGTGAAGGTCGTAACTTTGGTAAGCACCCGGTAACTCCGTGGGGCGTTCAGACCAAAGGTAAGAAGACCCGCAGCAACAAGCGTACTGATAAATTCATCGTACGTCGCCGTAGCAAATAATTTTAGAGGATAAGCCATGCCACGTTCTCTCAAGAAAGGTCCTTTTATTGACCTGCACTTGCTGAAGAAGGTAGAGAAAGCGGTGGAAAGCGGTGACAAGAAGCCCCTGCGCACTTGGTCCCGTCGTTCAACGATCTTTCCAAACATGATCGGTTTGACCATCGCTGTCCATAATGGTCGTCAGCACGTTCCAGTATTCGTTTCCGACGAAATGGTCGGTCACAAACTGGGTGAATTCGCACCGACTCGTACTTATCGCGGCCACGCTGCTGATAAAAAAGCGAAGAAGAAATAAGGTAGGAGGAAGAGATGGAAACTTTAGCTCAACATCGCCATGCTCGTTCTTCTGCTCAGAAGGTTCGCCTTGTTGCTGACCTGATTCGCGGTAAGAAAGTGTCGCAGGCTCTGGATATTCTGACCTACACCAACAAGAAAGCGGCTGTACTGGTCAAGAAAGTTCTGGAATCTGCCATTGCTAACGCTGAACACAACGATGGCGCTGACATCGACGATCTGAAAGTCGCGAAAATCTTCGTAGACGAAGGCCCGAGCATGAAGCGCATTATGCCGCGTGCGAAAGGTCGTGCAGATCGCATCCTGAAGCGCACCAGCCACATCACTGTGGTTGTGTCCGATCGCTGAGACTCTGGAGACTAGCAATGGGTCAGAAAGTACATCCTAATGGTATTCGCCTGGGTATTGTAAAACCATGGAACTCTACCTGGTTTGCGAACACCAAAGAATTCGCTGACAACCTGGACAGCGACTTTAAAGTACGTCAGTACCTGACTAAGGAACTGGCTAAAGCGTCCGTATCTCGTATCGTTATCGAGCGTCCGGCTAAGAGCATCCGTGTGACCATTCACACTGCTCGCCCGGGCATCGTTATCGGTAAGAAAGGCGAAGACGTAGAAAAACTGCGCAAGGTCGTAGCGGACATCGCTGGCGTTCCTGCTCAGATCAACATCGCTGAAGTTCGTAAGCCTGAACTGGACGCAAAACTGGTTGCTGACAGCATCACTTCTCAGCTGGAACGTCGCGTTATGTTCCGTCGTGCTATGAAGCGTGCTGTACAGAACGCAATGCGTCTGGGCGCTAAAGGTATCAAAGTTGAAGTTAGCGGCCGTCTGGGCGGCGCGGAGATCGCACGTACTGAATGGTACCGTGAAGGTCGTGTTCCGCTGCACACCCTGCGTGCTGACATTGACTACAACACCTCTGAAGCGCACACCACTTACGGTGTAATCGGCGTTAAAGTGTGGATCTTCAAAGGTGAGATCCTGGGTGGTATGGCTGCTGTTGAACAACCGGAAAAACCGGCTGCTCAACCGAAAAAGCAGCAGCGTAAAGGCCGTAAATAAGGAGCGTCGCTGATGTTACAACCAAAGCGTACAAAATTCCGTAAAGTGCACAAAGGCCGCAACCGTGGTCTGGCGCAGGGTACGGATGTTAGCTTCGGCACCTTCGGTCTGAAAGCTGTTGGCCGTGGTCGTCTGACTGCACGTCAGATCGAAGCAGCACGTCGTGCTATGACCCGTGCAGTTAAGCGTCAGGGTAAGATCTGGATCCGTGTATTCCCGGACAAACCGATCACCGAGAAGCCGCTCGAAGTGCGTATGGGTAAAGGTAAAGGTAACGTGGAGTATTGGGTTGCCTTGATTCAGCCGGGTAAAGTCCTGTACGAAATGGACGGAGTGCCGGAAGAGCTGGCCCGTGAAGCATTCAAGCTGGCAGCAGCGAAACTGCCGATTAAAACCACCTTTGTAACTAAGACGGTGATGTAATGAAAGCAAAAGAGCTGCGTGAGAAGAGTGTTGAAGAGCTGAACACCGAGCTGCTTAACTTACTGCGCGAGCAGTTCAACCTGCGTATGCAGGCTGCAAGTGGCCAGCTGCAACAGACTCACCTGTTGAAGCAAGTGCGTCGTGATGTCGCACGCGTTAAGACTTTACTGACTGAGAAGGCGGGTGCGTAATGACCGATAAAATCCGTACTCTGCAAGGTCGCGTTGTTAGCGACAAAATGGAGAAATCCATCGTTGTTGCTATCGAGCGTTTTGTGAAACACCCGATCTACGGTAAATTCATCAAGCGTACGACCAAACTGCACGTACATGACGAGAACAACGAATGCGGTATCGGCGACGTGGTTGAAATCCGCGAATGCCGTCCGCTGTCCAAGACTAAGTCCTGGACTCTGGTTCGCGTTGTAGAGAAAGCGGTTCTGTAATACAGTAAGCGCTCTCAACAGATAAACGGCTCAGCGATGAGCCGTTTATTTTTTCTACCCATATCTTGTGAGTGGTGTTATAATGCCGCGCCCTCGATTATGGGGTTTTTTAACGACCTGAATTTCGGGTCCCGAAGTAGTAGTTGACATTAGCGGAGCACTGAAATGATCCAAGAACAGACTATGCTGAACGTCGCCGACAACTCCGGCGCGCGTCGCGTAATGTGTATCAAGGTTCTGGGTGGCTCGCACCGTCGCTACGCAGGCGTCGGCGATATCATCAAGATCACCATCAAGGAAGCAATTCCGCGTGGTAAGGTCAAAAAAGGTGATGTGCTGAAGGCGGTAGTGGTGCGCACCAAGAAGGGTGTTCGTCGCCCTGACGGTTCTGTCGTTCGCTTCGATGGCAATGCTTGTGTTCTTCTGAACAACAACAGCGAGCAGCCTATCGGTACGCGTATTTTTGGGCCGGTTACTCGTGAACTTCGTTCTGAGAAGTTTATGAAAATCATCTCTCTGGCACCAGAAGTACTCTAAGGAGCGAATCATGGCAGCGAAAATCCGTCGTGATGACGAAGTTATCGTGTTAACCGGTAAAGATAAAGGTAAGCGCGGTAAAGTAAAAAATGTTCTGTCTTCCGGCAAAGTTATTGTTGAAGGCATCAACCTGGTTAAGAAACATCAGAAGCCTGTTCCGGCTCTGAACCAGGCGGGTGGCATCGTTGAGAAAGAAGCCGCTATTCAGGTTTCCAACGTTGCACTCTTCAATGCGGCAACCGGCAAGGCTGACCGTGTAGGCTTTAGATTTGAAGACGGCAAAAAAGTCCGTTTCTTTAAATCTAATGGCGAAACTATCAAGTAATTTGGAGTAGTACGATGGCGAAACTGCATGATTACTACAAAGACGAAGTAGTTAAAAAACTCATGACTGAGTTTAACTACAATTCTGTCATGCAAGTCCCTCGGGTCGAGAAGATCACCCTGAACATGGGTGTTGGTGAAGCGATCGCTGACAAGAAACTGCTGGATAACGCAGCAGCTGACCTGGCAGCAATCTCCGGTCAAAAACCGCTGATCACCAAAGCACGCAAATCTGTTGCAGGCTTCAAAATCCGTCAGGGCTATCCGATCGGCTGTAAAGTAACTCTGCGTGGCGAACGCATGTGGGAGTTCTTTGAGCGTCTGATCACTATTGCTGTACCGCGTATCCGCGACTTCCGTGGTCTGTCTGCGAAGTCTTTCGACGGTCGTGGCAACTACAGCATGGGTGTCCGTGAGCAGATCATCTTCCCGGAAATCGACTATGACAAAGTCGATCGCGTTCGTGGTTTGGATATTACCATTACCACTACTGCGAAATCCGACGAAGAAGGCCGTGCTCTGCTGGCTGCCTTTGACTTCCCGTTCCGCAAGTAAGGTAGGGTTACTTCATGGCTAAGCAATCAATGAAAGCACGCGAAGTAAAACGCGTAGCTTTGGCTGAAAAATACTTCGCTAAACGCGCTGAACTGAAAGCGATCATTTCTGATGTGAACGCCTCCGACGAAGATCGTTGGAATGCCGTTCTCAAGCTGCAGACTCTGCCGCGTGATTCCAGCCCGTCTCGTCAGCGTAACCGCTGCCGCCAAACTGGTCGTCCGCACGCTTTCCTGCGGAAGTTCGGGTTGAGCCGTATCAAGGTCCGTGAAGCCGCTATGCGCGGTGAAATCCCGGGTCTGAAAAAGGCTAGCTGGTAATTGTCACCAATTGAATCACGGGAGTAAAGACAGATGAGCATGCAAGATCCGATCGCGGATATGCTGACCCGTATCCGTAACGGTCAGGCCGCGAACAAAGCTGCGGTCACCATGCCTTCCTCCAAGCTGAAAGTGGCAATTGCCAACGTGCTGAAGGAAGAAGGTTTTATTGAAGATTTCAAAACTGAAGGCGACACCAAGCCGGAACTGGAACTGACTCTTAAGTATTTCCAGGGTAAAGCTGTGGTAGAAAGCATTCAGCGTGTCAGCCGCCCTGGTCTGCGCATCTACAAACGTAAAGATGAGCTGCCGAAAGTTATGGGTGGTCTGGGTATTGCTGTCATTTCTACCTCTAAAGGTGTTATGACTGATCGTGCAGCGCGCCAGGCTGGTCTGGGCGGCGAAATTATCTGCTACGTAGCCTAATCGGAGGAAAAAATGTCTCGTGTTGCTAAAGCACCGGTCGTTATTCCTGCCGGCGTAGAGGTAAAACTCAACGGTCAGGTTATTTCGATCAAAGGTAAAAACGGCGAGCTGACTCGTACTCTCAACGATGCTGTTGAAGTAAAACAGGCAGATAACGCTCTGACCTTCGGTCCGCGTGATGGTTACGTGGATGGTTGGGCTCAGGCTGGCACCGCTCGTGCCCTGCTGAACTCAATGGTTATCGGTGTTACCGAAGGCTTCACTAAGAAGCTGCAGCTGGTTGGTGTAGGTTATCGTGCAGCGGTCAAAGGTAATGTAGTAAACCTGTCTCTGGGTTTCTCTCATCCTGTTGATCATCAGCTGCCTGCTGGGATCACTGCGGAATGTCCGTCTCAGACTGAAATCGTACTGAAAGGTGCGGATAAACAGCTGATCGGCCAGGTAGCAGCTGACCTGCGCGCCTACCGTCGTCCTGAGCCTTACAAAGGCAAGGGTGTTCGTTACGCCGACGAAGTCGTGCGTACCAAAGAGGCTAAGAAGAAGTAAGGTAACACTATGGATAAGAAATCTGCTCGTATCCGTCGTGCGACCCGCGCACGTCGCAAGCTCAAAGAGCTTGGTGCGACCCGCCTGGTGGTACATCGTACCCCGCGTCATATTTACGCACAGGTAATCGCATCGAACGGTTCTGAAGTTCTGGTAGCTGCTTCTACTGTAGAAAAAGCTATCTCTGAGCAACTGAAGTACACCGGTAACAAAGACGCCGCTGCAGCTGTAGGTAAAGCTGTTGCTGAACGCGCTCTTGAAAAAGGCATTAAAGATGTCTCTTTCGACCGTTCCGGTTTCCAATATCATGGTCGTGTCCAGGCACTGGCAGATGCTGCCCGTGAAGCTGGCCTTCAGTTCTAAGGTAGAGGTGTAAGATGGCTCACATCGAGAAACAGGCTGGCGAACTGCAGGAAAAGCTGATCGCGGTTAACCGCGTATCTAAAACCGTTAAAGGTGGTCGTATTTTTAGCTTCACCGCTCTGACTGTAGTGGGTGATGGTAATGGCCGCGTTGGTTTTGGTTACGGTAAAGCACGCGAAGTTCCGGCAGCGATCCAGAAAGCGATGGAAAAAGCCCGTCGCAACATGATTAACGTCGCGCTGAACCACGGCACCCTGCAGCACCCGGTTAAAGGTGCTCACACGGGTTCTCGTGTATTCATGCAGCCGGCTTCCGAAGGTACCGGTATCATCGCCGGTGGTGCAATGCGCGCCGTTCTGGAAGTCGCTGGGGTTCATAACGTTCTGGCTAAAGCCTATGGTTCCACCAACCCGATTAACGTGGTTCGTGCAACTATCGACGGCCTGGAAAGCATGAAATCTCCAGAAATGGTCGCTGCCAAGCGTGGTAAATCCGTTGAAGAAATTCTGGGGTAATTGACCATGGCAAAGACTATTAAAATTACTCAAACCCGCAGTGCAATCGGTCGTCTGCCAAAACATAAGGCAACGCTGCTTGGCCTGGGTCTGCGTCGTATTGGTCATACTGTAGAGCGAGAGGATACTCCTGCTGTTCGCGGTATGGTCAACGCGGTTTCCTACATGGTTAAAGTTGAGGAGTAAGAGATGCGTTTAAATACTCTGTCTCCGGCCGAAGGGTCTAAGCACGCGTCTAAGCGTCTGGGTCGTGGTATCGGTTCTGGCCTCGGTAAAACCGGCGGTCGTGGTCACAAAGGTCAGAAATCTCGTTCTGGCGGTGGCGTACGTCGTGGTTTCGAGGGCGGCCAGATGCCTCTGTACCGTCGTCTGCCGAAATTCGGTTTCACTTCCCGCAAAGCGATGGTCACTGCAGAAGTTCGTCTGTCTGACCTGGCTAAAGTGGAAGGCGGCGTAGTTGACCTGAACACGCTGAAAGCAGCAAACATTATCGGTATTCAGATCGAGTTCGCGAAAGTGATCCTGTCTGGTGAAGTAACTGCTCCGGTAACTGTTCGCGGTCTGCGTGTCACTAAAGGCGCTCGTGCTGCTATCGAAGCTGCTGGCGGTAAAATTGAGGAATAAGTAGCAGATGGCAAAACAACCGGGATTAGATTTTCAAAGTGCTAAAGGCGGCCTTGGCGAACTGAAACGCAGACTGATGTTTGTTATCGGTGCGCTGATAGTGTTCCGTATTGGCTCTTTTATTCCGATCCCTGGTATTGATGCCGCTGTACTTGCCAAACTGCTTGAGCAACAGCGAGGCACCATCATTGAAATGTTCAACATGTTCTCTGGTGGTGCTCTCAGCCGTGCTTCTATCTTTGCTTTGGGTATTATGCCGTATATCTCGGCATCAATTATTATCCAACTGCTGACAGTCGTTCATCCGACTCTGGCGGAAATGAAGAAAGAAGGGGAGTCTGGTCGTCGTAAGATCAGCCAGTACACCCGTTACGGCACTTTGGTGCTGGCAATATTCCAGTCAATCGGTATTGCTACCGGTTTACCGAATATGCCTGGTATGCAAGGCCTGGTAATGAACCCGGGCTTTGCATTCTATTTCACCGCTGTTGTGAGCTTGGTTACCGGAACTATGTTCCTGATGTGGCTGGGCGAACAGATTACTGAACGTGGTATCGGTAACGGTATTTCGATCATTATCTTCGCGGGTATCGTTGCGGGACTTCCGCCGGCCATTGGCCATACCATCGAGCAAGCGCGGCAAGGCGACCTGCACTTCCTCCTGTTGCTGTTGGTTGCAGTATTAGTATTTGCAGTGACCTTCTTCGTTGTTTTTGTTGAACGTGGTCAACGCCGCATTGTGGTGAACTACGCTAAGCGCCAACAAGGTCGTCGTGTCTATGCTGCACAGAGCACACATTTACCGCTGAAAGTGAATATGGCTGGCGTTATACCAGCAATCTTCGCTTCCAGTATTATCCTGTTCCCGGCGACCATTGCATCATGGTTCGGGGGCGGTACTGGTTGGAACTGGCTGACAACAATTTCGCTGTATTTGCAGCCTGGGCAACCGCTTTATGTGTTACTCTATGCGTCTGCAATCATCTTCTTCTGTTTCTTCTACACGGCGTTGGTTTTCAACCCGCGTGAAACAGCAGATAACCTGAAGAAGTCCGGTGCATTTGTACCAGGAATTCGTCCGGGAGAACAAACGGCGAAGTATATCGATAAAGTAATGACTCGTCTGACTCTGGTCGGTGCGCTGTATATTACCTTTATCTGCCTGATCCCGGAGTTCATGCGTGATGCAATGAAAGTACCGTTCTACTTCGGTGGAACCTCACTGCTTATCGTTGTCGTCGTCATCATGGACTTTATGGCTCAAGTGCAAACTCTCATGATGTCCAGTCAGTATGAGTCTGCATTGAAGAAAGCGAACCTCAAAGGCTATGGCCGTTAATGGTCGCTTGAGAAGTTACGGAGAGTAAAAATGAAAGTTCGTGCTTCCGTCAAGAAATTATGCCGTAACTGCAAAATCGTTAAGCGTGATGGTGTCATCCGTGTGATTTGCAGCGCCGAGCCGAAGCATAAACAGCGTCAAGGCTGATTATCTCGCATATTTTTCTTGCAAAGTTGGATTGAGCTGGCTAGATTAGCCAGCCAATCTTTTGTATGTCTGTGCGTATCCATTTGAGTATCCTGAAAACGGGCTTTTCAGTATGGTGCGCATTTATCAAATAGTAGGAGTGCATAGTGGCCCGTATAGCAGGCATTAACATTCCTGATCATAAACATGCCGTAATCGCATTAACCTCGATCTACGGTATCGGCAAAACCCGCTCTAAAGCTATCCTGGCTGCAGTAGGTTTTGCTGAAGATGTTAAGATCAGTGAGCTGTCTGAAGAACAAATCGACACGCTGCGTGACGAAGTTGCCAAATTTGTCGTTGAAGGTGATCTGCGCCGTGAAGTTAGCATGAGCATCAAGCGCCTGATGGATCTTGGTTGCTATCGCGGTTTGCGTCATCGTCGTGGTCTCCCGGTTCGCGGTCAGCGTACCAAGACCAACGCACGTACCCGTAAGGGTCCGCGCAAACCGATCAAGAAATAATCGGGGTGATTGAATAATGGCAAAGGCACCAATTCGTGCACGTAAACGTGTAAGAAAGCAAGTCTCTGACGGCGTGGCTCATATCCATGCTTCTTTCAACAACACCATCGTTACTATTACTGATCGTCAGGGTAACGCTCTGGGTTGGGCAACTGCCGGTGGTTCCGGTTTCCGTGGTTCTCGCAAATCCACTCCGTTCGCAGCTCAGGTTG
Source organism: Franconibacter pulveris DSM 19144 (assembly GCA_000621185.1). GTDB lineage: Bacteria > Pseudomonadota > Gammaproteobacteria > Enterobacterales > Enterobacteriaceae > Franconibacter > Franconibacter pulveris. The sequence continues at coordinate 13,256 of JHYZ01000025.1, forward strand.
CAGCAGAGCGTTGCGCAGAAGCCGTGAAAGAATACGGTATCAAGAACCTGGAAGTTATGGTTAAGGGACCGGGTCCGGGCCGCGAATCTACTATTCGTGCTCTGAACGCCGCTGGTTTCCGCATCACTAATATTACTGATGTGACTCCGATCCCTCACAACGGTTGTCGTCCGCCGAAAAAACGTCGCGTATAACGCGCTCGTTTTCTAGGATTGTTGGAGAAAGAAAATGGCAAGATATTTGGGTCCTAAGCTCAAGCTGAGCCGTCGCGAGGGCACAGACCTGTTCCTTAAGTCTGGCGTTCGCGCGATCGATACCAAGTGTAAAATTGAACAAGCTCCTGGCCAGCACGGTGCGCGTAAACCGCGTCTGTCTGACTATGGTGTGCAGTTGCGTGAAAAGCAAAAAGTTCGCCGTATCTACGGTGTGCTGGAGCGTCAGTTCCGTAACTACTACAAAGAAGCCGCACGTCTGAAAGGCAACACCGGTGAAAACCTGTTAGCTCTGCTGGAAGGTCGTCTGGACAACGTTGTATACCGTATGGGCTTCGGCGCCACTCGTGCAGAAGCACGTCAGCTGGTTAGCCACAAAGCGATTATGGTAAACGGTCGTGTTGTTAACATCGCTTCTTATCAGGTTAGTCCGAATGACGTAGTCAGCGTTCGTGAGAAAGCGAAAAAGCAGTCTCGCGTGAAAGCCGCTCTGGAGCTGGCTGAGCAGCGTGAAAAGCCAACCTGGCTGGAAGTTGATGCTGGCAAAATGGAAGGTACGTTCAAGCGTAAGCCGGAGCGTTCTGACCTGTCTGCGGACATTAACGAACACCTGATCGTCGAGCTTTACTCCAAGTAAAGCTTAGTACCAAAGAGAGGACACAATGCAGGGTTCTGTGACAGAGTTTCTAAAACCGCGCCTGGTAGATATCGAGCAAGTGAGTTCGACGCACGCCAAGGTGACCCTTGAGCCTTTAGAGCGTGGCTTCGGTCATACTCTGGGTAACGCACTGCGCCGTATTCTGCTTTCATCGATGCCGGGTTGCGCGGTGACTGAGGTTGAGATTGATGGTGTACTGCACGAGTACAGCACCAAAGAAGGCGTTCAGGAAGATATCCTGGAGATCCTGCTCAACCTGAAAGGGCTGGCGGTGAGAGTTCAAGGTAAAGATGAAGTCATCCTTACTCTGAATAAATCTGGCATTGGCCCTGTGACCGCAGCCGACATCACCCACGACGGTGATGTTGAAATCGTCAAGCCGCAGCATGTGATCTGCCACCTGACCGATGAAAACGCATCTATTAGCATGCGTATCAAAGTTCAGCGCGGTCGTGGTTATGTGCCGGCTTCTGCCCGAATTCATTCGGAAGAAGATGAGCGCCCAATCGGCCGTCTGCTGGTCGACGCATGCTACAGCCCGGTAGAGCGTATTGCCTACAATGTTGAAGCAGCGCGTGTAGAACAGCGTACCGACCTGGACAAGCTGGTCATCGAAATGGAAACCAACGGCACAATCGATCCTGAAGAGGCGATTCGTCGTGCGGCGACCATCCTGGCAGAACAACTGGAAGCTTTCGTTGACTTACGTGATGTACGTCAGCCGGAAGTCAAAGAAGAGAAACCAGAATTCGATCCGATCCTGCTGCGCCCTGTTGACGATCTCGAATTGACTGTCCGCTCTGCTAACTGCCTTAAGGCAGAAGCTATCCACTATATCGGTGATCTGGTACAGCGTACCGAGGTTGAGTTGCTCAAAACGCCGAACCTCGGTAAAAAATCTCTCACTGAGATTAAAGACGTGCTGGCCTCCCGTGGTCTTTCTCTGGGCATGCGCCTTGAGAACTGGCCGCCGGCAAGCATTGCTGACGAGTAACCGGATCACAGGTTAAGGTTTTACTGAGAAGGATAAGGTCATGCGCCATCGTAAGAGTGGTCGTCAACTGAACCGCAACAGCAGCCATCGCCAGGCTATGTTCCGCAACATGGCAGGTTCTCTGGTTCGTCATGAGATTATCAAGACGACCCTGCCGAAAGCGAAAGAGCTGCGTCGCGTAGTTGAGCCGCTGATTACTCTTGCCAAGACTGATAGCGTTGCTAATCGTCGTCTGGCATTCGCCCGCACTCGTGATAACGAGATCGTGGCAAAACTGTTTAACGAGCTGGGCCCGCGTTTCGCGAGCCGTGCCGGTGGTTACACTCGTATTCTGAAGTGTGGCTTCCGTGCTGGTGACAACGCTCCGATGGCTTACATCGAGCTGGTTGATCGCGCCGAGCCGAAAGCAGAAGCAGCTGCAGAGTAATCTGCAGAAATTTAAAAAAGCCGGGTTCGCCCGGTTTTTTTATATCTTTTTTTCCCCTTTCATCTATATATCTCCTTAAATCTCACTTACTCCTCTGGAGAAGGCTTATGTGGTTGTTAGACCAATGGGCAGAGAAACATATTCTTGAAGCCCAACGTAAAGGCGAACTGGACGGGCTGTCCGGTGAAGGCAAACCGCTTGAGTTGGACGATGATTCCAATGTCCCTGCTGAGTTACGCGCCGGTTATCGTTTATTGAAAAATGCAGGTTACCTCCCACCCGAACTACAACAAAGAAAAGAAGCGCTGGAACTCGCCGATTTGCTTAAAGGCGTTGCAAAAACCGATCCGCAACACCAGCTAATTGAAAAGCGTTTGGCGCTATTGGAGCTAAAATTGCGCCAGGCGGGACTGAATACGGATTTTTTACATGGTGAATATGCCGGGCGTTTCGCTAACAAAATGTATCAGGAGTAATTATGTACCGTATTGGTGAACTTGCGCGCCTGGCTGACGTAACGCCTGATACTATCCGCTATTACGAAAAACAGCAGATGATGGTGCATGAAATCCGAACAGAAGGCGGTTTTCGGCTTTATAGTGATGAAGATTTACGACGTTTGAAGTTTATTCGCCACGGCCGACAGCTTGGCTTCAGCCTGGAGGCTATTCGTGAACTGCTGTCTATCCGCGTCGACCCTGAACACCATACCTGCCAGGAATCGAAAAGCATTGTACAAGCCCGACTTGAGGAAGTTGACGCGCGTATCACTGAACTACAAATGATGCGGCAGTCATTACAAAGGTTGAATGATGCGTGTTGCGGTACGGCCCACAGCAGCGTTTATTGTTCCATTCTCGAGGCGCTTGAGCAGGGCTCAAATGACAAAATTATGCCATGTTGATTTTTTCACACAACGCATCCTACACTCTCAGCGTTTTTACTAAAGGAGTCACTATGAGTCGCTATCAGCATACTAAAGGTAAAATTCAGGACAATGCCATCGAGGCTTTATTACACGACCCGCTCTTTCGTCAGCGAGTAGAAAAAAAACAGAAGGGCAAAGGCAGCTATCAGCGTAAGGCCAAATATGGTAAGAAGGGGAACTGGGAGGCCAGTGGCAAACAAGCAAAATGCTTTTTTACCACTGGCCTTCCGCTTTAAGGACGGTTGTTTTGTTCTTTCAGTAGATCGCGAATTTCTGCCAGCAACACCTCTTCTTTGCTTGGGCCAGGTGCTTCCTTAGGCTTCTTCTGATGCAATTTGTTGATGACCTTAATGGCTAAGAAGATAGCGAACGCCACAATAAGGAAATCAAACACGTTCTGAATAAAAACGCCGTAATGCATGATAACTGCTGGCGTATCGCCTATTGCGGGGCGCAGCGTCCAGGCAAACTGTTTGAAATCAATTCCCCCGATAAGCAGTCCCAGCGGCGGCATAATAATATCTGCAACTAACGACGAAACGATTTTACCGAAGGCCGCACCAATAATGACACCCACCGCCAGGTCAACCACATTTCCGCGCATCGCGAACTCGCGAAACTCTTTAAAAAAACTCATTTTTTTCTCCTTATCACTACCGAACCTGTTAAGTCTAACAAAGGATGTCTCATTTTCCATGACAAGCTTGTGATATCAGGAGTAATACTCCTTACTAAAACAGGGTGTTAAAAGAAGTGAATGAGGGCGGACGAAAACCGCCCGGACGATTACAGGAAGAAGGGACTGGGTTGGAAAAGACGTTCAACATCAGTGACATATTTCTTGTCAGTCAGGAACATAATGACATGATCGCCCTGCTCAATGCGTAGATTGTTATTTGCAATCATCACATCGTTACCACGCACTACGGCGCCGATGATAGTGCCAGGCGGCAATTTAATATCATCAATGACTCTGCCCACAACCCGTGATGTGGTTTCATCGCCATGCGCTACGGCTTCGATGGCTTCGGCCACGCCGCGGCGCAGCGATGACACGCTGACTATATCCGCTTTACGCACATGGCCCAGCAGGGCGGAGATAGTAGCTTGTTGCGGAGAGATAGCGATGTCGATAACGCTACCCTGAACAAGATCTACATACGCTTTACGCTGAATAAGCACCATCACTTTTTTGGCGCCCATTCGTTTGGCCAGCATGGCGGACATAATATTCGCTTCGTCGTCATTCGTAACGGCAATAAACAAATCGACCTGATCGATATGCTCTTCCGCCAGTAGTTCCTGATCCGAAGCGTCGCCGTAGAAAACAATGGTGTGCTGAAGCTTTTCCGCCAGTTCTGCCGCGCGTTGCTGGTTTCGTTCAATCAGCTTCACGCTGTAATCTTTCTCAAGCTTATGAGCAAGGCCTGCGCCGATATTCCCGCCGCCTACCAGCATGATTCGCTTATAGGGTTTTTCAAGGCGCTGGAGTTCGCTCATGACTGCGCGGATGTGCTGCGAAGCGGCGATAAAAAACACTTCATCCCCAGCCTCCACAATGGTAGATCCTTGTGGGCGAATAGGACGGTCATGACGGAAAATGGCTGCAACACGCGTATCGATATGCGGCATGTGTTCGCGCATTGTTGAAAGCGCGTTACCAACCAGCGGCCCGCCATAATAGGCTTTCACTACGGCAAGGCTAACTTTACCTTCCGCGAAATTGACTACCTGTAATGCGCCAGGGTATTCAATCAGACGATAAATATTGTCGATAACCAGCTGCTCAGGCGCAATCAGGTGATCGATAGGCACTGCGTCGGGATTAAACAGCCGTTCCGCATCGCGTACATAATCTGGCGCCCGAATACGTGCGATACGGTTTGGCGTATTGAAAAGGGAATAGGCGACCTGACAGGCTATCATGTTTGTTTCGTCGGAACTGGTTACCGCAACAAGCATATCTGCATCGTCTGCTCCCGCTTCGCGCAATACCCGCGGATGTGAGCCGTGTCCCTGCACCACCCGCAAATCAAACTTATCCTGAAGGCTGCGCAACCGGTCGCCATTGATATCAACAACCGTGATATCGTTATTTTCACCTACCAGGTTTTCAGCTAGCGTGCCGCCCACCTGGCCGGCTCCTAAAATGATTATCTTCATGGTCAGCGCTTCACGATTCGTTTACCCGCACGGGCGTTACTTTTTAATGAGCTTAGCGTAAAAGAAACCGTCGCCTTCATCTGCCGCAGGCAGATTTTGTATACCAGGGTTAGCTGGCGTGCCGGTTTGATTCAGTTCAGCATCAGGCGTACGGCTCAGGAAAGCGGCTATCTGCTGGCTGTTCTCTTCAGGCATGATAGAACAGGTTGCATACAGTAAGGTGCCGCCCTGTTTCAGCTGAGGCCAGATTGCATCAAGAATATCTGACTGCAGCTGCGCCAGTTCCTGAATATCCGCATCGCGGCGCAGCCATTTTATATCTGGGTGACGACGAATCACACCTGTCGCAGAGCAAGGAGCGTCAAGCAGGATACGGTCAAACTGCTGCTCGCCGCACCACTGCTGGGGATAGCGCCCATCGCCTGTTTTTACTTCAGCTTGCATGTTAAGGCGCGCAAGGTTTTCATGAACGCGTTTGATGCGAGTTGCATCGACATCTACCGCCAGGACTTTTGCTTGCGGCGCGGCTTCGAGAATATGCGTTGTTTTGCCGCCAGGCGCCGCGCAAAGATCGAGGATCGCTTCGCCGTTCTGCGGATCGAGTAGATCGACGCACCCCTGCGCTGAAGCATCCTGAACGGTTACCCAACCTTTTTCGAAGCCGGGCAGGGCAGAGACAGGCATCGGCGTTTCAAGACGTACTGCATCCGGGTAGCGAGGATGAGTAAAGCCGGTAATACCGCTTTCATCCAACAAGGTCAGCCATTCATCACGGCTGTGATGCTGACGATTTACGCGCAGCCACATAGGCGGACGCTGGTTATTGGCTTCAACAATGTTTTCCCATTGTTCAGGCCAGGCTTTGCGTAACCGCTGCAGCAGCCAGGCTGGATGCAGATAACGACTTTCATGCCGGCTAAACTCCGCCAGTAACGTTTCCTGCTGGCGCTGGAACTGACGAAGCACGCCATTAATCAGCCCCTTAAATTGTTGACGCTTGATAGCTACCGCGCCTTCCACCGTTTCGGCTAGCGCGGCGTGAGGGGGAATACGAGTGTGCAGCAGCTGATAAAGCCCGACGAGGATAAGGTAGTGCACCGTCCGCTGCTTTCCAGCCATAGGACGCGACATTAATTTGCTGACAAGCCAATTGAGTTGAGAAAGGGTACGCAGCACGCCGAAGCAAAGCTCCTGCAACAGGGCCTTGTCTTTATCGGAGACCTTACTCTGCATCGGCGGCAGAACGTTACTAAGCGACTGGCCGTTTTCGATAACCTGCTCGACGGCCTGCGCAGCCAGGCTGCGAAGATTAATGGATTTTTTCATAGCGATGAGCAGTATTTGCCTGCTGAATAAATAAAAATGCCCGACGCAAGCCGGGCTGGATAGCTTTATGCCTCAAGTTCAGGCAAGAACAGTACCGGGCTCGAACCATTCCCGGCGAGAGTTTAACAGATCCTGCGCGGACATCGCTTTTTTGCCCGCAGGCTGCAGAATTTCGAGGTTCAGCACACCTTCGGCAGTCGCAACCTGAATGCCCAGTTTGTTCGCTTCGATAATCGTGCCTGGCGTATTCCGCCCTGACGCAGGGATAACTGACGCCTGCCAGACTTTCACCGGTTGCTCGTCAATAAGAAAATAGCTCATCGGCCAGGGATTAAAAGCACGAATACAACGCTCAAGCTGCGCCGCAGGAAGCGACCAGTCCAGCTTCGCCTCTTCCTTGCTAAGCTTTTCCGCGTAAGTGACCAGCGCTTCATCCTGCACTTGCGGTTGAGCGCGGCCTTCGGCCAACTGAGCCAGAGTTTCAAGCAAGCCCTGCGGGCCAAGCTGCGCTAACTTATCGTAAAGCGAGGCGCTGGTGTCCTGAGCGGTAATAGGGCAAGCCAGCTTATACAGCATATCGCCAGTATCAAGACCCACATCCATTTGCATAATGGTTACGCCAGTTTCTTCGTCACCCGCCCAGAGCGAACGCTGAATTGGCGCCGCGCCGCGCCAGCGAGGCAGTAAAGAGCCATGCACGTTGATGCAGCCAAGCCGCGGCATTTCCAGCACCGCTTTTGGCAGAATAAGGCCATATGCGACAACGACCATTATGTCCGCTTGTAGATCGGCGATTAACTGCTGATTTTCTGCGGCGCGTAACGAGGCGGGCTGAAACACTGGAAGATTATGCTGCTGCGCAAGAACCTTTACCGGGCTCGGCATGAGCTTCTTGCCCCGGCCAGCAGGGCGGTCGGGTTGAGTAAAAACACCCACTACCTGATGAGCAGATGACAACAGCGCGTCAAGATGACGCGCTGCGAAGTCCGGCGTACCGGCAAAAATAATGCGTAATGAATCCGACACGTTATTCCTTGTCTTTAGCTTGCCGCGCGGGCTCTCATGCGATCCAGTTTTTCAACTTTCTGGCGAATACGGGTTTGTTTCAGCGGCGATAAGTAATCAATAAACAGCTTGCCTACAAGATGATCCATTTCATGCTGAATACAAATAGCCAGCAGGCCGTCGGCTTCCAGCTCAAACGGTTTGCCATCACGATCGAGCGCGCGAATTTTTACCCTTTCAGCACGCGGTACGAAGGCGCGTTGTTCAGGAATAGAAAGACAGCCTTCCTCAATGCCGGTTTCGCCGCTTTTTTCGAGCATTTCAGGGTTGATCAAAACCAAACGTTCGTCGCGGTTTTCAGAAACATCAATAACGATAATGCGCTGGTGAATATCTACCTGCGTAGCGGCAAGACCAATACCTTCTTCGGCGTACATCGTTTCGAACATATCGTCGACGATACGCTGAATTTCTTCATTCACTTCTTTAACCGGCTCGGCGACAATGCGAAGTCGCTCGTCCGGGATGTGCAACACTTGCAAAACAGACATATTTATCCAGAGCTAGATTCAGTAGTTGGGAAGATCATTACTTTCATTCTAGACAAATCCCCCCTTGATTGACAGCATCAGTAGCGAATCGCAAGGATAGATCACGCCGCTTACGGCAAGGGAGAAGCTATGTCGCCAGAAGAATTTTGGTTACGTTTGATGAGCGTCTTGAGCCTGAGCGGTGAAAAGATGGCGCAGGCCGCGCGCTATTATCGTTTAACCCCTGATGAACCCGCAACCGCACTGCGTCTTGCCCATTTTAATGAAAACCAAAAAAAGCAGTTTTTGTCTTTCCCCGTAAACCAGATTGAAGCGACGTTACGTTGGCTTGAACAGCCGAATCATCATCTGCTGACAGTGGAAGACCATGCTTACCCTGAGCCGCTGCGGGCGATTAGCGATTATCCCGGCGCTCTTTTAATTGCGGGCAATAAGGCCGCGTTAACCACGCCGCAGTTGGCCGTTGTTGGCAGCCGGGCGCACTCCTGGTATGGCGAACAATGGGGACAGGTATTCTGTGAAACGCTGGCGCGCAGCGGCCTGACATTAACCAGCGGGCTTGCCGTAGGCATTGACGGCGTGGCGCACAAAGCTGCCTTAGCTGCAGGCGGTACCACGCTTGCCGTTCTGGGGAATGGGTTAGGGCAAATTTATCCAAAGCGGCATAAGGCGTTGGCGGAACAGATTGTGGCCAATAATGGCGCGCTAATCTCGGAATTCCCCCTCTCTATCGGGCCCCGTCCCTGCCACTTTCCTCGTCGTAACCGGATTATCAGCGGCTTAAGCCGCGGCGTATTGGTTGTGGAAGCATCGTTGCGTAGCGGATCGCTGGTCACGGCTAACTGCGCGCTGGACCAGGGGCGGGAGGTATTCGCTTTACCCGGCCCGTTGGGCAACCCCGGTTGCGAAGGCCCACACTGGCTTATAAGCCAGGGTGCAGTGCTGGTAACCAGCGCGCAAGACATTCTTGATTATTTGCAAAACGAGCTTACCTGGCTTGCAGAGACAAAATATTCACCCAATCAAGATGAAGCTGCATTGCCATTTCCGAAGCTGTTGGCTAACGTAGGAGATGAGGTTACACCTGTTGACGTCGTCGCTGAACGTGCCGGCCAACCTGTGCCATTGACGGTAGCCCAGCTACTCGAACTGGAGTTAGCAGGATGGATCGCAGCTGTACCCGGCGGCTATGTCCGATTAAGGAGGGCAGGCCATGTTCGACGTACTAATGTATTTGTTTGAAACCTACATCCATAACGAGGCGGAAATGCGGGTCGATCAGGATAAGCTGACGCGAGACCTGACCGACGCAGGTTTTGATCGTGAGGATATCTACAACGCGTTACTATGGCTTGAAAAACTAGCGGACTACCAGGACGGGCTTGTCGAGCCGATGCAGTTGGCTTCCGATCCGCTCTCAATGCGTATCTACACCCCTGAAGAGAGCCAACGTCTGGATGCCAGCTGTCGTGGTTTTCTGTTATTTCTTGAACAAATTCAGGTGCTAAACCTCGAAACCCGGGAAATGGTTATTGAGCGTGTTACTGCGCTGGATACCGAAGAGTTCGATCTTGAAGATTTAAAATGGGTCGTACTCATGGTGTTGTTCAATATTCCGGGTTGTGAAAACGCTTATCAACAGATGGAAGAATTACTCTTCGAAGTAAATGAAGGTATGCTGCACTAATATTTTTTGCGGCATAGAGCATTATGGTCAAAGCAGCACTTTTCACAGTGCGTAAGCAGGAGCCCTGCCCTGAGTGCGGGGCTGAATTAGTTATCAGAAATGGCAAACATGGTCCATTTCTGGGCTGTTCCCGTTATCCGGAATGCGAGTATATCCGTCCCCTGAAAAGCCAGGCGGATGGGCATATCGTAAAAGTGCTGGAGGGGCAGGTATGCCCAGTCTGTCATGCTACGCTTGTGCTTCGCCAGGGACGCTTCGGCATGTTTATTGGTTGCAGCCGCTATCCCGAGTGTGCTCATACCGAGCTAATCGATAAGCCGGATGAAACAGCGGTTGCCTGCCCGCAGTGCCACAGCGGCAAACTTGTTCAGCGCCGCTCCCGGTTTGGCAAAACGTTCTATTCCTGCGACCGCTATCCGGAGTGCCAGTTTGTCCTCAATTTCAAACCTGTAGCGGGGGAATGCTCCCTCTGCCGCTATCCCTTACTTATCGAAAAGAAAACCGCGCAGGGCGTTAAACGCTTCTGTGCCAGTAAACAATGTGGAAAGCCGGTAACGGCGGAACAAAATAGTGAACAATAATCTGCCTGCAGACGAGATAGCTTATCTCGTCGAAACTCTTAAACAACAACAAGTCATCGCTTATCCCACAGAAGCTGTCTTCGGCGTAGGGTGCGATCCCGATAGCGAAGTTGCCGTAAATCGTCTGTTAACGCTGAAACAGCGTCCGGTTGAAAAGGGGTTAATTTTAATTGCCGCCAGTTTTGAACAGCTGAAACCCTACATTGATGATACGGCGTTAAACGAAGAGCAACGAGAAACGGTATTTAGTTGTTGGCCCGGGCCGGTGACGTTTGTCTTTCCTGCTAAACCTTCAACGCCTCGCTGGCTGACAGGAAAATTCGACTCGCTGGCTGTGCGGGTAACCGATCATCCGCTGGTGGTTCAGCTCTGTGAAGCGTTTGGCAAGCCGCTGGTTTCAACCAGTGCTAATCTTACGGGGTTGCCGCCTTGCCGCACGGCGCAAGAGGTGCTCGAACAGTTCGGCGACGCGTTCCCTGTCCTGAAAGGGTCAACCGGCGGGCGGCAGAATCCTTCAGAAATTCGCGACGCTCTTACGGGCGAGCTGTTCCGCCAGGGGTAAGCAATGGAACATTTTGCCGTCTTCGGGAATCCAATTGCTCATAGCAAGTCTCCCTTCATCCATCAGCAGTTTGCGGAACAGCTGCAAATTCACCATACCTATGGTCGTGTACTGGCGCCGGTAGATAATTTTATCGAAACGCTGGAATCGTTTTTTGCCGCCGGAGGAAAGGGTGCAAACATTACCGTGCCCTTTAAAGAACAGGCGTTCGCCCGGGCGGATGAACTCACGGAACGTGCAACGTTGGCTGGTGCCGTAAATACGCTGAAGCGTCTTGAAGATGGCCGCTTACTGGGCGATAACACCGACGGCATAGGATTGTTAATGGATTTACAGCGGCTGGCGCTAATTAAACCAGGCTATCGAGTCTTATTGATTGGCGCAGGCGGCGCGGCGCGCGGTGTACTTATGCCGCTGCTTTCTCTGGACTGTGCGGTAACCGTCACAAACAGAACTTATGCCCGCGCTCAGGAACTGGCTGCGCTATTCGCTCATGTCGGAAGCGTGACAGCTACGCCAATGGACGCGCTGACTGGTCATGAGTTCGATCTTATTATTAACGCAACATCCAGCGGAATAGGTGGGGAGATCCCGGCGATCCCTTCTTCGCTGCTGACACCAGAAGTCCGCTGCTATGACATGTTTTATCAAAAAGGCCTCACCCCCTTCCTGACATGGTGCACCAGGTATGGTGTGCATCACTATGCCGACGGTGCGGGGATGCTGGTAGGACAAGCGGCTCACGCCGTTCTGCTCTGGCATGGCGTACTGCCTGATATCACCTCGGTTATTGAGAAGCTTAAGCAGGAGCTGGCAGCGTGAACCAGGCTATTCAGTTTCCGGATCGCGAAACGTGGGCGTCTGAATATCAGGCGGTCTGTTTCCCCGCTCTGGTAAATGGAATGCAAATAACGTGCGCCATTGCTGCCAGAACGCTGTCGAAGCGATATGGCGGCGATACGCAAGAAGCATGGCTGAACGCTTTTCGCGAGCACCGCTGGGATCTGGAAGAAGAAGCGGAAGCGCTTCTTAAGGCGCAACAGGAAAACGATCAGGGCTGGCTCTGGTTATCCTGAGCCAGATATTCATCTTTCCATCGCACGTAGTTATTCGCAGAGTATTTCAAACCTTCAATTTCCGCTTCTTTTAAAGGACGGATTTGTTTAACCGGACTGCCAAGATAAAGATAACCGCTTTCCAGTCGCTTATTTTGCGGCACAAGGCTGCCCGCTCCAATCATCACATCGTCTTCTATAACGGCACCATCAAGGATAATAGATCCCATACCAACCAGTACGCGGTTACCAATAGTGCAGCCGTGCAGCATCACCTTATGCCCGACTGTAACCTCTTCACCAATAATGAGGGGATTGCCTTCAGGATTGTATGAAGATTTATGCGTTACGTGTAATACGCTCCCATCCTGAATATTTGTCCGGCTTCCTATTTCTACATAATTCACATCACCACGGATCGCGACCAACGGCCAGATGCCCACGTCATCGGCTATACGCACATCGCCAATAACCACGCTGGATGCATCAATCATGACACGATTGCCCAGTTGGGGGAAAAATGTTTGATAAGGACGGAGAACGGCGGCCATAGCAACCTCCTATATGAACGAATGTATTGCAGACTTTGAGTCCAATTTTTCGCTCATGCAAGGGGAGAGGCTGTCATAATTTGTGCAGATCGAACGCGATCACACCAATAAGGATGAAAAATCGGCAGTCAGAAAAAAAGATCGAAAAAAGGCTTGTGCTAAAAAGCGGGATCCCTATAATGCGCCTCCATCGAGACGGCAACGTGAATCACTTCACAAAACAGACCGAATCGAAAAGAGAAAATCCTGAAATTAAGGGTTGACTCTGAAAGAGGAAAGCGTAATATACGCCACCTCGCGACAGCAGGCTGAATGCCGCGTCGCACCGCTCTTTAACAATTTATCAGACAATCTGTGTGGGCACTCAGATGGACTGGATTCTTAACGTCGCAAGACGAAAAATGAATACCAAGTCTCAACGAGTGAACACGTAATTCATTACGAAGTTTAATTCATTGAGCATCAAACTTTAATTGAAGAGTTTGATCATGGCTCAGATTGAACGCTGGCGGCAGGCCTAACACATGCAAGTCGAGCGGCAGCGGGAAGTAGCTTGCTACTTTGCCGGCGAGCGGCGGACGGGTGAGTAATGTCTGGGAAACT
>JHYZ01000026.1 GCA_000621185.1 Franconibacter pulveris DSM 19144
TGTGGATTGCTGATTTGGCGAGGGTTTTTAGAGGATTTTGTCTAAGGTTGGCGGAAGGTGTCAGGGTGACAATTATCGATGTGAGCTATGATGGAAAAGTTGCGTATGTTCTTCATATAGTGAGATTTTTGTGCCTTAAAAATGCTCTGGAGGCCTCGCGCAACGCGCTGTACTGAGCCTGATAATAGTGGCTGTCTTCTGCCTGAAACGCTGCATTCTACACTACAACCAGAAAGCGGGGAAATGCTCATCCTGCAAGCATAGTCGCAACTTAATGCTGCGATAAACCGAGCGGTAACAAAAAGAAAAGCCGGCGATTACCGGCTTTCAGAGGAAGGCGTTTCAACACGCAAAATATCAGGCGGCAAGCCCACGCTCAGGATGACGGGCTGCCAGGATTCCCGCGAGCTCAATGTCGGCGAAAAACCACGCGCCAGCAAAAAACCGCCCACGCCGCCAAGGGCCGCGCCGCACGCCGCAGCGATGTCGCTGCCGAAAAGCGCCTGAAAAACCGCGGCCATAATAAACAGCCCCGCAAGCGGCGACATATAAACCAGCAGCGCTGAGCCGAGCAGGCTGCTTTCCGCAATGCCTAACTCAACTTTTTGCCCTGGCGTTAACGGTTTTTCGCTCGGCACGGTAATGTAGTGCGTCGTCTGCGGGCCAAGTTTATTCAGCACGCGCGTACCGCAGCCCGCGCGGGAAGCGCAACTGCTGCAAGAAGCCTTTACGTCACAGCTTAAAACGGCTTCGCCGCCCTGCCACGATACCACCGTGGCCCATTCTTTAATCATTGTGTTGCCTTGAATTTAATGCTGCTGGCAATACGCTTAGCGGTTTGCGGCGGCAGTTCGCCGACCACGGTAATTTCCGCGTTGTCGCGCACTTCACTGCTGACCGTACGCCGCCCGGTACGCAACATCTGTTCTGCGCTGGTGCTGCTGGCGCGATTAATGTTGACCGAGAAACTGAATAAGCCGTCGGAATAGAGCCGGGATTCAACCGGCATATCTATGGTCGGCAAGGAGCGACGACTGCTGGAAACTTCAGAAAAGCCCTGCGGCAGCCAGGCTGGCGCCCAGTTGAACGTCACTTTCTCCGAGCCGGGAACCGACAGCAGCGGCGGCAAAGAGGCCTGCGCCAGATTTTGCATCATTGTGCCGGGCTTATCCTGAATGGTAAATGAAATCACGCGAAATTGTTCCAGCGTCTCGCCATCACGGTCCAGCAAATCGACGCGCAGCGGCAGCTTGCTTTGCGTATCCATCCAGACAATGTAGCTGTAACGCGTTCCGTCGCGCGCCACCACGCGGATAACTTCACAAAGCCGGTCGGCGATGCGGGTTCGGCCTACGGAGATAAAATCATAATACGGGGCCAGACGACGGAAGTCGGTATAGACCAATGACGGCAGCGAATCGACAATATAGTCGCCGTTAAGCGTGAACGGTTCGAGTCCCGGCTCGAAATAGCTGATTTCGTTACCACGCTGTACGACTTCACGGCGCGGTCCATCCATCTGCAGAAGTTGAGCCAGCGGTTTGTTATCAAGACGAGCATGGCGATAGCGGAGCGACTCCACGCCTTGCTTGTTAATGCTGATAAAAGCTAACTCGTAATTGAGTGACTGGCTAGCCAGGTTCATTTGCTGCAACAGCGCCTCTGACGAAGCATCCGCCGAGGCGCTGACAGAGAAGAACAGGCTGCCAGCCACAAGGGACATGGCGCACCAAAGTTGCTTCATTACTGCGATTGCGTTCCTAAAGTCTGGTTTCCTGGCACTTGCACAGCAGCCTGCTGCGTTTGCGCCTGCTCAAACTGGAGCTGTTCAGCGTGCAAACGACGCTGCAGTTCGTAATCCTGAAGCATTGCGTTTATGCGGCGACGCTGCTCCTGCACTTGCTGCTGTTGGCCCGTACTGGCGGTGCTCTCTGAAGGCACGCCGAGGCTGACAGGACTGGCTTTACCCATCATCGGCAAGGTATTGAAGACGGGCGTTTCCGGCTGCGCCGTGCCTGCGTCCGGCGTACTGTTATAATGCTGAACGCCGACAATCACTGCCAGCGATACGCACGCCGCTACGCCAACCTGAGTAATCTGGCTCGCCCAGGGGCGCAACTTCTGCCAGAAACCCATTTTTTGCCAGTGGTGGGGGGTTGGTTGTGATTCAGGGATAAGCGGGGCTGCATGGCGAACCGGTTCGTTTTCAAGCGCCGCCATAACGCGCGCGGAAATGTCGAAGTGCATGACCTCGCCCGTATCACCGCGCAGCGTGTCGCGAATGAGATGATAGCTTTCCCATTTTTGCTGCAATGCCTCGTCTTTCGACAAGTCATTGAGCAACTCGCTATCCAGTGTTTCCCCGTCCATCAAAGCGGAAAGTTGTTCTTTCTGCATGCCTAATACCTTTTCCAGTATCCCGCTATCGTCAACGCCTGATAAGCGGTTGAACTTTATTATCAATAGCTTCCCGAGCACGGAAAATACGGGAGCGCACCGTACCGACCGGGCAATCCATGATAGCCGCTATCTCTTCATAGCTCAGGCCATCCAGCTCCCGTAACGTTATTGCCATGCGTAAATCTTCCGGGAGTGACTCAATGGTACGGAAAACAATTTGTCTCAATTCTTCAGACAACATTAAGTTCTCAGGGTTCGAAATTTCTTTCAGCGCGCTGCCGCTTTCGAAGTTTTCCGCGTCGTTGGCGTCCACGTCGCTGGAAGGCGGCCTACGCCCCTGAGCTACCAGATAATTTTTCGCCGTGTTGACGGCGATACGGTACAACCACGTATAAAAAGCGCTATCACCACGAAAGGAATCCAGTGCGCGATAGGCTTTGATAAAAGACTCTTGCACCACGTCAGGAACATCGCCTGAGGGAACATACCGGGAAACCAGGTTCGCTACTTTATGCTGGTAGCGGACCACCAGTAAATTAAACGCCTTCTGTTCTCCCTTCTGGACCCGTTCGACGAGGACCTGATCCGTTAACTGCTCGCTCATCCGAGGTAATGTCTCCCCAAACCTAATTTCCACGCGTAATCGAAACGCCACCCGAACTCTGCACTTATGAGCAAGCAGACGGTTAGAGTGTCGGTCCTCCGCATAGTTCCGTTACGCCTTTGTTTTTGTGCTCTGTTTTGCGGAAAGCGCTTTCTCATTCATTATATGTTCCGCCCGGAAAAAAGGGGCTGTTACGCACCGTAATATGCCGCACAGGGCGTTTGCAGAGTAACGCAACCCTGCTTTTATTTCATCTTTTAATCCAGAAGTGTGCGAAGCGCGGCAAAACAGGCCATTTTGCGAGATTGACGCCTGGTACAGCTCTTCAACGCCCTCTTGTTCAGCATCTGCAACCGTTTATAAAAAAAGCGTGCGCTTTTTAAAGCCGGAGTGCTATGCTGGCCCAACCTTGTTTAGTAAATTAAACACAGCATCATGAACACGACTACAGACCTTCATTGTGACGTGCTGATTGTCGGGAGCGGCGCAGCGGGACTTTCACTGGCGCTTCGTCTGGCGCAGCAGCATCAGGTTATTGTGCTAAGTAAAGGCCCGGTGAGCGAAGGCTCGACCTTTTACGCCCAGGGCGGCATCGCCGCCGTGTTTGATGAAACCGACAGCATCGCCTCCCATGTTGAAGACACCTTGATTGCAGGCGCAGGCATCTGCGATCGCGAAGCGGTGGAATTCGTGGCCAGCAATGCACGCCATTGCGTTCAATGGCTTATCGATCAGGGCGTGCTGTTTGATACTGAAATTCAGCCCAATGGCGAAGCAAGCTATCACCTGACGCGCGAAGGCGGCCACAGTCATCGACGCATACTTCACTCTGCGGACGCCACCGGTAAAGCCGTAGAAACCACGCTGGTCGGTCAGGCGCTGAGCCATCCCAACATTCGTATTCTTGAACGCTGCAACGCCGTTGATCTCATTATTTCCGATAAAATCGGGCTGCCCGGCACCCGCCGCGTGGTGGGCGCCTGGGTCTGGAATCGCAATAAAGAGCGGGTGGAAACTTGCCGGGCGAAAGCGGTAGTGCTGGCGACCGGCGGTGCCTCTAAGGTTTATCAATATACCACTAACCCGGACATCGCCTCCGGCGACGGTATCGCCATGGCATGGCGCGCAGGCTGCCGGGTGGCGAATCTGGAGTTTAACCAGTTTCACCCCACCGCGCTTTTCCATCCTCAGGCGAGGAATTTTTTGCTTACCGAGGCGCTGCGCGGCGAAGGGGCCTGGCTGAAGCGGCCGGACGGCAGTCGTTTCATGCCGGATTTTGACGAGCGCGCCGAGCTTGCGCCGCGCGATATCGTCGCCCGCGCGATTGACCATGAGATGAAACGCCTCGGCGCGGATTGCATGTATCTGGATATCAGCCATAAACCTGCTGAATTTATCCGCCACCACTTCCCCACCATTTACGAAAAGCTGCTGGGCCTTGGCATCGATCTCACTACCGATCCGGTTCCCGTGGTGCCTGCAGCGCACTATACCTGTGGCGGCGTGATGGTGGATGAGCATGGCCGCACGGATGTCGACGGGTTGTATGCTGTTGGCGAAGTGACCTACACCGGGCTGCACGGCGCTAACCGCATGGCGTCAAATTCTTTACTGGAGTGCCTGGTTTACGGCTGGTCGGCCGCAGAAGATATAAACAAGCGTATGCCTTATGTGCGCGGGGTGAAAGCGTTGCCCGCATGGGACGAAAGCCGCGTGGAAAACCCGGACGAGCTGGTTGTTATTCAGCATAACTGGCACGAGCTACGGCTTTTTATGTGGGATTACGTTGGCATCGTGCGAACCACCCGGCGGCTTGAGCGGGCATTACGCCGCATCACCATGCTTCAGCAGGAAATAGACGAGTACTACGCCCATTTCCGTGTTTCCAACAACCTGCTGGAATTACGAAACCTGGTTCAGGTGGCAGAGCTTATTGTGCGCTGCGCGATGATGCGTAAAGAGAGCCGCGGACTGCATTACACGCTCGACTACCCTGACGCCCTGCCCGACTCCGGTCCTTCCGTACTTTCGCCGCTGGTTCACATAAACAAATAGAAATCCTGGGTCAGGCCGCAATAAGCCTCGGAATAATGGTGGTCTGGCCCACGGATAATCAACCTGTCGCTAAAACTTTCGCCCGGGAAGGGTGAAAAAGCGAGCAGCACGCGGTGCGGCAACCGCTCCGGCGTTTCAGCGACATCCGTACGCAGCCGAAGATGCCAACCCTGTTTTATCGCCTGTCGACTGAACGCCTCACCTACCTCTACGGGCAGGATGACGCAAAAAAAACCTTCTTCTGTGATTAACTGCGCCGCGCAGTTCAGCAAAGCGGTATGGTCGAGCGTTGTCGTATAGCGCGCCTGCTCGCGAGCCGGCGTTGCGCACTCAACCCCCTTCTCGTAATAAGGAGGATTACAGACGATAAGCTCATAGCGCTGCGTTTGCAGCTGCGACCAGGCCAGCGCGTCCGCAGTATGGACGGCAAGGCGTTGCGCCCACGGCGAGGCCTGCGCGTTTTCGCGCGCCTGCTCTGCGGCTTCGGCATCCAGTTCCACCGCTTCAATTTGTACGGTTTGCGGCGTACGCTGGGCCAGCATCAGGGCGAGCAATCCGCTTCCTGCGCCGATATCAAGAACGCGCGTCACGCCGGCGACGGGCGCCCACGCACCCAGCAAGATACCGTCAGTACTGACTTTCATCGCGCAGCGATCGTGTGCAATAAAGAACTGTTTAAATGTAAACCCGTTACGGCGCAGCGGGGCTTTTGGCTCAGACATCTTCACTACCTGCTAACAAAACCGCTGTAGCATAGGGGAAAGCGACGCCCCGGGGAAGCGCTTCCCCCTGGAAAGGGATGAACATTACAGGCTGAACGTCTATAATCGGCGGCCCACACTGAGGTAGAAAATGACTGTAACCACTTTTTCCGAACTTGAACTTGATGAAAGCCTTCTGGATGCCCTCCAGGATAAAGGCTTTTCTCGTCCCACGGCTATCCAGGCCGCCGCTATTCCGCCTGCGCTCGAAGGGCGTGATGTGCTGGGTTCAGCGCCGACAGGCACCGGTAAAACGGCAGCTTATCTGTTGCCGGCGTTGCAGCATCTGCTGGACTTTCCCCGTAAAAAATCGGGACCGCCGCGTATTCTCATTCTGACGCCAACCCGCGAGCTGGCTATGCAGGTTGCCGAGCACGCTCGCGAGCTCGCCGCTCACACGCATCTCGATATCGCCACAATCACTGGCGGCGTTGCATATATGAACCACGCCGAAGTATTCAGCGAAAACCAGGATATCGTCGTCGCGACCACCGGCCGCCTGTTGCAATACATTAAAGAAGAGAATTTTGACTGCCGGGCTGTGGAAACGCTGATCCTCGATGAGGCGGACCGCATGCTGGACATGGGTTTCGCGCAGGATATCGAACACATCTCTGGCGAAACGCGCTGGCGTAAGCAAACCATGCTGTTTTCCGCCACGCTCGAAGGGGAAGCGATTAAAGATTTCGCTGAGCGTCTGCTGGAAGATCCGGTTGAAGTCTCCGCCACCCCTTCTGTTCGCGAACGTAAGAAGATCCACCAGTGGTATTACCGCGCGGATGATGTTCAACATAAAACCGCCCTGCTGGTGCACCTGCTAAAACAGCCGGACGTCAGCCGTTCTATCGTCTTTGTGCGCAAGCGCGAGCGCGTGCATGAACTGGCGGGCTGGCTGCGCGAAGCGGGCATCAATACCTGTTATCTCGAAGGCGAGATGGTGCAGGCTAAGCGTAACGAAGCGATTAAGCGCCTGACCGATGGTCGCGTCAACGTGCTTATCGCCACCGACGTGGCGGCGCGCGGCATCGATATTGCGGATGTCAGCCATGTCTTTAACTTCGACATGCCGCGCACGGCGGATACGTATTTGCACCGCATTGGTCGTACAGGCCGCGCCGGGCGTAAAGGCACCGCGATTTCGCTGGTGGAAGCCCATGACCATCTGCTGCTTGGCAAAGTTGAGCGATATGTCAAAGAGCCGCTGAAAGCGCGCGTTATCGACGAACTGCGCCCGACAACGCGCGCGCCGAGCGAGAAGCTCAAGGGCAAGCCGTCGAAGAAAGTGCTGGCAAAACGCGAAGAGAAGAAAAAAGAGAAAGAAAAAGAGAAGCCGCGCGTGAAAAAACGTCATCGCGATACTAAAAATATCGGCAAGCGTCGCAAACCCAATGCGGCAGCAACGACGGGCAGCGAAGAGTAATCGCCTGTTAAGAAAAAACCGCCTGTTTTTTGCAGGCGGTTTTTTTATGGCTGCCGACGAAGAACCCCCTCGTCGTCGGGCAGATTACAGGCTTTCTGTAAAAGTACGGGCAATAACGTCGCGCTGCTGTTCAGGCGTCAGAGAGTTAAAGCGCACCGCATAACCAGAAACGCGAATAGTCAGTTGCGGATATTTTTCCGGATGCTTAACGGCATCTTCCAGCGTTTCGCGGCGCAGTACGTTGACGTTCAGATGCTGACCGCCTTCCACGCGTACTTCCGGCTTCACTTCCATCGGTACTTCACGGTATTCAAACTGGCCAAGTTTGCTTACGGCAACGACTTCATCTTCTGCAAACCCTGCTTTCGCGCAAACGCAGCGTGCTTCGCCTTTTTCATTGTCCAGCAGCCAGAAAGAGTTCAGCAGGTCGTCGTTCGCGGCTTTAGTGATCTGGATACCCGTAATCATATGATGCCTCCCTATGGGCTTAGTCTTTGATTATCATCAGCCAGCGTTGGCTAATTGGTAAAACCATTGTTGATGGGTTGTTTTATATACCAACAGCGGGGCATTATTCTTTGATTAAAATCAACAAAAACCACATAGAAAAAGAGGGCATAAAACCAAGGATTTGTTTTATATCAACTTAGGCAGCCAACAAGACGGCCAGAAAAGTGTAAATTTTCATCCGCGTTCGCCTCTGGCTTCCGGGAAATTTTGTTCAGATGAAATAAGCAGTTAAGCTTAGGGAAAGAAAATTCGCAGGAGAGCGAGATGGCTGACAAACTCACCTGGCACGACGTGCTGGCCGAAGAGAAACAGAAACCCTATTTCCAGAACATCCTGACTACCGTAGCCGCCGAGCGCGAAGCAGGCGTAACTATCTATCCGCCGCAAAAAGATGTGTTCAATGCTTTTCGCTTCACGGAACTGGGCGACGTAAAAGTGGTTATCCTTGGACAGGATCCTTATCACGGCCCGGGGCAAGCGCACGGGCTTGCTTTCTCCGTTCGCCCGGGCGTAGCGCCGCCGCCTTCGCTGGTGAATATGTATAAAGAGCTGGAAAAGTCGATTCCGGGCTTTGAACGCCCGACGCATGGCTATCTGGAAAGCTGGGCGCGTCAGGGCGTTATGCTGCTCAATACCGTATTGACGGTTCAGGCGGGTAAAGCGCACTCACACGCGAATCTCGGCTGGGAAACCTTTACTGATAAGGTCATCTCGCTTATTAACGAGCATCGCGAAGGCGTGGTATTTCTGCTCTGGGGCTCGCATGCGCAGAAGAAAGGCGCGATTATCGACCGTCAAAGGCACCATGTTTTGCAGGCGCCGCACCCGTCTCCGCTTTCCGCCCATCGCGGTTTCTTCGGCTGCGGTCATTTCGCCAAAACCAATGAATACCTGACGGCGCATGGACAAAAGCCCATCGACTGGGAACCGACGCTGCCCGCCGAATCGGAATAGCAAAACGCCAGCTTACGCTGGCGTTTTTTATCAGGCTTTGTTCTGTCGCCACCACTCGGCAAGCAGGACGCCGGTCGCTACCGAGACGTTCAGGCTCTCAACGTTACCGGTGCCATCAATCGAGAGACGCAGATCGGCATTAGCGAACGTGGTTTCTGAAATCCCCTCGCGCTCCTGGCCGAGCACCAACACCATTTTCTTCGGCAGTTGCGCCTGGAAAAGCGGCGTGCCTTTGTGGCTGGAAGTAGTAACGATAGCGTAACCTGCGCGGCGGAACTGCTCGAGCGTGTCGTTAAAGCTGTCGCCGGTTATCGCTTCTACATGCTCTGCGCCGCCTTCAGCGGTGCGCACTGCTGCGCCGGATTCAAGCAGCCCGGCATCCTGCACCACCACGCCCTTCACGCCGAAATGCGCGCAACTGCGCACGATTGCGCCGAGGTTATGCGGGTTGCCGACATCTTCCAGCGCCAGGACGCAATCTTCTTCGCCGCTCTGACTCAGCCACTGGTTAACCGACAGGCCATTGCGTTTTTTGATGAGAAAACAGACGCCGCCATGGTGCTCGGTGCCGGACGCTTTCGCCAGCTCCGCTTCGTCCACCACATGATAGGCCTTGCGGTTAGCCGCCATCCAGCGCAGCGCCTCTTTAAAACGCGGCGTTACGCTCTGGATAAACCAGGCGCGGACAATGGCTTCCGGACGGCTCTGGAATAACGCCTGGCAAGCATTTTCGCCATAAACGCGGGTCTCTTCGGCGCGCTGGCGGCGCAGCACTTCCGGATCGATAAAACTTTTACCGCTGATGCCGCCGTGATCGGGTTTCGCCGGCGCATCATCGCCTGGCGCGCGGGATACGGTGCGCCATGGTGAAGCGTCGCGGTTGCGGTCGCGCGCGCCGCCTTTCTCGTCGCGCGGCGCGCGGCGGCCGCCTTCAGCGCGGGCAGAGCCAGACGGACGTCCGCCTCCTTTTCCGGTGCGCGGATTCGCGCCACGTTTATCGGCATTGTCGTCACCGCGAACATACATCACTTTGACCTTGCCGCCTTTACCTTTTAAATCGTCATTCATGCTTTTCTCCACCAGCGCTGCGCGAAGCGCGAAGATTACCCGATGTATCCCCGCTGCGCCATGTTCTTCGCGCAAAAGCTAATAACTATTGTACTCATTGGATAAAACACCTGGTCGCCGGAAACAACTTCTCAGATAATATGCAACAATATTGAAACATAACCGACATGCCCTGCCGGTTCCTGTAAACCTGTTTCCCAGAGGTCTGTTATGAATACCGTTTGTGCCGCCTGCCAGGCTATTAACCGCATTCCGGAAGACCGCCTTGAAGATGGCGCGAAATGCGGTCGCTGCGGCCATGAGCTGTTTGACGGCGAGGTTATCAATGCCACCAGCGAAACTTTCGACGCCCTGTTGAAAGACGACCTGCCGGTAGTGGTTGATTTCTGGGCCCCGTGGTGCGGCCCTTGCCGCAACTTCGCGCCGATTTTTGAAGACGTGGCTGAAGAGCGCAGCGGTAAAATCCGCTTCGTGAAAATCAACACCGAGGCGGAACGTGAGCTTAGCGCACGTTTTCGCATCCGCAGCATTCCGACCATTATGATGTTCAAAAACGGCCAGCTCGTTGACATGCTTAACGGCGCGGTGCCTAAAGCACCGTTCGACGTCTGGCTAAACGAAGCCGTCAACGAAGCCGTGTAACCGCAACGGGGCGCAAAATTTGCGCCCCGTTTTCCCCTCTGCGACAATGGCGTTTTTGCCAGGCCTTCCATGACCGACAACGCTGTTCTTCGCTTACGCGCCGAGCGCCTCGCGCGCGCCACTCGTCCTTTTCTTGCCAGGGGCAACCGTATCCGCCGCTGCCAGCGCTGTCTGTTGCCGCTTAAGCAATGTCTGTGCGCAACGTTGCAGCCCGCGCAGGCCCGCAGCCGCTTTTGTCTGGTGATGTTTGACACCGAGCCAATGAAGCCCAGCAATACCGGCCGATTGATAGCCGATGTGTTGCCGGATACCGAAGCCTTTCAGTGGTCGCGCACCGAGCCGCCTCAGGCGCTGCTTGATCTGGTCGCTAACCCTGACTATCAGCCGATGGTGGTTTTTCCTGCGTCTTATGCCGATGCGGGCCGGGAAGTCTTAACCGCCCCGCCCGCTGGCGGTAAACCGCCGCTGTTTATTATGCTCGACGGCACCTGGACCGAGGCGCGGAAAATGTTTCGTAAAAGCCCTTATCTGGACGCGTTGCCGGTCATTTCGGTCGACCTTTCCCGCGTTTCCGCCTATCGCCTGCGTGAAGCGCATGCAGAGGGACAATACTGCACTGCCGAGGTCGCGGTAGCCCTGCTCGATCTCGCCGGCGACATGGCGGCGGCAAAATGCCTAAGCGACCATTTCGCGCTGTTCCGCGAACGCTATCTCGCGGGAAAACCCCACCATCAGGGAAGCGTCACAGCAGAAGCGACAGAAAGCGTTTAAAATCATCGGGTCACTTTGCCCTGCGGAGAAGAAGATGAGCCAACGTGGACTGGAAGCCCTGCTACGCCCGAAATCCATCGCCGTGGTAGGCGCGTCGATGAAGCCGGATCGCGCGGGTTATCTGATGATGCGCAATTTGCTGGCGGGCGGATTCAACGGCCCGGTATTGCCAGTCACGCCCGCCTGGAAAGCGGTTTGCGGCGTCCTTGCCTGGCCCGATGTGGCGAGCCTTCCTTTTACGCCCGATCTCGCTGTGCTTTGCACCAATGCCAGGCGAAATCTGGCGCTGCTGGAGGCGCTGGGAGAAAAAGGCTGTAAGACCTGCATTATTCTCTCTTCGCCTGCGGAGCAGCACGCAGACCTGCTGGCCTGCGCGGCGCGTTTTCAGATGCGTTTGTTAGGGCCAAACAGTCTTGGTCTGCTCGCCCCCTGGCAGGGCCTGAACGCCAGCTTTTCCCCGGTGCCGATCCGTAAAGGCAAGCTGGCGTTTATTTCGCAGTCCGCCGCCGTTTCCAACACTATCCTCGACTGGGCCCAGCAGCGCGAAATGGGGTTCTCCTATTTTATCGCGCTTGGTGATAGCCTGGACATTGATGTCGACGAACTGCTTGATTACCTGACGCGGGACAGCAAAACCAGCGCCATTTTGCTCTACCTGGAGCACCTGAGCGACGCCCGGCGTTTTGTTTCTGCCGCCCGTAGCGCTTCCCGTAATAAACCTATTCTGGTGATTAAAAGCGGACGTAGCCCGCAGGCGCGGCATCTTCTTCGCACGCCTGCCGGGCTGGATGCCGCCTGGGATGCCGCCATTCAGCGCGCCGGCCTGTTGCGCGTTCAGGACACGCATGAGCTCTTTTCAGCCGTCGAAACGCTCAGCCACATGCGCCCGCTGCGCGGCGAACGGCTGATGATTGTCAGCAACGGCGCGGCCCCGGCGGCGCTTGCGCTGGATGAATTGTGGTTACGCAACGGCAAACTGGCAACACCCGGGGAGGAGACGCTTGCCCGTTTGAAAACGGCGCTGCCAGCGGGCGTTGAGCCTGCCAACCCCCTTGATTTGCGAGATGACGCAACGCCTGAGCGCTACCTGAAAGCGATAGAAGCGCTGCTTGATAGCCACGATTATGACGCGCTGATGATCATTCACTCTCCCAGCGCCGCAGCGCCGGGCAGCGAAAGCGCGCGCGCGCTTATAGACCTGTTCAATCGCCATTCGCGCGGCAAGTACGTTACGCTCATCACCAACTGGTGCGGCGAGCACTCTTCGCAAGAAGCGCGAAGACTCTTTAGCGATGCCGGCATTCCTACTTACCGCACGCCGGAAGGGGCAATAACCGCCTTTATGCATATGGTGGAGTATCGCCGCAATCAGAAACAGCTGCGCGAGATCCCGGCCCTGCCCGTCAACCTTACGACCAATACCGCCGATGCCCATCGCTTGCTGCAACAGGCGTTAGAAGACGGGGCTACCCGGCTTGATACGCATGAAGTGCAGCCCATTTTGCAGGCCTACGGTCTACAGACTTTGCCGACCTGGATTGCCAGCGACAGCGCCGAAGCGGTGCATATCGCTGAGCAGATTGGCTACCCGGTGGCGCTGAAGCTGCGCTCGCCGGATATTCCGCATAAGTCGGAAGTCCAGGGCGTAATGCTTTACCTGCGCACGGCAAAAGAGGTGCAACAGGCGGCGGATGCTATCCTCGATCGCGTAAAAATGACCTGGCCGCAGGCGCGCATTCACGGCCTGTTGGTGCAAAGCATGGCAAATCGTGCGGGCGCGCAGGAGTTGCGGGTTGTGGTGGAGCATGACGAGGTATTCGGACCGCTGATTATGCTGGGCGAAGGCGGCGTCGAGTGGCGCCCTGAAGAACAAGCCGCTGTAGCGCTGCCGCCGCTTAACATGAACCTGGCGCGTTATCTTGTTATTCAGGCGATTAAAAAGGGTAACGTTCGCGGGCGCAGCGCGCTTCGCCCGCTTGATATTCCCGCGTTGAGCCAGCTACTGGTGCAGGTTTCTAACCTGATTGTGGACTGCCCGGAGATTGACCGGCTGGATATTCACCCGCTGCTCGCCTCCGCCAGCGAGTTCACCGCACTCGACGTTACGCTACAAATTAAGCCTTTCACAGGCGACCCGGATGGACGGCTGGCGGTTCGCCCCTATCCGCATCAGTTTGAAGAATGGGTAGAAATGAAAAACGGCGAAAGATGCCTGTTCCGCCCCATCCTGCCCGAAGATGAACCGCTGTTGCAGCGCTTTATCGCTCAGGTCACAAAAGAGGATCTCTACTACCGTTATTTCAGCGAGATCAACGAATTTACCCACGATGACTTAGCCAACATGACGCAGATCGACTACGATCGAGAAATGGCTTTCGTCGCCGTGCGCAACCAGAACAACGAAGCGGAGATACTTGGCGTAACGCGCGCCATATCAGATCCGGATAACATTGATGCGGAATTTGCGGTACTGGTGCGTTCGGATCTCAAAGGCCTTGGGCTTGGCCGCCGTTTGCTGGAAAAGCTGATTGTTTATACTCGCGAGCATGGCCTGCAACGGTTAAACGGCATTACCATGCCGCATAATCGGGGCATGGTGGCGCTGGCCAGAAAACTCGGATTTAAGGTGGATGTTCAGTTGGAAGATGGCATTGTCGGCCTGACATTACCACTGTCGCAGGAAGCCGAGTCGTGAGTAAGGTGCTGGAAATAGTGACCACTTTCCCGGACAGTAGTGATATTATCGTCCACTTCTGTCGTCTGTTTTGCGCAGAAGACCATCCTATTCAGAGAAGATATGCACTGTGATGTTGTCTAAATTTAAACGAAACAAACATCAACAACACCTTGCCCAACTACCGAAGCTTTCTCAGTCAGTTGATGATGTCGAGTTTTACTTTTCCCCCGCCGATTTTCGGGAAACCCTGTTGCAAAAAATCGCGGCGGCAACCCAGCGTATCTGCCTCGTCGCGCTCTATCTTGAGCAGGACGACGGCGGCAAAGGCATTCTTTCCGCCCTGTATGAAGCAAAGCGCCAGCGTCCTGAACTGGAAGTAAGCGTCCTTGTAGACTGGCACCGCGCCCAGCGCGGACGCATCGGCGCGGCGGCATCGAATACCAACGCTGACTGGTATTGCCGTATGGCGAAGGAAAATCCAGGCGTCGAAATCCCGGTTTACGGCGTTCCTGTTAATACCCGCGAAGCGCTGGGCGTGCTGCACTACAAAGGCTTTATTATTGATGACGGCGTGTTTTACAGCGGCGCCAGCCTGAATGATGTTTATCTGCATCAGCACGAAAAATACCGTTACGATCGCTATCACTGGATCCGTAACGCAGAGCTTGCCGATCAGATGTACTTTTGGGTGCAGCAGCATCTGGCTGCAGGCCGTGCGGTAAATCGTCTGGACAACCCGGGTCGTCCGAAGAGTCCGGAAATCAAAAACGATATCCGTCTGTTTCGCCAGGAATTGCGCGATGCGGCGTATCATTTTCAGGGGAATGCGGATAACGAACAACTGGCGGTAACGCCGCTGGTTGGGCTGGGCAAATCCAGCCCGCTCAATAAAACCATCTTCCATCTCATGCCTTGTGCGGATCAGAAGCTGGTTATCTGCACTCCCTATTTCAACCTCCCTGCCGTTTTGGTACGCAACGTTATCCAGCTGCTGCGCGATGGCAAACAGGTAGAAATTATCGTCGGCGACAAAACCGCTAACGATTTCTACATTCCTGAGAATGAGCCTTTTAAAATCATTGGCGCGCTGCCCTACCTCTATGAAATCAACCTGCGCCGTTTCTTAAGCCGCCTGCAGTATTATGTCAACAGCGGACAGCTGGTGGTGCGCTTATGGAAAGATGAAGATAACAGCTACCACCTGAAAGGCATGTGGGTGGATGATGAATGGATGCTGCTTACCGGCAACAACCTTAACCCACGCGCATGGCGGCTCGATCTGGAAAACGCCATTCTTATCCACGATCCCAGGCAGCAACTGGCTGCAATGCGCAGTAAAGAGCTGGAGCTTATCCGCACCCATACGGTAGTCGTGAAGCATTACCGTGAGTTACAAAGCATCGCAGATTATCCGGTAAAAGTTCGTAAGCTGATTCGCCGCTTACGGCGTATTCGGATAGACCGGCTGATTAGCCGCATTCTGTAACTTTCAACTATAGTGAAAAGCCCTGCCCGTCAGGGCTTTTTTATTGGGACAGGCTGTATGCGTTTTCTTTTACTCATCAGCACGATGCTGTTAACTGGCTGTACCCATATGGCGCAGGACGCCTGGTCGGGTCAGGATAAAGCTCAGCATTTTCTCGCCTCTGCCATGCTTTCTGCTGCCGGAAACGAGTTTGCACAACATCAGGGAATAAGCCACGATCGCGCCGCTGCCGTGGGTGTCATGTTCTCCCTTTCTCTTGGCGCAACAAAAGAATTTTGGGACAGCCGCCCGGCGGGCAGCGGCTGGAGCTGGAAGGATTTTGCCTGGGACGTAGCCGGCGCGACGACCGGCTATACAATCTGGCAGTTAGCCGAACATTAAAGCCGCATGCCCTTTCCTTTACGGTGCAATTTGAGCGAAACCAGCAGCGCAATCGCGCTCATTACCGAAACGTACCAGAAAAAGGCGGTTTCCGAGCCCAGCGATTTTAGCGAAAGGGCGACATATTCGGCCGACCCGCCAAACAGAGCGTTTGCAACGGCATAAGATAGCCCTACTCCTAAAGCCCGCACCTGCGCCGGGAACATCTCTGCTTTCAAAATGCCGCTTATTGAGGTGTAAAAACTGACAATCAGCAAAGCGAGGATCACCAGTCCAAAGGCGGCATAAGGCGAGGAGACATGCTGCAACGCGGTGAGGATGGGCACGGTACAAAACGTGGCGAGCACGCTAAAGCAGATCATAGAGTTACGACGGCCTATTTTATCGGAAAGCGCGCCAAAAAACGGTTGCGCCAGCATGTAGACAAATAACGCCGCCGTCATCACGCCGCTTGCAACATTAGCATGCATGCCGGCGGTATTGACCAGATACTTCTGCATGTAAGTTGTGAAGGTGTAAAAACTCAGCGAGCCTGCAGCAGTAAAGCCCAATACCATCAGGAAAGCGCGTCGGTTGCGCCATAACCCTTTCAACGACCCGGCTTCCTTCAGCGCACGCGTCTCCTGCTGCGAGGTTTCCTCCAGCGAACGACGCAGCCACAACGCCACAATCGCCAGCCCGGCGCCCAGCGCAAACGGAATACGCCAGCCCCAGGCGCGTAAATCGCTGTCCGCTAACGTCTGTTGTAAAACAACCAACACCAGCAGCGCCAACAGCTGACCGCCGATAAGCGTGACGTACTGGAAAGAAGCGTAAAAGCCTTTACGTCCCTCTATTGCCACTTCACTCATATAAGTGGCGCTGGTGCCATACTCGCCGCCAACCGAAAGCCCCTGAAACAGACGCGCCAATAGCAGCAGCGCTGGCGCCCAGGTGCCAAGCACGTCATAACCCGGCAGGCAAGCGATGACGAGCGAGCCAAAGCACATCATGCAGACGGAAATCAGCATGGAAGTTTTACGTCCATGCTTATCTGCAATATAGCCAAACATCCACCCCCCGATTGGGCGCATCAAAAAACCTGCGGCAAAAATGCCTGCGGTTTGCAGAAGCTGGGTGGTGCTGTTGCCGGAGGGGAAGAAGATGTGGGCGAAATAGAGCGAGCAGAACGAATAGACATAAAAATCGAACCACTCCACCAGATTACCGGATGAAGCGCCGACGATAGCCCAGACGCGACGACGAGTATCCGATGACGTCAGCGCCGTTTTCTCCGAACGGGCGGTTACTTCTGTCATTTTTTTCTCCTGTCTTTCATTACGGGAAAACCAACCCGTAAAATGCGGATCCGTAGCTTGCGCCCGCATTAAAGGTAAATAAAGTGTTAATTATTTGTTGGCTATTGATTCTGTGAAGCGCAGAACATTTTACGCCCCCTGAAAGAGTCTGCTTATCCCCATTTTTCTTGATGTGCTTTTTTACGACGAAGATAATCTTCATCGGCACGTATGCGATCCCACCACGTCTTAAATACCGCCGCTGCCGCTGCTTTAACCGGATCGTTGCCGCGCGGCATTAACTCACGCTTTTCATCATATTTCTTACCGCCTTTGTAATTGGCGTAGCGCCGTGCACGGGTATATCCCATTTGAATAAATTTCCGCGCCATATCCATGCCGACAAAGTCATCTTTTTCCCGGTATTGCTCAAACAGCGCATAAATTTTCTCCGCTGACTTTTGAGCGGACTCCGGATCCTTGTAACGCCACCAGGGCAGAATTTCACTCTTATAAGGCTCAACCAGCAACACACCCTGCTCGCCCCGTCCTACCTGATACAGCTCAGGATGCTGGCGAAAATCGGTATTAGTAAAATCCTGCTGGTAATCAAATTCTTTGCGCACCGGCGGCTCTCCGTTGTGATTGTTCTTTTAACCATAGCAGCCTTCGGAGAACTCCCCCTTTTTCGCCCATTTGCTTTAAGTGAACTATTCTCGAACAGACTAAAGGTTCGAGCGCAGCTCAGGCTGAACGCCGTCACGTACCACCTGAAGCGAGGCAAAATAATGACGAAGATGACGAGTGACTTTTTTGTAGAACGGTTAAAAGCATGGGGAGTAACCCGGATTTATGGCTATCCGGGCGATGGAATAAATGGCGTGCTCGGCGCGCTGCAGCGTGCAGAGAAAGCAGGAAACGGCATTGAATTTATTCAGGTGCGGCATGAAGAGATGGCCGCATTTATGGCCTGCGCTCACGCTAAATTCACCGGCGAACCTGGCGTTTGTCTCTCAACGGGCGGCCCTGGCGCGACCCACTTACTGACAGGGCTGTATGACGCGCGAATGGACCATATGCCGGTCATCGCCATCGCGGGTCAGGCGGAGGCAACGGCCCGCGGCGCCACATATCAACAGGAGCTTAACCTCGACCGCGTATTCAGCGATGTAGCAAGCTTTGTACAGGAAGCGGCGACGCCCTCACAGGTTCGCCATCTGGTGGATCGGGGGGTGCGTATTGCTACCGCTACCAATGGCGTAACGGTGCTTATTCTGCCAAAAGATATTCAGGATGAAGAGTGGCAAGAACCGCAGCATGCGCATGGTTTTACGCATTCAGGCCCCGGCTATCAACGCCCACATGTCATCCCTCATCAATACGATCTGCAGCGCGCTGCTGATATCCTTAACGACGGTAAAAAAGTTGCGATATTGATTGGCGCTGGCGCGCGCGAAGCGGCGGTGGAAGTGGTTCAGGCAGCTAATTTATTGGGCGCAGGTGTAGCTAAGGCTTTATTAGGTAAAGATGTTTTGCCCGATGATGCTCCGTTTGTAACGGGCTGTATAGGATTGCTCGGTACCGAGCCGTCGTGGGATCTCATGCAGGAGTGCGACACGTTGCTCATGATTGGCACCGGCTTTCCCTGGGCAGAATTCTTGCCAAAAGAAGGCCAGGCACGTGCCGTCCAGATCGATATCGATCCCTCCATGCTGGGATTACGCTATCCTACCGAAGTTAATCTGCATGGCGACGCCGTCAGCACCTTACAGGCCCTGCTGCCGCTGCTTAAACGTAAAGAAGACCGCTCATGGCAGGAAAAGATTGCTGTTTCCGTACAGGAGTGGTGGAAAAAAATGGAAGAACGGGCAATGGCAAAAGCCAATCCGGTTAATCCGCAGCGCGTGGTATGGGAAATGTCGCCGCTGTTGCCTGATAACGCCATCGTCACTTCTGATTCAGGTTCATGCGCTAACTGGTATGCCCGGGACTTTAAAATTAAGCAGGGCCAGCGTTCTTCATTATCAGGCGGGCTTGCCTCTATGGGCGCAGCAGTGCCCTACGCTATTGCTGCTAAGTTTGCGTTTGCGGAAAAACCGGTTGTCGCCCTGGTAGGCGATGGTGCGATGCAGATGAATAACCTTGCTGAGTTAATTACGATTCAAAAATACTGGAAAAGCTGGTCCGATCCGCGTCTGATTGTATGCGTGTTCAACAATGGCGATTTGAACCAGGTGACGTGGGAACAACGTGTAATGGAAGGGAACCCCCGTTATGAAGCAACGCAGGATGTGCCGGATGTTCCTTATGCTAAGTTTGCTGAATCTATTGGGCTAAAAGGTATTTTTGTTGACGATCCCGATAAACTGCATGAGGCGTGGACCGAAGCGTTAGGGGCCGATCGTCCTGTAGTGCTGGAAGTGAAAACAGATCCTGAAGTTGCTCCACTACCGCCGCATATTACGCTTCAGCAGGCAAAATCATTCATGTCTTCTATGGCCAAAGGCGACCACTCTGCAGGAAAAGTCATTAAAGACACGGCGCAGCAGATCATGAATACGGTTCTGCCGGGCAATAAAGAGTAAACAGTTATCTTCTGTTGTACTAAATCTCAATAACCACTCATTCGAGTGGTTATTTTTTTGCTCTTCCAGCAAGTGCTTTTAGAATGTTGTAACTAAACAAAAGCAATACCGCTGAAAAGCAAAAAGCCCATCCGTGAGGATGGGCTTTTCACCTGTTTGATGCCTGGCAGTTCCCTACTCTCGCATGGGGAGGCCCCACACTACCATCGGCGCTACGGCGTTTCACTTCTGAGTTCGGCATGGGGTCAGGTGGGACCACCGCGCTACGGCCGCCAGGCAGATTCTGTTCACCCACCGCTTCCGCCATGAGTGCTTATCCGTCACAAGCTGAATTTCTCTCAAATCACGCCAAAACATCTTCGGCGTTGTAAGGTTAAGCCTCACGGTTCATTAGTACCGGTTAGCTCAACGCATCGCTGCGCTT
>JHYZ01000027.1 GCA_000621185.1 Franconibacter pulveris DSM 19144
AGTTTGGGCGGTACGATAACCACCAGATGAACATGGTCAGGCTGAATATTCAGTTCCAGCACTTCGCAGTCCTTGATGTTGCACAGAATATAGATTGTCCGGTACAACTCCTTACCAATCTTGTCCGTCAGGATCTTGAAACGATACTTGGGTGTCCAGACGATATGATATTTGCAGCGCCAGAATACATGTGATGAACTTCTGTAAAGGCCCATGTTGGTTTTTCCCTCTTACTTGTGGTGAGTAAGGAGAAATATTCCGGCATGGGCTTTCTTCAGGCTATAGCCTTACAGGGACAATCACCACCTCCTCAGGAGGTGGTTTAGGGCTGACAATAAAAGCCTCCCGAGGGAGGCTTTTTCGCTTTAACCGCCGCGCGCTTTCGCCAGCATCGCTTTAATATTCGCTACGTTCGCCTGCCCTTTTTGCATTCGCTCTTCGGCCGAGACCACTTTGCGTTCGGTTTCCCAGGCCAGGTCGTCCTGCGGCAGCTCCAGCAAAAAGCGGCTCGGCTCCGGGCGCACCAGTTCGCCATACTGCCGACGCTCTTTGCATAACGTAAAAATGAGTTCTTTCTGCGCACGCGTGATGCCGACGTAAGCCAGACGCCGCTCTTCGTCGATATTGTCTTCATCAATGCTGCTCTGGTGCGGCAGTAATCCCTCTTCCATGCCGACCAGAAAAACATACGGGAACTCCAGGCCTTTTGAAGCATGAAGGGTCATTAACTGAACCTGATCGAGCTCTTCTTCGCTTTCGCCGCGCTCCATCATATCGCGCAGCGTAAAACGGGTGACGACCTGAGTCAGCGTCATCGGCTCGTCCAGTTCCGTGCCTTCCAGCATCTCCGTCATCCAGCTAAAGAGCTGGTTAACGTTTTTCATACGCATTTCGGCGGCCTTCTGGCTGGGCGACGTTTCATAAAGCCAGGCTTCGTAATCGATGCCGTGGATAAGATCGCGCACGGCAGCCACCGGCTCCCTCTCGCTCAGACGCGCCACCTCGCCAAGCCAGTGGGTAAAGCGCGTCAACGACTCATAGCCGCGTCCGGTCAGCGTCTGGCTCAGCCCCATGTCGAAGCTGGCGGTGAACAAGCTTTTGTTCCGGCTCATCGCCCATTCGCCCAGTTTCTGTAACGTCGCCGGGCCAATCTCGCGCTTGGGCGTATTTACAATGCGCAGAAAAGCGCTGTCGTCATCGGGGTTAGTCAGCACGCGCAGGTAAGCGAGCAAGTCTTTGATTTCTGGTCGGGAGAAAAACGAGGTTCCGCCAGAGATCCGGTAAGGAATACGGTTCTGCATCAGCAGCTTTTCAAATACGCGCGACTGATGGTTGCCGCGGTAAAGAATGGCGTAATCCTTATACTGCGTCTTATTAATAAAGTGATGGGCGATAAGCTCGCCGGTTACGCGCTCCGCCTCATGCTCTTCGTGATTGGCCGTCAGCACTTTCAGTTCCGGACCATATCCCAGTTCGGAAAAGAGCTTTTTCTCGAAGACGTGCGGGTTGTTGGCGATAAGGATGTTTGCCGCTTTCAGAATGCGTCCGGACGAGCGGTAGTTCTGCTCAAGCTTGATAACCTGCAGCGCCGGAAAATCCTGACTCAGCAGCACCAGGTTTTGCGGGCGCGCGCCTCGCCAGGAGTAAATAGACTGATCGTCATCGCCCACCACGGTGAAGCGCGCCCGCGCGCCCACCAGCAGCTTTACCAGCTCATACTGGCTGGTATTGGTGTCCTGGTACTCGTCCACCAGCAGGTAGCGAATGCGGTTTTGCCAGCGCTCGCGCACCTCTTCGTTGCGCTGAAGCAGCAGCGTCGGCAGCAGAATCAGGTCGTCAAAATCGAGCACGTTACAGGCTTTAAGATGCGCGTCGTACAAGCCGTAACAGTGGGCGAAAATACGGTCCCGCTCGCCTTTGGCCTGCGCCGCGGCCTGAAGCGGGTTGAGCAGGTCGTTCTTCCAGTTTGAGATGGTGGAGATAAGCTGTTGCAACAGCGATTTATCATTCTCCACCAGCCCTTCCGTCAGCTCTTTGATGAGCGCCATCTGGTCGGTGTCGTCAAACAACGAGAAATTGGCTTTCATCCCCAGCGCGTTATATTCCCGCTTGATGATCTCCAGCCCCAGCGTGTGGAAAGTAGAAATCATCAGCCCGCGCGCCTCTTTGCGCCCGAGGGTTTGCGCCACGCGCTCTTTCATTTCTCGCGCCGCTTTGTTGGTAAAAGTCACCGCCGCGATGTGTTTCGCCTGATAGCCGCAGCCGCGGATAAGATGGGCGATTTTATTGGTAATGACGCGTGTTTTACCCGAGCCCGCGCCCGCCAGCACCAGGCAGGGTCCGGTTACATATTCTACGGCTTGTTGTTGGCCTGGGTTTAAACGCATAAGTTACTCAGTGAAAGTCAGAAGAGAAGGCAGATCCCCACGGCAGGTACAGCAGTACGAAGGGGAAAAAGAGCGTGGTAGTATAGCGAGCGTTATTCATCCCACTCAAGGCACGATCATGGCAAAAACCGCAGCAGCAATGCATATCCTTGTTAAAGAAGAAAAATTGGCACTGGA
The DNA here is from genome assembly GCA_000621185.1 of Franconibacter pulveris DSM 19144. Taxonomy (GTDB): domain Bacteria; phylum Pseudomonadota; class Gammaproteobacteria; order Enterobacterales; family Enterobacteriaceae; genus Franconibacter; species Franconibacter pulveris. Next base: position 2,565 of record JHYZ01000027.1, read on the forward strand.
TCTGCTGGAACAAATCAAAAACGGCGGCGATTTCGAAAAGCTGGCTAAGAAACACTCTACTTGCCCGTCCGGTAAAAAGGGCGGACACCTGGGCGAATTCCGTCAGGGTCAGATGGTTCCGGCGTTCGATAAAGTGGTCTTCTCCTGCCCGGTGCTGGAGCCGACCGGCCCGCTGCACACCCAGTTCGGCTACCACATCATTAAGGTGCTGTACCGTAACTAATAAAAAGGCCTTCTCTCAGAGAAGGCCTTTTTGCTTTCGTGCGCGCCTGGGGTGGGCGAACAGTGCCAACGCCGCTGCGGGTCAAAAGACGACGGCTTTGGTATTCCCCTAAGGATTTTGACTTGCAGCAAGGCGGCAAGAGAGCGCATCCCCAGAAGCATAGACTCACTATGCGACTGGGGTGGGCGAACGATGCCAACGCCGCTGCGGGTCAAAAGACGACGGCGTAGGTATTCCCCTATGGATTTTGACTTGCACCAAGGCGGCAAGAGAGCGCATCCCCAGGAGCATAGACTCACTATGCGACTGGGGTGGGCGAACGATGCCAACGCCGCTGCGGGTCAAAAGACGACGGGGAATCAGCCTGCGACGGCAATACGCTTCATATCGGTCATATAACCGCGCAGTTTCTGGCCCACTTTTTCGATCTCGTGGTTGCGGATAGCTTCGTTTACGTCGCGCAGTTGCGCGTTATCAACCGCAGTGCCTTCTACCGCTTTGCCAAGGTCGCCCGGCTGCAGCGTAGTCATAAATTCTTTTAACAGCGGCACCGCAGCGTTAGCGAACAGATAGTTGCCATATTCTGCCGTATCGGAGATAACCACGTTCATTTCATACAGGCGCTTACGGGCAATGGTGTTGGCAATCAGCGGCAGCTCGTGCAGCGATTCGTAGTAAGCGGATTCTTCAATGATGCCGGAATCCACCATGGTTTCGAACGCCAGCTCAACGCCTGCTTTCACCATTGCAATCATCAGCACGCCTTTATCGAAGTACTCTTGCTCGCTGATTTTGCCGTCAAACTGCGGCGCGTTTTCAAAGGCGGTCTGGCCAGTTTCTTCACGCCAGGTCAGCAGTTTCTTATCGTCGTTCGCCCAGTCCGCCATCATGCCGGAAGAGAACTCGCCGGAAATGATGTCGTCCATATGTTTCTGGAACAGCGGCGCCATGATGGTTTTCAGCTGTTCGGAAAGCGCGTAGGCGCGCAGTTTCGCCGGGTTAGAGAGACGGTCCATCATCAGCGTGATGCCGCCCTGCTTCAGCGCTTCGGTAATGGTTTCCCAGCCGTACTGGATCAGTTTTTCTGCGTAGGCCGGGTCGGTGCCCTCTTCCACCAGCTTATCGAAGCAGAGCAGCGAACCCGCCTGCAGCATGCCGCACAGGATGGTCTGCTCGCCCATCAGGTCAGATTTTACTTCTGCAACGAAGGAGGACTCCAGCACGCCTGCACGGTGGCCGCCGGTTGCTGCCGCCCAGGCTTTTGCGATCGCCATGCCTTCGCCTTTCGGGTCGTTTTCCGGGTGAACAGCGATAAGCGTCGGCACACCGAAGCCGCGCTTATACTCTTCACGCACTTCCGTACCCGGGCATTTTGGCGCCACCATCACGACGGTAATGTCTTTACGGATCTGCTCGCCAACTTCTACGATATTGAAACCGTGAGAGTAGCCCAGCGCCGCGCCATCTTTCATCAGCGGCTGTACGGCGCGCACGACGTCAGAGTGCTGCTTGTCCGGCGTCAGGTTAACTACCAGGTCCGCCTGCGGGATCAGTTCTTCATAGGTGCCGACTTTGAAGCCGTTTTCAGTGGCTTTACGCCAGGAGGCGCGTTTTTCCGCGATAGCTTCCGGGCGCAGGGCGTAGGAGATATCGAGGCCGGAGTCACGCATATTCAGCCCCTGGTTCAGGCCCTGCGCGCCGCAACCGACAATGACCACTTTCTTCCCTTTGAGGTAGCTTGCTTCATCGGCGAACTCGTCGCGCGCCATAAAGCGACATTTACCCAGTTGCGCCAGCTGCTGACGCAGATTCAAAGTATTGAAGTAATTAGCCATTGTGTAACTCCGTCGGTGTGATGATGTGCTTTTCTGTTCAGTACGTCAGCCGTGTCATAGCTTACGTGAATGCACCCACTATATGACAGGAAAAGCGTTGCTGAAATTGATATATTAACAACGTCACATTGCAATATTTGCAACATAAACCCGAGGAGCCCGGACTGTGGATTTACGCGACCTGAAAACCTTTTTGCATCTGGCGGATAGCCGACATTTCGGGCGCAGCGCGCGCGCCATGCATGTCAGCCCGTCGACGCTTTCTCGTCAGATCCAGCGGCTGGAAGAAGACCTCGGCCAGCCCCTTTTCGTGCGCGACAACCGCACCGTCACGCTGACAGAAGCGGGCGAAGAGCTGCGCCAGTTCGCTCAACATACGCTGTTGCAGTACCAGCAGTTGCGCCATACCATCGATCAGCAAGGGCCGTCGCTTTCCGGCGAACTGCACCTGTTCTGCTCGGTGACCGCCGCTTACAGCCATCTGCCGCCGATTCTGGACCGCTTTCGCGCCGAGCATCCTTCGGTTGAGATCAAACTCACCACCGGCGACGCGGCGGATGCGGTGGAAAAAGTCAATTCCGGCGAAGCGGATCTGGCGATTGCCGGTAAGCCTGAAGCGTTGCCTGCCGCCGTGGCGTTCTCAACCCTGGAAAACCTTTCCGTCGTGCTGATAGCGCCAGCTCTTCCCTGCCCGGTTCGCACACAGGTAACGCAACCCGCTCCCGACTGGACGCGAGTGCCGTTTATCCTGCCCGATCAGGGCCCGGTGCGCCGGCGCATTGAGCTATGGTTCCGCCGCCAAAAAATCAGCAACCCGTCCATCTACGCAACAGTAGGCGGGCATGAGGCGATGGTGTCCATGGTGGCGCTCGGCTGCGGCGTGGCGCTTATACCGGAAGTGGTGCTGGAAAACAGCCCTGAGCCGGTGCGTAACCGCGTCATGATCCTCGAGCGCAGCGACGAGAAGACGCCGTTTGAGTTGGGCGTATGCGCGCAAAAAAAGCGGCTGCATGAGCCGCTCGTGGATGCTTTCTGGAAATTACTGCCGGGATATCGTTAACCCGCCAGGAAGAAACGAAACGCCGGGTTATGGCTCTCGTCATGGCAGTCGTAGCCAAGCTCATTGAGTCGGGTTTCGAAGTCCGGCTCGTTGTCGCCCAGTTCAAACGCCGCCAGCACCCGGCCATAGTCCGTTCCATGGCTGCGGTAGTGGAACAGCGAGATATTCCAGTGGGTGCCGAGCGTATGCAGAAACTTAAGCAGCGCGCCGGGAGATTCGGGAAACTCGAAGCTGTAGAGCCGCTCATGCAGCGGACGCGAAGGCCGTCCGCCGACCATATAGCGCACATGCAGCTTCGCCATTTCGTCGTCTGAAAGATCCACTACGCTGTAGCCGCCTTCGGTGAGTTGCGCGATAATTTCATGCCGCTCTTCCAGCCCGCGGCTGATGCGCACGCCGACAAATATGCAGGCGTCTTTAGCGTCCGCAAAGCGGTAGTTAAACTCCGTTACCGCACGTCCTCCCAGCAGCTGACAGAATTTCAGGAAGCTGCCCTTCTCTTCCGGAATAGTCACCGCCAGCAGCGCTTCGCGCTGTTCACCCAGTTCGCAACGCTCAGAGACGTAGCGCAAGCCGTGGAAGTTAACGTTCGCACCGGAAAGCACATGCGCCAGCCGCTCGCCGCGCAGGTTATGCTGGGCGATGTACTTTTTCATGCCCGCCAGCGCCAGCGCGCCGGAAGGCTCCGCCACGGCCCTCACATCTTCAAACAGATCTTTCATCGCCGCACAGATAGCGTCGCTGTCCACCGTCACGATGTCGTCCAGGTATTCCTGACAGACGCGGAAGGTTTCATCGCCAATGCGTTTGACCGCCACCCCTTCGGCAAAAAGCCCGACGCGGGGCAAATCCACCGGCTGCCCCGCATCCAGCGCCGCCTTCAGGCAGGCGGAATCTTCGGCTTCTACCGCGATCACTTTGATCTGCGGCATCAGTTGTTTGATAAGCACCGCCACGCCTGCCGCCAGCCCGCCGCCGCCGACCGGCACGAATACGCGATCGATATGCGCGTCCTGCTGCAGCAGCTCCAGCGCCAGCGTACCCTGACCGGCAATGACTGCCGGATGGTCAAACGGTGGCACCCAGGTAAAGCCCTGCTGTTTAGAAAGCTCAATAGCCTTTGCTTTTGCCTCATCGAAGTTTGCGCCATGCAGCAGTACTTCGCCGCCAAAGCCGCGCACCGCATCCACTTTGATATCCGCTGTCGCCACCGGCATGACAATCAGCGATTTAATACCGAGACGGGCGGAAGAAAACGCCACGCCCTGGGCGTGATTCCCTGCCGAAGCCGTAATCACGCCACGCGCTTTTTGCTCGGCGGTTAAACCGGCAATCATGGCGTAGGCGCCGCGCAGCTTGAAGCTGTGCACCGGCTGGCGGTCTTCGCGCTTCACCAGGATGACGTTATCAAGCCGCGAGGAGAGCTTCTCCATCTTTTGCAGCGGCGTTACCTGGGCGACTTCATACACGGGCGAGCGCAGCACGGCTCGTAAGTATTCCGCCCCACACGGGGCGGCGGATAGCGGTTGCGATTCGGCCATCTTAGCCTCCCAGCTTCGACTTATCGCGCACCGCGCCTTTATCGGCGCTGGTCGCAAGACTTGCGTAAGCGCGCAGCGCGAAGGAAACCTGACGTTCGCGGTTACGCGGAGTCCAGGCATCAGCGCCGCGAGCTTCCTGCGCTTCACGGCGCGCCGCCAGCTCCCGCTCGCTTAATTCAAGCGCAATGCCGCGGTTCGGAATATCGATAGTTATCATGTCGCCATCTTCAATCAGCGCGATATTACCGCCGCTCGCCGCTTCCGGAGAGACGTGGCCGATAGAAAGACCGGAAGTGCCGCCTGAGAAACGGCCGTCGGTGATAAGGGCGCACGCTTTGCCAAGGCCCATCGATTTCAGGAAGGTGGTGGGATAAAGCATCTCTTGCATGCCTGGCCCGCCTTTCGGCCCTTCATAGCGGATCACCACAACGTCGCCTTCGACGACTTTGCCGCCGAGAATCGCTTCTACCGCATCGTCCTGGCTTTCATAGACTTTCGCCGGACCGCGGAATGTCAGAATGCTGTCGTCCACGCCTGCGGTTTTTACGATGCAGCCGTTTTCGGCGAAGTTGCCATAAAGCACGGCGAGACCGCCGTCCTGGCTATAGGCGTGTTCCAGTGAGCGAATACAGCCATCCTGACGGTCGGTATCCAGCGAATCCCAGCGGCAGGATTGCGAAAACGCTTTAGTGGTGCGGATACCCGCCGGGCCGGCGGTGTACATGCTGCGCACCGCATCGTCTTTCGTCAGCATGACGTCATATTGCTCCAGCGTCTGCGGCAGCGTCAGCCCCAGTACGTTGTTGACCTCGCGGTTCAGCAGGCCTGCGCGATCCAGTTCGCCGAGAATGCCGATAACCCCGCCCGCACGGTGCACATCCTCCATGTGATACTTCTGAGTGCTCGGCGCCACCTTGCACAGCTGCGGCACTTTACGCGAAAGGCGGTCGATGTCGCTCATGGTGAAATCGATTTCCGCTTCCTGCGCGGCGGCCAGCAGGTGCAATACGGTATTGGTGGAGCCGCCCATAGCGATATCCAGCGTCATGGCGTTTTCAAACGCTGCTTTGCTGGCGATGTTGCGCGGCAGCACGCTGGCGTCATCCTGCTCGTAATAACGTTTGGTCAGGCTAACGATTCGCTTACCGGCATTGATGAAGAGCTCTTTACGGTCGGCGTGGGTCGCCAGCAGCGAGCCATTGCCTGGCTGGGACAGGCCCAGCGCTTCGGTCAGGCAGTTCATGGAGTTGGCAGTGAACATACCGGAGCAGGAACCGCAGGTCGGGCAGGCGGAACGCTCTACCTGATCGCTCTGTTCGTCGCTGACGTTCGGGTTCGCGCCCTGAATCATCGCATCCACCAGGTCGAGCTTGATTATCTGATCGGAAAGCTTGGTTTTACCCGCTTCCATCGGGCCGCCCGAAACAAAAATCACCGGAATGTTAAGGCGCAGCGAGGCCATCAGCATGCCGGGGGTGATTTTATCGCAGTTAGAGATACAGACCATGGCGTCGGCGCAGTGGGCGTTCACCATATACTCCACGGAATCAGCGATAAGTTCGCGAGACGGCAGTGAATAAAGCATGCCGCCGTGGCCCATGGCGATGCCGTCATCCACCGCGATGGTGTTGAACTCTTTCGCCACGCCGCCTGCGGCTTCAATTTGCTCCGCGACCAGTTTGCCCAGATCGCGCAGATGCACGTGCCCTGGCACGAACTGGGTGAAGGAGTTCACCACCGCGATAATGGGTTTGCCGAAATCGGCGTCGGTCATCCCGGTGGCGCGCCACAGCGCGCGGGCGCCCGCCATGTTGCGGCCGTGAGTCGTAGTGGCAGAACGGTACTTAGGCATGCTTTTTTCACTCCAGTCTGTACATAAGCCGGGCGGCTCTCTGCCGCCCGTGCGTGTGTTATTTTGCTGAGGGGTTAACCTGATCCAACCAGCCCCATTTATCTTCAGTCTCACCCGTAAACAGGCCGAAGAAAGCCTGCTGGATGCGTTTGGTGACCGGGCCGCAGCGGCCTTCGCCCACCTGAATGCCGTCTACGCTGCGCACCGGCGTGATTTCCGCCGCGGTACCAGACATAAACACTTCGTCCGCCAGATAGAGGGATTCGCGAGAGAGCACCTGCTCGCGAACTTCAATGCCGAGATCCTGCGCCAGCTTGATAATGGCGTCGCGGGTGATGCCCGGCAGTGCGGAAGAGGTGAACGGCGGGGTGAACAGAATGCCGTCTTTCACTTCGAACAGGTTTTCGCCCGCGCCTTCAGAGATATAGCCATTCACATCCAGCGCGATACCTTCCTGATAACCGTGACGGCGCGCCTCGCTGCCCACCAGCAGGGAGGAGAGATAATTGCCGCCCGCTTTTGCGGCTGTCGGAATGGTGTTCGGCGCCACGCGGTTCCAGGAGGAAACCATCGCGTCGATCCCTTGATCCAGTGCTTCTGCACCCAGGTAAGCGCCCCACGGGAACGCGGCGATGATCACATCAGTGGTGTAATCCGCAGGCGGGTTGACGCCCATGCCGACATCGCCAACGAAAACCAGCGGGCGAATGTAAGCGCTGGTCAGGTTGTTTTTACGAATGACCTGACGGCACGCTTCCATCAGCTCATCCACGCTCTGGGAAACCGGGAAACGGTAAATTTTGGCGGAATCACGCAGACGCTGCATATGTTCGCGGTGGCGGAAAACCACCGGGCCTTTGTGCGACTCGTAGCAACGAATCCCTTCAAACACCGATGTACCGTAGTGCAACGCATGAGACATTACGTGAACTTTTGCTTCGCCCCACGGAACCATCTCACCGTTGAACCAAATGTAATCAGCTTTTTTCGTCGTCATTTTTCTTCCTTTTGCGCTCAGGCGCGGATTTGTTGTGATGTGGGTTGCTGGATCTCGACGCAGGCAACGTCAACCAGCTTGCTTAATTGAGTAAACAGTAATTCGACAGGCCGAAGGCTGGCAACGGTCAGTTCGATATTTATATTTTCGGCGTTGGAGCCCGTCTCCATATTCATGGCGCAGATCTGAAAACCACGGTGGCGCACCACGCGCAATACGCGTTCCAGCGTTTCCGGACGAAAGCGAGCCTGCACGGCCAGTTGATGTTGCATCATGACAGTTTCTCCAGCATTTGTGAGTTGCTGGCGCCGGGCGGCACCAGAGGCCAGACGTTCTCGAGTTCATCAATCGAGACGTGCAGCAGATATGGCCCTTCGCTGTTCAGCATGGTCTCCAGCGCTGCTTCCACCTGGTCTTTACGGGTAATACGCTGGCCGGGAATACCGAAGGCGTTGGCCAGCATGAGAAAATCGGGGTTATCGGTAAGCGTGGTTTCGCTGTAGCGCTCGGCGAAAAAGAGTTGCTGCCACTGACGAACCATGCCCAGACGCTGGTTATCCAGCAGCACTATCTTCAGCGGCAGTTGCTTTCGCTTCACCGTGCCTAATTCCTGGATGTTCATCATGAACGAGCCGTCGCCGCTGATGCAGATAACCGTATCTTCCGGACGCGCGACCTGCGCGCCTACCGCAGCGGGCAAGCCGAAGCCCATCGTCCCCAGCCCGCTGGAGGTGATGAAGTTTTCAGGGCGGCTGAAGGTCATATGCTGAGCCGTCCACATCTGATGCTGACCAACGTCAGTCGTCACTACGCTATTGAACGGCTTACGCTCAGAGAGCTGCTTTAACAGCAGCGGCGCATAGATAGCTTCGCCCGGATGATCGTAACGCCAGCCCTGCTCCGCACGCAGCCGCGCTACCGCCTGACGCCAGTCATCGATAGCCAGCGGCTGCTGCAGAGCAGGCAGCAGCGCGTTGAGCTCGCCCTGCAGCGCAACATGTGCCTGGCGCAACTTGTTGAGTTCCGCCGGGTCGATATCCATATGAATTACGCTGGCGTGCGGCGCAAAGGTATTGAGCTTGCCGGTTACGCGATCGTCGAAACGCGCGCCGACAGCAATCAACAAATCGCACTCCTGCACCGCCAGGTTCGCGGCCTTGGTGCCGTGCATACCCAGCATGCCGAGATAATACGGGTCGGCGGCGTCTACCGCGCCGAGACCTTTGAGAGTAACGACGGACGGCATGCGCGTCGCCGCCATAAATTCGCGCAGCGCGGGCACTGCCTGCGCCATACCGACGCCGCCGCCAACGTAGAGCATCGGTTTTTGCGCGCCAGCCAGTAACTGGCGGGCCTGCTCCAGTTCGGCATAAGGCAGCGCATTATCACTTTCGATGGTGGAGAGCCACGGTTCCAAATCCCCGCTCGCCAGCTGAATATCTTTTGGAATATCGACCAGTACCGGCCCCGGGCGACCCGAGTTCGCCACCGCAAAAGCTTCTGCGAGCACACGCGGCAACTCGTCGAGAGATTCAACCAGGAAGCTGTGCTTGGTGCAAGCCAACGACAAACCTAAGACATCCACCTCCTGAAAAGCATCGGTGCCGATGAACGGCGCAGCGACCTGGCCGGTGATGGCGACAACGGGGATAGAATCCAGCAGCGCATCAGCAAGGCCAGTGATGAGGTTAGTCGCACCAGGGCCAGAAGTGGCAATGCAGACGCCCGTTTTGCCCGTTGCGCGGGCATAGCCGATGGCCGCCATAGCCGCGCCCTGCTCATGCCGGCACAGTAGGTGTTCCACGCCGCCGTCGTACAATGCATCATAGACCGGCATTATTGCCCCGCCCGGATAACCGAAAACTGTCTCGACACCCTGCGCTCGCAAAGCATGTACCACCCACTGTGCACCATTCATAGTCAGTTCCCCGCCTTATTTCTCGGCGAACAGAATTTTGTGCTACTACTCATCTTCTGCTCCTCGTTTAAATTTTTAGGTCATAAAAAAACCCCCGGACCTTTCGGTGCGGGGGTTCTCGTTGATTCAGGCTTGATTTTTAAGCCTTTCTTCGTCCAAGTGCAGCCCCGCACGGTGGGATAATAATCACCACCACGCTAATCACGACAAGGCTAATCACTCGTAGAAGGGCTTTCATTTTTGTCTGTTCTTACATCGGATTCGAAGGAATGCCTAAAGAGTTATCACAGAGGTGACAGCAAAGACAAGAAATTTTTATTTCCATTTTAGCAAGCGTGTTAATTATTCTTAATAAAACTATTAATTATCAAAGAGAAACCAAAGATGACAATTTTTCACGAAGTATAAGATTAATGAATGCTTTTTAAGCTTGCTCGGTATTTTACCTTTCAATTTGCGAAACAAGCCGCATAGAAATAATTGCTACTGCAAAATTATTAAAATGTCTGGAACCTGACGCGAAAAAGCCGGAATAGCGCCTCGTAGCGAACCTTTAAGCGGCGCAGGATAGCGATGTAAAGGAGGGGTTATGTCGCTGTCTGTTATTCATACGCGCGCCGCGCTAGGCGTTAACGCGCCGCTGGTCACGGTTGAAGTACATATCAGTGCGGGGCTACCCGGCCTGACCATTGTCGGCCTGCCTGAGACTACGGTGAAAGAGGCCAGGGATCGCGTACGTAGCGCACTCATCAACAGTGGTTATACCTTTCCGGCAAAGAAGATCACTATCAATTTGGCGCCTGCCGATCTCCCTAAAGAGGGCGGCCGCTACGATCTGCCTATCGCAATCGCCCTTCTCGCCGCTTCTGAGCAGCTCAATGCCTCCAGGCTGGGGGACATCGAGTTTGTTGGCGAACTGGCGCTGACAGGCGCTCTGCGCGGCGTACCGGGAGCCATTTCCGCTGCAATGGAAGCCTTACGCTGCGGTCGACAAATAGTCGTAGCACAAGATAACGCGCCTGAAGTCGGGCTTATCAGCCAGCAGGGTTGTCTGGCCGCTCAGCATCTTCAGGAGGTTTGCGCCTGGCTTGAGGGTAAAGCAACGCTACCGCAGCCTGTAAGCACGCCTGTCGAAACGTGCCAGGCTGAGGGCGACCTCAGCGAGGTTATTGGCCAGCAGCAGGCAAAACGCGCTCTGGAACTGACCGCGGCTGGCGGACATAACTTACTCTTTCTCGGTCCGCCTGGAACCGGTAAAACCATGCTGGCGAGCCGCCTTAACGGTTTGCTGCCGCCGCTTAGCGATGAGGAAGCGCTGGAGAGCGCGGCGATATTAAGCCTCGTTGGCGCAGCCTCGCTGCACAAGCACTGGCGACAACGGCCATTCAGGGCGCCTCATCACAGCGCCTCGCTAACAGCGATGGTAGGCGGCGGCGCTATTCCGGCGCCGGGTGAAATTTCGCTCGCGCATAACGGCGTATTATTTCTCGATGAGCTACCTGAGTTTGAAAGGAGGGTGCTGGATGCATTGCGTGAGCCTATAGAATCGGGCCATATTCATATCTCCCGTACGCGAGCGAAGATTAGCTACCCTGCCCGCTTCCAGCTTATTGCCGCGATGAATCCCAGCCCTACGGGGCATTATAAAGGCCCGCATAACCGCAGTTCGCCCGATCAGGTGTTACGTTACCTGGGACGCCTTTCCGGCCCCTTCCTGGACCGTTTCGATATCTCGCTTGAAGTTCCTCTTCTTCCTTCCGGCACACTCAGCCAGCCGTTAACCGAAGGGGAAACCACAGACTGCGTCAGGAAACGAGTAATAGCAACGCGTCAGCGGCAGCTGGAGCGACAAGGCAAACTTAATGCATTACTGGATAACCATGAGATTCGCCAGCATTGTCATCTGGCAAAAACAGACGCGCAGTGGCTGGAGGAAGCGTTGATAAAACTGGGGCTTTCAGTCCGCGCGTGGCAGCGCTTACTGAAAGTGGCGCGGACGATAGCGGATTGTGAGCAAGCCCAACAGATCAGACGGGAACATCTTCAGGAGGCGCTCCATTATCGCGCCATTGACCGTCTTCTGGCTTATCTACACAACCTTATGTGATTACCGGAAGCTAATACCCGCTCACTGACGCCACATCGCAGGCAATAAAAATGGGGCTAACGCCCCATTTTTATTAATCATCGCTTTCCGCGTAATCATCCGCTCCTTCCATCTGCGGCTTACCGCCGGAGAGGGTATGGAAGCGCTTAGGACGCTTGATACGCGCCATATATTTGGACCATACACGTTCAGCTTCCGTTACTGGCTCGCGCTCACCGCGGCATACTTCTACGAACTGCTTTTCTTCTTCAGTGGTTGGCTCACGCTTACCAAGATCGAGTTCGTTGAAAGCGTAACCAAAGCGTTCCAGCAGTTGTGCTTCTTTGATTGTGAAATCACCATGGCGAGAGAACCCGCGCGGATAATATTTGTTGTCGAAAAATCGATTAGTCGTCGTAAAGCTTTCCGCCATCCTACACGCTCCTAATTCTCTTGGCCGAGCTATTTATGGCGCGGAGTATTAGTTACGCTTGACAGAGTGTAAAACAAAACATTTAAATCATATTGATAAATATTTTTGCGGAGAAAGCTGTGGATACCGACTTGCTGAAAACCTTTCTTGAAGTAAGCAGAACGAGACATTTTGGCCGCGCTGCCGAAGCGCTTTATCTGACGCAGTCAGCGGTAAGTTTTCGTATTCGACAGCTTGAGAACCAGTTAGGGGTGAGCCTTTTCACTCGTCATCGCAATAACATACGATTAACTACCGCAGGCGAGCGATTGCTGCCTTATGCCGAAAGCCTGATGAGCACATGGCAAGCCGCTAAAAAGGAGGTAGCGCATACGACACGGCATAACGAGTTCTCCATAGGGGCCAGCGCCTCGCTATGGGAATGCATGCTGTCGGGGTGGCTGGCGAGGCTTTATCATCAGCATGACGGTATGCAGTTCGAAGCGCGTATAGCCCAGCGCCAATCATTAGTAAAACAACTGCATGAGCGACAGCTTGATCTGCTTATCACCACTGAAGCGCCCAAGATGGATGAGTTCGCCAGCCAGTTATTGGGCAGTTTTTCTTTGGCGCTTTATTGCTCCAGCCCGGAAACAAGCAAAGTCGGGCTGAACTATTTGCGTCTGGAATGGGGACCCGATTTTCAGCAGCACGAATCGGGGCTTCTCGCTCACGATGATGTACCGATGCTAACGACCAGTTCGGCAAAAATTGCACAGCGATTATTACCGGAGCTAAAAGGTTGTACCTGGTTACCCGTGCAATGGGCGAAGGAGAGAACTAATCTCTATACCGTAACGGATAGCCCCGTTCTGTCACGTCCGCTTTATGCTATCTGGCTGCAAAACAGCGATAAGCAGAACGCTATTAAAGAGATCCTGAGAATGTCAGTGCTTTCTTAAAAATCATTAAAGAGACTTATCGTTACAGGGAAGTAACAGGATGAGTGCGGTAAATAAGGCAGGAATTTTAGGCAAAAAAAAATCCTTAGCAAATGCTAAGGATTATTTCTGGCAGGGGCGGAGGGACTCGAACCCCCAACACCCGGTTTTGGAGACCGGTGCTCTACCAATTGAACTACGCCCCTAAATAGGGTGGCGGAACGGACGGGACTCGAACCCGCGACCCCCTGCGTGACAGGCAGGTATTCTAACCGACTGAACTACCGCTCCACCGAATTTTTCTACAACCACCGGTTTGTTGCCCCGGTTTTACTGCTTAATTAGATGCCTGGCAGTTCCCTACTCTCGCATGGGGAGACCCCACACTACCATCGGCGCTACGGCGTTTCACTTCTGAGTTCGGCATGGGGTCAGGTGGGACCACCGCGCTACGGCCGCCAGGCAGATTCTGTTCACTCACCGCTTTCGCCATGAGTGCTTATCCGTCACAAGCTGAATTTCTCTCAAATCACGCCAAAACATCTTCGGCGTTGTAAGGTTAAGCCTCACGGTTCATTAGTACCGGTTAGCTCAACGCATCGCTGCGCTTACACACCCGGCCTATCA
>JHYZ01000028.1 GCA_000621185.1 Franconibacter pulveris DSM 19144
CCTGAGCATCTGACTGTTCATTATGAGTGGAAGAATCCGGACCGTACTTCTTTATCCAGGCGTAAAGACTGTGAGTGGTGATATCGAGACGTGTTGCAACACTGGAAACAGAATGACCACGATCAACAACCTGTTTGACTGCTTCAATTTTAAACTCTTCAGGATAACGCTTACCGCGCATGGGCACCTCTCTTTAAGTCATCTTAAATGACTCTGAGGTGTCTGTTAAACCCGTGGCGATTCACAGACTTACATATGCACATGAAACTATTCAACTCGAAAGGTCTGCCACTTCTGGCAATGAGCCTTGATAACCGATCTGATAATTGGCTGAACCTGTCAGCCATTGCGAGATATTTCGACGTTCCACGCAGCACTTTTTTGCAGCGGGTGAATGATTACGGTTGGGAATCAGCACTTGCTCATTATGAGCAGCATCGAAAGACTAAACTGAAACATTGAGGCCGGGTTAATCCCGGCTTTCAAAACCCAAAACCCGATTGAGTTGTTTCATCTTGAAGAGCATTACTTATTGATGCACTTTTGATCGTTTCTAGGAAACTCTCTTTAGATGCAATGGCATCATCAAGAATGCCTTGTTTGTACAATGAAACATATAATGCCGCAGAATATGCTTGGCAATTTATCGAGCGCTCAGGGTTAAACTCTATGTCGGTAAATGCTGAATATTCAATTAGTTGCTCTGCTAGCTCGGTACGTTTTTTCAATGCACTTATGTACAGCCAATCATAAAATGCAGTACGTGGCTCCAGTTCCCATTCTTTACCAAAAAACTTGAATCCGGTTAGTCTGCCAGAAGTCAATAAACGTTTGTCCTTTTTGGCTTCGCGCGGAGTCATCTCAAACATGTCTACATAAGGTCCGCCACGTTGGAAGACTTTACTTCCTTGAAATGCACATTCGATAGTTAACGTCCGTTGTTGTTTTAGAGTCGTGAACGAGAGATTAAAAGCGCTTAACGCAACGCCGAGAGTGTTACGGGACTTGCTGGAAATCTCCAGAATCTTATCTACATTTGGCAGGTTTGCTGCTGCTTCATGAAGGGAATCGATAGACTTCTGTTTTTGTGAAACAGACATTCCTGGAAACCACTTGAATTCCACAAGTTCGGTTTTAACGAAGAGTGATTGTTCAACAACAGGAACGTATACTGGTCTTTGTGCCATGAAACTACCTTATCGAACGAATGCGCGAGAAGCAAAGAAACCGCCCCCTACTTGGTTCAAACATACATTTCTTCCCAAAAGCAAATTTTCATAATCTGCTTTTACCGCTTGTTTGCAGAATGCTGCGCCAACAATATAATGTGGCTCAATCGTATCAAATACTAACACTTCTGCTTGCGCATCTGTAGTGTCGTAGGGCAGCAAGCGTTGCTCTTGTCGAGTTTGTAACGCTGGCATTTCATCAAACATTCCTGAGAGTGCGGCAGTATCTTGAAGCTGATCTAGGGGTTGGCTACTCATTGTTCCATCGGCAGCATTGTGGCAACAAAATGCACATGGTTTTTCCCAAAGTAAAGCTGGACGCAAAAGTAGAACAACCCATTCAGTTTGAGGGTTATCGCAACGTAACCTGTAAAACATATGGTGGTTCGGTCGTGTTATTGATAGACATGACGCATTTGTATGTCCATCCCATCTATAAGGATCATTAATGACTGGATTAATTTGATTTTGGGCGGTGTTTGCAATTGGGATGATGCCATTTTGCATTATGCTTGCTAAGTTATCGACCCGAGTGAAATGAACAAGATGCTCGATTCCTCTTTGAGCCACGATGCTTTGGATTTGCTGAATTCGTTGAGGCATGGTCAGTTCTCTTTGTTTTTTATTTCAATTTATTTCTAAATGGATGAAAAAAAAACTGAATTTATTTGCCTATAATTAATACGGGTTTATCATATTGCATGATGATTTTTTTTAATATTTTTATCTGAAATTGATTTTCTTGTTGGTTTTTTATGCTTTTTTGCTGATTTTGGTATCCAATATATGAGCTATTTTCATGCTGACGTCTTGACTGCTGATGAAGAAACAGTCGGATAGTCCTGTTCTGGCGTAGATGCATAGTGGAAACTTGCATCTGCCAATTTGGAAACAAATGAGAACAACCCGTGAAACTTAGGCTGGGCCACCCGGCCTTTTTTGTATTAGTAGGTTACCGCAGTGAGCCACAATGTGAGCCACAAGCTGGGACACATGCTGTTTTTAGAAGGGTTGTGTCTTTGACTTCACGATGGCATTATCCTGATCAGGGATTAACGGGACGTTAATCGCAAGTAGTTGATTTTGATTTTATTTGACTCGGGGTGCCCTTCTTTGTGAAGGCTGAGAAATACCCGTACCACCTGATCTGGATAATGCCAGCGTAGGGAAGTCAGATGCCTGCCCGGTATCCCTTCTTTTAAGCCTGGCAGGAGAGCGTGATGCAACCTGACCTGCTGTCCGGCCCGCAAGCGGCCGCGGTTTTAACCCAATTTCATACCCGTTCCCCGCTCGTTCACTGCATGACCAATGAGGTAGTGCAAACCTTTACCGCAAACGTGCTGCTCGCCCTTGGCGCGTCGCCGGCGATGGTCATTGAGCCTGATGAAGCCGCGCAGTTCGCTCGTCTTGCCGACGCCCTGCTGATTAACATCGGCACGCTTACCCGCGAGCGGGCCGGGGCGATGCTCGCGGCTATCGAGAGCGCAAACCAGGCGAGCCGACCCTGGACGCTGGACCCGGTCGCCGTCGGCGCGCTCGATTTTCGCACCGGTTTCGCCCGCGAAGCGTTGGCGCTGCGCCCGGCGGCGATACGCGGCAACGCCTCTGAAATCCTCGCGCTGGCGGGGGAGCGCGGCGGCGGACGCGGCGTTGACAGCACGCATCGCGCAGAAGCGGCGCTAAACGCCGCGCGGGAACTGGCCGGGCGCAGCGGCGCGGTCGTCGCCGTGACGGGCGAGGTGGATTATGTGACAGACGGCGAACGCACGCTGGCAGTACGCGGCGGCGATGTGCTGATGACGCGCGTTGTCGGCACCGGCTGCGCGCTTTCCGCCGTGGTCGCCGCCTGCGCGTCGCTGCCCGGCAGCCAGCTTGAAAACGTGGCGGCAGGCTGCTGGATGATGAAACGCGCTGGCAGCCTGGCGGTTACACGTTGCGCCGGGCCCGGCTCGTTCACGCCCGCTTTCCTCGACGCGCTATACCAGTTGAATACGGAGGCCTGCGCATGAAACGCATCAACGCCTTAACTATCGCCGGCACCGACCCGAGCGGCGGCGCGGGCATCCAGGCCGATTTGAAAACCTTTTCCGCGCTGGGCGCTTACGGCTGCTCGGTCATTACCGCGCTGGTGGCGCAAAACACCCGCGGCGTGCAGTCCGTTTACCGTATCGAGCCTGCGTTTGTTGCCGCCCAGCTTGATTCGGTGTTCAGCGACGTGCGTATCGATACCACCAAAATCGGCATGCTGGCGCAAAGCGATATTGTGGAAGCCGTGGCGGAGCGGCTGTCGCGCTATCAGGTGAAAAACGTGGTGCTGGATACGGTAATGCTGGCGAAAAGCGGCGATCCGTTGCTCTCGGCTGAAGCGGTGAAAACGCTGCGCGAGCGTCTGCTGCCGCATGTGTCAATCATCACGCCGAATTTGCCGGAGGCGGCCGCCTTGCTTGGCACCACGCATGCGCGCAATGAACAGGAGATGCATCAGCAGGGCGAGGCGCTGCTCACGCTGGGCTGCGAAGCGGTATTGATGAAAGGCGGGCATCTGGACGATGCGGAAAGTCCCGACTGGCTGTTTACCCGCGAAGGCGCCCGCCGGTTTACCGCGCCACGCATTGTTACCAAAAATACGCACGGCACCGGCTGCACGCTTTCCAGCGCGTTAGCGGCGCTGCGTCCGCGCTATCCACGCTGGGAAGAGACGGTGGCGGCCGCGAAAACGTGGCTTTCGCAAGCGCTCGCGCAGGCGGACACGCTGGAAGTCGGCGAAGGCATCGGGCCTGTTCATCATTTTCATGCCTGGTGGTGAAGCGTGCCAGCAGAATGAACTGAAAAACTTCTTTCGTATGGCAATTCTTGCTGTTCAGTATCATGATGATTCTGCCCATGATTGCGTGGGCGGGAACCATCATGCCGACGGGTATGGAGCCCGTCGAAATTACGGGAGAGAGTTATGACAGATATTGCGCAGTTGCTCGGCAAAGATGCCGAAAGCCTGTTACAGCATCGTTGTATGACTATTCCGGCAGATCAGCTTTACCTGCCTGGCGAGGATTATGTTGACCGGGTAATGATCGACAACAACCGTCCGCCCGCGGTGTTGCGTAACATGCAAACGCTGTACAACACCGGCCGCCTGGCGGGAACCGGCTACCTTTCAATCCTGCCGGTCGACCAGGGCGTGGAACACTCGGCAGGCGCGTCGTTTGCCGCTAACCCGCGCTACTTCGACCCGAAGAACATTGTTGAGTTGGCTATCGAGGCGGGCTGTAACTGCGTCGCGTCCACTTATGGCGTGCTGGCCTCCGTATCGCGCCGCTACGCCCACCGCATTCCCTTCCTTGTGAAGCTTAACCATAACGAAACCCTGAGCTACCCGACCCAGTATGACCAGACGCTGTATGCAAGCGTTGAGCAAGCGTTCAACATGGGCGCGGTGGCGGTAGGCGCGACCATCTATTTTGGCTCTGAAGAATCCCGCCGCCAGATTGAAGAGATCTCGAGCGCCTTCGAGCGCGCGCATGAGCTTGGCATGGTGACGGTGCTGTGGGCGTACCTGCGTAACTCATCGTTTAAAAAAGATGGCGTGGATTACCATGTGAGCGCCGATCTCACCGGCCAGGCGAACCACCTTGCCGCCACTATCGGCGCCGATATCGTTAAGCAGAAAATGGCCGAAAATAACGGCGGCTACAATGCGGTCAAATTCGGTTACACCGACGAGCGCGTCTACAGCAAGCTGACTACCGATAACCCTATCGATCTGGTGCGCTACCAGCTGGCGAACTGCTATATGGGCCGGGCGGGGCTGATTAACTCAGGCGGCGCGGCGGGCGGCGATACCGACCTGGAAGAGGCGGTGCGTACGGCGGTTATCAATAAACGCGCGGGCGGCATGGGGCTTATTCTCGGCCGTAAAGCGTTTAAGAAATCGATGGCCGACGGCGTGAAGCTGATTAACGCGGTGCAGGATGTTTACCTCGACGCTAAAGTAACGATTGCCTGACAAACCTGCTCAGAAGAAAACGCGCCTGTGGGCGCGTTTTTTTTGACAATGAAACAGGATGCGTTGCGCGCCTGCGCAGCGCTCCTCCCGACGGGGAAAGCGGCCGAGTATTCAGACGCGCCACCCGCCAGACAACAGGATTACTTTAACAGTTCGCAATCAGGCGGCAGACGGCAGCTCAGCGCGCCGGGCTGCACCTGGATGCGAAAATGCTGGCCGCTTAGCGGCTCGCCGTCGAGATTAAAGGTAATCTCATGCGGCGCGGTGATTTCAAACCACGACGATATGCCATCAATAATATTTGGGCTCTCTTCCGGGCGGGTAAGCGTCGTCAGCAGCGCCGGCAGCAACTCTTCGCCCGTAAAAATCCGCAGATGCAGCAGGCCGTCATTAATAAGCGCCTGTGGGCAAAGCTGCTGGCCGCCGCCCGCCTGACGCCCGTTGCCGATGCCAATCACCAGCGCGTCGCCCTGCCACTGAAAGTTATCGCCGCGAATCTCGCAGCTGTCCGGCTTAAGGGTATCCATGCGCATCAGACCATGGATTAAATAAGAGACGCCGCCCAGCGCGGCCTTGAGTTTTTCCGGCGTTTCGGTGGTGATGCGGGTGCCAAAGCCGCCGGTCGCCATGTTGATAAAAAAGGCGTCGTCGTTAACCTGCACGATATCAATCGGCGTCGCTTTGCCGATAATCGCCAGCTGTAGCGCTTTATCCAGCTCAGCGGGAATACCGGTGCTGGTGGCGAAGTCATTGGCCGTGCCGAGCGGGAGGATGCCCAGCGCCGGACGCTTATCCGCAGGGAGCTTCGCCAGCGCCGTGGCGATTTCGTTGATAGTGCCATCGCCGCCGCCGGCAATAACGGTATCGACGCCGAGCCTGGCCGCCTCGGCGACAAAGCGGATAGCATCGCCTTTTTCCCACGTTATGCGAACGTGCAGCGTAAAGCCCTCTTCACGGAGCATTTCAACGGCGCTGCGCAGCAGGTCGTTATCGGCGCTCTTGCCGTTAAGAATAATGAGTGACACCGGGTAATTTTCCATTGCGACCTCTGAAAGCCCACTGAAAAGAGTCTACCGCAGAGTTTATCGCAGCCAGTCAGAAGAGGCTGAAAATGGAAGAAAAAAATAAGCCTGCGTAAGGGAGATTACGCAGGCGAAGGAGGTGGTTCCTGGTACTGCTGGCATTTATCGGTTATGTTTTTCAGCGCTGGGATAATAACCGGATCAATCGTAACCGTGTGTGATCCGATTCTAAAATCATTCACGCCGAAAAAATAACTAAGATTAATTATTTACCGTGCGGATTGCGGGTGGTCTGTCCAGCGAGATTGCGCATCAATAACGCATATTCCAGCGTCATATCCTGCGGAACCGGCAGCCAGACGGTATAACCATCCCCCGGCGCCACCTCCATTTTCTCGCCTTTCGCGTTTTCCAGGTGCTCCAGCGTAAAGCTCACGTTGCCCTGCGGCGTCATCAACTCCAGGCTATCGCCCAGGGAGAATTTATTTTTCACCGCCACGGCGGCGAGGTCGCCTTTGCGCTCGCCGGTAAATTCGCCGACAAACTGCTGACGGTCGGAAACCGAGTAGCCGTATTCATAGTTCTGGTAGTCGTCATGGGTGTGACGACGCAGGAAACCTTCGGTGTAGCCGCGGTGCGCCAGCCCTTCCAGCGTCTCCAGCAGGCTTGGGTCGAACGGCTTGCCAGCGGCGGCGTCGTCGATAGCGCGACGATAAACCTGCGCGGTGCGGGCGCAATAGTAAAACGACTTGGTGCGACCTTCGATTTTCAGCGAATGCACACCCATTTTCGTCAGCCGCTCAACGTGCTGGATAGCGCGCAAGTCTTTGGAGTTCATGATATAGGTGCCGTGCTCGTCTTCGAATGCGGTCATGTACTCGCCCGGACGCATCGCCTCTTCCAGCATGAAAACCTTATCGGTAGGCGCGCCGACGCCAAGCGTCGGTTCAACGGTTTGTACCGGAATCGGCTCGTGGATATGCACGATATTGCCTATCTCATCCTCTTTGCCTTCCTGCACTTTATATTCCCAGCGGCAGGCGTTGGTGCAGGTGCCTTGGTTCGGGTCGCGCTTGTTGATATAACCCGAAAGCAGGCAGCGGCCGGAGTAGGCCATGCAGAGGGCGCCGTGGACGAAGATCTCCAGTTCCATATCCGGCACCTGCTCGCGGATTTCGGCAATCTCTTCCAGCGAAAGCTCGCGGGAGAGAATAACGCGGGTCAGGCCCATCTGTTTCCAGAACTTCACCGTCGCCCAGTTAACGGCGTTCGCCTGCACCGAGAGGTGAATATCCATCTGCGGGAAATGCTCGCGCACCAGCATGATTAACCCCGGGTCGGACATGATTAGCGCGTCCGGACCCATATCCACCACTGGCTTAAGATCGCGGATAAAGGTTTTCAGCTTGGCGTTGTGCGGGGCGATATTCACCACCACGTAGAATTTCTTGCCCAGCGCGTGCGCTTCATTAATGCCGAGCTGTAAATTCTCGTGGTTGAATTCGTTATTGCGCACGCGAAGGGAGTAGCGCGGCTGGCCCGCATAGACGGCGTCGGCGCCGTAAGCGAAGGCGTAACGCATATTTTTCAGCGTGCCCGCAGGCGAAAGGAGTTCCGGTTTAAACATGGCGTTCTCGTTCTGATGACAGGTCAGACCCGCCTGAAATAAGGCGGACGGGGGCACCTTTACCCCCACGTTAAGGGCGGGAATTGTAGCGCCAGGCGCAGCGCGGTGCAAACGGGGCTTCGGTTAGCCACGGTTGTTGTAGATTTATAACGCTATGGGGCTGTCGCTCTATGCCGGGGCAGTTAGTGTTACGTCTTACAAACAACCCTTTCTAAGCCTCGCCCTGAAGCGGCTGCGCACCTGTGATTATTGAATTTAACTTTTCAGCGAGAAGTTTGCGCCGGCCTCAAAATCGCCTCAGCTTTTCCTCGATGGCAGGGTCGCACCGGTTGGACCCGGTGCGAGGGCATGTCGATACAAGGATGTATCGTCATGCCCGACCCGAAGCCAGCGTGGAAAAGATGGGGTTTCCCGCTTTAGCGGGCGATTTTGCGAGCCGGGAGCCGGGATTGCAAAGGGGGCGGCGGCGAGCCCCCTTTGCACGTTCGCGGGGAGAAAGGCGATATAGGGACTCAACGCTCTGGCGAACGTAACCTTTCACTCCCGCAACAGATAAACTAAAGCGAGAGCCGGGGCGGATAGCGCTGCGCCAGCGCGCGAAGTTTTCGCTGAAAGGCTGAAAGGGGGAAGGGCTGAAAGGGGGAAGGGCTGAAAGGGGGAAGGGCTGAAAGGGGGAAGGGCTGAAAGGGGGAAAGGCTGAAAGGCTGAGAGGCTGAAAGGGGGAAGGGCTGAGAGGGGGAAGGCGGGTAATACTGCGCTGCCCGCCTTTGAAGCACCGCTGTCGAAGCGGGCGCGTCACCCCATCCGACAGGCGTCCGCCTCCCATCGATACCCCACGCCGTACACGGCGCGAATAAACGACTGCTCGGCGTCCAGCGCCTCCAGCTTGCGGCGCAGG
>JHYZ01000029.1 GCA_000621185.1 Franconibacter pulveris DSM 19144
AAGCCAGCCAGTTCGATGATTTTCGCTTCCCACTCAGCGTCGCCTTCCAGCGCTTTCAGAGCGGAACCACGTACGATCGGGGTGTCGTCGCCCGGGAAGTCGTACTGAGACAGCAGTTCGCGAACTTCCATCTCTACCAGTTCCAGCAGCTCTTCGTCATCAACCATGTCGCACTTGTTCAGGAACACGATGATGTACGGAACGCCTACCTGACGACCCAGCAGGATGTGCTCACGGGTCTGCGGCATCGGACCGTCAGTCGCAGCAACAACCAGGATAGCGCCGTCCATCTGAGCAGCACCGGTGATCATGTTTTTCACGTAGTCGGCGTGGCCCGGGCAGTCAACGTGCGCGTAGTGACGGGTCGGGGTGTCGTATTCAACGTGAGAGGTGTTGATGGTGATACCACGAGCTTTCTCTTCCGGCGCGTTATCGATCTGATCGAATGCACGAGCAGAACCACCGTAGGTTTTAGCCAGAACGGTAGTGATGGCAGCGGTCAGCGTTGTTTTACCATGGTCAACGTGGCCGATAGTACCGACGTTAACGTGCGGTTTTGTACGTTCAAACTTTTCTTTAGACATCGATTGTCCCTCTAAGACACGGATAAATCGGTGATATCACCACATCAACCAGGCTATCGCCTGAATTTGTTGAATTCATAACAGAAGAGAAGCAGGGAGGAAAAGAGAAGTGGTGCTGATAGGCAGATTCGAACTGCCGACCTCACCCTTACCAAGGGTGCGCTCTACCAACTGAGCTATATCAGCACATCTTGGAGCGGGCAGCGGGAATCGAACCCGCATCATCAGCTTGGAAGGCTGAGGTAATAGCCATTATACGATGCCCGCATCCTGGAACTCGGCTACCTGATTCTTTCTGTAGTGAATATGAGAGAAAACCTCTCAATATTCGAGCCGATTAGCTGGAGCTTATCGTCTCGGGCTACGCCAACGCGTGGCCGAAAATGGTGGTGGGGGAAGGATTCGAACCTTCGAAGTCTGTGACGGCAGATTTACAGTCTGCTCCCTTTGGCCGCTCGGGAACCCCACCCGAACTTGATGGTGCCGGCTACCGGAATCGAACTGGTGACCTACTGATTACAAGTCAGTTGCTCTACCTACTGAGCTAAGCCGGCATCAAGTAGCGCGCATTCTAGGAATAGCGGCTCGCCTATGCAACAAAAAAATTGCATAAACTGCTCTATCGCTCACATTTTGCGCATCAACGCGCAAATCTGACGCTATTTCAACCGTTCCGGGCTTCATAAAGCGTCAAACACTGCCGCATAATCTTCTCAAAGGGTATTCCAGAACGTGTGCTTCCGCTTAAAAGGTCAATCTAAGGCCTGCGATTTTATGTAAATGCCATGTCATAACATCGAATGTTTGGCCAGGCGTTCTTCATCAAAGTACCTTATTCCTTCACAAGATCTCAGGGCTTAAGCGCTTGTAAAGTACGCTAACCGTGACGCTTCCCCTGGAAAGCATCATGATTATGATTTTTTCTTATTATTCGCCGTCATCTGGTGTTAACCTCCTGCCCATTGTCAAAAATGATACACGTAGCGTGCCATTGAGCGCTCGAAGATGAGAGCTTCGTTTCGTTAAGCGAAAAGCTCTCATTTTGTCCTGAATGACAGGCAGAAGCATGCTTATGAGTAATAAAGAGCAAATGTTAACGACTCCTTATCTTCAGTTTAACCGGAGCCAATGGGCTGCACTTCGCGACTCGGTGCCGATGACGCTAACCGAAGGTGAAATTGCCCGCTTAAAAGGGATTAACGAAGATCTTTCTCTTGAGGAAGTGGCTGAAATTTATCTGCCGTTATCCCGTCTGCTGAACTTCTATATCAGCTCTAATCTTCGCCGCCAGGCCGTGCTGGAGCAGTTTCTTGGCACAAACGGTCAGCGCATCCCCTATATCATCAGCATTGCAGGCAGCGTCGCCGTAGGTAAAAGCACGACAGCGCGTGTGCTGCAGGCGTTGCTGAGCCGCTGGCCTGAACATCGCCGCGTTGAACTTATTACCACTGATGGTTTTCTGCATCCAAATAAAGTGCTCAAAGAGCGCAATTTGATGAAGAAGAAAGGGTTTCCTCAGTCTTACGACATGCACAGGCTGGTGAAATTTGTGGCGGATATAAAATCAGGTGTGCCTGATGTGACAGCACCTGTTTATTCGCATTTAATTTATGACGTTATTCCTGACGGCGATAAAGTAGTTACACAGCCAGATATATTGATCCTCGAAGGCTTAAACGTTTTACAAAGCGGTATGGATTATCCTCACGACCCGCATCATGTATTTGTCTCTGACTTCGTTGATTTCTCAATTTATGTCGATGCGCCAGAAGACTTATTGCAAACGTGGTATATCAATCGCTTCCTGAAATTCCGGGAAGGGGCTTTCACCGATCCTGACTCTTATTTCCATAATTACGCCAAACTTTCTGAAGATGAAGCGGTAAATGTCGCCACTCAGCTCTGGAAGGAAATTAACTGGTTGAATTTGAAGGAAAACATTCTCCCCACCAGGGAAAGAGCTAGCCTGATAATGACCAAAAGCGCGAATCATGCTGTGGAATCTGTCCGGCTCAGGAAATAAAAAAGGGGAGCTATGCTCCCCTTTTTTAATCTGCGCTTCGTAAAGAGATCTCACCGCCTACCCAGGCTTTGATTGCTCCGTTCTGCTCCAACAGCAGGGCACCTTGCTCGTCAATTCCTCGCGAGATACCGTAAATTTCTCGGTCGCCGATAATCAACTTAACCGGGCGATGAATAAAATTATCTAACTTCTCCCAGCGCGCCAGGAAAGGCGACAGCCCCTCTTTTTCAAATTGCTCCAGGGCAACCCGCAGTTCATTAATAAGACGAGCAGCTAACTGGTTGCGATCTATTTTAATGCCCGCCTCCTGAAGATTAATCCATCCCTGATTAACGACTTCGCTTTCAACACGACGCATTGCAAGGTTTATCCCCGCGCCAATAACAATCTGCGCTGCATCGCCAGTTTTACCGGTTAGCTCAACCAGGATTCCTGCCAGTTTACGATCCTGAAGATAAAGGTCGTTGGGCCATTTAACCCGCACTTGATCGGCGCCAAGATCATGCAGGACTTCAGCCATAACGATGCCGATGACAAGACTCAGACCGATAGCAGCAGCTGGCCCCTGCTCAAGACGCCAGTACATGGATAGATAAAGGTTAGCGCCGAAAGGGGAGAACCATTTACGCCCGCGCCGCCCTCTCCCCGCCTGCTGGTATTCTGCAATACAGGCATCCCCAGACTCTAAGGAGGAAAGGCGATCCAGTAAATACTGATTAGTAGAATCAATAACTGGCAATACAGCAACCGAACCTGTCTCGATTTGGGAGCGAATGATGTCTTCATTAAGGAGCTGAATGGGTTCCGGCAAGCTGTAACCTTTACCAGGCACCGTAAAAACGTCTACCCCCCAATCACGTAAGGTTTGTATATGCTTATTAATGGCTGCGCGGCTCATGCCCAGCGTATCGCCAAGCTGTTCGCCTGAGTGGAACTGGCCATCCGCAAGGGTAGACATAAGCGTCAGGGGAACCGTATTGTCTTTCATGCAATTGTCTCCACAGCGCTCACTTCGCCCATACGGCCGATAAACCGCACCTCTGGTTCGAGCCAGATATCAAATTTGCTACCGACGGTCTGGCGAATAAATCTGGCCAGTCGCACTATATCTTCTGCCGTAGCGTTTTCTTCATTAATTAGTACCAGCGCTTGCTGGCGATGTACGGCCGCACCGCCAATCCGATGCCCCTTGAGCTGGCATTTGTCGATAAGCCAGCCAGCAGCAAGCTTCACGCTGCCATTTTTTTGTGGGTAATGAGGAGCATCAGGATAGGCTTGTAAGAGCGTTGCGGCTTGAGCTTTCGAGACCTCTGGATTTTTAAAGAAGCTGCCGGCATTGCCGTTTACCCGAGGGTCAGGAAGCTTTGTACGGCGCATATGGCATACTGCATCAAAAACCTGGCGAGGTGTAACAGTGGTAGGATCAAACCGGGTTAAGTCGCCATAGGTAAGAACGGGTTGCCATATTTTAGCCAGGCGGAAACCTACGGCGGTAATGGCAAACCGATCCTGATATTCATGCTTGAAGATGCTGTCACGGTAACCAAAGCGGCATGCTTCAACTGGCAAACGGTGAAGTGTGCCCGTTAAGAGCTCAACGCATTCTACGTAATCGCAAACTTGTTTTAATTCCACACCATAAGCGCCAATATTCTGAATAGGCGAAGAGCCAGCACATCCGGGGATCAACGCCAAATTCTCTAAGCCCGGCATATTTCTTTCAAGCGTATACTCGACCAGCTGATGCCAGTTTTCTCCTGCGCCTACGTGCAGCAACCATTTATCGCTCTCTTCCCGTACCGTTACTCCTCGGATACGGTTAACGATTACCACGCCGTCAAAGTTTTCAGTGAATAAAACATTACTCCCCTCACCCAAAATCAAAACAGGTAAATGGTCAGTCTGCGCTTCCCGCCACGTTTGGATCAATGCTTCTGCGGTTTGTACTTCAACAAGCTTGAGCGCCTGGCTTTCAATGCCAAAAGTATTGAAGGGCTTAAGAGAAATACTCATGGTAGTTTCCTGAATCATTCTTGCGGCTAGTTTACCCGATCCTGCAACAGATGGCTTGTAGCGCACAGATGAATGAAACGGAGAAACAGGCAGAAGAGAGCAAAAAGAGAGCAGGACTCAAGATAATTTCGAAAAAGAGTTAAACGTCAGATAGCAAAAAACCCGGTCGTCAGACCGGGTTCTTGCTTTGTTTGATGCCTGGCAGTTCCCTACTCTCGCATGGGGAGACCCCACACTACCATCGGCGCTACGGCGTTTCACTTCTGAGTTCGGCATGGGGTCAGGTGGGACCACCGCGCTACGGCCGCCAGGCAGATTCTGTTCACTCACCGCTTTCGCCATGAGTGGTTATCCGTCACAAGCTGAAATCTCTCAAATCACGCCAAAACATCTTCGGCGTTGTAAGGTTAAGCCTCACGGTTCATTAGTACCGGTTAGCTCAACGCATCGCTGCGCTTACACACCCGGCCTATCAACGTCGTCGTCTTCAACGTTCCTTCAGGAGACTC
>JHYZ01000030.1 GCA_000621185.1 Franconibacter pulveris DSM 19144
CAGGACCGCTTGCGGGCATGCCGCCCATAGGGCGAGCGCCAGCGAGTCAATCCCCCCCTCACCGCCATATTTAAAGAAGAAGCCTGGGTTAACGCCCAGGCTTCTTTGCTTTTATATCGCGCCGAACCGGGGGGGATGAAAGGTTCACGGCCTGCCCTTAAATCTGTAGGCGATATGAAACGGTGTGAATCGTTCCGTTCGCTTATGCCCGGGCTTTTTATGGCACGCTTTCTCACGCGAACGTGCAAAGGGGGCGGCGGCGAGCCCCCTTAACACGTTCGCAGGATAGAAGCTGACATATGAGCGCAGCGCGCTGGCGAACGGAACATACCGCGGTGCTCACATATGCCCCTCACCCCAACCCTCTCCCCGACGGGGCGAGGGAGAAAACCAGCACCCCGGCGAACGGAAGAGACTACGCTTAGCGCCGCGCGCCTGAGGTTTCCACAGGCACGGCGACTTTCTCCATCGCAATCGGAATGCTTTTATAAGCCGGAATGCCGCTCCGGGTATCGTGGCTGTCCAGCGGCACCAGCACGTTCGCTTCCGGGTAGTAAGCGCCAACAGAGCCGGGAGCCATATCAATGACCACAATGGTAAGGTTCTGCATCCGGCGCGACGTAGGGTTGCCTTCAGGATCGAGAGCGACGATATTGACCTGATCGCCAACGCGTAGCTGCCGTTTCTCGGCTTCATCCGGGTTAATAAACAACACGTCCCGCCGCCCCGTCACACCGCGGTAGCGATCGTTGAGACCGTAAAGCGTTGTGTTGTATTGATCGTGACTGCGAAGCGTCGTGAGCACCAGGTCATGGCACTTCAGCGAGCGCGGATCTTCATTAATCCCCTGCATCACTTTGAACTGCGCTTTCCCGGTTGGCGTATTCCAGACACGCTCCGAGGCGGCATTGCGCAGCCGGAAACCGCCTGGCTTTTTCACGCGTTCGTTATAGTTAGCGAACGCCGGGAACACCGCCTCTATCTTTTCGCGAATAAAGCTGTAATCCCCCACCAGCCTGTCCCAGTTGACCACGCTGTCAGGCAGCGTCGCTTTCGCAATGCCCGCCACCAGCGCGGGTTCAGATTTCAGGTGCGGCGAAGCGGGCTTCAGCGAACCGCGTGACGCGTGCACCATCGACATGGAATCTTCTACCGTAATGCTCTGCGCGCCGGAGGCCTGCTCGTCAATCTCGGTGCGGCCAAGCACGGGCAGCAGATAGTTATGCTTACCGAGCAACAAATGCGAACGATTAAGCTTAGTCGCCATATGTACGACCAGGTCAAGGTTGCGCATGGCGGGAAAGGTAACCTGCGGGTCAGAGATGGCTTCGGCAAGGTTGCCGCCCAGGCACAGTAACGCTTTGGCTTTGCCATCGCGCATCGCCTGGATAGCCGCTACCGCGCCGTGTCCATGTTTTTGCGGCGGCGTAAAGCCAAAGACGCGCTCAATGCTGTCGAGCAACTCTTGTGACGGAATTTCAGTGATCCCTACCGTGCGATCGCCCTGCACATTAGAGTGGCCGCGCAGCGGACAAATGCCGGCGCCTTTTTTACCGATATTGCCGCGCAGCAGCAGTAAATTAGCGATTTGCTGAACATTCTGGGTGCCATACTGATGCTGCGTTATCCCCATCCCGTAACAGACGATGGTGCGCTGGGCATTGGCATACAGGCGAGCAACATGCTGGATCTCTTTACGCTCCATGCCGGAGACCTTCAGAATATGGTCCCACTCGGTCGCATCGAGATCCGCCTTCAACGCCTCGAACCCCTCGGTGTGCTCGCGGATAAAGGTTTCATCCAGCACCCCCGGCTGGCCTTTTGCCAGGCGTTCTTCATGCATCGACAGCAAAATTTTCATTACGCCTTTCAGCATGGCTGCATCGCCGCCGACGCGGACTTTGTAATAAGTCGAGGCGAGTTCCGTGGAGCTTAGCGACAGCATTTCGATAGGGCTTTGCGGCGAGGTAAAGCGCTCAAGGCCGCGTTCGCGAAGCGGGTTGATGGCGACGATAGTCGCGCCGCGTTTTGACACTTCACGCAGGGTGCCAAGCATGCGCGGATGGTTGGTGCCCGGATTATGACCGATGCAAAGCACTAAATCGCAGTGATTGAAATCTTCCAGCTCCACCGTGCCTTTACCCACGCCGATGGATTCCGGCAAACCGACGCTGGTCGGCTCGTGGCACATGTTCGAGCAGTCCGGGAAGTTATTAGTGCCGTACTCTCGGGCGAAGAGCTGCCAGAGAAAAGCCGCTTCGTTCGATGCGCGCCCGGATGTGTAAAACTCCACGCTGTCTGGATCGTCATAGCGTCGTAGATGTTCGCCAATCTCTGTGAAGGCGGTTTCCCACTCGATGGGCTGGTAGGTGTCGCTTGCCGGATCATATTTCATCGGGTGCGTCAGGCGTCCCTCGCCTTCCAGCTCAAAGGCGTTACGCTCCCACAGTTCGCTTACGGTGTGCGCGGCGAAAAATTCCGGGGTGGTGCGTTTACTGGTCGCTTCCCAGGTAACCGCCTTGGCGCCGTTTTCACAAAACTCAAATGAGGAGCCGTGTTGCGGGTCCGGCCAGGCGCAGCCGGGGCAGTCAAACCCCTGCGGCTGGTTAACCTTGAATAAGGCAATGACGTCTTGCTTCACCGACATCTGACCGCGTATGGCGTCAGCGACCGCCTTCAATGCTCCCCAACCGCCTGCTGAGCCGCCATAAGGCGCAATACCGATAGTGCGATTTTGCTCTTTCATAATGCTCCACATCGTCCGTCTAATAGTTTGGTCTTAAGCCTGGTACAGAAAACACGATAAGCGAAGCACAGGCTTGCTTATCCGCCGCTGATTTACGCAGGCTGACGTGAACAGGCGCGCTGCGCTTACTTGCTCTACGAGGATGTTTGCGAATGTTTCTGTCCGGCGGCGCTTACGGGCATTGCTGGCAAAGGGCCATTTCGTTTAACCCTTAACCGAACGATTAGGAAAGAAAAAATTCTGCTTGACCGATTTTATGCTCCCCCCTATAGTAGCGCCCCGTTGCCCCCGACGAGTGGGCAGCAGACAATATGGTGAGGTGTCCGAGTGGCTGAAGGAGCACGCCTGGAAAGTGTGTATACGGCAACGTATCGGGGGTTCGAATCCCCCCCTCACCGC
>JHYZ01000031.1 GCA_000621185.1 Franconibacter pulveris DSM 19144
CCCGTCTGGGGAAAACGCTGGACGGATTAAACGAGCTGTTGACGAAATCGTTGTTCCAGGTGGTATCCGGTGTGTCGTTTGATAATGCGGTGCAGCTGTCTCTCGGGCAGATACAGGATGGCGATGCGTTCAGAAGACAGCTCCTGGAAGATATGAAGTATTCGGGAACGGCTGAACGGCGGAAAATTCAAACCCGTTATCAGGCTGATTTTGACAAATTTGCCCAGAGTGCTGAAGGCGAAAGCGCCCTGAAAGGGGCCCGGATCAAATTGCTGGCGTTGTTCTTCAACGGACTGGAATTCAAAAATCAGCTGCAGGAGAGCAAAGGGGATACGAAAAGCCATGCGCAGATAGCGTCCGCTTTCCTTGGGACCGTGAGCACAACCACAGAGATTATGGAACCGGCGGTTAAACACGGAATTCAGAATGGAGCAGGAACCACAAGTGTGAAGTTTGTCGGAGTCACCGCTGGAACCGGTGCTGCGGTGATTAATCTGGCTCTGGATGCCGTGGATTTGATCTCCGAAATAAGATCTGAACATACCAGATGGATTTTTGTTGGACTTAATGGTGGAAAAACGGCTGTAGATGCTGGCGTAGCTTTTAAAGGTGCCAGTGGCTTGCTTCAGGTCCTTTCCGAGACGGGGTTATTTGAGGGAGGAGGATTAGCTCAGTTATCGTCCAAATTAGGCGCAATTGCTGCTGGACGATTCGTCAGTTTTCTTGCTAGCTGGGAAGCAATGATTGGCATATTCCTGATTGAACAGCTGATTATTTATTACTTTGGTAATGACTTGCAGAAGTGGTGCCGGGAAGGTGTTTTTGGGATTGAGCCGGATGACAAACTGAAGAGCACCTGGCAGCTGGGGACTAAGAACCCCCGCAATAAAGAATGTGATAATCAGCAGGAAGCGTTTAATAAGGCGCTGGGAGTAGTGTTATGAACAAGAACAGAAAAGCGTCAGGTGAGTTTACTAATTTTGAAGGACTCAAAATGGAGCTATCTGGTTCCAGGATTCAACTGAAGAACAGACGGGAAAATCTGGGAAGGAATCAACATAATGAAAATTTGTCTGCTCGCTATATGGACGGCATTAGAGCAGAGATTGCATCCCTGGAAGAGAAAATCCCGCAACTGGAAGCACTCCTGGCTACAGAGCCACTGCCACCAGAGCTGCCACCGCGTCAACCGTTGTTTAAGGTCTGTGGTGTGCTGGAAGAATTCAGTGTGCAGAAAGTGATCGGTTATTTCACCGATCGCGAATATGACCCTGAAGGATTTGCCAAACAGGAGGCCAATGAGCAGATGGGAAGCCTATTACTTGCCGTAACAGGCAATGCTGCCGGTTCAGCCGTCACGGGGCAAAGCAAAGTCCGGATAAAAGATGCCTGTGATTTTGTTCGAGGTAAGATTAATGGCGTGCCATTTAGTGGCTGGCTGGGTAAGACGCATGTCCGAGCCGGTGACTATGTGGAAATGGCCGTGATGGGAAGAGACGATCACTATGTTGTATATGCAATAGCCCTCCCTGAGCTCCGAACAATAACCATGACGCCGCAGTGTGAGTGTGGGCGTGAGGGTGATATCTATTTTGAGCTTCATCGTAGTGCACCTGTTATGGCCGGGATTTACGCTGTTTTATTTATTTCTCTCAAATTTTTCGGCGCGGACTGGAAGGCGGTCTTTTTTTGCCTGGCTATTGCTGCCGCTATGTTGGTAGTGGCTGGTATATACACCGTCTTTAGCATCAGAAAAGGTCCAGATCCGTCAACGCTTCTTGCTGAGTCTATTTTCACAGCGCTGAACTTCACTGAGCCTCGCCGCGTGGATCTACGAAAGATCACTAAAGAACAAGCTAAAAAAAA
>JHYZ01000032.1 GCA_000621185.1 Franconibacter pulveris DSM 19144
TTTCTGATTTCTAATGTAATTCATTGTTTTTACTATATACCCGGAAGAATGTAGGAATTTCGGACGCGGGTTCAACTCCCGCCAGCTCCACCAAAATTCTCCATCGGTGATTACCAGAGTCATCCGATGAAGTCCTAAGAGCCCGCACGGCGCAAGCCCTGCGGGCTTTTTTGTGCCTTCAATTTGTCCCGCGAAGTCTGAAGCCAACTAATTAAATCCGAACCTTTTAGGACCATTGATAGGCCCAACGGAAAGCTCTATTGTTTTCGTTGGGCCTAAACGCATGGAGACTCCCCCATGGCACGAAAAACCAAGCCGATAACCGATACGGAAATCAAAGCCGCCAAACCTAAAGATGCCGATTACCAGCTATATGATGGTGATGGGCTTACTCTGTTAATCAAGTCCAGCGGTAGTAAGCTCTGGCAGTTCCGTTACTATCGACCTTTGACAAAACAGCGAACCAAGCAAAGCTTCGGAGCCTACCCTGCTGTCTCCCTTTCTGATGCGCGTAAACTCAGAGCTGAATCTCGAGTTTTGTTGGCGAAAGACATTGATCCTCAGCAACATCAGAAAGAACAGGTTAGAAATTCGCAAGAAGCTAAAACCAACACTTTCCTGTTAGTTGCCGAGCGTTGGTGGAATGTGAAGAAAGCCAGCGTAACAGAGGACTATGCCGACGATATCTGGCGCTCGCTTGAGAGAGATGTTTTCCCAGCAATCGGTGATATCAGTGTCACTGAAATTAAGGCTCATACCCTGGTTAAAGCAGTTCAGCCGGTTCAGGCCAGAGGGGCATTAGAGACTGTTCGACGCCTTTGTCAGCGAATTAATGAAGTCATGATTTATGCGCAGAACACGGGCCTGATTGATGCGGTTCCCAGCGTAAATATCGGAAAAGCGTTCGAGAAGCCTCAGAAAAAGAACATGCCGAGCATTCGGCCTGATCAACTGCCTCAACTGATGCAGACGATGCGAACAGCAAACATTAGCCAGTCAACACGATGCCTGTTCATGTGGCAGCTTCTTACTATTACCCGTCCTGCCGAAGCCGCTGAAGCTCGATGGGATGAGATCGATTTTGATGCTAGCGAATGAATCGCCACGGATAATCTAGACACTTCTGAGCCGTTGATAATATAGGTTTTCATATTCAGCCGGTGGCATCTGCTCGCTCGAACCATGCCGACGCTTACTGTTATAAAACATTTCGATATAATCAAAAATATCGCTTCTGGCTTCGTCTCTCGTTCCGTAGATCCTTTTCTTAATCCGTTCGCGTTTCAGTAGCTGGAAAAAGCTTTCCGCAACCGCGTTGTCGTGGCAGTTACCGCGACGACTCATGCTGCCTTCCAGACCGTGTGATTTCAGGAACGACTGCCACTCATGGCTCGTGTACTGACTGCCCTGATCAGAGTGAACCAGTACCTGCTTTTGAGGATTACGCCTCCACACCGCCATAAGTAATGCGTTCAGGACAATCTCTTTTGTCATGCGGGGTTGCATTGACCAGCCGATAACTTTTCGGGTGAACAGGTCAACCACCACGGCCAGATACAGCCAGCCTTCGTGGGTCCGGATGTAGGTTATGTCCGTCACCCAACGCTCATCCGGTGAGTCCGGATTGAACT
>JHYZ01000033.1 GCA_000621185.1 Franconibacter pulveris DSM 19144
TTTTTTTTAGCTTGTTCTTTAGTGATCTTTCGTAGATCCACGCGGCGAGGCTCAGTGAAGTTCAGCGCTGTGAAAATAGACTCAGCAAGAAGCGTCTTGGGATTTGGTTTTTTTCTTATACTAATGACTGCATAGATACTGGCGATCAGTAGCATCGCCGCCATTATTGCGAAACAAAATAAGATCACCGACCAATCCAGGCTAAACAATTTGAGTACTAGTAACAAAACAATATAAATCCCCGCCATAACAGGAACGCTGCGGCGAGTTTCAAAATAAATATCACCTTCGCGTCCACACGCGCACTTCGGTGTCATGGTTATTGTCCGGAACTCAGGGAGAGCTATTGCATATACAACATAGTGATCGCCTTTCCCCATAACGGCCATTTCCACATAGTCACCGGATCGGACATGAGTCTTCCCCAGCCAGCCGCTAAATGGCACGCCATTAATCTTCCCACGAACAAAATTACAGGCATCTTTTATCCGAATCTTACTCTGCCCTGTTACGGCAGAACCGGCAGCATTTCCCGTTACCGCAAGTAAGAGGCTTCCCACCTGCTCACTTGCCTCCTGTTTGGCAAATCCTTCAGGATCATATTCGCGATCGGTGAAATAACCGATCACTTTCTGCGCACTAAATTCTTCCAGCACACCACTAACCTTAAATAAAGGCTTACGCGGTGGTAGCTCTGGAGGTGGTGGTTCCGTTGCCAGGATTGCTTCCAGTCTGGTTATCTCAGCAGAAGCTTGTTCATTTTCCCGTTCAAGCTTTAGGGGATCACATTCGTCAGGATGCTCAATCACCCATTTGTTATTAACTTCAATGATTGTTTCGCAATGACTTTTCTTACGCCTGATTTCATCAAACTCAATAAACTCTCCCGAAAATTTTCTGCCCCTTGTCATAACACCGCTCCCAGCGCTTTATTAAACGCTTCCTGCTGATTGTCATATTCTTTATTGCGGGGGTTCTTAGTCCCCAGCTGCCAGGTGCTCTTCAGTTTGTCATCCGGCTCAATCCCAAAAACACCTTCCCGGCACCATTTCTGCAAGTCATTGCCAAAGTAATAAATAACCAATTGTTCAATCAGTAAAATACCGATCATTACTTCCCAACTGGCAAGAACACCGATAGCTTCTGCAAAATCACCAGTGACAAGAAGTTTGTCATGCAGACGAATAATGCCCTTTCCCATCAGAAATCCCTTTCAGTAGTAATAGAAGAAATCCATCCAGGCACTATGAGAGGACGGCATCTCACGGTCAGCAACAGGTGGCTTTTTTTTAGCTTGTTCTTTAGTGATCTTTCGTAGATCCACGCGGCGAGGCTCAGTGAAGTTCAGCGCTGTGAAAATAGACTCA
>JHYZ01000034.1 GCA_000621185.1 Franconibacter pulveris DSM 19144
GTCAGCGTGGAGTTTCTCGGGCTGCTGGATACCGTGGCCTCCGTTGGGATAGCGCACGTGGTACCGATTGCTGAGGGGCATATGTCCTGGGCTGACGGCACGATGGAGCTGCCGGACGATGAAACCTATGGCGGACTGATAAAAAAATGCGTGCATCTGGTGTCCGGGCATGAGCAGCGTCTCTGCTTTCCGCTGGACTCGGTGCGCCGGAGTGACGGCAAATACCCGCCCTATGCCACCGAGGTGGTTTACCCGGGGATGCACTCGGATCTGGGGGGCGGTTATCCGCCGGGGGATCAGGGGAAGGCTAATGGTGAGGATGACAGCTTATTGCTGTCTCAAATCGCCTTGCATGATATGTATGCTTCAGCATTTTCCGCCGGCGCACCACTTAAAGTACCAAAATCAGTCTTACCTAAAGAATTGTCTCAGGATCAATGGAGGGGGATGCCCTTTGATTTGGGCGAACAGTTTGTGATAGATGCACCATTAGTCAATCGCTTCAACGCCTGGCGCGAACTCACCCTGAATCTCTCCACACCAGAAAAAATCACCCCTGAAGAGGCTTCTCAATACGAACCAGCGCGTGCCAGCGGCAGTCTGGAAACCGTCGTTGAAAACCAGATAGCGTGGCTCACCGCCTGGCGTATCGAACGCTATGCCAGAGGTTCGATGCTGAAAACCCCGTTCTACCAGCGTGCCACAAATACCGAAGCGCTGCCCGCCGCGCGCAAGGCGGCAGAAGACGCACGGGATGAGAAGCAGCAAAAGGTGCTCAAAACGCGTCAGGAGCAGATAGCAAAGCAGCCCGCCGACAAGATGGATGAGCTTGTGCTCTATCCGGGCGTCAAGGATTTCGACCCGGATATGGCGCAGACCCAGCTGTTTGAAGCGGCGAAGGAGTTCAGTAAGGATTACCACGACGGTTACCGTATTCCGGAGAATCTGGCGCAGGCGGTGCTGGATACCGTGCTGCAGCCGATGATTTTCGTGCTCAATACCGATGATGAACCTCAGGAATACCGGCGAATAAAGGCTGACGGAGACGCCCGGGTTGCCGTGCTGTTCCCGGCAGCCGGTGAGGCCAGTAATGCGGAACAGCCTGCCGGGCTGGTCAGGGCGTTATTCGACGACCAGGTGCA
>JHYZ01000035.1 GCA_000621185.1 Franconibacter pulveris DSM 19144
TGAGTCTATTTTCACAGCGCTGAACTTCACTGAGCCTCGCCGCGTGGATCTACGAAAGATCACTAAAGAACAAGCTAAAAAAAAGCCACCTGTTGTTGACCGTGAGATGCCGTCCTCTCATAGTGCCTGGATGGATTTCTTCTACTATTTCTGATTATTTTATTTGAGGTTAAGTCATGGATATGAGTAAAATTAATAAATGGCTGTGGATTGGATTGCTAGTAAATTTACTCCTGTTGGTTTTGTTGTTTGTATTTGCAGGAGTTGTTTTTCCTGAATATAGTCTTTATGATTTTTCTGTGGTGTTAAAAAACACACTGGTGTTAATCTTTGCTCTTCAGTTTTTGAATGTCTTCTTAATAATGAGGGGGCCTCGATATGCAACTGGAATGTCATTTTTATTGTCTCTATTTTATTTTCCGACTGGTATTATTTACTATATTGGCTGTTTGTTTTCTATACAGACCTCTGTATTATCAAAATATACGCAGCGCTCAGAATATCCTGATGATGAAAATGTAGAGTGCAAGGTGATGTTTTTTAGCAATAAATATATAAAAATAAGTGCGTTATTTTTTATTCTTACGGTGGTGTCGTTTTTTATATCTCATCTTGTTACTTCTGTTTTCTGTACGCTATTTATTACAAATCTCTGTGCTTTTTATCAAACCAAGAAGGTGTGTTTTTTTTTGGAACGATATGATGATTTCTTGATAAAACCAAACGCATTCAGCGATATAGTTACGATAAATAAATCAGAGATTATAAAAGTAAATGTACAGGATGGTTTTGCTGAAATAACAACCAGAGAAGGGCGATTGAAATTCAATAATCGTTATGTAGATAAAACTGAATTTGAAAAAGTAATCAGTAAATTATCTCTTGCTGCATTGAGTAATCAGGCTGATTAACAGTAATGAGATGCCTTAAAAATATTTAAATTCAAAGGGATATGCAATGATGAAAGGCATTATTCGTCTTCATGACAAACTCAGCAGCGGCGGGGAAGTGATCTCCGCTTCTTCCACCATGATTATTGGCGGGATCAACGCGGCATTACTTAATGAGAGCGG